>NZ_CP034105.1:0-3735000 GCF_015475555.1 Proteus sp. GOKU
GTGTCACTTTCGCTTTGGCAGCATTGTCTTGCCCGATTGCAGGATGAGTTACCTGCCACTGAATTTAGTATGTGGATACGTCCCTTGCAGGCAGAACTAAGCGATGATACGCTGGCGCTGTATGCACCTAATCGTTTTGTTTTAGATTGGGTGAGAGAAAAATACATTAATAATATCAACGCATTATTAGTGGATTTTTGTGGCTCTGAAGTCCCTTCTTTACGTTTTGAAGTCGGTAATAAACCCGCATCAACACGTACTACGGAAAGTATTCCTAAAGCAGTTGTACATCCAACGGTGAATACAGCTCCAACGCATAGTCAACCTATTCGCCCAAGTTGGGATAATCAACCTGCGTCTCAACTGCCTGAACTTAATTATCGTTCTAACGTTAACCCTAAACATAAGTTTGATAACTTCGTCGAAGGTAAATCAAACCAGTTAGCAAGAGCTGCGGCAAGACAAGTTGCTGATAACCCTGGTGGTGCTTATAACCCACTCTTTCTATATGGTGGAACGGGGCTTGGTAAAACGCACTTATTGCACGCGGTGGGTAACAGCATTATGGAACGTAAAGCGAATGCAAAAGTCGTTTATATGCATTCTGAACGTTTTGTACAAGATATGGTAAAAGCGTTACAAAATAACGCGATAGAAGACTTTAAACGCTATTACCGTTCTGTGGATGCACTATTAATTGATGATATTCAATTTTTTGCCAATAAAGAGCGTTCACAAGAAGAATTTTTTCATACCTTTAACGCATTGTTAGAGGGTAATCAGCAAATCATTTTAACGTCAGACCGTTATCCGAAAGAGATAAATGGTGTTGAAGACAGATTAAAATCACGCTTTGGTTGGGGATTAACGGTTGCCATTGAGCCACCTGAACTTGAAACCCGAGTAGCGATTTTGATGAAAAAAGCGGATGAAAACCAAATTCAGTTACCTGACGAAGTGGCCTTTTTTATTGCCAAAAGACTTCGTTCTAACGTCCGTGAGCTTGAAGGTGCATTAAACCGAGTGATTGCTAACGCAAACTTTACAGGTCGTGCGATTACTATCGACTTTGTACGTGAAGCATTACGTGATCTGCTCGCTTTGCAGGAAAAATTAGTCACTATTGATAATATTCAAAAAACGGTTGCTGAATATTATAAAATTAAAGTCGCTGATTTACTGTCAAAGCGGAGATCTCGATCGGTTGCCCGTCCGAGGCAAATGGCAATGGCGCTGGCGAAGGAATTAACAAACCACAGCTTGCCTGAAATCGGGGATGCCTTTGGGGGGCGTGATCATACAACTGTACTTCATGCGTGCCGAAAAATAGAGCAATTGCGTGAAGAAAGTCATGACATCAAAGAAGATTTTTCTAACTTAATCAGAACATTATCATCCTAGCGCTATGAAATTTATCATTGAACGTGAACAGCTTCTTAAGCCGCTACAACAAGTAAGTGGCCCTTTAGGTGGTCGTCCAACATTACCTATTTTAGGTAACCTATTGCTTAAGGTTACTGAAAACACCTTATCGCTAACAGGGACTGACCTTGAAATGGAGATGGTGGCAAGAGTTAATCTTAGCCAATCTCATGAAATGGGTGCTACAACTGTTCCTGCGCGTAAGTTTTTTGATATTTGGCGTGGGCTACCAGAAGGTGCTGAAATCAGTGTTGAGCTCGACGGTGATCGTCTCTTAGTGCGTTCAGGTCGTAGTCGTTTCTCTTTATCAACATTACCTGCATCTGATTTTCCTAATTTAGATGACTGGCAAAGTGAAGTTGAATTTACTTTGCCTCAAGCAACATTAAAACGTCTGATTGAGTCCA
Organism: Proteus sp. GOKU; assembly: GCF_015475555.1. NCBI lineage: Bacteria > Pseudomonadati > Pseudomonadota > Gammaproteobacteria > Enterobacterales > Morganellaceae > Proteus > Proteus sp. GOKU. The sequence goes on from NZ_CP034105.1 coordinate 1,830, forward strand.
CTCAATTTTCAATGGCGCATCAAGATGTACGTTATTATCTTAACGGTATGTTGTTTGAAACTGAAAATACAGAGTTACGCACAGTTGCAACAGATGGACACCGTTTAGCGGTATGTTCAATGGATATTGGACAATCTTTACCGGGGCATTCTGTTATTGTTCCTCGTAAAGGTGTCATTGAATTGATGCGTTTACTTGATGGCGGTGGTGAAAGCTCACTGCAACTACAAATCGGTAGCAACAATATACGTGCCCATGTAGGTGATTTTATTTTCACCTCGAAGTTGGTTGATGGTCGTTTCCCTGACTATCGTCGTGTATTACCGAAAAACCCAACGAAAACAGTAACAGCGGGTTGTGATATTCTTAAACAGGCATTTTCTCGTGCTGCAATTTTATCTAATGAAAAATTCCGTGGTGTGCGTATAAATCTCACCAATGGTCAATTGAAGATTACAGCGAATAACCCTGAACAAGAAGAAGCAGAAGAGATTGTTGATGTTCAATATCAAGGTGAAGAAATGGAAATTGGCTTTAATGTCAGTTATCTCCTTGATGTACTTAATACATTGAAATGTGAGGAAGTTAAGCTTCTGCTAACAGATGCTGTTTCAAGTGTTCAAGTGGAGAATGTGGCAAGTTCTGCGGCTGCTTATGTTGTTATGCCAATGCGTTTATAATAGTCACTAACATGATTTTATCCCGTTTATTGATCCGTCATTTTAGAAATATTGAACAGGCGGATCTGCCATTAGCGGATGGCTTTAATTTCCTTGTTGGACCTAACGGGAGTGGTAAAACAAGTATACTTGAAGCGATTTACACTTTAGGTCATGGACGCGCATTTCGTAGCTCGCAAGCTAATCGCGTGATCCAGCATGATGAAAGTGAATTTATTCTTCATGGGCGTTTAAGTGGGCTCAATGAAGAGAGCCGTGGTTATGCGATTGGATTAAGTAAAGATCGCGAAGGTAATAGCACAGTTCGTATTGATGGCAGCGATGGTCATAAAATTGCAGAGTTAGCAAAATTGTTACCCATGCAATTAATAACACCTGAAGGCTTTACACTACTGAATGGTGGGCCTAAATATCGTCGCGCTTTTATTGATTGGGGTTGTTTTCATAATGAACCTCGATTTTTTGCTGCATGGTCAGATTTAAAACGTGTATTAAAACAACGTAATGCAGCACTAAGGCAAGCAACGTCTTATCGACAACTGATGCCTTGGGATAAAGAACTTATCTCATTAACAGAACAGATAAGTGAATGGCGAGCTCAATATACCGAAGATATCGCTAAAGATATTGAAGAAACGTGTCGTCTGTTTTTGCCTGAGTTTTCGTTGAAAGTGAGCTTTCAACGGGGATGGGATAAAGAAACAGATTATGGTGAGTTGCTAGCACGTCAATTTGAACGTGATAAAATGCTAGCGTATACCTCACTTGGTGCTCATAAAGCGGATTTACGTATTAGAGCAAACGGCACGCCAGTAGAAGATATGTTGTCACGAGGCCAGCTCAAGTTATTGATGTGTGCTTTGAGGCTGGCACAAGGTGAATATTTCACTCGTAAGAATGGGCAAAGATGCCTGTATCTGCTCGATGATTTTGCTTCCGAATTAGATGCAAGTCGGCGTCAGTTGTTAGCCGAGCGTCTAAAGTCTACGCAAGCTCAAGTGTTTGTCAGTGCGATAACACAAGGGCAAGTGAAAGATATGCTAGATGTAAATAGCAGGCTATTTAGCGTAGAACGTGGCAAAATAGAGGTTAAACCATAGGAATAAAGCGAGAAACGTTGATGTCGAATACATATGACTCCTCAAGTATCAAAGTATTAAAAGGGCTGGATGCGGTGCGTAAGCGCCCGGGGATGTATATCGGGGATACAGATGATGGAACCGGTCTGCATCACATGGTCTTCGAGGTGGTCGACAACGCAATCGACGAAGCCCTCGCGGGTTTCTGTGATGAGATAATTGTCACTATCCATTCAGATAACTCCGTCTCTGTTCGAGATGATGGTCGTGGAATTCCAACCGGCATTCACCCAGAAGAGGGTGTCTCAGCGGCAGAGGTTATTATGACCGTTCTGCATGCGGGGGGTAAATTCGATGATAACTCCTATAAAGTCTCTGGTGGACTTCATGGTGTAGGGGTTTCTGTTGTTAATGCGTTGTCTGAAAAACTTGAACTGACAATCCATCGTGATGGAAATATCCATCAGCAAATTTATCGTCATGGTGTGCCTGATGATCGCTTAAAAGTCATTGGCGATACTGAAAAATCAGGGACATTTGTACGCTTCTGGCCAAGTCTTGAAACCTTTAAAGGCGAGACTGAATTCCAGTATGAAATCTTAGCAAAACGTCTTCGTGAGTTGTCATTCTTAAACTCAGGCGTTTCTATCCGTTTAATTGATAAACGTGATAACCGTGAAGATCATTTCCACTATGAAGGCGGTATTAAAGCATTCGTTGAATACTTAAGCCGTAATAAAACGCCAATTCACCAAAATGTATTCTATTTCTCTACTGAAAAAGATGGTATTGGTGTTGAAGTGGCGATGCTGTGGAATGATGGTTTCCAAGAGAATGTTTATTGCTTTACCAACAATATCCCACAACGTGATGGTGGCACTCACTTAGTTGGTTTCCGTACTGCAATGACACGTACGTTAAACAACTATATGGATAAAGAAGGGTTTAATAAGAAATCGAAAATCAGTGCAACGGGTGATGATGCTCGTGAAGGCCTGATTGCGGTTATCTCTGTTAAAGTACCTGATCCTAAATTCTCATCACAAACAAAAGATAAACTGGTTTCTTCAGAAGTGAAAACAGCGGTAGAAACGCTGATGAATGAGAAGCTGGTGGAATATCTGTTAGAAAATCCAAACGACGCGAAAATTGTTGTTGGTAAAATCATTGATGCCGCTCGTGCTCGTGAAGCTGCGCGTAAAGCTCGTGAGATGACACGTCGTAAAGGCGCATTAGATTTAGGTGGTTTACCGGGTAAATTAGCGGACTGTTCTGAACGTGACCCTGCTTTCTCTGAACTGTACTTAGTGGAAGGGGACTCTGCGGGCGGCTCGGCAAAACAAGGTCGTAACCGTAAAACACAGGCTATTCTTCCGTTAAAAGGTAAAATCCTAAACGTTGAAAAAGCGCGCTTTGATAAAATGTTGGCTTCTCAAGAAGTTGCAACGTTAATCACTGCATTAGGTTGTGGTATCGGTCGTGATGAATATAACCCAGATAAACTGCGTTATCACAGCATTATCATCATGACGGATGCGGACGTCGATGGTTCTCACATTCGTACTTTGCTACTGACATTCTTCTATCGTCAAATGCCAGAAATTATCGAACGTGGTCATATCTTTATTGCTCAGCCACCACTTTACAAAGTGAAGAAAGGTAAACAAGAGCAATACATCAAAGATGACGACGCAATGGACGAATATCTGATGTCGATCGCGCTTGATGGTGCAGCACTTTATGTGAGTGAACACGCACCAGCAATGCACGGTGAGCAACTCGAAAAACTGGTTGTTGATTACCATGCAGCGCACAAGATTATTCGTCGTATGGAGCGTATCTATCCTCTTAGTATGTTAAACAGCTTGGTGTATCACTCAACGCTGACAGAAGATGCGTTATCTGATAAAACTAAAGTTGAAGAGTGGATGAGTGGCTTGGTTAACCGTCTAAATGAAGCGGAAGATCAAGGCAGTACTTATAGTTACACTATCGCTCAAAACGATGAAAACCGTCTGTTTGAACCTGTGTTACGTATTCGTACTTATGGTGTGGATACAGACTACAAACTGGATTATGACTTTATCCACAGTAGCGAATATCAACGTATTACTCATTTAGGTGACATTATCGGTAACCTGATTGAAGAGGGGGCGTTTATTGAGCGTGGAGAGCGTCGTCAGCCAATTTCAAGCTTTGAAGAAGCACTTGAGTGGTTAACAAAAGAATCACGTCGTGGTCTTGCTGTACAGCGTTATAAAGGTCTTGGTGAAATGAACCCAGAGCAATTATGGGAAACCACCATGAATCCAGATACACGCCGTATGATGCAAGTGACCGTGAAAGATGCGATTGCAACTGATGAATTATTTACCACCTTAATGGGTGATGCGGTTGAACCTCGTCGTGCCTTTATCGAAGAGAATGCACTGAAAGCGGCAAATATTGATATCTAGTTTTAGATTAAGTTAGATAAAAAAAGCGGAGCCATGAAAATGGTTCCGCTTTTTTGTTGGCGTAAATAATTACGCTTATCCGCGTTGTCCGACCAAACGACACAGCATCTCTGTTACTAAATAGCTCTTTTCAAATGAGCTAACAGGTAAAAACTCAAAACGAGAGTGGAAATTCAATGCACCAGTGAAATAGTTTGGTGTTAGTAATCCTCTTGCTGAAAGTGCTGAGCCATCTGTACCTCCTCGCATTGGGATCACATTAGGTTGAATATCTAATCGTTTTAATGCCTCAAAAATAAGTTCGATAGCGGTGCGATCTTCCCCAATCGAATCACTGATATTGCTATACACATCGACAATCTCATAATCGATTTGCGCACGAGGGTGACGAGCTTGGATCAACGCAACAGATTGCTTAATAAACTGTTTACGGGCTTCATAACTTTGCTTGTCAAAATCACGAATAGCCATTTTAATCACTGCATTATCAGGATTGGCGATTAAATCAGTGACATAGAAATAACCTTCGCGGTGTTCGGTGTGCTCTGGTGTATCAAAGCGGTCAAAACAGCCAATAAAATCATGAGCAACGCGAATTGGGTTTAATAATACGTTTTTCGCTGACATTGGGTGCGCAGTAATACCTTTTACAGACACTTTAATTGATGCCGCATTAAAGGTTTCATACACCACCTCGCCTAATGCACAGCAATCAATGGTGTAAGCAAAATCAACGTTGAAGCGAGATAAATCCATCAGTTTAGAACCGCGTAATCCAATCTCTTCATCAGGTACAAACGCAACATAGATATCGCCACAATCAAAATCAGCATGTTGAAGTTTATCCATCAACTCCATAACTACGGTGATCGCGGCTTTATTATCAGCACCTAATACGCTTGTACCATCACTGAAGATAATCTCTTCACCAATATAAGGTTCTGCTTCAGGATGTTCTTGTGCTTTAAACCAGACATCTTTCTCTTTATTTAAGCAGAGATCTTTTCCTTCATAACGCAGTGTTTGAGGGTGAATATCAGGTGAAATGCCCACATCAACGGTATCAAGGTGAGCAACAAACCCAACTTTAGGGGCATTGGGTTTAGTACCCGGTCTCATTGCATATAAAATGGCATGAGAATCGATATAGATATCTTTTAATCCATAAGTTTCTAGCTCTTTAGCCAGTAACTTTGCTAACTCAAGTTGTCCCTGCGTGCTAGGCACCACAGAAGCAGATGCATCACTTTGGCTTTCAATTGCCAGATAACGGAAGAAACGCTGTTCTAACTTTTGACCTAGGGTGTTCATTATAATGTTGTTCCTAATACAGTTGTTTTTATAAGCGTGAGTTATGATGCCGGTTGCCATGTATATCCACTGTCAAAGCCAAGAGGAATATCGAGTCCCCAGAAGACAAACAGTGTCGTCGTTAATACAATAAGCAAGCCAATAGTGAACGGGATCATCATTGAGCACAGTGTGCCGATACCTGCCCCTTTATAGTATTTTTGGCAATACATCAAAATCAGTGGGTAGAAGGGGAACATCGGTGTACTCACATTCATTGCGGAATCACTGACACGGAACGCAGCTTGCGTTAATTCAGGTGAAATTCCGACAGCCATTAACATTGGCACTAATACCGGAGCAATAACAGCCCATTTTGATGTTGCTGAGGTGATCATAATATTTAAAATCGCAGTCAGCAAAATCACACCTAATACCGTCATACCTGAAGGCATATTAAGCGTACGCAGTAACTCTGCACCCGATAACGCTAATAGAGTCCCTAAATTCGAGTGTTGGAAAGAGTAAAGAAACTGAGCCGCAAAAAAGGCAAAAACGATAAATGGGATCAGCGATTTAGTGATATTTTCCATTGCTTTGACGATATCTTTTGTGGAAGCAAAAGACTTGGCCATATAGCCATAGATTAAGCCGGGTACAGAGAAGAAGATAAACAGTAAAGGCACCACAATTTGCATAATTGGCGCTTTAGGGCTGGTTAAACTGCCTTCTGGTGAACGTAATGGTGAGGTTTCTGGTAATAGCAGGGCAAATAAACCAATACCCATCAATACAACCGCCCAACCTGCAAAACGGAATGCACGTTTTTCTATTGGTGTGATTTCACCTAACTCTGCATCCTTGGTATCAATCCCTGAAGAGACAGGGCAGTTTTTGTTTAGCCAAGGCTCTACAATTTTTTCAGTGATATACCAACAAGTTAAAATAACACCAAATGTACCGCCTACACTAAAAAAGTAGTTACATAAAACGTTAACGCTATATCCCGGAGCCATAATTTGCGCTGCTTCTTGAGTAAAGCTTTGCATTATTGGATCAATAATTGACGGTGTATAACTTGCGGTAAATCCACCCGCTAAACCTGCAAATGAGGCAGCGATACCGGCTAAAGGATGACGACCACTGGCATAAAACATCATCGCAGAGACTGGCATAAGAATAACGTAAGCAGAGTCAGACGCTAAGTGCGCAACAATACCAACAAAAACAACGGTTGGTGTTAGCATTCTAGGAGAAATAAACGAAAGCATCTTTTTTAACGCTGTTTTAATAAAACCGCTGCTTTCTGCAATACCAATCCCTAATGTTGCAACAATTGTTATCCCAAGAGGTGGAAAACTAATGAAATTTTTCACTGCACTTGTCACAAATAATATAATTTCTTCATATTGAAACATATTAATGACAGTGATTTTCTCTTTAGTCACTGGGTGGAAATAATCAAAATGTACAAAAGAGAGGAGAAATGAAAATATCCAGCAGATCACTAAGGCGTAAACGAACAGCATCGTAACATCAGGCATGATATTACCAATACGTTCTACTCGGTTTAAAAAACCTTTTTTATTGGGTTGTGTTTGTGTTGTCATATTTATAATGCATCTTTTTATAAAAGTAATAAAAATCACCATAAATAAATGACAATACAAAGTAAATTTATTTTTAAATAATAAGTAGTTACCGCAGTTTCTATAAAATGGAGAGAAAAGGAATAATATATTAGAAATCGTTATATTTAGATTTTCTTCATCATTACTTTTCAGTTGTTAAAAAATGCTTTATTTATTTTTGCACTCTATTTTGAATAAAAACAGGTGGATTATGCTGAATAATCTGCCTGAATTCTTTAGAGTTATTTTTGAAACTATTGTAGGAAACGTATTTTATAAAGCGCCATAAAATTAAAAATAAATAAAATATGAAAAATTAAAAAATAGTTTTATGAAGAAAGAAGAGGGGGGAAATAAGAAATGAAGAGAATGACTATTGAGAATAAGAATATCAACCATTTCTATTATCTAAAAATGGCCGATATTCTAAATAATTAATATTAACGCAGAATATTCAGCATACGGCGTAAAGGCTCTGCGGCACCCCATAACAGCTGGTCACCCACTGTAAAGGCTGAAATAAATTCAGGGCCCATATTCAGTTTGCGAATACGGCCAACTGGTGTGCTCAATGTACCGGTAACTGCGGCTGGTGTTAATTCACGTATAGTTAATTCACGATCATTAGGAATGACTTTTACCCAATCGTTATGGCTTGCAAGTAATTGTTCAATTTCAGCAACGGGTAAGTCTTTTTTCAGTTTTAAAGTGAATGCTTGGCTATGGCAACGTAATGCACCAATACGAACGCAAAGACCATCTACAGGAATGATATTTGAACCTGTATTGAGGATCTTGTTGGTTTCTGCTTGCCCTTTCCACTCTTCGCGGCTTTGGCCATTTTCTAATTGTTTATCAATCCAAGGGATCAAGCTACCTGCTAGAGGAACACCAAATTGCTCAGTTGGCATCGCACCACTGCGCGTAAAGTTAGTGACTTTACGTTCAATATCTAAGATTGCTGATGCTGGGTTTTCTAGCTCTTTAACCACTTGATTATGTAAAGAGCCCATCTGTGACAGTAACTCTCTCATATGGCGAGCCCCCGCCCCAGAAGCCGCTTGATAAGTGGATACGCTTGCCCATTCCACTAAATTGTTAGCAAACAGACCACCTAATGACATCAGCATTAAACTGACGGTACAGTTACCGCCAACAAAGGCTTTAATACCTTTATTTAAGCTGTCTTGAATATGCTGTCCATTAACAGGATCGAGAATAATCACGGCATCATCATTCATACGCAGTGCGGATGCTGCATCAATCCAGTAACCTTGCCAACCTGCTTGACGAAGTTTTGGATAGATTTCATTGGTGTAGTCACCACCTTGGCAACTAATAATAATATCGAGTGATGCTAAGGTATCAATATCATAAGCATCTTGCAGAGTGCTACGGTGATTACCATAAGCGGGTGCTGCTTCACCTAATTGAGATGTGGTGAAGAAAACAGGGTTTATCCCATCAAAATCGCGTTCTTCAACCATTCTTTGCATTAAAACGGAGCCGACCATACCACGCCAGCCCACAAAACCAACATTTTTCATTGTAATTACCCTGTCTTTATCTGTAGGAATAGTGAGAGACCTCACACTAACCTGACAAAATATAGAGATGGGTGCAAGTTAATTTATTGATTATTTACCAAAGAATTAGAAGTGTTTCTTATAGTCTTCGTAGAGTTAACAAAAGAAAGCCGCAGAACGAACAAATATCAATGAGTTGTTAAAAAAGAAAATGAACCAACCATAAAAGTGTAAGAATAATCTGCTATATCTTATTTTCTTTTTTAGGATAAATAAAAATATATTCTTGTTTAAGAAAATAGAGTAAAAATAGAAAAATGTAAAATAGTGTAATATATAAGAAAAACGTATTTACTTAGAGATGACTCCAAGCTTTATACTGAAAGTCATTATTCAATAGATGATGTATTTTCATAAATAAAAAATAATGATGAATGTTCTTCATTTAATCTAATTTTTATTTTACCTTAATTAAAAGGCACTAGGAGGCGAAGATGGATATATCCACATTCATTCCATTATCTACATACTACTCATATTTAAAACGGTTTGTGATCTCACCAACCACGATGGGTACTATCGCGCCTTCATCTCGTTGGTTATGCTACGAAATGTTAGATAAACTCAATTGGCAACAGGATCTTCAGGTTGCTGAGTTAGGTGCTGGTACGGGTGTTATTACTCAACAGATCTTAAAAAGAATGTCGTTGAATTCTTCATTAGATGTTTTTGAAATAGAACCCAGCTTTGCGACAGAATTAGATAAAATTAACGATAAACGATTAAGGGTTTATACCGCATCAGCGGAGAAATTAAATAGCCATTATAATATGATTATTTCAGGGCTACCTTTTTTATCTATTCCTAGAAAAACAGGTTTAAGAGTTTTAAAACGTGTACATAAAGAATTATTAAAAACACAAGGTTGTTTTGTATTATTCCAATATACAACTCGATATGAAAAAACGTTATCTCGTTATTTTCATTTAGAAAAAAAATTGGTAATGCTGAATGTTCCTCCTGCTTGGGTTTATTATTGCACACCAAAACATAAGATAGGGTAAATACAAAGCTTGCTCGACGTTTATATTGCAAATAACAAATAAGAATAGATGTTATTTATTTAGATAATGTGTGAGCAAGCAAAATAATACTCTTTTCAATTTCAATAGGATCATGAGCCGCATACCCTAATAATACGCCTTTTTTTGGGTAAGTTTGGATGCAGTAACGGGATAAAGGCTGTATAGCTAATCCAATCTCTCGTGATTTTTTCACAATATATTCTTCTGTATAGCCAGCCTGTAACCAGCAGACAATATGGATACCGGAGTCTGTCGGTTCAACACGGAAAACATGAGATAGATGTGTTTTTATAGCATTAGTTAACACTTGATAGCGTTCATAACAGGCTTTTCGTATTCGTCTAACATGACGTGCATAATGCCCTTGAGAAATAAACAGCGCCAATGTAGCTTGCTCTAAAAAGCCAGAATGTGAATCGGTATAGTATTTAGCAGCTTTAAAGGCATCAACTAAAGGTAAAGGAACCACTAAAAAACCTAAACGAAATCCGGGATACATCATTTTTGAGAATGTGCCGGCATAAATAACGCGCTGGTATTTATCTAATCCTTGGAGAGATTGAATGGGTTTAGAGTGATAGCGAAATTCACTATTGTAGTCATCTTCGAAGATCCACACATTATTGGATGATGCCCACTCTAACAACGCAATACGGCGTGAAAGTGAGAGCGTATTACCTAAAGGGAATTGATGAGAAGGTGTGGTAAAAACAAGTTTTGCTTCAGGGCACTGCTCTATTCCTTGATAAATATCCATTCCATCAATATCTGAATTTATTGGATGTGATTTTATACCATAAGATGTGAAGATCCCCCGAGCACTGTCATAACCAGGATCATCTAACCAAACAGCACCACCTTCTTTTAATAATACTCTGGTGGTGAGATTAATCGCTTGCTGTGTTCCATTCACAATAATGATTTGCTCAGGTTGGCAAAAAAGTCCACGAGTTGATTGCATGTATTGGCATATCATTTCTTTTAAAGGCGTGTAACCTGTTGGCGAATTAAATGTTGCGAGTGCTTTTTTCGATTGTCGCCAAACTCGCCCTAATAATCTTCCCCAAAGCTCATGTGGAAAAAGATCAACACATCCAATACCGACATGAAATATCGGGTTACTATTGATATTGGGTTGCGACTGTTGCCAAAAAGCTTGTGCTTTTTGCATATTGGGGTTTAGTGTTTCTAATGGGCTTTCGATTGCTGGTAATGAATAAGAGTGAGTTGTTTTGATCCACTTATCCGAAATAATGGCATCAGGGATTGTGCTTGCAACAAAAGTACCTGCACCGCGTCGAGTAAATAAATAGCCTTCATCAATTAAACGTTCAAATCCTGCGATAACAGAATTGCGGGAAATCGACATCATTTCAGCTAAGGTACGGCTTGATGGTAAACGACTACCTGACGATAAACGCCCATCTAAAATCGCCTTTCTAATCGCGTGATAAACCTGAGAGCCAATGGGCCCTTCTTCTAAAACAAGATTAGGGAAATACGCTGTTTTTTTCTGTTTCATAAAGTGGACCCTATAAAAACACAAAAAGTGTACCTTATTGAGAACCAAAATTAAACGTACCATGACCACGATTAAAGGCAGGTGATACCTTTTTATAGCATTTATGAAAGTAGAAGGAAGTGAAGAGATGAGCACAACACCAATAACTGTTTCAATTCAGTTTGTTGAACAAGAGCATTATGCTCAATGGTTGCCACATTGGTTAAGTTATCAAGCATTTTATAAAGTTGAGTTATCAGAAGAGACAACATTAAAAACATGGGCACGTTTTTTTGATGAAAAAGAACCTGTTTATTGTGCTGTAGCGATGGAAGGTGAAAAGGTATTAGGCTTTGTACATTATCTTTTTCATCGCTCAACATGGGCTGAAAGCGATTTTTGTTATTTAGAAGATTTATTTGTTTCACCAGATACACGTGGTCGCCATGTAGGTAAGCAACTTATTGAGTTTGTTAATCAACAAGCCAAAGAGCGTGATTGTGCTCGTCTATATTGGCATACACAGGAAACTAATTTACGTGGTCAGCGCTTATATAATTGGGTAGCAGAAAAACCGGGTGTGATTGAATACCGTATGGCGCTATAAAAGAATATTAGGTAGGACAGACAGGGTATAAAAGAGATGGCGATATTTGCCCTCTCTTTTCTGAGTTAGGGTTATTTATTTGATTTTGGGTTAATTAAACTCTTGTTGGCAATAAAACTCATTGCCAACTTTTTTTGCTTCTTCACAAGCCTGTTTCATTAATTCATCTGCTTTTTGCTTGTTAGGCTCAATAATATAATATTGGCCAGAGAACATAAAAGAAGCCATTGCTTGAGCGAATCCTTCAAAAGTCATTTCATTAGCTTTTGCAAACCACATATTCGCTTTTTCAGTATCTACAGGCACATTGTCAACCCCACTATAAAGAACACCTAACCAAATCGGAGCGTAAACAAGTTCTGGTTGATGAGTCGCTGCAACTTCTTCTAATAATACAATCGCTTTTTTATGATCTGTTTCTCCAGATAATGGCGCAATGAGAGCTGTTGCTAAACTTATTTTTCCTCTTATGCTTCCTTTATTTACTGCGAGAGTAGCTAATTTTTTTGCTTCAACATAATAATTTTTAAAATAAGGGTCGGCATTAAATAAGTAAATATCAGCAAGTAATGCATAGGCATCGGCATAGTCGTTTTTTATTGCCTCATTTGCCCACAGTTGTGCATTAAGAAGGTTTTTTTCTACGCCTGTTCCCATCGAATACATTTCAGCTAACTGATATTGAGCTTGTGCATTATGGTTTAGTGCTTCTTTGCGAGTATCTTCAAATTTTCTTTTGTCTTGCTCTTCAAAATTAGCATGCAAAGAAAAGGAGAAAAAAAGTGTAATTAGGCTGATAAAGGTCGAAATATATTTAATAAATGTCATGTAGGGTACCGTTTGTAATGATTTTGAAAATCTTACCAATAATAATGGTATAAAAGCAGTTTATTTCTTCGGCTTAATCAAATAAATAACAATATTGGGAGCGCGATAATGGCGATTGATCTTAGCAATCTTGTCACGGAAAGTAGAAATCATAACAGTGAAAATATAGACACACTTTCAACTTTGGATATGCTAAAAGTTATTAATAATGAAGATAAAAAAGTGCCATTAGCCGTCGAAAAAACGTTACCTGAGATTGTTCAATTAGTTGATAAAGTTGCGACCGCTTTTTCTCAAGGTGGTCGTCTTATTTATTGTGGCGCTGGTACATCGGGGCGATTAGGGATTTTAGATGCCAGTGAATGTCCTCCAACTTATGGTACACCTCATGAAATGGTGATTGGATTAATTGCTGGTGGACACAAGGCTATTTTACAAGCTGTCGAGAATGCAGAAGACAATATTCAACTAGGCGAACAAGATTTACGCCAGCTTAATTTTAACGAGAAAGATGTTTTAGTAGGTATTGCTGCAAGTGGTAGAACACCGTATGTGATAGGTACTTTGCAGTATGCAAAATCATTAGGTGCAACAACAGGGGCGATAAGTTGCAATCCAGAAAGCCCGATTGCCAAACTTGCTGATATTACCATTACACCGATTGTGGGTGCTGAAGTGGTAACAGGCTCATCGCGTATGAAAGCTGGCACAGCACAAAAACTTATCTTAAATATGATAACAACTGGCGCGATGATAAAAATCGGCAAAGTTTTTGGTAATTTAATGGTGGATGTTGAAGCAACCAATGCCAAATTGGTTGAACGCCAAATTCGTATTGTAATGCAAGCAACTGAGTGTGAAAGAGCTATCGCTGAAGAAGCATTATCACAATGTCATCGTCACTGTAAAACGGCAATTCTAATGATCTTAGCAAATGTAGATGCACAGCAAGCCACACAGATGCTTAATCAAAACAAAGGATTTATTAGAAAGGCATTGGGTGAGTGATTTTCATTTATTAAATAGAGAGTTAAATTTTATTCTTGATTAAAGCCAGCAAATACAAGGTATCTACTGGCTTGATAGTCGGCTGTAAATCGCTAAGAAATCTTACTCAATGTTTTGGATCTGCTCACGCATTTGTTCAATTAAAACTTTTAATTCAATGGCTGAATTAGTGACTTCAGTATTAATTGATTTTGATGCTAATGTATTGGATTCACGGTTAAATTCTTGCATCATAAAATCAAGACGACGACCTACCGCCTCTTTTTTCACAAGAATTTTGCGTGTTTCTTTAACGTGGGCTTCTAATCTATCAAGCTCTTCAGCAACATCTAAACGTTGTGCTAACATCACTAACTCTTGTTCTAAACGATTATTATCAATTTGGACTTGAGCTTCTTCTAATTTGCTCGTTAAACGTTCACGTTGCCATTGTAAAACTTCAGGCATCTGTGCTCTCACCTTAACAACTTCTTCGCAAACAGCATCTAAACGCTGTTCAATAAGTACTTTCAGTGATTGTCCTTCAGCTTCACGGCTTGCGATAAAGGCATCAATAGCCAGATCTAACTCAGCTAAAAGTTCAGTACCAATGGCATCTAAATCTTGCTCTTGTGCTGAAATAACACCTGGCCAACGTAAAATATCAAATGGGCTGATAGTGCCTTCATGGCTGTGACTTTTTACCCAGTTGGCAGAAACAATCAGTTGTTTTGCTAAATTTTCATCAAGATTAAGTTCGCCTTGAAAACGAGCATTAAGATCAAAACGTAAGTTACATTCAATTTTACCGCGCGTTAAGCGATTACGTAGACGTTCACGAATAACTGGCTCTAAACTACGTAATTGCTCAGGTAAACGAATATAAGTTTCAAGATAGCGTTGGTTTACGGAACGCAGTTCCCATGCAGCGCTACCCCAGTCTTTTTTGATGTCTCGGCGAGCAAAAGCGGTCATGCTACGGATCATAATAGGGTCTCAATAGTGTAAAAGATGATACGATTATAACCCTAGGCATCGATACAGGATAGGCATAAGCCATTTTAGGTCGTATAATGCGCCCCCAATATGTCAGAGAAAGCGGAGATAACACCATGCGTCCAGCAGACAGACAAGCAGACCAAGTACGTCCTATTACCATCACTCGCCATTATACAAAACACGCTGAGGGTTCTGTATTAGTCGAATTTGGTGATACTAAAGTCTTGTGTAACGCCACTGTAGAAGAGGGTGTACCACGTTTTCTTAAAGGACAAGGGCAAGGTTGGGTAACCGCAGAATATGGTATGCTTCCTCGCGCAACAAATAGTCGTAATGCACGTGAAGCGGCTCGTGGTAAACAAACTGGCCGTACTATGGAAATTCAACGCTTAATTGCACGTTCATTACGTGCCGCTGTTGATTTAAAAGCATTAGGTGAATTCACTATCACTGTTGATTGTGACGTTATTCAAGCTGATGGTGGTACACGTACGGCCTCTATCTCTGGTGCTTGCGTCGCATTAGTTGATGCTTTAAATAAAATGGTTGAAGAAGGTAAACTGAAAAAGAGCCCTCTTAAATCAATGGTCGCTGCGGTATCTGTGGGGATTGTTGATGGTGAACCATTATGCGATCTTGAATATGTTGAAGATTCTGCCGCAGAAACGGATATGAATGTGGTGATGATTGATGATGGTCGTATGATTGAAGTTCAAGGTACGGCAGAAGGTGCACCATTTAGTCACGAAGAATTACTTGCTTTACTCGCCCTTGCAAAGGGGGGGTTAGAGAAAATATTTGAAGCGCAAAAAGAGGCGCTTAAGCAATAAATTATATTTTTAAGGCGACTGAGAAGTCGCCTTTTTTATGCCTAAAATTTGTCATCAAGTAACGTAGAGAGGAGAAAGAAATGAAAGCCTACCAACGCCGCTTTATCGAACTAGCATTAGCAAAAAATGTCCTGAAATTTGGTGAGTTCACACTGAAATCAGGAAGGGTGAGTCCTTACTTTTTTAATGCCGGTTTATTTAATACAGGGCGTGATTTGGCTTTACTGGGGCAGTTCTATGCGCAAACATTATTAGATAATAATGTGTCTTGTGATGTGCTGTTTGGACCCGCTTATAAGGGGATACCTATTGCAACCACAACGGCAGTCGCATTGGTTGAACATCATGATATCGATATTCCTTACTGTTTTAATCGCAAAGAGGCTAAAGATCATGGTGAAGGAGGAACATTAGTAGGAAGCCCATTGAAAGGTAATGTTGTGATTGTCGATGATGTCATTACAGCTGGTACCGCAATTCGTGAATCAATGGAAATCATAAAACAGCATGATGCAACGCTTTCTGCCGTGTTATTAAGTTTGGATAGACAAGAGAAAGGGCGAGAAGAACTTTCTGCAATACAAGAGTTAAAACGTGACTATCAATGCCAAGTGTATTCGATTATTACCTTAGATGATTTAATTAGTTACCTAAGTGAGAATGAAACACTGTCTGAGCATTTACCTGCGGTTAAAGCTTATCGTGAGCGCTATGGCGTGAATTAATAAAGTGAATACGCGATAAACGAGTTGGTCGATTAGAGATAAAAAAAAGCCCTCGCCCAATTATGGGCGGGGTGAGTAGTACAATGAATCTTCTGCGACAATTATCACAGATATTGAAATATAAAAAGGACTTTTACAGCAGGGGCAAAGCGAGTCGCTAATGCCACAATGTAGGAACTGCACGAGTGCTATTCCTGATAAATACATTTAGGTAACTATGTACCAGAGGACGCATGTTAACACAAATAAGAAAAAAACGGCATATCTGTAAATTTCAAATTGTTGAGTTAAATCACGAGTCCATCATTTCATTGTAACTGTGCCAAAATTAATGGCCAGCGAGCTTCAAATTCTTGAGTAGGTTGATAGCGAAATTCTGTGCGTACAAAGCGCGCTAACATACCTTCACAAAAAGCGAGTAGTTGTGAAGCAAGTAACGCTTCATCATGCAAGAAAGCACTACCTTCACGAATTTTACGCTCTTTAATGACTTGTCGTAGCTGAACTTCAATACGCTCATAAAGCTGGTTTATTCGCCCTTGCAATCTGTCTTGTTCAAACATCAATGCATGACCAGTCAAAATACGAGATAGTCCCGGGTTTTTCTCAGCAAAACCGAGGATCAAGATAAGAATTAAGCGAATTCTTGCAACAGCCTCTTTTTCGTCTTTTAAAATCAAATTAATACGGGAGACTAAGCTATCTTCGATAAACTCAATCAAGCTATCAAACATTTTGGTTTTACTGGGAAAATGTCGATAGAGCGCAGCTTCAGATACACCAACAGTGGCGGCAAGCTTTGCCGTTGTGATGCGCTGACTACCATCACTTGATTCCAACATTTGGGCAAGTGACTGTAAGATTTCATCCCGTCTATTTCTTTTCTTTTTGGTTTCTTTTTCTTCTGCCATGACTGATAAGGCCCCTGCTAAAAGCAAAACAAATCAGTAAACCTTTGCACTAAGGTTTTTAGTACAAAGGGAGTGATATCGTCATTGATATAATTAATGCAAGACGTCGTTATTATTGGCGGCCGGAGTGACCAAAGCCACCGCTACCGCGTTCCGTTGCGGTAAAATCTTCAACAATATTAAATTCAGCTTGAACTACGGGTACGATAATCATTTGAGCAATACGCTCACCCGGTTCGATGGTAAACGCTGTTTGACCACGATTCCAAACCGATACCATCAGTTGACCTTGGTAGTCAGAATCAATTAGTCCAACTAAATTACCCAATACAACACCGTGTTTATGACCTAAACCTGAACGAGGAAGTACCATTGCTGCTAATCCTTCATCGGCAATATGTACAGCAAGACCTGTAGGTAATAATTCGGTTTGCCCTGGTTCAAGAACTAATGGTGCATCAAGGCAAGCGCGTAAATCTAAACCAGCAGAGCCTGTCGTGGCATAAGCAGGAAGTGGATATTCTTGACCAATACGTGCATCAAGGATTTTAACATCAATTTTTTTCATCATAATGTTTGGCTATCTCGTCAAGTAGGCGATGGCTAAGTTGTGCTTTACTACTGTGTGGTAAGCGCGTTTCTCCATTAGCCCAAATAAGGTGTAATGCATTGTTGTCACTGTTAAAGCCTTGATTTTCTATTGAAACATCATTGGCACAGATTAAATCGAGCTGCTTTTGTTCGCGTTTTTTGCGGGCATATTCTTCCACATTCTGGGTTTCGGCTGCAAATCCAACAACAAAAGGACGGTGTTCAACCATTTTTCCGACACTCGCGACAATGTCGGGGTTTTTTACCATAGTGATGGTGACTTCATCACCTTGTTTTTTTATTTTTTCAGCCGCGATAAGTTTAGCGCGGTAATCAGCAACAGCCGCACAACCAATAAAAATATCTTGCGAAGGTGCGATTAACATCACTTGTTCATACATTTCTTGTGCGCTTTCAACGTCAATACGTTTAACACAAGCGGGTGTCGGTAATGTGACAGGCCCTGCGATAAGTGTGACATCAGCTCCGCGTAATGCGGCTGCTTGCGCAATCGCAAACCCCATTTTCCCTGAGCTATGATTACTGATAAAACGCACTGGATCTAAGGCTTCACGAGTTGGACCTGCGGTTATCGTGATTTTTTTACCTGCAAAATCTTGTGGCTGTAAAGCAAGTTGTTTTTCAGCTAATGCGACAAGTGCTAAAGGATCTAACATTCGTCCCGGTCCTACATCACCACAAGCTTGACTACCAGAGTCAGGCCCCCAAATTAAACAGCCACGTTGCTCTAAAGCTGATAAATTTTCTTGTGTAATCGTGGCTCTGTACATTTGCTGATTCATTGCTGGCGCAATAGCGATAGGTGCGTTACTCGCTAAACAGAGTGTGGTAAGTAAATCATTTGCCATACCCACTCGTAAACGTGCAATAAGATCGGCAGTAGCAGGTGCAAGTAGAATTAAATCAGCCCATTTACCTAATTCAATATGCCCCATAGCGGCTTCTGCCGCTGGATCAAGTAAATCATCCGCAACAGGAAAACCAGAAACAGCTTGTAGTGATAAAGGTGTCACAAATGCATGAGCTGCGGGTGTCATTACAACTCGCACAATTGCACCTTTCTCACGTAAACGGCGTACAAGTTCAGGTGCTTTATAGGCCGCAATACCACCACTGATACCAAGAATAATCTTTTTGTCGTGAAGTGTAGTCATGATGAAATGCCTAAGTACATAAATAATTGCCCGTAATTTTACCACAAGGTCATCGTGAATTCGGAATTCTATGTAACTTCATGTTTTATAGATTAAATTTTTGCGATTTATCTCGCATAAATTTGATATGTGTCTTTTTTATACAAGATTAGCAGTTTATAGTAAATTAACTGTATAAAACAACAGTTGTTTTGTGATTAGCATTTAATGATGAGTGATGCTTCACCTAAATCCTAATGCTTATGTAAATGAATAAAATAGATCATTAATACCACTGCCTTTGCTTATTAAGGAGTCCATGGATGGAAAATCAATCGGTTAGTGAACTTTTACCTAGAGAAAAATTATTACTTTATGGCGTGGAATCACTCACCGATATTGAGTTATTGGCGCTCTTTTTACGCACCGGTACTTATGAAAAATCGGTATTAGAATTGGCGGCTTTTTTACTTAAAGAGTGCGGTTCTCTTTATCATGTTATTAATGCTGATTATGAAACTTTAGGGCGTTTTAAAGGCGTTGGTGTGGGAAAGTTTACCCAGCTACAAGCGATTAATGAAATGGCACAGCGCTTTTCTACAACACAATTTATGTATAAAAATGTATTATCTTCTTCAGAAGATACAAAGCATTACTTACAAAAATTATTGCATTGGCGAGACAGAGAAGTGTTTGTGGTACTGTTTCTTGATAATCAAAATCAATTGATTGCATTCGAAGAGATGTTTAAAGGAACAATTAACAGAGTAGAGGTTCATCCTAGAGAAATTGTCCGTCAATCAATAAAAAAGAATGCAACATCCATCATTCTTGCTCATAATCACCCTTCTGGTGTTTGCGAACCAAGTCTCGCAGATAAAGAATTAACGGAAAAAATTTTTACTGCTTGCCAATTAGTGGGTGTAAATGTACTCGATCACCTTGTGATAGGGCATGATAATTGTGTTTCTTTCGCAGAACGAGGTTGGTTGTAGCAAATATTTTTGTAATTATTGTCAATCTTTATTTGTACGGGTCTTGAGCGTTGAGGCCATTGGGCGTATACTACGCCACCTTTGAGGATCTTGGGTTTGGCGAGAAGAGCCTATCTCAGCAAGTTTTTTCTGAGGTGTTTACACAGTTTTTCAATCGTTAAAAGTTGCTGAGATGGGCTCCAAAGCCTGACGAGGCGGTCAAACCTGATATTAAAGCTCGAGCTGATTAGATTTTTGGAGAATAGACATGTCCCGAGTCTGCCAAGTTACCGGCAAGCGTCCTGTGAGTGGAAACAACCGCTCTCACGCATTAAACGCGACTAAACGCCGTTTTCTGCCAAACCTGCACTCTCACCGTTTCTGGGTTGAGTCTGAGAAACGTTTCGTAACTCTGCGTGTATCTGCTAAAGGTATGCGTGTGATTGATAAGAAAGGCATCGAATCTGTATTAGCAGATTTACGTGCCCGTGGTGAGAAGTTCTAAGGAGCTGAAAAATGGCTAAAGGTATTCGCGAGAAAATTAAACTCGTTTCTTCTGCTGGTACAGGTCACTTCTATACCACTACGAAGAACAAACGCACTATGCCAGAAAAACTGGAAATGAAAAAATTCGATCCAGTTGTTCGTCAACATGTGCTTTATAAAGAAGCTAAAATTAAATAATTTTAGTTTTCTTAAAAAACCCGACCTTAGTGTCGGGTTTTTTGTTATCTGGAGTCTGCTAAGTATAACAAAGTAAAGCTATTGTGATCTTAGCTTACTCTTTAGTTATACTATGGCTCTTTTTAAACCATCAGGTAAATGGATTGCGGATGAGTAAGTCAGTATTATCAATATTACATACAGAATCATCTTGTGGGTGGGGTGGTCAGGAAATCCGTATACTGACGGAATCTCAAGGTATGATCCGTAGAGGGCACCGAGTTGCATTAGTGTGCTGCCCTACATCCAAAATTGCCAAGGCAGCGCCTGATTATGGTATTGAGGTTTTCACATTACCCATTGAGAAAAAACGCGGTTCAGCGTTAAAAGTACTTCGCCAATGGCTGAAATTACATCATCACCAATTTGATGTTATCAATACTCATAGCTCAACCGATGCATGGTTAGTTGCCGCTTCTTGTGCCACATTACGTCATTCTCCTGTGGTTGTTCGAACTCGACATGTTTCTACGGATGTTTCACGTTCATTCCCAACACGATGGCTTTATCTTTCGTCTAGTGCCCATGTTGTGACAACAGGTGAGAAATTACGCCAGACTCTCCATCAGCATAATAAATTTCCATTAGAAAAAATGACATCAGTGCCTACGGGAATTGATCTACAACGTTTTTTTCCACAAGACAAACAACAAGCTAGAGAAAAAATTGGAATACCGAATAAACCGACATTAGGTATTGTTGCAACTATGCGAGTGTGGAAAGGACATAAATATTTAGTAGAAGCATGGAAATCATTACATCAGCAGTTTCCTGATTGGCAATTAATTTTTGTTGGTGATGGGCCTCAACGTAAAAATTTAGAACCGATGGTGAAAGCGGCAGGATTAGAGCAAAGTATCTTCTTCCTTGGTAATCGTAATGATGTGCCTGATTGTTTAAATGCAATGGATCTCTTTGCGTTACCTTCTTTTGGTAATGAAGGTGTGCCGCAAGGTATTATGCAGGCAATGGCATGTGGTCTGCCTGTTGTATCGACTACAGTTGGCGCGATTAGTGAAGCGGTTATTGACGGTAAAACAGGATTTACATTAGCACCACAAATACAAGAAATATTCACGAGTCATTTAGCTAAATTAATGAGCTCAGGTGAATTACGTGAACAGATGGGAAAAGCCGCGCTTGAACACGCTGTCTCACGATTTGGTTTGGATAATATGTTAGATAAGATGGAAAGGATCTTTATTCAGGCAATTAACGATAAAAATAAATCAGTATGATTAATGTTGATAATAAAGTCGTGAAACGATTATCTCTATTATCAACTTGGTGTATTCATCTTATTGATGAATATTTGTAATACTTTTTAGTGTATAGTCTGAGAAGTAAATGTATCATTTAAGCCAAATAAAAAGCACATGGACCCAAAAAATATATTGGTTATAGCGGTAGCACGTTTTGGTGATACATTACTTATCACCCCCGTTATCCATGCCTTAAAACAGCGTTGGCCCAATGCTCATATTCATGTATTTGCACATAAGCGTAGTGCATGCATTCTTGAGCATAATCCTGATATTAATAGTATTAGACATTTTTCTAAAAAACGCGCTGTTTGGTCAGGTTGGTTACCTAATAAACCTTATGATTTAGCTTTGGTATATGGTAATGATCGTGAATTAGTGAACTATGCTCGTCGCCAATCTCATCATACCGTTGCTTTTGCTGATATATCTGAACAGCAAGGTAATGTTACTTGGGTTGAGCGTCCTAAGTCGCCGATGGTTGCACAAAAAGAGCGTGCCTTATTAATTAATGCATTAGGGATTTATCCGAGTTGTTGGCAATTACGTTACTTTATCAGTGAGGAAGAAGTGACTTTTGCACAACAGTTTTTAAAAGATAATTCATTAATTAATAAGAATATTATTGGTTTTCAGTTACAAAGCTTTCCTGCTAAAGCCTATCGAGATTGGCCAGTGGAGAACTTTCTGCAATTAGCAAAGCAGATTATTTCCCATGACGCGAGTACGTATTTTTTGCTATTAGGTGGTAAGGAAAGTGCGCAATTATCTATTGATTTAGCTAAAAAAATAGGTGAAGAGCGATGTTTAGCTTTAGCGGGGCGTGTTTCGATGCGTCAAAATGCGGCGATTATGGCAAATTTATCGCTTTATGTTGGTGTTGACACCGGTCCTACACATTTAGCCGGTGCTTTAGATATCCCGATGGTGGCGCTATATCATAGCTATCATCCCGGGTGCTATTTAGCCCCTATACAACATTCTTGTTGTCAGGTTATCCAACACCCTACACCATTAGAAAAAGCACGTCGTGAAGATAATATGGCTGAAATCTCAGTTGAGAATGTGTGGAATGCAGTGAGTAATATCATGAATGGAATGAAGGTGAAAAAGTAATCCATGAAGATCGGTATAATTGATGTCACAATCACCATGTCTTATGGCGGGATCCAAACAGCAGTTTGGGAACTGGCTAAGCAATTGCATGATGCTGGGCATGAAGTTCATCTTTATGGTGGCAATGGCGATATTCGACACAATCTGGCAGGACGCCAAATACAAATTCACACTTACCCTTATACACCACGAGATAAAGTTATCGATCTCGGTGGGCGTTTTCGTCGTATTGTTGAGCGTTACACTTTTGCACGACACGCTAAAAAAGATGTTATCAGTCAAAATTTTGATTGGGTTATTTTAACGAAGCCTTTTGACTTTTTTTGGCCTTCTATGATGCCTAAATCATCCTCAACGCGTTTTTGCTATATGAGTGGGGGAACCAGTTTTTTCAAAGGTGATCGCTGGTTAGGTAAAAAGATTTCAGCATGGGTGGCATGTAGCCATTTTAATGCTTGGCAAATTCAACATCATTTTAAGCAATTCCCTAGTGTGATTTATAATGGTGTGGATATTGAAAAATTTAGACCTATGACTACCTCGTTACGTGAGCAATTAGGAATAGCTGGATCTACTTTTTTACTCTCATTTGCTGGGCGATTAGTGGGTTGGAAAGGCTTGAGTGTTGTCATCGATGCCATCGAACAGTTAAAAGGTGAAGATGTTAAGCTCTTGATTATCGGTGCGGGTGATGATCTTGAGCGATTAAAAAAGAAAGCGATTTCTAAAGGTGTTGCAGAGCAAGTCATTTTTCATCAGCCTGTCGAGCATAACGTATTACCTGAATTTTATGCAGCAAGTGACGTGGGTATTTTCCCAAGTACTGGAGATGAAGCCTTCGGTATTACGATTGCCGAAGCGATGGCATGTGCAAAACCGGTGATTGCGAGCCATATCGGTGGTATTCCTGAAGTTGTGGGTAATGAAGGTACCGCAGGGCTTTTAGTCGCATCAGGTAGTGCAGATGAAATTGTGATAGCGATTAATCATCTTCGTGGATTACCAGACAGAGGTAAGGCGATGGGAGAGCTGGCGCGTGTCCGTATAGAAACACGTTATACTTGGCAACACTCAGCACAACGTTTATTACAGGCATTGGCGTCATAATTATGAAAATTGCCTATCTTGATCCTTACCCAGTGCCTGACTTACGTGTGGCTTCATTACAAATTTTACAAAATGTGGATGCATTTGCTCGAGCAGGCGCTCAAGTGACATTAGTCACACCTAAAGGGCAATATCGAGATAGTGATATATTAGGTCGTTCAATTCATACTAATGCGAGTTTAGTTTCTTTAAGAGATATTCGCCGTAAATGGTATTTTCCATTTAATTCACAAAAACTTTTCTCATTACAGATTACTCGCTGGGTAAAGCAAAATAACGTTGATGCGTTGTTTACCCGTAATTTAAAACTAGCTTGTTATCTTTGTGAAAATTACCCAGAAATTCCTCTCTTTTTTGAGAGTCATGAAATTTTCGCTCAATCTTTTGCAGAATCTCATTCATTTGAGAAAAAAAAGAATCGTGCTAAATATCATAAGCTATTAAAAATGGAGAAATTAGTTTACAACCGAGCGACGGGCATTTTTGTTCTTACTTCATTATTAAGAGATGATATTGTTTCGCAGTATCAAGTTACTACGCCAATAACCGTGGTTCCTGATGGAGTTGATTTACATGCTGTGGCTGATTATCAGGTCAAGCCGTTAATTTCTGAGAAAAACTTTACTGAGGTATTGTATTTAGGGAGTTTGCATAAATGGAAAGGCATTCCTACCATGATGCGAGCCATGAAATATCTTGATAATGCAAGGCTGAATATTGCTGGTGGTACATCTGAGCAAATTGAAGGATTAACTTTATTAGCTCAAGAAATGGATGTAAAAGATAAAGTGAATTTCTTAGGGTTTATTGATCCAAAAAAACGTTTTGAAGCAATTGGTCAACATGATATTTGTGTACTCCCGCTTACTTTAACGAGTATTGGAAGCCGTTATACTTCTCCATTAAAGTTATTTGAATACATGGCGATGGAAAAACCGGTGGTGATTTCAGATTTCCCTTCAATCCGTGATGTTGTAGATGATAAAGCGGTAAGCTTTGCTGATAGTGGGAATGCACAGAGTTTTGCAAAACAGATAGTGCAGTTAAGAGAAAACCCACAACGAGCTAAAGAAAAAACAACCCATGCCCGCTCTCTCGTTGAAAATTATTACAATTGGGATAAGCGGGCAGAAACCATTCTAAAAACAATAGAGAAACTAATTAAGTAACCTATTGTTGTTTATCTGATGGTGTTGCTGATTGATGATTTAATAATGAGTGGCGTAACGCCAACATTAATCCCACCAAAATACCCACCTGATTGATATAGGCATTTTCAAATAATCCTCGTAATACATAAACCCCTAAGAAGGACATCAGTAATACAAGAGCAGCTTGACGAATAACCCCTTGGTTTTTTCTTATTAACTGGATACTTTGGGCAATCATTGAAGAGCAGAAATAAAGAATACTAAATAGCCCCAAAATACCGCCAGCAAACCAGAAGGCTAAAAAGATATTGTGGGGACCAATGGATTTTTTAAATATCCAATTGGGGTGGTCTTTAACTCGTTCATTATAAATATTATGGTAAAGCTGATTACCATAACCATAACCTTTAATAGGTTTTTCTAAAATAAGGTTTAATGCTGAGCTATTACTTCCATTATCAAAGCGTAGGCCACTACTTGTTTGAGTTAGTTTTTGCTTCAGCTTAGCTTTAATAATAATATTCGGTGATGATTGTATGATGACTATATATAAAATTATAGTTGTAATTATACTTATTTTTACAAGTAACCAATTCTTTTCAATAATTATTATTGATAATACAATTACTATCAATGTAACCCAAGCTCCTCTTGCTAATGTTCCAAGTATAATAAATATAATTAGGCAATTGAACACTATAAAAAACAACCACTCATAAATACTTGGTCTCTTTTTATATGTCCAATAAATTAAGTTTACAGGAAAAAAAAATAATAATGCATAGGTTATTTCTCGGTGCAGTCGTTGGCTTTGCCATGTAAATGGTTTTACTTGAGGATATTCCAAATAATACTGCACCAACTCTTTAGCCATAATCACCAATAGCCCAATCGCAAAAGCGACCATCACCATCTTCGCTATATCGGCAGGTTTCTCTTTATATAATACAATTGGAAAGGTAACGGCAAAAAGCAGTAATCCATTGAGTATCGGCTTATTAATCTCTTTTATACTGATACTGGGCTCAACCGAAATCACAATGGAATAACCAATCACCAGCAATAAAAACAGCAGTGAGAATGACAGATTATTTTTAAATATCTTACAGATAGTCTTAAAATCACGCACCAAATACCACAGCGCTGTTGCACCAATTAATCCCATCACAATATTTTTATAACGGGTGATATCCGGTAAGTAGATCAATATAATGTAAAGCCCAATAATGGATAAGTTCCAGAGGGATTTTTTACTATAGTCTTTAAACAACATCATAATAATCTGCTATCGTCCTTTCTACTTTAGGGAAGCTGATCATACAATAAAAATGATGTTATCGCTGTATC
Source organism: Proteus sp. GOKU (assembly GCF_015475555.1). NCBI lineage: Bacteria > Pseudomonadati > Pseudomonadota > Gammaproteobacteria > Enterobacterales > Morganellaceae > Proteus > Proteus sp. GOKU. The sequence continues at coordinate 28,390 of NZ_CP034105.1, forward strand.
TCTTATCTGATAATAATGGAGCCACCTGTGCCTGAATTGCCAGAAGTTGAAACCAGTCGCCGAGGTATTGAGCCTCATCTTGTGGGCAATGTGTTGCACTATGCCATTGTGCGCAATAGTAGATTACGCTGGCCTGTTTCAGAGAAAATAAAAACGTTACTGGATGAGCCGATTTTAAGTGTAAAGCGTCGCGCTAAGTATCTGTTAATAGAGCTTAATACTGGATGGATCATTATCCATTTAGGAATGTCAGGAAGTGTGCGTATTTTATTAGAAGAACAACCTGAAGAGAAACATGATCATATCGATTTGATTTTTCGTGATGGCAAAGTATTGCGTTATACCGATCCACGACGCTTTGGTGCTTGGTTATGGTGTGAAGATTTAGAAACTAGTGCTGTATTAGCCCATTTAGGGCCAGAGCCGCTTTCTGATGAATTTAATGCTGAATATCTATATCAACAGTCGAAAAATAAAAAAACAGCTATCAAACCGTGGTTAATGGATAATAAATTAGTTGTGGGTGTAGGTAATATTTATGCTAACGAGGCGCTATTTTCATCGGGAATTATGCCAGATAGAAAAGCTAATAGCTTAACACAAGAAGAGAGTACGGTACTGGTGGCTGCGATTAAACGAGTATTGACGCGCTCTATTGAGCAAGGTGGCACAACACTTAAAGACTTCTTACAGTCTGATGGCAAGCCAGGATATTTTGCTCAAGAACTCTTTGTTTATGGGCGTAAAGATAAGCCTTGTTTGATTTGTGGGCAACAGATTGAAAGCATTAAACAAGGGCAACGTAGCACGTTTTTCTGCCGACATTGCCAACATGGTGAGAATGAGAGCTAAATTTTACCTAACTTTTTTAGCATTGCTGCGGTCACAACTTCAGGTAAAAATGTAGAAACATCACCGTCATGGCGCGCCACATCTTTAATTAAAGATGAAGAGACAAATGAAAAATTTTGGGATGGCAGTAGAAACACACTATCAAGATCAGGCGCAAAGTGCCGGTTCATATTTGCCAGTTGCCATTCATATTCAAAGTCAGAAACGCTACGAACACCACGAATTAAAATAGTCGCTTGTTGTTGTTTGGCAAAATTTGCCATTAGCTCACTAAAACCAACGACTTCAACATTCGGTAAATGGCTCGTCACCTCTCTGGCTAAATTAACTCGCTCTTCTAAGGTAAACATTGGGTTTTTGCGGGCGCTATCAGCAATAGCTAATAAAACGGTATCAAACATACCTGCTGCACGAGTTAATATATCGATATGACCATAAGTGATAGGATCAAAGGTTCCGGGGTAGATAGCTTTATTTTTCATGATTTACCGTCTTCTGGCTGAGTTCCCATAAAGAAGCGTATTTATTAAAGGTATACTGTGCATTAACAAATGCCAGTACTAATCCCTGTTTCCCGTCTAAAAAACCCATTCTTAACAACCAAGTCTTAAAAAAGGCACCTAATGTATGACTTAAGATGGAGCCATAACTGGTTTTTTTACCTTGTTGATGGCGTTCTTTAGCCCACTCGGTAGCATATTTTAGCTGTTTTTGCTGAAACTCCATTAAATCACGGCAGGTAAGATGCAAGAGATCACCTTGCAGCGTTTTAACTATTGCACCTTGAGTTTCTAACGACTCATGAACCAGGTTATTGTTATATTGATAACGTTCACGGGCATATAAACGCGTCACTTTATCGGGATACCAACCACTGTGCTTCATAAATCGCCCCATAAATAAGTTACGGCGAGCACAGTTATAAACTACATTTTCTTCAGGTTGCTGCAATATCGTGAGGATACTGGTTTTGAGTTCAGGTGTGACACGTTCATCACTATCGATCATAAAAATATAATCACCTGTGGCATATTGCTGCGCCAATTGGCGCTGTCTGCCAAAACCTGGCCACTCACTGTTCACAAAGACTTTTGCCCCTTTTTCTGTCGCAATACGACAGGTGTTATCTTGGCTTCCTGAATCCAATACAATGATTTCATCAGCCCATTGCACAGAGTCTAAGCATTCACCAATGATATCAGCAGCATTTTTACTGATCATCACGACAGAAAGGCGCTTGCTTTGGCTCATCAGTGGCTCCGAGGGGGAAGATAAGGTGAAAGTAGGGTGAGTAGACGCAATAATGCACCTTGGTTTTCATGAAGTACTTCAACAGCATGACGACCATAGTAACGGCGATAATCTTCATCATTAAGCAATGAAGCAATAGCAGTTGCCATCGATTCACTGTCTGTAACAGTAATTAACCCTTCAGCTTGATCGAGCTTGGCACAGATATTTTTAAAATTAAAAGTATGAGGTCCCATAATAACAGGGATAGCGTGTGCGGCTGCTTCTAAAGGATTATGACCACCACGTTCGACTAAACTCCCTCCCACAAAAGCCAGATCAGCAATACCATAGAGCAACATCAGCTCGCCCATAGTGTCGCCAATAACGACTTGGGTCTGTGCATCAGGAACAGCATCAGTGCTTCGTAACGTATATTTTAATCCCGCTTCTCGTGTTAATTGCTCAGCTTTAGGAAAACGTTCTGGGTGTCGAGGAACTAAAATTAGTAAAAGTTGTGGGAATTGTGTCAGTAGCTTTTTATGTGTTTCTAAGATAATGGTTTCTTCACCTTCATGAGTACTGGTTGCAATCCAAACAGGGCGATGGGCAGCCCATTGGCGACGTAAAGCAACGGCTCTTGCTGCTAACTCAGGGGTGACAGAAATATCAAATTTTAGGCTACCCGTTACATGTAAATGTGAACGTTTGAGCCCTAATTCGATAAAACGCTCACCATCTTCTTGGTTTTGAGCCGCAATTAAGGTGATTTTTTGGAGCATCGTTTTGACGAAACTACCTAATTTCTGATAACCCGCCGCAGAGCGTTCTGATAAACGTGCATTGGCAATAATCAACGGGATTTTTCGTTGATGTAGTTTTGAAATTAGGTTAGGCCATAGTTCGGTTTCCATAATGATAACTAATTTCGGATCAACCGTTTTAAGAAAACGATTAACTGAACCGGGTAAATCATAAGGAAGATAGACATGGTAAACATCATCACCAAATGCAGAACGTACACGTTCTGAGCCTGTTGGTGTCATGGTTGTGACCGTGATAGGCAAATCGGGATAATGATGACGAAGGGCGCGAACAAGTGGCACTGCGGCGAGTGTTTCACCAACAGAAACTGAATGTAATAATATCCCTTGAGGTACGACTTTGCCTTTGCAAAAGCCATAGCGCTCTCCCCACCGTTTGCGGTAGGCGGGTGCTTTACGGCTGCGTAATAAAAGACGCAACCAAATCAGAGGTTGAATAAGGTAAAGAAGTACCTGATATAAACGCAACAACATGCTATCAAATTCACTTATCTGGACGAACGCTTATAGTATCACACTGTGTAGTAGAAAGTGTGTAAAAACAAACGTTGTGGCGATAAACAACACGGTATAATGCTTTTTTATTAATTTTAACAGGCTTTATTCAGGAAACTTGATAGAATTTTTTTTATAATCAAATCACATTACTAATTATTCAAGTCCATTTGGAATGTTATGAGTGAAAAAATGAAGTTAATACAAAGGGTTCTTGTTATTAAGTTACGACATCATGGTGATACTTTATTGATTACCCCTGTTATTAATACATTAAAAGCTAATTTTCCAAATGCGAAAGTTGATGTCCTCATCAATAAAGAAACCATGCCAATGATTGAACATTTTTCTTCTATTCATCATATCTTTGTACTAGATAAGGCATGGAAAAAAGAGGGAAAGCTGGCAAGATTACGTCATGAGTGGAAATTACTAACAGACTTAAGAAATCAACAATATGATGTTGTTATAAACTTAGCTGATCAGTGGAATAGCGCGATAGTAACCCGTTTTACGGGAGCCAAAATTCGTATTGGGTATGATATTTATAAACGCCAAAGTCCTATTTGGAAAAAATGTTTTACGCATTTGATCCCACTAGGCTCTGTAGATGAAAAACATATTGTTGAGCAAAATTTAGCACTCTTACAGCCATTACAATTGCCTAAAACAGATACTCAAGTATCAATGACGTATAGCCATCAAGATAAACAAATTGTTATCGCAAAATTAAAAGAACATAACGTGTTGAGTTCTTATATTGTTATTCAACCGACCTCTCGATGGTTTTTTAAATGTTGGGATGAAGGTAAATGGTCAGAATTAATTGATACGTTGGAACAGGAAGGAAAACAAATTGTTTTAACATCAGGTCCTGATCCAAAAGAGCAAGAGATGGTTAATACTATAATTGAAAAGAGTACTTCAAAAAATCTAGTCTCATTATCGGGGCAGCTTTCTTTACCTCAACTTGCGGCATTAATTGATGATGCACGTTTATTTATTGGGGTTGATTCTGTTCCTATGCATATGGCTGCGGCGCTTAAAACACCACTTGTTGCCCTCTTTGGACCATCAAAATTATTTCATTGGTCACCATGGGAACATATTGGCGAAGTATTATGGGCAGGAAATTATGGTGAACTCCCAGATCCTGATGATGTCAATACTAACACACAAACGCGTTATCTCAGTTTAATACCTGTCGAAGATGTACTGAATGCCGTAAGAGGACAACTAAAATGAATTCATTCCGATTGGCTATAGTGCGTCAAAAATACCGACCTGATGGAGGCGCTGAACGATTTGTTTCTCGGGCGCTTGAAGCATTGGATAATCAAGCGGTAGAACTTAATGTGATCACGCGTTCATGGATTGGTGCTGTACAACCCCAATGGCATATTCATATTGTCAATCCAATGAAATGGGGACGGATTAGTCGTGAGAAAGGTTTTGCTCAAGGTACAAGGCAATGCTGGCAAAAAGAACAGTTCGATTTAGTACAAAGCCATGAGCGTATTGCTGGATGCGATATTTATCGTGCAGGAGATGGTGTTCATCATCGCTGGTTATTACAACGTTCACGAGTATTAAGCCCACTGCGTAGTCAATTACTGCTTAACAGCTGCTATCACCGCTATGTAATGAAAGCTGAAAAAGAGATGTATCATTCATCAGAACTGAAACGGGTTATCTGTAATTCAGAGATGGTAAAACGTGAAGTGATGGAAGACTTTGGTGTTGAAAGTGAGCGTATTAGTGTAATTTATAATGCGATTGATAATCAGCGATTTTTTCCTGCCACAGCACTTTACCGTGAACAGTTACGTCAGCAATACCAGATCCCAATAGAAGCAAAATGCTTTATTTATGTAGGTTCAGGATTTGAACGTAAAGGCTTAAAAGCGGCCATTGAAGCCATTAGTTGTACTCATGCACATTTGATTGTTGTTGGGCAAGATAAAGAGCAGAAAAAGTATCAACAACTCGCTTATCAATTAAAAAGCCATGAGAGAGTTCATTTTTTAGGTATGCAAAAAGATACTCTACCTTTATATCAAATGGCTGATGGTTTACTGTTGCCGACCTTATATGATCCTTTTCCTAATGTTGTTTTAGAAGCAATGGCATGTGGTTTACCTGTTATCACCAGTTATACTTGTGGTGGTTCTGAATTTATTGAACAAGGTATTAATGGTTTTGTCACAGATGCTTTAGATATTTCTGCAATGATAAGTGCAATAGAAACAATTTCTGCCGATAATCTTGATAATAGAATGTCTAAAGCCGCCCGAAATAAGATATTGCCTTATACGCCAGAGCATTTATCTCAACAACTGATTGGGCTTTACCAAAAGGTTCTTAGTTTATGAAGGAACATATCCTTTTTATTATTGATGGATTACCGGGTGGTGGTGCTGAAAATGTCACTATCAGGCTGTGTCATGGCTTAAGCCAGCGTGGTTATACCGTGACGCTACTCTCTTTAGCCGAAAAATGTGATTATTCTATCCCCGCTAATATTGAGTTATTGATTGATGCAGACAGCTATCGAGGATTATTTCATCGGCAAACTGAACTAAAACGTCGAGCAAAATCGATGGATAATACGTTGAAATCACTATTTGCACGTAAAGGTATTCCATCGCTTGTTGTTTCAAATTTGCATAAGACTGATAGGATTGTTGCTTTATCTAAAGAGTTGATGGATAAAAATACGTGGTATTGCATTCATGGCATATTTTCCCAATCTTATTTAGGTAATAAAACCGGTTTTTCTCGTTGGTTAAAACAAAAGAAGATCCAAAAAGTATACCAAGGGAAGAATATTATTACGGTTTCCAATGCGGCTGGGCAGGATTTGATCCAAAATGTGGGGATATCACCACAACAATTAAAAACAATTTATAATCCGTTTGATATTCAAGAAATTAGAAATCTGGCTTTAGAAAGTAATTCTTATCAAGGGCAAGATTATTTACTGCATATTGGTCGTTTTCATGAAGTTAAACGACATGACAGGTTGTTAGAGGCATTTGCGTTAGCAGATCTACCTTGTAAATTATTTATTGCAGGGCAAGGCTCTTCTGAAGTGACAACTAAAATTAAAAATAAAATAGCAGATCTTAATTTAGAAGATAAGGTGAGTTTAATTGGTTTTTTATCAAACCCATTTGCTGTTATTAAAGATGCAAAAGCGGTTGTTTTAAGCTCTGACAGCGAAGGTTTAGGTAATGTGTTAGTTGAATCTTTGATTTGTAATACACCGATTGTGAGTACCAACTGTCCTGGTGGCATTAGTGAAATTATGGAAGGTGAGCTTGCTAATTATAAAGCGGAACTAAATGCAGCATCGTTAGCAGAAAAGATGCGATTGGTTTATTTTACGCCACCTAAAATTAGACCAGAAATGTACCAAAAATTTGATATTGATGAAGTGATTGATCAGTACATATCACTTATTAAGTAATAAAGTTATTTATTTCTAAAGAAGACGTAAGGTATTTCAATGACTAAACCAGCATTTATTATCACATTAGATACCGAAGGCGATAATCTTTGGGAAAATGAGGGTGAGATCACCACTCAAAATACACACTTTCTTCCTCGTTTTCAGCAACTTTGTGAGCGCTTTAATTTTAAACCTGTTTGGCTAACAAACTATGAAATGGTTATGGATGAAGCCTATATTGAATTTGCTCGTGATGTTATTGCGCGTAATACCGGTGAAATTGGTATGCACTTGCATGCATGGAATAGCCCACCATTAACACCTTTAACGGATGATGATTTACATTATCAGCCTTATTTAATTGAATATCCCAAAGATCAAATGCGAGAAAAAATCGCATTAATGACGCACTTACTTGAAGATAAGCTGCAAACTAAAATGTTAAGTCATCGTGCAGGTCGTTGGGCTTTTAATGAGATTTATGCACAACTTTTAGTTGAGTTTGGTTACCAAGTCGATTGTTCTGTGACACCAAAAGTGGATTGGCGTTTTACTAAAGGTGATCCAGCACAAGTAGGTGGAACAAATTACACCGATTTTCCAAGCCATGCTTATTTTATGGACTTACAGGATATTACTAAAGCGGGAAATTCTTCGCTACTAGAAGTGCCGATGAGTATTCAATATAAGCACTCTCCTTTAATGAATAAAGTTAAGCAGGGTTACGATAAATTAAGAGGTAAACAAAGAGCCCCTTCAGTGAATTGGCTTCGCCCTAAAGGCGGAAATGCCCAACAGATGATTGAAGTTGCTGAAAAATCTTTAGCTCAAGGCCACTCTCATATTGAATTTATGTTGCATTCATCTGAATTTATGCCGGGTGGCAGCCCAACATTTCGTACCGAAAAAGATATTGAAGGGTTATATAACGATTTAGAAACGTTATTTAGTTTCTTGTCAGATAAAGTGCAGGGAATGACGTTAGCTGAGTATTATAAAATAAAAAATAAGGCATCATTATAATGTTTTTTAAGATGGGTTGGCAACAAGGTTCAGAATCGGAATACCGAGAAGCATATACTAAATTTGGAGGTAGTGTAATTACTTCCCCTGACTTGCTTAATTTTATTCATCAACGCTTTAATTTAGATGAGAAGTTTTATATAAGAAAAGATAGAAATAATCAAATTATGGGTGCTTTCTGTACTTGGAATGATAAGTATTTAGCGGGAGAACAGAAAATAGCACATAATTTAGGACTTTATCGTTATATGCTAAATTTCGATGAAATTATATTACCATTGTCGACAGAGGAAAAAGTATTTTTACCTGCAAAAAGTAAATTTTTATCCGAAAAACATAAAGAGCAAGTAATAAATGCATTTAAAAAAATTAATGCCCATCGCGAGATATGTTTAGTGAAATCATTTTCTAAAAAAACAATTAGCACTAGAAATAGAGAATTAAATAAATTTATTAAAAAAGGAGGGAGTGTTGTTAATGTATCTAAATATTCAGTAGAAGAATTTACGGATATTTATGATGAGCTTTATTTCAAAAGACGAAATGAACACTCAAATAAAAAAGAGATACAAGAAATATTAAATACATTCCCTAATTTAGTCTTTGGTAATATATTATGGTTAGAGAATAATCCAGTTGCCATGCAATATGTTATAAAGAAAGAATCACCAAACTGGGTTTGTTTTGATTATATTAATAGCGGAATGGATATGAGTTATCCTGATTTATCTCTAGGAACAATAGCTGCCTGGGTAAATGTCCGTGATGCAATTGAATATACAAATAAAAGAAATTTAGAATTAAGATATTGTTTTGGTAGACCAACATTTGATTACAAAGAAAGATGGTGTAACCGTTCTTCTCTACAAAGAGTAATATCAATATAGTTAGATTGATTTTTTTATGCATAATGCCTTAAAATTAAATTCTATTTTTTTAATCTTTACAATCTACTTTGGGGTGAAATGAAGAAAATAGGTACATTTTATTCTGATATTCAATTTAATAGTATTTTTATTTTCTCTACGACAATGCTTGGGGAACTTTATGTGTAATACTTCTGTGACCTGAGCTTACTATTTTGATGCACATATCATATTGTTTTCTAGCGAAAATAAGTTATTAGTTGAAAATGATAATCAAATAGACAGCATAGTAATGGCTGGTTGTCAGTACACTTTACGTAATACTTATGATGTAATCCTCCATTTGGTTTAAAAAATGGATTGTTGCCAGCATCTAGCCATGTTATTCAAAGTAAACTTGATGAAGTATTATATACATTAACTAAAAAAGATAAGGGACTTAACCCTTATCTTAATTAACTGAATTTAATTTTTAAATATCTTTTCTTTATACTTAGTCTTATTTTTTTATCAAGAATAAAACTAAGCATATTGACTTCATTAATCCTATTTTTTAATTTTTCGATAGTTTCTTTTTTTAGTTCCTTTTTATATTTATATAAATGAATTATACAGTGCGATATATTTAAATGGAGGTGTTTTTTGGGTAGTGTGTCTAGCATGGAGATTATAGCTTCAGCCATCAACTCTATTTTTTCTTTACTTAAATTATTTGATAGACTACTTGGATGTTTTATATAGTTATATAAAATACTATCAGAGTATAGGAATCTATTGGATAGATTTAGATATTTTGGGAAGAAAAAAACGTCTTCATAGCAAAAAACATCAGGAAACTCTATTTTTAACATCAGCTCCCTTAAGAAAAATTTACTACAAAGATGAGCTTGAAATTTTTTATGAACTAAAAATTCAGATATAATCTCATCTTTACTTTCTATTTTATATTTTATATTTTCTTGTTTTTCTATTATTTGTTTATTATTAAATACTTCTTGTATTTTTGTTATAAGAAGATCTGGTTTTTCTTTACTTAGAATAGAAAAAATATCCAGCATATCAAAATTAGAAAGAAAATCATCACCATCTACAAAAGTAATATATTCACCTTTACATAAGGGAATAGTGTATTTTCTTGCTTTACCAACATTATTAAAACAAACTTTTTTATAGTAAAAAGAAGGGTGTGTATTTACATATTCTTTTAATATTTCTTCTGTTCTATCGGTTGAGTTATCATCAATAAGAAGCACTTCATAGTCATTTTGATTACAATTTCTAAGAGCGTAATTAATTGAATTAACACATTTTTCTATTAATGCTTCTAAATTTTTTATATTAACGATAATAGATAAAATCATAATAAATCCTAAAATAATCTTGATGGTAAGATGTAATGCATAGAATCAGAAATATATTTTTAGGTGTAATCATAACGTCAATAGAGTCAATTAAAATTACTTTTTTGTTTACTGAAACTAAGATTAGTTAAAGTATTGAAACACATCATGCGCACTTATCTCCCCAATATCCCCACCTTCTGCTTTTACAGCCGTTTGAGCTTTACCGTAACCGCCAATTAAGCCGGGATCGGTAGGGCCAAATAGGGTGATATTGGGTTTATCTAATGCAGCCGTTAAATGGCTTAATCCTGTATCCACAGAAACGACGCTTTTAGCACCAGCAATAACCTGAGCCACTTGGGCTAATGACATCTTCGGTAACACATCAACGTAGTCAAAATCTTTTGCTAAACGTATTGCACGTTGATGTTCATGCTCGGCACCCCAAGGTAATTTAATGCGTATTCCAGAATCGGCAAGCAGTGAAATTAGCTCTCTCCAATGAGATTCAGGCCAATGTTTCTCATCACGTGTAGTTGCGTGTAAAAAGACTAAATAAGGGCGCTCATCGAAGGCGGGAAGTGAGAGAAAATGCTGTGCAATTCCATAATCACCCTGAGATTGTGGAATTGGATAATTTAAGCTTAAAGCAAACAGTTGGCGAATTCGCTCAACGGCGTGCATCTCTTTACTGACGTTGTGGCGAATATCGTAAAAGAAACTCGCCAAAGGCTCTCGAGCGCATTGACGTGAATAACCGTGCTTGGTGCCTTTGGCGTATCGAGTGACCAAAAATGCACTTTTCAGTAAACCTTGTGCATCAATAACCGCATCATAATGATGAGCTTGAATAGCGCGACGAAATTGCGCGCGTTCAGCACGAATAGGGGCACTAAACCAGCTTTTTCGCCAACGGCGTATTGCGACAGGGATAACTGTATCAATGGCTTGATGCCAGCTTGGGATCTGTGCAAAACCTTCTTCAACGACCCAATCAAAACGGATATCAGGATAAGCATCTATTGCGTCAGTTAATGCTGGCAACGTATGTAAAACATCACCCATGGAAGAGGTTTTAACGATTAATACCCGCTTCACGCTGATGGCTCCGTTGATAGTAAATTTGCTAACTCAGCAAAAACCTTCTCTGGCTGAATATCGATTAAGCTTTGGTGATAGCCTTGTTCAGCATCCCCTTTACGTACTTTGTGATAACCCGTAATTAAACGGATCACACGTGCTTTATGTGATAAAGGTGGTGTAAAGTCAGGGCTACTTGGACCATAAAGCGCCACTAAAGGACGCTCTAACGCGGCAGCAACATGCATTAAACCAGAGTCATTACTAACAACAGCTTTGCAAGATGCAATAAGATTAACCGCTTGTTCAAGACTGGTTTCACCAGCAAGATTAAAACACGCTTCTCGGGCATCAGGTGTTAAAGCTTGTTTTATCTCTTCGCCTGCTTCTTTATCTTTTTGAGAGCCAAACAAGAAGATTTGATACCCTTGCTCTGTGATAAGTTTTTGCGCTAAAGCAGCATAATGATAATGAGGCCAACGTTTTGCAGGGCCAAATTCAGCACCGGGGCAAAAACCAATGGCAGGGCGTTGAGTCGATAATGAAAATTGACTTAATGTGGTAGCAATATCATTTTCGGTAACTGATAACTTCGGCCATAACAAAGGTTGTGGTAAATCAGTCGCTTTTTGGACTTTTTGCTTGTCATAAGCTAGCGCAACATAGCGCTCAACCATCAAAGGAAATGCTTCTTTATTTAAAGGTCGCAAATCATTTAATAGCCCATAACGCATTTCTCCACGCCAACCTGTGCGCTTAGGAATATCTGCAAAAAAAGGGACTAAGGCAGATTTTAACGAGTTAGGTAATACATAAGCGTGAGTATAACCATTCTCTTTTAATTGTTTTCCTAAACGGCGACGTTCACCAATGGCTAAAGCCCCATGACCTAATGGCATCGGGATTGCATTATCAACTTCTGGCATCTTCTCTAATAATGGACGGCACCACGCAGGTGCCATCACATCAATCGTTGCCGCAGGATGTAATGCTTTCAATGTACGATAAAGACTTTGGGACATCATCATGTCCCCGACCCATGAAGGCCCTACCACAAAGATTTTCATAAACAGCGATTACTTACCTTGATTTAACCATTGCATATAAAGCTCTACGCCTTCAGCAACTGTTTTAAAAGGTGCGGTATAACCCGCTTTACGTAAATTCGTCAGATCCGCTTGAGTGAATGCTTGGTAACGACCTTTTAATTTCTCTGGAAACTCAATATGTTCGATAGAGAGATCTTTATCTTTATGATGGGCAATAACGGCATCTGCAACAGCTTGGAATGATTCAGCACGTCCTGTACCACAGTTAAAAATACCAGATACATTATTGCGCCAGAACCATAAATTAACCGCAGCCACATCTCCAACATAAATAAAGTCACGTTGGAAGGTTTCGCTACCTTCAAATAATTTTGGATTTTGACCCGCATTGACTTGGTTATTTAAATGGAATGCAACACTCGCCATGCCACCTTTATGTCCTTCACGAGGGCCATAAACATTAAAATAACGGAAGCCACAAATCATTGAATCTGCTTCAGGTAAAATCTGGCGTACATATTCATCGAATAAGAATTTTGAATAGCCGTAGACATTTAAAGGCGCTTCATATTTTCTATCTTCGATAAAGTTATCTGTACGACCGCCATAAGTTGCAGCAGAAGAGGCATATAAGAAAGGAATTTGGCGTTCAAGACAAAAATGAAGTAGCTCTTTAGAATATTGATAGTTGTTATCCATCATATATTTGCCATCCCACTCAGTAGTAGAAGAGCAAGCACCCTCATGGAAAACTGCATCAATCTCACCGAAATCATCACCAGCAACAACGCTTGCTATAAAATCTTCTTTATCCATGTAATCAGTGATATTCAGATCAACCAAATTCACAAATTTGGTGCCATCTTTAAGGTTATCAACAACTAAGATATCAGTATAACCTTCATCATTTAATGCTTTAACAATATTGCTGCCGATAAAACCCGCACCGCCAGTGACGATAATCATGTGGCTACCCCTTCATATAAAATCTAAAAATTAGCTCTAGGTCTATAATAACACTGAACAGCTTTAACGGTAGCATTCATCATGGAACAACAGACTGAAATTCTCGAAAAAAGCAGAGCGTATTAGTGATCTTAATTACACAAATAACATTAATTATTTACATTTGTCGTTTTTAATAGAACAAAGGCATAGAATAAGAAACAATACTGACTATATTGTAGTCAAACTATTTAAGTTGTCTCTTTTCGAATTGCTGTCTTAGGAGAAAGTATGTCTACTCCCGCGTTTTACCAACAAATTAATCAACAACTAGAACAAACTCGTCAAGATGGCCTCTTTAAAAATGAGCGCATCATCACTTCTTCACAAAGCGCAGATATCGCAGTTGCTGATGGAAGCCATGTTATTAATTTCTGTGCTAATAACTATTTAGGCCTCGCTAATCACCCAAAATTAATTGAAGCCGCAAAAGCAGGTATGGACAGCCACGGATTTGGTATGGCTTCTGTGCGTTTTATTTGTGGTACACAAGATTCACATAAAACATTAGAAAATAAAATCGCTGAATTTTTAGGAATGGAAGATGCCATTCTGTATTCATCTTGCTTTGATGCGAATGGTGGATTATTTGAAACACTAATGGGTCCTGAAGATGCCATTATTTCTGATGCTTTAAACCATGCGTCTATTATTGATGGTGTGCGTTTATGTAAAGCAAAACGTTATCGCTACGCCAATAACGATATGGCAGAGCTACGTGTTCAACTTGAAAAAGCCAAAGCAGATAATGCTCGCCACATTATGATCGCGACAGACGGCGTATTTTCAATGGATGGCGTGATTGCAGATCTAAAATCTATCTGTGATTTAGCCGATGAATTTGGTGCTCTTGTTATGGTCGATGATTCTCATGCTGTTGGTTTTGTGGGTGCACAAGGTCGTGGAACTCATGAGTATTGTGATGTGATGGGCAGAGTCGACATTATCACAGGTACTTTAGGTAAGGCGTTAGGTGGTGCTTCTGGTGGGTATACCGCAGCGCGTAAAGAAGTGGTTGAGTGGTTGCGTCAGCGTTCTCGCCCTTATTTATTCTCCAATTCGTTAGCTCCTGCAATTGTTTCAGCCTCTATTGCTGTTTTAGATATGTTGAAATCAGGGGATGAAATTCGTGCTCGCCTATGGCGTAACGCCTCACTTTTCCGTGAAAAAATGAGTGCCGCTGGTTTTACATTGGCTGGCGCAGATCATGCCATTATTCCAGTTATGTTAGGAGAGGCTAAATTAGCTCAAGAGTTCGCAACACGCTTACTTGATGAAGGAATTTATGTCACGGGATTCTTCTATCCTGTTGTACCTCAAGGACAAGCACGTATTCGTACACAAATGTCGGCAGCACACACTACTGAACAAATTGAGCGTGCAGTGACGGCATTTATCAAAATTGGCAAAGAACTTAATGTGATTGCATAAGGTTACTCTATGAAAGCATTGTCAAAATTAAAAGCACAAGAAGGTATTTGGATGACAGATGTTCCAGTACCTGAACTTGGTCATAACGATGTGATGATCAAAATTCGTAAAACAGCAATTTGTGGCACTGACGTTCATATTTATAACTGGGATGAGTGGTCACAAAAAACAATTCCTGTTCCTATGGTTGTAGGTCATGAATATATCGGTGAAATTGTTGCGATAGGGCAGGAAGTTAAAGGTTTTAATATTGGTGATCGTGTCTCTGGTGAAGGGCATATCACTTGCGGTCATTGCCGTAATTGTCGCGGTGGTCGTACTCATTTATGTCGTAATACTATTGGTGTGGGTGTAAATCGCCCCGGCTGTTTTGCTGAATATCTGGTTATCCCTGCCTTTAATGCGTTTAAAATCCCTGACAATATTCCTGATGAATTAGCGGCTATTTTTGATCCCTTTGGTAATGCTGTACATACCGCATTATCTTTTGATTTAGTGGGTGAAGATGTTCTGGTTTCAGGTGCAGGCCCTATTGGGATTATGGCGGCTGCAATTTGTAAGCATGTTGGGGCACGTCACGTGGTGATCACTGATGTTAATGAATATCGCCTTGATCTTGCGAAAAAAATGGGTGTCACCAGAGCCGTTAATGTCAGCAAAGAAAACCTAATGGATGTTATGAAAGAATTGGGGATGACAGAAGGTTTTGATGTGGGATTGGAAATGTCAGGTGCGCCACCTGCGTTTCGTACCATGCTTAACACCATGAATCATGGTGGTCGTATTGCGCTATTGGGTATTCCTCCTTCTGATATGGCAATTGATTGGGGACAAGTTATCTTTAAAGGATTGTTTATTAAAGGTATCTACGGTCGTGAGATGTTTGAAACATGGTATAAAATGGCAGCACTTATTCAGTCTGGCCTTGATCTCTCCCCGATTATTACTCATCAATTTCCAATTGATGAATTCCAAAAAGGTTTTGATATCATGCGTTCAGGTCAATCAGGTAAAGTTATTTTAGATTGGCAGTAATGCGTGATCTTTAAGTAAAAAAGAGCCTTTTAAGGCTCTTTTTTATTGCATTATTTTTTTACTTTATCAATTTCATTAGGATCAGGTGTGTCAGGTAATTTCTTTTTTTCTGATGAGCTAAATCCGCTGGATAATGTATTAATTAGCGTACTTTTTTTCATCGAAATAATGGCTTCTTGCGCGGGTTTTAACCAAGATGCAGGTTTTGGCTCTTTTGGTTGTTCTGTTAGTGGCACAACTTTTGGCGGTTCTGGTTGTATCGGTTTTTCTGTTTGTGGTTTTAATAGCGCACTTGGTGCCACAAGTTGAATATCAGCCGGTAATAAAGGTAATTGCTGCTGTAATGCTCTAACTGTCGAGGGATGAGGATGTCCGATGGCAATTGCGGAACCATTTTTTCTCGCTAAAGCAATAGCGCGAGCGAGTTGCTGCCTTGTTTCTGCTTCAGTCTGTACGTTATCGAGAAAAACATGTCGACGCAAAGAGGGAACTCCTGCGGCTTTTGCAGCAATGGCGGCTTGTGTATTACCAATGGTCACACTATCTAAAAAATAGAGATTAGAGTGATTAAGCGCTTTAATAACCCTATCCATTGCTTGTCTATCCGATGTCATTGCACTGCCCATATGGTTATTCATACCGACAGCGTAAGGAACATTACTAATAGCATGCTGAATAATGCGATTAATTTCAGCCTGATCCATTGATGGTTTTAGGGTATCGCGCTCTAGAGGTTGTTTGCTAATGGGCGCCATCGGCATATGGATGAGAATTTCACGCCCTTGTGCATGGGCTTTAGTCGCCACTTCTTTACCATGAGGAGAATCAGGTAAAATAGCGATAGAAACCGCAGTAGGAAGTTGTAAAACTTGGTTATCTTCTTTTTTACGATAACCAAAATCATCAATTACAATGGCTAATTTGGCTGCAAATGCAGGTGTACTTACAACCAGACTTAGCAACATTAAACTAAGTAAAAAAGAGCGCTTGCGTTGTAATGTGCCAAGTAATTTCAAACCTACCTCCCAAGCCAAGGAACAGGGTTCACTGCTTTTCCTTGACGTCTAATTTCAAAATAGAGTGCTGAACGCTCTTGTCCACCACTGTTACCAACTAAAGCAATAGATTGGCCTGCTTTAACCTGTTGACCAACATTCACTAAAGCGCTTTGGTTATAACCATAAAGGCTCATATCACCTTTACCATGTTCAACCACAACCACTAAACCGTAACCTTGAAGCCAATCTGCTAATAATACACGACCATCAGCAATGGCTTTTACCTCAGTGCCTTGTGCTGCTGGTATAACAATTCCTTTCCAACGTAATTCGCCAGAGCCAGAAATAGATTCACCAAAACGGTGTAATAAAGAGCCTCTGATAGGCCAAATAGCTTGCCCCGCAGGTTTACCTAAACCACCAGTACGTGACATTAATGATTGCTCTTCAGCTGTCGGTTTATAGGTTGAACCGCGCTGTTGGGCTTCTCGTTGTTTGGCTGCAATGCGTGCTGCTTCTCGGGCTTCACGCTCTGCTCGTGCTTTAGCTTCACGTTCAGCTTGAGCAATTTTATTTCTTAATTGAGCTTCATTAGCTCGCATGGTGGCTAAGTTTTTCTGATCTGCTTTTAAAGTTGATTCAAGTTGTGTCAGCGTTTTTTGTCGGGCAGCTAAAGCATTATCGAGTTTTTGTTTTTCTTGCTGTTGTTTAGTGAGAACCTGCTTTTGCTCATTCTGTTTTGCTTGCTGCGCTGCTTTTTCTGCTTCAAGCTCTTTTGATGTTTGAGCAAGCTCTGCCATTGTTTCTTTGCGAGCATCATTAATATAGCTGTAATACGCTAAAATACGCTCTTCACGTTGGCCTTCTTCGCCACGAAATAAGAGTTCGATACCTTGGTGCTTACCTTGACGATATGCAGCATCCATTTGACGTGCTAATAACTCTTGTTGTGATTGATACTGCTTTTGTAAGCGAGCAATATTTGCGGTAATGGTTTTTATCTCTTTGCCCAATGTTTGTAAGCGGTTTTGGGTTTCGTGTACAGAGCGACCTGCACTAGAAATTTGGGTTTCTTGAGTTTTTAATTGACCAAGAAGAGCTGTTCGTTGTTTTTGTTGTTCTTGAACCTGTTTTTCTTTTTCCGCAATCGTAGTTTGTAGATCTTTTAGCTGATTGCGGTTATCCGTTAATGTGTTAGCAAAAACAGGGGATGCAGAAAAGAGCGAGGTGCTAATAAGCAACGTGATTAACGGTAAAGAAAATACACGATAAGGCGGATGTGTTTTTTTTTGAAGATCCATTTTCTCTGCCATCTGACCAACGTACCTTTCATAACAGTTTGTAAGATTATTTCATGCCATAAAACAACTGACCAGCTAACACGAAATAAAGCCGAAATTTCAGATAATACCTAACAGGTAATCTATTCAATTAATAAGAGATTATAAAGCAATAATAATAGGAGAGAGGAAAAAAGAGGGTTTCTGTGTGACAGCGCAATAGAATATCACGCTGTCCACGAGAGAGATTATTCGACGATAGTACCCCAAAGGTCATATTCATCTGCATGTTCAATAAGAACACGAACGATTTGTCCTGGTTCTACATCAAATTGCTCATTGAGGTAAACAGCACCATCAATTTCAGGCGCATCAGCCATACTACGACCAATTGCACCTTCTTCATCCACTTCATCAATCATGACTAGCAACACTTTACCGATTTTCTCTTGCAGGCGTTCAGTCGAAATTTGTTGCTGTAATTGCATAAAGCGATGATAACGCTCTTCTTTCACTTCTTCAGGTACTTGATCGGCTAATTCATTTGCTTTCGCACCATCAACAGGGCTGTATTTAAAGCAACCTACGCGATCAAGACGTGCTTGTGTTAAGAAATCCAATAGCATTTGGAAATCTTCTTCTGTTTCACCCGGGAAACCAACAATAAAAGTAGAACGTAAGGTTAACTCAGGGCAAATTTCACGCCAGCGTTTTACTCGCTCTAATGTACGCTCAACAGCACCTGGGCGTTTCATCAGTTTTAAAATCTTAGGGCTCGCATGCTGAAGAGGAATATCCAAATAAGGTAGAATTTTACCTTCTGCCATTAAAGGAATGACATCATCAACATGTGGATATGGATAAACATAATGCAAGCGAACCCAAATGCCTAATTTTGCCAGCTGCTCACATAAACTGACCATACTGGTTTTGACCGGCATTCCATCCCAAAAACCCGTTTGATGTTTAGTATCAACGCCATAAGCAGAAGTATCTTGAGAGATAACAAGTAACTCTTTTACACCTGCATTAACTAATCTTTTAGCTTCACCTAAGACTTCACCAATTGGACGACTGTCTAAATCGCCTCGCATTGATGGGATGATGCAGAATGTACAACGGTGATTACAACCTTCAGAGATCTTTAAGTACGCGTAATGACGAGGCGTTAATTTTACACCCTGTTCAGGAACAAGGCTGAGAAAAGGGTTGTGATCAGGTTTTGGCACATAGTGGTGAATATGAGATAAAACTTGTTCGTAACTATGAGGCCCTGTGATCTCAAGTACTTTAGGGTGCACTTCACGAATTTGGTTCTCTTTTGCACCTAAACAGCCAGTAACAATGACTTTACCGTTTTCATCGAGTGCTTCACCAATCGCTTCTAGCGATTCTTGTACTGCACTGTCAATAAACCCACAGGTGTTGACGATGACTAAATCAGCATCATTATAGGTAGGAACAACTTGATAACCTTCTGTACGCAGTTCGGTTAGGATACGTTCAGAGTCCACTAAATTTTTAGGACAACCTAATGAAACGAATCCAATTTTAGGCACTTGATTTGTTTGCGACATGCTCGTGTTCTCAATACTTTTAAATAAATAACAGATAGTTGTTGTATCTCAGACAGGTATAAATCTTACGTAATATGGGAGATTTTATACGTAAGTAGCCACTATTAGGGATGCTGATTTATTAATAGCTTGCCTGAAGAGGGATCCTGTAGAGTAAAAAGGTAAGGCCTTTTTAATTCATCATTTTTCACGGAACCGGCGCTAATGGTACATAAATCCGTCAATAAAAAAAATGATTGTTGAGAAACTTTCCGCAAAAATAGAAAGAGAAAAGCAGGAATAGGCTGTAATTGCGCCATGACAAAGGTATACTTTGGCTCTTTGATACTATTTTTAACCAACGAGAGTGATTGCATCCTATGCTGCAAGAAGTAATGCAATTTTTCAACCGGCACACCCTGTTAAGCTTTGTTTGGGTCGCGTTGCTGGTGGCGGTCATTGTATTGACCTTTAAAGGGCTTTTTTCTAAGACGAAAAATATTTCCCGTACAGAAGCGATTTCTTTGATAAACAAAGAGAATGCGGTGTGTGTTGATATCCGTAGCCGTGATGAATTCCGTAAAGGACACATCATTGATTCTATCAATTTAACGCCTTCTGAAATCAAAAATAATAATATTGCTGAGCTGGAGAAATATAAATCACAGCCAGTTATTGTTGTGTCACCATCAGGTATTGAAGGTGCAAAACCTGCAGAAAGCCTAATTAAACTCGGTTTTGAAAAAGTCTTTATCTTAAAAGATGGTCTTTCAGGCTGGAGTGGTGAGAATTTACCACTGGCTAAAGGTAAAAAGTAACGAGCGGGCAGATTGAGTTCTATACTTACTGCTATTCAATTAATAAGGATATAAAAAGGTAAGATTATTATGTCAGAACAGCAAAACCAAGAGATGACTTTTCAAATTCAACGTATCTATACAAAAGATATCTCTTTTGAAGCGCCTAATGCCCCACAAGTTTTCCAAAAAGAGTGGCAACCAGAAGTTAAATTAGATCTGGATACTTCTTCTAATACTCTAGCTGAAAACGTCTATGAAGTTATTCTGCGCGTTACTGTAACCGCAACAATGGATAACGAAACTGCATTCCTGTGTGAAGTTCAACAAGCAGGTATCTTTACCGTTGAAGGTATCGAAGGCACTCAACTGGCACATTGCTTAGGTGCATATTGCCCTAACGTTCTGTTCCCTTACGCTCGTGAATGTATCACTAACTTAGTTAGCCGTGGTACTTTCCCACAACTGAACTTAGCACCTGTTAACTTTGATGCGTTGTTTATGAACTATTTACAACAGCAACAAACTGATGCGGCTAATGAAGGGGCTGAAGAAGCTTAATGAACGCTTCTATGACAGTTATCGGTGCCGGTTCATACGGCACCGCTTTAGCGATTACCTTAGCGCGCAATGGTCATGACGTTGTACTTTGGGGTCATGATCCTGAGCATGTTGCTGCATTAGAACAAGCACGCTGTAATCAGGCATTTCTGCCCGATGTTTCCTTTCCTGATAGTTTATACATGGAAGCTTCTTTGCAAAAAGCCATTGAAGCCAGCCGTAATATTCTTGTTGTGATCCCAAGCCATGTTTTTGGTGATGTATTACAACAGATCAAACCCTTTTTACGTCAGGATGCACGTGTTGTTTGGGCGACAAAAGGACTTGAGGCTCATACTGGTCGCTTGTTGCAAGATGTAGCGCGTGAAGTATTAGGTAATGAAATCCCGCTAGCAGTTTTATCAGGCCCTACTTTTGCTAAAGAGCTTGCCGCGGGTTTGCCCACTGCGATTTCTGTGGCATCAACGGATAATACGTTCTCTGAAGAGCTTCAACAGTTTTTCCATTGTGGCAAAAGTTTCCGTGTGTATAAAAATCCTGACTTTATCGGTGTGCAATTAGGTGGCGCGGTAAAAAACGTGATTGCGATTGGTGCGGGTATGTCTGATGGTATGGGATTTGGTGCGAATGCGCGTACAGCGCTGATCACCCGCGGACTTGCCGAGATGAGCCGATTAGGTAAAGCATTAGGTGCAGATGCTGCTACTTTTATGGGAATGGCGGGTTTAGGTGATTTAGTTTTAACCTGTACCGATAACCAATCTCGTAATCGTCGATTCGGTATGATGCTAGGTCAAGGCTTTGATGTTGATACAGCCCAAGAGAAAATCGGGCAGGTCGTTGAAGGTTATCGCAATACCAAAGAGGTTCGTGCATTAGCTGAGCAAGTTGGTGTTGAAATGCCTATCACAGAGCAGATCTACCAAATTTTATACCAGCATAAAGATGCTAAAGAAGCGGCATTATCTTTATTAGGCCGTGCAACGAAAGATGAGATAGACAGTAATCTTTTCTAAGTCTATTTTAGATAGTTATTTATTTCTGTTTTAAACATAAGAAGCCTAAGTTTTTACTTAGGCTTCAATGTAAAAAGAATGAGAGTGAGTATGTCGCTAGAAGAACTAAAAAGAGTCTGGGATCATATTAAAGATGAAGCAAGATGTTTGGCAGATTGCGAGCCAATTTTGGCGAGTTTCTTCCATGCGACATTACTCAAGCATGAAAATTTAGGTAGTGCCTTAAGCTATATGCTGGCGAACAAGCTGGCGACTCAAACTATGCCTGCGATTGCTGTTCGTGAGATTGTTGAAGAAGCATATCGTAGTGATAATTCTATGATTGAATCAGCCGCTTATGATATTTCAGCCGTTCGTTTACGCGATCCCGCTGTTGATAAGTACTCCACACCTCTGCTTTATCTAAAAGGTTTTCATGCCTTACAAGCTTATCGCATAGCGCATTGGCTATGGGGGCAAGATCGTAAAGCTCTCGCTATTTACCTACAAAACCAGATTTCTGTGACTTTTGGGGTTGATATTCATCCAGCCGCTCGCATTGGTCATGGCATTATGCTTGATCACGCAACAGGTATTGTGATTGGTGAAACCGCTATTGTTGAGAATGACGTTTCTATTCTACAATCCGTCACTTTAGGGGGTACAGGTAAAACCTGTGGCGATCGTCACCCTAAAGTGCGCGAAGGTGTAATGATTGGCGCAGGTGCTAAAATACTCGGCAATATTGAGATTGGTCGCGGTGCCAAAATTGGTGCTGGCTCTGTGGTATTACATGAAGTACCTGCACATACCACTGTTGCGGGAGTTCCTGCTCGTATTGTTGGTAAACCCACTAGTGATAAGCCTTCACTCGATATGGATCAACACTTTAATGGTGTGGTGCCTGGTTTTGAGTGTGGTGATGGTATTTAATGGTTTTAACTGAAGTTACACTTTCTGAACTTAAGGCTTGTTTACACGCTGAATATATCGGTGATAACAAGCCTTTTAGTTGGATAAGACTTTTTCATCGCGTTTTTTTCTGCCAACGTTCACGTTATCTATTTTGGTGGCGTGTCGCCCAATTTTTTTATTTCTCTGAAAACCGTTTTCTCAAAAAACTTGGCATTCGTATTGGTGCTAAAAATAATCGTAAGTATTGCAACGATATTTCACTAAGAACTCGCATAGGTAAAGGACTTTCATTACCTCATCCCATAGGGATCGTACTGACTAATTACTGCCAGTTAGGTGAGAATGTGACGTTAATGCAAGGTGTGACCATCGGAGTAAAAGAGAAGGATGGTAAAGCAGATATTCGAGTTGGCAACCACGTTTATATTGGTTGTAACTCATCGATTATTGGTGGTGAGATAGAGATAGGTGATAATGCAGTGATTGGTGCTCACGCATTGGTATTAAAGGATGTGGGAGAAGGGTGCAGGTATATCACCAAAGTCGTTGCTGAAATCAGACAACCATCAGAGTAATAAGTTAGATTTTTAGTTGTTTGAAATTAAAAAAGCGCTAGTCATTATTTATGATCAGCGCTTTTTACATTTCAGTCTCTTAGTAATGCACCAGGATAACCAAGTTGACGCCATGCTTCAAAAACTACAACAGTAGTTATAAAAAACTAATAAATATTTATATAAAATAATTTTTTATTTTAAAATAACTCATTCTTAAAATATGTTTTGTTTGGTATGGAGAAAGAAATGTTGAACATAATAAAAGTAGGTATTTACTAGGATTTACATTATTCATCCTAAGTGCTTTTACTAGTAATAGTTGACTTTTAAAATGTAATTCATTTATGATTTTATTCACCTTTATATAATCTAACATTCTTTGTTCATTGTAATTATCTATACCATATTTTTTTCTAATTTTATTCATTTTTATTATGTGATATTGGCATTTTCTTTGTCTTAACGAATTTTTAAAAGATAAAGATTGCGTATTTATTCTATACATTACTAATGGTTTTTCAATATTTGAAATTGTATAATTTTTAGCAATAAGCCTCGAAATAAAATCAAAATCTTGTGAATTGGGGTAATTTCGATATCCTTGCATTTTTTCAAAAATATCTCTCGACATGAACCATGTGGGGTGATAACAAACAGACTTATAACCTAAGGTACTTTTTAGTTTTAAAAAATCATTTGACAAACAGGAGGTAGATATAAATTTACCATGTTCATCAATTCTATTTATGCCTGTACCAATTAATGCAAAAGAATTAGATTTATAATATCTTAGTTGTACATTTAAGCGTTCTGGATCGGCAATATCATCAGCATCTAGCCGAGCAATAAAATTACCATCGCTATGTTCAAATGCTTTGTTTAGTGAACTTGCTAACCCAAGATTTATGCTATTTTCTACAATTATTATTTCAATGTTTTTTATTTCTAGATTATTAATTATATTTTTATAATGTTCACATTTATTAGGGTTATCGATAACAATAACTAATTGAATTTCAAATTTACTATATGTATTTTGAGTGATTATTGAATTAATAGATAGTATAATCCATTCATCTATCTCATTATATATGGAAAGTAATACAGATATTTTATCGGTTTTCATATTTTCTAAATTAACTCAATATACTTTTTGACAATGTGATTTATATTATATTGCTTTGTTTCTTTTGTTAAATAATTAGGTTCTATTACCTTAGTATTTGTTTCCTGTAATGATAATATAAATCCTTTTTCATCATTTATGTTAAACAATATACCAAATTGATTAGATGTAATACTTCCTGATATAATTTCATTATCTATTTTTAATATCTCTCTTGGGCCAGTTCTACAATCTGAACTAATAACAGGTACACCAAGATAGAGAGATTCAATTAATACATTTGGAAAACCTTCTGATATAGATGTAAGTACTGTATATTTTGCATGTTTTATATAAGGGTAAGGGTTTTCTTTATTTCCTAGGAACTTTATGTTTTTACTCTTATATTTTTCTTTATAATCTTCATACAGAGCTCCATCTCCAATTAATAATAATTTGTAATTGGTTTTTTTAAATGTGTCTAATAAGAAAGAAATATTTTTAACAGGGTGAAATCTTCCTACAAATATGAAGTATTCACCAGAAGAAAATGGATTGTCATCTACAATTACTCTAGATAATTCAAGAATATTATCTAAATTATAACAATTGGGGATAACAAAGTTGTTTTTTTCACCGACAATAGGTAAATAATCATTTAACATTCTCTGAGTAAGAAATACTTTTTTAGTGGCGTGTTTAAATATATTCTTTATTATAAATACATTTATTTTTGATTTTAAACTTTTATTAGAATATTTTAAAATTGAGCCATGTGTAACAACTATACTTTTATGTTTTTTAAATAGTGATAGGAATATATTAATATAGTTTGCTCTAAACAAGTGACTAATAATTGTATTTATTTTTTCTTTTCTAAGGATAAAAAATAAATGAATAGCTGCTGAGAAATTATTTATTATTTTTCCAATAAAAGGGGCTTTAATGTTTATAGGGTTTTTTATTAATATTATATCTTCATGTAAAGCATAGCTGATATTGTTTTCTATTATATAGAAATATACTTTATAATTATTTTCTTTTAGTCCATTGGCTAAGTTACAAGCTATTCTCTCACCACCACCATTAGAAAGAGAGTTTGATAAAATTAAAATATTTTTCATGAAATATTATTTTTACCTTTTAAATATAATATTGAGATAAATAAGAATAGTTGACCTAATAAAATAGAAAAAACAAAGTTGTATTGAGAATGATTGAAGTTTTCAATTGATAACATAAATGATATTGTTAATATCCCACTTAGTAAAGAAAATGGGCTTATATACTTTGATCTTTTCATTATAACTAACATATGTACTAAAAAAGAGTTTGCTAAGCTAAAAAATATAATTAGTAAATAAAAGGATAGTATCAGTGATAGTTCTTCAGAGTATTTAATGTTTAATATATGAAAAATATATTGGTCTAATATTGCATAGGTTAACATGCCTAAAATTTGAACAAATATGAAAAATAATAAGATAACATTTATAAATTTATAAAAATTATTTTTATTATTTAAATAAAAATAATTCATTTTGGGAAAAGTAACATCGATGACTGGTGTTAATATAGATACTGAGGCTGATACAATACGTTGTGCTACACCAATAAAACCAACAAACTCAATACCATATATTGATTTTGCTATAATTAGTGCTACGGGATTTATAGCGCCCGTAATCAGCCTCATTGATGTGAGATGCCAACCTTCTTTCAATAAGAACTTACTTTTTGTTGATAGATTAAAGTATTTTTTGTTTTTTATTTTATTTATAGGTAGTCTCTTTATAATATAACAATTAGAGTATATAAATAAAATTATATTAGGTAGTATTAAAAAAAGAAGGTATTCTTCTATGTTTGTATCATAATTAACAAATAGAAAAACATAAATAATATATATTATTTTAGAAAATAAAGATATAACGACTAAATTTATTAATTTATATGTGGCTTGAAAATACCATTTACATTGAAGTATTGAAGTGGAAAACCATACAAATAATATGAGCATTTGTAAGTAAGTCAGTTCAATAATGAATTTCAATAAGATCAAAAAAATAAATATTAATATACAGAATAGAATCTTTATTTTTTGTATTTCTATATATAACAATGTTTTTTCAAAGATGGAAATTTCAGATGAGAATTCCCTTGTTGCATTAGCATTATATCCCCATTCGCCAATAAGAATTATATACGCTGAAATAGCTTGAAGCAAAGCTATAATGCCATAGTTAGATATACCAAGATACTTTATAACTATAGGAATCGCAATTAAGGGAATTAGTAATTCGATTGCTTTAATGAATTGTAGATAAAAAACATTTTTAATAATCATTCTTAAATTATTTAAATAGTCTTATGCATTTAGCTGGGGCTCCTACATAAACACCAGGTTTTTCAATATTGCGAGTTACAATAGAGCCAGCCCCTACAATAACATTTTCACATATAGATACACCAGCGAGTATGATGGCACCAGCACCTATTTGTACATTATCTGAAATTATAATTTCTTTATCTATATGTTCAGTAGTAATTCCATTATCATTAATCAACAATCCCGTTGAAATTAATTTTGAGCCAGCTGAGAGTGTCACTTTATTGCCGAGAGTAATACCCCCTTTGGCATTAATATATACATGATCATTAATATTTATTCTCCCTTTGATAGATAATTTCTTTATATTTTTAATAGTAAAAAAACCAAAATATATAACATTTTTGTTGTAAATTAATTCATTGTAAAAAATGAAGACATAAATTTTTACTATAAGAGAACTTAGTTTTTTTAGGAAAAATGTTTTCATAAAAATTATTTCAATAATGCACCTGGGTAGCCTAGTTGACGCCATGCTTCAAAAACTACAACAGCCACAGTATTCGATAGGTTCATACTACGGCTATCAGCAAGCATTGGAACTCTGATTTTCTGCTGTGTTGGCATATTGTCTAATACATAAGGCGGTAAACCACGAGTTTCAGGTCCAAAAAGGAGATAATCTCCATCTTGATAGCTCACATTGCTATGTGCTGGTGTACCTTTTGTCGTTAACGCAAATACACGTGCACCCGTTGGTGATTGTGCATTATCAGGGTTTAAACCTTCACTTTCTAAAAAAGCATAGTAATCGTGATGCTGTTTAATATCAGCAAACTCACGATAATCAAGCCCTGCACGACGTAGACGTTTATCATCCCAAGTAAAACCCAATGGCTGGATTAGATGAAGATGAAAGCCTGTGTTAGCACACAGGCGGATAATATTACCCGTATTGGGTGGAATTTCGGGTTCAAATAAGACGATATTGAGCATGGTTTATTTAACTTGATAATAGCTTTTATACCAATCAACGAACTGTTTTACACCTTCATCTACACTTGTTTGAGGTTTATAGCCAGTTGCTTTAAATAAATCCTCAGTATCTGCCCATGTGGTGTAAACATCACCAGGTTGCATTGGTAACATGTTTTTATCTGCAGTTTTTCCTAAGTGAGTTTCTAATGCACTAATGTAATCCATTAAATTAACTGGAGAACCATTACCAATATTATAAACCTTATAAGGTGCAGAACTGTTAGCCGGAGTTCCTATACTTACTTTCCAATCTTGTTGTGGCGTCGGTATTACATTTGCAATACGAGCAACACCTTCCACGATATCTTCAACATAAGTAAAGTCACGTTTCATTTGGCCATTATTATAAATATCAATTGGCTCATTGTTGATAATGGCTTTAGTAAATTTAAATAATGCCATATCAGGACGACCCCAAGGACCATAAACGGTAAAAAAGCGTAATCCAGTTGTTGGTATACCATATAAATGAGAATAGCTATGAGCCATTAATTCATTAGCTTTTTTCGTTGCCGCATATAAAGAAACAGGGTGATTAGCTTGATCATGAGGTGAAA
Organism: Proteus sp. GOKU; assembly: GCF_015475555.1. Lineage (NCBI taxonomy): Bacteria > Pseudomonadati > Pseudomonadota > Gammaproteobacteria > Enterobacterales > Morganellaceae > Proteus > Proteus sp. GOKU. Next base: position 56,762 of record NZ_CP034105.1, read on the forward strand.
ATGGCAATTCATCATTTAAGCCATAAACAGAACTAGAAGAAGCATAAACAAGATGCTTAATATTATTGTGACGACAACCTTCTAAGATTGTCAGAAAGCCAGTTAAATTGCTATCAGCGTAAGAAAATGGGTTAATTAGTGAATATCTAACCCCAGCTTGTGCAGCTAAATGAATAACTTTATCAAATTTCTCAGTTGCAAATAGATGAGCCATTTTCTCTCTATCTGCTAAATCAATAAGAGAAAATGAGAAATTGTGTAGTTTATTCAGAATGTTAAGCCTAGATTCTTTTAAGGAGACATCATAATAATCATTGAGATTATCTATACCAACAACAGTTTCACCTTGTTGGATTAGTTTTTTTATTAGATGAAAACCAATAAATCCTGCAGCGCCAGTGACTAAATATTTCATTACGTAATTAACCCGTATTTATTAATTAATCGTTACCAAATAGGTCTCGAGTATAAACTTTTTCTTCAACGTCGTTTAGCACTGATGACATTCTATTGGTAATAATAACATCAGAGATTGATTTAAATTCATTTAAATCACGAACTAATTTTGAATTAAAGAAGGTTTCTTCTTGCATTTCAGGCTCATAAATCACCACTTCAATACCTTTGGCCTTAATACGTTTCATAATGCCTTGGATAGAAGAAGAGCGGAAATTATCAGAACCAGACTTCATAATTAAACGGTAAACACCTACAATTTTTGGTGTTCTAGCGATAATTGAGTCGGCAATAAAATCTTTACGAGTGCGGTTAGCTTCAACGATGGCACTAATAATATTATTAGGAACAGAGTCGTAGTTTGCTAACAGTTGTTTGGTGTCTTTTGGTAGACAGTAACCACCATAACCAAACGATGGATTATTATAATGGTTGCCGATACGAGGATCTAAACAGACGCCTTCAATGATTTGTTTTGCATTTAAGCCATAAGCTTGAGCATAGCTATCTAACTCATTAAAGTAAGCAACACGCAGTGCTAAATAAGTATTAGCAAATAATTTAATGGCTTCTGCTTCTGTGGAGTCAGTGAACAGAACATCAATATCTTTTTTCAGTGCACCTTGCTGTAGTAGGTCAGCAAATTTTTGTGCTCTTTCTGATTGTTCACCAATAACAATACGAGATGGGTAAAGATTATCGTAAAGTGCTCGACCTTCACGTAAGAATTCAGGAGAGAAAATAATATTATCTGTATTATATTTCTCTCTCATTTCTTTGGTAAAACCAACAGGAATGGTTGATTTAATAATCATTGTCGTATTTGGATTATATTCTAAAACATCACGAATAACAGACTCTACTGATGAGGTGTTAAAATAGTTTGTTTTAGGATCGTAATCGGTAGGTGTTGCAATGATAACGAAATCAGCATCTTTATAAGCGAATTCTTTATCTAAGGTTGCAGTAAAATCGAGCTTTTTGGTTGCTAAAAACTCTTCGATTTCTTTATCTGTAATTGGAGAGATTTTTTTGTTAAGTAATTCAACTTTTTCTTTATTGATATCTAACGCAACAACTGTGTTGTTTTGGGAAAGAAGTACCCCATTAGATAGACCGACATAGCCGGTTCCTGAGATTGTGATTTTCATTTTTTATCCTAATCTTGAAAAATTTCTTTTAAAGCATCTAGATATTTATTAATAACAATTTTTTCATCAAATTCAGTTTCAATTTTTTTTCTACTATTTTCACCCATTTTTAATTTATTTTCATAGGGTAACTTAATAAAGGTATCTATTGCATCAACTAAACTTGATACTGATTTAGGTTGGCATAAGTATCCGTTAAATCCATGAGTAACAGTTTCTCGACAACCAACATTATCAGTAGTAATTATTGGTTTCCCCATTGCGCCTGCTTCTAACAATGTTTTTGGTACACCTTCTCGATAAAAAGAAGGTAATACTATACAGTCAGCTTTAGCTATTTCTTGCTCCACAGTATCCGAGGTACCTAAATAATTAATAATACCTTCAGAAACCCAGTTATTCATTTGCTCATGAGTAATAGCTGATGGGTTATTAACACCAACGAAACCTAAAAGACAAAATTCAACCTTGTTGTCATACTTTTTTTTCAAGATACGAGCTGCATCAATATAAAAAGTAATCCCTTTCTCATATAACATTCTTGCAATTAAAATAAATCTTAATTTCTCTTTATTTTCAGATAATGAAAGAGTAAAACGCGATAAGTCCACACCAGAACCTGGTAGTCTATCTATTTGTGATTTCTTCACATAATTTCTTTCCAAAAATAGAGTTAAGTCGTCATTATTTTGGAAAAATATTTTGTTAGCGTATTTTTGGCTATAACGATATAGATTGCGTGCAAGCTTAGAACTGATATTATCATTTATAAAAAGAGTTCCTAATCCTGCAATATTATTTATGACTTTTATTTTATTTAACTTTGCAGCTAAAGTTCCATAAATATTATTTTTAGGTGTAAAATTAAGTATTACATCAAATTTAAATTGATTACATATTTTATAGAAAGAAATTAATGTATAGAGGTCAATAAAAGGATTCTTACTAGCTGAATCAATTTTTATATTGATATGTTTTGCACCTAAATTAACTAATTTTTCTGAGTAATCATCAAATGGTGATATTGTATACACATCAAAACCAGTGTTAATTAATGAAATAATGGTATTTTTTCTAAAGTTATATAAATACCAGCTAGTGTTTGATGTTATTGCGATCGTTCTAATAGTTTTTTTATTATTCATGATTTTCATTTTTTGACGCTTTGTATACAAGTAAGGAAGTAAAAATTATTATAATAAAATCACCTACAGTTCTTGATAGTAAATAAGGCCCTTTAAAGTTATAAAAAATAAAACATGATGTTATTGAAAGAATAAAAAACATATTTTTCTTATTCTTTGATATATTTTTAAATATTGATGTAAATAAATAAAAATAAAAAAATAAAGTAATTGAAAATAGAGTCATTCCACCTTTAAATATCGCTTGAACATATCCTACATCTGAGAATTCTTGAGGGTCTAAGGCATTTCCAAAAGAAAAAGTTAGTAAATCATTAGGCAGTTTATAATGGTTTTTTATTAAATCATTAGTACTATGATCACCTTTTTGTTCTATTAGAAATTCAAATACAACTTTAAATTTGTTAAATATAGCTATCGTGTAATTATTACTATAAATGATAAATAAGGAAGTTGATATTATAAATATAATTATTAGATAGAAAAAATGTCTTTTATTTAAAGATAAGATAACAAATGGAAGTATTAAAATATTGAATAGAAGCGCTGTTCTGGCAGTAATTAATGATGTAATAAAAAATAATATATATATATATATATATATGAATTTTTTATTGTTTCTATATATATAGATTGAAAATATTGCTCCCATATTGGAAATAAAACCAGCAACGGGATATCCCGTAAAATACCCAGGTTTTCTAACAGTATTTATCATTTCTAAAGGAAATTGAGGATTATATAAATAATCAATAATTCCAAAATTAAGGTGAAGAATGAATTGGATAAATATTAAAATAGTATTAATAAGGAGTATATATAATATTATTTTAATAAATTTATCAAAATTTAATTTGTAATGCAATATGGTTATATATAATGAAAATATGATGATTATATTTCTAATTGGAATCAGAACTACATTGGATGTAAATACTCCATTTACTGTGCTTGTTATAATAACATATGATTGAATCAATAATAGAATTATAGTAGCGAATATTATTTCTTTTTTTATATTTATTTTTTTTGTAATAAATAAATATAATGAAAGTGGAGCTAATAAAAAAACAGTAAAATCCAATACTCCTATTTTAGGGAAATAAATTAAAGATAGGATAATAAGAAATATAAAAATGCTATTCTTTTTCTGTGTTTTTTCCATAATGTAGATATATTTCTCATAATGTAATATAAATTGATAACTAATTTTATAACTATAAAGAATATTATATTGCTATTATAACAAAGCTACCGCACTGGGTTTACGGCCCCCAGAGCGCCAAAGTTTATCTCGAAAAGCTCTTATCTTTTTGTAAAATAAGAGTTTTATTATATAAGCATACTTTAACAGTATGCGAAAAACCGCACTGAGAGTAGACTCTTCGAACCAGACGGTCAAGTAATAGCTGGGTATTTTAGCATTGATTGAAGATATATAAATACTGGAATAACGGTCGATTCAGCCAGATCATTCTGAATTACATCAACAAACGTTAACAAAAAGAATATGCCACCTATTCTTCAATAGATGGCAGTATGTTTTGATACAACAGTTTAATTACTCTATTGGATTGTACGTACTTTATGTTTGTTTCCAATGGTTAAATTTTTGTTCGTGATCCATGATATCGGTTATTATTTACTCTATTGTGTTATTCTCAGGCCACTGTAAGAACTTCTTCAGAATTCCAATCACGGCGGTATTCACTAATCTCATTCCTTCCTTTATAGTAATCGTTTATAAGAGTAAGAAACTTTAAGTGTAAAATGAAAAATACCTATAAAATCAGCGTGTTGATGTCAGTATATAATGATTCAATACATTTGAATGAAGCTATAGATTCTATTTTAAATCAGACTTTTAAAGATTTTGAATTTATCATCATTAATGATGGTTCTACTGATTTATCTATTGATATTTTAAAAGGATATGAAGAAAAAGATAGTCGAGTAAAAGTGTATACTAATGTATCTAATATCGGGTTAGCTAAATCTTTGAATAGAGGTTTTTTACTTGCTTCTGGTGACTATATTGCTCGAATGGATGCTGATGATTACTCATATCCAACTCGCCTTCAAAAGCAGTTTGAGTTCATGGAAAACCATAAAAATATTATGGTCTGTGGTACATCAATGGAAATCTATGAATACGACAAAAAATTCATGATTCTTCCAATAAAGCATAATGCAATAGCCGCTGGATTAATTTTTGGAACTAATTTTTATCATCCAACAGTCATGTTTAGATCTGATTTTATTAAAAAAAATAAAATTATGTATCCAGAAGATTATAAATATGCTCAAGATTATGGGTTATGGATAAATTTATTAAAGCTAAATCAGGAAAATATTTTTTCCAATCTAGAAGAAGCGTTATTAAAATATAGAATTCATCCAGATAGAAATAGAAAGAACTATTTTAGTATACAAACCTCATTTGCTATAAAAGCACAAATTAATGCATTAGATATGTTTAATATTGAGGTGGATGAGGATGTATTATATAACTTGAACTTTTCAACTGAAAATCTAAGTTTAGATAATATAAAAAAATGTAATGCAGTTTTGGATAAGATTAAAACTAAAAATAAAGAACTCCGACCTTATTTTTACAAAAACCTTGAAGTTGCTATTGTGCGAAAAAAAGTATCACTATTTCGGCGTTGTGAGAAAAAAAGCCTTTTTTATCCTTATATGAAAGTCAAAGCAAGGCTTATTTACTTAATGAATAGAAGAATGATTAAGGCTCTAAACTAAGGGGTAACCCTTAGTTTTAGGTAGTTTCCAAATATTAGATCAACGTTTTTAGTTTCTTCGTTATTTAATTCTTTATCCATCCCTGCCGATGGAATAAAGGTAAGTTCACCAAAATGGATCACTCCACTATTTAAATATAGATCGACCCTAACAAAAGGAAATGGTTTGGATAATTTTTCAGCATATTCAAAGAGTTTTTGATAGTTTTGTGGTTTATCTAAAACAGTAGATACTTCACTATTTTTATAATCAATGCCATAAGGTAATAATTCCCATTCTTTGTTAACAAAATAGAATTTAGGGTGTTGTGATTCCCTTTCAGTGCAGATCATGACAAACAAAGGTTCACCATGAAAACAGAATAATTTGTAATCATATGGAAGTTCATTATTTTTTGTTTCTATGAATTTTTCACAAATTATTTTTTTAGAGATATCCTTATAAACAAATTCAACAGCTAATCGCCAATAGTCTTCATTTAGCCAAGTTGTTAATGTTTGCCTAATGTTATCTGGGGATATCTTATCTTTATCTCTGCAAATGATATTATAACCTGCACCATGATTGCATTTTAGTACAAATTTATTAGGCAACTCAGAGAAGTTAATATCGTCAGGTTGATCCCATACTTGATGGATTTCATTAAGTATTTCTTCGCAACCACAATCTTTAACATATTCTCGAGCAGCGTATTTATCTGCACATTTTGTAACTAATGGGTTATTTTTATATAAATTTAACTTTAGGTACTGTAATTTCTCATTAAATGTTTGTGGAAAATCTAAATTTAAAGTTTTCCTCATTCGTTCTTTATATATTGATTTAGTTACTAATTCTGGAAAAGTATCACAATATTTATAACGTAATTTATTTCTTAAAATTTTCAGGTATTTGTTCATAAAGGTAATAAAATATAATTTAGCAAAAATCGTATTTTAAGGCTAAAAATCACTTTTAGATAGATTTTACTTTGTTTTTGGCAACCAAATCTCAACCCTCAACCCACCTAATGGGCTATCATCGGCTTTAACATGGCCTCTATGCTGACTTACTGCCGTCTCGACAATAGCTAATCCCAAGCCAGTACCACCTGATTCGCGATCTCTTGCTTCATCAGTACGGTAGAACGGTCTGAAGATATGCTCTCTATCTTCAGGACTAACACCTGGGCCATCATCATCAACAATAATAGTGATACCTTGGTTTTGTTCAGTAAAGGCAACCTCAATGCGAGAATTTGAATAACGTAGGGCATTACGAACAATATTTTCAAATGCGCTAGCAAGTGAATATGGATTGCAGTAGATAGGCCATGCTCCCGGAGGTGTTGTCACTTGTAGCGTCTTATTACTCTGTTCAGCCTCAAATTTAGCGTTATCTAAAATATCATCCCACAGTTCGTTGGCTTTTACTGTTTCACGTAATAACTCGTTTTTATGCTGGTTGCGTGAAAGAACCAGTAAATCATTGATCATGCCATCAAGGCGTTGAGTCTCAGTTTCAATGCGTTCTAGTTCTTTACTTTCTCCACTACGACGACGTAACAATGCGCTTGCTAATTGTAAGCGTGTTAATGGTGTTCGTAACTCGTGTGAAATATCAGAAATTAAACGTTGTTGTGCCTCAACCATGCGTTCGAGTGCGCTTATCATCTGATTAAAACTAGTACCAGCAGCTAAAAACTCTTGTGGGCCAGTCTCTAATTCAGGGTGAGGGCGTAGGTTGCCTTTAGCAACATCATCTGCCGCATTTTTAAGCTGTCTTGCAGGTTTTGCTAAACTCCAAGAAAGCCATACTAATAATGGTGTGCTGATAAGCATGGTGAATATCAGTAGCAATAACGGCTTATCAAATAATAAGTTGATAAAGTCAGATTGAGGGCTACTTGAAGGGCGCACGAGATAAAGTTGGTAATGATCTTCACCATCCCTTACAGAAAATGGTCCTAACATCTCAGAACGACCATATTTTTTCTTTTTAGGGTGATCGGCGTTATCAGATTGACCAATAAAGTTTCTGACAACCTGCATCTCATTACGTTGAGCACCAATGATACGGCCTTCACTCGTAACAATAATTAAGCGCTGACCAGGTGGAGCCCATTTATCAATGGCACGAATTAATCGACGCCACCAAAGGAGATCGTTAGCGGGATCTTGAGCTAATTCAGCTTCGATATGTTGTTCTAGCATAACGCCTTGACGGTATTCACTCTCTAAAAGAGGGGTAAGCTGGCGCGAGTCCAGCTTTGGAACCATCATTACTAGCACAAGAACTAATGCTAGCGTCAGCCAGAATATTGCGAAAATGCGCGCTGACAGACTATTTATCATAAAGAATATTTATCAAGTTATTGAAACCATCAGATAACCGCGGCCACGTAAAGTTTTAAACCAAGGTTGTCCATCTGTTCTTTCTGGTAATTTACGGCGTAAATTAGAAATATGCATATCAATCGCTCTATCAAAAGGTGTTAAGCGCTTGCCAAGCACTTCTTGACTTAGATGTTCGCGTGATACGACTTGCCCTAAGTGCTGAGCAAGTAGATAAAGCAAAGTAAACTCAGTTCCCGTTAACTCTAGCGGTTCATTATCAAAACTTGCTTCTTGTCGGCCAGGATTAAGTTGTAATTTATCGACCTGTAATGTTGGAGATGTATTGCTGTCAGTCTGTTTTTGTTCGCTCCAGTTAGAACGACGCAAAATAGCTCTGATACGAGCAACCAGCTCTCTATCATTAAAAGGTTTTGGTAAATAGTCATCAGCACCTAGCTCTAAGCCAAGCACTCGGTCAAGATCACTGCCTCTTGCCGTTAACATAATGACAGGGGTCTGGAAATTTTGGCGTAACTCTTTGAGTGTCTCAATCCCGTTTTTACGTGGCATCATAATATCCAGTAATAACAGGTCGATAGACGCATCCAAAAGTTTAAGTGCTTGTTCGCCATCAGAGGCGATTACAACATTAAAGCCTTCCATTTCAAGCAGTTCTTTCAATAGCGATGTTAATTCGCGATCGTCATCCACTAATAAGATTTTATGCATTCGTCAATTCCTCCAAGAGAAAAATACGATAATAAATAGCGCGAATCTATGACTTTACGTTCTTTTACACGCTCTGACGCTAGTTTGCAGCCGCAACGGTATAGTAATCCACATAGCAAAGAATTACACATATTTAGGTAGCATTAATTAGGTCGGTATGAAATTACCGAATTAGGAGTGAAAGCAATGCGTAAAGTAGCAGTAGTTGCATTAGCATCAATGTTTTTGGCAGCTCCGACGGTAGTGTTAGCCGAAACCGCCAACACCAATCCGCCTACTGAGCAACGATATAATGGCAATTATCACTGTGATTATGGCTATGGTATGCATGGTGACCGTGATTATCGAGGTCATCGCGGACAACGCGGCCATATGATGAACAACGGTGGACATATGATGGATCGCGGTTATGCCGAATCACGTATGTTTAACGGTATCACATTAACTGAGCAACAACGTACTCAAATGCGCGATTTAATGCGCCAGCATCATCAAGACAGATATAACGGTGTATACCGTCAACGTCATGAGAATATGCACAAATTAGTGACAGCACCTCAATTTGATGAAGCTGCAGTAAGAGCACAGATGCAAGATATGGACAAACAAGCAATTGAACGCCATGTAGAAATGGCAAAAGTCCATAATCAGATGTATCAGTTGTTAACCCCAGAACAGAAAGCGCAGTTGGAAAAGAATTACCAACAGCAAATGTCAGATTTTGACACACGTAACTAATTAGTAAGTAGTTGAGTAAGAGTGTAGTAAAGATGTACCTAGTTAGAGAGTAAGTAGCAACAACGAAGTTTTTTCCTTGCCATAGACACCATCCCTGTCTTTTGCAGCCCCTCTGGAGAGGGGCTTTTTTTTATCCAAAAAACCTACAACAGCGCCTCTGGCGATTCAGGTAAAATCTGTCCGCCATCGACGATAATTGTTTGACCTGTAATATATTTTGCTTCATTTGACGCAAAGAATGCGGCGGCGTAGCCGATATCTTCTGGCTCACCTAATGTGTGGGTTGGGATAGAAGCCTTCATCTGATTTAAATAGGCTTCGCCTTGGGCTTGTAAACCCTCGGTGAGAATATTTCCCGGCATTACAGCATTGATGGTAATGCCATGGCGTGCGTATTCAAGAGCTGCGCTGCGCATAAAACCTAATTGTCCTGCTTTGCTTGCACCATAATGGCTCCAGCCCGGATAGCCAGTAATAGCACCTGTAATGGAAGAGGTAATGATCACTCGACCTTGTTTTTGTTTCTCCATTACACGAAGTGCGGCTTTTACTAAAAAGAACATGCCTTTTAAGTTGACGGTATGCATTTTATCCCAGTCAGCTTCTGTCATCTCTTTAATCGTTGCCTGAGGGAAAATACCAGTATTGGAACAAAGAATATCGAGCTTGCCATACTCTTTTACGACATCATCGACGACTTTTTCACAGGCAGATTGCTGAGTGACATCAAGATGCATAAAACCTACATCTAATTCATCTTTTGTTTTATTACCCGCTACATCATCAATATCCGCAATAATCACTTTCGCACCACTGTTTTTTAGTGCGATAACGATACCTTTGCCAATACCCTTTGCACCACCTGAAACTAAAGCGATTTTACCCGTTAAATCAAACATAAAACCTCCTATAAAGTGTGAGTTCTACTGTATCAGTCTAGGCTAAAAAGCGGAGAATGAACCAAAGAACTTAGCCATAAGTCACAAATGTACCTTAGATGATTTTTTTCTTTAAAAGGATGACTCATCAAAATAGGAAGGTAAACGGTAGATAAAACAGCGTTTAAGAGAAAAACTGAATATTTATCAAAATATGCCGATGCTATTTTTTAGCATAAATAGCGTTTTTTTGAGATGAATGCAAAAAGGCAGTAAAGTGTCTGTATAAAAAGTGTTAACTTATTAGTGAAACACATTTGAGATAGACTAGTATAATCTTTATACAGGCTATCTGATTAGTTTAATGCGCATCAAGTTTATGAAAAAAAATGTACGATAATGATGAACTGGTAAAAAATATGCGTACAATAGTATTGTTGAATCAATTCAGCATTTGCGATATCGGTATATAACACCAGACAAGCCGGTATTGAGATAAAAAAGTTATTCCAACAATTTTGCAATAATTACATCGAATAAGAATCAGAGGTAATCATGGTCAATGGGATCAAAAGAATTGGGGTTTTAACAAGTGGTGGTGATGCACCAGGTATGAATGCCGCGATCCGTGGTGTTGTTCGTGCCGCACTAAGTGAAGGTTTAGAGGTTTATGGGATTATGGATGGCTATATGGGGCTATACGAAAATCGCATGAAAAAACTCGACCGTTTTAGCGTGTCAGACATGATCAACCGTGGCGGTACATTCCTTGGCTCTGCTCGTTTCCCTGAATTCCGTGAAGACAATGTGCGTGCTGTTGCCATCGAAAACATGAAACAAAATGAGCTTGATGCCTTAGTGGTTATTGGTGGTGATGGTTCTTATCTAGGTGCAAAAAAATTAACGGAAGCAGGTTTTCCATGTATCGGCTTACCGGGCACAATCGATAATGACGTTGCTGGTACTGACTACACCATCGGTTATTTCACTGCATTAGAAACTGCTGTTGAAGCTATTGACCGTTTACGTGATACCTCAACTTCTCACAAACGTATTTCTATCGTAGAAGTGATGGGACGTTACTGTGGTGACTTAACACTGTCTGCGGCAATTGCTGGGGGCTGTGAATTTGTTGTTCTGCCTGAGTCCGAATTACCATTTAACCGTGATGAACTGCTGGCAGAAATCAAAGCAGGTATTGAACGTGGTAAACGTCATGCAATCGTCGCAATTACAGAACACGTTTGTGATGTGCATGAATTAGCACGTTTTATTGAAGCTGAAACTAAACATGAAACACGTGCAACGGTATTAGGCCATATCCAACGTGGTGGTTCTCCAGTTGCTTACGATCGTATTCTTGCTTCTCGTATGGGTGCTTACTCTGTACAACTGCTATTAGAAGGCTATGGCGGTCGTTGTGTCGGTATTCAAAACGAAAAACTGGTTCACCATGATATTATTGACGCGGTTATGAATATGAAACGTGTCTTTAAAGCTGACTGGTATGAAACAGCGAAAAAACTGTATTAATTAATAGATTTTTCGCAATACCCGAGCCTTTCTGAGTTCTATCCTTATTCGTGAACTGCTCTGATACATTCTGCTTGTGTCAGAGTAGCTTCTCGAGTGAAAACATTTCACTTAACGATCTCTATCCTCCTTTATTTCTTCTTATTCCCCTTATATTGATAGTTATATTCCTGTTGTGTATATCCATCGGCTTTTTGTTATTTCATCGTTATAAAACTTTCTGTCAGCCTAGTTAAATACTTAACGATAGGGGATGGATAGATATGTTTAAACAATGGGGCTTATTATCGGCAGCTTTAGTGACATTACTTTTTTCTAATATTTTATGGGCTAAAGATATTCAACTATTAAATGTCTCTTACGATCCAACGAGAGAACTTTATCAGCAGTATAACCAAGCATTTAGTCAGTATTGGGAGCAAAAAACGGGAGATAAAGTCACTATCCGCCAATCACATGGTGGATCAGGAAAGCAGGCAACATCAGTTATCAACGGTATTGAGGCAGATGTTGTCACATTAGCCCTTGCCTATGATATAGATGCAATCGCGCAAAGAGGAAGTATCGATAAACAATGGATAACACGATTACCTGATAATTCAGCGCCTTATACTTCAACAATCGTTTTTCTGGTGAGAAAAGGAAATCCTAAGCAAATCGTTGATTGGGATTCATTAATTAAGCCGGGGGTTTCAATTATTACTCCTAATCCTAAAACATCAGGAGGTGCAAGATGGAATTACCTTGCGGCGTGGGGCTATGGATTAAAAGCCAATCATCAAGATAGTGAAAAAGCTAAAGCCTTCGTTAAAGCACTTTATCAGCAAGTCGAAGTATTAGATTCAGGTGCGAGAGGAGCAACAAATACATTTGTTGAGCGAGGTATTGGTGATGTATTGATTGCATGGGAAAACGAGGCGTTATTAGCGATTAATGAATTAGGTGCAGATAAATTTGAGATAGTTACACCATCAATATCTATTCTTGCAGAGCCTACGGTGTCGGTAGTCGATAAGGTTGTTGATAAACGAGGAACGCGAGAAATTGCCACGGCGTACTTAGACTATCTTTACTCACCAGAAGGGCAAGAGATCGCAGCAAAAAACTATTATCGCCCTAGAGATAAAGTAATAGCAGAGAAATACCAAAACAGTTTTCCAAAACTAGAACTATTTACACTGAATGAAGTTTTTGGTGATTGGCAATCCGCACAGAAAATACATTTTGCGACAGGCGGTATCTTTGATGAAATTAGTCGTCGTTGATAATTAAAGGTGAGAGAAACAAAAAAATCACCTTCTGTTTTATATCCAGTAAGGTGATTTTCTCTATTTTTTATCGATTAACCGCATAGGTCAGAAAGATAAAAATTATTTTTTCGCTTTAGCTTGTGCTGCTGCTTTAACGATAACGGCAAATGCGTCAGCTTTCAGTGAAGCACCACCCACTAATGCACCATCAATGTCTGGTTGACCAAATAGTTCTGCTGCATTTTTATCGTTAACAGAGCCACCGTATTGAATGATAACTTGTTCAGCGATAGCGGCATCTTTCTTCGCGATATGATCACGAATAAATTTATGAACAGCTTGAGCCTGTGCTGGAGTTGCTGATTTACCTGTACCGATAGCCCAGATTGGCTCATAAGCGATAACGGCATCTTTAAATGCTGCTGCGCCATGTGCATTTAATACAGCATCGATTTGGCGAGCACAGACTTCTTGAGTTTTGCCAGCTTCGTTTTCTGCTTCAGTTTCACCAATACATAATACTGGTGTTAAACCTAACTCTTTTAACACGCCGAATTTTTGAGCGATAAACTCGTCAGATTCTTTATGATAAGTACGACGCTCAGAGTGACCAATGATAACGTATTTAACATCAACGTTTTTCAGCATTTCTGCTGAAGTTTCACCAGTGAAAGCACCTGATAAGTTAACACCTGTATCTTGAGCACCTAATGCAATACGGCTTCCACCAATTTCATGGCGTGCTTGGCATAGGTAAACTGCTGGTGGTGCGATAGCAACATCACAACCAGCAACACCGCTAACTTCTTTACGTAATGCAGCAATTAATTCATGAACCATATGAATGCTGCCGTTGAGTTTCCAGTTACCCATGACTAATGGATGGCGCATAACTTTTCCTCCAACCGAGTGGTTTAAATTTAGTTTGCTAATAAACACGAATTCTGTTGATGCACAACAGTATAGAGAACAATGAATAGAATAGCTTTGTTTTTTATCACGGAATAGCTGAAACGATCTTGCTGTTTAAAGAAAGCTTAATCGGTTCAATGGCGAAGGTTGTTAATTGGTCACCTTCATGGACAATAATATAGCGAATTGCACCCACATCATGGCTAATGTAATCAGAAGTTTGATTTTTAAATGCGAATAAATTGAGAGCCTCTTGAATTTGCTCTGAGGTTATTGATGAGTCAAATTGAGCAACCAAAGTAATAATGTATTGCGTTGTGATCTCACGATTTATCTTTTCTAGTTCAGGTGAATCAGGGGAGTGGATCAGCGTTAGTTGTAAACTTTTTATTTTTTCGCTACCGCGCTCTAGTATTGCAGATGAATAGAGATAAGGCGTGATGCGTGTTGCTGCTCTGACAAGTGGGATCGCAATATCGTGATTGGTGATAATTTTATATTCATTAAGCGATAACAACGGATTTTGTTGATTAAATTTTGCTCTTAGCTCTGGAATAGTTATCTCAAAAACAGGTGCATCTTGTTTAAGATAAGCAATGTCATCCTTTGAAGGCTGTTTTTGTGCGACAGACATCTCTGTTGCAAAAACAGAAGTTGGCAAACAAAGAGCAATGCTTATGATTATCAGGTATAACGTAGAAAGTGTGTTTGCTTTTATCATCTGTCCTCCGCTTGTCTGTGCTGTTATTGGCTAGTCTGTATTATTTGATACTAAATGGACAGTGTAATTCACAAATTAAGTAAATTATTGAGAATTTATGACATTACAACATTGGGCATTTTCATTCAAAGGACGAATTGGGCGTCGTGACTTTTGGGCTGGTTTGGGTGCTTGCTTTGCACTGTTTTTAGGCCTCTTTATTATTAATGATGTGATTTATCCATTACCTACTACTGTAATATGGATAGTATTCCTTTTTATTCTTTATCCGCTATGTGCAATTTTTACAAAAAGACTTCATGACAGAAATAAAAGAGGGATATGGCTTTTATTACTCCTACTTGCCGTGATGTTAGGGTTAGCCGATACCAGTAGTTTAGAACCATTTTGGCAATGGGCGATTGGACGCTTTCTTCCTTCTTTTATTGGGATGATCATGTTGCTTGATTGCGGTGTATTTGTCGGTAATGACGGCGAAAACTACTTTGGTAAACAAGCAGAACAAGTGAACTATCGTCGTTGGCGTTAATTCATATTATTCAAATCAAATGAATAAGGGTGAGATAAATAGACTCACCCTTATTTTTTGCATTATTACCAATATTGCTCACTGGTGATATGTCCGGGTTTGCGCCGTAAGTGCTTACGCATTTCCCGTTGTTCTTTTAATAATTGTTGAGTGTCTCTGACCATTTGAGGATTACCACATAACATAATATGGCTTTCTTCTGGGCTGATGGTTAAGCCAACCGTTTTTTCTAAAGCGCCACTTTCAATGAGTGCAGGGATACGTCCTGTTAATGAGCCAATATGATTTTCACGGCTGACAATGGTTTGAATACGTAATTTACCTTGATAACGTTCAACGAGTTTTTCCATCAAAGGTAAATAGCTTAAGTCATTGGCGTATCGAACAGCATGAACAAGAACGATATTTTCAAATCGCTCAAGATCGTGTCCTAATTGCAAAATAGATAGAAAAGGTCCAATGGCGGTTCCCGTCGAAAGCATCCAAAGTGTATTTACTGTGGGAACCTCTTCTAATACAAAAAAGCCGCTGGCTTGTTCAGTCACCAATACTTCATCACCGACTTCTAGTGCGCTTAATTTAGAACTTAATTTTCCATCAGGAACAGTCACTAGATAGAACTCTAAATTGGGATCATCTGGTGCGTTTACATAAGAGTAGGCTCGTTGTACTCGCTCACCATCAATATCTAGCGCTAATTTTGCAAATTGCCCGGCTGTAAACTTATCAATAGGAGCATTGACGACGAGACTCATTAACGCATCAGTCCAGTGATGAACTTGAGTAACTTTTCCATTCACCCAATTAGCCATAGAGATTATCTCCTTTTGATAAACATGCTTATGTTGCTTATTTATTCTAAATAGGAAGCGGCTTTTTATTTATCAAGATGGTGTGGTGATGTGATTAATCTAAGATTTTGTCAATAAATGACACAATATGTACATTTATATTGACAACTATGGTGTATTTCTCTGACATTAATCTTTATACAAAAATTGCTGGCTATCTCGCAAATTTCTCCAAATTTGTTAACTTAGTCTCATTCTGAAAAGGTATGCATTTTGCGGAGTTTATTTTTATAAATTCTCTGTAGTGTGCGCCTGTCCGTTAATTTATTTATCTGAAATTCTTGAGCAAAGAAAAGAAATGAGAAAGTTAGAACATGCAAATTTATTATTATTGATAATTGCACTGGTTGCTGTGGGTCAAATGACTCAAACTATTTATGTTCCTGTTATTGCTGATATGGCCGTTTACTTTGGTGAACCCACTGGAGCGGTACAGCAAGTAATGGGTGCCTATCTTTTTTCTTATGGTTTTTCACAGCTAATTTATGGACCTATTTCCGACAAAGTCGGGCGTCGTCCTGTTATTTTAGTCGGAATGACGATCTTTTGTTTATCAACGCTGGTGGCAATTTTCTCGCAAAATTTAACCACACTGGTAATTGCAAGTACCTTACAAGGAATGGGAACAGGTGTTGCTGGTGTTATGACACGTACTCAACCTCGTGATTTATATACAGGAACGGCATTACGTTACGCCAATAGCTTATTAAATATGGGTGTCTTAGTTAGCCCATTATTAGCGCCGATGATTGGTGGTGTTGTTGCTCACTTTTTTGGCTGGCATGCGTGTTATATCTTCTTATTATTATTGGGAAGTAGCGTTCTTTTTTGTATGTATCGTTGGATGCCAGAAACGCGCCCAGTACAAGTTGAAAAACGTAAAATGCTGTCATCATTTTACTTACTGCTTTCAAATAGTACCTTTAGTGCATTTTTGATTATGCTGATTTGTGCATTATCCGGTATTGCTGTTTTTGAAGCATCAAGTGGTGTATTAATGGGCGGAGTATTAGGATTAAATAGTATTACTATCAGTATATTATTTATTTTACCGATCCCTGCGGCATTCTTTGGGGCTTGGTATGCAGGTCGTGAAGGTAAAACCTTTGTACAGCTGATGTGGCACTCCGTTTTTTGTTGTTTATCTGCGGGTATTTTAATGTGGATCCCTGGTTGGCTAAATATTATTAATATCTGGACATTACTGGTACCAGCAGCGCTGTTTTTCTTTGGTGCAGGTATGTTATTCCCATTAGCAACAACAGGTGCGATGGAGCCATTCCCTTATTTAGCGGGCTCAGCAGGTGCATTGGTGGGTGGTTTACAAAATGTGGGTTCAGGTGTAGCAACATGGTTTTCAGCTTTATTACCACAGCATAACCAATTTAGCTTAGGTATGATTATGTTTGGTATGTCAGTGGCTATTATACTTTGTTGGCTTCCTTTGGCTCATCGTTTTAGCCATGAAGAGCATACGATTTAGTAGACTGATGCAATCAGTTAAATAAAAAATGCCGAGATAAAAAATCTCGGCATTTGGGTTTTGTAGCCTAGGCTACTTCTCTCTCAAACTGTTTTACTGCAATTAACCGCGATCTTCCCACTCTTGAGCGCGAGCAACCGCTTTTTTCCAGCCGTTATAGCGATAGTTACGCTCAGTAGTTTCGATGCCAGGGCGGAATTCTTTATCAATCGCCGCTTTGTTTTTAACTTCTTCTAAATCATTCCAGAAACCGATAGCAAGACCTGCAAGGAATGCGGCACCTAATGCGGTACTTTCGCGAACAACAGGGCGTTCTACATGAGTACCTAAAATATCGGATTGGAACTGCATTAAGAAGTTGTTAGCAACAGCGCCACCATCAACACGCAGTGATTGTAAACGCGCACCTGAATCGGCTTGCATTGCATCGAGCACATCACGTGTTTGATAAGCGATAGATTCTAAAGTTGCACGAATAATGTGATTACGGTTAGCACCACGGGTTAAACCAAAAATAGCACCACGCGCATACGGGTCCCAATATGGCGCGCCTAAACCTGTAAATGCAGGAACAACATAGACACCATTAGTATCGTTAACTTTCGTTGCGAAGTATTCAGAGTCAGTGGCTTCATCAATCAGTTTTAGCTCATCACGTAGCCATTGAATAGAAGCTCCACCAACGAATACTGCACCTTCTAGAGCATAGTTCACTTCACCACGAGGACCGCAACAGATTGTTGTTAACAAACCATGATTAGAGCGAACCGCTTCTTTACCTGTATTCATCAGTAAGAAGCAACCTGTACCATAGGTATTTTTCGCCATACCGCTTTGTACACAAAGTTGACCATAGAGTGCAGCTTGTTGGTCACCCGCCATACCCGCGATAGGAATACGTGTACCACCTTTACCACCAATGTTTGTTTGGCCATAAACTTCGGAAGATGGCACCACTTTTGGTAGCATATTGCGAGGAATATCCAGCAGATCGAGGATTTTTTGATCCCAATCTAAAGAGTGGATATTGAATAACATGGTACGAGATGCGTTAGTAAAGTCAGTAACGTGAACGCGACCTTGTGTCATTTTCCAAACTAACCAAGTATCAACAGTACCGAATAATAACTCACCTTTTTCTGCTTTTTCACGAGCACCTTCGACGTTGTCGAGGATCCATTTTAATTTTGTACCAGAGAAATAAGGGTCAACCATCAAACCGGTATTTTGACGAATATATTCTTCAACACCTTCTTTATCTTTTAAGCGAGTACAGAAATCCGCAGTACGACGACATTGCCATACAATCGCGTTATAAACAGGTTTACCGGTTTCTTTATCCCATACAATAGTCGTTTCACGTTGGTTTGTGATACCAATACCTGCAACGTGGTCAGATGGAATATCTGCTTTTGCTAATACTTCAACTAAGGTTGCACTTTGTGTTGCCCAAATTTCCATTGGATCGTGTTCAACCCAGCCTGGCTTAGGATAAATTTGGGTGAATTCACGTTGTGAAATACTGACGATATTTGCATCGTGGTCAATGACTACGGCACGTGAACTGGTTGTGCCCTGATCCAGCGCAACAATGTATTTTTTCTCGGTATTCGATGTATTTGTTTCTGTTGTCATGTTAGTAACCTGTTCTGATAATCAACAATATTGCTCTTAATTTTATTTATCGTCTTCGATTTTGCAGGTATCGCAAGGTAAGTGACGGCCAATTAATTTACGGTAAGCCAATGCACCTAAGATACCACCGATAAATGGAGCAATCATTGGAACTAAGAAATAAGGGATATCACGTCCACCAGTCAGCGCAATATCACCCCAGCCAGCAAAGTACGCAACCAGTTTTGGACCAAAGTCACGAGCTGGGTTTAAGGCGAATCCGGTTAGTGGACCAAATGCACCACCGATTACGGCAATTAAGATACCAATTAATAACGGAGCTAATGGGCCTTTAGGTACACCGTTACCATCATCAGTTAAGGCTAAAATTAAGCCAACAAGGATAACGGCAATGATAACTTCGACAACAAAGGCATGTGCAACGGAAATTTGAGCTGCGGGATAAGTAGAGAATACACCGGCAGTGAAGAGACTTTCTTGTGAGCCCCTGACAATGCCATTAACTTGTTCGTAGTCGATAAAAATATTGTAGTACATAAAGTACACAATGGCTGCGGCAAAGAAGCCACCTAACATTTGTGCAATAATATAAGGAACAACTTTTCTGCGTTCAAAGCAAGCAAATAGCCAAAACGCAACGGTAACGGCAGGGTTCAGGTGTGCACCAGAGGTGCCGGCGGTAAGATAAACGGCTAAGGCAACACCCAGCCCCCAGATAATACTTATCTCCCACAATCCTAGTTGAGCACCTGCAATACGTACCGCAGCAACACAACCAAGACCAAAGAAGACTAGCAACGCAGTTCCGATAAATTCAGAAATGCATTGACCCATAAGAGAGGTTTTCGTCTGGCTCATATATTCTATCCTGAAAGAGGGTTATTTATTGTTAGTATTCTTTTCGAATTGAAAAGATAACTGTGAATTTATCGTTAATGAGCGTAAACGAGAATAAGCGAAATTGAAATTTGTGTGTCTCATCAAGAAAATGAGTGAAAACGCTCTTAATTAGTGACTTGATCGACATTTGTAATGTGATCTGACCAGTGTTTTTGATAAATTGAAAAAAGAATGTAATTCCTCGGAAGATGCTAGACAGTTGTTGATAGGCTACTTACAATCGGAAGTATCGATTATATGGGGGATTACAGTATGTCATTTGAAGTTTTCGAGAAGTTAGAATCAAAAGTACAACAAGCAATTGATACCATCACGTTATTACAGATGGAAATCGAAGAGCTAAAAGAAAAAAATGATGCGCTGAACCAAGAAGTTCAAGAAGCGAAAGGATCGCGCGAAGCTCTTGTTCGTGAAAACGAAGAGCTGAAACAAGAGCAATCAAGCTGGCAAGAGCGTTTACGCGCACTGTTAGGCAAAATGGAAGACGTGCAATAATTGTCTTTGTTTGCTTAAAGCCTAAAAAACAAAAGCCACCGTTAGGTGGCTTTTGAGTATTGAAATCGTAAGAACGCAGATAAAAGTAACAATTACTCTTCAATCAAATCTTCATCTAAGCCTAATGGCTCTTCAGATAAGATGATCCCTGTGTTATCAGCATAAAGATAATCACCAGAGAAGAAGGTAACGCCTCCGAAGTTAACACGGATATCACTTTCACCAATGCCTTCACTTGGGCAACCCGCAGGGATAGCTGCCATCGCTTGAATACCTAAATCAAGCTCTGATAATGCATCAACTTGACGTACCGCACCGTAAACGACAATGCCTTCCCATTCATTAGAAACAGCGAGTCGCGCTAGTTCAGCATCAACTAAGGCTTTACGTACAGAGCCACCGCCATCGACCAAAAGAATACGGCCTTTGCCATTTTCTTCGAGTAAGTCATAAAGCAGGCCATTATCCTCAAAACATTTAACGGTGATGATTTGCCCGTTAAAGGCACTTTGACCACCAAAGTTTGAGAAAAGCGGTTCTACGACATTGATATCTTCTTGATAGATATCACAGAGTTCAGAAGTATCATATTTCATAGGAGATTACGTCAGGTTGCCACAGGAAAGTCCAGTATATCCCTTAACAGGGGCGGTTGGCAAAAGACTCACTGAAAATTCAGTGAGTCAAATCAACAATCGAGTGAAATTATTCTAAAACTAAACCTAAAGAGAAAAGAACGTTAGTTAATAGTGCGGCTTTTACCATGTGCTCAAGTAGGGGACGCATCGCCTCACCTGAGTGATCGGCATTCACACGCTTGATATGCAGTAAAAGCATAGGGGTAGCGAGTAAAAATAACCACGCTGTCCAGCGATGCATATAAAGTAGGGTAAAGATAATTAAGCAAGCTATAGAGAGAAAAATAACACAAGTATGGTAAGTACGTGAGCCAGCAGGACCTAAGCGAACAGCTAATGTATTTTTACCCGCCTGAATATCACTTTCTAAATCGCGCATGTTATTAATATTTAGAACAGCGACAGAAAGTAAACCACAGGCTGTAGCAGGAAGTAGGGTAACAATATCAAAGGTATTGGATTGTAAGTAATAAGTTCCGATGACACTTAACCAGCCAAAGAAAATTAAAACAGAAATATCACCTAATCCCATATAACCATAAGGACGCTTACCCACGGTATAAGTAATTGCGGCAACAATAGCAAGTAAACCCATCACTAAGAAGCCAATAGCGTCTTCAGGCTTTTTACAGGCGACAATAATCAGTGCAATACCACAGATACAAGAAATAATAACATTTAGGATCAGCGCTTTTTTCATTTGAGCTGCTGTTATCATGCCTTTTTGCATTCCACGAAGTGGCCCTAAACGCTCTTCAGTATCCGTTCCTTTTACGGCATCACCATAGTCATTGGCAAGGTTTGATAGGATCTGTAACGTTCCCGCCGTCAATATAGCAAGCAGTGCAATAGGTAGCTCAAAATGACCCATCCAATACGCTAATGCGGAACCCGTTACAATGGCAATTAACCCCAAAGGGAGTGTTTTGGGTCGTAAACTTTCAAGCCAGGCTTGAGTCCGGCTAGTGGAATTTAGAGAGCTCATGCTGAAATTCGATACTCATGTTCGTTGTTATTATAAAAATAAGAATGGGAGGCAAGCCTCCCACGTAAATATTGCTGATAAGGATCGCACAAGTTGATTATAAAATAAATCGACTCAGATCTTCATCTGCTACAAGCTCATCCAGATGCTGTTTCACATATTCTGCATCAATCAATACTGATTGACCTTGACGTTCACTTGCATCATAGGAAATTTCTTCCATCAAACGCTCTAAAACAGTATGTAAACGACGAGCACCGATATTTTCAGTGGTTTCGTTTACGCGCCATGCAGATTCAGCAATTTTGCGAATACCGTCTTCGGTGAAGCTAATAGACACACCTTCGGTAGCCATTAATGCTTCATACTGTTTTGTTAACGATGCATTAGGTTCAGTTAGAATACGCTCAAAATCTTCTGCTGTCAGCGCTTGAAGTTCAACGCGAATTGGCAGACGTCCTTGTAATTCAGGAAT
This sequence comes from Proteus sp. GOKU, assembly GCF_015475555.1. Lineage (NCBI taxonomy): Bacteria > Pseudomonadati > Pseudomonadota > Gammaproteobacteria > Enterobacterales > Morganellaceae > Proteus > Proteus sp. GOKU. The sequence continues at coordinate 79,341 of NZ_CP034105.1, forward strand.
TAAATCAGAAGGACTTGAAACTTGGAAAGCACCTGATGCAATAAACAGGATATGGTCTGTTTTTACCATACCGTGTTTTGTTGAAACTGTACAACCTTCAACCAGTGGTAAGAGGTCACGTTGTACACCTTCACGAGAAACGTCAGGGCCGGAACTTTGTCCACCACGTTTACAGATTTTATCTACTTCATCAATAAAGACGATACCGTGTTGTTCTACCGCATCAATAGCTTGCTGTTTAAGCTCTTCAGGGTTAACTAATTTAGCCGCTTCTTCTTCAACAATAAGCTTAAACGCATCTTTGATTTTCATCTTGCGCGCTTTTTGTTTTTGCCCCGCTAAATTTTGGAACATAGATTGTAATTGGTTCGTCATCTCTTCCATTCCTGGAGGAGCCATGATTTCAACACCCATTGGTGTTGCAGATAACTCAATTTCAATCTCTTTATCGTCTAATTGGCCTTCACGTAATTTTTTACGGAAAGATTGACGTGCGGCAGAAGGTTCTGATGCTTGCTCTGCTACCCCCCAGTTATTTTTTGCTGGTGGGATCAGTACATCAAGGATACGCTCTTCAGCCATTTCTTCAGCGCGGAAGCGATTTTTATCGATAGCTTGGCTACGTACCATTTTAACCGCAGAGTCGGTTAAATCACGGATAATAGAATCAACTTCTTTACCCACATAACCCACTTCGGTGAATTTAGTTGCTTCAACTTTGATGAAAGGTGCATTCGCCAATTTTGCTAAACGGCGTGCAATTTCAGTTTTACCTACACCTGTAGGTCCAATCATCAGAATATTTTTAGGTGTTACTTCATGGCGCAGCGCTTCATCAAGCTGCATACGACGCCAGCGGTTACGTAGGGCAATCGCCACAGCACGTTTCGCTTTATCTTGACCAATAATAAATCTATCAAGTTCGCTGGCAATCTCGCGAGGAGTCATTTCAGACATGCTCTCTAATCCTTACTCTTTTGAAGAGAGTTCTTCAAAGTTGACATTATGGTTAGTGTAAATACAGATATCTCCAGCGATGCTAAGTGCTTTTTCAGCAATTTCTCGTGCAGAGAGTTCAGTATTTTCTAGCATAGCTCTAGCCGCTGCTTGTGCATAAGGGCCACCAGAACCGATAGCAATTAAATCGTTTTCTGGTTGAACCACATCACCATTACCTGTGATGATAAGAGATGTATTTTCATCTGCAACAGCAAGCAACGCTTCTAATTTGCGTAGCATTCTGTCTGTGCGCCAATCTTTAGCAAGTTCTACCGCAGCTTTCGTTAAATGCCCTTGGTGAAGTTCTAATTTGCGCTCAAACAGTTCAAAAAGAGTAAAAGCATCAGCAGTGCCGCCAGCAAATCCCGCAATGACTTTGTCGTTATAAAGACGGCGTACTTTGCGAACATTGCCTTTCATGACGGTATTACCCATCGTCGCCTGTCCATCACCACCGATTACAACTTGGCCCTTACGGCGAACACTTACGATTGTAGTCATGAGTCAGCCCCTGGTTTAATCAATAAAAAAGTGAGACGGGTAGTGCCTTTATTTAAGATAAAGCACTGCCCGTTGTGTGAATTAGAATTATAGGTGGGGGAGAAAAATTATTTTTCAACCCCCAGAAGAGCGAAGAATACAACCTGATACGCCAGCTCCAGCTGCTTGTCTACTCACAGAGTTGGCTTGTTCTTTATTGTAAGGGCCTGATAAAACGCGGATCCAACCATCATTGCCTTTCGTTACTCGGCTTTCAACACCAGAAAAAGCCAGTGTTGCTCTCACTGATTCAGCTTGTTCGGTATTTTTAAATGAGCCACATTGCACTAAAAAGTTTGCTTCAGTAACGGCAGGTTTAGGTGGTGTAACAATCGCAGGTGCAGGTGCTTGCGGTTGTTGAGTTTGCACTGGCTGTTGTGCAACAGAAGGCGTTGTTATTGCAGGTGGTGTTACAACCACTTGTGAGCGAGGTACTTCACCATTGTAAGGCACCTCTGGCAGTTGAACGGCAGGTTGGCGTTTATCCGCTTCAATTTGTTGTAAAAAACGCAACTGCTCAGGCGAAAGTGTTGCTTTCGGATTAATCTGGCTACCCGATGAAGGATATTCAGGCTGTAAAGGCGTACCTACCTGACGATTTTCCAATTCTTTAATATATTGCCAACGCTCTTGAGGTTTTGGCGGTAGGCTATTCGCTGGATGTTGCCCAGTGACAGTTGGCGTTGTTTCTACGGCTTCTTTTTTATTATGTGTAATAAAATAGAGGCCACCGACAAACAGCGCCACAATAGCGATTGCCGCGATAAGCGTCGTTAAAGGCAGCCCTTTAGCAGCCTTTTTGCTTTTACTTTTCGTTGTCTTTTTACGACGAGCAGATGTCTGCCCTCGTCCCACATAGTCTCGTTGTGCCACAGTTCGATTCGCTGATAATTAAAGGAATAGGTATCACAAACGATATGTTACTTAACATAGTGTGTTTTGCCTAGCTTTTAAGCCGACAGACACTATCTCTTATAATTAGCTCACAATCTAATAAGCGAGAGCCGGGTGCAACAGGTCTACCTTGTAATTGGTCAAGTAATAACAACATAGATTCACGACCAATTTGATAACGAGGTTGTTCCATTGTTGTTAGTGCAGGCTCGCTATAACGTGTGATATCAAGATTATCAAAACCAATCACAGAGAGATCTCTAGGAAGCTCTAACCCTAATTTTTTCGCCTGCCACATAACGCCAATTGCCATAATATCACTATGACAGAACACGGCTGTCGGTGGCTCAGGTAAAGAAATTAGCTTTTTCAGACTTTCTGCACCGCTTTCATGGGTAAAATCACCCCGAATAATATAATCTTCGCGCAAAGGTACGCCCGTTCTACGCATAGCTTGAATATAGCCTTGTAAGCGATAACGACATAAAGGCATATCTTCAGGGCCTGTAATACATGCAATACGTTTATGACCCATTTGCTGTAAATAGTGTGTAGCTCTAAAAGACGCGGTGAGATTATCTATATGGACGGTAGGTAATTCGAGTTCAGGTGCAAACTCATTTGCCATGATCATCGGTGGCAAATTTTTCTGCTCTTCTTTGGAAACATCAAAAGGAATGTGTGAGCCAAGAAGTAACATACCGTCAATTTGTTTGGTAATAATAAGATTAATAAAGGCATTTTCATGTTTTTGCTGGTGTTTACAATCACCAATTAACACGAGATAACCATGTTGTGCTGCAGTTTCTTCGATGCCGCACACAACATCAGTAAAAAATGGATCACTGATGTTAGGTACGATCACAAGGATCGTTTTTGACTCGTTACGCTTAAGGTTCTTTGACAGGTTATGAGGGTAATAGCCCACATCAAGAACAGCCTGTTCAACTTTCTGACGGGTTTGTGAGGATACTTTTTCCGGATTCATTAAAGTACGTGACACAGTTGCTGTGGACACGCCGGCTGCAAGGGCAACATCTTTCATTGTTGCTTGCGTATTATCTTTATTATTCTGTTGCAAACCCCATACCTCCCTTTTGGATGGTTTAGTTAAACGATTGCTTTTTTATTGCAAAAAAACCGCCAATATTCAAAAAAGGATTTTATCGACGGTTTTTAATTCAAGAAATATTCTAAATTGTTATTCTACCCGCTTTTTAAATAGATTCTGTTACCTAGTTTGCATAAAAAGTGTGATACCAATCGTTTTTATGAGGTAGTTCGCAAAATTGATAAATAGTCTTGGGTGGTAACTAGTGCTCAATCGAAATTATATCCTCATCATAAATCGGGCTAAAATGCATTCGATTTAAGTTGAAAAGACTCTTAACAATCAGTTGGGTCAACATCAATATTCCATTTCACTTTTTTACTCTCAGGCAAGGCGACAATCTGAGGATAAGTGATAGACATTAATTTTTGTAAATAACCCCGGGAAGGATGTTGAAGCAATAATTGCCAGCGATAATTTCCACCTCGTTTAGCTTGAATGGCAGGAACGGGCCCCATTACCCATAAATTAGCGTCTCGCATTGGGTGTTGTTCAAAAAACTGTTTGAGTTGTCGCAAGAACTGAGGCGCACGTTGATTATTGTGATCTTCAGAGCGGATCATGATATGGCTAGAATAAGGGGGGAGAAAAGTTGCTTGTCTCTCCACTAAAGCTTCTTTAGTGAAAGCGTCATAGCCCTTTTCTAATAGTGTTAGCAAAAGAGGGTGATCGGGTTGGTGAGTTTGTAAATATACCGCACCTTGTTTACCTGCACGGCCAGCACGACCTGATACTTGAATATAAAGCTGAGCAAAGCGTTCGGCTGCACGAAAATCACTGGAGAACAGCGCGCCATCTACATCAAGTAAAGCCACTAAGGTGACATCGGGAAAGTGATGCCCTTTAGCTAACATTTGCGTACCGATAAGAATACGTGAGCCACCTTGGTAAATATCTTCCAGTTGTTGCTCTAAAGCGCCTTTTCGACTTGTCGTATCTTTATCAATTCGTGTCACTGGCGTATCAGGAAATAATTCGCCGATCCCTTGTTCAAGTTGTTCGGTTCCTAATCCTACTGGCATTAAATTAGTTGAGCCACATTGTGGACATTGTGCTGGAATTCGTCGCTGACTATCACATTGATGGCAACGTAACATGCCATGTTTTTGATGGATCGTGTAATAGTGATCACAGCGAGGACATTCTGCTATCCAACCACATTCATGACATAACAATGCAGGCGAAAATCCACGGCGATTTAAAAAGAGCATCACTTGGTTACCTGCATTAAGGTGCTCTTTTATCGCTTTAATAAGAATTGGAGACAGCCCTGTTGTCAGTGGTTGCCCTTTTAAATCAATTAAATGCTCTGTTGCGGGTTTTGCATTACCGGCACGTTGAGTCAGCGTGAGTTGTTGATATTTCTTTTGCTCAACATTAAAACTGGTTTCAATTGATGGAGTTGCGGTTCCCATTACGATAGGAATATTTTCTTGTTTTGCACGGAAAACGGCGAGATCACGGGCATGGTAACGCCAACCATCTTGTTGTTTATAAGAGCCATCATGCTCTTCATCGATAATGATAATACCAAGATGCTGAAAAGGGGTTAGAAGTGCCGAACGTGTACCAATAATAATGGCATTATCCCCTCGTTTTGCTCGTAACCAAACGGCTAAGCGTTCAGTATCATTTAATCCTGAATGAAGCACGTCCACTGGGGCATTAAAGCGAGCTTTAAAACGACGAATTGTTTGAGGTGTTAAGCCAATTTCAGGTACCAGTACCAGTGCTTGTTTACCTTGTGCGAGGATTTTTTCTAATACACTTAAATAAACTTCAGTTTTGCCTGAACCTGTAATACCCAATAATAACCAAGGTGAGAATTGATCTGCCTGTGCTGTGATTGCACCTACTGCAACAGCTTGCTCTGTGTTTAATTTAAAGCGTTCACCTTGAACGGTAAGACTGCTCTGCCAGTGTATTGGAGCGGGTTGGATAGGGCGGAGATCCACAAACTCTTTCTTTTTTAAGTTATTGAGTGTTGCTGTGGTGATCTCAAACTCATCAAGTTGATGGCGATACAAAGGTGTACGGCGTAGAGCTGCTAGTGCTTGTTGCTGTTTTTTTGCACCTTTTAAGCTGTTGAGGTCGAGATTAACCCCTTCTTCTGTGGCATACCATTGCCATAATGGTGTGAATTCTGCGGGTTTTCCTTGTCGTAATAAAATCGGCATGGCATGAAAAAGCACTTCCCCTAAAGGATAGTGATAATAAGCCGATGCCCAATTTAGCATATCCCATAAAACACCCGGAAAGAGTGTTTCACTATCAAGGACTTCATCAATAGGCTTTAGCTTTTCGATAGGAAACTCACTGTGTGTACTGAGTCCTTTGACAATACCAAGGGAGCGGCGTTTATTCCCAAAAGGCACGATCACCCGACTACCTACAACCGGCGCATCGATCCCTTCTGGTAACAGATAATCAAAAGAGGAGAACAGTGGTACAGGCAAAATTACCTGAACTATAGTCATATCAGGGTTTCCGAGAGTTTTAGCGAAAAGATGACCTTAAGAATATCACAAAAAGTGTGCAGATTTCATTGCGCGTTTAGTGGATATTCTGTATGATCCGCCCCCTTTGGTAGATAAATTACCAAACACTTAATTTCAATCAACACGACGTGTGGTGTTCGGCTGTGGGCTGAATGGCGACACGGCCTTAGTAGAGGTTTTCCATGCAAAAAGATATCCATCCTAAATACGAAGAAATTACTGCATCTTGTTCTTGCGGTAACGTTATGAAAATCAACTCCACTGCAGGTCATAACCTGAATCTGGACGTTTGTGACAAATGCCACCCATTCTATACTGGTAAACAACGTGATGTTGCAACTGGTGGTCGTGTTGATCTGTTCAACAAACGCTTCAAAATTCCAGGCAGCAAATAAGATATTTGTTGTCACAAGATGTCAGCCTAGTCTGGCATCTTGCAGACAGTTCGGAATTGAAAAAAAGCCCAAAGTTTTTGCTTTGGGCTTTTTTTATGGGTAAAACCTTCTCTTTTTAGATAACAGTGTTGGTAGTGACAAGCGAGATCACAACTGATAAGTTATCTATTCACACATCTATTCATCTATCTATTCATAAAGTAATTAATGTCATGACAATACGCGCTGAAATGATACGACAAATACTACGTAATGGACCTCAGTCATCAAGGCAACTTACTGATATAATAAATATTAGTCAGCCAACGTTGTCACGGGCATTAAATGCGTTGAATGATGATATTGTTCGAATTGGTTCTGGATCTTCTATTCAATATGCTTTACGTGATAGTTTCCGTGGGTTCAATTCAGCTCCTATTTATCGCATAAATGAAGAAGGTAAAGTTAAGCCACTAGGTAAATTAACCCCCGTTTATCCAGAAGGCTTTGTTATGGAGCGGATAGATAATGTGAGCCGACATAGTGAAGGTTTGCCGTGGTGGTTATTGGATATGCGCCCCCAAGGATATCTTGGAAGAGCTTATGCTTCGGCCCATTCGGCTGAGCTTGATTTACCCCACAATCCAGATCGTTGGTCTGATACAGATATAATCAGAGCTTTACTGGCTCATGGGCATGATGCTGTGGGAAATTTGCTAATAGGAGAGCAAGCTAGAGATCAATTTCTGGGTATGCAGACACCAAAAATTGTTGAGCGCGCTAAAACTTACCCCACATTAGCACGAGCTGTTAGTTCGGGAGAGGATCCTGGTTCATCCGCAGGTGGGGAACAACCCAAATTTTGCACCTATACAGAGAAAGGCCATGTTATCGTAAAATTTACGGCTTCCGATGATAACGCCGTTAGTGAGCGTTGGCGTGATCTGCTTCAAGCTGAGCATCTTGCATTAAAAGTGCTTGGAGTTGAAACGGAAGTTTTTGATTTTGAAGGACAACGCTTTCTTGAAATTCCACGATTTGATCGTGTAGGTTCACTAGGTCGTATAGGACTTTTTTCTTTACAGGCACTAGATGCTGAGTTTATAGGACGGGCAAGAGAGCCTTGGCCTGTGTTAGTTAATGAGCTAATTAAGCAAAAACGTGTTCATCCTGATGCTGCGATTAGCACAGCACGCCGCTGGGCATTTGGTATGTTGATTGGAAATACTGATATGCACCATGGCAATTTATCATTTATCAGTAGCCATGGTCGCCCATATGCGCTTTCACCTGCCTACGATATTTTACCAATGGGATTTGCGCCTAAGTCTGGTGGTGAAATAGTTAATACGCTTCGCCCAGTAACATTACTTGATGGGATCAGCGGTGAAATCTGGCAGGAATGTTTAGAGTTAGCCGAGCAGTTTTATACTTTAGCTAATAGCTGTAATTGTTTTTCCGACAATTTTTCGCCATGCCTTAAAGCATTACGTAGTCATCTTGATGAAGCAAGTTCGCGTATATCTCGCCTAGGATAATGACAAATAGACTTAAAAAAAATTAAGTTAAGATAATGCATTGCTGTGTTTGACGCAGATAACTGATGGGAAAAATTTTCGATGTATATCTAAATAACCCCCTTCGAGTAAAACCAAGGGGGTTGTCATAATCTGAAGCCCAAAGTTTTTGCTTTGGGCTTTTTTGTTCGTGTTAATCAAGCAATAAGTCAAAAAATTGACGCTGATTAATACTCCCAAGTATCGGGATCAACCCCGCGCTGGCGCATTATTTCTTTTGCCTCTTCAGGGATTTCATCGTTACGTTCTTTACGTAAGTCTTCATCATTTGGGAGAGGCTGTCCGGTAAATGCGTGCAAAAATGCTTCACACAATAATTCACTATTGGTTGCATGTTTTAGGTTATTAACCTGACGGCGAGTGCGTTCATCAGTCAAAATTTTCAACACTTTCAATGGAATTGAAACTGTAATTTTTTTAACTTGCTCACTCTTTTTGCCATGCTCAGCGTAAGGGCTGATATATTCACCGTTCCATTCAGCCATGGATTACCTTAATTAATATCATTTAGTTGAAGTCAGAATAGGGTTAACCCACATTCTGATGGGCAATACCAGTTTATCATGACTTTTCTAAAACCATCGACTCTTCTGGCTGAGGGTGAGAGAAAAAGTAACAGTCACTGGCGATATTCTCAATTTAGGTATTATTCCATTACTTAATCTATCCGTAAAGGAGTTTAGATGGCTAGATGTATTGACGTCTTGGTGTCTAATTGGATATGCTGTTGTAGACTTCTCCACTTATCGCTGTGACAAGGTGCCTGTATGACGAAGAAAACAGCAACAATTGCTATCCATAATGGGCTAAATGAAGACACTCAATTTGGTTGTGTCGTACCGCCTATCTATCTTTCTAGTACCTATAATTTTTTAGAATTCAATCAGCCTCGTGATCATGATTATTCTCGCCGAGGTAATCCAACACGCGATATGGTGCAAAAGGCATTAGCAGAGTTAGAAGGTGGCGTAGGCGCAGTTGTCACTAGCAGTGGAATGTCAGCAATTCATTTAATTTGTACCGTTTTTCTAAAACCTGGCGATGTGATTGTTGCACCTCATGATTGTTATGGAGGAAGTTATCGTCTTTTTAACAGCCAACAAGAGCGTGGTGCCTATCGTGTGATTTTTGTTGATCAAAATGATGATGTCGCACTGAAACAGGCTTTAGCACATCACCCTAAAATTGTTTTTATCGAAACCCCAAGTAATCCTCTTTTAAGAATAACGGATATTCGAAAAATCAGTGAACTTGCTCATCAACACGGTGCTTTAGTGGTTGCTGACAACACCTTTATGAGCCCTGTTTTGCAAAAGCCATTAGCATTAGGAGCAGATATTGTTGTGCATTCATGCACAAAATATCTCAATGGACACTCAGATATTGTGGCAGGGGTTGTTATCTGTCAGTGTCAGAAACAGCTTGAGGCGCTAAGCTGGTGGGCGAATAATATTGGCGTCACTTCTGGCGCATTTGATAGCTATTTATTATTAAGAGGTATAAGAACATTAGTGCCTCGAATTCGACTTCAACAAGAAAATGCACAGGCATTAGTGGCATTCTTACAAGCACAGCCTTTAGTCGAAAAAATGTATTACCCCGCACTGGAAAATCATGTTGGTCATCAAATAGCAAAAAAACAGCAACAAGGTTTCGGTGCGATGTTAAGTTTTGAGTTAAAAGGGGGATTGGATGTGATTAAACTCTTTTTATCTCAATTAACACTCTTTACACTGGCAGAATCTTTAGGTGGGGTAGAGACCTTAATTTGTCACCCTGCCACCATGACACATGCAGGTATGTCAGAAGAAGCGAAAAAAGTAGCAGGGATCAGCCCCTCATTACTTCGTATCTCGGTGGGTATTGAAGATAGTCAGGATTTAATCAACGATTTGCAAAGTGCGTTTGATGCAGCAACTAAAAGGTAACCATGGATCATGAGCGTAGTGGCGATTAAACAACAGGCGGAGCCGATTTGCCGTCAGTTACATAAATTCGGTGGTAGCAGTCTTGCGGACATAAAATGTTATCAACGTGTCGTGAATATCATGACGAACTATAGCCAACCTAATGACCTAATGGTGGTTTCTGCGGCGGGCTCGACGACGAATCAGTTGATTAGCTGGCTGAAACTTAGCCAAAGTGATCGTATTTCTGCCCATCAAGTTCAGCAAACTTTGCGTCGTTACCAATTATCTTTAATTGAAGGGCTACTTTCAAAAGAGAATGCAGAATTACTTTCTCAAGCTTTTATTGCTGATCTTGAACGTTTAAGCTATTTGTTGGATAAACCTATCACAGACGCAACTTATGCAGAAGTTGTCGGTCATGGTGAAATTTGGTCTGCAAGATTAATGGCAAATCTACTGACAGAGCAGGGTTTACCTAGCGTGTGGTTAGATGCGCGTGAATTCTTATGTGCTGAGAGAGCAGCTCAGCCTCAAGTAAACGAAACTTTATCTCGTCCATTATTACAATCACTATTAGCTAAACACCCTGAAAGTCGTTTTGTTGTAACCGGTTTTATTAGTCGCAACCAACAAGGTGAAACGGTCTTATTAGGTCGTAACGGTAGCGATTACTCTGCCACGCAAGTGGGTGCTTTAGCGGATGTCGGTAAAGTCACAATTTGGAGTGATGTTGCCGGTGTTTATAGTGCGGATCCTCGCAAAGTTAAAGATGCTTGTTTATTGCCATTGTTGCGTTTAGATGAAGCGAGCGAATTGGCTCGATTAGCTGCCCCCGTTTTACATACACGCACACTTCAACCCGTTTCAGGCAGTAATATTGATTTGCAACTTCGTTGTAGTTATCAACCAGAACAAGGTTCAACGCGTATAGAACGTGTTTTGGCATCAGGAACAGGCGCTAAAATCGTTACTAGCCATGATGATGTTTGTTTGATTGAACTCCAACTTCCCTCTCATCAAAACTTTGAACAAGTGGCGAAGGAGGTTGATGAATTACTTAAACGTGCGCAAATCCGTCCTTTAGCGACTGGTGTTGATAAAGACAGCCAACTTTTACAGCTTTGCTATACCAGTGAAGTCGCTAACAGTGCATTAGATGTATTACAAGATGCGGTTTTACCGGGAAAATTACATCTACGAGAAGGCTTCTCACTAGTAGCTTTAGTCGGTGCAGGTGTTTGTAAAAATCCACTTCATTGTCATCGTTTCTATCAACAACTTAAAGACCAACCTGTTGAATTTATTTGGCATGCTGAAGATAACATCAGCTTAGTTGCAGTATTGCGTAATTATACTGAGCATCTACTGCAAGGTTTACATCAAACGCTATTTAGAGCTGAAAAACAGATTGGCTTAGTACTGTTTGGTAAAGGGAATATTGGTTCACGTTGGTTAGAATTGTTTGCTCGCGAACAAGAGCCTTTATCAGCACGTAGTGATTTTGAATTTATTCTTGCGGGTGTCGTTGATAGCCGTCGTAGTTTACTTGATTATCAAGGTATTAATCCAAGTCGTGCATTGGCTTTCTTTGATGAGGAAGCGACAGAGCATAATGAAGAGTCGCTTTATCTTTGGATGAGAGCTCATCCTTATGATGATTTAGTGGTTGTTGATATTACGGCTAATGAGTCTCTTGCTGCCTCTTATGAAGATTTTGCTAGCTACGGTTTTCATGTTATCAGTGCAAATAAAATTGCGGGCTCAGCTTCAAGTGTGCGTTATCGCGCCACACGAGATGCGTTTTCTAAAACAGGTCGCCATTGGCTATATAACGCAACAGTCGGTGCAGGTTTACCGATTAATCATACGGTACGCGATTTGCGTGAAAGTGGTGACACTATTTTATCAATTAGCGGTATTTTCTCTGGCACGCTCTCTTGGTTATTCTTGCAATTTGATGGCACAGTGCCTTTCAGTGAGCTGGTGGAACAAGCTTGGCAACAAGGATTAACAGAGCCTGATCCACGAATTGATTTATCAGGGCAAGATGTGATGCGTAAACTGGTTATTCTTGCTCGTGAAGCAGGTTATGACATCGAGCCAGAGCAAGTACGAGTGGAATCTTTAGTACCTGTACAAGCTGAAACTGGTTCGCTAGAAGAGTTTTTTGATAACAGTGCATTGATCAATGAACAGATGGCACAACGATTAGCTGCTGCAAATGAAATGGATATGGTATTACGTTATATCGCCCGTTTTGATGCTAATGGTAAAGCAAAAGTCGGCGTTGAAGCTGTGAGAAAAGATCATCCTCTTGCCTCGCTATTACCGGGTGATAATTTATTTGCGATTGAAAGCCGTTGGTATCGTGATAACCCCCTTGTGATCAGAGGGCCGGGAGCCGGCAGAGATGTGACCGCAGGCGCAATTCAGTCAGATTTAAACCGCCTTTCCCAGTTACTGTAATTTAATTATTTCTTTTTTATAAAGGTTATCAGCGGGTTATTTTATGCCGATAACCTTTTGTCATTTTTGTGTCATATCACTCAATTTTTTTAAATTCTTTGGCTATACTTGAAGCATCTCTAGTCACAAAGGAGCGATTGATGTCAAAGGTAGTAAGACAGATTGTCCCACTAAGAAATGAAATGACGGAGGTGAACCATCAAGCTAAAGAGAACTTTTGTCAGTAGCTCATGATGTGAAATTTAAGCGTCTTGAGTGGAAGTTGAAGTACGGTTACAACGTGTTTGAACGTTATTAAGAGTACAATTCGATTAACCACATTATTTACAACAGACAACTTAATTTACTGAAAGACAATTCGTTATTCTTAACTTAAAGCGCTGATATTCAGCGCTTTATTCGTTTTTGTCTTATAAAAAACTTAATTGGAAATCGTAGCCTAGTAAAAATGTAAAAAAGAATAAAAATAAGCGATGAAATAGGAATACGAGTCATAACCCACCAGCAAAATTAGCTAAAAACCAAAAAATCGACCAGACAATTTATCAATATTAAAAAAAATCATCTAAATTTCTCGCCAGATAAATTTTCACGTATCTCGCCCTTTCTAGTAAAAAACTCTTCGTAGTAGATAAGAAACGAAAAAAAGTCCTTATTCTAGGTAAAATTGAGCTAGAACAGCATGGATATTAGTCATTCTTATAAGACTAAAGCCGTAATTAAATTTCAGAAAAATCCCCCAAAACGATTATTTTCTGATATGAATAGTAGGCTAAGTAAAAAAAGCAGTGTGGCTTATCACAAAAATCAAAATAAAGTCACATCAGAAATGAAAGTTAATTACACAACTGGGAGGACATGACTTTTCTAATAGGAAGAAGCATGTTGTTACCGCCACAAAGACAAGGTCAGGAGTCTTATGAATCAACAATATTCTGCTATGCGTAGCAATGTCAGTATGCTTGGCAAGCTACTTGGAGATACGATAAAAGAAGCACTCGGTGAAGAAATTTTAGATAAAGTTGAATCAATTCGAAAACTATCTAAATCATCACGAGCAGGTAATGAAGTTCAGCGACAAAAACTGTTGCTGACGTTACAGAATCTCTCTAATGATGAATTATTACCTGTTGCTAGAGCATTCAATCAATTTTTAAACCTGACGAACGTGGCAGAACAATACCATAGCATTTCACCTCACGGTGAAGCGGCGAGTAATCCTGTGGCATTGGCAAAACTGATCACCAGACTAAAAGATAAGAATTTTACCGACGAGCAATTAAAAGAAGCGGTAGAGCAAATCTCTATCGAGCTGGTATTAACGGCGCACCCAACCGAGATTGCACGTCGTACACTTATTCATAAGCTGGTTGAAGTAAATACCTGTTTATCTCAACTCGACCATGACGATCTAGCAGATTATGAGCGTACTAATATTATGCGCCGTCTGCGTCAGTTAGTTGCCCAATCATGGCACACGGATGAAATTAGAAAAATTCGCCCAACACCTATTGATGAAGCGAAATGGGGATTTGCGGTTGTTGAAAATAGCTTATGGGAAGGTGTTCCTGCTTTTTTACGTGAATTTAATGAGCAGCTTAAAGAATCCATTGATTACAACTTACCAGTAGAAGCTTCTCCTATTCGTTTTACTTCATGGATGGGCGGAGATCGCGATGGTAACCCAAATGTGACGGCTGAGATCACACGCCATGCTTTACTATTAAGCCGTTGGAAAGCCGCTGATTTATTCTTAAATGATATTCAAGTTCTTGTTTCAGAACTTTCAATGACAGAAAGTACACCTGAGCTACGTGAATTAGCGGGTGGTGCTGAAGTTGCAGAGCCATATCGTGAAATTGCTAAACAGTTACGTACTCGCTTACAAGTCACTCGTGATTATTTAGAACAACGTATTAAAGGACAGCAATCCTTACCTCCTGAAGGGCTATTAATTGATAATGCCCAACTTTGGGATCCGCTATACGCTTGTTATCAATCACTGACTCAGTGCGGTATGCGTATTATCGCTAATGGGCAACTGTTAGATACATTACGTCGTATCCGTTGCTTTGGCTTACAGCTAGTTAAGCTCGATATTCGCCAAGAAAGTACCAATCACACTGAAGCACTCTCTGAATTGACACAGTATTTAGAGCTTGGTGATTATGCAAATTGGTCTGAAGATCAGAAACAAACGTTCTTACTTGAAGAATTAAATTCTAAGCGTCCACTGATCCCAACTAATTGGCAACCAAGTGCAGCGACTCAAGAAGTATTTGAGACTTGCCGTGTGATTGCTGAATCACCTAAAGATTCTATCGCCTCTTATGTGATTTCAATGGCAAAAGTACCTTCTGATGTATTAGCTGTAAAGCTATTACTGAAAGAAGCTGGCGCGAATATTCGATTACCTGTTGCCCCTTTATTTGAAACGCTTGATGACTTAAATAATGCTGAAAGCGTAATGACGCGTTTGTTTGATATTCCTTGGTATCGCGATTTAATTGATGACAAACAAATGGTGATGATTGGCTATTCAGACTCAGCAAAAGATGCGGGTGTGATGGCAGCATCATGGGCACAATATCGTGCTCAAGATGCATTAATTAAGCTCTGTGAAAAATCAGGTGTGACATTAACACTATTCCACGGACGTGGCGGTACGATTGGTCGTGGTGGTGCGCCTGCACATGCAGCATTACTTTCTCAACCACCAGGAAGTTTAAAAGGTGGTCTGCGTGTGACAGAACAAGGCGAAATGATCCGCTTTAAGTTCGGATTACCACAAGTCACTATCAGTAGCCTTGCTCACTATGCAGGTGCAATCTTAGAAGCGAATTTATTACCACCACCAGAGCCAAAAGCGCCTTGGATTGAGGTAATGGATTCCTTGTCTGACGTTTCTTGTGCAATGTATCGTGACTATGTACGAGGACAAGAAGACTTTGTTCCTTACTTTAGAGCGGCAACGCCAGAAGGCGAGTTGGGTAAACTACCATTAGGCTCACGTCCTGCAAAACGTCGCCCTACTGGTGGTGTTGAAACCTTGCGTGCTATTCCGTGGATCTTCGCCTGGACTCAAAACCGCTTAATGCTACCTGCTTGGTTGGGGGCTGGCGCGGCATTACAGCATGAAATTGATAGTGGAAAACAAGCGGTATTAGACGATATGTGTGAGAACTGGCCGTTCTTTAATACACGTATTGCGATGTTAGAAATGGTGTATGCTAAAGCGGACTTATGGTTAGCAGAATATTACGATCAACGTTTAGTTGAAGAGCGTTTATGGCCATTAGGATCTAAATTACGTCAGCAACTTTCTGATGATATTAAGAGTGTCTTGGCGATTTCAAAAGATGAACACTTAATGGCGGATTTGCCGTGGGTTGCTGAATCTATTGCACTACGTAATGTGTATACAGATCCATTAAACGTACTTCAGGCTGAGTTGTTACAGCGTTCTCGTACTCATAGCGAATCAGACCCTCGTATTGAACAGGCACTTATGGTCACTATTGCAGGTATTGCCGCAGGTATGCGTAATACAGGCTAGAGTCACCAATATTTAGAAATAAAAACAGCGCTTAATAATAGCGCTGTTTTTTTATTTTTTAGCTTTTTCGTAAGACTCAATAGCTCTTATTCGTGCTTTGGCGTGATCAACAATGGGTAATGGATAATCGAGAGAGTTATTGGTTTTTGCTGACCATTCGTGAGGGGTATGAATATATCGATTAGGCACATCGGCGAGTTCAGGAAGCCAATGGCGGATAAACTCACCATCAGGATCGAACTTACGTCCTTGGGTAGTAGGATTAAAAATTCGAAAATAAGGTACGGCATCTGTTCCTGTTGATGCAGCCCACTGCCAACCCCCATTATTTGATGCGAAATCGCCATCAATGAGTTGCGACATAAAATAACGCTCACCCCAACGCCAATCAATTAACAAGTCTTTGATAAGAAAGCTCGCCGTGAGCATACGTAAGCGGTTATGCATCCAACCTGTCTGGTTAAGTTGTCGCATTGCAGCATCAATAATCGGAAAGCCTGTTAAGCCTTGAGTCCAAGCGTTAAATTCATCTTGTTCGTTACGCCAATTGATTTTTTCTGTCCAAAGCTGAAAAGCAATGTGTTTGCATAAATTGGGATTTGCCACAATTAAGTGTTGGTAAAATTCTCGCCAAATAAGCTCGTTAAACCAAACAAATGCGCCTGATGCACTGTTTTCTAAGAAATCAGGTTCAGTTTGGTAAAGGCGATTAAAACATTGGCGAATAGATAACAGACCGATAGAAAGGTAGGGTGATAATCGGCTTGTGCCATCAACTGCCGGAATATCTCGCCATTTTGCATAATGTGGGACACTTTCATAGCAGAACTGTTTTAAACGTTTAAGTGCTTCTTCTTCCGTAGCGATAAAAGAAGATGTGTTTGTGTCTTCAAGTGAAAATAGCGGCGCTTTTAAAGGAGAGACTGTTTTTTGATATGTTCTTATTTCTGGGATAGGTAACGAAGCGTTATCTTGTGAAAAAAAGAGTCGTAAAAATGCGTTTCTAAAGGGAGTAAAAACCTTATACATCTCCCCTTGTTGTGTGACTACATTACCCGGTGGAATAAACACATTGTCATGATAAGCATAAATGGTGGTTTTATTTTCTAGTAACTCAGTAACTTTTTTATCACGGTGTTGTTCATTAAGGGCATATTGGTGATTGAAAAAAAGCGCGCTAACTTGATGTTGTTGGCAATATTCGGCCACTTTATCGGCTGCATTTGAATAAGTATCACAAATCACTAATGTCAGTGGAATATTAAGTTTTGCCAGCGATATTGAAAGATCGAGTAAAGCATCATGAATAAACGCCTGACATGACAAAGCCATATTGTGGGCTTTCCATTGTTCAGGCGTTACGGTGAAAAGAGCATGCACCTGTGCTTGTTTATCTTGGCAAGCGTTAAAGAGTGCCTTGTTATCCGTCACTCTTAAATCATTACGAAACCAGACTAAATGAACAGAAGACGGGTGCATGTAACCTCTCTTAATCTAACTTAGGATGTTGATCGATTAGGGCTTGGCGTTTTTTCTGTAATGCTTCAATTTCCGCTTCGATATCTTCAACACGGTGTTCAATACTATCATAGTGCTCTGATAAAATTTCTTTAGCTTCTGATTTATCCGACGCCGCAGGTGTTGCACCTCGTAAAGGTTTATTTGCGGTTTCGATCATCTTGATACCTGTTATCAAGCCGACAACAGCAACAATCATCAGATAATAAGCAGGCATATATAAATCACCGGTTGCTTCAACTAACCAAGCTGCTGCTGTTGGTGTTGCACCCGCAATTAATACTGAGATATTAAATGCGATTGCTAATGCACTATAACGAATATGGGTCGGGAATATGGCAGGTAAAATGGATGCCATTACTCCAGTAAAACAGTTAAGTAAAACCGCAAGAATTAATAATCCTAAGAAAATTAAACCGATTTCATCACTGTTAATCATCATAAACGCAGGGTAAGCAAGGACAAACAAGCCAATACTACCACCAATAACAAAGGGTTTACGGCCAATTTTGTCACTCAATAACCCAATTACAGGTTGTACGAATAACATACCTATCATAATCGCGATGATGATCAGCACACCGTGATCTGCCGAATAATTTAGGTTATGAGATAAATAACTCGGCATATAGGTTAATAACATATAGTAGGTGACATTAGTGGCAATCACTAAACCTACACAGACGGTTAAACTTTTCCAATATTTCGATGCAATTTCACGTAATGAAACACGAGGTGGATCTTGAATAGATTTTCGGTCGTCGCTATTCATTGCATCAACATGTTGTTGGAATGCAGGTGTTTCTTCTAAAGCATGACGCAAATATAAGCCAATAAGACCTAACGGTAATGCTAAGAAGAACGGAATACGCCATCCCCATTCATGAAATGCGGCTTCACCCAAAATAGTTGAGATAAGTACAACTACACCTGCACCCATAACAAAACCAGCAATAGAACCAAAGTCTAACCAGCTCCCCATAAATCCGCGTTTACGGTCTGGTGAGTATTCAGCAACGAAAATCGCCGCTCCTGAATATTCACCACCAATGGAGAAACCTTGCGCTAATTTAGCGAGTAATAATAAAACAGGAGCCCAAATACCAATGGTTTCATAAGCAGGAATAAGACCAATGGCAAACGTACTAAGCGCCATAATAATGATGGTGACAGATAAGACTTTCTGACGACCAAATTTATCCCCTAACATCCCAAATACAACACCCCCTAAAGGTCTTATAAGGAAAGGGACGGAGAATGTCGCGAGAGCTGCAATCATCTGTACGCCAGGTGATGCACCCGGGAAGAAGACTTGACCTAAAACGTAAGCAAGGAAGCCATAAACACCAAAGTCGAACCATTCCATGGCATTACCTAATGCGGCAGCAGTAATGGCTTTTTTGAGCTTACTATCATCAATAATGGTTATGTCATTGATTTGTAGTGGTTTATTTCTTTTTTTCTTCATTTTCATATTAAGTGACCTTTATTAAGGTATTTGTGATTTTTTTGTTTATCAATTAATTAAAAGAAATGAAGTGACTATTTGTTAGCGAGAAGAGTGAGTGATAAAAATTCACTAAAAAACAGCTTACTTCTACCAAAATTAAATAGTGATATTAAGCTAATAGATAAGGGAATATTTATTAAGTATAGATAAGATTGAATAAGATATTAGGAATTTTTCTTTGTTGTTTTGATATAACAAAACAGAGCCTCTATGTATTAAAATGTGATCAATATCATAACGTAATTCTGCTTTTGTGTAAAATTCATGGTGTTACTAATGGTTAATTTGCGTTAAGTTGACCGAAAGTATCACATAGAAAAACAAGCAAATAAACTTATTTTTTATTTTAATAACAATGTGTTATGTCTATCACCTATTTATTTTTGATATAGGCTAACGTATTTGTATGAGCATTGTGCATAATACAAAGGTTGATCGATAAGTATAAAATAATAACACCTTATTTTGCTTTATTATTCTTTCGAATAGTGAAAGTGAAAATGTGGATAATAGAATAGATCTCGCTATTCTTATTATAAGATTAAATCAAGATAGTATGACGAGATATCACGACAGAGATATTAAAGATAGTTTATCTATTACTCATATTTAGAATAAAAATTTATAAAATTAATAATTAACCGCGCATTTGTGCAGATTAACCCAGGTACCTCTATGAACATTAATCAACTGAAAAGCTTTGTTGAAGTCGTGAAAAATAATTTCAACATTACTAATGCGGCTGAAAAACTCTATACCTCACAACCGACAATCAGTAAGCAACTAAAAATATTAGAAGATGAATTAAGTGTGTCGCTGTTTGTGCGTAAAAATAATAACTTATTAGCATTGAGCCCGATGGGTAAAGAAGTCCATAAAATTGCTTGCGATATTCTTGGGCAGGTTGACCGAATCAAGAGCATTGTGGCTGAAGAAGATCGTAATAAAAAAGTCGATTTACATATTGCGACAACACACACTCAAATACGTTATTCATTGCCGAATGTGATTGATCACTTTCGTCGCTATTATCCTAATATTTCGCTACATTTTCATCAAGGCGCACCCGCTCAATTAGCAGAGATGGTTAAAAATGGCGATGTAGATTTTGCTATCGCAACAGAATCTATGCACCTTTATGAAGATCTTATTACATTGCCTTGCTACCGCTGGACTCGCAGTTTATTAGTTCCTTATGATCATCCTCTTGCGTTATTGAAAGATGATGAGCAGGTTACCATCGAACAAATGGCTGAATATCCACTGATTACTTATGTTTTTGGTTTTACAAGAGGATCTAAATTAGACAAGGTATTTTATAAAAATAATCTTAAGCCTAAGGTGGCGTTAACCGCGACGGATACTGAGATTATTAAATACTATGTTAAGCGCCATTTAGGCATCGGTGTTATTGCAACAGCCTCTTATGATGAGATTGAAGATGGTGGCGCATTAAAATGTATTAATATCGATCATTTAGTGCAACCGAGTTATACCCATATCTGTGTCAGTAAACATACTCATATGAAAGATTATATGCATGAGTTTATTTCTCTCTATGCGCCACATATTGATAAAAATATTATTCAGATGCCAGAGCAATGGGAAACCCAATGGCACAGTAAAGAGGTATACCAAGGATTACCTGATTTACGTTCAGTGAATGTGAATAATAGCGTTGTAGAATAGACGTCAGATCAGAATAGAAAAAAGCCCGTTTTTGCGGGGGCAATAACGGGCTTTGGGCAGAATAATAAGAGATTAGCGAGTCAGAATATTAACAAAAATCTGAGCACCGACTAATAAACAATCATCATCGACAAAATAAGGATTTGCGTGAAGGTAATTATTAATACCTTTCGCTTGATTGCCACTTCCTAAGAAGAACATTGCACCGATTTTGCCTTTTGTAGCGTTAACCATATAGCTAAAGTCTTCACTACCTGTCATTGGCTTACCGTTCGATTCAATATTCTCTTCTGGTAAGAATTTACGCATCGCATCTAACAAACGCTGGTGTGCAGTTGGGTGATTCACAACAGCAGGGTATCCGCTATAGCTTAATGTGGTTTTAAATCCGCCAGCTGTACTGCGTGCAACAATTTCATCAAAACTTGCTTTCAGCACTTGGTCGGTATTTTCATCCATAGAACGGATAGTACCGCGAGCTTGTACGTGATCAGCTAATGCATTAGGGATTGTTCCCCCATTGATCATGCCACAACCAAAGACCGCTGGGCTAAATGGATCTGTTTTCTTTGCAACAACATAATCCATATAATCAATTAAACGGGTTGCTTCACGAATGGCATCTAAACCTTTGTGCGGTGTTGAACCATGTGCAGAAACACCATAAACATCTAATGTCCATGCAGAGCCATAAGATGACATCACACCATCATTAAAGCGAACACAACCTGTTTCAATCGCTGCATCGTTATGAAGTGCGTAAGTTTCATCAACGCCTTCCATGCAACCGAGCTCAACCATTTTTTCAGCGCCAGGTACACGCATATCTTCTTCAGCCATTTGGAAAATAAAGCGAACGTTCGCGCTCATCTCTTCTCTATTTTCGGCAAGATATTTAGCACTGGTTAATGCCATAGTCATATGAGTATCGTGACCACAGTTGTGTGCACAACCTTGGTGAACTGAACTATATTCATTATTCGTTAAGTCTGGCATTTCTAATCCGTCCATATCAGCACGGATAGCAATTAATGGAAATTCAGAATTAACAATTAAGTCTGCTGTGAAGCCAGTATATCCATCAAAAGTTTTAATTTGATAACCAAAACTTTCCATTAATTCACGACAGTATTTAGATGTTTTATATTCTTCACCTGATAGCTCAGGTATTTTGTGCAGGTCTTGTCGTGTTTTTTTACTAAAATCATTTAATTGAAAGAGTTTTTCACTGACATTATAAATATTATTCATTAGATAACTCCCTGGATAGTAAATCCAATTTGCGCGACGATTGATGCGCCAAAGAAACAACAAGTTGAAACAATCATGAAAATAAGAATAACTTTCCATGACATTTTCTTAAGTTCTTCTAATTGACCACCAACAGATAAACCAGCAAATGCTAATAAAGGAACACAACAAGATAAGAAAGAAACTTTACCAATAGAACTAATAAAGAAATCTCTTACCGGAGTTTCGGGTAAACAAATAAGGATCCCGATAATTGTTGCATAAGCAAATGTTGGTAAAGATGAAGGTAAATAATGTTTTGCAACGAGTGAAATAAATACCACTAATGACATAGCAATAAAGCTATCCCACATTGCATAAAGAGCGATCCCTGATGTTAACGTTTGAGTAAACATTGCCAGTAAAATAGCAACGAATACAAATTTCATATCAATAATTATATTTTTCATGCAGTTTTGCCTCTGGTGAAAATTTTATAAATTTTTTCTGAAAGAGGTAAACCTAAATAGGTTAATGACAGTGCGCCTAGTGCTGAAGATAATAAGTTAGATGCAGCGGCAACACTTAATACTTGCTGTGCTAATGCTTCATCAAGACCATTAATTAATGCACCTGATGCCGCACTTAACATTGAACCCGAACCCACGCCAGAGCCTGCTGCAAGAGCAAGTGGGTGTAATCCAGTTAATGGAGCAATACTACCTAATACGCTAAACCATAAAGTACCGATCACAGAACCACATAAATAAATGGCTAATACACCAATATATTCCTGAGAGCCTGTACCAAATTTACCTTGAATAACAGCGATAGACGGTTCACGGCTAATAGATGAACAAGCACCAATTGCACGACGACCAAATCCAAATTTAATGGCTAATGGAACCGCAATTAATACTGGTAATAAGTTTCCGAGTTCCTGAACAAATAAAGGAATACCGACACTTAAAATCATTTTAATATTAGGAACAATCATTCCTGCATATTGCGTACCTAAAATAAGCAGGCTGAAACCTACCATTTTACCGCAGAAGCCTTCTTCTTTTTCTGTAAATAATTTACCCCATACTTTAATTTTTTTACGGGTAAATCCAGCAGATATACACATACCAATAATTACAGCAAATAGCATTGGTAAAATAGGTATTACCGCAATGCCAATCTTAATTTCTTTTTTACCAATGACATATTGTGAAATAAAAATTAAGAAAAGGACTGCCAGAATACTAATAAAGAAAACCTTTATCGGACTTCTACTTTTGTCCATCCGTTAATCTCCGTTGAAAAATAATCAGGCTTTATTCTAGAGGACAAAAAGCAAAAGGTAGCGTGACCAATGTCATGTTTATTTCATACCTCTTTTTCATGGGGCATGAAATAATACAATGGTAATAAATTTATTAACAAATAGAAGAAAGTTAAATTTTTTAATAAAGACAGTGGGTAAGGCTGAAATGAGTCAGCTTAATTGTTAATAAAGATGTGAAGGGAAAAATCATTATTAAAAATTATTTTAATTATTAAAATAATACTATAAACAAACTTTGTCTATCATTTAGTAAATAATAATACGTTATTAATGAGATATATTCTTATTTGGTGCGGTTATTATAAGTTTAATGAATGTATTTGGAAGTGATATTTTATTTTTACATTTTTATTAGTACTCACTTTATCACGACAGTGACATTACAGTGATTGGTGTTATTCTTTATATTTGAGTTAGTAAGATGATTTTCTCTGCAAGCTGGCGAGGAAGAGAAACAGAATATGGGAAGGAGATAGATGTAGCTCGCAGAGGCGCAATTTACCCAAAACTGAGGAAAAATATCACCATGAGTAAGCAAACCGTTGCAACTTATATTGCTAAAGTACTCCATAATGCAGGTGTAAAACGTATTTGGGGCGTGACAGGCGATTCTCTCAATGGATTAAGTGATAGCTTGCGAAAGATGGGAACGATTGAGTGGATGGGAACCCGCCATGAAGAAGTCGCCGCTTTTGCCGCAGGAGCAGAAGCGGCAGTTAATGGCCAATTAGCGGTTTGCGCTGGCTCTTGTGGACCGGGAAACTTACATCTTATCAATGGGCTTTTTGATTGCCATCGTAATCATGTTCCTGTGTTAGCCATTGCCGCGCATATTCCTTCTGCCGAAATTGGTAGCAATTATTTTCAAGAAACACATCCTCAAGAACTTTTTCGCGAATGCAGTCATTACTGTGAATTAGTCTCAAACCCAGAGCAGATCCCTCAAGTGCTAGCTATTGCGATGCGAACCGCTATTTTGAAAAAAGGGGTTGCGGTTGTTGTATTGCCGGGGGATGTTGCACTAAAACCAGCCCCAGAAGATGCGCATGAAAATTGGTATCCGTTGCAGTTTCCACTCATCATGCCTAATCGTTTCGAAATCGAAAAATTATCTGATGCACTGAATAATGCAAAAAACATCACTTTAATGTGCGGTGCAGGATGTGCTCAAGCTCGCGATGAAGTGATTAAACTGGCTCAAACCTTAAAAGCCCCTGTTGTACACGCATTGCGAGGGAAAGAGTACATTGAGTGGAAAAATCCTTACAGTGTAGGAATGACAGGGTTAATTGGTTTTTCATCGGGTTATCATGCGATGGAAAACGCTGACACTTTGGTGTTATTAGGTACGCAGTTCCCTTATCGTGCATTTTATCCATCAAAAGCCAATATTATTCAAATTGATATTAATCCAAGCAGTCTTGGTTCGCATTGCCATGTCGATATGGCGATGATTGGCGATATTAAAGCAACATTAAATGCGATACAGCCTCGTTTAAAAGAGAAAACAGATACCACTCACCTTGATGCTTCATTAAAACATTATGCCAAAGCACGGCAAGATCTGGATGCACTAGCACAACCCAGTGAGCGTGAACTTATTCACCCACAATATTTGGCGCGTCGATTAAGTGAACTAGCAAATGATGACGCTATTTTTACCTGTGATGTCGGAACGCCAACAGTGTGGGCGGCTCGTTATGTTGGAATGAATGGAAAACGTCGTTTACTGGGATCGTTTAATCACGGCTCTATGGCAAATGCGATGGCTCAAGCTATTGGTGTGCAGGCGTTAGATAGAAAGCGTCAAGTTGTAGCAATGTGTGGTGATGGCGGATTTACCATGTTAATGGGTGATTTTATCTCATTAGCTCAAATGAATTTACCGGTTAAAGTGATTATTTTTAATAACAGTGTATTAGGCTTTGTCGCGATGGAGATGAAAGCTGGTGGTTATTTAACTGACGGTACTGATTTACATAATCCGGACTTTGCTGCTATTGCCAATGCATCTGGTATCAAAGGCATTCGAGTAGAAAAAGGTGAAGATTTGGATCATGCTCTGAAAGAGGCTTTTGAACATGATGGCCCTGTGATTGTGGATGTAGTCACTGCAAAACAAGAGCTCTCAATGCCTCCTGAAGTGAAGTTTGAACAAGCAAAAGGTTTTAGCCTGTATATGATGAAAGCGATTATTAATGGTCGAGGTGATGAAATTGTTCAACTAGCCAAAACTAATTGGTTACGCTAATCGCCTATCCGTAACTCGAATTATTTAGAGTATTAATTGAAGATAAAAACCCTATCAACATAAGCTGATAGGGTTTTTTATTATTGCGCTTTTTCTGTTAAACAGAAGTTTTCAATTAATTGCCCCATTAATTCACGCGTTGGCTCAATAAATGCCATATCGATAAATTCATCAGGCTGGTGTGCTTGTTCAATAGAACCTGGGCCTAAAACTAAGGTAGGGCAGAGATCTTGAATAAACGGCGCTTCAGTACAGTAATTCACTGTTTGCGCTTTCTCACCTAATAGTTCTTCGATCACTGCAACCATTTTGTGATCGGTTGGGCACTCATAACCCGGAATAGGATCGTGTAACGCCTCAACACTTAAACGACCCGGCCAGCGTGCTTTGACGGGCGCTAATGTTTCGTGAAGTAAATCATCCAAGTCTTGTAGCGTTAATCCCGGCAATGGGCGAATATCCATATGTAATTCACAGCAAGCACAAATTCTATTTGCTGCATCACCACCATTAATATAACCAAAGTTCATCGTTGGATAAGGGATAACAAACGCAGGGTTGTTATAGCGAGTTTTTAACGTATCGCGCAATGTACTAAGGTGAGTAATTGATTCATGCATTAGCTCTATCGCATTCACCCCTTTTTCCGGATCACTAGAGTGGCCCGATTGCCCAGTAATGCGTATCGCATTCGATAAATGCCCTTTATGCGCACGAATAGGCTTTAGCGATGTGGGTTCGCCAATAATGGCAAAATCAGGACGGATTGCCGTATTAGCAGCAAAATAACGTGCCCCAGCCATAGAAGTTTCTTCATCAGCGGTGGCGAGAATATAGAGAGGATGAGTTAACGTCTTAGTGTCTACATCTCGCAATGCATCGAGAATAAAGGCAAAAAAGCCCTTCATATCAGCAGTGCCTAAGCCATATAACTTATTTTCTTTCTCTGTCAGCGTAAAAGGATCTTGCGTCCAACGACCTTCATCAAACGGTACTGTGTCAGTGTGACCACAGAGTAATAATCCACCTTTTCCTGTTCCTAATGTTGCAAGAAGGTTAAATTTGCCTCGTGTTTCAGGTACAGGTTGAATTTCAATTGAAAAACCTAATGTTTCCAACCAATTAGCAAGCAAATTAATCAGTGCTTCATTACTTTGATCGTTCTTAGCGTCTGTAGCGCTGATAGAGGGTGTTGCAATTAATTGACGATAAATCTCAATAAATGTAGGTAATTTAATATTCACTGTTGACAGCCTTTCTTCATAATAGTATCAATATTCATGCACTTTTTTTGAATAAAAATACATTAATCGGTTTGTGTTCATAGTACAAGGTAAGAATGACATGTTAAATACTCTGATTGTAGGAGCAAGTGGTTACACTGGCGCTGAATTAGCCGCCTATCTTCAGCAGCATCCTCATGTGAATTTGAGCAGACTGATGGTATCAGCTCAAAGTGCAGATGCAGGGAAGTGCTTTTCTGAACTTCATCCACAATATCGTGGTTTAGTGGATCTCCCACTTGAGCCAATGGTTGATGTCGCTAAAGCTGCTGAAAACATTGATATCGTTTTTCTCGCAACAGCTCATGAAGTCAGCCATGACATCGCTCCTATCTTTCTAGAGCAAGGTTGTGTGGTATTCGATTTGTCTGGTGCCTATCGAGTACAAAACAAGCATTTTTATCAACAATACTATGGATTCGAGCATAAGAATACTGATTGGTTATCACAGGCAGTTTATGGATTAGCTGAATGGAATGCTGACATTATTAGTCAGGCACAATTAATTGCTGTGCCGGGTTGTTATCCAACCGTCTCTCAGTTGTCACTAAAACCTTTAGTGGAAGCGGGACTTTTAGATACAGCACAGTGGCCTGTTATTAATGCCACCAGCGGTGTGAGTGGTGCGGGGAGAAAAGCCTCTCTAACCAGTAGCTTTTGTGAAGTGAGTTTGCAACCTTACGGTGTGTTTACTCATCGTCATCAACCTGAGATTGCAACACATCTGGGTATTGATGTGATTTTTACACCTCATTTAGGCAATTTTGCGAGAGGGATCTTAGCCACTATCACCTGTAAGTTAAAAGTGGGTGTGACACAAGAGGATGTAAGACAAGTCTTTGAAGATGCTTATCAAGATAAACCATTAGTGCGTGTTTATGAAAAAGGATTGCCTGCATTAAAAGCCGTTGTAGGAACCGCATTTTGTGATATCGGATTTGCTCAGCAAGGTGAACATCTGATTGTGGTAGGTGTTGAAGATAACTTGCTGAAAGGGGCTGCTGCACAAGCAGTGCAATGTATGAACATTCGGTTTGGTTTCGCTGAAACCGAATCACTTATTTAAATAATGAGTAGGGAAGTTTCATGGAACCATTAATTATCAAACTGGGTGGTGTGCTCCTTGATAATGAAGAAGCGTTAACGCGGTTTTTCACTGCATTACAACAATATCGCTCAACGCATTCTCGTCCTTTAGTCATCGTACATGGTGGTGGCTGTTTGGTGGATGAGTTAATGGGCAAATTGCAATTGCCTGTGGTGAAAAAGCAAGGTCTTCGTGTCACACCGGCTGATCAGATAGACATCATTACAGGAGCACTTGCCGGAAGTGCCAATAAAACCTTGTTATCGTGGGCAACCAAGTTTGGGCTTAATGGCGTGGGGCTTTCTTTGGGTGATGGACAATTAGCTAAAGTCACTCAAATCAATGAAGAGTTAGGTCATGTAGGAAATGCAACTCCCGGCTCTCCTGATTTACTCAATTTATTATTGGGTGCTGGCTATCTCCCTATTATCAGTTCTATCGGGATGACTGAAAAAGGTGAGCTGATGAATGTGAATGCTGATCAAGCGGCAACCGCTATTGCTGAAACATTAGGTGCTGATTTAGTCCTGCTTTCAGATGTCAGTGGCATTTTAGATGGTAAAGGTCAGAAGATTGCTGAGATGTCAGCTGAAAAAGCACAGATGTTAATCGATCAGGGCATCATCACTGACGGCATGATAGTGAAAGTAAACGCAGCATTGGAAGCAGCTAAAACGTTAGGACGACCTGTTGAAATCGCAAGCTGGCGCCATGCTGAAAAACTGACGACATTATTTAATGGTGTTGCAGTAGGAACCCGAATTTTAGCTTAAAAATCACTCTAGAAATCTTATCGCTATTTGGTAGTTGGCAGAATTTAAACAAATTGGGAATTGAAGGTTATCACTATGACTAAAGGTATTAAGAAAATCGTATTGGCATACTCTGGCGGATTGGATACATCGGCAATCATTCCTTGGCTAAAAGAACATTATGATAACTGTGAGGTTGTCGCTTTTGTTGCTGATGTTGGTCAAAGCCGCGATGATTTAGTGGGTGTAGAACAAAAAGCATTAACGTCAGGTGCTTCAGAGTGTTACGTCGTTGATTTACGTGAAGAGTTTATCAAAGACTATGTCTATCCTGTATTAAAAACAGGTGCTTTATATGAAGGTAGCTATTTATTAGGTACTTCAATGGCGCGTCCTGTTATCGCCAAAGCACAAGTTGAACTCGCATTAAAATTAGGTGCTGATGCTGTTGCTCATGGTGCAACGGGTAAAGGTAACGATCAGGTTCGTTTTGAAAGCACTTATGCGGCACTTGCTCCACAGCTTAAAGTGGTTGCTCCTTGGAGAGAGTGGGATTTACGTTCTCGTGAAGCGCTGTTGGATTATCTAAAAGTTCGTAATATCCCAACAACAGCAACTCTTGAGAAAATTTATAGCCGTGATGAAAATGCATGGCATATTTCAACGGAAGGTGGCGTATTAGAGAGCCCGTGGAATGCCTCAAATGAAGATTGCTGGGCATGGA
The DNA here is from genome assembly GCF_015475555.1 of Proteus sp. GOKU. Taxonomy (NCBI): domain Bacteria; kingdom Pseudomonadati; phylum Pseudomonadota; class Gammaproteobacteria; order Enterobacterales; family Morganellaceae; genus Proteus; species Proteus sp. GOKU. The sequence goes on from NZ_CP034105.1 coordinate 108,640, forward strand.
CCGTTGATCCTAAGAAAGCACCAGAAACACCAGAACTAGTCACCGTTACAGTTAAAGCGGGTGAAGTGGTCGCAGTAAATGGTAAAACACAATCACCTTTTGAATGTTTAGATACACTAAATACATTAGGTGTTAAACACGGTATCGGACGTATCGATATTGTTGAAAACCGTTTAGTGGGAATGAAATCTCGTGGCTGTTACGAAACCCCAGGGGGCACTATCATGATGGCGGCTCTGCGTGGTGTTGAGCAACTTGTTCTTGATAGAGATGCATTTAAATGGCGTCAGCAACTAGGCTTAGAGATGTCTTATGTGGCTTATGATGGTCGCTGGTTTACGCCAATCCGCGCTTCACTACAAGCTGCCGCTGAATCACTGGCAAAAGATGTGAATGGCGAAGTGGTTTTAGAGCTTTATAAAGGTCATGTAAATGCTATTCAGAAGAAATCAGACAACAGCCTGTACTCTGAAGAGTTTGCAACCTTTGGTGAAGATGAAGTTTATGATCACAGCCATGCTGAAGGCTTTATCCGTTTATATTCCCTGCCATCACGTATTCGTGCACTGAGCAAGAAATAACGCAAAGCAATAGAGTGGTGCTAACAAGTATCACTCTCACTCTTTTTTATTACACAGAATAAATACAGGAAGCGATTATGGCACTCTGGGGTGGACGTTTTAGTCAGGAAGCTGATCAACGGTTTAAACAATTCAATGATTCACTGCGGTTTGATTTTCGACTGGCACAACAGGATATCTTTGGCTCAGTAGCTTGGTCTAAAGCGTTAGTCACAGTTGGTGTATTGTCGCAAGATGAACAAGCTCAACTTGAGCAAGCGTTAAATGAATTATCAGAAGAAGTAACGGCAAACCCACAGTCTATTTTACAAAGTGATGCAGAAGATATTCATAGCTGGGTTGAAAGTAAGCTTATTGCCAAAGTGGGTGACTTAGGTAAAAAATTACATACAGGTCGTAGTCGTAATGATCAGGTCGCAACAGACTTAAAGCTATGGTGTAAAGAAGAAGTCATTCATCTTCGCCAAGCGATTGTTGAGCTACAAAAAGCCTTAGTTATCACCGCAGAACAGAATCAAAATGCCGTGATGCCGGGTTACACCCATCTACAGCGAGCTCAGCCAGTCACTTTTGCACATTGGTGTTTAGCGTACAATGAAATGCTAGCCAGAGATGAAAGCCGTTTAGCTGATGCATTAAAACGTTTAGATGTCAGCCCATTAGGTTGTGGGGCTTTAGCCGGAACGGCTTATGATATCGATCGTGAACAATTAGCGGGATGGTTAGGTTTTGCGAGTGCAACCAATAATAGCTTAGATAGCGTATCCGATCGTGATCATGTCTTAGAGCTATTATCCTCTGCGGCTATTGGTATGGTGCATTTATCTCGTTTTGCAGAAGATCTTATTTTCTTTAATAGTGGTGAAGCGGGTTTTATTGAATTATCAGATAAAGTGACTTCTGGCTCATCATTAATGCCTCAAAAGAAAAACCCAGATGCACTGGAGCTTATCCGTGGGAAATGTGGACGAGTACAAGGCGCATTAACTGGCATGATGATGACCTTAAAAGGTCTACCTCTCGCTTACAATAAAGATATGCAAGAAGATAAAGAAGGGCTATTTGACGCTATCGATACATGGTCTGATTGTTTGCATATGGCAACGCTTGTTCTGGATGGGATCCAAATCCGTCGCCCTCGTTGTGAAGAAGCGGCTAAACAAGGTTATGCGAATGCCACTGAACTGGCAGATTATCTTGTTGCTAAAGGTGTGCCATTTCGTGAAGCTCACCATATTGTGGGTGAAGTGGTTGTTTGCGCCATTGAGCAAGGTAAAGCGATTGAAGAACTCCCTCTTTCTGAATTACAGATGTTTAACAGTAAAATCATGATTGATGTGTACGATATTTTATCGCTTCAATCTTGCTTAGATAAACGTCTTGCAAAAGGCGGTGTTTCTCAAAAACAGGTTGCTTATGCGATAGCAAAAGCCAAAGAAGTTTTAGATATGGATAAATAAGAAAAGCGTTTATCTGAGACAACTTATTGTTATTCAAAAAGAACAGGGTGAATTTCACTCTGTTCTTTTATTTTTAATTGCCGATAATATTGAAAGAAATTATTTTTGTTTGAGTTGTTTATTCAGAAAATATCGAAAAAGAGAGACAGAATAACATTCGACTGATAGAAAAATTTATCAGTTACTATATTATCTATAGACATTAACTATCAGCAATAAATGTGGGATCTGCAATGAATATCCGTGACTTGGAATATCTGGTGGCTCTAGCTGAGCATAAACATTTTCGTCGTGCGGCAGATTCTTGCCATGTGAGTCAGCCAACATTAAGTGGTCAAATTCGTAAACTTGAAGATGAACTTGGTGTGATGTTGCTTGAAAGAACTAGCCGTAAGGTTTTGTTTACTCAACAAGGTTTATTGCTGGTGGATCAAGCGAAAACCGTTTTACGTGAAGTCAAAGTGCTACAAGAAATGGCTTCATTGCAAGGCGAAAGTATGGCGGGGCCTTTACATATTGGGCTTATTCCTACAGTTGGCCCTTATTTATTGCCTCATATCATTCCTGAATTACATAAAAACTACCCTAAGTTAGAGATGTATCTTCATGAAGCACAAACTCATAGCTTATTAGCTCAGTTAGATAGCGGAAAACTCGATTGTGCTATTTTAGCAATGGTAAAAGAGAGTGCGCCATTTATTGAAGTGCCTCTATTTGAAGAGCCAATGAAGTTAGCGATTTATGAAGGACATCCGTGGCATGAACGCGAGTCTGTGCCAATGGGCGACTTAGCGGGTCAGCGTTTATTAATGTTAGAAGATGGGCACTGCTTACGCGATCAAGCGTTAGGGTTCTGCTTCCAAGCGGGGGCGAAAGAAGATACGCATTTTAGAGCAACGAGTTTAGAGACTTTGCGTAATATGGTCGCTGCTGGTAGTGGAATAACCTTATTGCCTGATTTATCGGTACCTCAAGAACAAAAACGTGATGGGGTTTGTTATCTAGAATGTACTGATCCCAATCCATCACGTTCTATTATATTGGTTTATCGTCCCGGATCACCTTTGCGTAATCGTTATGAACAGTTAGCAGAGACAATCCGTGAACATATGACCGCATTTTATGCAGAAAAACAAAACGCATTAAAATAAGCGGTTTAAACCATTAAGTGCAGCAACACGGTAGGCTTCTGCCATTGTTGGATAGTTGAAGGTAGTATTAACGAAATACTCGATAGTATTGCCTTCACCTTTTTGCTCCATAATCGCTTGCCCGATATGAATAATTTCAGCAGCACGCTCACCGAAGCAGTGAATACCTAAAATTTGCTTGGTTTCACGGTGGAAGAGAATTTTCAAACTCCCTACATTCATGCCTGCAATTTGCGCTCTTGCCAGATGTTTAAATTGAGAGCGACCCACTTCATAAGGAATTTTCATTGCAGTGAGTTGTTGCTCTGTTTTACCAACAGAACTAATTTCAGGAATGGTGTAGATCCCCGTCGGAATATCTTCAATTAAATGTGTTTCTGATTTTCCGGTTGTGATCGCCAAAGCTGCAATTCGACCTTGATCATAAGCCGCTGAAGCCAGACTTGGGTAACCAATGACATCACCAACGGCATAAATGTGTTCGCAACTGGTTTGGTAATGTGCATTAACAGAAACTTGCCCACGACTATCTGTTTTAATACCTACGTTTTCTAAGCCTAGTGTGTCTGTGTTTCCTGTTCGACCATTCGCATAAAGTAGGCAATCTGCTTTGACTTTTTTACCTGATTTTAAGTGAACAATCACACCATCATCGACACCTTCAATACTTTCATATTCTTCATTATGGCGAATAACAATGCCGTTATTCCAGAAGTGATAAGAAAGCGCGTCAGACATCTCTTGATCAAGGAAAGACAATAGGTGATCACGAGTATTAATTAAGTCTACTTTTACTCTTAATCCTCTAAAAATAGAGGCATATTCACAACCAATGACACCAGCACCATAAATGATGACATGGTGAGGTTCATGCTCTAAATCGAGAATAGTGTCACTGTTATAAATACGAGAATGAGAGAAATCGACATCTGGCGGGCAATAAGGACGCGAACCTGTTGCAATAATAAAATTATCTGCTGAAAGAATATCGCAAGTGCCATCAGGATAACGCACGCTGATCCTGTGCTCATCAATAAACGCAGCTTCGCCCGAATACATTGTACAATTATTACGCTCATAGAAACCTTGACGCATTTTAGTCTGCTGACTAATTACGGTACTGGCTTGGCGAAGTATTTGAGAGAAAGAGGAGTTAATAAGACGAGATTGGTCACTGTAAAGCGGGTTTTGATTGAATTCGATAATACGGCTTACTGCGTGACGTAGGGCTTTTGAAGGAATAGTTCCCCAGTGAGTACAGCCGCCACCGACTTTGTTATAACGTTCTATAACTGCGACGCGCTTTCCTTGTTTAACAAGCCCCATGGCCGCGCCTTCACCACCAGGACCTGAACCGATCACAATTGCATCGAAATGAGAATGTTGCATAGGAAGAGACCTGTTTTATACAAACCGACAACGCTATATTAACATTAGAATGAATAATAGCCCAATTGACATTAAGGGCATTAGTCACACTTTGTTGAGTTTTTATGAGAATGTGTCTTGAGAGATGATTGTACGCACTGCTTTTTTAACAAAGTTTGATATATTGAGTATAAACCAAATTAGGATTATCAGGATTTCCGTGAGTAATAATATTGGCATCAGAGCTAAACAAAAAGAAAAAACCCGTCGCTCTTTAATTGAAGCTGCTTTTAGCCAACTCAGTGCCGAGCGTAGCTTTACAAGCCTAAGTTTACGAGAAGTGGCTAGAGAAGCTGGTATTGCACCTACCTCATTTTATCGTCATTTTAAAGATGTTGATGAACTAGGACTCACGATGGTTGATGAAAGTGGATTGATGTTACGTCAATTAATGCGCCAAGCACGTCAACGTATTGCGAAAGGTGGCAGTGTTATCAGAACATCAGTAGCTACTTTTATGGAATTCATTGGCAATAATCCTAATGCGTTTCGATTATTATTACGTGAGCGTTCTGGGACTTCGGCGGAATTTCGTGCCGCAGTCGCACGAGAGATCCAACATTTTATTGCAGAACTGGCAGACTACCTTGAGCAAGAAAGTCATATGCCACGTTATTTTACAGAAATGCAATCTGAAGCAATGGTCACTATTGTATTTAGTGCAGGCGCAGAAGCACTGGATATTGATATTGAAAAGCGTCAACAATTAGAAGAAAGATTAGTTATACAACTGCGAATGATTGCTAAAGGTGCCTATTATTGGTATCGACGCGAGCAAGAAACGCAAATACCTCTACAAGATAACCCAGAGATAAAGAAAAAAACGCATCAGAAAGGAGACAAATGATGGAACAAAATCGCTGTGAAAAAAGCACGCTATTACTTGCCACAGTCATTGGTGTCGCTTTACATGGTACTTATTCGAGTTTTTTTAATTCATTTATTGAGACGTGGTCAGTTTTCCCACTCATCAGTTTAATCTTGGCAGTTTACTGTTTATATCAGCGTTATTTAAATCAACCTATGACCGATGGTATGCCTAAGCTGATTTTTTCATTCTTTTTATTAGGCCTATTCGGTTATAACGCTTACACCAGAACCGTTAATCCTGAATGGGGTTCAAACTTTTTCTCTTCTGTTTGTATTGTTATTGTTGCGTTGTGGATTTATCGTCAATTTAAACAGCGCCAACGCTTACGCCTACAAGCTGAAGAAGCTGAAAGAGCATCACAAGCAGAACAGTACTAGTCTGTACTTATCTCTTTGTTGTAAACACAGCGAAATTTTGACACCAGCAAGTTATCTTGCTGGTGTTTTTGTTTTTATTGGTGCTATTGGAGATTTTTTATCTATAACAAGTGAAATAAGCAGTTATCTTTTTTCTAATAGCACGCCACATTCCATATGATGAGTGTATGGGAATTGATCGAATAAAGCTAATTTGCTGATTTTATGTGTTTTAATTAGCGTTTCTAAATTCTGGCACAGTGTTTCTGGGTTGCAAGAAATGTATAAAATGCTAGGGTAACTTTTAACCAACTCTACAGTTTTCTCATCTAAGCCACTACGAGGTGGGTCAACAAAAATGGTTTCACATTGGTAATCTTTTAAATCGATCCCTTCTAGGCGTTTAAATTCCCTTACTCCATTCATTGCTTGAGTAAAATCTTCAGCAGACATGCGAATAATCTTCACATTATCAATATTGTTCATTGCAATATTATATTGTGCGGCATAAACAGAAGGCTTGGCGATTTCTGTTGCCAGTACGCGATCAAAATTACGTGCGAGCGCTAATGAAAAGTTACCGTTACCGCAATACAGCTCAAGCAGATCGCCTTTTGCATTTTCCGTTGCTTTTAATGCCCATTCCAACATCTTAATATTGACCTGTGCATTAGGTTGCGTGAAGCTATTTTCAACTTGGCGATAAATCATCTCTTTGCCAGCAACGGGGAGCACTTCATCAATAAAATCGTTATCGAGCATAATTTTTGTTTTATATGCGCGACCGATTAATTGCACATCAAAACCTTGAGCAATTAATGATTGGCGTAATGCCATTGCTTCTTGTTGCCAGGTTTCATCAATTTTCTTGTGATAAAGCAATGAGACAATAATTTTATTACTCAACGTAGAAAGATAATCAATCTGAAACAGTTTCTTTCTGAGTGTCGGTTTATCTTTTATTTCTGCTAACAAGGCAGCCATCATTTTATTAATAAGTTGGCTGGCAACCGGAAATTGGTCAACACGAATACGCTGCTTAGTCTCTTGGTCAAACATAATATGATAGAGAGAATCTTCTTCATGCCAGATACGGAATTCCGCACGCATACGATAATGCTGTTCTGGTGATGAAAAAACCTCTGCTTCAGGCGCATTAAAAGGGGCCATCATTGTTTGTAGACGTTGTGTTTTTTCATTCAGTTGAGACTGATATGTTTGCGTTGGTAATGAATTCTGCATGGTATCTCGCCTTTTTTTGGCAGTAATAAAGTTAAGCGAGCGAAATTGTAGAGATCCTCATGAAGATGTCCAGTATTCTTCATGTTCAATTTCTGGACTCAGTGGATTTGAAATCGTAGCATAGTTATTCGGTCTCCTAATAGGAGTGAAAAGGGAATCTGGTGCAAAGCCAGAACTGACGCGCAGCGGTAATAGGATCAAGGATAATAAAAGACACTACAAAGCACCTTATAAGTGCGGTGGGAAGTCATTATCTTAAATATACAAAATTGTTTATTTAACCTAGAGTCCGAAGACCTGCCGAAGACCTGTCGCATCTTAAATTAAATACGCGCTTTATTTAATTTTGGCGGCATCCTGCTACTTATTCTGTTGGATGCAGATTTTCATGAATAATAAAAAAGTTTTTCTTATTTCTAGTATGGCTTCGAGTGTGGCTTTGAGTGTCATGGTGAGCAGTTTTGGTGCGTTTGCGAATAACAGCGATACATTAAGTGTGACCGCGAACCGCTTTCAAGAGCCTAACTCTTCTATTCTAGCGCCTATCACTGTTGTTGAACGTGAACAGATCGATCGTTGGCAGAGTAATAGTGTTATTGATGTATTACGCAGAATGCCGGGTATTGATGTGGGGCAAAACGGCGGGATAGGGCAGATGAGCTCTATTTATGTCCGTGGGACTGAATCTCGTCATGTTCTTATCTTAGTGGATGGTGTGCGTTTAAATCAGGCTAACGTATCTGGTAGTTCCGATATTAGCCAAATTCCCCTTTCTCTTGTTCAACGTATTGAATATATAAGAGGGCCTCGTTCTTCTGTTTATGGTTCAGATGCGATTGGCGGCGTGATTAATATCCTCACAGAAAGAAAAACGGAAGGAGGAACGCTTAATGCCACAATGGGTTCTCATGGTTATCAAGAATATGATGGTTCGGTAAAACAGAAAGTCGGGGATAGAACAACATTAACCGCAGCAGGTAGTTATCTCTATACCAAAGGTTATGATGTAGAAGCGAATGGAAATACTGGTGGATATCCACAACCTGATCGTGATGGCTTTATGAATAAGTCACTGTGGTTAGGGGTTAATCATGATATTAATGATGACGTTTCTTTATATGCACGAGCTTATGGTTTTGATAATCGCACCGCTTATGATGCTTATTATGACAGTTATAACGATACATTAACGGATACAAGAGCTCTATTTAGCCGTACCTATGATGGTGGCGTGAAGTTTCATCGCGATAACTACTCTTCTTCTTTAAATACTAGCTATAACTACACCAAAGATTATGACTATGATCCTCGTTATGGTCGCTATGGTAAAGGAAGCCGTTTTACCAACTCTGAGCAATATAATGTGCAGTGGGGAAATCACCTTTTATTAGGGGATGGTAGTATTGGTGGTGGTGTTGATTGGCAACGTCAATCTATTAAAGCAGGCTCCAATGGATTTCCTAATAAAGAACACTTCGACAATACTGGCTTATATCTAACAGGGCAGCAAAAATTAGGTGAGATTATCGCTGAAGCCTCTGTACGTTCTGATAAGCATTCAGAATATGGCTGGCATACTACTTGGCAAACTAACCTAGGCTGGGAATTTGTTGACGGTTATCGTGTGATTGGTGGTTATGGTACGGCATTTAAAGCTCCGACACTGATGCAACTTTATAGTGAATGGGGAAGTAATCCAGACTTACAACCTGAAAAGAGTAAACAGTGGGAAGGCGGCTTTGAAGGACTAACAGGACCTTTAGAGTGGCGATTAACGGCGTATCGTAATGATGTGAACTCTTTGATCCAAGGTGAATCGAACTATCCATATCGTAATTACAATGTTGGTAAAGCTTTAATTAAAGGTGTGGAATTTACAGGTGAAATGGATACTTGGGTTTTTCATCATACCTTTAACCTACAATATATAGACGCAAGAAATAAAGAAACGCATCAACGTCTTGATCGTCGTGCTCGTCAACAACTGAAATATCAACTTGATTGGCAAGTCGAGAAACTCGATATGGGTGTGACTTACCAATATATCGGTCAGCGCACAGATAAAGATTATGGGACTTATGAGAATGTTTCTTTAGGTGGTGTGAGTATTTGGGATTTAACTGCTTCATATCCTATTACATCACATCTCTCAATTCGTGGTAGAATAGCCAACCTGTTTGATAAAGATTATGAGACAGCTTATGGCTATCGCACGCCAGGACGAGAATACTTCCTCACAGGAAGTTACAACTTCTGATGCACTATCTACCGCTAACCCTACTGTATTAGTTTTTGATTCAGGGGTTGGCGGTTTATCTGTTTATCGTGAGATCCGTGAAAAACTACCGGAGGCTCACTATATCTATGTTTTCGATAATGAAGCTTTCCCTTATGGTGAAAAATCACAAGAGTTCATTATTGACCGTGTTGTTCGAATAGTTAGCGCGGTTGCTGAAAAACATGATCTCGCCACTATTGTTATTGCTTGCAATACAGCAAGTACAGTAAGCCTTCCTGCTTTACGCGCCAAGTTTACAGAGATCCCTATTGTGGGTGTTGTTCCGGCGATTAAGCCAGCGGCTAAATTAACATGTAATGGCGTGGTTGGATTATTAGCGACCAGAGCAACAGTTAAACGTCCTTATACCCATGAACTTATTGAACGCTTTGCAACTGATTGCAAAGTTCACTCTTTAGGTTCGGCTGAGCTGGTAGAACTGGCAGAAAGAAAACTTCATGGTGAAGAGGTTTCTTTAGATGAGCTTCGCAAAATCCTTACACCTTGGCTAAAAATGAAAGAGCCACCGGATACAGTGGTACTAGGTTGCACTCATTTCCCTTTATTAGCGGATGAACTTCTTTCTGTTTTACCTGATGGCACACGAATCATCGATTCTGGTGCTGCAATTGCACGAAGAACTGCGTGGTTGGTCGTAAATCAAGCGAAAATAAAAGGTTCAAATGAAATTAGCTTCGCTTATTGCTTAAAAGAAGATGAGAATAGCGAATTACTAAAACCTGTTTTAGCAAGTTTTGGCTTCGAATCGCTCAGAAAACTGGCGCTTTAAGTGCAATTTGATTGAAAATTCAACGGTCAGTAAAAAAACTCAAAAAAAGTGTTGCCAGCTTCACAAAACTCCCTATAATGCGCCCTCGTTGTCACGGCAAACCACGCTAAGTGAGTTAGCCGAGAGAACAAAGAAAAAAGTGAAAAGCCTTGAGAATAAACGCTTGACACTGAATGAGGAAGATGTAGAATGCACCTCCTCGCAACAACGCAGAAGACCGGAAACGGCAGCGAATGTTGCACTGCTCTTTAACAAATTATCAGACAATCTGTGTGGGCACTCGCAGAGACGATATCTTCTAAAATATTAGATGTATCAAGTCTTGAAGAGTGAACAACAAAAGTAAATTCATTTATGAATAGCTAAGTTTTCGATTTCTTTGAGCATCAAACACTTTTAATTGAAGAGTTTGATCATGGCTCAGATTGAACGCTGGCGGCAGGCCTAACACATGCAAGTCGAGCGGTAACAGGGGAAAGCTTGCTTTCTTGCTGACGAGCGGCGGACGGGTGAGTAATGTATGGGGATCTGCCCGATAGAGGGGGATAACTACTGGAAACGGTGGCTAATACCGCATGACGTCTACGGACCAAAGCAGGGGCTCTTCGGACCTTGCGCTATCGGATGAACCCATATGGGATTAGCTAGTAGGTGAGGTAATGGCTCACCTAGGCGACGATCTCTAGCTGGTCTGAGAGGATGATCAGCCACACTGGGACTGAGACACGGCCCAGACTCCTACGGGAGGCAGCAGTGGGGAATATTGCACAATGGGCGCAAGCCTGATGCAGCCATGCCGCGTGTATGAAGAAGGCCTTAGGGTTGTAAAGTACTTTCAGCGGGGAGGAAGGTGTTAAGATTAATACTCTTAGCAATTGACGTTACCCGCAGAAGAAGCACCGGCTAACTCCGTGCCAGCAGCCGCGGTAATACGGAGGGTGCAAGCGTTAATCGGAATTACTGGGCGTAAAGCGCACGCAGGCGGTCAATTAAGTCAGATGTGAAAGCCCCGAGCTTAACTTGGGAATTGCATCTGAAACTGGTTGGCTAGAGTCTTGTAGAGGGGGGTAGAATTCCACGTGTAGCGGTGAAATGCGTAGAGATGTGGAGGAATACCGGTGGCGAAGGCGGCCCCCTGGACAAAGACTGACGCTCAGGTGCGAAAGCGTGGGGAGCAAACAGGATTAGATACCCTGGTAGTCCACGCTGTAAACGATGTCGATTTAGAGGTTGTGGTCTTGAACCGTGGCTTCTGGAGCTAACGCGTTAAATCGACCGCCTGGGGAGTACGGCCGCAAGGTTAAAACTCAAATGAATTGACGGGGGCCCGCACAAGCGGTGGAGCATGTGGTTTAATTCGATGCAACGCGAAGAACCTTACCTACTCTTGACATCCAGAGAATCCTTTAGAGATAGAGGAGTGCCTTCGGGAACTCTGAGACAGGTGCTGCATGGCTGTCGTCAGCTCGTGTTGTGAAATGTTGGGTTAAGTCCCGCAACGAGCGCAACCCTTATCCTTTGTTGCCAGCGCGTGATGGCGGGAACTCAAAGGAGACTGCCGGTGATAAACCGGAGGAAGGTGGGGATGACGTCAAGTCATCATGGCCCTTACGAGTAGGGCTACACACGTGCTACAATGGCAGATACAAAGAGAAGCGACCTCGCGAGAGCAAGCGGAACTCATAAAGTCTGTCGTAGTCCGGATTGGAGTCTGCAACTCGACTCCATGAAGTCGGAATCGCTAGTAATCGTAGATCAGAATGCTACGGTGAATACGTTCCCGGGCCTTGTACACACCGCCCGTCACACCATGGGAGTGGGTTGCAAAAGAAGTAGGTAGCTTAACCTTCGGGAGGGCGCTTACCACTTTGTGATTCATGACTGGGGTGAAGTCGTAACAAGGTAACCGTAGGGGAACCTGCGGTTGGATCACCTCCTTACCTAAGAGATACGTGTTATGTGTAGTGCTCACACAGATTGTCTGATGAAGAACGAGCAAAAGCGCGTCTGCGAAGCTGACAAGAGTCCCCTTCGTCTAGAGGCCTAGGACACCGCCCTTTCACGGCGGTAACAGGGGTTCGAATCCCCTAGGGGACGCCAATTGCGCGGTATGAGTGAAAGGCGTACCACACTATGTCTGATGAAAATCAGAGAATAGTTAAGATAATTCGCATGAGTTATTTTACCTATTATGCTCTTTAACAATCTGGAACAAGCTGAAAAATTGAAAACAAATCAATATATCACCGAGGTATATTGATGAGTCTCTCAAAATCTCAGACCTTGAAGTGTGAACTCAAGACATTGGTCTTCGAGAGAAACATCTTCGGGTTGTGAGGTTAAGCGAATAAGCGTACACGGTGGATGCCTAGGCAATCAGAGGCGATGAAGGACGTGCTAATCTGCGATAAGCGTCGGTAAGGTGATATGAACCGTTATACCCGACGATTTCCGAATGGGGAAACCCAATATCCAATGGATATTATCATGACGTGAATACATAGCGTCATGAAGCGAACCGGGAGAACTGAAACATCTCAGTACCCCGAGGAAAAGAAATCAACCGAGATTCCCCTAGTAGCGGCGAGCGAACGGGGAACAGCCCAGAGTCTTAATCAATAGCAGCATCAGGAGAACGGTCTGGAAAGTCCGGCAGTAAAGGGTGATAGCCCCGTATCCGAAGATGCTGTTATTGTGAACTCGACGAGTAGGGCGGGACACGTGTTATCCTGTCTGAATATGGGGGGACCATCCTCCAAGGCTAAATACTCCTGATTGACCGATAGTGAACCAGTACCGTGAGGGAAAGGCGAAAAGAACCCCGGCGAGGGGAGTGAAAAAGAACCTGAAACCGTGTACGTACAAGCAGTAGGAGCCTCTTTATGGGGTGACTGCGTACCTTTTGTATAATGGGTCAGCGACTTATATTCTGTAGCAAGGTTAACCGTATAGGGGAGCCGTAGGGAAACCGAGTCTTAACTGGGCGAATGAGTTGCAGGGTATAGACCCGAAACCCGGTGATCTATCCATGGGCAGGTTGAAGGTTGGGTAACACTAACTGGAGGACCGAACCGACTAATGTTGAAAAATTAGCGGATGACTTGTGGATGGGGGTGAAAGGCCAATCAAACCGGGAGATAGCTGGTTCTCCCCGAAAGCTATTTAGGTAGCGCCTCGTGAACTCATCTTCGGGGGTAGAGCACTGTTTCGACTAGGGGGTCATCCCGACTTACCAACTCGATGCAAACTGCGAATACCGAAGAATGTTATCACGGGAGACACACGGCGGGTGCTAACGTCCGTCGTGAAGAGGGAAACAACCCAGACCGCCAGCTAAGGTCCCAAAGTCATGGTTAAGTGGGAAACGAAGTGGGAAGGCTCAGACAGCCAGGATGTTGGCTTAGAAGCAGCCATCATTTAAAGAAAGCGTAATAGCTCACTGGTCGAGTCGGCCCGCGCGGAAGATGTAACGGGGCTAAACCATGCACCGAAGCTGCGGCAGCGACACTATGTGTTGTTGGGTAGGGGAGCGTTCTGTAAGCCTGCGAAGGTGTACTGTGAGGTATGCTGGAGGTATCAGAAGTGCGAATGCTGACATAAGTAACGATAATGCGGGTGAAAAACCCGCACGCCGGAAGACCAAGGGTTCCTGTCCAACGTTAATCGGGGCAGGGTGAGTCGACCCCTAAGGCGAGGCTGAAAAGCGTAGTCGATGGGAAACGGGTTAATATTCCCGTACTGGTGGTAACTGCGATGGGGGAACGGAGAAGGCTAGGTTGTCCGGGCGACGGTCGTCCCGGTTCAAGCATGTAGGCAGAGTGATTAGGCAAATCCGGTCACTTAATGCTGAGGTGTGATGACGAGCCACTAAGGTGGTGAAGCAATTGATGCCCTGCTTCCAGGAAAAGCCTCTAAGCTTCAGGTTACCAACAATCGTACCCCAAACCGACACAGGTGGTCAGGTAGAGAATACTCAGGCGCTTGAGAGAACTCGGGTGAAGGAACTAGGCAAAATGGTGCCGTAACTTCGGGAGAAGGCACGCTGGCGGTAAGTGAAGTCCCTTGCGGACGGAGCCGAAGCCAGTCGAAGATACCAGCTGGCTGCAACTGTTTATTAAAAACACAGCACTGTGCAAACACGAAAGTGGACGTATACGGTGTGACGCCTGCCCGGTGCTGGAAGGTTAATTGATGGGGTTATCCGTAAGGAGAAGCTCTTGATCGAAGCCCCAGTAAACGGCGGCCGTAACTATAACGGTCCTAAGGTAGCGAAATTCCTTGTCGGGTAAGTTCCGACCTGCACGAATGGCGTAATGATGGCCAGGCTGTCTCCACCCGAGACTCAGTGAAATTGAACTCGCTGTGAAGATGCAGTGTACCCGCGGCAAGACGGAAAGACCCCGTGAACCTTTACTATAGCTTGACACTGAACATTGAGCCTTGATGTGTAGGATAGGTGGGAGACTATGAAGTGTGGACGCCAGTCTGCATGGAGTCAACCTTGAAATACCACCCTTTAACGTTTGATGTTCTAACCTAGGTCCATAATCTGGATCGGGGACCGTGTCTGGTGGGTAGTTTGACTGGGGCGGTCTCCTCCTAAAGAGTAACGGAGGAGCACGAAGGTTGGCTAAGCATGGTCGGACATCATGCGGTTAGTGCAAAGGCATAAGCCAGCTTGACTGTGAGAGTGACGGCTCGAGCAGGTACGAAAGTAGGTCTTAGTGATCCGGTGGTTCTGAATGGAAGGGCCATCGCTCAACGGATAAAAGGTACTCCGGGGATAACAGGCTGATACCGCCCAAGAGTTCATATCGACGGCGGTGTTTGGCACCTCGATGTCGGCTCATCACATCCTGGGGCTGAAGTAGGTCCCAAGGGTATGGCTGTTCGCCATTTAAAGTGGTACGCGAGCTGGGTTTAGAACGTCGTGAGACAGTTCGGTCCCTATCTGCCGTGGGCGTTGGAAGATTGAGAGGGGTTGCTCCTAGTACGAGAGGACCGGAGTGAACGCACCACTGGTGTTCGGGTTGTCATGCCAATGGCATTGCCCGGTAGCTAAGTGCGGAAGAGATAACCGCTGAAAGCATCTAAGCGGGAAACTTGCCTCGAGATGAGTCTTCCCTGTCACCTTGAGTGACCTAAAGGAACGTTTAAGACTAAGACGTTGATAGGCTGGGTGTGTAAGCGTAGCGATACGTTGAGCTAACCAGTACTAATGAACCGTGAGGCTTAACCTGACAACACCGAAGGTGTTTTGTCTGAGAGACGACAGTAGATGAAGTAAGCTTGTTTAAGATTGAATATTGCTGGTTAATGTGTAGAGATACACAATAACGGGTAATAAAACAGAATTTGCTTGGCAGCCATAGCGCAGCGGACCCACCTGAATCCATGCCGAACTCAGAAGTGAAACGTTGTAGCGCCGATGGTAGTGTGGGGTCTCCCCATGTGAGAGTAGGGAACTGCCAGGCATCAAATTTAGGCTGTGTCAGCCGGTGACAATAAGCCACTAGTGCTGATATGGCTCAGTTGGTAGAGCACACCCTTGGTAAGGGTGAGGTCCCCAGTTCGAATCTGGGTATCAGCACCATAAAAAATTAATTATAGCTACATAAACAGATAGTTATAAAAACAGAATTTGCTTGGCGGCCATAGCGCAGCGGACCCACCTGAATCCATGCCGAACTCAGAAGTGAAACGTTGTAGCGCCGATGGTAGTGTGGGGCCTCCCCATGTGAGAGTAGGGAACTGCCAGGCATTAAATAAGACGAGAAAGCCAACCCAATGGGTTGGCTTTTTTGCATTCTAAGACAACATCTAAAATACAGATGTAATATCTCCACACTAATCACCTATCACTTTGCTATCCTCAGCGATACTTGGCTGTTAAACTAAGCCATCAGCTAAATGAGGTAGACTTTCATGAAAGAATCGGTTTCATTGCAAGCATTTAATACATTTGGTTTGAGAGCAAAAGCTCACCAAATAGAAACTGCAAATAATGAAGATGAGCTTTGTACATATTGGCAAAATGCTCATGAGCAGAAAATGCCCACCCTTATTCTAGGTGGTGGTAGCAACGTACTATTTACAGAAGATTTTAATGGTGTTGTTATTCGCAACTGTATTGCTGGTATTGAAATTACTGAAGATGAGCAATATTGGTCTGTTCATGTTGGTGCGGGCGAAAATTGGCATGCACTTATTGAATTTCTGTTAGAAAAGAACATCTATGGACTGGAAAATTTATCACTGATCCCAGGAAATGTAGGCTCAGCACCAATACAAAATATCGGTGCTTATGGTAAAGAATTAAAAGATGTTTGCGCTTATGTAGATATTGTTGAACTAAGTACAGGTCATGTTCATCGATTAACTAATAATGAATGTCAGTTTGGTTACCGAGATAGTATTTTCAAACATCATTATCAGCAAGGCTTTGCCATTGTTGCTGTAGGCTTACAGCTTAGCAAAAAATGGGAGCCTATTCTTACCTATGGCGATTTATCAAAATTATCATTAGAAACAGTTACGCCAAAAGATGTGTTTGGGTCTGTGTGCTCTATGAGAACGAGCAAACTACCGGATCCTACCATAACAGGTAATGCTGGTAGTTTTTTCAAGAATCCAATTGTTGATATTCGTATTGCACAACATTTAAAAGCAGAATACCCCTTCTGTCCGCAATATGTTCAACAAGATGGTGTAAAACTTGCAGCAGGTTGGCTGATTGATCAATGCGGTCTTAAAGGCCATCAGATTGGTGGTGCGGCTGTTCATATGAAGCAAGCACTTGTTCTTATCAATAAAGACGGTCTGGCAACAGGCAAAGACATTGTTAATTTAGCTGCATATATACGTCAAAAAGTCTTCGAGCGCTTCGGTGTGCAATTAGAGCCAGAAGTCCGTTTTATTGGTCAATATGGCGAAATCAATGCAGTGGACGCTATTTCATGAAAGAAACACCAACACCTTTATTATTAATTGAAATTCTTGCTGACGGAAATATCCATTCAGGAGAGCAACTAGGCGAAAGCTTAGGAATGACACGCGCAGGTATTAACAAACATATTCAGACATTGCGTAGCTGGGGTATCGATGTTCAAACTGTCGCAGGAAAGGGCTATCAATTAGATGCTCCTATGAATTTGTTAAATGCGGATAGTGTAAACAAAAATATCAAAGGTGAACCTGCTAGCGTTATTCCTGTTATAGATTCTACTAACCAGTATTTGATACAACGTATTAGCGCATTAAAATCGGGTGATGTCTGCATTGCTGAATACCAGTCTGCTGGACGAGGCCGAAGAGGACGTCAATGGATTTCGCCTTTTGGTAGAAATTTATACTTGAGTATGTATTGGAAACTCGAACAAGGGCCTGCGGCTGCAATAGGACTGAGTTTGGTTGTCGGCGTTATTATGGCTGAGGTATTGCAAAAGCTTGGTGCAGATGGCGTTAAAGTTAAATGGCCTAACGATCTCTATTTAAATGATAAAAAACTTTCAGGTATTCTTGTTGAGTTAACAGGAAAAACAGGCGATGTTGCTCATATTGTCACGGGTATTGGTATCAATATTGCGATGAGTAAAAATCAAACTGAAGCCATTAACCAGCAATGGATTAACTTAGAGCAAGTTGGTATCAAAATTGATAGAAATAAGCTTGCTTGTGAAATTACTAATGCACTAAGAGAAGCATTTGTTCAATTTGAAAAACAAGGGTTATCTGTGTTTATCGAGCGTTGGAAACGTTTAGATAATTTTATGGATCGCCGAGTGAAGCTTATTATTGGTGAAAAAGAGATCTTTGGTATTGCCAAGGGCATCAATGATCAAGGGGCTTTACTTTTAGAACAAGATGGAAAAATCATACCTTATATAGGTGGTGAAATTTCACTGAGAAGTGCATCGTAATGCTTTAAATTGCATCGAACATCTAAAACTAAAAAAGCTTTCCTAAATTGGAAAGCTTTTTGTTTATCGATATTATTTTGAATAACTAAAATACAATAATACTGAGACCAAGTATCACTAATTGTTTAGATTTATTTACGTAATCGAACGTTGGTGATCGTATGATTTTGGCCTTTGGTCAGTATAAGGCTCGCTCTTTCTTTCGTCGGCAAAATATTCTGTTTTAAATTCAAACCATTAATTTCTTGCCAAATTGAAGATGCTATTTCAATAGATTCTTCTCTGCTTAATTTAGAGTAATTATTAAAATATGATTCAGGATCAGTGAACGCACCTTCTCTAAATTTTAAAAAGCGACTGATATACCAGTGTTTTAGTAATTCTTCTTCAGCATCAACATAAATAGAGAAATCTACATAATCTGATACGAAAACATTATGCGGATCATGAGGATAATCTTGATTGCTTTGTAATACATTCAATCCTTCAAGAATTAAGATATCCGGTTGTTCAATAACCTGTTTCTTATCTGGAATGATGTCATACACTAAATGAGAATAGACAGGGGCTGTTACTTGCTTCTTGCCTGATTTTATATCAGAAACGAAAGAGACAAGGCTATGCATATCATAGGATTCAGGAAATCCTTTCTTCTTCATTATCCCGCGTTTCTTTAACTCCGCATTAGGTAAAAGAAAACCATCAGTAGTAATTAAATCAACTTTACGATGTTCTGGCCAACGGGTTAAAAGTGCTTGTAGTAAACGAGCAGTGGTGCTCTTACCAACAGCAACACTGCCGGCTATACCAATAATATAAGGGATTTTAGCGCTTCTTGTTCCAAGAAACTGCTCTAAGACGGCTTGACGACGTAAGTTAGAACTTATGTAAAAATTGAGCAATCTTGAAAGAGGAAGATAAATCTCAATGACATCATCAATAGAAATTTCTTCGTTAATTCCTTTTAAATCGGCAATCTCTTTCTCGGTTAGTGTTAAAGGAACGGAATCTCTTAACGTTGCCCAGTGCTTTCTGTCAAATTCTAAATAAGGGGTTATAAAGCGTTCTTTGTTATTCATAAGCCAACATCTGCCTAATATTCGCAGGTTGGACAGGCTGTTTAAAACACCCGTATCCGATAAAAAATAAACAGCATCATAACGAGTGATGCCTCTTAGGCGTAGATATTTTTTAAATTTTTTCTACTTTTTTTGACACGAACTGAATAAATTTGTAAAAAAAGTACAAAAAATAGTCATAAAAATAATTTTTTAGCGTAGACTAATAAGGGTGCAATTAATCTTTTTTCTAAAAATTTATTGATGATTAATAAATTTGGGACTGAATAGATAAATTAGCGTGCTAATCTATCATGAATTTTTGTTGGCATTTTGGTCGTTTTTTTCCTAAAAAATCAACAATTCAATCAAAAGTGAACAAAATCTAAGCAAAAGAACAAATATCGCAATTTTTTTGTTGCATCATGATGAAAGTCCTCCTAGAATGCGCACCACTTAGCCGGCATAGCTCAGTTGGTAGAGCAACTGACTTGTAATCAGTAGGTCCCGAGTTCGACTCTTGGTGCCGGCACCATTAAAAATTAGGTTTGGTGGGATACCCAAGCGGCCAAAGGGAGCAGACTGTAAATCTGCCGTCACAGACTTCGAAGGTTCGAATCCTTCTCCCACCACCATTAATTCCTAACTTAAGTGTTTTAAATTAGTAAACACTTAAGTAGAATACAAAGCTGATTTTAAGTCAGGTAGCCGAGTTCTGCGGGCATCGTATAATGGCTATTACCTCAGCCTTCCAAGCTGATGATGCGGGTTCGATTCCCGCTGCCCGCTCCAGATGTGCTGATATAGCTCAGTTGGTAGAGCGCACCCTTGGTAAGGGTGAGGTCGGCAGTTCGAATCTGCCTATCAGCACCACTCCTTCATGTTCTTGCCTCCCTGATTAAAATCTTAACAAGCACTAGCAAATCGCTAATTTACTTACTGCTTGGTTGATGTGGTGTAACCACCGATTCCGTGTCTTAGAGGGACAATTTAAATGTCTAAAGAAAAATTTGAACGTTCAAAACCGCACGTTAACGTTGGTACTATCGGCCACGTTGACCACGGTAAAACAACTCTGACTGCTGCAATCACTACAGTTTTAGCTAAAACTTACGGTGGTGCTGCTCGTGCATTCGATCAAATCGATAACGCACCAGAAGAAAAAGCTCGTGGTATCACCATCTCTACTTCACACGTAGAATATGACACTCCAACTCGTCACTACGCACACGTAGACTGCCCAGGTCACGCCGACTATGTTAAAAACATGATCACTGGTGCTGCGCAAATGGACGGAGCTATCCTGGTTGTTGCTGCGACTGATGGCCCAATGCCACAAACTCGTGAGCACATCCTGTTAGGTCGTCAGGTTGGTGTTCCTTACATCATCGTATTCCTGAACAAATGTGACATGGTAGATGATGAAGAGTTACTGGAATTAGTAGAAATGGAAGTTCGTGAACTTCTGTCTCAGTACGATTTCCCAGGTGACGACACTCCAGTAATCCGTGGTTCAGCGCTGAAAGCACTGGAAGGCGAAGCTGAGTGGGAAGCAAAAATTGTTGAATTAGCAGAAGCACTGGATTCATACATCCCAGAACCAGAGCGTGCAATTGACAAACCATTCCTGTTACCAATCGAAGACGTATTCTCAATCTCAGGCCGTGGTACAGTAGTAACTGGTCGTGTTGAGCGTGGTGTTGTTAAAGTTGGTGAAGAAGTTGAAATCGTTGGTATCAAACCAACAGTTAAAACAACTTGTACTGGCGTTGAAATGTTCCGTAAATTACTTGACGAAGGTCGTGCAGGTGAGAACGTTGGTGTTCTTCTGCGTGGTACTAAACGTGAAGAAATCGAACGTGGACAAGTACTGGCAAAACCAGGTTCAATCAAGCCACACACTAAATTCGAATCAGAAGTTTATATTCTGAGCAAAGATGAAGGTGGTCGTCATACTCCATTCTTCAAAGGCTACCGTCCACAGTTCTACTTCCGTACAACTGACGTAACTGGTACTATCGAATTACCAGAAGGCGTAGAAATGGTAATGCCAGGTGACAACATCAACATGATCGTTGAACTGATTCACCCAATCGCGATGGACGACGGTTTACGTTTCGCTATCCGTGAAGGTGGCCGTACAGTAGGTGCGGGCGTTGTTGCTAAAGTATTAGGTTAATTCCCGATAGATTTATGCATGAAGAGGGCATCGTAAGATGCCCTTTTTTTGTATCTGAAGATTAGATATTTTAAATCTCAGCAAAGTATTAATGTTTTCTCCTGCATCATCATCGTTGATGATATAAATAAGTAAAAACACTTAAGTCAAATAAATAGAAATTGAAATCATAATAATTATCATTTACTATCTTGTTCGTGAGTAGTTAATGAGGTTGTTATTATGTACGTATGTCTTTGCCACGGTGTGAGTGATAAAAAAATTATCTCAACTGTCCATAAACATCAAATCCACACTATTAATGAATTACGCAAGATCTTACCCGTTGGAAGTTGTTGCGGTAAGTGCGTACGTCAAGCCCGTCAACTTATCGAAAATGAGCAATCAGCTCTTTACCCACAAATTTCTGAAGTTGCATAACAAATTTTAAATTTCCTTTCTCTCCTCTTTGTATAAAAGGTCTACACTGAAAAGACTGGAAGCAAAGGAGCATAAAAATGAAAGGTGATAAAAAAATGATAGCCCACCTTAATAAGTTATTAGGTGGTGAGCTTGTTGCAATTAATCAGTATTTCCTACATGCCCGAATGTTCAAGAATTGGGGACTCTCACGTCTCAATGAAATGGAATATCATGAATCCATAGACGAGATGAAACACGCAGATAAATATATCGAGCGTATCTTGTTCCTTGAAGGCATTCCAAATTTACAAGATTTAGGCAAATTAAACATCGGTGAAGATGTTGAAGAGATGCTACGTTCTGATTTGGAATTAGAATTAGGCGGTGCCAAAGATTTACGTGAAGCCATTGCTTACGCAGATTCAATTCATGATTATGTCAGCCGTGATCTCATGCTAGAAATTCTAATCGATGAAGAAGGGCACATTGATTGGATAGAAACCCAGCTTGAACTTATCGAACGCATGGGACTTCAAAATTATCTACAAGCTCAAATTATTGAAGAGTAATTTGGCTCATACAGAAAAGAATAATTCACCTTCGTTAGTGAATTATTAGATGCTTTTTAAAGCAAAGGTAATGAAGGTGCCTTTGCTTTTTTTATTTTTGAAAAGATAAAACGAATTTTTATCGCTGATTTTTTATTCTTGGCTTGATTTCATCACTCAGGCAAGTATAATGCGCAGGCTCACTGATTTAGTGAGGCTGATTTATCAGCTAATGCAGATTTTATATTGCATTAATATAATACTCCCGATTGGGGAGTTATATGCAGAACGATTACACTCTCTCATCAATCGAAATGGGTACGAGTAGTGATCATTTACGTTTATAAAAAATAGTTGGAGCTCTGGTCTCATGCAGAACCAAAGAATCCGTATCCGCCTGAAAGCTTTTGATCATCGTCTGATTGATCAATCAACTGCGGAAATCGTAGAGACTGCTAAGCGCACTGGTGCGCAAGTTCGTGGTCCAATCCCACTGCCGACGCGCAAAGAGCGTTTCACAGTGTTGATTTCTCCGCACGTTAATAAAGATGCGCGTGATCAGTATGAAATTCGCACTCACAAACGTCTGGTTGACATCGTTGAGCCAACCGAGAAAACCGTTGATGCTCTGATGCGTCTGGATCTGGCTGCCGGCGTAGACGTGCAGATCAGCCTAGGTTAATCAGGTCATCAAGCGATTGAGAGGTTGAAACAATGATTGGTTTAGTCGGTAAGAAAGTAGGAATGACTCGTATCTTCACTGAAGATGGCGTTTCAATCCCTGTAACCGTTATCGAAATTGAAAACAACCGTGTTACTCAGGTCAGAGATCTAGAGAAAGACGGTTATCGTGCCATTCAGGTGACTACTGGTAGCAAAAAAGCTAACCGTGTACTGAAACCTGAAGCAGGGCATTTTGCTAAAGCTGGTGTTGAAGCTGGTCGCTTACTACGTGAATTCCGTCTGAATGAAGGCGAAGAATACACTGTAGGTCAAAGCATTAGCGTAGAAATTTTCGCTGACGTTAAAAAAGTCGACGTTACTGGAACATCTAAAGGTAAAGGTTTTGCCGGTACTGTAAAGCGCTGGAACTTCCGTACTCAAGATGCTACCCATGGTAACTCCTTGTCTCACCGTGTTCCGGGTTCTATCGGTCAGAACCAGACTCCGGGTAAGGTGTTTAAAGGCAAGAAAATGGCAGGTCAACTGGGTAACGAACAAGTTACCGTTCAGAGCCTGGAAGTAGTACGTGTTGACGCTGAGCGCAACCTGCTGCTGGTCAAAGGTGCTGTTCCAGGTGCAACTGGCAGTGACCTGATCGTTAAACCAGCTGTCAAGGCGTAACGTCGAGGAGATAGGAATGGAATTGGTAATGAAAGACGCGCAAGGCGCGCTGACTGTTTCCGAAACTACCTTCGGGCGTGACTTTAACGAAGCGCTTGTGCATCAAGTAGTCGTTGCATACGCTGCTGGTGCTCGTCAAGGTACTCGTGCTCAGAAAACCCGTGCTGAAGTTTCTGGTTCAGGCAAAAAGCCTTGGAGACAGAAAGGTACAGGTCGTGCACGTTCAGGTTCAATCAAGAGCCCAATTTGGCGCTCTGGTGGTGTTAGCTTCGCAGCTAAACCACAGGACCACAGTCAAAAAGTAAACAAAAAGATGTACCGTGGTGCTCTGAAGAGCATTCTGTCTGAATTGGTACGTCAAGATCGTCTGATCGTCGTAGAGAATTTTTCTGTTGAAGCGCCTAAAACTAAGCTTTTAGCACAGAAACTGAAAGATATGGCTCTGGTTGATGTTCTGATCGTCACTGCTGATGTAGATGAGAATCTGTATTTAGCAGCACGTAACTTATATAAAGTTGACGTACGTGATGCAGCAACAATCGACCCTGTTAGCTTAATCGCCTTCGACAAAGTCGTCATGACTGCTGACGCTGTGAAGCAAGTTGAGGAGATGCTGGCATGATCCGTGAAGAACGTCTGCTGAAAGTACTGCGCGCGCCGCATGTATCTGAAAAAGCTTCTATCGCGATGGAAAAATCAAATACCATCGTTCTCAAAGTTGCTAAAGACGCGACCAAAGCAGAGATTAAAGCAGCTGTACAAAAACTGTTTGAAGTCGAAGTTGAAAGTGTTAACACTCTGCTGATGAAAGGCAAAGTGAAACGTCACGGTCAGCGTATTGGTCGTCGTAGCGACTGGAAAAAAGCTTACGTAACCCTGAAGGAAGGCCAGAATCTGGACTTCGTCGGCGGCGCTGAGTAAGTCGGAGGAGTAAAGAACAATGGCAATTGTTAAATGTAAACCTACGTCTCCGGGCCGTCGCCACGTAGTTAAAGTGGTAAACCCTGAGCTGCATAAAGGGAAACCTTATGCGCCATTGCTGGAAAAAAACAGCAAGTCCGGTGGTCGTAACAACAATGGTCGTATCACTACCCGTCATATCGGTGGTGGTCACAAACAGGCTTACCGTATTGTTGACTTCAAACGCAACAAAGATGGTATCCCTGCGACAGTAGAACGTCTGGAATATGATCCAAACCGTTCAGCTAACATCGCTTTAGTGCTGTATGCTGATGGTGAACGTCGCTACATTCTGGCTCCAAAAGGCCTGAAAGCGGGTGATAAAGTTCAGTCTGGCGTTGATGCTGCTATCAAAGCGGGTAACACCTTACCAATGCGTAATATCCCGGTTGGTTCTACAGTTCATAACGTAGAAATGAAACCAGGTAAAGGTGGTCAGTTAGCTCGTTCAGCTGGTACTTACGTTCAGATCGTTGCTCGTGATGGTGCTTATGTCACTATTCGTCTGCGTTCTGGTGAAATGCGTAAAGTTCCTTCTGATTGCCGTGCAACTATCGGTGAAGTTGGCAACTCTGAGCACATGTTACGCGTTCTGGGTAAAGCTGGTGCAAGTCGCTGGCGTGGTATTCGTCCTACCGTTCGCGGTACTGCGATGAACCCAGTCGATCACCCACATGGTGGTGGTGAAGGTCGTAACTTTGGTAAACACCCAGTAACACCTTGGGGCGTTCAAACCAAAGGTAAGAAGACTCGTAAAAACAAACGCACTGAACATTTCATCGTTCATCGTCGTACTAAGAAATAATTAGAGGATAAGCCATGCCACGTTCTCTCAAGAAAGGTCCTTTCATTGACCTGCACTTGCTGAAGAAGGTAGAGAAAGCGGTGGAAAGCGGTGACAAAAAGCCTGTTAAGACTTGGTCCCGTCGTTCAACGATCTTTCCTAACATGATCGGTTTGACCATCGCTGTCCATAATGGTCGTCAGCATGTTCCAGTTTACGTTTCCGACGAAATGGTTGGTCACAAACTGGGTGAATTCGCGCCGACCCGTACTTATCGCGGTCATGCAGCCGATAAAAAGGCTAAGAAAAAATAAGGTAGGAGGAAGAGATGGAAACTATCGCTATGCATCGCCACGCTCGTTCTTCTGCTCAGAAGGTTCGCTTGGTAGCTGACCTGATTCGCGGTAAGAAAGTGTCGCAAGCTCTGGAAATTTTAACCTTTACCAACAAGAAAGCTGCTGGTTTAGTGAAGAAAGTACTGGAGTCTGCTATTGCTAATGCAGAACACAACGATGGCGCTGACATTGATGATCTGAAAGTAGCTAAGATCTTTGTTGACGAAGGTCCTTCTATGAAGCGCATTATGCCTCGTGCAAAAGGCCGTGCAGATCGTATTCTGAAGCGCACCAGCCACATCACTGTGGTTGTGTCTGATCGCTGAGACTCTGGAGACTAGCAATGGGTCAAAAAGTACATCCTAATGGTATCCGCCTTGGCATTGTCAAGCCTTGGAATTCCACATGGTATGCGGGTACCAATGAATTCGCTGACAACCTAGACAGCGACTTTAAAGTACGTCAGTACTTAACTAAAGAACTGGCTAAAGCATCTGTATCTCGTATCGTTATCGAACGTCCTGCGAAAAGCATCCGTGTGACTATTCACACTGCTCGCCCAGGCATCGTTATCGGTAAAAAAGGTGAAGATGTTGAAAAACTGCGCAAAAACGTAGCGGATATCGCTGGCGTTCCTGCGCAAATTAATATCGCCGAAGTACGTAAACCTGAACTGGACGCAAAATTAGTTGCTGACAGCATCACTTCACAGCTGGAACGTCGTGTTATGTTCCGTCGTGCTATGAAGCGTGCGGTACAGAACGCTATGCGTTTAGGCGCTAAAGGTATTAAAGTGGAAGTAAGTGGTCGCTTAGGCGGCGCTGAAATCGCTCGTACTGAATGGTATCGTGAAGGTCGTGTACCTCTGCACACTCTGCGTGCAGATATCGACTACAATACCTCAGAAGCACAAACCACTTATGGTGTGCTCGGCGTTAAGGTATGGATCTTCAAAGGTGAGATCCTGGGTGGTATGGCTGCAGTTGAACAGGCGGAAAAACCGGCTGCTCAACCTAAAAAGCAGCAGCGTAAAGGCCGCAAGTAAGGAGAGTCGCTGATGTTACAACCAAAGCGTACAAAATTCCGTAAAGTGCACAAAGGCCGCAACCGTGGCTTAGCTGCTGGTGCGGATGTAAGCTTCGGGACTTACGGTCTTAAAGCTGTGGGCCGTGGTCGTCTGACTGCACGTCAGATCGAAGCGGCACGTCGTGCAATGACCCGTGCAGTTAAGCGTCAGGGTAAAATCTGGATCCGTGTGTTCCCAGACAAACCAATCACTGAAAAGCCGCTCGAAGTCCGTATGGGTAAAGGTAAAGGTAACGTTGAGTATTGGGTTGCCTTAATCCAGCCAGGTAAAGTCCTGTATGAAATGGATGGTGTGCCTGAAGAACTGGCCCGTGAAGCATTCAAGCTGGCGGCAGCAAAACTGCCTATCAAAACCACCTTTGTAACTAAGACGGTGATGTAATGAAAGCAAAAGAGCTGCGCGAAAAGAGCGTTGAAGAGCTGAACACAGAACTGCTGAACTTACTGCGCGAGCAGTTTAACCTGCGTATGCAGGCAGCAAGTGGTCAGTTACAACAGTCTCATCTGTTGAAACAAGTGCGTCGTAATATCGCACGCGTTAAGACTTTACTGACTGAGAAGGCGGGTGCGTAATGACCGATAAAATCCGTACTCTGCAAGGTCGTGTAGTTAGTGACAAAATGGAGAAATCTATTGTCGTTGCTATCGATCGTATGGTTAAACACCCATTATATGGTAAGTTTATCCGTCGTACGACCAAACTGCATGTACATGACGAGAACAACGAATGTGGAATTGGTGACGTAGTAGAAATTCGTCAAACACGTCCACTGTCTAAGACTAAGTCTTGGGCGTTAGTTCGCGTTGTAGAAAAAGCTGTTCTGTAATAAAATAGCCTTTTCGTACGAAATAAACGGCTCAAAACTGAACGAGCCGTTTATTTTTTCTGTCCATATCGAGAATGTGGTGTTATAATGCCGCTCCCTCGTATTATGGGATATTGAACGGCCTCTTCTAATGTGGAAGTGGCTCAGTAGTAGTTGACATTTAGCGGAGCACTAAAATGATCCAAGAACAGACTATGCTGAACGTGGCCGACAACTCCGGTGCACGTCGCGTAATGTGTATCAAGGTTCTAGGTGGCTCGCACCGTCGCTACGCAGATGTAGGTGACATCATCAAAATTACCATCAAGGAAGCAATTCCACGTGGTAAAGTTAAGAAAGGTGATGTACTGAAAGCGGTAGTGGTGCGCACCAAGAAGGGTGTTCGTCGCCCTGACGGTTCTGTCATTCGCTTCGATAGCAACGCTTGTGTATTGTTAAACAACAACAGCGAGCAAGTTATTGGTACGCGTATTTTTGGGCCGGTTACTCGTGAACTTCGTAATGAGAAGTTCATGAAAATAATCTCTCTGGCACCTGAAGTACTCTAAGGAGCAGGCAATGGCAGCGAAAATCCGTCGTGATGACGAAGTTATCGTTCTTACTGGTAAAGATAAAGGTAAGCGCGGTAAAGTAAAACAGGTTCTTTCTTCTGGTAAAGTTCTCGTTGAAGGTATCAATCTGGTTAAAAAACATCAGAAGCCAGTTCCGGCTCTGAATCAACCAGGTGGCATCGTTGAAAAAGAAGCGTTTATTCAAGTTTCTAACGTTGCGCTTTTCAATGCGGCAACCGGCAAGGCTGACCGTGTAGGTTTTAGATTTGAAGACGGTAAGAAAGTTCGTTTCTTCAAGTCTAATAAAGAAACTATCAAGTAATTTGGAGTATACGATGGCGAAACTGCATGATTACTACAAAGACGAGGTGGTCCAACAACTGATGTCTCAGTTTGGTTACCATTCTGTCATGCAAGTCCCTCGGGTCGAGAAGATCACCCTGAATATGGGTGTTGGTGAAGCGATTGTTGATAAGAAACTGCTGGACAATGCAGCAGCTGATTTAGCAGCAATCTCAGGTCAAAAACCTTTGATCACCAAAGCACGCAAATCTGTTGCAGGCTTCAAAATCCGCCAGGGCTATCCGATCGGCTGTAAAGTGACCCTGCGTGGCGAACGCATGTGGGAGTTCTTTGAACGCTTGATCTCTATTGCTGTACCTCGTATTCGTGACTTCCGTGGTTTATCCGCTAAGTCATTTGACGGACGTGGTAACTACAGCATGGGCGTACGTGAGCAAATCATCTTCCCTGAAATCGATTACGATAAAGTGGATCGTGTTCGTGGTTTGGATATTACCATTACTACGACTGCGAAATCAGATGATGAAGGTCGCGCACTGTTAGCAGCGTTTAACTTCCCGTTCCGCAAGTAAGGCAGGGCATTCATGGCTAAGAAATCTATGAAAGCACGTGATGTAAAACGTGCGAATTTAGCTGAGAAATTCTTCGCAAAACGCGCAGAACTGAAAGCTATCGTTTCAGATGTGAACGTGTCTGACGAAGATCGTTGGAATGCTGTTCTAAAACTGCAAACTATGCCACGTGATTCAAGTCCTTCACGTCAGCGTAACCGCTGCCGTCAAACTGGACGTCCGCACGGTTTCCTGCGGAAATTTGGCCTCAGCCGTATTAAAGTCCGTGAAGCCGCTATGCGCGGTGAAATCCCGGGCCTTAGAAAGGCTAGCTGGTAATTACCATAATTGAATCACGGGAGTAAAGACAGATGAGCATGCAAGATCCCATCGCGGATATGCTGACCCGTATCCGTAACGGTCAGGCCGCGAACAAAGTTGCGGTCACAATGCCTTCCTCCAAGCTGAAAGTGGCGATTGCCAACGTGCTTAAGGAAGAAGGTTATATCGAAGATTTTAAAATTGAAGGCGACACTAAGCCAGAACTGGAAATCACTTTAAAATATTTCCAAGGTAAGGCTGTAGTAGAAAGCATTCAGCGCGTAAGCCGTCCAAGTCTGCGCATCTATAAAAGAAAAGATGAGCTGCCACAAGTTATGGCAGGACTGGGCATCGCTGTTGTTTCTACCTCAAAAGGTGTTATGACTGATCGTGCAGCTCGCCAAGCAGGTCTTGGTGGCGAGATTATCTGCTACGTAGCTTAATTCGGGAGGAAAGAATGTCTCGTGTGGCAAAAGCACCCGTCGTCATTCCTGCCGGCGTAGAGGTTAAACTCAACGGTCAGGTAATTACGATTAAGGGTAAAAACGGCGAGCTAACTCGTACTATCCATAATGCAGTTGAAATTCAACATGCTGACAACCACTTAACTTTCGCACCTCGCGATGGTTTTGCTGATGCTTGGGCACAGGCGGGTACTACTCGTTCTCTGTTAAATGCAATGGTTGTAGGTGTTACCGAAGGCTTCACTAAGAAACTGCAACTGGTAGGTGTAGGTTATCGTGCGTCTATTAAAGGCAATGCGGTTAACTTATCAGTAGGTTTTTCACATCCAGTGGAACACCAACTGCCAGCAGGCATCACTGCTGAATGTCCAACACAAACTGAAATCGTACTGAAAGGTGCGGATAAGCAAGTGATTGGTCAAGTAGCAGCTGAACTGCGTGCTTACCGTCGCCCTGAGCCTTATAAAGGTAAAGGTATTCGTTACGCCGACGAAGTTGTGCGTATCAAAGAGGCTAAGAAGAAGTAAGGTAACACTATGGATAAGAAAGCAGCTCGTATCCGTCGTGCGACCCGCGCACGCCGTAAGCTCCAGGAATTGGGTGCGACTCGCCTGGTGGTACACCGTACCCCTCGCCATATTTATGCGCAGGTTATTGCACCAAACGGTTCTGAAACTTTGGTGGCCGCTTCTACTACAGAAAAAGCTATCATTGAGCAACTGAAAAACACTGGAAACAAAGAAGCAGCAGCAGTAGTTGGTAAAATTGTTGCTGAACGCGCTCTGGAAAAAGGTATCAAAGTAGTATCATTTGACCGTTCCGGTTTCCAATATCATGGTCGAGTCCAGGCACTGGCAGATGCTGCCCGTGAAGCTGGCCTTCAGTTCTAAGGTAGGAGTGTAAGATGGCTCACATCGAGAAACAAGCTGGCGAACTGCAGGAAAAGCTGATCGCGGTAAACCGCGTATCTAAAACCGTTAAAGGTGGTCGTATCTTTAGCTTCACCGCTCTTACAGTAGTTGGTGATGGTAATGGCCGCGTTGGTTTTGGATATGGCAAAGCTCGCGAAGTTCCGGCAGCAATCCAGAAAGCGATGGAAAAAGCCCGTCGCAATATGAAAACCGTCGCTTTAAACAACGGTACTCTGTTCCACCCTGTTAAAGGTACTCACACAGGCTCTCGCGTATTTATGCAGCCTGCTCATGAAGGTACTGGTATCATCGCAGGTGGTGCAATGCGTGCAGTTCTAGAAGTGGCTGGCGTTCGTAACGTACTGGCTAAAACCTATGGTTCCACTAACCCGATTAACGTGGTTCGTGCAACACTGGACGCTTTAGATAGCATGAAGTCTCCAGATATGGTCGCAGCTAAGCGTGGTAAATCCGTTGAAGAAATTCTGGGGTAATGACCATGGCTAAGACTATTAAAATTACTCAAACACGCAGCTTAATCGGCCGTCTGCCTAAACATAAGGCAACTATGACTGGTTTAGGTCTGCGTCGCATCGGTCACACTGTAGAACGCGAAGATACACCAGCAGTTCGCGGTATGATCAACTTGGTTTCCTATATGGTTAAAGTTGAGGAGTAAGAGATGCGTTTAAATACTCTGTCTCCGGCTGAAGGTGCCAAGCATGCGCCTAAACGTGTAGGTCGTGGTATCGGTTCTGGCTTAGGTAAAACTGGCGGCCGTGGTCACAAAGGTCAGAAATCTCGTTCTGGCGGTGGCGTACGTCGTGGTTTTGAAGGCGGCCAGATGCCTTTATATCGTCGTTTACCAAAATTTGGTTTTACTTCACGTAAATCATTCGTGACTGCGGAAATCCGTCTGTCTGATTTAGCTTACGTTGAAGGCGATGTAATCGATCTGAATGCACTGAAAGCCGCAAACGTTGTTGGCCCACAGATTGAATTTGCAAAATTAATTCTGTCTGGTGAGGTTAACCGTGCAGTGACTATTCGTGGTCTGCGTGTTACCAAAGGTGCCCGTGCAGCAATCGAATCAGCTGGCGGTAAAATTGAGGAATAAGTGACAGATGGCTAAACAACCAGGTTTAGATTTTCAGAGTGCTAAAGGTGGTGTTGGTGAACTAAAACGCAGACTTTTGTTTGTTCTTGGTGCACTTATTGTCTTTAGGATTGGCTCTTTTATTCCTATCCCTGGTATTGATGCCACTGTGCTTGCCAAATTGCTCGATCAGCAAAAAGGCACCATCATTGAAATGTTTAACATGTTCTCTGGTGGTGCTCTTAGCCGTGCTTCTATCTTTGCGCTGGGTATCATGCCTTATATTTCGGCATCGATTATTATCCAACTCTTATCAGTGGTTAACCCTCGGTTAGCAGAGATTAAGAAGGAAGGGGAGGCCGGTCGTCGTAAGATCAGCCAATATACCCGTTATGGTACTTTGGTGCTGGCGATATTCCAATCAATTGGTATCGCAACAGGCTTACCGAATATGCCAGGAATGCAAGGTCTGGTAATTAATCCAGGTCTACCATTCTATATTACGGCTGTTGTGAGCTTAGTCACTGGGACAATGTTCCTAATGTGGTTAGGTGAGCAAATCACTGAACGTGGTATTGGTAACGGTATCTCAATTATTATCTTTGCAGGTATCGTTGCAGGTCTTCCGCCTGCCATTGGTCAAACCATCGAGCAGGCGCGGCAAGGCGAACTGCACTTCCTCCTGTTATTGTTGGTTGCAGTATTGGTGTTCGCGGTTACTTTCTTTGTTGTTTTTGTAGAAAGAGGACAACGTCGTATCGTTGTTAACTATGCAAAACGTCAACAAGGGCGTAGAATATACGCGGCACAAAGTACACATCTACCACTTAAAGTAAATATGGCGGGTGTTATACCAGCAATTTTTGCTTCAAGTATTATCCTGTTTCCTGGTACAATAACCTCTTGGTTTGGCGATGGTACAGGGTGGGGTTGGCTGACGACGATTTCTTTAAATCTACAGCCTGGTCAACCTATTTATGTGTTACTATACGCTGCTGCAATCATATTCTTCTGTTTCTTCTATACGGCGTTGGTTTTCAACCCAAGAGAAACGGCAGATAACCTGAAGAAGTCCGGTGCATTTGTACCAGGAATTCGCCCGGGAGAGCAGACGGCTAAATATATAGATAAAGTAATGACTCGTTTAACCTTAATCGGTGCCTTGTATATTACCTTTATCTGTCTCATCCCGGAGTTCATGCGTGACGCAATGAAAGTACCTTTCTATTTTGGCGGTACTTCCCTCTTAATCGTGGTTGTGGTCATCATGGATTTTATGGCTCAAGTGCAAACTCTCCTGATGTCAAGTCAGTATGAGTCTGCATTGAAAAAAGCAAATCTTAAAGGTTAATTACTGATAAGCGATTTGTTTTAGAAGTTACGGAGAGTAAAAATGAAAGTTCGTGCTTCCGTCAAGAAAATGTGCCGTAACTGCAAAATTGTTAGACGTCACGGTCACGTGCGTGTAATTTGCAGCGTCGAGCCTAAGCATAAACAGCGTCAAGGCTAATTTATTGCATTTTTTTCTTGCAAAGTTCGGTTGAGCTGGCTAAATTAGCCAGCCCAATCTTTTATAATATATACAGTATTGTTTGAGTATCCTGAAAACGGGCTTTTCAGAATGGTACTGTATAACTGCTAATTTAGGAGTGCATAGTGGCCCGTATAGCAGGCATTAACATTCCTGATCATAAACATACTGTAATCGCATTAACTTCGATTTACGGTATCGGTAAGACCCGCTCACAGGCTATCTGTGTAGCTGCTGGTATTGCTGAGAATGTTAAGATCAGTGAGCTGTCTGAAGAGCAAATCGACAAGCTGCGTGACGAAGTTGCCAAATACGTTGTAGAAGGTGATCTGCGTCGTGAAGTTACCCTGAGCATCAAACGTCTGATGGATCTTGGTACTTACCGTGGTTTACGTCATCGTCGTGGTCTACCAGTTCGCGGTCAGCGTACTAAGACTAACGCACGTACCCGTAAGGGTCCGCGTAAGCCGATCAAGAAATAATCGGGGTATTTGAACAATGGCAAAAGCACCTATTCGTGCACGTAAGCGTGTAAGAAAACAAGTCTCTGACGGTGTGGCTCATATCCATGCTTCTTTCAACAACACAATCGTTACTATTACCGATCGTCAAGGTAACGCATTGGGTTGGGCTACTGCCGGTGGTTCCGGTTTCCGTGGTTCTCGTAAATCTACTCCGTTCGCGGCTCAGGTTGCAGCAGAACGTTGCGCTGAAGCTGTTAAAGAGTACGGAATTAAGAACTTGGAAGTTATGGTTAAAGGACCTGGTCCTGGTCGTGAGTCAACTATCCGTGCATTAAACGCGGCTGGTTTCCGCATCACTAATATTACTGATGTGACTCCGATTCCTCATAACGGTTGTCGTCCACCGAAAAAACGTCGCGTTTAATAACGTTTTCGTTTTTAGGAAAGTTGGAGAAAGAAAATGGCAAGATATTTGGGTCCTAAGCTCAAGCTGAGCCGCCGTGAAGGTACAGATTTATTTCTAAAATCTGGCGTTCGGGCGATTGACACCAAGTGTAAACTGGAACAAGCACCAGGTCAGCACGGCGCACGTAAACCGCGTCTTTCTGATTACGGTGTTCAGTTACGTGAAAAACAAAAAGTACGTCGTATTTACGGTGTTCTAGAACGTCAATTCCGTAACTACTACAAAGAAGCAACTCGTCTGAAAGGCAACACAGGTGAAAACCTGCTGACTCTGCTGGAAGGTCGTCTGGATAACGTTGTTTATCGTATGGGCTTTGGCGCAACTCGCGCAGAAGCACGTCAGATGGTTAGCCATAAAGCAATCATGGTAAATGGTCGCGTGGTTAACATTGCTTCTTATCAGGTTTCCCCGAATGACGTAGTCAGCGTTCGTGAAAAATCGAAAAAACAGTCTCGTATCAAGGCTGCTTTAGAGCTGGCTGAACAGCGTGAAAAGCCAACATGGCTGGAAGTTGATGCTGCTAAGATGGAAGGTGTGTTCAAACGTATTCCTGAACGTACTGATTTGTCTGCTGACATTAACGAGCACCTGATCGTCGAGCTTTACTCCAAGTAAGGCTTAGCACCAAAGAGAGGACACAATGCAGGGTTCTGTGACAGAGTTTCTAAAACCGCGCCTGGTTGATATCGAGCAAGTCAGTTCGACGCACGCCAAGGTGACCCTTGAACCATTAGAGCGAGGCTTCGGCCATACTCTTGGTAACGCACTGCGCCGTATTCTGCTTTCGTCTATGCCGGGTTGTGCGGTAACAGAGGTTGAGATTGATGGTGTACTGCATGAGTACAGCACCAAAGAAGGTGTTCAGGAAGATATCCTAGAAATACTGCTCAACCTTAAAGGGTTGGCGGTAAAAGTTCATGGTAAAGATGAAGTTATTCTTACTTTGAGCAAATCTGGCATTGGCCCTGTTATTGCAGCCGATATCATCCATGACGGTGATGTCGAAATCGTCAAGCCGCAGCACGTTATCTGCCACCTTACAGACGAGAACGCATCTATTAATATGCGTATCAAAGTTCAGCGTGGTCGTGGTTATGTGCCGGCTTCTGCCCGAATTCATTCGGAAGAAGATGAGCGCCCTATCGGTCGCCTTTTAGTAGACGCGTGCTATAGCCCAGTTGAGCGTATTGCTTATAATGTGGAAGCAGCTCGTGTTGAACAGCGTACCGACTTGGATAAGCTGGTTATCGAGATGGAAACTAACGGTACTATCGATCCAGA
Source organism: Proteus sp. GOKU (assembly GCF_015475555.1). NCBI lineage: Bacteria > Pseudomonadati > Pseudomonadota > Gammaproteobacteria > Enterobacterales > Morganellaceae > Proteus > Proteus sp. GOKU. The sequence continues at coordinate 144,178 of NZ_CP034105.1, forward strand.
AGAATCGATTCGCCGTGCAGCGACTATCCTGGCTGAACAGCTTGAAGCTTTTGTTGACTTACGTGATGTTCGTCAACCAGAAGTTAAAGAAGAGAAGCCAGAATTCGATCCTATCTTACTGCGCCCAGTAGACGATCTTGAATTGACTGTCCGCTCTGCTAACTGTCTGAAGGCAGAAGCAATCCACTACATCGGTGATCTGGTACAGCGTACTGAAGTTGAATTACTTAAGACGCCTAACCTTGGTAAGAAATCTCTTACTGAGATTAAAGACGTACTGGCGTCGCGTGGTTTATCTCTGGGCATGCGCCTTGAGAATTGGCCACCTGCAAGTATCGCTGATGAATAAGATCACAGGTTAAGGTTTTACTGAGAAGGATAAGGTCATGCGCCATCGTAAGAGTGGTCGTCAATTGAACCGCAACAGCAGCCATCGTCAGGCTATGTTTCGTAACATGGCAGGTTCTTTAGTTCGTCATGAGATCATCAAGACAACTTTGCCTAAAGCGAAAGAACTGCGTCGCGTCGTTGAGCCGCTGATTACTCTTGCCAAGACCGACAGCGTAGCTAATCGTCGTCTGGCATTCGCCCGTACTCGTGATAACGAAGTCGTGGCAAAACTGTTTACAGTATTAGGTCCGCGTTTTGCGAGCCGTGCAGGTGGTTACACTCGTATTTTGAAGTGTGGCTTCCGTGCTGGTGACAACGCTCCAATGGCTTACATTGAGCTTGTTGACCGTGCTGATTCTGAAACAGAAGCAGCAGCTGAATAATTTAATTATTATTTAGTGAAGCGAATAAAAAGACCGGATTTTTAATCCGGTTTTTTTACATCTATCAAAAATGATAGTTATGAAACTACCGTTATAAAAATAATCTATCAAGCCATCTCCTGACCTTTCTATTTGTTATTCCATGCTTTTTTGCCTACCCTTGTGTTACATCATATTTATTTTCTGTTATTTCAGCATACTGCTATTTTGGTAAGATAAGCTTCGCACTATATTTCAATTCTATTCTTTTGATTATTTGTTATGCTTATGCATCAGCTAAAGTGAGGGAATGATCCATGTATCGTATTGGGCAGGTTGCAAAATTAGCGAATGTGACAACAGATACAATCCGTTTTTATGAAAAACAAGGGTTGATGGATCATGACAGGCGAACGGAAGGCGGTTATCGCTTATATACAGAGAAAGATCTCCAACGTTTACGTTTTATTCGTTATGCAAAGGAGTTGGGCTTTACATTAGATGCGATTACAGAACTACTTTCTATTCGTGTTGATCCCGCTCATCACACCTGTGTTGAATCAAAACACATTGTTGATGCAAGACTTGCTGAAGTTGAAATTCGCTTGAAAGAAATGGAAAGAATGCGAGATTCATTGAAGATGTTGAGTAATGCATGTTGTGGTAGTGCTCATGAAAGTACTTATTGTTCTATCCTTGAAATACTTGAATCTGGAGCCACAAAGCAATAATATCTGTGCCGTATTGTGTTTTATGTTCTTTAACAATTTAAGAGGTTTTTATGTCTAGCAAATATCAGCACCAGAAAGGTGTTATTAAAGATAATGCCTTAGCAGCACTTGTTCATGATCCACTATTTAGACAACGCGTGGAAAAGAATAAAAAAGGGAAAGGAAGTTATATGAGAAAAGCGAAGCATAACAAGAAGGGTAACTGGGAGGCCAGTGATAACAAAAGATTTTTTCAATTGTTATCACTGGCCTTTTAGTTTTTATTTTTGCTGATTTTTTAATAAATCACGAATTTCTGTTAATAGAGTTTCTTCTGCGGAAGGTGCCGGTGGTGCTTTAGGTGCTTCTTCTGCTTGACGACGAGTTTTGTTAATCAATTTGATTGCGCAGAAAATCGCAAATGCAACAATGGCAAAGTCAAAAACAGTTTGAATGAACATACCATAATTTAGTACAACTGCCGGTACATCCCCACTAGCATCTCTTAATACAAGGCTAAACTGTTTGAAATCAATACCACCGATTAACAAGCCTAGTGGTGGCATAATAATATCAGCAACTAATGATGAAACAATCTTACCGAAAGCAGCACCAATGATGACACCGACTGCCATGTCAACAACGTTACCTTTCATTGCGAATTCACGAAACTCTTTGAAAAAAGACATAACCACCCCTTATTTATCTATGCATAGATTTATTATGTAAAAATATAGTATCTAACATGATAATAGTAGACCATTATAAGTAACAATTACTATTATTCTTATTTCTACGTAGTCTTTATAAGAAAAATGGGCTAGGTTGGAAAAGCTTTTCTACTTCAGGGACATATTTTTTATCCGTGATAAACATAATCACATGATCTCCCTGTTCTATGGAGTGACTTGCGTTCGCAATAATAACATCTTGCTCTCTAACAATTGCACCAATGATAGTTCCAGGTGGTAGTTTTATATCTTGTATACGACGACCAACAACTTTTGATGTATTTTCATCACCATGTGCAACGGCTTCGATTGCCTCTGCAACACCTCGTCGTAATGAAGAAACGCTTACAATATCGGCTTTACGAACATGGCCTAAAAGTGCAGAAATTGTTGCTTGTTGTGGTGATATCGCAATATCAATAACCCCACCTTGGACTAAATCAACATAAGCACTACGCTGAATAAGCACCATCGCCTTTTTGGCACCCATTTTTTTCGCCAACATCGCTGACATAATATTGGCTTCATCATCATTAGTCAGTGCGATAAAGACATCGATTTGTTCTATATGTTCTTCTGCTAGAAGCTCTTGATCAGATGCGTCACCATAAAAAACAATAGTGTCATGGAGTAGTTCAGCGAGTTCTGTTGCACGTTGCTGATTATGTTCAATAAGCTTGACGCTATAATCTTTTTCTAATCTAGCGGCTAAACCGGCACCGACATTACCGCCGCCAACAATCATAATGCGTTTATAAGGTTTTTCTAATCGTTGTAATTCACTCATTACTGCACGAATATGCTGAGATGCAACGACAAAGAAAACTTCATCTCCCGCTTCAATAATTGTAGAGCCTTGAGGTCGGATAGGCCTGTCTTGACGAAAAATTGCAGCAACACGCGTATCAATATGTGGCATATGATCACGTAATGTTGATAGCGCATTTCCGACGAGAGAACCACCATAATATGCTTTTACAGCAACAATACTGACTTGGCCATCGGCAAAATTAACAACTTGTAAGGCACCTGGGTATTGGATCAATTTATATACATAATCAATAACCAAATGCTCAGGAGAGATTAAGTAATCAATGGGAATAGCTTCAGGGAGAAAGAGTTTGTCTGCTTCACGAACAAATTCAGAGGCACGTATCCGAGCAACTTTATTGGGTGTATTAAACAAAGTGTAAGCAACTTGGCATGCAATCATATTGGTTTCGTCAGAGTTGGTGACGGCAACCAGCATATCTGCATCTTCAGCACCGGCTTCTCGTAAGATCCTTGGATGAGAGCCATGCCCATTGACTACTCGTAAATCGAATTTATCTTGAAGTTGGCGCAAACGATCTGCATTAGTGTCAACGACAGTAATATCATTATTCTCCCCGACAAGATTTTCAGCGAGAGTACCACCTACTTGACCAGCGCCTAAGATAATAATTTTCATCGTAATTTCTCAGAGTATTCGATTAACAAATAGAAAAGAAACGCAAGATCTTGATGATCTTGCGTTGAAATAGTAGCGGTTTTTAGATCTGATATCATCTTTTATCACAAGATCGTATTTTCTTGATCAATGCATAAAAGAAACCATCGCCACCTTCTTCTTCTGGCAAGCATTGGTGCTGATAATCACATTGTGCATCTTTCGTTGATGCTAAGAAGGCTTCAACTTGTTGTTTATTCTCTTCAGGTAAAATAGAGCAAGTTGCATAGACCAACGTACCACCAGATTTTAGGTATGGCCAAATAGCGTGAAGGATCTCTTTTTGAATTTGAGCTAATTGCTCAATGTCGTCATTACGGCGAAGCCACTTAATATCTGGATGACGGCGGATAACGCCTGTTGCTGAGCATGGTGCATCAAGAAGAATTCGATCAAACTGCATACCTGCACACCATTGTTCAGGATAACGACCATCACCACTTTTGACGACAGCATTAAGTTTTAAACGAGTAAGGTTCTCTTGTACACGTTTCAAACGTTGCTCATCTATATCGATTGCTAATACTTGAGCCTGAGGATCTATCTCTAAAATATGTGTTGTTTTACCACCCGGCGCTGCACATAAATCAAGGATCTGCTCTTTATTTTCTGGCGCTAATAATTCAGCGCAACGCTGAGCTGAACGATCTTGAACTGTTACCCAGCCATCGGCAAATCCAGGAAGAAGATTCACGTTACATGGGTTCTCTAAACGGATCGCAAAAGGGTGGCTATCATCAGCAACAGCGGCAATTTCTTCCTTTTCAAGTAATGTTAAATACTCTTCTCGTGAATGATGGCGTTGATTTACGCGTAGCCACATAGGTGGTTTTTGATTATTACCTTCAACAATATTCATCCATTGTTCAGGATAAGCCTGTTTAATACGGGCAAGTAGCCATGATGGATGGAGAAAACGATTTTCACTATTTTGAAAACGCTCATTTAGAATATCTTGTTGACGTTGAAACTGACGCAACACACCGTTAATTAATCCTTTTAACTGTGGTTTCTTTAGTGCAACAGCGCCATTTACTGTTTCTGCTAGAGCGGCATGAGCAGGAATACGTGTATAAAGAAGCTGATATAAGCCAACCATAATGAGGTAGTGTAAAATACGCTGTTTACCTTTTAATGGTTTATCCATGAGTTGCTGAATAGTCCATTCTAATTGTGGTAATGTACGTAATACACCAAAGCAAATTTCTTGTAGTAATGCCTTGTCTTTGTCTGAAACATTTTTTTGAAGTTCGGGTATGACAGTGCTTAGAGATAACCCTTGATCTAATACTTGGTTAATTGCTTTGGCTGCAATGCTACGTAAGTTGTATGACGTTTTCATGATGAGTCAACGTTTAATATTGAGCGCCAGAGATGTACTACATTGGCGTGAAAAAAGGAAAACCCTGATAAAAGTGTTAGATATCAGGGTTTAGAATTATTATTGAATGATTTTTCCAGGAGTGAACCAATCTCGCTTGGAGTTTAAGAAATCGGCAGAAGCCATAGGTTTCTTACCTGATGGTTGCAATTCAGTAATATTTAGAATGCCGTTACCTGTCGCAATATAAATACCCGTTTTATCTGCTTTTAATAAGGCTCCTGCTGGTTGATTTGTATCGTCAGCAATAGCTTGTGCTTTCCATACTTTCACAGGTTGCTCATCTAACATGAAAAAGCTCATTGGCCACGGATTGAATGCTCTTATGCAACGTTCAATCTGTTCTGCTGATAATAACCAATCAATTTTTGCTTCTTCTTTAGATAATTTTTGCGCGTAATTAGCTAAATTATCATCTTGTTTTTCAGCTTTTATTTTACCTGAGGTAATGAGATCTAACGTAGTTGTTAGAGCCTTCGGTCCAAGCTCTGCAAGCTTTTCATAAAGAGATGCACTGGTATCTTCATTTGTAATTGGGCACGAGGCTTTATACAGCATATCACCTGTATCTAAGCCAACATCCATTTGCATAATTGTGACACCTGTTTCTTTATCTCCTGCCCACAAAGAGCGTTGAATTGGTGCAGCACCACGCCATTTAGGAAGGAGAGAACCATGCACATTAAGGCAACCTAAACGCGGTATTTCGAGAACGGCTTTAGGTAAGATCATGCCATAAGCGACAACAATCATAATGTCTGCTTGTTGTGCAACTATCCACTCATGGTTCTCTTCTGGTTTTAAAGAGGCAGGCTGATAAACAGGAATATTATGAGTTAACGCCAGTTCTTTAACAGGGCTAATAGTCAGTTTCTTACCTCTTCCTGCGGGTTTATCTGGAGGAGTGAGTACTCCCACCACTCGATGTTGGGTTGATAACAATGCAGCTAAATGTCGAGCCGCAAAATCGGGTGTTCCCGCAAAAATAATACGTAATGAATCAGACACGTTTTCTTCCTGTTTCAATTTAACTGTTACTGTCCTGCTTTAGCTCTTTTTTTATCTAGCTTATCGAGTTTTTCAACTTTTTGACGGATGCGTTGGCGTTTTAATGGAGATAAATAATCTACAAATAATTTACCAACTAAATGATCCATTTCATGTTGAATACAGATAGCTAATAAATCATCAGCCTCTAACTCAAAAGGTTGGCCATTGTAATCAAGAGCTCTTACTTTTACATGCTCTGCACGAGGAATAAAAGCACGCTGTTCTGGAACAGACAAACAGCCTTCTTCTATGCCTGTATCGCCATCAGCATCAAGAAGTTCTGGGTTTATTAATACCAGTCTTTGATCCCTAGTTTCAGAGACATCAATGACGATAATGCGCTGGTGGATATTCACCTGTGTCGCAGCTAAGCCGATACCTTCTTCCAAATACATTGTTTCAAACATATCATCGACAATTTTTTGGATTTCGGCATCAACTTTTTCGACTGGCTTTGCAATCGTGCGAAGGCGCTCGTCTGGATAATGTAATACGTGTAACACTGCCATAATTTATTCGGACTGTTTCTAAAATGTGAATAGGATTTAACGTCTATTCTAGACATTTATTGTCTAGATTGACAGTATTTGGTGTGTTTAGCACTCACCCTGTTTGCTAAAAACAATATTAGGATAAAGCATGGATGCTAGAGAAATATGGATAAGGCTTAATGCTGTTTCAAGACTACCCACTAATAAAGCAATTCAAATTGCAGGGTATCTACAATCTTTAACTCAATTAAATCAAAGACTATTAATAGGTTGTGGTCTGTCAGAACAGCAAAGTCACCAATTCTTAAGACTTCATGCAAATACTGTCAACGATACATTAAAATGGTTAGATAAAAACGAATCATCATTATTAACGATTACAGATTCAGATTATCCACCCTTATTAAAGCAAATATCATCGCCCCCACTTTTGCTTTTTGTTGCAGGGAATAGACAGTATTTAAAAAGCACACAAATTGCATTAATTGGTAGTCGAGTTGCTACACCATACGGTTCTAAATGGGCAACTTATTTTGCACAGGAACTAGTAAAGAAAGAGCTCACTATTACAAGTGGCTTAGCTCAAGGTATTGATGGTATTGGACATCGAAGTGCATTAAAAAATAATGGTATTACTATTGCTGTACTAGGGAGTGGTTTAGAGCAGATTTATCCGTCATTTCATCGTACTCTTGCAACACAAATAAAAGAATCTGGTCTTCTTATTTCTGAACATTTACCTATGACTCCACCTTTAGCGCGTCATTTTCCTCAACGTAATCGAATTATTAGTGGATTAAGTGCTGCACTACTTATTATTGAAGCCGGAATTAAAAGCGGTTCTTTAATAACAGCAAACTATGCTTTGCAACAAGGTAAAGAGTTGTTCGTGTTACCGGGACTATTGGGTGATATTCATTTTGAAGGTAATCACCAACTTATTAAGCAAGGTGCAAATTTAACATCTTCACCTGAAGATATCTTTGAATATTTAAATAGTTCTTTGCAGTGGCTTACTTGTGTTAATGAGTATCAACAAAAACAAATCACAGAAGAATATACAACACTTATTAATAGTGAAAAACAAGAGGCTAAAGTAGAACAATTTACACCTGAACAACAGCAGGCGATGGAAGTGATATTACCTTTTCTACGTTTTAATAAAACTGTACCCATTGATATCATTGCTCAGGATAGTGGACTATCAACTTCTGAATTAGCTCCTCTTTTATTAGAGCTTGAGCTTATTGAAAAAGTCGCTATTGTGGCTGGTGGCTATACTCGATTGGAATAAGTGTAATGAGGTAAAACAATGGCAAAGCATATGCCGTTTACACAGCAGCCTGAACAGGAAAAATGCCCTGAATGTGGCAGTGCATTAGTGATGAAAAGTGGAGGGCATGGCCCTTTTTTAGGATGTTCGGCTTACCCTGATTGCCACTATATTAAAACATTAAAATCACAAGGTGATGGGCAAATTATAAAAGTCTTAGAAGGGCAACCTTGTAAGTGTTGTGGTGCAGATTTAGTTTTACGTCAGGGTAAATTTGGGATGTTTATTGGTTGTAGTAATTATCCTGAATGTGAACATATAGAACAAATTGATAAACCTGATGAAACCGTTATACCTTGTCCTCAATGCGAAAAAGGAAAATTACTACAACGTAAGTCTAGGTTTGGTAAGACATTCTATGCTTGTAACCAATATCCAGAATGCCAATTTGTATTAAATAACAAGCCGGTTAATGGTGAATGTGAATATTGCCACTATCCATTATTGATGGAAAAAAGGTCTTCTCAAGGAGTAAGATTGGTGTGCGCCAGCAAATTATGTGGAAAGCAACAAACAAAAAGAGAAGAACATGAATAACGAAGCATCACCTGTAAGCAACACTATAATAGCAGCATTAAAAAATAATAAAGTCATCGCATATCCAACAGAAGCCGTGTTTGGGGTAGGTTGTGATCCTGATAGCGAACATGCTGTTATGGCATTATTAATGTTAAAACAACGCTCAATTGACAAAGGGCTAATTTTAATTGCTGATAATTATGAGCAATTGAAACCTTATATCGACGATAGTGCATTGACTCAAACTCAGCGAGATAGAATGTTTGCGTCTTGGCCGGGACCTGTTACATGGGTTATTCCTGCCAAATCAACGACGCCAAAGTGGTTAACTGGAAAATTTACTTCTTTAGCTGTGAGAGTAACAGACCACCCAGTTGTTAAAGAACTCTGCCTAGCCTATGGAAAACCTTTAGTTTCAACGAGTGCGAATTTAAGTGGATTACCACCATGTCGTACAGTTGAAGAAGTAAAAGCACAGTTTCAGGATACAATTCCTATCGTTGAAGGGAGTGTCGGAGGTAGACAGAATCCTTCTGAAATCCGAGATGCATTAACGGGTGAATTATATCGACAAGGGTGATTGTGATGGAAAAATATTTAGTGATGGGAAACCCTATCGAGCATAGTCAGTCTCCTTTCATCCACCAATTTTTTTCAAAACAAACAGGAATAGAGTATGGCTATGGACGTTTACTTGTTCCTTTAGGTGAATTTGATAAAACAGCCTCACATTTTTTTTCTAATGGGGGGCGAGGTGCTAATGTAACTGTTCCTTTTAAAGAAGATGCATTCCGCTTTGTGGATAAATTAACGGATAGAGCGAAAGCATGTGGTGCAGTTAATTCTATTGTTAAATTGGAAGATGGCTCACTCCTTGGTGATAATACCGATGGGCAAGGACTTATTCTGGATTTAGCAAGACTCGATTTTATTGTGCCTAATAAGATTAAATCAGTCTTAGTTATCGGTGCTGGTGGCGCAACAAGAGGAATACTGCTTCCATTACTTGATTTTGATTGTGATATTACTTTAACCAATCGTACATTTGCTAAAGCTGAACAATTAGTAAAAGAATTTAGTCAATTTGGAACGATCCGAGCAATAGCTGTCGAAGATGTTGCCGATAGACATTACGATTTAATTATAAATGCCTCTTCATCCAGCATGACTAATGATTTACCACCTATTCCTAACACTGTTTATGGTTTTGATACAGCGTGCTACGATCTTTATTATCAAACAGGGATGACATCATTTCTATATAACGCGTTAAAACATGGAAGCACGCGTTTATCAGATGGATTAGGTATGTTAGTAGGACAAGCCGCTTATGCACTTGAACTGTGGTATGAAATTGTGCCGGATATTAATCCCGTCCTTAATGTATTAAGAGAAAGATTGAATCAATGAACCAGTCCATTCAATTTCCAGATCGTGAAATATGGCTAGCTGAGGATAGGAGTGTTCTTTTTCCTATAATGATCAACGGAATGCTTTTTGATTGTCAAATTACAGAGCAAGAGCTTATTGAACGTTTTGGTGTTGGAGAAGGAATTTTATTATTTAAACAAAATCGTTGGGACATTGAAGAAGAATTTGAAGAGTTGGTAACGGAATATGAGTTATCAACTCTCCATCCTATCTATTCTTTATCAATGGCAGATTGACGAGTAGCTAAATAGTTATTTTTCCACCCGACATAATTATTAGCAGAATAGATAAAGTGCTCTATTTCTGCTGATGAAAGTGGACGGATCTTTTTCACTGGACTTCCTAAATAAAGAAAACCACTTTCAAGCCGCTTTCCTGGTGGAACTAAACTGCCTGCGCCAATCATTACATCGTCTTCAATAATTGCACCATCAAGTAAAATAGAACCCATTCCGACTAAAACACGATTTCCTATTGTGCAGCCGTGCAACATTGCTTTGTGCCCAACAGTAACATTATCACCAATGATAAGAGGAAAACCTTCAGGATCCTCGGGTGAGATGTGAGTGACATGAAGGACTGAACCATCTTGAATATTTGATCTTTTCCCAATACTCACGTAATTCACATCACCACGAATAACAACCATAGGCCAGATACTGACATCTTCACTCATACGTACATCTCCAATCACAGTTGCTGTTTCATCAATAAAAACATCTTTGTCGATAGAAGGCGAAAGGTGTAAGTAATTCCTGATTGTTGATTTCCCCATAATTTAACCTCGTATTTGGTTTCACTTTATAATAAGAAAAGCATAGCAGCGGATGGGGCAGGCTGGCGAGAGCAATGATTTTTATACAGTAAGACTATAAAAACCGATAATAAAGGAGAAAGCAGAGTAATAGAGTGTAATTGATAGAATATACCGAATAGACAATAACAAGATAAAGCGTATATTTTTTACACACAAAAGATGTTTTTCGTATCAAAAATAGACGTAAAGTTCAAAAAGAGAACGAACAGAAAAAAAGTTGAAATAAATACTTGCGCTAATCCGAGAACTCCCTATAATGCGCATCCACTGACCGACGATGAGCTGACAACAGCCGCGAAGGACAGCGAAGAGAAAAGAAAAAAGTTTGAAAAAACTCTTGACTCTTCAGAGGAATAACGTAATATACGCCTCCTCGCAACAACGCAGAAGACCGGAAACGGCAGCGAATGTTGCACTGCTCTTTAACAAATTATCAGACAATCTGTGTGGGCACTCGCAGAGACGATATCTTCTAAAATATTAGATGTATCAAGTCTTGAAGAGTGAACAACAAAAGTAAATTCATTTATGAATAGCTAAGTTTTCGATTTCTTTGAGCATCAAACACTTTTAATTGAAGAGTTTGATCATGGCTCAGATTGAACGCTGGCGGCAGGCCTAACACATGCAAGTCGAGCGGTAACAGGGGAAAGCTTGCTTTCTTGCTGACGAGCGGCGGACGGGTGAGTAATGTATGGGGATCTGCCCGATAGAGGGGGATAACTACTGGAAACGGTGGCTAATACCGCATGACGTCTACGGACCAAAGCAGGGGCTCTTCGGACCTTGCGCTATCGGATGAACCCATATGGGATTAGCTAGTAGGTGAGGTAATGGCTCACCTAGGCGACGATCTCTAGCTGGTCTGAGAGGATGATCAGCCACACTGGGACTGAGACACGGCCCAGACTCCTACGGGAGGCAGCAGTGGGGAATATTGCACAATGGGCGCAAGCCTGATGCAGCCATGCCGCGTGTATGAAGAAGGCCTTAGGGTTGTAAAGTACTTTCAGCGGGGAGGAAGGTGTTAAGATTAATACTCTTAGCAATTGACGTTACCCGCAGAAGAAGCACCGGCTAACTCCGTGCCAGCAGCCGCGGTAATACGGAGGGTGCAAGCGTTAATCGGAATTACTGGGCGTAAAGCGCACGCAGGCGGTCAATTAAGTCAGATGTGAAAGCCCCGAGCTTAACTTGGGAATTGCATCTGAAACTGGTTGGCTAGAGTCTTGTAGAGGGGGGTAGAATTCCACGTGTAGCGGTGAAATGCGTAGAGATGTGGAGGAATACCGGTGGCGAAGGCGGCCCCCTGGACAAAGACTGACGCTCAGGTGCGAAAGCGTGGGGAGCAAACAGGATTAGATACCCTGGTAGTCCACGCTGTAAACGATGTCGATTTAGAGGTTGTGGTCTTGAACCGTGGCTTCTGGAGCTAACGCGTTAAATCGACCGCCTGGGGAGTACGGCCGCAAGGTTAAAACTCAAATGAATTGACGGGGGCCCGCACAAGCGGTGGAGCATGTGGTTTAATTCGATGCAACGCGAAGAACCTTACCTACTCTTGACATCCAGAGAATCCTTTAGAGATAGAGGAGTGCCTTCGGGAACTCTGAGACAGGTGCTGCATGGCTGTCGTCAGCTCGTGTTGTGAAATGTTGGGTTAAGTCCCGCAACGAGCGCAACCCTTATCCTTTGTTGCCAGCGCGTGATGGCGGGAACTCAAAGGAGACTGCCGGTGATAAACCGGAGGAAGGTGGGGATGACGTCAAGTCATCATGGCCCTTACGAGTAGGGCTACACACGTGCTACAATGGCAGATACAAAGAGAAGCGACCTCGCGAGAGCAAGCGGAACTCATAAAGTCTGTCGTAGTCCGGATTGGAGTCTGCAACTCGACTCCATGAAGTCGGAATCGCTAGTAATCGTAGATCAGAATGCTACGGTGAATACGTTCCCGGGCCTTGTACACACCGCCCGTCACACCATGGGAGTGGGTTGCAAAAGAAGTAGGTAGCTTAACCTTCGGGAGGGCGCTTACCACTTTGTGATTCATGACTGGGGTGAAGTCGTAACAAGGTAACCGTAGGGGAACCTGCGGTTGGATCACCTCCTTACCTAAGAGATACGTGTTATGTGCAGTGCTCACACAGATTGTCTGATGAAGAACGAGCAAAAGCGCGTCTGCGAAGCTGACAAGAGTCCCCTTCGTCTAGAGGCCTAGGACACCGCCCTTTCACGGCGGTAACAGGGGTTCGAATCCCCTAGGGGACGCCAATTGCGCGGTATGAGTGAAAGGCGTACCACACTATGTCTGATGAAAATCAGAGAATAGTTAAGATAATTCGCATGAGTTATTTTACCTATTATGCTCTTTAACAATCTGGAACAAGCTGAAAAATTGAAAACAAATCAATATATCACCGAGGTATATTGATGAGTCTCTCAAAATCTCAGACCTTGAAGTGTGAACTCAAGACATTGGTCTTCGAGAGAAACATCTTCGGGTTGTGAGGTTAAGCGAATAAGCGTACACGGTGGATGCCTAGGCAATCAGAGGCGATGAAGGACGTGCTAATCTGCGATAAGCGTCGGTAAGGTGATATGAACCGTTATACCCGACGATTTCCGAATGGGGAAACCCAATATCCAATGGATATTATCATGACGTGAATACATAGCGTCATGAAGCGAACCGGGAGAACTGAAACATCTCAGTACCCCGAGGAAAAGAAATCAACCGAGATTCCCCTAGTAGCGGCGAGCGAACGGGGAACAGCCCAGAGTCTTAATCAATAGCAGCATCAGGAGAACGGTCTGGAAAGTCCGGCAGTAAAGGGTGATAGCCCCGTATCCGAAGATGCTGTTATTGTGAACTCGACGAGTAGGGCGGGACACGTGTTATCCTGTCTGAATATGGGGGGACCATCCTCCAAGGCTAAATACTCCTGATTGACCGATAGTGAACCAGTACCGTGAGGGAAAGGCGAAAAGAACCCCGGCGAGGGGAGTGAAAAAGAACCTGAAACCGTGTACGTACAAGCAGTAGGAGCCTCTTTATGGGGTGACTGCGTACCTTTTGTATAATGGGTCAGCGACTTATATTCTGTAGCAAGGTTAACCGTATAGGGGAGCCGTAGGGAAACCGAGTCTTAACTGGGCGAATGAGTTGCAGGGTATAGACCCGAAACCCGGTGATCTATCCATGGGCAGGTTGAAGGTTGGGTAACACTAACTGGAGGACCGAACCGACTAATGTTGAAAAATTAGCGGATGACTTGTGGATGGGGGTGAAAGGCCAATCAAACCGGGAGATAGCTGGTTCTCCCCGAAAGCTATTTAGGTAGCGCCTCGTGAACTCATCTTCGGGGGTAGAGCACTGTTTCGACTAGGGGGTCATCCCGACTTACCAACTCGATGCAAACTGCGAATACCGAAGAATGTTATCACGGGAGACACACGGCGGGTGCTAACGTCCGTCGTGAAGAGGGAAACAACCCAGACCGCCAGCTAAGGTCCCAAAGTCATGGTTAAGTGGGAAACGAAGTGGGAAGGCTCAGACAGCCAGGATGTTGGCTTAGAAGCAGCCATCATTTAAAGAAAGCGTAATAGCTCACTGGTCGAGTCGGCCCGCGCGGAAGATGTAACGGGGCTAAACCATGCACCGAAGCTGCGGCAGCGACACTATGTGTTGTTGGGTAGGGGAGCGTTCTGTAAGCCTGCGAAGGTGTACTGTGAGGTATGCTGGAGGTATCAGAAGTGCGAATGCTGACATAAGTAACGATAATGCGGGTGAAAAACCCGCACGCCGGAAGACCAAGGGTTCCTGTCCAACGTTAATCGGGGCAGGGTGAGTCGACCCCTAAGGCGAGGCTGAAAAGCGTAGTCGATGGGAAACGGGTTAATATTCCCGTACTGGTGGTAACTGCGATGGGGGAACGGAGAAGGCTAGGTTGTCCGGGCGACGGTCGTCCCGGTTCAAGCATGTAGGCAGAGTGATTAGGCAAATCCGGTCACTTAATGCTGAGGTGTGATGACGAGCCACTAAGGTGGTGAAGCAATTGATGCCCTGCTTCCAGGAAAAGCCTCTAAGCTTCAGGTTACCAACAATCGTACCCCAAACCGACACAGGTGGTCAGGTAGAGAATACTCAGGCGCTTGAGAGAACTCGGGTGAAGGAACTAGGCAAAATGGTGCCGTAACTTCGGGAGAAGGCACGCTGGCGGTAAGTGAAGTCCCTTGCGGACGGAGCCGAAGCCAGTCGAAGATACCAGCTGGCTGCAACTGTTTATTAAAAACACAGCACTGTGCAAACACGAAAGTGGACGTATACGGTGTGACGCCTGCCCGGTGCTGGAAGGTTAATTGATGGGGTTATCCGTAAGGAGAAGCTCTTGATCGAAGCCCCAGTAAACGGCGGCCGTAACTATAACGGTCCTAAGGTAGCGAAATTCCTTGTCGGGTAAGTTCCGACCTGCACGAATGGCGTAATGATGGCCAGGCTGTCTCCACCCGAGACTCAGTGAAATTGAACTCGCTGTGAAGATGCAGTGTACCCGCGGCAAGACGGAAAGACCCCGTGAACCTTTACTATAGCTTGACACTGAACATTGAGCCTTGATGTGTAGGATAGGTGGGAGACTATGAAGTGTGGACGCCAGTCTGCATGGAGTCAACCTTGAAATACCACCCTTTAACGTTTGATGTTCTAACCTAGGTCCATAATCTGGATCGGGGACCGTGTCTGGTGGGTAGTTTGACTGGGGCGGTCTCCTCCTAAAGAGTAACGGAGGAGCACGAAGGTTGGCTAAGCATGGTCGGACATCATGCGGTTAGTGCAAAGGCATAAGCCAGCTTGACTGTGAGAGTGACGGCTCGAGCAGGTACGAAAGTAGGTCTTAGTGATCCGGTGGTTCTGAATGGAAGGGCCATCGCTCAACGGATAAAAGGTACTCCGGGGATAACAGGCTGATACCGCCCAAGAGTTCATATCGACGGCGGTGTTTGGCACCTCGATGTCGGCTCATCACATCCTGGGGCTGAAGTAGGTCCCAAGGGTATGGCTGTTCGCCATTTAAAGTGGTACGCGAGCTGGGTTTAGAACGTCGTGAGACAGTTCGGTCCCTATCTGCCGTGGGCGTTGGAAGATTGAGAGGGGTTGCTCCTAGTACGAGAGGACCGGAGTGAACGCACCACTGGTGTTCGGGTTGTCATGCCAATGGCATTGCCCGGTAGCTAAGTGCGGAAGAGATAACCGCTGAAAGCATCTAAGCGGGAAACTTGCCTCGAGATGAGTCTTCCCTGTCACCTTGAGTGACCTAAAGGAACGTTTAAGACTAAGACGTTGATAGGCTGGGTGTGTAAGCGTAGCGATACGTTGAGCTAACCAGTACTAATGAACCGTGAGGCTTAACCTGACAACACCGAAGGTGTTTTGTCTGAGAGACGACAGTAGATGAAGTAAGCTTGTTTAAGATTGAATATTGCTGGTTAATGTGTAGAGATACACAATAACGGGTAATAAAACAGAATTTGCTTGGCAGCCATAGCGCAGCGGACCCACCTGAATCCATGCCGAACTCAGAAGTGAAACGTTGTAGCGCCGATGGTAGTGTGGGGTCTCCCCATGTGAGAGTAGGGAACTGCCAGGCATTAATTAAAGCATTAGTGTTCAATAACATTAATTGCGCAAAGAATACGCGGAGCGGTAGTTCAGTTGGTTAGAATACCTGCCTGTCACGCAGGGGGTCGCGGGTTCGAGTCCCGTCCGTTCCGCCAACTATTTAGGGGCGTAGTTCAATTGGTAGAGCACCGGTCTCCAAAACCGGGTGTTGGGAGTTCGAGCCTCTCCGCCCCTGCCAGTTACCAATTAAGTAATAACAAAATTTATACTTCTTTGTAGCCCAGTTAATTAACTGGGCTTTTTGTTATTTGTATATTCTCAATATTTACTACTCTAAACACTCATCAATTAACCTACTAATACACTCTCTTTACCAATATTTATCGGTAATATTCCCTGTTATATATTATGAATTCTAGAGATAAAACTTAAATCCAAAAGTTATTCGTTAATATTATGAATAACTATAGAGTGGATTTAAGCCTTATTGATTATTTATCGGCTGTTTTAATAGCTGTTGTATCAATACTTGTTGATCACTGGTATTTAGCCAAACCGCGAATAAAGGTTTTTGAATAACTTCTGTCGAGGCAGGGGCAAGATCTGAATAAAGATCGAGCCAATGTGTAGGTAGAAATGCAACTGCTTGAGTTGTTTTCATTAACTGATAAGCAATCATTGCGGAGTTAGTGGTCAAAATAGGATCAATTTTTTGTACTGCACCATTAGGAAGAAAAGGCTGAAAATCAGCACTCCATTCGATTTTGATAAATTGTGCTATTTCTTCTGTTTTATTTGATGCTATTTTCATCAGCTGGAAAGTAATATCACCAATAATTTTACTTTCTAATTCATCCATTTTCGGTGCTTCAGTTGTAAAAAGAAGATCAAGCTCTCTTGCATGAAGTTGTTTTACAAGAGATTGCCTTGTAGAGACTCTAGATTCAATTCTGAGCTCTTTTCTTTCTAGATAAGATTCCTGTAACCAAGATGTTAGATATGCTTCCCAGAGTGATGCTGTAGCGCCAATTGATAGCTCTGAATGTTGAGAAGCATGGCTAATCTCTTTTTTAGCGAGAAGCCATGTATTCATTAACGATTCAGCATAAGGAATAAGCCTCTCACCCGCGACAGTTAGACGAATATTATTACGATGGCGAGTAAACAGATTTGTACCTAATTGTGTTTCCAATTGCCGTATTCTAAAACTAACCGCAGACTGCGTTAAATAAAGAGATTCAGCGGCTCGTCCAAAGTGTCTAGTCTTACTGACTTCCAAAAAGGTTTTCAGTAATTCGGTATCCACATCTATCTCCAAAAAAATTTGTCGTTACGATTTAAATATTTTGTTTTACAGAACCGCATGACTATCTAATACTCCGCGCCATAAGTATGACGATAGAGAATTAGGAGTGTGTCAGATGGCAGAAAGTTTTATCACGACTAATCGTTTTTTTGACAATAAACATTATCCGCGTGGTTTTTCTCGTCATGGCGATTTCACTATCAAGGAATCCCAGATATTGGAACGTCATGGTCAAGCCTTTAATGAGCTTGATTTAGGCAAACGAGAGCCTACAACTGAAGCGGAAAAATTATTTGTTGCCATGTGTCGTGGCGAACGAGAAGCAGCAACGGTCGAAGAAAAAATTTGGAAAAAATATACTAGTCGTATAAGTCGTCCAAAACGTTTTCATACATTATCGGGTGGAAAGCCGCAGCTCGATCCATCTGATGACTATACCGACTCTGATGATTAATATCATTAGTTTTAGTTAAAAGGGGCGTATTTTCGCTCCTTTTTATTTACCCATCTAGTTGCTTTTGTAAATAGATCATTAACCTATCCATTGCCCGAAAGCTTAATGCTTCAATTAAATGATTTCTTTGTATTTTCTCTTCGTTTGCAAGATCTGCGATAGTCCTCGATACTCTTAAAATCTTATGCCAAGCTCGTATTGATAATCCTAATTTATTTAGAGTGTCTTCAAGAAAAGTTGCATCACTAGTACTCAACGAGCAATAGCATTCAATCTCTTTTCCAGTTAAATAAGTATTCACTTTTCCACATCGTGCAAATTGCTTTTCTCTTGCCTTTAGAACACGTTCTCTAATTGCAGTACTACTTTCCGTGGTAAATGTAGGATGAATAAGCGCGCCTTGAGGAAGCAGTGGCATTTCGACAGATAAATCAAACCTATCTAAAAAAGGTCCAGAAACCTTGCTTAAATAGCGCAGGATCTGTTTTATTGGTACTCGATTGTGATTACCTTGATAGTGTCCTGTTGGGCTTGGATTTAATGCACCGACTAATAATACGTTGGCTGGGTAGCTTATTTTGGCTTTTGCTCGTGAAATAGTAATTTCTCTAGCATCTAGAGGTTCTCGTAATGCATCGAGTACACGTCGTTCGAATTCAGGCAGTTCATCTAAAAATAAAATACCGTGATGTGCTAATGTAATTTCTCCTGGCTTAGGAAGAGAACCTCCTCCCGTTAAAGCAACCGCAGAGGAAGTATGATGCGGGGCTCTAAATGGTCTTGTAGGCCATTTTCTTTCATCAAATGTCACTCCTCTTAAACTACTAATGATTAATACATCAAGTGCTTCTTTAGCAGTTAAAGGTGGAAGAAGTGTACTTATTCTTTGCGCCAACATTGTTTTACCTGTTCCTGGTGGCCCAAGAAATAAAATGTTGTGATTTCCTGCTGCTGTGATTTCTGCTGCCCTTTTTGCATTATTTTGACCAATTATATCGCTCATATCTTTATTATCTTGATTTCCAATTTCATCATTAATAATAAAACTTTCTGTTTCAATTAATGGCGTATTATTTTCTAGGTGGTGGCAAATTTCTAAAAGATGAGAGGCTAATAAAGCCGATTTGTTGGGTAATAATGAAACTTCAGTTTGATGTTCTGTTGATACAATGCATATTCGATGATCTTTTGAAGCACTAAGAATTGATGGAATAACTGCATTAACTCGTTGTAATTTACCAGAAAGTGCAAGCTCTCCAATAAACTCATAACACTCTAATTTATTTGATATTAATTGTTCAGATGCAATGAGTATTGCCAGCGCAATAGGTAAATCATAACGCGCACCTTCTTTGGGTAAATCGGCAGGTGATAGATTAATTGTTATTCTTTTTGCAGGATAAGTATATCCGCTATTAATGAGCGCACTTCTTACTCTGTCTTTTGCTTCTTTTACAACAGTCTCAGGTAATCCAACTAATGTTAATCCGGGTAATCCCTGACTAATATGAGCCTCAATAGTAATAAGCGGAGCTGATATTCCTAAAGAGGCACGTGTATATATTATTGCTAATGCCATTTTTTATTCTCCATTATTTTTCTCTTTTTAAATTATTTTTTCTTTTGTGTTAAATGGAGAGTTAAATAAATGCGAAGTATCTCGAAAATAACGTAACGTATTGAAATATAGTAATTAATTATAATGATAAATAATTTAATAAATTAATATAAATATAATAAAAAACCTGTTCTCTTTTTTACTTTAAATAATGACGTGTAATAGTAGAAAAAACAAAATAACGGGTTCTTTCTTGGCATTAATAACTAAAAAATAAATATTTTATAGATAGATGTTCTGGTGGTGATTTGCGGTATAAAAATATTCATTAAATTCATATTGTTACGATTATTTTTAAAATAAACGTTGTCAATTCTAAAATATCATGATAACTCTAAAAGGACAGAGTGAAAGAAAACACAACACAACAAACATTTTAAATAAGAAAAGAAGTTATAAAACTATGAATACTATCGTCCTAGTGATTAGCCTAATTATTGTCAGCGTGGTGGTGATTATTAACCCACCGTGCGGGGCTGCACTAGGACGAAGAAAGGCTAACTAAACTAGCCGGATCTCTTAAAAACCCCCGCACCGAAAGGCGCGGGGGTTTTTTTTGAGCTTGAGTTTGAAAAAGAGATTAAATAGAAAATAAATTCAAATTAAACAAGAAGTTAAGATGGTAGGGTGAGAGAATGAATGGAGCACAGTGGTTAGTACAGGCATTACGAAAACATCAAGTCGAAACAGTCTTTGGTTACCCTGGTGGTGCGATCATGCCTGTTTACGATGCCCTTTATGATGGCGGTGTTGAACATGTTTTATGTCGCCATGAACAAGGTGCTGCAATTGCTGCTATTGGTTTTGCTCGCTCTACAGGTACAACGGGTGTTTGTATCGCGACATCAGGCCCAGGCGCTACTAATGTTATCACTGGACTTGCTGATGCATTGTTAGATTCTGTGCCTGTTGTTGCTATCACAGGGCAAGTTGCCTCCGATTTGATTGGTACTGATGCATTCCAAGAAATTGATGTTTTAGGTCTTTCGTTAGCGTGTACAAAACATAGTTTTTTAGTTTCGACCGTTGATGAATTACCAAGAGTGTTATCAGAAGCATTTTCTATCGCATCTCAAGGTCGCCCTGGACCTGTTTTAATTGATATTCCTAAAGATGTTCAATTGGCTGATGCTTCTCATTTATCAAGTTATGAATTGCCAGAAGAGCAAGAGTTTCCTTACCCAACACAAGAGCTGGCTCAAGCTAAGCAGATGTTAGCGAAGGCACAAAAACCTATTTTGTATGTAGGTGGTGGTGTTGCCATGAGTAATGCTGTGGAAACGTTAAGAGAATTTGTGACGCAAACAGAAATGCCCGTAGTCTCCACTTTAAAAGGATTAGGCTGTGCTGATGCATTAGATGCCAATTATTTAGGCATGTTAGGTATGCATGGTACTAAAGCGGCAAATTATGCTGTTCAGCGTAGTGATTTATTAATTGCTGTTGGCGCACGTTTTGATGATCGCGTAACGGGACGATTAAATACTTTTGCACCTAATGCCAAGGTTATCCATATCGATATCGACCATGCAGAATTAAATAAATTGAAACAGGCGCATGTTGCGTTATTGGGGGATGCGAAAGTGTTGTTACCAGCTTTATCTCAGCCATTATCTATCGCAGCTTGGCAACAAGAGGTTCAAGAATTAAAAGCAGAACACGCGTGGCGTTATGATCATCCCGGCTCTGCAATTTATGCACCGTTATTATTAAAACAATTATCAGATGCAAAACCTGAAAATACTGTTGTGACAACAGATGTAGGTCAACATCAAATGTGGTCAGCACAACACATGACATTTGATGCACCTGAAAATTTTATTACTTCAAGTGGTTTAGGCACCATGGGATTTGGTATCCCTGCGGCAGTAGGCGCTCAGATTGCTAGACCTGATGCATGTGTTATCTGCGTATCAGGCGACGGCTCTTTTATGATGAATGTGCAGGAGTTGGGCACAATTAAACGTAAGCAATTACCTATCAAATTGGTGTTATTAGATAACCAACGTCTTGGTATGGTTCGCCAATGGCAAGAGCTGTTTTTTGAACAACGTTATAGCGAAACAATTTTAACAGACAATCCAGACTTTGTTGCCTTGGCTAAAGCTTTTGATATTCCAGGGCAACGCATCACAGAAAAAGCACAAGTTGCTGATGCAATAAAATGTTTATTAGAGAGCGATGGCCCTTATTTATTACAGGTATCTATCGATGACGCAGAAAATGTCTGGCCTTTAGTTCCGCCGGGCGCAAGTAATGATGAGATGATGGAGAAATCAAAATGAACCAACACAATATCACAATTGAAGCCCGTTTTTGTCCAGAGATCTTAGAACGTATCCTGAGAGTTATCCGTCATCGTGGTTTTCATATATGCTCAATGAATATGAATATCACAGAGAGTAACAATATTAATTTAAGTCTGACGGTGAGTAGTCAGCGACCATTAGAACTTCTGTGCAGCCAGTTAACAAAATTAGCTGATGTTGCAGGTATTCAAGTATCACATCAACAGAAAGAAAAATTACGATTCATGAATGCACTAAGTGCCATGTAAGGATAAAAGAATGACAAAGCAAGCTGATTATATTTGGTTTAACGGTGAAATGGTTCCATGGGCTGAGGCAAAGGTTCATGTGATGTCTCACGCATTACATTATGGTACTTCCGTATTTGAAGGTGTGCGTTGTTACAATTCTCATAAAGGTCCTGTGGTATTTCGCCATCGTGAGCATATGCAACGTTTACATGACTCAGCCAAAATCTATCGTATGCCTGTTGAGCAAAGCGTTGATGAGTTAATGGAAGCATGTCGTGAAACCTTACGTAAAAACAAATTAGTCAGTGCTTATATTCGTCCATTAGTTTTTATTGGTGATGTCGGTATGGGAGTTAATCCGCCAGCAGGCTATAAAACGGATGTGATTATTGCTGCATTCCCGTGGGGAGCCTATCTCGGTGAAGAAGCTTTAGATAAAGGTATTGATGCAATGGTTTCCTCTTGGCACCGCGCGGCACCAAATACTATTCCAACCGCAGCTAAAGCTGGTGGTAATTATTTATCCTCATTATTAGTGGGAAGTGAAGCTCGTCGCCACGGTTACCAAGAAGGGATTGCGTTAGATGTTCATGGCTATTTATCTGAAGGTGCAGGTGAAAACTTATTTGAAGTAAAAGAGGGTGTTATTTTTACACCTCCATTTACTTCATCAGCACTGCCAGGGATCACGCGTGATGCGATCATCAAATTAGCAAAAGATCTAGGTTATGAAGTGCGTGAACAAGTGCTTTCTCGTGAATCACTTTATCTTGCAGACGAAGTCTTTATGTCAGGCACAGCCGCAGAGATAACACCAGTACGTAGTGTTGATGGTATTCAAGTAGGTATCGGACGTTGTGGCCCAGTGACCAAAGCAATTCAAAAAGCCTTCTTTGGTCTGTTTACGGGTGAAACAGAAGATAAATACGGCTGGTTAGATCCAATCAATTCATAAACATAATCAAATAAATTTGTTTAGCGGGTAGATCGTTCCCTACTCGCTTTCTTTATCGCAGGAGTGTGAAAAATGCCTAAATACCGTTCAGCGACAACGACACACGGTCGTAATATGGCTGGAGCCCGTGCCTTATGGCGTGCAACAGGAATGACTGATGCTGATTTTGGTAAACCCATTATCGCAGTTGTGAACTCATTTACGCAATTTGTACCGGGTCATGTGCATCTGCGGGATTTAGGAAAACTCGTTGCTGAGCAAATTGAAGCCGCTGGTGGTGTCGCTAAAGAATTTAATACCATTGCGGTTGATGATGGTATCGCAATGGGACACGGTGGCATGCTTTACTCTTTGCCATCCCGTGAACTTATCGCAGACTCTGTTGAATATATGGTTAATGCGCACTGTGCTGATGCGATGGTGTGTATCTCAAACTGCGACAAGATCACTCCGGGGATGTTAATGGCGTCTTTACGTTTAAATATTCCGGTTATTTTTGTTTCTGGTGGCCCTATGGAAGCGGGAAAAACGAAGCTTTCAGACCAACTGATCAAATTAGATCTGGTTGATGCCATGATCCAAGGAGCGAATCCAAATGTCAGCGATGCTGATAGTGAGCAAATCGAACGATCGGCTTGCCCAACATGCGGATCTTGTTCAGGTATGTTTACCGCAAACTCAATGAACTGTTTAACAGAAGCACTGGGATTATCTCAACCGGGAAATGGCTCATTACTTGCAACACACGCAGATCGTGAAACGCTGTTTATCAACGCAGGTAAGCGCATTGTTGAATTAACCAAGCGCTATTATGAAAAAGATGATGAATCTGCATTACCGCGCAATATCGCTAAAAAAGAAGCCTTTGAAAATGCGATGATCTTAGACATTGCAATGGGTGGCTCGACAAATACAGTTCTGCATTTATTGGCTGCTGCGCAAGAAGGTGAGGTTGACTTCACGATGGAAGATATCGACAGGCTTTCTCGCCAAGTACCTCATTTATGTAAAGTGGCACCAAGTACACAAAAATATCATATGGAAGATGTTCACCGCGCAGGTGGGGTCATGGGTATTTTAGGTGAATTAGACAGAGCCGGCTTACTTAACCGTAATGTAGATAATATTTTAGGGCTAACTTTGCCAGAAACATTAGCGCAATATGACGTGATGTTAACGCAAGATGAGCAAGTAAAATCGATGTTCCAAGCAGGCCCTGCAGGTATTCGTACCACGAAAGCATTTTCTCAAAACTGTCGTTGGCCAACCTTAGATACCGATCGTGAAAACGGATGTATCCGCAGTAAAGAACATGCTTATAGCCAAGATGGTGGATTAGCGGTTTTATCCGGTAACTTAGCAGTAGATGGCTGTATTGTTAAAACAGCAGGCGTTGATGAAGACAACTTAATTTTTAGTGGTCCCGCAAAAGTATATGAAAGCCAAGATGATGCTGTTGAGGCTATCTTAGGTGGAAAGGTAGTGGCAGGCGATGTGGTCATTATTCGCTACGAAGGCCCTAAAGGTGGACCGGGTATGCAAGAGATGCTGTATCCAACCTCTTATTTAAAATCAATGGGATTAGGTAAAGCTTGCGCACTTATCACTGACGGACGTTTCTCTGGTGGAACATCAGGTTTATCTATCGGACATGTTTCACCTGAAGCCGCAAATGGTGGCGTCATTGGTTTAGTGGAAGAGGGCGATATCGTCTCTATCAATATTCCAACTCGTGAGATCTCATTAAAGGTAGATGATAAAACGTTATCTGCTCGCCGTGATGCACAAAATGCCCGTGGTGATAAAGCATGGACACCACAAAATAGACAGCGCCAAGTTTCGTTCGCCTTACGCGCTTACGCCTCTTTAGCCACTAGTGCCGATAAAGGTGCGGTGCGTGATAAATCTAAATTAGGGGGCTAAAAATGGCTGCCTTTAGACCTTTAAATTCAGCGCCAAGTAGCGCTGAATATTTAAAAGCGGCGCTGAGTGCGCCGGTTTATGAAGCTGCAATAGTCACCCCGCTCCAAGAGATGATAAAAATCTCTGAGCGTTTAGAAAATACAATTTTAGTTAAGCGTGAAGACCGACAGCCTGTTCATAGCTTTAAATTACGTGGTGCTTACACCATGATTGCAGGGCTGACTCCTGAGCAAAAAACAAAAGGTGTAGTGACGGCTTCTGCGGGTAACCATGCTCAAGGTGTTGCGCTGTCAGCGAATCGAATGGGTGTAAAGGCATTAATCGTGATGCCAGTGGCAACGGCGGATATCAAAGTCGATGCTGTTCGCCAATTTGGTGGGGAAGCTTTGCTTTATGGTGCCAACTTTGATGAAGCAAAAGCGAAAGCTATCGCGCTGTCTGAAGAGATGGGATACACCTTTGTTCCGCCTTTTGATCATCCAGCTGTCATTGCAGGGCAGGCAACGCTGGCAATGGAACTCTTACAACAAGATGTTCATCTTGACCGTATTTTCGTACCAGTTGGTGGTGGTGGTTTAATTGCTGGGGTGGCGGTATTAATTAAACAGCTTATGCCAGAAATTAAAGTTATTGGTGTTGAAGCAGAAGATGCAGCATGTTTAAAAGCCGCATTAGAGGCAGGACACCCTGTTGAATTAGCTCGAGTGGGCTTATTTGCAGAAGGTGTTGCCGTTAAGCGTATTGGTGATGAAACTTTTCGTTTATGCCAAAAATATGTTGATGATGTCATTACTGTTGATAGTGATGAAATTTGTGCCGCAGTAAAAGATTTATTTGAGGATGTGCGTGCAATTGCAGAGCCTTCAGGCGCGTTGGCATTGGCTGGGCTTAAAAAATACGTTGAAAAGCACCAGATCAAAGGTGAGCGTCTAGCGCATGTGCTTTCTGGTGCAAATGTGAATTTCCATGGACTACGTTATGTCTCTGAACGCTGTGAATTAGGCGAAAAACGCGAAGCATTACTTGCTGTGACGATCCCTGAACAAAAGGGTAGTTTTTTACGTTTCTGTCAGATCTTAGGTCAACGCGTTGTCACGGAATTTAATTATCGTTATAGCGATGCTGATCCTGAAAATGCACGTATTTTTGTTGGTGTTCGTTTAAGCCAAGGACTTGCAGAGCGCAAAGAAATTTTGCGTGAACTTACGACTGCTGGTTATCAAGTGGCTGATTTGTCTGATGATGAAATGGCAAAACTTCATGTGCGTTATATGGTCGGTGGTCGTCCTAATAAACCGCTTAAAGAGCGTTTATTTAGTTTTGAGTTTCCTGAATCACCGGGCGCTTTAATGAAGTTTTTAAAAACATTAGGGACTTATTGGAATATCACGTTATTCCACTATCGTAGTCATGGTACCGATTATGGGCGTGTGCTGGTGGCATTTGAACTACCCGAAACAGAAGGACGTTTCGAGCGGCATTTAGATGCATTAGGCTATGAATATCATGATGAGACAGGAAATCCTTCTTTTCAGCTATTCCTGTCACCACAAACGGCAAACTTAGTCGTGGAGTAATCGCCAAAAAGCACTAATCACAGGCTCTTGAAGGCGTTTGTGTAATCCACAAACGCCTAATTCGAAAGGTTCTACCATTGAAATATTATCCAATGAAGATATGCGATTACGAACGGGCTCAGGGCAGTTATCAACGACAACTTGTGGAATAAGTGCAATACCACAACCTAACGCCACCATTGAGACAATCGCTTCATGCCCAGAAACAGTCGCATAAATTAAAGGATTATGGATACGGTGGCGTTTAAACCATAACGCAATTCGCTGTCGCGATGGGCCATGCTCAGGAATGATAAATGGAATATTGAGCCAATCGGGTTTCTCTTGTGTTGCAAGATGGCGAACATTGCACGGCAGTGCGGGCGCAATCAGTACTAATGGAATTTCACCTATTTTTTCAAAACAGATATTTTCAGGAAGCTTTTCAGGTTTTCCTGCAATACCTAAATCAGCTTCATCAGATTGTACTTTATCGACCGCATCAGCCGCATCTCCTGTGGTGAGCTTTATTTCAACTAATGGATTTTCTGCACGAAAGCGGTCAAGAATAGGTGGCAAATGGCTGTAAGCCGCTGTTACAGAACAAAACAGACGCAGTTCACCAGAAAGGCTGGGGCTATTTTGATTTAACGTGTGCTTAAGTTGCTTATATTGCAATAAGGTTTGTTGAGCATAGCGTTTTAGCTGTTCGCCCGCATCGGTGAGAGTCACCTGTCGGTTATCACGTAAAAACAGGGGATGGCCTAAGCTTTCTTCAAGGCGTTGAATTTGACGAGAGAGCGTAGAAGGGCTGACGTGCATCGCTTGTGCGGTCTTGGTGAAGTGACAACTTTCAGCTAAATGCAGGAAGAGTTTGAGATCACGAATATCCATTGTCAGCCACCTTAGGTGATAAAAAAGAACGTTGCATTTTTTGCAACACTATCTTGTAAATATATCAATTTAAGCAATGGCTTTCATCCCATATAGTAAAGTCATGCAACACCTCACGGAGAGTGAGGACAATAATAGCAAACACATACACAACGATTTTGGAGTCTTCTATGACAAATTATTTTAATACATTGAATCTGCGTCAGCAGTTGTCGCAATTAGGTAAATGTCGCTTTATGTCACGTGAAGAATTTGCTGATGAAGCAAATTACCTGAAAGGCAAAAAAGTCGTTATTGTTGGTTGTGGCGCTCAAGGTCTTAACCAAGGTTTAAATATGCGTGATTCAGGTTTGAATATCGCGTATGCCTTACGCCAAGAAGCAATTGATGAAAAACGTGCATCATGGCGTCGTGCAACCGAAAACGGTTTTGAGGTTGGAACTTATGAAGCGTTGATCCCTCAAGCAGATTTAGTTGTTAACTTAACGCCAGACAAACAGCACTCCGCTGTTGTTCAAGCTGTTCAACCATTGATGAAATCAGGTGCAGCATTAGGTTACTCTCATGGTTTTAATATCGTTGAAGTTGGCGAAAAAATTCGTGATGACATCACCGTTGTTATGGTTGCACCAAAATGTCCGGGTACCGAAGTTCGTGAAGAATATAAGCGTGGTTTTGGTGTTCCAACACTGATTGCAGTTCACCCTGAAAATGATGCAAAAGGTGAAGGTATGGCCATTGCGAAAGCATGGGCTGCTGCAACAGGTGGTCATCGTGCGGGTGTTTTAGAGTCATCTTTCGTTGCTGAAGTAAAATCAGACTTAATGGGTGAGCAAACTATTCTGTGCGGTATGTTACAAGCTGGCTCGCTGTTATGTTACGACAAGATGGTTGCTGATGGTGTTGAGCCGGGTTATGCAGGTAAGTTGCTGCAATTTGGTTGGGAAACGATTACAGAAGCACTGAAACAAGGTGGTATCACCTTGATGATGGACAGGTTATCTAACCCTGCAAAAATGCGAGCTTATGCATTATCAGAGCAACTGAAAGAGATCATGGCTCCACTGTTTGCGAAACATATGGATGATATCATTTCAGGTAAATTCTCTGAAACAATGATGGCTGATTGGGCAAATGATGATAAAAACTTGCTGACATGGCGTGAAGAGACCGGAGCAAGCGCATTTGAAAATTATCCTGAATATGAGGGTAAAATCAGTGAGCAAGAGTACTTTGATCACGGTGTGTTAATGGTTGCAATGGTTAAAGCTGGTGTTGAATTAGCTTTTGATACGATGATTGAAGCAGGGATCTTTGCAGAGTCAGCTTATTATGAATCACTGCATGAGCTGCCATTAATCGCGAATACCATTGCTCGTAAGCGTTTATATGAAATGAACGTAGTTATTTCTGATACCGCAGAATATGGTAACTATTTGTTCTCATTCGCTGTTGTTCCTATGCTGAAAGAGTTTATGACAACATTGCAAGCTGGCGATTTAGCGAAGAAAGTTCAAGATAATGGAACAGATAACGCACAATTACGTGATATCAATGAAGCAATTCGCCAGCACCCAATTGAAGCCGTAGGTAAAACGTTGCGTGGGTATATGACGGATATGAAGAAGATTGCTGTTGCCAACTAATTTTTCGTCGCTCTTTACGCGATAAGTGCGTTGGCTACACTTGGGATAACCTCTTTTGCCGCCTTCTTCTCACGTAAATAGCTTAGAAAAATAAGCGAAAAATGAAGATTGAATTTTTTCGAAAACCGTATTTCTTAATGGAGTACGGTTTTTTGTTTTTATAGTGTGAGAAAAATTGAAAGAGGGAATACTCAAGACTTTGATCGCTTTCTGCTACAATTATCCCCCGTTATGTTCTTGGTTAATGAAGTTTGGAAAAAGTATGCGATTAAATCCTGGTCAACAAAAAGCAGTGGAATATGTGTCAGGCCCTTGTTTGGTCTTGGCAGGTGCGGGATCGGGTAAAACACGGGTTATTACCAATAAAATTGCACACCTTATTCGTCAATGCCAATATCCAGCAAAGCAAATTGCAGCAGTCACGTTTACCAATAAAGCTGCGCGTGAAATGAAAGAGCGTGTTGCTCAAACCTTAGGTCGTCAAGAAGCGAAAGGATTGATGATCTCAACGTTTCACACATTGGGATTAGAAATTATCAAACGCGAATATAAGGCGCTAGGTATTAAAGCTAAGTTTTCACTGTTTGATGATCAAGACCAATCTGCATTACTTAAAGAATTAACGGCTGATTTATTAGAAGAAGATAAAGATTTACTTTCTCAGTTAAAGAGCCAAATCTCTAACTGGAAAAATGACATGCTCACACCAGAGCAAGCAATAGGAATGGCGAGATCGCAACAAGATCATACATTTGCCGAATGCTTTCGACGTTACGAGCAACATCTGCGTAGTTGTAATGTGCTCGACTTTGATGACTTAATTAGCCGCCCAACCTTGTTATTGCGCACAAATGAAGAAGTCAGAGAGCGCTGGCAAAGACGTATTCGCTATTTGCTGGTGGATGAATATCAAGATACAAATACAAGCCAATATGAATTGGTCAAATGGCTGGTTGGTGAAAGAGCTCGTTTTACGGTTGTAGGCGATGATGACCAATCAATCTATTCATGGCGTGGTGCTCGCCCTCAAAATTTAGTGCTATTACAAAAAGATTTTCCACAACTTAATGTGATTAAGCTTGAGCAAAATTATCGCTCTTCTGGGCGTATTCTAAAATCAGCGAATATCTTGATTGAAAATAATCCCCATGTTTTTGAAAAACGGTTATTTTCAGAATTAGGTTATGGTGATGAACTGCGGGTTTTAACGGCTAATAATGAAGAGCATGAAGCAGAGCGTGTCGCTGGCGAATTAATTGCTCATCACTTTATTAATAAAACCAATTATAAGGATTATGCGATCCTTTATCGTGGTAATCATCAGTCTCGTATTTTTGAAAAATACTTGATGCAAAATCGCATTCCTTATCGTATTTCGGGTGAAACCTCTTTTTTCTCACGTGAAGAGATAAAAGATATTCTTGCCTATTTACGAGTAATTACCAATCCTGATGATGATGCGGCATTTTTACGTATCGTGAATAAACCTCGTCGTGAAATTGGGCCTATGACAATTCAAAAATTAGGTGAGTGGGCAAAAGTTCGAGATAAAAGTTTATACAATGCCTGTTTTGATTTGGGATTAGGTCAAACATTAACGGGACGAGGCTTAAATTCATTACAAGCATTCTCTCAATGGATGTCACGTATAGTGCAAAAATCAGAACGAGAGCCACTGTTAGCTGTACGTGATTTATTGCATGAAATGGATTATGAAAGTTGGTTATATGAAACCTCAAGTAGCGCAAAAGCTGCTGAAATGAGAATGAAAAATATTAATCAGCTATTTTTATGGATGAGTGAAATGCTTGAAGGTGATGAATTACATGAACCTATGACGCTTTCTCAAGTCGTTAACCGTTTTACCTTGCGCGATATGATGGAGCGAGGAGAAACAGAAGAAGAGTTAGATCAAGTTCAGTTAATGACATTACATGCCTCTAAAGGTCTTGAGTTTCCTCATGTATTTTTAGTAGGAATGGAAGAGGGCATATTGCCACACCAAAGTAGTATTGATGAAGATAATGTAGAAGAAGAAAGACGTCTTGCTTATGTGGGAATTACTCGAGCACAAAAAACACTTACTTTTACGTTATGTAAAGAAAGGCGTCAATATGGCGAATTAATCAAACCTGATCCAAGTCGTTTTCTTTATGAATTGCCTCAAGATGATTTAAATTGGGATACTAATAAAAAGAAAGTGTTAAGTGCCGAAGAAAAACAAGAGAAAGGGCAAAAAGGTGTTGCGGGATTAAGGGCTATGCTGGCAAGACACAAACCTGAATAATATAAGACTCGGTTAATAAAATTAACCCCTTGGCATATTGATGTTCAAGGGGTTTTTATTTTTGTATAAGTAAAAAAATTAACTTATACGAGAGCTATTTTGTTCTTCAATCATTAAAGACCAATGGACATAGCTCTGAAGTTGGATCTCTTCTTGGAGATTTTCAGCCCGCAATGGATGCTCATTAAGCCATTGATATGGCAGCGTAATAATGAGTTTCTCATCTTCAGTGCGTAATCGTAAAGCAGGGAGAGTATCATCACGGCGACGGCTAGCAAAAATGATGGCTAATCGCAGTAAACGCACTAGTCGATTGGCTTGAGTTATCGGTAGTGCATTTTGATGATTAAGGGGTGCAAGATCGATGATCCCTGTTTGGTTTTTTAGCAAAGAAGCCAATAAACGTCGTTGCGCAGGTGTGTATCCCGGTAAATCAAGATGAGAGATCAGATAGCTTGCATGTGAAGGCGCTTGACGGAAATCGACACTTAGTCCAATTTCATGCAATGCACTAGCGCTGTTAAGCAACTCGCGGCAACGATTATCTAACTGCCAACTCTTGCTGACTTGGATAAAAAAGTGTTCTGCAAGTTGTTGAACTCGGTGTGCTTGCTCAATATCAATCTGAAACCGACGTTGGACATTACGAAGAGTACGTTGGCGGATATCTTGCTCAATAGGGAGATGCAACATTCCATAGACTAAGCCTTCTCGTAATGCACCACCTGCTAAGATCATATTATCGATATGCAGTGTTTCAAATATGGCGATTAAGATAGCAAGCCCACTTGGAAACACTAAGGCTCGTTCAAAAGTAAGCCCTTCAATTTCCAGCTCTTCTAGTTTCCCACACTCAATGGCTTTGTGTTTGAGTCGCTCAAGCTTAGGTAAGGTGATTAATTCATCCATACCTTGGGCAATCATGATCTCTTGCAACGCTTGTACAGTACCAGAGGCACCTACGCACACTTGCCAGCCTTGCTCAATTAATTTATCCGCCACTGGGGCGAGTATCGCTTTGGCTGCATCTTGTGCTTTAGAAAAATTTTCTTGAGTTAAAGAGCGATCAGTAAAATAGCGCTCTAACCAAGTCACACAGCCCATACTTAAGCTCATTAATTGCGTCGTCTTAGCGCCAGTACCTGTAACTAATTCTGTGCTGCCACCACCAATATCGACGACTAAACGTTGCTCTGCACCACCAGTGGTATGTGCAACGCCACGATAGATAAGGCGTGCTTCTTCCTCACCACTAATAACATGAACAGTATTGCCCAATATTTCAGACGCTTTTGCGACAAAAATATCTGCATTTTTAGCAATACGTAATGTGGCTGTTGCTACGACTCTGATTTGTTCAGCCGGAATATCACGCAGATATTCAGAAAAAAGTCGTAAACATTGCCAACCGCGTTCCATTGCCTGCTCTGACAATTCATTTTCACTGTTTAGGCCAGCAGCGAGTCGAACTTTACGTTTCACGCGGGAAAGGACTTGTATAGAGCCCGCGATTTCTCGAACGACTAACATATGAAAACTGTTAGAACCTAAATCAATAGCAGCATAAAGTGATGAGGATTTCAGCATAATTTATGGATGACTCGGGCGTTTATTTCGGTTGTTACGTTGAGTATTATTTCCTCTATTATTTCGCGCCGGCGCATTGTTGCGACGGGGCTGACCTTGGCGAGGACGGTGACGGCGTTTAGGCTCAGGAAGATCAGCTAATAACGCATCACTATTATATTTACTCACAGGAATAGCATGTTGAATATAGGTTTCAATTGCAGGTAAATTCAGTGCATATTCTTCACATGCAAGGCTGATTGAGTTACCACTATTTCCAGCACGTCCTGTTCTACCAATACGGTGAACATAATCTTCACAATCATCAGGTAAATCATAGTTAAAAACATGTGTTACTGATGGAATATGAAGACCTCTAGCGGCAACGTCAGTAGCAACCAGAATATCAATATTACCTTGGGTAAAATCTTCTAAAATGCGTAGGCGTTTTTTCTGAGGAACATCACCGGTTAATAAACCAACGCGGTGTCCATCTGCAGCAAGGTGCGCCCAAATGTCGTCACAACGATGTTTTGTATTGGCGAAAATGATACAGCGATCTGGCCATTCTTCTTCAATTAATGTTTGAAGAAGACGCATTTTCTCTTCATTTGAAGGATAAAAGAGTTCTTCTTTTATGCTAAAACCTGTTTTTTGCTCAGGTTCTACTTCGACATACTCAGGGTTATTCATTTGCTCAAAAGCCAGTTCTCTTACGCGGTAAGAAAGCGTTGCAGAGAACAGCATATTCATACGCTCAGCCGCAACTGGCATACGACGGAAAATCCAACGAATATCTTTAATAAAGCCGAGATCGTACATTCTGTCAGCTTCATCAAGTACCACTACTTGGATTGCGCTAAGGTTAATATGACCTTGCTTAACATAGTCAATTAAACGACCTGTTGTGCCAATAACGATATCGACACCATTGCTTAATACTTTGAGTTGTTCGTCATAGCCGTCGCCACCGTAGGCGAGACCCATTTTAATCCCTGTGTTTTGCGCAAGCTCTTTAGCATCAGAATAAATCTGTACGGCTAATTCGCGTGTTGGCGCCATAATAAGTGCACGAGGTTGATTAGTTTCATGCCCTTCTTTAGCAGGGTGCGTTAAAAGATAATGAAACGTTGAAGTTAAAAACGCCAACGTTTTGCCTGTTCCTGTTTGGGCTTGCCCGGCAATGTCTTGACCTTTCACAGTGATAGGTAACGTCAATGCCTGAATTTGTGTACAATTAGAGAACCCTTTTTTCTCAAGGGCTTCTATCACTTTTGGATGCAAGGCGAAGTCGGAAAACTTCTTTTCTGTCAAATATGTTTTGCTCATAATGTAATAGAATATCAGTTATGGGTTGCATTACAAAAGTTTATCCGCTGAAATGCAGACAGACTTTTGTTATTTAATGTTACACTGGTACGGTCAATATTATTCTTTGGAGTAGAACAATGAGCGATAAAATCCTTCACTTATCTGACAGCAAATTCGATGCTGATGTATTAAATGCAACCGGCCCTGTGCTCGTTGATTTCTGGGCTGAATGGTGTGGCCCATGTAAAATGATTGCTCCTATTCTAGATGAAGTTGCAACAGAATACGCTGGTAAATTAACAGTTGCGAAGCTAAACATCGATCAAAACCCGCTGACAGCACCAAAATACGGTATTCGCGGCATTCCTACACTGATTTTATTCAAAAACGGTGCAGTTGCTGCAACTAAAGTAGGTGCATTGTCAAAAACTCAACTGAAAGAGTTTTTAGACGAAAATATCTAATTTGATTTAGATATCAAAAATAAAGTAGGACGTTTAGACCTTGTCAGTATTTCTGTTATTGACCGCTAGACGTCCGCTTCGAAGCATGATAAGTTAGCGCCACTTACTTACATAATATATCGGATCTACTTGTCAATATGATTAGACACGATTAAATAAGTCTGAGATATTGAATATCAAGCGTACAAAGTAATAGAATTGAATAACATGATATGATATTTAATCTAATATGATATTTAATATAAGTAATCTGAATTCATCTAACCAGTCAAGTTGCCTTAGAATAATCTATAGTATTCAAGGGATATAAATTTTTCCAAAGTATGTTCCTAACCCATAAGTTGAAAGTACACTCATGCATCGCGAAAATGAATGTCACTTCTCTGGGATAAAGCAGATTGGTCTAATAGTATTAACACTCTCTAACATTATCATTTTAGTTATACCCTATGTTAGAAAGTTATAATCTGTAATTTTACACATGACGAAACTGACAGCAATTCGCTGTTATACTATTCACGTTCATAGTTCGAGAGTTACCCCGAGTTATTAAGAACCCACCATTATGAATCTTACCGAATTAAAAAATACGCCGGTATCAGAACTGATAGCACTTGGCGAAAATATGGGGCTAGAGAATCTGGCTCGAATGAGAAAGCAAGACATTATTTTCTCTATCTTGAAGCAACACGCGAAAAGTGGAGAAGATATTTTCGGTGACGGTGTGCTGGAAATATTGCAGGATGGCTTCGGCTTCCTACGTTCCGCAGACAGTTCCTACCTTGCTGGTCCCGATGATATCTACGTTTCTCCAAGTCAAATTCGCCGTTTTAACCTTCGCACTGGTGACACCATCGCAGGGAAAATTCGTCCTCCTAAAGAAGGTGAACGTTATTTTGCTCTCCTAAAAGTTAATGAAGTTAACTTTGATAAACCAGAAAATGCCCGCAGTAAAATCCTCTTTGAAAACTTAACACCTTTACATGCTAATAATCGTTTACGCATGGAACGTGGTAATGGTTCAACAGAAGACTTAACCGCGCGTGTTCTTGACTTAGCGGCACCAATTGGCCGTGGTCAACGTGGTCTTATTGTTGCTCCACCAAAAGCAGGTAAAACCATGTTGCTGCAAAACATTGCAGCAAATATTGCTCATAACTACCCTGATTGCGTATTAATGGTACTTCTGATTGATGAACGTCCAGAAGAAGTGACAGAAATGCAACGCTTAGTAAAAGGTGAAGTTATTGCTTCAACCTTTGATGAACCCGCTTCTCGTCACGTACAAGTTGCAGAAATGGTGATTGAAAAAGCGAAGCGTCTAGTTGAGCATAAAAAAGACGTTATCATCCTGTTAGACTCCATCACACGTTTAGCGCGTGCTTATAACACCGTTGTTCCTTCATCAGGTAAAGTGTTAACAGGTGGTGTGGATGCAAACGCATTACATCGTCCTAAACGTTTCTTTGGTGCGGCTCGTAATGTTGAAGAAGGTGGTAGCTTGACTATCATTGCAACAGCATTAGTCGATACGGGTTCTAAGATGGACGAAGTTATCTACGAAGAATTTAAGGGTACAGGTAATATGGAATTACACCTGTCTCGTAAAATTGCTGAAAAACGTGTTTTCCCTGCAATTGATTACAATCGTTCTGGTACACGTAAAGAAGAGTTACTGACGTCTCAAGATGAGCTACAAAAAATGTGGATCTTGCGTAAAATTATTCATCCAATGGGTGAAATTGACGCAATGGAGTTCCTCATTAATAAGTTAGCAATGACTAAGACAAATGAAGAATTCTTCGACTTTATGAAACGTTCATAAAGTGTATTAACAAAGTGATTGAGCTGAGAATAGGATTAAAATATTAAAATAGTGTGCTCTGTTACAGAATAAGTAATATCACCTCAATTTATATGCTGTTAAGCTCGTTTACTTTGTAAGAATGACGATATGATGAAAACGCCACAATAGTTTGTGGCGTTTTTTGTTTTTTATGGGTGTAATTCAATTTTAGATTGCAATATTTTAGCGAGATGTTGGTATATATATTGCATGTTTTGGTAATTGATAAAAATAGCGATGGCATCAATAAAAATAGTTAAGGAAAACTTATAATTGATGAAGGGTGGTGGGTTTTGAATAAACTCGTCGTGGTGAGGCTGGAAAAAAGAATAAAAACACATGGAAGCGTAAAATAACCAGCTATATTTATTATAGAGAACAGTACTGTGGATATACTAAAAATGAGCACAAGCGTTTTTTATGTGTTCTTATTTTCTTTCGCATTTTTATTCTTGGCTCGTAAAATTGCAAAGAAAATTGGACTCGTGGATAAACCGAATTATCGTAAGAAACATCATGGATTGATCCCTCTAGTCGGAGGAATATCAGTCTATTTTGGTATTGTTTTCGCATTTTATATTTCAGATATTTATATTCCTCATAAGGAATTGTATCTGGCATGTGCGGGACTTCTTGTTTTTATCGGCGCATTAGATGATCGCTTCGATATTAGTGTCAAAATTAGAGCAACAATCCAAGCTTTTGTTGGGATCGTGATGATGGTGGGTGCAGGGTTAAAACTCGACACTCTGGGTCATGCCTTTGGTCCTTGGGAAATGCATTTAGGGCCTTTTGGCTATATTGTTACACTTTTCGCTGTTTGGGCAGCAATCAATGCCTTTAATATGGTTGATGGTATTGATGGGTTATTAGGTGGTCTTTCTTGTGTCTCTTTTGGTGCGCTTGGTATTTTATTATATCAAAGCGGTAACTCAGCTCTCGCATTCTGGTGCTTCTCATTTATCGCAGCAATTTTACCTTACATCCTTCTAAATTTAGGGGTCTGCGGTAAAAAATTCAAAGTATTTATGGGAGATGCGGGAAGTACACTGATTGGATTTACCATTATTTGGTTATTGGTCGCATCAACACAAACTCAGCCTCGCCCTGTTAAGGCAGTAACTGCATTATGGATAATTGCTATTCCACTTATGGATATGGTGGCAATTATGTACCGTCGTTTACGTAAAGGAATGAGCCCTTTCTCTCCAGACCGTCAACATATTCACCATTTGATCATGCGTGCAGGTTTTACCTCTCGCCAAGCCTTTATTTTAATTACTGTGGCTGCTGCGCTATTAGCCGCGATTGGTATTATCGGTCAAAACCTATCATTTGTCCCTGAATGGTTTATGTTGGCATTATTCTTGCTTGCATTTGTTATGTATGGTTATTGCATTAAACGCGCGTGGCGAGTCGCTCGTTTTATTAAACGACATAAGCGTCGCTTACGTAGAGCAACACAACAGCATTAATATAAGCAGAGGTTTTTTAACGTGATGAACTCGGAAAATAACGCCTCCCGACAGGGTGAACAGCCAGATAATGAACTCGATATTCGAGGTCTTTTTTGTGCACTTTGGTCAGGCAAAAGCTGGATTATAGGGTTCGCTCTGCTTTTTGCAGTGATTGCACTCGGTGCATCTTATTTGATGCAACCTAAATGGAGTGCAATCGCAATGACAGAGAAACCAACGATTAATAACTTAGGCAGTTATTATTCGCAATCTCAGTTCTTGCGCAATCTTGATACACAGATTAATCCAGCAGCACAAACCCCAGCTTTAACTATTTCAGATGAAGCTTATCAAGAGTTTATTACTCAAATCGCGGCGTTTGATACACGTCGTGAGTTTTGGTTGCAAACGGATTATTTCAAACAGCGCAAAGAGAGTGATGAACAGGCTAATGCTGCGTTATTGGATGAGTTAATTAACAATATTCAATTTACGCCTGCTGATGAAAAAAAATTAGTTAATGATCAACTAAAACTTATCGCGGAAACTTCAAAAGAAGCGAGCCAATTATTAAATGAGTATATTGCTTTTGCTAATAAGAGAGCATCTACTCATCTTAATGATGAAGTGATAACAGCTTGGGCAACTAGAACTCAATCAATGAAAGCACTAGTTAAACGCCAAGAAATGGCAGCTCAATCTGCGTATCAACGCCAAATTAACTTATTAGAGCAATCAATTAAAGTAGCTGAGAAACAAGGTATTTCTCAAAAACAAACATCGATTGCGATTGATGAGTTACCGGATTCCAAACTGTTTCTGTTAGGTGTTCCTCTGTTGCAATCACAGCTAGAAACTTTAGTGGCAACAGGTGCTGATTTTGATAGTGATTATGATCAAAATACAGCAATGTTAGCGACCCTTGCTGTGGGCGCAAAATTACAAGATAACTTCCAAACTTACCGTTTTCTACGTACTCCTGAAGATCCTGTGAAACGTGATAGTCCTCGTCGTGCCTTTATGATGGTACTTTGGGGCGCTATTGGTGTTTTAGCGGGTGCAGGTGTTGCATTAGTAAGACGCAGTTCATTAAAAAAATAATAATAATTAAATTTTGTCATTGATGACAATAACGAGACATCAGGTGTTTCGGCACCTGATGTACTGAGTATAAGGGCATATTGCTTTCCCAAAAATAAGCGATATAACAATGAAAAAAAGAGAGCCACTGTGAAAGTGTTGACTGTTTTTGGCACACGCCCTGAAGCGATAAAAATGGCACCTTTAGTGCACGCTTTAGCAAATGATGATTCGTTTGAAGCGAAGGTATGTGTTACGGCCCAACATCGAGAAATGCTTGATCAGGTATTAAATCTTTTTGAGATCAAACCAGATTACGATCTCAATATTATGAAACCAGGACAAGATTTAACGGATATTACCTGTCGTATTTTAGAAGGGTTAAAACCGGTATTAGCGTCATTTCAACCTGATGTTGTTTTGGTACATGGTGATACAACAACGACCATGGCAGCAAGTTTAGCCGCATTTTATCAACGAATTCCTGTTGGTCATGTGGAAGCTGGATTACGTACGGGCAATCTTTATTCCCCTTGGCCTGAAGAGGCAAACCGTACCATTGCAGGGCATCTCGCAATGTATCATTTCGCACCAACAGAAACGG
The DNA here is from genome assembly GCF_015475555.1 of Proteus sp. GOKU. NCBI lineage: Bacteria > Pseudomonadati > Pseudomonadota > Gammaproteobacteria > Enterobacterales > Morganellaceae > Proteus > Proteus sp. GOKU. The sequence continues at coordinate 184,008 of NZ_CP034105.1, forward strand.
CAAAATTAAATTTGGTGCGAGAAGCGGTTGCAGATAAAAATATTTTTGTTACGGGAAATACAGTAATCGATGCGTTGTTTTGGGTAAGTGACAGAGTGATGGGCAATCAAACACTCTTAAATGAGCTTGCTGTAAACTATCCATTTATTCAGCCTGACAAGAAAATGATCTTGGTAACCGGGCATCGTCGAGAAAGTTTTGGTGGTGGTTTTGAACGTATCTGCCAAGCTTTAGCTGAAATTGCATTAGCACACCCAGATGTAGAAGTTGTCTATCCTGTTCACTTAAATCCTAATGTGAGTGAACCGGTTCAACGTATCCTTCATGGTATTGATAATATTAAATTAATACAGCCACAAGATTATCTCCCATTCGTTTATTTAATGAATCATGCTTACCTTATTTTGACCGATTCTGGTGGAATTCAAGAAGAAGCCCCTTCATTAGGTAAGCCAGTTCTTGTAATGCGAGACACAACAGAGCGCCCAGAAGCTGTTGAAGCAGGCTCTGTTCGTTTAGTAGGAACAGATACTAAACGTATTGTTAGCGAAGTAACCTCTTTATTGACAGACGAAAACGCGTATCACCAAATGAGTAAGGCGACAAACCCTTATGGTGATGGTCATGCCTGCCAACGTATTCTTGAAGCATTGAAAAAAAATCAGGTGACATTATGAGTTTTGAAACTATTTCTGTTATCGGCCTCGGCTACATTGGTTTACCTACAGCGGCAGCTTTTGCCTCTCGTAAGAAAAGCGTCATCGGTGTTGATGTTAATCAGCATGCAGTTGATACGATTAATAAAGGTCAAATTCACATTGTTGAGCCTGATCTTGATAAAGTCGTTAAACAAGCGGTTGAAGAAGGCCATTTAAAAGCCTATACCACGCCACAGCCAGCGGATGCTTACCTTATTGCTGTACCTACACCATTTAAAGGTGAGCATGAGCCTGATTTGGCTTATGTTGAAGCAGCTGCACGCTCTATCGCACCTGTATTGAAAAAAGGTGATCTTATTATTCTAGAATCAACCTCACCAGTTGGTTCTACTGAGAAAATGGCTGAGTGGTTAGCGGAAGCTCGCCCAGACTTAACCTTCCCTCATCAGCAAGGTGAAGATGCTGATATCGATGTAGCTTACTGCCCTGAGCGTGTATTACCGGGTCAAGTGATGATTGAACTTATCCGCAATGACCGTGTTGTGGGTGGTATGAACCGTAAATCTTCAGAACGTGCAAGCGAGCTATACAAAATCTTCCTTGAAGGTGAATGTGTTATCACTAATGCACGCACTGCAGAAATGTGTAAGCTGACTGAAAATAGCTTCCGTGATGTTAATATCGCGTTTGCTAACGAATTATCACTGATCTGTGCAGACCAAGATATCAATGTGTGGGAGCTAATTAGCTTGGCGAACCGCCATCCTCGCGTCAACATTTTACAACCGGGCCCAGGCGTTGGCGGGCACTGTATCGCTGTTGACCCTTGGTTTATCGTGTCACAAAATCCAAAACAATCTCGCTTAATTCACACTGCACGTTTGGTCAATGATGGCAAACCAGTGTGGGTTATCGATCAAGTTAAAGCCGCTGTTGCTGATTGCCTCACTGAAACAGGTAAACGCGCAAACGAAATTAAGATTGCCTGCTTTGGTTTAGCCTTTAAGCCTAATATCGATGATTTACGTGAAAGCCCTGCAATGAATATCACTAAACAAGTCGCTGATTGGCACAGTGGTACGACATTCGCAGTTGAACCTAATATTCATGAGTTACCAACAAAACTGAAAGGTATCACAGAGTTAGTATCAACAGAGCAAGCATTGAAAGACGCGGATATTGTCTTAATGTTAGTTGATCATCAACAGTTTAAAGCGATCCCTGGTAGTAAAGTCACTCAAAAATGGATTGTAGATACTAAAGGGGTATGGCGTTGAAACGCATTCTAGTTACAGGTGGAGCCGGTTTTATCGGCTCTGCTGTTGTTCGACATATTATTGATAACACCAATGACAGCGTTGTTGTGGTGGATAAACTGACTTATGCCGGTAATTTAGAGTCATTAGCAACCGTAGCTGACAGTCAACGCTATGCCTTTGAGCAAGTTGATATCTGTGATAGAGTCGAGCTCGATCGCTTATTTGCTCAATATCAACCCGATGTTGTTATGCACTTAGCGGCAGAAAGCCATGTTGACCGTTCTATCGATGGCCCCGCTGCATTTATTGAAACCAATATTGTGGGTACTTACACCTTATTGGAAGCAGCTCGCCACTTTTGGCAAGTTCTACCTGAAGAGAAGAAAACGGCATTTCGTTTCCACCATATCTCAACAGATGAAGTGTATGGCGATTTAGAAGGTACAGATGATTTCTTTACTGAAACTACGCCTTATGCACCAAGTAGCCCATATTCTGCGTCTAAAGCTTCAAGCGACCATTTAGTTCGTGCTTGGTTGCGTACTTACGGTTTACCGACTGTGATCACAAACTGCTCGAATAACTACGGCCCTTACCATTTCCCTGAAAAATTAATCCCATTAATTATCTTAAATGCGATTTCAGGAAAACCATTACCTGTTTATGGTAAAGGTGAACAGATCCGTGATTGGCTCTATGTTGAAGATCATGCTCGTGCTCTCTATTTAGTCGCAACAACAGCAACGCCGGGTAAAACTTATAATATTGGTGGACACAATGAGCGTCGCAATATTGATGTTGTTAAAACGATTTGTGCGCTGTTAGAAGAGTTATATCCAGCAAAACCAGAAGGTGTTGCTCAGTATGTCGATCTCATCACGTATGTGAAAGACAGACCAGGTCATGACCTGCGCTATGCAATTGATGCAGCAAAAATTGAAGCTGAATTAGGCTGGAAACCAGAAGAGACATTTGAATCTGGCATTCGTAAAACTGTTTTGTGGTATTTAAATAACGAAACTTGGTGGAAACGAGTGTTAGATGGCTCTTATGCAGGTGAACGTCTAGGGCTTGGGAACTGATTAAGTAAAGAAGGATAAATGATGAAAGGTATTATTTTAGCGGGTGGTTCGGGTACACGACTGCATCCGATAACCAAAGGGGTATCGAAGCAGTTATTGCCTATCTATGATAAACCCATGATCTATTATCCGCTTTCAGTTCTGATGCTTGCTGGTATTCGAGATATTTTGATCATTACAACACCCGATGACATGACCTCATTTCAGCGTTTACTGGGTGATGGTTCTGCATTTGGTGTTCATCTTCAATATAAAATTCAGCCATCTCCTGATGGTTTAGCCCAAGCCTTTATTTTGGGTGAGGAATTTATTGGTGATGATCATTGCTGTTTAGTTTTAGGCGATAATATCTATTTTGGTCAAGGGTTTAGTCCAAAACTAAAACAAGTTGCTCAACGTGAACATGGCGCAACGGTATTTGGTTATCAAGTGATGGATCCTGAGCGATTTGGTGTTGTTGAATTTGACGATGATTTTAAAGTGTTATCGATAGAAGAAAAACCAGAACAGCCTAAATCTAATTGGGCTGTCACGGGGCTGTATTTCTACGATAACCGAGTGGTTGATTTTGCCAAACGAGTCAAACCTTCGATTCGAGGTGAATTAGAAATTACGTCGATTAATCAGATGTATCTTGAATGTGGTGAGCTTAACGTTGAACTACTGGGGCGTGGTTTTGCGTGGTTAGATACCGGAACTCACGATAGCTTAATTGAAGCCAGTACCTTTGTTCAAACTGTTGAAAAACGCCAAGGATTTAAAGTGGCGTGCCTTGAAGAGATTGCTTGGCGTAATGGTTGGCTCAGTGATGACCAAGTAAGAGAAAGCGCAAAATCACTGTCTAAAACTGGTTATGGTCGCTATCTATTGGATTTATTACATGTCCGTCCTCGCCAATATTAATTATCTTGAGTGGGAAAGTGAGTATTTTTCCCTCAAAACAGGGCGTCTTGAGTTTGATACACAAGCGCCCGCGTTAACAGACGAACAGCTTGACGCTTTTGCTGTGGTTCAAGCTAAAGTCGCATCTCATGAGCTTTCTCTCATCGATAAACTCAGCCAATTAGGTTTTCAATTTGCGGAAGGTGAAATTGATTTTAAACTTTCAATTGGCACAGAAAATGCTTGTAAGAAAACGACGGAATATTGTTTTAGAAAAGCCAATGAAGATGATATCGATTTATTGATGGCAACGGCTTCAGAGGCTTTTGTACAAAGTCGTTTTAGAACACCTTGGTATCAAGAAGGTGATAGCAGTCGTTTTTATGCATTATGGGTTAAAAAAGCGGTGTTAGGCACATTCGATGATATCTGTTTACTGACTAATGATGCTGAAAATAATGTAAGTGGTTTTGTCACTTTACGCCGTCTATCTGAAAGTGAAGCAAGAGTGGGATTACTAGCGGTAATGCCCAACAGAATAGGACAAGGCATTGGTAAACAACTGATGTCGGCCGCGAAGTTTTGGTGTCAACAACAAGGTGTTTCGACCTTATATGTTGCAACACAGATCAGCAATATTGCAGCTTCGCGTTTATACACACACAGTGGGGGCTTAATAGAGAGCACCACTTATTGGTTATACAGGGGATAATATGATTCCGTTTAATAAACCACCGGTTGTCGGCACAGAATTAGAATATATGAAACAAGCTATGGAAAGTGGCAAGCTCTGTGGCGATGGCAATTTCACAAAGAAATGTGAAAAGTGGTTAGAAGAACAATTTCATTGTCATAAAACGCTGTTAACACCATCTTGTACAGCATCGCTTGAAATGGCAGCTATCTTATTAGATATCAAGCCAGGCGATGAAGTCATTATGCCAAGTTTTACCTTTGTTTCGACCTCTAATGCGTTTGTATTACGTGGCGCAACGATTGTTTTCGTTGATATTCGTCCAGATACTATGAATATTGATGAAACAAAAATTGAAGCGGCTATTACAGAGAAAACCCGCGCCATTATTCCCGTCCATTACGCAGGTGTTGCGTGTGAAATGGATACGATTATGGCGATTGCGAAAAAATATAATCTGTTTGTTATCGAAGATGCTGCTCAAGGTGTCATGTCAACTTACAAGGGTAAGGCTCTCGGTACAATTGGTCATATTGGTTGCTATAGCTTCCATGAAACTAAAAACTACTCATCAGGCGGTGAGGGTGGTGCAACGCTGATTAACGATCCAGATTTAATCAATCGTGCAGAAGTTATCCGTGAAAAAGGTACCAATCGTAGCCAATTTTTCCGTGGTCAGGTAGATAAATATACTTGGCGTGATATTGGTTCTAGCTACTTAATGTCAGACTTACAAGCGGCTTATTTATGGGCTCAACTTGAAGAAGCTGAAAAAATTAATGAGCGTCGTTTGGCATTTTGGCAGATTTACTATGATGCATTGACTCCATTAGCGGAAAAAGGCTTATTAGCGCTTCCAATCGTTCCAGAAGGGTTAGAACACAATGCGCATATGTTCTATATCAAACTGAAAGATATCGATCAACGTACCGCGTTTAATGACTACATGAAAGAACACGGTGTTTTAACAGTGTTCCACTATGTGTCATTACATACCAGCCCAGCAGGTATGAAGTTTGGTCGCTTTGATGGTGAAGATATTTTCACCACGCAAGAAAGTGAGCGTTTAGTGCGTTTACCTATGTTCTACAACATGACAGAAGAAGAGCAGCAGACTGTTATTGGTCATATTCGCGACTTCTTTGCTTAATTATGTCATTAGCCAAAGCATCAATTTGGACAGCCGGATCAACCCTGATAAAAATCGGGGCTGGTCTGCTTGTCGTCAAGTTACTTGCCGTCTCTTTTGGACCAACTGGGGTCGGGTTAGCAGGTAACTTTCGTCAATTAATCACCGTGCTAGGTGTCTTATCTGGTGCGGGTATTTTTAATGGTGTGACGAAATTAATCGCACAATATCAAGATGATGATATTCAACGCAAAAAAGTGTTGGGTACTTCATCATCCATGATTTTGCTGTTTTCCACACTATTAGCTATTTTATTTCTTCTTTTTTCTGCTCCCATTAGCCAAGTGTTATTTGGTGATGATTATCATCAATATCAGGATATTGTAAGAGTCGTTGCTTTTATTCAAATGGGGATAGCATATAGCAACTATTTTCTTGCCATATTAAAAGGTTATCGTGATGCGGCAGGTAACGCTTTATCAGTGATTGCCGGTAGCATTATTGGTGTTGTTGCTTATTATTTATGCTATTTATTTGCGGGTTATCACGGTGCATTAATTGGACTTGCATTAGTACCTGCACTTATTTTATTTCCTGCTACATTTTTAGTAGTAAAGCGTAAACGCTTCGCTTTAAGCGAGCTTAAACCCCATTGGGATAAGGCGATAGCAAGTCATCTTGGTAAGTTTACCATTATGGCGATACTGACATCGATTACATTACCCGTTGCTTATATCATGATGCGTAACTTACTTGCTGAGCACTATAGCTGGGAAGACGTAGGGATTTGGCAAGGGGTGACCAGTATTTCAGATGCTTATTTGCAATTTATTACCGCATCTTTTTCTGTTTATTTATTGCCAACACTCTCTCGATTAACGCAAAAGAGTGATATTACCAAAGAGATCGTTAAATCACTGAAGTTTGTATTACCTGCAGTGGCTGCTGCGAGTTTTATGGTGTGGTTATTACGTGATTTTGCGATTTGGTTACTGTTTTCAGATAAATTTGTCGCTATGCGTGATTTATTTGCATGGCAACTTGTTGGCGATGTTTTAAAAGTAGGCGCTTATGTCTTTGGTTATCTAGTCATCGCAAAAGCGGCACTACGTTTTTATATCCTTACAGAAGTAAGCCAGTTTGCCCTATTAACGCTATTTTCGCGTTGGCTTATTCCTGAGCATGGCGCACTAGGTGCCGCTCAAGCCTATATGGCAACGTATATTATTTACTTCCTTCTCTGTAGTTCTGTTTTCGTGATTTATTGCAGGCGCAAATGACAACTTTGATTTACGTACTAGGTTCAGACATTGTGCATCATAACAACACAATGTTACGGTTTTTTAACGACCACCTCGTGACTGAGGCGGGGTTAACGTATAAACCTCGTTTTATCGTTGCCAGTAAAAATACTTCACTGCAAGAAAGCTACCCAGCTTTAGATATTGAGTGTTTAGCTGATAAAAAGCAGGTTGCACAGAGAGTGGTCACATTGGCCAAAGCCGATACTCACCAACGATTCCTTTTTTTAGGTCAGTTTAATGCGCCTATTTGGTTGGCATTATTAACTGGCAAGATCAAACGTCATCAATTTTGGTGGCATATTTGGGGTGCTGATTTATATCAGGATTCTAAACAGCTAAAATTTAAACTCTTCTATCTTCTTCGTAAACTCGCTCAAAAGCGTGTGGGCCGAGTATTTGGTACACGAGGTGATCTGAATTACTTCGCGCAATTTAACGTTAATATTCCAGCCAGCTTGCTCTATTTCCCAACAAGAATGGATCCTGCGCTTACGGTGACAGAAAAAGCGCCTATTGATGAAAAGCAGCTCACCATTATTGTGGGTAATTCAGGGGATAGATCGAACCGCCACATTGAAGCTTTACAGGCAATTGCCGAGCAATATGGAACGCGTGCGAAAGTGATTATTCCAATGGGATATCCTGAAAATAATCACGTTTATATTGATGAAGTAGCCCACGCAGCTAGCCAGTTGCTTCCCTATAATCAGGTTGAAATATTACGTGATAAATTGGCATTTGACGATTATCTCGCGTTATTGAAAACATGCGATTTAGGTTATTTTATTTTCCACCGTCAACAAGGTATCGGCACGCTTTGTCTGCTTATTCAATTTGCTATCCCTTTTGTAATTAGTCGTCAAAATCCATTTTGGCAGGATTTAACTGAGCAAAGTGTTCCTGTTTTTTTCTCAGGAGACAAATTAGATGTTGCGCTGATTGAAGAGGCTAAACGGCAATTGCTGATGCTTGATCGCCAAAATATTGCCTTCTTTGCGCCTAACTTCACGGATGGTTGGAAAGAGTTAATTGAGATGAGTACAGGAGAGCCGCAATGACATTGGCGGAACTGGGTGGCCTAGCACTTGTTTATTTTATCTCTTTAAGTTTTATTTTATTGCTGACTTATCAAGAGTTTCGTCGAGTTCGCTTTAATTTTAATGTTTTTTTCTCAATGCTCTATCTGCTGACCTTTTATTTTGGTTTCCCCCTGACTTGTATGTTGGTATTCCAATTTGATGTCGCAGTTGTGCCCGTTGATTCATTATTATACGCGCTATTAGCCTCTACCAGCTTCTATGCTATTTATTATGTAACTTATAAGGTAAGACTGAGAAAATCGGTTGACGGCCCTTCTAGGTCGCTATTTACGATGAATAGAGTAGAAACCAACCTTACTTGGATTTTATTGGCATTAATTGCGTTTGTTACTGTGGGAATTTTCTTTCTACAAAATGGCTTTTTACTCTTTAAGCTCAAAACGTATAGCCAAATTTTTTCAAGCCAAGTGTCAGGTGTTGCGCTTAAGCGCTTTTTCTATTTCTTTATCCCAGCAATGCTGGTGGTTTATTTCTTAAAACCCACTCAACAGCGATGGATTTTTTTCCTTTGTGCAACGGTGGGTTTTGGGATCTTAACCTACATTATTGTGGGAGGAACCCGCGCTAATATCATCATCGCTTTTGCGCTGTTTTTGTTTATCGGTATTGTTCGAGGCTGGATAACCTTATGGATGCTGGTTGCCGCTGGGGTTATGAGTATTGTTGGCATGTTCTGGTTGGCATTAAAACGCTATGGCCTTGATGTGAGTGGTGCAGAGGCATTCTATACTTTCTTATACCTTACTCGAGATACGTTCTCTCCTTGGGAAAATCTAGCTTTATTACTTAATAATTATGACAAGATTGAGTTCCAAGGACTTGCACCGATTATTCGTGATTTTTATGTCTTTATTCCTTCTTGGGTATGGCCAGAACGCCCAGATGTAGTGCTGAACTCAGCAAACTACTTTACATGGGAAGTACTTAATTACCATGCGGGTCTTGCTATTTCACCAACCTTAATTGGCTCTCTGGTTGTGATGGGAGGCGTTGCCTTTATCCCATTGGGTGCGATTGTTGTAGGACTGATTATTAAGTGGTTTGATTGGCTATATCAGCAAGGGCTCAATGAAAGCAATCGTTATAAATCCGCTATTTTGCAAGCTTTCTGCTTTGGGGCTATTTTTAATATGATTGTTTTGGCACGAGAAGGTGTTGATTCTTTCGTTTCTCGCGTTGTGTTTTTCTGTTTAATTTTTGGTTTATGTTTGGTGGTTGCCAAACTGCTTTATTGGTTATTTGAAAGTGCGGGATTAGTGCGTAATTACGTGACTCGTCAAATACAAAGTGAACCTCGTTGTTTAGAGAAAAAGGAAAAGTAATGGGATCCAATTCAATTCCGAAGTATTCAATCCGCGGACATAATATCTGGGGATTTCGCGATATGGCTCATTTTCTGGATTATCTCTATGAAGGAGCACAAATAAAAAGTGGCTCTCTGATTGCCATTAATGCAGAAAAAATTCTTACAGCAGAAACAGACTCAGCACTTAATGAGCTGCTCAACGAAGCAGATTATCTTTATGCAGACGGTATTAGCGTTGTGCGGGGTATTCGTCGTAAATACCCTGATGCAAATGTTTCTCGTATTGCAGGTGCTGATTTATGGGAAGCGTTAATGGAAAGAGCGGGCAAAGAGGGAACACCCGTTTTTCTTGTCGGTGGTAAACCTGAAATTCTTTCTCAAACCGAAGATAAGCTTAAAGCACAGTGGAATGTAAATATTGTAGGTAGTCAGAACGGTTACTTTACACCACAAGATAGAGAGGCGTTATTTGAGCGTATAAAGGCCTCTGGTGCGAAGATAGTGACTATTGCGATGGGATCACCTAAGCAAGAGTTGTTTATTCGTGCATGTCGTGAAATTTACCCTGATGCTTTATACATGGGCGTTGGTGGAACTTATGACGTGTTTACAGGCCATGTTAAAAGAGCACCGAAAGCATGGCAAAATCTTGGGTTAGAGTGGTTATATCGTTTGTTATCACAACCAAGCCGAATTAAGCGTCAATTTAAGCTGTTAAAATTCGTTGGGTATTATTATTCCAATAAATTGTAATAGGGATCGTGTCTTTTTTTGTTAGATGTGACTGGTTAAATAATTTATTCCTGCTTTTATCTAGCTTCTTGATTGTTTGATTATTATACTAATGGGGCGTTTAGCGTGTTAAAACGCTCCATTTATCGACGAAATGCACAAACTATCGTCAAACAAACTTTTTTTTTCAAAAAGCACTAGACAGACAGAGCGTAAATCCGTACTATCCTTTCCCGCAACGGCGTGAAGCGCCCGTAGCTCAGCTGGATAGAGCGCTGCCCTCCGGAGGCAGAGGTCTCAGGTTCGAATCCTGTCGGGCGCGCCATTAAAGCGTGCTAAGAGTTACGGTGAAGAACGTTGTTGTAAGAAGTAATAAGATAGCTGTTATGGTGGCTATAGCTCAGTTGGTAGAGCCCTGGATTGTGATTCCAGTTGTCGTGGGTTCGAGTCCCATTAGCCACCCCATCTTATCTTAGTTATTGTTTATGCGAGGGTGGCGGAATTGGTAGACGCGCTAGCTTCAGGTGTTAGTGTTCTAACGGACGTGGGGGTTCAAGTCCCCCCCTTCGCACCAATAAACAAGATAAGAGCAGTGATGCAGACGGCGAGTAGCGCAGCCTGGTAGCGCAACTGGTTTGGGACCAGTGGGTCGGAGGTTCGAATCCTCTCTCGCCGACCAATAAGAAAAAGCCTCGATTATATCGAGGCTTTTTCGTATCTACGATTTGCCTTTTTAAAAACCGCAACACCATTTCTACTTCTACTTCTACTTCTACTTCTACTTCTACTTCTATAATCGTTACTCTTTTCATATTTTTTATTTTTGATTATGTATTCCAGATAAGAAAGCCAAAATGACGTTTTTAACAAGAATGCCGTCCTTGTCACTTAAAGGTTATTAATAATTTAATTTATTGCCGAATTTTAATCTTCATAAAAAGATAGGTAAAATACATAAAATAATTAGTTATAATTATATGAAATATAAGCTTTTTATTTTATCTGTCGGTAAATGCCAACACTTGCTATTTTTAATGTCTCCAATAAGAGACATTTAATGCATTGATTTTAAATGACTAAATAGTTAGTGTGTTTTTCTTGTCGTGAAAAAGAGACGTATATCAGACCCTATATTTTCTTTTCTATTTAGCAATAGCATGGTGAAAGCATAGGTCATAGCTTTTTTATCATTGAAAATGAGTGAAGCCGGAAAGGAAAACCAAAATTCAATAAGTTACCTTATGCCTTTTAGAGAAAGGGGATATTTTTAATAAAAAATGGAAAATTGGCATGCTTAATGCAATATCTATCTTGTAGATGCTCATTCCACTCCTTATGACAGCGTATGGCTTCATAAACCTAGGAATGATGCAGAGCCGATTATTCGGTGCCTACGTCCACGTTAACGATGAACATCATTCATCATCAACAGGACGAAACGTTGAGTGAGGCACCATCCGTCTGTAGACCTGATTGTATATTTATGCGCCTGTATAGTTTTATACAGGCGTTTTTTTATATATCAACCACACATCCATTTTGTATTCATTGCATTATCACGCTATTATCCAGCGCAAGGGTAGATTGGAGATAGCATCATTATGATAAATAAACAAAAAGCATATCTTGCACAAGAAAAACTCTTTCTTATAGAGAAGTTTGGCCCATTATTATTCTTTTTGATCCCTCTTATCATGCTTATTATTGGTGGCAAATCATGGGCTAAATATGTGGCCTTTCTTTGTCAGGGGATCGCACTGATTTATATTGTTGTGTTTTATCTGGCGAGAAAACATTATCTGTCATTTCAGCAAGAAAATGAGAAGGGAATACCCACTCGTTTTTATCGTATTGCTTGGGTGTATGTATTTTTGGTTTTATGTGCAGAAGTGGTGTTGTTATTTCAATATGGTTTTTAGATCCAATAAAAAACCCTCAATAAAGAGGGTTTTTAAATTAGTCGATCACTCGATGAATGAACAGGTTCTTATCGAATAAGTTTATTTACTTTTTTTAGGCTCTTCAAAAATGACAGAGTCTTTTTTCAGTGTCATTAATAAAGCATCTTTACGCACTTTCGCCGACTCTTCAGATTTTTTCTGTTTATCTAATGCATCAGCAAGCCATGCAAAGTCATGAACATCAGGACGCTGTTTTAATGCATTACGAAAAGCTTCTTCAGCTTGAGCCCATTGCCCTTGTTGCATTGCAATCTGACCTAATGTGCTATTGAGTAATGGCGTTGGTCCATGTTGTTTAATTAATGAATTGAGTACTTTTAAAATAACATTAGCATCAGTATTTTTTAAACGAGGCAATAATAAGATCAATCGTTCATCATACTGGCGTTTAACGCCGTCTAAGATGATCGTTTGAGCAGTATCTGGATCGTTACACTCAATAAGGTGTTCTGCTAAAACGACACGCAATGCATTATCGTGATGGACTTTACGCGGCTGCGCTTTCCACCAATTTTTCAGACCATCACAGCCATTTTCGGACATTTTCTGTCCCATTATACCGATATAGGCTTTTTGGCGTAATTGCTCTAGTTCATCATCTGTATGTAATGCAATTTTTTGCATAGAAGGAATGATATCAAGCAATGCTTGCCAAGCTGCTGTTCGTGTATAAGCAACTTCTGCAAGACGTAATACTTCTGGATGGCGTGGTGCTTGATTTAATAATTCATCAACCCCAGTACGCGCTGCGTGATTTTCGTTTTGCGCTAATAAAATACGCACTCGTGTGATATCAACAGGAAGCTGATTGGTATCGGCAAGCTCGGCTGCACGTTCAAGGTGTTGCTGAACTCTGAACTCATCACCACGTTGTTGTGCGGCTTCTGCGGCTAATAGATAGTTAACAACAGGTTGTTCTGCATAATCCGCATTACGGCTCATCAGTTTTTCAACTTCTTTAAAATCACCTTCCGCTAATTTCATTAATGCCATGCTGGTTTGTTTGCGTGCACGATTACGTTTACGGAAAGAAAACCAACTATATGCTTTTGAGCCTGTACCAATAAAACGGCGATAACTCCAACCAATGAGTAACAGTGCTAATTGCAGTAAAACAAACATAATGACAAGGCTGGTCACACTGGTTTCAATATCCCAATCATCAGTTTGTATAAGCACATAACCTTGGTGGCCTGCCAAGAGTGGGCCAAAAATGATGCCGGCAATAAGCACCACAAAAAGGAGCAGTATTTTTAACATAAGCTTATTCTCCTTGTTGTGTTACTGGCGTATCAGTCGTTGCGCTATCAGCCGCAGCATCTTGTACGCTTTCTGATGCGCTATCAGCTTCTACAGCTTGGGCATCTTGGGCTTCTACAGCTTGGGCATCTTGGGCTTCAACAGCTTGTGCCTCAGCCACTTGTGGCTCTGCATACTCATTTTGTGCCAGTAGATTGCGAATTTGCTTTTCTACACGTTTTTCTAGCAGTGTCGGGCTTTTCAATTCTGACGGCATTGCAAGCGTAATAGGCTGTTTCTCTAATTCAGATACCGTATCTAAAAATGCAGTTGTACTTGGATCAGAGGTATCAAAATAAGCTCGTACCCAAGTAGATACCGCTTCCAAAGATTGCTGATAAGTTTCAGTTTGGTGACGAGGCACTGCTTGAGAAGCAATTAATAAACGTGAACGGATATTCTCACGTAAATAGACATCTTGATTAGGTGCTAATAAAGGAACGGCTGCGGTATCACGGCGACGAATGGTAATAAAATCGTCCATAAAGCTTTTCCAGCTTTTACTTAGATTTTGTTTCCAATCAGAAAGTGAACCTGAAATGGTTTCGTCGTTTTTATCCATTGGTGAGCCGTTACGCTCCAAACCCGCTAAACGGAGATTATCAATCTGATTCGCTAACTGGTTTAATTGTAAGATGATGCCATCATTATCAATTTTGGTGAGCGCGGCTAAACTACTGATATCTTCATTAATAGCACGACGGATCTCAAGTAAACTCGGATCGTTCATTTCCGCTAAGCTACTGTCGGCACCTTTTAGTAGACTTACCGCGGTTACGACATCCTGATCATTCCATAACTTACGACCAGCCATTTTCACCATAAAATCGGCTTGAGCTAATAACCAACTTTTGACGTCTGCACTGGAAATAGCGGCAAATCGTGTTTGTAGATCTTGAATTTGACGCTCTGTTGTTTGGCGCTCGTTTTGTAATTTATCGATAGTCTGTTTTTGTGAGTTAAACATGCTATCAATATTGTCAAAGCGTTGTTGATAAGTATTTTGGAGTTGTTGTAATTGGGCAAGCTCAGATTTGAGTGATTGATTTTCTACACTCAGCTTTGATGCTTGTTGATTGGTGTAATAATAAAGGCTACCACCGATTGCCAAAATAACAAGGATAGCAACAGCACTTCCAATTAGACCTGAGCGCTTGTTATTAACAGGCTTGACTTCCTGATAGCGGACATTCTCATCAGCTTTAGCTGCATTTTTTGGCAAGTCATTATCATTCGTATTTTTCTGTTCCGTCATATCGGCGTCTCATTTAGGTTCTATATTAATGCATGAAATAAAGCATCATTATTGGCACTTTCAGCAACGGTGACGGTTTCCCACCCTAATGTTTTTGCTATTGTTGCTAATCGTTCACTGACCACAAGTAAATGGCAGTTTAACAGCCATGCTTTTTTAGATTCAGCGACCAGATCAAAGAGTTGTTGTAACATTTCACCGCTAGTGACAACAAGCGTATCAACCTGCGCTTTTTCCCATTGAAGCGCAAAGTCTTCAGGGGAATAATTAATAAATAGGCGTTGGTAACATTCGCATTCATCAACGATCGCGCCTCGTTGACTCAATGTTGTTGCGAGTAAGTCACGACCACCGTTACCTCTAAGCAGTAATATTCGTTTGTTTTTCACCTGATTAAGTGCAGGAAGTTCAAGAAGATCTTCACTGGTTTCTCCTTGCTCAGGGTAGCAAATTGGAAGACTGCTTAAATGTTGGAAATCCTTCGCTGTGCTTTGACCTATTCCATAATAGGATAGCGTATCTGGCCATGATTGTTGTAATTGATTTAGCTGCCAGTTTGCGTATGACACCGCATTTTTGGAAAGTAAAAATACACAATCACCCGCCCTTAATTCTTTTAGTTTAGCATCTAATAAAGGGAGTTCACGACCTGCGGTGATCTCGATTAAAGGTGCTTGAAAGGCTGTTTTCCCTGCATTTATTAAGCGCTGAGTTAATGCCTCTCCTGCTGGATTGGGGCGAGTGACTAAAATACTCATGCAGGTGTGTTGCCTTGATACACGGCGGTTAAAATAGCTCGCGCACCTTTATCTAAAAGCTCTTCAGCCAATGAGATCCCCGCAGTTTCTGCATCTTCTGGAGTCACTAAACGTTCGCCACGTAAAATAGTTTCACCATCAGGAGAACCGACTAAAGCACGTAACCAAATTTTGTCTTCTTGCCAAATGGCATAACTTCCAATAGGAACTTGGCAACCGCCTTCAAGACGAGTATTCATTGCACGTTCTGCTTTAACGCAAATTGCGGTGCGAGTGTGATTGAGCGCATCTAATAGCTGGCGAGTTTCATTGTCATCTAAGCGGCACTCAATTCCAACAGCCCCTTGTCCAACCGCGGGTAAGGATTGCTCAGCAGATAATGGTGTGCGAATGCGTTCGTTAAGACCTAGGCGCTTTAAGCCAGCAACGGCAAGAATAATGGCATCGTAATCGCCATTATCTAATTTTCCTAAGCGAGTACCTACATTACCCCGTAAATCACGAATAACTAGGTCTGGACGCTGTGCTTTTAATTGGCATTGGCGGCGTAAACTGGATGTACCTACAATGCTACCTGCTGGCAGTTCTTCTAAAGAATCATAATGATTAGAGACAAAAGCATCACGAGGATCTTCGCGTTCACAAATAGTAACTAACCCTAAACCTTCTGGGAAATCAATAGGAACATCTTTCATTGAGTGAACGGCAATATCTGCACGTGATTCAAGTAGAGCAAGTTCTAACTCTTTTACGAATAGCCCTTTGCCACCTACTTTAGCTAAAGGTGTATCTAGAATGATGTCACCTTTAGTGACCATCGGTACTAATTCGACGACTAAACCTGGATGAGTAAGTTGTAGTTGTTCTTTCACATAAAGTGCCTGCCACATAGCAAGGGGGCTTTGGCGGGTAGCAATACGGATGGTACTTTTTGACATAATAGTATTATCTCTTCCGAGCGATTAGCGGTATTTTTGTTTAGAAATAAGGCATTGTTTTAACACTTTAAGGCTCAATTTTCCAGTTAAGGCGTTTTGTGTCGTGATTACAATGAAAGAAATGAGGTCATCATCGAAAAAGAAAAAAAGAAAAAGGAAATAGAAAATAAGTAAATTATTAATGAACGCTATTGAGCTTAGTTATTTTTAGAATTTTATTCTTCTTATATCTATATAAAAAGTGTGGTTATTTACAAAATTAAAACATTAAATCAATTTCATTAACATTTAGTGGGTAGAAGATGATGTAAATATCATATTTAATCTGAACATATTGATAAAACAACCATTATTTTAAATTCTCTTATCTTTCTTATTATTTTTTAATATATAAAAACACGATAAATTTTAACAAAATTATTATTAAATAAAAGAAGGAGAAATAATTAAAATAAAGAAAAGAATTTATTTTTGAACTAAATAAATAATTAATAAAAATTAAATATTATTTTAAATATTATTATCGAAATATTAAAAATAGAATTCTTATTTCTATCTGAAACATAAAAAATAATCAAAAAATATAAATAACCTAATATTATCAATTGGTTGCTATTATTTTTTGCTTTTTTATCTATTTTTTATGTTTTGTCAAAATTTATTTTCAGTTTCATCATCAAGTAAACAGGGGTTTTTGTGGGGTAAAGGGGGGATTGAGAGATTTTTTTTATCATTTTTTTCATGAGTAAAATAGCGTATATTTATGATTATAAAGATATTTATTTGATGGCTTTACACGATTAAGCGCTTAAGTATCACTTTTAGATCTTGGTGCTATATTTTGAGTTCCTCTTTACGCCTTGAGCTCAAGGTGTTAAATTGATCACGTTTCCAAGATTTTGTTAGTAAAGTTTTATCTATTAATATTACCTAACTCAACCTTGGTCACTTATAAACTCAGATTCTACTATCTTCTTAGTATTGTTCAGGCGAAACTCTTGTATCTTTATATTGAAACACTGAAGCAACGGCTGGATGCGATTAATCAACTCAGACTGGAACGAGCATTTGCATCGATGTGTGATGTTTTTAAACAGGTCTATGGTTTAATTCCTGTTTTATTGCATTACCACCATCCTGAGTTGCCCGGCTACATACAAGGAAATGTTCCTCACGGTACATGTTTCTTTGAACCTGATGACATGCAACGTCAATGGGCGAATAAGCTGGTTAACGCATTATGTGATGATCCGATGGATGGATACGCCAATGGAGAGTTGCCAATTACTGGCATCTATTCAATGGGGAGTACTTCTTCTATTGGTCAAAGTCACTGCTCCGATATTGATATTTGGGTCTGCCATCAATCATGGCTGGATCAAGATGAACGTGCACTTTTACAACGCAAATGCCAGTTGATTGAACAGTGGGCTGGCGAGCTTGGTATTGATGTTACGTTTTTCTTAATTGATGAAAATAGATTTCGTCATCATGCAAGCGGTAGCTTAGGTGGAGAAGATTGCGGCTCTACCCAACATATTCTTTTACTTGATGAGTTTTATCGTACCGCGGTACGCCTAGCAGGTAAGCGCTTGCTATGGGCGATGGTGCCTATTGAAGAAGAGCATCATTATGACGAATATGTTAACTCCCTTTATGCCCAAGGCGTATTAACGCCAAATGAGTGGCTAGATCTAGGGGGATTAGGTGAACTTTCTGCTGAAGAGTACTTTGGCGCAAGCTTATGGCAACTCTATAAAAGTGTCGATTCGCCTTATAAAGCGGTACTAAAAAGTATTTTATTAGAAGCCTATTCAGCGGACTACCCTAATGGGAAATTGCTGGCATTAGAAATGAAACAACATCTACATCGTGGCGAAATCGTCAATTACGGTTTAGATGCTTATTGTATGATGCTTGAGCGTGTCACTCGCTATTTGGTTTCTATCAATGATTTAACTCGCCTTGATCTTATCCGTCGCTGTTTCTACCTGAAAGTGTGTGAAAAATTATCTAACGAAAAAACACAAAATGAACCAGAGGGTTGGAGACGACAAGTCTTATCGCAATTGGTTACTCAATGGCAATGGGATAATGAACGCTTAACCGTACTTGATACGCGTGATAGTTGGAAAATCGAGCGAGTGCGTGATGCACACAATGAATTATTAGATACGATGATGCAAAGCTATCGTAATCTTATCCGTTTTGCGCGTCGTAATAATTTAAGTGTCAGTGCAAGTCCGCAAGATATCGGTGTCTTAACCCGCAAACTTTACGCTGCGTTTGAAGCATTACCCGGTAAAGTTACACTGGTTAATCCACAGATATCACCTGATTTATCAGAGTCACATTTAACCTTTATTTATGTACCACAAGGCCGAGCAAATCGTAGCGGATGGTACTTATATAATCGTGCCCCTGATTTTGAAAATATCGTTGGACATCAACCATTAGAATATAACCGCTATTTAAATAAATTAGTGGCATGGTCTTACTTTAATGGGTTGTTAACGAAAGAGTCTCGAGTTTATATTCATCAAGGAGAATCCTCTTGTGATGAAATTAAACTGCATGAATTAGTTAGGGATATGTCGAGCCATTTCCCCATTCGTTTACCTGCACCAACCCCGAAAGCACTGTATAGCCCTTGTGAAATTCGACACCTTGCGATTATTGTTAATTTGGAAACCGACCCAACAGAGAGTTTTTCTGATCAAGTGGTTCACTTTGATTTTAGAAAATTGGATGTCTTTAGTTTCGGTGAAAAAGAGCAATGTCTTATTGGTAGCATTGATTTGTTGTACCGTAACTCTTGGAATGAGGTAAGAACGCTTCATTTCAGCGGTACACAATCTATGTTGGAATCGTTAAAAACGATTTTAGGTAAAATGCACCAGGATGCGGCTCCACCTGCCTCTGTTGAAGTATTTTGTTATAGCCAACATTTGCGTGGTTTAATTCGTACTCGTGTTCAGCAGTTAGTCTCAGAATGTATTGAATTGCGTTTATCAACAAATCGTTTGGAGCCGGGCCGTTTTAAAGCTTTACGCATTGCTGGGCAAACGTGGGGATTGTTCTTTGAACGCCTCAATGTGTCGGTACAAAAATTAGAAAATGCGATCGAATTTTATGGTGCAATTTCATATAACAAACTTCATGGGTTGCCGGTTAAATTAGATAAAGACGCTCGCTATTTACCGGCAGTGATTGATGGTTTTGCTTGCGAAGGGATTATTCAGTTCTTCTTTGAAACCACAGAAGATAATAATGTCTTTAATATCTATATCTTAGATGAAGCAAATCGCGTTGAAATTTATTCCCATTGTGAAGGAAGTAAAGAAGAGTTAGTGAAAGATGTTAGCCGTTTCTACTCTTCATCTCATGACCGATTCACATATGGCTCAAGCTTTATTAATTTTAATCTGCCGCAGTTTTATCAAATTGTGAAAGTGGAAGGATCAACGCAAGTGTTACCTTTTGCGGGTGGATCCTTTGGTAAATTATCCGATCTGGGAAGTAAAGAAGCCCAACCTGAGATGAACGTTGTTGCTCACGGATTTACAGATTATAAAGCGGTGCAACACTCTTAATTGAGTACAAGCCAATTAATACAAATGGGAGCTTTGATAGCTCCCATTATTGTAAGTAACTGTTGTAGGTGACTGTTGTAGATAACTGCGTTTCTTAGAAAGAAAACGCTTCGCCACTTTGTTCTGTTATCGCTTGTGCTAGCATGGTTAAAAATTCACCGCCACTTCTATCACAAATCCATTGTTCATCTTTCCAATCAAAGTGATAGCCACCAGAGCGTGTCGCTAACCAAACTTGATGAAACGCTTCCTGACGATTAATAATAATTTTGCTATTATTTTCAAAGGTTAATGTCATTACACCGCCATTGATTTCACAATCAATATCTGCGTCACCTTCATAATTATCAATAGTTTGTTCTATTTCTGACAAGAGTTCGTCAGCTAATTGGTGAAATTCACTGTCGTTCATCTTCATTTCCTATTTGCTTTTCGAGATCTAACTGCGATTATAGAGGATATTAACCAAATAAATGACAGGCAGATTTCGAATGAAAACGTATTTACGTTGCACTCTTGCTATAATAACACTGATTTCTCTTTCTGG
Organism: Proteus sp. GOKU; assembly: GCF_015475555.1. Taxonomy (NCBI): domain Bacteria; kingdom Pseudomonadati; phylum Pseudomonadota; class Gammaproteobacteria; order Enterobacterales; family Morganellaceae; genus Proteus; species Proteus sp. GOKU. The sequence continues at coordinate 204,506 of NZ_CP034105.1, forward strand.
TTGTGGCTTGAAAGGCCCTCTTTATTTCCCTCCTGAAGATACTCAGGCAAAAATGACACAGTCATCCCAGCCAACCCAGCAAGTTGAGAGCGCCTCAACTCAGACCAATTAGTCAATCTTAGAAACGCTAACTTCGTTTCAGGCAGGGGCAAGATGCAATTTTCAAAAATGCATGGTCTTGGCAACGACTTTATGGTGGTCGATGCTGTGACTCAAAATGTTTATTTTTCGCCAGAATTAATATGTCGATTAGCGAATCGCCATACTGGTGTTGGGTTTGATCAATTATTGGTGGTTGAAGCGCCTTATGATCCCGAACTCGATTTCCATTATCGTATTTTTAATGCGGATGGAAGCGAGGTTGCGCAGTGTGGTAATGGTGCTCGCTGTTTTGCTCGATTTGTGAGACTAAAAGGCCTTACAAACAAAAGAGAGATAAAAGTCAGTACACAGTCTGGCAGAATGACCTTGCATGTTATGGACAATGACGATGTGTGCGTCAATATGGGCGAACCTGAATTTGAGCCTCAAAAAGTCCCTTTCCGTGCACAAAAGGCAGAAAAGACCTATATTATCAGGGCAATGGAACGTACTGTATTGTGCGGTGTGGTTTCAATGGGAAATCCTCATTGCGTTATTCAGGTTGAAGACATTAAAACAGCAGAAGTTGAGCTGCTAGGGCCTGTGTTAGAGCAACACGAACGTTTCCCTGAACGTGCTAATATTGGTTTTATGCAAATCGTAGACAGAAGTAATCTTCATTTACGTGTGTTTGAACGTGGTGCCGGCGAAACGAAAGCCTGTGGTAGCGGGGCTTGTGCAGCAGTCGCAATTGGTATTTCACAAGGTTTATTAGATAAACGCGTGAAAGTGACTTTACCGGGTGGATCGTTGCTAATTGAATGGAAAGGAGAGGGCAACTCTCTTTATATGACTGGGCCTGCAACACATATTTATGATGGGATCATTCAGCTATAATATTATTTTTTGAGAGGCTATCTGTATGACGGATAAAAATGAGCAGTTCTGTTGCCCTGAAACAAACGAACTTAATGATCAACAAGTGATCCGTTATCTTAGGGAGCATCCTGGTTTTTTTATCCGTAATGCAAGCTATATCGAGCAAATGCAAGTTCCTCACCCCGTCAGAGGAACCGTTTCTTTAGTCGAATGGATAATGTCGCGCCAGCGTAACCGCATCCATTATCTTGAAGAAGATATGCGTTTGTTGATAGAACAAGCCTCTGAAAATGAAGCACTGTTTAGCCAACTCTTATTATTAATTTCTGAACTATCCAACAGTGCTTCTCTTCACGAAATGCTAGAACGTTTAAACCTTTGGGCTAAGGGATTAGGGCTTTATTCAGTTCAATTACGCCTATTTACCGATCGCTGGCAATTACAGCCACCTTTAGATGCACAAGATCTACCATTATCTCGCCAAGCATTTGAACATTTTCGCATTCAGCGTATGGGCGATGATAATCACTATTTAGGTACATTAAATGGGCAAGAGATCATGTTATTGATGCCTAATGTACGACGCTCAGGTTCCGTTGCGCTCTCATTGCTAGGGCATTATGGTGATTTGGGGGTGATTATATTTAATAGCCGAGATAACCAACATTTTCAGGAAGGGATGGGAACAGTGATGCTTGATAAGCTCGCCCATATTTTACCAGAATTGTTACTTCGTTGGATTGCAAGGCAATGAATCAACCAATAGATATTCCAGAAACACTCTCCATCGCTATTGAGCAATTCCTGCGTTATATCCAAGTTGAACGCCGATTAAGCCCTGTCACAGTAGAAAACTATCATCGCCAACTGACCGCATTAGCACAAATGATGGTGGCAATGAAAATCACACAATGGGCATCACTTGAAAGCCAACATGTACGTATGTTACTAGCGAAAAGTCATCGTAGTGGGTTACAACCGACTAGCCTTGCTTTGCGCTTTTCGGCATTACGGAGCTTTCTTGATTGGCAAGTGGCACAGGGAATGTTAGAGGTTAATCCAGCAAAAGGTATTCGCACGCCTAAATCTGGTCGTCATCTTCCTAAAAATATGGATGTCGATGAAGTTAGCCAATTGATGAATATCGATTTAAAAGATCCCCTTTCTGTTAGAGATAGAACCATGCTGGAAGTGATGTATGGTGCAGGATTGCGTCTATCAGAATTGACTAACTTAAACATGAGCGATATCGACATGAATGAAGGTGAAGTTCGTGTTTTAGGTAAAGGAAGTAAAGAACGAAAAGTACCGCTGGGAAGAAAAGCGATAGAGTGGTTACAAAATTGGTTTCCGATGCGAGAGCTCTATGCACCTGAAGATAAAGCTGTCTTTATCTCAACTCAAAGCGGTAAGCGTTTATCTGTGCGCAGTGTACAAAAACGGTTTGAACTTTGGGGTATTAAACAAGGACTAAGTAGCCATGTGAATCCTCATAAATTACGTCACTCGTTTGCCACGCATTTATTGGAATCGAGTGGTGATTTACGTGCTGTACAAGAGTTATTAGGGCACGCTAATTTATCGACCACGCAAGTCTATACCCACTTAGATTTTCAGCATTTAGCGAAAGTCTATGATGCTGCTCATCCGAGAGCTAAGAGAGAAAAATCATAATGCGCTTTTACAGAACTCTGACGCCAATTGCTGCGATGACTTTTGATTTAGACGACACACTGTATGACAATGTGCCAGTAATGGACAGAACTGAAAAAGAGACGCTGGATTTTATTCGTCAATATGATCTGCGTTTTAATCATTTCACAGAAAAAGATGTGAATGCCTATAAAAAGCCACTTATAGAAAATAATCCTGATATTTTTCATGATATTACGCAGTGGCGTTGGCTTGCCGCAAGAAATATGCTGTTAGATTACAACTACAGTGAAGCTAAAGCACAACAAGGTGCAGATGAAATTATGGCGCACTTTGCTTATTGGCGTAGTCGCATTAATGTGCCTAAAAATACCCACCAAGTTCTCACAGAGTTGGCTCAGAAAATCCCATTAATTGCGATTACAAATGGTAATGCAAACCCATTAAGTTGTGGGCTAGGACAGTATTTTTCACATATTTTAAAAGCCGGCCCTGATGGTCGCTCTAAGCCCTATCCTGATATGTTTGATAAAGCCGCTTCACTGTTAAATCTTCCACATGAAAAAATCCTACATGTGGGTGATCACCTTGTAACAGATGTCGAAGGCGCCGTTAATAGTGGATTACAAGCGTGCTGGATTAACCTTGATAACCGTAGTTTGTTTGAAGAAGGTGAAACCAGAGTAATGCCACATATTGAAATTACAGATTTAAGCAAACTAATAGAATTAGTTTAATGTGATATTCGGTAAGAATGGCACAGATAAGCGCGGCTAAAAAAGGCTTTATTTTGCATAGCGCGTGAATTCCTGTTAGTTTGTTGCTTACTCTCTATTTCTGTATATATCCACAGTATTTTCTTCACTAAATGATTGGTAATTATGGACGTCTCATATCTGCTAGAAGGCCTTAACGACAAACAGCGTGAAGCTGTAGCCGCACCTCGTATTAATATGCTGGTGTTAGCTGGTGCAGGCAGTGGTAAAACACGGGTACTGGTACATCGTATCGCTTGGCTATTATCTGTTGAACAAGCTTCTCCTTTTTCGATTATGGCTGTGACGTTTACCAATAAAGCCGCCGCAGAGATGCGCCATCGTATTGAAGACTTAATTGGTACAAGCCAAGGCGGTATGTGGATTGGTACTTTCCATAGCCTTGCTCATCGTTTATTACGCGCACACTATCTTGATGCGAATTTGCCACAAGACTTCCAAATTATTGACAGTGACGATCAATATCGCCTTATTCGTCGTATTGTTAAGTCAATGAATCTTGATGATAAACAATGGCCTGCACGTCAAGGCATGTGGTATATCAACGGTAAAAAAGATGAAGGTTTACGACCACAACATATTCAAACCTATGGTAATCCTGTTGAAACGACATGGTTGAAAGTATATCAGGCATATCAAGAAGCTTGTGATCGTGCAGGGCTGGTGGACTTTGCTGAGCTTTTATTACGCGCTCACGAACTTTGGCTTAATAAACCTCAAATTTTAGAGCATTACCAAAATCGCTTTACCAATATCTTGGTTGATGAATTCCAAGACACTAACCGCATTCAATATGCATGGATAAGAATGCTGGCAGGTCAAACGGGTAAAGTGATGATTGTTGGCGATGACGATCAATCTATTTATGGCTGGCGCGGCGCGCAAGTTGAGAATATTCAAAACTTCTTAAATGAGTTTCCTGGTGCAGAGACTATCCGGTTAGAGCAAAATTATCGTTCTACAAGCAACATTTTAAAAGCTGCGAATGCGCTCATTGCCAATAACAGTGACAGGTTAGGTAAAAACTTGTGGACTGAAGGTGCAGAAGGCGAGCCTATTTCGCTGTATTGTGCTTTTAATGATTTAGATGAAGCGCGTTATGTTGTTGGCCGAATTAAGCGCTGGCAAGAAGAAGGCGGTGCGCTAACAGACTGTGCCATTCTTTATCGTAGCAATGCCCAATCTCGTATAATGGAAGAGGCGTTATTACAAGCGGCAATGCCATATCGAATCTATGGTGGTCAGCGTTTCTTCGAGCGTCAAGAAATTAAAGATGCACTCTCTTATATGCGATTAACGGCTAATCGCCATGATGATGCTTCTTTTGAACGTGTTGTGAATACACCAACACGGGGCATTGGTGATAGAACATTAGATATTGTTCGCCAAGTCGCGAGAGATAACCAAATTACCTTATGGGAAAGCGCATTACAGGTTATCGAACATAAAATGTTGGCGGGACGTGCAACCGCTGCAATTCAACGATTCTTAGAACTGATTGAAACACTCGCCTCTGAAACAGCAGATATGCCATTACATGTGCAAACAGACCGAATTATTCGTGATTCAGGTTTAAAAGCGATGTATGAGCAAGAAAAGGGTGAAAAAGCCCAAGCCCGTATTGAAAACTTAGAAGAGCTGGTCACTGCGACTCGTCAATTTAGTTATCAAGATGAAGACGAAGATTTAATGCCACTGCAAGCGTTTCTTTCACATGCCGCATTAGAATCGGGCGAAAGCCAAGCCGATGCATATCAAGATGCCGTACAGTTAATGACACTTCACTCTGCTAAAGGGCTCGAATTTTCACAAGTCTTTATTGTGGGTGTCGAAGAAGGGATGTTCCCAAGTCAAATGTCGCTAGATGAAGGTGGACGTTTGGAGGAAGAGCGCCGCTTGGCTTATGTCGGTGTTACGCGAGCAATGAAAAAGTTAACACTCACTTACGCTGAAAATCGCCGTTTATATGGAAAAGAAGTCAGCCATCGACCTTCTCGTTTTATTGGTGAGTTACCTAAAGAGTGTGTCGAAGAAGTCCGTTTACGCGCAACAGTTTCACGTCCTGTTAATCATAGCCGTTTAGGCACTCCGATTATCAGCAATGATAGTGGCTATTCACTTGGGCAACGTGTAAAGCACCCTAAATTTGGTGATGGCACCATTATTAATATTGAAGGTAGCGGTGAGCATTGCCGATTACAAATCGCCTTTAATGGTGAAGGGATTAAATGGCTGGTGGCAGCATTTGCTCGGTTGGAATAAGCCCCGATTTAGAGTGAATTCGCATTACCCCATATAAAAAAACACCCTTACTTATTTGGTAGATAAGTTGGGGTGTTTTTTTTAAGGGAAGTTCAAGTTGGTTACTTAATAATCTCGTTATCTATTCTTGCTTAATGGGATTAATTGATGAAACTCTCTAGTGTCTTCTTTCATACTTACTCTTTTATCGCACCTTGCTCGCGAACTTCGCCTGTCTCTTTTTCTAGTAATGAATTATTGATCGAAAATACTGAGGAAGTTCTTTGTGATATTTATCATCCCAGTGAACCCATCAATGAATTTGAAGAAGATTTGTATTGTAAGCTATTGAGACACCAGCGTGATTTTGTTCCTCGCATCAATCTCTATTACAGTATCGTGATTAACCATATTCAATTGATTCATAACGCAATATCAACATTATTTAGGCGTTCATATCGCTACGCAGAGGAGATATCAAAGAGTGCGCATTTATTAAAGAAGAATAAGAAGAAAAAACTCTCTTCCGCTTTTATACAAATCAGCAATTTAGCGGAAGAGCGAATTTTAGAGGATTAGCTGCGTCTTAAACGGCGTTGTGTATAAAGTGCATCAAGTGTAAAGAGGATCAGTGCAACCCAAATAAAGCCGAAGGTGACTAATCGTTCTGCATCAATTTGTTCGCCATATACCATTGTTGCAAGAATAAACATCAAAGTTGGGCCAATATATTGGAAAAAGCCCAAGGTGGATAAACGCAGATGGTGCGCCGCCTCTGTAAAGAGTAATAACGGTACTGTGGTAATAATACCAGCTGCAATTAATAAGGTATTTAATGACCAACTATTTTCAAGCATATTGCTAGTCGGTGAATGTGTGAAAAATAAGATATAAACTAATGCGACAGGGAATAGCCATAATGTTTCTACCAGCATGCCTGTTTGTGCATCAACACCCAATTTTTTACGCAGTAAGCCATAAAGGCCAAAGGTCACGGCGAGGCTTAATCCAATCACAGGTACTGAACCAAAGTGCCAGAGTTGAATAAATACACCAGTAAATGCTAAACCTACTGCTACCCATTGCATACGACGGAAACGCTCGCTTAAGAAAAGCATGCCAAACAGTACGTTAACCAGTGGGTTAATAAAGTAACCAAGGCTGGCTTCTAGCATATAGCCGTGGTTAACCGCCCATATATAGGTAAGCCAGTTAGTTGCGATAATGACGGCAGTCAGTGCTAAAAGAAGAATTTTTTTAGGTTGACGTATTAATTGGCGTAAATAAGGCCAATGACGACTAATTGTCATTAAAATCAACATAAAAAAGAACGACCATAAAATACGGTGCGTTAAGATCTCTTCTGCAGGCACTTCTTGAATGCTTTTAAAATAGACAGGGGCAATACCCCAGATCAAATAGGCGCCTAAGGCACATAAAACGCCTTTCATCGTGTTTTTCTGGCTCATGCTATCTCTGGAATTGATGGAAAGGAAAAGTGTGACGGGGTTATCATACCCAATGACATTATCTAATGTGTCATTAGGCATGCATTTTTACAAGTAATTAATACTAATCTAAGTATCATTGCACGCAATGAATTCTAACAAAGGCTTAACCTACAATATAGGTTGCTGTTCCACTGGCAATATGAACTTGTTTTTCATTATGTAATTCAACACGAGCAACAGACACTTTATTGCCACTGCGTAAAATATGGCTACTCGCTGTAAAACATTCCCCACGCCCTGGTCTTAAATAATCAACACGTAAGTCGATTGTGCCCATGTTAGCGAGTTTCTGTTCAAGTTGCTCTTGGGATATTGGTGCTAAACGTGTTAATGCGTTACCGACACAAACTAATCCCGCACTGACATCAAGTACAGAAGCAATGAGCCCGCCATGTAAGATACGTTGAGCAATATTACCAACCAGTTTATCTTGATACCGAAATTGAATTTCAGCGTAGTCTTGTTCAAAGCGAACTAGCTCTAAGCCGATTAATTGATTAAAGGGCATCTTATAAACAAAAACATGACCAATTAGTGTTTGAGCCTCTTCTAATGTTAACTGTTTTTCCATTTTTAGAACCCCTGATATCACGTCATTAAGTTAATATTATGTTAATGATACATGACAAAATCGTAATTGCACATTCGTGCTATAAATATAATGGTGTAAAAATATACGAGATTTAATGGCGATTACGTGTAAAATATGGACGCTAAAGTGTAATAAAGCACATATATAAGAACTAATTCTAAAGTAAGTACTAACTTCTATATTATTCAATAATGAAACAGGATAATTAACTATGCGTTACATCCGTTCTTTACTTGCGGTGGCTTTATTCTATCCAGCATGGGGATTTGCATCCGAAATACAAGCATCATCATCTCCTGCACCGCTTGTTCAGGGCAGTATCATTTCTGGTTTATTACAAGAATACGACTCACCTTTTGTTCTTTATCCTTATGAATCCAATTATATTATTTACACTGATACCTCTGATATGAATAAAGAGGCTATTCAAAGTTATGATTGGGGTAATAAGGCTAAAAAAGATGAGGTGAAATTCCAGCTTAGTTTGGCCTTCCCTTTATGGCGAGGTATTGCGGGTGAAAACTCTGTTTTAGCGGCATCTTATACCCAACGCTCTTGGTGGCAATTAAGTAATAAGAAAGAATCTGCCCCTTTCCGTGAGACAAACTATGAACCGCAACTTTTTCTAGGTTGGGCAACAGACTATAAATTTGCAGGTTGGACTCTTCGTGAAATAGAAACCGGCTTTAACCACGAATCGAATGGTCGTTCTGATCCCACATCTCGTAGCTGGAACCGTGCTTATGCGCGTTTTATGGTACAAAAAGGCAATTTACAGCTTGATCTAAAACCTTGGTATCGCTTTAGTGAAAGTGCTCAACGTGATGATAATCCAGAGATTAATCGCTATATGGGGTATTACCGTTTAAAAGCGGGCTATCGATTAGGCGAAAGTGTGATCACTGCGACTGGGCGTTATAACTGGAACAGTGGTTATGGGGCGGCTGAATTAGGTTGGAGCTACCCAATTACTAAGCATGTGCGCTTTTATACCCAAGTATTTAGTGGTTATGGCGAATCAATGATTGATTATAACTTTCGTCAAACACGAGTCGGTGTTGGCGTGATGCTTAATGATATGCTGTAATTTTCCCCGTTCTGGGTTAGCATAGCGCTATAAATGATGATGGCACCTTCAACATTGGTGCCTTTTCTTTTACTCCTCATCATAGTTTTTATCAGCAGCTTTTCAGAGGAACGGTGTGTCCACAGCAGAAGTTCTTAATTCAATGCCATCAGCACAAGCTATTTTGCGAGAAACCTTTGGTTATCAGCAATTTCGCCCTGGTCAGCAAGAAATCATCCATACCATTACAACTGGAAGAGATTGTCTAGTTGTGATGCCGACAGGGGGGGGTAAATCCCTTTGTTATCAAATTCCCGCATTATTACTTGATGGGCTGACAGTGGTTGTTTCTCCACTCATCTCACTGATGAAAGATCAGGTTGATCAACTTTGCCTTCATGGTATTGAAGCTGCTTATTTAAATTCAACCCAAACGCGTGAAGAACAGTTTGATGTTCAAATACGTTGTCAAAAGGGTGAAATAAAACTGCTGTATATTGCTCCTGAGCGCTTAATGATGGAGAGTTTTCTTCATCAGTTAGTGCAATGGAAACCCGCATTACTCGCTGTTGATGAAGCTCACTGTATTTCACAATGGGGACATGATTTTCGTCCTGAATATCGTGGCATAGGGTTATTAAGACAATATCTTCCTGATGTTCCCATTATTGCTCTGACGGCAACGGCGGATAATACAACACGTTACGATATTATTAATCAGCTAGTGTTGCGTGATCCGTTAATTCATATCAGCAGTTTCGATAGACCGAATATCCGCTACACTTTAGTAGAGAAATACAAACCACTTGATCAGCTTTGGCTATTTATTCGTGGTCAGAAAGGAAAGTCAGGCATTATTTACTGTAATAGCCGCAGTAAAGTCGAAGAAACAGCAGAGCGTCTGAGTAAACGAGGATTAAGCATCGCGGGTTATCATGCAGGAATGGAAATTGCACAACGTGCGAAAGTACAAGAAGCTTTTCAGCGTGATGATTTACAAATTGTGGTTGCCACTGTCGCGTTTGGTATGGGAATAAACAAACCCAATGTCCGATTTGTCGTTCACTTTGATATTCCGCGAAATATTGAATCTTATTACCAAGAAACAGGGCGTGCTGGGCGAGATGGATTGCCCGCAGAAGCCGTATTATTTTACGATCCTGCCGATATGGCGTGGTTGCGTCGTTGTTTAGATGAAAAGCCAGAAAGCGACCAAAAAGCAATTGAAATGCATAAGCTTAATGCAATGGGAGCATTTGCTGAAGCTCAAACATGCCGACGCTTAGTGTTACTAAACTACTTCGATGAACATCGACAAAATGCTTGTGGTAACTGCGATATTTGCCTTGACCCTCCTAAGCAATATGATGGTTTAGTGGATGCGCAAAAGGCATTGTCTTGTATTTATCGTACTGGTCAGCACTTTGGTATTGGTTATATTGTTGAAATCTTAAGAGGCGCGAATAATCAGCGTATTCGAGATTCAGGACACGATACATTACCTGTTTATGGTATTGGTAAAGCGCAAAGTCATGAACATTGGGTGAGTGTTATTCGTCAGCTTATTCACTTAGGTATGGTGACTCAAAATATTGTTCATCGCTCTGCATTGCAACTGACAGAGATGGCAAGACCGATCTTACGTGGCGAAGTACCATTACAATTAGCCGTACCAAGATTATTAAGCCCGACAAAAAGCCGTAATCAACAAACAAAAAATGCCCATAGACAGTACGATAGAAAATTATTTGCGAAACTACGTAAATTACGTAAATCTATTGCTGATGAAGAAAACATTCCGCCATTTGTCGTCTTTAATGATGTCACATTGATTGAAATGGCAGAGCAGTGCCCCGTTTATCCAGATGAACTGTTATTAATAAACGGTGTTGGACAACGAAAATTAGAACGATTTGGACCCGCTTTTATGACACTCATCCGTGACCATATTGAGGGCTTCGAATAACACCAATAAGGAGAGCCAATGACAACCACTCTGTTTAAATATTCGTGGTTATCGCGTGAAAAGCAGTTTTCTGCATTTACGAACGGCGTCTTATTGGATTTTTGGGGACTGCGTGAAGAGGGTGAATTTATTGGCGTTGATGGCGCAAAAATTCGCTATGTTCATTGGCGTTCACCATCGCACAATAAAGCATTGGTTATTGCTTCAGGCCGTAGTGAAAGCTATGTAAAGTACCCTGAAGTTGCATTCGATTTCTTTCACTCAGGCTATGATGTTTTTCTTCTCGACCATCGAGGACAAGGGCTTTCTGACAGACTATTAGAAGATACGCAAAAAGGGCATGTAGAGAAATTCAGTGATTATATCGATGATTTCTCGACGTTCGTTGATACGATAGTGTTGCCTTTTCAATACCAACATTATTTTGCGTTAGCTCACTCAATGGGCGGTGCTATCTTAGCGGGATATCTTCTAAAGCAAACTCATGTTTTTAAAGCGGCGGCATTAAGTGCGCCGATGTTTGGCATTAAATTACCCATACCTCGCTGGGTGGCTAATTTTTTAGTTAACCGAGCAGAACAAAGTCAATCTGAAAGAAATAACTACGCGGTATCCACAGGTAAATGGTTTCCACTGCCATTTATCCTTAATGTGTTAACACATAGCCATGAGCGATATCGTCGATATTTACGTTATTATGCTGATTTTCCAGAACTACGATTAGGCGGACCGACTTATCATTGGATGGGGGAAAGCCTAAAAATGGGAGATTGGTTAATTGAACATGCGGGAGAGATTAATACCCCTCTATTAGTGCTCGAAGCAGAGCATGATAAGGTGGTAGATAATCAAGAGCTAAGGGCTTTCTGTGAACGTTATAGTCAGTCCAGAACAAGAGAAGAAAAGCAAAAACTGCCACTGGTGATTGAGGGTGCGCATCATGAAATCTTGTTCGAAATAGATAAGCTACGCTCACAAGCATTAAATGAAATCTGTGAGTTTTATGATAAGCATTTATTTTAATCAGGAACGTGTATGTATTCGATAGTTGCTTCAGATCTGGATGGCACGCTGTTATCACCTAATCATGTATTAACTCCCTATACGCAAGAAACTCTGCACCTACTTATTAACAAAGGCGTGCATTTTGTATTCGCAACAGGTCGTCATCATGTTGATGTTGCTCAAATTCGTGATGGGTTAGGCATTAACGCTTATATGATAACGTCTAATGGTGCGCGAGTGCATAACACTCATGGCGACCTTATTTTTAGCCAAGATCTTGAGCCTGAAATTGCTTATGATTTGGCTCTTATGGTTTTTGATCACCCTGAAATTGAAACTAATATTTATGCAGGTGACTATTGGTATGTTAATAAAGAGATGCCAGGGGCTTGTGAGTTTTTTCGAGAATCAGACTTTGGCTATGAGTTATATTGTAAAACAGGATTTCCGACTACCAATGTTTGTAAGGTCTTTTTTACCTCTGATGATCATGAGCTATTACTGAAGCTAGAGAATGAAATCAATCAGCTCTGGGGTGATAAGGTTAATGTGAGTTTCTCACTGCGTAATTGCTTAGAAGTGATGGCAGGGGGCGTATCTAAAGGTGAGGCACTAGAGAGAGTGGCTGAACTGATGCAACACTCTGCAAAAGATGCTATCGCATTTGGTGATGGTATGAATGACAAAGAGATGCTACAGATGGCGGGTAAAGGCTGCATTATGGAAAATGCGCACCAGACATTAAAAGATTTGCTACCCAATATGGAAGTCATTGGTACCAACGCGGATGAAGCAGTTCCTCATTATTTACGTAAGCTATACCAAGTGTGATCCCAGCTAAAAGAAAAGGCGAACAAAATGTTCGCCTTTTGCTTTTTAAATCCATCTACATTTCGTCAGTGGTATTGCATCGTAAACTGCAATGTTCCATTTGCTTTGCCTGCACTCGTTGTATCAGATGTTTGGATATAGCCCGCCTCTAAAGGAATAGAATAACTCCCTGCGCCGCTATTTTTTTCACTCATAGTAATTAATTGCCCGAGCTTGATAGGCTGATTTTTATATTTAACTTGGATACCGTAACCCTTAGCGGTATTGCTGTCTGTTGGGTTACTTAAACCAATGGTTCCAGCTGTTTGTTGATCATCTGCAACACCATCAAATCGGATCTTAATTGGCGAAACCGGATCACAACTCAAATTAATATTAAAATCTTTGATACTGTCAGGGCTTACAGAGCCAACACCACTAAAACTCGATTTAGGTACAGCACCTAATGGCACATTAATATTATTATTCACAACATCACAGCCACTAGAGATAATGTTTAAAGAGGATAGATTAATTCGAGGTTCATTTTTTCCTACATAGTCACTGGTGATAAAGCCATTATTGTAGAGAATAAGCATAGCGACCCATGAAGCAGGGATCGTTTGTGATTTCACATTATCTCGTAATTTATAAAGCTTCATTTCTAATGACACAGAATAATTGCCACTAGTAGCATTGGTTGAGCAAATAAGGCGATTACTGTAGTTACCATCAATATTTTGCTGACCATCGACATAAGCAGAGCCACTACAACTCCCACCAATAGTGCCATGTAAGGTATAACCTACACCACTGCTATTAAGCTCTTTGACATAAGCTCCATTGACTCTTGGGCTTGATGCATTAAAAGAGCCGGGTAAATAAATCCCTGGTCTTACTGCACCACCGGAGAGATTCCACCAAGTCCATGCATTCACCGTACCTAAATTAATCGTTGCGACTTCGGTTAAAATAGGTGCTGAACGTGAGACATAAATGGGAGCGGAATAGGTGACGGTTTTAGTGGTAAGGTCAGCCCTAAACTCTGCAAATGTGGTTGATGTATACAAAACAGCAGACAGACAACCAAGAGTTATATATTTATTCATTGTGCTCACCTATCTGCATTCAAGTTGTAAAAATTGGATTTTTTCTGAAGCAAGATCCACATTTAACGTTGTTTGACACTGTTCAACGGCACTGTTGCCCCATTTAGCTCGCAACTGGCTATGTTCGGGGACACCATTTAAGAAAACCTCACCATCATTGGCGACAATCCCACTTGAAAGCAGATGTGCGTCTTTATAAATCTCAACTTGAGTACCAAATGGCAGTGGTATTCCGTTGTAGCGCAAGTTTGCAAGTACACGAGCGCCCTTTCTTGCTTTGAAATCGGCTAAGACAATTGCCCCTTTGGTTGGAATAACGGTTGTCGATGTTAATTCAACGTCGTTATTGCCCGTCAAAGAAGCGGGATCAACAGTCACTTTATTACGTTCATAACGTGAAACATTAGGAATAACGGCATAGCCTTGAGCATTGGTATAAAGGCTTTGTGCGCTGCTGACTTTTAAGTTATCAACATCTTCTGCTTTAATTAAAATGGCCGAATCGTAAATGGTACGAGATGGTGTTATCCCACCTTTATGAACCAAAAGTGCACCAGTCGCACCCCAATTCATTGATTGATAGCGTTTGTCGTAACTGTAACCCGCACTGATCTCGCCCCCTGAAGCACTGTAGTTGCCATTAACAGAGCCACTGTATTCTTGGCGAGAATGATTGTAGTTTTGGGATATATCATATTGCAGGTTGTTATCTTCCAACTGAGTACCACTTAAACTCACTGAACTAATAGAATCACCTTGTTTGCTGGTGTTATAGCGATAACTTAACCAGTTGTTATTCTGAGCAATATTAAATGGAAGACTAAAATTAATAGATAAAATTTGATCGGTTAATCCACTTTCTTGACGCTTGTTATAGGCATAAGAGACGCTATAACTTAATGCACGATAATTTGAGTTAAAACTCACATTTACATTGCGATCGACTCTGTCTTGATACCAATAATATTGTTGATAACCATTTAATGAGAGATAGCCCATATCCCCTAAAGATTGTGATACAGATAACTGAAACTGTTTTTTCTTACGATAGAGATGAGAAAATCGCTCATTAGCCGCTGAGAAATCGTAATAATCTTTTGTTGAATAGCGATAAGAAGCTAATGAAAAACCTGTTTTGGTATCAGGTAAATATTTCGAATATTGAATACGATAAGATTGGCCTTGGGCTTCATTGTCATTTATTAAGGTTGTTTTCGCGTGAGTAATGTCCGCAGAAACGGCACCTAAATAGCCAAGATTAACCCCAGTACCCAATGCATAAGCTTGATAATCAGCAGAGATTAATGTGCCACCATAAATGGAGAAATTGTAAGGAAGCCCATAAATAGCAGAGGTTTGAAAGAAATTAGGTTTTCTTGCCGCTGTGTCTGCATGATATTTACCAATATCTACACTGTATTTTAAGCTACCCGCACGTTGCATCATGGGAACAGCAGAAAAAGGTTGTGAAAAGGTGCGGGTTGTTCCATCGGCTTCTTCAATCGTAACTTGTAAATCACCACTGTAAGAAGTGGGATATAAATCTGAAATAGCAAACTCACCCGGTGGAACGGAGGTCTGATAAATAATGCTGTTATTTTGTCGAACAGTGACAACAGCATTACTTTGCGCGATTCCTCTAACAACGGGAGCAAATCCACGTTGGCTTTGCGGCAACATGCTTTCATCAGAAGCCAATTTAATACCACGATAAGGAATACTTTCTAATACATCATTATCAGAAGCGGTTTCACCTATAGTTAAACGACTTTTTAAACTACGAATATCTCGTTCAACATAAGTCTGTAAGCTATTCCACTGAGATGAATTATCACTGTTTTTATTGTAGTTACTGTGGTTACGTAAACGCCAAGCGCCCACGTTAACACCACTACGTAACCCTAAGAAAATAGAGTTACTATTATTTTGGTCATGATACCAATACTGATTTTGACGATAAGTGTAATTTACAAAGGCAGCATTTATGCCATCGTTCCACTGTGCTGGTGGAATATAGCCTTGCCCATAATTGTATAAAGCAATTTGTGGTACAGAAAACGACAAACGTGCTCGTGAAAAATCATACTCATACTTTGCATTTGGAATAACGCTAGCAATATCGGTAATTGTTGATGTGCTCGCTTGCTGGTTAAATGACGAAGTTGCAGATTCTTTCACTCCCCAATTTAATAAATCTTGTTTGGTGAGCTCTGGCGCTAGCGTCTTTTTTTCTTCATCAAAAATAAAACGGACTTGGCGATTATCAATTAATTTATTATTGAGATAAATATCAACAGAGTAGATACCAGGAAGTTGTCCTCCAGTATAAGAAAAATAATCAAGGCTATTAATATCCGCGACCTGATTTTCTATTCCTAAATTGAGTGCATCAGGGTTAAATTGCTCTTCAGCAATGACCTGATAAGGAAATAAAATAGAGGCTATCGCCATGGCAAGCACACAGTGGCGATAGAGATTATCAGTAGGAAATACCGGTAATCGTTTTGTAGATAATGCGATGATGGATAAAGTCATAACTCTACACTCTTAATTTAATACTTTATCTACAGTTGCACCGTAGTCATTAATAAACTGCACAGTGACTTTCTGAGAAATTGGACTCTCTTTAAGTAACACCACTTCTTGATAAGGGTTGACTAAAGGGTCGTAAGGGTAGCGTTTGTCATCAATAAAAATATGTTTGATCGTGAGGTGATAAGGTGTCTTGTTGTTAAGCACCAAGCCTTGACTTTGTTTTGATAATTCGACGTTATTAAAGTTAAGTGGCTCAATATCATGGGAGCGTAAAAAGAGTTTAAATTGAGAATTAATGACGAGTTGCAATTGATTCTCAGGGCTTTTTTCAACGGGTGGAATTGATTTTATATTAAGCCAATAGACAACTTCAGTATTGGAATTTAACGGTTCACCAGTATAGGAAATACGCGCAGTTCCTGTTCCATCAGGCTCGATACGAAAAAGCGGTGGTGTTGCAATAAAAGGGGTTTTTTCTGAGCCTTGAAAAGCAGAAACCCAACTCTGGATAAGATAAGGTTTTTCTTTATCGGTATTTAGAATAGGAATGCTTATTTCACGAGCATTATCGTTATAAACAAACCGAGTTCCCCCCACACTTACTCCAGCAGCATGGCTTACCGTTATGAGAGAAAATAATAAAAATAGAGTTAGAAAAATATTCTTTTTCATAAATGGCGCCACAAAGTTAAGGGAAATAAGAGGGTAATAAGGATTACCCTCGTTTTTTATTATTTATATTGGATGCTATAAACCGCAGATCCATTTGCTGGGCCTGGTGTTGCTTGGGCTGTTGCTTTGTAACGTGCAACATAATCTAAGTTAATTTCAGTCCCTTTGATTTCGACTTCTTTCGAATCGTCATATAGGTTTATTTGAGATACGGCATCTTTTTCAAACAGAGCGATACCTACATTTGTCGCGCCACCAGAGACTTGGTCAATGGCTAAAATATCGCTATCAATTGCGTCACGAGTCCCACCAAAACGGACAGCGACAGTCGTATCAACAGGGCAATCAACTAGTTTAATAGTGAAGTCTTTAAGGCCTGCAACTTCACCTTTAGTTGCTAAACTTTTTGATGATACTTTTCCTAAATCTACGGTTAGATTTTTAGAAGAGCTATCCACAGTACAGGCTTGATCTGTTATTTCTCCGGTAAAATTAATTGTGCCCGATGCAAAAGCAGCAGGTGCAGAAAGTAGAGAGAGACTCATCCCTAATAAATAGAGAGATTTATTTAATTTGCTCATGATCGGTCCTATATAAAAAGTAATTATTTTTACTTTTTAATTTATTTATAAGTATAGATTTAAGTATTGGTTTATTCGCATAGGAAATATGCCAATAAAATATAACATCACGAAAAATTTAAGTTAATAAAGATTTACATGAGTTTTTTTGTTTTTATATCAAATTATTTAATGTTAACTTTTAAAATTTAAATAATGTTTAATTAGTCACTAATTAAATTTTGATGTAGCCCATTTATTAAAGATGATAAGTTTGTAATATCTCCTGTTGAAAATGAATTTTTATTCAAATAAAGATAGAACTTATATTCTTTATCTTCATTACGCATATTTAATTGTTTAATCGTATTTTTATTCAATTCTTCTTGAACAACCGTTAATGGAAGTCGAGAATAACCAAGGCCTTGCTTAACAAAGTTTATTGCTGTTTCCACTGAGCCAACATGAATAATTTGATTATTATGATCGGCATCTGAGCTGTTAGCGAGTAAAGAAATATAGGTATGTTGTTGTAATTCCTTTGATAATTCATCATGTTGTAGATGTTGTAAAATACTCTCAGGGTGTGTCACTAACACCGTTTTAATGCTTCCTAAATCAATGGGTTGCAATGATTTTATATTGTAATGTGTTATCACCAAATCTTGATCTTTTTGCGCTAAAATATCTGATTTACTAAGCGCTGTTTTATGAATATTAATATCATAGTGTTTATTATCTTTAATAAATTGAGAAATTTTATTCCAGAAAAGACCCGAAATATATAAAGGATCTATGAGTATATTTATCTTTAACTTATTGTTAAGTATTAGATTTTTTGCCTCTTTTTCTAATGAAATCGCTTTTTCAGTAATTTCTCTAGAGAGTTCAAGTAATACTTTACCTTCATGAGTGAGTACTGCTCGTCTTTTCTCTAAAGAGAGGATTTCAACGCCTAAAGTCTGCTCTAATTTATTGATAGTATAGCTAATTGATGATTGTGTTCTATGTAATGCATCTGCGGCCTGAGCAAAGCCACCGTAGTCAACGACGGCTTGTAAGGTAATCCACTGATCGAGAGTCGTTCGGGATTTTTCCATAATGGAACCTTTATATTATTGTTTATTTAATACTCATTAAAAATGAAGCTAGCAATATATCTTAGCATTGTTAATAGGTACTAATACTCATTTTTAAATCAAGTTTAAAAAATATTAACATTATAATCTGTAATGTCATTTATTAATAAGTAGTACAATTGTGAGAAAAATATTTATTATTTTTTACTTTTTTTATTTAAAAGTTTTTATTTTATAAATTATATTTGGATTATTTTTATTCTTCTTTGTTAATTTTCCCTATATAACTAAAAAGTGTTACTTAGAATAATGACTAATATTTTATATTTATATTAGTATTGGTGTTTGTTCATTTTTTATTTTTAATTTGATATTTTATCAAACTATATTTTTTAATTAAGATGTGTTTTAATTTCTATTGTTTTAAAATAAGCCTGTATTTATTGTTTATAATTATTTTTCTTTTTATTTTTTTATCTATTCTTATTCTTTCTTAGCATTAAAACTTAGAATGTTAAATAATTCATATTTGGTTTAAGGTGATTAAAGTAAGATAAATAAGTCTATCTTTAATAATAAACACTATATGGTAATCTAAATTGGACTATATTTGGTGTTAAATGTTGATATGTGGAAGTGTTCTGCTATGTAAATCTATTAGCATTTTAAATGCTGATGTTAAGTTTTTTACGCTATTAACAGCTTAATTTATTTAACTTAGGGGATCGTAATGGTCAGTTAGATATAATAATTTAGAAGCTAAAAACTAACAAAGAGTAATTTCTACTCATTTAAGGAGTGTAATTAAGTATAAAAACGTAAAAACATGATTTAGATCAATAATTGGAGGTGGATTTTGGTTAGGAGTCCGATTCCGTTAATAGAACGGTAAAATAATAAAGGTAAGACAAAACACATTTCACCTTAAGGTAAATTAAATGCCTTATCCAAAATGACATTTTATTCTCTGGTTAAATTGGCCATTAGTTAGAAAAATATACTGCATTAAAAATGCTTGCCTGAAAAAATAGCGACCCTTTTATGATGCTCACTTTATTATCTTCATATTGCTACATTGTGATAGATAGTTTCTTTTTGTTATTAATTATCAATTTTATTAAACAAAAAATCAAAAAATAATCTGCCTTTTTTCTAGAAATAAGAGATCAAGAAGAGAATACGGATTAATTTTATACAATCAATGAGCTATAAGAGAAACAGATACACAGAGCGGGATGAAAAAGGTATTAGAAAAGGGGATGAAAAGGATGAGGAAGAAAAGAATAAAGCCATTATCTTTCTTTTTTTTTCGAGAAGATAATGGCTTTTTATCAAATTAATTGAAGTGGAACTTATAACCCGCCCACTTCTCTTGGTGTTGCTCGCATTGAGCTACGAATTGTATTACCCATCATATCCACTCTTGCTTGGAATGGTGGGAACGGTAATGGGATACCATGTTCTGCAAAGGCTAAGAGAATATTTTGATGGATTTCGTGTCTTGCTGGCATTCTATGCCCCATTTCTGCGGCATAAACACGTAATTCGAAAATCTGAATACCTTGTTGTAAATCGACCAAATAAACTTCAGGTGCTGGGTTTTCTAAAATCATCGTAGAGCGTTTAGAGGCTTCTAATAACACATTCGTTACTTGCTCACTGTTGCAGTCTGCTGGCGCAGGGATAGTCATTACGATACGAGTGACGGAATCTGACAGTGACCAGTTAATAAATTGCTCTGTAATAAAGGCTTTATTCGGTACGATAATTTCTTTTCTATCCCAGTCGGTCAACGTAGTTGCCCGTGTGTTGATCTTAGAAATATTCCCCGTCAAATTACGAATGGTGACGGTATCGCCAATACGGATTGGTTTTTCAAATAAGATCATCAATCCTGAAATGATATTGGCAAAAATTTCTTGTAAACCAAAACCTAACCCGACACCCATTGCCGCTACTAGCCACTGTAATTTTGACCATTCAATCCCTAATAAAGAGAAGCCCACAATACTACCAATTAAAGTGATGGTGTATTTGGTCATGGTAGTAATGGCGTAACCTGTACCCGGTGTTAAATCAAGATGCTGTAAAATAGCCAGCTCAAGCAAAGCAGGGAGATTTCGAACTAATTGGGTTGTGATAATAATGACGAGGATCGCCACTAAAATAGAGCCCATCGTGATAGGTTGCACTGTGTTAACGCCATTCACTGATGAGGTGACATCCCAAAGTCGAATATTGTCGACGAAAGAGAACGCAGTGTTTAATTCAGACCACAATAAGATCATCGAAACTAATGCGATCATCGTCAGAATAGAGCGAACTAAACCAATAGATTGCGCACTGATAGCATCAAGGTCTATTTCTTGTGCTTCAATTTCAAGTCCTACTGTGCTCTCACCACTGCTTCCGACAATTGTATTTTCATCTTCACCTTTTGCACGCTGAGCCAAAATTTCTGCACGTTTTTGTTTAGCTCGTTCAAAGGCTAATTTCCGGCGCTGAATAAGCATCCACCTTTGAATAATGTGATAAATAATCAGTAGAGCAAACCAAATGGCGACAGACATTTCTAAACGACCGAGTAAAACAATCGATGTAGAAAGATAACCTAACACTGCGGCTAAACCTGCAATAACCGGAGCAAGTAGCAAGAACCACCACAAAATGGTGTTGATCAGGTTATCACCAGATCCATGTTTATCTAGATAAAGCGGAACGTGGGCTTTTTTAAGGCTAGAAGTAATAAAGCTTAAGGCGATACAGAGCAGTAGGAAGCAGAAGCGACCAACTGTCGGTGCAAATTCTCTATCACTATAATATTCAAAGGTAATTAAGGACATCATCAGTGGAACGATGACAAAAATAGAAAGCTGGTAAAAGCGCATTGCTTTTTTAACACGGCTCTCTTTCCATTTAAATTGAGCTATAAACAGACCATTATGACGTGCAAAGGTTGCACTGATCATAAATAACCACAGTACTGGTGCCGCGGCTGTTACCCCATATCCAATCGCTCCTGCCATTGGATAACGCCATTCAACACTTTGTAAGCCATAACCTACGGCAGACCATAACAGAGGTAATGGTAACGCAATTAAAATAGACCAAAAGACAGTGCGTATCGTCAGTGAAAAGTGATCTTGTGTGACCTTACCAATACGGTTACTGACTCTTTCAAGAAATGCGTTGTAGTGTTTTCGAGTACGCAGGCTAAAACCCACAATTGATAAAGTGACAAATAGGAATAGGAACGTATCCTGATTTTTAAGCATGCTAACAGCCGCATGCCCTAATTGTGAAAAGGTATCTAGCGAAAGCAGTCGAGTGATATCTTTGACTAATAAAACCGGATAATTAAATTTGATAGGGCTGATATCAGCAACCCAGAACATATAACGGTTTGTTGCATCTTTTGTTTCTTTTAAAGCATCCGCTAATTGCGTTGTGGCAACTTTTAGTTTTGTTAATTCAAGAATTTGAGAATCATAACCGGATAGCAACGAATTCAATAATTCATGACGTGCTTGAATAAGAGAATCAAAAATATATTGCTGAGCTTCAGGCAATTTAGAGCCATCGGTAGTTTCTGGTGGCTGGATCTTACTTAAGTTTTCCAGCATATCCTCATAACCTAAACGCTCGACACGCAACTGAATAATATCTCTATCAAGCTCTTGTGAACGAGGCATTTCAGGCAAGCGGGAAAGTTGTGTTCTTAATGCTTCGCCCAATGCAGTAGAGCCACTTAGCCACTGTGCTTGTTCTCGAATAGTGGTGAGAGTTTGACGAACTTGTTGTGTCTGCTGTGTGGTAATGCGCTGTTTTTCTGATAGCTCGCTCATTTCCTGAGTTTGTTTATTCAAGATCTGAGAGAGTTCACGGTTAGTTTGGATCTGCTTTGTTAGAAACTCAGGAAGCTCACCACCTTTCTCCGCTAACATTTCTGTTTTTTCTAATGCGAGATCAGCGACTTCTTGGCGCTTTATATTTAATAAGCTGCGCAATTGTTGTAGTTGTACATCAAGACGTTGATAGCGTTTTTTAAACAATTCTAAGCGAAGGCGAGCGATTTCTTGGCGGTTATTAGCGGAAAGCTGTGCCATTTCAAGCTCATTAACCATCGCTTTACGTGCGGTCACTTCTGCTTGTGTGAGCTTATTTTGTGCTTCTGTTAACGGTGTTGTTGATGCACTGGCAGCCGCGAGTCTTGCCGTTGCATCACTGAGTAAACGGCGTGCTTCAGAAAGCTGTTGGGGTAATAAATTTAAAGATTCGCTAATTTCGCGGCTTTTATCTTGTTCTTGTTGTTGAAGCCTTGCTTGTTCCATTAATTGGCTGCTGATTTGAATAATTTTCTGTTCTAAATCAGGAATGCTAATTTTTTCAGGAATAGTGGGAACTGCGTGACTTTCCTCAAGAAGTTTGGTTCTTAGCTCTTGCGTAATTTGAGGGTAATCATCAATGGTTTTTTGATAGCTGTCTGCGTTTGTTTGCGCCTTTTCACCATCATTAATCCAGTTGATAGTCCCTTGTAGCGCCTGAACTGCCTCAATATCTTGAGGATTGGTGCTTCCTTCAAGTTGTTTAATATCTTGACGTAATTTCTCTACATCCGCTGATATTGCGGATGCGCTTAATGAAAACGTCAAAAAGAGCGAGAAGAAAAGACTGATTATCAGGCGCACAAAGTTACTCCGAATTACGTGTTATTCACTGATGGCATTATTGTCATTACCAGCGACATTGATGATGGAACCCAGTTGTTCCCCCATTAATGTAACGGAGCCATTCATAAGATCTTTATTCAATTGAACGGTATTTTCTGGGAAAAGGTTGATGACTGTTGAGCCTAACTTAAATCTGCCCATTTCTTCACCTTTTTTCAAGAATATCGCTCCTGCTTTATCCGCTTGAGGATATGTCCAACGTTTGATAATACCTTCACGAGGTGGTGTTACCATGCCACACCAAACTGTTTCAATACTACCAACAATCGTTGCACCAACTAGAATTTGTATCATTGGACCAAATTGAGTTTCAAAGAGGCAGATAATACGCTCATTACGTGCAAATAGATTAGGGACATTAGCCGCCGTTAATGGATTAACAGAGAAGAGATCGCCCGGAACATAAATCATCTCTTTTAATAAGCCATCGCAAGGCATATGAACACGGTGGTAATCACGAGGTGAAAGATATGTCGTAATAAACTGACCATTACGGAACTTATCTGCCAACATAAAATTACCAGCCAGTAATGCTTCAAGGGTGTAGTGATGCCCTTTGGCTTGCAAAATTTGGTCATCTTGAATTAGACCAAGTTGGCTTACTGCACCATCAGCAGGTAATGCAAGTGTGTCATCACCTTCAACGATAGGGCGAGCACCGTCTTTTAAAGTACGAATAAAAAAGTCATTGAATGTAGAATAAGCTTGGAATTGACTGTCTTTCGCTTCATTCATATCGACTTTATAAGCTTTCGCAAAAGTTTTAATAACAAACTGGGTGATGGCACCCGCTTTTTTATTTGCGAACCAACCTGCTAACTGTGTTAGCCATAATTTAGGCAATAAATACTGTAGTTTAATTTTTAGCTTGTCCAAAATGGCAACCTCTGGGATTAAACGATAAAAAATAGACAAAAGGGGTCTATTGTACCCACCCTTAATAGGGTTGTCAGTGAATCAATTATTAAGAGTCTAAATTAATATTCTTACGAACTTTCACCTGACTCATACTTTCTAAAATTCGATGGTAGTTTTCAAACCGCGTTTCTGCGATTTCGTTGTTTCTCACCGCTTCACTAATTAAGCAACCCGGATCGTCTAAGTGCTTACAATCACGGAATTTACAACCACCAAGGTATGGTCTGAATTCAACAAAACCTTTGGTAACTTGCTCTGGCGTTAAGTGCCATAAACCAAACTCACGCACACCTGGAGAGTCAATCACATCTCCGCCTTGTGGGAAATGGTAAAGCCGTGATGCGGTTGTGGTATGTTGACCTAAACCAGAGTTATCAGAGACCTGATTAACAACAATGCTTTCTTCCATTGGGGGTAACAGCGTGTTAAGTAAACTCGATTTACCAACACCAGATTGCCCAGCAAAAATAGAGATACGACCGATAAGCTCTTGAGTTAGTGCGTCTAACCCTTCTTTGGTATAGCTAGAAACTTCAAGGACGCGATAACCGATATCTTTATAAGTCTGCATCCATTCACTAACTGTCTTACGGCTTTCTTCATCTAACATATCGATTTTATTGAGCACAATGAGAGGTTCAACATTTAAGGTTTCACATGCTACAAGGTAACGATCGATAATATTTAAAGAAAGTTCAGGCAAAATAGCCGAAACGATAATAATTTGATCAATATTAGCGGCAATAGGCTTAATACCATCATAATAGTCGGGACGAGTAAGCACAGAAGTTCGTTCGTGCACAGCTTCGACAATACCATTTACGCGGACATTTTCTTGTGTTTGTAGCGCAGGACGCCAAACAACTTTATCACCTGTTACCAGTGATGAAATTGTGCGTCGAATATTGCATCGTGTAATAGTGCCGTCAGCAGCTTCGATATCGGCATGTTGACCAAAACGGCTGATCACTAAACCTTCGGTCGCTTCGCCTAATTGCGTATCGTCTAATTCAACGTGGTTTTTTTTCTCTTTGCTCTGCAAACGCTTTTTATGATTTTCTTGTACTCGGCGTTGCTGGCCTTTAGATAATTTACGTTTTGTCACCGATCCTCACTTGTATTATTCGGTTAGATGTTCTTCTGTCGTGCTTATTGAGTAAACGCGCTATGATAAACGCTAAAATATCATGTCTCACACTTAGAAACAGCTAGGATATATTATGTCAAAAAGCGAGAATAATCTGATCTGGATAGATCTGGAAATGACCGGTCTTGATCCTGAATGTGACCGTATCATCGAAATTGCCACTATCGTGACAGATCCTCAACTTAATATTTTAGCCGAAGGCCCAGTAATTGCAGTACATCAATCAGATGAACAATTAAGTTTAATGGATGAATGGAATACACGCACCCACACAGGCAGTGGCTTAGTTGAGCGCGTAAAAGCCAGTTCATATGATGATAATTCAGCACAAAAAGCGACAATTGAATTCCTAGAAAAATGGGTACCAAAAGGTGTATCGCCTATCTGTGGTAATAGTGTGGGGCAAGATAGACGTTTTCTATACCGTTATATGCCAGAGCTAGAGCAATATTTTCACTACCGTTATCTTGATGTGAGCACATTAAAAGAATTAGCACGTCGTTGGAAACCTGAAATTTTAGAAGGTTTTGAGAAAAAGAATACGCATCAGGCACTGGATGATATTCGTGAATCTATTGCAGAGCTTGCTTATTATCGTAAAACCTTTATTAAAGAGTAAAAAGCGTGCATTGATGATTGATATTGCATCATTGTGATGATTTTATCGACATGTAATCAAAAAAACGTATTTTTTTGTTGATAAAGGCTTGCGGTTAAGCATTTTTCTCGTATAATGCGCTTCCCGTACCGATGAAGAATTTTGTTTGTACGGGTGTAAGAAAGACGCGGGAATAGCTCAGTTGGTAGAGCACAACCTTGCCAAGGTTGGGGTCGCGAGTTCGAGTCTCGTTTCCCGCTCCAATCTTTCTTAGACAGTTATAAGTAGTGTTATGCGACGCGGGAATAGCTCAGTTGGTAGAGCACAACCTTGCCAAGGTTGGGGTCGCGAGTTCGAGTCTCGTTTCCCGCTCCAAATCTTTCACTTATAATTGTCAAAACTTACCAAATGCGGGAATAGCTCAGTTGGTAGAGCACAACCTTGCCAAGGTTGGGGTCGCGAGTTCGAGTCTCGTTTCCCGCTCCAAGTTTTTTCTCTTCTGCTTTATCAAATCTCATTTTTTAATCCCCATAAAGAAAATTTTAAGTTTTTTCTCTCGCTTTTTTAAATATCGACTACACTGTTTTAGGGTGCAAGTTAAGGGATTTTACTTAATACGCGCAAAGAGAGTGTGTGGGATTTTTTACTCAAAAAAGAAAATGTCATTACTGCATGTAAGATCAAGCTATTTTTTTGTGATCTATCTTTGATCTTTGCTTGCATTTCTATTTTGACAGCACTAGAATGTGCGCCTTTCCTCATTTAGAGGGGAAACGAGAGGCAAGATCATTTTTTAGGTTTTAGGCCTTTATTCTGTTAAACATGCATTGAATAGTATTTTAGAAAAAGAAAAGGGTTTTTCAGGCTTTTCTTTAAAAAAACGTGATATATATTCTACTATTCTTAAAATCTTCCCAAATCGATTTATCCACAGTGAGATGCTAATAACCACTGCATCTAAGCACTATTTATTTTTTTACTGCACAGAGTTATCCACAAGCACGTATCATTAAGTGATAAGGATATTATTCTCTTCAATAAATTGATTGGATTTTATATCTAATTGATAACTAAGTTTATTTTATTTTTTTTAAATTTTGGGTCTTAGTTCGCTTGAATTTTTTGTTCATGTTGATAGGCAAGGGATTTTTATTTTATTCACAGAGGAAATTAATAGTTACTCGTAATGCGTTTATTCTGTTAAAAATTAAGCGTCGCGAGGTAAGCCTTTAGTTATCGCCCTTACTAAGCGTTTTTGTTGTGAAGTCTGTATTTTTACTTCTTTTTCATTTCTCTTCGCTGTCTGTTGTGCAATCGCCCAGTTTAAATGTTCATCTAAAACATCACTCAATCCAAAGCGTTCTTGCAAGGCAAGTATAATTTTATCTTGATAAGGTGCATTTCCTAACGCCACGCTAATATTTCTAAGCCAACGTAAATAGCCAATACGACGGATCGGTGATCCCTCTGTAATACGCAGAAATTTATCTTCATTCCATTGAAAAAGATCGAGTAATTCTGGGGTATGAAGTGCTCTTCTCGGAGAAAAATCTTCTTCGTCAGTCAGTGATGAAAAACGATTCCAAGGGCAGATAAGCTGGCAATCATCACAACCATAAATACGATTACCCATTAGAGGGCGAAATTCTTCAGGAATAGCACCATCGAGCTCGATAGTGAGATAAGAAATACAGCGACGGGCATCAATAGTATAAGGTTCAACAATGGCACCTGTCGGGCAGGTTGTCATACAGGCGACACACTTACCGCATTGCTCTTCAACTGGGCTATCCGTAGGTAATGGCAAATCAATCAGAAGTTCACCAAGGAAAAACCAAGAGCCAGCTTGATTATTAATAACAAGTGAGTGTTTACCAACCCAACCAAGTCCTGCCTTAACGGCTAATGGTCTCTCCATAATAGGTGCGGAATCAACGAAAGGACGAAAGTTGACTACCCCTTGATATTCGAATTGCTGACAATATTGTGAAATTCTTTCGCCGAGTTTTTTAAGACGCTGTCTTAATACTTTGTGATAATCCCGACCAAGTGCATAACGACTGATATAACCTTGCTCAGGATTATTTAAGGTTCGTGCAAAAGCCGCATCTGTGGGGAGATAATTCATTCTTACACTGATAACACGTAATGTACCCAGAACCAGTTCATGAGGTCTGGCTCGTGTCATTCCATACTTTTCCATCCATGCCATTTCACCATGATATTGCTTATCTAACCACGCTTGTAGGCGAGGCTCTTCAAGTGATAAGTCAGTATCACATATCCCTGTTTGTTGAAAACCTAGCTCAGAACCCCATAATTTTATGTTTTGAACGAGAAGATTAAGATCGAGTGATGACATGAATAAACCGAATCAATAGGTAAGAGGTGAGTCCTAAGAGCGCGCAGTGTATCATAGTGAGGCAGTAGGAAAAATCCTCGCAACAAATAGATTTATGGTATGGTTATTTGATAGTGATTTCGATAACTATTTGCCTTAAGAAAACATATAAAGCTTAGTATTGGATGTTCTCCGACGATCTCTCTTTATTAAGCCGTTATAACTTAACAATAGATTATATTAAATATGAAAGAATGGGTTGTTACATTAGAAGATGAAGCGGCGACAGTTAAACTCGGGCGTACTGTTGCAATGGCGACTAATCATAGCGGATTGATCATTTATTTATATGGCGATCTTGGTGCTGGAAAAACAACCTTTAGCCGAGGCTTTTTGCAAGCACTTGGTCATCAAGGGCATGTCAAAAGCCCAACATATACATTAGTTGAGCCCTATATGCTTTCGCCAAATCCTGTTTATCATTTTGATCTTTATCGTTTAGCTTCTGCTGAAGAGCTAGAATTTATGGGAATACGCGACTATTTTGAGCAAGACGCGTTATGCCTTATTGAATGGCCATCGCAAGGCGAAGGTTTTTTACCTAACGCGGATTTAGAACTTCATTTAAGCTACGAAGATGAAGGTCGAAAAGCGCGTTTTGTTGCCCTTTCACAAAGAGGGAATACTGTTTTATCCCGTATTCAGTCTGCATAAAGGAATATTGATTATGTCGAGTCTCATCACTATTGTGAGTCAAAGTCAGCGCTATGTTGTTGCCTTTCTGTTGGTTGTTTTGTCTTTATTTTTTGTGCAAATAGCACAAGCCGCTACTGTGACAGAAGTAAAAGCAGAAAACGGTATTTCAGCAACAACTCTCACATTCACTTTTAGTGATGGGAAGCCGAGTTATCGATATTACTCATTAAAAAGTCCTGATCGTTTAGTGATGGATTTTAAACAGAGCACAAAAATCACGGGATTACCGGCAACATTAGGCAATGGGCAGTTAGTTCATAAAATTCGCTCAACACAATCAAAAGATAGCCAATACCAAAGTATGGTTGTTGAGCTTGCTCAGCCTGTTGTGGTAACTGAAAGTTTGATGAATGTGAGTGGTGGCTATAAGTTAGTGCTTACTATCAAAACCATGAATAGCCGACAAAATAGTAATGCTCAATCGACAGTAAGTGTCGTTGCGTTATCACCGACTGCAACAGCAACTACATCAAATTCCAGTACAAATACAAATTCAAACACAAATAGGGAAATGGCACCTTTAATTACCAAGCCGACACCTGAGGTTGCGCCCGTTATTCCTATTGTAAAACCACGCACCACACCTTCAAAACCACAAGCGGGCTCTCGTCAAATTATTATTGCAATAGACGCGGGTCATGGTGGACAAGATCCGGGCGCGATTGGTCAGAAAGGTAATCGTGAAAAAGACGTAACGCTAAGTGTGGCAAGGAAGTTGGAAGCACGCTTACGTAATGATCCTATGTTTAAACCTGTTCTGACACGTAGTGGCGATTATTTTATCTCAGTTGCTGGGCGCTCTGAAGTTGCCCGTAAGCAAAGTGCGAATATGTTAGTGTCTATTCATGCAGACTCAGCACCAAATCGTAGTGCTAGAGGCGCGTCTGTGTGGGTGCTTTCTAATCGTCGTGCAAACAGTGAATTAGGTAAGTGGCTTGAACAAAGCGAGAAGCAATCTGAATTACTTGGTGGTGCAGGTGATGCTTTATCTGATGGCGCTGATCCTTATTTAAGTCAAACAGTACTTGATTTGCAGTTTGGTAATTCACAACGAGTGGGTTATGACGTTGCTGTTGCCGTATTGTCTGAACTAAGAAAAGTGGGCTCACTACATAAGAAAACACCAGAGCATGCGAGTTTAGGTGTTTTACGTTCACCTGATATCCCTTCAATTTTAGTTGAAACAGGCTTTATCAGCCACGCGTCAGAAGAGCAGTTACTGATTTCTGATGCTTATCAAGAGAAACTTGCGGCGTCAATTCACGCGGGTTTAAGAAATTATTTTCTGGCTCATCCTTTACAAAACGCGCCTAATTGATTGAGTAAAATGGAATAAAGGTAATGGCGATAAATTTATTACCTCCTCAGCTTGCAAACCAAATTGCCGCAGGGGAAGTTGTTGAAAGACCAGCCTCTGTCGTTAAAGAGTTGCTGGAAAATAGTTTAGACGCAGGCGCGACCTCAATTGATATTGATATCGATAAAGGTGGTGCCAAGCTTATTCGCATTCGTGATAATGGATGTGGTATCAATCGTGATGATTTGAAGTTAGCACTTGCTCGCCATGCAACTAGCAAAATATCAAGTCTTGACGATCTCGAAGCCATAATGAGTATGGGTTTTCGTGGTGAAGCCTTAGCGAGTATTAGCTCAGTTTCCCGTTTAACACTGACATCGCGTACTCAAGATCAAGAAGAAGCGTGGCAAGCTTACGCCGAAGGTAGAGATATGGCAGTGACTGTTAAACCTGCCGCTCATCCTGTCGGAAGTACAGTTGAAGTACTTGATCTCTTTTATAACACGCCAGCAAGACGTAAATTCTTACGTACTGAAAAAACAGAATTTGCACATATTGATGAAGTGGTACGTCGCATTGCGTTATCACGTTTTGATATCTCTATAAATCTTACCCATAACGGTAAACGAGTTCGACAATATCGTGCTGTGAAAGATGAAAGTCAGCAAAATCGCCGTTTGAGTGCGATTTGTGGTAATAATTTTGTCAATCAATCAATGCATTTATCGTGGGAACATGGTGATTTAGCAATAAAAGGTTGGGTAGAGCATCCTTTATCACCAGTGCAAAGTAGTGAACTTCAGTATTGCTATGTGAATGGACGAATGATGCGTGATAGGTTGATTAATCATGCTATTCGCCAAGCTTATGAAGGATATTTGCAAGGAGAGCAGCAACCTTCTTATATCTTGTATTTAAGCGTTGATCCTCACCAAGTCGATGTAAACGTGCATCCTGCGAAACATGAAGTTCGTTTTCATGAATCTCGTTTGGTTCACGATTTTATTTATCAAGGCGTGTTGAGTGTTTTACGACAAGCAACGCAAGAGCCTTTATCACTGACTTCAGATGACGAAGAAGAACACGAAATAGCGTTAAATTTTCCTGAAAATCGTCAAGTTGCAGGTGAAAACGTATTTTCTCAGCCTTATCAAGCACCAATGGCTCAAACTCCGTCAAATACATCATCACACCACTCTAATGAACGAGAGCACAATAATAACTCTCATCAAAAACAGGCCTCTCAATTTGGAGGTAGTCGGCAGTTTGGTGAAAGTTATCAACGGACACAAGGTGCGCTTTATCAAAAAATGATGGAAGAAAGTGTATCTACATCAAAAGATAAAGAAAAAATACCCCTATTTCCTGACCGTGCCCCATTGAATTTAGGTGAAATCGTTCATACAACTAATAATATCGAAGAAGATGTTATTTCGGTGATGCCTCGTTCCGTCAATGCGAAAGATGGGCAAACTGATTATACTTTTGGGCGAGTATTGGCAATTTATCAGCAGAAATATGCGTTAATAGAATCTTCACAAGGTCTTGGGCTGTTATCATTGGAAGAAGCTGATTTTCTGTTAAAATGTGCGCAATTACTGCCTAAAGATGAAACATTGAAGCCACAACCTTTGTTAGTACCTTTAAAATTGGCATTGAGCAAAGAAGAAATTAGTGTATTTAATCAGTTTCAAACGCTAATTAGTCATTTCGGGATCGTTATCGAAATTTCTCACGGTAAAGCAACAATACATGCGGTGTCGTTACCTTTGCGTCAGCAAAATTTACCTGTGTTACTGACCGCATTATTAGCCTATTTGTCAGCAGAACAATCTTGTACCGAGCAACAACTTGGACAATGGCTTGCAAGACAATTAGGGGCAGAGCCGGCGCAATGGTCGCAAGCTCAAGCAGTAGGATTATTGGCTGATATTGAAAGACTTTGCCCTCAATATGTCAGACAGCCAGCAAAAAACTTATTACAATTAATTGATTTACAACCGGTGGTAGTGGCATTAAATAATGAGCGATGTGAACACGCAAATAAAACCTAAAGCAATTTTTCTAATGGGACCTACAGCGTCAGGTAAAACAGCATTAGCAATTGCACTGAGACAAAAACTGCCTGTAGATATTATTAGCGTGGATTCAGCTCTTATCTATCGTGGTATGGATATCGGTACAGCGAAGCCGGATGCGAATGAGCAATCGCTTGCTCCACATCGATTAATTGATATTCTAGATCCCGCATTTCCCTATTCCGCTGCGGATTTTCGACGTGATGCATTAAATGCAATGGAAGAAATTACTGCGGCTGGGCGAATTCCACTATTAGTGGGTGGGACTATGCTATATTTTAAAGCGTTACTTGAAGGTCTATCGCCTTTACCTAGTGCCAATTCGGATGTTCGTGCTGAAATAGAAAAAAAAGCAGCAGAGCAAGGGTGGGAGGCAATACATAAAGAGTTAGCATTGGTTGATCCTGTTGCAGCACAACGGATCCACCCTAATGATCCTCAACGACTTTCTCGTGCGCTAGAAGTTTACCTGATTTCAGGTAAGACAATGACGGAATTGACAAAAATATCAGGCGAGTCTTTGCCCTATGATGTTTATCAGTTTGCGATTGCTCCGAAAGATAGAAATGTTCTTCACCAACGCATTGAAGCCCGTTTTAAACAGATGTTAACGTGTGGATTTGAAGATGAAGTAAAATCATTATATGAACGGGGCGATCTGCATGAAGATTTACCTTCTGTACGTTGTGTCGGTTATCGCCAGATGTGGTCATATTTATCAGGCGAAATAGATTATGATGAGATGGTTTATCGAGGGATCTGCGCTACCCGGCAATTAGCGAAGCGACAAATCACCTGGTTAAGAGGTTGGAATGACATTCACTGGCTTGATAGTGAAGATCCAAAACAATCTCTTGACACTGTTTTGCAGGTAGTTAGTGCATAGATGGTAGGTTTGTGTAAAATTGATAGTTGCCAAAGCGCAATTTTTGAGTAGTTCATTTTTCGAACCAATTGGGTTCTAATATAAAACAACAAAATAAGGAAAACATAGAATGGCTAAGGGGCAATCTTTGCAAGATCCTTTCCTGAACGCATTACGTCGTGAAAGGGTTCCCGTTTCTATCTATTTGGTAAACGGCATTAAATTGCAGGGTCAGATCGAATCTTTTGACCAATTTGTTATTTTGCTGAAAAACACAGTAAGTCAGATGGTATACAAACATGCTATCTCTACCGTGGTACCTTCGCGTCCTGTTTCTCATCATAGCAACACAGGCACGAACCAAACTGGTACAGGCTACAATGGTGGCGCTGCTCAGCAGGATGATGTTGCAGAATAATAATCCAATATTATTCTTGATATAAGAAAAACATAGGTAGGGAGACTTTACCTATGTTTTTTCCTGTTTTTATAAAGTCCAAGAGGTTTCGCCTTTGTTTGATCGTTATGAAGGTGGCGAATTAGCCGTTTTAGTGCACGTCTTCTTTTCTCAAGAAAAGGACGTTGATGATTTGCAAGAATTTGAATCTTTGGTGACATCTGCGGGTGTTAAACCAGTTCAGATTATTACAGGAAATCGTAAAGCGCCTCATCCTAAATATTATGTGGGTGAAGGTAAGGCAGAAGAAATTGCTGAAGCTGTAAAAGCAAGTGGTGCAGATGTTGTTTTATTTAATCATGCACTGACACCTGCACAAGAACGAAATCTGGAAAGACTTTGTGAATGCCGTGTGGTTGATCGCACGGGAGTTATCCTTGATATTTTTGCTCAAAGAGCAAGAACCCATGAAGGAAAGCTACAGGTAGAACTCGCCCAGTTACGTCACTTATCAACTCGTTTAGTCAGAGGGTGGACTCACCTTGAAAGACAAAAAGGGGGGATCGGGTTACGAGGACCAGGTGAAACTCAGCTAGAAACAGACCGCCGCTTACTCCGAGGTAAAATTAGTCAAATTCTAATGCGATTGGGTAGGGTTGAGCGTCAGCGCGAACAAGGACGGCAAGCGCGGAGTAAAGCTGATATTCCAACATTATCCCTTGTTGGTTACACAAATGCAGGGAAATCGAGTTTATTTAATCATATTACCTGTTCTGATGTGTATGCAGCAGATCAGCTCTTTGCAACATTAGATCCGACATTAAGACGTATTCAAGTCGATGATGTGGGAACCGTTGTATTAGCCGATACTGTTGGATTTATTCGACATTTACCTCATGATCTTGTTGCTGCTTTTAAAGCCACTTTGCAAGAAACACGAGAAGCTACCTTACTTCTTCATGTGATTGATGCAGCAGATAGCCGTTTTGAGGAAAATATTCATGCAGTTGAAAGCGTATTAGAAGAGATTGATGCTCAAGAAATACCAACACTGCATGTTATGAACAAAATTGATCTTCTTGAAGACTTCACTCCAAGAATTGATCGAAATGAAGAAAACTTACCCGTTAGGGTTTGGGTTTCTGCACAAACAGGCGAGGGTATTCCTCTGTTGTATCAGGCGTTGACAGAACGTCTTTCAGGTGAGATCGCACACTTTGAATTACGTTTACCGCCAGAGAATACAGGGCGCTTACGTAGTCGTTTTTATCAATTACAGTCAATAGAACGTGAATGGATTGAAAAAGACGGTAAAGTTGGGCTAATCATACGTATGCCTATGGTAGACTGGCGTCGCCTTTGCAAGCAGGAACCAAATTTATTGGATTACGTGGTCTGATATTCGGCCATAATAATGAACATTAACTGAGAGCTGGCGACGAAATCGGCTCTTAAGCCTGATAAATCTAATCATAATAATGGAGCTAGAACATGGCGTGGAATCAGCCCGGTAACAACGGACAAGACCGCGACCCGTGGGGTAACCGAAACAGCGGCAATAATAATGGCGATGGCAACGGTAACTCCAACGGTAATCAAGGAGGTCGGAATCGTGGAGCATCAGATCTCGATGATATGTTCCGTAAACTGAGTGAAAAACTTGGTGGTTTCGGCGGTAAAAAAGGTGGAAACTCCTCTTCTGGGCAAAATGGCGGTCCTCGTAGCAATGCTGGAAATCTTTTGATTTCTCTTGCATTAGGTGCGGTTGTCGTGGTTTGGGCTGCAAGTGGTTTTTATACCATCAAAGAGGCAGAACAAGGCGTTGTGACTCGTTTTGGTAAATTTTACCAAATCGTTGAACCTGGTCTGAACTGGAAACCGACTTTCATTGATGAAGTTCAGCCTGTTAACGTAAAAACTATCCGTGATTTAACCACGGGTGGCATGATGTTAACGTCAGATGAAAACATGGTTCAAGTCGAGATAAACGTGCAGTATGTTGTCTCTGATCCAGAAACATTCCTATTTAACCTGACAACACCAATTAACAGCTTAGGTCAGGCAACTGACAGTGCAGTGCGTGGCGTTATTGGTCGTTCAGAAATGGAAAAAATTCTGACTTCTAACCGTTCAGAAATTCGTGACCAAACACGTCAAGAATTAGAAGAGACTATCCGTCCTTATAACATGGGTATCTCGATTGTGGACGTCAACTTCCAAGTGGCTCGCCCACCAGAAGCGGTAAAAGCGGCATTCGATGACGTAATTGCTGCACGTGAAGAAGAACAAAAAACAATCCGTCAAGCTGAAGCTTATAAAAACGAAGTGTTACCGTTAGCAAAAGGTAACGCGCAACGTATGATTGAAGAAGCAACCGCTTATAAAACCAGTGTGGTGATGAAAGCAGAAGGTGAGGTAGCTAGCTTTGCTAAAATCTTACCTGAATATCGTGCTGCTCCTGAAATTACTCGCGAGCGTCTTTACATTGAAACGATGGAAAAAGTGTTATCAAAAACACGTAAAGTCATCGCTAATGATAAAGGTAATAGCATGTTAGTGCTGCCTTTAGAGCAAATGCTACGTCAGCAATCTCAATCTGCACCATCAAATACATTTGAGGCACCTGCTCGTATCAACACGCCCGCGCCAACTGTAAATCCAGCACCGGCACAAAAACCAGCAACAACGACTTATGGTAATGGTGGATATGGTAGTAATAATGGCGGTTATGGTCAGCCTTACGGCAATAATCAAGGAGGACAATAATCATGCGTAAAGTTATCGCTGTTGTTGCAGTTATTATTTTAGCGTTGTTGTACTCTTCTGTGTTTGTCGTTCAACAATATGAGCGTGGCATTATTTTACGCTTTGCAAAAGTTGTACGTGATGCTGAAAATAAACCTGTTGTTTATGAACCAGGTCTTCACTTTAAAATTCCATTTATTGAGAATGTGAAAAAACTGGATGCGCGTATTCAAACTATGAATATCCAGCAAGACCGTTTCTTATCAGGTGAAAATAAAGACTTATTAGTCGATTCTTATCTGAAATGGCGTATCAGTGATTTCAGCACCTACTATCTGGCAACAGGTGGTGGTAACACAATGCAGGCTGAAACTTTACTGCGTCGTAAATTCAGTGACCGTTTACGTTCTGAGATTGGTCGTATGAGCGTAAACCAAATTATTACGGATTCTCGTGGTCGTTTAACCATTGATGTTCGTAATGCACTGAATGAAGGTACTCCTTCTCGTGATTCAAGCGCTGCTGATGATGCAATTGCGATTGCAGCTAAAAAGGTGGCTGAAGAAACTAAAGGCCAAGCTCCAGCTATCAATATGAACAGTATGGCGGCTTTAGGTATTGAAGTGATTGACGTTCGAATCAAGCAAATCAACTTACCTATGGAAGTTTCTGAAGCGATTTACCAGCGTATGCGTGCAGAGCGTGAAGCCGTTGCTCGTCGTCACCGTTCACAAGGTCAAGAGCAAGCAGTGAAAATTCGTGCAGCTGCTGATAAGACTGTAACAGAGACACTGGCTGAGTCTGAGCGTGAATCATTACGTCTTCGCGGTGAAGGTGATGCTCAAGCAACTAAACTGTTTGCTGATGCATTCAACCAAGATCCAGACTTCTATGCCTTCATTCGTAGCTTACGTGCTTATGAGAAGAGCTTTAACCAAGACGGCAATGACGTCATGGTGTTAAGCCCAGATAGCGATTTCTTACGCTATATGAAAGCACCAACAAAAGCGCGAGCGATTGAAGAGTAATTTCCAAACGCGTTAAACCGTTTGAGTAAATAATAAAATCCTCCACCTTAAAAAGTGGGGGATTTTTTTTGATATCAATAAGATAAAGTGAGTAATCAAGCTAAGAAATAAATAATTGTGCATAAAAAGATGAAAATTTACGCTTAATGGTTTCCAAAATGGTTTTAGCTGGGATAGTATAAAGTGAAAATTGCATTTCAAGATAAACCTTCGGCAATTCCGAAGCGTCTTCTTCGCCGTTTTCACTTTTATGTCACTCTGCTTCCTGTTTTTGCGATCAAAACTGTTGATAAAAGTCACAATATGTTTGTGATGCGGATTTTTCGGGCAAAAATATTGACAATGGCAAGATAATCTATTGCTTAAAAGCGGGGATGACATAATTAGATAAAATCTACTGTAACTCTTGAATTGAGATGGTAAAATCCTTTTTTAAGCAACCGAGTGTATTTTGAAATGAGTAATAACGTTGTCGTATTGGGCACCCAGTGGGGTGACGAAGGCAAAGGCAAGATAGTCGATTTGCTGACAGAACGCGCTAAATATGTTGTTCGCTACCAAGGTGGCCATAACGCGGGTCACACTCTAGTCATCGACGGTGAAAAAACCGTTCTTCATTTAATCCCATCAGGCATTCTCCGTGAAAATGTTGTTAGCATCATAGCAAACGGTGTCGTTTTATCACCAGAAGCGCTGATGAAGGAAATGACCCAACTTGAAGATCGCGGTATTCCTGTTCGTTCTCGTTTACTTCTGTCTGAAGCTTGCCCATTAATCCTTCCTTATCACATCGCATTAGACAATGCGCGTGAGAAAGCTCGTGGCGAAAAAGCTATCGGTACAACAGGCCGTGGTATCGGTCCTGCTTACGAAGATAAAGTTGCTCGTCGCGGTTTACGTGTTGGCGATCTGTTTGATAAAAAAGCGTTTGCACAAAAACTCAAAGAAATCATCGAATACCATAACTTCCAACTGGTGAACTACTACAAAGTTGAACCTGTTGATTACCAAAAAACCTTAGACGATATCATGGCAATCGCTGATATTCTGACTGGTATGGTTGTTGATGTTTCTGACTTACTGTACAAAGCAACACAAAACGGTGAGTTAGTGATGTTTGAAGGTGCACAAGGTACTTTATTAGACATTGACCACGGTACTTATCCGTATGTAACCTCTTCAAACACAACCGCTGGTGGTGTGGCAACAGGTTCAGGTTTAGGCCCTCGCTATGTTGGTTACGTATTAGGGATCATCAAAGCTTACTCTACTCGTGTAGGTGCAGGTCCATTCCCAACTGAATTGTTTGATGAAGTGGGTGACTTCTTACGTGAGAAAGGCCAAGAATTTGGTGCAACTACAGGCCGTAGTCGTCGTACTGGCTGGTTAGATATCATCGCTATTCGTCGCGCTGTTCAAATCAACTCACTGTCTGGTTTCTGCATGACTAAACTGGATGTGTTAGATGGTCTGAAAGAAGTGAAACTGTGTGTAGGCTATCGTTTACCAAACGGTGAAGTGATTGATACAACACCTTTAGCTGCTGATGATTGGGAAGGTATCGAGCCTATCTATGAATCAATGCCAGGCTGGAATGAAACGACGTTTGGTGTGAAAGATCACGCCCAACTGCCACAGGCAGCACTGAACTACATCAAGCGCGTAGAAGAGTTAACAGGCGTTCCTGTTGATATCGTTTCTACTGGCCCAGACCGTTCAGAAACCATCATTCTCCGTCATCCATTTGATGCATAATCTGCATTAAATTGGTTTGATGTGAAAATCGTCCCTGAAAATGACAGGGGCGATTTTTTCGTATCTGTTTGTTGGTTAAATTGAGATAGAAATACGCGTTACATACAATAAGATAAGACAGCTTTACACTCGGTTTTGCTTCTGTTTTATCAGTAACGCGTAAAAAACAATAAGACAATGTTATTGTTGTAGAGTTAGAAATAAAGAAAGCGATCTGTTGAAAATCGACAGTATCGCTTTTTCTTTGCCTGTGATGTCGCTATTATTTTGTTAATAGTCAAGTGAGAGACGGAAATAACTCACTTTTGAGCATATCTTTGCTAAATGTCCAAAAATTAAACATAATATTGCTTAATAAAATGATATTCTCATTAATAATTACTTATCCCTTAACGGCTTTAGTAGGGAAAACCACTTTTCAGAGGTCATTGTGCAATTAACCAGTTTTACAGATTATGGATTGCGGGCATTGATATATATGGCTTCATTGCCAGAAGGCAAAATGACAAGTATCACTGAAGTGACACAAGTCTATGGCGTTTCGCGTAACCATATGGTGAAAATTATTAATCAACTTAGCCATTTAGGTTTTGTTGAGGCTATTCGCGGTAAAAATGGAGGGATCCGTTTAGGCAAGCCTGCAACAAATATCATTGTGGGTGAGGTTGTTCGTGCTTTAGAGCCACTTTCATTAGTAAACTGTAGTGCTGAGTTTTGCCACATTACCCCAGCTTGTCGACTGAAACTGGTGTTGAATCAGGCAATTGAGCAGTTTTTGAAAGAGTTAGACCGTCACACACTCGCAGAGCTAGTTGAAAATAATAGCTCCTTATATAAATTGTTATTAGAAGATGTTTGAGTCTACTATTTCATCAAATCTGATAGCTTGGAGGTCATAATGTCAAAAGATCCTTTTCAGGATAGAGAAGCAGAAAAATACGCCTCTCCAATTGCTAGTCGCGAATATATTTTAGAAGAAATGAAAAAGCGCACGGCACCAATGAGCCGTGAAGATTTAGCGCAGGCGTTAAAAATTTCAGGTGAAGAAGACTTAGAAGCGTTACGTCGCCGTTTAAGAGCGATGGAGCGTGATGGTCAATTAGTTTTTACCCGTCGCCAGTGCTACGCATTACCTGAACGTCTTGATTTATGGAAAGGCAAGGTAATCGGTCACCGCGATGGCTATGGTTTTTTACGTGCAGAAGGTCAAAAAGATGACCTTTATCTTTCACAAGATGAAATGAAAAAAACCATGCATGGCGATGTTATCCTTGCCCAACCTTTAGGTATGGATAGAAAAGGTCGCCGTGAAGGTCGAGTTGTTCGTGTTATTGAACCAAGAAATAACCAAATTGTAGGTCGCTATTTTA
Source organism: Proteus sp. GOKU (assembly GCF_015475555.1). Classification (NCBI taxonomy): domain Bacteria; kingdom Pseudomonadati; phylum Pseudomonadota; class Gammaproteobacteria; order Enterobacterales; family Morganellaceae; genus Proteus; species Proteus sp. GOKU. Next base: position 245,066 of record NZ_CP034105.1, read on the forward strand.
TTGAGTCAGGTATGGGGTTTGTTGTACCTGATGATAGCCGTTTAAGCTTTGATATTCTTATTCCTAAAGAAGATATCATGGGCGCGCGTATGGGAAATGTGGTGGTGGTTGAAATCACGACAAGACCAACTCGACGCACGCAAGCAGTAGGTCGTATTGTTGAGATCTTAGGTGAAACAATGGGAACAGGTATTGCGGTAGAAATCGCATTACGTACTCATGAGATCCCTTATACATGGCCTGCAAAAGTGACAAAAGAAGTTGCTGATTTAAAAGAAGAAGTACCTGAATCAGCTAAAGAAGGACGTGTTGATTTACGTGACTTACCTTTAATTACTATTGACGGTGAAGATGCGCGAGACTTTGATGACGCTGTTTATTGTCAACGTAAAAAAGGTGGTGGCTGGCGTTTATGGGTTGCGATTGCTGATGTTAGCTATTATGTACGCCCACAAACAGCGCTAGATACAGAAGCACGTAGCCGAGGAAACTCTGTTTATTTCCCTTCTCAAGTCGTGCCGATGTTGCCAGAAGTCCTATCTAATGGATTGTGTTCATTAAACCCACAAGTTGACCGTTTATGTATGGTCTGTGAGATGACCGTTTCTGAGCAAGGGCGTCTTTCTTCTTACAGATTCTATGAAGCGGTGATGAGTTCTCATGCTCGAATGACCTACACCAAAGTGTGGAAAATCATTCAAGGTGATGAAGAACTGCGTGAGCACTATAAGCCTATCGTTAAAGATATTGAGCATCTGTATGAGTTATACCAAGCATTAGATAAAGCGCGCGAACAGCGCGGTGCAATTGGTTTTGAATCAGAAGAAGCGAAGTTTATCTTTAATGCCGAGCGTCGTATTGAGCGTATCGAGCCAGTTGTTCGTAATGATGCACACAAATTGATTGAAGAGTGCATGATCCTTGCTAATATTGCAGCCGCTCGCTTTGTTGAGAAAAACGAAGAACCTGCACTTTACCGTATTCATGATAAGCCAAAAGAAGACAGCGTCCTGAATCTACGCTCTGTCTTTAATGAATTAGGGTTAACGTTGCCGGGAGGCTTAACACCAGAGCCAGCAGATTATGCACGTGTCATGAAAGAGGTTGAAGACAGACCTGATCGTGAAATGCTACAAACCATGATTTTGCGCTCAATGAAACAGGCAATTTACGATCCTGAAAATCGTGGGCACTTTGGTTTAGCATTAAAATCTTACGCACACTTTACCTCACCAATTCGTCGTTATCCTGATTTAGCCTTGCATCGTGCAATTAAATATCAGATTGCGAAGGAAGAAGGTCACGGTTCACAACGTTGGACACCAACAGGTGGCTACCATAGTGATATGGACACCATGTTGCAATTAGGCGAGCACTGTTCTTTAACCGAGCGCCGTGCTGATGAAGCAACACGCGATGTTGCTGATTGGCTGAAATGTGATTTTATGCTGGATCAAATTGGTCAACAGTTTACCGGTATTATCACCAGCGTAACGGGCTTTGGTTTCTTTGTTCGCTTAAATGATCTGTTTATTGATGGTCTGGTGCATGTTTCTACATTAAATAATGATTACTATCAGTATGATAATGTAGGGCAACGCTTAATTGGTGAGTCTTCAGGACAAGTCTATCGCCTTGGTGACGAAGTAGAAGTAAAAGTTGAAGCAGTTAGTATGGATGAACGTACTATCGACTTCTCTTTAATTTCAACAACACGCACTGCGCGTAATCCGGGTAAAACAGCCCGTGTTCGTGGTCTAAAAGGCGAAAAAGACAAGAAAAACGCAAGTTCTAGCAAGTCTCGTCGTCGTGATGCAAGCAAAGATAAAAACTTTGAGCCAGATAGTGCCTTCAAAAAAGGTAAATCATCAGGTCGAGGTAATGCGAGCAAAGACAAAGCCGTAAAAGACCAAGTTGCGAAAGATAAAGCGAGTAGCAAACGTAAGAAAGCATCATCACAAACCAAAAAGATAGAAGCAAAACTTAAAGCTAAACGTGCAGCCAAACGCGATAACGCATAATCTTTTGTTCTTCTAGTTCTTTTTTAAAAGGCGGAGACCCCGCCTTTTATCTGTTTTGTGCCTTTTATTTTTTAATGAGTAAGCACCGCTATGAGCGAAGAAATTATTTATGGTATTCACGCAGTAACCGCATTACTTGAGCGTGATCCTGCACGTTTTAAAGAAGTTTATGTATTAAAAGGGCGTGAAGATCGCCGTTTAACACCGGTTATTCATGAATTAGAAGCACAAGGCATTCTGGTTCAGGTCGCTAATCGTCAATGGTTAGATAGTCAAACTGAAGGTGCTGTTCACCAAGGTATTATTGCTAAAGTAAAACCAGGTCGTCAGTATCAAGAACAAGATTTACCAGACTTATTAGCTAAAGTCGGTACACCTTTCTTATTAGTGCTAGATGGCGTGACTGATCCCCATAATTTAGGGGCTTGTTTACGTAGCGCAGATGCCGCTGGTGTACATGCTGTTATCGTTCCGAAAGATCGCTCTGCACAATTAAATGCAACAGCTAAAAAAGTGGCTTGTGGTGCAGCAGAAAGTGTTCCTTTAATTAAAGTGACCAACCTTGCTCGTACACTGCGTTTCCTGCAAGAAGAGAACGTTTGGATTGTTGGTACAGCAGGCGAAGCAGACCACACTTTATATCAAAGTAAACTCACAGGCCCAATGGCATTAGTGATGGGCGCTGAAGGTGAAGGTATGCGTCGTTTAACACGTGAGCATTGTGATGAACTGATTAGTATCCCGATGGCGGGTACAGTGTCATCACTTAACGTCTCTGTGGCAACAGGTGTTTGCTTATTTGAAGCGATGCGCCAGCGTATTAATGTAAAATAATCGCTTAGTTTATTTTATTCTCTATACTCCCTTGAGTTTTATTGACCGCGGGGGTATAGTTACGCGTCAATTTTTTCAGTCACAACTTAAACAAGTTCCTTGCCTCCATGGGTGGTGACTGACCCTGACAGGAGGCTGATAAATCCGTAAGGAGCAATATCAAATGCGTCATTACGAAATCGTTTTTATGGTTCATCCTGACCAGAGCGAACAAGTTCCGGGCATGATCGAGCGTTATAAAACCGCTATTACTAATGCAAATGGTCAGATCCACCGTCTAGAAGACTGGGGTCGTCGTCAATTAGCTTATCCAATCAACAAACTGCACAAAGCACACTACGTTCTGATGAACGTTGAAGCTCCGCAGGAAGTGATTGATGAACTGGAAACTACTTTCCGTTTCAACGATGCCGTTCTCCGCAACATGATTATGCGTACTAAACACGCAGTAACTGAAGCTTCTCCAATGGTTAAAGCAAAAGACGAACGCCGTCGTGATATCGCTGATGACCTAGATGATGAAGATGAAGTTGATGATGTAGCAGAGGATTCTGAAGAGTAATTAGTGCTGTGACGGCTAATAATCATTTGGTGCTAACTGGCACAGTGTGCAAAGCATTAATTCGAAAAGTTAGCCCCGCTGGGATCCCGCACTGTCAATTTGTTATTGAACATCGTTCAATACAAGAAGAGGCGGGATTAAAAAGACAATCATGGTGCCGAATGCCCATTATTGCTAGCGGGAAAGCGTTACAAGCAGTTACTCACAGTATAACGGTCGGCAGCCAAATCACCGTTTCTGGATTCATTAGTAGCCATCAGGCGCGAAATGGATTGTTTAAATTGGTGCTTCATGCCGAGCAGATTGAATTGATAGATTCTGGAGACTAGCCATATGGCACGTTATTTCCGTCGTCGTAAGTTCTGCCGTTTCACAGCAGAAGGCGTACAAGAGATCGATTATAAAGATATCGCTACGCTGAAAAACTATATCACTGAAAGTGGTAAAATTGTACCAAGTCGTATCACCGGTACTCGTGCAAAATACCAGCGTCAGCTGGCTCGTGCTATCAAGCGCGCACGCTACCTGTCTTTATTACCTTATACTGATCGTCATCAGTAATAGGTATATAGTCCATTAATGACTTGTAGAGGATAAGGTAATGCAAATTATTCTGCTTGATAAAGTAGCGAATCTGGGTAGCCTGGGTGATCAGGTTAACGTAAAATCGGGCTATGCTCGTAACTATTTAATCCCACAGGGTAAAGCTGTTTCTGCGACTAAGAAAAACATTGAGTTTTTCGAAGCGCGTCGTGCTGAGTTAGAAGCTAAATTAGCTGAAACTTTAGCAGCAGCTGAAGCTCGTGCAGCGAAGATCAATGCACTGGGTTCTGTCACTATCAGCTCTAAAGCGGGTGACGAAGGTAAACTGTTTGGTTCAATCGGTACTCGTGACATCGCTGATGCAGTAACTGCAGCTGGCGTTGAAATGTGTAAGAGCGAAGTTCGCCTGCCAAATGGCGTTCTGCGTACTACTGGTGACCACGAAGTTCACTTCCAAGTTCACAGTGACGTATTCGCTGAACTGAATGTTATCATCGTTGCTGAATAATCTCTGATTAAACAGTTAATGTTGATAAAGAAAAACGCCAGCTTAGCTGGCGTTTTTTTTTGGATAAATTAAATCTCTTCTTACTATGGTGTACGGTAATAACTTCCATCACTCAAACGAGTGTAAGTGATAACAGTACCGGCGCTATTTGTCACTTCTAGCATACTGACATCACCTTGTGGGTTTCGCTGTAAACGAATAGCTTGCCCTGCGCGTAATTGGCTTAATGATTTCTGTTGGTCTTCTGATTTCGCCATAGAGAATGCATCATTAACAGGAAGTTGATTGTCTCTAAACAGTTGCGCTAAGGTTTGCCCTTCTTTGATGGTGTAGGTTTGCCATGTTTGCGCTGGTGTTGATTGAGTATCTTGTTGTGGCGTTGTTTGAGCAACATTTCCCTCTGGATCACTTGTCGTTGGATCCTCTATTGATGGAGTAACCGCGGGATCGGCATTTAAGCTATCTTGTGCTTGAGGGATCGAGGTTTGATGAGTCGGATCATTTGTTGATACTGATGGTGAAATAGGCACAGGAAGATCATGCGTCGATGATGATGGCTGAGGTGGCTCACCATTATTTTCACTTGTTGGCCAAAAAAATACGACCAATAAAACAACAGCAATAACTAGTATTGCCCGACGATGTAAGCCAGGGAATTTGCCCATATTCACCTCATTATTGATCTGTGAATCAGTATTATGAATTGCTGTAACATCTTTTTTATTCCTTGTAGCCATACTAGCACGAACCATGATCCTAACCTGCTCCCTGAATTCTTTTCAGAATTATCTATTCGCTCTAACCGTTAATGTTCTTTATTTCCTTGATGGTTAACTAAAAATAGTTTCATGCGTTGATACACATTTTTATCCGTTTCTATGGTTAAAGCCTGTGTTAATTCACCATAAAGATCATGAGGCAATAATGTGTCAGACCATGTTGAAAGAACATTCAGCGCCATATTTCTATCACGCAATGTCGGACTACGTAATTGCCTTTTGATAAGTGACCAACCGATACCGGGAAAACCACCAAGATCTTGCATAATATATTCAACGGCATGATGGGGCTGATATTCAGAGTAGGTAGTTATTAATGGATCATCTGTGCTATCTAATGCTGTTAATTCAATTTGTTGTTCTGCAAGTTTAACTACTCTTTCTATTTTGTGAGATGCATCAGTTTGCATTAATTGGTGCCACCAATCCGCATTGGGATTATCTTTTTGTAGTGAAAAGAGTAATTCCCAGATATCAAGGCGAAGCGATTTAGCGACAAGACTTGCTTGGTAATTTTTTGAGCGAGATGGATTTTGTAATGCTTCAATAATGAGAGTTGACCATTCAGGTTTTTGAATAATATTTTGTGACGTAGAGATAATTTGTTGTTGGCAATGATCGTTCCAGCCAAGAGACTCAAGTAATAACCAGTCTTCACCACTATTTTGTACAAAGTCAGCGATTTCACAGACACAATAAAGGAGCTTTAATTCTTTTGGAGGCAAAGCATCGACTTGTGAAATAAAAGCGTTGCATGCTTGGGCACCTTCTACATAATCGTAAATATCTTTTGCGGGACCGCCATTAAGCAGTGCACGTAAAAGATCACTAGAACCAAGCAATAGCTCATTATCTAAAGGGTGCGTATTTAGCATTTCTAATAATGCCCCTTTTGTGACACAGTCATAGGCGACATACTCTGTCATTACATTATTTTTATACCCTTCAGTCAGTAGCCAATAGCGATTATTAACAGACAGTGTCGAAGGTAGATGTTCAATAAACTGGATACGTCCCCAGCCTTTAGTTCGTTGACCTAGAGAGTGTAAAAAAGGCTCAAATTCTTCACAAGAAAGGCGCTGTTTTAGCGAACGAATAGCATAAAGTGTAAATTCAGGGTGTAGGGAAAACAATAAAAGTAAACGCTGAGAGGCGCTATCATTAAACGATCCTAATAGTCCTAAAGCTATTTTGATAGGATTCTTGTCAGGACTTAACTTTAAGATCCACAAGATCAATTGAAAATAAATCTCATGATTAATCAGTGCTTCATCTTGTTCTATTTTGTCTATCAGATGCGAAAGATAGGTGATAGGGGCGAGTTTATCTTGGCAGGCAATTGAATAAAAAGAAGCAACATGCTCTTTATCAGGCAAAAGAACGACATGCTTTATTGCATGATAAAGTGACAGCGAAAATTCTTCACATATTTTTTGAGAAGGCTGTTGTTCAATTGCTCGACCTATTCGTTGATGCAAAATAATACCTTCCCGAGCGCCGGCTGACCAACTAAAAGGTATCGAATCATCATCAGCTTTTGTTTTTAAGTGAGAGTCTGACAATAGATTTAATTCATCAAGCAAAGGTGTATCACCTATTTCATAAGGTGCTAACAGCGAAAGAATTGAAGGAACAGAAGAAGGATAAACGTTAGGAAAGTCTATTGTGAGGTCGATAGACAGAGGTGACTTACTGAAAAGCTTATCGCGCCAATTAGTCATAATAAATCCTATTTGTTTTGCCGTCTTAGTATAACTTTAGCGGAAAATAGGAAAGCTGGACAAAAAAAGCCAGAAAATTCACCTATATCACTTAAAAGAGACTTACCTCAAACACACTTCCTTTCTTGAGATAGAAAAACAAATCAAAAAAAACTGGTCAATAAAATTAAAAAGCGGTACATTAGCGCAATTCAATATTGTTATATTATAACATTACAAATAAGGTGGGGTTTATTATGAAACTGGGTATTCATCCTCAATATCGAACAGTGATTTTCCATGACACTAGTGCAGATGCTTATTTTAAAGTGGGTTCGACCATCCAAACGGAAAAAACAATAGAGTATGAAGGGCAAACATATCCTTATGTAACACTAGATGTTTCCTCTCAATCACACCCATTTTATACCGGTAAACAAAAGACACATTCTCAAGAAGGTAATGTGGCACGCTTTAATAAACGTTTTGGTCAATTTATTAAGTAAGGAAGAAAAAATGCAGGTATTAAGTTCGTTGAAAAGCGCTAAACAACGCCATCCAGATTGCAAAGTGGTGCGTCGCCGTGGTCGTCTTTATGTAATTTGTAAGTCAAATCCACGTTTTAAAGCCGTTCAGGGGTAAGATTATGCAAAAACCAGTCCTTTCTTGTGTTTTAATTATGGGGCTATTGGGTAGTGCAATGTCAGTTTTAGCACATGGGCACCATCATGAAAAAGTACAAACACAAGCTCAACGAGATGCAGCTAATGGAATTTTTGAAGGTAAGGATGTTCTTGATCGCCAACTCAGTGATTGGGATGGTGTATGGCAATCTGTAGAGCCTTATCTTCTCAGCGGTGAATTAGATGAGGTGTTACAAAAGAAAGCGGAAACAAAAAAAGATAAAACGGTTGAAGAGTACCGAGCTTACTATACACAAGGCTATAAAACTGATGTGGATATGATTGGTATTGAAAACAATATCATTGAGTTCCACCGTGGAGAGAAAGTCGATAGCTGTGAATATCACTATGATGGTTATCGTATTCTGTATTATGAGTCGGGTAAAAAAGGGGTACGTTATCTTTTCCGCTGTGATGATGCCAAAAGCCAAGCGCCCAAATTTATTCAATTTAGCGACCACATTATTGCACCAGAGAAAGCAGGGCACTTCCATTTATATATGGGCAATACATCGCAAGATGAATTACTTAAAGAATTAAGTAATTGGCCAACATATTACCCTTATTCGATGAAAGCAGATGATATTGTTCACGAAATGCTTTATCACTGATTTAAGTGGAATAAATAGAAAATAAAATAATAAAAATCTTTAGCAAAGGAGTGCTAGATTTTTTTTAATTAATTATTTGATATAAAAAGAACAATAAAATAATTCATGTGAAAGCCATTTGATTAGTAACTATACTTATGTTTATTTGGTGATAAAATAAATTATATCAAATTAAGTTTCTTCATTTTTATTATCTAATATATGTAATTAATTATTGATTAATTTTTTTAAAAGGAATTTTTATGGCATATCCTATTTATCTAACTTTAAAAGGAAAAGTCCAAGGGTTAATTTCTGTAGGTTGTTCATCTCTTGATTCGATAGGAAACCGTTACCAACTTAATCATGAGGATGAAATTCAAGTTATTAGTTTAAATAATAGTTCTGTTCGTGCACAAAATGCATCTTATCAACCAGTTATATTTACTAAGCCTATAGATAAATCATCACCATTACTTTCAACAGCTTTAGATAATAACGAAGTCTTAGAAGCAATATTCACTTTTTATAGAACAAGCCAACATGGGCAACTTGAAAAATATTATGAAATTAAATTGACTGAAGTTTCTCTAATTGAGGTTTCTGATATTTTTCCTGATTCAATAAATGATAATGAATCAATGCCATATCAACGTATTCAAATGAAATACACCTCAATATCCAGGGTTCATTTGGTTGCTAATACATCAAGTTATAGTATTAACAGTGACATGATTTAATAAGCTTTAGTTCATTATCAAAAGATATGTGCTATTTACACATATCTTTTGATATAACATATTCACTTGGTGCAAAAATTGATTGTTTATAACAAATATAATACCCCTTAGAGACTAAATCATATCTGACATAAAATGAAAAAAAGAAACTGAAAATAATACCTGCTATTGCCATAATTGTGAGGTAACCAGCTATTTTATTATTCATTTTTTGTGTTTTTTTCTTATATGCACAAATAAAAATCAAATAAGAAAAATATATTAATAGGGGAGAACCAAAACACAATAATGCTGTCTGGAAAGAGAATAATATACGTTCTTTCATTGAAAAATATTCAATGTAATATGATATTGAAAAATAAAAACAAAAGATAGATAATAAAAAAACAAATAAAGAAGTTAAAAATAATTTCAGTGGGCTTATTTTATCCACGGCTAAGTCTTCCCCATTGTGTGAAAAATTGATCAGGGTGATAAGGCGTTTCAGGTTTCTTTTCCCGATAAGATTTTAGATTTTTAATTATGGTTTCACTGATCTTAAATTCATCATCTAATTTATATAGGGCAACTGCTATCACTAACCCCACAACAAATACACCTAAAGCAACGACTATAACACTTGTTCCTGCTGTTAATGCTGCTGTTACGATACTACCAGTTAGTAATATAGTATTAACAGTGATATGATTAAATAAGCTTTAGTTCATTATCAAAAGATATGTGCTATTTACACATATCTTTTGATATAACATATTCACTTGGTGCAAAAATTGATTGTTTATAACAAATATAATACCCCTTAGAGACTAAATCATATCTGACATAAAATGAAAAAAAGAAACTGAAAATAATACCTGCTATTGCCATAATTGCGAGGTAACCAGCTATTTTATTATTCATTTTTTGTATATTTTTCTTATATGCACAAAGAAAACCATAATATGAAAAATAAAAAGTTAAAGGAACTCCAAAGCAGAGTAATCCAGTTTGAAACGAGAATATTATTTTGTCTTTCATTAAGAAATAATCTATGTAATAAATTATTGAGTAATAAAATCCAAAAATTGATAGAAGTAAGATACAGATAGAAGATAGTATTAAATTAACCGGTTTTATCTCTATTTTTTTTATTTTATCCACGGCTAAGTCTTCCCCATTGTGTGAAAAATTGATCAGGGTGATAAGGTGTTTCAGGTTTATTTTCTCGATAAGATTTTAGATTTTTAATTATGGTTTCACTGATCTTAAATTCATCATCTAATTTATATAGGGCAACTGCTATCACTAACCCCACAACAAATACACCTAAAGCAACGACTATAACACTTGTTCCTGCCGTTAATGCCGCTGTTACGATACTACCAGTTAGTAAAGTTGTCATTTGCATACTAATAGCCAATTTTGCCATATCCATAGTGATATTTACGAAAAAATTAGTGAGATCATATTCATCTCTAAATATGAGTTCTACAATTCTATAAGCTGCTGAAAATACAATTGCAAAACGTACACCTCCAGCTGAAACGGAATTCATTCCTTGGGTTCCTACTCCCATATATATAATACGAGGATTATTTGCTAGGTATCGAGTTGCATTTAAATAAGCTCTAACGCCTGCATGACCTGAAATTCTTATATAAACATTTCCATTTTTACCTACATACTCAGTCGCTGTGATATTGATATTTCTAAACTCATTAACAATTCTTTCGACTCTATATGATTCATAGATATTTCCAGAATATGATGAAGCGATATCACCAATACTAAATAAAGTATCTTTCGATGATTTGTAAGGTGTTGGGGTGGATAAGTTTTTTAGAACATAATCAGCTTCTTCAAGGGTGATAAGTGCCGCAACATTTTCATCATCTTCGGTATCATTAAGGATCCGCTCAATTCTTTTCTTATTGTTGTATTGTTCTTCTCTGTCCCAATCAATAACGGTGGTATCGTATATATAGCCCATATAAAAAGATCCTTTTTTTATAAATTTAAATTAGATTAATAAAATTTATGATTTTATGCAATTAAAAATATCTGCTGTTAGATTAATTAATTAAAAGTTAGCTTAACAACAAGCGTGCTTTTATTTTTTATTATGTAAAATTCTATTTTGATTATTTTTATTATTTACTTTAAGTAGATAGTATCCTTCACTATAAAAGAAGTTATTTTTATATTTTTTATATAAGTAATAAATAAACTGAGGGGATATATAAATCTAATTTTATATCTTTATGTTAAAAATATAATTTTTAATATTTTTTGATAATAAGAGAAAATAGTAAGGGAAAAAGCAGTAGCATCCATGCTGACTTACTTTTATAAGTTGGGTTAAAGGTTATTTATAATCCTTGGCAGAGATATTTCATCTCCATATAATCTTCAATACCGTGTTCAGAGCCCTCACGACCTAAACCTGATTGTTTAATACCACCAAATGGTGCAACTTCATTGGAAATTAAACCAGTGTTAATACCCACCATGCCGTATTCTAAATTTTCAGCAACACGCCAAATACGTTGTGGATTTTCACTATAAAAATAAGCGGCTAAGCCATAAATGGTATTATTAGCTAAATGCACCACTTCATCTTCATTTTCAAAAATAACTAAAGGTGCAACAGGGCCAAATATTTCTTCTTCAAGGATATGGCTATCAGCAGGAACATTGCCAACAACGGTAGGTTGGAAGAAGTTCTCACCCGCTTTGTCATTATCTCCGCCACAAAGCAGTGTTGCACCGCGTTTTAATGTATCAGCAAGCAATGATTGTGATTTTTCAACAGCTTTACGGTTAATGAGAGGCCCAATAGTGACACCTTCTTCAAAACCATTCCCCACTTTGAGTTTTTTAACGGCGGCAACAAAGCGTTCGCTAAATTGTTGATAAACATCTTTATGAATATAAAAACGGTTAGCACAAACACAGGTTTGTCCTGCATTACGGAATTTTGCTCCCATAGCACCTTCAACCGCTTTATCAATATCGGCATCGTTAAACACGATAAAGGGTGCATTGCCACCTAATTCCAAAGAGACTTTTTTTACACTATCTGAACACTGGCGCATTAATAAACGTCCAACACCTGTAGAGCCAGTGAAACTTAATTTGCGCACGCGGTTATCAGAGGTAAAGACTTCACCAATTTTAATGGCATCACCAGTTACAATATTAATAACACCGGCGGGAATGCCAGCTTGAGCCGCTAATTCTGCTAAAGCCAGTGCAGTATAAGGTGTTTCATTGGCAGGTTTAATTACCATAGTACAACCCGCTGCTAATGCAGGAGCCGCTTTGCGGGTGATCATAGCAGCCGGGAAGTTCCAAGGTGTAATAGCAGCACAGACACCAATACCTTGTTTGATCACCATTAAGCGTTTATCAGCAGAAGGGGAGGGAATAATTTCACCGTTGGTTCTCTTACCTTGCTCTGCAAACCACTCAATAAAAGAAGCTGCATAAGTAATTTCACCTTCAGCTTCAGCAACGGGTTTACCTTGCTCAAATGTCATTAACTCAGCAAGTTTTCTTTTATTTTCAGTAATTAATCTAAACCAATTTTGCAATAATGCTCCACGCTGATGTGCTGTGAGTGCACGCCATTTTGGTAAGGCTTTTTGTGCTGCATCAACAGCCATTATTGCTTCTTGTGTTGCCATATTGGGGACTGTACCCAGTAAAGTACCCGTTGCAGGATCGACAACATCAACAGTTTCGTTATTTTGAGCATTACACCAAAGACCATCAATATAGCCTTGTTCGCGGAAATAGGGATTTGTCGTTATCTTCACTTAATACCTCTCTGAACACATATATATTGATATTTATAAGGCTAGGCAGTTTTGCGCCTGTTTATAATTATATGCCTGTGTTGCTATGTTGTGAAAATAAGTATGACAAATGCCAATAAAAAAGCGTCAAAAAGACGATAAATAGGGTCAATTGCTTATGTTTTTAATGAATAATTCCCATTACTCAAGACTGAAGGTTTACGCTGTACCTTACCACTGTTATTCTTGGATCTAACTTTCATAAAAAACAGGTATTTTTCATGTCAAAACCATCATTTGATTCTATCGAATCACAGGCAAGTTACGGTATTGGTCTGCAAGTCGGTCAACAACTGACTGAATCAGGTCTTCAAGGATTAGAGCCCGCAGCACTGTTAGCTGGCTTGACCGATGCATTAGAAGGTAATGCGCCTTCTGTACCTGTTGAAACATTACACAATGCCTTACGTACTATGCACGAGCGTGCTGAAGCAGTTCGTCAAGAACGCCAAGCTGAGCTGGCTGATGCTGGTAAAATCTTCTTAGAAGAAAATGTGAAAAATGAAGGCGTTCAAGTTACAGAATCTGGCTTACAGTACAAAGTACTGACTGCGGGTGAAGGTGCAATTCCAGCGCGTACTGATCATGTTCGTGTTCACTACACTGGTCGTTTAATTGATGGCACTGTGTTTGATAGCTCAGTTCAACGTGGTCAACCTGCTGAATTCCCAGTAAATGGCGTTATCGCAGGCTGGATTGAAGCATTAACATTAATGCCAGTAGGTTCAAAATGGGAATTATATATTCCTTACCAATTAGCTTATGGCGAACGTGGAGCAGGTGCGGCTATTCCTCCATTCGCAACATTAGTATTTGAAGTAGAATTATTAGAAATTTTATAATTTCTTATTCTGCGGTAAATCAGAGTAAAAAATAGCCGGTTTTTGCCGGCTATTTTTGTCTCTGAACTAAAATAAAGAGACAGTAGGGTAATTAATTTTTATAAGAGAAGTTATCTGCTTATAGAAATAAGAGAGGTGCATTATGTTAGAACAAGTCAGCAAATTAGCTCGCCAAGCAGGTATGGCGATAATGCAAATCTATCAGCAATCAGAGCCTATCCAAGTACAGGAAAAAAGTGATAATTCACCTGTCACAGAAGCTGATTTGGCCGCTCACCAAGTTATCAAACAAGGACTTGCTTCTATTGCTCCAGATATACCTCAATTATCTGAAGAAGATCCCCCTGAATGGGAAGTACGTCGTCATTGGGATCGTTATTGGCTGATTGACCCTCTAGATGGAACTAAAGAATTTATCAGTAAGAATGGTGAGTTTACGGTAAATATTGCCTTAATTGAAAAGGGTATTCCTGTTTTAGGGGTTGTCTATGCCCCGGTTCAAAATGTGTTATATGCAGCGGCAAATAAACAGGCATGGAAAGAAGTGTGTGGACAGCGATTACCTATCCATGCAAGTCGTGCAGAGCCGCCAGTAATTGTGATTAGCCGTTCTCATCAAGATGATGAATTAAAAGAATACCTCTCACAACTTGGCGCACATCAAACCGTTGCTGTTGGTTCATCTTTGAAGTTTTGTTTAGTTGCTGAAGGTAAAGCACAGCTTTATCCTCGCTTTGGACCTACACATACGTGGGATACCGCGGCAGGTCATGCTATTGCGATTGCTGCTGGCGCACATGTCACGGATTGGAAAGGGGTAACGCTAGATTATTCCCCAAAAGAGTCGCTGATAAACCCAGGATTTAGAGTTTCAATCTTTTAGTGCCATTTTATGAAATCGGAGCCCTTTGTTTAATAAGGGCTCTGACACCGAAATTATTCTTTAATTAAATCGTTGATAAGATTGATTGCAGTCGTGATTTCCGCACCGCTTAATACACCTTCTTTGACGAAACGGACTTTGCCTTGTTTATCCAAAACAACAATAGCTGAACTCTCTTTTTCTAATCCCCAGCCTTTTAATGCTATGCCATCAGCATCAACAATAAACTGTGACCAAGGAAACTCTTTTTTACTGTCTTCAACACTGCCACGAACAAATGGACCTGTACCAAACACAGCATCATCAGTATTAATAATCGTTGTGGTTTGATAACTGGTATGTGGGAATTTAGCCAGTTTTACAGCTTCAATAAACGGCGCATTCATCTCCTTAGCTTTGCTACGTCCTGCTATATGCTGAACAGTACGTACTTTTCCACTGAGCAGACCACTATTCCAATTTTGGTAGCTAAACTTATCTTTGGTTGTGTCATAAAGTAGCTCACCTTTGTCATTGATTGTGACAGCGGGAAGTACTGTATTTTCAGTGATGTTATGTGCAAATGCCCATGTGGATGTGCTGAGTAAAAGAGCAGCTAAGGTTATTTTGTGCATAGCCATGATCCTATTATTGAAATCGACGTTAGATTCTATCTAAGCATAGAAGCTAGTGAAGAATAATACCTCATCGCTGATACATTTATTTAACATTGAGTGGGTAAAATCACGTGCACACTATCTTTATTTATATTCTTTACTGTCAATAAATGTAAAAACAGATAAGAAAATCAAATAAGTTGAACCTAGTACTTATAATTAGGTCTTTAAATTTGATATATAAAGATAAGTCTTTATGACTTATTAAACTCAACAACGAGCATGGGAGACTAACTGAAAGATGAAAATCTTCAATCGCTATAACCCTGAAAAAATTGCTCTCTACGTTAAGACATTATTTCGTGGACGGTTTTACATCAAAGGAATGGGTGCATTTGAATTCGATTACGGTAAAATTTTATTACCTAAAATAAGAGATAAGCTACATTTTAATGTCATGAGTGAAGTGAACCAGCAGGTCGTTTTACTGAAAGCAGAAATGGGCTAACTTTTATCTGATAGATAACTGAGTCTTTCTCGTGAGTATCATCGATAAGACTCAGTTATTAATTTCAACTTGTTACTTGTTAACTTACCGTTTTATTCTCATCTGTCTTGATATCGACTTCTGTTGTTGTCTGTATAACAGGAACATGTTCTTGTAAAATCGGCTTAACAGGTGGAATATCATCAACTTTTGTTACAAGTAATTGATCTATTTTGTAATTATCAATATCAACAACTTCAAATTTGTATCCTGAAAACTTCACATAATCAGTGCGCTTTGGAATTTTACGTAAGCGATACATCATAAAGCCTGCGATGGTTTCGTAGTTACTCGAATCAGGGAAATCGTCGATATCAAGTACACGCATTACATCATCAATTGGCGTACCGCCTTCAACTAACCATGAGTGCTCATCACGACTCACAATTTGCTCTTCTTGCCCCGGTCCAATTAAATCGCCCATTAAGGTTGTCATCACGTCATTTAGTGTAATAACACCCATCACCATCGCGTATTCATTGAGGATAATGGCAAAGTCTTCACCGGATGTTTTAAAACTTTCCAACATATCTGAAAGCGTTAATGTATCAGGGATAATCAGAGCCTTACGGATATGAACACCATCATTGAGATTTAAGCTTTGCCCGTTAATAACACGATTAAGCAGCTCTTTAGAATCTACATAACCAATAATATGGTCGATATCACCTTCACAAACGAGGAACTTAGAGTGAGGTTGAGTGGCAATTTTTTCTTTGATATCGCTTTCAGTTTCTTCACGATCAAAATAGACCACATCTTCTCGAGGCGTCATTGCCGACGGTACGGTACGTGATTCTAATTCAAAAACATTCTCGATAAGCTCATGCTCTTGTTTACGCAAAACCCCAGCAACGGCACCCGCTTCTACAATGGCAAAAATATCATCAGAAGTAATATCTTCATTTCTTACCATTGGGATTTTGAATAATTTGAAGATGAGATCTGCCATACCATTAAATAACCAAACCAGAGGGCGGAAAAAGGCAAGGCAGAAACGCATTGGGTTCACAATTCTTAATGCGATAGCTTCTGGTTTTATCATACCAATGCGTTTTGGCGTTAAGTCAGCCAATAAAATAAACATCGATGTGACAATAATAAAGGAACAAATAGATCCAAGCTGTTGCGCTAATGGCTCTTCAAAAAATTGGAGGTAAAAGTTTTTAAGAGAAGGAGAGAATGCAGATTCACCGACAATACCCGCTAAGATAGCGACGGCATTTAATCCAATTTGCACAACGGTAAAAAACATGCCCGGCATTTCTTGCATTTTTAATACACGCGCAGCGTTCATATTGCCCTCATCAACAAGTTGTTTGAGTTTAATTCGACGAGAAGCAGCAAGAGAGATTTCAGACAGCGAAAAAAAGGCGCTGATAGCACAAAGCAAAAGCACAATGAGTAAACTATTAAGCATATAAGGCTCACACCACCCCAAGTATTTAATCCAAAGGGTAATACTAGAGTGTTAAAAATAGAAGATAAATCAATATATTGTGATGAATTTATTCACAAAGATAGATAAGAGGGCGTAATTATATCATCGCCCTGCTATTTTCTGCTAGTTTTACTTTTCAGGGGGATAGCAGATGCCTATTCCACCTAATCCACAATAACCTTGTGGGTTTTTATGTAAATATTGCTGGTGGTAATCTTCAGCAAAATAGAAAGGGCCCACAGGCTGAATTTCAGTGGTGATAGCATCAGTAGTGCCTTGAGTATTCATTGCTTGTTGATAACGTTTTTTTGACTCAATAGCTTGAGCATATTGCTCTTCATTAACAGTGTAAATGGCAGAACGATATTGGCTGCCAATATCATTACCTTGGCGCATACCTTGTGATGGATTGTGATTTTCCCAAAAAAGAGCCAAAAGTTGTGAATAGCTAATTACTGAGGGATCAAAAACAACTCTCACCACTTCACTATGACCTGTTAAACCTTGGCAAACTTGTTGGTAAGTTGGATTTTCTGTTACACCACCGCTATAACCCGCACTTGTTGAGTAAACGCCCTGTTGTTGCCAAAATAGACGTTCAACACCCCAAAAACAGCCCATTGCAAAATAAGCAATGTTCATATTGGCTGGAATATCGTTAATAGAATGCCCATTTACAGCATGATTAGCAGATATTTCTAATGGTGTCGAAGTACCCCTTAAGGCATTCTCTGGTTGGTAAGCTTTATGTTGCAAGGTAGACTCCAGTTTTTATATTTGTAAACGCTTTACTATGGTAAAGGCTTAATATTGTTATAAACTAAATCTACAATAAAGCTTAAAACAGTTTGTCGTCAATTCATCACATGGATTAAATAATATTGAGGAGAAAACGTGCCGAGATACTCCGTTATCTACGTTCTCTGTCTGTCTTTTATCGCGCCTGTTGCCTATGGGGCAAATTTGCGTTTAAAAGTAGAAGGTTTAGAAGGGCAGCTCGAAAAAAATGCGCGAGTCCAGCTATCAAACATTACAACAGAAGAAGTTGCACCTGACGGGCGTTTTCGTGCGCGTGTTGAAAAGGCAATTCAAGAAGGACTTCGCCCTTTAGGTTACTATCAGCCCAAAGTGACATTTTCTTATGAAGAAAATACACCACCTGCGCGCTCCGTATTAACCGCTAAAGTTGAACCGGGTATTCCGATTTTACTGAAAGGCGTTGATGTGGTTCTTGAAGGTGGCGCTAAAACAGATAGCCAATATGCAAAAGTCATTAAAGAAAATACACCTCCTCTTGATAGTGTTTTAAACCATGCAGATTATGAGAAACTCAAAGGTTCGTTAACTGGGCTTGCCATTCGCCGTGGCTATTTTGATGCGGAAATGCAAAAAAGCCAGTTAGGCGTCTCTTTAGATAATCATGCCTCATATTGGGATTTTGTTTTCGATAGTGGAGAACGCTATCGTTTTGGAAAAGTGAATTATACGGGCTCCCAAATCCGTGAAGACTATCTACAAAATATTGTCCCTTTTAAAGAGGGAGAATATTACGCCTCAGAAGATCTGGCTGAATTTAATCGCCGTTTAGCGGCAACGGGCTGGTTTAACTCTGCGGTTGTGACACCTGATATTGCTAAAGCACGCGCTGATAACTCTTACCTGTTACCGATGAGTGCAGTTGTAACACCGCGCTCTCGTAACTATGTTGAGCTTGGTGGTGGTTATGCTACCGATGTTGGTCCTCGCCTTAATATGCAGTGGGATAAGCCTTGGATGAACTCACGAGGTCATAGTTTAACCTCTAATATCAGTGTTTCTCAGCCTGAACAGTCTATTGGTGCCAATTATAAAATTCCACTTAAGGTCAATCCATTAGAACAATACTATGGTGTTCAGGGTGGTTTTAAACGTACCGATTTAAATGACACCCGCTCTGATACCACAACGCTAAACGTGTCCCGTAACTGGGATATGTCGACAGGCTGGCAATACAGTGTGAATACACGTTGGAGCCTCAGCCACTTTACCCAAGGTGAAGTTACAAATACCACTATGTTGCTTTATCCGGGCGTTACAGCAAGTCGAGTACGTCAACGAGGTGGTATGATGCCTTCTTGGGGGGATAGCCAACGTTATACATTAGACTACTCCAATAAAATATGGGGCTCTGATGTTGAATTTGCTGCATTCCAAGCGCAACACGTTTGGATACGTACACCGTGGGACGGGCATCGCTTTGTGGTAAGAGGCAACTTTGGTTGGATTGAAACCAATGCGTTTGAGCAAGTACCGCCTGAATTACGTTTCTTTGCAGGTGGTGATAGAAGTGTTCGTGGTTTTAAATATCAAAGTATCTCACCTGAAGACGGAAAAGGTAATTTAACGGGTGCATCAAGAATGCTCGTAGGATCGTTAGAATATCAATATAACATCACGGGTAACTGGTGGAGTGCTGTCTTTATTGATAGTGGTGAAGCAGTTAATGATTTTACTCGCAGTGATTTTAAAACAGGTGCGGGTGCAGGTGTTCGTTGGGCATCACCAGTTGGTCCAATTAAATTTGATTTAGCATTACCTGTGAGTGACGTGGATAAGCGTAGACTCCAGTTTTATATCGGGTTAGGAGCAGAGTTATGATAAAAAAGTGGTTGAAATGGATTGCGCTAACACTCCTTATCATTATTTTGCTTACATTCGGTGCTGTTGCTTGGATTTTGGGAACGCAATCGGGTTTGCATTTCGCTATTAATAGCGCAGCTCGTTGGGTTCCTGGTTTAGTTATCAAAGATGTTAATGGTGGCTGGCAAGATCTGCGTTTAACGGGTGTTGAATATCAAATGCCTGGGGTTGATGTGAACGTGGGTGAGTTATCTCTAGGATTACGTTTAGCGTGCCTGATGGATAAACAAGTTTGTGTCGATACATTAGGCACACGAGATGTTGTTGTAAATGTTGATACTAGCGCTTTCCCTCCTTCCGAAGAAACACCTCCATCAGAGCCTCTAACAGAGCTTAATGCGCCATTACCTATCTATTTGAATTCACTCTCATTAGAAAATACGCATGTGAAGATTGACGATATGGCAATCTCGCTAGGCGAATTTAAAACGGGTGCGCAGTGGGAAGGCCGTCAAGTTACATTAAATCCAACACTCATTAATGATTTGCTGGTGGCATTACCAAAGACACCGAAAGAAGGGAGTGTTGAAGCAACAGCTCAAGATGTAAAAGAAATCGCAACTGCAAAACCTCAAACTGAGCCTACAACACAAGAAGAAAAAGAGCAGGCTTTAGCTGAGACAATTAAAGCGATTTTTGCGAAGCCATTATTAGCCGAATTACCTGAAATTATTATTCCTGTTGATATCAATATCGAAGGAATTGAAGGTAAGCAATTACAGATTAGTGGTGATACGCCTATTACGATTAATCAATTATCGTTTGAAGCAAAGACGCAAGGTAAGCAGGTTAATCTCACTAAATTAAATATTGATGCCCCAGAAGGTGAGGTGAGTTTAAATGGGGGAATTACCCTAGATAAACAGTGGCCTGTTAATTTAGATGTGAATGCGACTATTCGTGATGTTGCAGGGCTTGAAGATTTTAAAGATCAAAAAGCGACGCTTTCTTTACAAGGTGCATTACTTGAAGAGCTTAAACTAGCGCTCTCTTTAACAGGAACAGTGACAGCAACTTTAGATGCTCAAGCTGAACTGGCAAAACCACACCTTCCATTAAAACTGACGCTTGAAAGCCAGAAAGTTCGTTGGCCATTAACGGGCGATGTGCAGTATCAACTTAACGGTACTCGATTACGCTTAAATGGTCAGACAGATAACTATGATCTCTCATTACGCTCTGATATTGAAGGTCAAGAGATCCCTCCAGCCAAATTAATGCTGGATGCAAAAGGGAATGAAGAGAAAATAGAGCTGACGCGTTTACGTTTAGCTGCTTTGCAAGGTCATGCTGATATCACAGGTGTCGCTGATTGGAGTAAAGCAATTAGCTGGAATGCATTGCTCACGATTTCAGGAATTAATACGGCAAAACAGTACCCTGATATGCCAGCAAAATTAGATGGGCGCATTGCAACAACAGGTAGTCTATATGGCGGAAGTTGGCAATTACGTGTTCCTGAAATCACCTTAGATGGCAATATCAAAAATAATCTTATCAAGGCGAGAGGTAATGCTTACGGTAATGATTCAGGGCAATGGAATATTCCTCAGTTAAAACTGATCCTAGGTAAAAATAACCTCGATATTGAAGGGCATTTAGGTGATAAATGGGCATTAGATGCCAATATTAATGCTCCGGGATTAAATGGTTTAGTACCTGGATTAGCGGGTGTTATTAAAGGTAAAGTTAATATTCGTGGCGATATTAATACACCTAAGATTATTGCTGATATCAACGCTCGTGGTATTAAATGGCAAGATCAAGTCAGTGTTGAATCCATCACTATTAAAGGTGATGTTCAAGCGGATAAAGAAATTGGTGGCAAACTTGCGATTACTGCTCGTCAGTTAAAACAAGCCGATTTAGTTATTCGCAATTTAACGTTGGATGCTGCTGGTACAGAAAAACAGCATAAACTGATGCTAAAAATGGATGGTGAACCTGTTTCTGGTGGACTGACATTAGCTGGCTCATTCGATAAAGAGAAACAGCAATGGAAAGGAACGCTAAATAATACGGCATTTGATACCCCAGTGGGAGAATGGCGTTTAAATAAAGCTATGGCGTTGAATTTGTTGGCAGAGAAGCAAGAAGTCACCATTGGCTCTCACTGTTGGGTAAACCCAAATGCACAAGTTTGTGTTCCTAAAGCGATAACTGTGGGTGAAAGCGGATCTGCGGCAATTACATTGACGCGTTTTGATCTAGCGATGATCAAACCTTTCCTACCACCAGAGACTTCTGTTAAAGGTGTATTTACTGGCGATGCCACAGCAACGTGGAGTTCAAAAGGCGGATTACCGAAAGCATCGGTAACTCTAAAAGGGCAAGGTGTCGCAGTAAAACAGAATATTGAAGGCACTATTTTACCGATTGATTTTGATGCTATTACCTTAAATGCAGGCGTTAACAATGGTAAAGCAACATTACAATGGCTGATTAGTATTGCGGGAAATGGTGATATTAAAGGTAATGTGCATGTTGCTGATCTTGAGAAGAAACGCCAGCTATCAGGTACGGTGGATATTGATAATCTGACATTAGATTTAATCAAACCATTCTTAGGTAAAGGTGAAATAGCTGAAGGTCGTGTTGGTGCGCAATTACGTTTAGGCGGAAATGCTCAATCGCCACTGCTATTTGGTCAATTTGGTATTAATCAATTAAAAGTGGTTGGGCATTGGATCCCGTTTGATATTACGAAAGGGAATGTTGATGTTCAATTCAATGGTGCGACGTCTGATTTAAGCGGTCGAATCGAAACCCCAGAAGGTTACTTAAATCTTACTGGTAACGCTGATTGGCGTAAATTAGACGCATGGCACGCAGTAATAGCCGCAAATGGCAATAAGTTACGTGTTGCATTGCCTCCGATGGTACGTATTGATGTTAATCCTGATTTAGTGTTTGAGGCTCGTCCTCATTTACTGAAACTAGATGGGCGCATTGATATTCCTTGGGCACGCATCGTTGTTCAAGACTTACCAGAGTCAGCGGTATCCGCTTCTTCTGATGAAGTGATGCTGGATAAAAACTTACAGCCAATTGCACCAAAAGAGACATCGATTCCAATTCAAAGTAATTTAGCTATTAATATTGGCGATGATGTGACACTGGACGCATTTGGGCTTAAAGCTAGATTGACGGGAGCGCTTAAAGTCAATCAGAATAAACAAGGACTGGGTTTAAACGGTCAGATAGATATTCCAAAAGGCGAATTCAAAGCTTATGGGCAAGACCTGCAAGTTCGTAAAGGGCAAATATTGTTCTCAGGGCCAGTTGATCAACCTTACTTAAATATTGAAGCTATTCGTAATCCTGAAAATACGGCAAATAATGTGATTGCTGGTGTTAGGGTGACAGGGCTTGCAGATAAACCGAAAGTTGAAATTTTCTCTGAACCCGCTTTTACACAGCAAGAAGCGTTATCCTACTTGCTAAGAGGTGAAGGGTTAGATAAAAGTGGTGATGCGGATTCATCACAAATGACGGCAATGCTGATAGGATTAGGCGTTGGTCAAAGTGGTCAGCTTGTAGGGCGCATTGGTGAAACCTTTGGTGTTTCTGATTTAGCGCTTGATACACAAGGTGTGGGGGATAACTCACAAGTTGTGGTCAGCGGTAAGATCACAAACGATCTACAAGTGAAGTATGGAGTGGGTATATTTGATTCGCTAGCGACGTTAACCTTACGTTATCGCTTGATGCCCAGGTTGTATTTACAAGCAGTGTCTGGTATGAATCAGGCAATAGATCTGCTTTATCAATTTGAGTTTTAAATTATATGCGAATTATTGTTTATGGTAGTTTACGGCAAAACCAAGGTAACCATCACTGGATGACCTATGCGCAACTTTTAGGTGAGCATAAACTAGTGGGGTATAAACTCTATGATTTAGGGTTTTACCCTGCGGTTATTGAAGGTGAAGGGGAGATAGAGTGCGAAGTCTATCGGATAACGCCTTCTATCTTGACAGAGCTTGATGAATTGAAAAAGAACGATCAGGATTACAAGCGCCAACTGATTTCAACGCCTTATGGCAGTGCTTGGATCTACCTTTATCAAAAGCCTGTTGATGGTTTACGTGAAATAAAATGCGGTGACTGGCTAAAACGTCACGAAGAAGAGTAATCAGTAGCATCCTACTTTTGCTCCATGTTATATAAAAATGGCTCGATAGAAATATTGGGCCGTTTTTATTGCTATTAGAATAACCTTGATAAGTGGCATCTTGCTTGTCATGTGTTTGAGGAGAAGAGCCGTACCATCATAAAAAAAGCCCTTCAATAAAATGAAGAGCTTATTTATCAGTAAATTATTAAATAATAACTTACTTAGCTATTCTGAGAGCGTCAGAATTATTTTTTAGCGCGTTCGAAAGAAGACAGAATTTCAGCTTTAGCTGATTCTACGCCTTCCCAACCGTCAACTTTAACCCATTTGCCAGCTTCTAAATCTTTGTAGTGTTCAAAGAAATGTTTGATCTGTGCTTTTAACAGTTCAGGCAGATCGTTCACATCTTTAATGTGATCGTATTCTTTGCTCAGTTTAGTGTGTGGAACTGCAACCAGTTTCGCATCTTCACCTGATTCGTCAGTCATTTTCAATACGCCAACAGGACGGCAACGAATAACTGAACCTGGTTGTAATGGATATGGAGTTGGAACCAGAACGTCTACTGGGTCACCATCTAAAGATAACGTGTTGTTGATGTAACCGTAGTTGCATGGGTAGAACATTGCTGTTGACATAAAACGGTCAACGAACAGTGCGCCACTTTCTTTATCAACTTCGTATTTGATAGGATCAGCATTTGCTGGGATTTCAATAACAACATAGATATCTTCTGGTAGTTCTTTACCAGCAGGAACATGATTCAGGCTCATAAAAAATTTCCTATAAAAAAATTAATTTTACGTGGCCTGTAGTATAGCGAAAAGTTTTTAACAATACCCGTTTTTTGCCGAACATGTTGCGTTCTGACGTAAAAATAAGCAGCAAATAAAAGAAAGTACTATTTTCAAAGATGAAAAAACCGGACGAATAAGAAGTCCGGTTTATCTATGTTAGTGCTAAACGAATGGATTATTCTTCGTCTGGATATTGCGCCATAAAGCTTTCAGCTTGTTCAACCATCGATTTAGTCCCTACGAAGAAAGGCATACGTTGGTGAAGTTCTTTTGGTTCGATATCGAGAATACGCTCTTTACCGTTACTTGCTTTACCGCCAGCTTGTTCGGCTAAGAACGCCATTGGATTGCATTCATAGAGTAAACGTAATTTACCAGTAGGGTGACTTGCAGTACTTGGATAAATATAAATCCCCCCTTTCAGTAAGTTACGGTGGAAATCAGCAACTAAAGAACCAATATAACGTGTGGTATAAGGGCGATTTGTTGCTGCGTCTTGTTCTTGGCAATACTTAATGTATTTTTTTACACCTAATGGGAATTTGATGTAGTTACCTTCGTTGATTGAGTACATATTTCCTGTTGGTGGGAAATGTACGCTTTCATGAGATAAACAGAATACGCCTAAAGATGGATCGTAAGTAAAGGCATGAACACCACAACCTGTTGTGTAAACTAACATAGTTGATGAACCATAAACGACATAGCCTGCTGCGACTTGACGATGACCCGGTTGTAAGAAGTCATCTAAAGTGACAGATTGACCAATTGGCGTAATACGGTGGTAAATAGAGAAAATTGTTCCGACGGAAACGTTTACATCAATATTCGACGAACCGTCTAAAGGGTCCATTAGTACAACATACTTAGCATTTTCAGCACGATCACCTTCAAAGATAACAATATCATCTTCTTCTTCTGATCCGATACCCGCAACTTCACCACGCGCTTTTAATGCAGCTTTTAGTTTCTCATTCGCGTAAAGATCCAGTTTCATCTGGGCTTCACCTTGAACATTAGAAACACCGTTAGTACCCAGAATATCGACTAACCCTGCTTTATTAATATCACGGTGGATAATTTTAGCCCCAAGCTTAATTGCTGAAAGTAATGCAGTAAGTTCACCAGTTGCATGGGGAAAATCTTGTTGTTTCTCGACGATAAATTCGCCTAATGTTTTCATGACGCAGGTCCTGAATGTGAGTGGGTAAAGTAAAAAAGGAGGAAAATCTCCTTGGTGGTGGCAAGTTTAGCCAAAGAATCGAATGATTCAAAGGTTAATCCGTTCCTTATCTGCTTTTTGATCGTTAGAATAGTGACCAACTTCATGCTATTGGACAGAAATTCATGCACATTCATATTCTTGGTATTTGTGGCACCTTTATGGGAAGTCTTGCCATTCTCGCTAGAGCAAAGGGACATAAAGTCACAGGCTCGGACGCTAATGTCTATCCACCCATGAGTACTTTATTAGAAAATCAGGGAATTGAACTGATTGAGGGATATGACCCAAAACAATTAGAACCTGCCCCTGACATGGTGATTATTGGTAATGCGATGACACGAGGAAATCCTTGTGTTGAAGCAGTACTTGAAAAAGGTTTGCCTTATACCTCAGGCCCTCAGTGGCTACATGATTATATTTTACCTGAACGTTGGGTGTTAGCTGTTGCTGGAACTCATGGTAAAACAACAACAGCGGGTATGCTGGCTTGGGTTTTAGAAGACTGTGGTTATAAACCGGGATTTTTAATTGGCGGTGTACCGGGTAATTTCCAAGTATCCGCACAGTTAGGCGAAAGCCCTTTCTTTGTGATTGAAGCAGATGAATATGACAGTGCTTTCTTTGATAAGCGCTCGAAATTTGTTCATTATTCTCCACGCACATTGATTTTAAATAATCTTGAATTTGATCACGCTGATATTTTTGATGATTTAGCGGCAATTCAAAAACAATTCCATCATTTAGTTCGTATCGTCCCAGGCACCGGAAAAATCATCATGCCTGATAACGATATGAATTTAAAACAGACCATTGGAATGGGATGTTGGAGTGAACAAGAATTCACAGGTGAAACTGGAGATTGGCAAGCCAAAAAACTCAGTAATGACAGTAGCCATTTTGAGGTATTCCACAAAGGTGAGCGAGTCGGAGAGGTGTGTTGGGGACTTTCTGGTGAACACAACATGCAAAATGGCCTAATGGCGATTGTTGCAGCGCACCACGTTGGTGTTTTACCAGCGGATGCTTGTGAAGCATTAGATAAGTTTATTAATGCGCGTCGTCGCTTAGAGTTACGTGGTGAGGTTAATCAAGTCAGTGTTTATGATGACTTTGCACATCATCCCACAGCGATTTTAGCAACGCTTGAAGCGTTACGCAGTAAAGTCGGTGGAACGGCTCGTATTATTGCTGTGCTAGAGCCTCGTTCAAATACCATGAAAATGGGAATTAGTAAGGATGATATCGCGCCTGCATTGGGTCGTGCTGATGAAGTCTTTTTATTCCAGCCACCTAATATTCAATGGTTAGTGAGTGATATTGCAGAGCATTGTGTACAACCTGCTCGTTGGAGTACAGATCTCGATACATTAGTCGATATGATTGCGAAAGAAGCTCAAGCGGGCGATCATATTTTGATTATGAGTAATGGCGGTTTTGGTGGTATTCATGAAAAACTACTCGCAAAATTAGCGCAACCTAAAGATCCTGATAGCCAATATTAAAAATAAATAAGCCACTGAAAACTCAGTGGCTTATTTTTTGAAGCTGTAGAAAGGCTAATTATAATTCTTGATCAAAAAGATTCAGAATAGCGTCTCGTAATTCTTCTGTAGAAAATCCCGGAGCCGGTGTTGAAAAAATAGTGTCATCACCCGCAATACTACCAAGGATACCTTCTGCTTTGCCTAATGAGTCTAATAAACGTGCAATAAGTTGTGCCGCACCCGGACTTGTTCTTATCACCACAACAGAATGGTTATGATCGATATCGAGTACCAGATTTTTTAATGGGCTGCTTGCTGTTGGTACGCCAAGCTCAGTAGGAAGGCAATAGACCATTTCCATTTTGGCGTTACGGGTTCTTACCGCACCAAATTTTGTTAGCATACGAGAGATTTTGGACTGATTAATATTATCAAATCCAGCCTCTTGTAATGCAGTCACAATCTCGCCTTGTGAACTGAATTTTTCTTCTTTCAGCAGGGCTTTAAACGCTTTAACCAAGTCTTCTTGCTTAGAAGGAACGCGCATAGTTCACCTTTAGTGAGTTATCAATAACCCGTGTATTATGCAGAGAAGTGAATTTTTATGCAACATAAGACGAAGAAAGGCGAGTGATAGCCTCCTCAAAATTGTAAAGTAGAATGTACTGCAAAAAAAATTTATTTACAGCGTGCAAATGTGATAATTTAAAGAAAGTAAAATATTTGTTAAATAAATGATAAGCTTAAATGATTATCATAAGGATGATGGTGTACTTAACACTTTGCCATATTTATTGAAATTATTTATCAAAAGGGTGTCCACTATCTCATTAACAGATAAGCAATTTGTTTAGAATAACCAAAGTATTATTTTTCACTGAAAATGCCTTATTATGCAATATTGCTGTTAAATAATTGTTTTTTAAAAGGTGAATTGCGTAATAGTGAGTATCTCGAAGGCGTTCCACTATCTCGTAAACTAAGGAGTATCAGAATGAAAGTAGCAGTTCTCGGTGCAGCAGGTGGTATTGGTCAGGCACTGGCACTTCTTCTTAAAAATCAGCTTCCAGCTGGTAGTGAACTCTCTTTATATGATATCGCTCCCGTCACACCGGGTGTCGCCGCTGACTTAAGCCATATCCCGACTCAAGTTACTGTAAAAGGTTTTGCGGGTGAAGATCCTTCTCCTGCGCTAAAAGGCGCTGATGTTGTTCTGATTTCTGCGGGTGTTGCTCGTAAACCAGGCATGGATCGTTCAGATCTTTTCAATGTTAACGCAGGTATCGTGCGTAACTTAATTGAAAAGGTTGCACAAAATTGCCCGAAAGCACTTATCGGTATCATTACTAACCCAGTGAATACAACTGTTGCTATTGCAGCAGAAGTGCTTAAGAAAGCAGGCGTTTACGATAAAAAACGTCTTTTCGGTATCACCACTCTCGATATTATTCGCGCGAATACCTTTGTTGCAGAACTAAAAGGTAAAGATCCACAAAAAACCAATGTTCCGGTGATTGGTGGACATTCTGGTGTGACTATTCTTCCTCTATTATCTCAAGTTGATGGCGTTTCATTTACTGATGACGAAGTTGCAGCATTGACTAAACGTATTCAAAACGCAGGTACTGAGGTTGTTGAAGCAAAAGCAGGTGGTGGATCAGCGACATTATCTATGGGTCAAGCAGCCGCTCGTTTTGGTCTTTCATTAATTCGCGCTCTAAATGGCGAGAAAAATGTTATTGAATGCACTTATACTGAAGGCGACGGAGAATATGCCCGTTTCTTTGCACAACCTATTCTTTTAGGTAAAAACGGTGTAGAGGAATATTTATCTATCGGTAAATTAAGTGATTTTGAAAAGCAATCTCTTAATGGCATGTTAGATGTATTGAAAAAAGATATAATTCTTGGTGAAGAATTTATTAATAAATAAAGAAATACTTTTTTTGCTATAAAAATAATGCAAATTTAAATAAAAACCGCTGATACTATATCAGCGGTTTTTTTTATTAATTATAATGTCTGTAATTATTAGTTAATTATTAGTTTTGGTACGAATCTTTCGTTCAAGTAATTCTCCTGTTTCAGGATGAAAATAACGGCTAGGCCAAATTTCACTAGGAGCTACACCAAGATAATCAGCAATGATTTTCTCTCCTTTAGGCCAAGGGCGAGACAGCGCATTAGCGAGTGTTGAAGAGCTTAACCCTGCTTGGCGAGAGATGGCAGCAAGTGTTGTTCCTCGTTTTCTAAGTGCGGCAATAATATCGGCAGGATGCCAATCAGATTTCCTTGAAATCATTTTTAATCCTTTTTCTATAAAATTGATTGCTGTGTTAGTGGTATAAATAACAGTTTATTAGAAATGTCCTAAAGCATTTAAACTGATTATTTAGAAAATAAAATAACATTATTTTTCTAAAAAGATTTCTGATTTTTTTCTTAATAATTTCTTTTTTGAAGTTGATAACAATTTTAGAGAAACGTAATGAAAAAAGAGTGGTATACGGCAAAGGAATTGACGGGTATAGGTGGATTACCTAAATCACCACAAGGTGTAAATTCAAAAGCGAGACGCGAGTCTTGGCAAAAACAGAATGTAAAAAATAAGCAAGGTAATGGTGTTGAATATCATTATTCTTGTTTACCAGAAAAAACTTTAATTGCTCTAGAACTTTATGAGCCATTAGCACATTACAAATTAAATAAAAAAGAGGAGCCACTCGTTATCTGGGTGAAAGCATTCCAACAACTAAATGATGGTGAACAAAAAACATTAACAGAGCTGATATTGCGGGATGGTATTAGAAGTTTTTTAGAAAAAATCGTCAATGATTAAGCGATTTTAAAGAATCTATTATTGCGTTATCCGCAACAGATATCTATCTGACTAACCTCTTAGTTGAATGTGAGATGAGATCATGAAAAAAGAATGGTATACAGCGAAAGAATTAGTGGGGCTTGCGGGGTTACCTAACTCACCGCAGGGAGTTAACTTGATGGCGCGTCGTGAAGGATGGGAAAACCGTCGTAAACGTGGCGTGCAGGGAAAAGCTGTCGAGTATTCCATAAAAAGTCTACCTGATGAGGTGATTGGTGTGCTCGCTGCACATGAACCTCCGGCTGAGTATTTATCAAAACGTCAGGATGCCTTTTTAATTTGGGTTGAAGCTTATTATCAACTGACCAAATCAGAACGAGAAAAGATTGTGAAATTCGTGCTTCGCGAAGGGCTGGCAAAGCTCATTAGCTATATTGATGCGGATAATCAAGATGCTATTGAACGAGAAAACGAAGAAGTGCTCAATAAATTAAAAAGCCCACCAGAATCGACGTAGTCGCTCTGGCGGGCTTCTTTACATAACTAAGAGGATTTATACATCAAAGTTATGATTGACGTTGTACAGCGACGTGAGCAAGCCCAATAAGCGCATCTTTATACGGTGAGTCAGGTATAATTGATAAAGCTTCAATCGCTTTGTCTGCTTCTTCTTCTGCTTTTTGGCGGGTATATTCCAAAGAGCCACACTGTTTCATAGTATTTAAAACAGTATCCAATAAATGGCGACCATTACCTTGTTCAATGGCTTGGCGAATTAATTGGGATTCTTCTTCATTGCCATTATGCATAGCATGAAGTAATGGCAACGTTGGTTTACCTTCATCAAGATCATCACCAGTGTTTTTACCCAACTGGTTGTTATCTGCATCATAATCAAGCAAATCGTCAATGAGCTGGAAAGCAGTCCCAAGATAACGACCATAATCTTGGAATGCTTTTTCTTGCTCAGGCGTCGCACCAGAAAGAATGGCTGACGCATGAGAAGCCGCTTCAAACAGACGAGCTGTTTTGCTGTAGATAACTTGCATATAGTCATCTTCAGAAATGTCAGGATCGTTACAATTCATTAATTGTAAAACTTCACCTTCAGCGATCACATTGGTGGCGCTAGACATTAATTTTAATACACGCATCGAATCAAGATCCGTCATCATCTGAAAGGATCGTGTATAAATAAAGTCGCCAACAAGTACACTGGCAGCATTTCCAAAGACAGCATTTGCCGTTTGTTTTCCTCTGCGCATATCAGATTCATCAACAACATCATCATGTAACAACGTTGCAGTATGAATAAATTCGATAAGCGCTGCGACCGAGATATGTTTGTCACCTTGATAGTCCAATGCTCGTCCAGTGAGCACTGCGATCATTGGTCGGATCCTTTTACCACCACCACTAATGATGTAGTAACCAAGTTGGTTTATCAAAGAAACATCTGAATTAAGCTGGTAAAGGATTGCCTCATTTACCGCAGTCATATCAGCGGATGTTAGTTTTATAATAGATTCTAAATTCATGTTTTTTCGACTTTGGCTCGCCAATGAGCGCGTTATTATTAATAAAAAATGATCATGCCATAGATTTTACTCTCTTATAATTTAGATTGTACTTTAAAAATGGCTGAAATAAATATCGTGTAAAAAACTCTTTTTTTTAACGCTAGTTTGCGATCTGTACTTGTCATCGGCACTAAATTTGCGTAGAATTCGCGCCCTATGTGAATATTTTAATTGTGCACTCAAATTATACATATTGGGAGTGTGCGGAAAGCGGAGTTTATATGTACGCGGTTTTCCAAAGTGGTGGTAAACAACACCGAGTCAGCGAAGGTCAAACTATTCGTTTAGAGAAGCTGGAAGTAGCTACTGGCGAAACAATCGAGTTTGATACTGTAATGATGGTCGCTAATGGCGATGACATTCAAATTGGCGCTCCAATCCTTGCGGGCGTTAAAGTTAAAGCGGAAGTGGTTGCTCACGGTCGCGGCGATAAAGTTAAGATTGTTAAGTTCCGTCGTCGTAAACACAGCCGTAAACAACAGGGCCACCGTCAGTGGTTTACTGATGTTAAAATCACTGGTATCGCTTAAGGTTTAGGAGAGTAGTTCAATGGCACATAAAAAGGCTGGCGGCTCGACTCGTAACGGTCGTGATTCCGAAGCAAAACGTCTGGGTGTTAAACGTTTCGGTGGTGAAGCTGTATTAGCAGGTAGCATCATCGTTCGTCAACGTGGTACTAAGTTCCATGCAGGTACTAACGTTGGTTGTGGTCGTGACCACACCCTGTTTGCATTAGCTGACGGAAAAATTAAGTTCGAAGTTAAAGGTCCAAACAACCGTAAATTTATCAGCATCGAAGCTGAATAATTACTGGTCCTTTAAGCACCGAGTCAAAAGCCCTGCAAATATGTTGCGGGGCTTTTTATATTTAAAAAAGGCCATCTCTGGGTAATTTCGGCCATCCAGCACGTTAATGGCTACTATACGGAGTAAAATCATGAAATTTGTTGATGAGGCCAAGATCCTAATCGTCGCGGGCGATGGTGGTAACGGCTGTGTAAGCTTTCGTCGCGAAAAATATATCCCTAACGGGGGACCAGACGGTGGTGATGGTGGTGATGGTGGTGATGTCTACATGATTGCAGACGAAAACCTAAACACCTTAATTGATTACCGTTTTACAAAATCTTATCGCGCAGAACGTGGTGAAAATGGTCACAGCCGTGATTGCACCGGTAAGCGTGGTCAAGATATTACTATCAGTGTTCCTGTCGGGACGCGTGTCCGTGATTTAGCAACAAATGAAGTCATTGCTGACTTAACTGCTCACGGCCAAAAGCAAATGGTTGCTAAAGGCGGCTTCCACGGTTTAGGTAATACTCGCTTTAAATCATCGGTTAACCGTGCTCCACGTCAACGTACAATGGGAACGCCGGGTGAATCTCGCGAAGTCCTATTAGAGCTAATGTTATTAGCTGATGTGGGTATGCTTGGTATGCCAAATGCGGGTAAATCCACATTTATTCGTGCAGTATCAGCAGCAAAACCTAAAGTTGCTGATTATCCATTTACAACGTTAGTACCAAGCTTAGGTGTGGTACGCATGGATAATCACCAAAGCTTTGTGGTTGCAGATATTCCCGGATTAATCGAAGGCGCTGCTGATGGTGCAGGTCTTGGGATCCAATTCTTAAAACACTTAGAACGCTGTCGTGTGTTATTACACTTGATCGATATTGATCCTATTGATGGATCGGATCCTGTGGAAAATGCAAAAATTATTATCTCTGAACTAGAGAAATACAGCGAAAAATTAGCACAAAAACCACGTTGGTTAGTGTTCAATAAAGTTGATCTTCTCGATGCTGAAGAAGCAAAAGAGAAGGCAAAAGCCATTGTTGAAGCGCTGGGTTGGGATGAAAACTATTACATGATAGCGGCCATCAACCAAGAAGGTGTGAAAAAACTTTGCTGGAATATCATGGAATTCCTGAATGTTACTCCGCGTGAGCAAGACATTGTTGCGACAAAAGCAGAGCCAGGAAAAGTTGACTTTATGTGGGATGATTACCACAAAGAACAGCTTGAAAACCCTGATTTCGAAGAAGATGACGACGATGATTGGGATGAAGAAGACGACGAAGGTATTGAGTTTATCTACCAACGTTAATCATCATTCTCTATGATTAAAATAAAAAAACGCCTGATTAATCAGGCGTTTTTCATATCTATTGCTTATATTATTAGGAGTAAATCTAACGGTTGTTGTACATATCTTTATACAGGTTTGTTTCAAAACGCACTAAATAAGCGCGTCCAGCATTACGATTCTGTGTAGGAGGTGAATACGCCGAAACGTATTGTACAAATGCTACTTTTTGTCCATTTGCCGTGGTCATAAAGCCCGCAAGATTGTAAACCCCTTTTAATGAACCCGTTTTAGCAGAAACTTTGCCATCGACACCTGCTTCATGAAAACCACCTCGATACTGCAATGTACCGTCATGTCCTGCAAGGGGAAGCATGGTAATAAAGTTTAATTCACTCTCATGTTGTCCAATGTATTGAAGGACTTGCATCATTGTTGCTGGTGAAATGAGGTTATGGCGAGAAAGGCCTGAGCCATCAACCATAACGGTATTTCCTAAATCAATTCCGGCTTTTTGTTTTAAAATAGCGCGGGTTGCTTCTGCGCCAGAGCGCCAAGTCCCTGCAACGCCATAATACTCACGACCAATGGTTCTAAATACGGTGTCTGCAATCATATTGTCAGACTCTTTTAGCATGGTAGTCAGTAAGTTATGTAATGGTTTTGATTGTGTCTGTGCTAGTACAGTAACCGGCGCTTTTAGTTGAGATCGACGTTTGATATATCCATCAAGTTCAATATTGGCGCGCTGTAACTCTTCTTTTAAAATTGTACCCGCCCAATGAGCACCATCTTGAATAGAAAACATTAAAGGGACTGCATCGTCACGTTTAGGAATACAACCTGTTATTACATAGGTATTTAAGTCACGAACAGTGACATCTAATTCACAAAAACGGGTACGAGTTGATCCTTTCTCATAAGTTTCAACTTCACTTAAAACGGTTACAGGATAGAAAGAAGCTTTACGTATTGTGGCAATATCACCTTCTTTGCTGCCACTTTGCAGTAAAACAGAAAAACAGTTCTTATCAACAATTGCGGCACTAGGAGGGGCGCTAAAGCATTGAGTTAGATCATTCCAAACCCAACCGGGTGCTTTGTCATGGCTTGAAAAAGCAGAAGTATCAATAAGCAAATCGCCGTGCACTTTTGTAACACCTGATTGTTTTAATACGGCAACCATTGCTCTTAATTGTTGGCGGGTTAATGTAGGATCGCCTGTAAAACGAAAGATCAAATCACCCATAAGCTGATTGTCTTTTATCTTACCTTCTGTTTCCATTGTTGTGGTGAATTGATAGTTTCCACCTAATTGAAGTAATGCCGCGAGTGCAGTCACCACTTTTTGAGTACTTGCTGGAAGTGCTAATTGATCGGCATGATAATTAAGATTAGGAGAAGCAGCGCCAACGGGTTGAGTTATTAAACCTACTTGAGTTCCTTCGGGAAGAAGGGATGTGTAGTTTTCAACAGGTATCGCTTGAGTTGAAAAACTGATGATACTTAATGTGTAGAGTATCCGTCGAAATGTTGATAGTAAGCGCATAATTTCTCTATCCGTGACTATAGCGTGTAACGTTACAGTATTGATTGCCAAAGGCTAATACTAAAGGGCAATGAGGGCAAAAGTAAACGGTAACAAGCAGGATTAGCTCATTATCGGAAAAAGTCTGTTTATCTCTTTATAAAGAGAGATAAGGCGTGAAGCAATGCGTCTGTTGTGTTAGATTTAGTTTTAAGTCTGGAAGGGTTAGTTTTCGTCCCAACAGCATGAGTTGGGAATATAATAGTGTCCCCTCATTCACCGAATATCCGTAGAGACAGGCCCAATTTAAGGCTGCCTGTGTCTTTTTTTGTCTTGAGAAGAGTAAATAGATCCTTTTCTCTGTGTTGTTAGTATAAAAAATCAGGATGATACCT
This sequence comes from Proteus sp. GOKU, assembly GCF_015475555.1. NCBI lineage: Bacteria > Pseudomonadati > Pseudomonadota > Gammaproteobacteria > Enterobacterales > Morganellaceae > Proteus > Proteus sp. GOKU. The sequence goes on from NZ_CP034105.1 coordinate 280,886, forward strand.
ATTTTTTATTAGGAATAGTATTGAGGTATTAACACATGAATCAGATCCCTATGACAGTTCTAGGTGCAGAAAAATTACGCGAAGAGCTGGAATATTTAAAAGGTGTTCGTCGTCCCGAGATTATTGCCGCTATCGCTGAAGCTCGTGAACACGGAGACTTAAAAGAAAACGCGGAATATCATGCTGCAAGAGAGCAACAAGGTTTCTGTGAAGGTCGTATACAAGAAATTGAAGCAAAGTTATCAAATGCTCAAGTCATTGATATTACAAAGATGAATAACAATGGCCGTATTATTTTTGGTTCAACAGTGACATTGTTAAATGTTGAAACTGAAGAAGAGCAAACTTACCGTATTGTTGGTGATGATGAAGCGAACATTAAAGAAAACTTAATTTCGGTTAACTCACCGATTGCGCGTGGATTGATTGGTAAAGAGTTAGATGATGTCGTTGTTATCACAACACCGGGCGGACAAGTCGAGTACGAAGTTTTAAACGTAGAATATATTTAATTTATAATTTTACGTTTCTATAGAAAACTAGACTGCTATCCTGTGGTAATATAAAAAAGGCCTTAAAAGGCCTTTTTTGCCATAGAGTTAGTTATGGCATTTTTATATAAAGATACAAGTTTTATTTCGGTAAAATAATCTTACGTGCTTCTGAAGGACGATAAAGAACAAGAATTTTTCCGATAACTTGTACATTCTGTGCACCGCTTTCGCGTACAATCGCTGCCACGATCAAGTTTTTAACATCTCGATCTTCGCCTGCGATTTTGACTTTGATAAGCTCATGGTGCGCCAGAGCGAGTTCAATTTCTGCAAGAACGCCTTCAGTCAACCCGTTGTTACCAATCATAACGACTGGATTCAGGTGATGAGCGAGCCCTTTCAGGTGTTGAATTTGTTTTTTGTTAAGAGTCATCATTAATTTTTGCTTTGTTGGGATTGAAAACGATCTATTCTAACGCCATCTCTCACTTATCACCATAAAATGTCGTTAATACGGGGTTAAATGAGTGAAAGAGTAAAAATTTTGATAGCTAAGTGTATGATAGTTGGAAAACGCAATGGCCAATAAAAAACGTTCGGCAAGCTCTAGCCGCTGGTTACAAGAACATTTTAGTGATAAATATGTTCAGCAAGCACAGAAAAAAGGGTTTCGCTCTCGTGCTTGGTTTAAACTGGAAGAAATTCAGCAAAGTGACAATATCTTTAAACCAGGTATGACCGTTGTCGATTTAGGAGCAGCCCCTGGTGGGTGGTCTCAATACGTTGTACAGCAGTTAGGAAGTAAAGGTCGAATCATCGCATGTGACCTTTTACCTATGGATCCTATAGTCGGAGTCGATTTCCTTCAAGGCGATTTTCGTGATGAACTTGTGTTGAAGGCATTGCTTGATAGAGTAGGTGAAAACAAAGTCCAGGTTGTCATGTCTGACATGGCTCCAAACATGAGCGGTACACCCGCGGTCGATATCCCTCGATCCATGTATTTAGTAGAGTTAGCGCTTGATATGTGTCGTGATGTACTGGCTCCCGGGGGAAGTTTTATTGTCAAAGTGTTTCAGGGAGAAGGCTTTGATGAATACCTGGGGCAAATACGCTCCCTGTTTACGAAAGTGAAAGTTCGTAAACCAGACGCTTCGCGGTCTCGTTCTCGTGAGGTATATATTGTAGCCACAGGGCGTAAACTTTAGTACCCTAAAGCTATTTGTTAACACAGTTGTAATATGAGGTTAATCCCTTGAGTGACATGGCGAAAAACCTGATCCTCTGGCTAGTTATTGCAGTCGTTTTGATGTCATTATTCCAGAGCTTCGGACCCAGCGATTCGAATAGTCGTAAGGTGGATTACTCTACCTTTATCAATGAGTTAACTAATAACCAATTACGCGAGGTCAGCATAAGTGGTTATGATATTAATGTAACTAAAACAGATAACTCAAAGTACAGCACGTATATGCCTATGCGTGATGACAACCTGCTGACCACTTTAATGAACCGTAATGTAAAAGTAACGGGCGAACCACTTGAAGGCCAAAGTCTTCTGACTCAAATTTTTGTGTCTTGGTTCCCAATGCTATTACTGATTGGTCTTTGGATTTTCTTTATGCGCCAAATGCAAGGTGGTGGCGGTAAAGGTGCGATGTCTTTCGGCAAAAGCAAGGCACGCATGTTGACAGAAGACCAAATCAAAACAACCTTCGCTGATGTAGCAGGTTGTGATGAAGCGAAAGAAGAAGTAAGCGAATTAGTTGAGTATTTACGTGATCCGGGCCGTTTCCAGAAATTAGGAGGTAAAATCCCTAAAGGTATTCTGATGGTAGGGCCTCCAGGTACAGGTAAAACATTATTAGCAAAAGCCATCGCGGGTGAAGCTAAGGTCCCATTCTTTACCATTTCAGGTTCTGATTTCGTTGAAATGTTTGTGGGTGTGGGTGCTTCTCGTGTTCGTGATATGTTTGAACAAGCTAAAAAAGCAGCACCTTGTATCATCTTTATCGATGAAATCGATGCGGTCGGTCGTCAACGTGGTGCAGGTTTAGGTGGTGGTCATGATGAACGTGAACAAACACTGAACCAAATGCTAGTTGAGATGGATGGTTTCGAAGGTAATGAAGGTATTATCGTTATCGCGGCGACTAACCGCCCAGACGTATTAGACCCAGCATTACTTCGCCCAGGTCGTTTTGACCGTCAAGTGGTTGTTGGTTTACCTGATGTACGTGGACGTGAGCAAATTCTTAAAGTCCATATGCGTCGTGTACCTTTATCACCAGATGTTGATCCAGCGATTTTAGCGCGTGGTACACCAGGCTTCTCTGGTGCTGACTTAGCTAACTTAGTTAACGAAGCGGCTTTATTTGCTGCACGTGGTAATAAACGTGTTGTCTCAATGGTCGAATTTGAGAAAGCGAAAGATAAGATAATGATGGGTGCAGAGCGCCGTTCAATGGTGATGACTGAAGAACAAAAAGCATCAACCGCTTATCATGAAGCTGGTCACGCAATTATTGGCCGTTTAGTACCAGAACATGATCCTGTGCATAAAGTAACGATTATTCCTCGTGGACGTGCATTAGGTGTGACTTTCTTCTTACCTGAAGGCGACCAAATCAGTGCAAGCCGTCAGAAATTAGAGAGCCAGATTTCAACACTTTACGGTGGTCGTTTAGCTGAAGAAATTATCTATGGTGTAGAGCATGTTTCTACAGGTGCTTCTAATGACATCAAAGTTGCAACTAATATTGCACGTAACATGGTGACACAGTGGGGCTTCTCTGAAAAATTAGGGCCATTACTGTATGCAGAAGAAGAAGGTGAAGTGTTCTTAGGCCGTTCTGTTGCTAAAGCGCAGCATATGTCTGATGAAACAGCTCGTACAATTGACGAAGAAATTAAAGCTATCGTTGATCGTAACTATGTTCGTGCTCGTCAGATCTTAATGGACAACCTTGATATTCTGCACTCAATGAAAGATGCACTGATGACTTATGAAACTATCGATGCGCCTCAAATTGATGATTTAATGAATCGTCGTGATGTTCGTCCACCTGCGGGTTGGGAAGGCAATAATGGCAATAGTGGTACAACGACTACTGCCCAGCCAGCACAAACGCATGTAGCGAGTGAGCCAAAAGATAAGCCTGAGTCAGAAAGTGATACACCTTCTGATAAAAATACTCACTAATCCTTATCGGGTTATGCATATTGAGTAAGCTATAAATATAAACCCCAGGCTTCTGGGGTTTTTTTATGAAGGTATCAATGAAATGAAATTAATGGCTAGAGGAACAGAACTTAATTTATCAACACCCCAAGTTATGGGGATTTTGAATGTCACTCCAGACTCTTTCTCAGATGGTGGCACTCATAATTCACTTAACGATGCGGTTAACCACGCAGCAAAATTAATCGCTGAAGGGGCTTCTATCATCGATATTGGTGGTGAGTCTACCAGACCCGGCGCAAGTGATGTCTCTATTGATGAAGAGTTGCAGCGTGTTGTTCCTGTTGTTGAGGCTATTCGTCAGCGTTTTGATGTTTGGATCTCTGTTGATACATCCAAAGCTCAAGTCATTACTGAATCTGCAAATGCAGGTGCTTCAATTATCAATGATATTCGCTCTTTACAAGAGCCGGGAGCACTTGAAGCGGCGGCTAAAACAGGTTTGCCTGTGTGTATTATGCATATGCAAGGCGACCCTAAAACTATGCAACAATCACCACATTATGAGAATGTGTTGATGGATGTTGATCGTTTTTTACAAGAAAATATTCAACGTTGTGTTGATGCCGGGATCGAAAAAAATCAAATTATTCTTGATCCAGGATTCGGCTTTGGTAAAAATTTAGCGCATAATTACCAATTATTAGCACACTTAAGTGAACTTCATCACTTTGGTCTACCCATACTTGCCGGAATGTCACGCAAATCAATGGTTGGACAACTATTGAATGTACCACCACAAGAGCGTGTTGCTGGTAGCGTGGCATGCGCTGTCATTGCAGCGATGCAAGGCGCACAAATTATTCGTGTACACGATGTTAAAGAGACTGTTGATGCGATGAAAGTCGTACAAGCGACTCTTTCTGCAAAGGAAAATAATGAATGAGCGAACGTAAATACTTTGGAACAGATGGTATCCGTGGAAAAGTAGGTGATAGTCCAATTACACCTGATTTTGTATTAAAACTAGGTTGGGCTGCGGGCAAAGTATTAGCACGTCATGGCTCTCGTAAAATCATTATTGGTAAAGATACACGTATTTCAGGCTATATGCTGGAATCTGCATTAGAGGCTGGTTTAGCTGCGGCTGGTTTATCTGCTTCATTTACAGGACCAATGCCAACACCTGCTGTTGCTTATTTAACGCGTACATTCCGCGCTGAAGCCGGGATTGTGATTTCAGCTTCTCATAACCCTTATTACGATAACGGGATCAAATTCTTCTCTATTGATGGCACAAAATTGCCAGACGAAGTAGAAGAATCGATTGAAGCTGAAATGGAAAAACCAATTACCTGTGTTGAATCAGCAGAGCTTGGTCGTGCAAATCGTATCGTGGATGCTGCGGGTCGTTACATTGAATTCTGTAAAGGGACTTTCCCAAATGAAAACAATCTTAACGGTCTAAAAGTCGTTGTCGATTGTGCTCATGGCGCAACATATCATATTGCACCAAATGTATTTCGTGAATTAGGTGCCGAAGTGATCACTATTGGTTGTGATCCTACTGGTATCAATATCAACGAAGAGTGTGGCGCAACAGATGTTCGTATGTTGCAAAAACGCGTATTAGAAGAAGGCGCTGATGTTGGTCTAGCTTTTGATGGTGACGGTGACCGTATCATCATGGTTGACCATCAAGGTCTAAAGGTTGATGGCGACCAAATTCTCTACATTATTGCGAGAGAAGCGTTACGCCAAGGTCAATTACGCGGCGGTGCAGTGGGTACTCTAATGAGTAATATGGGATTAGAGATAGCACTGAAACAACTGGGTATTCCTTTTGTAAGAGCAAAAGTGGGTGACCGCTATGTACTTGAAAAATTACAAGAGAAAGGCTGGCGCTTAGGTGCTGAAAACTCAGGTCACATTATTTTATTAGATAAAACGACTACAGGTGACGGTATTGTTGCGGGCTTACAAGTTTTAAGTGCAATGGTACGTAACCACATGAGTCTGCATGATTTATGCAGTGGCATGAAACTATTACCACAAATTTTAGTGAATGTTCGTTTTACAGGTAGCCACGATCCGCTACAAACACCTGAAGTTCAGAAAGTCGCTAAAGCGGTTGAAGAAGAACTGGCAGGTAAAGGTCGTGTATTACTGCGTAAATCAGGAACAGAACCCTTAATTCGTGTCATGGTTGAAGGTGAAAATGAAGAGCAAGTCACTGCGATGGCAAATCGTATTGCCGACGCTGTGAAGCACGTTGGTTAATTGATGCTTTTTTCTTCAATCAATCACTTTGTAGAAAAATAACCTTGCTTGTCAGTTCAGCTTTGGTTAGTATTCACACCCGCTTAGTAAGGTCTTGAACTAAAGCGGGTGAAGCAATCGAAGGTTATCGTTAAGACGATAAGTTCCATAGAAAAGGTAACGCAAATGTATACGGCACTCATTGTTATTCTTATCATTGTAGCAACAGGGCTAGTTGGTCTGATCCTGTTACAGCAGGGTAAAGGTGCTGATATGGGCGCTTCTTTTGGTGCAGGTGCTTCCGGTACAGTATTTGGTTCAAGCGGTTCAGCTAACTTTATGACCCGTATGACCGCTGTTTTAGCGACAGCTTTTATTGTACTTGCCCTTATTTTAGGTAATCTAAGTGCCAATAAAACTGTGCGTGAAGACAGCAAATGGATGTCTATCGAGCAGACTACAGAAGAAGCTAAAAAAGCTGAGCAGTTAGCAGCGCCTGTAGCGCCAGCAAATACAGATATTCCGCAGTAAACTAAGTAAAGATTTAAATGAGATTGTTAATTTTTACGCAGTAACAGTCTCATTAAGTGCCGAGGTGGTGAAATTGGTATACACGCTACCTTGAGGTGGTAGTGCCTATAAAACGGGCGTACGGGTTCAAGTCCCGTTCTCGGCACCATTATTCCAGATAGCTTGCGTTTTGCTTGTTATCAGCGTAAAATTTGCCACGTTTTTCGAACGCGGGGTGGAGCAGCTTGGTAGCTCGTCGGGCTCATAACCCGAAGGTCGTCGGTTCAAATCCGGCCCCCGCAACCACTTCTAACAATACAGCACTTTTCTCATTAATCATCTTGTTGAACCGATTATGATCCTGAGTGGAATGTGCCGTAAGAAGAGGTTATTCTCGAATGGCAAGTTACAGGGTCCAGTTGCATAAAGCCCCGAATTTCGGGGTTTTTTGTTATCAGAGAATAGAATACTGGGCTATAGGCCCTTTTTTTATGCCTTGGGGGTGGGTTTGTCCACATTAGAGCAAAAATTAACAGCGATGGTTTCAGCACCAGTAGAAGCATTAGGCTTTGAATTTGTCGGTCTTGAGTTTATTCGTGGCCGAGAATCAACATTGCGCATCTATATTGATAGTGAAGACGGTATCACTGTTGATGATTGTGCTGATGTTAGCCACCAGGTCAGTGCTGTGCTGGATGTTGAAGATCCAATTCAAACAGTTTATAACCTTGAGATCTCTTCTCCTGGTTTAGAACGACCTTTATTCACTGCAACGCATTATGAGCAATTTATCGGCGAAGAAGCCGCTATCGTATTACGAATTGCAATGCAAAACCGCCGTAAATGGCAGGGCATTATTAAGTCTGTCGCTGGCGAAATGATCACGGTTACTGTGGATGGTAAAGACGAAGTGTTCGCACTGAGCAACATCCAGAAAGCTAACCTGGTACCCCACTTTTAAGTTTTGAAGAGGCAACTAGGATGAACAAAGAGATTCTGGCTGTTGTGGAAGCGGTCTCTAACGAAAAATCTCTTCCTCGTGAAAAGATTTTTGAAGCACTGGAAACCGCATTAGCGACAGCAACTAAGAAAAAATACGAGCAAGAAATTGACGTTCGCGTATGTATCGACCGTAAAACCGGTGATTTTGATACATTCCGTCGTTGGGTTGCCGTTGATGAAGTGACTCAACCAACTCGTGAAATCACACTTGAAGCTGCTCAATATGAAGATCCTAGTATTGAACTAGGTGGTTATATTGAAGATCAAATCGAATCTGTTACTTTCGACCGTATTACAACACAAACCGCTAAACAAGTTATCGTACAAAAAGTACGTGAAGCTGAAAGAGCAATGGTTGTTGATCAATTCCGCGAACAATTAGGCGAAATTATCACGGGTGTTGTGAAGAAAGTGAACCGTGAAAATATCACTTTAGATTTAGGTAATAACGCCGAAGCGGTTATTTTACGCGAAGATATGTTACCGCGTGAAAACTTCCGTCCAGGTGACCGTTTACGTGGCGTTTTATACGACGTACGTACAGAAACTCGTGGTGCACAACTTTTCGTGACACGCTCTCGCCCTGAAATGCTGGTTGAACTTTTCCGTATTGAAGTACCAGAAATTGGCGAAGAAATCATTGAAATTAAAGCTGCAGCGCGTGATCCAGGTTCTCGTGCCAAAATCGCAGTAAAAACTAACGACAAGCGTATTGACCCAGTGGGTGCTTGTGTTGGTATGCGTGGTGCACGTGTACAAGCCGTTTCCAGCGAATTGGGCGGCGAGCGAATTGATATTGTTCTGTGGGATGATAATCCTGCACAATTCGTTATTAATGCAATGGCTCCGGCAGATGTTGCTTCTATTGTTGTCGATGAAGACAAATGTACAATGGATGTTGCAGTTGAAAGCAGTAACCTTGCACAGGCAATTGGCCGTAATGGTCAGAACGTTCGTCTGGCAGCACAGTTACTGAAAAAACATCGTGGTGATGACAAGTGGGAATTAAACGTCATGACTGCTGATGAACTGAATGCAAAACATCAGGCAGAAGCAAACGCAGCCATTGAAATATTTACTAAGCATCTCGACATTGATGAAGACTTCGCAACTGTTTTAGTTGAAGAAGGTTTCTCTACCCTTGAAGAGTTAGTTTATGTGCCAATCAGTGAACTGCTGGCTATTGACGGTTTAGATGAAGACACCGTTGAAGCTTTACGTGAAAGAGCAAAAGCAGCACTAACAACGATTGAATTGGCTCAAAAAGAAAGCCTAGGCGATAACCAACCAGCCGAGGACTTATTAGCTCTCGAAGGATTGGAGCGCTCTTTAGCATTTGATCTAGCTGCCCGTGGTATCTGCACACTGGAAGATCTTGCCGAACAGGGTATCGACGACCTAACTGATATTGAAGGTTTAAATAGTGAGCGCGCAGGCGAACTCATTATGGCCGCACGTAATATCTGCTGGTTTGGGAATGATGCGTAACAACTGAGCAGGAAGGAACAGAATGACAGATGAAACAGTAAAATCACTGGCAGAAGAGATTCAGACACCGGTTGAACGTTTGGTACAGCAGTTTGCTGATGCCGGTATTAAGAAGACCGTCTCTGATTCTGTCTCCCAAAAAGAGAAAGAAACCTTACTGGCTTGGTTGAATCGTGATAAAGACGTATCAACCAACCAACCAGAAAAATTAACGTTACAACGTAAAGTACGTAGTACGTTAAGTGTTCCTGGTACAGGTGGCAAAAGTAAATCAGTAGCCATCGAAGTCCGCAAAAAACGCACTTATGTGAACCGTGACGCCGTTGAAAAAGCGCAAGCGGATGAGCAAGCTCAGCGTGAAGCGGAAGAAAAGGCGCATCGCGAAGCCGAAGAAAAAGCCCAGCGCGAAGCACAAGAGAAAGCACAGCGCGAAGCTGAAGAAAAAGCAAAACGTGAAGCTGAAAAGGCAAAGAAAGACGCCGAAGAAAAAGTGAAACGTGAAGCTGAAGAAGCAAAACGTGAAGCAGCGGAATTAGCTAAGCGCGAAGCAGCGGAAAAAGATAAAGTGAAACAAAACGATAAACCAAAAGCTGATAAAGCAGCAGATCAGGAAAAAGCACGTCGCAATGCTGAACAGGCTGAACTGAAGCGTAAAACGGAAGAAGCACAGCGCCGTAAAGCAGAAGATGAAGCAAAAGTTGCAGCAGAAAAAGCACGTCGCTTAGCTGAAGAAAATGCTGAAAAATGGACTGCTGAACCTAAAGCGCCAGAAACTGAAGGCTCAGACTATCATGTAACCACATCACGTTATGCTCGTGATGCAGAAGATGAAAGTGATGCTGAAGTTGAAGGTGGCCGCGGTCGTGGTCGCAACGCTAAGGCTCCTCGTCCTAAGAAAAACAACCGCCATTCTGAAAAAGCAGATCGTGAAGAAGCACGTGCTGCTGGTCGTACTAACAAGAAAGGTAAACGTAAAGGTAGCTCATTACAGCAAGGCTTCAATAAGCCAGCGGTTGTTGTAAACCGTGATGTTATTATTGGTGAGACTATTTCTGTTGCTGAACTTGCTAACAAAATGGCAGTAAAAGGGTCTGAAGTTATCAAAACTATGATGAAGATGGGTGCTATGGCGACCATTAATCAGGTTTTAGACCAAGAAACTGCACAGCTTGTTGCTGAAGAAATGGGTCACAAAGTTATCTTACGTCGTGAAAACGAGTTAGAAGAACAAGTCATGAGCGATCGTGATACTGGCGAAGAAAGTGCAGTATCTCGTGCACCAGTTGTAACTATCATGGGTCACGTTGACCACGGTAAAACATCATTACTGGACTACATTCGTTCAACGAAAGTAGCATCAGGTGAAGCGGGTGGTATCACCCAGCATATCGGTGCTTACCACGTTAAAACTGACAAAGGTGAAATCACCTTCCTAGATACTCCAGGTCACGCCGCGTTTACTTCAATGCGTGCTCGTGGTGCTCAGGTAACGGATATCGTTGTTTTGGTTGTTGCGGCAGATGATGGTGTAATGCCACAAACTATCGAAGCAATCCAACACGCAAAAGCAGCAAACGTACCTGTTGTTGTTGCAGTGAACAAAATTGATAAACACGAAGCTGATCCAGATCGCGTTAAAACTGAACTGTCTCAATATGGCATCCTGCCAGAAGAGTGGGGCGGTGAAACCCAGTTTATGCACGTATCTGCAAAACAAGGTTTAGGTATTGACGAACTGCTGGATGCTATTCTTTTACAAGCTGAAGTTCTTGAACTGAAAGCAGTTAAAGAAGGCATGGCAAGTGGTGTTGTTATCGAATCTTACCTTGATAAAGGTCGTGGTCCAGTTGCAACTATTCTTGTCCGTGAAGGTACACTGAATAAAGGTGACATCGTTCTGTGTGGTTTCGAATACGGTCGTATTCGTGCAATGCGTAACGAATTAGGTCAAGACGTTCAATCTGCTGGCCCATCAATGCCTGTTGAGATTTTAGGTCTGTCTAACGTTCCTTCTGCAGGTGATGAAGCAACAGTTGTTCGTGACGAGAAGAAAGCGCGTGAAGTTGCATTATACCGTCAAGGTAAATTCCGCGATGTTAAACTGGCTCGTCAGCAGAAGTCTAAACTGGAAAACATGTTTGCTAACATGGAAGAAGGTAAAACTTCTGAACTGAACATCGTTCTGAAAACAGACGTTCAAGGTACTTGTGAAGCGATTACTGATGCATTAGTTAAACTGTCTACTGATGAAGTTAAACTGAAAATCATCGGTTCTGGCGTAGGTGGTATCACCGAAACTGACGCAACATTAGCCGCGGCTTCTAACGCAATCATTCTTGGTTTCAACGTACGTGCTGATGCATCTGCTCGCCGTATCATTGAACAAGAAAGCGTTGATTTACGTTACTATTCCGTTATCTATAGCCTGATTGACGAAATCAAACTGGCAATGAGCGGTATGTTGGCACCTGAATATAAACAAGAAATCATGGGTCTTGCAGAAGTCCGTGATGTGTTTAAATCACCTAAATTCGGCGCGATTGCGGGCTGTATGGTGGTTGAAGGTAACATCAAGCGTAATAACCCAATTCGTGTTCTACGTGATAACGTGGTTATCTATGAAGGCGAACTTGAGTCACTGCGTCGCTTTAAAGATGACGTCAACGAAGTGCGTAACGGCATGGAATGTGGTATCGGTGTGAAAAACTACAACGATGTCCGTGTTGGCGACATGATTGAAGTCTTCCAAGTTATCGAAATCAAACGTTCTATTGATTAATTTAGTCCGTCTTGTTTTAAAAGGGAGCTCAAGGGCTCCCTTCTTATTCCTTTCTTTGCTGTATTCCCCTTTTATTTCCTCTCCATTTTTCAACATAACCGAAATAGATTGCCTTTCAGTAATTTATGAAAGTGAAATAACAGGGTAAAATAGCACCAAAGAAACATTTTATTTCTAAAGAAAGAAATCAGAGAAAGCGGTTGTTAAATACCACTTCATGTATACTCTTTAGATATCATTGATTTTAGATTTGAATTAACAATGACAATCAGGGCGATACCCTATTGTCAGGGAGAGATAAAATGGCAAGAGATTTTAGCCGTAGTCAGCGTGTTTCTCAGGAAATGCAAAAAGAAATCGCCATCATTTTACAACGTGAAGTCAAAGATCCACGTATTGGAATGGCGACGGTATCTGGCGTTGAGATTTCTCGTGATTTGGCTTATGCCAAAGTATTTGTCACCTTTTTGAACTTATCAGGTGGTGAAAAAAGCGAAGAAGAGATGGTTGCAGAGGGTTTAACTGCACTTAATGAAGCCGCTGGTTTTATTCGTTCTTTATTAGGCAAAGCGATGCGCTTACGTATTGTGCCTGAACTGACATTTGCTTATGACAACTCATTAGTTGAAGGTATGCGTATGTCTAATTTAGTTTCTAACGTCGTTAAAAGCGATGAAGAGCGTCGTCATAAAGAGGACAAATAATGGGGCGTCGTCGTAAGGGGCGTGAGATTAACGGCGTATTGCTACTCGATAAACCCCAAGATATTTCCTCTAACGATGCACTCCAAAAAGTCCGCCGTATGTTTAATGCCAGCAAGGCAGGGCATACAGGGGCGTTGGATCCTTTAGCAACAGGTATGCTCCCTATTTGTTTAGGTGAAGCAACGAAATTTTCACAGTTTCTATTGGATTCAGATAAGCGTTATCGCGTTATTGCACGTTTAGGGCAACGAACAGATACCTCTGATGCACATGGTGAGGTTATTCAAGAGCGCCCAGTACAATTTACACAGCAAGCTTTAGATGATGCCTTGGATAGCTTTCGCGGTGAAACATTGCAAGTCCCTTCAATGTACTCCGCTTTAAAACATCAAGGTAAACCGCTTTACGAATATGCTCGACAAGGTATTGAAGTAGAGCGTGAAGCAAGGCCTATCACCGTTTATGAACTCCAGTTTATTCGCTGGGAAGGTGATGAGTTAGAGCTGGAAATTCATTGTTCTAAAGGCACTTACATTCGAACAATTATTGATGATCTTGGTGAGAAATTACAATGTGGTGCTCACGTTATTTTCTTACGTCGATTAGAAGTCGCAGATTATCCTAAAGAGCGAATGGTAACGTTAGAGCAATTAAGAGCGATGATAGAGGATGCACAAACTGCGCAAGAAGATCCTTTCTTGGCACTTGATGCACTGTTATTGCCTATGGATACCGCTGTTGCACATTTTCCGGTTGTGAATTTAACCACGATTATTGCAGGTTATCTCAAGCTGGGACAGCCTGTTCGGGTTAATCATGATATCAATGAAGGCGAATGGGTAAGAGTAACTGAAGGCGATGAAAAAAAATTCATTGGCCTTGCTATCATTAAAGATGGCCTCGTTGCTCCGAAAAGAGTGGTTGTAGACTATAGCGCACAAGATAACACTTAATAGCAATCTTGCGCTAAAAGTGTTTGAAGCGTAGAATAATGCGGCTATCTGTTTAGGTGGCTGAGTTGGGTAGCTGAATTAGAGATTGGCTATCTGAAAATTTTACTTAATTTGGAGTTTATTATGTCTCTAAGTACTGAAGCGAAAGCACAAATCGTTGCTGAATTTGGTCGTTGCGCTAACGATACTGGCTCAAGCGAAGTTCAGATTGCACTGCTGACTGCAGAAATCAACCACCTGCAAGGTCACTTTTCAGAGCACAAAAAAGATCACCACAGCCGTCGTGGTCTGCTGCGTAAAGTTTCCAGCCGTCGTAATCTGCTGGACTACCTGAAGCGTAAAGATGTTGCTCGTTACTCTGCACTGATTGAACGCTTAGGTCTGCGTCGCTAATCAAGCGAGTTTCATTGGAAAGGGGCCTGTTGGCCCCTTTTCTACTAGAAAGTGCTATTTTTAATATTAGTCGTTATGTTTTAATGTGGTGATTGTTATTTAGTCTCTCTAGTTACGACAATTCGCGCGGCTAATGAAAGTATTTATCGCTAGATGGTTAATATTTTCATTAGTCGCGAGGGGACGTAGCGGAGAAAAGATCATTCATCGTCGCTAAACATCTGGCGACAATAAGATAAAGGATATTATTTTGCTGAATCCTACAGTTCGTAAATTTCAATACGGTCAACATACTGTTTCATTAGAAACTGGCATGATGGCTCGTCAAGCAACAGCTGCTGTTATGGTTGACATGGACGGCACTGCTGTTTTTGTTACCGTTGTTGCAAAGAAAAAAGTTAAAGCTGGACAAGATTTCTTCCCATTAACTGTTAACTACCAAGAGCGTTCATACGCTGCTGGTCGTATCCCAGGTAGCTTCTTCCGTCGTGAAGGTCGTCCTGGTGAAGGCGAAACGTTAATTGCACGTTTAATTGACCGTCCTTTACGTCCATTATTCCCAGAAGGTTTCTTAAACGAAATCCAAATCGTTGCTACCGTTGTTTCAGTTAACCCACAAGTTAACCCAGACATCGTTGCAATGATTGGTGCTTCTGCGGTATTAGCGCTGTCAGGTGTTCCATTCAATGGCCCTATCGGTGGTGCTCGTGTTGGTTTTATCGATGGACAATATGTTCTAAACCCAACAGTTGATGAGCTGAAAGTTAGTAAATTAGACTTAGTGGTTGCAGGTACTGCAGGCGCGGTACTGATGGTAGAATCAGAAGCTGATTTATTATCAGAAGAAGAAATGTTAGGTGCAGTCGTATTTGGTCATGATCAACAACAAGTTGTGATCGAAAACATCAATGCATTAGTTGCAGAAGTTGGTAAAGAGAAATGGGATTGGGCGCCAGAAGCTATCAACCAAACTTTACACGACCGTATTGCACAATTAGCGCAAGCTCGTATTGGTGATGCTTACCGTATCACTGAAAAACAAGAGCGTTATGAACAAATTGAAGCTATCCGTGATGAAGTTATCGCGACGTTAGTAGCTGAAGATGAAACTTTAGATGAAGCTGAAATCAGCGATATCTTCTCAGGTCTTGAGAAAAATATCGTTCGTGCTCGCGTATTAGCTGGCGAACCACGTATCGATGGCCGTGAAAAAGACATGGTACGTGCATTAGATATTCGCACTGGCTTATTACCACGTACTCACGGTTCAGCACTATTTACTCGTGGTGAAACTCAGGCACTGGTTACTGCAACATTAGGTACTGCACGTGATGCTCAAACTATTGATGACATCATGGGTGAGCACACTGATACTTTCTTACTGCACTATAACTTCCCTCCATACTCTGTTGGTGAAACAGGTATGATGGGTTCACCAAAACGTCGCGAAATCGGTCATGGCCGTTTAGCAAAACGTGGTGTGTTAGCAGTAATGCCAACAATTGAAGAATTCCCATATACTGTTCGTGTGGTTTCTGAAATCACTGAATCAAATGGTTCATCTTCAATGGCGTCTGTTTGTGGTGCTTCTTTAGCACTGATGGATGCTGGTGTACCAATTAAAGAATCTGTTGCAGGTATTGCAATGGGTCTAGTGAAAGAAGGCGACAACTTTGTTGTTCTTTCCGATATTCTGGGTGATGAAGACCATTTAGGCGATATGGACTTTAAAGTTGCGGGTAGCCGTAACGGTGTCAGCGCATTACAAATGGATATCAAAATCGAAGGTATCACTCGCGAAATCATGCAAGTTGCATTAAACCAAGCGAAAAGCGCACGTCTACATATTTTAGGCGTAATGGAAGATGCAATTAGCCAACCTCGTGCTGATATTTCTGAATTCGCACCGCGCATTCATACTATCAAAATTAATCCAGACAAGATCAAAGACGTTATCGGTAAAGGTGGCTCAGTTATCCGTGCATTAACGGAAGAAACAGGCACAACTATCGAAATCGAAGATGATGGTACAGTGAAGATTGCTGCAACAAGTGGCGACCAAGCAAAACAAGCTATCGCTCGTATCGAAGAAATCACGGCTGAAGTTGAAGTGGGTCGTATCTACAACGGTAAAGTAACTCGTATTGTAGATTTCGGTGCATTCGTTGCTATCGGTGGCGGCAAAGAAGGTCTGGTTCATATTTCTCAAATCGCAGACAAACGCGTTGAGAAAGTGAGTGACTACTTGGAAATGGGTCAAGAAGTTCCAGTTAAAGTACTGGAAATTGACCGTCAAGGCCGTATTCGCTTAAGCATGAAAGAAGCTCAAGCTAATCAGCAGGAAGCAACAGAAACTTCTTCTGAAGATTCTGCGAATTAATGATATTCTACTACCGATATCTAGACATAGGTATCGGTAGAGACTTATTATGATTGACAAGTAGGACGTCTAGAACGCTTTTTGTTGAAAGGTCTGACTTTGGGAGTGAGAAATGAAAACATTTCTGCGCAGTTGTTCTATTGCTGTTTTCATCTTTATTTCCGGATGCAGCACTAGTCCAGAATGGCGTCAGAATGCGATTTTTGCCACACCATTGCAGCCTTCTTTACAACAAGAAGTGATATTGGCTCGTATAGAACAAATCCTAGCGAGCCGCTCATTAACCGAAGATGAATACGCACAGCTTTTATATGAGCGTGGTGTGCTGTATGATAGCCTCGGTTTACGAGCTTTAGCGCGTAATGATTTTTCAATGGCGCTATCAATACGACCAGATATGCTAGAAATTTTTAATTTTCTAGGTATCTATTTTACGCAGGCAGCAAATTACGATGCTGCTTATGAAGCGTTTGATTCTGTTTTAGAGCTTGATCCAACTTACAATAATGCGCGTTTTAATCGTGGTATCGCTTCGTACTACGGTGGCCGATTGAAATTGGCGCAGGATGATCTGCAGGCGTTTTATCAGGTCGATCCAAATGATCCCATTCGTTCGCTTTGGTTATATCTTGTAGAAAAAGAGATAAACACTGATTTAGCTAAACAACAGCTAAAACAGCGATACCAGCAGGCGGATAAAACGGGGCAATGGGGATGGAATATAGTTGAGTTTTATTTAGGCGACATTAATGAAAAAACATTAATGTTGAAATTAAATGAGGCTTCAACCGATAACACTTCGCTCGCTGAGCATCTTAGTGAAACTAACTTCTATTTAGGTAAGTATTACCTAAGTCTGGGGGACATGGATAGCGCAGAAGCGTTATTCAAGCTGACGGTTGCCAACAACGCACA
Organism: Proteus sp. GOKU; assembly: GCF_015475555.1. NCBI lineage: Bacteria > Pseudomonadati > Pseudomonadota > Gammaproteobacteria > Enterobacterales > Morganellaceae > Proteus > Proteus sp. GOKU. Next base: position 297,944 of record NZ_CP034105.1, read on the forward strand.
TAACTTTGTTGAGCACCGCTACGCATTGTTGGAATTAGCACTGTTAGGCCAACAAGAAGACCTAGCGGAATCGGACCAGCAATAGCTGACGAACATTTCTCTGATCAGTTTGAAAGCCATCATCTACATAGGATGAGGGCTTGTTTGTTCGTTTAATAATATAATTTGAGCCAGTTCACATTTTAGATGATAAAGACCGACAAACCATGCGGTATGTTATGTCAACTGGCTGCCATAATGAATGAGGCACAGTGACATGACTACTGAAACCGATATGACTTTTGCTGATCTAGGTTTATCAGCACCTATTTTGACTGCACTGAATGACTTAGGCTACGAGAAGCCTTCTCCAATTCAGCAACAATGTATTCCTTTCCTTTTAAACGGCAATGATGTTTTAGGTATGGCACAGACAGGTAGTGGTAAAACTGCCGCATTTAGCCTGCCATTATTACACAATCTTGATGAATCATTAAAAGCACCACAAATTTTAGTTTTAGCACCGACTCGTGAACTTGCGGTTCAGGTTGCTGAAGCAATTGAAGATTTCTCTAAGCATTTACCAAAAGTAAATGTTGTTGCACTGTATGGTGGTCAGCGTTACGACGTTCAATTACGTGCGTTACGCCAAGGACCACAAGTTGTTGTGGGTACACCGGGTCGTTTATTAGACCATTTAAACCGTGGCACATTAGATTTATCTAAACTGAAAGGTTTAGTATTAGATGAAGCTGATGAAATGTTACGTATGGGCTTTATTGAAGATGTTGAAAACATCTTAAGTAAGATCCCAGCAGAACACCAAACAGCACTGTTCTCTGCAACAATGCCAGAAGCTATTCGTCGTATTACTCGTCGTTTCATGAATGATCCGAAAGAAGTACGCATTCAAAGTAGCGTAACAACACGTCCAGACATTAGCCAAAGCTATTGGATGACATTCGGCGCACGTAAAAATGAAGCATTAATTCGTTTCTTAGAAGCTGAAGATTTTGATGCGGCGATTATTTTCGTTCGTACTAAAAACGCAACATTAGAAGTTGCTGAAGCTTTAGAACGTAATGGTTATAACAGTGCGGCGTTAAATGGTGATATGAACCAATCACTGCGTGAGCAAACATTAGAGCGTCTGAAAAATGGTCGTTTAGACATTTTAATCGCGACTGACGTTGCAGCTCGTGGTCTTGACGTTGACCGTATCAGCCTTGTTGTGAACTATGATATCCCAATGGATTCAGAGTCTTATGTTCACCGTATTGGCCGTACAGGTCGTGCGGGTCGTGCTGGCCGTGCAATTTTATTCGTTGATAACCGTGAGCGTCGTTTACTGCGCAATATCGAACGTACAATGAAGATGACTATTCCTGAAGTAGAACTGCCAAATGCAGAACTTATCAGCCAACGTCGTCAGGAAAAATTTGCACAGCAAATCGCGCAACAATTAGAAACTAGCAACCTTGATCAGTATCGTGCTCTGTTACCTAAATTAGCTCCACAAGGTGAAGAAGCACTAGATATGGAAACACTGGCTGCGGTATTACTGAAAATGGCTCAAGGTGAGCGTGCGCTTATCCTGCCACCAGATCCAGTTCGTCGTCCTCGTCGTGAATTTAACGATCGTGACGATCGTCGTGGTGATGATCGCCGTCGCGGTGATAATGATCGTGAGCGTTCTCCTCGTCGTGAACGTCGTGATGCTGGCGAAATGGATTTATACCGTATCGAAGTGGGTCGTGATGATGGTGTTGAAGTTCGTCATATCGTTGGTGCGATTGCTAACGAAGGTGATATCAGCAGCCGTTACATTGGTAATATCAAACTGTATGGTTCTCACTCAACCATCGAGTTACCAAAAGGTATGCCAACAGACTTATTAAGTCATTTCACACGTACGCGTATTATGAACAAACCACTGAATATGCAATTAGTGGGTGATGCTCAATCTCAGCCTTTCCGTGAGCGTCGTAATAACAGCCGTCGTGATGGTCAACCACAAGGTGGTCGTCGTTTTAACAATGGTGATCAACCACAACGTCGTGGTAATAATGACCGCGGTGGTGAGCGTAGTAACGATCGTGGTGGCGAGCGCGGTAATTTCCGTGGTCGTAACAACGAAGGTACACCTCGTCGTCGTAGCAGCTCTCATAACCAATAAGAGCTTGCATTCACTCAATATTAAATTGAGTTGATGATAAAAAATTGAAACCAGTCAACGAAAGTTGGCTGGTTTTTTTATGCTTATTTTAATGATATAAAATCTATCACGACTCATTTCCATCAATAATAGGAAAGCTTATGCAAGCTAATCATTTAGAGTTACGTTGTATTCAGCAAGATGCTGATACGCAACGTGCAGACTTTAATTTTTATATTGATGGTAAAGCACTGGATAAATGGTTGGGGTTTGAGAAACAAACAGATTTACGCTTTTCAGATTTTGACTTGGATTTTTTTGTTGTTGATAAAGCTCGTTTCCCTAATTACGATCGCGATAAAATTATTCGTAGTAAAATAGAACAATATTTAGGAAATAAACCTGTTTACACTCAATTAGATAATAATCGATTGGTGTTGTATCGTTGTCATTGTGGCAGTGATTATTGCTCTGTGATCTCTTGTGATTTAGAAATTACAGAGGATGAGGTGAAGTGGAATAATATTGCTTATGAAGATGGGTTAGATAAAGAAGACGCACTAGAGCTTGATGAACATGGTATTACACCTATTGAGCAGCTTATTTTTGATCGTAAGCAGTATCAGCAAATTTTTAATGAGTACTTAGCTCAATATTTATAAATATCTAAATACTCATTTATTTTATTATTAACTTAAGCCAATCGCTTCTTTTAACGGTTTAAGATAGCGGCGGCTAACAGGAATTTGGCTGTTATTATGTAATATCAATTCGGCTTGCCCATTATCGCCAAAAATAATCTCATTAACATAATCCATATTCACTAAATATTGACGATGGCAACGTACTAATTGTGTTCGTGTTTCTAAAGTCCGTAATGTCAATTCTGTAAAGCCTTCTTGGCCTTGATTATTTGTCACATAGACACCACTGAGCCTTGATGTTGCAAATACAGCCTCATCAATTGGCATTAACCAAATACGGCTATGCCCTGTACATGGAATACACTTTAAACGCTCTTCAGGAGGTGTTAAGAGATCGATATTTTGCTTATTACCTTGGCGTAGACGATTTAATGTTTTTGTTAAACGCTCTTGCTCTAATGGCTTAAGTAAATAATCAAAAGCATGTTCTTCAAAAGCTTGGATCGCATACTCTTCAAATGCGGTTAAAAAGACGATATAAGGGCGATGTTCAGGATCAAGCATTGTGACCATTTCAAGGCCAGTAATGCGAGGCATCTGAATATCAAGAAATACAACATCAGGCTTTTTGCGATGTATTTCTCCTATTGCTTCAATCGCATTACTACATTCACCAACAATATGAATATCCTTTTCAACTTCAAGTAAACAACGTAAGTTTTCACGAGCCAGTGGCTCATCATCAACGATTAATATATTCATTGTTATGTAACGTTATCCATGCTTTTTTCTAGAGGTAAGCAAATTTTCACCTTTGTATATTCATCGGCTTGGCATTCAACTAAAACACCATAAAGCTCGCCATAGCGTAATTTTAATCGCTTATCCACTAGTCTCATGCCTAAACCTAATTGATGCGACGGGCATTGAGGATGGTAAAGTCCAGCATTATCACAAATTTCGATAATGATTAAATGATGCTCTTGATGTGCTCTAATTGTAATCTTTCCTGTGTCTAATAACTGTGACGTTCCATGTTTAATTGCATTCTCGACCATCGGTTGAAGAGAAAAAGCCGGTAAGCGTGCATTCGCTAAGCTTTCAGGAATTTGAATATCAATCTGCAAGCGTTCCTGAAAACGCGCTTTCTCGATTTGTAGATAGGCGTTTACATGTTCGATTTCGTCACTTAATGTCACCACCGCTTCTGGTCTTTTTAAATTCTTACGAAAGAAAGCAGAAAGAAATTGCACGAGTTGCTTTGCTTGCTCGCTATCACGTCGAATAACTGCTTGCAGTGTATTTAGTGCATTAAAAAGAAAGTGAGGATTAACCTGAGCATGTAAGAGTTTAATCTCTGACTCTAAAAGCGATTGCTTATTTCGCTCATATTGCCCTGCTAGAATTTGTGCAGATAATAGGCTTGCGATACCTTCACCCAAGGTGCGGTTAATAGAACTAAATAGGCGATTTTTAGCCTCATAAAGTTTTATTGTTCCAATCACTTGATTATTTTCACCTCTTAACGGAATAACTAAGGTTGAACCTAGCTTGCAATGAGGGGAAAGAGTGCAACGATAGGGCGTTTCATTACCATCAGCATAAACAACTTCATTATTATTAATGGCTTGTTTAGATTGATCTGATGAAATAGGTGTACCCGGTAAATGGTGGTCCGCGCCAATGCCAATAAAGGCGAGTAGCTTTTCTCTATCTGTAATGGCAACCGCACTGACTCTTAATTCTTGATAAATCACTTTTGCTACACGGGTGCTATTATCTTGGTTAAATCCTTTACGTAAAATACCTTCAGTACAGACAGCGATTTTTAATGCTTGTGCTGAGAATGCACTGGTATATTTTTCAAATATAGCGCGTCTATCTTGTAATATTCGAATAAACATTGCAGCACCAACGGTATTTGCTACGATCATAGGAGCGGCAATATCTTTCACTAAAGCCAGTGCTTCATTAAACGGACGTGCCAATAATAAGATGATGCTCATCTGTATTATTTCAGCAAAGAAAGTCACCGCAGCGGCTGTCCATGGGTTAAATATTCGATACATCTGCCCATGTTTTACGTAATAACGGTGAACTAATCCGCCGATTAATCCCTCGACAATGGTCGATACCATACAGCTAAAAGCAGTCATGCCACCGAGTGAATAGCGGTGTAAGCCTCCGGTAAAACCCACAAGGAAGCCAACGTAAGGGCCTCCTAGCAATCCGCCTAAGACAGAGCCAATAGCACGCGTATTGGCAATAGAATCATTAATATGTAGCCCAAAATAGGTACCCATAATGCAGAAAATAGAGAATATGACGTAGCACATCAACTTATGTGGTAGTTTTATCGTGACCTGTAAAAGTGGCGTAAATAGAGGTGTTTTGCTTAAAAACCAAGCAATAATTAAATAAACGCACATTTGCTGTAATAACAGCAAAATAAGATCAAATTCATACATAAGTATTGAGTACCGTTCTCTTTTCTATCTGATAAACATAAAAAGTTCAGATAAAACGGGGATATTAATTAGGCGATAAAGTTTGATATAAGAATAACTTAATCGCACTATCAAAGAAAATATTCCTTTGCATCAGTGATCTGGCGCACAAAATTCTTAAAGAAATTCTGAGTTATTGTGTAATATAACTCTGTCAGTGAGTGTTCTACTTCACTATTAAGGTCTAATCGTTATATGAAAAAAAGAGCCATCTATCTTATTTTATTAATGCTAATACTAATTGCATTAGCCATACTTTTCCGCGCGCATAATCAATATTTATTATTGCAAGGAGAAGTTGACGCTCCAGAAGTCATTGTTGCCTCTAAAGCCAAAGGCCGTGTTATTGAACGCCATATAGAGCGAGGTGATGATGTCAAAAAAGGGCAATTAATGATCACATTAGAAAGCCCTGAACTCAATGCGCAAGTTGCTGCACTTGAGGCCGCCAAAGCACAAGCTCAAGCTCAATTAGATTTGTCATTACATGGCACAAGAGAAGAGAGCATTCGTAATCTAGAAGCAGTGTTATCTCAAGCTAAAGTAGAAGCTGCAAATGCAGCAAGAGATTATCAGCGTATCAGCGCGGTAGCTAATCAAGGCTATGTATCAGCAACAGAGTTGGATAATGCGCGCCGTAGCCGTGATGTTGCATCACAACGTGTCAGAGGCGCTCAAGCAGAATTGGATGAAGCCAAAAATGGCGATCGTATTGAATTACGCCATAAATACACCGCCGCGGTGCAACAGGCAGAACAACAACTTATTGAGTTGAAGATCCAACAAAACGACTTACAAGTTAAAGCACCAGTAGATGGCGAAGTCGGTCCTATTCCTGCGGAGATAGGTGAACTCTTTAATGCCAATAGTCCACTTGCTACCCTTATTCGTATTCCTGATGCTTATTTTGTTTATAACCTTCGTGAAGATATTTTAGCGGATATTCGCAAAGGTGATCGTATTACTATCACGGTTCCTGCATTGGGTAATAAAGAGGTAGAAGCTGAAATTCGCTATATCGCTCCAATGGGTGACTACGCAACAAAAAGAGCGACAAGAGCCACTGGTGATTTCGATTTAAAAACGTTTGAGATCCGATTGTATCCTGTGACGCCAATTGAAGGGCTTCGCCCTGGTATGAGTGCATTATGGCGTTGGGATAAATAAGGACAAACAATGAGAGTAAAGGCAGCTTGGCGTGGCTTTAGTAGCGCATTTTCACGAGAAACGCATATGGCAGTACGTAGCCCAGTTTTTCACTGGCTAAGCTGGCTATTTCCATTGATGTTGTTCACGTTAATTAGTGCTAACTTTTCTGAAGGCACGTTGCTGAATTTGCCAGTTTCGGTGATCAATAACGATAATAGTCCATTATCGAGAACACTGATCAGAGACTTAAATGCAGGCTCTCATGCGCAATTAAATACGCTAGATGGAAATCCTCGTACAGCAATGGAACGGCTTGGTAGTGCAAAAGATTACGCGATACTCACCATTCCTCGACACTTTGAAAGTAAGGTCTTAGCGGGAAAACAACCCACTACACGTATGTATTACAACGGGTTGTATTATGCGGCTGGGAGCTACGCAATACAGGATTTTAGTGGATTAATCGCAGAGCTTAATGCGCAATACCGTACTGTTTTAGCTCAAGAGATGAATAAACCAGTTCCTCCATTGGCAAAAGTGACGCTCTCTTATGACAGCTTATTTAATGCCAGTGGCAGTTATATTTATTATCAGCAATTTGCAGCTACTATTCATATGCTCCAACTCTTTGTCGTGACTTGTACGATTTATTCGTTATCACGCGGTAATATGCTATTGAATATTAAGCCTTTCACATTTGCCCTTATTGGTAAACTCACGCCTTATACACTGTTTTTCTTAACCTTGTTAATTGTTGAATTAGCGGCATTAGTGCATTTTTCGGGGGCGAAGGTAAACGGTAATCCGCTATATATGGTGCTAGTGGGATTCTTCTATATTATTGCGGCTCAAAGTGTGGGGTTGCTGCTCTTTGCGTTTACCAATAGCGCGATAACGGCATACAGTATGATAGGTATGTTGGTGAGTATTGCATTGGCATTTTCAGGTATGGCTGTACCTGAACTTTCGATGATCTTACCTGCACAGATTATTTCTAATTTAGAGCCATTAACTCACGCCTTAAATGCCATGTTTGATATCTTTTTAAGAGAAGTATCACTACAAGGTATTTTATATGTTTGTTCGCTCTTGCTGATTTATCCTTTTGCTATCGCCTTCTTAGTTCGCAAACGCATTTTTAAACGATTGGAATTACAGGTAGGTGTTGCATGATGCAGATGTATTTCCAAACTTTTAAGCGCGTTCTACTGGGTATGTTAGAAAAGCCGATGTGGATGCTACTTATTGTTTCCCTATGTATTATGAGTTTGGTGTATGCCAAACCTGTATTATGGGATTTACCTGTGGCAGTGATTAATCAAGATCATAGCCCCGCAAGCTATTCACTTATTCGGGCATTAAACTCGACACCTAAATTAAGTATTAATAATTACGATAATTTAGATGAAGCTCGTCACGATATGATTATGCGTGAGCTCTTTGCCATCATTATTATTCCAACTGATTTTGAGAAGAAATTACTGAATGGTAAAGATGTCACTGTTCCGGTTTTTGGTGATGCTACAAACCGTCTTGCCAGTGGACAAATTCAGCAAGAATTGATGTTGGCTTATCAACAGTTATTAGATTCTTATAATGGGCGTATTTTACAAAATGCGGGCTTTAGTGTTGAGCAATCGAGAATTCTATTAAAGCCAATCCAAGGCGAAACTATAGCGATGTATAACCCAGGGGTAAGTTTTGCTGCAATTATTTTCCCGGGCTTATTAGTCATGTTATTACAACACTCGCTCTTAATTGCTTGTGTCCGTGTCAGTATTGCAGTGAGAAGTACGCCAAAAGGAAAGCCACCATTAGCGGTTTATTTAGGAGCGTTATCTGCACTTATTCCTATTTGGTTATTTTTATCTGCCGTGTTCTTTGCACTATGGCCTTGGGTATTAGGCTATCGCCAAGAGGCTCCGCTTTACCAAGTATGGATGCTTACTTTCCCATTCCTATTGGCTGTATTAGGTCTTGGTAAATTGATTACAGAGTGCTTACGCAGTGTTGAGATGATTTATCTGACATTGGCGTTTGTAACAACACCTGTATTCTATATTTCCGGCACGATTTGGCCATTACAAGCGATGCCTGACTGGGTATTTGCAATCTCATCCGCACTACCTTCTACATGGGCAGTAAACGCCATGGCTGGTATTAACCAAATGGGATTATCATTCCAAAGCATATTGGGTGATATTGTGATGATGTTGGTTTTAGGCGTGATTTACACCGTGTTAGGTGTGCTGGTGGGTATGTTACGTAATGGAGAGTTAAGGCATATTACGCACCAATTTAAGCATTGGTTACATCATCGCGGTTCTAAATAGTGATTAGAGCACTGAAATGCAAATCCCTTTAGGAAGAATAAATCCACTCTACGATTAGATTGAAATAGAGTGGATAACGAAACTTATTCTACCAACTCCAATCCTGCCAACTTACGCCAATAGCCGTTACAGTCATGGTGATGAATTGTTGTCAGTGGTTGTTGACCTTGTTCATTTTGGCGAAATTGTTGTAAGGTATCAAAAATAGCATCAGATTCAGGAGATAAACGGATAATATCCACTAAGCCTGTCATTGATGTTTGATCGTTACCTAAGTTATAACAATAGCCACTTTGTGTTTGAATACCATTAAGAACAAATACTTGCTGATTTTCTTGTGAGCGTACTTCACGACCTTGAGGGTATTTTTGGCAGCAGGTTTCACAATCATCTTTAGAGCGATTTTCAGAACGAGCAGTAAAACAGCGCGCTGAATAAGCCAAAGGAAGATGCCCATAAGCCAGCACTTCAACCTCGAACTTATCTCTAATACCTAATGTTTCACATTGGGTTAGAAGGTTGCTTAACCATTCGCGAGAAAGCTCAACAGGCATACACCAACGCATCATTCCTTGTTTATGCAACAAACGTAACGCATAAGCGTTGTAGCAATTAAGCCCGTGACCTGCCACAAAAGGGAGATGACGCTCGTAAAGCATATTGATCACACCAAAATCATGCGCCTCAACTAAAAACTCACCGTTATCAACTAACTTAGCAATTTCTTTTAATTCCGAAGGTGCTTGTAATAATGCTAAGGTAGAAAGCACCACTTGCTTACCACTTTTAGCGACTTCTTTGGCGAGATTTATCCAATCTTGAGGCTTGGTTTCTCGGCGTTTACTACAAACCGTTTCACCTAAATAAATAATATCAGCATCACTATGTTTTGCTTTTTCATAGAAGGCTTCAAGTGCTTCTTTTTGCCAATAATAAAGTACAGAGCCTAATGCATATTTCATTTTCTTATCCTTATTATTGCCATTTGCGGTGATAAGCACCCAATGTTGTTTGTGTTCCTTCTGAAATTTTTCCTAATGCGTTCATCCAACGAGGGTTAGTACTAAAGCCTTGAGGATCTTTTTTGCATTGATCGATAGCTGCACGCCAAACTCTTGCGACTTCAGTAACATAAGCAGGACTACGTTGACGACCCTCAATTTTGACGGATGCGATATTCATCGCCATTAACTCTGGTAATAGTGAAAGCGTATTGAGGCTCGTAGGCTCTTCTAATGCGTGATAACAGTGGTCATCAACAAAATAACGCCCTTTGCATAATGTTGGATAACCCGCATTCTCGTCGGGTGAATAGCGGTCGATAAGTACGTCATTAAGGCGAGACTCCATTCCTTGTGGTGTCTGTTGCCAACGTACAAAACGAGCCGGAGAGCAAGCACCTACGGTATTAGGGGATTCACCGGTTAAATAAGAAGATAGATAGCATCGACCTTCAGCCATAATACATAAGCTACCAAAGGCAAAAACTTCTAAAGGTACTGGACTAGTTTGTGCTAATTGTTTTACTTGATGAATAGATAGAACTCGAGGAAGAACAATACGAGCCACATCAAAGTTACGTTGGTAAAATTCAATCGCTTGTGTATTGGTTGCAGAAGCTTGCACTGAAACATGGCGCTCAATATGAGGATAACGCTCTGCGGCATACTCTAACATGGCGATATCCGCCAAAATAAGCGCATCAGCACCTAAAGATGCTGCCATATCAACCGCTTTTTGCCAGCGTTCAAATCCATCAGGGTGAGCAAAGGTGTTTATTGCAATATGCAATTTTCGCTGGTGGCGGTGAACATAATTAACCGCTTCTTGTAACTTCTTTTCTGTGAAATTTAAACCCGCAAAATGTCTTGCATTCGTATCATCTTTTAAGCCGATATAAACGGCATCCGCACCATTATCTATGGCCGCTTTTAAGGCAGGTAAATTACCTGCTGGGCACAGCAATTCCATCTTCACTTCCCTTTAGAAATTAAGAATGATCAGAAATTGTAATGAGCAAGATAAAAAAAGGTTTTGATTTAGGGCAGAGAACTCTGTTTTTTGCTTAAGTAAAATCAAAGAACTCAAAATGTGAACAACGGATTAACCGAATATTGATATAGGATCGCAGAATATCTGTCTATATCTGGCACAATAGCCCGTAATTTTATTTATAGGAGTCCGAACGTGTTTAACAAAATTCGTACCCATTTGGTTAAAGAGGGTCCTCGTTTTTTACGTTACCCTTTACAGGTTACCCCATTTGCTCTGCAACGCGATATCTTAGAACAGTTTTTAAGTTGGCAGTTTCGTGAGTCGTTAGCTGAAGGTGATTTACACTTTTTAGAAGATAAGTGGCTAAAAGTTGAGATAAGAGACTTACATTTACAGTGGTTTATCAGTGTTCGTGATGATAAATTAGTGGTCAGTCGCTTAGAAAAAGAAGATGTCAGCTTTAGCGGAAATGCTAATGATCTTATTTTAATTGCTGCTCGCAAAGAAGATCCTGACACCTTATTTTTCCAACGTCGTCTACAAATTGAGGGTGATACAGAACTCGGGTTATATGTTAAGAACCTGATGGATGCAATTGAATTAGACTCAATGCCATCTGTGTTGCGTTTTGGTTTATTACAACTGGCTGAGTTTGTAAAAAGTGGGCTTCAAGAAGAAAAAGAAGACACTCTGCACAGCCATGAACTGAGCTCAACTTCATGCTAATACGTGTTGAAATTCCCGTTGATATTCCTGCAATTGATAACCTTTTACGCCAAGCGTTTCCGACAGGTAGTGAAGCTGATTTAGTCGGGCATTTACGAGAAGAAGGGTTATTAACATTAGGCATGGTGGCAATTAACGATGAAGGCCAATTAATTGGCTATATCGGTTTTACACCTGTTGATATTGATGGAAAAGATTGCCAGTGGGTAGGACTTGCACCACTTGCTGTTGCGCCTGATTTCCAAAACCAAGGTATTGGACGTCAACTGATTAATGAAGGGCTAGATAGCCTAAATGAATTTGGTTACGGTGCCGTTGTGGTGTTGGGGGAGCCTGAGTATTATCAAAAATCAGGTTTTATCCCAGCTAAGTCACAAGGCTTACATTGCAAATGGCCTGATACAGAAGAGGCTTTTCAGCTTTATGCGTTAGAAAATGGCAATGTTGATGACATCCATGGTTTAGTCAACTATTCACCATTGTTTGACCAATTTAGCTAAATTTATTTATCCTGTATTAAATACAGTGCAATGTCTGAAGGCTGGTCAATGATCAGCTTTTCTTTTTGCGTCTTTTTCAACTGTTTTAACTGGTATTCAAGTTGAGAAGCACGCTGTCTATTCCCTACCTGACAATAAAATTCTAATAATAAAGGGCCTTTACCTTTCAGTGCCTTAGCGCCCGTTCCATTCTGATGTTGTTGAAAACGCCTCTCAACATTTGTCGTGATCCCTGTATAAAGAGAACCGAGACGATTTCTAACAATATAGAGTGACCACATTGTCTCCGTCATCATTTTTTCCTTTTCGTGCTACTTTCTCTTTTGATAAATAATACTTCTTAATTTTTTAATTGAGTAATTTATCGTTTTATCAGAATGAAATCTATTAGATATATCAATATGTTGTGAAATATTTGTGACAGTAAGTTCTATCATTTAAAAAATAACATTCAATTTTTTTGAAAATGAACAGCAATTATTGCTAATTTTAAAGTTAAACTAAAGCGCATAATATGATCCACATCACAGAGAGACACTCCGCGATACCTAACAAAATTAGAATTTATTTGGAGTTTATTATGAAAAAATCTACATTAATCGCTGCTACATTAGCTTTAAGTGCTATTTCATTTGGTTCAATCGCATCTGATAGCGTATCAAAAAGTCCTTCAGTGAATGGTGAGTATATCACAATCACAGGTAGCGATACTTTAGATGGTTTAACAACTAAAATTGCTCAAATTGCAAAAGATGAAGGCGCAAAAGGCTTTAAAGTTGTTGGTGCTACAGGTGATGATTACCTCACTGTAAATGCTGAAATTTATCGTTAATTTTAACTGTTTTCGATAAATAACCTGTAATAAGAGACACGCGGTAAGACGCTCGTTTTGGTGATATAATTATCAACTAAACAGCGTCTCTTTTTGTATCTATACAGGTATATTATGTCTCCTTTAGACTCGATCAAAATAATTAAACAATATATGCGTGAAAACCATGTGTTCACCTTATGTACAACACGTTCATTGGGTGATATTTGGTGTGCTAATTGTTTTTATTGGTTTGATGAAAGTCAGATGAGGCTTGTTTTTCTTTCTGAAAAGAAAACACGTCATGCTCAAATGATGCAGGAAAACTTATTAGTTGCAGGAAGTATCAGCACACAAGAAATTACCGTATCAGATTTACAAGGTATTCAATTCACGGGGGCTGTTTCTTTACTAACTGGTAAGGACGACATCAACGCAAGAAAACATTATTGTTTACGCTTTCCTGTCGCATTAGCCGCCATCCATGTGCCTTTATGGGAGCTACAATTGCAAGAAATTAAGATGGTGAATAATCAATTAGGTTTTGGTACTAAGCTCTATTGGCAATGTGATTAAACTTTTTTCTTAACTTTCCACTATTCCCAAAAGTAATGATTTTTTTGTTCCCATCCTTTTAAAGACATACAAGAGGTATAGAAGGTTTTTCTGTCTTCTTGGTTAATGTCTTCAACATAGCTTTCTGTCATTGGTACACGTTCAGTGTAGGTTTTTTTATCACCGCAGTGATCTTTGTCATCTTTACGACACGTCTTTTGCACATCACGATAAACAGTACGTTGTAGCACTTCTTTGCGGATAGGGTAACGAGTATTGGCATCAAACTCACAGAGCATTTTCGCTTCCTGCAATGTGTAATCTGATGAACCTTTGGGCTCCCAAGTACTGCTACAACCAGAAAGTAAGATTATTGAAAATAAAGGGAAAAGTGCTAATTTCATATCAAGTATCATCATAAAAAGAATAGTTAAGAGCGCTAATAATAAAACAAAACTAATCACTTTGACTATCATTTTTGAAAATGATTCGCATTTGATAACGGAGGTGATTAAATGAGAATGATGAAAGAAAAAAGCCCACTATAAAAATGGGCTTCTAGATATTATCTCAATTTATGAATAACCTGATTACTACTACCACGCCACAATAATCCGGGATCATAAAGTTCCTGTACAAACTTTCCATCAATTAGCACGTTTATATAGCTAACAACTTCTTGTTGCTCTGGTGTCAAATCTGCCAGTAAATAGCCTGTCCAAACCCAAATATCTTTTTCAGGGCATTCGGTTTTGACTCGTTTTACCAAGTGCAAAATTGTAGATAAATTTTGCGGATGTAAAGGATCACCCCCTGAAAGCGATAATCCTTGTCGTTTAATTCGACTGTCTTGAAGATCCGCAATAATCTGATCTTCCATCTCTTGTGTAAATGGCTTGCCTGACGTTAATGACCACGTTGATTTGTTATAACAGCCTCGGCATTGGTGTATGCACCCTGCAACAAACAGGGTGCAACGAGTACCAGGACCATTGACAACATCAACAGGGTAATATTGATGGTAATTCACACTCTTAACCTAATTGACCATTTGCCAGATGTTTCACACGACGCTTAACTTCTTCTTGCTTACCCGCATTAAATGGGCGTGAATCTGGGCTACCTAAATATCCACATACACGGCGGATCACTGAAACTCTTGCAGGGTTGTGATTACCACAACGTGGGCAAGTAAAGCCTTTGCTAGTGCAAGAGAACTCACCGGTATAACCACAGTCATAACATTCATCAATCGGAGTATTCGTTCCGTAATAAGGAACGCGGGTATAGCTGTAATCCCACACATCCTCTAATGCTTTAAGGTTATGCTGTAAGTTTGGATATTCGCCGTAACAAATGAAACCGCCATTTGCTAATGGAGGATAAGGCGCTTCAAAATCCAGTTTGTCGTATGGATTTACTTTTTTCTCAACATCTAAGTGGAAGCTATTGGTGTAATAACCTTTATCTGTCACACCCGGTAAAATACCGAATTCAGCTGCATCTAAGCGGCAGAAGCGATCACATAAGTTTTCACTTGGTGTGCTGTAAAGGCTAAAGCCATAACCTGTTTCTTCTTTCCACTGATCTGTTGCTTCACGCAGACGATTAATAATCGCCACTGCTTTTTCTCTTAAGGTTTCATCATCAAAAACGTGTTTTTCAGTACCAAACAGTGCATTAATGGTTTCATGAACACCGATATAACCTAATGAGATTGATGCTCTGCCATTTTTAAAGATTTCAGAGACATTATCATCTGCTTTTAAGCGAACACCACAAGCACCTTCCATATAAAGGATAGGGGCAACACGCGCTTTGACGTTTTCTAAACGAGCAATACGAGTCATCAGTGCTTTTTTCGCTAGTTCGAGGCGATCATCAAGTAGTGACCAGAATGTTGCTTCATCACCTTGAGCTTCAATCGCAATACGCGGTAAGTTCAGGCTGATAACACCGAGGTTATTACGACCTTCATGGATCATCTCGCCATTTTCTTCGTAAACACCTAAGAAGCTACGGCAACCCATTGGCGTTTTAAATGAACCTGTTACTTTAACGACTTGATCGTAATTTAAGATATCGGGATACATGCGTTTACTTGCACATTCGAGAGCAAGTTGTTTGATATCGTAATTAGGATCACCAAATTTATGGTTTAAGCCATCTTTAATGGCAAAAACAAGTTTAGGGAAAACAGCTGTTTTACGGTTTTTGCCTAAACCAGCCATGCGATTTTCAAGAATAGATCGTTGAATTAAACGCGCTTCTTTCGACGTACCAAGGCCAAAACCAAAAGTGACAAATGGGGTTTGTCCATTAGCAGTATGTAGTGTATTAACTTCATACTCTAAAGATTGGAATGCGTCGTAACACTCTTTTTCAGTACGCGCATTAGCATAAGCTTCTTTATCAGCAATCTGCCACTCTTGCGCTACTTTATAGTGTTTGTCATAGCTTGATTTTACAAACGGCGCTAATACTTCATCGATACGATTTATCGTTGTACCACCATAAATATGGCTTGCCACTTGTGCGATAATTTGTGCAGTTACTGCTGTTGCTGTTGAAATAGATTTAGGGGGTTCTATTTCCGCATTTCCCATTTTAAAACCGTTGTTTAACATGCCCTTAAGGTCAATTAGCATACAGTTAAACATTGGGAAAAACGGTGAGTAATCGAGATCATGATAATGAATTTCACCACGCTCATGAGCGAGTACCACATCTCTTGGCAGGATATGCAATTTTGCGTAATGTTTAGCCACAATACCCGCAAGTAAATCACGCTGGGTAGGGATAACCTTACTGTCTTTATTCGCATTTTCATGAAGAATAGAGACATCACTTTGTTCGATAAGACCTCGGATTTCCTGAGTTAGTCTTCCACGTTGCTCACGAGCAACATCTCGGTCATGACGGTATTCAATATAGGCTCTGGCAACATCTTTATGTTCGCCAGCCATCAGCTGATTTTCTACGGCGTCTTGGATCTCACGGATATCGACATTCGAACGTCCTGCGAGAGATTGTGAAACGGATTGCGCGACAGAATCGCAATAATCATCATCAGTGATCTCACAAGCTACGGCGGCTCTTTTGATAGCATCGCTGATGCGGGTTTGGTCAAAAGAGACTTTACATCCGTCTCGTTTTATCACAATGGTTTTCACAATCTTGCTCCTTAACTATTTATCCACAGGCTCAAATCCCATAAAAACAGGTGATGGCACAGCATTCAGGCTTATTGTGGATAAGATGTGTATAATTACTATATGTTGTAGGTCGGTATGTATTAAAGCACAATATATAGTAATTGAAAGAGAAATAATCTTCATTAAAACTGATCTGCATCAAGGTATTTTTGCTACATCAGGCATCAAGAGGGATTGGCTGAATTGTAAATATGTGCCAAAAACAGAAGTGATAAATTATTCATCAAAAAGTGAGAACATAAAAAAAGCAAAGTGCTCATAAAGAGACCTTTGCTTTTTTATGGCTTGCTGTTGAGACGAAATTAACGGATAGCGATAACTTCGATTTCTACTTTTGCATCTTTTGGTAAACGTGCAACTTCAACACAAGAGCGAGCAGGGAATGCAGCGTTATGCTCTTTGAAGAATGCTTCATAAGCAGCATTGATCGTACCGAAATCATTTAAATCTTTTACGAAAACAGTTGTTTTGATGATATTAGCAACAGTTAAACCCGCTTTTTCAATGATTGCTTTTACGTTTTCTAAAGATTGACGAGCTTGTTCTGCTGCATTATCAGAAACAAATTCACCGGTTGCAGGATCAACAGGTAATTGACCTGAAGTGATCACTAAATTACCTAAATCAACGCCTTGTACATAAGGGCCAATCGCAGCTGGGGCTTTATCGGTATTAATTTCGTAAGACATGTAGAACTCCTGTTTTTATAAGATTAACGCTAACATTCGATTAGTGCGACGCTATTATAGCCAGCGCTTCAGGTTAGCAATATGACAGATGTCAGGCTTTATCATAAAGTCTGCAATTATAAAAAGAAAATGAACTCATGTAATTACTTCATTTTGATGTGTATTTTTCCCTGAATAAAAGGGCTTTTTATAGAAAAATTTTTTATAAAAATCATTTTTTATATAAGTTTATTTTTCAAAAATATCCCGTTTATGCTTTTAGAGTGGAATTATTCTATAATGAAGAAACATCGTGCTTTTTATAACAACTTTTATCGATGTATTGTTTGATGCAAGATTTAGAATAATAGTAGGTGGCTATGACGCAATTCAATTCACTTTCTGGTATCACCGCTTTTGTTGCAACGGCTCAAACAGGTAGCTTTACTGAAGCTGCATCTCGTTTAGGAATAACTAAATCAGCCGTTGGGAAAAGTGTGACTCGGTTAGAAGAGCATTTAGGTATTAATCTACTATTAAGAACAACACGACGTTTAACGTTGACCTCTGAAGGTGAGTATTATTTACAGCAGTGTCAAATAGCACTTTCTATTCTTGAACAAGCTAATAATCAAGTTCAAGAAAACCAGTCGGTATTAACAGGAAAAATTCGTCTGGATTTACCGTCTGCTTTTGGTCGTAAATGTATTATGCCTGTTTTAATGACATTAATGGATAAGCAGCCCCAGCTTAAAATGAGTGTTTCATTTAGTGAGCGCTATATTGATATGCATGAGGAGAGCGTGGATTTAGTCGTTCGTATCGGGCATTTACCTGATAGTAGCAATGTTGTTGCACGACAACTGACAACACAAAAACTGGTTCTCTGTGCTTCACCGATTTATTTGCAAAAATATGGCATACCTAAAGAAATCGAAACGTTATCAGACCATCGTTGTATTGTGGGATTTCGGCAAGATACCCCTTTTTATTGGATGCTAAAAGAAGAAGGAACCTTCCACCAATATATTCCAACTCCTTTTTATGAACTTGCTGATGGTGATGCAATGCTTGACGCAGTGATCCATGGCTATGGTATTGCTCAACTTCCGTTATGGATGATTGGGGATAAGCTTAAAGAAGGGCAATTACAGCGCATCTTGATCAAAACAGAAGGGTATCAATCTCCTATCAATATGATGTGGCATAAAGGGCAAAAACTACCACCTAAAACACGTTATATAGCAGATGCATTGCTTCAGGTGGCAAAAGAAGGCGGATTTGATGAGTAAATATTTATTGCTGATAAGCCATTTCACAATTTGGTGATTGCAATCGTACTCGTAACCAAATGGTACCCAATGCAAGTAGTGAAAAAAGTATACCTACCCAAATTATCATTTGTAATTCAATGTGTTGAATAACCCAAGCTCCTACCATAGAACCCACAGTTATCCCTAAATTAGAAAAGGCGATATAAAGGCTATTTGCAAATTCGGGTGCTGCTTTTGCATCTCTCATTAACCATGTTTGAGAAATAATTAATCCTGATGTGTGTAACATGCCCCAAAGAATGATCAGAGGGATCATGGCAAGCGCCTGAGAACCGCTTAACCAGATAAATAAATAGATAAAACAAAACAAGATTGGGTAAGTTATCGTTGTTTTAACGACATTTCGCTGTAAATAGTGACTAAAAATAAAATTACCAAAATAACCACTCACACCAAATACAATCAGTAATGTGCTGGTCATATTGTTTGAAAACCCTGTGATATTCACTAAAAAATCAGCAATATAGCTAAATCCAGCAAACATGGCTGAAAAAATAAGTGTCACAGTAATAATGCTCAACCAAACTGTTGATTTTTTTAATACTTTTAATTGATCACTAATTTTAAGCGGTGCAGTGACTTTAATTGAAGGCACAAAAAACACAATACCAATAAAAGCGATAACACTGGTGATAGCGCCAAACCCAAATGCCATACTTAATGACCAAGTTTCAGCAATAAAAGCGCTAAGTGGCATACCTAAAACCATTCCCACCGCAACACCAGAAAAAACAATAGCAACGCCATGAGTGGATTTTTCTACTGGTACTGAATTTGCCGCCACCATCAGTGCTATTGCAAAAAATAGCGCATGGGTAAATGCAGGCAAAATACGAAAGAGCAAAATAACGTGATATTGATGTGTTAATGCATAAACAGTATTGGAAATAATAAATAAAGCCATTATGACCAACAGTATCGTTTTGCGATTAAATCGCCCAAATAAAAGTGTAATAGTAGGACCTGTTATTGCGACAACAATCGCGTAAATGCTGACTAAAAAGCCCACTTGTGGCGCAGTGATATTCATTTGTTCGACAAGTTGTGGTAGCAATCCAATCACCGCAACTTCGGTTGTGATCACACCAAAAACAGCCAGTGACAGTGTTAAAAGTAATAAGCGAGTTTTTGTTTGCATAAGTCTATCCGCAGAAGGCGAAAATTCGTCTCTGTTAAAGTAATTAAGTAAGTGATTTAGCGGATATATCCAGTCTTTATGGTGACAAAAAGTGAGAGAAAACAGAAGATCTACTTTGGTGATTCTAAGTAGAGAAAATATCTACAATGAAGAGTATTGTTGCTTTAATAGATAGTTATGACAAAAAAACTATCTGCCCTTGCGAGCAGATAGTTAAAAGAATTAACGAATAACCGCGTGGCGTTCGAACTCTTTTTCACAGTACTTGCAGGTTAATACAACATCTGAGGCCAGTTTTTTGACACGGAAACTGCTTTGTACTGGCTCGTTATGGCTAATACAGTTGCTATTAGGACAAGGCACCACATCTTCAAGCAATTCTGGCAAGCTTAATGCCATTTTATTAACGACTTGATAATCATCGATGATATTTACAGTTGCTTGAGGCGCATACATCGCTAAACGGTTTGCTTGCTCAGAGGTTAAAAAGACATTTTCGATTTTAATTAAGTCTTTTTTACCTAAATTTTCTGAAGGTAAATTAAAACCTACTGTTATTCTTTCATCCGTTTCTGTTAAGCGAAATAGTGACAGAATTTTAAAGCCCACCTGCGCTGGAATATGATCAATAACAGTCCCACGTTTGATAGCTTCAACTTTTAGTTTGTGATCATGTGTCATGGTGTGCTCCTTATTAAAGAACTAAGTTTTTATTCAGAACTAAGGCAAGTAATGCCTGACGTGCGTAGATACCGTTGCCTGCTTGTTGGAAATAATAAGCGTAAGGTGTTTTATCTACATCTGTCGTGATTTCATCGATACGTGGCAGGGGGTGTAGGATCTTAAGGTTATCTTTCACATTCACAAGATCTGCACTGGTTAAGATAAATTGTGCTTTAACATTCGCGTATTCAGATGGGTCTAAACGCTCTTTTTGTACGCGAGTCATATACAGAATATCTAGTTCTGGCATCACTTCATCTACTGTTTCATGTTGGCTGTATTCAACACCATTTTCTTCCAGCAAGTGAAGAATATGCTCTGGCATGGCGAGTACTTTAGGGGCGATAAAATAGAGATGATTACCTTTAAATTTCGCCAATGCTTGTGCCAGTGAATGTACTGTTCTGCCATATTTTAAGTCACCGACCATCGCGATATTGAGGTTATCTAAACGGCCTTGTGTTTCTTGGATGGTAAACAAATCCAGCAAAGTCTGTGTTGGATGCTGATTTGCACCATCACCCGCATTGAGTACTGGAATATCGCCCGCAAACTCAGAGGCTAAACGTGCTGCACCTTCTTGAGGATGGCGAATAACAATGGCGTCAGCATAAGTGCGAAGAACCGAAATGGTATCCGCTAATGTTTCACCTTTTTTACCCAGTGAAGTGTTGCTTCCATCAGAAAAACCGACAACTGATGCACCTAGGCGGTGGATAGCTGTCTCAAATGATAAGCGAGTACGTGTTGATGCTTCAAAAAAGCAGCTCGCAATCACTTTGTCTTTCAACAATTCGTTATTAGGTTGCTGTTTGAGTTTATTAGCAACGTGAAGAACAGACTCCAAATCTTCCCTGTCCAGATCATTGATGGAGATAATATGCTTTTGGTAGAGCGGATTAGTCATTAGAGTTCTCCTTTGGCGATGAATTGTGCGATAGATGGTTTTTTATAGGCCAAAAAAAACCCCTCAATAAGAGGGGCTTTAAAAAATTGGGCTATTGGAAAAAAGAGAATGCGCTTGCGACCAGTTAAGGTGCTTGTTTTTGTTACGAATTGGAATAGGCGCTGTTTCATCTTTCCTCCTGACAAATTGTGGCGCATTATACGCATCTTAGAGTTGCACGCAAGCGTTTGCTTTTATTTTTTGCAAAAAAAATTTTTTTAATTTAAAAATCAATAAGCTTGAGATAAAACAAAGAAAACACCTATTTTTTCATAAATAAAAAATAGGTGTTTTGCATGATTATGTATTTTAGAAAGGATTTGCAAGGGTAGCGACCATCACTGCTTTTATGGTGTGAAGACGATTCTCTGCTTCATCAAACACAATGCTGTGTTTTGATTCAAAAACCTCATCAGTAACTTCAAAGCCACCATAGAGATTAAATTCTTCAGCTAATGCTTTACCCATCGTTGTTTCTTCGTCATGAAAAGCGGGTAAACAGTGAAGGAATTTGACGTCTGGATTTCCGGTTAATTTTATAACATCCATATTGACCTGATAAGGCTTCAGTAACGCAATACGCTCTTTCCAAACCTCTTTTGGTTCGCCCATAGAAACCCACACATCAGTGTAAAGAAAATCAGCGTTTTTAACACCTTCAGCCACATTTTCAGTTAGCGTGATATTTCCGCCATTTTTCTTGGCAATTTCTTGGCATTGAGCAACTAAACTCGCTTCAGGCCAACATGCTTTAGGCGCAACTAAACGTAAATCCATACCTGTTAATGCAGCCGCTTCCAGCATAGTATTACCCATGTTGTTACGAGCATCACCAAGGTAAGCAAATACCGTTTCTGATAATGGTTTAGCTTGATGTTCAGTGATAGTCAGTAAATCGGCTAATAACTGTGTTGGGTGGAATTCATTGGTTAAACCATTCCAAACAGGTACACCTGAATATTGTGCAAGTGCATCTACTGTTTTTTGTCCATAGCCCCGATACTGAATACCATCGTACATACGACCTAATACACGAGCAGTATCTTTTATCGATTCTTTATGTCCAATTTGGCTTCCTCCCCCCAGATAAGTCACTCTTGCACCTTGATCAAATGCAGCGACTTCAAACGCACAACGGGTACGTGTTGAGTCTTTTTCAAAAATTAGTGCGATATTTTTTCCAGTAAGATACTGAGTTTCTTGACCGGATTTTTTGGCTTTTTTCAATTGTGCTGACAATGTAAGTAGTTGTTGAATTTCAGCAGGTGAAAAATCAAGTAAACGTAAGAATGATTTCTGATAAAAAGGGTTCATAGAGTGATATCCTGTCATTGAATTTATATTCAATTTATATCAATAAATATTCATCATCAACCCCTAAAGGAAAACTTTTAATTTAAACAGTATGCGATAAGGAGATCATATTAAGTATGGAGTGTTGATCCTGCCTGTGGGACAATGAACGAGATACCTTTTCAGACTATTGCGGAGCATGATTATGGCGGACAGCAAAGAGTTAGCAGAACAACGTGAAGAAACACGTCTTATTATTGAAGAATTACTGGAAGATGGCAGTGATCCTGATGCACTGTATGCCATTGAGCACCATATTTCTTGTGAAAATTTTGAAACACTAGAAAAAGCAGCCGTTGAAGTTTTTAAATTAGGTTACGAAGTGACTGAGCCTGAAGAAATTGAAGTCGAATCAGGTGAGATTTTAGTTTGCTTTGATGCAGTCAGTGAAAGTGGTTTGAATGCTGAACTTATTGATGCTCAAGTTGAGCAATTAATGAATTTAGCTGAAAAAATGGGTGTCTATTACGATGGTTGGGGTACTTATTTTGAAGATCCTGACGCAGAGTATGATGATGAAGAGGGTGAAGACGAAGACGACGAAGAAGAGTCTGATAAGTCATCACGTTTACATTAATTTTTGCTAAATGTTGTCCTTTTGTACCTGATTTTTCAGTGCAATATAGCACCAGCCACAAAATTGTTGCTTTGTGACTGGTGTTATTGTTTTTAAGCTAATGTCATTAATCCATTACGCCAAATTTACCATTGTCATAATCATCAAAAGCTTGTTGTAGCTCTTCTTGCGTGTTCATCACAAAAGGTCCTTGCCCTGCAATAGGCTCATTAATTGGCTCACCGGTTAAAATTAAAACAATGGTGTCACCCATTGATTCTAATGTGAGCGTATCGCCATGATTATCTAACATCACCATATCGTGTTGACGTGCAATTTCACTATCATTGATATGTACGGCACCTTTTACGACAAACAGCATTGCATTATGACCTTCAGGAATACTGTAATGTGAAACACCTGCGCGATTTAAACGTAGATCCCACACATTCAGCGGCGAGTAGGTCATTGCCACACCTTGTGTGTTGGCATAATTACCTGCAATCACTCTGACATAACCTTGGTTATTTGATAATTCAACATGAGGGATATCCTCTGCTTTCAGCGCCTGATAACGAGGCTGTGTCATTTTGTACGCTGTTGGCAGATTCACCCAAAGTTGCACCATTTCCAATACACCGCCTTCTTTGGTCATTTTTTCAGAGTGATACTCTTTATGCAAAATACCAGAAGCAGCGGTCATCCATTGCACATCACCTGCGGTAATCGTTCCTGCGTGACCTTTAGAGTCATGATGAGAAACTTCACCTTGGTAGGCGATTGTTACGGTTTCAAATCCACGATGAGGATGCGCTCCTACACCACGGGCATTGGTAACAGGTTTAAACAGTGTTGGCTCGGCATAATCCATCAGCAGAAACGGGCTATGTTTCTCACCATTTTCCTGATAGGAAAATAAGGTGCTGACTGGAAAGCCATTACCTACCCAGTGTGAATTTGGCGCCGAATAAATATGATTAATCTGTCTGATAGTCATGATTGTTCTCCGAGTTAAGGAAAGAAACCGCAATAACCAAGACACAGAAGGAGGTAATACAGATTATTGCGATTTCTTAATGAGGCTGATCATAAAGTGTTCTGATGATGAACAAAATAGGGGGAATTTGTTGATGGTGTTCAAAAAAAATGAATGAATTTCTAAAATGAAGATAAATAGGGATATTGATTGAATGTGTAATTTGGCGACTACGAGGTTAAATATTTTTTCATCTTTATTTGTCGAATATTGGTATAGTTTTATAGCCTGTCTGATATCGTATTTTGTACCAAAACCATATTAGTACAGTAAACCTAGCGAATTTATTGTAGTTAGATCCCCTCTATCTTTGATAGCTTCTTGATAATATATTCTCGCTTCACCATATTTTTCTAATTTACTGTACAATATTTCTAGTTGAGTAAATGAAAAACAATCTTTAACTTGATTAATAAATTACACTACTTTTAGTTAATTATATATTTTTTTAGTGCGTATGCTAAATTTGTAGAGAATTACAGGTGCTATTTTTTATTATCTCTGTAATCTTTATATATTTCATATGTGAAAATTGTTTCTTTAAGAATATATTTAATTTGATTATTTTAATATAAAAATATAAAGTTAGATAAATATAGAAATAACGTGATGATAATAATCATATTGTTTAATATTATATAAACGTATCTAAAAATGGACTTTATTAATGGCTAATTTAATTTATCTTACATTAGAAGGTCAGCAACAAGGCCTGATTTCTCGTGGTTGTGGAACATTAGATTCAATAGGAAATCGTTATCAATTAGGGAAAGAAAATGCAATATTTGTTACAGAACTAAATTTTTCAGTATCTAGAACTCAAAATCTAGCTCATCAACCAATAGAGTTTACCAAACTGATTGATAAATCTTCCCCTCTATTACTTATTGCGGTTTCAAATAATGAAATTCTTAGTTTAGTTTTTGATTATTATCGTACCGCACAAAATGGTGGAATTGAAAAATATTTCACAGTGAAATTAAACGAAGCATCTATTATTGATTATTCACATCAATGCCCAAATAATATTTTACGCAATGATATCGATCCTGAAGAGCAATTAACTGTTAGATATCGTGATATTACCACCTCGCAAATCATGGCTGGTACTTCTGGGTATAGCATATCAGATGAGAGTGTATTCTAATTTTTATATTTATTAATTAAATGGCGTACCTCAGAAATAAAAGCATCATCACTAGCTACACTACCTGGGCTTGCAGCTAAAGTAATTAAAGGTCCTAATTCTGTTTCAACAAAATAATAGGCCATGGTGATCTTGCTTTTATTCATTACGTCGTAAACCATTTTATTTTTATTTTCAAGTCTTCTTGCTGCTTCTGACATTTTTTCAATCGTACCGTAACCGTACATTAATGTTGCAACTAAAGTTGTCCTTTTGATAATTTGGGTTGGTCTAAAAGGTTTAAAAAAGGATGGGTAATTTGTAATAATACCTGCAACCATTTGAGTGATTATAGCGGATACAATAAATTTTCGAATTTTAGAATCAGCCATAATATCAACGCCAACATCTGTTGCAAAATTTCTAACTGATGAATTAACTTGAGGTCTTACATCAAATCTATCTTCAAAGCTAACAGTATTACCTAGATTAGAAACATTAGTTATCGCATTGATATAATGAGATAGTTTTTGTTTTCTAGATGGGGACATATTATTGATTATTGTATCAATAATAATATTGACGACTTCAGTAATATTTTCATAGGGATCATAAACAAATCGTAGTAGATAAATGGCTTCAATATTTTCTTGTATGATACGAGGCTTTCTAGATAGCCGAGATTTAAGAACATAATTCATACCCTCAAGAGCTGGGGGCAGTATACCCAGTTCAATGAATGTATCTATCGTTCTGTTTACTCCTTTTGCAGAAGTAATACCGAAATCTTCTATATATTTTACCCAAGGGTTATTCAGAGCTACTTCAACGGAAGGAGCATTTCCTTCACATTTATAATAAATAAATTCATCCAATCCACTGGGTGAGCATCCCTTTGAGCGATTTTGATTTTTACTAGAAGAGTCTTCATATTGCCAAGTTTTTTGGGCAAGATTATGTGCACTTTTCAGTTCCCGACCTATTTTTTTGTAAATAATAAGTCGCTTTTCCATTGCCTCATTAGCATTTAATATTTCACCATCTTTACAGTAAAACCACTCTAAATCACCACACTGCATATAAATCTCCTTTTTATTTATAGTTAAACTATAAATAAATCTATTTAGATGAATAGATATCTGGAATTATTTACCATAGCAACTAATATGTTAAAGTTAATTTTTATGGTTATATTAATTTTTGTTATTATTTATAAAGTGTTTATTTAAGAAATTAATTCGTAACTGAATATCGGTATAACCTAATTGATAGGCTCTTGTATATAATTCGATGGCTTTTTCATAATTTTGAGGTACCCCAAGGCCTTCTTCATACATTAGACCAAGGTTAATCAGCCCTCCGATTTCGTCTTGTTCAGCGGCATCTTGATAAAAATTAACCGCTTTATTGATATCACGTTGTACACCAAAACCATGTTGATATAGTAATCCCATTGAATTCATTGCGGCGGGATCACCTTTTTTGATCGCTTCTTGATAATATACTATCGCTTCATCATATTTTCCCAGATTGCCATACAGTATTCCCAATCGTGTAATGGCAAGATAATGATCAGCTTGAATAGCGGCTTTATACCAGTGCTCCGCTAATTCCATATTTTTTTCAACACCAAATCCATCAAAATATAAATCGCCTAAACTCATCATAGCTTTACCTGAATTATTATCGGTAATTGCTTGTTCAAACATCTCTTTTGCTTTTTTATAATTATTATTATATTTGTACAGTATACCTAAATTATAATTAGCAGATGATGAGCCGAGTTCTATTGCTCTTTGGTAAAGTAAAATAGCCTCTTGTTTTTTGCCCTGATCTTCCTTAAGCATTGCCAATTGATTAAATCCATCAGCATCATTTTTATCTGCTAAGAGTTGATAGATTTGTTCGGCTTTCTCTACATTTTTTTCAATCCCAGTACCCGTTTCATAGAAACGCCCAAGTACTAATAATGCCTTATTATCTCCCTGCGTTGCTAATATTTCACATGCGGAAAAGTTTTTTTCTTCGGGAATACATTTAGCTTGGGGGGAGGAATAAGCCAACATAGGAATAGATAAAAATAATGTGACGATAATAATCTTGTAGTTTAATGTCATATAAAATTACCGAAAATAGATTTTATTAATGGTTAATTTAATCTATCTTCCATTAAAATGGAAATACTAAGCTCTGATTTCTTATGTTGGTGAGGAATGAGACTCATAAAAAACGAGTAAAAATATAAGGTATGATAAAACAAAAAACTACATCCTTTCTTAGCAACAATAAGTCAGAATGTAGTTTATTAATATGTTTATTTCTTAAATCTTATTTGCTTGTGTCGCCACAACCGCCAATGATTTTAGAAATAGAAACTGCTGGGTGCAGTAAGTAGTCGTAGTTACAGTCTTTTTCTTTATTGTATACGCTACCAGTACAACCGGTCATTACGGTAATTACAGAAGCAATAAGTGCAATTTTAACAAAGTTTTTCATGAAAAAATTCCTTTTAAATTTTAGAGTTATAAAAGCCAATGCATGACTTTATCTGCATAAAGATATTAAATTAGCTATAAATAGCAATATAAAAAAATCTCTTTTTTAAAATATAAAATAAGATAAATAATATTTTATTTAAGAGGGATAATGTGATTATCTAGAGTGGAATGAAAAATAATTTAAACTTGTGGGTTTTAATGAAATTTAAGATAAGAATTTCATTAATAATATTTTGATAATAATTAATTAAGAAATTAATTGTGAAAATAAGCACATAAACATACTGTATTTATATCATTTTGATAAACTGGATTTGTGTTAATAGATGCTATTTATTGCTAATAAAAACCCGCATAAGAAATGCGGGTCAAGTAGAGCTTATTTTATTTATTGTATTACGTAGGGAATAGCAAGAACGCTTAAAGTGGCTTCACCATACGGATCTCACAATCACTATGTCCAGTGTTACCTAATGCTTCATCAATAAATTCGAATCCTAGTTTTTCGTATAAACCGACAGCCGCTTTTAAGATATCTGTGGTTTCTAAATAGCAACGGCTAAAGCCTTGCTCTTTACCAAACTCAAGAGATTGCAGAACGATTTTTTTCGCAATACCTTTGCCACGTAATTTGGATGAAAGGTACATTTTTTGTAGTTCACAAGTATTGCCATCGCCACCAGCAAGTGGTGCGACACCACCCCCACCAACAACTTCTCCATCCATTTCAACAACCCAGTAAGCACTGCGTGGCTGATGATAAACTTCATAGAGGGTATCTAAAATTGGATCGGCAACCGCAAAGCCTTTATCGGCAGTTAAACCGTGCTCTGCTGATACTTCACGAATAACGCGTGCAATACCTGCGTTGTCTTTTTCTTCAATGGCTCGAATAACAATATTTGAGTTTATAGCTTGGGTTGCAGTCATAGTTGCACTCATCGTTTTCACTTATTAGTAGAATATTTTTTGATTATTTATTGAGAGAGCACCGGAAAGGAACTTCTTCATTGAAAGTAGCACTGATGGCTACAAAAACTATCTTAATTGATTTTATAAAATTGTAAACGACAAAAATTATCTTTAAATAATCAAACCTAAATAAAATATTAATTGGTAGTATTAAATATCAACACAAATAAATGTGAAAGGATAATATATCAAAAAATTATTTTTTATTTTCATTTTAAAAATTTTATTTTTTTAATGAAAAATAGGTCTAATATAAATTATTCCATATATAATACATTGATAATTTTTATGTTAAAAATAGTAAAGGCTAATATTATGAGAACACAAGACAGTTATCTTCATCTACCTCGGCTTATAGTCAAAAAATCCTCAACATTAAATGAAAACCAAGGATTTGTAATACCATTACTTGAAGAAAAAGATGCCAATACTTTTATACCAATAAATAAAAGTGATTATCCAAGTGATATATTAATTACAAAGGGTTTTCCAAGCATTGATGAACGTTTTTCACCAACAGACTTGTTTGTGTTATCTAGCCATTCTTATGATGAAGACAAAAGCTTAAAAGATGGTATTGATCGTTATTGGGCGTTAGGTTCCGATGCTGAAAACTTACCACAAAATACCCTACTTCCTATATTAAAAACTAATTTACCAGATAAACAGTATGGATTACTACCACAAGAAATTATTCCACCAGAGCAACCTTTTTTTATTTTAGATAATGATGTACTTTATGGACCATTAGTGAGCACTCAAAATGAGGATAAAAGATATATAATTGAGCCACATGTGCATTCATTATTAAGTTATGGGAAAGGGTATTTAGGATATTTTAATTTTCAAAAATTAAATGATGTAATTGTTAAAATAAATGATGCTAATGTTGATTTGTTATTTGTCTCATCTTTTAAATCTATATCAAGATATAGATCTGAAAGTATAGATTATCTTTCAGATGATTTATTAATTAAAGTTGTTAATTCTCAAGGCTTTGGTAAGCGAACTCAATCATTGGGTAAAAAAGAAGCTCAACGTTTACAATTAATTATTGCGGAAAGTGAAAAATCTAATCAAATTTTTAAACAATATGAAAGAATTGAGCGGCTTAAAAATCTGCTTGATCGTTATTTATCTGAATCAGATATTGGATATTCTTTAATAAAAGAGTATTTAGGAAGTAATGCTGGTATTAATTTTCTAGAAAATTATATTGAAGATAATAAAGTATCCATATTACATGAGCATTTGGAAAAAATAAAAGATGATATAGAAAAGGAAGAAAGCAGAATTAGAACTAATCTAAACAGGCTTGAAGAAACATTAAAAGATAAAGAAAATCTTGTTTATGAATATGAAAACAAAATAGAAAAGAAAAAAATTGAAGTTGAACGGAAGATTGCAGAGTTTGAAGCAGAAAAAGAAGAAGCAATAAAAAAACAACTAGAAAAAAAACAATTAGAGCTTTCTAATGAAATTGAAAAAGCTAGTGATACATTAAATAATATAAAAAAAGAAATATCCGTTAAATCAGACTTATTAAAAGTTGCAAATGAAGCAACACAACTTAATAAAAGAAAAGATTATTTAGAAGAACATAATATGCTTTTAAAATCAACAGCTGACGGATATCAAGACATTTTAAGGACTACTAATAATCAAGATCTAGCTAAAAAAATTGGAGAGATGGAAGCTATAAATAAAGTATTAAATGGGCAGTCATATTTGGATACATCTACATTTGATGCTAGACCCATTGCTTTTGCAACTAATAAACCAGAGCGAATTGAGGATTTAATAGATTCTTTATGTTCTAGCTTTTCTGAAGATGGCGGTAGAAATTTTTCCCGAGAAGAAATGACGAATCTACTTGTTTCAGTTAATCAATCATTTTTAACCGTATTAAGTGGACCTCCTGGCACTGGTAAAACATCAACTGCAACAAGACTTGCAGAGGCGCTATATCTTGGAGATGCAACAGGAGACAAGAATTTTTTATTTGTACCTGTAGGCCGAGGTTGGGTCTCTAGTAGGGATATTCTTGGTTTTTATAATTCTTTAAAAGGAATATATCAAGAATCGAGAACAGGGCTCTATAGTTTTTTACAAAGAAAAAGTAATAATGCTCAAAAAATAATATTGCTTGATGAAGCTAATTTGTCTTCAATGGAACACTACTGGTCTGATTT
Source organism: Proteus sp. GOKU (assembly GCF_015475555.1). Taxonomy (NCBI): domain Bacteria; kingdom Pseudomonadati; phylum Pseudomonadota; class Gammaproteobacteria; order Enterobacterales; family Morganellaceae; genus Proteus; species Proteus sp. GOKU. Next base: position 329,055 of record NZ_CP034105.1, read on the forward strand.
TATAGGATTATGTGATGCAGATTATAGTTTTAGACCTATAGATACTGGAATTCCGAAAGATGAGTTAAGATTTTTAAAAATTGATAGTTCAGTTAGATTTATTGCAACAATAAATAATGATTCAACAACCGAAAGATTATCACCTAGATTAATTGATAGGGCTCCAATAATAAACCTGAATATAAATAATGATATAGTACATGATGTTACTGGTAAAAAATTGAATGGTGCATTAAGTAATGAGGTTTTAAGTAAATTACTTTCGCCTAAAGATGATTTCGAATTATCCAAATCAAGTGAATTAATATTACATAGAGTTATTGAGAATTTAATAAAAAGAGATATTAAATTAGGTAATTCAATTTATATTAGCAAGAGAAAAATAAATATTATAACAAACTATTGTTCTGTTGTTAGTCCAATACTGGATAATGAGGTTGCTATGGATTTTGCAATAGAACAGCATGTATTACCACATATTGAAGGTTATGGATTAGGTTTCAAAAAACGGTTAGAAGAATTATTAGATATTTTAGGTCGTTCATATCCTCGTTCAACTTCTCAATTAGAACGTATTATCGCAAGTGGAAATGAGTTTACTAATTCATTTTCATATTTTTAAGAAGGCATATAGATATGTTATTAGAAATTAAAATAATATCAGGAGAGAGATACGGTACAATTTTAAAGTTGGATGAACTTGATATTAACAATTCAGTTAATTATTGGATTAAAGAAAATGAAGCATTGGAATTTTATTTAGAAATAAATGAGAAGTATAAATATGCAGAGTTAATTCTTAATGATCATAATATAGAACCTACAGAAATTATTGTTGATAATGATGAAATTAAATTTATTTGGACCCCTAGTTTTAGTAGGCAGAAAAAATATGAATGTCTCTTTGCTAATTACTTTGGTATTGCTGAATTTACAATAAAATTATCTAATGAGATATTAGATGAGTTTGAGTTGTTTAATTTTCAGCCAATTGAAATACTTGCATCAAAGGCTAATGCTGATAATGTTGAAAAGATGCTATTATACTTATCAAGATTAAGTGAAGACGAACTATACTCTATTTTTCAAACTACTAAATATAATTCTGGTTTTAAAGAAGGAAGAAATTCTCCATCTAGTAATCTAGAACGTCTCGAATATGTATTCGAATTAATTTGTTCTGTATTACCTGACATATTAAAAAAACCAATTACAAAACTTACACCTATTCAAAAAATAATAACACCTAATCATAATAATATATTTGATGATGAATCATTGGGTTGGTTGATGTCTAATCTATCAGTGCTTCATGAATGTGATGATATTAACAAGTCTCACTTAATGTATAATAATCATATGTTTATGGCTTCATCTTTACAAGTGTCTGAGCTTGAAGAAAATCATGATATATATGAAAATTGGATAATTCATGGATTCTTATCATTCATGATAATGGAAATATCAAAACAATTGAGTTCATATGAATGTTTACCATCATATTTACTAATAAATCAGAAAGTTAAACCAGAAGGATATTTTTCTTTTTTTGAACAATTAAATAAGTTTAAGAAAAGGATTTTATCTAATCAAATTGCCAGATGTGAAAATTTATTGAAGTTAGCAAATGAAATAAAATTTCATTTGGAAAAGACACTACCTGTTTCTAAAATTATTACACAAAGACCTATATTAACTCCCAAGGCTATATCACATTTAGCATACCGATCTATATTTATAGAGTATATAGATTGGTTTGAAAAAAGTTCTCCAGATTGGTCTGCTTATGAAAATTTATTTGCTATAAGAAATATACCAATGTTATTTGAATCATATTGTTATTATAGAGTTTATGAAGTATTAAATGAATTATTTGATTCGAAGCTTATGGTGAGTAGCTATTGGGAGAATAAGTATGGACATGAAATTTCTTTATATAGAGAACCTGTATATTGGATGAGTAAAAGTGATAATGTTTTAGATTCATTCTTTATAAATTCAGAAGGATTGGCTTATAATAAGAAAAATATTAAAAAACGAACTCATAAACATAAATATTCACATCGATGTCCAGATATCGTAATTGAGATTAAATTACTTAATGGTGAAAGAAAATTAATAGTACTTGATGCTAAATATACGAATGAACATTTAGCGGTCAGAAAATATTTACCTGAATGTACAATGAAATATGTTCATGGTATACACGAAAAAAAAACAGGTGCAGTAGCAGTCAATTCAATGAGTATTTTATTTCCCTCTCATGAAGGGCATTTTTATAGTTTTCATTCTTCAGAATATGATATTTTTAGTAAGAATTATGTTACTCCATCTTTACAAAGTATAGGTATTGATTTGAATGATAAAAAGCATAATGATTCATTGAATCTAGTAATTGTTCAATTAATAAAGAATACAATAAATATTAGTGAGTTAGAATATGAAAAAATGTCGATTCTTTAATTAAAATGAATACTAATTCCCGTATTAATGAGAATAGTTTGTACTTGACATAATTTAATGAAAAATGGTTTTATTTTTTGGCTGAAAGAGACTAAGTAAAAACCCGCGATAACCGCGGGTTTTCATTATCAATCTCGGCGTCTTTAAAGCGATAGTGCTTATAAAGAGGCAATAGAGATTTTCTGTGCGATTAGCTTCTCTTTTGCACTTAAGCATGTCGCTAAGCGTTCACGCTCTTTAGCAACAACCGCTTCTGGCGCACGGCTAACAAAGCCATCGTTAGATAATTTGCTGTCTAAAGTTGTGATATCTTTTTCTACTTTTTCAAGCTCTTTATCTAAACGTGCAAGCTCTGCATCTTTATCGATAAAGCCTGCCATTGGGATCAGCAATTCTGCACCGTTGACCAGTTTGTTTACTGATAATGGCGCTTCTTCACCTTCTGCTAATGGACGGATATCGGCTAAACGACCCATTGCTTTTAAGAAACCAATATTGTCACTAACGCGACGTTTCGCATTGTCATCGGCACCACGTAAGATTACTTCAAGTGGTTTACCCGGAGCAATATTCATTTCAGCACGGATATTACGAACCGCAACGATAACTTCTTTGATCCACTCCAGATCGTTCAGTGCTTGTTCGTCCACCAGTGAAGCATCGAACTCAGGGAAAGCTTGTAGCATGATGGTTTCACCTTCAATGCCTTTAACTTCCTTCACACGTTGCCAGATTGTCTCTGTGATAAATGGAATAATTGGATGAGCAAGACGCAGTAAGCCTTCTAACACTTCAATCAGTGTATGACGTGCTGCGCGTTTTTGTGCATCATTACCTTTGTGTACCGCAGGTTTTGATAGCTCAAGATACCAGTCACAGAATTGGTTCCAAGTGAACTCATATAAAATACCAGCAGCGATATCGAAACGATAGTTATCTAACGCTTCACGATAGGCTTTAACGGTATTGTTAAATTCAGCTAAGATCCAGCGGTCAGCCAGTGAGAATGTCATCTCACCACCTTGGTAGCCACAATCTTGATCTTCAGTATTCATCAGAACAAAGCGGCTTGCGTTCCACAGCTTGTTACAGAAGTTACGGTAACCAGACAGGCGTTTCATATCCCAGTTAATATCGCGACCTGTTGAAGCTAATGCCGCTAAGGTAAAGCGCAGAGCATCTGTACCGTGTGCTTCAATCCCTTCTGGGAACTCTTTGCTAGTACGTTTAGCAATTTTTTCAGCCATTTGTGGCTGCATCATATTGCCAGTACGTTTTTCTAACAGGTTCTCTAATGAAATACCGTCGATCATATCCAGAGGATCAAGTACGTTACCTTTGGATTTTGACATTTTCTGGCCTTCTTCATCACGAATAAGACCTGTCATATAAACCGTATTAAATGGAACTTGCGGTTTACCGTCTTCATCTTTGATAAAGTGCATGGTCATCATGATCATGCGAGCGATCCAGAAGAAAATGATATCGAATCCACTGACTAATACATTCGTTGGATGGAATGTTTTTAGTGCTTCAGTGTTTTCAGGCCAGCCTAATGTTGAGAATGTCCACAGTGCAGATGAGAACCATGTATCCAGTACGTCGTCATCTTGGCGTAATGCGACATCAGCGGCGATATTGTTTTCACGACGAACTTCTTCTTCATCACGACCAACATAAACGTTGCCTTGGTTGTCATACCAAGCAGGGATACGGTGACCCCACCACAGTTGACGAGAAATACACCAATCTTGGATATCATTCATCCATGAGAAGTACATGTTTTCGTACTGTTTTGGTACAAATTGGATCTCACCATTTTTAACAGCTTCAACGGCTGGTTTCGCTAAAGGTGCTGCACGAACATACCATTGGTCTGTTAATAAAGGTTCGATAACCACGCCACCACGGTCGCCATAAGGTACGGTTAAATCGTGAGGCTTGATCTCTTCTAATAAACCTAAACGTTCAAATTCAGCGACCATTGCTTTACGTGCAGCGAAGCGTTCCATACCTTGGTAGGCTTCTGGAATTTCAGTGCTGTAAACGTCAGATTCAACACCATTGGTGTCTAATACTTCTGCGCTAACACGGATATTGCCATCAAAATCCATGATATTAATCATTGGTAATTGATGACGACGTCCAACTTCATAGTCATTAAAGTCGTGAGCAGGGGTGATTTTTACGCAACCCGTCCCTTTCTCCATATCCGCGTGTTCGTCCGCTAAAATAGGGATACGGCGGTTAACGATTGGTAGAATAATTTCTTTACCAATTAAATCTTTATAGCGAGGATCTTCAGGGTTAACAGCAACACCGGTATCACCTAACATGGTTTCAGGACGTGTTGTTGCAACAATCAGGTAATCTTTACCTTCTGCTGTTTTTGCCCCATCCGCTAAAGGATAACGTAGGTGCCACATTGAACCTTTAACTTCACGGTTTTCAACTTCAAGATCAGAAATCGCCGTGTGTAATTTAGGGTCCCAGTTTACAAGGCGTTTACCACGGTAGATGAGATCTTCTTTATGTAAGCGAACAAAAGCTTCTTTAACTGCTTTAGATAAGCCTTCATCCATTGTGAAACGTTCACGTTCCCAATCAACAGAGTTACCTAAACGACGCATTTGGTTAGAAATGTTACCGCCTGATTCTGCTTTCCATTCCCAAATTTTGTCGATAAATGCATCACGACCATAGTCATGACGATTTTTACCTTCTTCAGCTGCGATTTTACGCTCAACGACCATTTGAGTCGCGATACCCGCATGGTCAGTACCTGACTGCCATAAGGTGTTTTTACCTTGCATGCGCTGATAACGGATCATGGTATCCATAATGGTCTGCTGGAAAGCATGGCCCATATGTAGGCTACCTGTGACGTTTGGTGGTGGGATCACGATACAGAAGCTTTCTTTCGTTGTATCGCCATTGGCTTTAAAGTAGCCGTTTTTTTCCCAATGCTGATACAGAGGTTGTTCAATCTCTGCTGGATTATATGTTGTGTCGAGCGATGGCTCTTTCGGTGCGGATTTATTTTCCATATTCTTTACGTATTCAATAGGTTGGCGGCGTAGCCATTGTCAAAGTAAAGCCGACGCTACGATAAATTTTATATCGTTCACGCGCCAACTGTTTCAATTGTTCATCAATAGGTACAAAGTCTATCACTTCATGGAAAGCTGTGGCAAAGTCTACGAATTGCAATTGCAAATTAATCAAGAGATCACGAGGTGCATTACCACGTTTTCCAGGCCAACATAGTTCAACAGGAGAACCATAACGAGGGCCTTCACCTGCTAGATTATGAGGAACAAACTGATGAGGTTCTCTTGCCCATAATGCCTCATCAAGCAATTCAGCTTGAGCCTGAGACTCACAAACCAACAAGATACGTTTGCCTAATCGCCAATGTTCAGCGGTAAGTTGACAGGCAAGCCACTCATGAGCCTGTAAATCATCGTGTATTGATGGGTGTTCCATTAAATAAAACGTGGCGTTTTTCATGATATCCCGATAACAGAAGGGTATTGCGTTGCAATACCCTTCTTGGAGTCTGCTCTATTTACCATAATAATAGGGTAATACCTTAACCCTGATAATTATGCGGTATTAATCGTCGCTATTCAAACCCGCGCGATTAAGTAAGAACTGAGACAATAAAGAAACAGGACGGCCTGTTGCGCCTTTTGCTTTGCCAGAACGCCATGCGGTACCTGCAATATCCAAGTGAGCCCAGTTATATTTAGTCGCAAAACGCGCTAAGAAACAACCGGCAGTAATTGCGCCACCTAAACGGCCACCTGTATTCGCTAAGTCAGCAAAATTAGATTCGATTTGTTCATAGAACTCATCGCCTAATGGTAAACGCCAAGCGCGATCACCTGCTTGCTCTGATGCATTCATTAATTCATGTGCTAACGGGTTATGATTAGACATTAATCCGCTGTAGTGATGCCCTAAAGCCACCATACAAGCACCTGTTAATGTGGCGATATCGACAACTAATTCAGGCTCAAAGCGCTCAACATAAGTTAACGTATCACACAGCACTAAACGACCTTCAGCATCAGTATTTAATACTTCAACAGTTTGGCCTGACATGGTTGTTAAAATATCACCAGGGCGATACGCTTTTCCACCCGGCATGTTTTCACAACCTGCAAGTACGCCAATAACGTTGATTGGCAACTGGAGTTCAGCCACAACACGCATCACACCATAAACGGTTGCTGCACCACACATGTCGTATTTCATTTCATCCATGCCATCAGCAGGTTTGATAGAAATACCGCCCGAGTCAAATGTCAGCCCTTTACCTACTAATACGATTGGGCGAGCTTCAGGATCTTTATTGCCTTTATATTCGATAATCGACATTAACGATTCATTTTGAGAGCCCTGACCTACCGCAAGGTAAGCATTCATATTGAGCTCTTTCATTTGCTCTTCGCCAATAACACGCGTAGAAACATTTGAAGATGAGTCTGCTAATTGACGAGCTTGGGACGCCAAATAAGCGGCATTACAGATATTTGGTGGCATGTTAGCTAAATCTTTACATGCTTTAATACCTGATGCGATAGCTAAACCGTGTGCAATTGCGCGTTCACCACTTGGTAGTTCACGACGAGTAGGTACATTAAAGACCATTTTACGTAATGGACGACGTAATTCTGTTTTATTGCTTTTCAGTTGATCAAAGGTATAGAGGCAGTCTTTTGCAGTCTCAACCGCTTGACGCACTTTCCAGTAATTATTACGACCTTTAACATGTAACTCAGTCAGAAAGCATACGGCTTCCATCGAGCCAGTTTCGTTGAGTGTGTTAATGGTTTTTTGAATGATCTGTTTATACTGGCGTTCATCCAATTCACGCTCTTTACCGCAACCAATCAGTAAAACGCGCTCAGAGAGAACATTTGGTACATGATGTAACAGCAATGATTGTCCGACTTTGCCTTCCAGTTCACCTCTGCGTAACAGGGCGCTGATATAGCCATCACTGATTTTATCAAGTTGCTCCGCGATCGGAGATAAACGACGAGGCTCAAACACCCCCACGATAATACAAGCGCTGCGTTGTTTCTCTGGGCTGCCGCTTTTTACATTAAACTCCATGCGTTCTCCTGAATATTAAAGACAAAAACGGAAAGTATCGTTTAGAATAGTGATCCGCATTAATCTACCCCATAGAAAGTTTACTTTTTATGTTAAGCTAAATGCATTAATTGAACACAACTAATTTAGCTAACTTATAAGCTTGTTCTTATTGGGAACCTGTTTATAGCATGTTTTGATATCATTTGGGCTGCAAGAATGTCTAACTGAGATGCACAAATGATAGATATACAACGAAGTTAGCGATTTTCCTGCAAAAAGACAAGTTTTCACAGGCATAACTAGCGTGATTATAATTCGATATTTAGCTCGGGAAACCCTTAAAAGTCAGATAGCCATCTTATTTATTCTGATGCTTATCTTCTTTAGCCAGAAACTGGTTGAAATTTTAGGGGCTGCTGTTGAAGGTAACATTCCTACAAACCTCGTGATTTCTCTGCTGTGGCTGGGAATTCCTGAGATGGCACAGCTTATTCTTCCATTAAGCCTTTTTCTTGGGCTTCTGATGACTTACAGCAAACTTTATGTTGAAAGTGAGATAACCGTCATGAATGCGTGCGGAATAGGTAAGAAAGCATTAGTGCAAGCTGCACTGTTGCTCTCATTACTGACCAGCGCATTAGCCGCAGGAAATGTCATTTGGCTTATTCCTTGGTCTTCGGTGCATCAAGAGCAAGTCCTTGAGGATGCTAAAGCAAACCCAAGTTTAGCGGCATTGATGGAAGGGCAATTTAAAATGTCCAGTGACCGCAATATGGTGCTCTATCTTGGTAGTGTAAAAGGAAACCAATTCCAAGATGTGTTCCTTGCACAGTTGCGTCCAACACAAGATCAGCGTCCTTCTGTCGTGGTGGCAGATAAAGGTTATACCAAAGAGTTACCTAACGGGAATCAGATAGTCGTATTAAGTGAGGGAACTCGCTATGAAGGTACGGCGGTATTGCGTGATTTTCGTATTACCGATTTTAATGACTACCAAGCCGTTATTGGGCACCGTGAATCTACCATTAGCAGTAATCGTGTAGAGCAAAAAACGATGACTGAGCTTTGGCATTCTAATGAAACAGAATCTATCGCTGAATTCCATTGGCGCTTAACCTTGATTTTTTCTGTCGTCATTATGGCTGTGATGGTCGTACCTTTAAGTGAGGTAAACCCACGCCAAGGTCGCGTATTAAGTATGCTGCCTGCCATGCTGCTTTATCTGGTGTTCTTCTTACTACAAAGTTCATTGCACTCTAATGGTGAAAAAGGAAAATTGGACCCTCTCATTGCAATGTGGAGTGTTAATGGTGTTTATCTTGCCTTGGCTATCTTATTGAATGTTTGGGATACCTTGCCTATGCGTAAATTCCGTGCTCGCTTTAAGAAAGGAGTTGCCTGATGTTTGGTGTATTAGATAGATATATCGGGCGTACTATTTTACAGTCAATTTTGATGACACTATTTTTGCTGGTTTCACTATCCGGCATTATCAAATTTGTCGATCAACTCCGTAAAGTAGGGCAAGGGGATTTCACCACACTGGATGCGGGTATTTATGCCATTTTAAATATCCTTAAAGATGTGCAGATTTTCTTCCCTATGGCGGCATTATTGGGGGCGTTATTAGGATTAGGCGCATTAGCAACACGTAGTGAGCTGGTGGTGATGCAAGCGTCAGGATTCACCCGTTTGCAAATTGCAGGCTCTGTGATGAAAACCGCTATTCCATTAGTATTGTTAACAGTACTCATTGGTGAATGGGGCGCACCACAAGGTGAACAATACGCACGTAACTATCGCGCTGAAAAAATCATGGGTAACTCTTTAGTTTCTACCAACCGCGGTATGTGGGCTAAAGATGGCAACCAATTTATTCATATCAACCGAATAAAGAGCCAAAATGAGATGCAAGGCATCACACTCTATGATTTTAATAATGATAGAAAACTAGAAACGGTACGCTATGCATCAAGTGCAACCTACGATGTGAATAAAAAAACGTGGATGTTAAAGCAAGTTGAGCAGTCAGATTTAACTAATCCACAAAAAATCACAGGTAAAAAACAGGTATCACTGGAGTGGCCAACACGACTAACGCCAGAAAAACTAAGTGTTGTGGCGTTAGATCCGGATGCATTATCAATCAGTGGACTCTATCAATACGTTAAATATCTAAAACAGAGTGGGCAAGAATCAGCAAACTATGAGCTGAATTTCTGGAAAAAAATCTTTGCTCCAATCTCTGTTGCAGTAATGATGTTGATGGCGTTGTCATTTATTTTTGGTCCATTACGTACAGTACCAATGGGATTAAGAGTCTTAACGGGTATCTCTTTTGGCTTCTTATTTTATATCGTCAATGAGGTTTCAGGACGATTAAGCTTGGTTTATGGCATACCCGCAGTGATTGCAGCATTAGTGCCAGGAATACTCTTCCTAACATTAAGTTTATGGTTATTGATGAAGCGTAATCGCTAAGTAATATCAGCCAAGAAAAACAAAAGCGCCTTACAAGGCGCTTTTTTTATCGCTATTGGATATGCGATCACTGATAAAAATCTTTTGCTAGAGCACGAACAAACGCATTAGTACCCTGAGTCACTTCACTAAATTTGGTGCCGTTAGGTTTACGGGTGATCACCACAAACACACCGATATTCAATTCAGGAATGGTTGCCATATAAGTATTAAAGCCACCACCGCCCCCAGTTTTTTGGTAAATCGCTGGAACACCATTGGCTGGAGCCATATAAACCCATCCTAAACCCACGCCATCAGCACGACCTGCAACGTCCATTCCTTCTATTGAAGAGAGTCGATTACGAGGAAAGTAGACAGATTGCTCTTTACTTGCGGTTGCTTTTCGCATGGCATTATGAGAAGTCAAAAAGCCTTGCATCCAGCGTTGCATATCTGCTGGTGTTGAGTACACACCACCACTTCCAGCTGCTGCAATAGTGTCAGAGCATGGACTTGGTTTATATCCTACTAATAGCCGCTGGCATTGTTCTGGGGTCGGCGTCAATGTGGTATTAGTCATACCCGCAGGTCGAGTAACATATTGTTGTAAAAGTTGAGGATAACTTTTACCCGATGCTTTCACTAAGGCATCCGCTAATAGATCGTAAGCTAGATTTGAATAAGCGGCTTGATCCCCTGCGGTTGATGTCAGGGTTGCTTTTTTCAACCAGTTCCAACGGTCGCCATGTGTTGGCCATATAAAAACAGGTCTTCCCCATTTTCCGCCGGGTTGTTCTCGTGGAAAGCCACTAGTATGGCTTGCTAAATGATAAAGACGGATAGGGGATTGAGAGCTGACTAATGGGATATTTACGCCATAGTAACTGTATTTTTGCAGTGGATCGGTGACTAATAATTTTCCATCATCTTGTAACTTTAACATTACTTCACTGGTCATCAGCTTTGTGATAGAAGCGATACGGATCAGTGAGTTCATTGATGGTGCATTGCGACTTTCAGGTGTTGTCGTCCCAAAAGAACGATTTAAGGTTTGAGAGTTATTGATCATGACAATAACCATACCTTGAGGATTACTCTTTTGATAAATCTGTGAAGCGTATTTATCAAACAGCGCACTTGCATTACTTACATTAGGACTTAATACCGTAGGCCATTGCGTCAGTTCAGGCACATTGTTCTGTTGATTTAACATAGAAGGTTGTGTCGCTGGTGGTAATGGCGAACGTTGGCTACACGCATTCAATGTCAGTAAAGCGACGGGGATCATAAGATACTTTAGAAAATGTTTTTTCATTTTTACTTTCAACAGAAGTCAGTGAGGTGAAAGGAATGCGATCAACATAAAATTGTTTATGTTTTAATTTGGTGCCTTTCTTATCGCGCTATTTTTTCTTTATCATTTTTAATACGGCACCTAAGATAATACCAACAAATATACCCGTTATAATCCAGCCAACAATGCCCATAACACCGCCTTCTAATCAGTTTTAAACCAAATTTTGATTATATTATCAGAAATAAGAATGTCTATCAGTGCAAGAGCCAGTTATCAAAAAGTTGGCATTAAATGTGTCAAATTGTCTCTAAGAAAAAGATAGTGAAGAAAAATTGCATCATAAAAAGATATTTTCCTCATATTTCTCCTCTAAAAATGAGGTAAGTATTACCGTTAAGTTACAATCTCCCTCGGTTTACCTTAGTTTTTAACCCTATTATTAGCTTTTCTTTATTATTAAGTTAGGATATGTATATCAAGAAAATGTTAATGAATGGTGTTATGGTCTTTTGATTATTGTTTTTGTGGTTTATTATTCCAATATTTGTTGTTTTTTATCTTTATGTTGAAGCTTTATAAAGATAATATAAGAGTGTGTCATATTTTGTAATAATTTACTGATTGTGGGATTGTGAAATTAAATTTATTATAGCTTCATCAAGTCGAGAGACTGAGAATATAAGAGTTACAGAGCAAAGATAACACAGCAATAATAGAGTGAAGTAATAAGAAGGCATATTATAAAATAGCCTCTTCAATAATAATTTATATATTAGTAGTAATATTTCAACACCATTATATTAAATAGCAGTACCTTCGTTAAAGCAGTAAATAAGTACCTTTATATTAGATAGCAGTACCTTCGTTAAAGCAGTAAATAAGTACCTTTATATTAGATAGCAGTGCCTTCGTTAAAGCAGTAAATAAGTACCTTTATATTAGATAGCAGTACCTTCGTTAAAGCAGTAAATAAGTACCTTTATATTAGATAGTTGTGCCTTCGTTAAAGCAGTAAATAAGTACCTTTATATTAGATAACAGTACCTTCGTTAAAGCAGTAAATAAGTGCCTTTGTGTTAAATAGTAATTTCCTATGTAGTAGTAAGAAGTACCTTGTTAAAGTAGTAAATCCTTATATCAATAATATGTAGTATAGATAAAGAAGTACATTATATTAATAAAACATAACCACCTTCTTCCTCACACCAGGGAAGAAAAGGGCAGTGACACTATAAAAATAACTTATAGTCATTAAAATAAAATTAAGCCCTCTATTAGCAGTACTGTCGGATCAAAACACTAACCCAAGTTTTGATCCTTTTTTTTATTCACCGTTATATATTTTAAAATATATCGATTGGTTAAAATAGTTTTAATAAATTTATGTAATGATGGTGTGATATTTAAAATAAAAAATAAGAGGTAAGAAAGTATAAATAAAATAATGACTAAATTTAAATACAAGAACGACGAGATAATTGATTTATCGATACAACGTGATTAAAGCATTAACGATAGGTACTTTGATGTAACCTATAAATGGTGTTTTATGATAACAACAAACCTCAAATGCACTTTTTTTCGCCAATCAAACTGAAAACTAACAATAATTGTTGCGAGGGTTGTTCACGCAAGTATAATGGGCAGGTTTTCCAGACACACTTCAGTGCCGGAGTGGCGAAATTGGTAGACGCAGTTGATTCAAAATCAACCGCCTTCGGGTGTGCCGGTTCGAGTCCGGCCTTCGGCACCATAAGAACATCAAGAGACGTCAACGGACGTCTTTTTTTGTATCTGAAATCCCAGTTTTACAAGGCTTTTTCCCACTTTTCAGTCTTCCCAAGTATACTAAGGTCAACCCACATCAAGTACCTGCTGTTGGTATATGTGTTGGTATCTCTCGATTCGATAATAGTTTGTACCAACGCAAGGAGATAAATTATGGCTCTTACTGATGCTAAAGTCAGGGCTGCTAAACCTTTGGATAAATCGTATAAATTGACCGATGGTGATGGTATGCACTTGATGGTACATACCAACGGCTCAAAATATTGGCGTTTACAGTATCGTTTTGGCGGTAAGCAAAAAATGTTAGCTCTGGGTGTTTACCCTGATATTTCACTCGCAGAAGCCAGAGAGAAAAGAGATGCCGCCAGAAAGTTAATTGCTAATGGTTTTGATCCAAGTGAAAAACGCAAAGAAGTGAAAGAAGAGCAGCAAAAAGAATTTAATACATTCGAGAAGGTTGCACGTGATTGGCATGCAACCAATAAGAAATGGTCGGAAGGGCATAGCCATAGAGTCCTCAAAAGCCTTGAGGACAATATCTTTGCGGCTATTGGTAAACGCAATATTACCGAACTAAAAACTCGTGATCTACTCGAACCTATTAAAGCGGTAGAGATGTCTGGACGTCTTGAGGTCGCTGCACGTTTACAACAACGTGTGACAGCTATTATGCGTTATGCCGTACAAAGCGGTTTAATCGACTATAACCCTGCACAAGATATGGCTGGCGCAGTTGCGACAGGCAAACGAGTTCATAGAGCGGCATTAGAGCTTAAACGCCTACCTGAGTTCTTACAACGCATCGATGATTATAAGGGAAGACCTTTAACTAAACTTGCAGTCAAACTTACCTTGTTAGTCTTCATTCGTTCCAGTGAGCTGCGCTTTGCTCGTTGGGATGAAATCGATTTTGAAAATGCCATGTGGACGATCCCTGCGGAACGCGAAGCGATAGAAGGGGTTAAACACTCACATCGCGGATCAAAAATGCGTACTACTCACTTAGTCCCTTTAAGTCGACAAGCTATTGAGATCTTAAAACAGATCTATCAATTCAGTGGTAACCATGAGTTGATCTTTATTGGCGATCATAATCCAAGAAAACCAATGAGTGAGAACACGGTAAACAACGCATTACGTGTGATGGGTTATGATACTAAGACAGAAGTGTGTGGTCATGGTTTCAGAACGATGGCGTGTAGTTCGTTGATTGAGTCGGGTCTATGGTCGAAGGATGCAGTAGAAAGGCAAATGAGCCACCAAGAGCGCAACTCAGTGAGGGCTGCTTATATTCATAAGGCTGAACATATTGAGGAAAGGCGACTGATGGTGCAATGGTGGGCTGATTATCTGGATGCGAATAGGACGAAGGAGATTTCACCTTTTAGTTTTGCTAAATCGGGTAATCTTGTCCACTCCCCATTAAAGATAATTTAAATTAGGTTATTGAGTTGTTGGGGTATAAAGGAAGGCTAACAGGGCATGGCTTCCGCCACAGGATGAGCACAATTTTGCATGAGAAAGGATATAACTCTGCATAGATTGAAATCCAGCTTGTTCATATCGATAAGAATGCGATCCGTGGCACGTATAATCATGCTCAGTATATGGATGGACGCAGGGAAATGATGCAGTGGCATGCGGATTATATGGATAAGTTGGAAGTGTCCACTTTATTGGGAGCAACTGGAACACTCTAATCAAAGTTGTTTCAAATAAAGAAAAGTTAACAAGGGAAATTAATAGCCACCTTTACGTTTAGACGTAAAGGTGGCTATTTTTATTATTTTATAAAGCATGAATAGAATAGTTATTTTGAGAACATAACTCTATCAATTTCCCAGTAGTCAAGAAGGCAAAAGAGAATACTTCGAAGATTAGAACTAGCTGTTTTATGTGATAGGAAATCACGAGACATTGCTAAGTGCTCAAACTCTTTAGCCACAGAAAATAATGTCATAGCTACATCATTTTTCGAAAAGAAATCACCTAGTATAGTTGTATTCAATTGAGATAATTGATTTTCAACATTGAGTCTTACTTGCTGGGATATGGCTAAGCCATCGTTGGCATGTTCTTCTACAAGTCGCATTGAAATATCTAGTATTTTTTTCATACCAGAACTTCCTCTAGAACCATAAGTAAATCCATCTTTGATCAAAATATTACGTTCAGGTTGATCTAGGAAAGATAATTCTTTCATACAATAATCTATTGAAATAGAGATGAAAGAGCAGATCAAGTAAAGGCATCGCAGCGCTGTTTCGTGTTGTATTTCTTGAGTTATAGATTGTTCTGCAAAAAATTTTCCGTGGGAAATCCATTCATTACAGCTATCAAAAGATAGTGGTTTTGCTAATAGGCCCTTTGAAGATAAAATTCGCCCTCGCCAGTTTCCATCTAATTTACTTAACGAATAATCATCTATTTTTGTAAAAAATTCTTCATCTGAAAGTCTATTAATATTTGGACTATCTGAATTAGCAAGTTTTGTTAAAAAATTACCATCAAGAACTAGCACATCAAGTTTCCTACCAAAATCTTTTACTTCTTGACGTCTATCTGTTGTTGCTACAATTGCATTTGTAGCTTTTGTTGCAATACGTAATCCCTGAACCCAAAAAATTCGTTCAATTGCTTGAGGTGTTTTTTTATTTTTTGCATCAACTAAAGTAATTTCTCGAGAAACAGAGGACGTCCTGCTATACAGCCATAAATCGATATCTGTAACATCAAACCCTTCATAGCTGAATGGTACACCGCGAATAACGTAGTACCCAGCTTTAATGAAATAACTACGAAGTAGTTCTTCCATCATGAATCCTTTTGGTAATGTGTGTTTATATTTACTCATAAGCCACCTCCAGTCCGAAGGACAGATAGCATATCATTGGTCGCTTTAGGGCTTAATCTTCTTTGAGTTCTTCGGGTTAATTCTCTATTTTGTTCAGGCCCATTGAAAGATGTTACTGCTGCGGTGGGAAAGTTTTTTAATGAATGTTCACTTACATCACCTTGCCTTATTACTTGAAGGGCTAACTCTCCAACCTCAATTTTAAGGAGCTCAAGCATAGGGCCTGTACGTCCTTTTTTTGATCCTTGACTAACTTTAACTACACCTTTTAATTCAAGAAGCTTATAGTCCTCTGAAATTGCTTGAACGGGGCCAACACTTTCACCTCGTACTAAAGCACTTAATAAAGCATCAACCATTTGAATTTTTCCACGGGTATAAGAACTTTTAGTCATACCATATGTTATTGAGCTAACAAATGCTTTAGCAAGATCAAATGCATCATCAACCATAGAGTTACTATATTTAGAAAATGCAGAAGGTAGCGTAATAAATCCTATATTTTCAGTTGAATTACTGACAACACTTATATCAAACAAACCGATAGCAGTAACTTTTTGAAATAATTGAGTGCCAAGAAAATTCTCAGCTTGCTCAACATTGAGACATGCTTGCTTTTTTAATGTATCTTGGAGTTCATTTAATTTTATTTGCTCATCTGGTTTAAGTGAGTCAAGGACAGCCTTTATTTTTTTTGTTGAATCTCGGCGAAATAGATTACCATTGAATAGCAAGGTGTTGTTATTATCTAGCTTTTCAGAATCAACAAAACCAATTTGTTCGGCATTTGTAAATAGTTGGTTTAATTCCTCCGATGCTAGTTTATATGTATCTGCTAATTCCGTAGCAACATCCTTTATAAAAATAGGTGACATTGAAGCTCTTTCTGCAAGCGAAATAGATGCTATTTCGCTTGCTTTTGGTTTTAAGCTATCAAAAAGGTCAGATGTGTGTTGAAGTGCAGATGTAGTTGTTACACCTAATACAGCAATACCACCAGTAGCTGTATCTATAAGTTGTTGTTTCTTTAATACATCAATAAGTTTGGGAAGTTCAAATGATAAATTGATGTTTGCAGCCGTAGCTAACACGGATAACTTATTGTTATCTAAGGTTGTATCTTTATTTGCAGAAATTGCAGATAATAATATTCCTGCTTTCCCTGCCAAATATGTATTATCATAACCAAATTGGTTGGTAACACCTTGTAATTTATTAGTATGATGTATCAACCACGATCCTTTAATTTTCTTATCCATTTTTTTTCCTTAAGAGATTAAATTTAATTTAACTCATTGATATACAATTTAATTTAGATTGAAATAGGAATGGGAATAGGCAGTCGTGGCTGTATTTCGATTAATTTTGTATTGGATTTAAGGATATCATTAAAAATATCTGGTGTTTTAGGTGCTTCGAGAGATACTATAAAAGCATATTTAATAATTGCTGCTTTAGAACCAGATATCTGATCACCTCCATCTCTTGCCATGTAATGGATTTCAAAACACGGATCATTGAGACTACTTCCTAACTTTCCTTTTTCTTCATGCAAAACAGACTCCCATTTTCCAGCATCCGAACGTAATTCAGCTTCAGTCGCAACTGTTTTCTGTTTAAAAAATGTATCTGTTTTATCAGGTGTTGGTCGCCATGTAATTTCTATACCTGCTTTTGTATACATAGATGTGTCTTGAGGATCAACTGGACTAGAAAAACAGCAGGTTGCCTTAATTTTTACCTTTCCAGTTATTCCATTTTTCGGTATTGGTAATGGAACCCTAAGATATTTGCCAGGGTAGAGTTCGCCTTGATATAGAATTTTAGCGGTACCATCTGGAGACTCGACAATTTGACTAATTGAATTGGGTATTTTCCCCCAACCAACTTCTGTTTTTTCATGCGTTGATTGATCTGCTGAATTAATCAGTAGAGCTTTAATTGCTAGTGTCGATATTTCATACCCTAAAATTGCACGTATACCAACAGCATATCGTAGGAGATAAGGTGCTGAAAAACTTGTTCCACAAATAGGTGTTAACTTTCCAAAATCAATAGAGCTTGGTATATGGAAATATTGTTTTGGTGTCCCACCAAAAGTAACTAGATCAGGTTTTACTAAACCAGGAGATCGGCCAGGACCAACTGCGCTATAAGATGCTCGTTTCCATCCTGAATCAACTTGATCAATGGCTCCTACGGAAAGAGCATTTACACAGTCAGACGGAACCTGAACCCGATCTAAGCCTAATGAATTGTTACTGTTACCATTATTTCCTGCTGCGATTGTCAGAAACGTTTCACCATCAGATAAATAAGTATCAATTAATGAGGTCCATGGATGAATTTCATCATCATCAATAGGTAGATCAGGCCCTAAACTTAGATTCATGAATTCATATTGTCTAGATAATAATATGTCTTCTAGGTGTGAAAGTGTTCTATAAAGTTCATATGGGTCTTCTTCTGCAGTTTTTTCGTCTAAAACCCTATAGTGATCGACATATGAAAATGGTCTGGGTGCTTCTTCATCAGGCCAAAGAGGACCAAAAAGAAAAGCTGAAGTTACACCTAAACCGTGTGATGGTCCATCAGGCAAATCATTTGCTGATGGATCAGAAAGATTATAGTTTGATACCCATGGCTCTAATACATGTCTATCAGGAAGTCCACCATCAAGAATGGCTACTCGAATATCAGAAGCGTAGGGATGTACGTTTGGTAGATTTACATCAGCTCCTATACTCATACCTCTAGTTAAAGGTCTAAAAGATCGCATTGAAGGTAATGGACGGATAACTCTTACAAATGAAAAGGCTGCAAGAGTTATCAATTTATTATCATCTCCAGCCATAGGAACAAACCAAAGATTGGAAACTTCAATAGCTAGGTTTTCTTTAGGTTGAAAGCCCAATTCTATTGCATAATTGATGAACGCATTTTTTATAAACTCTGAGTTCCCACCAGGAATTAGTTGTAGGCCAACTTCCCAATATCCATCATAGGCAGCAGGGTTCGCTTTTATCTTTTCGCGTTCATCAACTGTTGCTATACTCCAAATACGAAAAAGATCTGATGCGCCAGGGCTATCTTCTGAAGATAAAGATATACTTTTGGTAAATTCAGCTAGTCGCTCCCGTTTTCCTGCAACAAATATTTGAGTTGTAGGGGATTCTTTTGGTTTTCCGACTCTAGTCCACCGATCTGGTAATACATTTGTACTTTTGCTACCAACCGAACGAACTCCCATCTCTTTAAATAATGCCCTTGGGAAATGTCCTTTTGCAATGTATGAGGGATGTAACGTAATTGCGCTCACTGCAAAGTCTTTCGGGCATATATCAGTACCTAGTGTACTTAACTCTTTAGCTGTTTTTTCGAATTGTGGTTTCAGCCGAGCAATGACCTCCTCAAATGTATAAATAGGGTCTACACTAGGATTTATCCTTGGTGGTGGTTTTAATGATGTTAACTCTTCTGCTTTACCGATAATATAATTTTTTTTCTCACTCACTTTGATTCTCCTTACCCATGAGTCTCTTGCGAATAGTATCTCTACTTACATTGGTAACTTTTGATGCTTTTTGCTGCGTAAATCCAAATTGACTTACTAGTTTTACCGCGAAATTAATTTTTTCAGTTTTAGTTTTTGCATTTAAATCAAAATTAATCTGAGAAATAAAGTTGGAATCAAAATCATCCGGTTGAAGTAAATATAGTCTACGTAAATGAAGTATCTCACGCTTTATATTACTGTAGGATTGCCCGTAAAAATTTTCTTTTAATAACTCTAACCATGGCTCTAATACTTTAAAATCTTTACCGGAATATAAACGGATAGCTTCACTAACTTGCTTATTATTGGGTAATGAAAACGTAATTTCACAGTCAAAACGACGCCATAAGGCAGGATCTATTAGCTCTGGATAATTTGTAGCTGCGACGAGTAACCCTGTAGCAGGCCAGTCTTCGAGTTCTTGAAGCATAATGGTTACAAGTCTTTTTAGTTCGCCAACATCAGATTCATCTGTACGTTTTTTTGCAATAGCGTCTATTTCATCAAGTAAAAGTATCGATGGGTGAGATTTAGCATAATCAATTACATTCCTAAGGTTGTTTCCTGTTTTACCCAAAAAACTACTCATTACTGTTGTTAAATCAAGTGTATATAAAGGAATATTTAGTCTTGATGATAACCATTGCGCAGTCATTGTTTTTCCAACTCCCGGAGGACCACTAAAAATAAGTGATTTTGTGGGCGTTAAACCATTTCTAGTAAGTAAGTCAATTTTTTTTCTTTCGAGAAGAACTTGTTCTAGTTGCTTTTTTACCGATTCTTGTAAAAGGGGTTCGTCGCGATTGTTGATGTCTACCTGTTCTTTAAGGAGATTCAAAGGAATGGCGGGTTTATCATCAGTTTCATTTATCGGAAGATCGAATGAGTGGGTCTCTTTTCTCATTATTTGATGAGACCTAACTGGCTGAGTTTTTAGTAACTCTTCAATTTGTTTAGCTAGTAAAGGGTTACTCTTTCTGAGTGAGCGAATATGTTTGGCTAAGTAAAGCCTTAAGTCTTTATCCTTACCCTCGAGAGCTAGTTTGATAACGCTGACTAAATCTAGTTCCATTATAACACCATTGTCAGTTTGATTTGTAATTAATTGATTTTTAATAAATAAAACAAACCAATAACTATGACTAGTTTTTCATTAAAAAAACATTATAGCCTTTTCGCATGATAAATCTAGATGTGCTGTGTTTTTTTACAGTGTGAAAATTGTTAGTTCCATTTCTTGAGTCAACAATTATAGAAGTGATATGATTTTTTGACTGAATAGCTGATTAAATTTTATAGGTTAGCAAACAATACATACTCATCGATGATCCTAGTTAGGCCCCTGTTCTTCATCGGCCTGCCAATGATCCATTCCACCAGCTGTTCTTCAGTTCTCATCTTTAGGGCATTCAGCCAATCATCTAAAGGAAAACCCAGCATCAAATCATACAAGTACAGCCACATCACTTTATGGCGTAGATCAGGTTCATTAAACTGCTTGAATAGGCTAATCAGTTTATTAGCAAATGAAAGTTGTCCAAGGCGAACGCATTCGCTGAGAAGAATCCCCCTCTAACATGGGTTGATAACGTAGCAGACGGTTATCAACCATTAACTCACATCCATATCAGACTGTACTGATAATGGCTCAGGGAACGTTCTACCGTCGATTAAACGGTACAGGCATAGCGGGTGTGCTGTCGGTGCCAGGAAAGCGTATATCTGCTAGCATCCGCTGGACTATATAGGGATGTTAGATGCCGTGATTGATAGTGAATTTAGTAAAGCCATTTAGCTTGTATTGATAACGGCGTAGCTATGCCTCATGAGAGTCATGATACTTTTTCATTGTTAGGTTTCCGGTGTGATTTAAGTGTTGATGCTATCAGCGCAGAAAGGGTAGCGGTACGATGGTTACGCTCTGGACTCGGCAATACGTGCTTGTAACCAATTTTCAACTTCGCTCTTTAACCAGCGAGAGCTACGACCCAGCTTTATAGGCTTTGGAAACTCTCCATCTTGGATCAATTTATAAAACCACTTGTCTGTTAGTCCCGTTAAACGGGTTATAAATTTCATATCAACAAATTGGTCATCTAATAAGGGAATCGCTTGAGTACTCATTATTGAACTCCTGTCTTTAAAGTTAAAAGGCAGAAGGGATATCGATAAATGTTTAGGGATATCTCTCTTCCAAAAGATATCCCCCTCATGTTTTTTATTGGTAGATTAACGGCTGCATCCAAAAGAACGCTCGCCATCACCATAATATTTTGTATGCTCTTTGGCTAAGTAACTACAACGCTGGTTTAATTCGAATATCGTACTTTCATTGTTGGTATTATTGTTATCTAGCCAAGTAACTGCATTGTCTGGGATATGAACTAAATAACGCTTGTCAGGGAAGTTAACATCTATAGCACTACACCATGCTTGTTGTATGAATACATAGAGCGTCCCTTCGGTTTTAATAAAGTCGCCAAGACCCCAATAGACATCTTTATTTAATAGCAAAAGTACATGGTAGTGTTTTTTGTTTTTTATCTCACCAAACTCTCTGACCCATACATAAAACAAAGGGCATGAATGGTTACGCTTCCATATTTTATTTTTACGTTTTAGGTCAGCATTTATTTTTGCTTTTAACGATTCAAAAAATCGGGTGATGGCATTGGAGTCACTTAAGTGAAGTATATCCGATGAAGGAAAGCGCAAGTCCACTCGAATAGCAGTAACTCGATTATAGGTTAAGAGTGATTTACGGATGGTGTGGTTTATCTTTTGAATGTAATGCTCGTTGTAGGTGTTTCTAGACATGATTGATACCTTTGGTTGGTTTTATTTTCATATCTATAATGGATGTTGTTAAAAATAAGAATTCATCACTTTAGAAAAATGATGAGCATATGAATTAGTGAGTCAGTGACAGGGTAATGATTAATGTTCTAGGTGTAGTTATGGGATAGGTTTTCTTTATTAAGATAATACTATACCAACACGGCAAGGCTCTTCTCTATCTCATCATCGATGACCGTGACAGAGCGCTTTTGAACAAAGGTGAACTGATACTTTTTCAAGTAGATCAACTCTGATATTAATTTATCTAAAGATTATCCTTCATTCTAACTATAATTTTACTATTATAGTGATATTTAGCACGTAAATCCTGTTTCTTACATGATACAAGGTAACTATAAATGCTACGTAAAATACTACGTTAATTGCTAGGTAAGGATAAAATTTTATGATAAAAATTGACGATGATTACTTAGGTTACAGGCAGATATATGCAATAGAGTTTTATTTGTTAAAAAATAAAATCGTAATAGATCAAAACTTTAATATTGGTCATTTCACTGATAATAGAAAAGGAAAGTCTAATCGTGATCTGTTAGATGAAATAAAATTGTATATGTCAGAAAGAAATACTTTTTTAAATTTTGAAAATTGCTTGTCTTGTTATAAAGAAAATTTAATTGAAATTGGAAAAATAAAATCTTTAAAGAGTGAACGGATTTTACTTATAGTAATGAATTATTTAATGATATTTTATAATGAAAAACTAAAAGAGAATGAAAATAATCACCAAATAATGACAATGAGTAGTTATTCTCCATTTGACCTTGATGAGATGATAGGGAACGATTCTTTATTAAAATATGTAATTTGTTTTATTGACTATATTTGTATGATGGTGAGTAAAAGCAATTTTGAATTTTTGTTTTTGGATTTTTTAAATAAAAGTATGTCATATGTTAATAAATATAAAGATGTATTTTCATTTATTAATAAAACCGATGATTCATTAGATTGGTTGATTAAGAGAATGGTGAAAGAAGATGTGGAGATTTCTCGCGACATAGCTCTTTTGATAAGGAATGAAAAATGGAAGGTAATTAACTCTTGCTTTGATTACTGGGCAATCACTTCAAATCCTAAACACGTGGATTATTTTCTTTCCAGAACAAGAAAAGCATGGAGTCAAAAGAAATTCCGTGATGGCGTTAAAGGTAAAGAGGTATTGAATACCTATATATCTAAAGAATCAAAGTTAAAATTAAAAAAAATAGCAAAGCTTCATAATAAAAATATTAATGAAATTATTGAAGCTATGATTGATCAAATTGACTTACCAGAGGAACCATTAAAAAAGCTAATATTGACAGCTAAAAAGGCAAATTAAAAAAACTACAGATATATATTATTAACTTGAATAGCCACAATGATTTTTCAAGGATGTAATATGAACCTACAACCCGAATTAGGAAGGGTGATATCCGCCTTTCCTGCTTCATTTAAAAATCTGTTTTTCAACCAACTTAATCACCTAATTAGCTACTCTCCCACCATCGGCCTGATGGGAAAAACAGGGGCTGGAAAATCCAGCCTTATCAACGCTCTATTCCAATCAATCCTATCACCTGTGAGTGATGTATCCGGCTGTACACGGCATGCTCAGCGCTTCAGTATGACGATGAACAATCACACGCTTACCTTTATAGATTTACCCGGCGTAGGTGAAAGCCTTGAGCGAGATAAAGAGTATCACCAGCTCTATCGTAACTTACTGCCAGAGCTGGATTTAATCATCTGGGTACTTAAGGCCGATGATAGAGCGTGGTCTTCTGATGAACAGTGTTATCGCTTTCTCACTGAGCAATGTGGCTACCAACCTAAGCGATTTCTATTTGTGCTAAACCAAGCAGACAAGATAGAGCCTTGTCGCCAGTGGGATGAATACAAGCATCAGCCATCCCCGGAGCAAGCGGCTAACTTAGAATTGAAGCAACAAGCCGTGATAACCGCATTTAAGCCGCATCATCCTGTGATGACGGTTTCTGCGGCAGAAGGTTACCAACTGACTGAATTAGCAGAGCAATTAATACAGGTATTACCGGCAGAGGCTAGTAGCGGTGTCGCTAGGCAACTGAACAATACTTACCGGACGCAATCTGTAGAAACTTCGGCACGTAACGATTTTGGGCAATGTGTCAGTGATATTGTTGATACTTTAATCGACATCATTCCGTTGCCACCACTGATAAAAAGTACGATTGGTACGGTCAAAAATAGCATCGTCTCCGTCGCTAAGTCCCTGTGGAGCCTATTCTTTTAGCTTCTTAAATTAACGCAACATTAATGACATCTAGCGCCACTCCTTAACGGGATTGGCGCTTTTTTATTTCTTTTTAATGGAGTATCAACTAATGAATCATTCAACTGAATCTGCTATCACAATGGAATTAGTCCCTGATGAGCAACGCCTAGATTTTTGGTTCAACCATTTTGGTGCAGTAAAAGGCTGGGCTACCTTTGAAGTGGTGATCTTCACCACGATGGGTCAATTCTGCGACGAATATCATGGCGGTTACTGGGAGTACGGCTCGCTTAATAATGGCGGTGCCTTTATCTACCCCGATATCAACGCAGATACCTTAACCCTATTCAACATGCACAACGGCAATGAAGCCACCGTGAGCCAAGAGGCTGCAGGGATTGCGGTGTGTCTGATCTTGTACAGCATCTGGTCATTCCAAACAGAAAGTGAAGTGATGTGCGACCGCTTTTATCAGCTGCGTGACTACGCTTCACAACATCCCGAGTCCGCTGCCATTTTCCACTTAATTGATTAATCAGGAGTCTATCATGAGTTTATTAGCTTCGCGTTTTGGCTCTGCTAACAGTATTCGCCGTGACCGTCCACTCACCATTGAAGAATTATTTCGTACTGTACCGAGCGTTTTCTCCGAAGATAAGCATGGGTCACGCAGTGAACGTTATACTTACATTCCCACCATCACCTTGTTAGACAGCCTACAAAAAGAAGGCTTTTACCCGTTCTTTGCCTGCCAGACTCGAGTGCGTGATGTCAGCCGTCGAGAGCACACCAAGCATATGTTACGACTTCGGCGACATGACCAAATTACGGGCGTACAAGTGCCTGAAATTATTTTGCTCAATAGCCATGACGGTTCGAGTAGCTACCAGATGTTGCCGGGACTCTTTAGAGCTGTATGCTCCAACGGTTTGGTGTGCGGTGATGTATTAGGTGAAGTGCGTGTACCCCATAAAGGGGATGTGGTGGGGAAAGTGATTGAAGGGGCGTATGAGGTACTCGATACGTTTGAGCAAGTGGCTGAAAAACGCGAAAGTATGCAGTCGTTATTGTTACCCCCACCAGCCCAGCAAGCCTTTGCTGAAGCGGCTTTGACCTACCGCTTTGGTGAAGAGTTCCAGCCAATCACACGAGAGCAAATTCTACAGCCTCGACGCGTTGAAGATAAGAAAGAAGACCTTTGGACGGTGTACCAACGTTTACAAGAAAACCTGATTAAAGGGGGATTATCAGGCAGAACCGCAAAAGGTAAACGGGCCCGCACTCGTTCGGTGAATGGGATTGATGGCGATATCAAACTTAATAAAGCCCTGTGGGTGATGGCGGATACCTTATTTAACCAACTTGCTCCTCGCCAGCCCAACTAATTTTCCCGCCCTGACAGGTTGTGTCGTTACGCCCTACCTCCTTATTGTTCAAATAATCGACATAACATTATTTATCAATAAATTACTTGTAGTGGTTTTTCACTAAAAAGCCTAATGATAATTTTTCCCAACAGACATAACCTGTCAATCCCCTAAGTTAAACTCCCTTACTTCTTAATTTCCTAACGTCCGTTATTGAGAGCAATACGTTATGTTTCAGACCAACCGAAAATATGACCGCATGGCTGTGCGACTCTCTGCGCTGATTGCCCGCTTAATGGCGGGCGAAAGCCTAGTGCTCTCATGTTTAGCCCAAGAATTCCATGTTTCTGAACGCACGTTACAACGGGATTTACGTGAACGCTTGGCTTATCTGGGTGTAGAAGGTCGGCAAGGTTGTTATCGCTTGCCCATCAATACGCTAAAAGCTTATCGAGACAAAGATATTCTTACCTTTGTGAAACAGATTGGGATGACTCGATTGTTTCCGGGGCTAGACAGCCGCTTACTGGGATTACTGCTAACCCAACAACCCCATGCACCTTGTTTGATTTGGCACCACGCCCATAAGATTTCGGCTTTGCATGCCGACCATTTCTATCAATTGGTGTATGCCATTACCAGTAAGCAATCTATTAGCTTACTCACACCTGAGCGTCGTTTTAATCCACTACAACCTTATCAACTGATTTACCGTGAAGGCCAGTGGTATTTACTGGCTGAATATCATCAGCAAGTGCATGTTTTGCTGTTGGAGGATATCCAACAAGTTCAGCCGCTAAATACCCCCTTCACACCGAAACATGCAGTGATGCAATTGTCACAACAAAACAGTTTTATCGCAGCCTTACCGCATTTTCGATTGATATCACAAGTACTTACCTCTCTTCCATCACACAAAGAAAGGAGCCGACCATGACGTTATTAACCTCACCAGCATCGCATCCTACACATTGCCCTCACTGTTCTTCAGAGCAAGACATCATTGCATGGGGCTCAGGCTGGATGTGCCGCGATTGCGGTTACGAATGGGCCATGCCTATTCAAAATCACCCTCACACCGTGAATTCATCATCACATAAGGAAGCTTAGAAATATGAACACAGTTTCACACTTACAACTGGGTTTAGAACGGATCGCTGTCGTTATCAGTATTTTGTTATGCCTTTGGATCACTGGCGTATTGCTAACACATTTCCAGCTTATCGCTCTCATCATGAACCCGTATGGGATCACATTGATGTACTTCGTTTTATATCTCTTTGCTCTGGTTATCCCACAACTCTTGGCGCAATTGGGCTTATGGGTTTTGAGTGCCTTTAAGGGAGTTGATTATAAAATCCATTTCAACCCCAAATTAGTTGCCATTATCTCGTCCATCATTATCGGATTAGCCCTCTCTAGCCTACTGATTATCATGTCATCCGGTTGGCTATACGGTTTTACTGAAGGAGTTGCTACTACAATATTGTTGATTGATTTACTTATCGCCAGTGGTATTGCCTTTTATCTTCATCGGCGAATTCGTCACTGGATTTCAGTGCGACTAAACCGTCAGTCATCACATTAACTATGATCAGCAATTTTTGTTGTGGATACCTTATTCACCATTCACCCGATAACCACCGAATACGCCATATCAGGGAAAAACAAGCACCCATTAGACGGTGTTCATCAAGCGTCAATCTGACGTTTCTATTTATGTTGATAGGAATTTATAATGAAAAAATATGTATTCGTAACTGCATTAGCCTCACTGTGGTTGATAACATCACCAGCTTCTGCCACCAGCCAGCCCCCTAAAAATACCATCTGGGAGTATAAAGATGATGGCGGTAAAACCTTATGGCAAGTGTGTGGAAGCCAAAACAGTACCTGTAGGATTGTAGGCTCAACCAAGCATTATGTTGCTGTACTGAATCATAAATCCGCATCAGGTTGTGCATTTGGTGATTTCTACATCGTGGCAAGAACTGACGGAAACTGGCAACAACGCGATACAGGCACTTGTAGCCCTAACGCCTACGTCCAAAAAGGATACATAAATAACGGGCAATATTCGTCAGTTGATATTGGTGTCAACGGTACTATCGTCAAACGCTATCCGATAGGTTACTGGAACCAGCAAAAAGAATTATCAGGTAAAAAACGCCCACATTGGAAAGAAAAAGACCGTACTAAAGGTGGATTGCAAACCAACCAACAATAAATAACATTCTCGCTACCGTTACTTGCGGTAGTGAGGGCAATAAAAGATAACTAAAGGTAACGTAATGAATAAGATAAAAATCCTATTTGCGATAGGACTATTAGCAGTTAGTGCATTTAGCTTGGCTGAAGAACAACAGCGTTATGCGAGCATCACGCATACAAGTTCAAACTTTATTAACCAAGGTTACTGTGGTTACTCATTTACCCTTGATAATGGCGGTAGCCATATGGTTCTAGACCACGCGGAGTTTGGTGCGCTTGAGATAACCTTGAGAATGAAAGATAGGCAAGGAAAGGTATTAGGGGATACGGTACTGGAAGTGGAACCTTTTGGCGATTCTAGCGCAACGCGTGCCACCTTTGCAGGACTGGAAATACCTTGTGATGATGTCGTTGAGTTTGAAGTGGTTAAAGCGGTAGAAGATCAGAACGGGCGTAAGGTTGAATTACCACTATCAATCTTTGAGGCGAATAATCCAGAGTTGGCGAAGATGTCGGTGGCTGGAAAAAAATAATTTTAGTTGTATTTATTCTGCCCTAAATGGAGAGCATTACAATCAGCGTTTTATATTAGCTTAATAGTTTGACTTGATAGTATTGATACTATCAAGTCAATTTTTGGTAGTGAAAACTAATTATCAACCAAAGCCTAGACTGTCATATATAACACTACTACAAATCAGTTAAGTTACTTAACGTTGCCAATCATCAGCTATCAGTTGCCAATCAACTTTGCGAGGATTTTCTCCAGTATTAGACCATACGTCCCAAAAATCAGGATCGTCAGATTGAGGTCTTTGTGTTTCAGTAAGCTCTCTCATTCTAACTAAAACCGGAAGTTCAGAAGCCCATCCTAGTAAAATAGCATGCCGAGATGGTAGAGATGGCAACTCCCTCAATAATCCCCTCATATTATCGGGAACAAGCCTATGGACTTGCTCTTGGTCTCTATCATTACTAATCCGGTGCAACAAAAAAGTATTACATTGAGACAACACTGTTGGAGATAACTCTGACGGCCGTTGGGACGAAACCACAAGACCTAATCCAAATTTTCGTCCTTCTCGAGCTATTTTTTCAAATACTTTGCAGCATATGTCGGAGACTGACTGACCCTCACTATCCTCTTTGTAGCGTTTAATAAATGTATGAGCTTCCTCTGCAACCATAACTGTTGGCAGTGGTTTTCCATTTAGCCTTCGATAACGTTGTAGTGCTTCAAAAGTAACCCTGGAAATTACAGCAGTTACCAAATGTATTATTTCATTTGGTACCAGTGATAAATCGATTACGGTTATAGAACTTTGCCCATCTATCCCTAGAAAAGTGTTTAACCAATTAGTTAAACTGATAGGCTCTTCAGAATCATTTGTTACTACACTTATTCGGGTGTCACCTAACATTGTCCGAATACGAGTCAGAAGAAACTCCACGAACTGCTCTGTACCTGTTTCTTGGGCTAAGGCTTCGAGATACGCTACAAAATCGTCACCTTTAAAACGAATAGGCGCATCTTCACTTTTCGGAAGAAGTTCTTGCTCGTCCCCACCAAGCGTAGCATGCGCATTTTTTAATTCGCTAATCAACTGATCAGTGTCGGAAACTTCAGGTTTTGACGGCCACTGTACACCTGTTCGAGTGGAGAGATACACATTAATCGTGTTTATTAGGTTATCAAAAGGTTTTTTATCGATTTTTTCATTCAACGTGGAGAGACTATTAGCCCATGAGGTTAAACTTTCAACGAAACCTTTCGCATGACCGCCATTTACATATATCTGGCCTTGGCTTGCTAATTGTCTCATTGACACGAGAAGGATACCGCAAAAGTGTTTCGCTTGAATTGTCACATTATCTTCTGACAAAACAGCATTTCTCATAGCCCTCAGAGCTCGGCGCAATAAGGGAAGTTGAACTTTTGAACTTGCTTGAGTAAAAGCAGCCCATTCAGAACTATTCCATAACCATGACGGCACTTTAAGTTCAATTTCTTCAGCATCCGTGTTAGCTTCTACACGTAATAGCTTACCCTTGTATTTTGATTTTGGTCCGAATGCTCTACTGTATTCTCCATTTGGATCAAGTATTATGAACCGAGCATTAGGAGTTTGTTCCTGTTGCAAAACTGCATCTAAAGACCATTGAATTAACCCCGCCACTGAGCATGATTTACCACTACCTGTATTACCCAAGACAGCTATATGTCGTCCAAAAAGCCTATCAGGGTCCACTTTTATTTCTGCATTGTTAGCTAGGGGGCTATCCCCTATTTTTACTCTTCTATTGTCACCTGACTCGATTATTGATTTTAATTGCTCGTCAGTGGGCAGGAGCACTGAGTCACCTACCGAGGGAAAAGCATCTGTTCCTCTTGTGAACTTGAAACCTTCGTTTTTTCTATCAACTCTTAACGTGCCAACAGGATTGATGCTGAGCTTTTTAAGTGGAAAAGGAAGGTCTATCAAGCCAAAATCTTGCAATCCCCTTCTTTTAGGGTATGGTGAATGTTCTACGGCAATCCACTCAACCTGCCCAACAAGAAATCCATCATCACTACTTATAAGTACATAACTATTTATTCGAGGAAAATTACGAGGTGAGCCACCTTGAAGCGATACGGAATCTGGAGAGTCAATCTCTAAAGAAACTCTGATTTCACTAGGCGATACAAAACCAACAGTTCCAATTCTTAATTGCTCTAACCTTTCAATTGGTAAGTAGCTCATAGTGATACCTCGGAGTCAGTTGAATTACCTAATTCTTTTGGCTGCATGAATCCCCTTTGCTTGAGCAATTCAGCCATCTTTATTGATGCTTTATCAATAGCAGGTTTAGGTAGATAGTTATCAACTAAAGTTTTAAGATCTCCTAAATGATCTCCCATTAACAGAGTGATCTGAGCTTTTCTTCCACTCTTAGTAATGAAATTCATAATTCTTCCAAGTGGATCTCCGAAGGCTATTATGACTATATGAGTCGAAGGAACTGTAAGCATGTCTTCAATTACCCTATTGATATGCTCATCACCAAAGCTATAGCCATAGGTGACTAATGTGCTATTTGGACGGCTAGTTGCTGCTGCAAAATCTCGAAATAGCTCAACATAAGGGTACTCGGCAGTTTCTCTATCTTTTACTGAATTAGGATAAATCATGAGCTGTTCATAGCTATTGCTTTCATGACCTTCGGCTTCTAAAAACGGATCAACAGAGCGTGCCCCAAAAGGTAAACCAAAGCGCCGAATTGCACTATTTTGTTCATGCCAATCAAGGGAACCATGAAGCTTAGTAAAACGCGCAACTCCTTCTAAATATCTTGGTTCGCCACGGATTCCAGGAGGATTATAGTGATAATCAACTTCTAATCTTGAAGAACGAAACACTGGAGCGATACTTCCTACAAAGCGATCTATAAGTCTCAAGCCAGCAAGCTCCGCACCTACTTCGATAATACGGTCGTAGTTTGTTGTGAAAATATGTAACCTATCGCGAGTGGCAGTTCTACTTGCAAAGCTCATCAAGAAGCTCACCAGATAATTGAATGTTTCCTCTTTTCGCTTAGGGTCAGCATTTTTAATCAAGTATTCTCCAGTACTTACAGATCTTGAAAACTCACCTAGGCATCGAGAAAGCTCTCCCCTAAGTGCTTTCAAATCAGCTTTTAGATTTCTATAAGCAACATGAGGAGCTGGAGGGTTTTCAGGTTGAGGGGTATTCAGCACTGTCAGAATTTCAAGCCCTTTAATAAGTTCATTAATAGCTCTAATTTGATCTTCTATATTTCCCTTATCGCGGCCAGCAGCTTGGGCGGCTTGGGTAGCAAATGTATCTATTTCACTTTGACATACTGCTAGGTCGCTTATCCAGCCCATTCCTGCTGGAGGTAAACCTGTAGCAGACATTTGAATAGATGTGCTTAAACCTGCACCGATCAATAAGTTTAAATGTTCGGATTGGAAGAGTGCGGTTAGCCAAGGCTCGATATTTTGGCGTAAATTCTCTATTGATATTTCTGCTTCCTGTTTTCCCCATGCACAGTTTGCCGATAGGGTAAAAGGATAAGAGTAGGAATCAGCTTGCTCGCTAGAGTTTGGTAACAGTCTAATAATTTCGGGTACACTACCAACCTTTATGTACTGAATATTCATAAACACACTTCTTTTATTTGTATAAAAAACATAATGTTGTAGGCATAAAGGAGAGCTACTAGTATGATAATTTAAGTTATTGCTTTTGAATCTTATGCCTACAAGGCTCTAAAATCCTCAGAGTATCATCTATACAACCCCAAGGTATCCAACATGCTTTCTAACTTAGCAAGGTTAAATATCAACCTATTAGCATATAAGCTCTTATGATTCAACATAGGTGGAAGAAATGCGTGAGAAGAGTTTTTAAATTTATTGATATGCACATGCAGAAATGATTTGATCAAATTCTAAAACGATTGAGAGACAATATGGGCTATGAAAAGTCATTCCCAGAGGGAACGGTGTTTGAATAGGCGGAAAAATACGGGAAATATATCATCTCATATGCGTGCCTCTTCTTCATAAATCAATTAGTAATTGCTCCTACTTAGATGAGGAGGGCTGTTAGCAGCTGATCAGCTATCCTACTCTATCTGACCAAAGATAAGCGAGTAACTATGAAGTATCAGTAGCTAACCGAGAGGCAATGATACCAGATCTTGATGCTGCATGAAGATAACTTATAAGATTATATTGTTTCATCAGCATCACGATTACTTGTATTAGATAACCATCAGAGAAAGTAAGAATTTTATCTGTTGGTACATGCGTTGGTATAAATAAATTTATACTTTAATATTTTAATTTAGATCATGAGGTTAAGTGTTATGTACGAGTCCGGCCTTCGCACCAAAAATCAGACGCTAAAAGCGTCTTTTTTTATGCCTGAAATTTATGGTTTGTGGGGTGTTACCCTTCCACTTACCCTTCCTCGCTATACTAAAACCAACTCACATCAAGTATCTGCTATTGCATGTTGTGGGTATAAGCGTTTTGGTATCTCTCGATTCGATAATAGTTTGTACCAACGGCTCAAAATGTTGGCACTGGGTGTTTACCCTGATATTTCACTTGCAGAAGCTAGAGAGAAAGTTAATTGCTAATGGTTTTGATCCCAATGAAAAATGCAAATAAGTGAAAGAAGAGCAATAAAAAGAATTTGATACATTTGAGAAGGTTGCACGTGATTGGCATGCAACCAATCAGCGATGGTCAGAAGGGCATAGCCATCGAGTTCTCAAAAGCCTTGAGGACAATATCTTTGCTGCTATTGGTAAACGCAATATTGCTGAACTGAAAACTCGCGATCTACTCGAACCTATCAAGGCCGTAGAGATGTCTGGACGTCTCGAGGTGGCTGCACGTTTGCAACAACGCGTGACAGCCATTATGCGTTATGCCGTACAAAGTGGTTTAATCGACTATAACCCAGCGCAAGATATGGCGGGTGCAGTCGCCACAGGTAAGCGAGTCCATAGAGCAGCCTTAGAGCAGCCTTAGAGCTTAAACGTCTACCTGAGTTCTTACAACGTATCGATGATTATAAGGGAAGGCCTTTAACTAAACTTGCCGTCAAACTTACCTTGTTAGTTTTCATTCGTTCTAGTGAACTGCGCTTTGCTCGTTGGGATGAAATCGATTTTGAAAATGCTATGTGGACGATCCCCGCAGAACGTGAAGCGATAGAAGGGGTTAAGCACTCACATCGCGGATCAAAAATGCGCACTACCCATTTAGTCCCTTTAAGTCGACAAGCCATTGAGATCTTAAAACAGATCTATCAATTCAGCGGCAATCATGAGTTGATCTTTATCGGCGATCACAATCCTAGAAAACCCATGAGTGAAAACACGGTAAACAATGCATTACGTGTGATGGGCTATGACACTAAAACGGAGGTGTGTGGGCATGGTTTTAGAACAATGGCGTGTAGCTCGTTGATTGAGTCAGGCTTGTGGTCGAAGGATGCGGTAGAACGACAAATGAGCCACCAAGAACGCAACTCAGTAAGAGCTGCTTATATTCATAAGGCTGAGCATATTGAGGAGCGGCGATTGATGGTGCAGTGGTGGGCAGATTATTTGGATGTGAATAGGGAGAAAGAAATTTCGCCGTTTAGTTTTGCTAAGCCGGGTAATCCATTAAAGGCAATTTAAATTAGATTATTGAATTGTTGGGGGAATAAATGAAAGCTAGCAGGGCTTAGTTTCCGTCATTTGGTAAATATGATACTACATGAAAAAATCTATAACCCAGAGCGGATAAAAAACCAGCCTTGCTTGTATCGGTAAAAATGCGAACCGTGCTAATTATAACAATGTTCAGTATATGAGGTAGGGAGATGATGCAAGCTACAAGCTGTAGTTGAGAGGGATATTGATTACAGCGTCTTGACAGAGACATCTTTCCAATGGTTAGACCTAGCAGCTCGTTTAGGTGAGCGATACAGCTCTTTATAGCAGTACTCTAGGAATGAATTCATTGCCAATACATCAACTGGCCCCATTTTAACCATATAAGAGGTAAATTATCTACCTAGTGCTCATTTCGGTACTAAATGGTTTTTATTTAATGCTCGACAATCTCACCTTATGTATATTTGTTCTATTTTTTTGCATTAACTTTAATGATGCAATTTCATCTTGACATTTAACTAGGATTAATAGATTATTTTTGCATCATTGGCGATGAAGAGGGTGTGAGTGTGAAGCTCAAACAGATAGCAACCATCAATGCTGGCTATCCATTTCGAGGGAAACTTCCTGAAGTGCCAGGCTCTGCTGTAGTAGCAGTTCAGATGAAGGATGTTTCTCTAACCGAAGGGATTCGCTGGTCAGACTGTTTAGAAACAGAGCTAACCGGTAAGCGTGAACCCGACTACCTTACTACAGGTAATATTTTGGTGGCTGCCCGAGGCAGTCATAACTACGCCGTACAAGTGGATAAGTTACTGGCTACCACAGGTAAACAGGCCGTTGCCGCGCCACATTTTTTTGTGGTCAGCCTGAAGAAGAAAGACATTCTGCCTGAGTTTATGGTGTGGTTACTGAATCAAGTACCGGCTCAGCGGTATTTTGAGCAGAACGCCGAAGGCACCTTAACAAAAAGTATTCGCCGCAGTGTGCTGGAAGATGCCCCTGTCGTTGTTCCGTCACTTGCCAAGCAGCGAGCAGTCATTGCGATGGCCAACACTTTGGGTGAAGAGCAAAGGCTGATTCAGAGGTTAGTAAACAACGGTGAACGCGTGATGGGCGTAATCGCCAACGAATTGTATCAGGCGCATTGCCACTAAACAGCCAGCACAACGAATTTAAGACTTGAACCGGGCCAGCTATTGATTAGCCCCACTAAAAGGAAGCAATGGATGAACGACAAGATTAACCAAGATAGCATTAACAAAGCGCTGTGGAATGCCTGTGATACCTTCCGTGGCACCATCAGCGCCGATACCTATAAAGACTTCATCCTGACCATGCTGTTCCTCAAGTACATCTCCGATGTATGGCAGGATCACTACGATGGCTACAAGACCGAGTACGGAGATGAGCCAGAACTCATCAAAGAGATGATGAAAAATGAGCGCTTTGTATTGCCCGAAACGGCCAGCTTTTATGCCCTGTACGAACGTCGTTATGAACCTGGTAACGGTGAGCGTATCGACCAGGCGCTGCACGCCATTGAAGAAGCCAACGGTACCAAACTCAAAGACGCAGGCAAGAGCGTGTTCCAGGACATAAGCTTCAATACCGACAAACTGGGTGAAGAAAAGCAAAAAAACACAATTCTGCGTCACCTGCTGGAAGACTTTGCCAAACCTGAGCTGAACCTTAAACCTAGCTGCGTCGGCACGCTGGATGTGATAGGTAACGCCTACGAATACCTTATCAAAAACTTCGCGGCCAGTGGTGGCCAGAAAGCTGGTGAATTTTATACCCCACCAGAAGTCAGTGATCTGATCGCCGAGTTATTAGATCCTCAACCGGGCGACATCATCTGTGACCCTGCCTGTGGCTCTGGTTCGCTCTTGATGAAGTGTGGCCGCAAAGTCGTAGCTAACCACGCTAGTCGCCAATACGCCCTATATGGGCAAGAGTCCATTGGTTCCACCTGGTCGCTAGCTAAAATGAACATGTTCCTGCACGGTGAAGACAACCACAAAATTGAATGGGGCGACACCATCCGCAACCCCAAGCTGCTCGATAAGAATGGCGACTTGATGCTGTTTGACATCGTGACCGCCAACCCGCCGTTTTCCTTGGATAAATGGGGTCATGAAGAAGCCGAGCACGATAAATTCAGTCGCTTTCGCCGTGGCGTACCACCGAAAACCAAAGGTGACTACGCCTTTATCCTGCACATGATTGAAACGCTTAAACCTAAGACAGGTCGCATGGGGGTAGTGGTACCTCACGGTGTACTATTTCGAGGCTCTAGTGAAGGCAGAATCCGCCAAAAACTGATTGATGAAAACCTATTGGATGTAGTGATTGGCCTGCCTGAGAAACTGTTTTATGGTACAGGTATTCCCGCAGCGATTCTGATTTTCAAAAAAGAAAAAGTGGATGATAACGTTCTGTTTATCGATGCATCACGCGAGTTTAAATCTGGTAAAAATCAGAACCAGCTTAGTGAAGAAAATATCTCTAAGATCCTCTCTACCTATAAAGCGGGAGAAAATGTCGATAAATATGCTTATCTTGCCAGCCTGAAAGAGATCCAAGAAAACGATTACAACCTAAACATCCCGCGCTATGTTAATACTTTTGAAGAAGAGGAAGAAATCGACTTGATGGCTATACGTGGCGAGCGCGAGCAATTGAAAGCGCAGTTGACAGCCTTGGAAACAGAGATGGCTAAGTATCTGGAGGAGCTTGGATATGGTGCCTAATGGGTGGAAAAGGCAGCCACTTGAGCAGGTTGCAGAAGTTAGGTCCGGAGTCGCTAAGGGAAAAACTGGATTAAAAGATCCAGTAACTGTTCCATACCTACGGGTTGCCAATGTGCAAGATGGACATATCAATCTTGAGGACGTGAAAGAAATTGAGATTGAACGCGATAAGTTGGAGCGCTTCTCTTTGAAAAAGGGGGACGTTCTTATGAATGAAGGTGGCGACTTCGATAAGCTAGGTCGAGGAGACGTATGGTTAGGCCAAATAGAACCATGCCTACATCAGAACCATGTGTTTGCGGTTAGGCCAGATCAAGAGTTAATAGATTCATTTTTCCTTGCCGCTTTGGCGGCTAGCAATTATGGAAAAACTTACTTCCTAAGCTGCGCAAAACGCAGCACGAATTTAGCCAGTATTAATTCGACCCAGATAAAGGTATTTCCTGTTCTTGTACCTCCACTCCCCGAACAAAAAAAAATAGCCGAAATCCTCTCTACTTGGGATAAGGCCATCACCACCACCGAACAACTGCTTGCCAACAGCCAGCAGCAGAAAAAGGCCCTGATGCAACAACTGCTCACCGGGAAAAAACGTCTACTGGATAAGAATGGGGTTAGGTTTAGTGGGGAGTGGAAGTGGTCAAAAATTCAAGAAGTCGGCATGGTTGTTACTGGCTCCACACCTCCAAAAAGTGATGAAAACAACTATGGTGGAGATGTGTTATGGGCTACTGCAGAAGATTTTACGGGAAAATACGTTTCAGATACGAAGATAAAATTATCTGATAAAGGTTCGACCAAGGCGCGGAT
The DNA here is from genome assembly GCF_015475555.1 of Proteus sp. GOKU. Lineage (NCBI taxonomy): Bacteria > Pseudomonadati > Pseudomonadota > Gammaproteobacteria > Enterobacterales > Morganellaceae > Proteus > Proteus sp. GOKU. The sequence continues at coordinate 367,004 of NZ_CP034105.1, forward strand.
TGTGCCTAAAGGGAGTGTCTTAGTAACTTGCATTGCTTCGATTGGAAAAAATGCGATTGCAAATGAGGACATGGGAACCAATCAACAAATAAACGCAGTGGTAGTCAGCGATAGCTTCTCCAATGAGTTTTTTTACTATCAGATTGAATTCAACGTTAATAAGCTAATTAGTATTGCAGGTGTAACCGCCGTACCAATTGTAAACAAAAGTAGCTTTCAACAAGTGAAATTGATTTTCCCTGTTCTAGAAGAGCAACAAAAAATCGCCGCCGTGCTTTCCACCGCCGATCAGGAAATCTCCGCCCTGCAACAAAAGCTAGAAGCGTTAAAGCAAGAGAAGAAAGCCTTGATGCAGCAGTTGTTGACGGGTAAGCGAAGAGTAAAGATTGATGATAAGGAGGTTGCGTAATGGCAAAAGGTAAAAACCAACACGTAGTTAAACATCTAGATGGGTGGGCAGTAAAAGGCGAGGGTAATTCAAAAGCGACCAAGGTCACCAAAACACAAAAAGAAGCCATCGAAGTTGCTGAAGAGATCGCTCGCAATCAGCAATCCGATACCAAAATTCATGGCACTGACGGAAAAATCCGGGCTGGCAATAGCTACGGGAATGACCCTCACCCGCCTAAAGATAAAAAATAAGGACGTTTATGACTACTTCGGAGATGTTTACTGATTTTTTGAAAAATTTGGCCATTGATAACGGAACGTCAATTACTTCTAAATATGAAGAAATTACATCCGCACTGAACAAAAAATTTAGGGATACGGAATCTAAAACTGCCAATAGTTTGCAGGTTGGTTCTTATGGTCGTTGGACAGGCATTAAAGGCATTTCAGATCTAGATATGCTTTATATCATGCCAGCTTCTAAATGGAATAACTATAAAGACGGAAAACAATCCAAGTTACTCGATGATACTCGTGACGCGATAAAAGCTAGGTATTCAAACACAGAAGTTAAAAAAGACCGTTTGGTTGTTCAAGTGCTGTATAAGAATTTTACTGTGGAAGTTCAGCCAGTATTTGAACAAGATGATGGTAGTTTCAAGTACCCAGATACATACAACGGTGGTAGCTGGAAAATAACAAAGCCACGCGATGAAATTAAAGCCATGAAAGAGTTTGTGGATCAAAAAAATAAGAATCTTCGTAAGCTTTGCAAAATGGCTAGAGCATGGAAAAACAAGCACGGCGTGGGGATGGGAGGACTTTTAATTGATACTCTGGCATACAATTTTTTAAAATCTAGAACGGATTATGACAACCGGTCAGCCGCATTTTATGACTGGATGTGTCGAGATTTCTTCCTTTATTTGTCCGAAGAGCCAAATAAGGACTATTACCTTGCCTTAGGCAGTAATCAACGAGTAAATGTAAAAAGCAAGTTTCAAAGAAAAGCCAAAAAAACTTATGACTTATGTTGCGATGCCATCGCAACGGGTGAAAATGACTCAGCAAATAAAAAGTGGAAAAAAGTTTTTGGCAGGCCTTTCCCGTCAGCTACGAAGGCAGAAGCAAGATCTATTGCTAAAGCCTTCAAAGATACTGAGCAGTTTATCGAAGATTTGTATCCGCTTGATATTCGTTTCAATCTTAAAATCGAATGTGAAGTCTCGCAAGACGGATTTCGTGTAGATTTGCTGCGTACTATGCTTTCCAGAAAGCTTAAGCTTTCCCCTAAGAAACAACTCAACTTTTATGTCGATGAAATAGACGTACCGGGTGAGTTTACTTTGAAATGGAAAGTCTTAAACCGAGGGGCGGAAGCTGAGCGTAGGGATTGCATTCGGGGTGATATCGTCATTGATAAAGGCTTTAGAGAAAAGCAAGAGAAAACTGATTTTGCAGGGGAGCATATAGTTGAATGCTACGCCATTCAAAATGGTGTTGTTGTTGCGAAAGATAGAGTTCACGTGCCGATTCAGTGAGGTGTATATGGAAAATAATAATTTACTTAAGCATATTTCAGAAACTGGTTACAACGTTGGCTATAGTGCAAAGTTGCATTTTGCTAGCTTTGAAATGATTGAAAAAGTTCCGGGCCTTCTCAGCTTTATTTCACTGGCTTTTGGTGTGTATGCTCTAGCATTTGCAGAACTCTCAACCAAGCTAGCGTCGAGTACACTGCTAGTTTTAGGCATCGTTGGACTCTACATCAGTCTTAAGAATTCTGATAAAAGTGATTTTGAGCAAAAAGGCATCGTATTAACAGATTTGTTTAATGAATTAAAACATTTAATGGCTGAAGTAAAGGAAAATACAAAGTCAGCTCAAGAAGCATCAGAAATACTTAAGGATATCGAGAAACGTTATAACACCTGTTGCGCTTCACACCATCCAATGTTTGCAACCTGGTTTGCTCACTATAAGTTTTTTTGGGAGCAGCAAACTGCTTGGATCGGGGAGTATCGCCCTTTTAGTTTTTGGCGAGATAAAGTGCCACTATCTTTGTGGTTCACAATACTTTTAATAATTATTGGATCAGTTTTCTTTTTTTCTGATATTACGGCCATTATTTGCAGTATACCAACAGCATAACCCGAAGCTGCACCTTGGGTATCAGGGGTTGAAGAGAGATAACGAATGACACAATATACACCCAAATTTCAGGAAGAATACAGTGCAAAGTTACCGGCGCTGATGCTATTGACCAACCTAGGGTGGTCATTCCTCTCTCCTGAACTCGCATTAGCCGCCCGCGGTGGTAAAGTTGATGAAGTTGTTTTACGCCAGGTGCTAAGCAGAGAACTCCAGAAGCGCACTTTTACCTTTGCTGGTAAAAACTACCCGCTGTCTGAAAAGTCTATCGACAACCTGATTGCTGAGGTGTGCAGTCCAGCATTAAACGAGGGCCTATTAACTGCTAATGAGCGCCTGTACAACCACCTGCTGTATGGCATCTCTGTCACTGAGTTTGTGGATGGTAAAAAGGCCAGCCCGACTATTGCACTAATTGACTGGCAAAACCCAGTCAATAACAGCTTTGCATTTACCGAAGAATTTACCGTTACCCGTTCTAGCGGAGTCGAAAGCCGCAGACCCGATATTGTCTGCTTTGTTAACGGTATTCCTCTGGTTGTAATTGAGGCCAAGCGCCCGGATGGCAATTCCAAGAAAGGCCCGACAATTGACGAGGGTATCTCGCAAAGCCTACGTAACCAGCGACATGATGAAATCCCGTCATTGTTTGCCTATAGCCAAATATTACTGTCCATAAACGGAAATGAAGGCCGTTATGGTACCTGTGGCACGCCCGCTAAGTTTTGGGCCGCCTGGCGTGAAGAAGATATCTCCGATGCCGAGATGTACGCTATCAAAAACAAAACGCTCAAAGATGAACAGTTGGCAAGCTTATTCAGCCATCGCCCAGCAAAAGATCTGGATTGGTACCAGAGCTTGACCGCTGCGGGGGAGATTGCTGTGACTGGTCAGGATCAATTACTGATCAGTCTGTTAAGCCCTTCCCGGTTACTGGAGATGACCCGTTACTTCACCTTGTTCGATAAAAAGGCTGGCAAAATCATTGCCCGTTATCAGCAGGTATTTGGTATCAAGCGCCTAATTGAACGCATCAATACCCGAAGTAGCACCGGTGGCCGTGAAGGCGGTGTAATCTGGCACACCACGGGTTCTGGTAAGTCATTTACTATGGTGTTTTTAAGTAAGGCGCTGATCCTGCACGAAAGCCTGAAGCAATGCCGTATCGTGGTGGTGACTGACCGGGTAGACCTGGAAACCCAGCTGAGCAAAACCTTTGCCTCGGGCGGTGAACTCGCCGGTAAAAAAGACAAAGAAGCAGCTATGGCCACATCAGGCAAACGCTTGGCTGAACAGATTGGTAAAGGCACGGAGCGAATTATCTTCTCACTGATCCAGAAGTTTAATACCGCTACCAAAATGCCAGAGTGTGTAAACAACAGCTCTGACATCATTGTACTGATTGATGAAGGCCACCGCAGCCAGGGCGGTGAAAACCATATTCGTATGAAGCAGGCTCTGCCTAACGCTGCCTTTGTCGCCTTCACCGGCACACCACTGTTAAAAGACGATAAGACCACAAATAAGTTTGGCCCCATTGTACATGCTTACACCATGCAGCGCGCCGTGGAAGATCAGACAGTGACGCCGCTGCTGTACGAAGAGCGTATTCCCGACCTGGATGTGAATGAACGTGCTATCGACAGTTGGTTTGAGCGTATTACCGAAGGGCTTTCAGAAGAGCAAAAGGCCGACTTAAAGCACAAGTTTGCCAAGAAAGGCCAAATTTATGGTGCGGATGATCGCATTCGCTTGATTGCTTTGGACATAGCCAACCACTTTGTAAAGAACATCGATGAAGGTTTGAAAGGCCAGTTAGCTTGCGATAGCAAGGCCTCGGCTATCAAATACAAAAAGTATCTGGACGAAGCAGGCTTGTTTGAATCTGCCGTCGTGATGAGCCCGCCGGATAGCCGTGAGGGCAACACCGCTGTAGATGAGGCGACCACACCAGAAGTCACCCAGTGGTGGAAGGACAACGTAGGCAGTCAGGATGAGCAGGTTTACACCAAACACTTGATAGAGCGCTTTGATAAAGATGACTCACTGAAGATACTCATCGTGGTCGATAAGTTGCTCACAGGTTTTGATGAGCCGAAAAACGCTGTGCTGTATATCGACAAACCCCTAAAAGAGCACAACCTGATCCAAGCGATTGCACGGGTAAACCGTCTGCACCCGAAGAAAAAATTTGGCATACTTATAGACTATCGCGGCATTTTGGCCGAGCTGGATACCACCATTCAGAAATATCAGGATCTGGCCTCTCGTACCCAAGGCGGTTACGACATCAATGATATTACTGGCCTCTACAACCAGATGAGTACCGAGTACAAGCGCATGCCACAGCTTTATAAACAGCTATGGGCCATATTCGATGGCGTGAAGAATAAGAACGACATCGAGCAATTGCGCCAGGTACTGGTACCAAAGATTGAAGAGTTCGGCGGCGAGCTGGTTGACGTGCACCTGAAAGTGCGTGAGGACTTCTACGAAGCCCTGACTGCCTTTACTAGTTGTTTGAAGGTAGCGCTGCAATCAGCTACCTTCTTTGAAGACAAAAGCTTTAGTGACCAGGATCGACTCCATTACAAAGAAATGGTAAAGCAATTCTCTAGCTTACGCCAGATGGTACAACAAGATGCGGGAGAGAGGATTGACTACGACGAATACGCTGAGCAGGTAAAAAAGCTACTAGATAAGCATGTGGTGGGTGTCGAGGTTAAAGAACCCGGTGGCGTGTATGAAGTGGGTAAAATGGGGCAAAAGCAACAACCTGAGGACTGGAGCGAAGATAAAACGCGCAACGAAACTGACATTATCAAAACGCACGTAACCCGAATGATTGAGCAAGAGTTACGGGATGATCCCTATGCTCAGGAAGCGTTTTCCAAGTTGCTGCGCCAAGCCATTGAAGAGGCCGAAAAACTGTTCGACCACCCTCTAAAGCAGTATATGCTGTTCCGTGAATTTGAAGAGCAAGTACAAGATAGGCGCTTGAACGACATACCCGATGCGTTTACTGGTAATCGTCATGCACAGGCATATTTTGGTGTGTTCAAGAAAGTGCTTCCTGAGGCCTTGGCCGTGCTTGACAGCCAGGTTCAGGATAAGTGGATAAAAGTTGCCTTTGAAATAGACCAGGCGGTAGAAACCTCTGTCGCGGAAAACTCCATAAACCCACAGAACATCGAAGCGGATATTCGTAAAAAGTTACTGCCGCGAATGTTCCAAGAGTGCAAAGCCATTGGTGGGGGTATGGATCAGGCTAAGAAGATTGTTGAGATGATTGTTCAGATCACTCGTGTGGGCTTGAGTGGGGTTTGATATGAAAATTTATTTTTCTGATTTTTTTGACGTTTCGCCCAAAGAACTAGAGGAATATGGTGCATTTGATCTTTCATTAATCAATGATCTTCCCCTGTTCATTGACCCATTCCTTTTATTTAATAGCGACAAACCGGAGTATAAGAAACTACATGATGACATTATTCAATATGTTGCATTTTTGCGTGCTTGTTCAGAAAAAGAAGGGATCAGCAAAGGTTTAATAAAAGCATGGTTCTTATTCCCAGAAGTAAAACAAACATGGTTTGGATACAGCAAAATTGGTAATGGTGGAAGTGGCCTTGGTCAGAAGTTCGCAAAGTCTCTTAACGAAAACCTGAACACTGTGTTTACGAATTTTGGCACTGAAGAGATTACCAACGGTAGTCACCTTGAGAAGCTTTGCTTAATCAAAGATGGCGTTGGAAGAGATAATATAAGCGACTTCACAACCAATCTTATCAAAAAGTTTTTACTTGATTACACTCAAGAATTCGCTCAGGAGCATATTGATGCTCGTTTTTTATCCACTCATTTAGTTGATAAAGTCGAATTTAACTACAAGACAAGATCATGGATGGCGAAAACCTATACACTACCAATATTTCAAAATGATTATGTACTTTTGACCCCTAAGGACATCCTCACGAAAGATGAAAACTGGATTAATAAGTCTGACATGATTGGTGATTTTAGAGGTGTGCTTGAAAGTATCCCCAATGACCAACTTAGAGCACAGTTGAATGACTATCTAGCCAGGATTCTTCCTGAAAATCCTGATAAAAAAGAGTTTGATAAAGCCGTCGTAAGCTCGATCATAAAATTCCCTCAATATATTGACTATTTTATAAAGCTTAAAGAAGAGAATGGTGACCAGGCTGTTAAGCTTAGTGAGCTAAAGGTAAATGAGACAGAGTATCTGTTCATTCAAAAAGTTAAAGAGCTTGTGAACAGCCTAGAAAAAGATACGACGTTTTATGATCAACCATCAAATTCATTAGACGAAGCGTATCAACGTGTTCTCTTTCTAAAGCAGATGGTAGAAAACAATGATGGTTACAGGTTTTTCTATGTAAAAGGAAATCCAATAAAACGAGAGCAAGACCTTCAGCTCCTATTTAAGCTGACATGGTTTGCTAGTAAATATGATGTAAACGCAGAAGTTAATAATGGTCGAGGGCCCGTTGATTTCAAAATATCAAATGGGAGCAAAGATAAATCCCTTGTTGAGTTTAAGTTGGCTTCAAACAAAAAGTTAAAGCAAAACCTGAAACACCAAGTTGAAATTTATGAGGCTGCAAACTGCACCCATCAGTCAATTAAAGTCATTCTCTTTTTCAGCGATTCCGAGCTTGAATCTGTCAGTAAGGTTATGAGGGAGTTAAAACTAAAAGAGGACAAAGGTTTCGTATTAATTGATGCACGCCCGAACAAAGTATCTGCTTCAAATGTAAGAGACATGTTTGAAGATGACTGATTCAACACGCTTTGAATTCCGCTACAGCGATCATCTTATCCCGTTCGAACGAGTAACGAGAAGGTCAGTCTCAAATAGAATATTAATCAAAGTTCATCCAGATTGCAGGGTTATCGTGTCGAGTCCCGAAGATGCAGACAATGATGCGGTTCTTTCTGCTGTTAAGAAGCGTGGGCGTTGGATATACGAACAGCTTAGGAACTTCCGCGAACAACTTGAATTCATCCCCTCTAGACAATACATCAGCGGTGAGAGCCATTACTACCTTGGAAAACAGTATCTGCTGAAAGTGATTGAAGCACCAGAACAGGTTCAAGGTGTGAAACTACTACGCGGCAAGTTGGAAGTTTCGGTAAGAACAAAGTCCGCTGAAAAGGTTAAAGAGCTACTAACAGACTGGTACAAAGCGCGAGCCAAGGAAACCTTCACCAAGCGGCTCGATACCATGCTGGAACAAGCCCTTTGGGTAGAAGAGCGACCATCGCTGCGTATTCTGGCAATGCAAACCCAATGGGGCAGTTGCTCACCTAATGGGCGAATTGCACTGAATCCTCATTTGGTAAAAGCGCCTCGTGAGTGTATTGACTACGTGATTTTACACGAGCTTTGCCACATAGCAGAGCATAACCACAGCGAGCGGTTCTACCGGCTAATGAGTCAAGTCATGCCAAAGTGGGAAAAGACCAAAGAACGACTGGATGGGATGGCTTCCGTCTATATTGAATGGTGACCAGAGAATGACAAATAGAATACAAGTGCAAAGCGTAGTGAAAATGCAGGAAGTTAAACAGTCAAATTTATCAGATACTGAGTTAGCAACCAGGCTATCTATACGCTACCTAATTTAAATTTTGTTGTTTACACATGCGTCAAATACTTATTCAAAGTTTTATCTGGTATGAACATTAATAAATAGGCTATATTAATATAGTCGTTATTTATGGTTCCTCAACCACTACTCAAAATAATCCATATCTAGCTTCGGTAACTTAATAATTTGTGAACTAACGCCTATCTCGTTATCCATCATTAGGTTAACTAAGAGGTTACCATCAATAAGGACTAATCCCTCAACAGATTTAGCAAAATCAATAGCTTGTGCTGTGTAACCAGACGTAGTTATAAAAATACCACGTTTGGCTTTTTGCCCTGCAAGAGCGCCATAAAATGCTTGTAAATCAGGGCGACCGACGGTGCCTTGCCAGCGTTTTGCTTGTACATAAATTCGCTCTAATCCGAGTTTATCTAACGAAATAATCCCATCAATTCCACCGTCACCTGTACCACCAACACGTTGTAAATCATCACGATGGCTACCATAACCTAGTTTATGTAGCACATCTAGTACAATGAATTCGAAGCGGGTAGGGGATACTTGAAGTAAATTTGCCAGTAAATCAATGGCGACAGATTCACGAATTTCTTTCAGTGCATCGTTTAGACGGTCATCTGGGCTACGAACGTGTTGAGAGTTGTCAGGATTTATTTGTGTATCTTCATCTAGTGGAACTATATCAGGATTCGTTTTAAGTTTTATGTTCATAAAATCAAAAGCTAAGTGGTCAACTTGTTCTTGGGTCAGTGGAAATGGGTTGTTTTTAATCCACTCGAAACCACTTTCAGTTAGGCACCACTTTCCTCGAGATAGGCTTTGTGAAAGCCCTGCTCGTTTTAACCTATCATGAGCCCAACCAGCACGATTTTTATAGACTAATTGGCCACTTGAAATCAGTTCGGAGCGCTGGTTGTCATCTAACCCTAGAATGTCTGCAGCGCCTTCATGAACATCTTTGGCAGCAATACCTTCAGGGTGATGTTTTAAAAAACGTAATATAGGCTCAATAAATTTATCGTAGGTTGGAACTGCCATAGAAACCTTCTATAAGAGATACTTAACATGAATTTCTATACTATGGCATCTAACGTCACAGATGTTAAGTTAGACATTGGATATTTAATTGTGTGTAACTTTTATATTCAGAATTCATGTAAATGTATGTTACTTATTTTTCTGCAAAATTGTAGAATACCTCTATTCCTACTGGGTATATTAGCAAGCAATAATATGAAATTAGCTTTCATGATTGGTACCCGTTTAAATTTCTAAAAGAAAATGTCACCTGCGATGCGAATTGCAAACAACATATAATCATCCATTATCCTCATCAGTCCCCAGTTCTACATTTGCCTGCCAATTATCCATTCCACCAATTGTTCTTCAGTTTTCATCTTCAGGGCATTCAGCCAATCATCTAAAGGAAAACCCAGCATCAAATCATACAAGTACAGCCACATCACTTTATGGCGTAGATCAGAGTCATTGAACTGGTTTAATAGGCTAATCAGCTTATTAGAAAATGAACGTTATCCAATCCTCAGGTACTTGTTAAGAAAGATCCCCCCAGCATTGGGGGGATCTTAGCAGGGGGTTATCGATGATTAAGCTGGTGGCTATTTTCGATAGGAATGACTCCTTCCCCGATAAATGGTGATTTTGGTAAAGTCATCCAGTCAACTCTAGTCGTGGCGTAGCTATGTCTTATGAAAATCATGATACTTTTTTATTGTTGAATTTTCGGTGAGATTTAAAAGCTGGTGCTATTGATACGGAAGGAGGGGGGATGGACTCGGTAATACGTACTTGTAACCAATTTTTAACCTCGCTCTTTAACCAGCGAGGGCTACGTCCCAGTTTGATAGGCTTGTGAAACTCTTCATCTTGTAACAATTTACAAAACCACTTATCTGTTAATCCAGTTAAACGGGTTATAAATATCATATCAACGCATTGGTCATCTAATAAGAGAATCGCTTGAGTGCTCATTATTATCACTGCATCAATCATTTTCACTCATAAGCTACGGCCTAAAATCTATATAAAATGTATTTTTATTGTTGATCCTCTTATCTTCTGGAGGTGCAGTAAATGTTGTTTCTTTAATAATTTCAAGGCCAGCATCACAAAGCGCTTTATCATTTTTTTCGTTTCTATCATCTACAACAGCTGAAATTAATTCTCCATCATCAGATAGTGTCACCTTAATCATGCACTCTTTACCTTTATAGTTTGCTGAATTATGAAAATTAGCACTAACTGATTTTTGGGTTTTTTCTACAAAATTTATTATAGGGCTGCTATCGATGGAAGAGGCGCTTAAAGATCCAGAGAAAAAGAGACTAAAAAGTAGAATAAATTTTTCCATACCAATTAACTTCCTTTTAAATCATATTGTTATTTGTTTTTATGATTGATTTTATTTTTATAATTATAAGCATCAGTTAGAAGATTATACCTAATTAATAACTTGTTGACTGTGTTGATAATAAAAAACGCCATTAAATCTAATTTAATGGCGTTATTAATCTGTGCGTTTAATTTTTAACTTGGCTTGCTTATCGTGTATTTAATTAATCAAACTCCAACACAAAGTTTGCGGAAGCACTGAGCTTGCCGGGTTTTACCTCATCGCCATAGCGATAATATTCAGCTTTTAAGGGAACGTTATTAATACCACTGGCTAAATCAGCAAGTTTTACAAACTGATTATTAATTAAGACGGTATCGCCACTGGAAGGAGATGAAACCACAAAACCGACACCTTTGGCATTATCACTATTACCTTCATTATCGGGTTTGATAATTGTTTTTTGCCCCTCATAACTTGTGGTGTTGTGAGCCATTAATTTTATTTTAGCGGAGGCATCACCTGTGCAATTTATTCTGAGATGATCTTCAGCATATTGATTATCGCGTGGAAAACCGATATCAGAAAATGCAGTAATAGGCATCTTAGGTAAGTTCATCTCAAGATCTGTATTTTCAGCACTGCAAGATGTTGGCGCACTAATAATATTTACAGATAAACGATAACTAAAACCAACTGCCGTTGTTCCACCACCAGAATTAAAGCGATTAATTAATATCGAGCCAATATATTGAGTCGTAAAACGCTGTGATTTAGGGTTATCTTTAGTCGCATAAACAATTACCGTAGCATCTCTTGTATTAAGTTTGGGCGCATTAACAGGGACTTCTTGTCCTGGTTGGCTTCTAAATGAAAGACCAGATTCATTCTCAATAAGAACATAAGCATAATCATCTAAACCGGTATTAGGTTTGCGTACAACATAATATGCAGGTCTGCCGTCAATATCCATATAGTAACTTGGTATAACCCCGCTAGCTTCGCTATATGTTGCATAAGCATAGAACTCAGCACCATCTGGGCAATCTGCGACTGCAACATCAGAGCCATCACGCTTAAATGTAAAACGAGCTACTTCTTGATTCTTTTTAATCATTCCTTTTAGTTCAATGGTGCCACCTCTGGCATCCATCGTGCCATGTTTAATCCCCCCGTTATTGACACAATCAGGAGCCGCATGGCTGTAAAAAGAGAGAGAAGATAAACTAAGAGTAAAAATTAGAAATAGTAATTTATTCATCTTATTTTTTAAGTTAGTCATTTTATTTCCTTATTTACACTCAGTATCTAAAATATATAAGCCATTAGCGGGAGTTTTATTATCAATATCATAGGTTGCATGGCAGCTTTTTTGCTCGCCATTAATTGTCCATGAAACTTGAATATTGCCCTGCGGTTTATTGGCAACAAAATAGAGTTGATGGAAGCTTGCGACTAATTGCGTATCATCGTTATCAATTTCGGCTTTAGCTCCCATTGGGATGGTACTCTTATCCGGAGTTTGTAATGTCAGTAGGAATTTAAATCCTTTTTTAGCATCGAAATCTGCTAACACTAATGCCCCTTTAGTCGGAATAATATTACTAATAATATTGTTCGAGATTTCAGTATTACTTGGGATTGAATTAGTGTTAACGCTAATGCTATTTTTTTGGTAAGGAGACATACCAGAAACAACAGCTAATCCACTATTATTAGTTTTAATAGATTGACCATTAATCACTTCTACACCTGAAGTATCTTTGGTTAAAATTAACGCATTCGTCTGTTGTAATGACGGTGCAAACACCGCGCCATATTGTGTTGCAACTAATGCACCACTAATACCATAGTTGATATTTTGCTTATCTTGCGTATATGAGTAACCGGCATTAACAACAGCACTTTGGGCTTTATAAGAGCCATTTAAACCACCACTATAATTAACACCTTTATTGCCATATCCTTGATAAACATCCCAATTTGCTTGGTTTTTATCACCATAGGTGCCACTTAAACGCGCGGTTTGTAATACTTGGTTATCATTATTGGTCGATATACCGTAATTTGCCCAAATGTAGTTCTCATGCAATGAAAAAGGAATGCTGATATTCATGCTTAAATCGTGGCTATTTTTATTATTATCGTTATAGCGACTGCCATCATAATAAGTGTAATAAACACTATAGTTAATTTTATTAATCGCGCTGTTAAAGCCTGCATTATAAGAATGAACAGTTTTGCCACTCACATACTTATAAATAACAGAATTTAAATTAATTGAAGCATTATTAGAAAATAAAGGCTGGTTAATAGAGAGTGTATACTCATTTTTCAATCCATCGCGTGGATTGTATTTTGTATCCTTGTGCTCCATCGCTTGCGCAAAGTTAAGAAAGTTAGCATCAAAATGACGATAACCAACTAACGAAAGCGTTGTATCGGTTATTGATATATTTTTAGAATAATTTACTCTAAATGCGTTGCCATGCAATAAATCATTGCCATTGTTAGTGGAAGATTTGGCGTAGAGCAAATCGGTAGTGATCGCGCCATAGCTCCCTAAATTTACCCCTGTACCAACACCAACAGATTGATATTTTTCGCCGAGAAGTACACCACCATAAAGAGTGACGTAATCAGTTAAACCATAGAAAGCTTCGGTTTGAACAACATAAGCCCCATCACCACTGTTATTGCCGTCATATTTACCAGTTGAAAAGCTATATTTTATTTCACCTTTTCTTTCAAGATTGGCAATAGAAGAAAAAGGCACAATGAAATTCTTTTCAGAGCCATCGGCTTCAGTCACGCTGACATATAAATCACCGCCACTGTTCATTGGGTAATAATCGGTGATATTAAAAGGACCAGCAGGTACGCTACGCTTATAAATCACTTGGCCATTTTGGGTGATAGTGACAACGGACTCTGTATTGGCAATGCCAGAAACACTAGGTGCATAGGTTCTGTTTTGTGTTGGTGTCATCAATTTATCCGTGACGAGTTTAATACCTCTAAATTTTACTGAATCAAATAGCTGTGAAGAGGAATAGAGATCACCAATCATTAACTCACTATTAATGCTGGTAATTGCTCTAGAAAGAACATTACTTAATGTATTCCATTTTTTATCGCCATTTTCATTTTTCGTCCATGTTGAATAATTATTAAAACGCCAAGGACCTAAATTAACTTGGGTTTGAATATTGCCATAATAACTGTCTGTTGTATTACCATGACTACGGCTATTGAATGAAGATAAGGCATAGTTAACTAATAATGCAGGAATACCTGAATCCCAATTTTTTATTTCATTCTCTTTTAATCTATCTTCGTTAACATATAACTGTGGCAGTGTTAAAACATACTGTTTTCTATTTAAATCTAAATAACCACTTGCATTGTTGATATCGTTGAGATTAATAAAATCACTATTTTTGTTTTTATTAATCACATCATGAGGAAGATCTATGCCTGCTTTATACCACTCTTCAGCTGAAAGACGAGGGGCTAATATTTTATTATTACCCTCATCTTCCATGAGAATAAAATTAAATTCACGGGTTGATATACGATTGTTATTTACAAAAAGTGTTACTGTATAGAGCCCTGGAGCGATGCTATTCTCTCTAAAGACATTGAGATCTTCATTAGTGACTTGTTGTGTGCTTCCTTCAATATTTAATAGGTTGGCTGGATAATAATCGTTTGCTGATATGTTAAAAGAAGCTAATAAAGTACCAACAACAAATAAATGAAGTGATGATTTTTTAAAATAATTATCCATTGTCTTTTTCATATTGAATAATATCTCTTATTATAATGAGAATTCCATTGTCAGGCTTTTTCCAAAATCATCGATATAAAATAATTTTATTTTTTCTTTACCAGAAAGTGTTTTATTTACGCTAATGGCTGTTTCTGATTTTGGTGATAGAAAGCTAGGTATTTTTTCAATCTCTTTTCCATCAATAATAAGTTTTCCAATATTGACAAAATAAGGTGAGTTGTTTGATACCACTAGGCTGTTATTTTTCGCGTTCCATTTTAACTCTTTGATTTCTTTTTCAATATTTACATCTTTAAGGGATTGAGGTCTGTAAATTAGCTTGATCCTATTGGTTAGGGAATAGCGAAGAACATTCTCTAAATTTTCATTACTTGGTGCGACAAATTTAACATTGATCCAATACATAGATTCAATATCATTAGGCAAAGTGGTATTTTTAGTCACTTGTAATGTATTTTTTTGCTGTGCCATTAATTTAATTAATGGTGGAGTAATAACAAAATCTTGAGTGAGTTTACCATTAAGATCTTCGACCCAAGACTGTAATAAATAATTAGTATTTTTATCGCCATTAAAGGCGACAAAACCTTCATTATTATTTGTTTCATTATAAACAACACGTGTTGTTTCTAATCCAAATCCAGCAAAACAAGATGTGATTGAGCTAATTATTAGTCCTAATCCTAAAAGTGTTTTTTTAAATAGCATCGATAAATACCTCTTTAATAGATGCAGGTTAATATAGTAATTAACCTGCATTTATTTATTATTGATAAGTCAGGGTGTAATTTAATGTTGCATCAGCACGACCTGCTTCAACGTCATCATCAGTACTAACATATTTGGCAATAAAAGAGAGAGTTTTGGATTTAAGATCACCAGTATCTTTAATCTCATACTCTTCAGTGAAATTGATATAGTAAGGATTAGCCAAGTCGTCATAATCATAAAGATGGATACCGACATTTTTAGCAGTATTAGGATCATTTGGATTATCTAATGCTAAAATTTGATCGGAACTACTGTCAGCTTTACCTGATAATTTTAATTTAACTTTACCTTGTGGTGGGCAATTAATTAAAGAGATATCTAATTTACCATTACCCGCTGTTCCACCAACTTCGCTACCTGCATCGCCAAATTCGCTGGTAGCATAACGACCCATATTAACGTTACCATCAGAACCTGTGCCATTAATATCAATAGTACAAGTCGATGAATAAATTAAGCCAGTAAAAGAAATCTGACCAGTTTGTTCTTCAGCAGAAACTGTAGCACTTGCCGTTATTGCAGAAATAACGAAAGCCATTGGAAGTAATTTTTTTGTTAAAATAGGCATGTTAACCCCTAGTGATTGATATAAATAGTATTTAATAAATCATATTAAGTGCTATTTATTCTAAGATTAGTTTATTGTTACAGTATATAAATCCACTAAAGTCACCAGGTAATGCAATCACTTTAAATAGATAAAACTAATAAAAATATAATCTTAAATAAAATAGCTTTTAGTATTAATCATAAAATTCACAGTCAATTTTTATTACTTTGTTTTTTATAATTAATACTAATTCTGGATATATAAAATGACTTCAATTTTGTGTACAAGCGAATTCTATGGTGTTTATTTGGCTATGTCTCATGCACAGTGTTACAAAATTCTCTTATGTAATAGGTAAAATTCATTAACAAGATAATAAAAGATAATTTTTTTCTTGTTATTTTTCATTTAATTATGTTTTTGAGGGGAGTTAAGGATAAGAGGGGATAGTTTAAATTTACTTTAAGGAAAGTATATTTTGTTACAAATAGAATTAAAATTAAATTGTATTAATGACAATACTTTATAAAAACCAATCATTAAAAGAAGAGTTCCTAATAATAATGAAAACAGTATTAGTGGGAATAATTATTATTAATAATTTCCTTTGTCCGTTTTTTTATTTAATCCCATATTCGGTGTCTTAAATATGAAAACACTCATATTAAATACATTTTACTGAGCTTTCATTTTTCTATATAGAGTCGCAATGCTTATTCCTAAGATTTCTGCCGCTTTCTTTTTTCCTTCCAATGTTGTTCCCGTTTTTTCTAATATGCTCATAATGGTTTGATACTCTGATGTTAAGCTTTTAGTTTTGAGAAGTTCTTGTGTGTGTAATGATTGAGTTTTATTTCTATTGTCTGTTTTAGTTTCAGTATAGATACCACTGGTTTTTTCTTTTTCTAAAGGATCAAAATGAGGAGTTTCTAACAAATAAGGAGGAAGGTGGCTGAGGTTTAAATCAACGGTATCGCCTTGCATAACATACATATACTCAATCACATTGCGTAGCTCCCTGATATTGCCGGGCCAATCATAGGAATATAAGTAGTTAATAATAGAGTTAGGGATCTTCGTCGCAGGTCGCTGATAGGTTAATGCTAAATCGTCGGCAAAAAATTGCGCAAGCTCTGCAATGTCTTCCCGATGATCACGTAATGCGGGAGTATGGATCGGAACAACATTAAGACGATAAAACAGATCTTCACGAAATTGCCCTTTATTTACCATTTCACGCAGATCTTTATTGGTGGCGGCAATGATCCTCACATCTATATTGATCATATTATTAGAGCCAACGCGAGTGATACTTTTTTCTTGGAGTACACGTAAAAGCTTGGCTTGTAGATGCAAAGGCATATCCCCAATTTCATCTAGGAATAGGCTTCCACCATGTGCTAATTCAAATTTACCAATACGCCCCTTAGGATCAGCGCCACTAAATGCACCACGTACATAACCAAAGAGCTCACTTTCTAGTAGTTGTTCTGGAATAGCTGCACAGTTAATGGTAATAAAAGGCTGTTTTGTGCGTAGGCTTTGTTGGTGAATAGTGTAAGCAACCACTTCTTTACCTGAACCGCTTTCTCCGGTGATAAGTACGCTGGCGTGACTAACGGCGACTTTGCTTAACATGCTTTTTAATTGAAGCATATTTTGTGAGTTACCAATTAAAGGGGAGTGGGGATTTTCATCAACAGAGAGGGTATTTATTTGTGTCATATAATCACGAGCATCATGAAAAATAACCATGCTGAGTTGGTCATTATCAACCGATGAAAACGTAATTTTTTTACACAGAACATGATAGCGTTGTTGGTTTAATATCAGCCATGCTTCTTCATCGCCATAAAGAATATCGCCTGTCATCTGAATATCGAGAGATTGACCAATCAATTCACAATCAAAAAAGCGCAAAGCAGAAAGATTGGCGTGCCAAATTTTGCCTTGGCTATCGATCGCAATAACACCTCTATCCATTACATCAATCAAGTTACGGAAAGTGCCAAATCGTTCTTGCTCTCTAAGCCTTTCAAGGCATTCAAAAACGCGACTTGAGATCATCTCTGAAAATTGTTCAATAAAGGTAATAAAAGCCTGTTTTTGTTTCATCAGAAATTTTTTTTGTTCCCGATTAGAGCAGATAATGCCAATAACACCAATAACTTGATTATTAAGGAAAATTGGCGCATTTAGATCAAGCTCTTCGGTACAAGTTAGGCGATTTTGACATAGTTGGCAGAGATCGTTCTCTTTTGGATCTTCAATTAGAATGGTTTTTTGAACTTGCAGTACATGGCGGTAAATATACCCATTACTGGAGACATCTTGATTGAGCATATAGCGATAACGACCTGTACCAGCAATACGCATTAAGTTGTTATCAATAATTTCAACATCGGTACCAGTGATACCCGCAATGGCATCGGTGTATTTGCTAATTTCATCTTGTAGGGTACTGAGTAACGAGTGCATCACATTCTCACCTTAAATTATCAATATTGATAATAAATTATCATCACCTGTTTTGGGTGTTTAATTTAATTGTTATTTATTAATTAGTTATTTGATTTTTGTATAAAGCTCACACAGTTTATTATTATTGATAATTTATCACTTAAATAAAACCGCCTAGATCACAGCTTTTCTGCATGATTAATTTCATCTCTTAATCGTTAAAACAATAAAAATATTTAAAATCAAATTGTTATGTTTTTATTCAATGCTTTTTGAGTGAGTTGGCATACATATTGCGATATAGGGGATAACCCTATGTATTCCGATTAATCGCGATATTGGGTTATCGCGAATTTTAAAGTGTGATTAAGAGGTAATTCCATGCAGGAGCAATTGCAGTACCTGATTAACCAAAGTTCATTTACGCGAAAACCAACCGCTGAGCTTGCCCCTTTTCGTTATGAAGAGTTAGCCAAAGCGTTGGATTTTCACAGAACTATTCCAGGATACGCACCTACACCGTTATTTCATTTACCCCAGTTAGCCAAAACTTTAGGGGTTGGTGAGTTATATCTCAAAGACGAATCTTTCCGTTTTGGTTTAAAAGCGTTTAAAGCGCTAGGCGGTGCTTATGCGATGGCACGCCATATTGCTGACTTCCTCGAAATGGATATAAGTGAATTACCTTATGAGGTAATGATCAGTGATGAGATCAGGAAAAAGTTAAATGGTGTAACTTTTGCGACAACCACTGACGGGAATCATGGACGTGGTGTTGCTTGGATGGCAAGACAGTTAAAGCAAAAAGCTGTGGTCTATATGCCAAAAGGATCGTCACAAGAACGTTTGGATGCCATTTTACGTGAAGGTGCCGTCGCTGAAATCGTTGATATGAACTATGACGATGCAGTGAGAATGACGGCTGAAATGGCTGAAAAATACGGCTGGATAGTGGTTCAAGATACTGCATGGGATGGTTATGAAGAGATCCCACTTTGGATCATGCAAGGCTACGGCACTTTAATGCTGGAATCTCTCGCACAATTACATGAAGTACCTCCGACGCATATTTTTGTGCAAGCCGGTGTGGGCTCTTTTGCGGGTATGGTGCAAGGCATGGTAACCGCCGCTTATGGCAAACAAGCACCGAAAGTGATTGTGGCTGAAGCACGTATTGCCGACTGTTTATATCAATCTGCGGTATCAGGAAAAGCGGATGCTATTCCTGTTGGTGGGGATCTACAAACAGTGATGGCAGGGCTTGCTTGCGGTGAAGCGAATAGTATTGGTTGGAATTTATTACGCGATTATTCAGCGGCATTTTTCTCTTGCCCTGATGCCGTCGCGACTAGGGGAATGCGGATTTTAGGGAACCCTTTACCTGGTGATCCGCACATCATTTCTGGTGAATCTGGCGCAGTGACAACAGGCTTGCTCTCTATTTTGATGCAATCACCTGTTTATCAGAGTGCGAAAGAAGAGCTGGGATTAGATGAGAATGCAAGAGTGCTTGTGATAAGCACTGAAGGTGACACCGATCCTGAGCGTTATCGCGATATCGTGTGGGATGGCGAGTTGCCTAGCTTCAAACAATTTTAAAAAACAAATAAGTCTTTTGGAGTGAACAGTATGTTATCAGCAAACCGATTTGATGAAGTTATTAAGAATTGCCAATTATTAATCCAACAAAAAAGCTATTCAGGTGAAGAAGGTAACGTTGTTAAGGTCATAGAAGAGATGATGAAAAACTATGATTTTGATGACATTCATATTGATAAATACGGCAATATCATTGGCGGAATTATAGGTCAACACCCAGGGAAAACCCTTGTTTTTGATGGTCATATCGACACCGTACCGGTTAGTGAGCGTGACTGGAAAGAAAAGCCTTATGGTGCAGAAATAAAAGACGGCAAGATTTATGGCCGTGGCACCAGTGATATGAAAGGGGCTGTCGCTGCCATGATTTCGGCGATAGGTTTTTATGGCCAAGATAATCAGCGTAACTTTGCTGGTCGCATTTATGTCTCTTGTATTGTGCATGAAGAGTGTTTCGAAGGTGTTGCCGCAAGACTCGTTTCTGAGCGCTATAAACCAGACTATGTAGTGATTGGTGAAGCCTCCGAATTAAACCTCAAAATTGGGCAACGTGGTCGTGCTGAAATTGTAGTTGAAACCTTTGGTAAACCTGCTCACTCCGCTAATCCAGATGCAGGGATCAACTCTGTTTATAAAATGGCAAAACTGATCGAGAAGATCAGAACCTTAACGCCATCGGTTCATCCTGTATTAGGAAAAGGGATCTTAGAACTAACGGACATTAAATCATCACCTTATCCGGGTGCTTCGGTTGTACCTGAGTATTGCCGTGCCACTTACGATCGCCGTTTATTAGTGGGTGAAACTAAAGAACAAGTGCTTGCACCATTACAAAAAGCGATTGATGAGCTTGCTTCTCAAGATGCTGATTTTAAAGCTAAAGTCTCTTATGCCTATGGCACTGAAAAATGTTACACCGGGGCTACTATTGAAGGTGAACGTTTCTTCCCTGGTTGGGTATTAGAAGAGAGCGATCCTTATGTACAAAGCGTTTTAAAAGGGCTGCATGAATCAGGCTTTAACCCTACTGTCACACAATATTCTTTCTGTACTAACGGTAGCCACTATGCAGGTGAAGCGGGTATTAAAACCATTGGTTTTGGTCCATCCCGCGAAAACTTGGCGCACACCATTGATGAATATATCGAAATTGAACAGCTAACAGGTGCTGCGAGTGGTTATTACAGCATTATGAACAGCCTTTATCACCTTTAATTCTTACGAAATAAATCCTTACTAGAAGAGTATCTGACAAAATCGTCAGATGCTCTTTGGAGAAATAACAGAATGAAAACAATATTTAAAAACGCCACTGTTATTGATGGAACAGGGGCAAGTGCATTTCAAGCTGATGTTGTGGTTAATGAAGGAAAAATAATAAAAATCGGTCAGTTTGATGCAAAAACAAATGATCAGATCATTGATGCAACAGGGAAAATAGTCTGTCCCGGTTTTATTGATACTCATACTCACTCTGATCTGTCTGCTCTGCTTAACCCCGCTTTATCCGCCAAAATCCGCCAAGGGATCACCACTGAATTGTTAGGGCAAGATGGTGTCGCGTTAGCACCATTACCGGAACAATATATTTCAGCGTGGCGCAAGAATATTGCGGGTTTAGATGGTGATTCTGACAGCATTGATTGGCATTTTAAAAATACCGAAGGTTACTTGGGGATGTTGGAAGCCAGAGGCTCTGCAACGAATCTTGCTTACCTTGTTCCTCATGGCAACATACGAATGGAAGCGATGGGATTAGAAGGTAATCCTTCAACTCGCGAAGATGTCGCCAAAATGTGTGAGATCTTAGAGCGTGAATTAAAAGCAGGGGCATTTGGTTTATCAACAGGATTGATTTATATGCCTTGTGCCTTTGGTGATACTGCTGAAATGATCGAACTTTGTAAGGTGACAGCAAAACACAATGGTATTTTTGTCGTTCACCAGCGCAGTGAAGCTGACGATATTATTCAATCGACTCAAGAGCTTATTGATATGGCCAAAGCATCGGGTGTTTGGTTGCATATTTCTCATATGAAGGTTTGCGGTAAGAAAAACTGGGGATTAATTGACGAAATGCTCGGTATGTTAGAGCAAGCACAAAAAGAGGGTATCCGTATCTCTTTTGACCAATACCCATATGTAGCAGGCAGTACCATGCTTGGGGTAATTTTACCGCCTTGGGTTCACGCCGGAGGTACAGAGAAACTATTAGAACGCTTAGCTTCTCCTGAACTGCGTAAAAAGATGATTGAAGATATCGAAAAAGGCATTCCGGGTTGGGATAACTTTATTGATTTCGCAGGGTTAGAAAATATTTATGTCACTAGTTCTAAAACAGAAAAAAACCAAGATGCCGTTGGTCTTAGTCTTGTAGAGCTAGGCAAATTGAGAGGAAAAGATCCGTATAACGCAACTTTCGATCTGCTATATGAAGAAGAAAATGCGGTAGGAATGGTGGATTTTTACGGTACAGAAGAACACGTGATCAAATTCTTATGTCGTCCTGAACAAAACGTATGTACTGATGGGCTAATGGGCGCAGGTAAGCCTCATCCCCGTGTATTCGGTGCCTTTCCTCGTGTTTTAGGGAAATACGTCAGAGAAGAAAAATGTCTCACTTGGGAACAAGCTATCCGCAAAATGACAGGTAAACCTGCCGAAGTCCTTCGATTAACCGACAGAGGCTTAATTAAAGAGGGATATGCCGCAGATATTGTGATGTTTGATCCTGAAACCATTATTGATAAAGGCACGTTTGTTGAACCAAACCAATACCCAGAAGGGATCGACTTGGTGATGGTCAATGGCCGTATCGCATTAATTAATGGGGTCGAAAGTTACGCTTGTAGCGGTCATGTTTTAAGAGCATAGCCGCACAATAGCGCTCTTAAACGTTAAACCTTATCTCTGTTTATCACGGTTGTTTTTCAACCGTGATGGTTTCCCCTTACCTGAGGAACAGGAAAATGAGTTCAAATATTATTCCAGACCTTCATCAGAAGAAAACATGGAAAGCTCGTTATACCGTTTTATCCTTAATTTGGTTAGCATGGTTACTTTCATTCTTAGATAGAATGGTAATGAGTGTTTCATTACCCTTTATTGGACGTGATCTTAATCTTGATACCACCCAACAAGGCTTAATAATCAGTGCGTTTTTTGTCGGTTATGCGGCATTCCAAATCCCCGGTGGTTTCTTAGCTGACCGTTTTGGTGCACGTAAAATCATGGCGATCGGTATTGCATGGTGGTCAGTATTTACCAGCTTAACAGGTATGGTGTTTACATTACCGTTAATGCTTGCCGTACGATTCTTATTCGGTATTGGTGAAGGCTGTTTTCCCTCTGCCTCTTGGAAAATGATCTCAACTTATTTCCCATCTAAAGAGCGTGGTCGCGCAACGGCAATTCAATCAACAGTAAATACCTTAGGGCCAGCATTAGCGGTAATTGTTGCCGCGAGTATTATCGGTGCTTTTGGCTGGCATATGGTGTTTATTGTTTTAGGTATTCCGGGTTTATTAATTGCAGCCGGTATTTATTTCTTCACTCGTGATAATCCAAAAGATCACCCAAGTATTACTCAGCAAGATCTCGATGAGTTAGCGGCGGATGGTACATTAACGGATAAACCTGTTGAAGTGGTACCTTTTAAAGACGTTTTAAAGATGCCTGTGTTGTGGCAAATGGCAGCAATTTGGTTTCTGTTTGATATTACCTTCTGGGGATTCTCAACATGGTTACCAAGTTATTTAATTACTGTTCGTGAATTCTCTTTGGCTAAAACTGGGGTAATGGCGGCTATTCCATTCTTATTTGGTGCTGGTGGTACATTATTAGGTGGTTATGTTTCTGATAAATGTAAATCACAGCGTAAATGGTTATATATGGTTACCGCAGTGATTGCAGCAGGCTTCTTATATATGACATATACCGTTGAAAGTGCTGATATGGCGGTTGTATATCAGTGTATTTCAGCATTATTTATGTTCTTCGCTATGGCAATGTTCTGGGGTATTTTAATGGATACTATCCCGAATAAAATTATGGGGCGTGCTTCAGGGATTGTTAACTTCGGTGGTCAAATGGCGGGTGTTGTTTCCGCACCTGTTATGGGCTTCTTAATTAAAGCCAGTGGTGGTAGTTATGACAGTGCATTTATGTTTATGATAATTGCATTGGTTGCCTCTGCTGTTGTGACGTTCACTGTTAAAATGCGAAATACACCCGCAGAAATTTAATTAATCAGTATTAATAATATTTATATTTAAATAAGTGTGATGTTATTAAAAGAAATAAGATTAATTAAATAAAATAAATGTATTAACTGTAAGATTTATTTATTAAAACTCACTATACGCTTTATTGATTTTTTAATTTAAAAAATCTTATTGCAGGATACTTTTGTCTTAAAAAAAGCCACGATTAAAAATCGTGGCTTTGCTTTTGTTAGCTTAATAACATTATTTGCTTATCAGAACAAAATCATTACCACTAAAACAGAGTGTGGCATCGCCACGAATAACTCGGTGATGGGCAATATGGCGTTGGCTATTTAATGAGGCGTGTTGCTTCATCATATAAGACTCTAAATGCCATGCGATAAGTTGCTTAGCGAGCTTTTTATTGGCGTGCTGACTACGCTCTGATTGCACTTTTACACTAATGCCGGTGGCAATATGTGTTGCTCTGACCGCAGATTCTGTTTTGTTAACATGCTGACCACCGGGACCATTGGAACGCATGGTTTCAAAGACAATTTCTTTGTCATTAATTTCATCAGGTTGTTCAAAACAAGCAACACCAATAAACCAGTTTTTACGCTTGTGTCGTGGTCGTAATGTGCTTGCACACTGCCATTGCACTGAACCTGCCCACTGTTGTGCGATAGCTTGTGCATCACTACCTTCAAGAGACACTAACGCAGATTTTAAGCCATGACGTGAAGGCTCTTTTTCAAGAACAGTAACGTTCACCTGCTGTTTTGTCGTTGATTTCAAAAAGTAATTTAAGGCTTTTTCAACAGCTAAACAGCACTCTTCAGGGCCTTGTGCGGAGGTGAATTGTAATAACATTACTCCATCTCCCCACTTGTTTTATAGGTGATCACGGGTTTTAAACGTGCAATAACTTCGATTAATCCAATGCTCACCATACTTTCAATCACAGTCTCAATTGATTTATAAGATTGTGGTGCTTCTTCATAAATCAGTTGTTTATTGGCACAAATAATACGGCTACCTAATGCAGTTCGTGAAAGTTGTAAAGGTGTAAAACGGTGTGATAAACGGCCTTTACACTCTGTACGCATCCATTTTCTACCTGCACCATGCGGTAATGAATGAAGGCTTAATTCAGACACAATGGGCTTAACAATATAGCTGTAATCACCGCGTGAACCCGGAATAACCACCATATCGTGATGTGCCGGTGTTGCACCTTTACGATGTAACCAACCTTGTTGACCATGTAATTCGCAAGGTTCGACAAGATTATGATTTACATCAGAAATAACTTCGCCTTGAGTGCGAATTTGGTGCATCATTCTTTCACCAATAAGGCGACGATTAATCTTTGCATAATCAAGTGCATTATTGTGAGCTTGCAAATATTCATTTGCATCTTCGGTGTTAGCAATCAGTCCTTTATGACCAAACTGTTCTGTATGGGCACGTAAGATAGATTGTCCTAAACCTCTCGATCCGCTGTGAACGAGTAGCAATAACTGTTTTTTATTGATACCACTTTCAGCAAAAAGCGTTTCATTGATCACTTGGTCAATTTGTTGGAATTCAGCAAAGTGATTACCGCCACCAATAGAGCCTAAAGAGCCAGCAAAAGGATGGTTTTGCATTTCAGTCGGTAGATGTGCTTCTAGCCATTCTGAAGGTGCGATATCACTCATTTCACTCAACTGTTTTTCTGCTTTATTTAAGTTAAGTTTGCTGTTTTTAAATTCAGTTTGAAAGAGTGTCATGCCACAGCCGATATCATTTCCGACTAAAGCAGGGTAAAAACGATTAACAGAAAAAAAGGCTGCACCAATAGGATAACCGCGACCTGGGTGTAGGTCTGGCATACCTGCCACATAAGCCATATCAGGAAGTTGAGCCGTTGTTTCTAGTTGTTGGATTGCTTTGCTTTCAATCCAAGTATTATCCGATGCGATATAACAAACGCTATCAGATAAATAATGAACACACTTGTCCATATACCAATCCATATAATGTAAAGGATAAAAAAATAAATTGATTGGCGGACAGCAAAAAGAAGGAAAAAAGGATTACTTCTGAGATTGTCCGCAAAGAGTATTCATATTTGTAGTTGTCATGGGATACCTCCTTGCGTTAATTAAAATGGGTGAGAAATAATAAATCGCTGGCATAGTAACCACTTTTTTTTGCCTTGGCAATCAAAAAGTGGCGTGAATTTTCTTTATTTTTATAAAAGAGAATAAATATAATTTATTTAATTTAAGGCTAACTTTTCTTTATTAACTATTTTAGTTAGCACTCTATTTTTAATTAATAAATCACTTTTACTGAGCTTTTTCGGCAATAATCTTCGTAATCATCCGTTAATTTTCTATCTGTGATAACAACATCAAACTGAGCTAAATCGCCCATATTGCCTGTCGCTGTTTCATCAAAATAGTGATATTTGGTGAGTAAGATTTTACGAATAGATTTATCCATCGCTTTTTTCTTCATATAAAGATCGTCGATGTTATAACAGGTAACGCCAAAATCGAGATGAACACCTTCAGCTGAAATAAAGGCTTTCTTAGGATTAATGCTATCAAGATAAGAGGGTTGGGTAGGATTGTAGAATGAATCACTCTTAGGGCGATATTCACCTCCGCAGAGTAATACGGTAGCATTTTTCTTCTGGCTTAATGCCAAAAATACACGATGAGAATAACAAATTCCGGTGAAATGCAGGTTATCGGGAATAAGCTCAATCAGTGTAGGAATAAATTGCCCATTATCGAAAAAAAGCACATCGCCGTCAGAGACCATACCTGCGGCAAGATTGGGAATATGAAGTTCTTCAGTTTGATCCGGCGTAATAATATCAGAGGATGTTGAGATTAACCCTGAATGAGGCTGAGCTAATGCAACAACGTAACCCCCTAATAATGACATCGGAAAAGGGTTTTCGGCGTCAGAACTAAGGTCGCGCCTAATTGTCATTTCAGAAACTTCAAGGATCCTCGCGGCGTCTTTAAGATGTATGCGACCTGAGCGTTTAATACATTCACTGAGGCGGCGCAAACGTTCGTGCTGTTTGGTCTCTATCACCGAAGGATCCTTGTGTTATCGAATAGCGTACTCCAAGAAAATATACGCTAAATAATTAGTAATTTGATTCAGGTGCATCTGAATCTGTTGCGATAGCGACACTTGCGCTAGCACCGATACGTGTTGCACCTGCTTTGATCATGTTTAATGCTGTTTGACGATCGCGAACACCACCTGATGCTTTCACGCCAACTTCATCACCCACTGTTTTGCGCATTAAAGCAACATGATGTTCGGTTGCGCCCATTGTACTGTATCCTGTTGATGTTTTCACAAAATCAACGCGGATCTCACGACACATTTCACAAACTAAACGTACTTCGTCGTCAGTTAATAAGCAAGTTTCTAAAATAACTTTCAGAGTTGTATTACCACAAGCTGCTTTTACTGCTTCAATATCTTGTTTTACGAAGTCTAAACGACCGCTTTTTAACATACCGATATTGATAACCATATCGACTTCTTGTGCGCCTTGACGAATAGCTTCAGCCGCTTCGAATGCTTTTGTTGCTGTTAAACCAGCACCAAATGGGAAGTCGATAACACAACATACTTTTACATCACTTCCTTTAAGGCAAGTTCTTGCTAAAGGGATGTAAGAAGTGTTAATACAAACAGAGAAGAAACCGTGTTCAGCTGCTTCAGCACACAATTTCTTGATTTGTGCTTCAGTTGTATCTGCAGCAAGAAGGGTATGATCGATATAATTAGCTAATGGACGCATAGTATATTCCTTAATAAGAAGATTGTTATTTATCACTCATGTTAGTTTGGCAACATATTAGTGCTGTTTTAACGAGATAACAATCACAAATGATATTTAAATAACATGATACTGTTATGCATCTATCAAAATGTCACTATTTTCACATTTATAAATTTCACATAAGAGTAAGAGGCGCTATGGATATCGCAGTGATTGGTTCAAATATGGTGGATTTGATCACCTATATAGATAGGATGCCAAAAGAGGGCGAAA
This sequence comes from Proteus sp. GOKU, assembly GCF_015475555.1. Classification (NCBI taxonomy): domain Bacteria; kingdom Pseudomonadati; phylum Pseudomonadota; class Gammaproteobacteria; order Enterobacterales; family Morganellaceae; genus Proteus; species Proteus sp. GOKU. Next base: position 394,990 of record NZ_CP034105.1, read on the forward strand.
CCCTTGAGGCGCCGGCATTTAAGATTGGTTGCGGTGGTAAAGGGGCTAACCAAGCGGTTGCTGCGGCTAAATTAAATTCAAAAGTGATGATGTTAACAAAAGTTGGTGATGATATTTTCGCGGATAACACCATCATGAATTTAGAGTCTTACGGTATTAACACTCGCTATGTTGAAAAAGTGCCTGGGACAACAAGCGGTGTTGCACCTATTTTTGTGACTTCTCAATCATCAAATAGCATTTTAATTGTGAAAGGCGCTAATCAGCATTTGTCGCCAGAAGATATTGATAGAGCGACAGATAGCCTGAAAAAATGCAAAATAATTGTATTGCAATTAGAAATCCCGCTTGAAACGGTCTATCACGCTATTGAGTTTGGTAACAAACACCATATTCCTGTGTTATTTAACCCTGCGCCCGCTTCAAAAGCATTAGATCTTAATATTGCTGCTCGTTGTGACTTTTTTGTTCCTAATGAAACAGAACTGGAAATTTTGACGGGTATGCCAATCACCACAATGGATGAAATTCGTGAAGCCGCTTGTTCTTTACTACAAAAAGGCTTTAAGAATGTCATCGTTACATTAGGTGAAAAAGGTGCATTATGGATGAATGGCGAAATTGAGAAGTACATTCCTGCCATCGAAGTTGATGCAATAGATACCAGCGGGGCAGGTGATGCCTTTATTGGTTGCTTCTCTCATTATTATGTTCACACCAATAATATTGAAGAAGCATTAAATAAAGCCGTGATGTTTTCAGGCTTAAGTGTTGCCGGAAAAGGCACACAATCTTCTTATCCAAGCATTGAAGAATTTGGGCAGTTTTTAGGAAATAAAAAATAACGGATAATTCTATTTAGGACATTATCTGATTATGATGATTTAATCGTTTAAGCTACACTATTATCCTTTCCCTCATCTATTTAGATGGGGGATTATCAGTTACATTAATCAATGAGAAAATACGTTTTAATACATTATTAATTGCATGTGACTTCACAAATTTATTAATTGATGAGGTTCTTCTTTAATTTTTTGCCAAAAATAAATACTTCTTGTCTGAATGTTAAAGGTGATTTTCCTTTTTACTGCTTAGAATTAGTTATTCTTGTTGTTTTTGTACCTTATAAGTGACTTTATTTTATATTTTTATTTTTCAACCATATTTTTTCAAGAGTAGTTCTTAATAAAAGAACTATTTGAGAAAGTAAATAATAATTATGCTTAAGGGTGTCAAATGAAACTATACAGTGAAGATTATTTTTCTGCACCAAATCAACCCATTGCGGTAGAGCCTAGGGTTCCGCAGCCTATATTTCCTGAACATACTCATGATTTCAGTGAAATATTTATTGTCACCCAAGGGATTGGATTACATGTCTTAAATGGACAACCTCATACGTTATGTCCAGGGACAGTCTGTTATATTAAATCTGAGGATTATCATTTATTTGATAATGTTTCAGGTTTAAATTTAACGAATGTTTTATATCGCTCTATATCAGAGTTTACATATTTAAATAATATTAGTCAGTTTCTACCTGTGAATAATAAAGATAAATGCTCACATTGGTTATTAAATAAAGTTAATTTTATTAAGTCACAAAAAATAATTGATAAATTAAGTAAGGTGACAGGAAAAGATATTGCTGAAGAAGAGAGTCTATTTTTTCAATTATTGGTGACACTGCAAGAAGGAAAATATAATACTATAACAGATGGAAGTAATGAACAAAAAATGATGCAAGTATTACGCTGGTTAAATATGAATTATCTTGAGGTTGTTGATTGGGCAGCACTTGCTGAAAAGTACGATATTTCATTACGAACGCTACATAGGCACATAAAAAATCATTTGGGGTTATCGCCTCAAAATTATTTAATGAAACTAAGATTATCAGATGCTTATTATAAAATTCGTTTTTCGGATGAGCGTATTACTGATATTGCATTGAATTGTGGTTTTAATGATAGCGCCTATTTCTCTACCTGTTTTAAAAATGAGTACAATGTCACACCCAGAGCGTTACGTTATTGTACATAGAATGCAATCTAGCAATGATGTTTTTTTAAGTATTTGGGAGTGGTAATGAATAACAATATTTTAACCCTAAAAGGTAACAATTATTTTATTTGTGATGAGAATACTATCACAATAGAAAAAAGAAAATCGCAAGAGAGTTTTGTTATTCATGATCATGATTTTAATGAATTAGTCATGGTTTTTTCGGGAAATGGCATTCATACATGGAATGGGGATGATTACCCTATAACTTGTGGTGACTTTTTTTATATTAATGCCAATGATAGGCACGGCTATTATGCCGTTAATCAGTTAAAACTAGTTAATATCTTGTATAAACCTGAAAAACTGTTATTCAATCAAGAAATATCAAAATATCTTCCTTTAATCACAGAAGTAAAAGAGATGCGTCAGTGGAAATTACCACCTTCTTGTTTATCTCAATTTGTTCCTATTATCGAACAAATAGATAAAGAGTGTCGTAAGCCTGACAGCCTTTCAATTCACTTATGTGAATCTCTTTTCTTACAGTTTATCTTATTGATTTATCGTTATCGCTATCAACCCAATAATTCACCTGTAAGCTCTGTACATTTAATTGATATTTTAATTACAAGACTAAATCAAAGTATATCAACACCATTTTCTTTAAATGGGTTTGCACAAGAGCATCAGGTTGCTTCTCGTTCATTATATCGATTATTTAAATCGAATACAGGAATGACAATCACTGGTTATTTACAGCAATTACGTTTATGCCATGCGGCAACATTATTAAGAACAACCGATTTATTAATTAGTGATATTGCTGCGCAGTGTGGTTATGAAGACAGTAATTATTTCTCATCTGTTTTTCATAAGAAAATGAATATTACGGCAAGTGATTATCGACAAAATTTTCATAACAATAAATAAGTCAGATGGGCGATATTATTAAAATATCACCCTAAATGAACGGTTATTTAAGAAAGAACACTTCTTGTAAATCATCGCTTACAGGGCTGTTGTCTGGATTTGATGGCATAACATCAGACATGTATTTCCACCATTTTTGGCAAATTTCTGTCGTAGCGACCGCATTCCACTGCGCTTCTGACTCAATTTGCACATAACCAAAAAGTAGGTTTCTCTTTTTATCAAGGAAGATGGAGTAATTATGAGCACCATGAGCTTTTAATGTTGCTTCAAGCTCTTGCCAAATTGGGTTATGTCGTTGTTGATATTCTTGATGAGCATTGGCATTAACTTGCATAACAAAGGCTTTTCTTATCATGGGTAACCTCTTAATTAAGATAAGATTTTTATCAGGAAATATCAGGGCTAATGCACATTAACCCTGATAATTAATTTATGCAGCCATACCTAAGCCCACAATATTGGCAGCAAGAATAATCACTAAACAACCCAGAGATAAAATACGTACAGGTTTTCTTCCAGTATCTTTCCACTCTTTTAATATTAAGCCGACGATACCACCACATAAGACATAGAAGCTCATATGTAGCATCCAGCTCATAAAGCCGTATTCTGTTGGAATATTGGCGTGTCCCCACGCATAAAAGAAGAATTGGAAATACCACATACCGCCACCCAAGATGGCAAATAAGATATTGCTAATAAGTAGTGCTTTAGGGACAGAAATATCAAGTTTGAAAGAGAGATCTCTTTTACACATCAGGCGACTAAAGCAGTAGCCTAAATTAATTAATGCACCACCCCCCATAATTACCACATAGCTTGGCAAAGCCACATAGAGAGGAGAAACGCCTAATTGGGATGCAGTTTCATGCATAGGAACGGCTGCACTCATCGCAAATGACATGCCAGCAGAAAAAATACCGCACATTACGGCTAATAATAAGCCTTTTTTCAGATCAAACTCTTCAGCTTGAATACCAGTTGCACGCTCTTTTAAAAGCCCTGCATAAGAGACTATCGCCACGCCAACGAGGGCAATTGCCACTCCGGCCAAAGTTAGTTTTCCCCCAGTTGAAGCAACGAGTTCACCAAATTTACCTTGAATAATCGGAGTCATTAATGTGCCGACAATTAAGGTTATTCCAATGGCAATACCAATCCCCATGGACATTCCCAAATAGCGCATTGTCAGACCATAACCAATGTTTCCCACTCCCCACATTGCACCGAATAAAAAGACAGGTAACAGGATCTCACTACCAAAAGAGGCGTAATATGCCCAAAAATCAGGAAGTAGTAAGTAGCTGATTGTCCAAGGTAAAATTATCCAAGAAAATATCCCAGCCACAGACCACATGGTTTCCCATGACCATCTTTTAACTTTTTTCAGTGGTGCGTAAAAACATGCAGCGGAGGCGGCACCGACAAAGTGCCAGAAAATGCCTAATATAATTCCACTACCCATGAGTTTTTCCTCATACCATTATTATTGTGTTTTTCTTTGTGACAAAGGAACGGCTTTGCCACAAAGAAACGGGTGTTATTTCAGTGCTTCGCGCATTGGAGAAACATTAAAGCGTTTAGCTAACGCAATAAGATTTTCGGTAGAGATGGTCTGCTTTTTACCGCCCATTGAGAGTACTTTGACTAGAATTTCAGCTGATTTTTCAGCGGTATCAATTAAGCCAAATGCATCATCAAGAGTCGGTCCTGAGCCAAAAATGCCGTGGAATGGCCATAAAACCAATCCGTGTTTTTCCATTTGTCGTGCTGTTTCAAGTCCAATGCCATCTGTCCCTGGCACCATCCAAGGAAAAACACCAATACCGTCAGGGAACACCACTAAACACTCTGTACTCATTTCCCAAAGTTGGCGTGTAATAGTGGCACTATCGAGCGGTAGCACGTAGCTAAGTGCAATCAAGTTTGTCGCATGGCAATGCATAATGACGCGATTTTGTCCTTCAGTGACTTTTAGCCGCGTAATATGTGATTGAAAATGGGCTGCAAATTCAGATGTTGGAACACCACCATTAACCAATCCCCAAACGATGTGATAACCCTGACCTTCTTCATCAATTTTTACCAATCCCAAGGTATCTTCGGGATCGAGTGCCACATTGCGAAAAAACTTACCTGATCCTGTCACGATAAAGTATTGATTTGCTAATTCTTTAACGGATTCTGTGACTTCGATATAGCGTGGTGTTGAATAAAAGTCTCCTTGATAAGGTAGAACTTCCTCTGGTGTTAAGCGTAAGCTGACATTCCCGCCATTACGTTCATCCCAGCCTTTGAGCCACATATCACTGGTGGCTTTGATCATGCCTTGCACAAAACAAGATGTGAGAATTTTTTGCATGGAGTTAACCTTATCTCTTTGATAAAACACTATTTTCGTAATGACGAACTTCTTGTAACCACTTATCACCAACAGGAACATTTTGGCGCTCGCAGTATTCGTCCCAAACGGCTTGCCAAGGTAGTGCTTTTTGCTCTTCCAATAAGGCAAGACGTGCCGTGAAATCACCATCAATTTCTAATTGGCGTAACATTGGGGTTGGCTCGAGTAAGGCACGTAACAGTGCTTTTTTCATATTACGTGTACCAATAACCCAAGCAGCGATACGGTTAATAGAAGCATCAAAGAAATCAAGACCGATATGAACACGGTTTTGTAAGTTATGTCTGATGATTTCATTTGCAATCGCCTGTGTTTCATCATCGAGTAAAATAACGTGGTCGCTATCCCAACGAACAGGGCGACTCACATGGAGAAGTAAGCGTTCAACGTAAGGCATCACCGCAGAAATTTTGTCTGAAATAACTTCTGTCGGATGGAAATGCCCTGCATCTAAACAAAGTGCGGTTTGACGAGTAATGGCGTAGCCGAGGTAAAACTCACTAGATCCCGCGGTATAAGACTCAGCACCAATACCAAACAATTTACTTTCAACAGCATCAATATGATGCTTAGTGGAGAATTTCTCGCTAATAGCTTCATCAAGTGCTTCAACAAGACGTTGCCTTGGAGCGTAGCGATCGATAGGGGTATCTTTCATGCCATCAGGGATCCAGATGTTCATCACCGAAGCCGTATTCAGTGATTCACCGAAATAGGCAGAAATGCGACGACATGCTTTGGCGTGACCAATCCAGTAATCACGGATCTCTTTATTAGCGTGCGTTAATGTGGCTTCAAGGCTTAAAGGGTGAGAGAAAAAGGAAGGGTTAAAGTCGAGGCCAACTTTTTGTTGCTTTGCCCATTCAACCCAATTGGCAAAGTGCGCGGGTTTGATTTCATTGCGCTCAACAGGTGTATCAGATTCTAAATAAAGAGCATGAAGATTAACTCTTTTTGTACCAGGAATAAGGCTCATTGCCTTTTCCATATCTGCACGTAGTTCTGTGGCATTACGCGCTTTACCCGGATAATTCCCCGTTGCTTGAATGCCGCCAGTTAATGCGGAATTTGAAGGTTCAAATCCTGCAACGTCATCACCTTGCCAGCAATGAATAGATACAGGCAATGCTTCCATTGCTTGAATAGCTTTTTCTGTATCAACACCGATTTGTGAAAAACGTTGCTTGGCAAGTTGATAACTTTCTTTAATGTTAGACATGGCACTTTCCTTATCCGTAAATCGCGTATAAAAATCTTTAGCGTTTAGTTTCAATAAGTTGTAAAAATGATTGCCACACATTTTCGCTTGGTGGCGCTTTAGGCATAAACGTAGTGTGAGTGGTGCTTTTGCTTATCAAATGGCGAAAATGGTCGATATCTTCAATTTCATTTAGTGCAATGAGTTGTAAGCCCACATTACCTAGCGTTGATGCTTCGATAGGACCCGTAATAACGGGAATTCCACAGGTGTTGGCACAAAGTTGGTTAAGCAGAGCATTTTGACTGCCTCCGCCAACAATATGTAATTGTGTTAATTGCGTACAATGAAGTGTTTGTAATTCAAGGAAAACATAGCGATAAAGCAGTGCCAAACTGTCAAAAATACAGCGTGACAATTGTGCTGGTGTGCTAGGCGCGATTTTTCCCTGTTGTTGGCAGTAGTCTTGGATTGCTTTACTCATCGAGTCTGGGTTGAGAAAGCATTCATCATTAGGATTAATCAAATAAGTAAAAGGAGTGATGTGTTCGACATCATTAATTAATCCAGCAATATCAGTGATGTGGTGTTCTTTACATATAGACTGAAATAACCACAGCCCCATAATATTTTTAAGAACACGATAACGACCTTCAACACCACCCTCATTAGTAATATTAGCATGTAAAGATTGGGTTGAAACACAAGGTGTGAAGCGTTCAATTCCCATTAAAGACCAAGTTCCTGAACTTAAATAAGCGCACTGTTGATCTTTTAGCGGCGTAGCAATCACCGCACTTGCTGTATCGTGGCTGGCAACAGAAATAACAGGAATTGCCTCATTTTTGCTATTTTGCCAATAACCAATCGTATTTCCGGGTTGTTTAATGGGCATAAACCAATGATGAGGAATTTGCAGATAATCAAGCAGTGCTTTATTCCAATCTCCGGTTTTTACATCGACTAATTGTGATGTGGTGGCATTGGTGTATTCACAATTAAGCTCACCAGTTAAACGGTAGGCAAGATAGTCAGGGATCATCACAAAATGCGCCACATTCTCTCGCCATGATGGCGCTTCAAGTTGCATGGCTTTAAGCTGATAGAGGGTATTAAAGGGAAGAAATTGAATGCCCGTTTGTTGATAGATCCATTCAGTTTTGAGATCTTGTTGCACTTGTCGCATCACGTTTTCAGTGCGTTTATCACGATAAGAGTAACTTAGACCAACACGCTCTCCTTGTGCATTTAACAGCACATAATCAACGCCCCAAGTATCAATACCGATGCTACTTATGACAATATTTTGCTGCTCTATTAAAGATAAGCCTGTGCGAATATGTTGCTCTAGTAAGTCTAGATCCCAGCAAGTATGGCCTTCATTCATAATAAAACGATTAGTGAAACGATGAATTTCAGTCAGTGATAATTGCTGATGAGCTTTATCAAAGCTTGCTAACATGACGCGACCACTTGAAGCACCAAGATCGATAGCAACGGTGTATCGGATACTCATAGTCTAAATTCCTGTGATGTAGAAATTCAGGCTATCTTAAGAAGTGAGTCAAAATGATGCGTTAAACATTCTGCCAATAAACTGAAAAGTTGGCAGAATAACCAAAGTCGGCGTGATGCTATTCACAATTTCACCAATAAGCTTTCAAACGAGATCCTTTATGACCTGTTTTATAATGTGACTGATTTCACAAAGTGATGACAAGTATGATTGAAATGTAATTTCATAAGATGTAATTTTTATTGAAATTTGGTTTCATTAGGGTTGTTGTGATGAAAGAAGATGCATTGAGCGAATGTCTTAAAAATGAAAGCAATCAAGAAACAGCACAGTTTTCTGAATTAAGCGCTTTAGAGTTGGTTACGCTTATCAATAATGCAGATATGACTGTTGCCAATGCCGTTAAAAAAGAATTGCCCGCTATTGCTAAGGCAGTAGAAAAAATTACTGAGCGTTTGCAAAAAGGTGGGCGTATTTTTTATGTCGGCGCAGGAACAAGTGGCCGATTGGCGGTCTTAGACAGTGCGGAATGTCCTCCTACTTTTGGTGTATCTCCTACATTAGTGCAGGCGATTATTGCAGGCGGTCATGATGCAATGCTAAAAGCGGTCGAAAATATTGAGGATAGCCAAGAAGCGGCAATCGAAGAACTTCAACGTCGTCATGTCAGCCATAAAGATGTCGTTATTGGTATTGCTGCAAGCGGTCGCACACCCTTTACTGTCGCTGCTTTGCAATATGGTAAAAAGCTAAAGGCGTTGACTGTCTCTATTACCACACGTGGCAAAAGTATGATGAGTGAAATTGCAGACTTATCTATTGCGCCAGATGTGGGCGCAGAGGTGTTAACAGGCTCTACAAGAATGAAAAGCGGCACGGCTCAAAAAATGATTTTGGGTATGTTAAGCACCAGCGTAATGACTAAGCTTGGAAAAGTGCATAAAAACCTTATGGTGGATGTGATTGCAAGTAATGAGAAATTGCAACGTCGTGCTGAAGGCATTGTCAGCGAAGTGTGTGGAATTTCCAATGAAAGAGCCAGAACGCTGTTACAAATGGTTAATTATCATCCTAGAAAAGCCATTTTAATGTATGAACTTCACTTGAGTGTGGAGAAAGTCGATCAAATTACACAGCAATATCCTTATTGTTCGCTACAACAGCAACTTGCCCTATTTAACTAATAACAATATGAGTAAACACTCTGAACTTTAGCAGGCACATATATGGCTAATAAAATAGAACATCTCGACACGTTAGCAATAGAAATAGAAAGACACGCTGGTGGGTTTCAAAATGTGGCAATCCTAACACATTGTATGACCCGTATTCGATTGATTTTAAAAGATAGCTCGCTATTTGATTCGGACGCTTTAAAACAAGTCGAAGGCGTTAAAGGTGTTGTATTTAATGGCGAACAGCATCAAGTAATTGTAGGAATGGGAACTGCGGCAAAAGTTTATTCCATCATGAATAAGCGTATGCAAAACAGCTCTGCAAGTAGTGAAGATGAGCCTGCGTCAACACCAGTGAAAAAAGGCTTTTCCATTCGTCGGATGCTAAATACATTAGCGGCTATTTTTGTTCCGACAATTCCTGCTTTAATTGGCTGCGGTTTGATTATGGGGCTAATTAATATTATCCGTTTAGTCGCACCGGGCTTAGTTGAGCAATTCCCCGAGCTATTTAAATTATTCAAATTAATTGGTAGTACGGTATTTGCCTATCTTTCTATTATGATTGGGATAAATACAGCGAAAGAGTTGGGAGCGTCAACTTCGATTGGTGCGGTAATGGCGGGGTTATTAGCCATGCCGGGACTTGCTGATATCACTTTATTTGGCGAGAAATTACAGCCAAACAGTGGCGGTATTTTTGCGGTACTAATGGTGGTCGTGTTCTCTTCAAAATTAGAATTATGGTTTCGTAGTATCGTTAAAGAGAGTCTCGATCTTATCTTAACGCCGTTTGTGACTATTTTAGTCTCTTCACTTGTGGCGATTATGATATTCCAACCAATCGGTCATTATCTTAATCAGTTATTAGCACAGGGCGTTTCACTATCACTTTTAAATCAAGGTGGTGGCGCAGTTGTAACGGGTGCAGCGTTAGGGGGAAGTTTCTTATTTTTACTCTTAACGGGATTACACCAAGGGTTAATTCCTATTCATACCGAAATCTTAAATACTTTTGGTTTAAATTACCTATTCCCTATTTTAGCTATGGGTGGAATGGGGCAAGTAGGCTCTTGTTTCTGGGTTTATTTACGTACTAAAAATCAGCGTTTAAAGAAAACATTAATGGGTGCATTACCTGTTGGTATTTTTGGTGTTGGTGAGCCTTTATTATTTGGTGTTTCTCTTCCATTAGGAAAACCGTTTGTCGCAGGATGTATTGGTGGCGCTGCGGGTGGTGCATTAATGGCATATTTCCAAGTTGGGATCATTATTCCATTTGGTACAGCTGGGTTATCATTAATTCCGTTAGTCGGTGATGGTCAAATTATTAAGTTCTTGATTGCAGTATTAGGTGCATGGATTGTCGGTTTTATTGCCAGTATGCTAATGGGATTTACTGATCCAGAGAAATAAGTCAGAAATAAAAAGGATAACAGAATGTCGACACTGACCAAAAAGCTTGAAAGTTTGCTAACACAAGGCAAAGGCACAGAACAACGTATTGCTCATTATTTATTGGAGAATAGTGAGAATATTGCCAGTATGAATGCCGCTGATCTGGCACTTAAAGCAGGTGTAAGTAGTGCTTCTGTTATCCGTTTCTCTCGTCAAATGGGATATCGCGGTTATCCTGAATTTAAAATTGATTACCTTTCAGAAGAAAAGCAACAAAAAAGTAGTGGCGATATTCTCTATGGCAATCTTGCAAAAACAGACTCGACAGAATTAATTATTTCCAAAACAGGGCATCTGTTTACCAGCGCTATTTTGGATTCGTTGGCTTTGTTAGATCCCAATACCATTGATGTGTTAGCTGAAAAAATGGTATCAGCAAAACGTATCGTATTGTTTGGTATTGGTGCATCGTCGGTTGTGGCGAGTGATATTTTTCATAAATTAATTCGTGTAAATAAAAACACGTTATTTAGTCCAGATCTTCATGCTCAACTGGCTTATTCCGCTAATTTATCTGTTGATAATATTGCTATTGCTGTCACGGCTAGAGGGAATACGGCGGATATTAATCGAATGCTGAAATCAGCAAAAGATGAAGGTTGTTTAACGGTGGCATTAACGCGTTTTGGACAAGATGAAGCAACGCGATTATCTGATTATACGTTGCCTTATTTTTATGACGAGCAACACTCTCAATTAGGGGTGATCACGCCACAAGTTTTACAAATGGTCGCCTTTGATGTGCTGTTTTTTAAATATATGACATTAGCCAGTGAGTCAGCAGAAAAAGCATTATTAAAAGGGCGAGAAGCTGTTATGCAAGGAAATCAATAATGTTACTTATCACCACATTAGCGGTGGGTGCGGCTATTGGTTTAATTATAAGCACGACGGGTGTGGGTGGCGGGGTTATTGTTTTACCTGTATTGACCTATTTCTTTGGCATGAATGCATTAATGGCAGTCGCAACGGCTAATTTATTATCCATGTTGATGAAAGTCACTTCGTCTTATATGCATTTTCGCCTTGGAAATATTCCCTTTAAAAGGGCGATGATTGTATTAGGAATAATGCTACCAAGTACCTTTTTAGCCAGTGTTTTGGTTAATTACTTAGGTTCACTAGAGCAGTATCAGCAACAAGTTGAATGGGGAATTAATGCGCTTGTTGTTAGTGCTATTGTTTTTTCTCTATTTCTCTTTGTACAGAGAATGTTTTTCTCATTACCTCCGGTTGTCGTTGAAAATACAGCGTTAGCACCTTTAAATATAAAAGCACTATTACTTCCTGCAATTGCAGCAGGTGTTGTTTTAGGTGCGACAGGGGTGGGTGGTGGCGTAGTTGTATTACCGTTATTGCTGCGTTATGCAAACCTCTCGATTAAGCAAGCCATTGGTACTTCTATATTTACCACGACATTATTATCGGGATCTTCAGCACTCGCCTATATGCAAGATGGGCATACAGATATTCATTTGGCTCTGGTGTTATTTTTAGGTTCGTTGATCTCTATTCCGCTGTCTAAGTGGCTGTTAATCAGAATGCCTGACAGGGTGTTTCAGTATGCGACTTTGATCTTAATTATTTGTAGTGCCGTGATGATGTTAGCTAAATTATTCTAGTATCAAAATGTATCATTAATGTTAACTATAAACGCATAATTTAAATAATAGCCAAATAAAAATAATTTTTTATTGGCTATTATTCTATTATCTCATTAATTTAATTGAGGTCATTATTAATATAAAAATGATCAACCACTTTTTTATTGTGTGTTAATGGAATGTGTTTTTGATAATTTATTTTTACTGATATATGGTTTTTATCGTAAATAGATAATTGAGATGATAGTCACATTAATGTTAATTCCTATATGTTTCACTGTAACCCTCATTTAATACCTATAAGTGAAGGTACTAGTATTATGGAAAATAATAATAGGAAAACACCTCATATTAGACGTATTGCCCACATTATGATGTATAAACAACGTCAGTGCTTCCATTTCTCTGTTTTTAACGGATAAACCCTCTTTCTATGCTCTAAAAATATAAAGCATACTTCTTAATAACCTAGGTTATTGAGGAAGGTTCTCTATTTTTTAAATAACAAAATATTTTTTAACTCTATTATTATCAGAATAATTAGGAGATAGGATTATTATGTCTATTAATATTAAAGGTAGAAGTTTTTTAAAATTACTCGACTTTTCATCAGCTGAAATTCAATATTTATTAAAGCTTTCTAAACATTTTAAATCATTAAAAATGGCGGGTATTCCTCATCGCTCTTTAGAGGGTAAAAATATCGTTTTATTATTTGAAAAAACCTCAACACGTACACGTTGTGCCTTTGAAGTTGCGGGTTATGATTTAGGAATGGGAGTTACTTATCTTGATCCAGGCTCATCACAAATGGGGAAAAAAGAGTCTATTGAAGATACTGCGCGTGTGTTAGGGCGTTTCTATGATGGTATTGAATATCGTGGTTTTGATCAGTCATTAGTTGAAGAATTGGCAGCGAAATCAGGAGTACCTGTATGGAATGGTCTTACCGATAAATTCCATCCAACTCAAATGTTGGCGGATATGCTGACAGTTGAAGAAAATTTTGGTCATTTAAAAGGGCTTAAGCTGACTTTCTTTGGTGATGCCCGCAATAACGTTGCTAACTCTTTAATGGTGGTTTGCGCGAAATTAGGCTTACATTTTACCGCATGTGGCCCAGCATCTTTAATGCCAGAAGAGCAGCTTGTGAAGGAATGTCGTGCAATCGCAGCTGAAAACGAAGGCTCTATTACATTGACAGAAGATATCGAGAAAGGGGCAAAAGACGCTGATGTTCTCTATACCGATATTTGGGTTTCAATGGGTGAGCCAGACAGTGTTTGGGATGAGCGTATTCGTTTATTAAAATCCTATCAAGTTAATGAATCTATGATGAAAATGGCAAATCCACACGCTATTTTCTTACACTGTTTACCTTCATTCCATGACCGTTTAACAACTATTGGTGAAGATATTTATCAAAAATTTGGCTTGAGTGAAATGGAAGTGGCAGACGGTGTTTTTGAGTCCCGCCAATCAAAAGTTTTCGACCAAGCTGAAAACCGTATGCATACCATTAAAGCCGTTATGTTTGCGACTTTAAGCTAAAGCAAGGAGTTAACGATGCCTAAGAAGGTATTTATTGCTTTAGGGGGAAATGCACTGGGCAGTACGCCACTAGAGCAAAAACAGATAGTACGGAAAACCGCAAAACCGATTGTAGATTTGGTTGAGAAAGGCTACCAAGTCATTATTGGTCATGGAAATGGTCCGCAAGTAGGGATGATCAATTTAGCTATGGATTATGCATCGCAACAGAACATAGGCACCCCTTATATGCCATTTGCTGAATGCGGTGCAATGAGCCAAGGCTATATCGGTTATCATCTACAACAGGCGATTAATGATGAATTATGTACGAGAAATCTGAATAAAAATCATGGCTGTGCAACCATTGTGACGCAAGTGGTTGTTGATAAAAATGATCCTGCTTTTTTATCACCCACAAAACCAATTGGCGCGTTTTATACTCAACAACAAGCAGAGGCTATTGAAAAAGAGCATGGCTTCCACTTTATGGAAGATGCAGGGCGTGGATATCGTCGAGTTATTCCATCACCCAAACCGCAAGAAATTGTGGAATCACCAATTATTAAACAGTTAGTCGAACGCAATATTGTGGTGATCACGGTTGGTGGTGGTGGTATTCCTGTTATTCGAAAAGGGGAGCAATTAGAAGGTATTGATGCTGTTATTGATAAAGATAACTCTAGCGCTAAATTAGCTGTCGAATTAAAAGCAGATACTTTATTAATATTAACGGCTGTTGATAAAGTCGCTATTAATTTTAATAAACCAGAGCAAGTGAATTTAGATAAATTAACCCTTTCCCAAGCTCAGGAATATATTTCTCAAGGGCAATTTGCAAAAGGAAGTATGTTACCTAAAGTCGAGGCTTGCCTTAATTTTATAAAAGAGAGTGATAAAGGTGTACAAGCGATTATTACTTCTTTAGATAATGCATTATCTGCTTTAGAAGGAAAAACAGGTACAACAATTATTTCTGATTAATATCATACTTATCATCATTCTAAATTTAATTCTAAAAATAAACACTGCCAGTTAGATATTATTTCTACTGGCAGAGTTACCTCTTATTTAAGTCGAGGGCGCTTATGAAACTTAAAAAGTTTGCGTTTCCGACCGCATTTACTATTTTATTTGCAATTACAGTAATTGTGGTTGGCTTAACGTGGATTATTCCGGCTGGCGAATATCAACGATTAAGTTATAACTCAACAGAGCCATCATTAGTGGTTGCGAAAATAGATGGTTCTCATGAAGTGTTACCTGCAACTCAAGCCACATTAAATGATTTAAATGTCTCTATTGAGATTGATAAATTCACGGATGGGACAATTAAAAAACCGATAGCAATACCCGGAACCTATGAACGCGTAGCACAGCAACCTAAAGGGATAATGGATATTACCGAAAGTATGGTGAAAGGGACGATAGAGGGAGCTGATGTTATTGTTTTTATTCTTGTATTGGGGGGGCTTATCGGAGTTGTTAATAAAACTGGCGCATTCAATGCAGGTTTAACAGCACTGGCAAATCGAACCAAAGGCAAAGAGTTTTTAGTGGTATTTGGTGTCACGATTATATTATCCATAGGCGGGACAAGTTGTGGGATTGAAGAAGAAGCCGTCGCCTTCTATCCCATATTAGTCCCTATATTCTTAATATTGGGCTATGACGCTATTGTGTGTGTCGGGGCTATTTTTCTTGCCTCTTCAATGGGGGCAGGTTTCTCAACTGTCAATCCTTTCTCCGTTGTTATTGCATCAAATGCTTCGGGGATCAGTTTTATTGAAGGAATTGGCTTTCGTACTATTGGGTTAGTGATTGGTACGATCGGTGTTTTGGTTTATTTATATTGGTATTGCAAGAAGATCAAAAAAGATCCGGCTTTCTCTTATAATTATGAAAATGCCGAAAGTTTTAAACAGCGCTTTTTAAGTAATTACGATCCTAATGAGATATTAGAATTTTCGTGGCGTCGTAAAGTGATCCTCTGCTTATTTGTTGCTGCTTTTCCTATTATGGTTTGGGGCGTTATGGACATGGGCTGGTGGTTCCCACAAATGGCGGCTCTGTTCCTTGCTATCGCTATCATCATAATTTTCCTTTCTGGATTAAAAGAAAAAACAGCCATTGATGGATTTATTCATGGGGCTTCTGAACTCGTTGGCGTTTCATTAATAATTGGTTTAGCTCGTGGTGTTAACCTTGTGATGGAACAAGGTAAAATTGCCGATACTATCCTTGAGTTTATGTCTCATATGGTTGCAGGAATGCCACCAAGCCTATTCTTATTAGCACAGCTCGTTGTTTTTATCTGTCTAGGTTTTATTGTTCCTTCCTCTTCAGGTCTTGCGGTTTTAGCGATGCCAATTATGGCGCCATTAGCTGACGCAGTTGGTGTTCCTCGTTATATGGTGGTATCAGCATATAACTGGGGGCAATATATTATGTTGTTTTTAGCACCTACCGGACTGGTGTTAGCGACATTGCAAATGCTAGATATCTCCTATAACAAATGGCTTAAATTTATTATGCCGATGGTGATATTTATGTTTGTACTTTCAGCAACACTGTTATTGGTTCAAGTCGCTTTTCTATAAAATTAAATTGATGTGTTTACGTTATTAAATGGATTTTTGGTTATTCTGTAATGTGAAATTAATCTAGTTTTTTATGCTGCAATCGGAGTTATTTTTTGATTTTCACTAGAAGTGATCTAGCTCTCGTTTTTAGCGGTGATAAAAAATAAACCGAAAAAAAAGGTTGTTAATTTGTAGAAGTTATGTTTTTTTAAATATAGATAACACGTAAACACATCACTAAATTAATTGATAGGTAACCCATGATCATCACTAATCTACTACAAAGCCTACGACTAACAGCGCACATCGCGGCTGTGGTTGTCGTGCGTGTGGTGGTGGTCGTCGGCAAAGCGCCGTAACGGGTCCGAATCAACACAATTTCGAAACCCCGCCGGCGCACTAACCGGGCGGGGTTTTTCTTTTCTACCTGCCCATCAAGTCCGGCTTAAAACAAAGGACAGATAAAAATGGGTGATCAACAAGAAAACGCCACAACAAGTAGAACGTTTACTGGTGCGCAATTAATCGTTTATTTACTGGAACGGCAAGGCATTACGACAGTTGCAGGGATCCCTGGTGGTGCAGCGCTTCCGTTGTATGACGCATTGAGCCAAAGTAAATCTATTCGACATATCTTAACTCGCCATGAACAAGGTGCTGGTTTTATTGCACAAGGTATTGCCCGTGCAAATGGTAAACCTGCTGTTTGTATTGCTTCAAGTGGACCGGGTGCGACAAATTTAGTCACAGCAATTGCCGATGCTAAGCTTGATTCTATTCCTTTAGTTTGTATTACAGGTCAGGTATCTTCAGCGATGATTGGAACTGATGCTTTCCAAGAAGTTGATACTTACGGCATGTCTATCCCAATTACTAAACATAACTATTTAGTTCGTGATATTGCTGAGTTACCTGAAATTATTTGTGATGCGTTTCGTTTAGCGATGTCAGGAAGACCGGGTCCTGTTTGGGTTGACGTACCAAAAGATATTCAGCAAGCCAAAATTACATTAGAAGTGTTACCGCCTATTCCACAAAAAGATCCTGTTCCCGCATTTAATACTGATTTAGTGATACAAGCGGCGCAAATGATTAATCAGGCTAAAAAACCTGTTTTATATTTAGGTGGGGGGATCATTAGCTCGGAAGCCTGTAAAGAAGCAATTGAATTAGCAGAGAAAAACAACCTGCCAACAACAATGACCTTAATGGGGTTAGGATTAATGCCACCTTCGCATCCTCTGTATTTGGGGATGTTGGGTATGCACGCGACTCGTAGCACCAATTTTATTTTAGAAGAAGCCGATCTGTTGATTGTATTAGGGGCTCGATTTGACGATCGCGCCATTGGTAAAGCCGAGAAGTTTTGCCCTAATGCTAAAATTATTCATGTTGATATCGATCGCGCTGAAATTAGTAAGATCAAACGCCCTGATATTGCGATCCACGCTGATGCAAAATCAGTGTTATCACTGTTATTACCATTGATTAATACAAACAAGCGCAATGAATGGATAGAGCGTGTTACGACACTGAAACAAGAATATCCATTAGAGATGAAAAACTCTGAAAATATTCTGAGTGGTTACGGTATTGTATTGGCAGCCGCAAATTGCGTAGATGATGATGCCATTATTACAACAGATGTTGGGCAACATCAGATGTGGGTAGCACAAGCCTATCCGTTAAATCGACCTCGACAGTGGTTAACGTCTGGCGGTTTAGGTACGATGGGATTTGGTTTACCAGCAGCAATTGGTGCCGCATTAGCTGAGCCAGATAAGAAAATCCTCTGCTTCTCAGGGGATGGTAGCATTATGATGAATATTCAAGAATTTGCTACGGCAGCTGAACATCAATTAGATATCAAAATTATTTTGATAAATAATCAGGCGTTAGGATTGGTTCACCAACAACAAACGCTGTTTTTTGAAGAGCGTATTTATGCTGCGGCTTACCCTTATCAAACAGATTTTATTCGTATTGCACAAGGTTTTGGTTTAGATACCTGTGACTTAAATCAGGAAGCGGATCCTGCCAGTGCGCTAAAAGCAGCGATTGAAAAACCAGGTCCATGTTTAATTCATGTAATGATTGATATTCATGAAAAAGTATTTCCAATGGTACCGCCAGGGGCGGCAAATATTGAGATGATAGGAGCTTAATTTATGTCACAACAATCACAACCTATCGCGCTGGAATTGATTGTTCGCAATCATCCCGGTGTTATGACCCATATTTGTGGGCTATTTGCTCGCCGTGCATTTAACGTCGATGGTATTTTGTGTTTACCGATGAAAAATAGCGATAAAAGCCGGATTTGGCTATTAGTGCAAAAAGATGATCGCTTAATGCAGATGGTGAGTCAGGTAGAAAAGCTTGAAGACGTAAAAGAAGTGAGATTCAGCGATGACTTACGTGTTTTTGAGCAAATGGAAAGTTATTTAAATTAATACAGATTGGCTCTCTCTTTAATCATTAAGAGAGAGCCAGAATTTTATGAGTGTATAAATTTATTCTGTTTTAGTGGTGATTTTCTTCAAGCTGTTGTCTGTCCTCACATTCCATCTGTAACGTAATATGGTTGATATGGAATTGCTCACGAAGTTGTTGCTCAAGGTGAATTCTAAGTTCTTCATGATTGGCATTAGGTTGATAAACGATGTGTCCACTTAAAATAAGTTTACTTTGTGTGAGTGCCCATAAATGCAAATCATGAGAGCCTACAACATCAGGATTATTATTAATTGTTTCAGTAACCTGAATAAGATCGATACCGCGAGGCACGCCCTCAAGTAAAATATTCAGACATTCTTTAAGTAATATCCAAGTTCGTGGGAAAACCATAAAACCGATTAACACGGCAATAATAGAGTCAACAAGCTCCCAACCTGTAAACCAAATAATGACCGCACCAATAATTACGCCAATTGAGCCCAACATATCAGCCCAAACTTCTAAGTAAGCGCCTTTTACATTAAGGCTTTCATCCTTTGTGCTGGTGAGTAATTTCATTGAAATCAGATTAACTACAAGACCTATTAACGCGATGATAAGCATCCCAACAGATTGAATATCTGGAGGAGAAGATAAGCGCTTATAGGCTTCATATAAAATATAGAAAGCGACTGCCATTAAAATAAGTGCATTCATGGTTGCTGCTAATATTTCAAAGCGTGCATAACCATAAGTTCTAAAAACATCAGCGGCTTTTCTGCCTGCATGAATAGCGATCAGTGCAAGTAAAAGTGCGAAAGCATCCGTCATCATATGCATGGCATCGGAAATTAATGCCAAGCTACCCGTTAAATAACCACCAATAAATTCGACTAACATAAATGATGATGTTAAGCCGAATGCAATTAATAATCGCGATTCAGGTAGTGTTTTTACGTCCGCATGTTCATGATTTCCACTCATTGAAGTTCCTTATTATCCGAATAGCATTAATAAAAACATAGCTGAAAATAAAGAAAAATAAATTAGATAAAGAGAGGATTTCTAGACAACTTGAAGCGAATATGAAGACATTAAATGAAGGGGTATTGATCGTTAAGTTCACACGATAATTAAAACCAGTTAAATGATTTGCTAATTATCGTGTGAGTAATAAAGCTAGGGCAATAAATTGATTAAGGACGATGGTGGTAATGCTGTTGATTTGGGCTAGACATAATCACAGAGGCGCGCAAATGGCCTTCTACACAAATATAAGAGTGGGGCGCATTACCATGAAAAGCATAAAAATCACCGGTTTCTAATAAAACCGTTTCGTCGTTATCAAAACGCATCATTAATTTACCAGAATAGACCATGATGTGTTCTTGAGTACCATCTGCGTGAGCAGGGCTATTAATAATCGCACCATGCTTCATTTCGATATGCCAAATCTCAGTAATATTGCCGATACCAATACGGAATTTAAACTCTTGAGCATAATCCCCAACGATAGGTTTATGTCGTTCTAAACGAGGGTATTCTTCACGCGTAAAACTAAATAAATCTCCCAAAGGAAAGCCAAGCGCTATCGCGATAGCCTCTAAGGTATCGATTCTAGGATTAGAATCACCGGATTCTAATTTTGACAATGCAGCCTTGGATATTCCCGATTTTCTTGATAACTCATTAAGTGACAAGTTTCGAGATTGTCTTAACTGTTTGACTTTATTACCAAGGTATTCATTCGTTTTTTTAGGAGGTTGTGGGTTCATTGCCAATTCAAAATATCGTTAGTTTAAAAGTGTCATTCCGATTAGATAATAACACTAATTAGCTGTATTCGGAAAAATGAGATCCTGTTTCTGCTGTATTTTGCGAATAGTTTTACGATCACTGTTCGATTTTTAATAATTACGCTAATATCCTTCATTAAATGATAATTATTCAAGGTTTATTATGATGGACTTACTTAGTTGGTCTGATCTTTTTATTTGCTTACTTACCTTATTTTTTGCTTATGTTATTTTCGGTATGGCTGGGTTTGGCTCGGCGTTAATTGCAGGCCCAGTATTAGCACTTTATTTGCCTCTTTCAATGATAGTGCCTTTATTGGCATTAATCGATTTAAGTGCTGCCATAGTGAATGTCTTAAGAGATGGTAAACAGGCAGATTTTAAAGAGATACGCTATCTTATTCCGCTTATTATTATAGGTAGTCTTGTTGGTGCAACAATTTTATTAACCACACGACCTGATTTACTTTCTCTTCTTTTAGGTATCTTTGCCGCTTGTTATGCAATCTATGCACTGTTTTGGAAAAAACAGGAAAGCCAATTTTCTCAACGTTTGGTTTATCCTTTTGGGTTAATTGGTGGGGTATTTAGTGCTTTGTTTGGTAGTGGTGGTTTTTTATATGCGATTTATCTATCAGGCAGAATTGCAGACAAAAATAAGTTTCGTATTACACAAACCACATTGATTGGTTTTAGTACACTAACGCGAGTGGTAATTTTCTTATTTGCGGGTATTTATTGGCAATTGGATATTCTTAAGTTAGCCGTTATTTTCTTGCCCGCGATGTTTGCTGGTGTGTGGTTAGGGCGAAATTTAACATTACGTATGTCAAAAGCACGATTTATGAGTGTGATTTATACCATTGTATTGGCATCAGGTACTGTGCTTATCTACCGTTATTTTTCTTAAGCGTTGTAGGATAAATGACGGTGAAGTGAGAATATTGTGAAAGGTAAAGATCTTCGTGAGTCAAACGGAGATCTTTCTCTGATTAACGTTACTTTTTAAGCATGTTTATCTATTTCTTATCCCCTATAATATAACAATATTTTATTTAACCACCTTCCTTTTATTACAGAGGTTTCTGTTATTCACAGAAACAAAATAACATGTCACATCAAAATTATCGCCAATCCGAAGTTTTTGCGATAACAACTATCACGGTAAGTATTGGCGTTATCGGGATTGTTATCGGATTAACTATTCCTATGGTTGCACTACGCCTCAATTTAGTGGGTATTAGTGAATCTATCATTGGACTTATTTCCGCCGCGCCAGCTATTGGGATGTTAGTTATTTCACCTTTTGCTCGGCGTATTGTGCAATGGATTGGTAAACGCTTTGCGATGCTATTAGCAACCATTGTTTCTGCAATCAGTTTATTACCTTTAATGGGAAGCTTACCGCTAGAGTTGTTATTTCCTTTACGACTTATCACTGGTATTGCCAGTGGTGTGATGATTTGTTTAGGAGAGACGTGGATTAATGAGCTTTCGCCAGATAATAAACGTGGGCGAATTTTAGCGGTATATACCACGGTATTTACCATCAGTCAGTTATTAGGGCCTTCAATTATTGCGCTTTATGGTGTCGCAGATAAGACACCTATTTTAATTAGTGTCTTTATTCATATTATTTCTATTGTCCTGTTTTTAATGATGGATCAGAAAACAGGAGATAAATTACCGAAAGATACGCAAGAGCCTAATTTCTCTATTATTCGCTTTGTTAAAGTTGCACCCGCAATCTGCGGCGGTATTGTTTTCTTTGCTTTTTTTGATGGTACCGTGCTTTCAATGTTTCCTATTTATGGCTTAAGTGTGGGACATACTGAAGCGATTGCAGCAATGATGATAAGCGCTATTTTAGCCGGTGACGCCATTATGCAAATGCCATTTGGCTGGCTTGCTGATCATATGAACAGAACGCGGTTATATCGAATTTGTGGTGTGGTGACTTTACTCGCAAGCTTATTATTACCGATCACGATGTCTCATACATTTTTGATTTGGCCTTTATTACTGGTGCTGGGTGCAACAGCAGGTGCGATATACACCATTGCGTTAGTACAAATAGGGCAATATTTCTCAGGTAATGATCTGATGGTTGCAAATGCGTCTGCGGCGATGTTATGGGGAATTGGTAATTTATCTGGACCTTTACTGGCTGGCGCGATGTCAGAAATTTCTTCATCTTCACTACCATTCTTATTGGTTGCAATGACGGGTTTATTCTTAGTATCAACGATGGAACGTTGGAATCTAGGCGTTGAAGCACTGAACAGTAGCTCATCTTAATATCATTCCTCTTCTATCGTATTCCATTTAGAGTGATAGGAATATGATAGAGGAACTCTCTCTTTTCTTTATTTCTAAATATTTAGTTTTATCTTATTGTTTTTTATAAATGATTATAATTATCTTTCGTAATTATACTTATTTTAAAACTTATTAAGAATAATCTAGAAATGCCTATATTGAACAGAAAGTTGTTTGCTAAAACAACGTTTATTCATCTAACGTTAGAAGTAGAAGATGACACCATCTTCAGATAAAAAATAATGAATACTGCAAACCATTAATCGCCACACATTGGGAACGGGAGGTATTATTTATCTAGGCAACTTATTAAGGCTACTAATAATAGATAAATATACCTAGTTATCAGGTTGTTTAATATAATTTTAATAAAAACAATTGGTTAATCTGTTTTTCTACTGTGAGATAAACATGATATTAGATGATTGTATAAAAGTAGAATGATGAGGAAAGTAGATAGTCGCTTTCCTCTTTTTCTTTTTTTCTGACTTTAAATTATCTTTTTATGACATTTTTATTAAAAATGTATTTTTTCGCTTGATTCTTACCCTAAAAGCACCAGATAATCGTTTGCGTCAAATTCTCTCACTCAATCTACACGAAAAACCAAACGTTTGCTTTTGACTCCCTCTTAAGATTTTTATCAATAAGAGGTTATTTTAATTGATACGTAATCGTTTTCGTTTTTTGGAGAGTGAACCGTTTTTATGTCAGAGGAATGTAATGTCTGCTAATCAATCAGCAACCACAGGTAAACTGGATAGCTATTTTAAACTTACAGCTCGCGGTACAACTGTTCGCAAAGAAATGATCGCCGGTTTGACGACATTTTTGGCGATGGTGTATTCCGTGATTGTTGTTCCTAGCATGTTAGGACAAGCCGGTTTTCCACATACAGCGGTTTTTATCGCAACCTGTTTAGTCGCGGGATTGGGCTCTCTTCTAATGGGATTGTGGGCAAATCTTCCTATGGCAATTGGTTGTGCTATTTCATTAACAGCATTTACCGCTTTTAGCTTGGTCTTAGGACAAAACATCTCTGTACCTGTTGCTTTAGGTGCCGTGTTTTTAATGGGGTGTTTATTCACCGTATTCTCATTAACCGGCATTCGTACTTGGATCTTAAAAAATATTCCAATCGGTATCGCACATGGTGCGGGAATAGGGATAGGGCTATTTTTACTTTTAATCGCAGCAAATAGTGTTGGATTAGTGGTGAAAAATCCATTTGATGGCTTACCTGTTGCAATGGGGAAATTTACATCATTCTCTGTTCTTATGTCACTTGCTGGATTAGCCGCTATTTTCGGATTAGAAAAACGTAAAGTACCGGGTGGCGTGCTATTAGTGATTGTGGCTATTTCGATTATTGGTCTTATTTTTGATCCTAATGTGAAATATCAAGGCATCTTTAAAATGCCTCAATTAGGTGAAGAAGGGCTTTCTTTATTGTTTGCGATGGATATTAAAGGTGCTTTACAACCTTTAGTTTTACCAAGTGTTCTTGCGTTAGTAATGACAGCGATTTTTGATGCAACAGGGACTATCCGTGCCGTTGCTGGTCAAGCAAACTTATTAGATAAACGCGGACAAATTATTAATGGTGGAAAAGCACTAACTTCTGACTCTGTCAGTAGTATTTTTGCTGGTGTGATTGGTGCCGCTCCTGCTGCGGTTTATGTTGAATCAGCCGCAGGAACAGCCGCTGGTGGTAAAACAGGATTAACCGCAACTGTGGTTGGTATTTTATTCTTACTGATCCTTTTCTTATCGCCTCTCTCTTATTTAGTTCCAGCTTATGCAACGGCACCTGCATTAATGTATGTAGGTTTATTGATGCTAGGCAATGTCACTAAGCTAGATTTCAGTGATTTTGTTGACGCAATGTCAGGCATGGTGTGTGCTGTATTTATTGTTTTAACGTGCAATATCGTCACAGGCATTATGTTAGGTTTCGGCTGTTTGGTGATTGGTCGTGTATTTGCCGGAGAATGGCGTAAACTCAATATTGGTACAGTATTAATTACTATTGCTCTAGTGGCATTTTATGCGGGTGAGTGGGCAATTTAATTAAAATAATCGGTTTTAAAGACAAAAGGCGGAATATATTTTTATTCCGCCTTTTTGCTATTTATTTATCTACTTTTATTCGCTATTGTCGAAATTAAACCTAGTTATTAAATAGTTGGTAGAATATATGCAAGAAATAAAAATACGCCACGGTGAACCTGACGACGCATCAGCAATTCAACAGTTATATACACATCCTGATTTATATATTTGTACTTGCCAATTTCCTTATCCTTCAGTCACGATGTGGAAAAAAAGATTACTTGAATTTTCAGAGCAAAATATCCCTAATTTTGTTGCAACCATTGATGGTCAAGTTGCGGGACATTTAGCACTGATAATCGATAATCACCCTCGTCGTCGCCACATTGTCAGTTTTGGTATCGGTGTTGGCGCTGAATACTCTGGGAAAGGTGTCGGTAAGTTACTCATCAATACAGCAATTGATTATGCTTTCAATTGGTTAGCAGCCACACGATTAGAATTAGAAGTGTATTCAGACAACGAAAGAGGTTTGCATCTCTATAAGAAGTTAGGCTTTGAAGTTGAAGGTGTACGTCGTAAAGCCGCCTTTAGAGAGGGCAAGTATTGTGATGTTGTTATGATGTCGATGTTAAGAACAATTGAATAATCATTAGCACTACGAGTTAGCTCTCAAATTTAATCGCTATTGTTATTTATCTATTATTTTTTATTTAATTACTTAACGTTTTACGTTTTTATACGGTCTATTACATTGCTTAGACTGAAAAAGAGAAATAAAAACGTATGCTTTCTATAATTAATGCCGTTAATAAATAGAGAGTAATAATTTGCATACAATGTGCGGTGTTAGATACGATTAATCTTAATTTTTAAATATTCTCACAGAGTCTGTGTGGGATCTGTTTAAAATAAGCGTGGATGCATAGATAGAGATAAAGAAAGATATGATGCGCAAATTTTACATAATGTGTTTCTTTATCATTCGGTAGGTTTTCCTTATGACAAGGAAAAGATGCTAGGTTTTCAGGATAAAAATAGGCATGTAAGGGTAACATGGAAATTTTCTTTACTATTTTGATTTTAATACTGGTGGTTTCAGTTTCGGGAGTTATCACAAAATTAATTCCCTTTCGTGTTCCGTTACCATTAATACAGATTGTGATAGGGGCTTTATTGGCATGGCCTCAGTTTGGTCTACATGTCACTTTTGATCCTGAATTGTTCCTCGTTCTATTGATCCCACCTTTGCTTTTTGTTGATGGTTGGAAAACACCGACACGAGAATTTATCCAAAATGGGCGTGAGATTTTTATTCTTGTGCTTGTTTTAGTCATGGTGACAGTTGTTGGTATCGGTTATCTGATTTATTGGATGATGCCAAGTATTCCTCTTATTTCTGCATTTGCATTGGCGGCAGTACTTTCGCCAACAGATGCGGTCGCACTCTCGTCCATTGTCGGTAAAGGGCGAATACCTAAGCGAATAATGGGTATTTTAGAGGGTGAAGCATTAATGAATGATGCTTCAGGTCTGGTTGCCTTGAAATTTGCGGTTGCTGTAGCAATGGGCACAATGGTGTTTACTGTTGGTGGTGCAACCCTTGAATTCTTCAAAGTCGCTGTTGGGGGATTACTGGCAGGTATCGGTGTCACCTTGCTTTACAGTAAATCTCTACGATTAATGAGCCGTTGGAGTGGAGACGATCCTGCTACACAAATCGTCTTTATGTTGCTGCTGCCTTTTGCCTCTTATCTTATTGCAGAACATATTGGTTTTTCAGGTATTTTAGCTGCTGTTGCTGCCGGTATGACTATCAGTAAATCAGGCGTTATTCGTAATGCACCGCTTGCGATGCGTTTACGTGCCGATAGCGTGTGGTCAATGCTTGAATTTGTTTTTAACGGACTTGTTTTTATCATGCTTGGCTTACAACTTCCTATTATCTGGACAAGCTCTGTTATTCAAGCAGATCTTGACCCTGAAGTTGAAGTCTGGATGTTGTTTGCAGCTGTCTTCGTTATCTACTTTGCACTGCTGATCCTGCGATTTACATGGTTATGGCTAATGAAGAAAATTAGCCGTATCTTTATGAAAAAGCATCCACTTGATTTTGCTAATTATACAACGCGTGAGTTGTGGTTATCGTCATTTGCTGGTGTTCGTGGTGCTATTACGCTTGCGGGTGCACTCTCTATTCCACTATTTTTAACCGATGGCAGTACATTCCCGGGGCGTTATCAAATTATCTTTATTGCTGCTGGCGTTATTTTGCTGTCGATTTTAGTGGGTATTATTTCTCTTCCTTTCCTATTAAAAGGCGTGAAAGCAACCGACAAAGAAGCTGACAAAAATGAAGTGCGCTATGCACGTAAAGTAATGGCAGAAGTAGCAATTGTCAGCCTGAATAAAATGGAAGAGCGTTTAGCAGCAAGTACTGAAGAGCAGTTAGATGCTGAAGAAATTAATGAAGTGGCTTCTCGTGTAACGGGGTATTTAAGACGCCGCACAGCAAATCAAGATGAAATGGTTCATAACGCGTTAGAAGAAGATCTCGAAAGGCGTTTTCGCTTAACGGCATTACGTGCTGAACGTGGTGAGCTTTACCATCTAAGAGCGACGCGAAAAATCAGTAATGAAACGCTCCAATTATTGCTACATGAATTGGATTTAATGGAAGCATTGTTAGTAGAGAAAGACAGTTAATTATGTGGTTGCTCGTTATTACAACACTGTTATGGGCAGCCTCTTTTAGCCTGATCGGCGAGTATCTCGCGGGTCAGGTTGATAGCTGGCTTTCTGTTCTGATCCGCGTTTCTTTGGCGGCTTTGGTCTTCTTACCTTTCTTACGTTGGAAGGGAATTCGTTTTAAGGTGATTTTGCTTTATATGCTCGTGGGAGCTTGCCAACTCGGTATTATGTATCTGTTTGTCTTCCACGCTTATAACTATTTGACTGTCGCAGAATTTTTACTTTTTACTGTATTAACACCGCTTTATGTCACGTTAATTTATGATTTATTAGAGCGTCAGAAATTACGTTGGGGTTATGCATTTAGCTCATTATTAGCGGTATTAGGTGCGGCAATTATTCGCTATGACCATTTAAGTGATGATTTTTGGTATGGATTATTATTAGTGCAATTGGCTAATATTTTCTTTGCTATCGGTCAGGTGGGTTATAAACGGTTAATGGAAGTACATCCTATTCCTCAACATCATGCATTTTCTTGGTTTTATCTTGGTGCAGTTGCGGTTTCATTGGTTGGTGCATTGTTTTTTGCTGATTGGCAGAAAATGCCAACAACATCACTACAATGGAGTGTTTTACTCTGGTTAGGAATTGGCGCTTCTGGAATAGGGTATTTCATGTGGAACTATGGTGCCACACAAGTTGATGCCGGAACCTTAGCTATTATGAATAACATGATGGTTCCAGCTGGGTTATTAGTGAACTTCTCTATTTGGCAACAACATCCAAATTGGCCAAGTTTCATCATAGGCGCGAGCCTGATTGTTGCATCACTTTGGATCCATCGACGCTGGATACGCCGACCTGCTTTACAAAAGGAAGATTGTTAACAGCGTGCTGACCTGATAAGCGAATAAATTCTCGAATTGCCGGTTGATGTTGCTCTCCACTACGGTTAGCGGCATATAACCGGCTCCATAATCCCTCTCCTAATGTTTTTGTAACAACTAATCCCTGTTTTTCAAAATTCTCAACAGCCCAATGAGGTAATGCAGCAATACCCATACCGGCTGCAACCATTTGAATTAATAACAACGTATTATCGACGTGTTTAAAATGTGGAGTGATCCCTGCGGGCTGCAAGAAATGACGCCATACATCAAAGCGCTCTCTTTGTACGGGATAAATAAATAGCGTTTCTGCAATTAAATCTTGTGGCTGAATATGTAAGCGATTAGCCAGAGGGTGGTCTGGCGATAAAACTAATTTCACTTCATAGTCAAATAACGGTGTGTAATGTAAACGAGGATCATCCAAGATATCGGAGGTTAGCACTACATCTAATTCACGCTGTAATAATGCGGGTTGTGGATCGAATGTCACTCCGGAATGAAAATCAACAGTCACTTCAGGCCATGTTTGACGATATTGCTGTAATGCAGGGGTTAACCATTGAATGCAACTATGGCATTCGATAGCAATATTCAAATTCACACTACCCGGTTCATTACACGCTTCAATCGCCCTACGAACGATAGGCAATACTTCTTCTGCTAATTTAACGAGCACTTCCCCTTGTGAAGTAAAGCGCAGTGGTTGGCTTTTACGTACAAAAATTCGATAGCCAAGGCGATGTTCTAATTCACTAAACTGATGTGAAAGAGCCGATTGTGTTTGATGCAGTTGATTTGCTGCGTTAGCAAGAGAGCCAGTGTGCTTCAAGGCTAAGATCGTTTTTAAATGTTTTATTTCTATCATGAGAAACCTTCAGGTTGTTGATGAAAAATTTGCGCTTGTGATTTATACACTACCTGTAGATTATGGATGTGTAAACATCTAGACGGCTAAAAATAGGATTTTAATTATGACAATTCGCAATCACACACTCGGTTTCCCTCGTATTGGCTTAGATAGAGAGCTAAAAAAGGCGCAAGAAAATTATTGGGCAGGCAAGATTTCACAGGAAGAATTGGTTGCAGTGGGTAAAGAACTTCGCGCTCGCCATTGGCAACAACAAGCAGATGCAGGTATTGAATTATTACCTGTCGGTGATTTTGCTTGGTATGACCAAGTATTAGGTACAAGCCTACTGTTAGGTAATGTGCCACCTCGTCATCGTAATGAAGATGGCTCACTCGATCTTGATACTCTATTTAGAGTCGCTCGTGGTAGAGCACCAACAGGTAAACCTGCTGCTGCATCTGAAATGACGAAATGGTTTAATACTAACTATCACTATATCGTACCGGAATTTCAGCAAGGTCAGTCATTTACCTTTGCATGGAAAGAGTTGCTAGAAGAAGTCGATGAAGCATTAGCACTGGGTCATAAAGTAAAACCTGTTTTACTCGGTCCTGTGACTTACTTGTGGTTAGGTAAAGTGAAAGGCCCTGAATTTGATAGATTAACGCTGTTAAAAGATATTTTACCTATCTATCAACAAGTCCTTACTGCATTAAAAGAGAAAGGTATTGAATGGGTGCAAATTGATGAGCCTGCATTGGTACTCGATTTACCTGTTGAATGGCAAAATGCGTACCAAACAGCTTATCAAGCATTAACGGGACAAACTAAATTACTGCTGACAACCTATTTTGATGGTATTTCTCATCATCTTGATATTATTAAAAATTTACCTGTTAATGGGCTTCATGTTGACATTTCAGCTGGGCTAGATGATTTGCAACATTTACACCAAGCGTTACCTAAAGACTGGGTACTGTCATTAGGTGCCATTAATGGTCGAAATGTTTGGAAAGCAGATTTAAGCGCACGTTATCAGCAAGTGATTGCGCTAAAAGATAAGCGTCCTTTGTGGATCGGAACATCATGTTCATTACTGCATAGCCCAATTGATTTAAATGCAGAGACGAAACTTGATGATGAAGTAAAAAGCTGGTTTGCTTTTGCTGTTCAGAAATGTGAAGAAGTGGCTTTGTTAGCCAAGGCGTTGAATGCACCAGAAGGTGAGTATGATGAACAATTGGCACAGTACAGTGCGCCAATTCGTCAACGTCAGCACTCGACTCGTGTACATAATGCAACAGTTGAGGCTCGTTTACAGGCAATTGAAGCACAAGATAGTGAAAGAAATTCACCTTATACTCAACGTGCAGAAGTACAACGAGCTCGATTTAATCTGCCATTATGGCCTACGACCACGATTGGCTCATTCCCGCAAACAACAGAAATTCGTACTGTTCGTTTAGATTTTAAGAAAGGGCGTATAGATACGGCAGCTTATCGCACAAATATTAGTGAACATATTAAGCAAGCAATATCAGAACAAGAAAACCTTGGTCTTGATGTATTAGTTCATGGCGAAGCTGAACGTAATGACATGGTGGAATATTTTGGTGAACATTTTGATGGTTATGTGTTTACGCAAAATGGCTGGGTACAAAGTTATGGCTCACGTTGTGTAAAACCACCAGTGATTATCGGTGATATTAGTCGTCCTGTACCGATTACCGTGGATTGGGCAACTTACGCGCAGTCATTAACGGAAAAACCAGTTAAAGGCATGCTTACAGGTCCTGTGACAATTTTATGTTGGTCATTCCCTCGTGAAGATGTGACGCGTGAAACAATTGCAAAACAGATTGCATTAGCACTGCGTGATGAAGTGGATGATTTACAGAAAGCGGGTATTGGTATTATTCAAATTGATGAGCCTGCATTACGTGAAGGATTACCACTGCGTCGTAATGAGTGGCAAGCTTACCTTAATTGGGCTGTCGATGCCTTTAAATTAAGTGCCGCTATTGCCGATGATGAAACACAAATCCACACTCATATGTGTTATTGCGAATTTAATGACATCATGGATTCTATTGCAGCACTGGATGCGGATGTTATTACTATTGAGACCTCACGTTCAGATATGGAGCTTTTAGAAGTCTTCGAACATTTTGATTATCCAAATGAAATTGGACCGGGTGTTTACGATATTCACTCACCTAATGTACCAAATGTGGAATGGATCGTGGGTTTATTAAGAAAAGCACAATCTCGAATTCCCGCAGAGCGTTTATGGGTGAACCCAGATTGTGGATTGAAAACACGAGGCTGGCCTGAAACACGCGCAGCATTAGCGAATATGGTTGAGGCGGCTAGGTATTTGCGTCAGAACGTGTAATAAAATAATTAATTATTTATTAGCCTGTTATTTTTGATCTGTTACTTTAGATAAGTCGCGCAGTCAAAATAGCAGGTTAAATTTATATAAAATAAAAAAGAAAGGTATTCATTAAAACTTAGAGTAAATCTTATTATTGATATTCATGATAGTTGCTATACTGCGAAAACTCTCTAATTTTATGGATATAATTATTGTGCAAACTAGCATTAAACTTTCGGATAAAGTATTAGATGCTTTTCCAACTCGACCTTTGAAATTAGTTCCACTAAGAGGAGACGGTGGATTATTTCGCACCTTATTCTTAGTTATTTTCATGCTAGCAATGACGGTATTTAGTGCTTATCAAATTCCCAATATTCTTTATGATTATAAAATCAGTGAGAATGCAGTACCTGTTGACGCTACGGTGAAAGGCTCTTGTCGCTCGCAACTCTTTGTTCTTACTAACTGTAGTGTTGATTTGCGTTATAAAGGCAATGAAGTTTCGCGTAATTTTACTTTTTTAGATTTAGGTCCCAAAGATGTGTTAGTTGAACCCGTCGCTGATGCAAATGATCTAAGTAAAATGACCGTTGATGTGGCGATAGATAATATTTGGCTTCGTTTAATTAGCACTATTATTTTTATCGGCTTATTTGGTTTTAGTGTGATCTTTTTTATTTATCGTCAAATATTGACGAGTAAAGTGAGAAAAGCATTATTATCAGTGGGAACTCAGCCTTTAAAATTAATAGCCATCCCTGCAAAAATGGTTGTGAGTAATAAGCAATTTATTGCCACTTATCGTCTTAATTTAGATGGTAAAGATATTCGTATTGCTTATTCAGGGAATAAGAAAACCCCTCCTATTGTGATTGAGCAAAATGGAAATACTTATGTATTAGCCGTTTATTCACCACAGCAGAATATCCCTTATGCTTTAGATGTACCTTTAGAACGTATTCAGGCAACACCTGAAGAGAAACAACGTTTTCATGAAGCGTTGATTGAAGAAGGTTTGCTGTAATCAATTTTGATTATTAAGAACGTGATGCGTTTTCTCTTATGGGATGTAAGGGAAAACGCATTAAAACAGTCGGTTTATTTAGCCACCGAAAATCTTCGCTTTTAAAATATCCATACCAGCACTGACTAAATCTAAGTCTTTAGGTACAACGCCATCCGGTGTGACTTTATCAATTAATTTAGGCAAATATTGAGCCGCCATTTCAGAAGCTTCTGTCGCATTTAAATTAATTTTTGACGCAAGTTCATTAATAACAGGCGATGAAAAAACCGCTACGATTTGTTCAGCACTGATAGGTAAATTTGTATTGGTACTTATCCAAGATTGAATAAGCTCACTTAAACCCGCTGTATCAAATTGCTTTACTAAGCCTTCAATGCCGCCTTGAGATCCAATCCAGTCAAGGACAGTTTTATATTGATTGATTTTTTCGCCACCAAGTAGGCTCGCAATTTGGTTAAATAAGCTCATGTTTACTCCAGTGACGATGTGTTTGTCACATTAGGTGTTTATTTTAAGGGCGGGTAGTGTACGCGTTATGTTCGTCATACTTCAAGCTACTCGTCATACTTCAAACTGTAGCGTTGTTGACTTCATTCTCTCGCGCCAGTCACATACTATTGTATGCTCCTAGCGACTCGTTCGTTTGTCGCCTAGCTACATCTTGAACTATTTAGAGTATTTACTCGTCATACTTCAAGTCGTAGCGTTGTTGACTTCATTCTCTCGCGCCAGTCACATACTATTGTATGCTCCTAGCGACTCGTTCGTTTGTCGCCTAGCTACATCTTGAACTATTTAGAGTATTTACTCGTCATACTTCAAGTCGTAGCGTTGTTGACTATATTCTCTCGCGCTAGTCACATACTATTGTATGCTCCCAGCGACTCGTTCGTTTGTCGCCTAGCTACATCTTGAATTATTTAGAGTATGTATTTGGGTATTTATATTCGCTAGGGTTTTTATTGCATCTATACTAGTAAGCGAATATGGGTGATGTATTCGCTGAAAATGTATTTCGAATGCCATTTTTCGTGATTATGGTCGCAATTTTATGAAATTGTTACTTTGTTTGGTGCCTTGTAAGTGATGTTAGTCACTAAAAAGGTCTGGAAAACTGATACAGTAACTTTTAATTTAATGATCATTGGTTTTGTCCCATTGAGGAGTCCGATATGTCTGATGTATTTCACTTAGGTTTAACCAAAAATGACCTACAGGGTGCCACTTTAGCAATTGTTCCAGGTGATCCTAAGCGTGTTGAAAAAATTGCAAAATTAATGGATAACCCAGTTCATCTGGCTTCTTTACGTGAATACACGTCATGGCGTGGCGAAATTGATGGCAAAGCCGTCATTGTTTGCTCAACAGGTATCGGTGGTCCATCTACCTCTATCGCAGTTGAAGAATTAGCGCAGTTAGGTATCCGTACTTTCTTACGTATTGGTACAACAGGTGCAATTCAAGAGCATATCAATGTAGGTGATATCCTTGTCACCACTGCTGCGGTTCGTTTAGATGGCGCAAGCTTACATTTCGCACCAATGGAATTCCCAGCTGTTTCTGATTTTGAATGTATGAACGCACTGTATAAAGCCGCTAAAGACAATGGCTCAACTGTACACGTAGGGGTTACTGCATCTTCAGATACATTCTATCCAGGACAAGAACGTTACGACACCTATACAGGTCGTGTTGTTCGCCGTTTCAAAGGCTCTATGAAAGAGTGGCAAGAAATGGGCGTAATGAACTATGAAATGGAATCTGCAACATTATTAACAATGTGTGCAAGCCAAGGTTTACGTGCAGGTATGGTTGCGGGTGTTATCGTAAACCGTACTCAACAAGAAATTCCAGATGCGGAATTACTGAAGAAAACTGAAAATAATGCACTAGGTATCGTTATCGAAGCCGCTCGCATTTTAATGAAATAAGTTTTTTTTAATCAAATATGAAAGCCCTTAATACATAAGTATTAAGGGCTTTTTTTGTATGGTAATTCATCAAGTTAATGTGTTAACAGGCGCTGATTTCTGTTAAGGTCTTTGAGGTCTTAACAATACAACAATGAGAAGAGGCATTATGACTGATATATTACAAACACATCCTTCGGTGTTGCCTTTAGTCGGCGGAATTAACTTCCGTGATTTAGGCGGTAAAAAATTGAGTAACGGTGGGGTTATTAAACCCGGAATGCTCTTTCGCTCAGGCTCGCTGGATAGATTAACCAATACAGACCAATCTCTTCTCATTGATAAAAATCTTTTTCAAATCATTGATTATCGCGATACTGGTGAAATCGTTGATAAACCAGACCGAGTCTGGGACGGTGCGCAATATTATCATGCACCCGCCAATCCGTTATCCAAAGAAGTCTCTGCCAATCTTGAAAAGCTGACACCTGAAATACTTGAGCAATTTGATGCTAAAGCCTTTATGTTTCAGCTATATAAATTGTTACCTATTAACAACCCTGCCTATAAACAATTAGCTACGTTATTAAAGCAGCCCGAAAAGGGGGGCGTAGTGCAACACTGTGCAGTAGGTAAAGACAGAACAGGTGTTGGCTCAGCTTTAGTGTTATTCGCACTCGGTGCATCTTTAGATGTGGTAATGGAAGATTACTTGCTAACCAATGAAACATTAGCGCCTTATCGCGCTTATCTTTTAGAAGAACATGCCAAAACAATGAGTGATAACATTGTTGATAAATTTGCCTATGTTTATTCAGTACAAGAAGAGTTTCTGCAAACGGCATTAGCGAGTATTAATCAGCATTACGGTAATGTGGATACTTGGCTAGAAAAAGATATCGGTTTAGATGCTTCTAGCCGAGATGCCTTACAAAATTATTTTCTAGAGTAATGAAGTGATTTATATTCGGTTAATCAGAATATTTTATTTCACTTAGGTTAACCGAATTTAAGGTCTCTATTTTGACAGTACAAGACATTATTCATACCATCACCCTCTTTGTAAAAGAGCACGAGATCTGGGCTATTCCGATCGTGTTCTTTCTTGCTTTTGGTGAATCACTCGCGTTTATCTCTTTGCTTATTCCCGCCACGGTTATTTTATTGGGATTAGGTGCCTTAATTGGTGAGAGTGGCCTGTTTTTCTGGCCGATTTGGCTTGCGGCTGCATTAGGCGCTTTCTTTGGTGATTGGATATCGTACTGGGTAGGGTTTCACTATAAAGACGGTGTGAAAAATTTGTGGCCAATTTCACGTTCACCACAAACATTGGTTAGAGGTCATCAATTCTTTAATCGTTGGGGAATTTGGGGGGTGTTTATTGGACGCTTTTTTGGGCCTTTTCGTGCAATTGTTCCGTTAGTTGCGGGTATTTGTGCGATGCCACAACGTTATTTTCAAATTGCTAATTTAACATCAGCCATGATTTGGGCTTTTGGCATTTTGGCGCCCGGTGCTTTTGGTTTGCAATGGCTTGCGAAATGGATGGGATAACTGCGTCCTTTATCGCAAATCAAGTCATGATGTAAATTGTTGCTAGACAATATTACCTATGCGTTTTAACGTAGCCCGCTGGAAAGTAAAAAGGTCACTTTAGTGGATATTCAGTTGTTATATGGGATCATTGGTTTATTAGGTGGTGTACTTGTTGGAGGCGCGTTGGTTTGGTGGTCTATCCAACAACGTTTATCCGATAAAGAAGCCATGTTACGTGAAAATCATACACAGCTTGCTATCGCTCAAGAAAAAGCGGTAATTATCCCTTCTTTACAACAACATATAGAACAACTAGAGCAAGAATTACGTGCTCAGCGAGAAATTATTACCTCTCAAGAAGCTGAATTAAGAGAAGTGACAACTCGCTGGGAAGAAAGCCGAATATCCGCAGAAGAAAAACAACGATTATTAATAAATAGTGAGCAACGGCTTGCAACGCAGTTTGAGAACTTAGCTAATCGTATTTTCGAACAAAGTGGACGTAAAGCTGAAGAGTTGAATCGCCAAGGATTGACACACTTACTTTCCCCCTTTCGTGAACAGCTCGAAAGCTTTCGGCGACAAGTTCAAGATGGTTTTGGGCAAGAAGCCAGAGAGCGACATACCTTGGTTCATGAAATTCGCCAGCTTCAACAATTGAATGTAAAAATGGCACAAGAAGCCGTTAACTTAACTAATGCCTTGAAAGGGGATAATAAAGTTCAAGGTAACTGGGGCGAGACAGTATTAGCACGTATATTAGAGTCTTCAGGATTACGTGAAGGTCATGAATTTGAAACACAGGTGAGTATTCGACATGAAAATGGTAGTCGCTATCAACCTGATGTAATTGTGCATCTACCTCATGGTAGAGATGTTATTATCGACGCTAAAATGTCGCTGGTGGCATATGAAAAGTATTTTAGTAGTGATAATGATAATGAACGCAAACAAGCGCTTTATGCGCATGTGAACTCAATTAAAGCGCATATTAAAGGATTGAGTGTAAAAGATTATCATAAACTACCGGGTGTAACGTCTTTAGACTATGTTTTAATGTTTATACCTATTGAGCCCGCTTATCTTGTTGCGATTGGTCATTCTCCAGACTTGCTAGAAGAAGCATTGAAAAACAATATTATGTTAGTTGGGCCATCTACTTTACTTGTTGCTTTGCGTACAATAGCCGCATTATGGCGTTATGAATATCAAAGCCAAAATGCGCAAGAAATTGCAGACAGAGCGGCTAAAATGTATGACAAATTAAGACTTTTCGTTGATGATATGCAAGGGCTAGGAAACAGTATTCAAAAAGCGCAGTCTGGCTATCTATTAGCGATGAAAAAACTCTCTGAAGGTCGTGGAAATCTAATCAGTCAAGCGGAAGGCTTTAAATCCTTAGGGGTTGAGATAAAAAAAACGATTGATAATGATCTCATTGAAAAATCAGCATCTGATTGATTTGATAAAATAAAGAGATAACGATTTCTGAGAACGACCAGTACTGAATTTACTAAATTTTGATTAATTAGCGGGCAAATAATATGACTCAACAAACTAAGGAAACAACAGATTTTGGTTTCCAAACCGTTGACAAAGATGATAAACAAACCATGGTTGCAAGGGTTTTTCACTCTGTCGCGTCTAAGTATGATTTAATGAATGACTTGATGTCTTTCGGTGTTCACCGCATTTGGAAACGCTATACCATTGAAGCAAGTGGTGTTAGACGTAACCAACGTGTTCTTGACCTTGCTGGTGGTACTGGTGATTTAACGGCTAAATTCTCTCGTCTTGTGGGGGAAAATGGGGAAGTTGTTTTAGCTGATATCAATGACTCAATGCTGAAAATGGGACGTGAAAAGCTACGCGATCACGGTATTGTGGGTAATGTTAACTATGTACAGGCAAATGCTGAAGAGTTACCGTTCCCAGATAACCATTTTGACTGCATCACTATCTCCTTTGGCTTACGTAATGTGACAGATAAAGCAAAAGCGTTACGTTCTATGTTCCGTGTATTAAAGCCAGGTGGACGTCTGCTGGTGCTAGAATTCTCTAAACCTGTTCTTGATCCTTTAAGCAAGATTTATGATGCTTACTCTTTCCATATCTTACCCAAAATTGGTCAAGTGATTGTCAATGATGCTGAAAGCTACCGTTATTTAACGGAGTCAATTCGTATGCATCCAGACCAAGAAACGCTAAAAGGTATGATGGAAGAAGCTGGATTTGATCAAGTTACCTATACCAATATGACCGGAGGTATAGTTGCATTACACAAAGGATTTAAATTCTGAGATGGAAAAAGCCACTTTTTCTCATGATATTGCTTCTCAAGTACTGTATCCGCTGCTAACAGCATCAATGGAGACAGCACTTAATCACGTTTTATATCAGGAAAATGTGCTTAAACCTGCCCGCAATCGCCTTGCGGGCAAAGTGTTGGCGCTTTCTATCAATGAGTTTCCTCGTTCCATCTACTTAGTCTTTAGTGAACAACAAGTTGATGTATTAAGTCAGTGGGATGATGAAACTGATTGTTTGATAAAAACAAAATTATTAACTCTAATTAAGCTTCGTGACCGCCAAAAAATGTCAGAACTAATCAACCGTGGTGATATCACTATTGATGGTGATATGCAGGTTGTTCAAAATTGGTCTGCATTATTGGATATGGCGCAGTGGGATCCCGCGCAATATTTAGCACCTTATATCGGTGATATTGCAGCGCAAAGCCTGACTGTTGTTGCAGGAAAGGGTGTTCAGTTATTTTCTTCACTCTTAAGTCACCAAAAAGATTATTTACGTGACGCATTAATTGAAGAGTGGAAAACCGCACCTAGTGCATTAGAAACAGTCCATTTTTATGATGAAATAGAAGAACTTGCACAGCAAACAGCCGAGCTGGAAAAACGGTTAGGCACATTGGAGAAAAAATAATGCTCCTTAGTGAGTTAAAGCGCCTCTATCATATTATTCAGGTATTTTTATCTTATGGGCTTGATGAGTTAATTCCTAAACACCGAATTACTTTACCTGCAAGATTAGGATGCCGAGCACTATTTTGGATCAAAAATAAACATCCAGAAAAACCATTAGGTGAACGCTTACGACTCGCATTGCAAACATTAGGCCCTGTTTGGATTAAATTAGGTCAAATGTTATCAACTCGACGTGATCTTTTCCCTCCTCAAATTGCTGACCAGCTTGCTTTATTGCAAGACAAAGTCGCTCCTTTTGATGGTAAGAAAGCACGACAATATATCGAAAACTCATTTGGTGGCCCTATTGACCAATGGTTTGATGATTTTGATGAAACCCCACTAGCTTCCGCTTCTATTGCACAGGTTCACACTGCAAAATTAAAAGAAAACGGCAAAGAAGTGGTACTAAAGGTTATTCGTCCTGATATTCAGCCTGTTATCAAAGCGGATATCCGTTTGATGTATCGCTTGGCAAATTTATTACCGTTTTTACCTGATGGTCGTCGTTTACGACCAAAAGAGGTGATCCGCGAATATGAAAAAACATTACTCGATGAGCTAAATTTACTGCGTGAAGCGGCTAATGCTATTCAATTACGTCGTAATTTTGAAAATAGCTCTATGTTGTATATTCCTGAAGTGTATTCAGATTATTGTCATGAAAACGTGATGGTAATGGAGCGTATTTATGGTATTCCCGTTTCTGATATTGAAGCGTTGAATGCACAAAAGACGAATATGAAGCTTCTTGCAGAGCGTGGCGTAAAAGTCTTTTTCACTCAGGTGTTTAGAGACAGTTTTTTCCATGCTGATATGCATCCTGGTAATGTGTTTATTAGCTATGATCACCCTGAAAATCCATATTATATCGGTATTGATTGCGGGATCGTTGGGTCATTAAATAAAGAAGATAAACGCTATTTAGCTGAAAACTTCTTAGCCTTCTTTAACCGAGATTACCGAAAAGTTGCAGAATTACATGTTGATTCAGGCTGGGTGCCAGCGGATACTAATGTAGAAGATTTTGAATTTGCGATCCGTACTGTGTGTGAACCGATTTTTGAAAAGCCACTTTCCGAAATCTCATTTGGACATGTGTTACTTAATCTTTTCAATACAGCACGCCGTTTCAATATGGAAGTACAACCGCAGTTAGTTTTACTTCAAAAAACATTACTTTATGTTGAAGGGCTTGGTCGCCAGTTATATCCACAATTGGATTTATGGAAAACAGCCAAACCTTTCTTAGAAGATTGGTTACATAGCCAGATTGGTATCACGGCACTAGTGAATGGTATAAAAAGCAAAGCGCCTTACTGGATTGAAAAAATGCCAGAGATACCAGAGTTGGTTTATGATAGTCTGAAGCAACATAAAAATATGAAGTTAACGCTAGACAAATTGACGGAACAAATAAGTTCGCAAAGAGTCAAACAGAGACAGTCTCTATTTTTATTGGGTATAGGTACAACACTGTT
This sequence comes from Proteus sp. GOKU, assembly GCF_015475555.1. Taxonomy (NCBI): domain Bacteria; kingdom Pseudomonadati; phylum Pseudomonadota; class Gammaproteobacteria; order Enterobacterales; family Morganellaceae; genus Proteus; species Proteus sp. GOKU. The sequence goes on from NZ_CP034105.1 coordinate 435,755, forward strand.
TTTATGCGGTAGCCTGTTTTTTGTTTCTGGTTTTAAAACATTATTCAGTGTTTTTATCAGTTTAGGCCTTCTTGCATGGATTTTGGGTTGGTTTAGATCTGGTAATGCACAATAAAAACACATCAAAGTTTGTCTTTGAGCAAGTTAAAAGATGAATTCGAGATTCCCGAAAATTGAATTCGTTGTATATAATGGGCACTGTTATTAAGTATAACCCCGAAAATAGTTGAGGAACATAAAATGGGCGGTATTAGCATTTGGCAATTACTCATCATCGCTGTCATCGTTGTCTTATTATTTGGTACAAATAAACTGCGCACACTGGGCTCAGATTTAGGTGCATCAGTAAAAGGCTTTAAAAAAGCGATTGGTGACGAAGCTGCAGATAAAGACACCAACAACGCTGAAAAAACAAATAACGACGCAGATTTTGATACTAAAAATTTAGCGCAGAAGACTTCAACAGAAGAGAAGTCTACAACTGAGAGCAAAAACAAAGAGCAGGTGTAAACCGTGTTTGACATTGGTTTTAGTCAGCTGCTATTGGTCATGGTGATTGGTCTTGTTTTTCTGGGGCCAGAACGTTTGCCCGTAGCAGTAAAAACAATTGCTGGCTGGGTAAGGGCGTTACGCTCTTTGGCTGCGAATGTGCAAAATGAACTGACTCAAGAACTAAAACTTCAAGAACTCCAAGAGAGCTTGAAAAAAGTTGAAGAGAAAGCAAATTTGCAAACGCTATCGCCAGAGCTGAAAGCGTCTATGGATGAGTTAAAAGAGGCTGCACAGTCTTTAAAACAAACTTATCAAGCACCTACAACGCCAGACTCCACGAAAGAGCAGTCTGTAAAAACCGACTCTACGGAACCTTCACCTTCTGATTTAGCCGCACTTGCTGAAGCTGATGAAGTTAATGATGATGCTAATCGCCATAAACCTGTGGCAGAAAGTGTTACAAAAACAGAAGTTCCTGTTACTCAACCAGTAACAATAGAGAAAAAAACAACTGATCAGGTCAATGGTGAGCATTAAAACATGGCAGTAAATGATACCCAACCGCTGATCAGCCATTTAATAGAACTACGCAAGCGTTTGATGTATAGCTTAGTGTCAGTTCTGGTGGTTTTTTTAGCGCTGGTTTATTTTTCTAACGATATCTATCAATTAGTCTCGGCTCCATTACTCGAAAAGTTGCCAAAAGGGTCAAATATGAGTGCGACGGATGTTGCCTCTACATTTTTGACACCGATTAAATTGACAATCATGGTATCCGTTTTTGCTTCTGTGCCTGTTATTCTTTATCAGGTATGGGCTTTTATCGCACCAGCATTGTATAAACACGAACGCCGCTTAATGCTGCCATTACTTGTTTCAAGTACAGTATTATTCTATCTCGGTATGGCGTTTGCTTATTTTGTTGTGTTCCCTCTCGCGTTTGGCTTCTTTGTTAATACAACCCCTGAAGGGGTTAACTTTATTCCAGATATCAGTAAATATCTAAGTTTCGTAATGACGCTATTTATGGCGTTTGGTGCTGCTTTTGAAGTACCTATTGCGATTATTTTACTGTGCTGGAGTGGTGTAACAACACCAGACGCCTTAAAGAAAAAACGTCCTTATATTCTTGTGGGTGCCTTTGTTGTTGGTATGGTATTAACCCCGCCAGATGTTTTCTCTCAAACCTTACTAGCAATACCTATGTACTTACTGTTTGAAATCGGTGTCATGGTATCGCGCTTTTATGTAGGCAAGGGAAGAAGAGCATCTGAAGAAGAGCCTGAGGAAGCAGAGGCGGAAGCTGAAGCAGAACAGCAAAAATAATTTTAGAAACGATTTTCTAAAATAATATGATATTAGCCCAGCAATTGCTGGGTTAACTTTTTCTAGAGTGACTCTTTTTTAAACTCTTTATTTCCTACTGATTTTTTCACTTCACTATTTAATATATTCAAAAGCAAAATTGAACGGGTCTCTCCATCAGGCTCTTGATATATGGCTTTGATCCCTTGAAAAATACCCTCTGTAATTAACACACTGTCGCCACTATGAGGCACATTTTCTTCACTATAAGTTAGCGAAGAAAGTTGCGGTATTTGCAGTGTGTCAATTACATCTTGAGGAACGGTGACAGGATATTGCCCAAAGCGAACAAACGAATTTACGCCACGGGTTGAGTTAATGGTCGTGGTATGGATCACTTCAGGATCAAACTCAATGAAAAGGTAATTAGGGAAAAGCGGTTCTGTTACGGTAGTGCGCTTTCCTCTTAATACTTTTTCTATGGTTACCATAGGTGTAAAACAGCCCACTTGCTGACGTTCTAAGTGTTCGATAGCACGAGGAATTTGCCCTCGTTTACAATACAGCAAGTGCCAATTTTTCATAATAGAGACAATAAGTTAGTTAAATTTAATTTAAGCGATGATAGCAAATTTATAATTAAGGTAACAGTATCTATCAGGGATTAAATAAAAAATAGAGTAACGTGGTTTTATACTGAAAAAAGAACAAAAAAGCCGTGTTTATACGCAATAAAAAGGCTTGTTTTTGTGACTTTCAGTTGGATCTCGGATAGAGGTAACAAGTTGACAAAAAAGTGATGGTAAAAACAAGAAAAAGCTTTCAAGATAATTATCTTAGAATTTTGTTCATAATTATAAAGAGGTTCTGTAATGGAAGTTTTTTTATTAAGTAACGGAAAAATTGCCGGGGATCCACGTTGGTTAAGTTATGCAAAAGATAATATCGATAGCATGATTAAAAAACGCGGTATTCGTTCTGCTGTATTAATTGCTTATGCCGTTATTCGTTCCGATCATGATCAACGTGCTCGTGATTTATCAGAAGTGTTAGGTATTGAAGTTACTTGTATTGAACATTTTGATTCAGAAGTTGATGCAATCAACAATGCAGAATGTATTTTAGTCAGTGGTGGTAATACTTGGTTATTAAACCAAATGCTGCATGAAAAAGGATTGGTTGTTCCAATTCAACGTGCAGTACGTGAGCGCAATATTCCTTATATTGGTTGGAGTGCAGGTTGTAACGTTGCAACACCAACAATTCGTACTACTAATGATATGCCAGTACGCTCTTCTGTTATTATGCCTTCATTAGGTTTATTCCCTGTTCAAATTAACCCACATTACATTGATGCTTCTATCAGTGGTCATATGGGTGAAACTCGCGATGAGCGTATTGCAGAATTTTGTGCAATTAACCCTGAAGAGATTGTCGTGGCTATCCGTGAAGGTAGTTACTTATATATTCAAGGTGAAGAATTACATTATTACAGCGCTAAAAATGAAGGTTTTAAAATCTTCCAACATGGAAAAACATTCCCTGAACAGTTTGATACTAAATTGCTTTCAGAGTGGGTTCCATTCCGCTGTTTATAAGTATAGTGAACGCTACTAAATAAAAAGCATTGCATTTTAGTGAGTTATGCGTTTAGCTTATAGCGTCTCAAAGAGGGCATTAGCCCTCTTTTCTTTCACTCACTGGCTCGTAAGATTATGATGAAATACCGCGATTTAAGAGATTTCCTTTCATTATTAGAAGAAAAAGGTGAATTAAAACGTATCACCTATGAAATAGATCCCTACCTTGAAATGACCGAAATAGCGGACAGAACTTTACGTGCCGGTGGGCCAGCGCTGTTGTTTGAAAACCCTAAAGGGTTTGATATGCCAGTGCTTTGTAACTTATTTGGTACACCAGAGCGTGTAGCAATGGGGATGGGGCAAGATGATGTTAAAGCCCTACACGAAGTTGGAAAGTTATTAGCTTTTCTAAAAGAGCCTGATCCTCCGAAAGGTTTTCGTGATCTCTTTGATAAGTTACCTAAATTTAAGCAAGTTTTAAATATGCCAACAAAACGCTTGAGTAAAGCCCCTTGTCAGGAGGTGGTTTTAACCGGTGACGATGTTGATTTAACGAAGATCCCTGTTATGCATTGTTGGCCTGAAGATGCGGCGCCTTTAATTACTTGGGGATTAACGGTGACTCGCGGTCCATTGAAAGAGCGTCAAAACTTAGGTATCTATCGCCAGCAAGTGCTGGGTAAAAATAAAGTGATTATGCGCTGGTTATCGCATCGTGGTGGTGCTTTAGATTTTCAAGAGTGGTGCCAAAAACATCCCGGTGAGCGATTCCCTGTTTCCGTAGCATTAGGGGCAGATCCTGCCACTATTTTAGGTGCGGTAACACCTGTACCAGACACCTTATCTGAATATGCGTTCGCAGGTTTATTGCGTGGTAATAAATCAGAAGTTGTAAAATGTCTTTCAAATGATCTTGAAGTGCCTGCAAGTGCTGAAATTATTCTTGAAGGTTACATTGAGCCGGGCGAATTAGCCCCAGAAGGACCATATGGTGATCACACAGGATATTATAATGAGATTGACTCTTTCCCTGTGTTTACCATTACGCATTTAACACGCCGTAAAGATGCAATTTATCATTCAACGTATACAGGACGTCCGCCTGATGAACCTGCAGTATTGGGCGTTGCGTTAAATGAAGTACTTGTTCCTATTTTACAAAAACAGTTTCCTGAAATTGTAGATTTTTATCTGCCTCCAGAAGGATGTTCTTACCGTTTAGCGGTTGTGACAATGAAGAAACAGTATGCAGGTCATGCTAAACGCGTAATGATGGGAGTTTGGTCTTATTTACGGCAATTTATGTACACCAAATTTGTGATTGTTTGCGATGATGATGTCAATGCAAGAGATTGGAAAGATGTGATTTGGGCAATCACGACCAGAATGGACCCTGCGAGAGATACCATTATGATGGAAAATACGCCTATTGATTATCTCGACTTCGCTTCACCTGTTTCTGGATTAGGCTCAAAAATGGGGCTTGATGCTACCAACAAATGGCCGGGTGAGACAGATAGAGAATGGGGTAGACCTATTGTGATGTCTGATGAAGTTAAGCAACGAGTCGATACTATTTGGGAACAGCTCGATATTCTTAAATAATAACAGAGGAACAACATGGCAATACTGAATTGTAAAGTCTCACTTGTTGAGCCGATGACAGATACGGTTTATCGGGTAAGGCTATTACCCGATGGCGAATTTGATTTTCAGGCTGGGCAATATCTTTTAGCGGTTATGGATGAACGTGATAAACGTCCTTTTTCTATTGCATCTATACCTGAAAACAAAGACTTTATTGAACTTCATATTGGTGCGTCTGAACTCAATCTTTATGCGATGGCAGTGCTTGATGTGATATTAGAAAAACAGCAGCTTACCATTGATATCCCTCATGGGAATGCGTGGTTTAAAAAAGGGAGTCAACGCCCTCTATTATTAATTGCTGGCGGTACAGGATTTTCTTATACCCACTCAATTTTATTGGCTGCATTAGCTGAAAATCCACAGCGACCTATTACGATTTATTGGGGCGGAAGAGAAAGCGTTCATCTTTATGATCTCAATGAATTACAAGAATTATCAGAATTACATCCGTCTTTGTCTGTGGTTCCTGTGGTTGAGCAACCAGATGAAACATGGCGAGGCAGAAAAGGTACGGTATTAACGGCAATAAGCGAAGATTTTGGTGATTTATCAGAATATGATATTTATATTGCAGGGCGTTTTGAGATGGCAAAAATAGCCAGAGATCGTTTTTGCAATGAGCGTAATGCAGATAAAGCACGTCTATTTAGCGATGCTTTTGAATTTATCTGATAAAACGAGAGTACCCCGTTATTTGTTATTATTTTCGTTTTTAAAACCATAAAAAAACCCGCCCCTGACGGCGGGAAAATGGTTTCTAACCATGCAATCGAAAAGAATACTTTCTCAACGATAAGAATGTGGATATACAGAATACAGCGTTAAACACGTTCTATAATCGTTGCAATACCTTGCCCTAATCCAATACACATTGTGGCTAAGCCAAATTGTGCATCTTTACGCTCCATAATATTTAATAATGAAGTGGTTATTCGAGAGCCTGAACAACCTAAAGGATGTCCTAAGGCTATCGCTCCGCCATTTAAATTAATTTTGTCATCGATACTATCGAGCAAATTCATTTTCTTCATGCAAGCTAATGACTGTGCAGCAAAAGCTTCATTTAGCTCAAAAATATCAATATCGCTCAATGTTAACCCTACTTTTTTCAACGCAATTTCTGTCGCAGGAACAGGGCCATAACCCATAATTGCGGGATCACATCCTGTCACAGACATTGCACGAATAACGGCGCGAGGTTTTAAGTTGTGTTCTTTAGCATAACGTTCACTGGTGATAAACATCGCGGATGCGCCATCAGAAACTGCAGATGAATTACCCGCTGTTACCGAGCCTGTGGCGGGATCAAATACAGGTTTAAGTTGCGCTAATTCCTCAAGACTTGGGTTATAACGAATAACTTCATCATTTTTTACATTGATAAAATTACCCGTTGCATCATGACCATTGATAGCCACTATCTCATTATCAAAATAACCTTGCTGTGTGGCTATCGCCGCTAAATGATGCGAGCGATAAGCAAATTTATCTTGCTCTTCGCGTGAAATTTGGAATGATTTTGCTAGCATTTCTGCTGTTAATCCCATTGAAAATGAGGCCTTAGCAACAGAAAGATTAAGTGATGGATTAAAATCCGCATTATAAGTCATTGGCACATGACCCATATGCTCAACACCACCGATTAATGCTACTTGGCTATCACCCAACATAATTTGGCGTGCACCATCATGTAATGCTTGCATTGATGAGCCACATAACCGGTTAACTGTAACTGCAGGAACCTTGTGTGGAAGTTCAGCCAATAACGCCGCATTACGAGCAATATTAAAACCTTGCTCTAAAGTTTGTTGTACGCAACCCCAAATTACATCGCCGATATCATTAGGATTAATATTAGGATTACGTTTTAGTAGTGCTTGCATCAGGTGAGCAGAGAGATTTTCCGCTCTGACATGGCGAAATGCACCACCTTTTGAGCGTCCCATTGGAGTACGAATACCATCAATTATGACAACCTTTTCCATTTCATATCTCCTTAAGCGAGTTCTCTGATGTTAACATCTACTTTTGCGGGTTTTGGATAATAGGTTTCATTGCGCTGTGCTTTTTGTTTTAAGCTTTCAGGGATTTGATAAAGCGGCCCTAATGATGCGTATTGCTGTGCATCTGCAACAAATTGCGCTAATCCGATAGTATCAAGATAACGGAATACACCACCGCGGAAAGGAGGGAAGCCTAAACCATAAACTAATGCAATATCAGCTTCTGCTGGTGAAGCAATAATACCTTCATCTAAGCAACGGATAACTTCATTGATCATTGGGATCATCATACGAGCGATAATTGCATCTTGGCTAAACTCTTGCGTTTTGCCTGCATTTTGTTGAATAAGCGTTTGAATTTGACCATCAACTGATTTCTGTTTTTTACCTCGTTTATCAACAGAGTAATTATAGAAACCATGATTATTTTTCTGGCCATATCGCTGTTGCTCATATAAAAGAGCAATCGCATCTCGCTCAATTGTCCCCATTCTGTCAGGGAAACCTTGAGCCATTACTGCTTGAGCATGATTTGCTGTATCAATACCAACAACATCAAGTAGGTATGCAGGTCCCATAGGCCAACCAAATACCTTTTCCATCACTTTATCAATGGCAATAAAATCAGCACCATCTCTTAGTAGTAGAGAGAATCCTGCAAAATAAGGAAATAGGACTCGGTTTACGAAGAAGCCGGGGCAATCATTAACAATAATCGGTGTTTTTCCCATTTTACTGGCGTAGCTGACTATACGGTTAATGGTTTCTTCACTGGTTTTTTCGCCTTTAATGATTTCGACCAGTGGCATTCGATGAACTGGGTTAAAGAAGTGCATCCCACAGAAATTCTCAGGGCGTTTTAAGGATTTTGCGAGTAATGAAATAGGAATAGTTGAAGTATTGGAAGCAAGGATCGCGTTATCAGCTAATAGTGCTTCTGTTTCTGCAAGCACAGTTGCCTTTACTTTTGGATTTTCAACAACTGCTTCGACAACAACATCCGCATCGCTGACAGAGGCATAATTTAGTGTTGGTTGAATAGAGGCGAGAGTTTTCGCCATATCTACGGCACTCATTCGACCTTTTTCTTGGCGTTTTTGCAATAGGCTTAAGGCTTCATTCATACCCAGCTCAAGGGATTTTTGGTTAATATCCTTCATTACAACAGGAATGCCTTTTAGGGCAGATTGATAGGATATTCCACCTCCCATGATCCCTGCACCTAATACGGCAGCCTGTTTAGGTAATTCGGCATGACGTTTTTTCGTGATATTTTTCACGTACTGATCATTAAGGAAAATACCGACTAAGGCTTTTGCAACATCAGTGCGTGTGAGCTTAACAAAGTTTTCAGTTTCGAGAGCTAGTGCTTCGTCTCTATTTAGAAAAGCTGCTTTTTCAATAGTTTTTACTGCAGTGATGGGCGCTGGATAATGGGGACCTGCTACTTTCATCACCATACCTTTTGCGACACTAAAAGACATTTTATGTTCAAGCTCTGTCAGTCTTAATGGTGCTGTTTTTGGATGACGTGCCGCTTTCCAATCAATTTTGCCTTCAATTGCTTGTTCGATTAACGAAATAGCACTCTCTTTTAAATTTTCTAGAGGAACAATTGCTTGGATTAATCCATTTTGAAGGGCTGTTTGAGCATCAACATCTTTACCCGCAGTAATAATTTCTAATGCGTTATCGACGCCAATTAAACGAGGAAGACGTACAGAACCACCAAAGCCAGGCATGATCCCAAGTTTCGTTTCTGGTAAACCGATACGCAAATCAGGAGAAGCAATACGAAAATCAGTAGCAAGTACGCACTCACAGCCACCGCCAAGTGCATAGCCATTAATCGCCGAAACGGTAGGAACAGGTAAGTCTTCAAGTCGACTAAAAATCTGATTAGAGAAATGTAGCCACTGAGATAATTCTTCTTCAGGGGCATCAAAAAGGGATAAAAACTCAGTAATATCAGCACCGACAATAAACGCCGGTTTTTCTGAACGCAAGATAACGCCTTTTAGGTTCGGTGTTGCTTCTAATACCGTTAAAGCTTCACTTAGCATTGCAACCGTTTTGGTATCTAATTTATTAATAGAACCTTTGGCGTTGAAAATGAGTTCAACAATACCTTGTTTCACCCAATCGGCTTGAATATTTTCGCTTTGATAGAGCATTTGTATTCTCCCTAAATATATAGACTGGTATGACCAGATATTAAGAGTGTGAATACTATGTTAAATAAATGCAAATATTTGATTAAAAAACTGCAAGGGTGATCACAGTGAAATTATTCAACTTATTGAATTCTATGTTGTTGCTCAGTTTGCTAAAAAGAGGAGCGATAAATCGACAATAATCTATTTTTGTTATGGGGTTAGCCACTAAAAGAGTTGGCGTGTTAAGCTGAATCATTAACAATGAATAAGATAAGGTAATTAATAATGGAAAAATTGCTCTCTCTGTACCAAGAACATATCAAAACTCTACAAAATCGTACTCGTGATGCTTTATCCAGACACCATCTTGATTCTGTATTGATTCATTCTGGTGAACCTATTCGAGTTTTCCTTGATGACAGTGATTATCCTTTTAAAGTGAATGCTCATTTTAAAGCATGGGTGCCTGTGACAGATGTACCACATTGCTGGCTATTAGCGGATGGTGTTAATAAACCTAAATTATGGTTCTATTCCCCAGTTGACTATTGGCACAGTGTTGAAGCTTTACCAAGTAGCTATTGGACGCATGAAATTGAGTTAATTCATCTTAAAAATGTTGATGATATTCAAAAAGAGCTAGCACCTTATATTAATAAAAATACTGCTTATATTGGTCCAAATACACAGCGAGCAGAATCACTAGGTGTGAGTATTGATAATATCAACAATCAATCTCTTCTTAATTATTATCATTACTATCGTGCTTACAAAACTGGTTATGAATTAGCCTGTATGCGTGAAGCACAAAAAATGGCTGTTAACGGGCACATTGCTGCTCGCGAAGCATTCCAAGCTGGATTAAGTGAGTTTGATATTAATATGGCGTATTTAATGGCAACAGGTCATCGTGATACCGATGTACCTTATGGCAATATTGTCGCCTTAAATGAACACGCGGCTGTTTTGCATTACACAAAGCTAGATCATGAATCCCCAGATGAATATCGTAGTTTCCTTATTGATGCAGGTGCAGAGTATAATGGTTACGCAGCCGATATCACTCGTACTTATAGCGCAAAAGAAAACCATGAATTTACTTCGTTAGTTAAAGATATGAATGATGCGCAACAAGCGCTGATTGCAACGATGAAAGCAGGTGTGCGTTATACTGAATACCATGTTCAAATGCATCAACGTATTGCTGGATTACTTAATAAGTACGGCATTGTTAAAGGTGTTAGTGAAGAAGAGATGGTGAGCGCTGGATTAACTACACCATTTTTACCTCATGGTTTAGGGCACGCTTTAGGTCTGCAAGTTCATGATGCAGCTGGTTTTATGCAAGATGATAAAGGTACCCATTTAGCGGCTCCTGCAATGTATCCATTCTTACGTTGCACACGTATTGTTGAACCGGGCATGGTATTAACAATTGAACCTGGATTTTACTTTATCGACTCTCTGCTAGAGCCTTGGAAAGAAGGGAAATACAGTGCTCATTTCAATTGGAAGCTGATTGAACATTTCAAACCATTTGGTGGTATTCGTATTGAAGATAATATTATTATCCACGATAACAAAATTGAAAATATGACCAGAGACTTACACTTAGCCTGATGAAAGCATATTTGATCCCCGCTGAAACCGTAGAATTCAGTGAAGAAATAAAGAAGAGTCGTTTTATTACATTTATTGCTCACACTGAAGGTATTGATGCAGCAAAAGCTTATATTCAGTCTATCAAAGAGCAATTTCCTGATGCCCGACACCACTGTTGGGCTTTTGTTGCAGGAAGACCCGATGACTCACAACAGTTAGGTTTTTCTGATGATGGTGAGCCAACAGGTACTGCGGGAAAACCTATTCTTGCACCTCTTTTAGGGAGTGGAATGGGCGAAGTTACCGCGGTGGTTGTTCGGTATTTCGGTGGGATCAAATTAGGAACTGGTGGATTAGTTAGGGCTTATGGTAGTGGCGTTCAACAAGCATTAAAGCTTTTGCCAACAAAAACAAAAGTGCCACAATTGCGTTTTAGTGTAGCGTGTGAATATTCACTTGTTTCATTACTTGAACAAGTCGTTGAACAATATCATGGGCAAGTACTTTCAAGTGAATATACTGATAAAGTGACTTTTATACTTTCATTGCCAGCTGTAGATAGCGGTGAAGTCGAAGTTAAACTTCGTGATATAAGTCGTGGCAGTATGCAATTAATCCCGTTAGATAAAAATGAATAACCTTTGCTACCAAGGAAATCGCTAAATGCATTTTCGTTCAATAACCCGTATTGTCGGACTGCTAGTCATCTTATTTTCTGTCACGATGATCATTCCCGGTATTGTCGCATTAATATATCGAGATGGAGCAGGGCGTGCATTTAGCCAAACATTTATTGTTGCATTGATCATTGGGTTAATGCTGTGGATACCCAATCGACATAAAAAAAGTGAGCTTAAGCCTAAAGAAGGCTTTCTTATTGTTGTCTTATTTTGGACGGTACTGGGTAGTGTAGGGGCATTGCCGTTTATTTTTTCTGAACAACCCCATCTTTCTATTACTGATGCCTTTTTTGAGTCTTTCTCTGGACTGACTACGACTGGAGCCACAACGCTTGTGGGGCTAGATTCATTACCTAAAGCTATTTTGTTTTATCGCCAAATGCTCCAATGGTTAGGCGGGATGGGGATCATTGTATTGGCTGTCGCTATTCTTCCACTTTTAGGTGTTGGGGGAATGCAGTTATATCGTGCAGAAATGCCGGGGCCATTGAAAGATAATAAAATGCGTCCCCGAATTGCAGAAACAGCGAAAGCACTTTGGCTTATCTATGTCTTATTAACCATCATTTGTGCCTTAGCATTATGGATTGCAGGCATGGATGTGTTTGATGCTATTTCTCATAGCTTTTCAACGATTGCAATTGGTGGGTTTTCTACTCACGATGCCAGTATCGGTTATTTTAACAGCCCAACCATTAACATCATTATTGGTGTATTCCTTTTGATCTCTGGTTGTAACTTTGGTTTGCACTTTGCTGTATTAACGGGAAGAAGCTTAAATATCTATTGGCGTGATCCTGAATTTCGTATGTTTATCTCCATTCAATTGGGATTAGTCATTATCTGTAGCGGTATTCTGTGGCTTTATTCTGTATATGACACAGGATGGATAACTGTAAATCAGGCTTTTTTCCAAGTTGTCTCGATGGCGACAACAGCAGGTTTTGCCACAGATAGCTTTGCACAATGGCCTGCATTTTTACCTCTTCTATTATTATGCTCTGCTTTTATTGGTGGTTGTGCAGGATCAACCGGTGGGGGATTAAAAGTTATTCGTATTCTGCTTTTATTCCTACAAGGGAATCGTGAATTAAAACGCCTTGTTCACCCGAATGCGGTTTATACCATCAAACTTGGTCACCGAGCATTACCTGAACGTATTATTGAAGCAGTGTGGGGATTCTTCTCTGCTTATGCATTGGTATTTATTATTAGCTTAATGTTGTTGATAGCAACAGGCGTGGATGAATTTTCTGCATTTTCTGCTATTGCAACCACATTAAATAATCTTGGCCCTGGATTAGGTATTGTTGCTGACAACTTCACGACAATGAATCCAGCTGCAAAATGGATACTTGTCGTAACAATGCTATTTGGACGACTTGAAGTTTTCACACTATTGGTTTTATTTACCCCAACGTTTTGGCGTGATTAACCTAATACAAGGAGTAATGTATGAGCGCACTATTGCTGTATTGTAGTACTGATGGTCAAACTAAAAAGATAATGACGCAAATTGCGAATGAATTAAGACAACATGGTCATGATTGTGATGTGAGAGATTTAACCTCTGTTCAGCAGAGTTTAAATTTGTCTGCTTATAGTAAAGTCTTAGTCGGCGCTTCTATTCGCTATGGTTACTTTAATAAAGTTCTCGATAAATTTATTACTCGCCATCTTACACAGTTAAATAATATGCCATCCGCATTCTTTGGCGTTAATCTTACGGCAAGAAAAGCTGAGAAGAATACACCAGAGACTAATTCCTATATACGCAAGTTCTTAGAGAAGACACCTTGGAAGCCAACCTTAACAGGTGTATTTGCTGGTGCTCTTTATTATCCTCGTTATAAATGGATTGATAGAGTCATGATCCAGTTAATTATGAAGATGACTAAAGGTGAAACTGATCCAACAAAAGAAATTGAATATACGGATTGGAATAAAGTAAGCGAATTTGCGACGAATTTTGCCAAAATTGAGTGATGTTTAATCTTTACTGTGGGGTTTTTATACGTCTTGTTGGAGTTTTGAACGAACAGAAAATTATTTTAAAAAAACACTTGCGCTAATCCGGGAACTCCCTATAATGCGCATCCACTGACCGACGATGAGCTGACAACAGCCACGAAGGACAGCGAAGAGAAAAGAAAAAAGTTTGAAAAAACTCTTGACTCTTCAGAGGAATAACGTAATATACGCCTCCTCGCAACAACGCAGAAGACCGGAAACGGCAGCGAATGTTGCACTGCTCTTTAACAAATTATCAGACAATCTGTGTGGGCACTCGCAGAGACGATATCTTCTAAAATATTAGATGTATCAAGTCTTGAAGAGTGAACAACAAAAGTAAATTCATTTATGAATAGCTAAGTTTTCGATTTCTTTGAGCATCAAACACTTTTAATTGAAGAGTTTGATCATGGCTCAGATTGAACGCTGGCGGCAGGCCTAACACATGCAAGTCGAGCGGTAACAGGGGAAAGCTTGCTTTCTTGCTGACGAGCGGCGGACGGGTGAGTAATGTATGGGGATCTGCCCGATAGAGGGGGATAACTACTGGAAACGGTGGCTAATACCGCATGACGTCTACGGACCAAAGCAGGGGCTCTTCGGACCTTGCGCTATCGGATGAACCCATATGGGATTAGCTAGTAGGTGAGGTAATGGCTCACCTAGGCGACGATCTCTAGCTGGTCTGAGAGGATGATCAGCCACACTGGGACTGAGACACGGCCCAGACTCCTACGGGAGGCAGCAGTGGGGAATATTGCACAATGGGCGCAAGCCTGATGCAGCCATGCCGCGTGTATGAAGAAGGCCTTAGGGTTGTAAAGTACTTTCAGCGGGGAGGAAGGTGTTAAGATTAATACTCTTAGCAATTGACGTTACCCGCAGAAGAAGCACCGGCTAACTCCGTGCCAGCAGCCGCGGTAATACGGAGGGTGCAAGCGTTAATCGGAATTACTGGGCGTAAAGCGCACGCAGGCGGTCAATTAAGTCAGATGTGAAAGCCCCGAGCTTAACTTGGGAATTGCATCTGAAACTGGTTGGCTAGAGTCTTGTAGAGGGGGGTAGAATTCCACGTGTAGCGGTGAAATGCGTAGAGATGTGGAGGAATACCGGTGGCGAAGGCGGCCCCCTGGACAAAGACTGACGCTCAGGTGCGAAAGCGTGGGGAGCAAACAGGATTAGATACCCTGGTAGTCCACGCTGTAAACGATGTCGATTTAGAGGTTGTGGTCTTGAACCGTGGCTTCTGGAGCTAACGCGTTAAATCGACCGCCTGGGGAGTACGGCCGCAAGGTTAAAACTCAAATGAATTGACGGGGGCCCGCACAAGCGGTGGAGCATGTGGTTTAATTCGATGCAACGCGAAGAACCTTACCTACTCTTGACATCCAGAGAATCCTTTAGAGATAGAGGAGTGCCTTCGGGAACTCTGAGACAGGTGCTGCATGGCTGTCGTCAGCTCGTGTTGTGAAATGTTGGGTTAAGTCCCGCAACGAGCGCAACCCTTATCCTTTGTTGCCAGCGCGTGATGGCGGGAACTCAAAGGAGACTGCCGGTGATAAACCGGAGGAAGGTGGGGATGACGTCAAGTCATCATGGCCCTTACGAGTAGGGCTACACACGTGCTACAATGGCAGATACAAAGAGAAGCGACCTCGCGAGAGCAAGCGGAACTCATAAAGTCTGTCGTAGTCCGGATTGGAGTCTGCAACTCGACTCCATGAAGTCGGAATCGCTAGTAATCGTAGATCAGAATGCTACGGTGAATACGTTCCCGGGCCTTGTACACACCGCCCGTCACACCATGGGAGTGGGTTGCAAAAGAAGTAGGTAGCTTAACCTTCGGGAGGGCGCTTACCACTTTGTGATTCATGACTGGGGTGAAGTCGTAACAAGGTAACCGTAGGGGAACCTGCGGTTGGATCACCTCCTTACCTAAGAGATACGTGTTATGTGCAGTGCTCACACAGATTGTCTGATGAAGAACGAGCAAAAGCGCGTCTGCGAAGCTGACAAGAGTCCCCTTCGTCTAGAGGCCTAGGACACCGCCCTTTCACGGCGGTAACAGGGGTTCGAATCCCCTAGGGGACGCCAATTGCGCGGTATGAGTGAAAGGCGTACCACACTATGTCTGATGAAAATCAGAGAATAGTTAAGATAATTCGCATGAGTTATTTTACCTATTATGCTCTTTAACAATCTGGAACAAGCTGAAAAATTGAAAACAAATCAATATATCACCGAGGTATATTGATGAGTCTCTCAAAATCTCAGACCTTGAAGTGTGAACTCAAGACATTGGTCTTCGAGAGAAACATCTTCGGGTTGTGAGGTTAAGCGAATAAGCGTACACGGTGGATGCCTAGGCAATCAGAGGCGATGAAGGACGTGCTAATCTGCGATAAGCGTCGGTAAGGTGATATGAACCGTTATACCCGACGATTTCCGAATGGGGAAACCCAATATCCAATGGATATTATCATGACGTGAATACATAGCGTCATGAAGCGAACCGGGAGAACTGAAACATCTCAGTACCCCGAGGAAAAGAAATCAACCGAGATTCCCCTAGTAGCGGCGAGCGAACGGGGAACAGCCCAGAGTCTTAATCAATAGCAGCATCAGGAGAACGGTCTGGAAAGTCCGGCAGTAAAGGGTGATAGCCCCGTATCCGAAGATGCTGTTATTGTGAACTCGACGAGTAGGGCGGGACACGTGTTATCCTGTCTGAATATGGGGGGACCATCCTCCAAGGCTAAATACTCCTGATTGACCGATAGTGAACCAGTACCGTGAGGGAAAGGCGAAAAGAACCCCGGCGAGGGGAGTGAAAAAGAACCTGAAACCGTGTACGTACAAGCAGTAGGAGCCTCTTTATGGGGTGACTGCGTACCTTTTGTATAATGGGTCAGCGACTTATATTCTGTAGCAAGGTTAACCGTATAGGGGAGCCGTAGGGAAACCGAGTCTTAACTGGGCGAATGAGTTGCAGGGTATAGACCCGAAACCCGGTGATCTATCCATGGGCAGGTTGAAGGTTGGGTAACACTAACTGGAGGACCGAACCGACTAATGTTGAAAAATTAGCGGATGACTTGTGGATGGGGGTGAAAGGCCAATCAAACCGGGAGATAGCTGGTTCTCCCCGAAAGCTATTTAGGTAGCGCCTCGTGAACTCATCTTCGGGGGTAGAGCACTGTTTCGACTAGGGGGTCATCCCGACTTACCAACTCGATGCAAACTGCGAATACCGAAGAATGTTATCACGGGAGACACACGGCGGGTGCTAACGTCCGTCGTGAAGAGGGAAACAACCCAGACCGCCAGCTAAGGTCCCAAAGTCATGGTTAAGTGGGAAACGAAGTGGGAAGGCTCAGACAGCCAGGATGTTGGCTTAGAAGCAGCCATCATTTAAAGAAAGCGTAATAGCTCACTGGTCGAGTCGGCCCGCGCGGAAGATGTAACGGGGCTAAACCATGCACCGAAGCTGCGGCAGCGACACTATGTGTTGTTGGGTAGGGGAGCGTTCTGTAAGCCTGCGAAGGTGTACTGTGAGGTATGCTGGAGGTATCAGAAGTGCGAATGCTGACATAAGTAACGATAATGCGGGTGAAAAACCCGCACGCCGGAAGACCAAGGGTTCCTGTCCAACGTTAATCGGGGCAGGGTGAGTCGACCCCTAAGGCGAGGCTGAAAAGCGTAGTCGATGGGAAACGGGTTAATATTCCCGTACTGGTGGTAACTGCGATGGGGGAACGGAGAAGGCTAGGTTGTCCGGGCGACGGTCGTCCCGGTTCAAGCATGTAGGCAGAGTGATTAGGCAAATCCGGTCACTTAATGCTGAGGTGTGATGACGAGCCACTAAGGTGGTGAAGCAATTGATGCCCTGCTTCCAGGAAAAGCCTCTAAGCTTCAGGTTACCAACAATCGTACCCCAAACCGACACAGGTGGTCAGGTAGAGAATACTCAGGCGCTTGAGAGAACTCGGGTGAAGGAACTAGGCAAAATGGTGCCGTAACTTCGGGAGAAGGCACGCTGGCGGTAAGTGAAGTCCCTTGCGGACGGAGCCGAAGCCAGTCGAAGATACCAGCTGGCTGCAACTGTTTATTAAAAACACAGCACTGTGCAAACACGAAAGTGGACGTATACGGTGTGACGCCTGCCCGGTGCTGGAAGGTTAATTGATGGGGTTATCCGTAAGGAGAAGCTCTTGATCGAAGCCCCAGTAAACGGCGGCCGTAACTATAACGGTCCTAAGGTAGCGAAATTCCTTGTCGGGTAAGTTCCGACCTGCACGAATGGCGTAATGATGGCCAGGCTGTCTCCACCCGAGACTCAGTGAAATTGAACTCGCTGTGAAGATGCAGTGTACCCGCGGCAAGACGGAAAGACCCCGTGAACCTTTACTATAGCTTGACACTGAACATTGAGCCTTGATGTGTAGGATAGGTGGGAGACTATGAAGTGTGGACGCCAGTCTGCATGGAGTCAACCTTGAAATACCACCCTTTAACGTTTGATGTTCTAACCTAGGTCCATAATCTGGATCGGGGACCGTGTCTGGTGGGTAGTTTGACTGGGGCGGTCTCCTCCTAAAGAGTAACGGAGGAGCACGAAGGTTGGCTAAGCATGGTCGGACATCATGCGGTTAGTGCAAAGGCATAAGCCAGCTTGACTGTGAGAGTGACGGCTCGAGCAGGTACGAAAGTAGGTCTTAGTGATCCGGTGGTTCTGAATGGAAGGGCCATCGCTCAACGGATAAAAGGTACTCCGGGGATAACAGGCTGATACCGCCCAAGAGTTCATATCGACGGCGGTGTTTGGCACCTCGATGTCGGCTCATCACATCCTGGGGCTGAAGTAGGTCCCAAGGGTATGGCTGTTCGCCATTTAAAGTGGTACGCGAGCTGGGTTTAGAACGTCGTGAGACAGTTCGGTCCCTATCTGCCGTGGGCGTTGGAAGATTGAGAGGGGTTGCTCCTAGTACGAGAGGACCGGAGTGAACGCACCACTGGTGTTCGGGTTGTCATGCCAATGGCATTGCCCGGTAGCTAAGTGCGGAAGAGATAACCGCTGAAAGCATCTAAGCGGGAAACTTGCCTCGAGATGAGTCTTCCCTGTCACCTTGAGTGACCTAAAGGAACGTTTAAGACTAAGACGTTGATAGGCTGGGTGTGTAAGCGTAGCGATACGTTGAGCTAACCAGTACTAATGAACCGTGAGGCTTAACCTGACAACACCGAAGGTGTTTTGTCTGAGAGACAAACAGTAGATGAAGTAGGCTTGTTTAAGATTGAATATTGCTGGTTATGACGAGAAATCGATGTAACGGGTAATAAAACCGAATTTGCTTGGCGGCCATAGCGCAGCGGACCCACCTGAATCCATGCCGAACTCAGAAGTGAAACGTTGTAGCGCCGATGGTAGTGTGGGGTCTCCCCATGTGAGAGTAGGGAACTGCCAGGCATTAAATAAGACGAGAAAGCCAACCCACTGGGTTGGCTTTTTTGCGTTTGGGGTTTAGTAAATTTTAAGTGCTATGCTAAATTCTAAATACAAAAATGCCCTAAATTAGGGCATCTTTTATGATCTTTTAGCAAAAATTATGACGAGAAAATGCAGCAAGGACTGTTCTTTCTGATATTTCTAAATAGTCTTCCATTGCTGTTGCTGCTTCTTGGGCTTTTCCATCCATTAAAAGTGTTAAAATCTGTTCATTCTTCTCAATATACGGTGCATGTAGTAATTGAGGATCGTTTAATAAACCGAAGGCTAAACGTAACTCTGCTAAAATAAGTTGGTATTGTTTAAACAATCTAGGACTATCTGAAAGCTCAACAATCGCGGTATGAAAATGCATATTACAGGTTCCTACACCGCTCCAATCTTGTTGTTCTTGAAAGACTTTTGCTTGGTTAACACTATCTTGCATTCTAACAATAGCTGGATGCATAGGATAAGAATGTCGCAGAGCATCACATTCAATTAATCGTCTTACACGATAAATATCCATAATACTTGCCATATCTGGCACAGAAACAAAAACACCACGATTAGGTTTATAAGTTAAAAGCCCTTCTTGGGTAAGAACGCGAAAAACCTCTCTTAAAGTATTACGCGATATCTCTAGCGTTTCGCTTAATGCAGTTTCTGACAATCTTTCACCAGGAGGTAATTCTCCAATAGTGATTTTTTGCCGAATAACATTTGCGACTTTTTGAGAAAGAATTTGTGGAGATGTTTTTTTCTGCATTATCTTCTGCTATTAGCTTAATTGAAGCGCCTATTCTATCAGTGTGTTTTGTAATATATAACCTCTATTGTGTCACTCTGTCGTACTTCTCACTGTATCGAGTATGACTTTCTGTTTATTTCCATCAAAAAAACTTAATTTTTTATCACGATATTTTAGTGATTAAACTTATTTTTCCTTCAATCTTGTGCACTATTTTTGTGCATCTCATCTTTTTATGCTGCATTTAGGTGCATATTCATTACTTATTAATTAATGATAATTGTCAATAAAATGTTAAAAATGCGATCTTCACTGCACTTTTATCATCCCATATTTAAATCTATTTGCTTATTTATTCATCTATTATTATTAATTGTTCAACAATCTAATATCAGGTGATTAACAATTACGTATTCATGCTCAACAATGGCACGCTAATTGCCTTAGTAATAATAATTAAAATAATGATGATAAAGGGGGTAGCTCATGGCTACACAAGATTCTGCAAACACAACATCAAGTTCGTTTATAAAAAATAGACGCTCTTCATTGATAGCTGCCATTTTTTTAATGGCGACATCCGCTATTGGTCCGGGTTTTATTACTCAAACTGCAACCTTTACTGCCACTATGGGGGCAGCATTTGCATTCGGTATTTTGGCATCAATCATCATCGACTATGTTGTTCAGCAAAGTATTTGGCGAGTGATCACAGTTACCAATATGCGAGCTTCAGACATTGCTAACAAAGCAATACCCGGTAGCGGTTACTTACTTGCGGTATTAGTTATTTTTGGCGGTTTAGTGTTTAACGTGGGTAACATTGCAGGTGCTGGTTTGGGGCTTAATGCAATGGTGGGTCTTGATCCTAAATGGGGTGGGATCTTAAGTGCTTTACTTGCGATCTATATTTTCTCATCACGTAAAGCCAGTAACTTTATCGATCGTATGATTATCGTTCTTGGCATTGTCATGATCTTACTGACTGTTTTTGTGATGTTTGCCTCTAATCCTCCAGTAGGTGAAGCATTAAGACAAACTGTTTTACCTGATGCGATTAACTTCGCAACGATCACTACAATTGTCGGTGGTACTGTGGGCGGTTATATCTGTTATGCCGGAGCTCACCGTCTTCTCGATAAAGGAACTACGGGTATTGAGAACATTGATGCTGTATCAAGCGCTGCAACTAAAGGAATTTTAGTGGTTGGATTAATGCGCTATATCCTGTTCCTTGCCATTTTGGGCGTAGTTGCCAGTGGCGTAACATTAGATATTTCTAGTCGCGCGGCTAACCCTGCATCTCAAGCATTTCAACACGCGGCAGGTTTAACTGGATTACGCATCTTTGGTCTTATTTTATGGGCAGCTGCATTAACAAGTGTAATTGGTGCTGCTTATACCTCAATGTCATTTATTACAGTATTTAAAAAAGGTGTTACTGAGCGTCAACGTAATATCGCAACCATTATTTTCATCGCTATTTCACTTGTCATTTATATGGTTATGGGAACAGCGCCAGCTGCATTATTAGTCTTCGCCGGTGGTTTTAACGGTCTGATTTTACCTATTGGTATGACACTATTTATTTTTGTTGCATGGCGTCGCCAAGATCTCATGAATGGCTATAAATATCCTGCATGGTTACTGTGGTCAGGTATTTTGGTCTGTGCGCTGACTTGGTATATGGGCATTATGTCCGTGGGTGCTATTTTCAACTACCTCAACATTGCTTAAGAGAACAATAATGATGATAAAAGCAGTCGATTTAAACAGTGATTTAGGTGAGAGCTTCGGTCAATGGACAATGGGCAATGATGATGCGGTGCTTGAAATTGTCAGTAGCGCTAATATCGCTTGCGGTTTTCATGCAGGTTCACCGGATGGAATTTTAAAAACATTAAAAGCGGCGAAACAGCGTAATGTCGCGATAGGTGCGCATGTTGCTTATCCTGACTTAGTCGGTTTTGGTCGTCGTAATATGGATATTGCCAGTGATGAATTAACCGCAGATGTGATTTATCAAATAGGTGCTTTACAAGGATTGGCTAAAGCAGTGGGTTTAAGTGTGACCTATGTTAAGCCTCATGGTGCGCTTTACAACACAATTGCGCATGATAAACGTCAAGCACTTGCTGTTATTGAGGCGATACTTGCTGTAGATCCTCAACTGACATTAGTTGCTTTAGCGGGATCACCTTTGATTACACTTGCGAAAGAAAAAGGTCTTCGAGTAATTGCAGAAGCCTTTGCTGATAGAGCTTATCATGCTGATGGTACGCTAGTTTCTCGTAAAAAAGAGGGAGCTGTTTTACATGATCCTGAACGTGTTGCTCAACGTATGTTGCGGCTTGTGCAAGAAGGTGGTGTTGAGTCCATAGAAGGCATTTTTACAACGATACAAGCTGATTCTATTTGTGTTCATGGTGACAGCCCAGATGCCGTAGCTCTCGCTAAAAGTGTAAAAGAAATTTTAATTAATCATGGTGTTAGCATTAAGCCTTTTGCACCTCTGCCACTTAAAAAGGAGGTTCAAAAATGACTAATTTAATGCAAGCAACCGCGGATGCAATTGCTAATGCACAAGAAGCTCGATTAGCTATTCGCAATGGTTTAGCCATACCAACCGCCGGTATGGCTAAAGGTATGACGCAAGCTAATATGATTAGTTTACCTCGTGATTGGGCATTTGATTTTCTGCTCTATGCTCAACGTAACCCGAAAAGTTGCCCAATATTAGATGTTTGCGAATCAGGTAGTTATCGCACTGTTTTAGCGAAAGACGCCGATCTGCGTACTGACATTCCTCTTTATCGTGTTTGGGAAAATGGCAAATTAACGGGTGAAATTACGGATGCCACCAAAATTTGGGCACAACATCCCGATCTTGTGACGTTTCTTATTGGTTGTAGTTTTACTTTCGAAACACCCATGTTAGAAGCGGGTATTGAAATTCGCCATATCACAGATAACTGCAATGTTCCGATGTATAAAACCAATCGCTTGTGTCGTCCAGCAGGACGATTAGAAGGCGAATTGGTGGTTTCAATGCGTCCTATTCCCGCTGACAGAGTCGCTGATGCGGTGATGATAAGTGGTCGTTTCCCTTCTGTACATGGTGCTCCCGTACATATTGGCTCGCCAGATGCTTTGGGTATTAAAGATATTATGTCGCCAGATTTTGGCTCACCAGTGAGAATTGAAAAAGGCGAGATCCCCGTATTTTGGGCTTGTGGTGTGACACCACAAGCAGCAGTGATGCGTTCAGGTGTTCCTTTCGCACTTAGCCATGCTCCGGGGCATATGTTTATTACCGATGTGCCTGATGCAGCTTATCACGTATAAGGGAGGAAGATACTTTGCGCTTTTTACCCGTTAACCTATCTCATTTACTTGTTGAGCTTTCCTCTTTAAAAGAGACGCTCGCATTGTATGAATCCGTTAAACAAGCGGATATTGCTGCTATTCAAGACATTGTACCTGCGGCGAAAACACTCTTAATTCACTATACGCCGTGGCTAATCACAGCTGAAGAACTTGTGCTTCAGCTTCGACAGTTAGAAGTTAAAGCGGTATCAGCACGTCAAATACAATCATTAACGATCCCCGTTCATTATCAAGGTGAGGATCTTAATGAGGTCGCTGAATTATTAGGGATCGCTACCAGTGAAGTGATCCGCAGACACACAGAGCAAACCTATCAAGTTGCATTCACAGGTTTCGCCCCAGGTTTTGCTTATTTGATTGCAAATGAAACTCAGCTTTACGTACCTCGCCGTAAAACACCTCGTACACGTATCCCCGCAGGATCGGTCGGATTAGCTGGCGAGTTTAGTGGCGTTTATCCACAACAAAGCCCCGGTGGTTGGCAACTTATTGGTACCACAGAAATAAAGATGTGGGATCTCTCACGCGAACAACCTGCTTTTTTATTACCAGGTAATGAAGTGCATTTTGTTGATGCAAAAAAATCACCGATAACCGTTTCACTACCGGAGAAAAAAGCCGTAGTTGCTTCTCCACTCTCATTAAATGATAAAGGGCTATATGTCATTTCAGCAGGGCTACAAACTTTATTTCAAGATGAAGGGCGTATTGGTGCTGCATCAATGGGAGTATCTGCTTCAGGCGCACTTGATAAACCCGCTTTACATGCAGCCAATCGTTTAGTGGGTAATCCTGCAACCTTTGTTGCACTTGAGATAACCCAAGGTGGACTGACACTTAAAGCACGACAAGATTGTGTGATCGCTTTAACTGGGGCGGATTGTTCCATTACACTAAAACATGAGTCAGGTGAGAATGAATCCTTATCTGGTTATCAACCTATCGATGTTCGCTGTGGCGATGAAATTATTTTAGGTATGCCAAAAGCAGGTGTACGTAGCTATCTTGCCGTGAGAGGTGGATTTGAATTACCCAAGGTGTTAGGGAGTTATGCATTTGATACCTTGGCACAAATTGGTCCTAATGCTTTGCAAGAAGGCGATGTACTTCATTTAAATAATGAAAGTACTTCAAACGGTATTCTTGCTGATGAACAGCCGACATCAACACTGCCAAAACAAGATGATATCGTCACGCTTGATGTTGTTTTAGGTCCTCGCACTGACTGGTTTACCACTGAAGCTATAAAAACATTAACCTCTCAATTATGGCAGGTGACACCACAATCTAACCGTATTGGGTTGCGTTTACTGGGCGAAACCCCTCTTGCTCGAGAACAACAACAAGAGCTATCGAGTGAAGGCACTTGCATCGGCGCAATACAAGTTCCGATTAATGGGCAACCTGTTTTGTTTCTTAACGATCACCCACTAACAGGAGGATATCCTGTTATCGGCGCTGTTGCTGAATATCACTTACCACTTGCAGGGCAGATCCCTGTTAACGCTAGAATTCGTTTTAATCCAATTACCGAATTTCAAGAATATTGATAGGAGAATGCCACTCATGACAACAATTAACCAAAAACAACGAGTGAAGCATAGAGTACTTATTGCAAACCGAGGTGAAATTGCGGTTCGTATTATTCGTGCTTGTCAGGATCATGGTGCGACTTCGATTGCCATTTACGCTAATGATGATATTGATGCACTACACGTCCGTCTTGCTGATGAAGCTTATGGACTCAATGGTAATTTGCCGAAAGAAAGCTATCTAGATATTAAGAAAATTATTAATATTGCCCATAAAGCTAATGCCACAATGATCCATCCCGGTTACGGTTTTCTTTCCGAGCGAGCTGATTTTGCAAAAGCGGTACAAGACGCAGGATTTATTTGGATCGGCCCTAACCCAGAAACGATTGAAGTGCTTGGTGACAAAGTGAAAGCACGTAAAATTGCACAATCTGTTGGTGCACCTCTTGTAAATGGTACGTCTGATCCTGTTAATGACGCCAAAGAGGTTATCGATTTTGCTAAACAGCATGGTCTACCTGTTGCCATTAAAGCTGCTTTTGGTGGTGGTGGGCGGGGTTTGAAGATCGCGCATAAAATGGAAGAGATTGAAGAGCTGTACCATTCTGCTGTACGAGAAGCCGTAACTGCATTTGGTCGTGGTGAATGTTATGTTGAGCAATTCCTAGATAAACCTCGCCATATCGAAGCGCAAATTATTGCAGACAAACTGGGCAATGTTGTTGTTGTCGGAACACGAGATTGTTCGTTACAACGCCGTAATCAAAAGCTTATTGAAGAAGCACCAGCACCGTATTTGACAGACGAACAACGTGAACGTATTCACCAATCCGCTAAAGATATTTGTGCGAAAGCAGGTTATGTGGGCGCAGGTACCGTTGAGTTTTTATTAAGTGCAAATGGCACTATCTCGTTTCTAGAAGTGAATACACGCTTACAAGTAGAGCACCCTGTTACCGAAGAAACAGCAGGCATCGATTTAGTGATTGAGCAGTTACGTATTGCTGAAGGTTTACCACTAAGTATTGATAAAACGCCTGTTCCACGTGGTCACTCTTTTGAATTTAGGATCAATGCAGAAGATCCTACTAAAGGCTTTTTACCTACACCGGGTTTAATTACGCATTTCTCTCAGCCTTCAGGTCCGGGAGTTCGTGTAGATAGTGGTGTTGCTGAAAATAATCAGGTTTCACGCCAATTCGATTCTATGATGGCAAAATTGATAGTGACAGGTGCAACTCGTGAACAAGCCATTGCGCGAGCTCGTCGAGCATTATCCGAATTTAAAATTGAAGGGGTAGCGAGTGTGTTGCCTTTCCATTGTGAAATGATGGAACATGCCGATTTTACTGAAGATTTCAAAGTGCATACCCGTTGGATTGAAACAGATTTTCAGGCAAAAAATACATATTTTCCTCGTAGCACGCCTGCAAAAAATGAAGAGCTTGTTCGTACTTTTATTGAAATTGATGGTCGTCGTCATGAACTTGCTTTACCAGCTCAATTACTGTCACTCTCCGCGGTAATACCAACAGCAATTAATGCCAGTCATGAGAAAGAAGAGAATGAAAAAGCCGTCACTGCACCCATCTCTGGCGTATTACATAGCTGGATCTTAGCTGATGGCGATAAAGTCAAAGAAGGTGATGTTATTGCTATTATGGAAGCGATGAAGATGGAAGTTCAGGTAATCGCTTCTTGTGATGGAGTACTACTGCAAAAAGCGAAAACAGGTGATTATTTTTCAGCAGAATCGGTCTTAGCTGAAATAAATTAAATATATTAAAAATATCATATTGATTAATAAGAATAATATCTATCATTAATATCTGCCCTTTAATATGAGGTAATTTCATATTAAGGGGCTTTTTTATAATAACGTTATTTATATTCCTATTTATTATATCTAATTCCTTTTGGTTATAAGTTATTTTGCCTATAATCGAAGCTTGTTAAATTTTAACCAAAAAGGAAATAAGATGTTGCTTGTAACACAACTACTTATCGGCGCTGCAATCGGGTTAGTTATTACAACGACCGGTGTAGGTGGTGGTGTTATTTTATTACCTGTTCTTATTTATCTTTTTGGTATGAATGCATTAGCTGCGGTTGCGACAGCAAATTTACTCTCGATGCTAATGAAGCTCTCATCTTCTTATATTCATTTTCGGTTAGGTAATATCCCATTAAAACCCGCACTATTGATCTTAGGGGTAATGTTTCCGGCAACATTTTTAGCGAGTTATGGTGTGACATGGTTGGGATCGCAACCTCAATATTACGATCGTGTTGAATCAGCGATTAATATTTTAATGATCGTTGCTATCGTATTTTCATTGATCTTATTTTTACAGCGAATGGTAAGAAGATCAGCAATTTCAGATCCCTTAATTTCTTTACCTCCGCCTTCTTCAGTGACTTTTTCTTCCTTATTTGTACCGGGAGTCAGTGCAGGATTTGTACTTGGTGCGACGGGTGTTGGAGGAGGATTAGTAGTGTTGCCTGTGTTAATGCGTTTTGCACAAATGGGTATTAAAGAGGCAATCGGCACTTCTATTTTTATTACTACGATCCTTTCTGGTGGCTCTGCTATTGCTTATAGTGCTGGTGGCTATACCGATGTTCACACAGCACTTATTCTCTGCTTAGGCTCATTACTCTCCATCCCATTAGCTCGTTATTTACTTGTGTATTTATCAGAGCATTTTTTCCAATATTTAACTCTGTCTTTTATTCTGATCAGCATCATTATGATGAGTTGGAAGTTAATAAATTAACTTAATGTAATATCGAGTGAGTCAATCTTTCTCTTATTGCCTTTAGTTAGACTAAACTTATTCTATCATCATTAGATTAACTACTAAGAGTAAGTACAACGAGATGAATATTAAAACAGGTGATGAGTTTTTGGTTTATATGGCACTGGGTGAAGAGAGCTATATGAAAGAGTATTACCGTGTGATTGAAATTGACTCAACGCTTTCTCAAGTGACGGGTAAATTGCTAAGAAGAACAACGGCTGATGACAAAAATATTGGATTAGGTCGTTGCGAGTTAGAAGGCGGTATTGAGCAGTTTGCGTTAGAAGATATCTATCCTGTTAAAGAGTGATCCGTTATTGGGATCACTCTCCTTACTTAATTTGTCGCTTAGGCTGCGGGTGCATTCTCAGGTAATGCAGATTTTGGTAAGCCAAAAATTTTGTCAAATACCCAGTTATAAACGAAGGTATAACAAGGGATGATGATGATCAGCGCAAAGTCCATAACTAACGCTTGCCACAATGAAACATTAAGCCACCATGCAATCAGTGGAATTAAATAGAGCACCAGTGTTAGCTGAAATCCAATTGCATGGACTAGACGGCGTCTAA
The DNA here is from genome assembly GCF_015475555.1 of Proteus sp. GOKU. Classification (NCBI taxonomy): domain Bacteria; kingdom Pseudomonadati; phylum Pseudomonadota; class Gammaproteobacteria; order Enterobacterales; family Morganellaceae; genus Proteus; species Proteus sp. GOKU. The sequence goes on from NZ_CP034105.1 coordinate 463,770, forward strand.
ATGTTCGAATTCTTGAAACCTGCCTACTCTCCCAAAATTCAAATATGCAGTTATAAATAAAATTCCAACTTACTGCGATAGTTGTGATCACCAGAGCTAATGGACCCGTTACTGCTGTTGAGCTATCAGCCAAAAGTGCAAGCCCGACTGATGAAATAATCCAGCCAAAAATTTCATAAGCTGTTACGTAGACAATTTTTCGTTTGATACCTTGCATTGTGCTCTCTTTTTCTGTGGATCTGTGTCGTTAAGCATCGTAAGATAAATCAGCAAGAATGATAGAAAAAGTTAGCTAGTATCAATTTGACTGAAACATCAGGAGTGAACATGCAGTTCTCAAGTGAACATATTGCGATATTTTTAGCAGTGATGGATAAGGGATCTTTCTCTGCGGCTGCACGTTCATTAAAACGCGTTCCATCAGCAGTCAGCATGGCGATTGCTAATATGGAAGCTGAATTAGGTTATGCACTTTTTGAACGTTCATCACGAGAGCCTCAGCCAACTGAAAAAGCCAAAGCACTTGAGCCTCATGCCAGAATGATCGCAGAGCAATTAAAATTATTACAAGTGCATGCACAAGAGCTTTCGATGGATCTCGAAAGTGTCTTAAATATTGGTGTTGCGGCTGATATTAATCCTGATTATCTATTACCTGCGTTATCTGAATTAACGCAACGTTATCCATTACTTAATGTGAATGTGATAACCGCGGCACAAGATGACATTATTGAGATGTTGCATTCACATAAAATTCAATTGAGCCTAGTTTATGGGGGCTTGTATGTGAATGGCGATGAACAATTTCAATATCTTGGCTCTGAGTCATTGGTCGCAACAATATCAGCAAGTCATATTGCATTAGCACACCCTGCTGGCGTGTTTATTGAGGATCTTGTGAATGTTCGCCAAATCATGATCGCAAGTCACACCAAAGAGTTAAGAGATGAGCGCTCATTAGTGGCGACGAATTATTGGCAAACAGATAGCTTTCAAATGGCGTTGGGTATGGTTGAAGCAGGGATGGGATGGGGTAATTTACCGTATTCGTTGATTTATACTCAATTGCAAAAAGGTAAATTAAAACAGCTTCAGTTTAAGAATACGAAAAATGAATTACGATTACCTATTCATGCCATGTGGCTAAAAGGGGAGTCGTTACAGAAAGGAGCAAAAGAGTTAGTTGAGCTGATGAGTACCCACCAGCCCATCGTACCTAACTTTAATTAATCGACGCGTTGTTGATGAACCCAAACAGCAACTTCAACACGAGATTTTAGCTTCATCTTTTTCAGTAGATGTTTTACATGTACTTTGACTGTACTTTCTGTGATATCAAGCTTACGGGCGATCATTTTATTTGATAATCCTTGCGCTATCAGTTTTAAGATATCGCGTTCACGCGGGGTGAGTTGTTCAATATCACGCTCACCTTCAGAACGATCTTCACGTAAGGATTCGGCTAAAATAGGGGTTAATGCAGGGCTGACGACCATTTTTCCGGCTGCTGCCTGTTTTAGAGCCGCTAGTAATTCTTCAGGCTCCATATCTTTTAGAAGATAACCATCTGCACCACGTTTTAACGCTGTGACTAAATCATCACTATAATTTGATACGCTGAAAACAACGATCCGACCTGACAACGACTTTAATCGCAGTTGATCGAGCGTTTCAAAACCATTCATTCCTGGCATATTCAGATCCAGCAAAATTAAATCAGGATCTAATTCTTCAGCTAGCTTCACACCTTGAATACCATCTCCCGCTTCCCCAACGACAGTTAGTGTTGTATCAAGACTTAAAAGTTGTTTTACACCATTGCGTAGCATCGGGTGATCATCAATGAGTAAAATTGTCGCTTTTTCTGCGGGGGATCCCATATTATTCATTACGACTTGCTCCAATTTAGACAGGGTCTTTATGAGTAGTTATTAATGGAAATTTAACAAACACTTGAGTACCGCCCTGTTCGCGTACTTTTATAGTATAAGAACCATTTAAGCTATTTGCGCGTTCACGCATAATAATAAGGCCATAATGATTTAATTTTTCAGGATTAGGGCTAATTCCTTCACCATTATCATTAATTTTTAGTTCGACCATGCCATTATTTAGAGATAAAGAGACTTCAGCCCAATTGGCATTGGCATGTTGTAAAATATTATTTAAGGCTTCACGGACGATTTGAACAACGTGAATACTTTGATGCGAATTCACACATTTTGCGGGTAATTGATAGTCAAAATTAATCGAAAAACCAAGGCGCTGATTAAATTCAGTCAGTGTACTTTCCAACGCGGCAAGTAATCCCGGCTCAGTGAGTTTTAAGCGAAACGTAGTTAACAACTCTCTTAATTGGCGATAAGCCACATTAAGCTCTTCTCGCATCTCTTTAAGTAGCTTTTGGCAATTATCAGGTAAGGTTTCTGACTGCATCTGCAAATAGCTCACTTGCATTTTTAAACAAGAGAGTGATTGAGCAATAGAGTCATGTAATTCGCGTGCAATTGCCGAACGCTCATCCATTAACAAAAGCTGTTGCTGTTGCTCATTTTGCTGTTCCATTGCCAGCATGGCTGAGATCTGTTTTGTCAGTAATAGCATTAAATTATTCTGTTCATCCGTCAGCGTTGTATGCTCGGGTAGTTGCATAACAAGTAATCCATAACGATGAATTTGGTCAGCAAGTTCCCAATGCAATAATTCACTACGTAATGGAACGGTAACAGAAGAGGTATCATCACAACGTTCACATTGTGGATCTGGACAATGTTCTGGGCGTGATTGAGGTTCTAAACTGATTTCATTAAAGAGTGTGTGATGATTATCTTCATATAAACGTATCTGCAAATAAGCATCAGGAATGATTTGTTGAAGCTCAAATAATATCTGTCTTAATCGGGCACAAAGTGGCGCGGGAGAGTGTAATTGTTGGCTTGAGTGATAGAGATAAGAGAGTACTTTATTTTTCTGTTGTAAGTCGTGTGTTTTTTCAACCACTCTTTTTTCTAATTCGCTATACAGTGTAGAAAGCTCTTTTGACATGGTATTAAGTGCAATACCCAGCGTGGCAATTTCATCATGGTGTGTACGCTGGTGGAAACGGGCTGAAAAATTACCATGACCAATCGAATTTGCCATCGCCATAAGCTGTTGCCAAGGATGTAATAAACGGCGACGGAAATGCCAAACAGAGCCAAACAGCAATAACAGTGTCAGCGCCGTGAAAATAAGCTGAGTATAAGCCACCAGCCTGATTTTTTGCTCTGTAAGTTGGTCGATACTTAATACTAATTTATCTAGCTGTGAAACAAAAAACGCAACCTCTTGTTTGGCTTCATCGCGTTGTTGCACATAAAGCAAGGTTGGTTTTAGGGTATCTTTCCAGTAAGTATTTAATTGAGCATATTGTGATTGTAGCGATTCATTGCTTAGGACTTGAAGTAACTCACCGCTATCTAAGTCGGTTTCTAACTCGTGAAGATAATAACGATGTTGCTCATCTAGAGGTAACGCAGATAACAAGCGATAGCTTTGCATCCGTAGCGATCCAGACTTATTAATCGCATGAGCATTACCTTGTACACTCAAAATAATATGGTTAGAAATTGCCATTCCCACCACACCCAATAGAGTGAAAAGTAACATTAATATCGCTATCTGATTAATAATTGAGAAACGGTAGTGCCATTGGATTTTATTTGTACTCATCGTTATTTTTCCAAATTTATTCTGGCGCTATATTGCCTTAAAAATACATCAAATGTCATATACCACTAAAGTATTACCCCTAAATATCTGATAGAGGTAATTTCACTTCTAAATTATAGCGCTTTTAATTTAACTTATTAATTTAAAATGAAAAATTAAGGATAATCCTATTAACACTTAGGTGTAAAGAACGACTTTAGCTTAAAAATCAAACAAATCTTTGCTTGATGCAGATCATGACTAATTAACAATTCTAATCGTACAAAGGTGCCAATCTAACCGTTAATCGAGGTTGTTATGGCACTCACTCAACACCCAGAAAAAATGAGAAAAGGGGTGATCGAAGATTGGCATCCTGAAGATAAAGCTTTTTGGGAAAAGACTGGTCAAAAGATCGCTTCACGCAATTTATGGATTTCTGTTCCTTGTTTACTTTTATCGTTCTGTGTATGGATGCTTTTTAGTGCAGTTGCAGTAAATTTGAACAAAGTAGGTTTTAACTTTACCACAGATCAGCTGTTTATGCTGACTGCACTGCCTTCAGTCTCTGGTGCTATTTTACGCGTTCCTTATTCTTTTGTTATTCCTATTTTTGGCGGTCGTCGCTGGACAGCAATCAGTACCGTCTTTCTCATCATTCCTTGTATCTGGCTTGGTTTTGCAGTGCAAGACACCACTACGTCTTACTCAACCTTTATTGTGATTTCACTGCTATGCGGTTTTGCAGGTGCAAACTTTGCATCCAGTATGGCAAACATCAGCTTTTTCTTCCCTAAAGCACGTCAAGGTGGTGCTTTAGGATTAAATGGCGGATTAGGCAATCTGGGTGTTAGCGTTATGCAATTGGTTGCGCCATTAGTGGTTGGTGTTGGCGTGTTTGCTATGTTTAGTGGCCCTGGTGTTGTTCAGCCTGATGGTTCACGTTTATGGTTAGAAAATGCGGCATGGGTTTGGGTTCCTTTCTTACTTATTCTGACCTTTGCTGCTTGGTTTGGCATGAACGATCTGGCGGCTAACAAAGCCTCTTTAAGCCAGCAATTACCCGTATTAAAACGGGGTCACCTTTGGTTATTAAGTATTTTATATCTGTGCTCCTTTGGTTCATTTATTGGTTTCTCTGCGGGTTTTGCAATGCTTTCTAAAACCCAGTTCCCAGATATCGTCATTCTACATTATGCGTTCTTCGGACCTTTATTAGGTGCTTTAGCTCGCCCTGTAGGTGGTGCTTTATCGGATAAATTTGGTGGTATTAGAGTCACACTGATCAACTTTATCATCATGGCAATTTTCTCTGCTCTGCTTTTCTTAACACTGCCTATCAATGGTGCTGGTGGCTCATTTATCGCCTTCTTCGGTGTCTTTATGGTGCTGTTTTTAACCGCTGGTTTAGGAAGTGGTTCTACATTCCAAATGATTGCTGTGGTGTTTAGAAAAATCACGATTGATCGCATGAAAGCACAAGGTGCCTCAGACGAAGCCGCTCAAAAAGAAGCGGTGACTGAAAGTGCAGCGGCGCTTGGCTTTATCTCTGCAATTGGTGCAATTGGTGGCTTCTTTATTCCTAAAGCCTTCGGTACATCATTGGCTATGACTGGCTCTCCTGCCGGTGCCATGAAAATCTTTGTTCTATTTTATATCGCCTGCGTCTTGATCACTTGGTTGGTCTATGGACGTAAACACAATAAACAATAATGACGAATTATACGCAATGTGAGAGCGCTCGCGCGCATTGGGAGAGTATCTGATGAGTAAGTTTCTCGATAGATTCCGCTATTTTAAGCAACTTGGTGATACCTTTTCAAAGGATCATGGCCAAGAGCTAAATGTTAACCGTGATTGGGAAGATGGTTACCGTAGTCGTTGGCAACACGACAAAATTGTTCGTTCTACTCACGGTGTAAACTGTACCGGCTCTTGTAGCTGGAAAATTTACGTCAAAAATGGGTTAGTGACATGGGAAACCCAACAAACGGATTACCCACGTACACGTCCTGATTTACCAGATCATGAGCCTCGTGGCTGTCCTCGTGGTGCAAGCTATTCATGGTATTTATATAGCGCGAACCGCGTTAAATACCCAATGGTACGTAAACGCCTAATTAAATTATGGCGTGAAGCAAAAGCACAACATAGCGATCCTGTTGATGCATGGGCTTCTATTGTTAGTTCACCAGAAAAAACTAAAAGCTATAAGCAAGCACGTGGGCGTGGTGGTTTTGTTCGCTCGTCATGGTCAGAAGTGAATGAAATCATTGCTGCTTCTAACGTGTTTACAGCAAAAGAGTTTGGCCCTGATCGTATTATCGGATTCTCGCCAATTCCGGCTATGTCGATGGTCTCATATGCTGCGGGTGCGCGTTATTTATCTCTGATTGGTGGCGCATGTTTAAGCTTCTACGATTGGTATTGTGATTTACCACCTGCATCGCCAATGACTTGGGGTGAGCAAACCGACGTTCCTGAATCAGCAGACTGGTATAACTCTTCTTACCTGATTGCATGGGGTTCTAACGTACCGCAAACACGTACTCCAGATGCCCACTTCTTTACAGAAGTTCGTTATAAAGGGACTAAAACCGTTGCGGTAACACCTGATTACGCTGAAATCGCGAAACTCTGTGATCAATGGTTAAATCCAAAACAGGGTACTGACAGTGCGATGGCAATGGCGATGGGACACGTTATTCTTAACGAATTCCACGTTAAACGCCAAACTGAATACTTTAGTAACTACGTGCGCACTTACACTGACATGCCAATGTTGGTGATGTTAGATAAACACGACTCAGGCAAGCTAGTTGCAGGTCGTATGTTGCGTGCTTCTGATTTAGTGAACAATCTGGATCAAGAGAAAAATCCAGAGTGGAAAACCGTTGCTATTGATGAAAAAACACAGCAATTAGTTGCTCCTCAAGGTTCTATGGGCTTTCGTTGGGAAGGTGCAGCTAAATGGAACCTTGAGCCTAAAGACGGCAAAAGTGGCGAAGATGTCACTTTACAATTAGGTCTTTTAGATAACCACGATGATATTGTTGATGTAGCATTCCCTTACTTTGGTGGGATCAAGAGTGAATACTTTGAAGGTGTTGCCCTTGATGATGTGATTGTTCATAAACTGCCTGCTAAGCGTATTACACTTGCGAATGGCGAAGAGAAATACATCACAACTGTTTATGATTTATTGTTAGCTAACTACGGTGTAGATCGTGGTTTAAATGATGAAAACTGTGCATCAAACTACGATGAAATCAAAGCATACTCACCAGCATGGGCTGAAAAAGTGACAGGTGTAGGTCGCCAAGATATCGCTCGTATTGCACGTGAATTTGCGGATAACGCAGAAAAAACACACGGTCGTTCGATGGTGATTGTGGGAGCCGGTATTAACCACTGGTACCACATGGATATGACTTATCGCGGCATTATCAATATGCTGATTTTCTGTGGTTGCGTCGGTCAAAGTGGTGGTGGCTGGGCACACTATGTTGGACAAGAAAAACTGCGTCCACAAACTGGTTGGTTGCCATTAGCCTTTGGTCTTGACTGGCAACGTCCGCCTCGCCATATGAACAGCACATCATTTTTCTATAACCACTCAAGTCAGTGGCGTTATGAAACCGTATCACCAACAGAGTTGTTATCACCATTAGCCGATAAATCTCGCTTTAGCGGTAGTTTGGTCGATATGAATGTGCGTTCAGAGCGTATGGGATGGTTACCATCAGCGCCTCAATTAAATCTAAATCCTCTATCTATTGCGAAAAAAGCGCAAGAAGTGGGTATTAGTGCCGCTGATTACACGGTTAATGCATTGAAATCAGGTGAAATTCGCTTTGCAGCTGAGCAACCAGATAATCCACAGAACTTCCCACGTAATTTATTTATCTGGCGTTCTAACTTATTAGGCTCTGCGGGTAAAGGGCATGAATATTTACTGAAATACTTGCTGGGAACTGAAAACGGTTTACAAGGTAAAGACTTAGGTGAGCAAGGCCAAGTTAAGCCACAAGAAGTGGAATGGCAAGATAAAGGCGGCGAAGGTAAAGTTGATTTAGTGGTGACTTTAGACTTCCGTATGTCAAGTACCTGTCTCTTCTCCGACATCGTTTTACCAACCGCTACATGGTATGAGAAAGATGATATGAATACTTCGGATATGCATCCATTTATTCATCCATTAACTGCCGCAGTTGATCCTGCTTGGGAATCTAAAACAGACTGGGAAATCTATAAAGGCATTGCTAAAACTTTCTCTAAATTGTGTGTTGGTCATTTAGGGGTTGAAACAGATTTAGTGACATTGCCTATTCAGCATGACTCTGCCGCTGAAATGGCACAGCCTTTTGATGTGAAAGATTGGAAAAAAGGTGAATGTGACCTTATTCCGGGTAAAACAGCACCACACCTTATTCCTGTTGAGCGTGATTATCCAAATACCTATGCTCGCTTTACCTCACTTGGCCCTCTGATGGACAAATTAGGTAATGGCGGTAAAGGGATCAGTTGGAATACGCAAACAGAAGTCGATTTCCTGAAAAAACTCAACCGTGTCCGTCATGATGGTGTGGCAAAAGGTCGTCCTGCTATTGAAACGGCGATTGATGCAGCTGAAGTTATTCTCTCTTTAGCACCTGAAACTAATGGTCAGGTTGCTGTAAAAGCGTGGGATGCACTCAGTAAAGTGACAGGACGCGATCACACTCACTTAGCCAAAGTGAAAGAAGACGAAAAAATTCGTTTCCGCGATATCGTTGCTCAACCTCGTAAGATCATTTCAAGCCCAACATGGTCTGGTCTTGAAGATGAGCATGTCTCTTATAACGCCTGTTATACCAACGTTCACGAGATGATCCCTTGGCGTACTTTAAGTGGTCGTCAACAGTTGTATCAAGATCACGAGTGGATGCGTGCTTATGGTGAAAGTTTAGTGGTCTATCGTCCACCGATTGATACCAAAGCCATTGATGCCGTTAAAGGTAAAAAACCAAATGGTTTCCCTGAGAAAGCGCTGAACTTCCTGACGCCTCACCAAAAATGGGGTATTCACTCAACCTATAGCGATAACTTACTAATGTTAACGCTAGGTCGCGGTGGTCCTGTGGTTTGGCTGAGTGAAGATGATGCCAAAGAGATGGGAATTAGCGATAACGATTGGGTTGAAGCATACAACAGTAATGGTGCATTAACGGCAAGAGCCATTGTCAGCCAACGTATTCCTGATGGCATGATTTATATGTATCACGCACAAGAGCGCCAAATAAATCTGCCGGGATCTGAAATGACAGGAATGCGTGGTGGTATTCACAACTCAGTGACGCGTGTTTGCCCTAAACCAACGCATATGATTGGTGGATACGCTCAATTAGCTTATAGCTTTAACTATTACGGTACTGTGGGCTCTAACCGTGATGAGTTTGTTGTGGTGCGTAAAATGAAACAGATTGATTGGCTTGATGGTGAAGGTGATGCTTATCAACAGACCCTGAATGGACAGGAGAAGGCATAATGAAAATTCGTTCACAAGTCGGTATGGTACTGAACCTCGACAAATGTATCGGTTGCCATACCTGTTCAGTAACCTGTAAAAATGTTTGGACCAGTCGCGAAGGTGTTGAATACGCATGGTTCAATAACGTTGAAACCAAACCGGGTACAGGGTATCCCCAAAATTGGGAAGACCAAGAGAAGTGGAAAGGTGGCTGGATCAAAAATATCAAAGGTAAATTAGTACCAAGAATGGGTAACCGTGTTGGTCTATTATCGAAAATTTTTGCCAACCCTGATGTTCCTGCATTAGACGATTACTATGAGCCCTTTGATTATGACTACGAGCATTTAAAAAATGCTCCAGAAGGCTCGTTACCGACTGCACGTCCTCGTTCGTTGATCACAGGTCAGCGCATGACCAAAATCGAAAAAGGCCCAAACTGGGAAGACGATTTAGGTGGCGAATTTAGTAAACGTGCAGCGGACAAAAACTTCGCCAACATGCAAAAAGAGATGTATGGGCAGTTTGAAAATACATTCATGATGTATTTACCTCGTTTATGTGAACACTGCTTAAATCCTGCTTGTGTTGCGACATGCCCAAGTGGTGCAATTTATAAACGTGCTGAAGACGGTATTGTGCTTATCGACCAAGATAAATGCCGTGGATGGCGTATGTGTTTAACAGGATGCCCATACAAAAAAATCTACTTCAACTGGAAAAGCGGTAAGTCGGAAAAATGTATTTTCTGTTATCCACGTATTGAAGCAGGTCAGCCAACACTGTGCTCAGAAACTTGTGTAGGACGTATTCGCTATCTGGGTGTGATGTTATATGACGCAGATAAAATCTCACAAGCTGCCAGTGCGGATAATGAAAAAGATTTATACCAAAGCCAGTTAGATATCTTCTTAGATCCATTCGATCCTGAAGTGATCAAAGCCGCTGAAGAGCAAGGTATTCCGTTAAGTGTGATTGATGCAGCACAGCGTTCGCCTGTCTACAAAATGGCAGTGGATTGGAAGCTTGCATTACCACTGCACCCTGAATATCGCACCTTACCAATGGTTTGGTATGTGCCACCTTTGTCACCTATTCAGTCAGCTGCTGATGCGGGGGTATTACCACATACTGGTGTACTGCCTGATGTCGAAAGCTTACGTATTCCAGTTCAGTATTTAGCTAACTTACTGACAGCGGGCGACACAGCACCTGTGTTATTAGCATTAAAACGAATGCTTGCGATGCGTCATTACAAACGTGCTGAAACTGTGGAAGGAAAAACAGACTTAAGTGCATTAGAACAAGTCGGTTTGACTGAAGCACAAGCACAAGAGATGTATCGCTATCTGGCTATTGCAAATTACGAAGATCGCTTTGTTATTCCATCAAGTCATCGTGAACTCGCAAGAGAAGCTTTCCCAGAACGTAATGGTTGTGGTTTTAGCTTTGGTGACGGTTGTCATGGTAGTGATAGCAAATTTAATTTGTTTAATAGTCATCGTATTGATGCGATTGATATCACATCAAGAACACCTCAGGATGAGCGTCGTTCAGAGGAGAAAATATAATGATCTCTCTGAAAATCATTTCCCATCTCTTAGATTATCCCACACAAGAATTGTGGGATAATCGAGGCGAACTGCTCAATGCATTACAGGAAGCCGATGAGCTTCCTGTGACTCAAGTTGCTAAATTAATGGCATTTATTCATGCCTTAACGCAACAAGAGTTGTTAGATGCGCAATCCAATTACAGCGAACTTTTTGATCGAGGTCGGGCGCGATCACTGTTGTTATTTGAACACGTTCATGGTGAGTCTCGCGATCGTGGTCAGGCAATGGTTGATCTACTCAATCAATATCAACAAGCAGGGATCACATTAAGTAGTCGTGAACTTCCTGACTATTTGCCTACTTACCTTGAGTACTTAACGCTTTTACCTACAACGGAGTGTATTGAAGGGCTAAATAACATTGCGCCTATTTTGGCTCTGTTAGGTGAGCGTTTAAAACAGCGAGGCAGCGATTATCACGCGCTCTTTGATGTGTTGCTTTGTCTCTCACAAAGTGGATTAGAAGCATCACAACTGACCGCTCAAGTAGAGAAAGAGCCTTTAGATGATACACCTGCTGCATTAGATGCTGTGTGGGAAGAAGAACAAGTGACGTTTCTTGGAGAAGGTACGCAATGTGGTAGTGGCAAGATCAGCCAACATCAGCGTCGTTTTGCACAAGAGACCGCCGTTCAATATCTCAACGTGGGGAATTCGTTGGATACGGGAGCACAAAAATGAATTACATCAATATGTTATTTTTTGATATCTATCCCTATATTGCTGGTGCCGTTTTTATTATTGGTAGCTGGTTACGTTATGACTATGGTCAATATACATGGCGTGCTGGCTCTAGCCAGATGTTAGACAAGAAAAACATGCGCCTTGCCTCTAACTTATTCCATGTGGGGATCCTCGGTATTTTTGCTGGTCACTTTCTGGGGATGTTAACACCACATTGGATGTATGAATCTTTCTTGCCGATTGAATATAAGCAAATTATGGCGATGGTCGGTGGTGGTACTTGTGGTGTGTTAATGCTGGTGGGAGGTGTAATGCTATTAAAACGCCGTTTAACCAACCCACGAGTAAGAGCCACATCTTCATTTGGTGACATCATGATTTTAACGCTGCTGGTTATTCAAGTTGCGTTAGGTCTGCTGACGATTCCTTTCTCGGCCCAACATATGGACGGTAGTGAAATGATGAAGCTGGTGGCTTGGGCACAATCTATTGTGACATTCCACGGTGGCGCTTCAGCAAATCTTGAAGGTGTTGCATGGGTATTTAAGTTACACATCTTCTTAGGAATGACGATTTTCCTATTATTCCCATTCTGTCGATTAGTCCACATTTGGAGCGTGCCAATTGAGTATTTAACTCGTCGCTATCAAATTGTGCGTAATCGTCATTAATGACTGCTCGACCTCCTGATAGTAAGTTAGAGACCTTTTAGTTGCGCTTATCTCACCCCCGCCCGCGGGGGTTTTTTTTATCTCTTTTTCCTCTTCTAAAACATCAACAAAATTTTTGAATGGTTAAAACAATAATCTTTAGATTCATTTAAGCAAGATTGTACTTATAATTCTTTTTAACAAAACGAATAAATTTATATAAACAAATAAGCAGTTAATTAAATATCGTGATATTTAATTAAATTTAAAGTTCTACCATCGATTATTTATTATTAATAAATAAATCAAAGTGTAAATTTAAATTAATCTGATTATTGCCATATAAATTTGGTGCTGCGATCTAATTAAGTCTTACCTCTATTATGCTATCGGAGATTATTATGAGCTTTAAATATCATCGTATCGATAAAAATAATGCTGCTGTTCTGTTGGTAGACCATCAAGCTGGATTACTTTCTTTAGTCAGAGATATTGAGCCTGATAAATTCAATAATAATGTATTAGCATTAGCTAACGCCGCTAAATACTTTAATTTACCTACCATTTTAACGACTTCTTTTGAAGATGGCCCCAATGGCCCTCTGATGCCTCAACTTGTCGAAATGTTCCCAGATGCTCCTTATATCGCCCGTCCAGGTCAAATCAACGCATGGGATAATGAAGATTTCGTAAAAGCGGTTAAAGCAACGGGTAAAAAACAACTGATTATTGCCGGTGTAGTGACTGAAGTGTGTGTCGCATTCCCTGCATTATCAGCACTTGAAGAAGGTTTTGAAGTCTTTGTGGTAACGGATGCTTCAGGTACTTTCAACGCCATTTCTCGTGACTCTGCGTGGGATAGAATGTCAAAAGCAGGGGCACAATTAATTAACTGGTTTGGTTTAGCTTGTGAGTTACACCGTGATTGGCGTAATGATGTTGAAGGATTAGGTGCGCTATTTGCTAACCATATTCCAGACTATCGTAATCTTATGACAAGCTATAATACTTTAACAAAAAAGTAAGCGGTTAATTTAAGTTTTATCTAAAAATAGGGCTTATATTCTTTTTCGATAAATATAGTTTAATTGAATTTTGAATTTATTAAATTATAGATATAAGCCCTTAATTAATAAATGGATCTAAAATGAAAAGTAAAATATTAAAAACCACTGCTATTGCGATGGCATTAAGTGTGGGTGTTGCACAAGCAGCTGAATATAAAGCAAGTACCGCAGAAGGCCCAATAAAAATAGTTAACTTAAAAGCGATGGAAGCACAAGTTCAAGCGAATATGGATAAAGGGGCTTTCGGTTATATTCGTGGTGGTGCTGAAGACGAAAACAATTTACGTTCAAACACAACGGCATTTGATAAAAAATATATTATGCCTCGTTCATTACAAGGCATCGAATTTTCTGACTTAGATTTAAAAACAGAATTTTTGGGTATTAAATTAGATACGCCTATTATTCAGGCACCGATGGCAGCTCAAGGGCTTGCACATCAACAAGGCGAAGTCGCCACAGCAAAAGGTATGGCAAAAGCAGGCTCTATTTTTTCATTAAGTACTTATGGTAATAAAACCATTAAAGAAGTGGCAGATGCTCAACCGGGTTATCCTTTCTTCTTCCAGTTGTATATGAGCAAAAATGATGCCTTTAACGAGTATATTTTATCTCAAGCAAAACAGTATGGCGCTAAAGGTATCATTTTAACTGTTGATTCACCTGTCGGTGGTTATCGTGAAGATGATATTAAAAATAGCTTCCAGTTCCCACTAGGTTTTGCCAACTTAGAAGCATTTGCAAAAATTAGCGATGATAAATCTAAGACAGGTAAAGGTGCGGGTATTAGCGAAATTTATGCTCAAGCTAAACAAGCCTTCACACCAGCAGATATTCAGTATGTGAAAAAAATGTCTGGTTTACCTGTGATTGTAAAAGGTATCGAATCACCTGAAGATGCAGATATGGCAATTAAAGCAGGCGCAGATGCTATTTGGGTTTCTAACCACGGTGGTCGTCAATTAGACAGTGCACCAGCAACGATTGATGTCTTACCTGCAATTGCTAAAGTGGTAAATAAACGTGTTCCTATCGTTTTTGATAGTGGTGTACGTCGTGGCTCACATGTCTTTAAAGCATTAGCCAGTGGTGCAGATGTTGTCGCTGTTGGTCGTCCAATTCTTTATGGATTAAATTTAGGGGGCGCTGGAGGTGTAAATTCAGTTATCCAACATTTAAATAAAGAATTAAAAATTAATATGATGTTAGGTGGGGCGAAAACAGTAAAAGATATTCAAGCCACTCAACTTTATACTGATGCCAGTTTCAATCAATAATTAACTTATTTAAGTTAAGAATAATAAAAAACCCCATGCTTGATATTGAGCATGGGGTTTTGTCTATTGGTTATTACGAAAATTTAATTTTGGGTTGATGGTGTTTCACCAAAACAGAGGTTATTTTGATTGTTAATACCACCATCTGGAGATGAATAACCCAAGCAACCTAACATCGAATCAAAAATATTATGATGATAGAACGTGCGCTCTGCATCTTGATTACGTTTTAGGTTATCAAATAATTGCTTATTTTCAGGCTCTGCTAAATAGCTATCTGACATCCAAACTAAGAAAGGTACTTTAAATTGTTCTGGTGGTGCAATTTCTTTTGGTGTGCCATGTAAGCCACCTTTTTCAGAAATGGATTCTCCGTGATCGGAGGTATAAAACACAATGGCTTTTTTATCGCGTAATGTGTCGAGTATGCCATCAATAAAATAGTCGGTATAAAGAATAGAGTTGTCATAAGCATTCACTAACTGCTCTTTAGTACACTCATCATCCACGTTTAAACATTCAGGTTGATACTTTTTGAATGATTCAGGGTAACGTTGTGAATACATAAAGTGAGAGCCTTTAGTATGTAAAATGACGAGATGATTTCCTCTTGGATGCTGAGAAACTGCATTCGCCGTTTCAGCAATTAATAAGGTGTCATCAAGTTCTTTACCAAAATTGCTATTTTTGGCTGTCATCATCTCTTTCATTGCGTAGTTATTTAAATCAAGTTTATTGTAAAACCACAACTCGCTTTGCATTGAGAACAGCTCTGATGACATACCCAATTGGCTTAATACTGAAAAAATATTGTTCTCTTTTAATGTTCGCTGATCGTTACTTTCTGTTCCGTTTTCTCGAACAAACATACATTTTAAAGAGAGCTTTGTTGCGGTATCACAAGAAACACCTTTAAAGGCAACGAGGTTTTTCTCTTGGCTTAATAGCGGGTTTGTTTGACGTTCATATCCTAATAATCCCATATGATCCCATCTTGCTGTTTCACCAATAATAAAGACGACATACACATCTTCATTCGCCTTTGAAGATTGATAAGTAAAGTGATCGGCAGGATTAAAAATATTTTGGCTATTAAACGTATCGTCATACTGTGTTATTGCATATTGGAATAATGGAATAATCCAATTTGTAGGTAAATAGGCATAACTTAAGCCACCACTATAACTTGGCAGATCCAAATTATTTTTTATTTCATAGGCTTTTTGTTTTGAATCGAGTGTTTTTAAATAGGCAAAAACAGCCAGTGCAATCACCAACATTTTGGCGGTGTTCTTTATCCAGATTTTTTTCTTTTGTTGTGTCGTGAGATTTTTTTCTGGTTTTTTACATAGCCAAATAAGTGCTAATGGCAAAATAGATAAGCCAATAATCCAAATAATCACATTTGGACTAACTAGCTCTTTAGATAAATCTGTATCTGTAGTTAGTGTTGAAATGATAATGCCGTATCCAATGACTACATCATAAAAAGAAATATAGTAACTAGCACAAACACTCACGACGAGAATAAAAGAGGCAATTATTTTAAAAAAGAGAGTGCCGAAGAAAGAGAGTAATCGTAATAAGAAGAAGGTAAAGGCAATATTAACCGCAATTTCACCTAGGATATATAATGCATCAATGAGGGGGTTGTTTGTATTCTGTGTGCCGTATCGGCCAATGTAGACGGAAAGATTAAGAAAAAAACCAAGGTAGACAGCTAAAAAAAGGGCAATGTTTTCTTTCGAAAACCTTAAAAACTTTAGTTTTTGCATGTTCAATTATTATCAATTTATAAGGTGTAGAGGTCTTTAAGACCGCGAAGTTGTTTTCAGGTTCAGTATTATGTTCTTTTTTTTATTGAAGTTTAAAAATTTTTTATTTGAATTGCATTAATATCAAAATTATTAATTTTAAATAGTTCTAGTAGATAGGAATATTGATAGAGATATTAGAAGGTTGTCATCATTATATACGGCAAGACTCCGATAAAGGCAGATAAGAAAGCGTATTTATTATTTTGATCCCACAGATAAAATGAAGAAGCATAATTACGTTATAAGCGTTAATGCATAACGAATTTTGATAGAAACACTAATCGACATAAATATCGTCATTAGTGTCGAGCACTTCCTATTGTTTTAGTTTTCATTGTTTTCTTACTCACTCAATGTTTTTTATTTTTCTTTATTTTTCATTGCGTTGTAGAAAAGTAAAAAAGCGTGCTTATTTGGCACACTCTCTGCATAGATAGAGGAGAGAATCAGGTAATAACCTGAAAGTTGATGAACACAGGAGCAATGTTGATGAAAAAAGTCATCACGGTCTGTCCGTATTGCGCCTCAGGATGCAAAATCTACCTGAAGGTGGAAAACGGTAAAATCATTGGCGCTGAAGGAGCCAATGGTTTAACAAACCAAGGTGAGCTGTGTCTGAAAGGGTATTATGGATGGGATTTTATCCATGATACTAAGATACTGACTCCACGTCTTAAAACACCAATGATCCGTCGTGAAAGAGGCGGAAAATTAGAATCGGTTTCTTGGGAAGAAGCGATTGAGTTTGCGAGTAGCAAACTTCTTGCTATCAAAGAGAAATACGGTGCTAAATCTATTATGACAACCGGCTCTTCACGAGGCCCTGGTAACGAAGCTAACTTCGTTATGCAGAAATTTGCTCGTGCGGTTATCGGAAATAATAATATAGACTGCTGTGCTCGTGTCTGACACGGCCCTTCGGTTGCAGGTCTGCAGCGTTCGGTCGGTAATGGTGCTATGAGCAACTCAATCGTTGAGATTGAGGATACCAAATGTCTATTTGTCTTCGGTTATAACGCCGCAGACTCGCATCCTATTGTTGCTCGCCGTATTGTTAAGGCGAAAGAAAAGGGTGCCAAAATTATTGTATGTGACCCTCGTTACATCGAAACAGCACGTTTAGCCGATTTACACTTAGGCTTAAAAAATGGCTCTAACATTGCGCTATTAAATGCGATTGCGCATGTGATTATTGAAGAAGGATTGCATGATAAATCCTTTATTGAAAATCACACCGAGCAATTTGAAGAATATTGTAAATTAGTTGAAAGCTATACACCTGAATCCGTTGAAGAAACAACAGGTTTAAGTGCTCAAATTATTCGTGAAGCTGCGCGTATGTACGCGAAAGCAGAAACAGCAACAATTCTTTGGGGAATGGGTGTTACTCAGTTCTACCAAGGCGTTGAAACTGTTCGTTCACTGACTAGCTTGGCATTATTAACCGGTAATTTAGGTAAAAAATATGTCGGTGTTGGCCCTGTTCGTGGTCAAAATAACGTACAAGGTGCGTGTGATATGGGTGCATTACCTAATACACTGCCGGGTTATCAGTACGTTACTGACGAAAAAGCGCGTGAGAAATTTGCTAAATTCTGGGGCATTGAATCCATGCCTGATGAAGTGGGCTATGCGTTAAGTGAAGTCCCTCATAATATCGATCACGGCTTATTAAAAGCTCACTATGTAATGGGTGAAGATCCACTGCAAACTGAGCCTGATTTAGCAACCATCCGTAGAACGTTTGAAAAACTGGATCTACTGATAGTACAAGATATCTTTATGACCAAAACAGCAGCGATTGCTGACGTTATTTTCCCTGCAACATCATGGGGTGAGCATGAAGGTGTTTATACTGCGGCAGACCGTGGCTTCCAACGTTTCTATAAAGCCGTTGAACCTGTTGGTGATGTAAAAACAGACTGGCAAATCATCAGTCTGATGGCAACAGCAATGGGTTATCCAATGCATTACAACAATACCAAAGAAATTTGGGATGAGTTGCGTGAGTTATGCCCAATTTATTATGGTGCGACTTACGAAAAAATGGCGGACTTGGCTTATATTCAATGGCCTTGCCCAACAGAAGATAGCCCTGGTACACAATATCTGTACGAAGGCGGTAAATTTGATACCCCTAACGGTAAAGGTCAATTCTTTACTTGTGAGTGGGCACCACCAATTGACAAACTGTCTGATGAATTCCCAATGGTACTGGCAACAGTCCGTGAAGTTGGGCACTACTCTTGCCGTTCAATGACAGGTAACTGTAAAGCATTGGCAGCATTAGCAGATGAGCCAGGTTATGTTCAGTTAAATACTGAAGATGCCAAACAACTGGGTATTAAAGATCAAGAGTTAGTTTGGATACGCTCTCGTCAAGGTAAAGTGATTACGCGTGCTGCGGTCAGTGATAGACCAAATAAAGGCGCAGTATATATGACTTACCAGTGGTGGATTGGTGCTTGTAACGAACTCGTTGCAGAAAACTTAAGCCCAATTACTAAAACACCTGAGTATAAATATTGTGCAGTATGTGTTGAGCCAATCAAGGAACAGGCTCAGGCAGAACACTATGTGAAAACGGAATATAGCAATATTAAACGTCGTTTAAGAGAAGCCGCCGAGGGCTAATCTGACCTAATTAGTATTGTTTTTCTGCCTTAAGACCGAGTTTATTAACCTTGTGTTAGTAAGCTCGGTTTTTTTATGATTTTTTATTGTTGTCTGGACTTTTTCTCTTCTGCTTATCGTCGAAAAATCACTAAACTTTTGTCTGAATATTCACCATGCGTTGGCTCACAATAAAAAAAGTAACATGTTACTTTTGGCGTAATCCGTTTCTAAATCAAGTGGATAAATTGCTTTTTATTTAATGCCAGCGCAGGATGCTGTCATGGAAATGAGTGTAAGAAAACAACAACGAGATACCGTATGAAAAAACTCATTAATGCCCTACAAGCGTTTGGTAAATCCTTATATGGGCCAGTCTTGATATTGCCTATTGTCGGTTTATATATCGCTTTAGGTAATGTCTTTGGCAATGGCAATCTTGCGGAATATATTCCGTTTTTAAATCACCCGGTTATTCAAAGTATTGGGCAATTACTCGCAAAATCATCTGTTGCTATTTTAATCAATTTAGCACTGATCTTTGCTGTGGGTATTCCCGTTGGTTTAGCGAAAAAAGACAAAGGCTACGCTGGTTTAATTGGCTTAGTGGTGTTTGTTATTTTCACGAATGCCATGAATATTACGCTAACGCTACAAGGTAAACTGGTTAGCGCAGAAGAGATGCGAGCTGCTGGTCAAGGCATGGTATTAGGCGTCCAAGTCCTAGAGATGGGCGTATTTGCCGGTATTTTAACTGGGGCAATATCAGGGTGGCTTTATAATCGTTACTCAGGTCGTCAGTTTAACGGCATTATGGCTATCTACTCTGGTCACTGCTTTGTCGCCATTATTGCTATTCCATTCACCATTGCACTTGCTGTTTTAATGTGTGAAGTCTGGCCTTTTGCTCAGGCAGGTATTACTAAGATGGCGCTTGTTATTCATGATTCTGGTGCTTTTGGTGCACTGATTTATGGATTCTTAGAACGTATTCTTATCCCAACTGGATTACACCATTTAGTCTATACCCCATTTTTGTATACCGAACTAGGCGGTGTTGCTGATGTTTGCGGCACAACTTATCAAGGTGCAAGAAATATCTACTTTGCTGAAATGGCGTGCCCTGAGGTTAAACAACTCAGCAGCACTGTGATTTGGGATGCGCGCGGTATTGCTAAAATGTTCGGCTTAACTGCCGCAGCGGCTGCCATGATCTCTGTGGCTAAAAAAGAGAAAAAGCAGATGGCGAAGGCGATTTTAATTCCTGCGGCTGCGACCTCTTTCTTACTTGGTGTAACAGAGCCTCTTGAGTTTTCCTTCCTATTTGTTGCCCCTGTTTTGTTTTTAGTTCACGCCGTATTAACCGGTATTGGCATGATGCTGTTCTACCTATTAGGTGTTCATGCGATTGGTGCGAACGGTGTCATTGATTTCATTTTATATAACCTGCCGTTAGGCACTGAAAAATCAAATTGGCCTATGTATATCGTGGTGGGTTTGATTATGTCAGTTCTCTATTTCGTTATCTTTAGAACCTTGATTTTAAAACTCAATCTTAAAACACCGGGTCGTGAAGATGATGATGAAGAGACGCGTTTATACAGCAAAGAAGATTACAAGAAAAAAGCAGAAGCAGTCACTGCCTCTGAAGAAACCACTCAAACTATCAATGAGTTAGGTGAAGAGATTATTGAAGGACTCGGTGGACGTGACAATATTGAAGTGGTTGATAATTGTTATACCCGCTTAAGAGTCATTGTTAAAAATGTCGATGTAATTCATGAAGATATCTTGAAGAAAACCGGTGCTAAAGGCGTTGTGCGCCATGGTAATAATGTTCAAGTGGTTTATGGATTACATGTGAAAAAAATGCGTGAAGCGGTCGAAGCCGCACTTTAATAGGAGAAAGAAAGATGACTAAATCACCCTTTATCTTAAGTATTGCAGGCGGCGGAAGCACCTATACACCGGGAATTGTCAAAAGCTTAATGGTACGTTTAGAGGATTTCCCACTGAGTGAAATTCGTTTATACGACATCGATCAAGAGCGCCAAGATACCATCGCCCCTGTTGTTGAAAAAGTGATCCGTGATCATAGTGATACCATTAAATTTACAGTGACAACGGATGCAAAAACCGCATTTGATGGTGCTCATTTTGTGTTTGCTCAAATGCGTGTGGGTCAATACAAAATGCGTGAGCAGGATGAAAAAATTCCATTACGTCATGGTGTTGTAGGGCAAGAAACCTGTGGGCCTGGCGGACTTGCTTACGGTTTACGTACTATTTTACCTATGGTTGAATTAATTGATTTAGTTGAGGAATATGCCTCTCCTAAAGCATGGATTGTAAACTATTCAAACCCAGCGGCGATTGTTGCTGAAGGTGTACGTCGTTTACGTCCTAATGCTCGAGTATTGAATATCTGTGATATGCCTGTTGCGGCGATGCGTAATATGGCAGCCGTATTAAATGTTGATCGCCATGATTTAGATGTGGATTATTTTGGTCTAAATCACTTTGGTTGGTTCACTTCTGTACGTGTAAAAGGTGAAGAGAAACTGCCTGAATTACGTGAACATATCGCTAAATTTGGTCTTTTAACTGAAGATGCAGCTCAAACTGATCCACAACACTCTGATCCATCATGGGTGAAAACATGGCGTCATATTCAGCCATTAATGGAAGCATTCCCTGAATATATTCCAAACCCATATTTGCAGTATTACTTGATGCCAAATTATATCGTTGAGCATCAAGATCCAGATTACACCCGTGCGAATGAAGTGATGGATGGTCGTGAAAAACGCTTATTTGAAGCTGCGCGTGAATACAAAGAGACCGGTATTTTACCTGATGCTTTCCACGTTGGCGTTCATGGTGCCTTTATTGTTGATGTGGCATGTTCTTTAGCCTTTGATTTACGTCAGCGCCATTTAGTGATTGTTGAAAATAAAGGTGCGATTGCAGATTTACCTTATGATGCAATGGTCGAAGTGCCAGCATATATCACTTCTCACGGACCAGAGCCTATTCGTGTTGGCGACATCCCGCGTTTCCATCGTACTTTGTTAGAGCAACAATTGGCATCAGAGCAATTGTTAGTGGAAGCAACCCTTGAAGGTAGCTACGAGAAAGCACTTGAGGCGTTCACACTGAATAAAACAGTGCCAAGTGTGATCCACGCTAAGAAGATCCTCGATGATATGATTGAAGCAAATCGTGAGTATTGGCCTGAATTACGTAAAGCTTATGTAAATGGTAAGCGTGTTTGATCTCAAGACTTGCTGTTAATGAGTAATTGAATAAGAATGCTGTTCTATCACCAGAACAGCATTTTCCTTTTATGTTGGTAAGGACGATGTATCAATTAAGGTAACAGGTATGTCGGCACGATTATCATCTTTACTATCAAGAGCAGCAGAATTAACCCGTGCAGAATATCGCATCCTTTCTTATCTAATTGATAATCCGACACAAGTCGGCAAGCTGACCATTAGAGAACTTGCACAAGCCAATTTTGTTTCGACAACCACTATTATGCGTCTTTGCCAGAAATTAGGTTTTTCTGGTTATAGTGAGCTGGTGTATTACTGCAAACAGTTGTTATCTACGGCTGAAAAATCCCATCAACTGAAAAGTGATGAAAATGAGGTAGCAGAGCCTCTTTTTGATCAGTTTTTGGCGAACTATTTAAAAACTTTCACCTTAATTTCAGATGAACGAAGACAAGCTTTTGCTGATTTAATTAACAGTAAGAACTCATTTTTTATTTATGGTGCAGGTTTTTCTCATATATTTTCAGAATATATCAGTAAGCGGTTACAGCTGATTGGTAAAGATGCTTTTCTTTCTGGACTGAGTGACAGTAAGAATATCTTTATTAATAATGCGTCACGCTATACGGTTTTTATTGCGATATCTCGTAGCGGAGAGACAGAACAAGTTGTTGAAAAGGCGAGAATAGCCAAAAGTATTGGTATGAAGGTTGTTGCCTTTACTCGAGCAAGTGCCAATCCGTTGGCTGAACTTGCTGATATTCATTTCCCCATTTATGACGATGCAGTGAATTATCATTGTGACACTATCGAGAGCTCGTCTTTTGAATCAAACCTTGTCTTGATGATTGATTTATTACTCAGCCGAGCTCAACGATTTTAATTTATGCGATGATGCTTTAATTAAGCGACTGACTGATTTAAATAAAGCGTTAAAGGTAAGTCAGGATGTGAATTCATCGAATCAAATTTATGTGATGGATGAGAATCAACGGTTGGATAGCGAGATAACAAAACGATAAAATCTTGGTAAGCCTGATTTTTATTATCATGAGTAAAAATAGGTGTACCGCTATGATTTAATTCATTATCTGCAATTAATAGAACATCAAGATATTGCGCATTATTGTGTTCATAAAGCACATTTTCAGGGTTAACTTCTTGCCAAGGTGTTCCTATGGCTTCTTTCGGTGAATGAACACGTAAAGCCCCTGTATTATCTTTAACGTTATTCTTATTCATCATCACAATCATGGTGTGATCAACGCCATCTTTATGAACTCCTTCAATTGAAAGTTCACTTAAAGAATCTGGTTGGGCAATTAACCTTAAATGGAAAACAGTAGATATTGATTTAGGCGAATTTTGATCTGTTAAGTGACGTGGTGTAAATGTATTACCCTGAATTAATAGCATTTTTAATTTTAATAACGCTTGATAAGCTGTATTGCTCTGCCAGCGATCATCAAGTGCTCTAAAATGCCGTTGAGCGCCACTATCTTCACGAATAAATCCATCTTCTTCAGTGAGAACAAAAGGTTGATACTCTAGTCTGGAGATCGTTGCTATATCATTATCAAAAAGGTAGCGTCCAGTTCGAGAGTGACGAAATGAAAGCGTTGGATCTTGTGCTAAATAGTCACCATATTCCATTAGTGCATTAATATCTTTTTCTTCAGCACCTAATTGTTTTATTAAATCAATGACAATATCTTGAGGAATAAAAACATATTTATTATTTTTGTATTCTTTTCTTATTTCACTAATTTTATTTATAAACAGGCTATTCATATAATATGCTCCATTGATGGTTTATATTATTAATAATTAATTAGAGGAATAACTAATAAAATATAATCAACTAGATTATAGATAGAGATTAATAAGTTTCAAATTGATGAAAAAAAAGAGTGTAATTAATTTATTACACTCTTTTTAAATAAGTAATTATTTCAGAATTAAAGTATTTCTGGAATTGAAATGCCTAAACGTTGCATCCGTGATAATAACGTTGTTCTTTTTAATCCTAATTTTAAAGCAGCGCCTCTAGCACCAGCAACCACACCATTGGTTTCTCTCAATGCTTGAATTATCCTTTCTCGCTCCTCATCATCACTTTCTGGCGCATTAGTTTGCATACGCTTTTCAATAGATGAAGGTTGAGATAGTACCTGTTTTAAACGAGAGGGCTTATTAATATGAAGCTCTTTTAACTGAAGATTTAATGTTGATCCTCGCGTTAAAATAACTGCGCGTTCAATAATATTTTCAAGTTCACGAACATTACCCGGCCATGGATAAAGTGTTAATTGTTCCAATGCATTAGCTGGAATACAATCTATTTTTCTATCCATTCTTCGCGCAATTTTTTGCGTGAAATGTTTTGCTAAAAGCGGGATATCTTCAGGTCGCTCTCTTAGGGGAGGAATAATAATAGGAAAAACATTAAGGCGATAATAAAGATCTTCTCTAAATTCACCTTCATCCGTTAAATCATGGAGATCTTTATT
Organism: Proteus sp. GOKU; assembly: GCF_015475555.1. Lineage (NCBI taxonomy): Bacteria > Pseudomonadati > Pseudomonadota > Gammaproteobacteria > Enterobacterales > Morganellaceae > Proteus > Proteus sp. GOKU. Next base: position 488,480 of record NZ_CP034105.1, read on the forward strand.
GGTTGCTGCGATAAGTCTAACATCCACAGGAATAACTTTATTACCACCTAATCTTTCTATTTCACGCTCTTGAAGTACACGAAGCAATTTAGGTTGTAATTCAATGGGCATATCACCAATTTCATCTAAAAATAGCGTGCTTTTATCCGCCATTTCAAATCGACCAATATGCGTATTTGTTGCACCTGTAAATGCACCTTTATCGTGACCAAAGAGGTCGCTTTCTAAAAGACCAGAAGGTACTGCTGCACAGTTCATTTTTATCATCGTCTTATTTTTTCGCTGGCTTAGACGATGAATAGCGCGTGCAATTAATTCTTTACCAGTACCCGTTTCACCTAATATAAGAACGGTACTATCACTTTGTGCCACTAACTCAATTTGTTCGAGCACATTATGCATAGCATCGCTTTGATAAATAATCTCACTAAAGCATGCATTATTATCTATCTGTTCATTAAGCCAAATATTTTCATTCTTTAAACTATCTTTTAAGTGCGTTATCTCTTCATAAGCGGCGGCATTTTCAATGGCAATACCAATACGTGCCGCAATTTGTTGAAGCAATTGGCAAGTATCGTTAGTAAAAACACTTCCTATTTCATGCGCTAAAATTAATAAACCGAGAGGTTTATGATTAAAAGCCAGTGGCAATAACAAAGCCGTCTGCATATTTTGCTTAACTAGACGCTTAATCAAAACATCTTCCTGATCTTCTTTATTAATATCAATTAAGACAGGTTTATTCTGATTAATAATTTCTTCGGCTTTGTTATTCGCGCTACTAAATTTACGTTGTTGACGAATGACAGATTTCCCAGTCTGATAACGACTAGAATAAAGAATACCTTCATGACTATTTTGTGATGAGGTACGGCATAACATAAGACTAATATGGTTCAGTCCAAAAAAACGATGTATTTCTTTAGAGACTTCAGAAATAAGACCATCCATGTCTAGATGAGCTAATACAGAATTTGTGATATCAACCAATATTCGATATTGGTTACGCTCATTACGAAGGCTCTCCATAGTTTCAGCATTGTTACTGCTTAATTTCATGACACCACCGATTGCCCTAAAAAATTAGCTATATTGTAGTAGGTTTATAATAAAATTATATCAATGACTGAATCATTTTTGATCCAACCCGCTATTTTTGTATATGTAATGAAACTTAAGAATATAAACGTATCAAATCACTATATAATCAAATATATAGCGATTTATTTTATCGTCAAAATTGTCGAATAATTTGACGAAGTGACTTATTTATTAATTAATAATCATTTTTATTTGAAAATTATTTAATTGAAAAATAAGGAATAGTTACATCAAAAATATATTGGCATGAACCGTGCTAGATTCATTCTATTGATACTCTAATTATTACTCTTAATTAGAATAACGCGTTGCATTTATCGCCATATATAACGGCTATATAACAGCTATATATAACAAAAAGCAGGAGAATATGATGAACCGTTTCATCATTGCAGACCCTAAAAAATGTATTGGTTGCCATACTTGTGAAGTGGCTTGTGTTGTGTCACATCAGCAAGCAGACCAAGATAATTTAGCCATTGACCAAATTAGTGAGCAAAATTTCCAACCTAGAATTCATGTGATCAAAGGATTCTCAATCAGTACAGCAGTTGTTTGTCACCAATGTGAAGATGCCCCTTGTGCCAATGTGTGCCCAAATGGCGCTATTATTCATAACAAAGATTATTACTATGTCGATCAGGAAAAATGTATCGGCTGTAAAACCTGTGTACTGGCTTGTCCTTATGGCACGATGGAAGTGGTTTCTCGTCCTGTTATGCGCAAATCAACTGCACTTAATGCGATTGAAGCATTTAAAGCAGAAGCAAACAAATGTGATTTATGTCACCACCGTGAAGCGGGCCCTGCATGTATTGAAGTCTGCCCAACTCACGCTTTAGTGTGTATTGATAGAGATACACTTGAAGAAATGGTTAAAGAGCGTCGTCGTAAAGCTGCTTTTGACACCGGTGCTGAATTGTTGTTCTAAGATCAATAATAAAGCAACTATGTACTGATACTATAGTTGCTATTATTTATCCTGCTTCAATAAGGTATCGACATGCATGAAATCACGCTTTGCCAGAGCGCATTTGAGATAATAGATTCTCAAGCTAAATTAAATAATGCAAAAAAAGTAAAAAGCGTATGGATGGAAATTGGCGCATTATCTTGTGTTGAAGTCAGCGCACTTGAATTTTGCTTTGATATTGTTTGCAGAGACACCCTTGCCCAAGGCTGTGAATTACATATTGAGGTTATCCCCGCAAAAGCATGGTGTTGGGATTGTCATCAAGTTGTCACTGTTTCAACCTTTAATGCAGGTTGCCCATCTTGTGGTAGTCAGAATATGCGCGTTGAAAATGACGATGCAATGCGAATAAAGCAAATAGAGATCGAATAGGGGTTGTTATGTGTCTTGGTATTCCAGGTCAGGTTGTTGAAGTTGGAAAAACAATCACTGAAAATGCGATGGTCGATGTTTGTGGCGTTAAACGAGAAGTGAATATTGCGCTAGTCTGCGAAGGTGAGCCTCATACCATGATTGGCAAATGGGTGCTGGTGCATGTTGGTTTTGCCATGAGTATCGTCAATGAAGAAGAAGCAAAAGAGACTCTGGATGCTTTGATGGCAATGGGCGAAGTGGAAGATGATGTCTCCGCTTTTCTTTATGGTGAAGAGGGCGCACCGAAGAAAAACTGAGTTAGTTTTGTACTATTGCACGATTAATTTCTTTTTCTTATACTTGACCTTCATCTTTCGAAAGCTGGGACGACCCAGCTTTTTGTCTTTGTATTCAGGGGACGACCCCAACTTATCGAGTAGGGGAAGTTATGTCTTGGATTATTCTTTTTATCGCGGGTTTATTAGAGATCGTTTGGGCTGTTGGCCTTAAGTACACACACGGTTTTACGCGTCTAACACCAAGTATTATTACTATTAGTGCTATGGTTGTGAGCATGGGGATGTTGTCTTATGCCATGAAAGGCTTACCTGCGGGTACAGCTTACGCAATTTGGACGGGTATTGGCGCTGTGGGTACCGCGATTTTTGGTATTTTGGTCTTTGGTGAGTCCGCGAATATCTATCGTTTACTCAGTTTAGCTATGATTATTTTCGGTATTATTGGACTGAAGTTAGCGAGTTGATTATCATCAATTTTCCATAAAAAAGCCACTCAATTGAGTGGCTTTTTATCTTACGTATTAATCAATTACAGTGTAAATACACCAATGATAGAGATAACGCTGATAATTGCTGCACCACCATAAAATACCCATTTGCTTGCAGGTACATGCACTTTAAAATCGTGCAGAGTATGGTGAATACGGTGTAATGCACACCAAACTGGTAGAATAATCATTAGCAGTAAGAACAGACGACCAATGATGCTTTGGCTAAATGCCATAATACGTTCGTAAGTAAATGCTTCTGGCGCAATACCCATAGGGATTAGGATACCGAGCAGGATGATGATTGCTGGAGAAACAATCGCACTCCACATACCACCTGCACCAAATAATCCCCAGAAAATAGGTTCATCAGAGCGCTTAGGAAGTTGATTCTGATTCATTATTTCCTCCTGGGTTAAATTAACGCCACTGCCAGAATAGCGGCAGTAACAACGATAGTGACACCCCAGAAACCACGAACGATAGGTTCTTGTGGCATTTTTTCATCTTTAACAACGATAACCACTGCTTTTGGTGCAAGTTTGAACCAAGTCGCAGAGTGGAAGACCGTTGCAATAAGGGTCACAATGTTAATCAGCATTACAATTGGGTTGCTCAGGAATCCAACGAAACCTGCCCAACTTTCTGGTCCATTTTTCAGTGCGAATACACCAAACAGTACAACCAGACTGAACCAAAGTTGTGGAAGACAAGTCCCTTCACGGGTGATGTAGAAACGATAGAATCCAAGTTTCGTCCACCAGTTTGGTTGCATGCCACGAACATAAGGCTTACGTTTTGTTGTCATGTCTTGTTTCCTCCTTAACGTGGTTTCAGCATCGCAATGACAAAGTCTTGCGCACTGGCTGCTTTACCTTGCTGAATAGCGGCAGCAGGGTCCACATGTTTTGGACAGACTTCAGAACAGTAGCCAACAAAGGTACAAGACCAGACACCGTTCTCACCATTTAACTGAGGCATACGCTCTTTTGCCCCATGGTCGCGACTATCTGTGTTGTAACGTTGAGCTAATGTAATCGCTGCTGGGCCAATAAACTCTGGGTTTAGACCAAATTGCGGACATGCTGCATAGCAAAGACCACAGTTGATACAACCAGAGAATTGGTGGTATTTCGCCATTTGAGCAGGAGTCTGTTTATTCGTCCCTTCTGAAGGCTTACGATCATTACCGATGATATAAGGTTTAATCGCTTCTAAGCTTTCAATAAAGTGAGTCATATCGACAACAAGGTCACGCTCAACTGGGAAGTTACCCAGTGCTTCAACTCTTACACCGTCTGGATATTCACGAATAAACGTTTTACAAGCTAATTTAGGCACTTTGTTGACCATCATGCCGCAAGAGCCACAAATCGCCATACGGCAAGACCAACGGTAAGAAAGATCAGGCGCTAAATTGTCTTTAATATAACCCAATGCGTCCAGTAATGAGGTTTGCTCATCATAAGGAACATCATAAGTGACGAAATGAGGCGCTTCGTCCGTTTCTGGGTTATAGCGCATGACTTCCATTTTAATGTGCTTCATGTCATCAGCCATTCGCTTTCTCCTTATTCTGCTTGTCTTGTGCAGTCGCTTCACCACCATAGACACGTTTAGCAGGAGCAGATTTCGTGATCTTCACATCGCTATATTCTAAACGAGGGGCACCTTCTGGGTTATAGAACGCCAGAGTATGTTTCAGGAAGTTCACGTCATCACGCTCAGTACAACCTTCGTCAAGACGTTGGTGTGCACCACGAGACTCTTTACGATTGATTGCGGAATGAGCCATACATTCAGCGACATCTAAACCAAAGCCAAGCTCAATTTTGTACAGTAAATCTGTATTAAAGACGCTACTGGTGTCTTTAATTTCAACGCGTTTGAAACGTTCTTTTAATTCAGCCAGTTTATCAACGGTTTTTTGCATTAATTCAGGTGTACGATAGATACCGCAACCTTCTTCCATTGATTCACCCATTTCATCGCGAATTTGTGACCAGCTTTCAGAACCTTTTTGGTTCATCAGATTTTTCAGGCCATCTTCGATATCACGAGTACGAGCATCTAATGCTGATGCGTTAGCTGGTGCTGCTTCTTGAACACAACGAACCGCTTCTTCACCTGCAAGACGACCGAATACAACTAGCTCTGCCAGTGAGTTAGAACCTAAACGGTTAGCGCCGTGTAAGCCAACAGATGAACATTCACCCACCGCAAACAGACCTTTAATACGAGTCTCAGTTTGTTGGTTAGTTTCGATACCACCCATCGTGTAGTGAGCAGTAGGACGAACAGGGATTGGTTCATTAACTGGGTCAACACCCACATACGCTTTTGCCAGTTCACAAATAAATGGCAGACGTTCATGAAGTTTTTTCGCACCCAGATGACGTAAGTCAAGATGAACAACGTCACCACGGTGAGTTTTGATGGTACGGCCTGCACGCCACTCATGCCAGAAAGCTTGAGAAACTTTATCGCGAGGACCTAATTCCATGTATTTATTTTCTGGTTTACCTAATGGGGTTTCTGGTCCTAGGCCGTAATCTTGCAGATAACGATAGCCATCTTTATTAACCAGAATACCACCTTCACCACGACAACCTTCGGTCATCAGGATACCTGAACCTGGTAGGCCAGTTGGGTGATATTGAACAAATTCCATATCACGCAGTGGAACGCCATGACGTAAAGCGATACCCATACCATCACCCGTAACAATACCGCCATTGGTATTGAAACGATAAACGCGTCCTGCACCACCTGTTGCCATAATGACAGCATTAGCACGAATTTGAACTTTCGTACCTTCCATCATATTAATCGCAACAAGACCACGAGCATGACCTTCATCAACAAGAATATCGAGAACAAAGTGTTCGTCGAAACGTTGAATTTGTGGATATTTTAAGGATGTTTGGAACAGGGTATGTAGCATGTGGAAGCCGGTTTTATCGGCTGCGAACCAGGTCCGTTCGATCTTCATCCCACCAAAACGTCGGACGTTGACTGACCCGTCTTCTTTACGGCTCCAAGGACAGCCCCAGAGTTCTAGTTGAGTCATCTCTGTTGGACAATGCTCAACGAAGTAATCTACGACATCCTGTTCACACAACCAGTCACCGCCTGAAACGGTATCATTGAAGTGGAAATCATAGGAGTCGTGAGCCTGAGTCACTGCTGCTGATCCGCCTTCTGCTGCCACGGTGTGGCTACGCATTGGGTAAACTTTTGAGATCAGAGCAATTTTCAGTTGAGGATTCGCTTCCGCTGCAGCTATTGCTGCTCGTAAGCCTGCGCCCCCGGCTCCGATTATCGCTATATCGGCATTAAAGGTTTGCACTGCGCTTCTCCATTGTTCAAGTGAAAATTGGAATAATTGTCTAGAATTCAATTCACTGACATTATTAATTTGTAATGCTATTTTTTTAAGCTATCCGTAACGAAATTGTTTCACTGCCTTGTGACTGCGCTTGATAACATCTTTATTATCATTGACTGTAATTTTAGTATAACGAAATGTAGGGCACCGAAATTTGATATGAATGATGGTTTTCCCGTATTTCGCAAAAAAAGTGTGATCCACACCAAGAATTCTGGGTTTTGATAATAAGCTGCCAGAGAAACTTGAAGATCAAATAGAATATATTTTTCTAAATTGAAAATTATAAATAGTAATGAATAACCTGTTTTGAAAGTATAGATAACTTTAATTGAAAATGACAATGATTTTTTATTAAATATTGATTTTAAAGGGTAAATGTTTTTATCTTTCTTAAGTCTAATTTAAATTAATAAAAACACATTCCAAATTTTAAAATAAATTTTTTACTATTTATCTAAAACAAATCGGTTTGTCTTGTTAATTGTTAATAAAATATTAATAATATTTCTAAAGGTTTTTAATACTAATCAAAATACGTAGATTTAAATAGAAAGTTAACTTTGAAGTTTAGATGAATTTAGCTATTTAAATATAAGCATAGTGTTAGTTTATTGTTATTTGTAATTGAGAAAAAGAATTATTCTAATTAACTCTTATTATAAAAATAGCGAAAAATCACTGAGTTTCTTACGCTAAATTGGTGTTTATTTAAACGATAAAAAGTGCCAAAAAGTAGATGTTTTGTAGAATTACATTTATTTGTCTTATGTGTTTTTACTTAAAAAAAGAAAAGATGAGTGAAAAAATATAAAATGAAATCCCTCTTTATTAGCAGAAATTTGTCTGTTGAAGAGGATGCGAGTAAACTGCATGCTTTGTTTTCTGTTGGAGTTTTTCGTTCATGAGTGAAATCGCGGATTGGCAGCCAAGCGCCTCAATCGCCAACTTGCTAAAAAAGGCGAAAATAGTCAGTAATATTAGGCGTTTTTTCGCTGATCGTGGTGTGTTAGAAGTTGAAACACCTATGATGAGTCAGGCTACCGTTACCGATGTTCATCTTTACCCATTTGAAACCCAATTTGTGGGGCCTGGCGCTTCTCAAGGGCTAAAACTTTATTTGATGACAAGCCCTGAATACCACATGAAGCGTTTATTAGCCGCAAACAGTGGGCCAATTTATCAAATGGGGCGTTGCTTCCGTAATGAGGAAGCCGGTAGATATCATAATCCGGAATTTACGATGCTAGAGTGGTATCGCCCTTGTTTTGATATGTACCGGTTGATGAATGAAGTCGATGATCTACTGCAAGAAGTCTTAGATTGTGATGCATCAGAGTCACTCTCTTATCAACAAGCATTCCTGCGTTATCTCGATATCGACCCTTTATCTGTTGATAAAGAAAAATTACGTGAAGTGGCTGCAAAACTGGATTTATCAAATATTGCAGATACTGAAGAAGATAAAGATACGTTACTTCAGTTGCTATTTGTTTCTGGGGTTGAACCTCATATCGGTTTAGAAAAGCCAACCTTTATCTATCATTTCCCTGCGTCACAAGCTTCATTAGCTGAAATTAGCTCTGAAGATCATCGTGTAGCAGAGCGTTTTGAAGTTTATTTTAAAGGTGTTGAGTTAGCGAATGGATTTCGTGAGCTGACGGATGCACAAGAACAACGCCATCGTTTTGAACGTGATAATCGTCAGCGAGTGGCAATGGGATTACCAGAGCAACCTATTGATGAGCGCTTTTTAGCGGCGCTTGAAGCAGGATTGCCAGAGTGTTCTGGTGTGGCTTTAGGGGTTGATCGTCTCATTATGTTGGCGCTTGGTTTAGAGCATATTAGCGATATAATTGCGTTTCCTGTTTACAGGGCATAAGTCCATCTATCGATGAGAATTAAAAAAGAGAGCCTAGGCTCTCTTTTATTTTTTTGATTTTCGGTTTTGTCTTCGCTTTGCTTCTGCTTCAAGCGCTTTTTCTTGAAACTTCGCAAATTTATTCCCTGTTACGTCTTTCATATAGCGATAATTAATAAACCAATATGTAATACATGAAAATAAAATAACCCACCAGATTAAGAGTAGTTTTAATGCAGAATTAACACCGAGTATTAAATTAAAACTAATCAAGACCATTAAGCTGACAAATACCGAGCTAAATAACCCGCCTGCAATTTGTGGCATATATTTTTTTAAAGGAGTGATACTTATTAATGGTAAAATAATCGCCATTGAAAATAACGTACCAAATGTGGCAAGCATAATAATCATGATGGGATCACCGAGACCTAATATCCAATCGGTGATACCAAAAAATGAAAAAGGAATTTCTATCATAAAGTTGCCTCCCTACTTGGATAGAAAAGAGGGATGTCTTTAAAATTAAAAATCAATTTAAACAATACATTAGGAAAAATATGTATTTCGGTATTATAGAGTGTGACGGATTGATTAAAAAACTCTCGTCTATCTGCAATACACTCTTCTAATTCTTTAGCTTGTGCTTGTAATACGTGTAAGTTTTTTCCGCTGATAAGTTCTGGGTATTTTTCAGCAATGATAAGTGATTTTTTTATTTGAGGTAACAACTGGTTAGCTAAATCAACTTTTTGGTCTAATACATCTGCGCGCAAATAGTGTTCTCTATTTTCAGCTAATTTTTCAAACAAGACTTTCTCATGATCCATCGCTTTTTGTGTAATCACTATCAACATGGGGATCAAGTCGGCTTGTTTTTTTAATAAAACATCAATATTTGCAAAGGCTTTATAGCAATTGTTCTTTAGCATCACCATGTTGTTATAAATCATCACTAATTGGCGTATTAAAAAATAAACCAAAGCGAGAATAAAAATGATGAAAATAAGCCATTCCATATTAATCAATTACCAAGATGAAGAGGTGCTATTAAAATAAAGTGTTAGTATGCCGTTTTGGTAATCCATTGGTATCACGAGAATGGATAAGATAACAAAAAGAGCAATAATAACGATGATGGCCGAGTTACGACGAAAGGGGCGTGCTTTGTTCCAGCTAACAACATAATCTTGTGGTGATAAACCTAATAGATAGTGAGGAGCACTGTGTGTGATAACAACTTCATCATTGATAGGTTCTGCATTCCCAATTAATAAATAAGTGGTATCAGCTTCTAAGATGTACTCCTTAAAACGTTTATTGTTATATTCCAGATCTTGGTGAGGATCGATACCAAGATGAATTAAAGGTTTGTCAGCTGCAAGAATTTGAACCGAACCGGTATCATCTGTCATCGTGAAATTGTTGATCTTTTTGTCACAGAGTGTTTGGCGATAGCTTTTCTTACCTTCTTTATTTGTGGATATGTCATATTCATAATAGCAGTAGCCATAGCACTCTTTTTTGCCTAGGCGACTTGTTAGTTTTTTACCCGCAGTTATCTTGCCTTCAATTTCAACAAGCCCAATGGCTAAAGAACGAATTTTAGATGTCGCTAGAATTTTTTGAAAACGTAAAAAACGCTTTTCAGGTGTTTTTTTGGCAATTTGATAAACGAACATTAAAACGAAACTTAAAAAGAACAATCTATGGTCAATAAAAAAGCCAAAGCTTAAAAAGAGTAGCAAAAGGCTAATAAATACGGTGTTAACAAGTGCCGAAAACTTAGACTCACCTTCCATTTGTAATTGATGATAATTTTTTATCGCCTTTTCACCAATATTTCCAATATGATTTGAAATACCATAGGAAAATATCAAAATGACAGCGAATGCAATGCAGGAGATAAGATTAACAACAGAGTCTTCACCGCTAGGATAAAGGTCATTTCCTCGCGAAAAAAACAGATAATTTCCAGCAGCAAAAGCAATCCCTAAAAAGGGAACAATACCCAAATTGTTCTTCTTTTCTTGAGCGCGTTTACTGCGTAAAAAATAGATTAATGCGCCCACAGCACAGCCGATAAAAAAATAAATTAACACTGCAATTTATCCTTAATGCGGTTATTTAACTTCTTGTTATTTAAATTATTATTATTTAAATTTGATGCCTTCAAATTTCATTTCTTCTTTTGGTATTTCGAGTAATTGCATACGTTCAAAGCGGAAAAGACCGGCAATTAAGCTATCAGGAAACATCTCTATCGCAGTGTTGTAGTGAGTTGTTGCATCATTAAAACCTTCACGACGTTGAGCAATTTTATTTTCTACGTCACTAACAGCTGTTTGAAGTAATGCGAGTTGTTCACCTGAAATTAACGTCGGATAATTTTCAGCAAGGGCAATCATGCCTCGTAGTGCCGTATTCATCTCATTTGTAGCGCTAATTTTTTCATTAATATTTTGTGCTTTAAAATAGCGTTGTCTTGCGTCACTTAATGCAATAAATACACTTTTTTCGTGCTCCATTGCTTTTTCAGCTACCGCCATTAATTGAGGAATTTGGTCAGCTCTCTGTTTTAAAATAACGTCAATATTCGCAAACTGATTACTTACTTGATTACGTGTCGCAATAAGACGGTTGTAAATTGAAATTCCCCAACCAATAAAAAGAACGATAAGAATAAGTAAAATAATAGCCATTATTGTCATAATGATCCCTTCCTCTAAATATTTAATAAATAATGATAGCTAAATTAAAAAGTAATTATGGTTTTTAATTGAATTATTAGGGTAAGTTAGAGAAAGATGAAGAAATATACAATCAGAAAGGGCGCAAAGATCCTATTCTTTTACAAGAAAGAGCAAGATACTTGTCATACTTCAAGTTGCTGTGTTGTTGACGGCGTTTACTCGCACTAGTCACACACTCATGTATGTGACTAGTGTTTCATTCATTTGTTACCTAGCTACACAATGAATTATTTAGCTTGTTTTTGTAAGAACTTAACCCCTAAATCAGGGAAGTCTGTAAAGACACCTTCAGCACCTGCTTGGTTATAAATGATATCGTAAAGCTGATCACCATCTTTTGCGTATTTAGGAAGTTTATCAATACGAACAGTAAACGGATGAATGGTCAGTTTATTAGCATGAGCATCAGCTGACATACCGGTTAAGGTGATTTTTTCTGGCGTTGAATCTTTTTCAACTAACATATGGTAATCAGGACCGATAGCATCAGCATAAGTTGCAATTTCTTTCATTGCACCTGGCTTAAACATCCACTCATAGCTGTAGTTTGTCCATGTACCATCAGGCTGTTTCTCATAGGTCTCATTCCAGTCGGTATAAGCAATTAACTGAACGAGTTTTAGATCCATGCCCATTTTGGGCATCAATTCTGTTTTGATGCGTTTTAGGTCGTTAGCATCGAATGATTGTAGATAAACATTGTCAGTTTTTTTTGTATAACCGTACTGTTTAAGCACTTCCAGTACTTTGGTGGTAATGTCTTTGCCTTCTTGTTCATGGAACCAAGGTGCTTTGATTTCAGGATAAATACCAATATCTTGGCCTGTTGATTTGTTTAGACCTTGGATAAATTCAATTTCTTCTTGGAAAGTATGTACACGGAAATCCGATTTACCCATAGGGAAGCGGTTTGGATAACTTTGGACTTTTTTACCATCAACAATGTCAAAACCTTCAGTAAATTTCAGTCCTTTAATTTCTTCAAGGGTGAAGTCGATAGCGTAGTAACGGCCATCTTTTCTTGCTCTATCAGGATAACGATCAGCCACATCTGTTACACGATCAAGATAATGGTCATGTAAAACAACTAATTCGTTGTCTTTGGTCATCACCAAGTCTTGTTCTAGATAATCTGCACCTTGGGCATAAGCTAATGCTTTGGCAGGAAGCGTATGTTCAGGCAAATAACCACTTGCACCACGGTGAGCGATAACGACCTTATCACTTGCCGCTTGTGCGATTGCACTTAAAGATAGAGTTAAAAGAACGCCTGCAACTAACGGTTTTATTCTAAAAGATGTACTCATAAAGCTGCTCCATTTTAATTCTACGTACAACAAAGTTATGTACAGTTGGCAATAAAAAAGCCACATCAAAACAGTTGATGTGGCTTGGTTTTTAGAGATGAGATTTAATTAATTTCATAAATAATCAGTTAGCGATTATTCGTACTTCTGAAGCATTTCACGTTTGTGTTTGGTTTCAGTAACCATCACGATAAGTAATAACACAACAGACAGTGCACTACCGCCGATCATGACCATAAAGCCGCCATCCCAGCCGAAGAAGTCAACTGTGTAACCTACGATAGCACTCGCCGCAACAGAACCACCTAAGTAACCGAATAAACCGGTAAAGCCTGCTGCTGTACCTGCTGCTTTTTTCGGTGCAAGCTCAAGAGCATGCAGACCAATCAACATAACAGGACCGTAGATTAAGAAACCGATGATTAACATACACGCCATATCAACATTCGGGTTACCCGCTGGGTTCATCCAGAATACGATAGTTGCGATAGTTACTAAGGTCATGAAGAACACACCTGTTGCACCACGGTTACCTCTGAACACTTTATCCGACATCCAACCACACAGCAGTGTGCCCGGAATACCTGCGTATTCGTATAAGAAGTAAGCCCATGATGATTTATCCATTGCGAAGTCTTTTACTTCACGTAGATAAGTTGGTGACCAGTCCAGTACGCCGTAGCGCAGTAAGTAAACGAACACGTTCGCGATTGCAATCATCCACAGAAGTTTGTTAGGGAACACATACTTCATAAAGATTTCTTTTGCAGTCAGTTCTTGCTCGTCTGTTTCTTTATAATCAGGTGGGTAGTCGTTTTTGTACTCTTCAATCGGTGGAAGACCACAAGATTGAGGGGTATCGCGCATTAATGCGAATGCAATCATTGCAACTAAAATTGCTGCAAATGCTGGCATATATAACGCTGCTTTCCAGTCGTTAAACCACGCCATACCTAATAAGAATAGTAATGGAGGTAAACCACCACCGACGTTATGCGCACAGTTCCAGATAGAAACGATACCGCCACGTTCTTTCTGTGACCACCAGTGCACCATGGTACGTCCACAAGGAGGCCAACCCATACCTTGGAACCAACCACAAAGGAACAACAGAACGAACATTACCATAATGCTCGAAGTTGCCCATGGTACAAAGCCCATAAATAGCATCACTAAAGACGCTAAAATAAGACCTGCTGGTAAGAAGTAACGAGGGTTAGCGCGGTCAGAGAACGAGCCCATGATAAACTTAGAGAAACCGTAAGCAATCGAGATCCCTGATAAAGCAAAACCTAGGTCACCTTTAGAAAACCCTTCTTCTACAAGGTAAGGCATTGCTAACGCAAAGTTTTTTCTTACTAAATAATAAGCAGCATAACCGAAGAAAATCCCCATAAAGATCTGCCAACGCAGACGACGATAGACAGGATCTATCTGCTCTTTTGGCAAACGCGCTTTATGTGGCGCAGGTCTAAACAGACTTAACATATTAGCCTCCGATGGCTTTTATTTTAATATGTTGATATTAAATAATGACAAAACGAACAGTGAAGTTATCAAAAAATTTTCTTTAACGAACTTAATAGTAAACTTATACAATCAAATTTACTGTGAGGTATTACTCAGTTGTCGAATAATTTTTCAAGATGTGCAATTTTGAGTGATATGTTAACTTTATCAAATACTTTTTGTTAAATAATTTGTGATTAGTATCACAGATGTGGTTTTAATTTTTCACTCGTGAGCGTTTCTCTTTCGTTTTTGCTCATTATCAAACATTAACCACATTTTTTGTGTATCTTATACACTATAATTAACGCTAAAGAATAAATAAGCGTTTGCTGAATGTAATGTGAGAGGGCATCTCTATGATGAGCGGTTCACCAGTGACAGAAACTGATGTCATTATTATTGGCGGGGGAGCAACCGGTGCTGGCATGGCAAGAGACTGTGCACGCCGTGGGTTACGTTGCGTCCTGCTAGAAAGACATGATATTGCAACCGGTGCAACCGGTCGAAATCATGGATTGTTACACAGTGGTGCGCGTTATGCAGTAACAGATCCTGAGTCAGCGCGTGAGTGTATTGAAGAGAACATGATTTTAAAAAGGGTCGCTCGTCATTGTGTTGAAAAAACGGATGGCCTTTTTATTACCCTACCTGAAGATTCTTTAGAGTTTCAACAGACCTTTATTCAATCTTGCCAAGCGGCAGGTATTGATGCTCAAGCGATTTCACCCGAAGAAGCTATTCGCTTAGAGCCTTCTGTTAACCCTAATTTGATCGGTGCAGTTAAAGTGCCAGATGGTACTGTCGATCCTTTCCGTTTAACTGCCGCAAATATGTTAGATGCCCGCGAACATGGCGCTCAAGTACTGACTTATCATGAAGTCGTTGGACTTATTCGTGAAGGTGACCGTGTTAAAGGCGTGAAAGTTTACGATCATCAAGCGAAAAAACTGTATGAAATTCGTGCACAAATAGTGGCGAATGCAGGGGGAATTTGGGGACAAAAAATCGCTGAGTATGGCGAGTTAAAAGTGCGAATGTTCCCAGCCAAAGGCGCATTGTTGATTTTGGGTCATCGTATTAACAATATGGTGATCAACCGTTGCCGTAAACCTGCGGATGCCGATATTTTAGTGCCTGGCGATACAATTTCATTGATTGGTACAACATCAACACGTGTACCTTACGATGAAATCGACAATATGTATGTGACTCCTGAAGAAGTCGATATTCTTATCCGCGAAGGTTCAATGTTAGCGCCAAAACTGGCTCAAACTCGAATTTTACGTGCTTATGCTGGTGTGCGTCCTTTAGTTGCAAGTGATGACGATCCATCTGGTCGTAATGTTAGCCGTGGTATTGTTTTACTCGACCATGCGCAACGTGATGGATTAGAAGGCTTTATTACCATTACTGGCGGTAAATTAATGACTTACCGTTTAATGGCTGAATGGGCAACAGATAAAATCTGCGAAAAATTAAATGTCTCTGCAAAATGTACAACAGCAGAAGAAGCCTTACCGGGCTCTCGTCAGTCAGCAGAACAAGCATTACGTAGCGTTGTTTCATTACCTGCGCCAATTCGTGGTTCTGCGGTTTATCGTCATGGTGATTTAGCCAATAAATTATTGAGCAATGAGCGTAGCGATAAGAGTTTAGTTTGTGAATGTGAAGCTGTTACTGCGGGGGAAGTTCGCTATGCTGTTAACTCTTTAACAGTCAATAACTTACTTGATTTACGTCGCCGTACTCGCGTGGGTATGGGAACATGCCAAGGTGAACTTTGTGCTTGTCGTGCAGCGGGTTTATTGAACCGTTTACAAGTCACTACTCCTCACGAGTCAGAACAACAGCTTGCCCATTTCTTAAATGAGCGTTGGAAAGGTATTCGACCAATCGCTTGGGGTAATGCATTACGTGAAAGTGAATTCACCAGTTGGGTTTACCAAGGTTTATGTGGTTTAGATGCTGATATGATTGAAAAAACAGCTTCAGCGGAGGCAGATAATGAAATTTGACGTCATCATTATAGGTAGCGGACTTGCCGGTTTAACCGCAGGTATTCGTCTTGCTGAAGCCGGTAAGTCTTGCGCAATTATCAGTAATGGTCAAAGCGCACTACATTTCTCATCAGGTTCTCTGGATCTATTAACTCATCTTCCTGATGGTTCATTAGTGACTCAGCCTAAGAAAGCCTTAGCAACATTGGCTGAACTTGCCCCTAAACATCCTTATAGCCGTATGGGTGAAACGCAAGTTTCGACTTTAATTGAACAGGCTCAAGCATTACTGGCAAGTACAAAGGGCCTTGAATATCAAGGTAATGGTGATGAAAACCATTATCGTATTACACCTGTTGGGCGTTCACGTATGAGCTGGATGAGTCCAAAACGTGTGCCAACTCATGGCGTTAATCAAGCACTGCCGTGGAAAAAGCTGGCGGTTGTTGGAATTGAAGGCTTCTTAGATTTTCAGCCACAATTTGCAAGCAATACGCTGAATGAGCAAGGTGTTGAGTCTATTCCTTATCATATTCACTTACCGTTATTAGATAGATTGCGTGATAATCCAAGTGAATTTAGAGCAGTCAATATTGCGCGCTATTTAGATAAGCCTGAAAACACCAAAGCGTTAGCAGAAGAGCTGAAAAAACATATTGATGATAGTGTTGAAGCGATTATTTTACCTGCATGTATCGGGCTGGATGCAGAAGAGCCTGTGACGCTACTTCAACAACTTGTAGGTAAACCTATCTGTTTATTACCGACATTGCCACCATCACTATTAGGTATTCGCTTACATCAAGCATTAAAACTGCGTTTCCAAAAAGCTGGCGGTTTAATTATGCCGGGCGATCGTGCAGAACAAGTTGATTTAATTGGTAATAAAGTTACAGGTATTCATACTCGAAACCATACTGATATTCCTATTCGTAGTGAACATGTTGTATTGGCAACAGGGAGTTTCTTCAATAATGGTTTAATTGCAGAGTTTGATCGTGTCTATGAACCTTTAATGGAGCTTGATTTGCTAGAGACATTACCTCGTAATGAGTGGACACAAGTGAATGTCTTTGCAAAACAGCCTTATATGCGATTTGGTGTTGATACAGATAGTCAATTAAGACCGATGAAATACGGTGAAGTCTTAGAGAATGTTTACGCTGTAGGTGCTGTATTAGGTGGATTTGATCCGCTTAATGAAGGTTGTGGTGCAGGTGTTTCAATGATCAGTGCACTTTATGCAGCGCAACAAATTTTACAGCACAATAAATCAGAACAGACCACATCTGCGGTTGTGGAGGCAGCACAATGAGTTTACATGATAACAGTTTTGAAGCGTGCATTAAGTGTACTGTTTGTACTACTTACTGCCCAGTTGCAAAAGTAAATCCACTTTACCCTGGCCCTAAACAAGCGGGCCCTGATGGTGAGCGTTTACGTCTAAAAGATCCGATGCTTTATGATGAAGCATTGAAATATTGCACTAACTGTAAGCGTTGTGAAGTTGCTTGTCCGTCAGATGTGAAGATCGGTGACATCATTTCGCGTGCGAAACTGAACTACAATACGAAAACACCAAAACTTCGTGATGCTATTTTAAGTCATACGGATTTAATGGGAACATTATCAACGCCGATGGCGCCGATAGTAAATACTATTACAGGATTAAAACCTGTACGTAAGATCTTGGATAAAGCACTTAAAATCGACCATCGTCGCGAATTACCAAAATACTCTTTTGGTACATTTAGAACATGGATGAAAAAACAAGTTGAAGAGCAAGCGCGTTTTAAAGATCAAGTTGCCTTCTTCCACGGTTGTTACGCTAACTATAACCACCCTCAATTAGGGAAAGATTTAGTTAAAGTATTCAACAAAATGGAGATTGGTGTTCAGTTATTAAAACGCGAAAAATGCTGTGGTGTTGCATTAATTGCGAATGGTTTTGTTAAACAAGCCAAAAAACAAGCCGCAGTAAACTTAGAATCGCTGACAGAAAAAATTGTTGAAAACAATATTCCTGTCGTTGCAACATCATCTACTTGTACTTTCACTATTCGTGATGAGTATGAACATATCCTCGATGTTGATACATCAAAAGTACGTGAAAATATTGAATTAGCGACACGCTATATTTATCGTTTATTAGAAGAAGGTCGTGAGTTACCACTGAAACATACTCCGTTAAAAGTGGCGTATCACACACCTTGTCATATGGAAAAAATGGGATGGACAGCCTATTCCATTGATTTAATTAAACGTATCCCTGGTGTTGAGGTCATTGTTTTAGATTCTCAATGCTGTGGTATTGCCGGAACTTACGGTTTTAAATCTGAAAACTACGATGTTGCTCAAGGCATTGGCGCAGGCTTATTCCGTCAAATTGAAGAGAGTGGCTGTGATTTGGTGATTACAGACTGTGAAACCTGTAAATGGCAAATTGAGATGTCAACGACGAAAAAATGTGAACACCCCATTAGTTTACTGGCAAGAGCATTATAAGTATTGCCTATTAGATAATAAAAAAGTAATTGATTACTAAGATAACAAGCAGCTAGGGAATAAAAGAGGATCTTTTATTCCCTTTTTTTATTTTTAGTAAAAAAGAGATGAAATATAAAATAATAAAGAAATTAAATAACCTGACACTGTGGATCACAGGTTATTTAAATACTCTCATTTTTAATGAGAGATATAGGTGTTTTGATAAAGCCAAATATTTTGGACTTTTTTAAGTGTGATATTTTGCCCGTCAGTCAGAGAAAGAGCTTGTCTTCCCGCCTCGTTAATAATTGGAATATCTAATGCATTAGCTAATACAGTGGTATTAGATAGTGGGTTCCCATGACTTAATAAAATCCCTTTGATCTTGTTGGTATCCAGAGCCATTAATGTTGAAGGGTGAAGCTGTTTTGTTACTAGAACTGCATTTGCATAAGGAGGATGTGTAATTGGAGGAGGGGCAGAGGTTAAATAGCGTAGTAATCGAGATAAAATATCATCTAAATCACTTTCACGAGCACGCATATTATCATCATCCATTTGCGCGTAAGTATCTATTAAATCAATAAATGTCTGCTGTAAGGCAAATTCTGCATTGCAGTGATGTTTACTTATCATGCTACATACGGTCAGTTGTAATTCGGTATTTTCTAATAAGAAGCGATGACTCGAAAAAATATGGGCATATTGCTCTCCAATCTTGCGATAGGCTTCTTCAGTTAACCAGTCTATGTCCTTTTTGGATCGCTCAATCGCTTTAATGAGGCGTTTTTGCTCTTCAAGCAATAAATGAGAGGATATTTTTTTACGAGGGATCACGAAACGATGATAAGGGTATAGCCAAACAGGTGCGGTGATAATTCGGACGGGTTCGTAATTTGTATTTTTAGGGTGAATATTAAAATTAGGAAGATTTTCGCCTAATTGCAGTTTTTTAATTGTAATGGTTTTATGTGCTGCTTTTTCTGCTTCTTCAAGTGAAGCGCCTAGTGCAATGCTATTGGCGGCAGCCAAGGTGCCTTCAACAATCGGAGCCGAACTTAACGCGACATTTGTGGCAATGTTATGCTCAAGATTAGCGATGGCGAGTGCTGCATTTTGTGCTGAATGATAAGTATCGAGTAAAACGAGTACACCTTGCTTGCTATAACACTTTTTAATTGCTGAAAGTATGGTTTCTGGTGACACTTCATTAGCAAGATCAGAAGGTGTTTGATAGTTGGTCGCAATGGCAATTTTTACTTGGCGATCTACAGTCTGATTAACGAGCTCTTTGATACCATTGGCGAGCGTAAGGCTCTTTGAAACTAATACGATACTGACCATAAAACACCCTTTCTTGTAAATGCAAACAGGGAGATAGGCACTCCCTGTTTACTCAGGCTTTAATAAAGCCATTCCCGTCCTAATTGGTCGGCAGTTAAAATCGCGGCATAAACCTTATCGGAATCGATATCAAATGGCATGTTATAAATTGTCTCACCTTCAGCACAACTTAACTCAGCAACAGCCATAATTTTTTCATTTAATTCATCGCCTGTTGCATTGATACCCAACTCTTCTAAAGTGACAGGCAGTCCGACTAAAATACAGAAATCTAGAAACTCTTCTAACTCTTCTAATGGACTGTTTTCTAACACTAATTGGACTAATGTACCAAAGGCAACTTTTTCACCATGATACATGTTGTGACACTCTTCTAATGCTGTAAATCCATTATGAATGGCATGAGCTGCCGCAAGACCTGCACTTTCAAAACCAATACCACTTAAGAAGGTATTTGCTTCAATAATATTTTCTACCGCAGTTGTACAAACACCTCGGCTTACTGCGAGTTTTGCTTTATAGCCATCTTCTAAAAGGGTGTTATAGCCAAGTTCAGCCAAAGCTAGGGCAGCAAGTGTCGATTTACCTCCTGCCATGGTCTGTTTTTGCGCATGACTACACGCTCTTGCTTCAAAGTAGGTTGCTAAAGCATCTCCCATGCCTGCCACTAATAAACGAGCTGGTGCAGAAGCGATGATGTTGGTATCCATCACGACAACGTCAGGATTTGTTGGGTAGAAAAGATAACTATCAAATGCGCCTAATTCAGTATAAATCACAGAAAGTGCGCTTGTTGGTGCATCAGTGGAAGCAATGGTTGGGGAAATAACGACAGGAAGTTGGCATTTATAAGCAACAGCTTTGGCAGTATCAAGTGTTTTACCACCACCAACGCCGATGATCACAAGAGAGGCTTGTGCTTTTGCAAGTTCAGATAGTCGATTGATTTCGTTGTGTGTGCATTCACCATTAAAAAGTTCGAAGTGCCCATTAACTTCATATTGAGACATACTATCTTTAACGGTACTACCGACGAGTTCCATCACAAATTTGTCGGCAATAATCAGTGCTCTATCACCAAACGGCTTCGCGTATTTACCAATATGATATAGCGCGTCTGGCCCTTGAATATACTTAGCGGGGGATTGAATAACTTTTAACATAATAGACTCCTACTATTCGCAAAAGAGAGTAAAAAATCCTTATGGTGAGACTCGTCATCCCAACTGACATATAACAATATGGAGACGTTCTAAGAATACATTAACAGTTTAATAGATGAATAAAATAATTTATTGTAAATAATTAAGACTTTTTATATTAGCATGTGAAAAACATCCTAATAATGATATTTAAGTAATATTTCGTGAGTTGTTTAACTAATCATGCTAATTAATTACTATACGAAATATTTACGTAAAATAATAAATTATTCGAATCAGAATAAAGCTTCATAAAATTGGCTTATGAAGCTTTATTGTTTGAATTATGACATTTATGTCATTATTTTTTTGCGAGGTGAGCCGGATTATGAGCGGATTTCAGCATAATCTTGTTTTTGACTTTCTTCTGCGAAAAAGTGACGCAAAATAAAATTCAATAAGACACCATAAGCAGGTAAGAAGAACAGCATACAAATGGTTAATTTAAACACGTAGTCAACTAATGCAATTTCAACCCAATTCTCCGCCATAAATGCGTCAGTACTACGATAAAATGCAATAAAGAAGAATGCGAGTGTGTCGAGTAAATTACCGAAGAACATAGCTGCACTTGGCGCTACCCACCATTTTTGTTGTTGTCTTAAACGATTAAAGACAGACACATCCATGATTTGACCTAACACATAAGCCATAAAGCTCGCTGTCGCAATTCTTGCCACCATGATATTAAAATCAGCTAATGAGGCAAAACCCTGCCAACTGCCTTGGAAAAAAAGCGTTGAGATCAGGTAAGAAATTGCTAATGCAGGTAGCATAACGGCGGTAATAATGCGTCTGGCAAGTGGTGCGCCATAAATACGAACCGTTAAATCTGTTGCCAGAAAAATAAACGGAAAGGTAAAGGCACCCCAAGTGGTATGGAAACCAAAAATGGAAATAGGTAATTGCACAAGATAGTTACTAGAAGTAATTATCAGGATGTGGAACAAAGAAAGCCATAATAGCGCCACCGCTTTTTGGCGGGGAGTAAACGTATACATAAATTGTACCTTTTTAGTGATTGGGGTGAGGGAACCCAATAAAACAGTGATTTCTCTCTTAAATGAGAGGATGCGCATAATACGCCTGTTGCGCAACAAAAGCAAAGGTTAGGGGGAATACCTTTGTGCTTAATGTGCCGTGATGTGAACACGAAAGCGAGATATAATAACGAAATCTGTCAGTGTAAGAAGAATGGTTAATAGAATGAATGCTCAATTTGATGATGCAACCAAGACATTAGATACGCTAGGACTACGTTGCCCTGAGCCTGTGATGTTAGTACGTAAAACCATAAGAAATATGGCATTAGGTGAGACATTATTAGTGATTGCTGATGATCCTGCCACTGTGCGTGATATTCCTGGCTTTTGCCGATTTATGGAACATGATTTATTAAATCAAGAGACGCAATCTGCACCTTATCGTTATCTTATCCGTAAAAAAGAGAGCAATCTGTAATTTATACTGTAAATATTGCTTATCATCGCACTAAAAAATAACCCAAACCCCACATACTGAGGTTTGGGTTTTGTTATTTTAACGTGCTTACTCTTTGCTTGAGGCGCTAATTTTTACTCTTAATAGTCTTACGGCATTGGCTGTTACCAGTGCTGTCGCTCCTGAGTCAGCAAGAACAGCAACCCAAAGCCCAGTAATTCCTAATAAGCTTGTTACTAAAAATATCGCTTTTAAACCAAGTGCTATCGTGATGTTTTCACGGATAATTTTACGTGTCGCACGAGATAACTTAATAACTTCAGGTAAGCCCGTTAAACGGTTATGCGTTAATGCTGCATCAGCTGTTTCAAGTGCAACGTCTGTACCGCTTCCCATCGCGACACCAATGGTTGCAGCTTTCATTGCTGGCGCATCATTGATACCATCACCCACCATCATTGTGTTATGTGTTTTACTGATTTCCATTACTGAAGTTACTTTATCTTCAGGCAGTAATCCTGCTCGGAAATCCATACCTAATTTTTTCGCAATAGCCGCGGCTGCTCTTGGATTATCACCAGTTAGCATAACGGCATTGATGTTCATCTCTTTCAATAACTTCATTGATTCAACAGCATCACTGCGTAAGGTATCTTGCATAGCAATAACACCGATAAGCTGGCTCTCTTTTAATACGACAACCACGGTTTTACCTTCATCTTCAAGGCGTGCAACTTCTTGTTGCCATTGAGAAGAGAGTAATGTGGCTTCTGATAATTGAGAAGGTGCACTCACCAAAATATGTTGGCTATTTAAATAACCTTCAATTCCTTTACCTGCTAGCGCTTTACGATCTTCCGCTTCAACAACAAGCACACCTTCATCTTGTGCTTTATTGATAATGGCTTTTGCTAATGGGTGATGAGAGCCAATTTCTACGGATGAAGCAAAAGTCAGTACTTCTTTTTCATTAAATCCAGTTTCAGCTACAACATCAGTAACTTGAGGTTTCCCTTCTGTTAATGTGCCTGTTTTATCTAATGCGATAGTGTTAACAGTGCCTAATTGCTCTAATGCTGCGCCACCTTTGATAAGCGCTCCGCGTTTAGTTGCTGCCGCTAATGCTGACGTGATGGCGGCGGGTGTTGAGATAACTAAAGCACAAGGACAGCCAATCAGTAATAGGGTTAAACCGCGATAAATCCATGTTTCCCAAGGTTGTGAGAACAACAGTGGTGGAACAATGATAACCAGTGCAGAGAACAGCATAATCGCAGGTGTATAGTAACGACTAAAGCGGTCAATAAAGCGTTCAATAGGGGCTCTACGCTCTTCAGCTTCTTCAATCAATTGCAAAATACGGTCGATAGCATTCTGCCCTTGTTCAGATACCACTTTCATCTGTACAGATCTATCGACAGATAAACAACCAGCAGCGACCTTTTCGCCTTGTAAACGCTCTACGGGTACGGATTCACCCGTTAATGCACTTTCATCAAAGCTTGCAAATGCACTAACTAGTTCGGCGTCTGTTGGCAAACGTGAACCTGGCGCAATCTCAATAATGTCGCCCGGACGTAATTGCGCAACAGGAACAGTTTGTTTTTTACCATCTTTGACTAATGTTGCTTCTTCTGGCACTAATGCCATTAAGGCGCTCACACCACGACGAGCACGTCCTGCGGCATAAGACTCCAGCATTTCACCAATCATAAACAGCAAAATGACCATTGCTGCTTCTTCGGTTGCATTAATAAATAGTGCGCCAATTGCAGCAACACTCATCAATGTTTCGATAGCAAACGGCGTACCACTGCGAATAAGTTGTAAGGACTTTTTCACAATGGGGAATAGACCAATTAAGGTTGTTGCAATAAAGGCTGCACGACCTGCTTGGGGATCAATAAACTCTGCACCCCAGCTAATCGCCATTAAAAGTGCCAAAACAATCACAAATGAGCTTTCTTTTAAGAAGCTTTGCTTCGCCACTTTTTGGGATTGAGGTGATGAGAGATCAAAAAGCTCAAAACCAGCACTGTTAATGGCTGCAATCACATCTGCACGTAGGTCGCTATCAGCATCAACGACTAATTTTTCGGTGGCAAAAAGGACTTTTGCTTGTTTTACACCTGCAACTTTGAGTGCGGCTGTTTCAATTTTCTGAGCGCAACTTGGGCAATCCATACCTTGCACTTTCCAGCTAAAGCGCTGTTGTGCAATCTTTTCTGGCTCAATATTAGAGACAGGGGCGTTGATATCACAGCTTCCATGAGCGTGATTGTGCCCATCATGGCTATGGTCGTGGTCATCATGATCATGCTGGTGATCATGTTCGTGGGAGTGTCCGTGGTGGTGCTCATCCTCGCATTCAGGATCACTTTTATCTATCTTGGTATGAGAATGTCCGCTTTCAGTATGTGAGTGCGTACTATTCTCTGAGTGACCTGAACAGCATTGAGAGCTTGAGCAGCAAGCATCGGTATGTTTATGATTATCGTGTTGATGAGCATGTTTAGTCATAACTGGCTCTCCTTGTTCAACAAAGTAAAGTCTAAATTTATCTATCTGATAAGTACTTTACAGCTTGGAGTAGAGTCCAGAGTCAAGATACCGAAGGCATATTCATTGGCAAAAAGTGCGAATTAGGTCAAAAAATTAACCCCTTGATTTAAATGTTTAAAACAAGGGGCTGGATTTAGACTAAAGGAACAGTGCTCTGACAATAAAGAAATGACCAATAAAATAACAGGCGCTGACAAGCCCTTTAGACGCTGAAAATGAGAAGCGGAAGCGGTTGATTAGCCATACTGAGTAAGCAATCACTAACAATAATGAGCCAATCATCACTGATAAGTTGTAATCATTACTTAAGTAGAAGAATTTTTCACCCGCAATCCAAAACATAGCAAATGCGGCTAGTAAAGTTAAAGAAGCTGGAATGGCTAATTTATCGAGCTTAGTCCAAACAATGGCTAGAATGATGATAAAAGCAAGAATCACGAATCCAAGTAAAGGAAGATAGAAAGAGAGTTGGAGTGGTAATAAAAAACTCACCATATAAAGTATGTAACTTAGAAAAACTAAGGCAAGAGAAGGTAGTAAATACTTACCATCAAACATTCTTAAAATATCAGAAAGCAAAGTCGCTAATAATGCACCTACAATTAGGTAACTATTAATATTGTGCTCGGGAACTTGCCATGCCCAAAGTAATAAAAGCAGTAGCGTGATAGGACGGAATAGCCATCGTTGCCAATTAGGACCTCGATATGCGGCATCTATATAAAGCCATCCGGAGAATAATACGGCGAGAAAAGGCCAACTCATA
Organism: Proteus sp. GOKU; assembly: GCF_015475555.1. Lineage (NCBI taxonomy): Bacteria > Pseudomonadati > Pseudomonadota > Gammaproteobacteria > Enterobacterales > Morganellaceae > Proteus > Proteus sp. GOKU. Next base: position 514,317 of record NZ_CP034105.1, read on the forward strand.
ATATCTTCCTTATATTCAGAACTGTTTCATTATTCATAACAGAAAGATTAATTTAAGAATAGCGGTTAATGACGAAACTGATGGACTTATTAAAATAATATAAAGCACACTGTTTTTTAATCCATATAACGATAGGAATTAATGTAATGAATAAAGCGGCTATTTTAGGAATTGCGGTACTGGTGATTATTATAGCGTCAGCAACTTATCGTTTCTTCGAACAAAGAAAACAGCGGATAAGTGACGATAATTCACCTGTTATACTCTATATGGTTGAAGTCATTGACAAAAAAGAAGTTGCAGCAAATGAACGGCGTTCAAGAGAAAATGATGTAAATGGCCCAGAAACAATACATTATTATCAAGTGACCTTTCGTTTAACCACTGATGATCGTAAAGACTTAGTGTTAAGAATGGATAAATCAGCTTATCAAGATATTGAACCTGAAATGAAAGGGCGTTTGTTTATGCAGGGCAGTCGTTTTGTAAAGTTTGAAACCGATATGCCAAGTGATGAGCTAAATAATAAATAAGATGGAATATTTATTATTTGGCAACCTCTGGGGTTGATTATCGACCCCAGATAATTGCGAGGATATAACAATATTTACGGCTGTGGTTTAGTTTTATTCTTCTGTTTTTCTTCGTATTCTTTGCGTAATTCTTTTTGTATTTTTAACAGCTCAAAGATCCCGAAGAAGAAAATACGAAATTGTAATGCCGTTGAGGGTTTTTGATCTTTAGGTTGTCCTGCTTTATACATAACAATTTGTAATCCATGCATAATCACCATAAAAATCAATGCAATATCCATAAAATATTTTAGAGGCTTAGGAAATGGGGAAATAATATTTAAAAACAGAAAGCCCCAAACACCGACCATTAAAAATCGGCCAAAAAAGATTAACATAGCAGCTCCATAAAAAATTAAGCAGATAAACTGCGAATATAAAGACGATACGCGACTTGCCCTGCGATCTTCTCTCTATGTAATGTCCAATGAGTCGGAATTGTATAAGTCTGTGCTTTAACTTCTTCCTCAATATAAATATAGCAATCTTGCGCTAACCAACCGTTATTTTCTAATAATTGGATAGTGTCTGACAACATGCCTTTATGAAAAGGAGGATCTAAAAAAACGACATTATAAGGCGAACCTTGTTTAGCAAGATATGACAATGCACTGTCTTGAATGACATGCCCATTCTCGGCATTAAGTAAGGTTAAATTTGCGGTAATTTGTTGGGCAACTGCACGTTCATATTCGATAAACGTGGTTTCAAGAGCATAGCGAGAAAGGGCTTCAATGCCTAAACCACCGCTTCCTGCAAAACAGTCAAGGCAACGGGCATTTTGGATAACGGGCATTAGCCAATTAAAGAGCGTTTCTTTTACTCTATCCGTTGTTGGTCGTAATCCTTGGCTATCGAGAACCGGAAGTTTACGACCACGCCATTTTCCCCCAATTATTCTGATTTGTCCCATTGGGGCTTTTTGTGGTTTTTTGGCCATATTATTTTGATTTATATCGTTTAAACGTGAGTTTTGGAGTGTCTTTTGGAATAAGGAATTCGTGTCTGTTGTTATCTCGATGACTTCCCTTGATTTAATCCGGAATAATTTACCATAAAATTCGTATAAAAGATGCGTTTATCCATGATCAAATGATAGACTTCATTATTATTTTCAATATCGTCAATGTAATCGCGCCATGATTTAGTGCGAGGAGTTTAGTAGCTAATGGCAAAAGAAAAAAAAGGTTTTTTCTCGTGGCTCGGTTTTGGGCGTAACAAAGAAGAAAATATTGAGCAAGAGAAAGAACAGCAACGCTTAGAAGAAGAGCGTTTAGAACAAGAACGTTTGGCAAAAGAAGCCCAAGAAGATGCGGCTCGCCAAGCGCAATTACAAGCAGAGCAAGAACGTTTAGAAGCAGAGCGCCAAGAAGCGCAACGTGTTGTGCAAGATAGATTGGCACAAGAGGCTGAAAAACAACGTTTAGAGCAAGAACAAGCCCAGCGACAAGCAGAAATAGATGCAGAGCAAGCGCGTTTAGAGGCAGAACATGCAGAACAAGCTCGTTTAGCTCAAGAAGCACAAGCCCAACGTCTTGCGCAAGAAGAAGCTCAGCGTCAAGCTGAACTTAAAGCGGAGCAAGAACGTTTAGAAGCGCAACGCCAAGAAGCGGAGCGTGCAGAACAAGAACGTTTAGCTCAAGAAGCCGAAGCCCAACGTCTTGCGCAAGAAGAAGCTCAGCGTCAAGCTGAACTTCAAGCGGAGCAAGAACGTTTAGAAGCGCAACGCCAAGAAGCGGAGCGTGCAGAACAAGAACGTTTAGCTCAAGAAGCACAAGCCCAACGCCTTGCGCAAGAAGAAGCTCAGCGTCAAGCTGAACTTCAAGCGGAACAAGAACGTTTAGAAGCAGAGCGCCAAGAGGCGGAGCGTGCAGAACAAGAACGTTTAGCTCAAGAAGCCGAAGCCCAACGCCTTGCGCAAGAAGAAGCTCAGCGCCAAGCTGAACTTAAAGCGGAGCAAGAACGTGTAGAAGCAGAGCGCCTAGAGCAAGAACGCTTGGCTCAAGAAGCCGAAGCCCAACGCCTTGCGCAAGAAGAAGCTCAGCGCCAAGCTGAACTTAAAGCGGAGCAAGAACGTTTAGAAGTAGAGCGCCTAGAGCAAGAACGCTTGGCTCAAGAGGCCGAAGCTCAACGTTTAGCGCAAGAAGAGGAAAACGAACGTCTCGCTATTGCGCAAGCAGAAGCTGAAGATATTGAATCTTTACGCGAAGAAGTGCTGGCAGATAAAGTTGTTGAACAAGAGAAACCTAAAAAAGAAGGTTTCTTTAGCCGACTGAAAAAAGGCTTACTGAAAACTCGCCAAAACTTAGGTTCAGGATTCCTTGGTCTATTTCGTGGTAAGAAAATTGATGATGAGCTGTTTGAAGAGTTAGAAGAGCAACTCTTAATTGCTGATGTGGGCATGGAAACCACAACTAAAATCATCACTAGTCTGACTAAACACGCTACTCATAAAGATCTTAAAGATGCTGAAGCCCTTTACGGTAAATTACGTGAAGAGATGGGCGATATTTTAAGTAAAGTTGATAAACCATTAAATATTGAAGGTAAAAAACCTTTTGTTATTTTAATGGTTGGTGTTAACGGTGTTGGTAAAACAACCACAATCGGAAAATTAGCGCGACAATACCAAGCTGAAGGTAAATCTGTCATGTTAGCTGCGGGTGATACATTCCGTGCGGCAGCGGTTGAACAGTTACAAGTTTGGGGTGAGCGTAATAATATCCCTGTTGTGGCACAACATACTGGCGCTGATCCTGCATCTGTTATTTTTGATGCAATTCAATCAGCCCAAGCAAAAGGTGTCGATGTTCTTATTGCTGATACCGCAGGACGATTGCAGAATAAATCCCATTTAATGGAAGAGCTGAAAAAAATCGTTCGTGTTATGAAGAAATTAGACGAAGAAGCACCACATGAGGTGATGCTGACGTTAGATGCAAGTACCGGACAAAATGCAGTTAGTCAGGCAAAACTCTTTAATGAAACAGTTGGGCTAACTGGATTAACATTGACTAAACTCGATGGTACAGCAAAAGGGGGAGTTATCTTCTCCATTGCTGATCAGTTTAGTATTCCTATCCGTTATATTGGGGTAGGTGAAGGTATTGAAGATCTACGTCCGTTTAAGGCCGACGATTTTATTGAGGCTCTGTTTGCCCGCGAGGAGTAGTTTTAATGATCCGCTTCGAACACGTCAGCAAGGCTTATTTAGGTGGAAGACAAGCATTACAGGGGGTTGATTTTCATCTTCGTCCTGGTGAAATGGCTTTTTTAACGGGTCATTCTGGCGCCGGTAAAAGTACATTGCTTAAGTTAATTTGTGGAATAGAACGCCCAAGTGATGGTGCTATTTGGTTTGCTGGTCACGATATCAGTAGACTCAAAAATAGTGAGATCCCTTTTCTTCGCCGTCAAATTGGGATGATCTTCCAAGATCACCACTTATTGATGGATAGAACGGTTTATGACAACGTTTCTCTTCCCCTGATTATTGCTGGCGCGAGTGAAGAGGATATTCGGCGAAGAGTTTCCGCCGCTTTAGATAAAGTGGGGCTATTGGATAAAGCTAAAAATTATCCTATTCAACTCTCTGGTGGTGAACAACAGCGTGTCGGTATTGCGCGCGCTGTTGTGAATAAGCCGACTGTTTTGCTCGCAGATGAACCAACAGGTAACCTTGATGGCGAGCTTTCAGAAGGTATCATGCGCCTTTTTGAAGAGTTCAACCGTGTTGGCGTAACCGTGTTAATGGCGACGCACGATATGTCGCTGATAGAACGTAGAAATTATCGCATTCTTACATTAGGGCAAGGCAGAATGGTGGGAGGGCAAAATGGCTAAAGCAAAAAGTTCCCGTAAATCAATGCCAACGCCGGGTGCAAAAACCAAGGCGCTAAAAGGGGGAAGACGCGAACAGTGGCGTTATGCATGGCGTAACACGATGGCAGATTTTTTACGCCAACCGCTCTCCTCTTTTTTAACGGTAATGGTTGTCGCGATATCTCTTACCTTGCCTAGCATCTTTTATATTGTATGGAAGAATGTCTCAACAGCGGCAGAACAATGGTATCCAACACCACAATTAACTGTTTATCTCGATAAATCTCTTGATGATTCATTAGCTGAAGCCACAATCAAAAAAATTGAAGCCTTAGAAAAAGTCGAAGGTGTTAACTACCTTTCGCGACAAGATTCGCTGGTGGAATTTCGTTCTTGGGCTGGCTTTAGTAGTGCGTTAGATATGTTAGAAGAAAATCCATTACCTGCGGTGGCGATTGTGACACCCGTTATGGAGCCTAGCGATCAACAATTAATGGTAAATCTGCGTGATACAGTAGCGAAAATACCTGGTGTTGATGAAGTCAGAATGGATGATAGCTGGTTTTCTCGGCTTTCAACGTTAACGTCATTAGTCGGGCAAATCGCCTTGGTGATTGGTACATTGATGGTTGTTGCTTTGTTACTGGTGATTGGTAACAGTGTACGCCTCAATATTTTCAGTCGCCGTGACACCATTAATGTGATGAAACTTATTGGTGCAACTGACGGCTTTATTATGCGTCCATTCCTTAATTGGGGATTAATACTTGGCTTTATTGGTGCCGTATTTGCCTTAATTTTTTCAGCTTTACTGGTGTGGAAGCTCTCTGATGTGGTGACTCAAGCTGCGACCGTGTTTGGAACTTCATTTTCTATTTCAGGATTAGGTTTTGATGAATCTATCATTCTTATTCTTGTTGCTATGACAATTGGTTGGCTTGCTGCATGGTTGACGACAATGCAACATTTACGTCAATTCACACCGGAATAATCAATTAGAGTGTTTTTATACTTATCCTCTAAATAATGAGAAGATATTTTTTATCAGGCTGGGTTACGTTAATATCGTCACCCAGCCATTTTATCAACGCCCCGTCTCTGGCATAATAATGCGCGCACTCTTTTCTACGATAAGGCAACAGCCATATTTGCTTCAGTGATAGAAAAGTACAAAGATATGTAAACATAGATGCGAGATGAACCTTTAGCCTTTATGCTGGTCAAATAGTCGTTATGATAAAAACACATCGTAAAAAACCTTAACTGACTTCCTATTTAAGCTATATTTAGAAGGCTCATCTACTTTCCCTTACAGCATTAATTTTAATTATTTATTTGATTTTTATGAGGATTTGAATGACAAAAGAAATGCAATCCTTAGCATTGGTTCCGCAAGGCAGCATCGAAGCGTATATACGTGCAGCCAATTCCTATCCGATGTTAACCGCAGAGGAAGAAAAGGAACTCGCTGAACGGCTGCATTACGATGGTGACTTGGATGCGGCAAGAACGCTTATCCTTTCACATCTGCGCTTCGTTATTCATGTTGCTCGCAGCTATTCAGGTTATGGCTTACCACAAGCTGATCTTATCCAAGAAGGTAATATTGGTCTGATGAAAGCGGTTCGTCGTTTTAACCCAGAAGTGGGTGTTCGACTGGTCTCTTTTGCTGTGCATTGGATCAAAGCTGAAATTCACGAATATGTGCTACGTAACTGGCGTATCGTGAAAGTGGCGACTACAAAATCACAACGTAAACTGTTTTTTAATCTGCGAAAAAATAAAAAGCGTTTAGGTTGGTTTAATCAAGATGAAGTGGAACTTGTTGCAAGAGAATTAGGCGTATCAGAAAGTGATGTCCGAGAAATGGAATCACGAATGTCAGCACAAGATATGGCATTTGATATGACTGCTGATGATAGTGATGATTCACATCCTATCGCCCCTGTACTCTTCTTAGAAGATAAATCTTCTGACTTTGCCGATGGCATCGAAGAAGATAACTGGGATAATCATGCAACGGATAAACTAACGTCAGCAATTGAAACCCTTGATGAACGTAGCCAAGATATTATTCGTGCTCGTTGGTTAGATGATGATAACAAATCGACATTGCAAGACTTGGCGACAAAATACGGTGTTTCTGCTGAACGTGTTCGCCAATTAGAAAAAAATGCGATGAAGAAATTGCGTTTAGCGATTGAAGATTAATCACATTTCAGACCAAGCACACTCTCTCATAAAGTAGAGTATGTTATAAAAGCGATATGAAAATATCGCTTTTTTATTGCTTGGAGAAAAGAATGTGAAAATAGTTATCGCCCCTGATTCTTTTAAAGAAAGTTTAAGTGCGAAAGATGTTGCGCTGGCAATAAAACAGGGATTTTCACGTTATTTACCCGATGCACAATATTGCTGTATTCCTATGGCGGATGGCGGCGAAGGAACGGTGACATCGCTGGTGGATGCAACGCAAGGCCGTTTTATATCGACACCAGTGTGTTCGCCCTTAGGTAAACAAGTAACTGCAACTTGGGGACTTTTAGGGGATAACACCACTGCCGTGATTGAAATGGCACAAGCTTCAGGTCTTCATCTTATTCCTTCATCTCAACGCAATCCCAATTTAACGACCAGTTATGGTACGGGTGAATTAATTAATGCTGCACTTGAAATGGGCGTTAAAAAAATCATATTGGGATTAGGCGGAAGTGCCACAAATGACGCGGGTGCAGGAATGATGCAAGCGCTTGGTCTAGGTCTTAAAGATAAGTTTGGTACATCTCTGCCGTTTGGGGGACTTGCCTTAACACAACTTCACTCTATCGATATTACAGCCCTTAATCCTAAACTAAAAAATGTTGAAATTGAGATTGCCTGTGATGTAACAAATCCGTTGTGTGGAGAAAGAGGGGCATCCGCTATTTTTGGTCCTCAAAAAGGGGCGACTAAAGACGATATTACGCAACTTGATAACGCATTACATCATTTTGGTACTTATCTTGAGAAAATGACGCAACGTAGTCTTATCAATGTTGTAGGAAGTGGTGCTGCAGGTGGATTGGCTTTGCCTTTGCTTGCATTTACGCAAGCAACACTTTCTCAAGGTGTTGAATTGGTGGCTAATGCTGTTGAATTAGAAAAACAGTTAATTGATGCGGACTTGGTAATAACCGGTGAAGGTCGAATGGATAGCCAATCGGCACAAGGTAAAACCCCAACGGGCGTAGCCTTGCTCGCAAAAAAATACCATCTTCCTGTCATTGCTTTGGTTGGTGGTTATTTACCTGATTATGATGTAGTTCATCAGCAGGGTATTGATGCTGTTTTCTCTATTGTGCCGGGTGTTTCTACACTGGCTGATGCACTTCATAATGCGCAAAAGAATTTGAGTGAGACGGCTTATAATGTGGCTAGACTTTACTCGTCATACTTCAAGTTGTAGCGTTGTTGACTACACTCACTCGCACTAGTCACATACTTATGTATGCTCCTAGCGACTCGTTCATTTGTCGCCTAGCTACACCTTGAATTATTTAGAGTAATAACATTGTTAAATATTTAGAGTAATAACATTGTCAAATATTTAGGGTAATAGTTTAGGGTAAAAATATTGTGATTGTTTAAGGTAAGAACATGTAGATATCACGTCTGCCGGTAATCTTGTATTTTTAGTGTAATGACATTGACATTACACCTATGTATACTTAGAAAAATATGCAATAAATTGGGGGGTTAATATGCCAACTCAAAATGATGTGCCTGCAACACGTTCATCACTGAACCTGAGAATAAAACCGGAAGATAAAATCCTGATCGACCGCGCAGCGAATGCTGTGGGAAAAAACCGTACTGAATTTATCCTTGAAGCCGCTCGGCGTGCTGCTGAAGAAACACTGGCGGATCTGCGAGTGATTAACGTCAGCCCTGAGGTATACCAGAAGTTTATTAACCAGCTTGATGCCACGCCCGTTAGCAATGAGGCATTGAAGAAAACGATGATGTCTAAATCCCCTTGGGAGAAATGACATTGAAACTGACTGCACCTGAACCTCTCAAAACCAGCCATTTGCTGGAAGGCTTTTCCTCCGGTGAAGAGGCCTTAGATCTCTGGCTAAAAAACAGGGCGATGAGTAATCAAAACTCTGGAGCATCGCGTACTTTTGTGACCACTTCGGATAATCAGGTAATGGGATATTATGCCTTATCCACAGGAGTCATAAGCACGAATCAAGCTGTTGGTCGATTCCGCCGTAATATGCCCACCGACATTCCAGTCATTCTTCTCGGCAGACTAGCAGTGGATACAAGAGCAAAAGGGCTTGGGATTGGAAGAGGGCTGGTCAAAGATGCCTGTCATCGTGTTATTCAGGCTTCTGGGCTGGTGGGCATTCGAGGAGTAGTAGTCCATGCTCTAACTGATGATGCTAAGCGGTTCTATGAGCATATTGGTTTCGTCCCTTCACCGCTTGACCCCATGATGCTGATGGTAACGCTTGCCGATCTGCAACTCGCAATGGGTATTCACTCAAACTGATCAAGCCCAGAGTGAAGTGACTCGATAAAGTTGGACACTTTTAGTTAGCGATACATTCATTTGTCGCCTAGCTACACCTTAAATTATTTAAAGTAAGAACACTGTCAAATAGTTAGGGTATAAATATGAGCTTGTGGTGATGCACTAAATTGATGATGCATTAAAAATGCATGAGCAATATCATACCCGCTTTCTTCCGCTGATAAGCTTATTGCCTGCCAATGGTGAATATCAGGATAGGCAGATAAGCATTGTGTCAGTAAATAATGTCCAACACCGCGACGGCGTGTTACTTCTCTAACCATAAAATCAGTAATAACCGCTTTTTTATCCGATAATTTTACCCAGCAAGCGGCTAACAATCGTTCGTTAAATCTTGCCACAAAGAGTACGTTCTCGTTGTTGATCGCGTTTTTTAGGGCTGATTGATAACGTGCATCTTGCCAAATTTTGCCTAAATCAATACGGTCTTGTTCAGAGGGCTGTGTCAGTTTTTCAATGGTCAGTTTCATTAAATATCCTGTTGATTTGCAGTTTGTTTTTTTTCTTTTAATGAAGACATTAAGGTCTTAATGGTGAAACACAATGCCAAACTCGTTAAGATCACACAAGAATAAAAGACATATTCATAATTATTGTCAGTCACAAAATAGACTGAAATCATAGGTCCCGCAGCCATTCCACAATAACGAATAAAGTTATAAATCCCCATTGCCGTTGCTCTCATCGAGCTAAAATAACTTGTCAATAATGTCGTGTGCGTTGGCATGGTTAAACCTAAAGAAAACCCATATAACACGGTTAAACCAAGCATTATCGGTAGTGAGATTTGCCAAAATAGTGCAAATAACATCAACATAATCAAATTGATACAAGAGGTGAATATCACTCCATATTCAACACTAAATAGATGGCAAACTTTACGATAGAAATAGCTACCTAAAATAAGTGCAATCGACATTGGTACATATAATCCACCAATTTCAGTACTGTTTAGCTGATAGAGATGAAAGGCAATCAAGGGTAAAAATACCAAGAGGCAAAAATAGTTATAAAACACCATAAAACTTATTACAAAAACGGATTTACCCGCAGGTGCAGTGAGCACTTGTTGCATTGCAGATAAGCTTTTAAAGGGATCTTTTTGCTCAGGACGTGTTTCTGGTAAATAAAAGAGATGGGTAATAAGCAATATGACACCTATAACCGCCAAGAAAATAAAGATGCCTTGATATTGGTAGTGTTGCGCTAAATATCCCCCTAATAAAGGACCACAAGCCGGCGCTAGCGCTAATAGCATTTGATACGATCCCATTGCTTTAGCACGATCGTTTCCTTGATAAAGATCGCCAAGAATAGTGGCGGCAACCACAGGGATAGCGGCGATACCTATAGCTTGGATCACACGCCAAAAAATTAATAAATTTATAGAATCAGACCAAACACAACCCAATGCACCCACAATAGAAACGGCTAATCCACTGAGTAAAATCGGTTTTCTTCCCCATTTATCAATCAATGAACCATAAAATAGTTGCATAACAGCCATCGCAAAAGTAAATGCAGATACCGTTAAATTAACCAATGATAACGTGGTATTAAATTGCTGCTGGACCAAGGGAAGTACAGGAGTATAGATATTTTGTGCCAAAGAGCCTAATAGTGCGCTAAAGCAAATAAGATAAAACAGACTGCGGATTGATAATTTCATTATATTGCCTCTCATTATCTATTTTGTTTCTATGGAAACAAAATAGATAATAGCGATATTTTGATTGTTGTAAATACTTTTGGTACTATTTTATAAAATATTTTTTCCAAGGAAACAAAATGGCAAAAGAGAGTGTAACAACACAAGATTTACTAAAAGGGTTAAGTGATTTTTTGCATCTTAAAGATGAGCGCACAGATAGCAGCCATAAAAAAGTATTAGAAGAGAATGGGTTAGATAATTATTCACTTACTGAACTGCATGTGATCCATTGTATTGGTGAAGAGAGTATGAGAAATCTCACAACCATCAGTGAATATATGTCTATGACACGAGGGGCTGTCTCAAAAATTTGTAGTCGTCTACAAAAGAAAGGAGCTATTGAAAAAATAAAGTTAGCAGATAATCAAAAAGAAATATTTTTTATCTTAACTGCTGAGGGAGAGCGTCTTTTTCATGCTCATGAGGTGTTACATCAACAATCTCAAGCCAAATGGTCTGCGCTATTTGAGCAATATGATCAGCAAGAAAAGCAGGCGATTAAACGCTTTTTTACCGATGTTGTGGATAGTTTTCGTCGGCCGTAATAAATAAACCTGAAAAGAAAACCCCCATACCATGAGATATAGGGGCAAGATAATTATTTCTTATCTTCAGCGATGCGATTACGCATGTTATCCGCACGCTCTTTTGATGGTGGGTGAGAAGAGAACATACTTGATTCTCCGCCACCTAATTTAGCGAGCTTATCAAAAGCTGTGACTAAACCGGCAGTATTCACACCGCGTTTTTTCAGCAGATCGTAAGAGAAATTATCAGCTTCTGATTCTTGATGTTGAGAGAACTGGGCGTTAATTAATTTTTGACCCATTTCTGCTAATTGAGAGCTACTTAATTGTGCCGCTACACCACCTGCTGATGCCGCTGCTGTACGTGCAGCAACTGTTGCGTGAGCAACTTGGATTGCTTTACGAGTATGACCTAAGGCAACGTGACCCATTTCATGACCTAAAACGCCTTCTACTTCGTTATCTGTCATCAGATCCATTAAGCCACTGTAAACACGCACACAACCGTTAGCCATTGCCCATGCATTCACTTCTTTATCCATATAAACTTTATAGTTTACAGGTGTACCATTAACTTCATTACCTAATGCTTTAGCGATGTTATTTAAGCGTTTGGTGTAGTTGCTATTTGCAGGAGCAACTTTATTTTGTGCATCCATTTCTTTACAAGCATCATTCGTTAACGCTTTGATATCGTCATCACTTAATGTCGCTGCTTGGAAAAGTTGAGTTCCTGATTTGGTCAGCATATCCGTATTCATGTTTTGGCAACCAGAAAGTAGCGCTGCTGATACCATCACCGTAGCAAGTAATTTAATTTTCATTTTTAATTAAGTCCTTTTCTGCTTTGCAGTTTATATAATTGCAGATCAATTTCGAGCAGAAGAATAACAGCGCTTATCTATCGGTGCAATATAAGCATTTTATGTGAGAAATATTATCTCAATATATATTCTTCGGTTTTCAGTAGAATTGAATTATTTTTTATCTCCTTAATAGAAAATAAAAAATGAATTAATAATTTTAACTTCTTTAAATTTAAGAGAATTAATTGATAAGTTAAACTTGGAAAGGTAAGTTTTCTTGATATAAATATTATATACATCATTTAATTGTACTTACTTTAAGAGTGAGTGATCTTGTTTTTAATTTATTTGGAATAATATAAAAGCAACAGTCTGTTTAGATATGGTTTTTATTTGTTTAATTCTGACAAATTTTATATTTTTAATATTTATTGCTTAATGGTAAATAAATAGCGACGTTTAAAACATCGCTATTCAGATTAAACCGAAAATGAATCAAGGGATATCAGCGCGTTATGACACCATTAATTCACTGATGAGCATAAAAGGGCGATTAATACGCTTCCCTGATTGTTGATTAAAGAAATGAAGATTTTCTGGGTGAATGGTAAGACCTATTCTATTACCAACTTTCACACCATGATCGTTTGGTGCACGAATAACGAGAGGTTGTTTCTGTTTATCGCAAGTAGTGGCATAAATCAAAACATCTGCACCAAGTGCTTCAATAAATTCCACATCGACATGAAAAAGAGGATGTTGATGACTAATAATCAAATGTTCAGGACGTAAACCCAATTTAATGGCTTGATAAGAAAAATGCTGAGATGAAACGGCAATATGCCCATCAGCGACTTCAATCACACCATGATTAATCGGAGTATCTAAGATATTCATTGCTGGCGAGCCCATAAACGTAGCTACAAACACGGAGGCTGGGCTTTCATAAATATCTAACGGTGTGCCTACTTGCTCTATATTTCCTTGATTTAAAACCACCAGCTTATCGGCTAATGTCATCGCTTCCACTTGATCGTGTGTTACATAAATAGAGGTTGTGGAGAGTTTTCGCTGTAATTTTTTGATCTCCAGACGCATCTGCACCCGTAATTTAGCATCAAGGTTAGATAGAGGTTCATCAAATAAAAAGACTTTAGGATCACGAATGATGGCTCTTCCCATTGCGACACGTTGGCGTTGCCCACCTGAAAGCTCTTTAGGTTTTCTATTAAGCAAATGACTGATTTCTAGCATTTTGGCGGCATTGGTAACGAGTTCTTCAATTTTTGCTTTGGGTGTTTTTCGATTACGTAAACCATATGCCATATTGTTATAGACCGACATATGAGGGTAAAGAGCATAGTTTTGAAACACCATGGCGATATCACGTTCACTAGGTTCATGCTCATTAACCCGTAAATTATCAATAAATAAATCACCTTGTGTAATGGTTTCTAACCCTGCAATCATTCGCAGTAAAGTCGATTTACCACAACCACTTGGGCCGACTAACACCACCATTTCACCTTGCTCAATAGAAAGATTTAATTTTGAAATAGCTTGGTGACCATTTGGATAACACTTTTCTAAATTTGTGAGAGTGACGGTTGTCATGTTATTTCTCCGTATCAATAAAGCCTTTTACAAAGGCTCTTTGCATCAAAATGACAATAAGGACGGGAGGCAACATTGCAATTAACGTAGTTGCCATGATCTTATTCCACTCAACAACACCATCAGAAACCGCAACCATCTGTTTAATGCCCATGACAATGGTGTAGTAGTGAGTATCGGTTGTGATCAACATCGGCCAAAGATATTGGTTCCAGCCATAAATAAAAGTGATAACAAATAAGGCGGCAATATTGGTGCGAGAAAGAGGAAGTAAGATAGTGAAAAAGAATTTAATAGGGCCTGCTCCATCAATTTTAGCGGCTTCAATTAATTCAGGAGTGATAGTAAGAAAAAATTGGCGGAATAAAAAAGTGGCTGTGGCGCTGGCAATTAATGGAATGGTTAAACCTGCATAAGAGTTCAACATATTGAGATTAGTGACAACCTCAAATGTAGGCATAATGCGAACTTCAACAGGTAGCATTAACGTAAAAAAGATAGTCCAAAAGGCGAGCATTCTCCCCGGAAAACGAAAAAAAACGACGGCGTATGCCGATAAAATCGAGATTGTTAATTTCCCTATGGTGATAACTAACGCCATAATCAATGAATTCAATAACATGCTGTTAATTGAGATGGTGCTATTTTGTGTGGTTCCTGCCTGTGAAAATATCGATTTAAAAATATTGAAGCCTTCAGTGCCGAACCAAAGAGGAGAGCCAGTAGCAAATTCAGTGTTTTGATGTGTTGTTGCCACAAGTGCAATCCAGACAGGGAATGCAACAGAGAGAATGCCGACAATAAGAATAAAGTGGCAAAAAGCATGAAATAAAGGTCTATGTTCAACCATCAGTAAGCCACCTTTTTCTCAACATAGCGAAATTGAATAATGGTTAAGATCGCGACAATAAACATCAAAATAACGGATTGTGCGGCAGAAGAGCCTAAATCTAATCCCACAAAACCATCGTTATAAACCTTATAAACCAGTGTTGATGTGCTACTTCCGGGACCACCTTGCGTCATCGCGTGAATAATGGCGAAAGTATCAAAGAAGGCATAAGCAAAATTAACCACGAGTAAGAAAAAGGTGGTAGGAGAAATTAAAGGAAAACTGATCGTTATAAAGCGCTTAATCGGACCACTACCATCGATAGCGGCTGCTTCTAAAAGCGATTTGGGTACAGACTGTAAGGCAGCAAGAAAAAACAGAAAGTTATAGCTTATTTGTTTCCATGTCGCCGTTAAAATCACCATCCACATAGCATGATGTGTATTCAGTACCGGATCCCAATTAATGCCTATTTTCTTTAATTGCTGGCTTAATACGCCAATTGTGGGATCAAGCATAAATAACCAAAGAAAGCCTGCAATAACTGGCGCAATGGCATAAGGTGAAATTAAAATGGTGCGATAAAAAAGTTTACCTCGCAAAATTTGTTCGGCAATGCCAGCCAAAACCAGCGCTGATAACATAGATAAAAAGACAACGCTGGTACTGAAAATAAGCGTCGTGATCAAACTATCAAAATAATAACGATTGCTAAAAAGCCGCTGAAAATTTTCAAAGCCAACAAATTCTCGACTCAATCCAAATGCATCTTCTAATTGAAATGACTGAAAAAAAGCTTGCCCAGCTGGCCAAATAAAAAAGATAAGTGTGATAGCTAATTGAGGAAAAATCAGCGCTAGAGGTAACCATTTTTGTTTGAAATAAATGGATTGAGAAGCCATACAATATCCAGTAAATCGATAAAAACAGAAGGCGAGCTATTTTGCTCGCCTAATACAAGTGACTATTGTTGAGTACGTTCAAAACGGCGTAACTGCTCATTCCCACGTGTAACCGCATTATCTAACGCAACTTGAGCACTCTGTTTTCCTGACCATACTTTCTCTAACTCTTCATCAACGATTTCTCGAGTTTGTAGGAAATTACCAAAGCGTAATCCTTTTGAGTTTGCAGTAGGCTCTGAGGTTGTCATTTGTAATATTGCAGTGTCAGCCCCCGGATTTTGCTGATAAAAACCCTGTTGCTGTGTTAATGCATAAGCCGCTTTAGTAACTGGCAAATAACCCGTTGCTTGGTGCCAATCGGCTTGAACTTCAGGACTTGAAAGATAGGTGAAAAATTTGGCAACACCGTTATATTCGGCATCTGGTCGCCCAGACATAACCCATAATGATGCCCCGCCAATAATGGTATTTGCTGGTTTTTGTACAAGAGTATCGTCGTAAGGCAATTGGCTAACGCCAATATCAAGACCTTTCATGTTCTCTTTAATACCCGCAAAGCCCGCGGATGATTCCATCACCATGGCACACTCTTGGGTATAAAATAGAGGCATTGCATCTGATTGGCGTCCGCCATATTTGAAAATACCGGATTTCGACCAATCTGCCATTTGTTGAATATGCGCGACGAAAGGTGCCTTATTAAATAAGAAGGTGGTATCAAAACCATCGAAACCGTTATTTTTTGTCGCTATAGGTAAATTATTGCGTGCGCCAAAGTTTTCGATTTGTGTCCACGATTGCCATGTAGTGGTAAATCCACATTTAACACCAGAATCGAGCAGCTTTTGAGACACAGTTTCCATCTCTTTCCATGTCTTTGGTGGTTGTTCTATGCCTGCTTTTTTAAAGAGTGTTTTGTTGTAGTAAAGCACCGGAGTCGAACTATTAAATGGCAACGACATCATTTTGCCGTCGCTGGTGGTGTAATAACCCGTGACAGTTGATAAATAACTATTAGGATCAAAAGGCTCGTTAGTTTTTTCCATTAATTGATAAACAGGAAAAACAGCTTTTTTAGCCCCCATCATACTGGCTGTACCCACTTCAAATACTTGCACGATAGCGGGTTGGTTTTTAGCACGAAATGAAGCCACAGCACTGGTCATCGTTTCAGCGTAAGTGCCTTTATAAACAGGTTTTATCTCATATTCAGATTGACTGGCGTTAAAATCAGAGGCAATTTGATTGACTTTCTGACCAAGCGCGCCTCCCATTGCATGCCACCATTCAATTTGTGTTTTTGCGTGTGTAGGAGAAGTAAATAACGCCATCGCAACAGCAAGACCTGTTATTGATTTTATCGACATGCAGAATTTCCTTTTTAATCGAAAGTTAAAGGTGCAATCTAATCTGCGAATTACCCTAGATGTTATTTATGACAAAAGGGTGACAATTAAATGAAGATATATTGATGGCATGACTGTCAAATTGCTGTCATAAATGGTTGTCATGATGTCGGCACAAATGAAAAGGAGAGAGAAATGAAGATAGCTGCTCACCGAGGTTTTTCTGGAAAAGCCCCTGAAAATACACTGGCTGCGTTTAAAATGGCGATTGATTTCGGATGCGAATGGATTGAAACGGATGTGCAATTAACCGCGGATCATGTTCCTGTGCTTATTCATGATAAAACAGTTAATCGTTGCACGAATGGGCAAGGTGCTGTGCGTTTTCATACCTTAGACGATTTACATCGCCTTGATGCAGGAAGTTGGTTTAGTTCACTCTATCAAGGTGAGAAAATTCCTTCTTTAAGACAAGGATTGCAGCTCATTAAGCGTTCAGGAACAAAGCTTAATATTGAGCTGAAAACGTGGCCCGATGATGATGTTGAGCGTTTATGTTTAGCGGTTTCTGACATGATAAAAAGTGCAGATATTCCGAATGAGCAAATTCTATTTTCTTCTTTTGATACACATGCACTTATTATTATGAAACGATATTTGCCTTTTATTCGTAGAGGGCAATTATGGGATGAGATCCCTGATAATGCGCTAGAAACGCTAAAAGCAATTGATGGTTTTAGCGTGCATTGTAATTACAAGTACCTTACGCAAGAACAAGCGCAATGGTTAAAACAAGCAGGCTATGAAATTTATTGTTATACCCCGAATGATCCTGAAGAGGTGAAAGATTTTGAGCAATGGGGTGTTGATATGCTAATTACTGATATGCCTGATGTTTATCAACCGGATGTTTATCAAATAGCAAAATGAAAAAGTACTAACTATCCCGCTTATTTGTACTGAATAAGGCGTTATTGATGTGTTTGATGACGCCTCTCATCTCCTTTCTTCCTTATTCCATTTACAGAAATTAAATAAGAGGATCGTTGAGTAATAGGTGTTTTATTTACATTCTCTGCTATTATCCTGCGCAATTAATGAATAGATATTGTTCAACATAATAATGTTTATCTCATTAAAAATAAAAATGGGGAAAATGGTTAGCGAATATGGCGACCTTATCAACCCAACCTCTAAGAGTAGAGGCGTGTTATTTCTACTTTAATTGCCAATAATATAATTGAGAGTGAAATATGAAAGAACTCGTTGTTGTTGCCATAGGAGGCAACAGTATTATTAAAGACAATGCTAGCCAGTCTATCGCTCATCAAGAACAAGCAGTACAAGAGGTTGCAGCCCATATTAGTGATATGGTGGCTGAAGGGTATAATATTGTTTTAACACATGGTAATGGGCCACAAGTAGGGCTTGATTTACGTCGCGCTGAAGTGGCGCATGTGCAAGAAGGTTTACCGTTAACACCATTAGCTAATTGTGTTGCAGATACACAAGGCGGTATTGGTTATTTAATACAACAAGCGTTAACGAATAAGCTTCGTGTTCAACAAAATAAACAAGCGATCACCCTTATTACACAAGTTGAAGTCGATAAAAACGATCCAAATTTTGTTTCTCCAACAAAACCTATTGGTGCATTTTTCTCAGAACAAGAGATGGTGCAATTAAAGCAAGAAAATCCTCAATGGCATTTTGTTGAAGACTCAGGTCGTGGTTATCGCCGTGTTGTTGCCTCTCCAATTCCACAACATGTTATTGAATCTAAGGCAATTAAATCACTATCAGAATGTGGCTATGTTGTGATTGCGGTAGGCGGTGGCGGTATTCCAGTTATCAAAAATGAACATGGCAATTACCAAAGTGTTGATGCAGTTATTGATAAAGATCTGTCATCGACATTGCTCGCAAAAGAATTACATGCAGATATTCTTATTATCACAACGGGTGTTGAAAAAGTCTGTATTCATTTCGGTAAACCAGAACAAAAGGCATTAGGTGAAACGTCGGTTGAAGAAATGAAACAATATATGCATGAAGGGCATTTCCCTCCGGGAAGTATGCTTCCTAAAATTGAAGCTAGTCTCTCATTTTTAGCTGCTGGTGGAAAAAGAGTGATTATCACAACGCCAGAAAAATTGGCTTCAGCCTTAAAAGGTGAAACTGGAACGCATATCGTTGCTTAATTATCTCCATCAGTAATATTCGATTATCTCTTTAATAAGCGCCTTATCTGTAAAAAGTAAGGCGCTTATTTTATATGAGTCTTAAATATAGGGCGTTATTGAGTAGGATGATTTGCGGGATAGGCTTTCGCATAATGACGAGGGTTTAATCGTGCAAATAATCCTATAGTCACAATTACTAAAATGGCATGAAATGCCCATGCATAAGTAAAACTTCCATCAGGCTGGCGTAATAGCACTGCAATTAATGGGCCGAAAGCCGCAATAATAAAGCCACCGCCTTGCATTAATGCTGACAGAGCACCAGCTTGTGCTGGATCAGGAATATGATCGAGAGCGACAATCATCATCATGGAAAAACATCCCCCCAAACCACAGCCTAAGAAAATACTCCAAAGATAAGGGGCGCTCATCGGAATAGTCATGATTGCGCCGAAACCGATAAATTGGCTTATTAATGTTATCGTAAGCCAAAAACGCCTGTCGTGATTTTTAGCTGCTAAGAAAGGAATAATTAAAGCGGCAGAAGCTTGGAAAAGAGAAAGAATAGCGACAAGTGAGCCACTTTGGGCGCTTGGCATTCCTAAAGATTGGTAGAATGGCGCTAACCATGTCACAACAGAGGCATAACCTGCATTAACGCAACCAAATCCTAAGATAAGCAATCCTGTTCTAGGACGCCAAATTAAGGCATTTAGTGATATTTTATTTGCAGATGAGGCACTGTTTTGAATTGAGAAAAGAATAGCGATAAATGCAAAGCCTGCGGGGAGAGCAAACCACGCTAAAGCGCTTTGCCAATGTCCATAAGTTGCAGTAAGAATAGGGGATAATTGCGCCCCGAGTGCGCCTCCGCCCATAAGCATAGCGGAATATAAACCCATCATGATAGGCGTTCGATTTCCAAACCACCCTTTAATAATGCCGGGAAATACTGCTTGAATATAGGCGACGCTTAAACCACAAAAGAGTGCTGTCAGTAATAGCTGGTTGCCATCAGAAACATAAGCTCGAGAAAAAGAGCCCATCAGAAGCATTAGCATTGCGACTAAAAGCCCTTTTCGGACTTGAATATAAGGCTGTAAGAAGGGAACGATTAATGCGCCTATTCCCATTAAAAGCATGGGTAATAGTGTAAGTAATGAGACTTGGCTATAACTCATTCCTGTTGAGACAATAATATTGTCAATAACAGGGCCGGGACCAGTTAAGAATGGGCGTAAATTTATCCCAACTAAAATAATAGTGAGGACAATCTGCCATGTTTTTTTTCTTGGTAAGGCAGTCATTGTAATTCCCTGATAAACATAAATATTGTCTATTGTATAGACAATATCTGTATAAACAAATGGCTATATTAATAATTTAGGTTTTATTTACTGCGATTGAATGTGGGCTAGATGCATTGTTAGGAACATCCACTCAGAATATTGATAGCGTATTTAATCGAAGATAAAGAGGCTCAATCATAAAATAAGGCAATGCACAGATTTAAAATATGTGCACTGCCTTAATAAGAAAACGAGAAAATAACGATGGTTATGAAAGACAGCTAAATTCACGAATAAGTTGCGCTATTTTTTCTGCGCCTTTATTCGATTGAGTCAGTGTAATGGTATAAATTTCGTTATTTTTATCAGTAATAACAATCTCTTTAGAAATTTTTCCTTTTACAATTACATTCTCAATATCATCATAAGGAAGGTAGAAGGAGTCATATAATTTACTTAAAACGCAGTAAACGCCATCTTCAGTTAAGACAACGCCGTGATCACCTTTACCAAAAACCGTTTCATCAAAATAGTAACGAATATCATTTTTATTGAATAAAGGCTCACCCAATACATTCATGGCTTTTTGAAAGAAGTGGGTGATTTTTTTATTATCCAAATCACTATGATGATAAAAATGCTGGTCTTTATTAGTTTCAAATTCAGTGACTTTAGCAAGAGACATATAGGTCACTTCAGGTAACTCTGGTGATGTGGTGTTTTGCTGTTTAGGTGTGAGATTGCCTGCAACAGATGCAGTCATCGCGCCAGCCCCCGGCAATATCGAGGTTGTGGTAGTGGTAATTGTTCTGGAGACTTCACGAGTGTAATTACTGACAATAGTGTCACCACGTACATAGCCTGATACGTTTTGGGTAACTCGGATAGGTGATGTCGTTGTGCTGATCACGGTTCTAAAGGCTGAACGTACCGCAGAAACAATGGTGATAATTAATATGGCGATAAGAGGCGCAGAGATCCACATTAATGAAAGTTTAAAGAGTTGGTCTTTGGTTGATGAAGCTTGTTTTTTTAATCGATTATTGTAGTTAAATGCGACAACAACATAAATAAGCCCCGCGATTATACGAGGAATATAATTAACTTCATGGCGAGTTGCTAAGAAATCAATTAAGGGATAAGCCAAGCAAGCATAGAGAATGATGCTAAAAACAGCTTCAGGGAAAAGACTTTTTATACTGTCTACTGCTTTAGCAATATTATAGATTATCCAGCCAATCAGGATAATCGGGCCAATAAAAGGAATAATGCTGGCAATAATAATGATCAAAAAGCCTTTTAATATTCCCCATACTATCTCTGATGCATGACCTTCAGAAATAAGAAAATAGATAAAATAGGCAGCGGACGAAAACATGATAATAGGTAGAGTAATAAATGAAAACTCTGGCGCGATAAAGCTAGGTGCCCCTATTAATAGCATGATATAAAAACAGATATTTTTTGATTCATTATTGGAATAGTCAATTTCTGAATTGCTAGACATTATAGTACCTAAGGGGAGGATAATAATGGCAAAGATAATACATGATATTGGCTTTTAATAGATACTGTTTAATTACGTATTTTTTAAACCATGATTTAAGTAATAAATATCTAATATAAATAAAATATAATTTTTATTATTTGAAAATTATAGGTGATAAATATTTTAATAACATAACAGAGATAAAATGAGAGTCATGACTTTATATCACTGATTATTCTCTGTATATCTTATAAAAGATAATGCTAATTATAACTAATTGATAAAGATAAACATTGCCTGTTATTAAAGGAATGTTTATCTAAATAGAATATTGATGCCAGTGTTAGAAGTAGGTGATTTTACGGTTGAGTTTCACCTATATAACTTAATTTCCATTGTTTTATTTGGCTTTTAGGATTAATCGATGTGAATTTATAGTGTTCAAAATGAGAAAGTACTTTTTTAAATTCAACTGTCGCTTTATCTAAATCCCATGATTTAGGGAAGTAAAAACCATCAAAAGAAATATTTTCTAATCTTGCAATAAATTGATGGATAAACTCATCAAATCCCCCATAAGTTAGTGCGATTTTTCCACTCCAATTAATGTGATAAGTGTTATCTTGTTGACGTTGGAAGTGAATTTGATGATTTTTACATTCATCATGTCCTAATAAATAAATACTGAATGCGGAGATTTCTGTTGGCTCATCCTCATCGTCATCGTCAGAATGATTTATTTGTGGGGCAGTATCAAGATTAAATTGGTGCGTGATAAAATTGTCAAAATCAAAAGGAACTTCGCCTGAACTCAGCAAAATGCCTTTTTCATCTGACCAAAATGTTGAAGAGAGAGTGCAACGATGATAATTATCCCAGACAATTCTAGATTGCCAATCAACGAGGCTGGTATATTCTTCCTCGTCATCTAACTCATCTTCGTCTATATCATCAAGATAATCCTCACCTTCACTTAAATAGTAACTGGCACTTCTAAGATGCAGATCAAACCAAAGTTGGCCATGTTTATCTAATCGCCCAGACCAGACAAATTCTTCAATGTTATGAGGTTTAGGGTAAGCGCTATCAATAAATGTAATGGTATGTGAAGGTATTATCATTATTATCGTCTTGTTGGTATCGCATTTTTATCACGTATCTAGAGTGATAGAAATTAGCAAAGTTATGATCAAAATAAGGTAAAGATAAAATACCATAAATTGAGTGATAAAATGGAAATCAAATCAGTGAGGATAGAATGTTAACAGCATTAAATCAGTGGCTACCAATACCTCTATGTTCAATAGAACGAGGAGAAGACAAGGAATGGCCTCTTCTTGATAATCGATACACCTTTCCTCAAGACTATATTGAATTTGTCACGCAATATGGTTCAGGACACATAGCCAATTTCATTACGCTATTTAATCCATTTAGTGAGAATGACTATCTTAATTTCTTTCAGCAAAAAGAGGCAATCCTTAAGGATTTTGATTCATTAATACAGGACGATCCTGATTATTATACTTTTCATCTGTACCCTAAAAATAATGGGCTTTTGCCTATTGGGGAGACAGATAATGGAGATACGCTTTTTTGGGTTGTTTCATCCAATAATAGCAATTTATGGACAATGGCTATTATTCCATCCAGAGCCTCTGAAGTAGAATTTATTGCAGAAAATCTGACGGGATTTTTAGAAGGTGTGTTATCAAAACGAATATGTTGCCAGTCATTTCCGGCAGGGTTTCCATCAGAGAATATAACGTTTATTTCAGACAGTTGATGGGTTATTTGCCTATGGGTAATTGAGTTACTAGGTATGTTGTGGCAAGCCCAGTAAGGATGGAGATGCTAAAGCTAATAAGTGTACCTAACATAACATATTCTGTTAGTTTTTTATCTTGGTCATTTTGTAACTCACCAAATCTAAATATAGATTTAGCTGCTAGTAAAAAACCAATTGCTGCAAATTGGTTTAAAAGAATGAAAGTTAAAATAAGCATTCTTTCCAAGTAACCAATAGATTGGCCAGCAGAAACGAGCGTTGAGCCTTCTTCTGCAACAGGTGTCCATTTCTTGAGTAACATATAAATAAGGATAGAAATCGGCTTTAAAATAATGATGTAGGCAAGAATAACAATCAAATATTTATAGTTAATATTTTTAAAACTAAGATCATGGAATATTTGAGTATTTTGATCAATTAAGATTATCCATAAAAAGGTAATTACGAATAAATGAAGAGCTTGATCAGTAATAAACCATTTTAAAGAGTTATCAGTATAAGATTTTCCAAGATCGAAAAGATAGTGTGTTATTAATACAATAACACTGTAAATGAAAATAGAACCAAAACTTATCTCTGTCATTAAAACGAGAATAGTAAAGGTTATCCCACCTTGCAGTAGTGAGTGTAAGTAAAGCTCTTTAGATTTGTAATGTAGAGTATTTCGCGCCTCTATCCATGCTTTAGGTTGTAAATAAAAATCAAAAGCAATATGAGCAATATAGAGAGATATAAGAAGTGCGAAATTATACATATCAATAAGCCTTGTTAATTAAATAATTAAAGTATTGAATATATTCATCTATTAACTGGTAGTGGCTAGCATTTAATAATCTAGTAATATTACTTCTCGATTTTTTTAATTCATCAGCGATAGCATAGTGAGATTTATCTTTATTGACCATGTATTTAAGTAAAACTTGCGCTTGTGCTCGAGTAATTTCTTTGAGTTGTATATTTAAATACTTAGTGACTAAGGTAATGTTTTGTTGAAAATCTGAGTTAGATGCCGATATTGTCAAAATTTCACCTTTAATTTTATCGAGTCCTTCACCAGATAAAATAAAGGCCTCACCAATTGAAGTTCTTACATCATTACGCAATGAGTCAATTTTGCCGATGCCAATACTTTGACGAGCACTGATTTCTAGATTTGACGTTTTTAGTGCCAATTGGATGACGATGGCGGCTTTGATAGCATCCTCTGCTTGTAAGCAAACAATCTGAAAAGAATCGCCACGGTATCGATCATATTTAATTGGTAACTGTTCTGAGAGTAGCTGAACTGTTTGCTCCAAAGTGTAGAGCATAAGGTCATAGTTTTGGGTGGGGATATTTTTAGAATCAATGATATCGCCTGTAATGACACTTACGATGTCTTTATTCATCTTTTGTCTCTTATTATTTTGTGGGTTGAGTAGAATGTTACCATATTTGGTAACATTCTGTCATGTTACCAAATATGGTAACATGCACATTAACTTTATAGAGAAAGTATGAAAAATAAGCAACAAAAAAGCCTTTTCTGGAAAACCAGAAAAGGCTTTTTATAAAAATAGACTTAACTGACTAGGATCAGTTCATGCCGTATTTTTTCAGTTTCTTACGCAGTGTGCCGCGGTTAATGCCCATCATTTGCGCTGCACGCGTTTGGTTGCCACGGGTGTACTGCATTACCATGTCCAACAATGGCTGTTCAACTTCAGCCAATACTAGCTCATATAAGTCATTAACATCTTGACCGTTTAATTGAGCAAAATAGTTCTTCAGTGCTTGTTTAACTGAGTCACGTAAAGGTTTTTGGGTCACCTGATCTTGTGAATTTACGGTGGCAACTGTTAGTACGTCTGAATTTACGCGTTGTTCGAACATAGTTCTGTCAGCTCTTTTATTTATTTACGCAAAAAATTTTCGAAATATGCTTCCAACGCCTCCAGCTGTTCGCTGGCATCCTCTATGGCGTTGAAGGAGCGCCGAAACTGGTCATCAGGGGCATGTTCCTTGAGATACCAAGAGACATGCTTGCGTGCAATGCGAGTTCCTTTGCCTTGACCGTAAAAGTCGTGCAACTCACGCACATGCTTTTGCATTATTTGTTGTACCTCTGCAATCGGCAGAGGGGGCAACAGTTCACCTGTGTCCAGATAGTGCTGGATTTCCCGAAAGATCCAGGGTCTTCCCTGAGCAGCGCGACCGATCATCAAAGCATCGGCTCCAGTGTAGTCTAATACTGCTCTGGCTTTTAGCGGGTCTGTTATGTCTCCATTCGCAATAATGGGAATAGAAACACTCTGCTTAACTGTCCGAATGCTGTCGTATTCGGCTTCCCCTTTGAACAAACACTCGCGTGTACGTCCATGAATAGTGAGAGCCTGAATACCACAACGTTCAGCCAATTTGGCAATCTCTACACAGTTACGTTCATCAGGTGACCAGCCAGTACGGATCTTGAGAGTAACAGGAACATCTACCGCGTTAACCACAGCAGAGAGGATCTCTGCGACAAGGTCGGGATGACGAAGTAGTGCTGAACCGGCTAGCTTTTTATTCACCTTTTTTGCAGGACAACCCATGTTAATGTCGATAATTTGAGCGCCACTATCTGCGTTTATTTTCGCAGCTGCCGCCATATCAACGGGATCACTTCCTGCAATTTGTACGGAGCGGATCCCCAATTCATCACTATGTACCATTCGTAACCGAGACTTGTCTGTCTGCCAAACCTGAGGATTGGAAGAAAGCATTTCAGAAACTGTCATACCCGCACCCATATCATAGCAAAGCGACCGAAAAGGTCGGTCTGTAACGCCAGCCATGGGAGCCGCGATAAGGCAATTTTTTAACTGATACTGTCCGATTCGCATAGATGAAAAGAGGGCCAAACTGTGACTGCAAGGGCGCGTATATTACGCATTTTTTGCCAGATATGAAAGGACAAAGTTTAACCAAATCGCGAAAAAAAGTTACTTTTTTACACTTGATTTTTTATGAATTCATTATTTAATCAATAAAAACATAATGTTATGTATTTTTAAAAAATTAAAAATTGATGATATAGAATTGATAAACAAGTGAAACTAAGTAGAGTTTATCAGGCAAAAATGTGATTAATGCCTGATAAACAATAATTAAGTGAAATTTTAACGCAATGAGATCATCTCATTTTGGTTAATATTTGTTCAGTGTTATTTTTTCACGCCGGTAATACGGCACCACTCTTCTTTTTCAGCAACAGGATCTAAGTTAAATAATCCTTCATAGGCAGCAGCTACACCTTCTGCTTGTGTCGCTAACACACCTGAAAGACCTAGATGCCCACCTTGGCGAGGCAGTGTACTGATAACTGGTGCCAGTTCACGCAATGGACCTGCTAAAATATTGGCGACTACAACATCAGCACTGAGGTTATCAGGCTGGTCTTTTGCAAGATACAGTGTGAGTGCGTCAGAAACACCATTACGCTGTGCATTATCACGACTTGCTTGGATAGCTTGAGGGTCGATATCAATACCAATCGCTTTTGCTGCACCCAGTTTTAATGCCGCAATAGCTAAAATGCCAGAGCCACAACCGAAGTCGATAACCGTTTTACCCACTAAATCTAAACCATCAAGCCACTGAAGGCATAATGAGGTGGTAGGGTGGGTACCTGTACCAAATGCAAGACCAGGGTCTAGCATGACGTTAACGGCGTTAGGATCAGGTACTTCACGCCAGCTTGGGCAAATCCATAAACGCTCGCCAAAACGCATCGGGTGGAAGTTATCCATCCACTCACGTTCCCAATCTTTATCTTCGAGTTGTTCAATTTTGTGCAGGAAACCTTGACCGAGTAATGGCGTATTTTCTAACATCGCCACAACGATTTTCATGTCAGTTTCTGCATCATATAAACCGATAACGTCAGTATCACCCCAAAGACGAGTTTCACCCGGTAAAGGTTCAAAAATAGGGGTATCGTGACTATCTTGGAAAGTCACTGAAACGGCACCGCTTTCAACCAGTTCATCACCAATAGCTTCTGCATTAGCGGCGGTTGCATTAAGTCTTAATTGTATCCAAGGCATAATTAGTCTCTTTAAAAACGAATTCACTGTAATGATGCTGATTGGGGCAGAGTATGCTCTCCAAATCGATTAGCCACAAGAAACGCAACTAAGCTCAATAACAGTGATGGAACAATGGGGTGGAATCCAGCTATCTGGATATTAAATGTCGCAAGGGTGGCATAGAGTGTGGCACCAGTGATCATGCCCGCAATCGCGCCATAACGGTTGGCTTTTTCCCAATAAAGCCCAAGAACTAAAGGCCATAAGAAAACCGCTTGTAGGCCACCAAAAGCCAGTAAGTTAAGCCAAATAATCATCGATGGTGGGTTCCATGCGGCAAACAGCAGTAACACACCTAAAATCAAGGTCGACAGGCTCGATAAACGAGAGATACGTTTCTCATTCGTGATCGCATGTGGGGCGATATTGAGATAGAGATCTTTGACCAACGTTGCTGACGATTGTAACAGTTGCGCATTAATCGTCGACATAATGGCCGCCATCGGTGCCGCAAGAAAAATACCTGCTGCAATAGGCGGTAAGACTTCAACCATTAGTGTTGGAATAACCTGATCAGGAACAGTTAGATCAGGAATGATCGCTCGACCTAATGCGCCAGCAAAGTGCATACCAAACATCAATAATGACATCACAATGGTGCCAATGATGATCCCTTTATGCATGGCTTTACTGTCTTTGTAAGAGATGCAACGTACCGCAGTATGTGGCAAGCCAATAACACCAAAACAGACCAGTACCCAAAATGAAGCCATAAATGGGCCACTTAAAATACCATCCGCCCCTTGGGGAGATGTTAATGCAGGATCGATTGCATTGAGTTTTTGTATTGCAACATCTAATCCGCCTGCTTTATAGATAATGGCAAACAGGAGAATAAAGGTACCAAGCAGCATCACAAGGCCTTGTAAGGCATCGTTTAATACACTGGCTCTAAATCCACCAATCGCAGTGTACAGAGCAATGGAGATCCCAAAGATCAGCAAGCCGAATTCATAAGGAATACCTGCCGCAGTTTCTAATAAACGTGCTCCACCAATAAATTGCACTGTCATTGCGCCGACAAAAGCGACTAACAGGCTTAAACTGGCAAACCAGACTAGAAAACGGCTTTTGTAACGCGCATAGAGCATATCGTTTAAGGTAACGGCATTATAACGGCGCGCTAAAATGGCAAACTTTTTCCCTAAAACCCCCAGAGAGAGCCAAATAGCGGGAAGTTGGATCATCGAAAGTAATACCCAACCAATACCGTATTTATAGGCAGCACCCGGCCCGCCAATAAAGGAGCTGGCACTGACATAAGTGGCAGTGATAGTCATGGCTAGCACGAAGCCACCCATTGAGCGGTTACCAAGAAAATATTCGTTAAGAAACTCGCCTTTTTCGCGCTTACGATATGCGTAAGCCGACAGCAGAAAGACCAGCAGAAGGTAGCCAATCAATGGCACTATGACCTCAGTTTGCATCGTCATGCTCATCTCCTAACGGCATATCTTTGAAAAAGTAGCGCACCATCAGATAGCACAATAGAAAAAACAAAACAGGTAAGAATAAGCATGAAAGCTCAAACCAAAGAGGTAAACCAGTAATGCCTAGTGTGTTATCAGGTAAATAGGCGGTAATTAACCAACCTAACAAATACATAAAAGTTAAAATTAGGGCCCAAAGGGCTTCTTTGTGGGCCTGAACAAAACGTTTGTCCATCTGTTCTCCCAATCTTAATAGGGTTAAAAATGAATGGGAGGATTGTACGGGAAAGTGAGTATTGATTCAGTGAAAATTAATCACAAAGTCTCGAAGGGATATTAAAAATAGATTATCTTATTGTTTTAAAAGGATTAGTGACTATTTTCTATTAAGAAAATAATACAATAAAGATAGATTTGTATATTAATCAACAAATAAACTGTTGAAATAATCGCCACAAATAGGGTGTTTAAGATAATGGAAATAGAAGAAAAGAAGAGCAGACACTGAAATAAATTAATCAAACGTGGTGCTCTTCTTTGTTTTACTCATCTCATAAATTAAAAATTAAAGGGCATTTTTTATTCTTTCTAAACCTTCTTTGATAATGGCACGAGGACAAGCAAGGTTAATACGAATATAGTTATCGCCATTACTTACAAACATATTTCCACCTTCTAATAAAATGCCTGTTTTATTAGCAAAATAGAGTGAAAGCTGTTGGTTATCGACATCTTTAGGTAAATAATCTGCCAAATTAATCCATGCTAAATAGGTTGAATCAGGTATTTTAAAGTTTGCTTTTGGAAAATGAGTCTGAGTAAATTCTTGTACTAATTTAAAGTTATCATCGAGATAGTTTCTTAGTTCTTTTAACCATTCATCACATTGAGAATAAGCGGCTTTTGTTGCAACTAAACTTAATGGTGAAATAAAGTCATCATAAAGACGAAGCCACTCTTTTTTTACTTCTTCATCTTTAATAAAAATATGAGACATCAGATTACCTGCAAGATTAAATGTCTTGCTTGGAGCCATGCAGGTAACAATTTTCTCATAATGAGGGAAAAGTTTAGCAATAGGGGTATGCGTCACACCGTTACGTAATAAATCACAATGTATTTCATCTGATATCATCCAAATATCATTTTCAACACAGAGTTTCCCCATCTTAATTAGCTCTTCTTCAGTCCATACTTTACCCGTTGGGTTTTGAGGATTACATAAAATAAAGAGCTTAATATTAAGTGATTTATCTTTAATTTTGCGTTCCATATCGGCAAAGTCGACAGCATACTCACCGTCTTTTTCTAATAAATCAGAGTAGATCACTTGGCGAAAATTATAATCTCCCGCTTGCTTAAATGGCGTATAAGAAGGTGTTTGAATAAGGATACTTTCATCTTCTTTTATTAATAAAGGCACTAGGCGATTTAATGCAGGAATAATACCCGGTGATAATACGATTTCACGCGGATCAATTTCCCAATCATAATGTCTTTGGCACCAATCTTTAAATATTTGGTAATACTCGTCATCATACACTTTGGTATAACCTAATATTTTTCTATCGAGGCGCGCTTTAATGGCATCAAGCACTTCAGGAGGAGTAGAGAAATCCATATCCGCAACCCACATTCTAATAAACTCATTATCAGCGAAGGCAAATTGTGCATCTTTTTCTGCTTTAAAAATATACTGACGCCAACCATCATAATTTAAAGCATCGGTATCTTTTCTATCTATAATTTCATCAAAGTTATATTTCATGGTTAAGCCTTTAATACATCTAATTTAATTAAATAAATTTTAAGAAAGGAGAAATACAAAGCAGGATGCCCGTAAAAATAATTAAATACAGTGATCCACCTTTATAGCGGTGCAATGAAGGTACTTTGTAAACTAAATAAGCGGGAATAAGACAACCTACAATCCCGAAAATAGGGCTACATATTGAAGTGAACATCAATACTGGAAGATTAAGAACAATGGCTCCCCACGCAATAACGACAGTGAAAATGACAATACAGAGCGAGAGGACTTTCTGATTGATTTTTTCTGCAGGAATAATACGAGTAAGAGCATTCATGACTAAGCCTTGTACTGCTTCTTTAAAGCCAAGATAGACCCCAAAGAATGCCGTCATAAATGCAAAGATATTGAGTGCCACGCCGACGGGAGTCACGTATTTAGCCGCATCACCCTCAATAAATTGTGCTGCGATCGCTAGTGCAGAAATATTCTGTTCATAGGCTTTAACCGCTTCATCATGTCCAATGGCAAAAGTAAAAGAAACCGCATAGAAGAAGACAACACAAAATAGTGTACCGAAAGAGATATTCATGGCTCTTAGGGCTTTGTAGCGAGCGACTTCAATCGACTTATTTTTAGCACGATAAGAAATTACCATTGGGCTAAGGGATTGAATAAAGAGTATAGAAGTAAGCGTAAAAGGTAGGGTAATAATAGCGTTTTTAATTAATAGGCTAAAAGGCGGGAAGGTATCGATGTTTTTCGATAGATCCCACATGCTGATCATCATGACACCCAGCGCAAACACAACCAATAATTTAGATAACACCATAAAGCTTGAGATTTTAAATAATAACTCTTCGCTTCGTGATGCAATTAATACGAGAAATGAGATAAGAATTAGGCCATAGAATGGATTTTCTGACAGTAATCCTTCTGTGACACCAAAGGTGTGTAGATAAGAGGCGGTATCATTGGTAAGTGCAGTCGGATAAGCAAAAATCCATATCACCAACATTAAGAAATAAAGTAAACCTAAAAACATTCCCCAGTTTTTACCAAGATAGCCTTCGATAACACTTGGGTAGTCTTTACATTCTTTAGAGTCGGCAAGGGTATTGATAAACAGGCGTTGAAAGAGGTACATGGCAGGGTAGCCAATAATAGAAGAGAGTAGAAATACCCATAACCCAATTAAGCCAACTTGTACGGGTAAAAAAACAATACCTGCACCAATTGCCATACCGATACTGATAATAATCCACCCCATATCGGTATTATCAAATCGAGTTAATTTTTTCCATTCTTCTTTTGAGAGAGAGGCCCTATCAACTTTTTGTTCTAATAAGGTCATACATGTAATCCCATGTGAAAGTAAAATTTATAGTATTTGTTTTGTTAAGTTTATTTTTGGAACATGATTTCTAATCATTTTGTATTAGCTGAATAACGATACTTCGAGGATGATTTTAGCAATTAGTGTGATTAATTATTTCTCCATATTGGAAGCAATACAGACTTATTTATTAATAAAATTCGATAAAATTGGGCTATAAATTAATTATCTTTGATAAAAACGTTATTTTGATTAATGTCACAGAGGTGCAAATAGGATGGATCTTGACAAAACGGATATGGGGATCCTTAAGTTGTTACAAGAAGAAGGGCGATTAAATAATGCGGAAATTGCTAAGCGTGTTTTTTTATCCCCACCGGCTTGCTGGAAGCGACTTAAGGCATTAGAAAAGGGAGTGATAAAGAATTATCGAGCAATAATTGAACCTAAGCATTTAGGGTTTAATTTTTATGCATTTATGAACATCACGTTAGATCTGCATTCTGAAGATAATATGGCGCATTTTGAACAAGAAATAATGAAAATTGATAATGTGATTTCTTGTCATAATATCTCAGGGCGATACGACTATATGTTGCAACTGGTCGTTAAAGATATGGAAGATTTTCATAACGTTTCAATGATGAAAGTGCGCGCAATTGGCAATATCAAAGAGATGAATACCAGCTTTAGTATTAGAGAAATAAAACCTTTTAAAGGGTTCCCTATTAAATAAATACCCATTAGAAAATCTGCAATAAAAAAGGCATAGTTAATAAACTATGCCTTTTCTTGTTAAGCGAGAAAGATTATTTCTCAGCTAAACCTAAACGTTTTTCAAGGTAGTGAATGTTGGTACCACCTTTTTGGAATTGCTCATCATTCATAATGAACTGGTGTAGTTCAATATTGGTTTTAATACCATCAATGATAAGTTCCGCCAGCGCATTCTTCATGCGAGAGATTGCGATTTCGCGTGTTTCACCGTAAGTGATCAATTTACCAATCATTGAATCATAGTGAGGTGGAACAGTATAACCAGCGTAAATATGCGATTCCCAACGCACGCCAAATCCACCTGGTGAGTGGAAGCGAGTGATTGTACCCGGGCTTGGCATGAAGGTTTTTGGATCTTCTGCGTTGATACGACATTCAATTGCATGACCATGAACGTTAACTTGATCTTGCGTTACTGATAAAGGTAAGCCAGATGCAATGCGTAACTGTTCTTTGATTAAGTCGATGCCAGTGATCATTTCTGTTACTGGATGTTCAACCTGAATACGGGTGTTCATCTCAATAAAGTAGAATTCACCATTTTCATACAAGAATTCGAATGTACCTGCACCACGATAGCCGATTTCAATACATGCGTTCGCACAGCGTTCGCCGATATTTTTACGGATTTCAGGGGTAATCCCCGGTGCTGGTGCTTCTTCAACCACTTTTTGGTGACGACGTTGCATTGAGCAATCACGTTCAGCCAAATAGATTGCATTACCTTGACCATCAGCCATAACTTGAATTTCAACATGGCGTGGGTTTTCAAGGTATTTTTCCATGTATACCATGTCGTTGCTAAATGCCGCTTTTGCTTCCGCACGCGTCATTGTAATGGATTGTTCTAGATCTTTTTCAGAACGAACAACACGCATACCGCGTCCACCACCGCCACCAGAGGCTTTGATGATAACTGGGTAGCCAATACGTTTAGCAATTTCAATATTTTTCGCAGTATCGTTACCTAAAGGACCGTCTGATCCTGGTACACAAGGAACACCTGCTTTTTTCATCGCTTCAATAGCAGAAACTTTGTCACCCATTAGGCGGATGGTTTCAGCTTTCGGACCGATAAAAATAAAGCCTGAGCGTTCAACTTGCTCTGCGAAATCAGCATTTTCAGACAGGAAACCGTATCCTGGATGAATGGCTTGTGCGCCACTGATCTCAGCCGCTGCAATAATTGCAGGGATATTTAGGTAACTTTTTGCTGAAGCAGCGGGACCAATACAGATAGTCTCGTCTGCCAGCAGAACGTGTTTTAAATCACGGTCTGCCGTGGAGTGTACAGCGACTGCTTTGATCCCAAGCTCTTTACATGCTCTTAGGATACGCAGTGCTATCTCACCACGGTTGGCAATGAGGATTTTTTCTAGCATGGACCTGCCTCGTTATTCGATAACAAAGAGTGGAGCGTCAAACTCAACGTTGTCGCCGTCTTGGCAAAGGATAGATTTAACAACACCCGCTTTGTCAGATTCAATCTGGTTCATCATTTTCATTGCTTCAACGATGCACAGAGTATCGCCTACATTGACTTGCTGACCGACTTCAACAAATTTCTTAGCTTCAGGGCTTGGTGAGCGGTAGAACGTTCCGACCATAGGTGAACGAACAACGTGACCGCTGATTTCTTGCGCTGGTGTAGCTGCTGGTGTTTCTGGCGCTACAGGCGCAACCGCATTTGCTAATGCAGGTTGAGGTGCCACTGGTGCCGCAAAATATTGCTGAGGAGCCATTTGACCCTGAAGACCAGAGTTACGACTAATACGTACTGACTCTTCACCTTCAGAGATTTCCAGTTCAGAAATGCCAGACTCTTCGACTAGCTCGATCAGTTTTTTAATTTTACGAATATCCATGAGTTGATTCCGTACTCTTTTTGATGTTTTTTATTAAGACAAGCGGCTGACCGCTGCCTGTAAAGCAAACCGATAACCTTCTGCACCTAATCCACAGATTACGCCTGTTGCGATATCAGAGAGATATGAATGGTGACGGAAAGGCTCCCGACTGTAGACATTGGACAGGTGAATTTCAATAAATGGAATATTCACCCCTAATAATGCATCACGCAGTGCAACACTGGTATGCGTGAAAGCTGCAGGGTTGATTAATATATAATCGACATTACCCCGAGCTGCATGAATTTTATTTATCAGCTCAAATTCAGCGTTAGACTGAAAATGACTGAGTTTCACATTTAATGCCTGAGCATCTGCTGACAAACTTTGAACGATATCATCCAGAGTTAAGTGTCCGTAGGTTTCCGGCTCTCTTGTTCCAAGCAGGTTTAGATTCGGACCATTCAGGAGCAAAATATGAAAATTTTCCGACATTATGCTTCTATCTCCGTCAATTCGTCAACGAAATGACAAAATAACCTGTGCTTTTCGTTTTGTCATCTTTTATTGTATCCAATGCTACGATACATATCACAAAGTCCGACATTATAGACATTTCACAGAAGATAACAGCAAAATACTGGTCTAATCAGGGAATGAAGGGTTTATTTTGATGAAAAGTTAAAAGTTTTTACAAGATTGTAAACGCGAGAAAGCAAAATAAACAGGTGTCTAAAAAATAATCATAACACTACGTTATTTATTGATGTCACTGGAAATCTGAGCTTCTTTGAGACTAATCATCAATATATATCATAAATGTGATCTGTGTCACAATTTAATATCACTTTCACACACAAAGAAGCTTATTCTGGCACTAAATAAGGTGAGTTAATGCCAGAAATAAGCAGATAAAAACCGAAAATTAGAGCTTTACTAAGGTTCGACCTGTTACCTGATTATCCATAATCATTTGGGCATAACGAGGAACCTCATCAAGCGTAATTTCTGTTGTCGCTTGTTGATAGAACGTTTCTGGCAGTAATTTTAATAAACGTTGCCAAACTTGAGCGCGTTTTTCTGCTGGAAAATAAACAGAATCGACACCCTGTAAGCGAACATTACGTAAAATAAAAGGCATGACTGTGGTTGGTAAAGAGAAACCACCTGCTAATCCACAAGCCGCTACGGTTCCGTTATAGTTTGTTTGTGACAGAATATTGGCAAGAATTTGCCCTCCTACGGTATCAATTGCACCCGCCCAGCGTTGTTTATCTAAAGCTCTACCTGCAGGTTCAAACTCTTCACGAGTGATAATATTTTTGGCACCGAGTTTGCGTAAATAGTCATGGTTACTCGCTCTGCCACTTAATGCGGTAACTTGGTAGCCTAATGCTGTTAGCAAACTAATGGCGGTACTTCCAACACCACCGCTGGCTCCAGTGACTAAAATATCACCACTTTCAGGTGTGATACCGCCTTGTTCTAATGCCATTACACAAAGCATGGCAGTAAAACCCGCAGTTCCAATTGTCATGGCATTTTTTAAAGAGAGTCCTTCTGGCACTACCGTTAGCCAATCACCTTTTACCCCCGCTTTTTGTGCAAGACCACCCCAGTGGTTTTCACCTACACCCCAGCCAGTTAATAAAACATGTTGACCAATATGGAAGCGAGGATCTTCGGTGTGATGAACAACGCCTGAAAAATCGATTCCCGGTACCATTGGGAATTGGCGCAGGATTTTTCCTTTGCCTGTGATCGCGAGTCCATCTTTATAGTTAAGCGTTGAGTAATGGATGTCGACAATAACTTCATGAATAGGCAGTGTTTTTTCATCAACACTTTGTATGCTGGCACTGAGTTTGTTGTCATTTTGTTCTACTAATAATGCTTTCATCTTGACCCCTCATCGATTTCTATTTGTGTCATGATAGGTGATTTTTTAGATCTCGTCGTGATTGTGCACAATATCTATTGTAATAATGAGACAAATAATCCTTTTTTAGTGTATAAACGGGGGTCCTACGTTTATTGGGGCAGAGATTATTCTGAGTTTTATATCTTGGTTATTAGATAACACCGTTAATGGTTTACGATTGGATAAAAATTAGCATTTCTCTTTATTACTCGAAATAAAGATAATGTGTTGCCTTAGAAGTATTCGAGGTAGGTACTCTGGTTGTTATCTCAGTCAAATTTTGCCGGTGAAACACCATTTAATATCAATAGAGTGATTGTGTTTATTCAAATGAATAAATTTTATTTGAACTTGCAACGAGACTTTTGAGTCACAGTTTGGCAACGAAGTGAGATTTTTCTTTATTGATGTGAACGTTGTTTGTATTGTTACATAACTTAAATATGAACAGCGTAGGATCGAAATTATGCGTTAATCGTTCTAATTAGCCCATTTTTATGCAGTTTTTTTCTGCTCCAATTGGGAAAAGTAACGTAGAATATTGTGCCTTTATGATTATTTACGTGTCCACTTTAATTTAAGTAGTGAATCGCGCCTTGTCGCTGCTTATTGTGGTTGATAGAGTAGACGGATTTTTCCGTCCCGGCTTGCAGGATTATCCTTTCGTATGTTTAAAAAATTTCGTGGCATGTTTTCCAACGATTTGTCTATTGACTTGGGTACCGCCAATACCCTTATTTATGTCAAAGGACAGGGTATTGTTCTCGATGAACCCTCCGTTGTCGCTATTCGTCAAGATCGCGCTGGCACATCAAAAAGTGTTGCAGCTGTAGGGCATGAAGCCAAACAGATGTTAGGGCGTACACCTGGGAATATCGCTGCTATCCGTCCAATGAAAGACGGTGTGATTGCTGATTTTTATGTAACCGAAAAAATGCTTCAGCACTTCATAAAACAGGTTCATAACAATAGCTTTATGCGTCCAAGTCCTCGTGTATTAGTCTGTGTACCAGTAGGGGCAACTCAAGTAGAACGCAGAGCTATCCGTGAATCAGCATTAAGTGCAGGTGCTCGCGAGGTGTTCTTAATTGAAGAACCTATGTCTGCGGCAATCGGTGCAGGTTTACCTGTTTCTGAAGCAACAGGCTCAATGGTGGTTGATATTGGTGGTGGTACAACAGAAGTTGCCGTGATCTCATTAAACGGTGTCGTTTACTCTTCTTCTGTTCGTATCGGCGGTGACCGTTTTGATGAAGCTATCATTAACTATGTGCGTCGTAACTACGGCTCACTGATTGGTGAAGCAACCGCAGAACGTATCAAACACGATATTGGTTCAGCTTACCCTTCTGATGAAGTCAATGAGATTGAAGTTCGCGGTCGTAACCTTGCAGAAGGTGTACCTCGTAGCTTTACATTAAACTCTAATGAAATTCTTGAAGCCTTACAGGAACCATTAACAGGTATTGTAAGTGCAGTCATGGTTGCATTAGAACAATGCCCGCCAGAGTTGGCTTCTGATATTTCAGAGCGCGGCATGGTATTAACCGGTGGTGGTGCGTTATTACGTAACCTAGACCGTTTATTAATGGAAGAAACAGGTATTCCGGTGATTGTGGCTGAAGATCCACTGACTTGTGTTGCACGTGGTGGTGGTAAAGCATTAGAAATGATCGATATGCACGGTGGCGATCTGTTTAGCGAAGATTGAGATTAATTCTAACAAGGGAGAATGGATTCCCCCTTGGTGAGAATATTAACGCCTGTTCTTTTACTTCTCCGTGTGAGTGATCTTAGAGTTTATGAAGCCAATTTTTAGTCGGGGCCCTTCCCTGCAACTAAGATTAATAATCGCCGTGGTTGTCGCTATCTCTTTATTGATTGCTGATAACCGTATTGGTGCATTTTCTAAAGTCCGCCAGTATCTTGATACTGCTGTTAGTCCCTTCTATTTTCTTGCAAATGGCCCACGCCGTTTCCTTGATCAAATTTCAGAAACATTTGCCACGCGTGAGCGTTTACAATTTGAGAATCAAGCGTTAAGAAAAGAGTTGTTAGTTCGTAGCGGAGAAAGCCAATTACTTGAACAATTTAAGCAAGAGAATGCCCGTTTACGAGAATTACTTGGTTCACCACTGCGCCAAAATGAACAAATGACAGTGACACAAGTGCTGTCTGGTAATAGTACGCCTTATCGAGATCAAGTGGTTATTGATAAAGGAACCAATGATGGCGTCTATGAAGGACAACCTGTTATTAGTGATAAAGGTGTTGTAGGACAAGTTATTGCCGTAAGTGAGCTTACGAGTCGTGTTCTATTAATATGTGACACTTCTCATGCATTACCAGTACAAGTTTTACGTAACGATATTCGTGTTATAGCTTCTGGTGCGGGTTGTGCTGATGATTTATTGTTAGAAGCATTACCTGCCAATATTGATATTCGTGTAGGCGATGTTTTAGTGACATCAGGATTGGGCGGTCGTTTCCCAGAAGGTTATCCGGTTGGTGTGGTGTCTTCCGTTAAAGTGGATAATCAACGGGCTTATTCCGTGATTAATGTTCGTCCATCAGCTGAGCTACAACGTTTACGCTATTTGCTTTTATTATGGAATGCATCAGATAAAACGGGAGAGCCCCCTCTGCCTTCAGAGGTTTATCACGCTGCTAATGAGCGTTTAATGCAACTGATGCCTCAAGTTTTACCTAATTATGAACAAGCAGGGCCACCGCTTCCTCGTTCTATGTCTCAAGAGCCGTTAGATAATACGGCTGAAGGGACTAACGGAACTGAGACACCAGCAACAACGCCTGCTGCAACAAATACACCTGCAAATACCAATAGAAGTAGGTAGACACGATGAATCCATATCAAAGTCGTGGGCGTTGGGTAGTTTGGCTCTCTTTTCTTGTCGCATTGGTTTTACAAATTATGCCATGGCCAGAACAGTTAGCAGTGTATCGACCTATTTGGCCTATGCTGTTTCTTATTTATTGGATAACCGCGATTCCTCATCGTGTCAGTGTCGGAACTGCATTTGTCTTGGGTATGATTATGGACTTAGTCCAAGGAACGACCTTAGGCGTTAATGCACTGGCTTATACTTTAGTGAGTTATGTCATCGCCTTTAAATATCAGCTTTTTTGTAATTTAGCGTTATGGCAACAAGCCTTAGTGGTGATGTTAAGTGTTGTCGTTGTTGATCTTACTGTATTTTGGGCGGAATTTTTACTTTCACCTGTGACTTTTCACCCTCAAGTATTCTGGAATAGCCCAGTCAGTGGTATTCTTTGGCCATGGCTTTATTTTTTGCTTCGCAAAATCCGTCACCAGTTTTTAGTTCACTAAGTTATTGGATCATGGCGGTCACTTTTGCGTTACCGTCATGAGGACATTATTTGTGACCACGCTTTACCTTGCTTCCAGCTCACCAAGAAGACGTGAACTTCTCGCGTTATTAGATATTGAATTTAGTATTATCACGCCAGCAATTGATGAAATTTGGCAACAAGGTGAAAAGCCAGAAGAGTATGTTCTTCGTTTGGCAAAAGAAAAATCACAAGAAGGTGTAAGACAAGCACCTCATGATTATCCCGTTTTAGGCTCTGATACTATTGTGGTTCATGATGGTCATATTCTTGAAAAGCCTCGTGATAAAACTCATGCCGCGCAAATCCTACGTTCACTTTCAGGCGCAACACATCAAGTGATGACGGCAATTGCTATCTCTAATAGAACACGTACATTGAGTCAATTAGTCGTCACACACGTCACTTTTAGAGAGATGACAGAGAGTGAGATTAGCGCGTATATTGAGTCAGGAGAGCCAATGGATAAAGCTGGCGCTTACGGTATTCAAGGAAAAGGAGGCCGTTTTGTTCAACGGATTGAGGGAAGTTATCATGCTGTTGTCGGATTGCCTCTTGTTGAAACCGAAGCGTTGATAGCTCAATTTTCGTCTCTAGCTAATGAGAAGGAGATTTCATGACAGCTGAGTTATTAGTGAATGTGACGCCATCTGAAACTCGTGTTGCCTATATTCGTGGAGGCATACTTCAAGAAATTCATGTCGAAAGAGAAGCAAAACGAGGTATCGTCGGAAACATCTACAAAGGTCGGGTAAGTCGCGTATTACCCGGGATGCAAGCTGCATTTATTGACATCGGGCTGGATAAAGCCGCTTTTCTACATGCTTCTGATATTATGCCTCACACCGAATGCATTGCGGGTGAAGAGCAGAAAAAATTTAATGTTCGTGATATTGCACAACTGGTGCATCAAGGACAAGACTTAATTGTACAAGTGGTTAAAGATCCTTTAGGAACCAAAGGCGCTCGCCTTACCACTGATATTACATTGCCTTCTCGTTATTTGGTCTTTATGCCTGGCGCATCTCATGTGGGCGTTTCTCAGCGAATTGACAGTGAAGAAGAGCGTGAGCGCTTAAAACAACTCGTTGAAGAGTATTGCGATGAAAATGGCGGTTTTATTATTCGTACAGCCGCTGAAGGTGTTGGCGAGAATGAAATTAAGCAAGATGCCGCTTTTCTTAAACGCTTATGGAATAAAATCATTGAGCGTAAGAAAAGAAATAAAACTCGCATTCAAATTTATGGCGAACTGGCTTTAGCGCAGCGTATTTTACGTGATTTCGCAGGTTCTGAATTAGATAGCATACGAGTTGATTCTAAATTAACCTACAATCAATTACAGGAATTTATTGGTGAATATATTCCTGAATTGACCGCTAAACTTGAATTACACCAAGGCAATCAGCCTATTTTTGATCTCTATGGTGTGGAAAGTGAAATTCAACGGGCTTTAGAGCGCAAAGTTGAATTGAAATCAGGTGGTTATTTAATTATCGATCAAACTGAAGCAATGACCACTATTGATATCAATACAGGGGCATTTGTTGGTCATAGAAATTTAGAAGAAACGATTTTTAATACTAATATTGAAGCAAGCCAAGCCATTGCTCGTCAATTACGGTTACGTAATTTAGGCGGTATCATCATTATTGACTTTATTGATATGAATAATGATGAACATAAACGCAGAGTATTGGCATCACTTGAACAAGCACTAAGTAAAGATAGAGTGAAAACAACGATTAATGGCTTCTCTCAACTTGGCTTAGTGGAAATGACTCGTAAAAGAACTCGAGAAAGTCTCGAACATGTTCTTTGTGATGACTGCCCAACTTGCCAAGGGCGAGGTACGGTAAAATCAGTTGAAACGGTTTGTTATGAGATTTTACGTGAAATAGTGCGCGTGCATAAAACGATTGATGCAGATCGCTTCTTGGTTTACGCCTCTTCAGCAGTGGCAGACACATTAAAAGGCGATGAGTCACATGCATTAGCAGAGGTTGAAATTTTTGTCGGTAAACAAGTGAAAGTGCAAACTGAGCTACTCTATAGTCAGGAGCAATTTGATGTGGTGATGATGTAATGGATTCGCCTTCCTAATGAATATGATGGCAGAAAGGAGACAAAAATGAAGCGGCTGCCTAAATACCTGTTAGTGATAACAGTTTTTTGCCTCATCGTTTTTGCCTTGGTATTAAGCGGATTTCGCTACTTTCTGCCTCGCTTAGATAGTTATCGTTCTGAAATAGAATCGTATCTTACGAAGCAACTCAATAGCCCTGTCTCCATGACAAAGATCGTGGGAGAGTGGCAAAATTTTGGTCCTGATATTCAAGTTGAAGGGCTGAATATTACCAATAAAGATGTGAACGTTACGGCAGAAAAAGTGACTTTTTCTTTTGACGTTTGGCGTTCATTATTCGCTTTTCGCCTTCATTTTCGTGAACTGACCTTTGAACAGTTATATGTTAATTACCATAGTCCTATTTTTACTGGGCAAAGTGGGGATATAACGTTAACTAAACCTGATGATATTTCTGCCATTTTCCTTGAACAGTTTGATCGCTTTAAACTGATTGAAAGCCGTTTTGTTTTTTTAACTCCTTCAGGAGACACCAGTACATTACATGTGCCTGAATTGATGTGGTTAAATCAAAAAAATCGTCATCGTGCTCAAGGCGAAGTCACTCTTGATACACCGATTAATCATTATGGTGGCTTAAAGGTACGTCTTGATCTCTATACCACAGAGAACGGTTTAATCGATAACGGTAAGGTATTTCTTACCGCAGATGATATTGATATCTCACCTTGGCTTAGTCAGTGGGTAAAAAATAATAGTGGGGTAGGCGAAGCTAAAGCGAGTTTATCTAACTGGATTGAAATTACTCAAGGACGTATTACGGGAAGTCAGTTGCAAATTCATCAAGGTGAAATGGACTGGAGTAGTGATGGAACCTCGCATGCATTAAAAGTTGAAGACTTAATATTGCGGATGAGAAGGCAAGAAAATGGTTGGCTTGCAGATATTCCTTATACTCGAAAAATTATAATGGATGGTGAAGAGTGGCCTGATGGTTATTTAGCAGTTCTTTATCAACCAAAAGAAAAACAACATGACGAAGCATGGCGTATTCGTGCCAAAAATATTGAGTTAGATAGGCTATATGCTGTATTGCCATTATTCTCTTTTTTAACACCTGATTTTGTTCGTCAATGGCAGTATCGCCAATTCTCTGGGGTAGTTAATGATTTTGCATTAGATCTCACTCCTGAGCATTTCGAGCAAAGCGCGATTAATCTCTCTTGGGAAAATGTGGGTTGGAAGCGTTGGCAAGAGATCCCTTCCGTGCAACATTTCAGTGGGCAATTAAAAGGCAGTATGCAACGCGGTGAGCTTAATTTCACTCTAGCAAACAGCGAAATAGATACTGGCGAATTGTTTAAAGCACCACTGAATATTGAGAAAGGGAAAGGCGCAGTTTATTGGACTTATTCTGGAGATGACTTATCTCTTTGGAGTGAAGGATTAGATGTTCAAGCTACATCAGCATGGGTTGCGGGTGATTTTCGTTATGAGAAACAAGGTGAAGATCAGCGCCTTTCTATACTCTCAGGTGTAAGAGTGACAAATGCAGGAGATGCATGGCGTTATTTGCCAGAAGAGTATGTTGGTAAAGAGCTGACACAATACCTCTCAGAGGCGATTATTGCGGGTAATATCGATAATGGAACCTTTATTTTTCATGGTGATCCCACCGATTTTCCTTTTGATAATCACAAAGGGTGGTTCCAAGTTTATGCCCCTGTCAAACACGCCACCTTTAAATTTGATAGCGAATG
Organism: Proteus sp. GOKU; assembly: GCF_015475555.1. Classification (NCBI taxonomy): domain Bacteria; kingdom Pseudomonadati; phylum Pseudomonadota; class Gammaproteobacteria; order Enterobacterales; family Morganellaceae; genus Proteus; species Proteus sp. GOKU. The sequence continues at coordinate 558,166 of NZ_CP034105.1, forward strand.
GCCAGCATTATTCGATCTAGATATTAATTTAGATTTTAAAAATGATGGGCTATGGATGTCTTCTGCACAAGCGAAAGTGGGTAAAGCCACTGCCACAAATTTAAGTGCGGTGATTGAGAGCTATCGACAAGAAAAGATCTTAATTAATGCAGATATTCAAGCCACAGGTGACGAGCTGAAAGAGTATTTCTTAGATTCTCAAATGGCGAGTATTGGCCATACACTTGAAGAGCTTAAAGTCGCAGGGAAAATCAATGGTACATTGAAATTAGATATTCCTTTTGGTGGTGAAGATGTGGTTGCTTCGGGTGATATTAATTTAAAAAATAATGATGTCACATTGAATTTTATGGATACCACCTTAAAGGGTGTCAGCGGACAATTTCGTTATCACAATGACAAACTTGAGAGTGATACATTAACGGCTAATTGGTTTGGGCAGCCTCTCGCTTTCTCATTTACAAGTCACAATGATACGGATAATTATCAGGTTGATGTCGGCTTGAAAGGGCAATGGGATATTCAAAAAATTCAAGGATTGCCTAGCGATATTCAACAGAAATTTAGTGGTGTATTTCCTTGGAGTGGCAAGGTTAATGTTAAGATCCCCGAAAAAGGCGATGTCGATTATCAAGTCGATTTAACCGGAAATATCAATGCATTAAGTAGCAAATTAACCGCGCCTGAAACCCTAGATTTAAAAAATTCACCGCCTATTGTTATTTCTGCAAAGGGTAACAGTGAAACCTTAAGCGTGAATGCAAGTGCTGAGAAACAGTGGAAGCTAAATAGTCAGTGGGCATTAGGAAAACAGTTACGATTATTACAAGGTAACCTTGTTTCTTCTTCTCTTAAATTGCCAGAATTGAGTTCACAACAACGCTTAACTATTGCCCTTAAAGGATTAGAAGGTGATAAATGGTTGCCAACATTAATGGCTTTTTCGTCTTTAACGCCGTCTGAAAATGAAGTCACTTTTCCTGATAATGTGCATATCAGTTTGCCTGATTTAAATTTTGCAGGGCAAAAATGGCGTGATCCTCAAACTGAAATTATGCGCATTCGTGAGGGTGTAAAATTTGCATTTTCAGGAAATGAATTACGAGGTGATGTGTTTATTCCTGAAGCATCAACACCTTGGCAAGTGAATATTAATTATCTCTATTTTAATGGTGTCTCTTCTACCCAAGAAGAAAAAACGTTAAAAATGGCGAACACTACTGATCCTAATGTATTGAAATTTTCTGTAAAAAATATCCCTTCTATTGATTTTGAATGTCGAGAATGTTGGGTAAATGGTCTACTTTTAGGACAAATTCAAGGTTCATTAAAGCAGAGTAATGGCACATTGCTTTTAACTAACGGTAAATTAGTAAATAGTAGCGGTGAGCTACATGTTAATGGCGAATGGTCGGACGATATCGCAGGAAACAACACTACAAAGCTACAAGGTAAGCTAAAAGCAGATGAAATTGATGAAATGGCAGCTTACTTTGGTTATATCGTTCCTATTTTGCAATCTCCTCTTTCTGCTGATTTTTCATTACAATGGCATAATACGCCGTGGAGTTTTGATCTTGCGACCTTAAATGGCGATATCAAATCGACTTTAGGTAAAGGGCGGATAGAAGAAGTGAATGTCGGACAAGCCGGTAAGTTACTTCGCCTTGTGAGTTTCGATGCACTTTTACGTAAATTACAGTTTGATTTTAGAGATACTTTCAGCGAGCATTTTGAGTATGACTCGATTAAGAGTGAAATTACGATTAATCAAGGTATTATGAATGCTGATAGTGTCCGAGTTGATGGTGTTATTGCCGATATTGCAATCAGTGGGAAAGTTGATTTACTTGAACGTAAAATGGACCTACAAGTTGTGGTAACGCCAGAGATTTCAGCAACAGTCGGTGTTGCTACTGCATTCGCTATAAACCCAATTGCAGGCGCCGCAGTGTTTGCGGCATCAAAGGTTCTGGGGCCACTTTGGAGTAAGATTTCAGTTATCCGTTATCATGTGACCGGAACTATGGAACAACCCAAAATTGACGAAGTACTGCGTCAGCTTAAGGAGAATCAGGCGTTATGAAAAAAGTTAATGTCGCACTTTTGCAACTTTGTAGCGGTAAAAACACAAAAAATAATCTAGCGCAAATTGAGCAACAGATTAAGCAATTACCCGATTCAGTGAAGCTTGTATTAACACCTGAGAATGCGTTACTTTTTTCAAACTCTAAAGATTACCATAAACACGCTGAAATTCAGGGCGATGGGCCTTTACAAAATGCTATCGCTAAAATGGCTCAGCGTTACAAAGTATGGATCTTAGTCGGTTCTATGCCATTGATTAGTCGAGACTCTCCAGATCAAATTACCAGCAGTAGTTTGGTGTTTGATGATGAAGGTGTTATTCGCGCTCGTTATGACAAAATCCATATGTTTGATGTCAGTATTGATGATGAGCAAGGCGAATATAACGAGTCTTCTATTTATCAACGCGGTGAGCGCCTAACCGTCGTTGATACTCCCGTTGGAAAATTAGGTTTAACTATTTGTTATGACTTACGCTTCCCGGGTATTTTCCAAGCATTAAGAGAAAAAGGAGCAGAGATAATCTCTGTGCCAGCTGCTTTTACCCGTTTAACAGGAAAAGCACACTGGGAACCTTTATTACGTGCTCGTGCCATTGAAAATCAGTGTATTATCTTAGCGCCAGCACAAGTGGGTACACATGATACGCGCCGGACTTGGGGCCATACCATGGCGATTGATGGTTGGGGTAAAGTCTTGAAAAAGAACCCAGATGCTGTCAGTGCACTAACGCTGAATGTTGGCGTCGAAAGTTTACACGGTATGCGTGAACAGATCCGAGTTGTAAAACATAACCGTTTTCGCCCGAAACTGACCCACTTAATCAAAAAAGTTAAGGATAAAGAAGAATTATGAGTTTAGCTGTTGTCAGCGAAAGTCTGTTGGAAGCAAACAAACTTAGTTTAGATGATTTAGCATCAACACTAGAGCAGCTTGCACAGCGTCAAATTGATTATGGTGATCTTTATTTTCAGTCAAGTTATCACGAGGCTTGGATCCTCGATGATCAGATCATTAAAGATGGCTCTTACAATATTGATCAAGGTGTTGGCGTTAGAGCAATTTATGGTGAAAAAACCGGTTTTGCTTATGCTGACCAACTAACGCTTAACGCACTTAACCAAAGTGCTCATGCTGCACGAAGTATTGTTCAGGCTAAAGGTAATGGTCGTATCCATACTTTAGGTGCTATTCAACATTCTCCGCTATACAGCTTAAATGATCCTCTGCAAAGCCTCTCTCGTGAAGAGAAAATTGCATTATTGCATGAGGTAGATAAAGCCGCTCGTGCTGAAGATAAACGCGTTAAACAAGTTAATGCGTCATTAACGGGTGTTTATGAGCATGTGTTGGTTGCAGCAACCGATGGTACGTTAGCCGCTGATGTACGTCCTTTAGTTCGCCTTTCTGTCAGTGTGCTGGTGGAAGAAGATGGCAAACGTGAGCGTGGCGCAAGTGGTGGCGGTGGTCGCTTTGGTTATGACTATTTCTTAACTAAAGCAGATGGTGAAAGCCATGCAGTTACTTATGCTCGTGAAGCAGTACGTATGGCATTAGTGAATTTATCAGCGATTGCAGCGCCCGCTGGAACAATGCCTGTGGTATTAGGCGCAGGATGGCCGGGTGTATTATTGCATGAAGCTGTGGGTCATGGTTTAGAAGGTGATTTCAACCGCCGTGAAACTTCTGTATTTTCTGGTCGCCTTGGTGAGAAAGTCACTTCCGAGCTTTGTACGATTGTTGATGATGGTACTCTTGAAGGCCGTCGAGGCTCTGTTGCTATCGACGATGAAGGTGTTCCGGGTCAATACAATGTCTTAATCGAAAACGGCATCTTAAAAGGCTATATGCAAGATAAGATGAATGCGCGTTTAATGGGTGTTGCACCAACAGGAAATGGTCGTCGTGAGTCTTATGCGCATCTTCCTATGCCTCGTATGACAAACACCTATATGTTAGCTGGTAAATCTTCTCCTGAAGAAATTATTGCCAGCGTTGATCGCGGTATTTACGCACCAAACTTTGGTGGCGGTCAGGTTGATATCACATCGGGTAAATTTGTTTTCTCAACCTCTGAAGCTTATTTAATCGAGAATGGAAAAATAACAAAACCAATTAAAGGGGCAACTCTGATTGGTTCAGGTATTGAAGCGATGCAACAGGTCTCTATGGTGGGTAATGATCTCGCTTTAGATAAAGGCGTCGGCGTTTGTGGTAAAGAAGGACAAAGCCTCCCTGTTGGTGTGGGTCAACCTACGTTGAAGCTTGATAAGATCACCGTAGGCGGTACTGCTTAATCTTTTTAATAGTTATTTATACGTATTAATTAAACTCCATCTTTTGATGGAGTTTTTTATCCCAGCGACAGTGAAGGTGCTAATTTATGGGTAAACGTTTATTACCAGTTATTATTGTTATTGCTGTTTTATTTGGTGTTCTCTATAAAGGTTTGCTTCCTGAAGCGAATGTATCCTCCTCTTCATCGCCAGTTTCTGTTCCAACATCATCAAGCAATAGCAGCAATAAACCAGCACAAATTCCTCTTTCTATTGATGAAAAAACACAAGCCAATGCAGTGGCTAACTATTTACAACGTCATCAACAGCTACCAAGTTTTTATCTCACTAAAAAACAGGCAAGAGAACAAGGTTGGAATGCGAAAGAAGGTAACTTATGTGAAGTTTTGCCGGGAAGAGCAATTGGTGGTGATCGCTTTATGAACCGTGAAAAACAGCTACCAGAAGAAGCAGGACGCCAGTGGTATGAAGCTGATGTGAATTATCACTGTGGTCATCGTGGTAGCGACAGATTGCTCTATTCGAATGATGGGTTGATTTATGTCACCACTGATCATTACCGCACAATGACAAAGGTTGCTCCTTAATGAAACAGGTTATCTTCGATTTTAAGACGCTAGTAGATAGAGATGCTTTTTATCAGGATTTTGCACTGCAATTTCAGTTAGATGATAATTTTGGCGATAACCTAGATGCATTGTGGGATGCGTTAGTAGGAGAAATAGAATTGCCTGTCAGTATTGTTTTTAAGCATCTACCTCATCATTCCCGTGATTTTCAGCCTTTAGTGGAAGTGATGCAAGAAGCACAGAATGAACTTGGTAAAGAGGCATTGAGCTTTCATTGTGAGCACAAAGCGAAAAAGTAATTAAGCGCAAAAAGTACGCCCTGAAAATCGCAGTGATACAGAATTTACACTGCGTTTTCAGGATGATCAGGTTTTATGCTGATTCTGATAAATCTTTTAGATATTGAAATAGTAAGCGGAATGATTTTGGTGGCTTATTCGCTTCTTTTTCTTTTTTCGCATTACGGATAAGTGTGCGTAATTGTTGACGATCTGCCATTGGATAAAGCGCCACGACTTCTTCAATCACTTCATTACCGCCTTCGACAAGGCGAATTCGCAGATCTTCAAGTTTATGTAACACTAAAATCTGTTGGTTGTGACGGTTTTTCAGTTTATCAAGCGCTTGACGGATCGGATCTTCGTCCACATTGCGCAGTAGTTTTCCAATATATTGAATTTGGCGACGGCGCGCTTCACGCTGTACTTTTTGTGCTAATTGAATAGAGGCTAATAATTTCTCATCTAATGGTACACGCTCTAATTCTTGTGCACTTAATTCAACTAATTCAGTACCCAGTTTTTTGAGTGCTTCAGCATCACGTTTAATTTCGCTTTTGCTGACCCAGATGATTTCGTCCTCTTCTTCCTCTTCTGACGATGTATCGTCAAATTCAGGATTGAGGTAATGCCACTCTTCAGGCTGCTTTGCCATAATAAAAATTCCTGTTGCAGAGTAAGCCGGGAGTGTGATTTGGTGAATGACCAAAAGCCCGACGGGTGATAACATTCATATATCTTCTATTGTAACTGGGAAAATCGCTTGTTGACCACCTGTCAATTGATTTACTTTGCTAAAAATAAGTAAAAAGTGGTGTTCTCCTTAGGAAAAAATGGTTCTCAATGAATAATTCAGATCAGGTAAAACAGCTTGAAGACGCCGTCTCGCTTGCATTAGAGCTGGCTGCTAAACAGTGTGATAGTGCTGAAGTCGCTATTAATAAATCGACGGGCATTAGTGTGAGTACGCGTTACGGTGAAGTTGAAAATGTTGAATTTAACAGTGATGGTGCTTTAGGCATTACGGTTTACCAACAACAACGTAAAGGTAGTGCATCTTCAACAGATTTAAGTCCTGATGCAATTAAGCGTGCTGTACAAGCCGCTGTGGATATTGCACGCTATACTTCAGTTGACCCGTATGCAGGACCTGCTGATCAAGAGCTATTAGCCTTTGATGCGCCTTTCCTTGATCTTTACCATCCTACCGAAGTAACGGCAGATAAAGCGATTGAATTAGCATCACGAGCAGAAAAAGCCGCTTTAGATAGCGATAGCCGTATTATTAATACAGAAGGGGGCAGTTTTAATAGCCACAGTGGAACCCGTGTATTTGGTAATAGCCTTGGCTTATTAAAAAGCTATTCATCTTCACGCTATTCTATGTCGAGCTGTGTTATTGCTCGTGATGGTGAAGATATGGAGCGCGATTATGCCTACACCATTAGTCGTCGTTTTGATGATCTGGAATCGCCTGAATGGGTAGGTCAAGAGTGTGCTCGCCGTACTTTATCTCGCCTTGCACCTCGTAAGCTCCCAACCATGAAAGCCCCCGTTATTTTTGCAGCCGATGTTGCGACTGGTATTTTTGGCCATTTGGTGGCGGCAATCAGTGGTAGCATGATTTATCGTGAATCTTCTTGTTTACTCGATAGCTTAGGGAAGCAAATTTTCCCTCAATGGCTAAATATTCAAGAGCGTCCTCACTTAATGAGAGGCCTAGCATCAACACCATTTGATAGCGAAGGTGTGCGCACAACTGATGCCGAAATTATTAAAGATGGCGTATTACAAGAGTGGCTATTAACCACTTATTCAGCAAGAAAATTGGGTTTAAAAAGTAATGGTCATGCTGGTGGTATTCATAACTGGTATATCCCAGGGCAAGGTTTATCATTTGATGCACTGTTAAAAGAGATGGGAACAGGGCTAGTTGTGACAGAATTGATGGGACAAGGCGTCAGCACAGTAACAGGTGATTATTCTCGTGGCGCGAGCGGTTTTTGGGTTGAAAACGGTGAAATTCAATATCCTGTAAGTGAAGTCACTATTGCGGGTAACTTAAAAGATATGTGGGCAAATATTGCCACTATGGGTGATGATATCGAGATGCGCAGTAATGTTCAGTGTGGATCGTTGTTATTACCAGAAATGAGTATTGCAGGTGAGTAAATTCTAGATACTGATCGCAACCTTTAATCTCAGCCCGCAATGGGCTGAGATATCGCGTTTATCAGTGTGCTTTTCAATTTGAGAAGATAAAAATAAGACGCGAACCTTCAGCTCTGCTTAACGGTGTAATTCACCCGCAGCTTCAGGTTGGTATAGAATTTCTAATACTTTAACCTTAGTTTCAAGGCCATTAGGCAGCTTCCAACTGATCTCATCATCAATCGCTAAACCTAGTAGCGCAGCACCCATTGGTGCCATAACGGAAAGTTCAGTAGTGCTGTCTTTTAATGAAGCAGGATACACTAATGTACGAGTACGCTCTTCATTATTTTTTAAGTCCATAAAACGGACTTTGCTGTTCATTGTGACAATATTAGCAGGGATATCAGCTGGTGTAACAATGTCAGCACGATCTAACTCTTCATTCAATGCTTCAGCAATCGGGCTATCTGCAAATGCCGGTTGTTCAAGTAGTGAATCTAAACGTTCTGCATCAAGTTCGTTGATGATAATTGTTGGCTTTGTCATACCACACTCCAATTTATTCCAATGCAAAACAACACCCCCACGGGTGAGGTGGGGGTGTTGTTAAACTCATATAAGAGATAATAGGCGGTTCTGTATAAAAAAGAAAGAGACAGTGATCACAGTCTCTTTCGGGTTATTTAGTTAAGAAATGCTAATCTATTGTTTTCTATTACGATTATTCTTCATCAAACCCCGATTCAAATAATGCGATAATAGCATCAATAGCTTCATTTTCATCACTACCTGTAACTTCTATATCAATTTGACTGCCTTGCTCTGAATCTAACATCAGCATAGCAATCACACTATCCGCTTGTGCCTCAACCCCTTCGTTGTTGCGTAAAATGACGGTTGATTGAAATGTTTTTACTAAATCAAACAACTTCATTGCAGGTCTTGCATGCATACCGAGTCGATTTTTAATCGCAACTTGTCGATATTGGGTCATTTGCGTTTTTCTAGTGTTCTGTGACGTGATTGTACGTTTTTCCCTCTAGAGCGGAAATAATCTGCGAGTTGCTCTGCAACATAAACAGAACGGTGTTTACCACCCGTACAACCAATCGCAACCGTCAAATAACTACGGTTATTGGTTTCTAACATCGGCAACCAAAGTTCAAGGTAGCTTCTAGTTTGATAAATAAAGTTATGAACTTCAGTGTGCCTATCTAAAAATGCCGCGACAGGGCGATCAAGACCTGTCATTGGACGCAGTTTAGGATCCCAATGTGGATTTGGTAAGAATCGCACGTCAAAAACATAGTCTGCATCAATAGGAATACCATGTTTAAAGCCAAACGATTCAAAGACCATCGTCAGCTCACGTTCACGCTTACCTAACAAGCGAGTACGCAGCATTTCTGCGAGCTCATGAACTGACATCTCAGAAGTATCAATGATGAGATCAGCGCGTGATCGCAATGGCTCAAGCAGATCACTTTCGGTATCAATTGCCATTTCTAACGAAAGGTTCTTGGTCGAAAGAGGGTGAAGACGTCGAGTATCACTATAACGACGAATTAAGGTATTTCTATCTGCGTCTAAAAATAAGAGTTGTGGAGAATATTCAGCGGGTAAACTTTCCAGCGCTTTTTCGAAGATCTCCGGCGACTCTGGCATATTTCGGACATCAATACTGACTGCGGCAGCAGAAGCATCACGTTCAGCCAGTGTTTTTGCGAGCTCAGGTAAAAGATCAACAGGTAAGTTATCAACACAATAAAATCCCATGTCTTCAAGCGCACGCAAAGCGACTGACTTACCTGAACCAGAGCGTCCGCTGACTATCATCAGCACCATGAGGTAGCTCCCCTATAATTTCCCAGTGATGAATATCATTCCACTGTATGCTATTCGCGTCCTACTAAACCCGTAGGGGTTATTCTGTGATAATCTGATAAAGCTCTTCATCACTTTGTGCGGAGCGTAGTCGGCGACATAAATTTTTGTCTGCCAACTGTTTTGCAATCAAAGACAGTGTGTGTAAATGTTCCTTACATTGTGTCGCAGGAACGAGTAATGCGAACAACAAGTCGACAGGTTGATTATCAATAGCGTCGAAGGCAATAGGTTCGCTTAGGTGAAGAAACACACCAACTACTTTTTCTGTTTCATCACTTTCAATACGTCCATGAGGGATAGCTAACCCCCCCCCAATCCCTGTTGTACCGACTTTTTCACGCGTTAATAAAGCTTCAAATATCAGTGTTTCGGGTAAATTAAGTGCTTTAGCTGCATTTTCACTGATAATTTCTAACGCGCGCTTTTTACTCGTGCAATGTACATCATTATGCGTACATGCCAGAGAAAGTACGTCGCTAATATTCATCTTTGTATCGTTGTTCATTGTCTTATTCACTTAGACCAGCAAACCAGATGCCACAAAGTGACATCTGGTTTTTTGTTACTGATATTGATTAGGCGTTGGCTTAAACCGAGTCATAAACAACGCAGTAACTTCGCCGATTGTATCCCCATTTTACAATGGGAAATGAATTAATGTTGTCTCAGTTTATCTTTGTGTTTGGTTAATTGACGAGCCAGTTTATCCATTAATCCATCAATTGCTGCGTACATATCTTCTGCTTCCGCAGAGGCATGCAATTCACCGCCGTTAACTTGAATGGTCGCTTCCGCGATTTTATTAACTTTCTCGACTTTCAGGATCACCTGAACGTTATTAATTTTGTCAAAGAACTGAGGTAATTTCGCGCTTTTTGCTTTGACGGTATCACGCAGAGCATCGGTTAATTCAATATTATGACCAGTGATTTGAAGTTCCATAGTGTCTTCCTTCTCAATTATGCTCAAACCAACTCTTTGCGTTGATTTGAAGGCGGGATGGATAATGACTCTCTATACTTCGCAACAGTGCGTCGAGCAACCTGTATTCCAAGTTCTCCGAGCATATCAGCCAGTTTACTATCACTAAGTGGTTTCGCTGGATTTTCTGCTGCGATTAGTTTCTTCACTAAAGCCCTGATTGCTGTTGAAGAGGCTTCGCCTCCGCTATCAGTATTCACATGGCTAGAGAAAAAATACTTCAATTCGAAAATTCCTCTCGGGCAATGCAAAAATTTTTGCGTTGTCACTCGAGAAATGGTGGATTCGTGCATTTCAACCTGTTCAGCAATATCTGCTAACACAAGGGGTTTCATATGCTCTTCACCCAATTCGAAAAATGCCTGCTGTGTGTCAACAATGCAATGAGCGACTTTTAATAATGTCTCATTACGGCTTTCTAAACTTTTTATCAGCCATTTGGCTTCTTGTAAATTATCACGAATAAATTTTCCATCACTCTCATTTTGGGTCGATTGACCCAATGCTGCGTAGGTCTCATTTATTCGTAGGCGAGGAATGCTATCTGTATTTAACTCAACTTGCCAGCGCTCACCTGATTTTTTTACCAGTATATCTGGAATAACATACTCTGACTCGCCTGTATCAATACTTAATCCGGGTTTAGGATCAAGAGACTGGATCATCTCAATAACCGATTTAAGTGTCTCTTCACGTAACTTCGTTTGACGCATCAATTGGCGAAAGTCACGGTTACCTAGCAACTCTAAATATTGGCTGATCACTAACTGCGTTTCTTTAAGATAAGGTGTTTCTGTTGAAAAAGCGGATAGCTGAATCAAAAGACACTCTTTTAAATCACGCGCAGCAACACCAATAGGATCAAAGCGTTGGATACGTTTTAATACGGCTTCGACTTCATCAAGCTCTAACTCATCATCGCCCATTCCAGCAAGGATGTCATCTGTTGTGACAGTTAAATATCCTGTTTCATCAATAGCATCGATAATACTTATCGCAATTGCTCTGTCTGTTTCTGAAAACGGAGTGAGATCAGCCTGCCATGTTAGGTAATCTTGCAATGAAGCCGTTGTTTCGCCTTGATACAGTGGAAGTTCATCATCAGTATAGTCATTACTGGTGCCAGAAGGTGTGCCTGCGGTGTAGATCTCTTCCCATTGAGTATCTAAAGGGAGATCATCAGGCATCTCTTTTTGCTCTAAAGCATCCAGCGTATCGAACTCTTCAACTTCGTTTTCGGTTGTTGTTTCTGTTGTAGAGTCGGACTGATTTTCTGTATGAGAGGTATCGTCTGAAACGGGATCTTGTTGATCGTCGTCTTGTTCTAGAAGTGGATTAGACTCAAGCGCTTGCTGAATTTCTTGTTGTAATTCAAGCGTCGAAAGTTGCAACAAACGAATAGCCTGTTGTAGCTGTGGCGTCATTGCCAGTTGCTGACTAAGACGAAGTTGCAGACTTTGTTTCATAATAATGCGATGAGTCCTTTGCTGTTGTCATCCATGACAGAGTAAAAGTGAATCAAAGATTACAGGCGGAAGCCTTCACCTAAGTAAACACGTTTAACTTGCTCATTTTCAAGAATTTCTTCTGGTGAACCATGAGCGATAAGGTGACCTTGGCTGACAATATAAGCACGTTCACATACATCTAATGTTTCACGAACGTTATGGTCAGTAATCAGTACACCTAATCCATAATCACGTAGATGCTGGATAATTTTTTTAATATCTAATACCGAAATAGGGTCAACACCCGCAAAAGGTTCATCTAATAAAATGAATTTGGGGTTTGCTGCCAATGCCCGCGCGATTTCAACACGGCGGCGTTCACCCCCTGATAATGATTGCCCTAAGCTGTTACGCAAGTGGCTGACATTAAACTCTTCTAGTAGCTCTTCTGCACGGTCTTTTCGTTCTTCAGGCGTTAGATCATGGCGGATTTCTAAGATCCCCATAATATTGTCATAAACGCTTAAGCGTCTAAAAATAGACGCTTCTTGAGGAAGATAGCCAATGCCTTTACGTGCTCGTTCATGTAACGGTAACAGCGTAATGTCTTCATCATCAATTGTAATACTACCTGCATCACGAGCTACAATGCCAACAACCATATAGAATGTGGTTGTTTTACCTGCACCATTAGGTCCAAGTAAGCCGACAATCTCACCTGAATTAACGTTCAGACTTACATCACCGACAACGGTGCGCCCTTTGTATGCTTTCGCTAAATTTTCAGCTTTTAACAGCGCCATAAAGTGTTACTTACCTTTGTTGTTAACACCAGGGCCTTTCTCTTGCAACTGGGAAGGCAGTAAAACAGTAGTCACTTGTTTACCTTTACCGCTAAACGCTTCCATTTGCTGAGTTGGGACGAGATAAGTGATCTTATCACCGGTGATATTACTGTCTAATTGTTCAAGATAGGCTTTACCCGTTAAGGTCATTAACTCTTTATCCATTTCATAGGTCATTTTCTCGCCACGACCTTTGATAGGTTTGCCATCATCTTGTAACTGATAAAAAGTCACAGGGTTACCAAACGCTTCTATTACGATCCTTTTGGAGTCACCACCCGGGCGTGTGACAACAACTTTATCAGCACGAATATCGATAGAACCTTGTTTGATCACAACATTTTGTGTAAAGGTTGTAACGTTTTTTTCTAGATCAAGCGACTGTTTCTCTGAATTCACAACAATAGGTTGTTGTGTGTCATCTTTAAGCGCCATCGCAGGTACACTTATCGCTAAAAGTGTACCGATAATCAGTGTATTACGGATTTTTTGATTCATTAGGGATCTCATAATAGGTGTTTACCTTTTCAATCAGCTCTGCACGTTTCTCGCGCAGATTGCCTCGCATTTTTAAGCCGACTGATTTCAGTCCGACGCCGATAATAGTCACTTCATCATCAGAGGAAACATCCTGTGTATCCAAATTTGCGATAGCATTGTCTGTGCTTATTCTCTGTAGTTGAGAATCATCTGTTAAGCTATCAATTTGAACATCGCCATAAAGATAGAGCATTTTACTGTTTGTTAGCTTGGCTTTATTTGCGCGTACTGTCCATGTTGCATCCCCTGTCGGTGAATAGGTAGTTAAGACAGGGTTAGTAAACCATGTAAACTTTTGCTGAGCATAGTTTTTAACATCATCAGCAACAAGTTTATATCCGAGTATACCCGTTGGTTCATAAACAAAAGATATCGATGATTTGGATTGATAGGTTGGCTGACCATCATCAACAATCTCACCATCACCGAATTCAGTGTTATTAGTATAGTTCCAGCCAATCAGCCCAAGGGCGATAATGGCAAGAATTAAGGTAAACCAGGATTTTAATTTATTCATTCTGTATCGTTATACGTTAAATCGAAAGACCTTTAGCTTCTTCAAGCCGACCTTGCGCTAAAAGGATTAAATCGCACAATTCTCGTACTGCACCACGCCCCCCCGCAATGCGAGTCACGTAATTAGCACGAGGTGTAAGTAATGGATGTGCATCAGCCACGGCGACAGAAAGTCCTACTTTTTCCATTACAGGTAAATCAATCAGGTCGTCACCAATATAGGCTGTTTGTTCAGGTTTAAGGTTTAGTGTATCTAACAGTTGTTGATACGCCAAAAGCTTATTATGCTGACCTTGGTAAAGATATGTAATGCCAAGGGTTTTAGCACGATCTTCTAACAGTTTAGACTGACGACCTGTAATGATAGCAACCTCAATGCCTGATGTAAGCAAACAACGGATGCCATACCCATCACGAACGTTAAAGGCTTTTAATTCTTCGCCATTATTGCCCATGTAAATGAGTCCGTCCGACATCACACCATCAACATCACAAATCAGCAATTGGATTTTTTCTGCTTTTTTGATGATTTGCTCGCTTACTGCACCATAACAAGTTTCTATCATTGTATTCATTTTTATCCTTCGAACGTTATGACTATCTTATACAACACCAGCCTGTAATAAATCATGCATATGTAAAACACCTAACAGGATATCACTATCTTGTTCTGTTACTAATAGCGAGGTGATATGTTTTGCTTGCATTAAATTCAGTGCTTCAACTGCCAAACAATCTGGGCGAATACGAATACCGCCTCTTGTCATAACATCTGAAATTTTGGCATTGTTCAGATCTATCCCTAAATCAAATATTCTTCGTAAGTCACCATCAGTAAAGATACCGTTGATCAGCATACTATCATCGCAAATGACGGTCATACCTAATTTTTTACGGGTTATCTCGACAAGTGCTTCACGTAAAGTGGCATCTTTAGTGACGCGAGGGATATCTGCCTCTTTATTCATTAAATCACTGACATGAAGGAGTAATTTACGACCTAATGCCCCTCCAGGATGAGAGAGCGCAAAATCTTCAGCAGTAAAACCACGGGCACGTAACAGTGCTATTGCTAGTGCATCCCCCATTACCAAGGTTGCCGTTGTACTGGTTGTTGGTGCAAGACCTAAAGGACAGGCTTCTTTAGGTACTTTGATACAAAGATGAATATCAGACGCTTTCCCCATTGTACTTTGAGGAGTGCGTGTCATACAAATCAGTGTTATCTGTTTACGTTTAAGTACTGGGATCAGCGCAAGGATTTCGCTGGCTTCACCTGAGTTTGAAATCGCCAAAACAATATCTTTTTCTGTCACCATGCCTAAGTCGCCATGGCTTGCTTCACCGGGATGAACGAAGAAAGAAGGTGTTCCTGTGCTGGCGAATGTCGCCGCAATTTTATGTCCAATATGGCCAGATTTACCCATACCCATAACAATGACTCTACCTTGGCAGTGGAAAATTTTTTCACAGGCTAGAGTGAAGTCATCATTGATGTATTGTTCTAGTTCAGCTAACCCATCACGTTCAATATGAAGGACTTTTTTACCCGCTTGCTGAAAATCAAACTCGGTCATTTTTTTGTACCATTTATTTTAGGTTAAGAGAGAATGTGCGACGCACAACACCGTAATATAAACAATAAAGCAAACTAACAAGAATATCCCTTTTCCTCGATTAAGACGTCGTTTGCGCCCTAATGAAAAGAGAGAAAACAGTAAACTGGCGACACCAAGCACAGCAAAGCTAAAATAAAATGTGTTGATATTAAATGTGCTTGGTGAGAGTAATGCTGGCATTCCTAACACAAAAGTGAGATTGAAAATATTAGCACCTATAATATTCCCTAATGCTAATTCATTCTCGCGTCTTAGTGCTGCCACAATAGTTGTTGCTAATTCAGGTAGGCTTGTTCCAATCGATAGCAAGGTTAAACCAACAAAAAAGCCACTAAGATGATACTGTTGCATTAAAATAAAGACATTATCCAATATCATTTGGGTTGCAACTGGAATAATAAGTAAAGCAATAACAACCCAAAAAAGTGCAACAGAATTACGGGGATTTGTCTGTAATTCAAAACGCGTTAAGGTTTCTAAAGGTAATACGTGACGCTCTTGTGTTAGTGTTTTATGCATCGTTTTTATCATTAGAAAGATGGATGCAAAACCAATAAAAAAGAGCAGCGTGCCTTCTCTAAGCCCTAAGTTTCCGCTAGAAACGATAATGCCAACAAGTATGATGACTATAATCATCAAGGGAAGCTCTTTTTTTAGCACTGCGGATTGAATGTTCATAGGATAAATCATCGCGCCAATACCAGCGATGAGGAGAAGGTTGGTGAGTGTAGAGCCAATGGCTGTCCCGATAGCAATATCAGGTAAATTATGAACAGCAGCATCGGTTGAAACAAAAAGCTCAGGCAGTGAAGTACCGGTGCCTACAATTAAGATACCAATAACGGCAGGTGGGATTTTTAACGATTGCGCAAAAACGCTCGCACCATAAACTAATCGGTCTGATGCATAAACGAGTAGCATCAACCCAAAAATTAAAAGAGACAAAGTAATCAACATGCCATCAGTTTTCCAACAATGAGCGAATAAAGAAAAAACCAATAAGACAGGGCTGATAAAAAAACATATTGTCAAAAGGTTTTGCTAATTAACCATATTTTGACTAGCCAAGCACGAAAAGTAAAATTAACCGTGCAATAAATTGCTAAATAGTGGTGATTTCTTTGTAACATAGCGAATGACCTGCCAAAATAGCGTAAAAATTCGTTTATGCAGACAGGCTTGAGGATGTTTTATTCATGAACGCACAATCTGACAATCTAATTGAAGTGCGCAATATGAACTTCACTCGCGGTAGCAGAAAGATTTTCTCTGAGATCAATCTTGTTGTACCAAGAGGAAAAGTGACTGCGATTATGGGCCCTTCAGGGATTGGTAAAACAACCTTGTTACGCCTAATGGGAGGACAAATCCTTCCAGATAGTGGTGAAATTTGGTTTGATGGCGACAATATTCCTGCGCTATCACGCTCCGCGTTGTATCAGGCAAGAAAGAAAATGAGTATGCTTTTTCAATCAGGCGCACTGTTTACAGACATGAATGTGTTTGAAAATGTGGCATTTCCACTAAGAGAGCATACAAATTTACCTGAAGCATTAATCCGTACAACGGTGATGATGAAACTTGAAGCCGTGGGTTTACGTGGTGCAGCAAGTTTAATGCCTTCTGAATTATCAGGAGGAATGGCGAGAAGGGCGGCATTAGCAAGAGCCATTGCGCTTGATCCTGAATTGATTATGTTTGATGAGCCTTTTGTTGGGCAAGATCCTATCACAATGGGTGTGCTTGTTAAGCTAATTGATGAGTTAAATCATGCGCTTGGTGTGACTTGTGTTGTGGTTTCCCATGATGTGCCAGAAGTGTTAAGTATCGCCGATTACGCCTATATTGTTGCAGAGCAGAAAGTCATTGCTCAAGGTAGCGCACAAGAATTACAGGACAATCCAAATAGGCAAGTAAGACAGTTTTTAGATGGTATTGCTGATGGCCCTGTACCATTCCGTTTTCCTGCGGGAGATTATCAGGACGACCTATTAGGACGAGGAAATTAGTACGTGGTAAATTTATTATCTCGCATTGGCGTTAGAGCGTTAGCGATTTTTGCAACCTTCGGTAGAGCAGGCATTATGCTCTTTCGAGCATTAGTCGGTAAGCCTGAATTTCGTAAACAGTGGCCTCTATTATTGAAGCAACTGTATAACGTCGGCGTTCAATCCTTATTAATTATCATGGTGTCTGGCTTATTTATTGGCATGGTGTTGGGATTACAAGGCTATCTTGTTTTAACAACCTTTAGTGCTGAAGCGAGTCTTGGCATGATGGTCGCACTTTCATTGTTAAGAGAATTAGGTCCAGTCGTGACGGCATTATTATTTGCGGGTCGTGCGGGCTCTGCTTTAACAGCTGAAATAGGCTTGATGAAAGCCACAGAACAAATTTCTAGTTTAGAAATGATGGCAGTCGATCCTTTAAGACGTGTCGTTGCGCCTCGTTTTTGGGCAGGTCTTATTAGTATGCCATTGCTTTCACTTATTTTTGTTGCCATCGGTATTTGGGGTGGTGCAATTGTGGGTGTGGATTGGAAAGGGATCGATGAAGGCTTTTTCTGGGCATCTATGCAAGGTGCCGTTGAATGGCGACTCGATTTAGTAAACTGCTTTATTAAAAGTGTCGTTTTTGCCATTACCGTCACTTGGATAGCGCTCTTTAACGGGTATGACGCAATCCCAACATCAGAAGGGATTAGCAGAGCAACAACACGTACCGTTGTTCATTCATCGTTAGCCGTATTGGGTTTAGATTTTGTGCTAACAGCACTGATGTTTGGGAACTAAGTCATGCAAAGTAAAAAAATTGAAGTTTGGGTTGGTCTATTTGTTCTGATTGCGTTAGCTGCCGTGATTTTCTTATGCCTTAAAGTAGCTGATATTAAAGAAATGGGTAATCAACCAACTTATCGTGTTTATGCCAGCTTCGGTAATATTGGTGGGTTAAAAGAACGCTCCCCAGTTAAGATTGGTGGTGTGGTGATTGGTCGTGTTTCTTCTATCACTTTAAAAGAAGAAGATGAAGGGAACTATCGACCTGAAGTCGCTCTCGATATTTTGAGCATTTATGACCACATTCCAGAAAGTAGCTCACTGTCTATTCGTACATCGGGTTTATTAGGTGAACAGTTCCTTGCATTGAATTTAGGTTTTTATGATGAAGCATTAGATTCTACTCTGCTCAAAGACGGAGGACGGATCACAAACACCAATTCAGCAATGGTACTAGAAGATCTTATTGGTCAATTCCTTTATAAAACGGGTGATGGTGATGATTCAGCAAAATCTGAATCTCAACCAACGCAAGAACACTCTGCATTACCTTAATCATTAATTCCTATACGATGCACTTATACATTTAGCTAGATCTAGCGTCATAAATGCATCGTATTATTGAAACCCTATTTGAGGAGAAGCGAACGTATGTTTAAACGCTTATTGATGGTCGCACTATTAGTGATAACGCCTTTTGCAATGGCAGTAGATAAAACTAATCCTTATGCATTGATGGAAGATGCGGCGCAAAAGACCTTTAGTAAATTAAAAAATGAACAGCCTGAAATTCGTAAAAACCCTGAAGTTTTACGTCAAATTGTTCAGCAAGAATTATTGCCTTATGTGCATATTAAATATGCGGGTGCATTAGTGTTAGGACCGCATTATCGTAATGCAACACCAGCACAACGTGATGCTTATTTCACTGCATTTGAAGCGTATCTAGCTCAAGTATATGGTCAAGCATTAGCGATGTATGAAGGCCAAGAGTACCGTATTGAACCTGCAAAACCTTTCGCAGATAAATCAACGTTAACTATTCGTGTCACTATCATTGATACAAATGGTCGCCCACCAGTTCGCCTTGATTTCCAATGGCGTAAAAACAGCAAAACAGGCGAATGGCAAGCTTATGATATGATTGCTGAAGGTGTCAGCATGATCACTACAAAACAGAATGAATGGTCAGATATTTTAAATTCTAAAGGTGTTGATGGTTTAACAAAACAGTTAGAAATCAGTGCTAAAACACCAATTACACTGGATGAGAAAAAATAACATGTCAGCTTCGTTAAATTGGGAAAAAAAGGAGGGTGTCCTCTATTTCCAAGGAACGCTAGATCGTGAAACGTTATTGCCTGTTTGGCAGAAACGTAAAACATTATTAGCTGATATTAATATCATTGATATTTCTGCCTTAGGACATATTGATTCAACTGGGTTGGCACTTTTTGTTCACTTAAAAGCAGAAATGGAAGAGCAAAATCGTCAATTTATTATTCAAGGCGTAAGTGAGCGTTTTCAGACCTTAATTACACTCTATGATCTTGATGAAATTATGAATATTGCCTAATACAGATTTTGAGTAAAGGTATTAAAAAGCCCCCTTCGTGATACTTTTATCATTAAGGGGGTTTTTGATGGTTTAAGAGTAGAGCGGATTCCATTAGGATAGACGACTGATTATTATTTTAACGTTGAGATTGAGCAATTATGGATACAAATGAAATCAAACAAGTATTAATGGACAGCCTGTCTTTAGATGAAGTCATCGTCAATGGTGATGGTAGTCACTTTCAAGTTGTCGTTGTTGGCGCAATGTTTGAGGGAATGAGCAGAGTAAAACAACAACAAACCATTTATGCCCCTTTGATGGAATATATCGCAGATAACCGTATTCACGCTTTGTCTATTAAAGCCTACACACCTGAAGAGTGGAAGAGAGATCGTAAACTTAACGGGCTTTGATTCAGTAGGTATACAGCGTACAGCAAAATAAAAAAGAGAGTTCTACAGATGGATAAATTTAGAGTACAAGGGCCAACCTGTTTATCAGGTGAGGTCACTATTTCAGGCGCAAAAAATGCCGCACTACCAATCCTGTTCGCTGCGATCCTTGCCGAAGAGCCAGTAGAATTAACGAATGTTCCTAAATTAAAAGATATCGATACCACGATTAAGTTACTTAATCGCTTAGGAACTAATGTTGAACGCAATGGCTCTGTTTTCGTTGATGCTCGTAACATTAATGAATTTTGCGCTCCTTACGAATTAGTAAAAACCATGCGTGCTTCTATTTGGGCTTTAGGTCCGCTGGTGGCGCGTTTTGGCCAAGGTCAGGTTTCTTTACCGGGTGGCTGTGCTATTGGTGCTCGTCCTGTTGATCTTCATATTACAGGTTTAGAGCAATTAGGCGCTGAGATCACACTGGATGAAGGTTATGTGAAAGCACGCGTTGATGGACGTTTAAAAGGCGCACATATCGTCATGGATAAAGTGAGCGTGGGTGCCACTATCACTATTATGACTGCGGCGGTGTTAGCTGAAGGCAAAACCATTATTGAGAATGCGGCAAGAGAGCCAGAAATTGAAGATACTGCAAACTTCCTTAATACATTAGGTGCCAAAATCAGCGGTGCAGGCACAGATAGTATTACTATTGAAGGCGTAGAGCGTCTTGGTGGTGGTACTTATCAAATCCTACCTGATCGTATTGAAACAGGTACTTTCTTAGTTGCTGCTGCGATTTCTCGTGGTCGTGTTGTTTGTCGTAATGCTAAACCTGACACATTAGATGCAGTGTTGGCAAAATTACGTGAAGCAGGTGCTGATATTGAAGTTGGTGAAGATTGGATAAGCCTTGATATGCATGGTAAACGTCCTAAAGCGGTGACATTGCGTACTGCGCCACATCCAGGTTTCCCTACCGATATGCAAGCACAATTCAGCCTTTTAAACTTAGTTGCTGAAGGTGCAGGAATGATCACTGAAACTATTTTTGAAAATCGTTTTATGCACATTCCTGAGTTAATCCGTATGGGGGCTCACGCTGAAATCGAAAGTAATACTGTGTTATGCCACGGTGTTGAAAAACTTTCAGGCGCACAAGTAATGGCAACGGACTTACGTGCTTCTGCAAGTTTAGTACTTGCAGGTTGTATTGCTGAAGGCACAACCATTGTTGATCGTATTTATCATATCGATCGTGGTTATGAAAATATTGAAGCTAAATTACAAGGATTAGGGGCAAAAATAGAACGTTTGCGCTCTAATGACTAATTTATTTTAGTCATCCTTTTTAGCCTTTAAAACCATAGCATATTGTTGTGCTATGGTTTTTTTTTGCGCATTATTTTAATAGGGCTCTCAATAGAATAGGATAATTCATAAGGCATTTCTTTCGTGGCAAGATACAGTAAGAAAAACAGACCTGTGTTATAAAAATCACTATGAGCTAAAAGGAAAGAACATATATGCAGGTAACAAGGAAACAAGAGCGCCTGGTTCGTCAAGCACTGGATGAATGGCAACAATCCGGTGAGATTTCAGAACAAGAATATCAGCAATTAGGAAGTACATTGCACCGAATTCCCTTTGATTGGAAACGGTTGAGCCGCTATGCATTTTGGATAGCAATGGTGTGCTTGATTATTGCTGCTGGCAGTATCTTTAGTGATAGTGCATTAGTTTATTATCTTATTGAGATTTTTAGTGTTTCTGAAATTATGCGTGTGATATCTCCTGCACTGATTGCTTCAGCGCTCTATTTTTGGGGATTTAAACGTCAGCGAAAAGAAACACAGTGGCATTACAGTACCGAATTTATTCTCTTTTTAGGTGTGATGTTTACGGCTATTTTTCTTTGGCAACTGGGAGAATTACTGGATACAGGAAGTGGCCATATTGCGCCTCTCTTTTTAATTGGCTGTGTCATTTATGGTGCAATTGGATTTATTAGTCGCTCCTCTTTGGTGTGGTTATTCTTCTTGTTGATGTTAGGAAATTGGTTTGGTGCTGAAACAGGCTATGTCTCTGGTTGGGGCGCTTATTGGTTAGGGATGAACTATCCTATCCGTTTTGTCTTCTTTGGTGCGATATTATTAGCAGGCTGTTATTTCCTACAAAATATGTTGGTACACCGTCGTTTATTTACCATGACAAAAATAATGGGGCTGACCTATCTGTTTATTGCGCTATGGATAATGTCTATTTTCGGTAATTACGATCCTGATACTTGGTATCGTACTTCAAGTGTGAATTTGTTACCTTGGGCACTGTTATTTGCTGTCGTTTCAGTTATCTGTATTTATATTAGCCTTAAAACCGATGACGGTATGTTAAGAGGTTTTGGTCTAACATTCCTTGGTATCAACCTTTATACCCGATTCTTTGAATATTTCTGGGATAGTTTACACAGTGCGATTTTCTTCTTTATTTTGGCGGTTTCACTGATTTTTATTGGACGAAAAGCGGAAAAGATTTGGCATACTGTTGAAAATAACTCAGTTGCCAATAAAGAGAGTAAGAGCGAATAGTATCATTAATAATGTAATAGGAGAGCCCATCCTATGGAAAAGCGAAGTTGTCATCTTCCTTTAGAAGTGAGTTGTGTTGCGTGCCATTATTTTGTTTTCAAAGATAAAGATGAGGCATTTTTTGAGATCTGCCCTGTATGTGGTTGGCAAAATGATGGTACTAAAGAAGGACAATATAGCGGTTGTAATCACAGCACATTAGAGGACTATCGCAACACTGAAAGCTTTAAAGAAAATTGCTTACAAAGTGCGACGTTTTATATGAAATCTCCCTACTAGCTAAGCATAGGGAGATTTTTTGTTAGTTATGATTCAGGCTGGTATTCAGAAATAGTCACATCAACATTGATCTCATTGCCTTCGCGTAATACCGTGACAGGTAATACCGTACCGGGGCGCGTTTCTGCAATATAGTCCATCATTTCCATCGCAGAAGTCGCTGGCGCATGATTAATACTAAGGATGATATCGCCTGTTTTGATCCCCGCTTTATCTGCAGGGCCATTTGGGGTGATCCTAAAAATACGCAACCCTTGAATTTGCTTAATATCGGTATTCGATGAGCGAATTCGTGGTAATTCTTTTGCTGTAATACCAATAAAGCCACGGATAACACGACCATCACGAATAAGTTTATTCATGATTTTTACAGCCAGTTCGGTCGGAATAGCGAAGCCGAGACCTTCAGCACTAGGGCGATACCCATTGTAGGTTCCTGAGTCAAACGTCATAGTATTAATCCCCACAAGTTCGCCCTCTGTATTAATGAGTGCTCCACCTGAGTTACCTTCATTAATCGAGGCATCTGTTTGCAGGAAATTTTGGTAACGTGTTGGACTTAATCCAACGCGACCCGTAGCACTGATGATCCCTTGCGTAATAGTTTGCCCAATATTAAATGGATTACCAATAGCCAGTACAACATCACCAACATGAGAAATTCGTTTAGTATTAATGGGGATCGTCGGGAGTTTATCGGCATCTATTTTTAATACTGCAAGATCGGTTAACGGATCGGAGCCAACAAGTAAGCCTTCATAAAGATCACCATTTTGGAGCGCGATAAGGATCTGATCCGCATTATTAATAACATGTTGATTAGTCAGAATATAACCACGACCATCCATAATGACGCCGGCACCTAAAGATGTCAGTTCACGACCTTCTTGAGAAAAACTTCCCATCGTACTGCTATAAACATTAACAACCGCAGGGGCAGCTCGTCGTACCGCAGTGTTATAGCTAAAAGGCGCATTGAGAAAATCACCATTAAGTAGGCGTTCAATAAAAATAGGGCGAATTGAAGGGACTGCAATCAAGAGAATTGCTGCTGTGAGAAGACCAATGAGTGTTGATCGCAGTAACTTAGTTAACATAAAAATCCTGTATTTATGTCTGACTGTAAAATTATTCGCGTAGGAGCGGTGAGAATAGCATAGTTTAACTTATGAAAGCATCGCTCAGCGCATAAAATCCCCTTTTAAGCCAATGACTCTTATCAAAAATAGGGATAAAAAAAGCCCTATAATGGAAATTATAGGGCTAAAGAAATCAATAAATTAGATAGGTGAAAAGCTTACTTCTTAGCGCGGTGTATTACGTAACAGCAGGTAAATTTCTTCATTACCACGCTGAATATTCAATGCAAGAACAGGCGGTTTAGCGTCAATTGCTTTACGTAAATCGCCTAGTGAGGTAATTGGCGTATTATTGATACCAATAATAAGGTCGCCTTTCTGTAAACCAGATGCCGCAGCCGCAGAATCTTTCTCAACAGAATCAACCGCGACTGCTTTAACTTGTTTGTTTAAGTAGTTACTTAATGTGGCACCTTGTAGTGCAGGAGAGAAGTTATCTGCACGAGTTGCATCTGCCGATTGTTTCTCTAATGTCACTTTAACATCCATTGGTTTACCTTGACGGATCAAGCCAATTAGGATCTCTTTACCCGGCGGTGTAGTACCCACTTTAGCTCTCAATTCAGCAAAGCTATTGATACGTTTTCCATCAACTGAAATTAAAACGTCACCGGGTTTAATGCCTGCTTTTGCAGCGGATGAATCTGGCATGACTTCGCTAACAAAAGCACCGCGTTGTGCATCAATATTAAAGGATTTCGCCAGATCAGAATTCATTTCTGTACCACGAATACCTAAGATGCCACGTTTAACTTCACCATGAGAAATCAGTTGCTGGCTAAGATCACGCGCCATATTGCTTGGGATAGCAAAGCCGATACCAATGTTGCCACCACCCGGTGCTAAAATAGCGGTGTTAATTCCGATTAATTCGCCATTTAAGTTAACGAGCGCACCACCAGAGTTACCACGGTTGATTGAAGCATCAGTCTGGATAAAGTTCTCTAAACCTTCAAGATTTAAACCGCTACGACCTAATGCGGAAATAATGCCGGATGTTGCTGTTTGGCCTAAACCAAATGGGTTACCTACTGCAACAGCAAAGTCACCAACACGTAATTGGTCAGAGTCTGCCATTTTAATTGCGGTTAAGTTAGTTGGTTTTTCAATTTGCAGTAATGCGATATCTGTTTGTGGATCGCTACCAATTAATTTTGCACTAAATTCACGACCATCATTAATTTGCAGTTGAATTTTATCTGCACCATCAACAACGTGGTTGTTTGTTAATACGTAGCCTTTTTGTGCATCAATAATGACACCTGAGCCTAAGCCTTCAAAAGGGCGAATACTTTGTTGTTGTGATGGGAAGTTTGGACCAAAGAAGAATTTGAACTCTTCAGGTACTTGCTGGCTTTGTACTCGTGTTCCTGAAACGTGCACACTGACAACCGCAGGTAACACTTTTTCTAACATCGGTGCAAGGCTTGGCAGTTGTTCGCCTGATGGCATAACCGCTGGCAGTGCCGCCATGCTGGTTGCTGGAATAGTAGAGAGTGAAAGTCCGACACTCATTGCTAACGCACTAAGTAATAATTTTCTTTTTTTAGTCAACATGAATTAGAGTCTCTTGATACAGTTATCAAAATAAAAGTTATTGCTCAAAATGAGCTCGATGTCACTAAGACCTGTACTGACAAAGGAAAGTTCATTAAGACATGATGTGCTTTGCTTCCTTTTACACGGATTTACAAGACAAAAGCTATCTTTAAAACCATAGCAAATAATTGTCATTTTATGATATTTAGTAGAAAGAAAAACGCCACAATAAATGTGGCGTTTTAATATTAACTGTCTTTTTTCTCTGTGGGTCTGAACAATCCAGATGCCCCTTCGGAGTAATCACGAGGTGGCATTTTTATTGGAGATTGATCATTAGCCGCTTCTGACTCACTTAATCGGTAATTAAATGGATTTTCTTGAGCAGGCATATCAGGCATGAGCTCATTAGAGCTTTTTGCCATATGTTGATAAAGCTGACGGTAATCTCTCGCCATGTTATCTAATAGTTCAGCACTTCTAGCAAAGTGGCTGACAAGTTCATTGCGATAAGTATCAAGTTCTTCTTTTTTCGTGTCTAACTCTGCTTTGATAGCATCTTGTTGGCGAAGGGTGCTGTTACCGTAACGCATTGCAAGTGCGCCGATAATAAGACCGACAACTAATCCAATCAGTGCATAAACCCAAACCATGGCAACTCCTTTTCATCTAATAGTGAGGACGATGGATTCTTATAACATCATAACCGCTAAAAGGCATGGGTGGAATAATATCCTTAAGCTTAATATAAAATTCGTGTGTTACGTTGATGTTAAAACAATTCTTAATGCTTATAATAGAGGCATTCGACAGACACAAATCAGTATGTCAGAAAATTAAGGATAAGAGGGCATTCATGACTGTTAGTACGCCGTTATCACTTTATGAAGCCGCATTGAAGCAAGGTGATTATCAACCTGATGATGTTCAGAGAAAAACGGTTCTCCACCTTCAACAGATATACCATGCATTATTAAAAGAGACTCCACCAGAAAAAAATTCGCTAACACAGCGATTATTCGGGCGAATTCGCACAAAAAAACAGATTGTTGCACCAGAACGTGGTTTATATATGTGGGGCGGTGTTGGACGAGGTAAAACATGGTTGATGGATATGTTTTATCAAAGCTTGCCAACAGAGCGAAAACTTCGCTTACACTTCCATCGCTTTATGTTACGTGTTCAAGAAGAGCTAAAAAACTTACAAGGGCATGAAAATCCGTTAGAAATTATTGCTGATGGGTTTAAAGCACAAACCGATGTGCTCTGTTTTGATGAATTTTTCGTTTCTGATATTACTGATGCCATGATTTTAGGTACCTTGCTTGAAGCGTTATTTGCCAGAGGTATCACACTGGTGGCAACCTCAAATATTCCACCTGATGAGCTTTATCGTAATGGATTACAACGTTCTCGTTTTTTACCTGCAATAGAACAAATCAAACACCATTGTGACATTTTAAATGTGGATGCAGGCATTGATTACCGTCTTAGAACATTAACGCAAGCGCATCTTTTTTTATCTCCACTTAACGATGAAAATCGTCAGGAGATGGATAGAATTTTCATGCATTTGGCAACCAGTGAGCCACAAGTTGATTGTACCTTAACCATTAATCATCGCCCTATGAAAGCAAGAAAAGCATCTAATGGTGTGCTCGCTGTTAATTTTTCAACCTTGTGTATGGAACCGCGTAGCCAGCTTGATTACATTGAACTTTCTAAGCATTACCACTCTGTTTTGTTATATGACATGCAACAAATGGGAACATTAAATGAAGATGCTGCGCGTCGGTTTCTAGCGCTTGTTGATGAATTTTATGAGCGCAAGGTGAAACTCATTATTAATGCAAATGTAGAAATGCACGAGATTTACCAAGGTGATTTTTTACGTTTTGAATATCAACGTTGCCTATCTCGTTTACAAGAGATGCAAAGTGAAGAATATTTAGTACAACCTCACCTCGCTTAATTTTTAATTCTTGAAGAAAGTCATCTTTCATTATGATAGGATGGCGCAGGTTAAGCTGCTTGATGTTTTTTTCTATGAAAATAGAAAGTATTAAGCAGCTTACAAGCGCTCTGGAAAGGAACAATTCTTCTCTTCAGGTAGCAAGAATTTATCAGTCAAATCAGAAAAAAGTGCCAGATTCGTTTTTTTCGCTGAAATATTGAAAAAGAATTCAATTGTTTTTCAATTATGACTCGATTTTTTTTTCTGACTTCTCTATAATCTTGCGACCCCACGTTGCAGCAAGTTTTTTATTTCCCAAAAAACTCGCATTTTAGAGTCAGCAGTGCTACTCGAAGGGGTAGGTTTGCTGGACACAAGAGTCGTGTGAACCTCAATAGTATTTGAACCGAGCGTTCACCAACGTGTAACTAAACATTGGGTAATTTTCAATAATGAAAACTTTTACAGCTAAACCAGAAACCGTAAAACGCGACTGGTACGTTGTTGATGCAGACGGCAAAACTTTAGGCCGTTTAGCAACTGAAATTGCTAGCCGTTTACGCGGTAAGCACAAAGCGGAATACACTCCGCACGTTGATACTGGT
The DNA here is from genome assembly GCF_015475555.1 of Proteus sp. GOKU. Taxonomy (NCBI): domain Bacteria; kingdom Pseudomonadati; phylum Pseudomonadota; class Gammaproteobacteria; order Enterobacterales; family Morganellaceae; genus Proteus; species Proteus sp. GOKU. Next base: position 586,219 of record NZ_CP034105.1, read on the forward strand.
GATTACATCATCGTTTTAAACGCTGAGAAAGTAGCGGTAACTGGTCATAAACGTACTGACAAAGTTTACTACCGTCATACTGGTCACGTAGGTGGTATCAAACAAGCGACTTTCGAAGAGATGATCGCCCGTAGTCCTGAGCGTGTAATCGAAATCGCGGTAAAAGGCATGCTGCCAAAAGGGCCTCTGGGTCGTGCGATGTACCGTAAACTGAAAGTTTACGCAGGATCTGAGCACAACCACGCGGCACAACAACCGCAAGTTCTGGACATTTAATCGGGATAATAGGCAATGGCTGATAATCAATACTACGGCACAGGTCGCCGCAAAAGTTCTTCCGCACGTGTCTTCATTAAGCCAGGTAGCGGTAATATCGTAATCAACAAACGTAGCCTAGAAGTTTACTTCGGCCGCGAAACAGCGCGTATGGTTGTTCGTCAACCGCTGGAATTAGTTGATATGCTGGGTAAATTAGATTTATACATCACTGTTAAAGGTGGTGGTATTTCTGGTCAAGCTGGCGCGATCCGTCACGGTATCACTCGTGCACTGATGGAATATGATGAGACTCTACGTTCTGATCTGCGTAAAGCTGGTTTCGTAACCCGTGATGCGCGTTCTGTTGAACGTAAGAAAGTGGGTCTGCGTAAAGCACGTCGTCGTCCACAGTTCTCTAAACGTTAATTTGTTATCTTTTAGATATCAATTTGATGTTGAAAACCCGTCTTCACAGGCGGGTTTTTTATTTTTGACTTATTTGTGTTTATTAATAATAAAAACATAATGTTGCTAAAGCATGATGCTGTTACTCATAAAACAGGCTTTATGTAAGATAACGCTAGTATTAAAAAGCGTATTTTTTAGATGTTATTTCTAAATAATTTTATTTTTTGATATTATAATCTTAGTTTTAAGGTAGTGTGGCATATTGTGTTGAATTATTTGCATTAGCCCCCCTAAGTAACATGAATTCTGGTAGAATAGCGAGCTTTGGTGTCTTTCTTTCTATGACTTCACAATGTTGCCAATGGGTATATCGATAGTAATACCTGTAATGAGTTTGAAAGTCATACCAAAATTATTATGACAATAATGATTGTTGAATGATTATTTTGGTATTACTTGATAATGATATGTGCCGCAAAGACAGGTGAGTTTTTAACCCTGTAAAATATGATTATCCCACGATAACACTGTTATACAGGTAGTTACCCAATGCAGTTAATAACTTAAATGTTTATTTAGGTCTACTGCGTTTGTGTGCTTGTCTTTTAGGAATGGGGAAATGGAAGGGGCATTGTGCTAATTCATTTCTTTAATTGATTAACTTGGAGGTTTTCATGGCTGTCGCTGCCAACAAACGTTCGGTAATGACTTTGTTTTCCGGTCCGACTGATATTTTCAGCCATCAGGTCAGAATTGTCCTAGCGGAGAAAGGTGTCAGTGTTGAAATTGAACAGGTTGAAGCTGGTAATCTTCCACAGGATCTTATCGATCTAAACCCTTACCAAAGTGTACCGACTTTGGTTGATCGTGAGCTGACTCTGTATGATTCACGCATCATCATGGAATACCTTGATGAACGCTTCCCTCATCCTCCTTTAATGCCAGTTTATCCTGTTGCTCGTGGTAGCAGCCGTTTAATGATGCATCGTATCGAGCATGATTGGTATTCTTTAATGAACACCATCGAGAAAGGAACAGAACAGCAAGCAAATGCTGCTCGTAAACAGTTAGCAGAAGAGCTACTGGCTGTATCTCCTGTGTTTAAAGAATATCCTTACTTTATGAGTGAAGAGTTCAGCTTAGTAGATTGCTACCTAGCTCCTCTGTTATGGCGTTTACCAGTACTTGGTGTGGATTTAAGTGGTGCTGGTGCTAAAGATGTACAGATTTATATGCAACGTGTTTTTGAACGTGATTCTTTCCTCGCGTCATTAACCGAAGCAGAGCGTGAGATGCGCTTACCTTCAAGAGGGTAATAAAGTATGGAGATTATGGATATGTCTCCGCGTCGTCCGCATTTATTACGTGCGCATTATGACTGGATCATCGAAAACGATTTAACACCACATTTAGTTGTTGATGTGAATATTGATGGTGTCCAAGTCCCAATGGAATATGCGCATGACGGTCAAATTGTACTAAATATCGCATCCCGTGCAGTAGATAACTTAGAGTTAACGCCGTATCTGGTTTTATTTAGTGCAAGCTTTGGTGGCATACCTCGTAAAGTGCGAGTGCCTATGGCTGCTGTTATGGCTATTTATGCGAGAGAAAACGGTGCGGGAATGATGTTTGAGCCAGAGCCTGCTTATGAATCTGGTGCATCATTACAGTTTGCTGAAGATGATAGTGAAGAGAGCGATATAGCTCCGGCTAGCGAAGGTTTATCTCTCGTCACTGATGAAGCTGTTGAAGCTGATACCTCTTCACCAGATGATGATCCAGAACCACCTCGCCCAACGGGTCGTCCAGCACTGCGCGTTGTGAAATAAGAGATTATCTTATTAGTATGAATCAAAAGCCCAGTTCAAGTGAACTGGGCTTTTTTATACACAAAAAAAGCGCTCTATATTGCTATAGAGCGCTTTACTGGATTATGTTACCGACAAATTATTTCAGTAATTCTTCTAAACAACCGGTGTAAAGATTAACCGCGGTCATTAATTGTTTTTCATCGAAATCAAAGCCTGCTTGGTGGTGACCCGCCGTTCTATCAGCACCAACAACGAAGTACAGTGATTTACCACCACAACGTTGTACACGTTTTGCTAATACTGTCGCATCTTCACTACCACCGAATGGGCGCGTTGCAACCGCAGTTAGCTCAGAATGTTTACCAACAACTTTGGTCATAACATCAATCAGTTCTTGGTCATTTGTCAGGTCAACGGCTTCACCCATAATCTCGCTTTCCATTTCTAACTGGAAGCTATGTGCTGCGCCTTCAGCCATACGTACTGCATTTGCAGCCATAAAGCTGTTGATCTCTTCGTTTTCACCACGAACTTCAATTTGCATCTCAGCATTAGCTGGGGTGACGTTACGGCCTTCACCGGCTTTTAATACACCGATGTTGATACGTGACATCCCTTTACCATGACGAGAAATACCCAGCATTTGTGTTGCTGCATGGCAAGCACCTGCTAACGCATTACGACCTAATTCAGGCTCTGCACCTGCGTGAGATGGTGCACCTTTAAAACGGAAGTCATATTTAGTGGTACATAAGAAATGTGTTGGGTTGATAACAATTTCACCACTGTTTGCGATAAAGCCTAAGTGTGCACCTAAGAAGTAATCTGCATCATCAGCGATACCACTTTCAGCCATCGCACGAGCGCCACGAACACCTTCTTCTGCTGGTTGGAATAAGATTTTAACTTTACCAACGACTTTATCTTTATTCTCAACTAACCAGTGAGCAACACCTAAACCGATAGAAATGTGTCCATCGTGACCACAAGCGTGCATTTCGCCAGCGTGACAAGAAGCAAAGTTCTCGGCATGAGGGCGGTGTTTAGTTTCGGTTGCTTCGTTAACACCAACACAGTCGATATCAAAACGCAGTGCTACGGTTGGGCCAGCTTTACCACTATCAAAGATAGCCACGCAACCCGTTAGCTCTTTCATTTCATCAAGCAGAGCTTCATCAACTTTATGCTCTCTTGCAACAGCTAGACCTTTTTCAACGACTTGACGGCGGCGACCAAAAGCAAACTCTTGATTGATAACGTCTGGGCCAACTTTAACTTCTAAACCTAAGCTACGTAATTCTTTAACGATTTTTGCTGTGGTTAAAAATTCTGACCAACCAATTTCTGGATATTGGTGAAACTCACGACGCCATTTAATTAATTTTTCTAGTGTAATTGCTGACATATTCATTTCTCCACTTATAACATGAATAACGCAACAGCGATGACGCCGATAATCATACCTGGTGCAGTACGTTTTGCGATTTCCATAGGGTTAACATTTGCAAGGCCAGCACAAACAATTGCTGCACCTGCTAGTGGTGACATAGTACGACCTAACGCGCCAGATAATGCCGCTGCCATACCCATATCAGGGATTTCATAACCGAATTGTGCAGCATGAGGTGTTACTGTTTCGTTGAATGCGAATGCTGCTGCGTCACCAGAACCTGTGATAATACCCATTAAGAATGGCCCTAAAGTACCACCCCAACGAGCAAATTCAGGAGAATGAGTTAAGAAGTTGATGAACGCGTCGATTAAACCAGATGCTTTCAGACCTGCTGCGAATACTGCAGCTGCAATGATGATACCTAATACATCACCATAAGCATTACCCATACCTTTAAAGAACTCTTTCGTAATTTGAGCTGGGTTAGTTAATGTGATGAACAGGGCATAGATAGAACCGATTAACATTGCCGCAGGAACAGACAGTTTAAATGTACTGAAAGTCTCGAAGAATGGCAGAATTAACAGGATTAATGGAATGAAAGGTGCTGTTGCATATAAGTAGTTAGGACGAACTGCTTCTGGCGTTGCTTGTGCTGATGAAGATGATGCATCACCAGTAACAGAAGCCATTTTGAACTCTTTTTTCACTAAAGCGACAACGGCAAGTGAAACGGCTGCGATACCACCAGCCATTAAGCTGTATGGGCTATGGCGAGCGATTAAATCAACCACTTCCATATTTGCCATGTTAGCAACGAAGGCATTATGCGACATACCTGGGCTTAGCATTGAGCCGATAGTACCACATAACACCGCACCACCTGCGATAGCTGGGTGAATACGTGCTGCGATTAATAATGGAATAAGTGTTGCACCTACCGCAGCCGCACAACCTGCTGCTGATGGGATTGCGATATTAATAAAGTAAGTTACGACAACAGTGGCTGGAATAAGGAAGAAGCCCAGACGAGTCATTACTTTTGATAAAACATGAACCAGATGCATGTCGCATTTGGTGTATTTCATAACATAAGCAAAACCCATACTCGAACAGATTGCTTGAATTAATGATGAAGACACCATGCGCTCACTAAATGCGGCAAACGCATCTAATGGGCTTAGACTTAAAATACAGAGTAATAAGCCCGCACCAATTAGCACCATTCGGGTTTCATATTTTTTTATTAGCAAATAGACAGTTACGATAATAACGGCTACTGCTATAAGTTGCATCACCATAGTGATCCCCTAGTTAATTGTGACAATACTATTAATTGTGAAAACGAACCTAACATCAATAAATTATATTTTTCTGTAAAGTTATTAGGTGACTCCATTATGAAGTTGGTAGGTTGACAATATTTGATTGTTATCAAATTTAATAGCCGAAATAAAATCTATTTTTTTAGACTGTGATGTTATTAACAAATGCTGTAAAACAATTATCATTAAAAGATGACGGAAAGGTTAAATAAAAAGAGATAAAGTAAAAAATACGAAAATAAATTATATTTACTATAGATCAAGAGTGTTATTTTGATACAAAAAAGAATATCGCTTTTTATCAAACTATTATTCTAGAAATTACATTAAATGGTAATGAGAATGATTATTTAGTCAGATATATTGATGATCCTTAAATACTATTTATTAGTTTCACAGATAATATTTAAAAATTATCCCACTTAAATTAAATGGGATAATAAACAAGAGAAATTGTTATTTTAAATAACGAAAATAAAAAATATTTAACATGATAAATAACGCAATATGCCTTCAGCTGCCTCTCTTCCTTCTGCTATTGCAGTAACAACAAGATCAGAGCCTCGTACAATATCCCCCCCTGCAAATACTTTAGGGTTTGTTGTTTGATTTTGTATTTCTTGATTATCTGAAATAATAATTCTGCCTGAAGAGGCATATTCAATATTATTTTCATCTAACCATGGGTAATGTGCAGGTTTAAAACCAAATGCCAGAATAACTGCATCAGCAGATAACACATGTTCACTTCCTTCAATCGGCATTAATGTTTTATCGCTTTGAGTTTTAATAACGCGAATACCAACCACTTTATTTTGATTATCGACTTCAATATCGATAGGTTGAAGATTAAATAAAAAATCTCCACCTTCTTCTTTGGCATTTTTTACTTCACGTTTTGAACCCGGCATATTGCTTTCATCACGGCGATAAACACAAGTGACTTTATTTGCACCTTGTCGAATGGCAGTGCGTACACAGTCCATTGCGGTATCTCCTCCTCCTAATATCACCACATTTTTATCTTTAAGATCGATATAAGGCGCTTGAGGATCTTCATCATAATCCATTAAATAACGTGTATTCCCAATTAAATAAGGTAGTGCGCTATAAACTCCATTAGCATTTTCATTAGGAAAATGGCCACTTAAACTGTGATAAGTGCCCAATCCTAGAAATACAGCGTCATATTGTGTTATTAGGGTATTTAGGGAGATATCTTTGCCTATTTCTGTATTGAGGCAAAACTCGATACCCATTTCACTAAATAATTCACGGCGTCGGATCATCAGTGATTTTTCGAGCTTAAAAGAGGGGATCCCAAACGTAAGTAATCCTCCTATTTCTGGGTGTTTATCATAAACAACGGGTTTCACACCTTGTCGAATAAGAACATCTGCACAGGCAAGACCTGCAGGACCGGCACCGATAATCGCGACCTTTTTATCGGTCATTGTGACGTGAGAAAGATCAGGCCGCCACCCTTGTGCTAAAGCGGTGTCATTGATGTAACGTTCAATATTGCCAATTGTGACAGCACCAAAATCATCATTTAGCGTACAAGCGCCTTCACACAGCCTATCTTGAGGACAAACACGACCACAGATTTCAGGCAAACTGTTTGTTTGATGAGAAAGCTCAGCAGCCTCAATAATACGTCCTTCGTTTGCCAGCTTTAGCCAATTAGGAATGTAATTATGAACAGGGCATTTCCATTCACAATAAGGATTACCACAGCCTAAACAGCGATCGGCTTGTGCGGAGGCTTGTTGCGGTGAAAAAGCTTCATAGATTTCAACAAATTCAATTTTGCGGATTGCTAATGGCTTTTTGGTCGGCTCAACACGATTTAAGTCGATAAACTGATACACATTCTGACTCATAATATTCTCCTATTGTGCCTGAACGCGTAATTCAGCAGATGAACGACGAGGATGACCAAGCAACGCATTAACATCACTGGATTTTGGTTTTACCAATTTGAAATGTTGTGACCAATATTCCCATTGTGAAAGTAATCTTTCACCTTGTTGTGAACCAGTTAGTCTGACATGTTCTGCGATCATGCCACGCAGATGTTCAGCGAGAATGGCAAAGGATGCAACAGGAAGCAACTCGATTGATGAAGTGTTGATCCGTTGTGATAATGTGAGATCTTCATCTAATAGATAGGCAAATCCACCCGTCATTCCTGCACCAAAGTTAATCCCTGTTTTACCCAGAACACAGACAATACCACCGGTCATATATTCACAACCGTTATCGCCAACGCCTTCAACAACAGCAATTGCACCGGAGTTTCTGACAGCAAAGCGCTCCCCAGCCAAGCCAGAAGCATAAAGTTTTCCGCCTGTTGCGCCATAAAGGCAGGTATTTCCCATAATGGTGGCATGATGACTTTTAAATGCAGAGCCAACAGGAGGCGAAATGACAATACGGCCTCCTGCCATACCTTTACCAACATAATCATTGGCATCACCCACTAAGGTTAATTCAACGCCTTGTGCATTCCATACACCAAAGCTTTGACCTGCGGTTCCGGTAAAATATAGTTTAATTGGTGTGGCAGATAGGCCACTTTCACCATATTTTTTGGCGATAATGCCTGATAATGTTGCCCCTACAGAGCGATCTGTATTACGAATATCAAAATAGTGTGTTTGGCTTTTTTGTTGTTCAACAGCATCGCAAGTTTGAGCAACAATCCGCTGATTTAACTCACCTTTATCATAAGTATGATTATTTTCCTGACAATACAGCGCATTGCCTGATGGTGAAGTTGCTGTTTCTAACAATCCACCTAAAGAGAGTTTTTGCTGTTTACTGTTAACACCTTCTAGGCATGAAAGCAGATCAGTTCGACCGATTAAATCGGTGACTTTTCTCACGCCAAGTAGTGCCATTAACTCACGGGTTTCTTGCGCAATAAAACGAAAGTAGTTAATAACACGTTCAGGTAATCCATGATAATGGTTACGACGAAGTGTTTCATCTTGGGTTGCAACACCCATCGCGCAATTATTTAAATGGCAGATGCGTAGATATTTACAGCCTAACGCCACCATTGGCGCAGTACCAAATCCAAAGCTCTCTGCGCCTAAAATCGCGGCTTTAATAATATCTAGACCTGTTTTTAATCCACCATCGACTTGCAAACGAATTTTATGGCGTAAATTATTTGCCACTAACGCTTGTTGAGTTTCAACTAAGCCCAATTCCCACGGGCTACCAGCATATTTTACGGAAGTTAAAGGGCTTGCACCTGTACCACCGTCATAACCCGCAATAGTGATCAAGTCTGCGTAAGCTTTAGCAACACCCGTAGCAATAGTACCTACACCGGGCTCTGACACTAATTTTACAGAAATCAATGCAGTTGGATTGATCTGTTTTAAGTCGAAAATAAGCTGTGCTAAATCTTCAATAGAGTAGATATCGTGATGAGGAGGCGGTGATATTAGGGTAACACCGGGTACGGCATAACGCAGTTGCGCAATATAAGGAGTCACTTTATCGCCGGGAAGTTGTCCGCCTTCACCGGGCTTCGCCCCTTGTGCGACTTTGATTTGCAAAACATCCGCACTCATTAAATAAGAAGGTGTTACACCAAAACGACCAGAGGCAATTTGTTTAATGCGTGAGACTTTATCTGTACCGTAACGAGCCGGATCTTCGCCTCCTTCTCCTGAATTTGAAAAACCTCCCAATGTATTCATCGCTTGCGCAAGAGCTTCATGAGCTTCTCGGCTTAATGCCCCAATTGACATAGCGGCAGTATCAAAGCGTTTAAATAACTCGGTTTCAGGTTCGACTTCTTCAATCGAGATAGGCGTTGTTTTGTTATTGAGAACTAACATATCGCGCAAGGTGGTGATTGGGCGCTGTTGCACAAGGCTTGCGTAATGCTGATAGTCTGTATATTCCCCACTATTTACAGCTTTTTGTAGCGCTTGAACGACATCAGGATTATAAGCGTGGTATTCCCCTTTATGGGCATATTTTAATAATCCACCTGTTTCTAAAGGATAACGAGTTAACCAAGCTCGCTTAGATAGATTAAATAAATCCTGTTCAAAATCGCTAAAATCAGCACCATTAATCCGATTATCAACGCCCGCAAAACAGAGATTAACAACGTTATCGTTTAATCCGACCGCTTCAAAAAGTTGAGAGCAACGGTAAGATGCTACGGTTGAAATGCCCATTTTGGACATGATCTTATACAACCCTTTATTTATGCCGTTGCGGTAATTAAGCATCACTTGGGCATAGTTTGCTTGCAGAATTTTTCTATCAACACGTTGAGCTAAAGATTCATAAGCAAGGTAAGGATAAATAGCGGTAGCACCAAACCCAAGTAATACAGCGAAATGGTGTGGATCACGGGCGCTAGCGGTTTCGACAATGATATTGGCATCACAGCGTAAATTATTATCTACCAACGCTTTTTGTACTGCACCAACTGCCATAGGGGCAGGAATAGGCAGCCGCTCTTTAGTGATGTTTCTATCGGATAAAATCAATAACACCGCACCACTATGAACTTCTTGTTGCGCTTTTGTACATAACTGGCGTAACGCAGTTTCTAGATTGCATTCTGTTGGTTGATAAGTGATATCAAGATGAACGGAGCGGTAATAAGGGCTTTCTTGATTAATAAGCTGTTGAAAGTCGCTATAAAGCAAAATAGGCGATTTAAAACTCAGTCGATGTGCTTGACCTTCCGCTTCGCAAAACACATTCATCTCGCGTCCAATGCAGGTCGCTAAAGACATGACATGGGCTTCTCTTAATGGATCTATGGGAGGGTTTGTGACTTGCGCAAATTTTTGTCTGAAATAGTCATAAATAAGGCGAGGACGTTGAGAAAGTACAGCAAATGGGGTGTCATCGCCCATTGAACCTGTTGCTTCTTGCCCATTTTCTGCAAGCACATGCAAAATGCTTTCAAGCTCTTCTTGGCTATATGCAAATTGTTTTTGATAAGTAGCTAATAAGGTGTCATCAAAGGCGCGTTGCCCGGTGGCTTGCTGCTCTGGCAACTCTTCAAACGGTGTTAAGCGTTTGACATTGCGCTCTAGCCACAGTTTATAAGGATGGCGTCTTTTTAAATCTTCATCAGTTTCGGCAGAGTGGAGAATACGTCCATGATGAGTATCGATAACCATTAGCTCGCCGGGACCGACACGCCCTTTTTCTCGTACTTCATCAGGCTGATAATCCCAAATACCAATTTCAGAAGCACAAGTAATGATGTTATCTGTGGTAATAACATAGCGAGCAGGACGTAAACCGTTTCTATCTAGCGTACACGCAGCATAACGACCATCTGATAACACGATGCCCGCAGGGCCATCCCAAGGCTCCATATGCATTGAGTTAAAATCAAAAAATGCTCGTAAGTCATCATCCATCTGTGGATTATTTTGCCATGCTGGTGGCACTAACAACCGCATTGCACGAACAATATCCATTCCGCCATTAAGAAAAAGCTCTAGCATATTGTCGAGTGAACTTGAGTCTGAGCCACTTTCATTCACAAAAGGGGCGGCACTTTGTAGATCAGGAATAAGAGGTGTATGGAATTTATAGGCACGAGCTCTAGCCCATTGGCGATTGCCGGTAATGGTATTAATTTCACCGTTATGCGCTAAATAACGAAAAGGTTGTGCAAGAGGCCATCTGGGAGTGGTGTTAGTTGAAAAACGCTGGTGGAACAAACAAATTGAAGACTCCATGCGTAGATCAGCGAGATCGGTAAAAAAGCGTGGCAGATCGATTGCCATACAAAGGCCTTTATAAATCGTCACCAAATTAGAAAGGCTGCAAATATAAAAATCACTATCAGTAATACGTTTTTCAATACGTCTACGAGCAACAAAGAGTCGTCTTTCAATATCACTTATCCGCCAACCTGCAGGAGCATTAACAAAGACTTGTTCAATTAAAGGAAGAGAAGAAAGGGCGATACTGCCTAGAATATCGGTGTTAATAGGAACTTTACGCCAGCCCACAATAGAGAGTGTTTCACGTTGAAGCTCTTCTTCAATAATAAGGCGACATTGTGCCGCGATATTAGGATCTTGGCTTAAAAATAGCATTCCAACAGCGTAGTTTTTAGCTAAATGCCAGCCTTTTTCCTCAGCAACCAATTGGAAGAAACGATCGGGTTTTTGTAAAAGTAATCCGCAACCATCGCCCGTTTTACCATCAGAAAGAATGGCTCCTCGATGTTGCATTCTGGCGAGGCCATGGATCGCGTTTCTGACAATTTTATGACTGGCTTGCCCTTCAATATGCGCGATCAACCCAAATCCACAATTGTCTTTTTCCTGTGTCTTTTGATAGAGCATTTTTTGCTTCCTACTTAGTTTACTGGGCACCTCAAAACAGAGCGCAAAAGGAACGTTTTGGCTCAAAGTATGTAGGTAAATTTATGGGTGCTCATCGGGTGATGTTGTGTTTGCCTAGCTTGGAGTGTTTTTATATTGCTACGCAATGCCTTTTCAACTTATCGATAAATAAAAATGAGGTCAATGTATGAGGAGATTTGACTAGAATAAGATGAATAAGAAATTTTTTATTTTAATTTATTGATAAATAAATAAAATATCCTATTTTATTAGGAGGTGGATACCTATTTTTAGTGTGAGTTATATCACTTTATTTAAGCCATTTCGCTTTATCACATCCTTTAATGATAAAAACGAGTAGTTAGTTATTCTAATGATTATAACAAATTTAGTTTTTTATTGTTTTTATACAATTTGTATAAAAAAAGACAAATTGAATTTTTCCTAATAAGGTCTATTTATCGTTGATATCGCTATCGTTTATGTAATTGGGCTTTGTATTATTTTTGTGAATACATATATCGGAGAGGTTCTTGTTGAGAGAAAATAGAGGGTTAAATCAAACAAAGTAATGAGAAATAACCACTCTTAGCAAGATTTCTGAATGTTCGCCACTGCGCCAATTCATTTTTGGGTTATCATTCCATAGATTCAATATATTGGAGTTTTCAATGAAATTGCTCAAAGGGCTTGCCCAATACTACGTTGACTTAATGATGAGGCTGGGGCTAATTCGCTTCTCATTATTGTTGGCTTCTGCATTAGTTGTTTTAGCGATGGTTGTTCAAATGGCGGTGACATTCTTGCTTGCAGGTGATGTTACCAGTATTGACCTTGTTCGCTCTATTTTCTTTGGGCTGATTATTACGCCTTGGGCTGTCTATTTTCTTTCTGTTGTGGTTGAACAACTTGAAGAGTCACGACGCCGTTTATCTCGTATGGTGGATAAACTGGGTGTAATGCGACAGCGCGACTTAGAGCTTAACTCTCAATTAAAAGAGAATATTGAGCAATTAAACTTGGAAATTCAAGAGCGCGAAAAAGTTGAAAAAGCGCACCTTGAACTACTCGAAAAACTAAAAAGCGAAATGAAGCGTCGTGAATTGACGCAAATCGAGCTTGAACAACAATCCTCACTTTTACGCTCATTCCTTGATGCCTCTCCTGACTTAGTTTATTACCGTAATGAAGATAATGAATTTTCAGGGTGTAACCGCGCGACAGAATTACTAACAGGTAAAAGCGAGAAGCAACTTATCGGTTTAACACCACTTGATGTGTATGACGAAGATATTGCGATAAAAGTGATGGAAACAGATGAGAAAGTCTTCCGTCATAATGTGTCACTCACTTATGAGCAGTGGTTAGTTTATCCTGATGGGCGCAAGGCTTGTTTTGAACTGCGCAAAGTGCCGTTTTATGATCGTATTGGTAAACGTCATGGCTTAATGGGCTTTGGACGTGACATTACAGAGCGTAAACGCTATCAAGACGCGTTAGAGAACGCGAGCCGTGATAAAACCACCTTTATCTCAACAATCAGCCACGAATTGCGTACACCGCTAAATGGTATTGTTGGATTAAGCCGTATCTTATTGGATACCGAGCTTTCGCCAGAACAACTCAATTACTTAAAAACTATCCATGTGAGTGCGATTACGTTAGGAAATATTTTTAATGACGTGATTGAAATGGATAAAATTGAGCGTAGAAAAATTCAGTTAGATAACCAGCCAATTGACTTTACTGAATTTATTTCTGATTTAGAAAATCTGTCTGGACTGTTAGTACAGCCAAAAGGATTGAAATTCACACTGGAAGCAGAAGAAACGCTACCGCATAAAATAACCTCTGATGGAACTCGATTACGCCAGATCTTATGGAACCTTATCGGTAATGCCGTGAAGTTTACCCAAGAAGGCGAAATCAAAGTGCGTATTTGGCAAGAAGCGCCAGATAAGTTGTTCTTTGAAGTGAAAGATAGCGGAATTGGTATTCCAAAAAGTGAGCTGGAGAAGATCTTTGCCATGTACTATCAAGTCAATGATAGTCAAGGTGGTCGTTCTGCAACGGGAACGGGTATCGGACTTGCCGTCTCAAAACGCCTAGCACAGCATATGGGCGGTGATATTCGTGTTGAGAGTGAGTTAGGTAAGGGTTCTACCTTTACTCTCTCTATCGTCGCTCCTGCGATTGAAGAGCATCACGATATCGAAAATGATGATGAGCTCTTATTACCAGCTTTAAATATTCTGCTTGTGGAAGATATTGAGCTCAACGTAATTGTTGCTTGCTCTGTTTTAGAAAAACTGGGTAATACCGTCGATGTAGCAATGACAGGGCAAGAAGCGTTATCGATGTTTAAGCCTGATGAATATGACTTAGTGCTATTAGATATTCAATTACCGGATATGACAGGATTCGATATTTCAAGAAAATTACGTCAAGAATTCGACAGTAATGAACTACCTCCTCTTATCGCTTTAACAGCAAATGTTTTGAAAGACAAAAAAGAGTATTTGGATGCGGGAATGAATGATGTGCTAAGTAAACCACTTTCTGTGGATGCACTTACCGCGATTATCAATAAATTCTGGGGTGATGGTGCGGTTTCTGTACCATGTAATGAGTCATCGGAATTGTTGAATAAAAATGAAGAATTATTAGATATAGACATGCTGAATCAATACATCGAACTTGTCGGACCTCAATTAATCACTGATGGTCTAGATGTTTTTGAAAAGATGATGCCAAGTTATATGTCAGTCCTTGAATCTAACCTAACGGCTCGTGACGAGAAGGGGATTTCTGAGGAAGGACATAAAATTAAAGGTGCAGCGGGTTCTATAGGTTTAAAACATTTACAGCAACTCGCTAAACAGATCCAATCATCAGAATTACCTGCTTGGTGGGACAATGTACAAGAGTGGGTAGATGAGCTAGAAAGAGATTGGAGAAAGGATGTGGAAAGTTTAAGAAACTGGTTATCAGACACTAGAAAAAAATAACCCCAACCGAAGGTTGGGGTGCGCGAATACTGCGCCAACACCAGGGAAACTTTTCTATCCGCTTTTTTTGATTCTCATTACATAGGCGAATAGGATGAAACTATTCCATACATCATACAAGCAACAAAATAGCAAAGATAAGTTTTTTTGTTACAAGAAACATTTAAATATGTGATGCCGATTGGTGTTTACACCTATAAATGGGTAACTAGTAATCTACTACAAACGGAGAAAGATATGAAATCAATTGCGGTAATTTTAAGTGGCTGTGGTGTGTTCGATGGGAGTGAAATCCATGAATCAGTGCTCACAATGCTTGCTTTAAGCCAAAATAATGCTGAGGTTCATTATTTTTCACCTAATGATTTACAACCAACTGTAATTAATCATATTACAGGGGAAGAAAAATCAGAAAAAAGGAATATGATGGAAGAATCTTCTCGTATTTCTCGTGGAAAAATATCCCCTTTATCAGAGGCAAAGGCTGAAAACTTTGATGCTGTCATTATTCCTGGTGGTTTTGGTGCGGCGAAGAATTTATGCAATTTCGCAACAAAAGGGAGTGACTGTGAAATTAACAAAGATCTCTTAAGATTTGTACAAGCGATGCATCAGCAAAATAAACCATTAGGGCTAATGTGTATTGCACCTGTAATGTTACCAAAAATGTTAAATTCTCCAGTAAAATTAACAATTGGAAATGACGCAGAAACAGCACATGCAATCGAAAAAATGGGTGGCGTCCATATAGATTGCCCTGTTGATGATATTGTTGTTGATGAAAAATATCGTGTTGTCACAACTCCTGCGTATATGCTTGCACAATCTATTGCACAAGCACAGGTAGGTATTGAGAAACTGGTTAAGAAAGTCCTTGAGATGGCATAAATAGTAGGTAAAACAGCAGATGGTACTGGTGAGAAAGTTAAAGAAACTATTAATTATTTTAATTGCTTTATGGCTGTTAACAGTTGTGCTGTTTTCTTTTTTACCAGTGCCTTTTTCTGCTGTTATGGTTCAAAGACAAATTTCTGCTTGGAGTGAGTTTGATTTCTCTTATGTGTCTCATTCCACTTGGGTAAGTGAAAAAGAGATAGCATCAGTGATGTATTTAGCCGTGATTGCTTCTGAAGATCAAAATTTTCCCAAACATTGGGGTTTTGATTTTGATGCTATTGAGAAAGTTTTCAAAAAAAATCATAACAACGGGAAAACATTACGTGGTGCATCGACGATTTCTCAGCAAACCGTCAAAAATCTCTTTTTATGGGATGGTCGTAGTTGGATAAGAAAAGGGCTTGAGACAGGAATGACGCCTGTTGTCGAACTTATTTGGTCAAAAAAACGTATTTTGACCGTGTACCTGAATATTGTTGAGTTTGGTGATGGGATCTTTGGTGTAGAGCAGGCTTCCCAACACTATTTTAGAAAGCCCGCGAAACAACTCACAAGTCATGAAGCTGCACTATTGGCCGCAGTATTACCTAATCCGCATATTTACCACGTAAATAAACCTTCTGCTTATACCCTAAAGCGGCAACAGTGGATCTTAAATCAGATGCGGCTAATGGGGGGAATTAGCTTCTTAAAGAAAAATAATTTGTCATAACTCTATAAGGTTTGAAATATCTTTCTATTAGGTTCAGCAATCTTCTCTGATAATTTTGTTATCGCAGAGGGATCGTTAGATTGACGAGACTGAATACGAAATTGTGAAGGCGTCATGCCATATTTACGTTTAAAAGCATCGCAAAAATAGGCATTACTGCCAAAACCACAGCGATGACTTATTTGAAAAACAGAGTAATTGGAAAATGTCAGGTAATTTAAAGCAATCCCCATTCTGACATCCAGTAATAGCTGGCAGAACGAGACACCTTCTTTACTTAAATGCCGACGTAACGTTGATGGCGTTGTAAAAAGCGTTTTAGCCACATCTTCTAAATGCCATTTTCTTTGCGGATCTTGCGTAATTAAATGTGTAATTGCCTGATTTTTAGGCTCATCATAGTTAAATCGGAAGATATTTAAAATATCGATACCTTCTTGATACACCGCCATCAAAATAAAAAATAAACATTGCTGCATAAACATGGTTTCTTGAGATGGAGAGCCATGTGGAAGTGGTAAGCACTGTTTTAAAATTCCAAAATTGCTTTTTATCACTTCAGGAGTCGATAAATGGTAAGCAGGAAGGTGGCTTGTTAGTGGTGAACTAGATTTAATTAAAGGCTTTAGTAAAGAGAAAACAGATTGAAGCTCTGTTTCACATAAAACAAGCGTGTGTAGTTCAATCGATTTATGCGTAAATTGGCTGACTATATCGCAAGAGATTTGACTGTATTTTGGAATAATAAGCGTTAAATGGCTAGATACATCAATAGTTTGCCCATTGATGCTAATCGTACCTTTTGCGCCACTAACCATCGCTATCATCGGGTTTTCGATGTAAAACGTTTTTAAAGACATTTGGTTAGAGGACAGGATGTGTTTGTATTCCATGATCTCCGATATACCGTAGGCAAGTTAAGCATTAATCTTGCTTAAATGGACAATACTCAAAATTAGCTCATTTGTTGTATAAACTGATAAGCCACGTCTAGAATAATAAATAGAGAGATTATTCTAATTTAAATTAGTGTTGTCATGCAAAGCAGAATGAGAGTGAAGCAGAATATAATCTTGTTGGTAAAATATGACAATATAGATATCTGCTCATTTTTTACATTTATTTTAAACAGTGTCATTTTTTCTAAATAAATTGTTATTTATTCAAAACGCATTTTTCGTAATAAGGTGTAGAATCGCGCGTCACAGGCGAAGGAGATTATCCTGTTCTTAGGATATCACTGTTTGTCTTTTATCCACACCCTATCCAACATTCATTAGCTTATTTTCTATTTGATTTTGAATGACTCAATCTTATGGATAGCGCTGTATGTATTCACGTATTTTCCTGATTTATTAATAATTTTGCCGAGTTGGCAGGAGTGAGTATGTCTGACTTTTCAGGGAAGGGTTGGCTTGCTGAAATCGTTTTACGTTATGAAGTAAAGCGCGAAATAACACGTCTTACAGAAAAGCGCCATATCGGCCCATTAATGGTTCAGCGTCCTTTTTATCCTGAGCAAGGTATTGCACACACTTATTTGCTTCATCCCCCAGGTGGTGTAGTCGGTGGCGATAAACTATTGATTAATATTGATGTGCAATCTCACGCACATGCATTGCTCACAACACCCGGAGCCACTAAATTTTACCGTAGTGCTGGCGGTGTTGCTCGGCAAGTTCAAACCTTAAAAGTGGCGGCTAATGGTTTTTTAGAGTGGTTACCTCAAGAAAATATCTTTTTTCCTGAAGCCCAAGTTCGCCTAGAAACGCATATTCATATTGCATCTACTGCCAGATTTATTGGTTGGGAAATCCAATGTTTTGGTCGCCCCGTTTTAAATGAATGGTTTGAAAATGGCAATGTAAAAGGGCGTTTAAATTTCTATATCGATGAAAAACTGACATTAACGGAGTCGCTTTTTGTCGATGGTTTACAAAAAAGATCGGCAGCCATGCGTGAGTTTCCGATGCTGGGATCACTTTATATTTATCCCGCAACGGACGAATTAAAAAGCCTTATTCAACAAAGTATCGAGGATTTCTCCACTTCTTACGATCATGTTATCGAATATGGTTTAACGGATGTAGACGGTATTTTAGTTTTACGGTTATTAGGCTCGCAAACAGAGCCGATGATGGCGTGTTTTGCTCAAGTTTGGCAAACCGTCAGACAACACTGGTTAGGGTATTGCCCTGAGCCGCCTCGTATATGGGCGACATAATCGTTAATTTTAGGAGCAGAAATGGAATTAACACCAAGAGAAAAAGATAAATTACTGCTTTTTACAGCGGGTCTTGTTGCTGAAAGACGTTTAGCGAAAGGGCTCAAGCTTAATTATCCTGAAGCGGTTGCACTTATCAGTTGCGCCATTATGGAAGGGGCGAGAGAGGGTAAAACTGTTGCCCAATTGATGAGTGAAGGGCGCACTGTTTTGACGGCGGAACAAGTCATGGAAGGTGTGCCAGAAATGATCAAAGACATCCAAGTGGAATGTACATTCCCTGATGGTACAAAACTTGTTTCTATTCATGATCCTATTGTGTAGGTAATAACATGATACCCGGTGAAATTAGAGTTAACCAAGCATTAGGCGATATCGAACTTAATGCAGGTCGAGAAACAAAAACAATACAGGTTGCCAATCATGGCGATAGACCCGTGCAAGTCGGCTCTCATTATCATTTTTATGAAGTGAATGAAGCGCTGAAATTTGAACGAGAAGGTACATTAGGTTTTCGTTTAAATATTCCAGCAGGCATGGCGGTTCGTTTTGAACCGGGTCAAAGCCGTACTGTTGAATTAGTGGCTTTTGCTGGAAAGCGTGAAATTTACGGCTTTCATGGCAAGGTGATGGGTAAATTGGAGAGTGAGAAAAAATGAAAACTATCTCACGTCAAGCTTATGCAGATATGTTTGGCCCAACAACGGGTGACCGTCTGCGATTAGCCGATACTGAGCTTTTTCTTGAAATTGAAAAAGACTTCACCACTTATGGCGAAGAGGTCAAGTTTGGTGGCGGTAAAGTTATTCGCGATGGCATGGGGCAAAGCCAAGTCGTCAATGCTGAATGTGTCGATGTGCTTATCACAAACGCCATTATTTTAGATCATTGGGGTATCGTAAAAGCAGATATCGGTATTAAAGATGGTCGCATTGTGGGTATCGGTAAAGCGGGTAATCCTGATGTTCAACCTAATGTAGATATCGTTGTGGGACCTGCCACAGAAGTAGTTGCGGGTGAAGGCAAAATTGTTACCGCGGGTGGCGTTGATACGCATATTCACTTTATCTGCCCTCAACAAGCACAAGAAGGTTTAGTGTCTGGTGTCACCACGTTTATTGGTGGTGGTACAGGACCCGTTGCAGGAACAAATGCAACCACAGTAACGCCGGGTATTTGGAACATGCATCGCATGTTAGAAGCCGTTGATGAATTGCCTATCAATGTGGGTTTATTCGGTAAAGGTTGTGTGAGTCAACCTGAAGCGGTTCGCGAGCAAATTGAAGCCGGTGCTATTGGTCTAAAAATTCACGAAGACTGGGGGGCAACACCGATGGCAATTCATAACTGCCTTAATGTTGCCGATGAAATGGATGTGCAAGTTGCTATTCACTCTGACACCTTAAATGAAGGTGGTTTCTACGAAGAAACTGTGAAAGCGATAGCAGGTCGTGTGATCCACGTTTTCCATACAGAAGGCGCAGGTGGTGGGCACGCACCTGACGTAATTAAGTCAGTTGGTGAGCCGAATATCCTGCCGGCTTCCACTAACCCAACAATGCCTTATACCATTAACACTGTCGATGAGCATCTTGATATGTTGATGGTTTGCCATCACCTTGATCCGTCTATTCCTGAAGATGTGGCTTTTGCTGAATCTCGTATTCGCCGCGAAACCATCGCAGCAGAAGATATCTTACATGATATGGGTGCTATTTCTGTTATGTCGTCAGACTCACAGGCAATGGGACGCGTAGGTGAAGTTATTCTTCGTACTTGGCAATGTGCGCACAAAATGAAATTACAGCGCGGCACATTAGAAGGTGATACCGCTGAAAGTGATAATCATCGCATTAAACGTTATGTGGCGAAATACACTATCAATCCTGCTTTAGCACATGGTATTGCACACGAAGTCGGCTCTATTGAGCAAGGGAAATTAGCGGATCTAGTTTTATGGGATCCGGCTTTCTTTGGTGTGAAACCAGCGTTGATCATGAAAGGTGGCATGGTGGCTTATGCGCCAATGGGTGATATTAATGCGGCTATTCCAACACCTCAGCCTGTGCATTATCGCCCAATGTATGCTTGCTTAGGTAAAGCGAAATATCAGACGTCGATGATCTTTATGTCGAAAGCGGGGATCGACGCGGGTGTACCTGAAAAACTGGGCTTAAAGAGCTTAATTGGTCGTGTTAAAGGTTGTCGTAACATCACTAAAGCTTCGATGATCCACAATAGTTATGTGCCTCATATCGAGCTTGATCCTCAAACCTATATTGTGAAAGCTGATGGTGTACCATTAGTGTGTGAACCTGCAACGCAATTACCAATGGCACAACGCTATTTCCTCTTTTGATTAGCGTTTTACCGAGAATGTAGAGAATGAAAAGATTTACTCAACTTATTGATAAACAAAAAGCACTTGAATTAGAAACGTCAGAAACACAAGCTCTTACTTTATGCTTAACGATGGATGAAAGAACCAAAAGTCGTTTAAAAGTGACGTTAAGTGATGGGCAAGAAGCAGGGCTATTTTTGCCTCGTGGTACGGTGCTAAAAGAGGGTGATATCTTACTGTCAGAAGATAATGCGCTAGTCACAATTGAAGCGGCAAAAGAGCAAGTTTCAACGGTATATAGTGACGATCCGCTATTGTTGGCTCGTGTTTGTTACCACTTAGGTAATCGTCATGTTCCATTACAAATCGAAGCGGGTTGGTGTCGTTATTTTCATGATCATGTTTTAGATGATATGGCGAGAGGTTTAGGTGCCAATGTGGTTGTGGAGTTAGAGAAATACCAACCTGAGCCGGGCGCTTATGGTGGATCGTCAGGTGGTCATCATCATCATCACTCTCATGACGATCATCACCATCATCACTAATTATTTGAACAAGGGAGCTTATTGATGCTTGCAGATCTGCGCTTATATCAATTAGTCAGTCCTTCTTTACCAGTGGGATCGTTTACTTATTCTCAAGGGTTAGAGTGGGCGATTGAAAAGGGCTGGGTTTGTTGTCCTCAAACATTAGCGGACTGGCTAAGTACCCAAATGGCCGGCACTTTAGCAACGTTAGAGCTCCCTATCTTACGGCGATTACAAGAAAATTTGGCTCAAGCCAAAATGAGTGAAGTGAAGTATTGGTGTGATTTTATTGTCGCAAGCCGTGAAACTAAAGAGTTGCGACAAGAAGAGCGCCAACGAGGTATTGCTTTTGCTCGTTTACTTCCTCAATTAGATATTGAGTTAGATGAAACCTTACAAGCTTGTGTAAAACAGACACAACTCATGGCATTTGCGTTAGCTGCCGTGAAATGGAATATTTCTGCTGAAAAGTTATGTTGTGCTTACGCTTGGGGTTGGCTTGAAAATACGGTGATGTCAGGAGTAAAACTGATCCCTTTAGGGCAAAGTGCAGGACAGAAAATATTGTTTACATTAGCAGAGCAGATCCCTGTAATTGTTGAGCAATCCGCACATTGGCCCACTGAAGATATTGGAAGTTTTACACCTGCACAAATTATTGCCAGTAGTCGCCATGAAACACAATACACTCGACTTTTTCGTTCATGAGAAATCTATATGCAAGAATATAATCAACCACTCCGTATTGGTGTTGGTGGCCCTGTTGGATCAGGAAAAACAGCACTGTTAGAAGTTCTTTGTAAAGCGATGCGTGACACCTATGAAATCGCGGTCGTGACTAATGATATTTATACTCAAGAAGATGCCAAGATCTTAACGCGTGCTGAGGCATTAGATGCGGATCGTATTATTGGTGTTGAAACAGGCGGTTGTCCTCATACTGCTATTCGTGAAGATGCATCAATGAACCTTGCCGCGGTTGAAGAATTAGCAATGCGCCACAAAAATCTTGATATCGTTTTTGTGGAAAGTGGTGGTGATAACTTAAGTGCGACATTTAGCCCAGAGCTTGCTGATTTAACCATTTATGTGATTGATGTGGCTGAAGGGGAAAAAATTCCACGTAAAGGTGGCCCCGGTATTACACACTCAGATCTATTAGTCATTAATAAAATCGATCTGGCACCTTATGTTGGCGCATCATTAGAAGTGATGGAAGCAGACACAGCAAGAATGCGTCCAGTGAAGCCTTATGTTTTCACAAATCTAAAAGAAAAAGTCGGCTTGGAAACTATTATCGATTTTATCATCGATAAAGGCATGCTAAGACGCTAATAGCTTGCTGAGTAAAGGCGAGTTTTAATCGAGAAAGAAACAGTCAGTATCGGTCATTTTATAAAGACCGATACTGTCAGGATAATATAAAAACGATATTAGTAATCAGATTAGTTAAGGTAGGTAAATGCAGTGGTTACTTTTACTACACCTTTGGTTTCACTGGCAATTTTTGCAACCGCGGCCCCTTCTTGGCGAGTCAAAATACCAAATAAGAACACTTCACCATTTTCAGTGATCACTTTTACAGAAGAAGATTTTACTGAATCACTGCCTAAAATCTGAGAGCGAACTTTGGTTGTTAACCATGTATCTGAAGATGCTGTACCTAATGTCACAGGCTCGCCTTGGCGCACTTCGTTGTAGACGTTATTTACGCCTTCAACCTTACTTGCAACTTGTTTTGCTGTATTCGCAACAGACATATCAGGGCTTTGACCGGTTAACAGGATATTGCCTTGATAAGCCGTAGCTACGATACGTGAATTGCTTTTCTTGATCTGTTCGTTTTTGTTTAGAGCACCAGAAACACGTGCTTCCAAAGTACCATCGTCAACTTGTTGCCCTAATGAGCGAGGATCGGTTGCAGTTTTACCCGCAACTGCGGCAGTGCCGACAACCGCTGCGCCGATACAACCTTGCAGTAAAAGTGCAGAACACAGCACTGCGGTGATAGGAAGCAATTTCATAGTAACTCCTTAGTCATCCTGATGTGGGAATAATGTATTATCAATTAAATCACAGAGACAATTGACTGTTAGCATCTGAACTTCCTGTATTCTGACGGTGCGTTGAGATGGAATACGAATTTCAACGTCTTGAGGGCCTAATAATCCGGCAAGCTCTCCGCCATCATAGCCTGTTAATGCAACAATGGTCATATCTCGTGTAACAGCGGCTTCAACGGCTTTAATAATACTTCTACTGTTACCGTGAGTTGAGATAGCAAGTAGCACATCTCCAGCTTGTCCTAATGCACGCACTTGTTTTGCATAGATTTCATCGTGCTGCTGATTCCCCATAATTGCAGTCATCACAACGCTATCTGTGTTTAACGATAATGCAGGTAAGCTTGGGCGCTCTGTTTCAAAACGATGGATCATGCTTGCGGCAAATCGCTGTGCTGTTGCTGCTGAGCTACCGTTTCCACAGCTTAATACTTTATGGCCGTTTAACAAAGATTGAACCATCATCATGGCGGCTCTGGAAATGGCATCTGGTAATGCTTCTGCTGCTGCAATTTGAGTTTGAATACTCTCTGTAAAGCAGACTTTGATTCTATCAAGCACGTTAAGACCTATATAATCTAATTTAACGAATAAATTCCGTATAATCGAGAATGTTTTTTAACCATATTAACTGGCGTTGATTAAATGCACAAATATCAAAACGACAGTCTGATGTCTCGATGCTTTCTTGGCGTTGTGCTAACCAATATTTTGCTGTACGCCATAAGCGACGCCGTTTTGAGGTGGTAATAGAGCTTATTGCATCACCAAATAAGATGTTACGTCTAAAACGAACCTCAACAAATACCCATGTCCTCTTTTCCTGCATAATAAGATCAATTTCTCCACAG
The DNA here is from genome assembly GCF_015475555.1 of Proteus sp. GOKU. Taxonomy (NCBI): domain Bacteria; kingdom Pseudomonadati; phylum Pseudomonadota; class Gammaproteobacteria; order Enterobacterales; family Morganellaceae; genus Proteus; species Proteus sp. GOKU. The sequence continues at coordinate 610,393 of NZ_CP034105.1, forward strand.
GGAAATCGGACATTACGCTCAATCAATACTAATCCTTGTTGGCGCAAATATTTTAGCGCTTTTTGCTCATAGTATAGCCCTAAAAAATAAGGGCTTTTAGAAAAAATCATCCATGATTTCCTTCTTTATCTCACTCATAAAATAAACCGCCATTATGGCGGTTTATTTTAATGATAACTAAATGCGTGCATTACTGTGCAACAGGTTCAATCTTACCTTGTTTAAATTGCATCCAAGGAAGTTGTCTATAAACAGTACAGTTATTTTCAACACGTAATGAGCCTGAAATACCATTAAAACGCAATGTGCCTTTTGTCAGATCATTGTAATTGTTTGCTAATGACCATGCATCAATTCCCATAGCATAAAGACGCATTAATGAGTAATCGTTCGCAAATTTGCTTGATGCTTTTTGCATTAACGGCAAATTAGCTCCAGTCATCAATGGAATATCACTAAACTGAATACCATCCATTTCCATACGGAAATCAGGGCCTGTTCCACCTTGGTTACTGCGTGAACTCACATAAATTGGTGGACGTTTCTTGGTGCTGATTGCCATATCAATCATTGGCTTAATTAAGGTTAATTCATCGCTAGTCGCAATGATATAAACAGAATCAATGGCACCACCTGCTGATGGAATAGATTGAGTCTCTAATGGTAAAGGTGCATTAGCCGTTGGTAGAACAGGCGTACCTGTCATGCGAATACCTACACCGCGGTTGATAGAGGCTTTTAAGCTTTCAACAGAACTAAAAGTTTGTTGTAAAACGGTGCCACCACCAGTGCGTTGCCACTCATCAGCAAATGTTTGTGCCATTCTTTGACCAAATTTATTATCAGGAACAATAATTAATGGGTTTGATTTTTGTTGCTGACGTAAATGTTGTGCCGCATTACGGGTTTCATCTTCTGGTGAAAGAGAGAAGAAACAAACGGTTGTTGCTGAAGGAACACTGTCTAATTCATTTAATGCCAATACAGGTAAGCCACTTTGAAGCTCAATGGTCTTCATGACTTCAGGTTTTAGCAGAGGGCCGACAATTAAGTTAGCACCATCTTGCTGTACTTTTTTCAGTAAAACGTCGATAGATTGGCTATTGGTATCATAAACAATCACTTGGCGAGAGTTTTGCGCAACCGGATCTAAGCGTAATGTTGTATCACCAGAAAATGTTGAGCTCTCTTTTTCTTGATCTTGAGTCGCTGGCGTATTTTCTGTTGTTTCTTTTGCCGTATCTATTGTTGCTGTATCAGTTGTTGGTGTTTCAGTATTTTTGATACCTAATTCTTCTAAAATTGAATTAAGGCTATCGTCATTTTTAGGCGCTTGTGGCGCTGGCATTGCTTGAGGCTGTGGTAAACCACTTTGCGCATCAAGGAAGCCTTGACGAATAGCTTCACCAAAAACTTTTGCTTGCCCAGTTAAAGGCAACAATAATGCGATTTGGCTACTTGCACTCACAGAAGGCTGTGAAAGACGTAATAATGATGCTGGAAGTGTTAATGCAGCTGGATTACGAGGATAGCGAGTTTGCCACTCTCTGACCGCTGTTGATAACTTATCAGCATCGTCTTTGTTGTATTCATAGGTATTCAGTAAGTCTAACCAACCTTGCAGCGTATTTTCATCTGCTTTGATAACAACACCACGGCGTTGTTCTGGTGTAAGTTTGGTTAGAGTGAGCCATGTATCATCAATATTGTTCTGATGCAGTTGAGGATCAGTAATTAATGTTTCTAACCCAATATAGGCTCTAATAACATCTAAAGATGCCAGCCCTTGAGCGTCATCAATCACTTTTTGAAATTGTTTCATCTCCATTTCTGCTTTTGCAGCGGGAGTGAGAGGTTGTTCTTGTTGCCCCGTCAGGGTACAACCTGACATAATCAGCGCAGAGAGTATCGCAGTATAGGATAAACCTGTTTTAAAACGCACAAAAATTGAGGAAAGCATACTGTACCCAGTGATGTTTTATAATTATGCTCAATTTTAAATCGGTCATTCGGAATAAACAATGAATCAACCTAATCGAGCAGCGGTAACGACATCCACACTGTACATAGTACCCACACCTATTGGTAATCTGGGCGATATCACCCAGCGGGCACTTGATGTGCTGTCTCATGTCGATTTAATTGCTGCAGAAGATACCCGTCATACAGGGCTTCTATTACAGCACTTTGCCATTAACGCACGTTTGTATGCGTTACATGATCATAATGAACAGCAAAAAGCAGATCAATTAATTAGCAAATTACAACAGGGGCTAAGTATCGCATTAGTCTCTGATGCAGGTACACCATTAATTAACGATCCTGGCTATCATTTAGTCAATCAATGTCGTAAGAATGGCATAAATGTCGTGCCATTACCCGGCGCTTGTGCAGCTATTACGGCACTGTCTGCTGCTGGGCTTCCTTCAGATCGTTTCTGCTATGAAGGCTTTTTACCTGCAAAAACCAAAAGTCGTCAGGACTGTTTACGTGCATTATCAGAAGAGCCTCGTACATTGATTTTTTATGAATCAACACATCGGCTGTTAGATAGTTTAGCTGATATGGTGACAGTTTGGGGTGAAGATCGCTATGTAGTATTAGCGAGAGAGCTCACAAAAACGTGGGAAACTATTCAAGGTATGCCTGTTGGTGAATTACTTAAATGGGTTCTTGAAGATGAAAACCGCCGTAAAGGTGAAATGGTATTAATTGTTGAGGGTTATGACAAACCTGTTGATGACGATTTTTCTCCAGAAGTATTACGGACATTGGCGATTTTACAAAAAGAGTTACCACTGAAAAAAGCAGCCGCAGTCACAGCTGAGATTTATGGCGTGAAGAAAAACGCACTCTATAAACATGTCATTGAGCAAAATGGTGAAGCTCAAGACGAGTAAAGTGATTTTTTAGCTTCTTTTGCTATACATTTTCTACCAAAATCCCTATAATCCGCACCCTGAGTTGACTAGACAACCGCTGCTTTATCGTTGTCCCTTCGGGGGAGACGGATAGAGGGGAGGAAAGTCCGGGCTCCACAGGGCAGGGTGCCAGATAACGTCTGGGAGGCGCGAGCCTACGACAAGTGCAGCAGAGAGTAAACCGCCGATGGCCTGTTTACAGGATCAGGTAAGGGTGAAAGGGTGCGGTAAGAGCGCACCGCGCAACTGGTAACAGTTTGTGGCATGGTAAACTCCACCCGGAGCAAGACCAAATAGGGGTTCTTATGGTGCGGCCCGCATTGAACCCGGGTAGGTTGCTGGAGCCAGCGCGCAAGTTCTGGCCTAGATGAATGGTTGTCCACGACAGAACCCGGCTTAACGGTCAACTCACCTCATAAAAACCCTCGATTCACATTGTGTTTCGAGGGTTTTCTGTTTTTAAGCCCATCTAAATTGATTATCACGAGATAATATCAATAAATAAGCCACGAAACTCAGCCGAGCTTTTCAATGTAATACTATGGCTATCTTGAATAAAAGCCCCGTCACCACACTGAATTTGCCCATTTTCTTGTGTTGATGTTTGCAAATAGGTGCCACCTTTTATGGATTGCAAAAAGCCTTTCTGTCCTTTTATTGGCAGTGTAATTTCATCACCTGCTTGCAAATGAATATGATAAAGCCAGATGGTTTGCCTTAACATTAACGAGCCATCATCACCGGTAGGTGAGGCTAATAATTGATATTTTAAATTTTCATCTAATACCAATTTTTGTGAGGCTACACTTTCTTGTTGTGGACACGCATTTAACCATAATTGAATACGGGTTAATGGCGTATCAGGACTACTGTTTTTCTCTATATACGTATCAGTATTATGCGGTGAAATAAGTAAGCACTCATTTTCTTTTGCTGTTACTGTACGTCCCATATTATCAAGGTATGTTGCTTCCCCTTGTAGAATAAGATTAACCACATCCACATGAGGATAGGTCTTTGCTTTAAATTCAGAATTTGGGGCAAGCACTTCTTGGTTGAGTACTCTCAGCGTGCCATAGTCTAAAAAATGAGGGTCAAAGTAGTGGCCAAAGGAAAATGTGTAGCGAGCTTGTAGCCAGCCATAATCCGCTTTACCACATTGTTGTGCTGTTCTGTATTTTATCATAGCGGTATTTTTCGAGTAGATTATCAATATATTTATCATAGAGGTATGGACTGTCTATTGTTAGCAAGTTAATCTGGTGCCCATAATCAAATTATTTGATAGAGATAAGTATAATGAGTAAAGACAAAGCAATTACGTTGGAATCTTTACGAGTCATGGATGCCATTGATCGTAGAGGGAGTTTTGCAGCTGCGGCTGATGAACTAAATCGAGTTCCATCGGCACTCAGTTATACCATGCAAAAATTAGAAGAAGATTTAGATGTTGTCCTTTTTGATCGTTCTGGCCATAGAACTAAATTTACCAATGTTGGCAGAATGCTTCTTGATAGAGGGCGCATATTACTTGAGGCTGCTGACAAATTAACGTCAGACGCAGAAGCCTTAGCAAGAGGCTGGGAGCCACATATCACTATTGTTTGTGAAGCGCTCACTCCTGCATCTCGACTCTTTCCGTTGGTCGATAAATTAGCTGAAAAATCCAATACGCAACTCTCTTTAGTAACCGAAGTCTTAGCGGGCGCTTGGGAAAGCTTAGAAAGCGGTAAATGTGATATTGTAATTTCACCGGATATGCATTTTCGTACCTCGTCTGAAATTAATTTCCGCCCTTTATACAATACCACCAGTGTTTACGTTGCCAGCCCAGATCACCCAATTCATAACGAACCAGAGCCATTAGCAGAAGAAACTCGCTTAAAATATCGGGGTATCGCGATTGCAGATACAGCAAGAGAACGCCCTGTATTGACAGTATTGCTGTTAGATAAACAGCGCCGTTTGACGGTTAGTTCTATTGAAGACAAACGCCGAGCATTAATTGCAGGTTTAGGTGTGGCGACAATGCCGATTGATTTAATTGAAGATGATATCAAAGAAGGGCGCTTACGTGTTGTTGGCCCTGAATATCACCATGAAAATAATATTATTATGGCATGGCGCAGAGATAGCATGGGTGAAGCTAAATCGTGGTGCCTACGCGAGATCCCAAAACTCTTTGCTAGCGATAAAAAATAATTAAAACAAATATAAATAATGAATAAGTTTTATTTTAAGCAAACAAAAAAGATCCCCAAGGGGATCTTTTTTATTTCTAAATTCGTTATTACCAGTTTTTATTGAAAATACGATCTAAGCTCCATTTACCCGGGCCTGTCACAACCAGTAATAAATATCCGCCTGCAATTGTCATGTTTTTCATAAACATTAATTGGTTCATGCCTTCAGCAAAATTACTGTGGAACAGTAATGCGGTTAAGAGAGTAAAGACCGCGGTAAAGATTGCAGTGGTGCGAGTTAAGAAACCAAATAAGATGGCTAATCCACCGCCTAATTCTAATAAAATAGTTAGTGGTAATAAGAAACCGGGAACGCCCATTGCTTGCATATATTGCTGTGTACCTTCGTAACCACCAATTTTTCCGTAGCCTGCGCTGATAAATAAAATCGGCATTAAAATACGGGCAACTAATAACGCAATGTCTTCAAATTTTTTCATGATGTTTATTCCTAATCAAACTCTATTATCTGCAATGTATATCTGTTTATATTTGTATTTTCGTTGGTTAATTTTCTATTTTTAGAATTAATAACCACGACTACGGTGTGAGATATACAATAATGGCAAATTGAAAAAGAGGATATTAAGAAGAATTAACATTCTTAGACAAAAAAATTGATGTTCAATCTGAGGTTTTTTTGAAGGACTTCTGTATTGCTCGAATGAGGCCAATTGCACCGATGGCACGTTGTCCCAACCGTATGATTTTTTTAGGGTGTTTAATACTGTAAAGAGAAATAAAACTCGCACCGACTAAAAATGCAGGTTTTAAAGAGATTAAAATTCGCCACGCTTTATCATAAGGCTCTGTCACATCAAGCCAAGTTTGTGTGCTTTGCCCTAAATCAGAGCGCTGTTGCTGAATTTTATTCAACAACAGCTTTTTACGTCTTGCGAGGATCGCTTGCTTATTTTGTCTGTTCATCATGATATTGCTCCAAAAGACGTTTATCTAATTCCAATTGCTGGCGAGTATCGCCCAACAAGGTGGAATTTCGTGCTTTTCTTAATGTCATGATGGCACCAATCAGTGCACAGAAAAGTAAAGTAGCGGTTGTGATGGCTAAAGTATAGACTCGATATTCAGGTGGAATAACCCAAAAAATCAGTATAAGCAGGCTCATTAGGCCAAAGGCGGTGAGTAACAGTGTGACACCAGCCATTAAAATAAGCTGGATCAGGGTCGTTTTTTCTTCTTCCAGTTCAATGGCGATTAGCCGTAGGCGAGTTTCAACCATGCCTATCATAATAGCGCCAATTTTACTGAGAGAATTCAGAACCCCAGATGCGGGGCCCTGTGGTCTTTGAGTATCACTCATTATAAATTAGCGTTTTGCTAGTAGAACACCAAGAACAACACCAACTGCTGCACCAATACCGACACCTGTCCATGGGTTTTCACGAACATAGTTATCCGCTTTTCCGGCAATTTCTTTGGTGTTATCGACAATTTCTCGACCAGCATCGCTAAGTTTTGCACGAGAGCCTTTGATTGCCGATTCTGCTTTTGCACGCAAGCTTTGGATTTCTTCTTTGGATTTATCTGCAGAGGAGTTCAGCACTTCTTCTAGAGTATCAGCAAGAGATTTCAATTCACTACGCAGATCTTCATTTGAACGTTGATGAGACATAATTAACTCCTTTAATAGAGATAGATGTGATACTTATAACAATAGACTAATTTTACCGCTTAATGAAATTAAATAACGACTTATTGGTAAAAAAAAGAGATAAATCTTAATAGATATCCGCAGTTAAAAGAGTGAGAGGGTGTTAAGGCGAGTGTATAGCGAAATAAAATAAAGGCCCGTTCAATTAAATGAAACAGGCCTTTGTCATTTTTTCTTACTGCTTTTTATGGTAGTCGGAATATCTTTATATTATTTGAAGAACTTACACTTTCGCTTTTTTCTTTTTAATAACAACCCAGATGCTACCAATTAATCCCATCACTAATAGGCAAACAGGTAATAGCATAAGGATATTCATTAAATGGTGTTCGTACTGACGAAATAGTGGGCTGTTACCTAATATATAACCCAATGTGGTCAGTATACCGACCCATAAAAGTCCACTTAACCAATTGAAAATTTGAAAGCGAGTATTATTTAACCCAGCAAGGCCGGCAATTGTTGGTAACAATGTTCTAACGAACGCTAAAAAGCGACCAATAAGTAATGCAGCTAAGCCATGACGATGAAAAAGCCCATGTGCACGTTGGTGATAATGTTCTGGTAGATGCGATAGCCAACTGCGTACTAATTTCGTATTACCAAGCCATCGCCCTTGAAGATAGCCCAACCAACAACCTAGGCTCGCTCCTGCGGTCAAAATAAGTAAGGTCAATGGAAAATCCATTGTATCTTTAGCAATTAACACGCCCACTAAAATTAATAAGCTGTCTCCTGGTAAGAAAGCTGCGGGCAATACTCCGTTTTCTAGGAATAGTATGGTGAATAATAAAATGTAGATAATCCATATTAATGAAGGATTAGCTAAGGTTTCGTAATCTTGATGCCATAGCGCCAAGAATAGCTCTCTTACGATTTCCATATAAAAGGCTTCCTAAAACTGAGTCATTTGGGGGTAAATATAAAATCAATAGGTGTTGTAATCTATTTACCCGTTTTCTACTTCATAGGGTCTATTTTTCATTGTTTAAAACAGCAACACTCTAACAAAATCAGGAAAAACTAGACAGAAAATTTTTCAACTCGATGACTACACAAGTTACACATAGGTATTGAGTCTTCAAAAATAGACATCTAATCTCTTTTTGAGTTCAGAGTAGGGAATTTTTTAAAAGAAAACCTTAAGACGATGGATAATAAAAAGCAGTGTTTCGTATTTTATTTAGATCATAAAAGATAAATTTTTAATATTCATTGAGAGAAAATAAAACGTTATCTTGTTTATATTGTTCATCTTTTTTCTGTTTATTATTTATGCAAAATAGGGGTGATCAGAACGGATAATTGTTAGTGATAATGTTAATAAAAAAGGCTATCAGTTGATTAAAAAAAACCAAAAGAAGAGAAATAAAATAAAAAGTAAGTAAGATAACTAAGTATAACTTACTGATAATAATAATTTCTTTCATTTCGTGTCGGTATACTAAAAAGAACAAAATCCTATTATGATCACAGTTATGTTATTTTATTGTTAACAAAAACGGTTAATGCTGTATATTTTGCATAATCAGCTTTTCAGCGCGATTCAATTCCTTATACTGGCATTGCAAACACTCAATAATGCCTTTTTTAAATATTATTTTAAGTAATGGAATAGCTATGGATAAACAACAATCCAGAGTCTTCAGCTTGTTCTTTAAGGGAAGCCTCGTCAAACAAATACTCGTTGGTTTAGTCGCAGGGATCTTACTTGCTTGGTTAGCGCCAGAAGCTGCCAAGATGATGAGCTTACTAGGTACCCTGTTTATTAGTGCACTGAAAGCTGTAGCACCTATCTTAGTATGGGTACTGGTTATGGCTTCGATTGCTAATCACCGTCAAGGGCAAAAATCGAATATTCGCCCAGTATTAATTTTATATCTGTTAGCAACGTTCTTTGCTGCGTTAACCGCAGTTGTTGCAAGCTTTATGTTCCCATCCGTTTTAACGCTGGTTGTTAATGAATCACAACTGTCACCACCTGAAAATATTGCTGAAGTGCTTAAAGGCGTATTAATTAATGTGGTCGCAAACCCTGTTGATGCACTTATCAATGGTAACTATATGGGTATTCTAGCGTGGTCTATCGGGCTGGGCTTAGCATTACGCCACGCAAAAGATACTACTAAAGCCTTAACGCAAGATTTAGCTGATGCAGTAACAAACGTAGTACGTGTTGTTATTCGTTTAGCACCTATCGGTATTTTTGGTCTAGTGTCATCAACTATCGCAACAACAGGCTTTGAAGTTCTCGCAGGTTACTTACAAGTTCTTGTGGTACTACTTGGCTGTATGCTGTTTGTTGCTTTAGTCGTGAACCCATTGATTGTATTTTGGAAAATTCGCAGTAATCCATATCCATTAGTGTGGGCATGTCTGCGTGAAAGTGGTGTAACAGCCTTCTTTACACGTAGCTCAGCAGCAAACATTCCTGTGAATATGGCAATGTGTCGTCGTATGAATTTAAACGAAGATACTTATTCTGTTTCAATTCCATTAGGTGCAACCATCAATATGGGTGGTGCGGCGATTACTATCACTATTTTGACATTAGCCGCAGTAAATACACTGGGTATGCCTGTTGATGTACCAACTGCATTGTTATTAAGCCTTGTTGCTGCAATTTGTGCATGTGGTGCATCGGGTGTTGCTGGGGGTTCTTTACTGTTAATTCCACTGGCTTGTAGCATGTTCGGTATTAGCAATGATATCGCTATGCAAGTGGTTGCAGTAGGTGTGATGATTGGTGTATTACAAGATTCAGCAGAAACGGCACTTAACTCATCAACAGACGTTCTCTTTACTGCAACAGTCTGTATTGCTGAAGATAATCGTATTTCAGATAATCCATTAACTGAAAAAAATAATGGGTAAAAAGGGTAAGTAGTAAGACAGGAAGATGCTGTAAAAATAATAATCAATAATAAAAAATAGAACCCCACATTTATGTGGGGTTTCTTTTTGCTATTTTATCGTCATGTTCACGATTTAAATGGCGAGTGCTAGCTCAGTTCCTTGTCTAATAGCGCGTTTTGCATCTAATGCACTGGCATCTTTCGCTCCGCCAATAAGATGAACTGTTTTGTTTTCTTTTTCTAAAGGTGAAAATAAAGGGTGATAAGCGCGTTGTCCTGTACACAATATAATATTATCAGCCATAAGAAGTTGTTGTTTGCCATCTTGTTCAACCACAAGACCTTCTGGCGTAATTTTTTGATAATGACAGTGTGTTAAGAATTTAACGCCTTTTTTCTCTAATGTTAGCCTGTGTATCCAACCTGTTGTTTTGCCTAAACTTAAACCTATCTTTCCGGCTTTACGCTGTGTCATCACAATGTGTTTAGTATCGTCTTTAAAGTGATCTGCGGGCTTGATGCCACCACGAGATGAAAGCGTCGGATCAATGCCCCATTCTTTGTTAAAAGCACAAGGACTTAAGCTACTGCATTGCCCTTTTTGCGTAAGATAAAGACCAGTATCAAAGCCAATACCTCCGCTACCAACAATCACCACATTTTTACCCACAGGTTGATGGTGTTTTAAAACATCAAGGTAAGTTTTAACTATCTCATTATCTTGCCCTTCAATGTCTGGGCTGTGAGGAGTAACACCACTGGCTAAAATAACCTCGTCAAAGTTTTTAAGATGATGAGGAGTGGCTTCAGTATTATTTTTAACAATGACACCCGTGAGTTGTAGTTGCCGTTTAAAGTAACGTAGGGTTTCTTGAAACTCTTCTTTTCCCGGGATTTGGCTAGCAATGTTCAGTTGCCCACCAATAATATCTTCTTTCTCAAACAGTGTGACATGATGACCACGTTTCGCCGCGGTTACTGCAAAAGATAATCCCGCAGGACCAGCACCAACAACCGCTAACTTTTTAGGCTGTTTGGTTGGAATAACCAGAAGTTCGGTTTCTCGGCAAGCAAAAGGATTAACTAAACAAGAGGCTGTTTGACCTGAAAAAATTTCATCAAGACACGCCTGATTACAAGCAATGCAAGTATTGATTTCATCTTCACGTCCTTGTTGTGCTTTAAGCACGAACTCAGGATCAGCAAGAAAAGGGCGAGCCATTGAAACCATATCAGCACAGCCTTCCGCTAAAATAGCTTCTGCGGTTTGTGGTGTATTAATACGGTTTGATGTAATAAGAGGGATATTCACTTTTCCCATTAATTCGCGTGTTACATTCGCAAATTGACCTCTTGGTACCATTGTGGCAATAGTTGGAATTCGCGCTTCGTGCCAACCGATCCCTGTATTGATCATTGTAGCACCTGCCTTCTCTACGGCTTTGGTAAGATAAAGTACCTCTGATGCATCTGAGCCATCTTTAATTAAATCCAACATAGAAAGACGGTAAATAATAATAAACTGCTCACCGACTGCTTTTTTTATACCTTCAAGAATACGTAAAGCGAAACGACAACGATTTTCAATATTTCCACCCCATTGATCGTCTCGCTGATTAGTATGTCTGACTAAAAACTGATTAATTAAATAGCCTTCAGAGCCCATTATCTCAACGCCATCATAGCCCGCTTTTTGGGCTAATTGAGCACAGTGAATGTAGTCATCGATAGTTTGTTCGATTTGTTCATGACTCATTTCTGTTGGCATAAAAGGGGTTATTGGAGATTGAATAGCAGAAGGGGCAACTAAGTTCGGCTGGTAACTATAACGACCAGTATGCAAGATTTGTAAAGCAATTTTACCTCCTTGCTGATGAACTGCATTAGTAACAAGCTGATGAGTCGCCAGTTGGCTTTCGGACATCAATGTCGCAGCATGTGGCAATAACACACCTTGTTTATTGGGAGAGATCCCTCCAGTCACTATTAGTGCAACACCTGCTGCTGCACGTTGGGCATAAAACTGTGCAAGTTTTGGAGCATCATTTATATTTTCTTCGAGTCCAGTATGCATAGAGCCCATAAGAATACGGTTTTTAAGTACAGTGAACCCCAAATCAAGCGGCGAAAATAGATGAGAATAATGTGCCATCAGATACCCTTTTTAGACTGGTCAGATGAGATATCTATAGCATAACGAGAAGTGAGTGATTAAGAGTTTATTATGTTAAAAAGTTGTGATCTTAATCATGGAAAAGGTGAATAGTACGTTATAAAGCAATAATAATCTAAGTGATTAGTTAATGAGAACAAATAGTGATAATAAAAATCACACTCATTCATAATATTTCATCATATAATATAGTGTACCTATTAATACGTATTAAAAACACACATCACTATTTTGAATTTGGAGACGTTATGATTAATAAATTTAATCAACTTGTTGACTGTTCTGACTTGGGTAAACTTGTATTACGTGTTTCTCTTGGCGTTTTAATGTTATTACATGGGCTTCATAAAATGGAACCGGGCGGATTAGCTGGTATTCAGGGCATGTTGGCTAATTTTAATCTACCTGCCTTTATTGCCTATGGTACGGTGATTGGGGAAGTGGTTGCACCTATCTTACTGATTATAGGTCTATTTACTCGTGCATCAGCACTTGTTTTAGCAGGTACAATGTTTGTTGCTGTCTTAATGGTTCACTCTGGTGATTTATTTGCGTTAAACCCTAAAACAGGGGGATGGGCACCAGAAAGCGCTGGTTTTTACCTATTTGCTGCGATTGCGGTGATGTTTTTAGGTAGTGGCCGTTTTGCAGTGAAAAAAGATTAATAAATTTAATAATCAATAAATTTGAATGTTATTGCTGTAACTTGATTAAAATAGATGAATAAACGCCCAGATCTCACGCTATATGCAGACTCGATCTGGGCGTTTTATTTTAAGCAACTTTATGGCTTATTTTTGAGTTGCTGGCGTTAACTTAAAGACCTTTTCATTTTCACCTAACCATTGGCGAGCTACTTGGTTTATATCGTTAACACTTAATGTTTTTATAATGGCAGGATCAGTGAGTAAACGCTGATACTGTTGGTCATCCGTTGCAACTTGAGCAAGAGCCTCTGTCCAATAACTTGCACTGTCATTTACCTGTGAATTTTCAGTTAACCAGATATTTTTAGCCTCTTGTAACTCTTTATCTGTAATGCCTGATTGCTTAACTTCATTCACGACTTTGCGAGCGAGAGTGATTAATTCATCTGCACGTTCAGGTGATGCTGTAAAGTTTAAACGACCGGTATAGTAGCTTGTAGGCACTTTCGTTAACATTTCAGAGAAACCAAGTGAATAAATACCGCCTGCTCTTTCACGTAGGTTGAGTCTTAAACGTTGGCTGATCACTGTATCCAGTAAATTTAGCGCTAATACTTGTTGCTGTGACCATTGAGCAGGTGCTGCATATTGAATGCTAATCATGCTCTTATCACTACTTGCAATAGGATATGTTTTGCTAAATGAAGTGAGTTTAGGATTAATGGCGGGATCTGCCCAAAATAAGCGTTGCTCTGAACGTGTTGGCAGACTCGCAATCCAGCGTTCAACCAGAGGTTTAACTTGATTTAGATTGACAGGACCACTGATAACTAATGTCATATCAGCAGGTTGACCTAAGATCATTTGGTTTGTTTGCTGTAATTGTTGAGCAGTAAACTGTTTCCAAGTACCTTGCGGAGAAACCACTAAGCGATCGCCATTTTGATAGCTTTCTTTATTGATATTATCCAAGAAAGTACGTTCAACAGGTGTTTTTGAAATACCTAATGCCATGGCTTGCTTTTGTTGCTCTAATTTCTCACCGTTAAACTGTGGCGACGTAATTTTTAGATGCATCAGTGTTAGCAAGGTTTCTAATTCATCAATTGGCGCTTCACCACGAAAACCATGAAATAACAGTTCGCTATAAGGGCGTAAGCTGATCTGGTGTTGCTTGGTAAATAACGCTAATTCACGCGCATTATAATTACCATATCCGCTTACTTCTGGTAATTTTAATGCCCATTGAACCATACCTAAGCTTTGATTTGTTTCAAGTGAAGAGCCGCCTGGAATACGCAGTGAAACTTGAATATTATCTTTGAGATAACTGTCATTTTTCACAATCACTTTTACATTATTGCTCAGTGTCCATTCTTGCGTTTTTTCAATCGGAAGTGATTGCGTTGAAACGACTGAACCTGTGAGCTCAGGTTTAATATCGAGTACAACGGCTTGCGTTTTTAGGGTAAATGCGCCCGGATTTGATTGTCTAATTTCTTGCCAACGTTGTGCAGCTTTAGTTGCATTAAACACATTAGCATCATTATCAGGGCCAATCACAGCAACTCGTGGTGATGATTGTTTTAGATATTGAGCAAAATAAGCTGACAATGTTTCAGGAGTCACTTTATTGATTAATTGATAGCTTAAATTTAGCGCCTGTTTTTTCGTTTGAATTGGCATATCCAATTCAATAGCTGTTGTGATTTGATTGGCTAAATAATCGTGCTCGTAACGCTCTTCACCAGCTGCTTGTTGGCTTAGACGTTTTAGCATCGCGTTGCGAGCATTATCTAACTCTTCTTGAGTTACTGGAACGGAAGCGAGGCGTTGAACTTCTGTAAATAAGATATCTAATGCACCTTGGTAATCATTACCTTTAGGGTGCGCAATCATCAATTGTTGTGAACGACGAGAGTCTAACATTGCACCTTGAGCATTGGCGCTAATAGAAGCCATTAATCCATTATCAACGATAGTGGAGAAACGTTGATTTAAAATAGATAGCCATAATGAATCCATTAAATCTTCATATTGGCCTTGGCGACTATTTAAAGGGGCTGGCAAAGTACGTTGCAAGGTGAACTGTAAAATACGCGAACCTTGCTCTTTGTCGAAAATCGTTTTGACCAGTAGATCTTTATGATCGATAAAGTTGTGCCAAGATGGATCATCAATCCCTTTATTCTCGCTATTTTTAGCATTAAACAATTGCTTTATATCAGCAATAGCATCGCCCTGATTAAAGTTACCGACCAGTACTAATGCCATTCTTTCTGGTTGATACCAAGTATCGTAATAACGCTTTGCATCTTTCACATCGCCATGTTTAACAATTTCTAAATCGCCAATAGGATCACGATCCAGATAACGGCTACCGTAATAACGCAATTCTTCTAACTGGCGATTAATACGAAAACCAATGCCTTGACGTAATCGCCATTCTTCAACAATAACTGGACGCTCTTTATCAAACTCAATCGGGTCAAATGTCATTTCAAAAGCCCAGTCTGATAAGATTTTTAACCCTGTTTTAATTTGGATCGGATTTGCATTCGGTAATGACAGTTTATACGTTGTCGCATTTAAACTTGTCGCGGCATTAACGTGACTACCTAATTTCATGCCTAGGCTTTCAAGCTGTTTAAAGCCCGTTGTACCCGGAAAATGGGTTGTACCTTTAAATGCCATATGTTCAGTAAAGTGTGAAAAACCGAGCTGTTTTTCATCTTCTTGAACCGAGCCACTTTTTACTAGGAGGCGCATTTCAACACCGGTTTGTGGGCGTTGTAGTAAGTAGACGTCTAAACCATTATCTAGCGTAAAATGGCGAACATCAGGGCGCAGTAATAGAGTATTCTTGTCATTTTGATTAGGGGTGCTTGCTGCACACCCTAAAAGTGAAAGACTGACTGAAACAATCAGTAATTTACGATACATATTCGGTAACTCCAGCAGGTTGAGAGGAGGACACGGTAGGGGCTTTAAGTGAAATCACATTATCTGCAATCACATGTGTAAAGCGCTGGTGGCTGACTAAGGCAATACCTGCGGTTGGCAGATGTTGTTTTAGTAACTGCAACATGTTTAATGCATTTTGTTCATCAAGTGCAGAAGTGGTTTCATCTAATAAAATAAGCTCAGGTTTATTGAGTAATAAACGGGCAAAAATAAGGCGTTGTTGCTCACCACCGGATAGGCGTGTTGTCCAATCAGTTTCTAGTGAAAGTTGATTTTTTATTTTGTCTAAGCCCACTAAATGAAGCACTTCTTCGTACTCTTTGGCGGAGAACTGATTAGGCTGACAAGGATAAGCGAGCAAACTGTCTAAACGTGCAAAAGGCAGATACATACGTTGTGGGACCCAACATATATTTGGCGAGCGTTGAATATCCCCTTTGAAATAAGGCCAATGCCCACTTAATGCTCTAAGCAGTGTTGATTTGCCTAAACCAGAGCAACCTTCAATAACAGTTAACTCACCCGCTTTTACCGAGAAGTTAATGTCTTGGATTAACAAGCTATCATCTTGCATAAATAGGGAAAGATTGGCTTTTAATTTAGTCTGTTTATCATTTAAATCAGCGACTTCCGGTTCATGATCGTGTTCTAACAGCACCACAAAATTATAAAGACGTGTCACTGTTGCTTGCCATGCGGCAATCTCTTTATACGAGAAAATAAACCAACTCAATGCACCTGCAACACTAGAGAATGCTTGTCTCAACTGCATTAATCCCCCTAGCATTAATTCACCAGCAAGGAATTTAGGTAAGGCAAAAATAATTGGTGCCATTGCAGTAGCTTGTTGATAGCCCACCGTAAAGAATGCGAGATTTCTTTCGTAGCGAATAAGGTTATTCCAGTTATGAATAACCCCTAGAAAACGGCTCATTAATTCGTTGCGATCACTGATTTCACCACGTTGACCTGCAATCGCATCGCCATGTTGTTTTCGGGTGATGAGCGCAGTACGGTAATCAGCTTCTTTGCGCTGTTTATCCATATTAATTTTACGCAATGGTGAACCAATTAATTGCGTAATGGTGATCCCGATAATGGTATAGATAATACAAGCCCAGAACATATAGCCGGGAATTGTCCACTCGCTACCTCCTAATGTGAAAGAGATAGCGCCAGACAGTGACCAAAGAATGGTAGCAAAAGAGATAAGTGTGAGTAACGAGTGCAAAAATGTCACGGTTAAACGCATTGTGGATTCAATCAGTAAACGAATATCTTCTGCAATACGCTGATCCGGGTTATCAGGCTCTTGAGAAGTGAGTCTTAACATGTAGTGCTTACTGTTTTTTGATAACCAGCGATCAAGCACTTGTTCAGTCATGCCTTCTCGCCAGCGAATAACCATTTTTTGACGTAAGAAATCGCCCATTACCACAACAGTAATTAATCCCGCGATGATAATGACAAATTGTTGAAGAAGCTTGTAGAGCGCTTGCCCATCAAGTTGTTGTAATGCGTTATAAAAACCGCCATTCCATTCATTCATTTTGACGTTAAACCAGACGGATGACAGGGTTAAGGTCAAAGAGACAATCAATAGAAACCAGCAGTAAAGGGCGGCACGCCGCCCCCAAAAAGGTGAAACTAAATAGAAAAATTGTTTTATTGTTTTCATTGCTTATTGGTCATATTTTTATTGTGTATCGACTTGGTTGCTCACATTAACTTCGTCAATTTATTAATAGTCGTAGCTGACTTGTAACCAGAACTGACGGCCTGGTTCATACGACTTGTAATCTTTATCTTGATAAGTGAAGTAGTCAGTCACATTTTTAGTGTTAAGGACGTTATTCACTTCAACAGAGATACCTACGCCATAAGCAAATTCAGGTTTCCAACCCAATTTGGTATCCCAAGAAAAACGACTGCTGTAATTACGTTTTTTGTATTCGAATAATGGGCCATATTCACTTGGTCTTGGGGAGCCATTATTGGCTTTCTCTGCTTGTGAACGAGCGCCATTCCATTGAAGACGGTTATACCAAGTCAAATCCAAATCATCCCAAACACTGGTGAGTTCAGCCGTGACTTTTAATGGTGAGTTAAAATTGCCAGAAGGTAAGTCTTTGGCATTGATGATTTTTCCGTCATACCATACTTTGTCGTAGTTCATCCCTTGTGCACTAGGATCGAAGTTGGCATAACCAGAGTCTTTAGGCGTATTGGTTTTACTTTTTTGCCAGCTAATAGAGGCATTAAAAACATGATCGGCGTGTGCTAGTTCCCAAGGCTGACTGTTTTTCACAGAAAGCGTTAAGGTATCGTGAGTACTGCGTCCATTATTATTAAAATGGCGAATTCTTATTTTATCTTTGTCATTTGGATATTTGGTATCACTACGAACTTCATCACGACCTTCACGATGAACATATTGTAAACGCCAAGTGGTTGATGCAATTTCTTGTTGCAAGCCTAGTGTCAGCTCATCGTTATAAGGTGTTTTTAGTGAATCAACACCTTCAAAGTCGGTACGGTTTTCCCAATCATTTGGATTATCGTTATCACAAGAGTAGTAGCAATGCTGTAAGCCTGCGTTCTGTGCGCCATAAAGTGCATAAGTCAGCATTGAACGGCCATAATAACGGTTTATACCACCAATAATTAAGGTATTCCCTGTACCCCAAATATCATAGGTACCACTTAAACGTGGAGAGATATTATTTTTTTGAACAAAATCATCTCTATCTAAACGAATACCTGGACGCAGAGTTAAGCGCTTATATTGGAGATTATCATCAACATAAATTGCGTAGTTGGTATATGAAGCATCATGTGTACCCGCTAAGAAACGGGTTGTTTGTTGTAATGAACCCATCCACTGATCATCCCATGTGGAGCCAGTATAGGTATGGTTGTAATAGGTTTTATCTCGAACATAAGAGCCTTTAGTACGGCTAACTTCAAACCCTGTTGTTGGCTGATGGCTAACCGAGCCCCATTCAATTGGGTTAAATCGCATGATACTTTTGGCATTGTAGGTTTCTTGTTTGCTCTTCAAATCGCCTTGACCACCACTGCTTATCTGCTGTGGGTTTTGCCAATCGGTATAGTCTTTTATGGTGACAAAGTAGTCTTGATCATTAGAACGCTTGTCTTCAAGGTTTTGATAACCCGCAGTTAATTCTAATGAACCAAGATCAAGTTGATGCTTATAGAGTGCAGTAAAACTTAAACCATTATGCTCATTATCATAGCCTGAGTTATAGACTGAACCTGAGAATAAATAGCTTTTGTATCGCGCAATATTTGTTGATAAATCAAAGGTTTGTTTTTCTGAAATATCCCACGAATATTTAATAAAATAGTTATCGGAAGTACGGGTCTGGTCACGATAATGTGGCGTTTGTTCAACTTGTTCTAACTGACCATCTGGCGTAAGGATAATTCCGCCCTCTGCACTAATCATCATCGGAATGGTTGATTCACGACGTGATGCAGAGAAAATTAGCCCCGTATTGTCAGTTAGACTCGTTTCAAACCAACCACCAAAGTTTTGTTTATCATATTTTTTCTGGAAACGAGCAGGGTTACTAAAATCATTATTGGCTGTATCAAAATTCAGCTTGGGATCAGTAAAAATATTGTTCCAGCTTGAGCGCGTTGTGCGGTAATAGGCATTGGCATGCGTTTCGCCTGACCAGCGACGGCTTTGTACTTCGACAGTCCCGCCAGTAAAACCACCAAATTCAACAGGAATGTTGTTATCGTAAACCGCGACGCTATCAATTAATCGACTATCAAGGTACATACCTTGTTCGTCACTGGTAACACGAGTATTGGTTTCACCATTACCTGAGTTTGCTGGGTCAAAGTCATTATTAAAGCTGACACCATCAAGTTTATAGGAGTTTTGATAACTGCTAGAACCATGAATAGAAATACGTGAAGGTTTAATTTCACCCTGATTCATTGATGTGCTGTCATTATTGGAAAATTGAACAGCAGGGTTACTTTTCAGTAAGTCAGTTACGTTTCCATCACCGGTATTACGCTGTTTTATCTCTTCTGCGGTGATGTATTGTGGTGCGGAAACGACATCGGTAGCTGGGTGATAAGTACTACCAACACCGGTGACTTTAACTTCAGGAATAACAATCGCGTTAGTTGTTGCAAGGGGACGAATAACAAATCCACTACCTTGTGGAATAATTTCTAACCCGCTACCAATTAAGACTTTTTGTAATGCAGTTTGGGTTTCAAATTGACCTGAAAGTGCTGGAGCACGCAGGTTTTTGACCGAACTTGCATCAAATAAAATTTGTACTTGCCCTTGTTTTGCAATGGCACTTAATGAATCAGCCAAAGACTGTTCTGGTAAAGCCACCGAAACTGTAGATGCATAAGCACAAGGTGCGGCAATAGTCGTACTTATTAGCAATGCTAGTAGAGACCTCTTAAGGGTCCCTTTTTTGTTATTCATTTTCATTTCACCAATCCCATTCACTAACTTAATAATTGTTGTTACTAGGGAAGAGGGTGAAATGAGAATTATCCTCACCTGTAAAAAAGAATATTTTTCATATTTCTTTTTACTTGTTGATAATTAACGCATTATTTTTATCAGTAAAAACGACATTAACCGGCAATATAAGTGGAATTGCGGTAATAAAGTCTTTGGCGTCATTTATGTTAGCTATTCCTGAGACTTTCATTTTGGCAATTTCGGGTGAGGAAATTTGAATATTGATATCAAGATAAGGTTTGAGCTTGGCTATCACTTCATTCAATGGGCGCTCAAAGAAATGCAGTTGACCAAAACGCCAACTTCCCACGGAATCAATGTTGACCGAAGAGATAACAAAACTGTCATTTGCTAATGTGCTGGTGGCTTGAGAGCCTGCATACAAATAGGCTGGGGAAGATTTTGGTGCTGCTTTTACTTCAACAATCCCTTCATGAACAGCAACGTTAACTTGGTGGTTATCATAGCGACTAACTTCAAATTCAGTGCCGACAACTTTAATTAATCGAGTATCCGCATGAACATAAAAAGGGCGATAAGGATTTGATTTAACTTTGAAATAGGCCTGTCCTTTATCTAGCCATAGCCGTCTTTCTTCTTGCACATAAGCCACTCTTACCTGTGTGTTTCTGTCTAAATAGACTTTAGATCCATCAGCTAAGGTCATTTCTTTTGGTAAGTCGCTGGTTGCAAGCGTCATATTATCCATCAGTAATGCAGGTAAATGACTATAAGGAAGATATAAAACGGTGAGCAAACAAAGAGTAGCAGAGGTGTGGATCATTGGACGCCAAGGAGAGCGTTTTTTCTTTTCAACTGTGGCTATCGTTGGTCGTGGTAATGCATCGCATTGACGCCAGATCCCCGCAATATCTTGATACGCTTGCCGGTTTACATCATTTTCTATCCATATTTTAAATGCTTGGCGTTGTTTGGGAGTCATCCTTTGGCTGTGTTGTCGGGTGAACCAAAGGGCTGCTTGCTCATCAGTCGATTCATTGAGTAATTCATCATTAGTCTCCAAAAAAAGGGAGTCTAGATCCTCATCTGTGTGAGGTTTCGTTTCCGGTATGTTTTTCTCCGGCTTACTCATCATTCGTGCATTTCTCCTGTCCTGCATCGACATATCTTTTGCAATGTAATAGGGCAGCAGCAATATGTTTTTCCACCATGCTGATTGAGATTTCCATTTGCTCTGCAATTTCGCTTTGTGATAGTCCATCAAAACGATAAAGAACAAATGCTTCTCGACGGCGTGGAGGTAATGTTTCAATTGCTTCGCTAAGTAGATCTAAACGCTGTTGATGCTCAAGGACATATCCCGGATCAAGCTCCGTGGTATAGCTTTGAGCGGCGTCATCTAGTTCACAATCATTCTGATAGATATCTTTTTGCTTTTGATTTTTTCTCCAATGGTCAATCAAAACATGGTTCGCTATTTTAAACAGAAAAGCACGCTGTTCTTGTACAGGTGTTTGTTCTTTTCTGTTTAGCCATAGTGTAAACACATCTTGAGACAAATCATCTGCGTCATGGTAATTCCCCGTACGTTTGTGGAAAAAACGCACAAGTTGCCCATAGGTTGATTGATAGGCACAACTAATTTTTTGTGCCAATGATTTATCGCTAGCCATAATCTCTGGTGTCTAAAAAAGAGTGAAATAATAAGCTCTTACTGCTTCTCATGCGAACAAGTTATGATAATTATCAAGCTAATTTTTTATTGTATTATTAATAATAAGCAATATCATTTGTGTTTATATTATGCCTATAATTCACAAGAAAGAAAATCAGAGGCAAGAATTATGAGTAGTATGTCGGCGACTTTTTCACGCCGTGGTTCATTTTCTATTGGTGGATTAACCGCCAGTATTTTATTTCATGCAACGTTAGCTGTTGTCGCTATTGGCTGGATAACATCTAAAGATGAACGCCATGGCGTTTTACCACCCGCGATGACAATGGATCTCGGTATCTATCAATTAGCACAGGCAGAAACAAAAGAAGTGCCTGTTGGGCCTGAGAAAGTGATGTCTGTTCCTGAGCCAGCAGAGACAGAACCTGAACCTATCAAAGAAGTGTTAGATTTGCCTAAAATGCCAGTAGTAGCACAAGGCACTTATGAGCGTATTCCAGAAAAACCGAAAGTAAAGCCCGTGGTTAAACCCAAACCGGTTGCGGTAAAAGTCCCTGATGATCTTCCTGTCTCAGAAGCGCCATCAGATGTAACAAGCGCACCTGTTTCTGGCTCGAATACAAGCAGTAGTGCTCAATTTAATAGTTTATCTTCCTCTTCTGTAAGTGGGCAAATGGGATGGGAAAGCTTGGTTCATAGCCATATTAATGCCTATAAACGCTATCCTCGAACAGCATTGCGCTTTAAAGCAACGGGCGTGACACAAGTTTCTATTGTGTTAAATGCAAAAGGTGAGTTATTAGATGCGAAAGTGGAAACATCATCAGGTAATCGCCTTCTTGATAAAGAGGCTTTAAATACAATTAAACGCGCTTCACCATTTCCTGCACCTGAGAGCTATCGTTTAGAAAATGGTAATATTTCATTTACAGCGCCTTTAAGTTTTGATTATAGGCAAGAGAGTTAATAACTATATAACGATAAAAAAGCAGAGAATAATCTCTGCTTTTTTAGTATCGAATATCGTAAATAAACTCGATTATTTACTCATACGTTTGTACTTCATGCGACGAGGCTGAATAGCATCGTTACCTAATGTACGTTTTTTGTATTCTTCATATTCGGTAAAGTTACCTTCGAAGAATTCCACTTTACCTTCATCTTGGTAATCGATGATATGTGTGGCAATACGGTCAAGGAACCAACGGTCATGGGAAATGACCATTGCACAGCCTGGGAACTCTAACAGGGCATTTTCTAATGCACGTAAAGTTTCAACGTCGAGGTCGTTGGTTGGTTCATCGAGCAGTAACATGTTGCCGCCAACTTGTAGCAGTTTAGCAAGATGTAAACGACCACGCTCACCACCAGACAGTTCGCCAACACGTTTACCTTGGTCAACGCCTTTAAAGTTAAAGCGACCAACATAGGCACGGCTTGGAATTTCAAAGTTACCAATACGCATAATGTCTTGGCCACCTGAAACTTCTTCCCAAACCGTTTTACTGTCGTCCATACTATCGCGGAACTGATCAACCGATGCCAGTTTAACAGTATCACCAAGTGTTAAGGTGCCTGAATCAGGTTGTTCTTGACCTGAGATCATACGAAAGAGTGTTGATTTACCCGCACCGTTAGGACCGATAATACCAACAATCGCTCCTTTAGGAATAGAGAAGCTTAAATCATCAATCAGAACGCGATCACCATAAGATTTTGTTAGATTATTAATTTCTAACACTTTATCCCCTAAACGTGGTCCAGGTGGAATAAAGAGTTCACTGGTTTCGTTACGTTTTTGATAATCAACGTTATTAAGTTCTTCAAAGCGAGCAAGACGAGCCTTACCTTTTGCTTGACGACCTTTAGGATTTTGGCGGATCCACTCAAGTTCTTTCTGAATAGATTTATGGCGAGCAGCTTCGGTTGCAGCTTCTTGCTCAAGACGCGCGTCTTTTTGCTCTAACCATGAAGAGTAGTTACCTTCCCATGGAATACCTTCACCACGGTCAAGTTCTAAGATCCAACCAGCTACGTTATCAAGGAAGTAACGGTCGTGCGTGATCGCCACAACAGTACCTTCATAATCGTGTAAGAAGCGTTCTAACCAAGCGACAGACTCTGCGTCTAAGTGGTTAGTTGGTTCATCTAATAACAGCATATCTGGTTTTTCTAAAAGAAGACGACAGATAGCAACACGACGGCGTTCACCCCCTGAAAGTTTCTCAATCTTAGCGTCCCATTCAGGTAAACGCAGTGCTTCTGCTGCACGCTCTAATTGGTTTTCAAGGTTATGACCATCATGAGATTGAATAATCGCTTCTAACTGACCTTGTTCTTTTGCTAATTTATCGAAATCAGCATCAGGATCGGCATAAGCCGCATAAACTTCATCAAGGCGGTTTAATGCGTTTTTCAGTTCGCTGACGGCTTCTTCAACGGCTTCACGTACGGTATGCTCAGGGTTTAATTTGGGTTCTTGTGGTAAGTAACCAATTTTAATACCTGGTTGTGGACGTGCTTCACCTTCGATATCAGTATCAATACCTGCCATGATGCGTAGTAATGTCGATTTACCGGCACCATTAAGACCAAGCACACCAATTTTCGCGCCCGGGAAGAAGCTGAGTGAAATGTTTTTAAGGATATGTCGCTTAGGTGGGACAATTTTCCCGACACGCAACATACTATAAACGTATTGAGCCACTATAATTACCCTTTGATTATAAAAGAGATTTTATCTGAGGTGCCACTTTTTGCGCTAAAAACAAATTTTTTGTGATTAAGCCGCGTGTTTATGGCACCAAAATGAACAATAGCAAAGTCAATGTCAGTATTTGCCAAAGACCCGAAAATGATGAAAGTCGCCAGTATACCCGATTTATAAAAGAAAACCTTAGTCAAAAGAGAGGTTTTTATCTACCTTTCGTACTTCCTCTGAAAGTAATGAAAATTTCTCTTAAAGAGGGGAACTTACATTGTTAATGATTATCATATTAGCTAATGTATTCAGTCTTTGGTGGTTCTATTTGAAGTGGGAGAAATTACGTGGTGAAGCAAACATGGTCATTAGCAGTAGCAATAGGCGCATTGTGTTTTTCTACATGGGCACAAGCGGATTCATTAAGTGAACAACGTGTTCGTTATCAAGAAATTAAAGCTGCATGGGATCTTAAAAAAACAGACGAAGTAGAAAAATTACTCCCAACATTGCAAAGTTACCCACTTTATCCCTATTTAGAATACCGTCAAATTACGGACAATCTAGATGTGATTGCACCTGCTGTGGTCACTGAATTTGTTGCTAAATATCCTACATTACCGCCAGCGAAAGCACTTCCTTCTCTATTTGTGAATGAATTGGCAAAACGCCAAGAGTGGCAGAATTTACTGACTTTTAGCCCAAATCCTCCTAACCCTAAAGCGGCAAGATGTAATTATTATTATGCAAAATGGGCAACAGGCGATGTTCAAACCGCATGGGTAGGCGCTAAAGAAGCATGGCTAAATGGCACCTCAATGCCATCAAGTTGCGATGCTCTTTTTGATGAATGGCAAAAGGCGAATCAATTAACTCCAGAATTAGTGTTAGAGCGAATTAATTTAGCGATTAAAAATGGTAATACGGGACTTGCTGCTTATTTGGCTCGTCGCCTTCCTCAGAATTATCAAACCATTAGCGATGCCTTAGTTGAATTACAAGACTATCCAAACTTAGTGGGGCGTTATGCAACCGCGCTTTCACCAACGGATTTTACTCGCTCAATCATACAATCTGCATTTTCTCGTTGGGCAAGAAAAGACGCAGATGCTGCTCGAGCACAGATTGATAATATCGCACATGCCCAAAAAATGACGGCGAGTGAACGCCAGTTAATGCGTGATACTGTGGCGTGGCAATATATGCCTTATGCGACACCAGAGCAGGTAAAATGGCGTGATAGCGTTATTCAAGATACGGCATCAGATACATTGCGTGAGCGTCGAGTACGCCTAGCATTAAGCCAAAACCAACCAGCTGAATTGGCATTGTGGTTAGAAAGACTCTCACCTGAAAGTAAAAATAAGGAAGAGTGGCGTTATTGGCGCGCAATGGTGTTGCAATCACAAGGTAAAAACAGTGAAGCACAAGCTATTTTAGAAGCGCTGACACAAAATCGTGGTTTTTACCCAATGGTTGCAGCGACTAAATTAGGTAAGCCTTATGTGATGGTGATAGATAAAGCACCAAGTGTTTCATCAAGTATCCCTAATCAGCCAGAAATACAGCGCGTTCGTGAATTAATGTATTGGCAGATGGATAACTTAGCGCGATCAGAGTGGGCAAACTATGTTGCTTCACAGCCAGCGCAAATGCAGTCTGAATTAGCGCGTTATGCGTATGAGCAGAAATGGGCTGATTTAGCGGTACAAGCCACGATCACAGGGAAAATGTGGGATCATCTAGAAGAACGTTTCCCTCTTGCTTGGAAAAATGAATTTGAGCAATACACGAAAGATAAATCGATAGACCGTAATTATGCGATGGCAATTGCTCGTCAAGAAAGTGCGTGGAACCCTCAAGCTCGCTCTTCAGCAGGTGCAACAGGCTTAATGCAGGTAATGCCAAAAACAGCAGAATTTACGGTAAAACAAGCAGGTATTACAGGATATGTAAGTAGTGCTCAGTTAACCAATCCTGTGAAGAATATTGAGATTGGTACGGCTTATCTTGATTCTGTCTATCAGCGTTTTAACCAAAACCGTATTCTAGCAAGCGCTGCGTATAATGCGGGACCTGCACGTGTTGATCGTTGGTTATCTGATGCAAATGGTCAATTAGATGCGATAGCGTTTGTTGAAAGTATTCCTTTTGCTGAAACGCGAGGTTATGTCAAAAATGTACTCTCTTTTGCTGTTTTCTATAGCTACTTTGCGGGTGAACAGCAGCCAGTATTGACTGAAAATGAGTGGAATAGTCGTTATTAAGAGAGAATAACGCGGATTTATCGTCGGAGCCTCTTTGTACATTAGCAAAGTATGTTATATTGTGTACTAGTTAATGAGTGTGGCAAAAAGAGGTTCCCACGATGCAAGATCCTGCATTATCACCTGAAGAGAATGAGCACTGGCTAAGATTTGTTGCGTTATTACAACATGCTTTTGAGCAAGATGTGCAATTTCCTATTTTACAACTTTTAATGACACCCGATGAACGTAGTGCTTTGGCAACGCGAGTCCGCATTGTGCAAGAGCTAATGCGAGGCGATTTAAGTCAGCGTGAGTTAAAAGAAGAGTTAGGCGTTGGTATTGCCACCATCACTAGAGGCTCTAATAGTTTAAAAACAGCGCCACATGACGTGAAATTATGGCTTGAAAAAGAGCTAATGACGAAAAAATAGTCGCGTTGTTATGATGTAAACTAGAGTAATAAAAAAGCCATTTAATTATTTGATTAAATGGCTTTTTTTGCTTCTTGTTTATTTAAAAGCTAATTTATCTAAAAAAACGTATCAGATTAATTATTAATCTTCTTTTTGATTGAGTTCTTTATAGATATCATGAGTGACAGGCACTAATGCCAGCACTAATGCTTGTTGATACACAGAAGTACGACTGAGTAGGCCATCAGTAAAATAACCAATTGCACCACCGCGCTGTTTAATATTGTCAATCTTTGTTAAGAAAGCCATTTCATCGCCAAGCTCGCGACCTTCACGGATACCTTTTAAGATCTGTTCTGGTAGCATAAGGCTTGCAGAGCGTGATTCTCCACGAATTTGACCATGTTCGACAACAATCCAAGCAAAGGTCATATCATCTTCAATACCGGCTTCGACGCCAACCCAAAAATCAGCTTCAGGGCGAACTTGACGAGCCGCCATCACACGTTGACGTGCGCCAGTTCTCGTTTCTGTATTTCCGATAGGTTGCTGTGGAACACGGCTATCGACATTAATATCTTCAATATCAAAGGTATCTTTACCGAATACTTGCTCAAAGGCGAGTTTTATCGCGTTGATTTTTGCTGGATTCGTAGTGGCTGCAATGACATGATACATAATGAATTAATCATCCTTTGAAAAATTAGAGCAGTATAACGGAAAAAATGTATGTTACAGGTCTATCTTGTTCGCCACGGTGAAACTGAATGGAACGTGGCGAGACGTATTCAAGGGCAATCTGATAGCCCACTAACTGCAAATGGTGTGCGTCAAGCACAGCAAGTTGCTGAAAAAGTAAAATCAGCAGGCATTACCCACATTATCTCAAGCGATCTTGGCCGCACTCGTCAAACGGCAGAAATCATTGCACAAGCTTGTGGCTGTGAAGTGATAACTGACCCACGTTTACGTGAACTCAATATGGGCGTTCTTGAACAACGAGAGATCGCAACATTAAAGACACAAGAAGAGGCTTGGCGCAAGAGTTTGATTGATGGTACACCTGATGGACGAATTCCCCAAGGAGAATCAATGACAGAATTAGCAAGTCGTATGCAGGCTGCGCTAAATCAATGTCTTGATTTACCCGAAAATAGCCGTCCACTCTTAGTCAGTCATGGTATTGCTTTAGGGTGCTTACTGAGCACCGTGTTGGGATTACCTGCATATGCAGAACGCCGTTTAAGATTGCGTAATTGCTCAATTTCACGCGTTGATTATCAAAATAGCCCTTGGCTTGCCAATGGTTGGGTGATTGAAACGGCAGGTGATGTAAGTCATCTTACTGATACTGCACTAGATGAAGTTCAGCGCTAAAAAATAAAAGCTCTCTTTTTCATATCACAAAGAGAGCTTTTTATTATGCAGTTACATCTTCACGTTTAATGGGAATGTAATATTCAAAACGTTCGATATGATCTTGTGGTTCAGTCACCATCTCATTGCTGTAACGCACATTTTTAAGATAGTATTTTTCAACGTCATAGCCTTTACGGCGTGTTAATCCCATATTAGGTAAACAGACACCATAAATTAGGAATAAAAACTCCTGCATTGCGCCTCGTTTCGCCTCACCTTCAAAATCAAAGCGAATATAATCACCGCCAGCAAGAGAGACTTCATTTGCTGCATCATCATCAATAAACGTTGCGTAATCAGGCTCAACGGCAGTGGTATAAAGTACACGCTGTTCGTCTTCATGCTCATCGCTATGCTGGGCGTGATGAAGCCCATACACTTGATGAGGAACGGCACTTATCTTACTCATATAGTAGCGCCAGAAGGTTTGACGCATGTCAGAGCAGGCTTCAGCCCATTGCTCAAGGGTATGGCTGCAAGTTTGCTCAATGCCAATTAATTTCTTCTCAGATAACGTTACAAATTCCCATTTAGGTAAATTTTGAGGATCTAAGGTAATTGGTGGACAAATTCCTACCGCACACCATTCATCAGAACGGCGATAAAGAGCGGGCGTTCTATCAAATTGCTTTTTAAAAGCACGGGTAAAAGTCTGTTGAGAATCAAAACGATATTGCAAAGCAATGTCTAAAATAGGGCGGCTCGTTAAACGTAATGCAACGGCTGCACGGGATAGACGCCTTGAACGAATATAAGAACCAATCGCTTGTCCTGTAACTTCTTTAAACATGCGTTGTAGATGCCACTTGGAGTAACCCGCTTTAGTTGCGACATTATCGAGGGATAATGGCTTATCTAGGTTACTATCAAGCCAAGCGAGCAAATCACGTATGATGTTGGTTTGATCCATACATCTCCCTTAGTCATATTCGTTTATTTATTGCTGTAGATGGTAAATAGCCTGAACATCTATAACAAGTTATATTGTTAGACAATCGTAAAATATAGTCTTTTTCATCGACTAATGTACACAAATTCTTCTATCAGTTAGTAATGGATTGTTTTATTCTAGACGGAATTATTTTCTCATCTTTTCAATGGAACAAGGTAAATATGTTAAATTTCAAAAAGATGCTAGCAGTATCTATCTTACTCCCTTTTTCTTTGATGGCAAAAGCGGAAGAAATTGGATACGTAGATACGGTATTTAAGTTTTTTGGCGCTAACCATAAAATTGTGATTGAAGCATTTGATGATCCTGAAGTTAAAAATGTCACATGTTATTTGAGTCGTGCAAAAACTGGGGGCATTTCAGGAAGTTTAGGTCTTGCTGAAGATACTGCTGATGCGGCTATCTCTTGCCAGCAAGTAGGGCCTATTGAACTAAGTGAAAAGGTTATTAAAGGAAAAAATAATGGTGATGTTGTTTTCCAGAAAAGAACATCACTCGTATTTAAAAAGCTTCAAGTTGTGCGTTTTTACGATAAACAGCGCCACGCTCTGGTTTACCTGACTTACTCAGATAAAGTCATTGATGGCTCGCCAAAAAATGCGATTAGTGCAGTACCTATTATGCCGTGGAAAGAGTGATTTTTATTTGCTAGAGAAATTAATGGTTAATAAAATTAATACGAATAAGGTTAAAAAAATTTTTTAAAAAGAAGTTATATTTTTTTTCAAAACAGTTGCTGAGATCAATTTTCACCTTTTGTGATTTTATTAACCTTTCTTTAGATAAAAGAAAACCCCCGAATATCATTTCAGGGGTTTTTTATTAGTTAAGTGTTTGAGGTTGGATCAAATCACTCGTCTAAATCACCACAGAAGCGATAACCTTCACCATGAATTGTTGCAATGATTTCTGGTGTATCTGGTGTTGATTCAAAATGCTTACGAATACGACGAATGGTTACGTCAACAGTACGATCATGAGGTTTCAGTTCACGGCCTGTCATTTTCTTCAGTAATTCTGCACGAGTTTGGATTTTTCCTGGATTCTCGCAGAAATGTAGCATCGCACGAAATTCACTGCGTGGTAATTTATATTGTTCACCAGCAGGGCTGATTAGTGAGCGACTGTTAATATCAAGCTCCCAACCATTGAATTTATAGCTTTCAACTAAACGACGTTCTTCTGTGCCATTAACTAAATTCATGGTACGTGACAGTAAGTTACGTGCACGAATCGTTAATTCACGAGGGTTAAATGGTTTAGTAATGTAATCATCAGCACCAATTTCTAGGCCTAAGATTTTATCCACTTCATTATCACGACCCGTTAGGAACATTAATGCAACACTTGCCTGTTCACGTAATTCACGAGCAAGTAATAGCCCGTTTTTACCAGGAAGGTTAATGTCCATAATGACCAGATTAATATCATGATCAGATAGAACATTGTGCATTTCGTTGCCATCAGTGGCTTCGTGTACGATATACCCTTCAGCTTCGAATATGCTTTTCAGGGTATTACGAGTAACAACTTCGTCTTCAACAATCAGAATGTGCGGGGTTTGCATATTTGCTACCTAAAATTACCAAAAATAGAAAAAGGAAATCTGTGTTTAACTTCTGTGTGCATTTGTGTGGTTATTCATTTTTGTTATTAGCACGTAAAAACTAGACCCAGATTGAAATTCGATAAATAACCATCACGTTATTACAAAACTTGCAATTTTAATCGACAATGAACGCTAAAATCAGAATGCAAAACGCCCATAGTCTATTAACAGCAATATAACACCAGTTGTATTAAATACCATCTAAAAAGCTAACTTTTGTTGACACATATCAAAATCAAGATAACAGCTTAACCTTGATTTCAATAGTTAACTATATAATTTGATTTATGTAATGTAAAAGAAAAATATATGTTAAATATAGTGGGGTTTATTTTTTTTTCCAGTTTTGTTACACAAATTAAAGTAGCATAAAATACCTTATTCCTTATAAAAGTACAAATCCCCAAATAACCCTAAAATGGTAGCTTTATTTTCTTTGTTTATCCCTTTGTGATAGCAATATCTATACTACAATAGGGGTAAGGATCGAATATATTTTATTTAAGTCGAGTTTATTTTTCGGTGAAAAAAAAGAAAAAATTTGACATCTCTCTCGCTTTGCTTTAACCAGTATATAGTCAAACTAAATTTGAGACAGACAGGATAGTTATGCGTATTTACAGCCCAGCTAAAATGACAATTATTACCACCACCACCGGAATCTTATATTGCGGGGCGGGCTGTCGCATATAAAAAACGAAAATCGAAAAAGCCCGCATTGAGAAATGCGGGTTTTTTTTTGGGTGAAAAATCAGGAGAGCTGTATGCGAGTGTTAAAATTTGGAGGAACTTCAGTTGCCAACGCAGAGCGTGTGCTGAATGTTGCTGATATCGCTGAGAAAAAAAGAGAGCAGGGACAAGTCGCTCTCGTATTATCAGCACCAGCCAAGATAACTAACTACTTGGTTGCAATGATTGAAAAAACGGCAGAAGGCGAAGATCCTCTCACTCAAGTACGAGAAGCCGAGCAAATTTTTGCCAACTTATTACAAGGTTTAAGAGAAAAACAACCCGGTTTTGATTATGAACGCTTAAAAGATAAAGTTGAGCGTGAATTTGCAGAGATTAAACATATCCTTCACGGGATCTCTTTATTAGGACAATGCCCTGATAGCATCAATGCGGCAATGATTTGTCGTGGTGAAAAGCTTTCTATCGCTATTATGGAATCCGTTTTACAGGCTCGTGGCTACAATGTCACTGTAATCGATCCTGTCAAAAACCTACTCGCACAAGGTCATTATTTAGAATCTACCGTTGATATTCCTGAATCTACTCGTCGCATCTTAGAACTCAATATCGCAAAAGACGATATGATTTTAATGGCGGGTTTTACTGCGGGTAATGAGAAAAATGAACTCGTGGTATTAGGCCGTAATGGTTCAGACTACTCGGCTGCTGTATTAGCCGCTTGCCTACGTGCAGAGTGTTGTGAAATTTGGACTGACGTTGACGGTGTTTATACTTGCGATCCTCGTTTAGTTCCTGATGCACGCCTGTTAAAAGGCATGTCATACCAAGAAGCGATGGAACTCTCTTACTTTGGTGCTAAAGTACTTCACCCTCGTACAATTGCGCCTATCGCCCAATTCCAAATTCCTTGTTTAATAAAAAATACAGGCAATCCAGATGCTCCGGGTACATTAATTGGTGATGGTCAAAAAGATGACAGCACTCCAGTTAAAGGGATCACCAACCTTAATAATATGGCGATGATCAACGTATCTGGCCCTGGCATGAAAGGTATGGTGGGGATGGCTGCTCGCGTATTCTCTGTCATGTCGAGAGCCGGAATTTCTGTTGTTCTTATTACACAATCTTCTTCTGAATACAGCATCAGTTTTTGTGTGCCACAAAAAGAACTTATTAGAGCGCAAAAAGCATTATCAGATGAATTCTATTTAGAATTAAAAGATGGTGTACTTGATCCTTTAGATATCATGGAAAACGTCGCTATCATCTCTGTTGTCGGTGATGGTATGCGTACTTTAAAAGGGATCTCAGCGCGATTCTTCTCAGCATTAACTCGTGGCAATATTAATATTGTTGCTATTGCACAAGGTTCTTCAGAACGCTCAATTTCAGCCGTTATTGCTAATGATTCAGCAACCAATGCTGTGCGTTTGTGCCATCAAATGCTTTTCAACACCAATCAAATTGTTGAAGTCTTTATTGTTGGTGTTGGTGGTGTGGGTAGCGCATTAATTGAACAGATCCATCGCCAACAAGCATGGTTGAAAAATAAGCATATCGATCTTCGTGTATGCGGTATTGCTAACTCAAGAGCCATGCTGACTGATATGCAAGGTATTGATTTAGATAATTGGCAACAAGCTTTAAAAGAAGCGAAAGAACCTTTTAGCTTTAGCCAACTTATTCGTTTAGAAAAAGAGTACCACTTCTTAAATCCTGTGATCGTTGATTGCACATCTAATGAAGAAATTGCGCAACAATACGCAAATTTCTTACAAAATGGCTTTAACGTGGTTACACCAAACAAAAAAGCGAATACGCTGTCGATGGATTATTACTATCAAATTCGACAAGCAGCAGAAGCTTCGCGCCGTAAGTTCTTATATGACACTAACGTGGGTGCTGGTTTGCCAGTTATTGAGAACTTGCAAAACTTGTTAAATGCAGGCGATGAGTTAGTTCAATTTAATGGTATCCTTTCAGGCTCGTTATCTTACATTTTTGGTCAATTAGATGAAGGTAAAAGCTTATCTGAAGCGACTCTTTCAGCAAAAGATAAAGGTTTTACAGAACCTGATCCTCGTGATGACCTTTCAGGTATGGATGTTGCGCGTAAACTGCTTATTTTAGCGCGTGAAGCGGGTTATAAATTAGAGCTAAGTGATATCGATGTGGAGCCTGTACTGCCTATTTCATTTGATAGCTCAGGTGATGTAGCAAGCTTCTTAAATCGTTTACCTCAAGTTGATGTTGAATTTGATGCTAAAGTCGAAGAAGCACAAAAAGCAGGTAAGGTATTACGTTATGTTGGCATCATCAATGAAGGTAAATGCCAAGTTAAGATAATGGCAGTTGATGCGAATGATCCTCTGTTTAAAGTGAAAAATGGTGAAAATGCTTTAGCCTTTTACACTCGCTACTATCAACCTATTCCATTGGTATTACGTGGATATGGTGCTGGTAATGATGTTACTGCTGCTGGGGTGTTTGCAGATGTATTACGTACCTTATCATGGAAATTGGGAGTTTAAGCGTGGTTAAAGTTTATGCACCAGCATCAATAGGCAACGTGAGTGTCGGATTCGATGTCCTTGGCGCGGCAGTTTCACCTATTGATGGGCAATTACTGGGTGACTGTGTCACTGTTGAAGCGGCTTCGGCATTTACACTTGAAAGTAAAGGACACTTTGTTAGCAAATTACCTTCAGATCCTAAGCAAAATATTGTGTATCAATGTTGGCAGTTGTTTTGTGAAAAGTTAGGCAAAGAACTTCCTGTTGCAATGACACTTGAGAAAAATATGCCAATTGGTTCTGGTTTAGGATCAAGTGCTTGTTCTGTGGTTGCGGCATTGGTTGCACTTAATGAATTTGCTCAAAAGCCTTTTGGTGAAAGGCAATTGCTGCTGATGATGGGCGAGCTTGAAGGACGTATTTCAGGTAGTGTTCACTATGATAATGTTGCGCCTTGTTATTTAGGTGGACTACAACTTATTTTGGAACAAAACGGCACTATTTGTCAGTCTGTACCAACTTTTGATGATTGGTATTGGGTTATGGCATATCCGGGCATTAAGGTCTCTACGGCAGAAGCTAGAGCGATTTTACCAAAACAATACTCTAAAGCTGACATTATTAACCACGGTCGTTATTTATCTGGCTTTATTCATGCCTGCCATACTCAGCAATCAGAATTAGCCGCTAATTTGATGCAAGATGTGATTGCTGAGCCTTATCGCACCCAACTTCTTCCGGGATTTGAAAAAGCCAGAGAGGCTTCGCAGAAGAAAGGCGCATTAGCTTGTGGCATTTCAGGCTCAGGACCTACCATTTTTACGATTAGTGATTCATTAGAAATCGCACAAGAGATGGCCGAATGGCTGAAACAAAACTACGTACAAAACAGTGAAGGTTTTGTACATATCTGCCGTATAGATACGCGTGGCGCAAGACAGATAGGGTAAGTCATGAAATTATATAATTTGAAAGATAATCAAGAGCAAGTCAGTTTTGCTCAAGCAGTAAAACAAGGTTTGGGTAAACAGCAAGGGCTCTTTTTTCCACAAGACTTACCTTCGTTTTCTAAAGCTGAAATTGATGAATTATTAGCACTTGATTTTGCAACACGCAGTAGCCGCATTTTAACGGCCTTTATTGGTGATGAAATTCCTGCTGATGTATTAGCAAAACGTATTAGCACCGCATTTGCATTCCCAGCACCAGTAACCCAAGTTGAAGATGACGTGAGTTGTTTAGAGCTTTTTCATGGTCCAACACTGGCATTTAAAGACTTTGGTGGTCGCTTTATGGCGCAAATGTTGTCAGAAGTTGCTGGCAACCAACCTGTGACTATTTTAACGGCAACATCAGGTGACACGGGTGCCGCTGTTGCTCATGCTTTCTACAAATTAGAAAATGTACAAGTTGTTATTCTTTATCCTGAAGGCAAAATTAGCCCGTTACAGGAAAAACTGTTCTGTACATTAGGTGAAAATATTCACACTGTTGCAATTAAAGATGATTTTGATGCTTGCCAATCATTAGTAAAACAAGCTTTTGATGATGAGTTCTTAAAGAAAACAATGTATTTGAACTCGGCGAACTCCATTAATATCAGCCGATTACTTGCTCAAATTTGTTATTACTTTGAAGCTGTTGCACAAATTCCTGCTGAAAAACATGGGCAGCTAGTGATTTCAGTACCAAGTGGTAACTTTGGTGATCTAACTGCAGGCTTATTGGCTAAATCCATGGGATTACCAGTTAAG
Source organism: Proteus sp. GOKU (assembly GCF_015475555.1). Taxonomy (NCBI): domain Bacteria; kingdom Pseudomonadati; phylum Pseudomonadota; class Gammaproteobacteria; order Enterobacterales; family Morganellaceae; genus Proteus; species Proteus sp. GOKU. The sequence goes on from NZ_CP034105.1 coordinate 646,332, forward strand.
CGTTTTATTGCAGCAACTAACGTGAATGACACTGTTCCTCGTTATTTAGATAATGGTAAATGGGAGCCTCATCGTACTGTTGCAACACTTTCTAATGCGATGGATGTTAGTCAACCAAATAACTGGCCTCGTATTGAAGAATTGTATTGCCGTAAAGGTTGGGATCTTTCTGATCTTGCTCATGGTTCAGTGAGTGACGAAACAACCGAAGAAACAGTGCGTGAACTTGCGAAGAAAGGCTATATTTCAGAACCTCACGCTGCGATTGCATATCGTTTACTGCGTGATGAGCTTCAAGAGGGTGAGTACGGTTTATTCTTAGGCACTGCACATCCTGCGAAGTTTAAAGAAAGTGTAGAGCGTATTTTGGGCGGTGAATTGCCACTTCCTAAAGAGCTTGCGGAGCGCGCAGATAAAGAGTTACTCTCACATTTCTTACCTGCTGATTTTGCTCAATTACGTGCATTTTTGCTTGAACGAGCTCCTAAATAATAATCACATTAAATAATTAGATACGTATTTAATTAAATAGCTCAACAAAGTGTTGGGCTATTTTTTTATCTAAAATAGGAAAATCAGTATTTAAAAAAAGTAAAAATAAATTTATATATTTTATTTCCTGTAAGTAAATTAATTAGAATCAAGGAAATTAAATATGAATGGATTCAAAGAGGTAACGTTTAAGGATAATATTAATAGTATTGTATTAAAAATAGAAAATCATATAAAAGAAAATAGGTCTGAATTATTTTTCAAGATAAAATCTGTAAAAAGAATATTAACTGAGAATTACATTTCTATTTTTATTTCTAAAAATGAATACGCTGCAGATGAATTCTTAGAAAAAATAGAGAATAATTTCTTGCTGTATCATAAGAATGATTTTACAAAAAATATTGATTTTATTAGAAAAGAAATTAATTCAAGTATAGAGGCTTTATTTTTTAATAGCGCTAAATTAGCAAGTAGAGAACCCAGTAAAATTCAAAAAGAACGATTAAAACTATTAATTCAGAATAATTTATCTGGTGATTACTATTTGGAATTTGATGATAATAAGGTATTTATACAAATAGATAGTGAAAACAATAACTTTAAAATTATTAACTTTGATGGATATGCTGGTTTTTTTTATAATAAGAATGAACTAATAAATAAAGTTTATAATATTATAAGTGAGAACAGTAATAGTGATTTTTTATATTACCGTTTTTATAATAGGAAAGAATATGTTAGCTATTTTAATAATGCAGAAAATTGGAAGATAAATAATAAAGATATTCTTAGAGAAATAATTAATGATATTAAGAAAAAGAAACAAATAAATGTTAATGAATACATATCTATTGAATTAAATGAAAGTTATTCATATAAAAATATTTTTATTATCAGAGATAAATTAGAAAATACAGAAAAAGTACTACATATTTATGTCGATGATATAGAAGAAGCATTTACAATTGCAAAATCTAAATACGGTCAGATAAAAGAGAGTGGAGAACATTTACTTTATAAAGTGGGTACGGGGTGGTTTATTACTAAAATAAAAAATAATATTATGAAGCGATTTTCACAATATACCGATCTATTAAAGCCTTTAGAAAGAGTTATGAGTCGAGTTAATCTGATTGCTTCTACTGAAACTAATTATGATTTTAGTCATGTTCATACTTTAGCTGGATTATGTTATGGGTTGAGTTTAAATTATTTAGTTGAAGTTAGAAATAATGGCTTAGAAGGAGGAAATAAATATTTATTCTGGTTAAAAGAAAATATACGCTCTTATCAAAATGAAAAAGAATCTATAGTCGATAAACTGGATTCTATATTATTTAATAGTATACAAGAGTATGAGATATTAAACCTAATTAAAGAAATTAAGAGTATTATAATTTCTCAACACTTTCAAATGGAGAGATTAGGTGAAAAATTACAATACTTTGTTTTTGATGCACTAAAATCACTTGAATATAGTCAAATACTAGAGCATCGGGGACTAAAAAGATCGCAGGTTAAAAAAGTAGTCTTTAATAAAGATAATATTAATAAACACTTAGTAGATGTTATGAAGAATTATGATGATTATTATTCTATTATTGCCTTTAAAGATCATGCCATTGCTATTTCTTATAAAAAATATTCTGAGAATAATTATAAATTTTCTTTATTTGATTCTAATAGTGAGTTATTAGAATATTCGAGTATTACGTCTATAAAAGAAGTGCTAGATAATAAAATGGACTTTTATGGCTCGCATGAAATTGATAATGAGAAATATATTATCTTTGATGAGTATAAAAAAAGTGAAGTTTCAAATTACCAAAGTGTTTGGGATTATAATAATGTAGAGATAAATAAATGTGTTGCAGAAAATATAAAGAAAATAGGTTTTTCATTACCTTTCAATGACAACATTACTGGGCGAATTATTCATTATAATGAACAGCGAGATCTTATTGTTGAGCTTAACAGAGATAATAAAATTATAGAAGTTATTGTAAAAGATTCAAATGTCGATGAAGGAATTTATTTAATAAAAAATTATCTTTCTGAAATAATAAAAAATAATAAAGCTAGTAAGATTATCTTAAATAAAAGTGATAATGGTGATATAAATATTCAAGAATCTGAATTTGATAATTTTCAAGAAATAAGAAGAGATAAAAATTATGTTGAGTTTAGTGATATATACTATCGTGAGTTGATTAAAATTAATAGTTATTTATTAAAAGGGAATAAATCTGTTTTATTAAATAAAATAATTTCTTTAATAGATGTCTTGGAGGGAAATATATACTTTGATAAATTATCAGCAAGTTTCTCTCTTATTAATAAAATAGAATATTTTAATCATGATAATGAAAATATGTCTCTTATTAATATATTAAATAAAATAAAAGAAAAGTTAGAAAGTAAATTATTTTATGATGAGTTAATTTATGGGAAAGATAAATTAATAGCCTTATCTAAAAAGAATAGTTCAGTTACTGCAAAATTTTATCAATTAATGATTAATGAAATTAATGGTGGGAGAAATGGCGTTAGTAATTTTATTTACAATAATATTATTGAAAGCCCTTATTTACTATTGGATAAAAATAGAAGCGTGGGTATCAATGGATATGATTATACAATTGAATTTAAAGAAAATTACCAATACTTAAATGAAATAATTAAAGGAATTGATATTCCTGAGTTAAAAAATACATTTTTGATAGAAGATCAAAGTAAACTACATTTAAAAGAAAATTATAAAAAATTATTAGAATATAAAGAACATGATAATGTAAATAAATTAATCAGGTTTATTGAAAATAAAATAGACTTGAAAAGAGAGGGAAGCTTAAATTCTTATCATGATTTATATTTTGATCTTTTTATAAATCATCAATTTGTTAATAGAATGATTATTCATGAAATAACTCAATTAGAAAATTATTTTCTTAATAACTATCGTGAAAAAAACTATGATTATCATCAAAATAATTTCTATCTTAATGAAGATGATCCTCGTACTCTTTTAGAAAAGTCATTAAATAAAAACAAGAATAAAATAGATTGTAGCTATTTATTATTTGATGATAATAAAGAAACGTTTAAATTTTTATTTTCTGAAAATACTATTTTTACTGATAAAGTGATAGACAATATTATTGTTGATAATATAGACTCTGTTTATCAAGATGATATTATAAATTATTTTTATAATGGTATTAAAAGTGAAGAATTAATATCTTATCTAAAAGATAGGTCAGAAGTAAGTCATTTTCTCGATTATTGTATGAAAAATAAAATACGAATTACAGTGGCCGGAAATAGTGATAAGGTTTTTTTTAATCAAGACTTTATTAAACAGAAAAATGAAGTTGAAAAATTATATAATATTATTTTAGAAAATCAGTTTTTTAATGAAAAAACTATTGTGCTTGCTAAAAGAGAAAAGTTGCTAAGTTATCAATATGGTGATTTTTTTATTGAAGGTATTGCTCAACGACTCAATATGCCGATCTATCAAATTAGCGATAGTAAAATTTCACTGTTAAAAGAGCATGTTATTATTAAACCTGTTATTGAAAGACAGTATATTGATAAACCTTTACTAGCAAGTACAATATCATCCAATGTAATTATTCCTGAAGTGGAATGTAGTGATTTTGTTCCCATTTCAATGGAAGATAAGTTAAAAATTGAAAATGAAAAATCAACAAAAGAATTATACCAATTTACTTCAGAGTTATATCCTCACTATCGTGATAACAGTGAATTTAAAATAGGTTATAAAAAAGAGATTAAAACGTTAATTTATGATTATTCAGATGATATAACCATATTAGATATTTTTAATTATATCAAAAATAATCGTTATCAACTTACGATTGATCAGATTGGAACATTAATTAATAAAGTAGATATTATTAATGCTGAACAGCATAGAATAATCTTAAAAGAGTTAATTGATAAAATAATTAATAATAATATTTCTATGCATGATGCACTTTTAATATACTCAGATGAATTATCTGCTGTTTTTAACGCTTCAGAAAAAAGCATGATTAAAAGTAAGTTACAGCAGGCAATATATGATCCATTGATTAATAAAAAATTTAATCAATATTTAATGGGGGAAGTTTCTTTTGATGATGGCTTTTTTACTTTTCAATATAAAGATAACGCTCTCTCTTTAACAGAAAAGGAAAATAAAGCTATTGAGGTTGTGCATGCTATATATGATAATCCTAAGCTAATAAATAACTTAAGTTTACTATCAAAAGAGTTACTTTCTTCATTTTTTGATGAAAATAAAAAAGGCACTCTATATCGAGTATTACTTGATAATATTTCTACATTTGAAAACTATAAAGGCTTAATCGATACTCTTCAGAATGCTATTTATATAGAGAATAATAAAAAAGGTATTGAAGGAACTTCACCCGCTAAAGCACTTGATAAAGAAAGTAATTTAAATGCTTTGGATTTCTTCGATAGCAGAAATAATATTGCCTCTAATAAAAATAAAGAAATAGTAAAAATAAATGATATATCTTTTAATAAAAGATTATTAATTGGTTTGGGTGCGAAAATAAATAATGAAAATATAGATTCCATCTCGCTGAATAGTTTGGCTAAATGGGAAGAAAAATTAACATTTGATCCTTATCACCTTAATGATTATTTTTTTTCACTCTCAGGTAGTGAAGAAGATAAGAAAATTATTTCACTTTTTAGAACTTTATTGAATAACAAACAAAACAAAGTTAAGCACCTACTTTCTAATGATACAAGTAGGATCGACTATTTAATGGCATCTGAAAGACTCTCTGAAATTATTAATTTAGGTAGTAAAAACTATGATATTAATGATTGGAATACATTGAGAAAAAATTCGTTAAATATTCCTCGACATATGCGAATAATTAGCAAAATCGGCTACGCTAATATTACGTTTGGTATGTGGCAATCAATTAACGCTACATTTATGCTTGCTGAACAGCTCAATAATCCATCATTAGCCGCAAAAGAACGTAAAGAGATCATTAATAATCTAGCCATTATGTGGTCTGAAATGGCTTACAATGGCATTTCAGAAATGATTGAAATTACTTTAGCTAAAGGATTACTAAAATATAGACATAATCCATTAGAATACGTCAATAAAATAAGCACAAGAATTGGCATTGGGCTTAATGTGCTTTCTATTGGATTCGATATTTATAATGCTTACGATAATTTTAGCCGAATTTCAGTTGAAACTAGTGAAAAACAACGCATCGATTATATTGTCAATGGCTCTTTTGCCGTTGTTTCAGGATTAATCACATTGGGGGTTTCTATTGGGATGCTTGCAGGCTCTACTATTGCAGGCCCTATTGGTATTGTTGCTGGCGCTGTTATCGCTTTAGCAACTTCAATTTATAATGCGGCAAGGCTTATCGAAGAAGCAAAAACAAAAGTTCATTTTACACCACTAGAAGAGCTTAATAACGGGTTTTATGCCTTTTTAATGGGGGATCTTATTCCTGACAAAAAAAATGAAATAATCTATTTAGAAGCAGAAAACCAATTAGAAGCAATGATTGATAAGAAAGCGATTAGTTATCTTGAGAAAATAAAAAAACAATCTCACCTTAGTCGTTATTTTTACACTAATGAAAAACAAATTTATCAAGAATATTATTACTATAAAGTTATACCTAACCTAATGGGAAAAACATTAGACTCAATTTTAAATCCTTTAGGAGAATATGTTGCTCAACGAATATCATTAAATATAAGCCAAGAAGAAGCAGAAACAATAGCTTCGCTTTCTTATCATTTACGAGCAGAAAAAACAGAATATAAATACTATCTTCCTAAAGAAGCAATAGCGACGAATGAAACACTTATTTTTGATATTGATTTTTATGTCGATGAATTAAAACGTTATACTCTAGATATTATTTCTGATAATGACTCACCTATTTTTGATAATATTGTTGATGATGATTTTATTCAAAAGATGAAAACAACGAGAGAAAACAGTATCCTATTATTTAATGAAAATAAAGTAATAGAAGATTTAATTAAATCTAATAAAAATAGAAAATATTATTCATCTGGTTGGAGTGAGAATGAAGATTTTTATTTTAACACTCATAATGGTAATGATATTATTACTGCTCCTTCAAATACTAAGAATACCTTTGATATCTATAATGGAACTAAGCGATTAAGCGGAGGAAATAAAAATGATATGTTTAATTTATTTACTTCAGAGTCTCCACTTTATGCAAGTCGTTTTTATGGGCGAGGAGGGAATGATACCCTTCGTATTGTAAAAACAACAAATAAATATCAAGGATATGAAATTAGTTTATTAGATAATTACGTCAAATTTAAGCATTCATTAGATCAAACAAATAGTCAAAATTTTCATTCTAAACTTTTTCTTTATCAAGAAAATGAACATCTTTATTCAACGAAAATAACTGATACTATGCCTAATATTGTATTGCAAGATCACGAAGTTATTGCTTATTTAGACAGTATTGAAAATATTTTTGGTAGCGAATTTGGCAACGACACTATTTATGGTAATCAAGAAGATAATTATTTAGATGGTGTTGGTGGTGCTGATTTATTATATGGATTAGATGGAAATGATACTTTAGTTTTACAAGAGGGGTATGCAGAAGGTGGTGATGGAACTGATAATTATCTTATTTTAAGGGCTTCTTTAAAGAATAATTATAATATTCAGTTTGAAACAATTGTTAATGAAAAAAGTGAAAATGAATCTAGTATTGTAAGGTTAAACTATCATTTTGATGAAATATCTTCTATTCGTCGTCAAGAGAAAGACATTGTTTTTTATATTAAAGTAAATGATGGGAATCAATATAACGAGCCAATTTATCATTTAATAACGCTAAGAAATGTGTATTCTGGCAGAGAAAATTATTCATTAGCTCATCAATATACTTTAACAACAATGGATGGTTTTATATTAACAGTGAGTGAAAATAAAGCTATTAAAGATAATATATTATATGATTTTAGTTATATAGATAAATATGATAACACTGAAGAAAATCTTCAATTATTATATCTTGATGAAAATAATAGCTCTTTATCTCTTTCATATTTGAATAAAAATAAGACAATTAGCTTGTTACCACAATTAAAATACAGCGGATTTTCTGCGGGAGAGAACTTACGGTTTGGTTTTCAGGGTGATTCTCAGGATAATCATTACTTTGGTATCACAAAAAATTCGTTTATTACACTAAGTTCAGGCAACGACAGTTATCAAATTAAAACATTTTTAGCTTCTAACAAAAACGAAAAAATTAATATTTTATTTCCTGATAATAGCGAAAAACTATCTCATCACGATACCAGTAATTTTTTTCTATCTGATATTAGCGGTTTTGATTTAATGTTTCATAATAATGTTCTATTACATCGTTATCGCCCAGATGCTCATTTAAAGTTGGCTTTTGAACCTTCTCAGATTAATGCTATTTGGGATTCAGGAATGCAGGTTCGCTTTATTGATAAAGATAATATAGTTTTTACTCTTCCTACAAAAGAGAGTCGGCAACGTTCGCTTGTTCCTATTACTGATTTAAATTTAGCGATAACAGCAGAAGATGATGTACTTATGATCCCTGAATCACTCTCTTTAAATAAAGAGACATTATCTGCATATTCTCTTTCTCATTCGTCATTTTATTCAATTACCTCTCAAAAAAAATCAAATCAGGCTGTTGACTTATTATCAATTATTGAGCCTATGGAAGGGAATGATATTGTTGTTAATCGTAATAAAAATAGTTCGGTGATTAATGGTGGAAAAGGGGATGATCATATTGTCGTTAACCACGGACATCATGTTTTAATTGCTGGAGAGGGAAATGATAATCTCAATGCCGGAAGTGGAAATGACTTACTAATTTCCGATTCAGGCAATGACTATTTAAGTGGTGGTACGGGTAATAATGTTTATATTGTGAAAAAGCGTTATGGTGAAGTGACTGTTTATGATGAGGGGAACAATAGTCATCTTTTTATTTCAGGATTATCAGAACACGATAAGCTTATTGCTTCTCAAGTAGACGATGATATGCAGTATAAAACACAGGATAATCAGTTTGTTTTAACTGTAAAAAGACCGCAAGATGAAGCAGATAAAACGGTTTCTATTATTGAGAAACAAAGTGTGATTTCAACACAGTCTCTTGCTGCGATTATTCAAGAAATGGCACAGTTTAATGAGAAACAATTAACGATAATGCAAGGTAGCGAATTTACTCCACCATCAGTATGGTCGCCATTATCAGTGGTGGTAAAGTCTTGGGAGTATTAAGGGTTAAAAAAATAGCCCTTTAATTAGGGCTATTTAATTATTGAATATTCAATTTAAACGATATCTATTTCGCCATAGATTCAGCGCGTTTAAATACTAGGGTATTGCCCTCTGATCCTGCTGAATTAAATTGATAGCCTTCAAGATCAAACTCTTTAAGTTGTGCTTTGTTAGTCAGTTTTTCTTGAATAATAAAACGGCTCATTAATCCACGGGCTTTTTTAGCGTAGAAGCTGATAACCTTATATTTGCCATTTTTTTCATCAAGGAAAACAGGTTTAACAATTTCAGCATTGAGTTTCTTCGGGTTCACTGATTTAAAATACTCATCAGATGCTAAATTGATTAAAACATTATCGCCTTGTTCTTCCAGCGCTTTGTTTAATGCTTCTGTAATGGTATTTCCCCAAAATTGGTATAAATCGCTGCCTTTGCTATTTTTTAGCTTTATTCCCATTTCAAGGCGATAAGGTTGCATTAAATCAAGAGGACGAAGTACACCATATAAGCCAGAAAGCATGCGTAAATGTTGTTGTGCAAACTGAAAATCATCTTCAGAAAAAAGCTCAGCTTGCATTCCTGTATAAACATCACCTTTAAACGCCAAAATAGCTTGGCGTGCATTTTCTGGTGTGAAATTAGGTTGCCATTCACCAAAACGAGCAGCATTTAATCCTGCGAGTTTATCGCTTATTTTCATTAAGCTTGCGATGTCGCTGGATGATAATTTTCGACATTCTTCGATAAGTTGTTGGGAATATTTTAGCAATTCAGGTTGGGTGAAGTGCGTTGTTGCTAAAGGCGATTCGAAATCCAGTGTTTTAGCTGGTGAAATGGTGATTAGCATAATTCCCTCGATACGTTATTTTAATGTTGACCAAATATAGCAAATTCTTTCGATTAAAGACTAAATTATAGTAATAGGAAAAAACAATGGTTTCTCTTATTTGTCGTAAAATTCGACAATTTAAACGATTCAGCCTGTGATTATCTTTTGTTTTTTTCTGCTTTTGTTTTGCGAAAACGTTTGGCATTCAAATAATTGCTTTGTATGAATCTAAGCGTCTTGTAGTGTGAGCAGTCCATGTTATTATCAATAGATATCCGCAGGTGACTGCAAACAGATTTACCTAGTAGATGAGATAAACAAAATGACCAACAAATTGACTTCTTTGCGTAAGCTGACAACTGTTGTTGCTGACACTGGTGACATCGCAGCAATGAAACTGTATCAGCCACAAGACGCAACTACCAACCCATCTTTAATTTTAAATGCAGCTCAAATTCCTGAATATCGTAAATTAATTGATGAAGCGATTGAATGGGCTCGTTCACAAAGCGATTCTCGTGAACAACAAATCGTTGATGCTTGCGACAAACTGGCAGTAAATATCGGTTTAGAAATTTTAAAACTGATCCCAGGTCGTATTTCAACAGAAGTTGATGCACGTCTTTCTTACGACACACAAGCGTGTATCGAAAAAGCACGTCATCTAATGAAACTTTATAATGATGCCGGTATCAGCAACGACCGTATTCTTATCAAATTAGCATCTACTTGGCAGGGTATCCGTGCCGCAGAGCAATTAGAAAAAGAAGGTATCAACTGTAACCTGACTTTACTGTTCTCTTTCGCTCAAGCGCGTGCATGTGCTGAAGCAGGTGTTTACCTGATTTCTCCATTTGTTGGTCGTATCATGGATTGGTATAAAGCCAATACAGATAAAAAAGAATTTGCTCCTGCTGAAGATCCAGGTGTGATTTCTGTTACTGAAATCTATAACTATTACAAACAACACGGTTATAACACTGTTGTTATGGGCGCAAGCTTCCGTAATATGGGTGAGATTTTAGAATTAGCAGGTTGTGACCGTCTGACTATTGCTCCAGCTCTGTTAAAAGAATTATCAGAAGCTGAAGGTGAAGTTGAACATAAATTATCTTACAAAGGTGAAGTGAAAGCGCGTCCAGAAGCTATCACTGAAGCTCAATTCTATTGGGATCACAACGCTGACCCAATGGCAGTAGATAAATTATCTGACGGTATTCGTAAATTTGCTGTCGATCAGGAAAAATTAGAGAAAATGATTGCGGATTTATTATAATTCGTCGTTAAACTCTTATAAAAATCTTAAATACCCATCTTATATAGATGGGTATTTTCATTTTTTTTCTCTCAAAATAACATTTAAGTAAATTTTAAGATTAAATTGATTGGAATATATTATTTATCCGGTAATAATTATAAAAATATATTATTAAAATACTCTATTTATTATTGGTGAATTATGAAAAAAATTGTCTTGGCAACGGTACTTGCATCGTTATTTTTTAGTGGCGCTGCAATGGCAGAAAGCAAAACGGCATTCTCTTTACCTGCAATTGAAAAAAGTGCTGAAAGTGGAAACTCAGCATCTCAGTATCAATTGGGCGTAAAATATGAGAATGGCGAAGGTGTTGAGCAGGATGCACAAAAAGCACTGGAGTGGTATACCAAAGCGGCAGAGCAAGGCCATGCTGAAGCACAGTTAAATTTAGCACTTATGTATGACATGAGTGATGATATTGACCGTGATGCAGAAAAAGCGGTTTATTGGTATAACAAATCGGCTGTTCAAGGTGTCTCTTTAGCGCAATACAATCTTGCTGTTTCTTATGATGATGGTGATGGCGTAGAGCAAGATCATGAGAAAGCAGTATATTGGTATACTAAAGCCGGTGAACAAGGTGATAGTGATGCACAATACAACCTTGGTATCTCTTATGATGAAGGCATCGGTGTAGCACAAGATCATGAAAAAGCAGTAGTTTGGTATACCAAAGCGGCAGAACAAGGCCATTCTGATGCACAATATAATCTTGCTGTTTCTTATGATGATGGTGAAGGTGTAGAACGTAACGGTACTAAAGCAGTTTTCTGGTATACCAAAGCAGCAAACCAAGGTAATCGTGATGCGCAAAATAACTTAGGCGTAATGTACGATGAAGGTGATGGCGTTGCTAAAGATGCGCGTAAAGCGGTTGAATGGTATAGAAAATCAGCTGTACAAGGTAATGGTCTGGCACAAAATAACCTTGCTTTAAACTATTACTACGGTAAAGGTGTTAAACGCGACCTGAAAGAAGCTTATGCATGGTTCTCTGTTGCTGTTGAAAATGGCGATGGTGATGAAGCTATGTTAAAACGTACTGCTCGTACATTAAATGCAGCACAATTAGCTGAAGCGAAAAAATTGGCAGCTTCTTATATTACTAAATATATTGATGAATAATATTAATTAATATTGTTCAATATTAAAGAGAGGGAGCTTATGCTCCCTTTTTTAATTTCAGTTAAAGCCAAATAAAAATAGATTGTTATCATTTCTTTATTATCTATTCTCAATAATCCAATATTAAATATCAGTAATATATTGAGATTCTTTTTAATTCTCTTGTGTTCTCATGATAATATCTGCGCGCAAGTTAGATGGTTATTGATTAATTGAGGTTTGATATGAACGAATTACGCATAGGGTTAGTTTCTGTTTCTGATCGTGCATCAAGTGGGGTTTATGAAGATAAAGGCTTACCCGCTTTAGAAGCTTGGCTAAAAGCTGCATTAACAACGCCTTTTCATATCGAATCACGCTTAATTCCTGACGAACAACTGATGATTGAACAAACACTGTGTGAGCTTGTTGATGAAGTTGGCTGTCATTTAGTGTTAACAACAGGAGGGACAGGTCCCGCGCGCCGTGATGTCACTCCTGATGCTACATTGGCTATTGCAGACAGAGAAATGCCTGGTTTTGGCGAACAAATGCGCCAAATTAGTCTGAAATTTGTGCCTACAGCTATTTTATCTCGCCAAGTTGGTGTTATCCGTAACCAAGCGTTAATTCTAAATCTGCCGGGACAACCTAAAGCCATCGCAGAAACGCTGGAAGGATTAAAAGATAATGATGGCAATGTGATTGTGAGTGGTATTTTTGCCAGTGTACCGTACTGCATTCAACTGCTTGATGGCCCTTATGTCGAAACAAATGAAGCTATCGTTGCCGCTTTTAGACCTAAATCAGCTCGCCGTTCTACTTCAGCATAAATAATGTAAGAGGTTATTTTTGTCGTCAAGCTTCAGGCTAGGAAATATTCTGACTAAATTTGGATAACGCAAAAGTAACCTTATATTTATTTGATATGTTTATTTAAAAAGCTAAAAAATATTATTTTTCAATCTCTTATGACATTATTCTAAGTCTAGTCTTAAAAAAGCATTTCAGATAAGTCACAATGTTATTTGTAACCAATCTAACATCATGAAAAATAACAGCTTTTAATTCCTGTTTTATTCTCAGACACAAATTTTTCGCATTTTTTGCATTTTTTTTCATTATTCCCCTTGATGAATGTATTTATGACCCCATCTTCTTTTCAACTGCAATTACCACTATTGAGTTGCGTTGATTTTATATCCGCTTCGAGATGATGTTGTTAAGTCTATTAATTTGTGACTTGAAAAATGAATATTCATCCTCATATAGATTGGTAGTCAAATTGATAAAGAATTCTCTTTGGAGGCGTTTAAATGGGTAAAATTATTGGTATTGACCTGGGTACAACTAACTCTTGTGTTGCTGTAATGGATGGCAAAAATGCCCGGGTTATTGAAAACAGTGAGGGCGATCGTACTACTCCTTCAATCGTTGCTTATGCACAAGATGGTGAAATCTTAGTTGGTCAACCTGCAAAACGTCAGGCTGTGACTAACCCACAAAATACTTTATTTGCCATCAAACGTTTAATTGGTCGTCGTTTTGAAGATGACGAAGTTCAGCGTGACGTTGCTATCATGCCTTACAAAATTGTAAAAGCTGATAATGGTGATGCTTGGATTGAAGCGCGTAACGACAAAATGGCTCCACCACAAGTATCTGCTGAAGTCCTGAAAAAAATGAAGAAAACAGCAGAAGACTATTTAGGTGAAGCGGTTACTGAAGCAGTTATTACTGTTCCTGCTTACTTTAACGATGCTCAACGTCAAGCAACTAAAGATGCGGGTCGTATCGCAGGTCTTGAAGTTAAACGTATTATTAACGAACCAACAGCGGCTGCTCTGGCTTACGGTTTAGATCGTGAAGTGGGCAACCGTACTATCGCAGTTTACGACTTAGGTGGTGGTACATTCGATATCTCTATCATCGAAATTGATGAAGTTGATGGCGAAAAAACCTATGAAGTTCTGTCAACCAATGGTGATACTCACTTAGGTGGTGAAGACTTCGATAGCCGTTTAATTAACTACTTAGTTGATGAATTTAAGAAAGAGCAAGGCATTGATCTGCGTAACGATCCATTAGCAATGCAACGTCTGAAAGAAGCAGCAGAAAAAGCGAAAATCGAATTATCTTCTGCACAACAAACAGATGTTAACTTGCCATATGTCACTGCAGATGCGACTGGCCCTAAACACTTAAATATCAAAGTAACTCGTGCAAAACTGGAATCTTTAGTTGAAGATTTAGTTAAACGTTCAATGGAACCAGTACGTGTTGCATTAGAAGATGCTGGCCTGAAAGTTAGCGAAGTTAACGACGTTATTCTGGTTGGTGGTCAAACTCGTATGCCAATGGTTCAAAAAACCGTTGCTGATTTCTTTGGTAAAGAGCCACGTAAAGACGTTAACCCAGATGAAGCTGTTGCAATGGGTGCGGCTGTTCAAGGTGGTGTATTAGCGGGTGATGTTAAAGACGTTCTGTTACTTGATGTAACACCACTGTCTTTAGGTATCGAAACAATGGGTGGTGTAATGACTTCCCTGATCGGAAAAAATACCACAATCCCAACTAAACATAGCCAAGTGTTCTCTACTGCAGAAGACAATCAATCTGCTGTAACTATTCACGTATTACAAGGTGAACGTAAACGTGCAAGTGATAACAAATCACTGGGTCAGTTTAACTTAGATGGTATTCAAGCAGCACCTCGCGGTATGCCACAAATCGAAGTTACTTTTGATATCGATGCTGATGGTATCTTGCATGTATCAGCGAAAGATAAAAACAGTGGTCGTGAGCAAAACATCACAATCAAAGCTTCTTCTGGTTTAAATGAAGATGAAATCCAAAAAATGGTTCGTGATGCAGAAGCAAACGCAGAAGCTGACCGTAAGTTTGAAGAATTAGTACAAACTCGTAACCAAGCTGACCAATTAGTTCACGGTACTCGTAAACAAATTGAAGAAGCGGGCGATAAATTACCAGCGAACGATAAAGAAGCTATCGAAAAAGCGGTAAGCGAGTTAGAAATTGCTTCTAAAGGCGAAGATAAAGACGCTATTGAAGCAAAAATTAAAACATTAGTTGAAGCTTCTGAAAAACTGCTAGAAATCGCACAACAACAAGCTCAAGCAGGTGCAGCAGGTAATGCCGCAGGTGCTGATGCAAGTGCGAAGAAAGATGACGACGTTGTCGATGCAGAATTTGAAGAAGTTGATGGCAAAGACAAGAAATAATGCCCTTAACGGGCTGCGGTAACTCACCTGTGAATAGTTACTGATACCGAACACGGGCGTCGAGGAAACTCAACGCCCGTGTGCTTATGTCAAGGGTAATCTAGAATGGCGAAAAGAGATTTTTACGAAGTACTCGGTTTAAGTAAAACTGCCGACGAAAAAGAAATTAAACGCGCATATAAGCGTTTAGCAATGAAATATCACCCAGACCGAAATCAAGGTGATAAAGAGTCAGAATCAAAATTCAAAGAAATCAAAGAAGCTTATGAAATCTTAAGTGATGCTCAAAAGCGTGCTGCTTATGATCAGTATGGTCATGCTGCATTTGAACAAGGTGGATTTGGTGGTCAAGGTGGCGGCGGCTTCGGCGGTGGTGCTGACTTTGGTGATATCTTTGGTGATGTATTTGGTGATATTTTTGGTGGTGGTCGCCGTCAACAACGCGCAGCGCGTGGTTCTGACTTACAATACAACATGGATCTAACGCTTGAAGAAGCGGTTCGTGGTGTTGCTAAAGAAATTCGTATACCTACACTAGAAACATGCGACAAATGCCATGGTAGCGGTGCTAAAGAAGGCACATCAGCAGAAACATGTTCTACTTGTCATGGTGCTGGTCAGGTTCATTTACGTCAAGGTTTCTTCACTGTACAGCAAGCATGTCCAACTTGTCATGGTCGCGGTAAAGTGATTAAAGAGCCTTGCTCTAAATGTCATGGTGATGGTCGTGTTGAACGCTCTAAAACGCTATCTGTCAAAATTCCAGCCGGTGTTGATACAGGCGACCGTATTCGCTTAAGCGGCGAAGGTGAAGCCGGTGAAAATGGCGCACCAGCAGGTGATTTATACGTACAGGTTCATGTTCGTCAGCATCATATTTTTGAACGTGATGGCAATAACCTTTACTGTGAAGTCCCTATTAACTTCGCTATTGCTGCTTTGGGCGGTGAAATTGAAGTCCCAACACTTGATGGCCGTGTGAAACTTAAAATTCCAGCAGAAACACAAACTGGTAAAATGTTCCGCATGAAAGGCAAAGGTGTTAAATCAGTACGCAGTAGTAGTATTGGTGACTTAATGTGTCGCGTTGTAGTTGAAACACCGGTTAAACTCAATGAGAAACAAAAAGAGTTAATGCAGCAACTGGGTGAATCATTCGGTGGCAAGAGTGGTGAGAAAAACACTCCTCGCTCTAAAAGTTTCTTAGATGGTGTGAAAAAATTCTTTGATGATTTAACCAAATAATTTTTCTTACCACCTTCAAAAAGGCCTGATGATAAAGACTGTCATCAGGCTTTTTTATTTGAAGTTACCCTATCTTGATAGCAACAATACCCGCTAAAATCACTAAACACGCTAATAGCTGTTTACGGTTAAATTGCTCTTTTAACAGATAGACAGATAAGATCATGGCAAATAACACGCTGGTTTCTCTTAATGCAGCCACAAGTACGATTGACGCATGACTCATCGCCCATATCACAATGCCATAGCTTACCAATTGCATGATCCCACCCCAAAATGCGGGTTTCCAATAATCTTTTATTTTGGCTTTTAAATGTTGGCGATAACGAAGCCAAGCAAGTAAATACATTGCAATACCATTTAAAAAGAAGAGCCATAAAATATAAGCAAAAGGTGTTTCACCTACACGAGAGCCATTACCATCGGATAGGGTATAACTTGCGGTAAATAATGCGGTAAGCAACGCAAAAAAGAGTGCATCTTTACGTAAATTAAACTCTGCTATTTTCCTACTGCGCGAGATAAGGATAATACCCAAAATGATAAATAAAATGCCTAGCAAGCCAGCTATTGGTAGTGTTTCATGAAAGAGAAAGAAACCAAGAAAAGCGGTCATTAATGGCGCACTACCGCGAGAGATAGGATAAACCTGATTAAAATCAGCCAAGGTATAACAACGGCTTAAAGAGAGTGTGTAACCAATATGAAATAAAACAGAAAGGGCAAGCCACTTCCATGCACCAACATCAGGTAGCCCAACCCAAAATAGGGCGGGTAGTGTTACAACACCAGAAAAGAAAGTCAGTAATGAGATCCCTAAAAATCGATCATTGCCTACTTTAACCAATGCGTTCCAGCATGCATGAAAGATAGCAGCAAATAAAACGGCAATAAAAACAGTAATCGACATATTGATAGAAACCTTAATATGGAAAGGGTAATTTTTTATAAAACAATAGCACAGTGGTTAAACAGTAAATACGCCACTATTTCTTTTTTATCATTTGAGATGATTTTAAGGGTGAGGAGTAAACGCCATTTTTTCAGTAATAAAAATTAATACGTTTTAGCTATTTTATCAATTGGCATCATTTATTAAAAAAGACGCTTGTTTTTACTGAATGGTGAAAAATAATATTTATATTCAATTGGTTATTATTGTAACTCTTAATTATTATCTTTTTTTCACTATTGAAAAACTATGTTGATGAATTGATCTTATTCATCTTGTTTTTCTTGGTATTTCTTATTTAGCTCGAATAATCCGAGTTATTATCCATAAATAATCTGTTTTTTACGAATCCATGATTAGCATATTATTAACAAGATTAGTGATTCTGAGGTTAATATTATGACGGCAATTATTAGACAATTTTTGAGATTAGAGGCATCAGGCGGTATTCTTCTGATTATTGCTGCTATTATCGCATTGATTATGGCGAATACACCTCTAAGTGCTTTGTATAATGAGTTTTTATCTATTCCCATTATGATCAAATTCGGTGCATTCGAACTTGATAAACCATTATTACTTTGGGTAAACGATGCCTTGATGGCAATCTTTTTCTTAGTAGTGGGATTAGAAGTTAAACGCGAATTAAAAGAAGGCTCTTTGGCTCAGCGTGATAGAGCAATTTTCCCTGCGATAGCTGCGGTGGGTGGTATGTTAGCTCCAGCATTGGTTTATTTGATGTTTAATCATACTGATGCCGTTGGACAGCAGGGTTGGGCAATTCCAGCCGCGACAGATATCGCTTTTGCATTGGGTGTTATGGCGTTACTTGGCAAGCGTGTTCCTGTTGAATTAAAAGTCTTCTTATTAGCATTGGCTATCATTGATGACTTAGGTGTGATCGTTATTATTGCACTCTTTTATTCAAAGAGTATTGCACTAATGCCTCTTGCTTTGGCAGGTTTAATCGTGATTGCTCTGGGCATAATGAATTGGCGTAAAGTGGGTAATACGGCCGCTTATCTAATTCTTGGGTTCATCTTGTGGGTGTGTATTTTAAAATCAGGTATTCATGCGACGATTGCGGGTGTGATTGTGGGATTCCTTATCCCATTAAGAAATAAAGAAGGGGATTCTCCTTCTGAAGAATTAGAGCATGTGTTGCACCCTTGGGTTGCCTATTTTATTTTACCGCTGTTTGCATTTAGTAACGCAGGGGTTTCTTTAAATGGTGTAACGCTTGATGGCATGTTGTCTGCCTTACCGTTAGGTATCGCGTTAGGTCTATTTTTAGGTAAGCCGATTGGAATTTTCCTCTTTAGTTGGGTTTCGGTAAAACTAGGCATTGCAAAATTACCAGATGCGATTAACCTTAAACAAATATTTGCAGTATCTGTGCTATGTGGTATCGGTTTTACTATGTCTATCTTTATCGCAGGATTAGCATTCGATGGCGCGGATGAAGCTTATAATACCTACGCTAAGCTTGGTATTTTAGTAGGTTCAACGGTAGCCGCTGTTGTGGGATATTTGTTACTTCGCTCTGTTTTACCGAAGTTAAAAACAAAGTCAATATAGGGAAGTTCATTACGGATTTGAGTTTTTCAACACAATAAATACCGAGCTATACATTTAAACCTACGGTGCAATACAGTGTATTGTGCCGTAGGTGTTTTTATGAGGATTGGATGCAAGGAAAGCCAATCGTAAACTAATGCGTTATTACATAGTCTGTGTTTGAAGCACAGAAGTTGAAAGGAAGATAACTATGCGGGTGTCACATCTCAATTTTAACCATCTTTATTATTTTTGGCATGTGTGTAAAGAAGGCTCTGTTGTGGGTGCAGCGCAAGCGCTGTATCTGACACCTCAGACAATTACAGGGCAAATTAAAGCATTAGAAGAAAGATTGGGTGGCAAATTATTTAAACGCCAAGGAAGAGGGTTGGTTCCGTCAGAATTGGGGCAGCTCATTTTTCGTTATGCTGATAAAATGTTTATGCTCAGCCAAGAAATGCTGGATATCGTCAACTACAGTCGTGAATCGAATTTACTGTTTGATGTCGGTGTTGCGGATGCATTATCAAAACAATTAGTCAGTCGCGTATTAGAAACAGCTGTTATTGATAATGAACAAATTCATCTGCGTTGTTTTGAATCGACTCATGAACTATTACTCGAACAATTAAGTCAGCATAAGCTGGATATGATCCTATCCGATTGTCCTGTGGATTCATCACAACAAGAAGGTTTGTTCTCTGTAAAACTAGGCGAATGTAATATGAGCTTTTTTTGCAGTCATCCTCTTCCTGAAAAACCGTTTCCTGAATGTTTAGAAGAGAGAAAGCTCCTCATTCCTGGCCGTCGATATATGTTAGGTCGCCATTTATTAACATGGATACGTAACAAAAACCTGCAAGTGGAAATACTGGGTGAGTTTGATGATGCGGCATTAATGAAAGCATTTGGCTTAAATTATAATGCTATTTTTGTCGCGCCTTCGCTGTATACCGATGAAACTTTTGCTCATAGTAATATCGAAGAAATTGGGATGCTTGATACGGTTAAGGAAGAGTACTACGCGATTTTTGCAGAGCGAATGATCCAACATCCAGCCGTTCAACGTGTTTGTAATACTGATTTTTCAGAACTCTTTAATGGAGATAAGAAGAGTGTTACAAACCCATAAGCGGGTTATGGTTAAAAAGCAGAAAACAAAAAACCGGCATAAGCCGGTTTTTTATAACACAAGAAAGCAATATTACATTGCTTTGATTTGTGCTTGCAGATTAGCTTTATGACGTGCTGCTTTATTCTTGTGAATTAAGCCTTTAGTTGCCTGACGGTCAACAATTGGTTGCATGTCATTAAATGCTTTTTGTGCTGCTTCTTTATCACCTGAAGCAACTGCTGCGTATACTTTTTTGATGTAAGTACGCATCATAGAACGACGGCTTGCGTTGTGCTGACGACGCTTTTCAGACTGAACCGCACGTTTCTTAGCTGATTTGATATTAGCCAAGTTCCAACTCCCAAATATATTCTAGCGAGGACAAATACAAAGGTGAAGGAATATGCCTTTTCAACCTAAGTTTGTCAATGGATTTATACAAAATTAGCGTCGTTGTACGCGACACTTGTTTCGTTGTGATGGCGCAAGATTTTATCAGTTAAGACGGGTAGAATACAGTCTTTTGAGTGAAAAAATCATCAAAATCGTGTATATGAGTAATAAATAATAGATTCTAATAGGATCTATGCTGGATTTTATGCGATTTTATAACCAAGAAGTGAGTGATAGTTCATTTTTTGTTTGATGTGAGCAATCAAATTTAAGAATAACAGTGAATCGACTTATCGAGATATTACTCATCAATAAACATTGATATATTGGGTTACTCTCAAGCCTTTGACAAGGTATAATCCAATAATTTCCACGGTATTGAGCCAGTTATGGAGCTAATTCGCGGTATACAAAATATTAGAGCGCTACACCACGGGTGCGTTCTGACAATTGGGAATTTTGATGGTGTCCATAGAGGCCATCAGGCATTATTGAAACACTTGAAGCAAGAGGCGTCACAGCGAGGATTACCTACTGTTGTGATGACATTTGAACCTCAGCCACTTGAGTTCTTTTTACCAGAAAAGGCGCCAGCACGTCTGACTCGCTTGCGAGACAAGATAAAGTATTTAGCTGAATGTGGTATTGATTACCTTTTGTGTGTCAAATTTGATAAACAATTTGCAGCACAAACCCCAGAAGAGTTTGTTTCATCACTATTGGTGAATAAATTAGGGGTGAAGTTTCTTGCTATTGGCGATGATTTTCGCTTTGGCAAAAATCGTGAAGGTGATTTTCACTTTTTACAACAAGCCGGTGCAAGATATGGATTTGAAGTCGCTAATACCGAAAGTTATTGCGATAAAGGATTACGTATCAGTAGCACTGCGGTACGAGAAGCGTTACTCAATGATGATTTAGTCCTTGCTGAATCACTACTAGGACACCCTTACAGTGTTTGTGGACGTGTTGTTCATGGTAATGAATTGGGTAGAACCATTGGTTTTCCGACAGCCAATATTCCTATGAAACGCTTAGTTGCACCTGTTAAAGGCGTTTATGCCGTTGATGTCTATTTATCAGATAATCAATCACCTTTACCCGGTGTGGCAAATATCGGAAGTCGTCCTACTGTACAAGGGAAGGGCGTACAATTAGAAGTTCATTTAATCGACGTTAATATGGATTTATATGGACGTCGTATTGATGTTGTGTTACGAAAGAAATTACGTAATGAACAGCGATTTGCATCATTGGATGCATTGAAGCAGCAAATCGCAGATGATGTGGCTACTGCTAGGGATTTTTTATCGCAGCGGTCGGAGTCATAAACTAGCGGAAAATTGGAACTGAGAATCGAATGAGTGACTATAAAAATACCCTGAACTTACCAGAAACAGGGTTCCCTATGCGCGGGGATTTAGCAAAGCGCGAGCCAGAGATGTTATCACGTTGGTACAAAGAAGGTTTGTATCAAGCAATTCGTCAGGCTAAAAGTGGTAAGAAAACATTTATTTTGCACGATGGCCCTCCATACGCCAACGGCAATATTCATATTGGTCACTCAGTAAACAAAATTCTCAAAGATATTATTATTAAATCCAAAGGGCTGTCAGGCTTTGATTCTCCGTACATTCCAGGATGGGATTGTCACGGGTTACCTATCGAACTAAAAGTTGAACAAATTGTAGGTAAACCAGGAGAGAAAATATCTGCAGCGCAATTCCGCGAGGAATGCCGTAAATACGCTTACGAGCAAATTGAAGCACAGAAAAAAGATTTTATTCGTTTAGGTGTTCTAGGAGATTGGGAAAAACCTTATCTTACAATGGACTATAAAACTGAAGCGAATACTATCCGTGCATTAGCGCGCATTATCGCAAATGGTCACCTGTTAAAAGGGGCTAAACCTGTTCACTGGTGTACAGCGTGCGGCTCATCATTAGCAGAAGCTGAAGTTGAATATTACGACAAAACTTCACCTTCCATTGATGTGCGTTTCACAGCCGTTGATCCAAGTGCTGTAGCTGCTAAATTCCATGCAACAACGGATAAGCCAGTTTCTTTGGTTATCTGGACAACAACGCCTTGGACATTACCTGCTAACCGTGCGATCGCCTTAAATGCAGAATTTAATTATGTTTTAGTCTCTTTTAACGATGAATGCGTGATTTTAGCCGCTGATCTTGTTGAAGGCGTAATGAAGCGTATTGGCGTAACAAGCTGGACTGTTTTAGGTGAATGTAAAGGTACTGATTTAGAGCTACTGCGCTTTAATCATCCATTTATGGGCTTTGATGTACCTGCAATTTTAGGTGATCACGTTACATTAGAAGCAGGTACAGGTGCTGTTCATACTGCACCAGGCCATGGTCCTGATGACTTTGTTGTTGGTCAAAAATACGGTTTAGAAGTTGCAAACCCAGTTGGACCAAATGGTTGCTACTTAGCAGGCACTTACCCAACATTAGATGGCGTTTTTGTTTTTAAAGCGAACGATGTCATTGTTGAATTGCTAAAAGAAAAAGGTGCGCTGTTACATCACGAAGCCTTACAGCATAGCTATCCTTGCTGTTGGAGACATAAAACCCCAGTTATTTTCCGTGCAACACCACAATGGTTTATTGGCATGGATAAAAACGGTTTACGTCAACAATCATTAAAAGAAATCAAAGGTGTTAAATGGATCCCTGATTGGGGTCAAGCACGCATTGAATCAATGGTTGAAAACCGTCCTGACTGGTGTATTTCTCGTCAACGTACTTGGGGTACGCCAATGTCTCTGTTTGTTCACAAAGAGACTCAAGAGCCGCATCCACGTACTTTAGAGTTGATGGAAGAAGTTGCAAAACGTGTTGAAGTGAGCGGCATTCAAGCATGGTGGGATTTAGATATCCGTGAAGTGCTGGGTGATGAAGCTGACGATTACATGAAAACGCCAGATACACTGGATGTTTGGTTCGATTCAGGATCAACCCACTCAACGGTTGTTGACGATCGTCCAGAATTCCACGGTAATTCAGCAGATATGTACTTAGAAGGCTCTGACCAACATCGTGGTTGGTTTATGTCTTCACTGATGATCTCGACTGCAATCAAAGGCAAAGCGCCTTACCGTGAAGTTTTAACACACGGTTTTACCGTAGATGGACAAGGCCGTAAAATGTCTAAATCTATCGGTAACACAGTCAGCCCACAAGATGTAATGGATAAACTGGGTGCTGATATCCTGCGTTTATGGGTTGCATCAACAGACTACACCGGTGAAATCGCTGTATCTGATGAGATCTTAAAACGTTCTGCGGATACTTATCGTCGTATTCGTAATACTGCACGTTTCTTCTTAGCGAACTTAAATGGTTTTGATCCTGCAAAACACCAAGTTAAGCCAGAAGAGATGGTGACACTTGATCGCTGGGCAGTTGGTCGTGCGAAAGCAGCACAAGCAGAGATCCTAAAACACTATGAAAATTACGATTTCCATAATGTTATTCAGCGCTTAATGCAGTTCTGTTCAGTGGAAATGGGTTCTTTCTACTTAGATATCATCAAAGATAGACAGTACACCGCGAAAAGCGATAGTGTTGCTCGTCGTAGTTGTCAAACTGCGTTATTCCATATCAGCGAAGCATTAGTTCGTTGGATGGCTCCAGTTATGTCATTCACAGCAGATGAGATCTGGAATGAGTTACCAGGTGAACGTGCAAAATATGTCTTAACGGAAGAATGGTATACCGATTTATTTGGCTTAGATGCATCAGAAACCTTAAATGATGACTACTGGGCTGAATTACTTGCCGTTCGTGGTGAAGTCAACAAAATATTAGAGCAAGCTCGTACAGATAAACAACTGCGTGGCTCTTTAGAAGCATCAGTAACTCTGTATGCAGATAAAGCTTTAGCAGATAAGTTAAATGCGTTAGGTAACGAACTGCGTTTTGTTTTATTAACTTCTCAAGCGAAAGTGGCAGATATTAATGAAGCACCAGAAACAGCATTAGCTTCTGATATGGCGGGTTTAAAAATCGCCTTTAACAAAGCAGATGGCGAAAAATGTCCTCGTTGCTGGCATTATGCGACAGATATCGGTCAAGTAGCGGAACACGCTGAATTGTGCGGACGCTGTGTTACTAACGTAGCCGGTAACGGTGAAGAACGTAAGTTTGCTTAATTAATGAAGAAAACACTTTGCTCTACAGGTTTACGCTGGCTATGGCTGGCCGTCGCCGTAGTGGTGTTGGATTTAGGAACGAAACAGTATTTCATGCAGACATTTCGTCTGTATGAATCTGTTGCCGTGATGCCTTTTTTCAATTTCACTTACGCCCATAACTATGGTGCTGCCTTTAGCTTTTTAGCAGATAAAGGGGGATGGCAACGTTGGTTTTTTGCACTGATTGCATTGGCAATCTGCATTACGTTATTGGTAATGATGTATAAAAACAAAGCGAGTGCCAAACTAAGTAACGTTGCTTATGCGCTAATTATTGGCGGAGCATTGGGTAATCTCTCTGATCGTCTGATCCATGGGTTTGTTATCGATTTCCTTGATGTTTATATCGGAGATTGGCATTGGCCTACCTTTAATATTGCTGATATGGGGATTTGTATTGGTGCAGGGCTTATCATTATTGAGAGCTTTTTTCCTGATAAAAATGTCAGTCCTCAAGATGCAAAAAAGCAAAAGTAATCAGACAAGAAGTTAACTAAAATAACCCCTGCCTTATGGCGGGGGTTACGCTTAATAGAAGGTATTAGTATGGTTATGCAGGTACTCAATGACAGCGCAGTGTTGCTGAATTTCACTTTAAAGTTAGCAGATGGCTCTGTTGCTGAATCTACACAAGCGCATGGTAAACCCGCACTTTTTCGTTTAGGTGATGAAAGCTTATCGCCAGCCTTAGAAGCTGAATTATTGGGATTATCAACGGGAGATAAAAAAACCTTTACGCTTGCGGGTGAACATCTTTTTGGTAAATACAATCCTGACTTGATCCAATACTTTATGCCTTCTGACTTTGCAGAGTCTGGTGTGCCTGAAGCAGGTACTATCATGCTATTTACCGCAATGAATGGCAGTGAAATGCCGGGCATTGTCAGAGATGTCACTGAAGATTCTGTGACTGTTGATTTTAATCATCCGTTAGCATCAGAAGAAGTGACATTTGATATTGAAGTCGTCGGCATCAATCCTGAGGAGGAAACAACACATGCAAATACTGCTGGCTAACCCACGAGGCTTTTGTGCGGGTGTTGACCGAGCTATCAGCATTGTTGACCGCGCTCTGGAAATCTATGGCGCACCTATTTATGTTCGTCACGAAGTCGTTCATAACCGCTATGTCGTTAACGATTTACGTGAACGTGGCGCTATCTTTATTGAAGAAATTTCAGAAGTCCCTGATAACGCGATTTTAATTTTTTCTGCTCATGGTGTTTCTCAAGCGATTCGCCAAGAAGCTCGTTCACGTAATTTAACCATGCTTTATGATGCAACTTGCCCATTAGTAACTAAAGTTCATATGGAAGTGGCAAGGGCAAGCCGTAAAGGCAAAGAAGCGATTTTAATCGGTCATGCGGGACATCCTGAAGTTGAAGGCACAATGGGGCAATACAATAACCCTGAAGGGGGAATGTATTTAGTTGAGTCACCTGCTGATGTTTGGAAATTAGAAGTAAAAGATGAAGATAATCTTTGTTTTATGACTCAAACAACGCTTTCTGTTGATGATACATCTGAAGTGATTGATGCTTTAAATGCACGCTTCCCAAAAATTATTGGGCCTCGTAAAGATGATATCTGCTACGCAACAACTAATCGCCAAGAAGCTGCAAGAGAACTTGCAGAAAAAGCAGATGTTGTATTTGTAGTGGGTTCTAAGAACTCATCAAACTCTAATCGCTTGGCAGAGCTTGCTCAGCGCGCAGGTAAGCCTTCTTATCTTATCGATAGCTTTGAAGATATTGATGAGTCATGGGTCGCTAATGCCAATATTGTTGGCGTTACCGCAGGAGCTTCAGCTCCAGATATTTTAGTTCAACAAGTATTAGAGCGTTTAAAAACCTTTGGTGCTGATGAAGTGATCGAACTATCTGGGCGTGAAGAAAATATTGTTTTTGAAGTACCAAAAGAACTTCGTCTAGATTATAAAGTTATCGAATAAGACAATCTAGAAAGCGTGATTTTTAAAAGCAGAGTTTAAATCTCTGCTTTTTTTATACCTAAAGTTAAATGAATAATCATGCTGTTCATCTCTTTTACTGATAATGACTACGGTTTTGTGTGTTTTTCTTATCTCGAACGTTAAATGCTGGCATCAAGCGGATGACATCGCTAATCTGTAAACAATAAATAGAGATAATAAGTATCGTTAAGGAGAAATTTAGTTATGTCTGCAAAAGAACTTCGTCTTGCTGTCGTTGGTGCTGGTGGTCGTATGGGGCGTCAATTAATTCAGGCAATTTCTCAACAAGAAGGAACCGTTTTAGGTGCTGCTTTTGAGCGTACTAATTCTTCATTGATTGGTGCTGATGCTGGAGAATTAGCAGGCATTGGGCATATTGGTGTCACAATCACTGATAACTTGCTAGCTCAAGCGAATGAATTTGATGTGTTAATTGATTTCACACGCCCTGAAGGAACACTTTCTCATATTGCATTTTGTGTAGAGCAGAAAAAAGGCATGATCATTGGTACAACGGGCTTTGATGATGAAGGCAAAAAAGCCATAGATGATGCAGCGAAAATCATCCCGATCGTGTTTGCAGCTAACTTTAGTGTTGGTGTTAATTTAGTGCTTAAATTACTTGAAAAAGCAGCTAAAGTGATGGGATCTTACACTGATATTGAAATCGTAGAAGCTCACCATCGTCATAAAGTTGATGCGCCATCCGGTACGGCATTAGCAATGGGAGAGTCTATTGCAGATGCGTTAGGTCGTGATCTTAAAGAGTGCGCAGTTTATGAACGAGTAGGGCATACGGGAGAGCGTGATCCTCAAAGTATCGGATTCGCAACTATTCGTGCAGGCGATATTGTGGGTGAGCACACTGCAATTTTTGCTGATATCGGTGAGCGAGTAGAGATAAGTCATAAGGCTTCTAGTCGAATGACATTTGCAAATGGCGCTGTTAAGGCATCACTTTGGCTAAGTGATAAAAAATCAGGTCTTTATAATATGAAAGATGTGCTTTCATTAGAGGATTTGTAACTTATAAAAAATATAATTTATTGAAAACTCATAAGTATTTTTATATTTATGAGTTTTTTGTTTTGTTTATAATGTTATTTAATTATTTGTCTTATTTTTATTTATTATCTCTTCTTTTTCTTCGTGTTAGCCTCTAAAAATACAAAAAAAACTCATTTTATTCCTTCTTTTTTCTATTTTTAAATTATCTTGGTAAGCAAACGGTTAAATTTGTAAGATTGATTGTATAAATTGTCACTTGGTTAACTAAATTGCTAATGAATGATATTTTTTAAATTAAAAAGGTGTTTTTTCTAGACATCTGCCTATTCGATCTTTAGAATGCGCCCAATTTGCCAAAAATTTGCCCAATTTTATGTTTTTGGCATTGATTTAGAGTCTTAAATCTGAATTAATATGCATGAAATGTGATTTATTATTCTCTGGAGGGCATTTTGATTAAATCAGCTATACTGGTTCTAGAAGATGGGACCGAATTCCACGGCAAGTCGATTGGCGCAGAAGGCGCCGCCATCGGTGAAGTCGTTTTTAATACTTCAATGACCGGTTATCAAGAAATACTAACCGACCCTTCTTACTCCCAACAAATAGTTACTCTCACCTATCCCCACATTGGCAATACCGGCGTTAATCGTTCAGACGAAGAATCAGAAACTATCCATGCTCAAGGCTTAATTATTCGCGACTTGCCATTAGTGATGAGCAACTATCGTGCACAAGAAACGTTATCTGATTATCTTAAACGCCAAAATATTGTCGCTATTGCGGACATTGATACACGTAAGTTAACTCGTTTGTTGAGAGAAAAAGGCGCACAAAACGGTTGTATCATCGTCGGTGAACATCTTGATACCAAACTTGCTCTTGAAAAAGCCAAGGCCTTTCCTGGCTTAAAGGGAATGGATTTAGCCAAAACAGTAACCGTCAAGCAGGCTTACCAATGGACTCAAGGTAGTTGGACGCTAGAAAATGAACTACCAGCAGCAAAATTAGCGACTGAATTGCCACTGCATATTGTGGCGTATGATTTTGGTGTGAAACGTAATATTTTACGTATGCTGGTGGATAGAGGGTGTCGAGTCACCGTTGTACCAGCACAAACGCCAGCTCAAGATGTTTTAGCCCTTTCTCCTGATGGTATTTTCCTTTCCAATGGTCCCGGGGATCCAGAGCCCTGTGATTACGCCATTAACGCCATTCAAACCTTTTTAACCACTGATATTCCCGTATTTGGTATTTGCTTAGGGCATCAATTACTCGCATTAGCCAGTGGTGCAAAAACCATCAAAATGAAATTTGGTCACCACGGTGGTAATCATCCTGTTAAAGATCTAGATAAAAATACTGTGATGATCACGGCGCAAAATCATGGATTTGCTGTTGATGAAACATCACTTCCTACTAATTTACGAGTGACACATAAATCTCTGTTTGATGGATCTTTACAAGGTATTCATCGTACAGACAAACCTGCATTCAGTTTCCAAGGGCACCCAGAAGCTAGCCCAGGGCCACATGATGCCGCACCTCTTTTTGATCACTTTATCGAGCTTATCGCGCAATATCGTCAAAACCAGCAATCAGTGACAACAAAATAAATCAGGAGCGAAAGAAAATGGCTAAAAGAACAGATATCAAAACAATCCTGATTTTAGGTGCTGGGCCGATTGTTATCGGACAAGCGTGTGAATTTGACTATTCAGGCGCTCAAGCATGTAAAGCCCTTCGTGAAGAGGGATATCGAGTTGTTTTGGTAAATTCAAATCCTGCAACCATTATGACTGATCCTGAAATGGCCGATGCAACGTACATCGAGCCCATTCACTGGCAAGTTGTGAGAAAAATTATTGAAAAAGAGCGCCCTGATGCGGTATTACCAACAATGGGCGGGCAAACAGCACTGAACTGCGCTTTAGAATTAGAGCGCCAAGGTGTTTTGGCTGAGTTTGGTGTCACCATGATTGGTGCAACAGCTGATGCAATTGATAAAGCAGAAGATAGACAACGCTTTGACAAAGCGATGAAAAAAATCGGCTTAGATACTGCTCGCTCAGGCATTGCACATAACCTTGATGAAGCTTTTGCTGTTGCTGAACTAGTTGGTTTCCCTTGTATTATCCGTCCTTCATTCACGATGGGGGGAACCGGTGGCGGTATTGCCTATAATCGTGAAGAATTTGAAGAAATCTGTACCCGAGGTTTAGATTTATCACCAACCAATGAACTGTTAATTGATGAATCACTGATTGGTTGGAAAGAGTATGAAATGGAAGTTGTGCGCGATAAAAACGACAACTGCATTATCGTCTGTTCTATCGAAAACTTTGATGCAATGGGAATTCATACGGGAGATTCCATTACTGTCGCGCCAGCACAAACCCTTACCGACAAAGAATATCAAATTATGCGTAATGCCTCGATGGCGGTATTACGTGAGATAGGTGTTGAAACTGGTGGTTCTAACGTTCAGTTTGCGGTTGATCCTAAAACAGGGCGCTTGATTGTTATCGAAATGAATCCTCGTGTTTCGCGTTCATCCGCGCTTGCCTCTAAAGCAACAGGTTTCCCGATTGCGAAAGTCGCTGCAAAATTAGCAGTAGGTTATACCCTCGATGAGCTGATGAATGATATCACTGGCGGGAGAACGCCAGCCTCTTTTGAACCATCCATTGATTATGTTGTGACAAAAATCCCTCGCTTTAACTTTGAAAAATTTGCAGGAACAAATGACAGATTAACAACGCAAATGAAATCTGTTGGTGAGGTGATGGCAATTGGTAGAACACAACAAGAGTCCTTGCAAAAAGCATTACGAGGCCTCGAAGTTGGGGCGACAGGTTTTGATCCTAAAGTCGATTTAGACGACCCTGAAGCATTAACGAAAATTCGCCGTGAGCTAAAAGAAGCCGGTTCAGACAGAATTTGGTATATCGCAGATGCTTTCCGTGCTGGACTATCCGTTGATGGTGTCTTTAATCTCACTAATATTGACCGCTGGTTCTTAGTTCAAATTGAAGAAATCGTTCGTCTTGAAGAAAAAGTCAGTGAAGTCGGTATCAAAGGGTTAAGCGCTGATTTCTTGCGTCAGTTAAAACGTAAAGGCTTTGCAGATGCACGCTTAGCTAAAATACTTAACGTAAAAGAGCGCGCCATTCGCCAATTACGTGAGCAATATCAACTCCATCCTGTCTATAAACGTGTTGATACTTGTGCGGCAGAATTTGCTACTGATACGGCTTATATGTACTCGACTTATGAAGAAGAGTGCGAGGCAAATCCACATCAAGATAAACCTAAAGTGATGATCTTAGGTGGTGGACCAAATCGTATAGGGCAAGGAATTGAGTTTGATTATTGCTGTGTTCATGCTGCGCTTGCGTTGCGTGAAGACGGTTACGAAACCATCATGGTGAACTGTAACCCTGAAACGGTTTCAACGGATTATGACACCTCTGACAGACTCTATTTTGAACCTGTTACGTTAGAAGATGTGCTTGAAATTGTACGTATCGAAAAACCGAAAGGGGTGATCGTGCAATATGGTGGACAGACACCATTAAAATTAGCCAGAGCGCTAGAAGCTGAAGGTGTGCCAGTCATTGGGACAACGCCAGATGCTATCGATAAAGCTGAAGATCGTGAACGTTTCCAAAAAGCGGTTGATAAGTTAGGGTTAAAACAGCCTGAAAATGCCACTGTAACGGCGTTAGAAGAAGCGGTAGAAAAAGCACAACAGATAGGGTATCCGCTGGTGGTTCGTCCTTCTTATGTCCTTGGTGGACGCGCAATGGAAATTGTTTATGACGAAGTTGATTTACGTCGTTATTTCCAAACCGCAGTCAGTGTGTCAAATGATGCGCCTGTCTTATTAGATCGTTTTCTTGATGATGCGATTGAAGTCGATATTGATGCGATTTGCGACGGTAAACAAGTCGTGATTGGTGGCATTATGGAGCATATCGAACAAGCGGGTGTTCACTCTGGTGATTCAGCTTGCTCATTGCCTGCCTACACCCTAAGCAAAGAAATTCAAGATGTGATGCGTAAACAAGTCCGTGAGCTCGCTTTTGAATTAGGTGTAAAAGGGTTGATGAATGCACAATTCGCGGTGAAAGGTGATGATGTTTATCTTATTGAAGTTAATCCTCGTGCTGCTCGTACCGTTCCTTTTGTGTCAAAAGCCACAGGCGTACCATTAGCCAAAGTTGCTGCGCGTGTCATGATTGGTCAAAGTCTTGAAGAGCAGGGCGTAACAAAAGAAGTTATTCCGCCTTATTACTCTGTAAAAGAAGTGGTTTTACCTTTCAATAAGTTTGCAGGTGTTGATCCAATTTTAGGACCAGAAATGCGTTCAACAGGTGAAGTGATGGGCGTTGGTGCAACCTTTGCACAAGCCTTTGCTAAAGCGATGTTAGGCAGCAGTTCTACTATGAAGAAAAAAGGTAGAGCCCTTCTTTCTGTGCGTGAAGGTGACAAAAAGCGCGTTGTTGATTTGGCGACAAAATTACTAAAAAGTGGATTTGAATTAGATGCTACACATGGTACAGCCATTGTATTAGGTGAAGCAGGAATAAATCCACGTTTAGTCAATAAAGTGCATGAAGGGCGGCCGCATATTGAAGATAGAATTAAAAATGGTGAATATGACTATATTGTTAATACCACATCTGGTCGTCAAGCCATTGAAGATTCTAAAATTATTCGTCGCAGTGCATTAAGATATAAAGTCCATTATGACACGACGTTAAATGGCGGATTTGCAACAACACTATCATTAACGGCAGATCCGACGGCGAGTGTTATTTCAGTTCAAGAAATGCATAAAAAGATAAATAAAGTTTAAGTTTATTTGTTGCCGTAATAATGATCCCGAATATGAAGAAACTTGTATTCGGGATTTTTTGTTTTTTATCGCTATTTAAAAAAAGAAAATCTTACGGAAAAAAGAAAGCCCCAAATAAATTTATTTGGGGCGATTGCAAAACAAAGAGGTGGGTGCGGATCTTTTTTCAAGTAAGGAGTCAAGAAAATAAAACAAGTTAATTTCTTTGTTTTAGCGAATTTATTTTGTCTTTTTTTGGCGTTTGAGTCAATAGTAAATCATTTTACGCAATCAGCTAATATGTTGTTTTAACTTGATTAAATTTGTGATTTACCACTGATAAGGTATAGGGGATAGAGAAATTTCTGTTACTATATTAGTGGGTGCTTGGATCATTTTGGTTCAAGCATTTTGCAAAAGCCAGAAAGAGAAAAGCCCCGAATTTTATTCTCATAAAATCCGGGGACAGACTCAAACCTGAACAACTTGATTCTGTCTCCTTTTCACAAAGGAGTCAATAAAATTGACTAAAATAACCTTATTTGGAATTACTGTTATTTGTGCGACCGTTCTTTCTTTCACAATGATTGTAGGTGAACGATTATGTTCTCTTAACATTAGTGATGGAAGCACTGTAGTTCAAGCTATTTTGATGTGCAATAAATAGTTTGGTGGGGGAGGTTTTCTCCCCCCAATTTTTCTTCAAGTTGTTAGATTTGTGGTACAAGCACCCTGTCTTTAAAATAGGCTATTCGACATAAATGATAATGATTGCTATTTCGTTGAATGTTTGACAATATAGCTGACAACATAGGTGATTATTTACTCTGCTGATATCTTTCTATTATGTCTCAACACTCTTCATTCTATTCATACATTGGTTATCAACCTAAGCATCAGCAGGTTGAAGAATATCGCTTTCAAGACCAAATTCTATTGCGCCAAGGTGTATTAGAAACCACGGAAGATCTGCAGATTGAAGAGACTTATCAAGCCGGCTTTAATTTAGTGGCTGTTCATAGTGGAAGTGTGATTAGTGAAAGTGTCAATGGGCAGAAAATAGAGATAGCAACACCAAGTATTTTTATTGCTAATAGTGTTGAACGCTATTCTTTATTGAATCAATTTAAATCTGGCGATCCCCTAAGATACACATTATTGCAATTATCATCTCAGTGGCTTGAGCAACAACATATTTTGTTGCCTCCCATCCTGCAACAAAATCAATCACTCATGTTGCATCATCTGACTATGGATAACACTTTTTTGGCGTTAACCATGCAGTTATTTCAAAATCCAGTTCACGACTCTTTAAAACCACTTTATTACTCTGGTAAAGCGTGCGAATTTGCTTCATTAAGTTTGCAATATTTATGTCATGCACAAGAGCCAGCTAATAGACCATTAAGCCAACGTGAAAAAAACAGCTTAAAACAGGCGAAAGAGATTTTAATTGCTGAAATGGAAACACCACCGAAACTTGAAATATTAGCAACACGCGTGGGATTAAATACACGAAAACTCACCCAAGGGTTTCGTCAATTATTTGGTAATTCTGTTTATGGTTGGCTACAAGAATATCGCTTACAAACCGCATATAATATGTTGCTAAATGAAGGGGAATCTATCTCAAGTGTTGCCTATTATGTTGGGTATACGCCAGCTCATTTTTCCGTCGCATTTCGTAAACGTTTTGGTATATTACCGGGTGATGTACGCAAAGGGCATTTTACACCTTAATTGATTTTATTAAGTTTATGGGTAATATTGATATTCTTTCAATGTTAATTACTACACCTTAAACAGGTAATTAATTTCACTTCTCTCTATCTTGCTTAGTAAATAAGCAATTTGCTTCTAAATCGAAAGTAATAGTCACGCAATCTAAAGCCTTGTCGCTAGAGGGTAAATACCCTTTTCGTTATAGTGCCACAATATGTTGTGGAGATTATTATGCATAATGAATTATGGGCATTATTACGTCCTTATCACCCTTTATTAATAGGTGCCTTGTTGCTACAAGCAGTTGCAGGTTTTAGCTCTTTAGTACCGTGGTTAGCACTTTATCAGCTTCTTCTTTCTTTCCCCTCTAGTAATACGTTGTGGTTAACCATTGCTGTTATTGGTGGCGTTGTATGGCTAATATCACAAACCATTGCATTTCATTTAACACATTTAATGGATGCCAAATTAACCTACCAATTACGATTAGCATTATCAGAAAAAATGCAGAAATTACCGTTAAATTGGTTTGTTAGCCAAGGAAAAAATGGCGTTAATCAATATGTTCAGCGTGATATTAAAGCGTTACATCAATTAATTGCTCATGCACCTGCTGATATTGTGCAATTTATTGTTGTACCTGTTATTGCGATAATGGTGTTATCAATATTAAATCTTTCTTTACTGCTTTTTGCTCTTATTCCTCTCATCATCGCTTATTTTTGTTTTAAACAAACACAATCTTCACGTTATCAAACCTATTGTGAACAGCGTGATAGTGCGATGAAAGCACTCTTTGAAGATTATCAACTCCTGGCAGAAAACCCACTTGTTGCACGTCAATTTCCACATAAAGGCATTATCAGTAAAACAGAAAAAGCCTTATTTAATTTTGTTTTTCATTTTCAAAATTGGGTTAAACGAGTTGGACTATTGGGATCACTAACCCAGTTATTATTAAGTGCAACCTTACTCACGGGCTGGTTATTACTGGGAGCGGTTACTTTTGAACAAACATTACCGTTGGCAGATTTATTGCTGTTTATTTTATTACTAAGACGTATTGCTGAACCAGTCATGGCGATGGGACATGGTGGCGATGCATTACGTATTGCAAAACAATCCGCACAGCAAATCCAGCAATTATTACAGCAATCTGAAATGCAATATGGTGAGCAATCTGTAGAGAGTATTTCTCATCAGGTAGCGTTAACGGCAGATTCTGTTTGCCTCGCTTATGGTGATAAAAAGATCCTCAATAATATTAATTTTGAAATTAAAAAAGGAGAGTTTATTGCCATCGTCGGACCTTCTGGCGCAGGTAAAAGCTCGTTATTACAACTGATTGCTCGATTTATGGATGCAACATCAGGTGAGATCTTAATTGAGAATAAGCGCTTACAAGCATATTCACGTCATGCATTAAACCAAATCACCACAGTGGTAATGCAAAATAGTCAACCATTGCCTTATTCGATTAAAGATAACCTATTGTTATTTAATCCAAATTGCAATGAAGAACAACTGCAATCTGCAATTAATGATACGCATTTTGCTGAAGTCATTGAACTTCTACCTCAAGGTTTATCAACGATCATCAATGATGAAATGCCACTTTCTGGTGGTGAAGCACAACGCTTAGCGATAGCTCGCGCTTTTATTGCTAATAGCCCGTTGTTATTGGCTGATGAACCTTCTTCAGCGCTTGATCCTGATAATGCACAACATATTTTTAATGCATTGAAAAATAA
This sequence comes from Proteus sp. GOKU, assembly GCF_015475555.1. Lineage (NCBI taxonomy): Bacteria > Pseudomonadati > Pseudomonadota > Gammaproteobacteria > Enterobacterales > Morganellaceae > Proteus > Proteus sp. GOKU. The sequence continues at coordinate 682,437 of NZ_CP034105.1, forward strand.
AACAATGACACGAATTGTTGTGACACATTCTTTGGCGTTAGCACAGCAGGTGAATAGAGTGATATTTATGGTTGATGGAAAGTTAGTAGCAATGGGAAATCATGATGATTTGCTACTTGAGTGTGAACGCTATCGTGATTTTGTTCAGAAACAAGGAGAGCAAAATGAAGACTAATCCCTTTGTTTCATTACTCTTATCTTTAAAATTTCCCCTTAGTTTTATGGTTTTTAGTGCCATTTTAGAAGGGCTATGTGGATTATTGTTATTACCTATTATTATTTATTGGCATCAAGACCCAAGCCAATATTTATGGATGTTAGCGGGATTAACATTAATTACATTGGTTTTTCAGTACATTGCGACATTAAATGGTTTTCTTGCGGGGACGACGGTGATGAAAATCTTGGTTCAAGCCTTGATCCGTCATTTGCCTCGTAGTTTAACGCCACCTCCCCAAGCGCAAACACTGTGCTCAGGGGCTGCTATGAGTGCAATGAGCATTCCTGCCCATTTACTGGCTCCGGTGATCAGTGTGGTTGTCACACCATTAACGGTCATTATTGGCCTTTTATTTTATAACGTCACTTTTGCATTTATTTTTATGCTATCTGCGTTCTTGCTTGTTGTTGTGATGCGGATCAGTGCCAAAGGATTGCATAAACAAGAGGCTACACTTCAAACTGCGGAGAACGTTGCAGTAAAAACATTGGCTGATTTTGCACAACATCAGGCGTTATTGCGTAAAAGTGGACGCAATACACAATTTTCACAGCAATTACAGCAAGATTTGTTAGCGCAACATCACCAACAGGTACAGTTATTACAGCGGAGTTTACCTTACCATTTAATTTTTTCTCTCTGCATTCAGGGTATTTTTATCGCAGTTCTCGTGTTTGGTGTGATAAATGTTGATGCTAACAAACTCACCTTAGCGCAGTGGTTAGCTGTTGTCGTATTAATTGCTCGCTTTATTGAACCGTTATTTCAGCTTTCTCATATTGATCAAGCATTAAGACAAAGCAAGCAGTCACTAACATTAATTAAAAACGCATTGGATGCTCCTACATTACAAAGCCCAAAACAGAGTGATACGCCTAAAAGCAATGACATTCGTTGTGAACAACTGGATGTGAATAATAGTTTAGGTACGCCGATCCTCTCTAACATAACAGCGCTATGCCCCGATAAAAAAATGACGGCAATTGTCGGCAGTTCTGGTGCAGGTAAAACAACATTACTACGTGTTTTAGCGCGTCTTATTGATGCGGATAAAGGGCAAGTTTTTTATGGAGATAAAAAAGTTAACGACTTATCTGGGAGTGTATTAGCGCAAACAAGACAAATCGTATTTCAGCATAACCAGTTAATTAGAGGCACTTTACGCTGGTCATTATTACAAGATGAGCAATCAACAATCAGTGATAAGGATATTTTACAGTTACTCAATGCATTGAATTTACCGTTGATTCAAACTGATTTAGATGAAGATGTAGGAGAACAAGGTGACCGTTATTCTGGAGGACAAAAGCAACGATTATGCTTAGCGCGTTCATTATTAGCCGATCCTAAGATCTTATTTTTAGATGAACCTACGGCAAGCCTTGATACAGTCAGTCGTGAAAAAGTGGCTCTTTATCTTGAAAACCTAACATCCACTCGAGTCGTGATCACTCATGATCCGGATATTGCCAAACGGGCGGATCATGTCATTGTGCTTGATGATGGAAAAGTCATTGAAGAAGGTTCTCCTGATGTATTGTTGTTATCTTCAATATGGTTCTCACGTTTTTGTGGATCATATTGAGTTTTTCGATCTTCATTAGTTGTTGCGTAATATCGATTGGCAATCGAAAGAGATAATTTGGCAATCGAAAATACCTTAATCCCAAAATTGATAGAGTGATAACCATTATCATTTGAATATTTTGGGATAGGTATGGTTTACATTTCTTCTTTAGCTGACTTAGATAAAACACAGAAATTATCACCAGTATTAAATCAACGCACACAAAATAAATTGGCATTAACACAATGCGCTATTTTGTGTTCTACCGCTTTATTTTCACTTTCTGCTATCGCTAATACAGCAACAGAAAATAATAAAGAAGTCGATGTTTTGGTGGTGACGGAAAGCACAGCACAACACCGCGATAACCTTGCTCCAGGCGTTAGTACATTAAGTAAAATGGCACTTAAGCCCAGAGAGATCCCTCAAACAGTCTCTGTGATAGACAGAGAGCAAATAGAAACTCAAAACTTAAATACCCTTGATGAAGTAATGACTCGCGCTAATGGGGTTACTAGCGCACCTTTTGTTTTATTAACAACAGCTTATTACGCTCGTGGCTTTCAAATCAATTCTTTTGAGCTTGATGGTGTTCCTGCTTTAATGGGAAATATGGCAAGTTCGCCGCAAGATATGGCTGTTTATGAACGTGTTGAGATCTTAAAAGGCTCTAACGGATTAATGCATGGAATGGGGAATCCTGCGGCAACCGTCAATATGGTACGTAAACATGCACCTTTAGACGATCAATTAAAAGCAACATTTACGGCTGGAAGTTGGAACCGTTATCGCGGTGAAGTCGATGTGGGCGGGCGTTTAAATCAAGACGGTAGTGTCCGTGGTCGAGTTGTAATGGCATGGGAAGATAAAGATTTCTTCTACGATATTTCAGATCAAAAAACACGCTTAATTTATGCCACTGTTGATGCTGATTTAACATCTAACACGCTATTACGCACAGGTATTCAATATCAAACAATCGATTCCATCACCAATATGGCTGGTGTGCCAATGGGGAAAGATGGGAGCGATTTACATCTTTCTCGTAAAACCTATTTAGATGCTGATTGGGATAAATTCAAATGGGATACCACACGTCTATTTACTGGAATTGAACATCAAATTAATGATGATTGGCTGTTTAAAATAAATGCTGATTATCAATATGCTAAAGCGCGTTTGCTGTATGCAGGAGCATGGGGAAATATTGATCCTGAAACGGGTGATGGAGCCATGCTGATGGGGGGCGCTTACAAGTTCCATAACTATCAAACAAGTCTCGATACCAATGTCACAGGAAAACTCAGTGGCTGGGGATTGCAGCATGATGTGATAGTAGGGATGAGTTATTCGAAAGCTAGCGAGGAACAACATACTGGGCAATTTAAAGATCCTCTCAATGTTCCTGTGAATGTTTATCGTTGGGATCCTCATAGTGTACCAAAACCACAAGTAACGGGCTATTCCTCTCAAGGTGCGACAAAAACAGAACAAACTGGCGTTTATGGAATGAGCCGGATCAAGCTTATTGAGCCTGTTACGTTGGTTGCAGGAGCAAGGGCAAGCTGGTGGGAAGTGACAAAACCGCAAGCTAAGTTCACTGAAAATGGAAAAATCACGCCTTATGGTGGTTTGATTTGGGACTTTGCACCTCAATGGTCATGGTACAGCAGTTATTCTACGGTTTATCAACCACAAACAGGGAAAACTTGGAGTGGTGAAATGTTAAAACCAGTAGAAGGACAAACTGTTGAAACGGGATTCAAAGGTGCGTTGATGAATGGTGGGCTTAACGTCTCCGCCGCGGTTTTCCGTATTGATATGAAAAATAATCCACAAGAAGATCCTGCACATCCTGGTGGTGGTTTTAATACCTATCTTATTAGTGGTGGCAAAGTTGTTAGCCAAGGCTTTGATATTGAAGGAATGGGGTATTTATCGCCATTTTGGGATCTCTCTGTCGGTTATACCTACACTGACACAGAATATAAAGAAGACACCCTTAATAAAGGCAATAGTTTTAACTCATTAGTGCCTCGTCATATGGTCAGAGCGTGGACAAACTATCAATTGCCTTGGGATGCACGTAAATGGAGCGTGGGCGGTGGTATTCAAGCACAAAGTGAATATAGCAAAACTAACGGAGAAATTACGTTACGCCAAGGTGGCTATGCGATATTTAATACACGTTTAGGCTACCAAATTAATGAAAACTGGTCTGCAGCATTAAATATTAATAACGTCTTTGATAAGCGTTACTACTCAAGCCTGTTCTCTCCGCAATGGAATAACCGTTACGGTGAACCTCGTAATGTGATGTTGAATATCAAGGCTGATTTCTAATGCAAAAAGCACTGCTGATCAGTTGTGCTGTTTTAGGCAGCGTAATCGGAAGTATTACGCTGTCATTACTGATAACAACCTTTTATCCCAGTGTAGATCCGCTTGATCGTCTGTATGCAGCCGTCTTTTTACCTGTTTTATTTCTATGTGGAATGCTCTGTTTTAGTTTGCTTTCAGTGAATGGAAAACAGGTATTTTGGCGAGCATGGAGCTGGTGGCCTTTACCTTTAATATTGTTGGAGTTTACTTTATGAAAGCGATATTAAAACGCCAGTTCTCACAACTTCATCGTCAAACAGGAACCTTATTTGGCATTCTATTATTTGTTATTTTATTTACAGGTACATGGTCATTAGCGCATGAAAATTTAAATTTATGGGCTCAATTTAAGCCGTTAAATAAAGAATTATTGCCATTAGATCAGTTATTAGTAAAAGGTGAATACCTCTTAGGTGAAAACGGTTTTAATAGTGTGAAATTAGCATCGATTGATCATCCTATTATTACTTTCTGCCAAGGAATGGGGGATTGTTCACTACAATTAAATGCACAAACAGGTGAAGAAATTAGATTAAGAGAGGTAATCTCTCCTATTGTTAATCTACATAAAAATCTATTTTTGGGTTTTTCTGGACGATTATTTATTAGCTTATTTGGTTTTGTTTTTGCGCTATTACTAATAACCGGCATTGTTATTCATCACCGTAAAATCTATCAATTATTTCGACTCCGTTTTAATCAAGGGCGTAGGCTGTTTTTCTTTGATTTGCATAATGTTATTGGATTATGGAGTTATCCGTGGCTCGTTATATTTGCTTTAACCGGGGCATTATCAGGATTAGGGGCATTCGGTACATTAATGCTGGCGAAATATGTGGAGCCTGATGCACCAGCACAAGTCATGATGAAACTAATGGGACAATCAACACCCATTTCATCTGAGTTTACTGCATCTTCTCCTAGCTCATTGTTAATTCAACTTTCACAAGAAAAACCAGACTTTATTCCTGAAGCTATTAATTGGAAACATAAAGATCGTGCTGAACAGCAAATCACAGTCAGTGGTACTCATTTATATTTACCCAGCACCGCTAATTTTGAGCAGTTCTTTTTTTCTGGCTTAGATAATCACTGGGTTGCAGAAAAAAGTTCTGCATCTCAGGCATTTTGGACGCGTGCTTTTATTGCCGTTCAGCCTTTGCATTATGGTCAATATTTATGGACAGGTGCTGCAAACTTTAGTTTATCGGTGCTTCATTGCCTAATGGGAATGATGGCCTGTGTATTGACCTTTAGTGGATTAGTGATTTGGGTATTAAAAAAGCCCATTAATATCAGTTCCCGTTTAGTGTTAGGAGGTTGTTCTGGTTTAATTTTTGCCAGTACATGTTTAATTCCTATCGCTATTTTCTCCGCGTTATCACCGATACTGCCTTTTTTTGGTGTTTGGTTGATAACGCTTCTTTTTTATTTTCTTTATCCGCAAGTGATCAAACTTACTTTTCTTATTTTAACCATAAGTAGCGTGGTTTTATTTATCAGTGTCTTTAGTCACTTATTTATAACTCATGCTGCTTTGTGGTGGGTAAGTTGTGCCTTGTTGATCAGTGCCGTTTTCTTTTTTTTGATGGGTCTTTTTCTACTAAAAAGACAGTAATTGGAGTCTGTTATGCAAGAATTATTAAAACATCGGCAATTAGTGATAACGCTAGGTTTACTTTATTTAGCACAAGGTATTCCGATGGGAATTGCAATGGATGCATTGCCTACATTATTACGCCAAGAAGGCTCAGCTTTAAGTGCAATCGCATTTATTCCACTAGTCGGATTACCGTGGGTATTAAAATTTTTATGGGCACCTGTGGTTGATAATTATTGGTTTAAATCTTTAGGTCGTCGCCGTAGCTGGATTATTCCTATGCAGATCATTGTGACGTTTTGTTTATTGCTTTTAGCATTAATAGGTATTTCTGTTGAGATGGCTAAATGGGGTGTGGCTTTATTAGCTATCGCTTCATTAGCGAGTGCAACACAAGATATCGCGACGGATGGAATGGCGGCTGAACATGCGAGTGGCACACTATTATCTAAAATTAATGCGATTCAAATTGCAGGCGTGATGGGGGGCTTTTTCTTAGGAGGGGCTGGAATGATGATGTTAAGCGATACATTAGGGCAGCAAAATACATTGTTATTCTTTGCGTCGATCCCTGCCATTAGTTTGATATCAATTACGCTCTTTCAACAAAAAGCCAAATATGAAGCAGGGGAAAACAGTGATCATCCTAATGCAAGCTTATTAAAAACGGTACGAAGAAAAGGAGCTATCAGACTATTAACCCTGACATTGCTTTCAGCGGTGACGGCAGTTTCAGGCTTTGGTTTAGCAAAATTGTTTTTAACTGACAGTGGCTGGTCTTTAGCTGATGTCGGAAAAATGGGCATGATGGGAGGAATGGTAACTCTGTTCTTTGGCTGCGGTGGTGGGGCTTGGTTAATTAATAAAATCGGCGTTTGGCGAGCTTTTTCCGCAGGATTGCTGTGTGCTTTAGGCTCCTCATTATTATGGCTTTCACAATCAACGGGCACGATTAGTCTTCCAATGGTTGCTATATGTATAGTTTTAGGCTCTTTATCATCAGGGATCACTTCTGTGGCGATTATGACCGCAGGTATGCGATTTGCCTCAACCGATAATCAAGCGGGTACGGATATGACCGCCGTACAAAGTATGCGTGATATAGGGGAAATGGCGTGTGCAATGATGTTAGTGAGTTTAACTGCTGTGATTGGATATAGCGGAGGCTTTGGGCTAGCCGCAGTGATTGCCCTCTTTGCTTTATTGGTCACATTGGTAAATGTGAGATATCAAGAGAGATATAAATTAACGGAATAAAATTATTAGAAAAATAGCTTTAAATTAATAAAGAGCCCTAATGGGCTCTTTATTATTAATCTAATCATTTTGATTAAAGTTGACTAATTTTCTCTATGTTATTCAGGGATGCTCCACCATCACCATCCCAGTTTACATGTTGTTGAAATTCATGTGTTTCACCAGCGATAGTGACATAAGTTATTAATGTTGCATTACCACGGTGTGCTGAGGAGCCTGCACCAGTAGACCAACAATCTTCTTTCATTGCCATAGTATGACTATTAGATTGAAGTTCTTCATTATAAACCGTTGAGTCATAATTGTTTTCGTCTTGATAGTCGACCGTGCTACGGGATGATGCACCTTTTATATCAATAAGTTTATGTGAAACTGTTATTGGTGTAAGGAAATGATTAGTGCTATTTCCTAAGGTGAACATTGGTCTTGCAATAACATGCACCATATCATCTAATTGAGTCGCTCTACATGAATTTCTTGATACACTCGCATCACGAGTAGTAATAAATGAAATAGAACCGCTTAATTCTAAATCCATATACATAGGATCAATGTGTTTTACATCTAGTGGATAATAAACCGCATATTGCCTACCTGTATTTGTATTCGGATCATGGTCAAGAAGATCAAATACAATGACTTTGATTTTAAGCTGAGTACTTGTAAATAAAGTCTTATCGATTTTGAATTCGGTTTTTTGTGCTTGTCCTCCAATAAGTTGAGTTCGGTCATAAGCAAATATTTGGCTAGTTTTTTGATTACCATCCCATAATTCAAGATTAACGGCATAATCACTTGCAGATGTATCTGGCGGTAACCAAGAAAAGGTTAATGAGTCTTTGTCATAAACAGGAGTCCAATTTATTGGTGTATTTGCATTAGGTGTGATTTGTGCATTTTTTTCATTATCCACTCTTCGTGTTACAGAATTCATAGTGATATGAGGTACTTTTCGGACATCTACAGAATAAGAACCTTGAGATTGATAAAAGTAGTCATTTTCTTTTGAAGTCAAAATGATGTCTGTTCTACCGGGGTTAACTTTAACAATAACGCCACTTTCCTTTATCGCGACAATATTCGGATCTTTTGCTGACCAGATACCTTGAGCTTGTTTAGGTAATGGCGTTGTGGGTTGTTGTACATCAATATTAGTATCTGTTTCAGATAAAATAATGTCATTTTTTGCAAAAGTGATTTGGAGTGTGCCTTTATCTTGCTCATAATCCACAGTAACAGCATCTGCTAGAAATTGATCAGTTGCATCACTTTTGATGTGTATTTTAGTTTTACCCGGCTTCACTTCTGTAATAGTTCCTTGTGTATCAACGATGGCTATGCGTTGATCATCACTGACATAATATAAAGGAATATTTTTTACGTCGGTATTACCAAAAGTGGCATCAACCTTGTGCGTTATTCCATCATTCCACACAGATGTAATTGCACCGGATGAAGCTAGTTGCAAAATAGGCGCGGCTTTTTCAATGACTAAAGGATAACTACTTTGAGCCGGTTGATATTGATCATTACCTGATGTTTGTAGTGTGATAATGGCAGTACCCGCTTTTTTCATCGAAATACTCCCACTAGTTGTATCAATAGAGGCAATAGTGGGATCAGAACTAGACCACATCACATTAATATTATTAGGTAATCCCGTATAACCTAATGCATTGACAGGTGCTGAAGCATAGGTCTCTTGCTGGATTTGTTTGTCAAAAATAATATCAGGTTTTGGAATAGTCACTTTAATGGTTAATGGCTTCGCAATGGTTATTCCTTCTGCTTCCGCCGTGACGATAATATCTGTTTTAATGTTTGAAGTAAGACTGGTTTGATATTTACCCTTTCCTAATGAATTTAGTGGGTTATCACTAAAATTAGCTCTACCACTGGTGGCTTTAACCGAAACAGTTTTACCATCAATAGTATTACTGTATTTATCCATTAAGTTCACAGTCAGTAGGGCGCTATCTTTATCATCTCCACCTATTGATTGGCGATTGCTACTAAAGGTTGATTTATTGGCATCAATATCAGCAGGAGTTACAGTGACATCTTGAATTGGCTTATGATTATTTAAATCAAGATAAGCACTCATTTTCAATATACCGGCAACTGTGCTGGTGACTTTGGTTCTTGCGACACCATTAGTGTCTGTATAGGTACTAAAGTCATAGTCATCAGCTAAACCTTGTAACTTCCATGACACAATAATGTTAGGCAATATATTGTCATTAGCGTCAACAATGATTGCTTGATAATTAACGCCTTTATCACCCGCAATCATGGTTGTTCTATCGACATCGACAGATTTTACTTGCCAGGTTGTTGCGTCAGCACGCAGTTGTAAGGTTTTTTGTTTTTTGAAATCAACACCATTAACTTTAACACTTAATTGCGCTGTACCTGATTTAGTCCCTGTGGCTTCAATTTCATAATGACCCGGAGAGACTTGTTTGGCTGAGCTAAATTGAATGGTTGGGTTATTAGAGGTCCCCTCAACTTGCTGATCTGGCAGAATATTACCGCCTTTATCTTTAATCGTTAAAGTCAGTAATGCTTTATCTGTACCATTGGCGATGATTGTTGCCGGTATTAAGTTGATTTCTGAACTATTTTCATCAACATCATCAGCCACAAAATTGACATCAGGGGCAGGGTAACTACCTGAAATTAATACCGCATTAACTTTAGCGATACCTGCTGGATTACGTGTTAATTCAACGTCTGCAACACCTTTATTGTCTGTAAATGTCAGTGGTCTATTGAGTAAGCTCTCTTTATCTGCCGTCCATGTGACACTTACGCCACTGTTAACAGGATTATCATTCTTATCGCTAATATAAGCGTGATAAGTAATGGTGTCGCCTGCATGAGGTTGTGTATCACTGATCACAAACTTATCGACTTTGGCTGTCTGGCGATTAGGTAGAACCGTCAATAGTGCAGTTTGTGTCAGTGTCACTGAATTTATTTTGGCACTGATTGTTGTTTGACCTGCTTTCAACGCACTAACTTGTGCTTGATAAACCCCAGTGGAGATTTCATTAAATGTTGTTGTGGTTGCGGTTAAATCAGCACTATAGGTAACGCTGATTTTGTCCTTTAACCCTGTTAATAAATTATCGTATTTATCTTTTAGCGTTAAAGTAATTTGAGAACGACCTGTTTCAGAAATAATGGTGTTGGGGATAAGTGATAGTTGAGACTTATCGGCAGAAACCACATCAGTGTTAAAGTTAATCAAATGGTCAGCATCAAGAGATTGTTGGCTATCGAGCATCGCTGTAACTTGTGCTGTACCCGCTTGTGTACTACTTAAGGTGATTTCTGCAATCCCATTTTTATCTGTTTTGCTGATAGGTAACGAAAGTCTGCCTAGTGAGGTTAACCAACCCACAGCAATACCTTCCATGCTTGGGTTGCCTTGTTTATCAACAATTTTTGCACGAATGATGACTTGATCTGTGCCATTTGCCGTGACATCAAAAGGGGCAATAACATTAACTGCATTAATTATGGCATTTTGCTTGTCAGCAATAAAACCAAGAGGTTGAGTTAAATTAAAGGTATTTGTTGCATTGGCATATTGAGCACTAATAAGACTAATACCTTCTTGCCTACCGTTAATCGTTGTCTGATAAACGCCAGTATCGATTTCTTTGAGTGCGCTAAATTTGATGGTGGTGTTATCACCAGAGAGAGCAATAAATTTCTCTTGTTTCGGAACAAGGTTACCGAATTTATCTTTTAGAGTAATTGTCCCTGTTGCGAAGGAACTGCCATTTGCCACGATAGATTGAGGATCAATCGAAAATGTACTTTGTGATGCATTAACTTGGCCTGCAATAAAACGAAGATTTTGGGTAGCGCTTTGGCTATTTTCTAGTGTTGCTGTGACCGTTGTCGGTTGTGCTTCAGTCCCTTTTATCACAACTTGTACATTACCATTATCATCGGTTTTCACCATATTCTCACTCAACACATTATGGGTTGAATTCCAGAATACAGATTGTTTTATTAATGGGTTATTTTTAGCATCCGTAACATGTGCCATTAAGGTAATAGTATCGCTATTATCTGCAACCGCTTCTGTTTTGTTATTTACAGTGGTTAAGACAATATTGGCGCTATTTGGATCGGCAATAGCGGTTAATGTGACTTGTGCTTTTTCTTTATTTGAAAGAGTGGCAATAATTTCTGTCGCACCTGCTTTTTGGGTCCGAATTTGATTGGTTGTCTGTCCTTGATTATCGGTCACACTTTTTTGTTTATCGAGTGTGGTTGAGACACTCGATTGCCATTCAACGGTGACGTTAGGTAATTTATTACCAAACTTATCTTTCACCACGGCGGTGAGTATTGCTTGTTCTTTATTATTTGCAATTAATTCAGTTTTATTCGTGGTTAAAGTAATTAAACCTTGTTGATGATTAGCAGTGAAAGTAATAGGTGATGCATCGAGTGATTCATTACTGATACTTGCTGTGACAATAACATCAAAGGCTTGAGTACTAGTTACCGTCGTTTGAGCAATACCGTGATTATCTGTTGTTGAAACTTCATTAATAGAAACAATTTGTTGATCACGATTAGTAGACCAAATGACTTTCGCATTCGGTAAGATATTGTGATTCTTATCTTCAACGACAGCAGTAAATGTTACTGTTGTTTTGCCATCTGCAATATAGGGTGGTGCCGATGGTGTCACTGAAATAATTTTACCGTTGGATAGGTCGGCAATAAACTGCGTTGTTTTCTGCGTTGCTATATTATTGACCTGCGCAATTACAGTGACTGTACCTGCTATTTTACTGGTCATCGTTGTTGATGCATTACCTTGAACATCCGTTAGTAACTCTGTTTCTTTGAGTTGTGCTTGATTATCAGCAGATAATTGAATTTTGGCATTAGGAACAGGATTGTTGTTTTTATCAATGATATTTAAAGCAATAAATTTTTCATCTGTCCCATTAGCAAACGAGCTGTTTGGGTTAATAGTGAAAGTATTTATTTTTGCTGAGTTAATATCGGCAATAAAATCAACATTGGTTGAATAGGTAATATCTTTAACACTAACATTAATGATGCTTTTACCAATATGCGTATTGGTGATTGGAACAATAATTTTACCTTCAGCATTTGTATTTGCTTGAGCAATAATCGTTGCGCCATTATCGGCAGTAAAAGAAACTGGATAGTTAGGAATTCTATTGGCATTAATGTCTGTTACGATAACTTGAATTTTATTTTGGCTTTTACCGTCAGCAGGTGCGTGGTTTTTAATTACAGTTAATCCACCTTTAGCAATAATGGCGGAATGTGTATCCGCAACAAAAGTCACTTGAGCCTGATTAAAGGTATTATCCCTAAACTTGGGCGTTAATGTCACAATTTCAGGAGTACTTCCTGCGGTGATTGTGACTTGATATTTCCCTGCATCAATTCGACTGAAACTTGAAACTCGGCTATTGCCAGTTGGATCATCAGATTGAATATCTAATGAAAGTTCTTTTATATCGATATCAACAGGAAGCTTATCATTATCAAGAATTGATAAAGTCAAATTTTGTGCAGAATGATTGTCGGCAGGTAGTTGTGTTGCTTTCGGCGTAAATTGGCTATTTTGCGTATTAATCGCAGACTGATCGACGATGATTTTACTCTGTACCGGATCAGAACGATTACCTTGTTCATCAATAGCAACGGCGCTTATTGTGTAGCTATTCTTTTCAGGTGAACCTGAAATATGACGAGGAAGAATGATTGAATAGCTAAGATTATTATTATGATTAATCTTACCTCCATTAGCGATTAAGCGACTCGCAGACCATTCAATCTGTTTAACAGGATATTTAGAACGAACTTGTACACCTAAATCTTTTTCTTCTTTTGCGTAGCCATTAATTGTCGGTGTAATTGAGAGAAATACTAAGGTTTTCTTTTTATACTCTAAAACGATGTCGTTATTTCTGTTCACAAAATCATAGCGATTTCCGGACATTAAGCGCATTGCTCGAACATTATCTGGATTAAGTTGTGAGGAGAGTGATTCTCCAAGTCGATATTGGATATTTACATCAAACTTATTATCACTATTATCATTTAAACCAAAGCGACGTTCAGCACCGAAGGTAATTAAAGGCACTGGCGTATAAGTGAGTCCAGCCGTATAAGCGTGAGGATTTTCTTGGCGATTATCTTTACCAAATAAGCCGACTTCTTTCCCGTAATATTGTTCAAATATAAGCTTTGCGCCTAATTGTGGATATGCAGGTAGATAGCTCTCAGTGCGAATATCCCAACCATTAGCAGGGCGCTCATTATAATCCATAACATCGTCAGAGGTACGCCAGTTAGATAGACGATGATAGTGATTGGCACTTAACTTAAAATAGTCTCGCCATACTTCAGCACCAATACCAAAACGGCTGTGATATCGACTTAAATCGTAGTCATAAAAAGCATTAAAGCCAACCATAAACTTGTCAGTAAAATGTCGGTAACCAATACCTTGATTTAACTGGCTTCGAGAATCTTTACGGTGATAACTGGTTTGAGAAAAAACTAAATTCTTTTCACTATCATAGAGTGGAATAAGAAGATCAGCAGAGCTTCCTTCCAAGGTGAATTTTTTATCTGTTGAAAGAGAAACTCGAGCATGACCGAACTGATTTAACCATTGTTCTATTTGTTGATTGGCCTTGCTTGATATTTGGCTTATTGCATATTGTGTTGCGTCAGTCTCTTTATTTAATAAAGATGAGTGAGCAACAATAATTTGTGCAAGCTCTTGCTCGTTTGTCGTTGGAATAGATGTGTCTTGATGGTTATTTAGCCATTTTTTTGTCGAGAAAGGCTCATTAGGTATATTAAGCGTAATACCTTCTTTTATTTTTAATTTACCGACTAAAGAAACATAATTAGGATTTGCTTCAATAAGCCTAAATAATTTTATATTAAATTTTTTCGCAATAGATTCAGGTGTGTCATCTTTCTGAACCTGATAACTATTTGTTTTTTGTACCAAATTAATAGTTTGTTTTTCTTGGCTATTCTCTTCTGCGAAAACGTTAGCAGGGAGCGTTGCCGAGATGGGAAATGCTAATTGAATAAAGATATTAAACCAAGCAACTTTCTTTGTAATAGAGGAAAGCTGTGGCGTTAGTCCACTTTTAAATTTTGTCATTTTTAAACTCACCGTAACAAATAATGATGAGATTCTCGTATTTATAGATGTATTAGATATCAGAAAGTGAACGTGAATTAATTAATTTATAAATATATAAAAATTAAAGATCAAAAAAATAAAAATAAGAGTAAAAAAGAAGAGAAAATATTTTGACATAGAAAGACCAATAGAAATGTATTCTATTGGTCTTTTAATAGAGGTTAAAAAATTAGATATCGACAAAAATATCAGGATCAGGGCCTAAACGTTTTTTCTGTTCAAGAGCGGTAATTTCAGCGACTTCTTCTTTTTCTAATTTAAAATCAAAAATATGGAAGTTCTCTTCAATACGAGAAGGTGTAACTGATTTTGGAATAACCACAAGACCACTGTCTAAATGCCAGCGTAAAACAATTTGTGCTGGGGTTTTATGGTATTTTTCAGCTAGTTTTTGAATAATAGGGTGCTCAAAGACACCTTCACCACCTTGTGCTAATGGGCTCCAAGATTCGGTGACAATATTATGAGTTGCGTTCCATGCTCTTAACGGTGCTTGCTGCATTAAAGGATGAATTTCAATCTGATTAATAACAGGAGTAACGCCTGTTTCTGTAATGATCCGTTCCAGATGTTCTTCTTTAAAATTACAGACACCAATGCTTTTTACTAACCCTTCTTTTTGCAAAATTATCATTTGCTTCCAAGCTTCAACATAAAGCTCTCGTGAAGGTACTGGCCAATGCATTAAGTAGAGATCAATATAATCAAGTTGCAAACGCTGGAGACTTTCTAAGACGGCACCACGAGCATGAGTCTGATCGTTATTCCATAATTTTGTTGTGATAAAAAGTTCATCACGAGGAACAGTGATCTGTTTTAATGCTTTACCTACACCTTCTTCATTATGATAAATCGCTGCCGTATCAAAAAGGCGATAGCCTGTATCAAGTGCGTGATGAATAGCTTTAACAACTTGATGATTATCTGCTTTCCAAACACCAAGACCAAGTTGTGGGATGGCATTTCCATCAGATAATTTGATCAGTTTAGGTTTATCCATTTCTATCTCCAGAGTCGCAAAAAGTACTTAGAGTGCCGCTGTATAAATACGTTGACTGACTTCTAATGTGATATCTTGATGCTCACCCAGTGCAATTTGTCCATGCTCTTCCAACTTTCGCACTAATGCAGGAATATCTTCTTCACCGATTTTGAAATCAGCCAGTCGAGTTCTAAGTCCCATTAATTCAAAGAATTTTCGAGTTTCATTAATCGCAGTTTCAATTTTAAAAGCGTCAGAACCTTGGTTTATCCCCCAAACTTTTTGTGCATATTGGATTAACTTGCCGTATTTAGCCTGACGTTTTTCATTTAATAATGCAGGTAAAACGATGGCGAGAGTTTGCGCATGATCAAGTCCGTGTAAAGCCGTGAGTTCGTGACCTAATGCATGCGTAGCCCAATCTTGAGGAACACCAACACCAAGAATACCATTTAGCGCTTGTGATGCTGTCCACATTATATTAGCACGGATATCATAGTCTGTAGGTGACGTCAGCGCTTTTGGCCCTTGATCAATCAAAATACGTAAAAGGCCTTCTGCATATTCATCTTGTACACGAGCATTCACTGGATAAGTGAGATATTGCTCTAATATATGAATAAAAGCGTCAACAACACCGTTGGCAGTTTGTCTTGGTGGCAAAGAATAAGTGGTTGTTGGATCTAAAATAGCGCAATGAGGGTAAACATGAGGGCTGGCAAAGCTTTGTTTATCCATTGTCTGTTTTCTACTGATAACAGAGAAACTGTTGGTTTCTGTTCCTGTTGCTGGAAGTGTTAATACACAGCTTAACGGTATCGCTTTTTCGACCACTTTACCGCGACTGGTTACGATTTCCCAAGGCTCGCCGTGATAAGGTATCGCTGCTGCAATAAATTTTGTGCCGTCAATAACAGAACCTCCACCCACGGCTAATAAATGCGTAATACCGTGATATCTGGCATAAGAAACTGCTTTCATGAGTGTTTCATAAGATGGGTTCGGTTCAATGCCACTAAACTCATGAATTTGATAGCCCGGAAGTGCGGTATAAATCTGGTCTAATACGCCATTGCGCTTAATGCTACCGCCACCATAAGTCAGTAGAATTCTTTCATTTTTTCCAATTTCAGAACGTAGTTTATCTATTTGTCCTTGACCAAAATGAAGGCGAGTGGGCGAGTAATAAGTAAAGTTTTGCATTTTGTTTCCACCTTAATTCGATGTTCTGAAGTATGACAATTAATCAGGAAAAAGTTTTCCGTTGTGCCTAGACTAGATAGTCTGACATAACTATAACTACAAGGTTGTAGAAATAAGAGATGAATTATTTCTCTTAATGCCTACAACAGTTCAATTGTAGTTAATTTATAAGGAGTAATATGGAAAGTCATTATTTAACATTAAACCAAGAGCATTGGGATAAACAAGCCGCAATGGAAAATCAGTGGTCTAAGCCTGTGAGCGATGAAGAAATTATCGCAGCAAAGCAAGGTGACTGGAAAGTGCATTTAACACCAAGCCCTGTAAAGAGCGAATGGTTAGTGGATATTAAAGGTAAAAAAATACTCTGTTTAGCTTCTGCAGGTGGGCAACAAGCGCCTCTTTTGGCGGCTGCGGGCGGTATTGTGACCGTGTTTGATTTATCAGAAGGTCAATTAGACAAAGATCGCCAATTGGCACAAAAGCATCAGCTAGATTTGGTAACAGCACAGGGTGATATGGCTGATTTAACCGCATTTGCTGATGAAAGTTTTGATATTATTTTTCACCCTATTTCAAATCTATATGTACCGGATGTAAATCCTGTTTGGCAAGAGTGCTACCGTGTTTTGAAAAAAGGCGGTGTACTAATGGCGAGCTTTTATAATCCTGTTGTATTTGTTGATGATAGAGATCCGCAATTACGTTCGCAGGGATTAATGAAACCAACGTACCGCTTACCTTATAGCGACCAAGGCTCATTACCTTCGGATATTCTGCAAGAAAAAGTCGCAAGAGGTGATGGACTGGTCTTTGGACACTCATTGACTGATCTTATTGGCGGGCAATTAGCAGCAGGTTTTTTATTACAGGATTTTGTTGAAGATTTTGCTCCTCATGCTCGTTTCTTAGTTGATAGTTATATTCCAACGTTTCTTGCTTCAAAAGCCATTAAGTTTTAAAAAAAATAGAGCAGGAAGAATATGATTGTGATTAATATAAATGGGATTTTAGTCAGATATTAATTGATGTGGAGATAAGACAATGAACAACTGAACTTTTATTGCAGTATCAGATAATACATAAAATACGCCATTATTCTTGCTCTAAATAATGGCGTGTTTTTTTAATTACTTACTGCTGGCGCTATTTTTACGATGGCGAATATACATCACAATCGAGCCAATTAAGCCTGCACTTAAAAGCAATACGGGTAATGTCATCAAGATATTCATGACAAGTGTTTCATGCTTTTGTACAAATGGAATAAGGTTTAGCACATAGCCTAAAGAAACAATAATCCCTACCCATAAGAAGCCACTTAACCAGTTAAATATTTGAAAGCGACGTTGCTTTAATTCAGATAAACCTGCCAAGGTAGGCAATAATGTACGCACGAATCCAATAAAACGACCCAGTAATAGTGCATATAAACCTTGGCGATGGAAGAGATCATTTGCCTTATGGTGATATTGCTCTGGTAATTGAGCCATCCAACGTCTAACTACTTTTGTATCACTTAGCCAACGACCTTGTAAAAAGCCGAGCCAACTCCCAATACTAGCGGCAGTGCCTAATATAATGATAGTCGGGAAAAAGTGTAAAACACCTTTTGCAATTAAGGCACCGCAAAGAATAAGCAGTGTATCTCCTGGCAAAAATGCGGCGGGCAATACCCCGTTTTCCAGCATAATAATAACAAAAAGAACAATATAGATAACCCACAGCACATTAGGATTAGCTAACACCATATAATCGTGTTGCATAAGTGCGTGAATTATCTCTTTTAATGTACCCATTAGCGAACTCGCATTAAAAAAGGACTTTATATTCGCTATTCTAACGCAAAATAAAGAGAACAGTTTGATTTAATCCCTGTGGAACCACAGGGATAGATTTTTTTTAATAAAAAATTCATTCTTTATTAAGAAATGCGTAAAAATGCCTGCTCTAGATCCTCAATAAGATCATCTACATTTTCTAATCCAATATGAATGCGAAATAGTGTTCCAGTAAATGTTGGCTGAGTTTCATATTGGCGCATCGCTTTAATATCATTGGGTTGATAACCTAAAATTAAAGATTCAAATCCTCCCCATGAAAATGCCATCTTAAATAATGAGAAGTTATCTAAGAAATGCGCAAATTCTTCAGGTGTTAAGATTTTCTTTAGACTAAAAGAGAATAAGCCGTTGCTACCCGAGAAATCACGTTGAAAATATTCATGTCCCAGACAAGAAGCTAATGCAGGGTGATAAACATTATCAACTAAAGGGTGTTGTTTTAACCAGCGAGCGACTTCTAATGCACTTTGTTCGTGTTGTTTCATCCTAACCGGCAGTGTTCTTAATCCTCTTGCTGTCATATAAGCAGTATCAGGATCAACACATTGACCTAATAAATAGGTATTCTCTCGTAATTGCTCCCAACAACGTTTATTCGCCACAGCAAAACCTAACATGCCATCAGAGTGACCATTAATATATTTTGTGGCGGATTGGATTGAAATATCGACACCCAATGTTAGTGGTTTAAGCAGTAATCCTGCCGCCCAAGTGTTATCAATCATAATAATGATTTCAGGGTTATATTGGCGAACTGAATTGACTATTCCTTGTAGATCTTGAATTTCCATCGTGATTGATCCCGGAGATTCAAGAAAAACAATTTTTGTTTCAGGACGTAGCAATTGGCTGATCTCTTTGCCGATTAAAGGATCAAAGTAGGTCGTTGTGACTGAGAATTTACGTAAGATCTGATCACAAAAATTTTGAGTCGGATCGTAGGCAGAGCCTGTCACGAGAATATGAGAACCTTGCTCAACAAATGCGAGTATAGATTGCGTAATCGCCGCTGCACCTGAAGGAAATAGTGCACAGCCTGCACCTTGCTCTAATTCAGTTAACGCTTCTTGTAAGGCAAAATGGGTAGTTGTGCCTCGACGTCCATAAAAAAGTGTACCTTCTGCCCGTTTTTTCGTTGCTTCACGTTTTTGTGCAACGGAATCAAAAATAACGGATGATGTTCGTTGTATAATTGGGTTTACTGCGCCTTGGGAATATTTTTTAGCTCGACCAGAAAGGAGGAGTGAGGTTTCTTGTTTTTTTAGCGTCATCCTTAATACCTTCTTTTAATTGATGGTGTGTTTACCTCAAGTTAATTCATTTTTTGGATAAGTACAAAAGGCTTGCAGGGTAGTTGATAAAATTTCACGTTACGTGAAATAACGATAATTTGTCTTAAAAATCGACAAATGAAAAAAAAATAGCCAAATAGTAATGATAATTACTATCAAAATGCTTCATGTTTGATATCATTTGAGCGTTTTCTCTTTCCTGATGGCAAACAGGATGATTGTAAGCGAACGATTTTGGGTAAGTAGTGGCGTAAAGATGTCATTACTGAATAAATAAATAGATAAAAAAGAGAGTAAAAGGCCAACTGATGCGTAATTTGACAGCTTCTATTCTATTGGCAATCGGTCTGACAGGCTCTGCTTTTGCGGATACGACTCCTGCCACACCAACTGAACAGCCAACTACTGCTGCCGTTTCTTCAACAGCTTCTACACAGGGAACTGCTACACCGACAATAGTCACACCAACAACTGCTACTTCTACCACGGAAACGGGTAATGAAGTGAAAGCAGTCGGTACTGAAACCGCTAAGCCTGAAGGTGAAAATACACCTGCAACAACGGCTGAGAATTCAGAAAATGCACCTTTAGCGACAGAAAATGCATCGTCAGAAGTACAACCTGAAATGGTTGCTGGTGGCGGATTTGCTGAAGATTTATCTGTAATGGGTATGTACCGTAACGCAGACTTAGTCGTTAAGAGTGTCATGATTGGCTTACTGTTAGCCTCTATTGTCACTTGGGCACTATTTTTCGCGAAAGGAAGCTACTTAATTTCACTGCGTCGTCGCCTAAGAAATGAGACAGCTCAGTTAGTTGAAGCTAAATCACTCAACGATGCGTTAGCGATTAGCAAAAAATTTGGTAATAAAAGTGCAACCGCTGATTTCTTTAATGATGCAGAATTAGAGCGTACTTACTCTCAAGAAAGTAAAGTGGCTTCAGGTATTAAAGAGCGTGTTGAAATGCGAATGGAACGTCGCGTTGCAGCAATTATCCGTGAATTAGGTCGCGGTAATGGTTACTTAGCCACCATTGGTGCAATTTCTCCTTTTATCGGTCTTTTCGGTACGGTTTGGGGGATCATGAATAGCTTTATCGGTATTGCTCATTCTCAAACGACAAACCTTGCTGTTGTTGCACCAGGTATTGCAGAAGCGCTATTAGCAACCGCGATTGGCCTGATTGCGGCAATTCCAGCGGTTATTATCTATAACATTTTTGCTCGTATGATAGCGGGTTATCGTGGTGAAATTGGTGATATCGCAACAGGTGTGGTGACATTAGTCAGCCGTGATTTAGATATCGAAAACAGCAAAGCAAGGTAATGAATTATGGCAATGCGTCTTGGTGATGATTCAGGTGATGATAATGAATTGCATGATATCAATGTGACGCCTTTTATTGATGTCATGTTGGTTCTGCTCATTATCTTTATGGTGGCGGCACCTTTAGCTACTGTTGATATAAAAGTAAATTTACCCGCTTCAAGTGCAAAACCACAACCTCGCCCTGAGAAGCCTGTTTATTTAACAATTAAGTCGGATAAACAAATTTTCATTGGTGAAGAGATGGTCACACATGAAACGATGGCGAATGTGTTAGATACCATGACACAAGCAAACAAAGAGACAACCATCTTTTTCCAAGCTGATAAAACGGTTGATTATGAAACGTTAATGGCAGCAATGGATTCGCTAAGAAAAGCGGGTTATCTCAAAGTTGGACTTGTGGGAATGGAAACTGTCTCTACAGGCGGTTAAAAATTAGCAAATAAGCTATTTATCTAAGTATTATTACGCTATTTTAAAAGCACTTTATTTGTCGTTGTGAAATGATGAATAAAGTGCTTTTTTATTGTATAGAAAAAACAGAGTTAATATTTTTACCGTTTTTAGTGGTTATCGATATTATTAATAAAATTGAGTTAGAATAAAATTTAACTTTAGTATTAAATAATATTAATAATAGATAGATTAAGTTATAGAATAAACAATTAACTAAGTTTATTGAGTAATAGTTGGCTGAATCAATTAATGCTAAGTAGATATCATTATTTGAACTCTCTTAACATTAATATTCATTAACTCTTCATTTTTTTTCATTTTTAGATTTGTTGAAATCAACTTTTTAAAGTTAAATTTTTCTATAACCTTGTGATTTATAATGTCTTTATGTGAATTTGATTTAAGTGTAAAAAAACTTGCGCAAAAAATCTTATTGGATATAATGCACCCACGTTACAAATTGAAATATTCTGTAACGTGTTTAAACGCCTAATTTATTTATTATCTAAGTTGTCCGCATTTGGATACTTATTTTTTTATTGCACCAGGTAGACCGTTGTTTTCAGTCATTCCAATTTCAGGTAAGTAGATTTTATTTACTTATTCAAACCACTTCTTATCCTTGATAAGCGGTGAGTAAAATAAAGCGTGAAAGGCAGAGAACTACACATAGCATTTTATTATTTTAATAAATTTAGAAGCCATAACATTTCGGTGTTATGGCTTTTTTATTTTGCTTGTTATATCTGTCGTTCCTGTCGTTCCTGTCGTTCCTGTCGTTCCTGTCGTTCCTATTGCTTCTACGTCGAGATCTTCAGCGTGGGTATTGGGTGTTTTGTTGTGTGCCATTTTTATGCTTATTCCCACTTTATTGCTCGCTATCAGCGAGAATTTGCCTGATTAAAAAACACAAACAGTTAACAAAGCATTTTTCAATTTTTTAGATTTCTGACCACTTCTTTTATCTATTCTCACAAAAAAAAGAAATAGACTCTATTTAGGGATTATTTATCGATAAATTGTGTTTTTTTTATCCACAAAAACAACAGGGATTTAACATTAAATTTTATTTACGTTAATTTCGTTATAAATTGGATATGTTATAAAATAACCTAATGAAATTATTGCTATTATGTACTGATTAGTAATTATTAATAATCTTGGCTTTTGATTGTCGTCATACATCGATATGTATTTAATTTTATAGCGATTTTATACTAAGGGAACTTCTTATTCCAAAAACGAATATACTTATAACTATATGAAAAATGATAAGAAAAACAGGTTGGTTTTTGTCTATAAAATAAACACTATCATGATGATTAAAAATTAATAACAAAAGAAAAGTAGCTAAATGGGTAATGAAAATAAGCTGAAATTAAATATATTAATGTAATCATTTCTTGTTTATGAAATGCAATTTTTAACATTATTTGTGATGTAATATAAAGGTTGATAATATGAAAAAAAGAGTCATCATTATAATTAAAAAATATATTAGAATCTATTTTTAATAATTTTTATTAGAAATTAGAAATAATGAATTATTAATTTTGTATTATTTTAAATATATTGTCTTATAATTTGGTTGTTTTTTGTCTTATCTGTAATTTGTTGATTAATAAGGTTTTAAGTTTTCTCTTTTGTTGTGTTATTGAGATAATGATAATTATTTCTATTTCCTTTATCATTATTAAATAGAGTTTTAATAAATTTAAAATGACGAAATATATAAAAAATAGACATTAAACCTTATATTGCTGAAACGTTTTTACTCACATAAAAGAATAATTTATTTTTTAATGAATTATCGCTTGATAATGATCAAGTCATTATTGTGTCGGAGTGTTAAAAAGGCGGTGTTTTAAAATTATTCCAATTAAAAATCATCATATCAGGAGAGATATATGGCCTTGGGGAATAATGTTTTTTCCCATCATGGTATTAACCGACGCGATTTTATGAAATTGTGTGCTGCGCTGTCAGCTACCATGGGATTAAGCGGCAAAGCTGCCGCAGAAATGTCAGAAGCAATGGCATCACCTGAACGTCCACCCGTTATCTGGATTGGTGCTCAGGAGTGTACTGGGTGTACGGAGTCTTTATTACGAGCAACTCACCCGACTCTGGAAAACCTCGTTCTTGATGTTATCGCACTCGAATATCACGAAGTGCTTTCTGCAGCTTTTGGTGATCAAGCTGAAGAAAATAAACACAATGCGATGGAGAAATATAAAGGTAAGTACGTCCTCGTTGTTGACGGTTCAATCCCAGACAAAGACGGCGGTGTTTACTGTATGGTTGCGGGAAAACCAATTCTTGAGCATATCAAAGAAGCCGCTGAAGGGGCTGCTGCGATTATTGCGATTGGTTCATGTTCTGCATGGGGCGGTGTACCTGCGACTGGGGGCAACCCAACTGGCGCTAAATCACTGGAAGCTATTTTACCGGGCAAAACCGTTATCAATATTCCAGGATGTCCACCAAACCCACATAACTTCTTAGCAACTGTTGCACATATTATTACTTTCAACAAATTGCCTAAGTTAGATAGCAAAAACAGACCGCTTTTTGCTTATGAGCGTTTAATTCACGAAAACTGTGAACGTCGTCCTCATTTCGATGCGGGTCGTTTTGCTAAAGAATTTGGTGATGAAGGTCATCGTCAAGGCTGGTGTTTATACCATTTAGGCTGTAAAGGCCCTGAAACTTATGGTAACTGCCCAACATTAGAATTCTGCGATGTCGGTGGTGGGATCTGGCCTGTCGGTATCGGTCACCCTTGCTATGGTTGTAACGAAGAAGGTATCGGCTTTACTAAAGGTATTTTCCAATTAGCGAACGTTTATCAGCCAACACCAAAAGCACAAGTACCTGATGTTAATGCAAAAGAAGGTGGTGGTGTTTCTTATGGTGCTGCTGGCTTACTGGGTGCTGTCGTGGGTGCAGTTGCGGGTGTCAGTGTGATGGCTGTGCGTCAATTAGGCCGTGACAAGAATGCCACAGGAGCCTCACAGGAGGATAAACGGTGAATAGGCGTCATTTCTTTAAGCTGGCATCAGGTGGGGTTCTCCTTGCGGGAATGGCACCCACTGCGAGTCATGCTGCGGCGCAGAACCGTCCCCCAATTCCTGGGTCTCTCGGTATGCTCTACGACTCTACACTGTGTGTAGGCTGTCAAGCATGTGTCACAAAATGTCAGGAAATTAATCACCCGGAGCCAATGGAGCGTGGTGATACTTACGCTAATGGTGATCCGATTTGGTCAAACAATGACAAATTAAGTCCTTACACAAATAACATTATTCAAATTTGGCGTGATGGTACTGGTGAAAATAAAGACCAACTGGAAAACGGTTATGCCTTTATTAAGAAACAATGTATGCATTGTGTTGATGCAAACTGCGTTTCTGTTTGTCCTGTTTCTGCGTTAACCAAAGATCCAAAAACCGGTATTGTTCATTATCACGCGGATATCTGTACAGGTTGTCGTTACTGTATGGTGGGATGCCCTTATAACATTCCAAAATACGATTATGATGATCCATTTGGTAAGCTCTATAAATGTGAGCTTTGTAACCAAAAAGGTGTTGAGCGTTTAGATAAAGGCTTATTACCAGGCTGTGTTGAAGTTTGTCCTACTGGTGCAGTTATTTTCGGTACACGCGAAGAGTTGCTGGAAGAAGCAAAACGTCGTTTAGCGAAAAAAGCGGGTGAAGAATATCATTACCCTCGTCAAACCATTAGTGGTGGCGATACTTATCTACATAAAATTCCTGAATATCAAGATCATATCTATGGTGAGTTTGAAGGTGGCGGTACGCAAGTCATGGTACTTTCTGCGGTTCCTTTCGACAATTTAGGAATGCCAGAAGTGGCACCATTATCAACAGGTGCGCGCTCTGAACATATTCAACATACGCTTTATAAAGGCATGGTATTACCAATAGCAGCCCTTGCAGGGATCACCTATTTGGTTAACCGTAATAGTAAAAAACAAGAGCAGGAACACCACAAGGAGGATAACGATGTCGAGTCATGATCCTCGTCCACTTGGCGGTAAGTTATTTACTCTAGCAGTAAGAGTATTTTTACCGCTTGCTGTGCTCGGTTTTATTCTTATTGGTAAGCGTTTGGTATTAGGTCTGGGCGATGTCTCTGATCTGAATGGGGGATATCCTTGGGGTATTTGGATTGCCTTTGACTTATTGATAGGAACAGGCTTTGCATGTGGTGGTTGGGCACTTGCATGGGCTGTTTATGTCTTTAATAAAGGGGAGTTTCACCCATTAGTGCGTCCTGCATTGTTAGCGAGCTTGTTCGGCTATTCATTAGGTGGTTTATCCATCGCTATTGATATTGGTCGTTATTGGAACATGCCTCACTTCTTTATGCCGCAATACTTTAACGTAAACTCAGTGTTGTTTGAAACAGCGACCTGTATGACCATCTATATTATGGTGATGGCATTAGAATTCTTACCTGCGTTATTAGAACGTTTAGGTTGGAAAGTGTCGTTGAAACGTCTTAACAAAGCGATGTTCTTTATTATTGGTCTTGGTGCTTTACTGCCAACCATGCACCAATCCTCAATGGGATCATTAATGATTTCAGCGGGTTGGAAAGTACATCCACTGTGGCAATCTTATGAGATGTTACCGCTGTTTTCTCTGTTAACTGCTTTCCTCCTTGGTTTCACTATCGTTATTTTTGAAGGCTCTTTGCTAAAAGCAAGCCGTACCATGAATGATGATGAAACACCGCTATTTACCAAGTTAACACGCGTGATTGAAGTGTTACTGATTGCTTTCTTGGTATGTCGTTGGGGCGAGGTCATTTGGAACGGTAAACTGAGTTATATCGGAAATGGGGATATGTTCTCGTGGTTATTCATTGCTGAAAGTGCATTGTTATTACTTCCTCTGATTTTGATGCATTTAAATAATAACCGCCGTAGTCCAAAAATGCTGTTTGTTTGTGCTGTATTTATCTTAATCGGCGCAGCAATGTGGCGTATGAACTACTCTTTAGTTGCTTACAATCCAGGTAATGGTTACCACTATTTCCCAACAGCAAGCGAATTGCTGATTTCTATTGGTTTCGTTGCATTTGAAGTAACTGCTTACATTCTTATTATCCGTTTATTGCCGGTTTTACCTGCACAAACAGATTCAAATATACAATTAAAAAAGGCTGAGGTTAAATCATGAGCCAACGCATTACTATTGATCCTATTACCCGTATTGAAGGGCATTTACGCGTCGATTGTGAAATTGATAACGGAAAAGTTGTTAAGGCTTGGTCTTCCGGTACCATGTGGCGCGGAATGGAGGAGATCCTAAAAGGAAGCGATCCTCGTGATGCATGGATTATCGTGCAACGTATCTGTGGTGTTTGTACGACAGTTCACGCGATTGCCTCAGTACGTGCTGTTGAAGACGCATTAGGTATGGATATTCCTGTCAATGCGCAGTATATCCGTAACCTAATTTTAGGTTCACATATCATCCATGACCATATCGTTCACTTCTATCAGCTGTCTGCGATGGACTGGGTTGATATTACTTCTGCATTACAAGCCGATCCTGAAAAAGCATCAGCGATGCTAAAAGGGGTTTCTGAATGGCATCTGAACTCTGCTGAAGAATTCAGAAAAGTGCAGAAAAAAATCCAAGGTTTAGTGGATAGCGGTCAGTTAGGTATTTTTGCTAATGGCTACTGGGGTCACTCAGCCATGAAATTACCACCAGAAGTTAACCTGATTGCGGTTGCTCACTATTTGCAAGCACTTGAGTGCCAGCGTGATGCAAACCGTATCGTGGCTATTCTGGGCGGTAAAACACCTCATATCCAAAACTTGGCTGTGGGCGGTGTGGCTAACCCAATTAACCTTGATGCACCAAGTGTTCTTAACTTAGAACGTTTAATGTACGTGAAAAGCTTTATCGACAAACTGGGTGATTTCGTTAACCAAGTTTATAAAGTGGATACTGCTATTTTCGCTGCATATTACCCTGAATGGCTAAAAATCGGTAAAGGCGCTAACTACTATCTGTCTGTACCTGAATTACCAATTAATGGTAATAACACTGAGTTCTTACTTTCTGGTGGTTATATGGAAGGGATTGATTTCTCTACTTATCGCCCAATTAAAGACTGGAAAGATCAGAATCTGAAAGACGGTATTGAAGAAAGTGGTAAACACGCATGGTATGAAGATGATGAACCATTAAAACCATGGGAAGGTTTAACTCGTCCTAAATACACAGGTTGGGATGAGAACAACAAATACTCATGGGTTAAATCACCAACATTCTATGGCAAGCCTGTAGAAGTCGGTACTTTAGCATGGTTAGTGTGTGGTTTAGCAGGTAAGCACGAAGGAACTGTTAGAAACTACAACGACATCAACAAGATCTATACTCAATTAACCAATGAAACACTGGTAACAGAGCAGTTAGAATCTACTTGGGGTCGCATTATTGGACGTACCGTTCACGCGTGTGTATTACAAGAGTCTCTGGCAACGCTATGGCAATCACTGGTTGATAATATTGGTCGTGGTGATACTGCTGCCTTTATTAAACCAGAGTTTGAACCAGGCAAAGAGTATCGTGGTGTTGGTTTTGAAGAAGCCTCTCGCGGTATGTTATCTCACTGGATCGTGTTTAAAGACGGTAAAATCACTAACTATCAGGCAGTCGTTCCATCAACATGGAATGCGGGTCCTCGTAACTTTAATGATGAGCCGGGTCCTTATGAGTTATCTCTTGTTGGTACACCTGTTGCTGATCCGAAAAAACCATTAGAAGTGGTAAGAACGATCCACTCCTTTGACCCATGTATGGCATGTGCTGTGCATATGGTTGATTTAACAGGTAAAGAACTAAGTAAGGTGAAGGTATTATAATGCGAACTCTCGTCTTAGGTATTGGTAATTTATTACTAAGCGATGAAGGCATTGGTGTTCGTATAGTAGAAGCGCTCGAAGAGCGCTTCTCTTTACCAGAGAACGTCGATGTTATTGATGGTGGCACATCAGGTATGGAAATTTTGCAAGATATCGCTGCAAGAGACCTCCTGATTGTTGCCGATGCGGTAAGAAGTAATCATGAACCGGGCAGTATTTTTGTGTTACATGATGATGATGTTCCCGCACTTTTTACACAGAAGATCTCGCCTCATCAGCTAGGCTTATCTGATGTATTAATGGCACTGCGTATGACAGATGAATTTCCACGTAAACTTATTTTAGTGGGAATCGAACCTGCATCATTAGAGCCAAGCATGTCGCTGTCTGACATTGGTGAGAAATCAATGGAAATTGCACTAGAACATGTGGTGAATATTTTGCGTGAATACGGCATTTCTGTCACACCTAAAGAGGTAACAGCATGAGTGAATTAAGCTGGGATATCATAGGATATGATGAACCGCCTGTTGAGCAACTTGAAACACGTTTTAGTGAAATCGCTGAAAAAGAGATGAGAGGGCTTCCTTTTTATCGCGAAGGCATTCCTGTAAAAGCAGGGGGCTTTACCTTATTTGAAAATCAGTGGATTGGTTCTGTTCTTACTCCTTGGATGCTAGAACTAGTTGTCTTCCCAGGGCCTTCACAAGAATGGCCACATCGAAAAGTCGGTGATCGCATTGGATTAGAATTACCTTGTGGTCAGATTAAATTCGTTGTGGGTGAGCTTACTGATGGTATGCAGTATCTTGCTTGTTCATTAATGTCGCCACTTGATAGACATTTAGCAGCGGAACATGCTGTTGAGTTGGTTGAAAATAGTGTAAAAATGGCTCTTTCTCTTCCTGTTCAGACACAATCCGTAGCAGAAGTTGATTTAAGTCGTCGTTCTCTCTTCCGTGGTCAGTTAAGATCATAGTGTAGAAATTTTACGCGACACTGAGTCACATTCTTCTTATTGAATAGTACAGGAGTCAGAATATGTGTAGCACTTGCGGTTGTGGCGAAGGCAATGTCAGAATTGAAGGCGTAGAGCCTCATTCACATGAGCACCACCATCATCACTCTCATGACCATGATCATCACGACCACGGTCATCATCATGATCACGGCCATCATGGGCATGATCACCATCATGAACACAATGCTACTCCAGCGAATACTGTTCATAAATATATTGATAAGTCTGAACAAAAGCATAAGCATAACTACGAAACACATGGTCAGCCTATCATCGTTCATCACCACTATTACCATAACAGTGGTGATGTTCATCTTCATTTTCATAACGATGCACAGCTAAACGAAACCCCTGTTTTCCATGAACATCATCATGGACATGACGATCATCATGAACACGATCATTCACACAGTCATGACCATTCACACAGTCACGATCACGAACATGCTCATGATCATAGCCATGAACATTCTCATCACCATTCTCACAGCCACGATCACGATCATGCACATGACCACGATCATGAACACGAGCACGAAGAGCAATTTAGCCCAGTGATTGAAAATCAGAATATGCATTATGGCCAAGGTGAAGCAGGAACACATGCTCCCGGTATTAGCCAAAAGCGTATGCTGAAAATTGAAATGGATGTGCTGGATAAAAATAACCGCATTGCCGTTCATAACCGTGAACATTTTGAGCAACAAAATGTGTTGGCATTGAATTTAGTTTCAAGTCCTGGTTCCGGTAAAACGACACTGTTAACTCAAACATTAAAACAGTTAGCGCAACGTGTGCCTTGTGCTGTGATCGAAGGCGATCAGCAAACCACTAATGATGCGGATCGTATCCGTGAAACCGGTGTGCCAGCGATCCAAGTGAATACAGGCAAAGGCTGTCACCTTGATGCACAAATGGTGCATGATGCGACACACCAATTAGGTTTACAAGATAACAGCGTTCTCTTTATTGAAAACGTGGGTAACTTAGTTTGTCCTGCCAGTTTTGATCTGGGTGAAAAGCATAAAGTCGCTATTCTCTCTGTCACTGAAGGCGAAGATAAGCCTCTGAAATATCCGCATATGTTTGCTGCGGCTGATTTAATGATTATCAACAAAATTGATTTAGTGCCACATCTGAATATCGACGTTCAAGCTTGCATTGAATCAGCTCGCCGTGTTAATCCAAATATCGAAATCATCGCGTTATCAGCAACAACAGGCGAAGGCATGGAAGAGTGGTTAGCTTGGTTGGAGAGTCGTTTATGTGCTTAGGTGTTCCAGCTAAGATTGTTGAGGTGGGCGAAGACGTCCACCAACTCGCTTATGCCGAAGTCAGTGGCGTTAAACGTGCTGTTAATATTTCAATGGTATGTGAAGGCGAACCTAGTGAATTATTAGGCAAATGGGTACTTATTCATGTGGGATTCGCCATGAGTATTCTTGATGAGCAAGAAGCGCAAGATACTCTTGATGCATTACAGCATGTTTATGGTGTGACTCTTGAAGAGGCTGATGATGCAGTACGTTGATGAATTTCGTGATCCCGAACTAGCGAAAGCCTTACTAGCCCAAATTCGTGAAACTATTTCACAATGGCCTCACCCTATTAAACGCCCATTACAAATAATGGAAGTGTGTGGTGGGCATACACATGCCATTTTTAAATTTGGTTTAGACCGCTTATTACCAGAAGAAATTGAATTTGTTCACGGACCGGGTTGTCCTGTTTGTGTATTACCAATGGGACGAATTGATGCGTGCTTAGAAATCGCGGCTCGTCCTGACGTAATTTTCTGTACTTTTGGTGATGCAATGCGAGTGCCGGGTCGTAATGGCTCAATGCTTGATGCGCGTCGTCGTGGTAGTGATATTCGTATTGTCTATTCACCGCTCGATTCACTCAAAATTGCACAAGATAATCCAGACAAACAAGTTGTCTTTTTTGGTTTAGGTTTTGAAACGACAATGCCAAGTACGGCAATGACGCTACAACAAGCGAAATTGCGTGGACTGAAAAACTTTTCTCTGTTTTGTCAGCACATTACTATCGTGCCGACTTTACGTTGCCTCCTAGAGCAAGATGATGTCCGTATTGACGGCTTTATTGCACCGGGGCATGTGAGTATGGTGATTGGCTGTACGCCATATCAGCCGCTATGTGACGAATTTGAAAAGCCTTTTGTGGTGACAGGATTTGAACCATTAGACTTATTACAAGCTATACTGATGGTCATTAAACAACTTAAAGCAAAAGCAGAAAATACAGATTATGTTTTAAGTATTGAAAACCAATATAGTCGCATTGTACCGAATGAAGGTAATAAGTTGGCTCAAAAAGCACTTAGCGAAGTGTTTATGTTAAAAGAAACCAGTGAATGGCGTGGATTGGGTGAGATCCCAATGTCAGGTATTCAATTAACACCGGCTTATTCTGAGTTTGATGCTGAATTACGTTTTACACCTGCACCGCAGAAAGTGGCAGATAATCCACAATCTCGCTGTGGCGATGTATTAACAGGACGATGCAAACCTTCCGATTGCCCACTCTTTGGTAAAAGTTGTACACCAGAAACGGCATTGGGTGCCTTAATGGTATCATCAGAAGGTGCATGTGCGGCTTATTATCAGTATCGCCGTGAAGGTAATATATGAAACAACCTGATGAAATCACCTTAGCCCAAGGAAATGGTGGGCAAGGTATGCAACAACTTATCGAAGGACTGTTTTTAAAAGCGTTCGATAATCCGTTATTAAATGAAAAAGAAGACCAAGCGCGGATCGCGTTAAATGAGTTAACGACTCTTGGCGATCGTCTTGCATTTAGTACAGACAGCTATGTTATCGATCCCATTATTTTCCCCGGTGGAAATATTGGTAAATTATCTGTTTGCGGTACGGCTAACGATCTTTCTGTTGGTGGTGCGGTTCCTCGTTACCTTTCTTGTGGTTTTATTCTTGAAGAAGGGCTTCCATTTGAAACCCTAGAAACCCTTGTGATGGCGATGGCAAAAGCAGCTGCGCAAGCAGGAATACAGATTGTCACAGGGGATACGAAAGTAGTTCCTCGTGGCGCTGCGGATAAGATCTTTATCAATACTGCTGGTATTGGTGTTATTCCAACGGCAATTAATTGGGCTGCAAGCAATATCAAAGCAGGCGATAAGATCTTAGTGAGTGGTACTATTGGCGATCACGGCGCAACAATCCTGAATCTTCGTGAAAATTTAGGATTAGAAGCAGATCTACAAAGCGACTGCGCTGTTCTTGAGCCAATGATTGCACCTTTACGTCAAATTAAAGGTATTCGCGCCTTACGTGATGCAACACGAGGCGGAGTGACCGCAATTTTACATGAATTTGCTCAAGCCAGTGGTTGTGGCATGAATGTGCATGAAAGCAAATTACCAATGAAACAATCTGTTCGTGGCGTTTGTGAATTATTAGGGCTTGAAGCACTAAATTTTGCTAACGAAGGAAAAATTGTTTTAGTGGTATCACCAGAAGCTGAAGCTCAAGTACTTGAAGCATTACATCAACATACTTTAGGTAAAGACGCTTGTACGATTGGTGAAGTTACCGAGGATAATTATATTCGGTTAACAGGAATTTTCGGGACTAGCCGTATTCTTGACTTACCTTATAACGAACCATTACCTCGTATTTGCTAATCACTTATTTCCCACTTATAGGTTGAATGTTCACAAGATTTATAAGTGGGATAAGTTTCCTACCTGTTACAAAAAATTTGTTATAACGCAAATTTCTCTCATTTATCTGAATACTGACTCTTTGATAAAAAAATTATTGGAGTAACATGTTCGGCCAATCCTACTGCGTGGAGAGGGTCTCTCGTAGAGGTAAGCTCTAGGAAAAAACATGTCTTGGTCAGAATTTAAATCCCAGTACCTGATCCGTTTTTGGAAGCCTCTTCCAGCAGTTATCGCGGCAGGTATCTTATCAACTTACTACTTTGGTTTAACCGGCACTTTCTGGGCTGTCACGGGTGAATTTACTCGCTGGGGTGGTCACGTTATGCAATGGTTTGGCGCTCACCCTGAAGAATGGGGTTATTTTAAAATCATCGGTCTTGAAGGTACGCCATTAACGCGTATTGATGGCGTTATGATCATCGGGATGTTTGGAGGTTGTATTATGGCCGCTCTTTGGGCTAACAACGTCAAACTTCGTCATCCTCAACATAAAATTCGTATTCTTCAAGCTGTTCTAGGTGGGATCATCGCAGGTTTTGGTGCCCGTCTAGCAATGGGTTGTAACCTTGCGGCATTTTTTACTGGTATTCCTCAGTTCTCTTTACATGCTTGGTTTTTTGCTGTTGCAACGGCAATCGGCTCTTACTTTGGTGCCAAATTATCATTGATGCCTTTGTTTCGTATTCCGGTAAAACTGCAAAAAGTCAGTCAAGCTTCACCTATCACTCAAGATAAACAACGTGCGAAACGTCGCTTTAGGTTGGGAATGGTGATCTTTTTTGCCATGATTGCGTGGTCTTTAATTATTCTTTTTGATTCACCAAAACTGGGTTTCGCTATGTTAGGCGGTATTGGTTTTGGTATTTTAATTGAACGTGCGCAAATCTGTTTTACTTCTGCTTTCCGTGACTTATGGATAACAGGCAGAACCCATATGGCAAAAGCGATTATCATCGGTATGGCGGTGAGTGCGATTGGGATCTTCAGTTATGTTCAGTTAGGTGCCGCACCTAAAATTATGTGGGCAGGTCCGAACGCCGTCATTGGTGGCTTACTTTTCGGTTTCGGTATTGTTCTGGCTGGTGGGTGTGAAACAGGTTGGATGTATCGTGCCGTTGAGGGTCAAATTCACTTTTGGTGGGTTGGGCTTGGTAACGTAATCGGTTCAACATTACTGGCTTATTATTGGGATGATTTTGCCTCTGTGATCGCAACTGATTATGACAAGATTAATTTACTTGATACCTTTGGCCCTGTAGGTGGTTTGGGTGTGACGTATCTGATGCTTGGTCTGTCATTTGCATTATTACTTTGGTGGGAAAAACACTTTTTCCGTAAAAAAGCACAACAAGAAAACGCTATTTCAACACAGCTCAATAAGGAAATCGTATGAGCCAGAAAGACACCATTATTCCTGATTATCGTCTAGATATGGTCGGTGAACCTTGTCCTTATCCTGCGGTGGCAACGCTTGAAGCTATGCCATCACTGAAAAAAGGCGAAATATTAGAAGTGGTGAGTGATTGTCCTCAATCAATCAACAATATTCCACTTGATGCGAAAAATTATGGTTATACCGTGTTAGATATTCAACAAGATGGCCCGACTATCCGTTATTTAATTCAAAAATAATAATCAGATATCTTGGTTGAAATAATCGCAATAAAGACAGTGAGTACAGCAAAACATATGCTGACTCGCTGTTTTTATTTTTAAGGTTTTAATATCGGGATAATAAGCTGTATAGCTTGTTGAATTCGAGGGCTAAAATCAGATTTTGGCGTTGGAGGGATTATCCCTAATGCAATTTGACGCAAAGGTTCAGCGATCACCATCGCTAATAAAAGATCACTTAATACTGCATAATCATAATGCCTGATTATTGCGTTTTTTTCTTGTTGTTGTAACCACTGCGTAAGTAGACTACGACCTCTTAATATTCCGCTTCGTTGATATTTTTCCATAAGTATTTCACGGCTAGGAAAGTTTTCTTGCAATAACTTATACAAGCCTACTGCTTTATCATTAAGTACTGTTTGAGTCATGCTGTTTAAATGTTGTGATAACAACAGGGTAAACTCGTCAAAATCAGTGGCCTTATCATGAAAAATAGCGACGAAATTGTCAGTCCATGACAACACAATTTGTTCCACTAAGTCTTCTTTATCTTTGATAAAACGATAAATCGTTTTTTTGGCAATGCTTGCCTGTTTTGCAATGGCATCAATGGTTGTTGCGCTGTAACCCTGCTCTAAAAGTAAACTCATGGTCGCTTCATATATTTCTTGGCGGATCTCTTCTTCAGGGCGGGCAGGGCGTCCTCGTTTTTGATTAATCTTGCTATCTGTCATTTTTTAGCCTCTTTTTTAGTTGATTTTATCACTCTTTAGGGATAAAACAATTAGGAAACGAATTGTGTTTCCTAATTAATTGGAGTTGAGAAAATGAAAAAACAAACATTGCATTTACCTTGGGCTTTAAATGACATTAATGAACTTTTATCACCTGCACCATTACGCTTGGAAATGGGAATTGAAAGGGATGAAGCGGGGCATTTGACGGTCGCAGTACGTACCGATTTACATGGTTGTAAAGGCAAGATGCTAGAGTGGTGGTTTACCTTTTTTGAAACATCACAACATATTCGCTGGTGGCATCCCCATGATCATGTTGCTCACAATGGTTGGGATGATAAATGGATCAAAGGAAAAAGTTATATCGGGGCATCAATTAAGGCAGTTGAATCCTTAGGGGATATTCCACCCGTTGGAGCACAACTTAAATTCCATGACGCGAAAGATTTTTTTGATAACACATTATTAGAAGAAGCCTATAAAACAGGCGCACTTTCTGGTGCGGTATGTGCCACTATTGGTTTTGGCTCTGATGTGAAAACAGATGAAAACGGTGATCCTACCGACGGTAAAATGGTGCATTTAACGCGAGATACGGATTGGGGATGTGTATTAAGAAGCCGTTTTTATTTAGGTCACTCATTAGAAAATCCAGCTGTAGAATTACCAGATGAGATAGCTTTTGGGTTATTGCAGCACTGTTATAACGAGTTTACTTATCTTTCTCGTTTCCTGCCGTCATTGTATTACGGTGAACATGCGAATGGGGAGAAGGGGGCGTTGCCTTGGTAGTAACAATGCTCGTCATACAATACTCGTCATACTTCAAGCTGTAGCGTTGTTGACGGCATTCACTCGCACTAGTCACATACTATTGTATGCTCCTAGCGACTCGTTCATTTGTCGCCTAGCTACCTCTTGAATTATTTAGAGTATTCAATAGGGTATAACGAGTAGAAGAAGACAAAAATAGAAGAATAAGAGAGTGTGTGAGAGAGTAACTTCGAGCAGATCAGTGGTTGGACTGATCTGCTTGTTGTATTTTATTCGCAGATTACTCTGCTTCGCCGCCGAGGACTTCGGTGACGCGTTCAATTAAGGCGCTTAATTCACCGGTCATTAAAACAAAGTCGGCATCAAAACGTTGGGCAAAATCGGCTTTATCAATATCGTCATTTTGCTCACGTAAAGTTTCACTGAATTTGATGCGTTTGATAGAACCATCATCACAAAGCATAAATTGCAGGCGATCTTCCCAATCTACAGAAAGTTTGGTGACAAATTTACCCGCTTCAATATGTGTCGCAATTTCGTCAGAAACTAATTCTTGTTTCTTACAACGAATAACACCACCTTCATCTAACACCGCTTTTAGCTCTGCTTCATCCATTAAGGTAAAGCCAGCAGGGAGTTCTCCAGAGCGTACCCACTCTGTCATTTTTAACTCAACGGATTCATTAAAGTTTAGAGGAACAACTGGTAGTGAACCTAAGGTTTTACGTAGCAAAGCTAAGTTATCTTCGGCACGTTTTGCACTGCCTGAATCAACAATAACGAGTTGTTTTTCTAAATCTAGCCAAATAAAAGTCTGTGAGAATTTACTAAATGCGCGAGGGAGCAGAGTATGTACCACTTCATCTTTTAAGGTGGCTTTCTCTGTCTTTTTCAGTTTACGGCCTTGTTCGCCTTCAAGTTTTTCAACTTTGTCTTGCAGTGCTTGCTTAATGACTGTCGCAGGTAAGATTTTGTCTTCTTTTCGTGCGCACATCATGACTTGTTTACCCGTTACATGGATAAGCGCTTCACCACGATCGCCCATTGGCGAAACCCAACCTGTTCGAGTCATATCTTGGCTACTACAAGGTGTGAATGCCAATGAAGCAAGCTGTTGTTCTAACTCATCCATTGACAGTGCTATCTCTTTATTTAAGCGATAGACCAAAATATTTTTAAACCACAGCATCTGACATTCCCCTTAATCATTATTTACCGCAATATGATACTGAATGTTTAGGGTATCTAAAAGGTAATATCCCTTAAAAGAAAATCAATACCGAGTTATTTAATAAAAAGATAAAAAAAGCTGAAACGAATAATTAGTAAATCTACTCTATGATAATGAGTTTTATTCTTATTTGAGTTGGATTAATTAAGAATATTGATAATGAAATAACATGATTTTTAGCACAAACCATTATGTGATAATAATCACATAATTTTATTTTTATACTCTTTTTTGTTTACAAACTGAAATCACTTTCAGATTTATCCCTGCATTAATTTACAAAACAAAAATATTCCTGACACTCTCATGTGATAATTATCACAAAATCAAGAAAATGTGTAAGGGTGTTTTTCACAATTATCGAAGTGATTTTGATCACAAATTTTGATATTTTTTTTTCAAATATCGATAAAAGAGCACGATTGGGCTTTTTATATTAACTATGGTAATAGTTTAGATTTTGTAATGTTTCATTTGGTTTTGTTGTTACTTGTACGTATTGATTAGATATTGTGATTGAATAGTATTCTTGTGCTTCTTTTTTTAATATTTACAGATAATTATTCTTTTTATGATGGAGTGTTACTCGTTACCACCAGTTAAATTGTATTTAAATTCGACTTCGCCTTTATTTAAATAAGAAATAAATATAAAGATAAAAAATTATTAATTAGGAATAACAATATTCAAATCTTTAGTGTTATTTATTTAGTGGTTAAAAATAATACTTCCTTTTAAATATATTAAATAGGGAGATAAATTTTTTATTAGCAAAAAAAAGAGTCTTATAAAGAAATGAAATATAAAAGAAAAATCCAAAAGTACTATTTTTAAAAAGTTGATTAAGTTCAAAAAACACGTATCTTTACCTTTAATTGTGATACCTATCACTTGGGTATGTAACCATGAAAATGCACATTGGTGTAATTGTGGGCTACATCACGAAAGCAGGGCTTTTTTTTGAGTAACATGCCATCGAAAACTCAACGACCTATTTCTTTTCCTGACAGAAATAAAAGCAATGCCCTTATTTAAAATATAATGAGGATATTATTTTTGTGTCTTATTGGTGATTACGTCTGTGTCAAGGAAATTAAAACCTTTAAGAAAATTTTGTAGAGTCATAATTAGTAGCTATAAAAATTATCAATTGTGAGAGCGATTTTCTTTTTCGAAATTCGTGGCAGGGATCTTTTGTCTGAATCTCAGGTCAACTATATACGGCGGTATTATTTTTGACCTTAAAGAAAATCATAAAACTATAGAAAATAGATGGGTATTTTAATCATGAAAAGCTTGAAGCCTCTAGCAGCACTGGTTGGTTTGTTGGTTCTTTCTGGATCTGCAAACGCAGTAAACGTGTATAACGATAAAGGTACACGTTTTGATGTAAACGGTCAGTTCCGTTTAAAAACACAAGTGACTAGCCAAAATCATGAAATGAAAATGACGGATGATGGTAGTCGTATTGGTTTCTTTGGTTCGCATGAGCTGACTAACGATATCAAAG
Source organism: Proteus sp. GOKU (assembly GCF_015475555.1). NCBI lineage: Bacteria > Pseudomonadati > Pseudomonadota > Gammaproteobacteria > Enterobacterales > Morganellaceae > Proteus > Proteus sp. GOKU. The sequence goes on from NZ_CP034105.1 coordinate 721,320, forward strand.
TTTTTGGTAAATTAGAGTGGGGTTCGGATACTCAAAGAACTAACAGTGACAACCCTAAATCAAACTTTGAAATGTACAACCGTGTGGGTTATGTCGGTTTCTCTCATCGTGATTATGGTCAAATCCAATTTGGTCGTACCTATATTCCGATCGACTGGGTTAAAAAATCAAGCTATGGCTATGGTAACACGGGTGTATTCTACTTTAGCGATGTATTAGGTCGTTCAGTAGGTTTCTCTGGTGGTAATACGAATATTACAGAAGATAAGTATGGTAATCATCGTATTGATTATAACGGTGTTGGTAAAAACAACTTTATGACCCGTTTACCACAAACTATTTTCTTAGAAACTAACCGTTATGAAGGCTTTAAATTAGCGGGTACGGTGACTGGTAAATCTGGTGATGACGGTCGCCGTGTTGCAGGTGATATTACTCGTGCATATTCAGTAGTTGGTTTCTATAAATCAACTTTCGGTTTGGAGTTCGATGCGGGTTACTCAGCAGCTAAAGGTGAAGCAAATACTTCAGGTCCAAATAAAGACAAAACACCTGAAAACAGTATTTTAGCTTTTGGTGCTGAATACTTCTTCCCAGGACGTGAATTCTCTATTGGTTTAGACTATGGTCAATCTCGTGCTAAAAACCCAGGTTTAGCACTCTATGAAAACCAATTTAAAAACCCTCGTGGTTGGAACTCAGTTAAAGGCGACTGGAAAGCAGATTTATATGGTGTTGGTGTGAAATGGCACTGGGATCGTATCGAAAGTGGTATGTATGCAGGTTATTATCTGCGTGATGGTGATGCAAACACGTTCAACTACAAAAAAGAAACCTATACTGTGGGTGTAGATAAACGTTTTGCAGTATCTAAATATAACAACTTACGTTTATTCGCTGAAATGGCATACGATGATGCTCGCAGTGATAACGTGAAGTATGAAGATAAAAAACAATATATCTTCGAAACTGGTATGCGTCTGTACTTCTAGTCCTAGTAAAGGCACTACCGTTTGAAAGAAGTAATGAAAGGAGAGCGATATCGCTCTCCTGTTAACCAATATATAAGGGGTGTGTAATGGTTAAGAATGTGTTGAAAATTTCAACATTAGCAATGTTTGTCGCATTCAACGTGAATGCTGCGACAGTCGATCTTCGTATTATGGAGACGTCTGATGTTCACAGTAACTTAATCGACTTTGACTACTTCAAAGACAAACCAACAGAACAGTTTGGTTATGTCCGTACTGCTAATTTAATTAAAGCAGCAAAAGCTGAAGCAACCAATGCGATTTTAGTTGATAACGGCGACTTGATCCAAGGTAGCCCGCTGGCTGACTATCAAGCAGCTAAAGGCTTAGAAAAAGGCGAATCTCATCCAGCTCACCAACTGATGAACACCATGGGCTACACAGTAGGTAACTTTGGTAACCATGAGTTTAACTATGGTTTAGATTACCTGAAAAAAGCCATTGCCGGTGCTAAATTCCCTTACATCAACGCCAACGTGATGGATGCGAAAACAGGCAAAAACTATTTCACACCTTATATCATTGTTGATACACCAGTAAAAGATCGTGATGGTAAAGAACACACTATCAAGATTGGTTATATCGGCTTCGTACCACCACAGATCTTAATCTGGGATAAAGCCAATCTGGATGGTAAGGTCGTTGTAAACGATATTACAGAAACAGCGAAAAAATTCGTCCCTCAAATGAAAAAAGAGGGTGCAGACCTGATTGTGGCTATTCCTCACTCTGGTTTCGCGTCAGAGCCGTACAAAGCAATGGCGGAAAACTCTGTTTATTATTTAAGTGAAGTTGAAGGCATCAATGCAATCATGTTTGGTCACGCTCACGGCGTATTCCCAAGCAAAGAATTTGAAGGCATTAAAGGTGTAGATACAGCGAAAGGTACCGTAAACGGTGTTCCTGCTGTTATGCCTGGCCAATGGGGTGATCACTTAGGTGTCGTTGATATGGTTATCAATAACGACAGCGGTAAATGGGTGATGACTGAAGCAACAGGTGAAGCGCGTCCTATCTTTGATAAAGCGAACAAAAAAGCATTAGTTGAACGTGATGCTGAATTAGCTCAAATCATCGAAAAAGCACACCAAGGTACCCGTGATTTCGTGGGTAAACACATTGGTAAAGCTTCTGCTAACATGTACAGCTTCTTAGCATTAGTACAGAGCGATCCAACTGTACAAATCGTTAATGATGCACAAGTTGATTACACCAAACACTTTATTCAAGGTGATCCGAACTTAGACGGTTTACCAGTATTAGGTGCAGCTGCGCCATTTAAAGCGGGTGGTCGTAAAAACGCACCAGCAGACTTCGTAGAAGTTGAAAAAGGTGACTTAACATTCCGTAACGCGGCAGACTTATATCTGTATCCAAACACATTAGTGGTTGTTAAAGCGACCGGTGCTGATGTTGTTGAGTGGTTAGAATGTTCAGCAGGTATGTGGAACCAAGTTGATCCTAACTCAACTAAACCACAAGAACTGATCAACTGGGATGGTTTCCGTACTTATAACTTCGACACCATTAGCGGTGTGAACTATAAAGTTGACTTAACTCAACCAGCTAAATATGACGTTGATTGCCAAGTGGTTAACAAAGGTGCGAATCGTATCAAAGAAGTCACTTACGAAGGCAAACCAATCGATCCTAAAGCAACATTCCTGATCGCAACAAATAACTACCGTGGATACGGCGGTAAATTTGCAGGTACTGGTGAAGCGAATATTGCGTTTGCATCTCCAGATGAAAACCGTGCGATTTTAGCTTCTTACATTGCTAAGCAAACTAAAGAAAAAGGTGAAGTTGCGACTAAAGCTGCTAACAACTGGTCATTCTTACCGATTAAGACTGATAAAGCGTTAGATGTACGTTTTGAAACTTCTCCAAGTGAAAAAGCTGCTGCATTTATTAAAGATTTTGCTCAGTATCCAATGACCTTCGTGGAAAATGATGAAATCGGTTTTGCAATTTACAAAATCGATTTAACTGAGAAGAAATAAGCTATTAAACCTGCCCATTCAGGGCAGGTTTTTCTTACCTTTTTTGAACCAAGAGAGTAGATTTAATTGCTCTTTAAGGGGATTTTATGCGCTTTATGAAGCTATTACCTGCTGCTTTTGCTTTAGTGCTAGCAGGATGTGCAACGCAAGCACCTGAAATTACAGAACCATTAAAACCTCAAGCTAAATTAGTTGAAGGCGTATCTTGTATTTTACCTGATGCTCCAACAGCACCTTACGACTACATTGCTTCTAATGATCGCTATGGTCAAAACAGCACAGCATCAACAGATTACTTTAAGTTAGCGATTAACTACTCACCGGCTTTTTGTGATTACAAAAGCAATAATATTAAACGTTTAAATAACGATAATGAAAAAGATCGTGCAAAACGTGAGTACGATAAATTTGAAATCCAGTGCTTCTCTGATAACAAATTTGGCTGGATTGTTCATGGGCTGTGGGCTGAAACCTGTGATGGTAAATCATGGGAAGAGTGCCGCGATTGGAAAGACATACGCAAGCATCCTCGTTTATGTAAAGGCGATTTACCACCTTTAGAATACTCTGCTATCAAACCTTATCTGTGTGATTCTCCAGGTATCGACTTGTTACAAGGTGAATGGGAAAAACACGGTGTGTGTGCGTTTGATACACCAGATGCATTCTTTGGTAAACAAAAAGAGTTGTATGAAGCGTTAGTATTACCAGAAGGCCGTCCTTCAAACAGTGCATTGATTAAGTTCTTAAAAGAACACAATCCATCACTGAAGGACAAAGAAATTCAAATTAATCGAGATGAATTCTATATCTGTTATAGCAAAGATTTCGAAGTAATTGATTGTCCGAAACGTGAATTTTGATCTTAGGGATAAATTTTAAATGAATCATAAATACAAACTCGTTGCACTTGCAGTAAGCTCAGTCTTATTAGCAGGTTGTGCAAAGAACTACGACGAAGCTAATGTTGTTGATGTGCGTGTTATCGCAATGAACGACTTCCACGGCGCGCTGAAAGCACCAGAAGGTAAATCTGGTGGTATCGAGCACATGGCTACGTTAATCAAAGAAATGAAGAAAGATAACCCGAACAACATCGTTGTTGCGGCGGGTGATATGGTTGGTGCAAGCCCACTGTTATCTTCAATGTTCCATGATGAGCCTTCAATTGAAGCATTATCATTAGCAGGCTTAGAAGCAACTTCTGTGGGTAACCACGAATTTGATAAAGGCATGGGCGAGTTACTGCGTAAACAAAACGGTGGTTGCCACCCAGTAACTGGTTGCCAAGGTCCAACTGAGTTTAAAGGTGCTGATTTCCAATACTTAGCGGCTAACGTTATTGTTAACGAAACGGGCAAAACTTTATTCCCAGAATACGTTATTAAAGAATTCAACGGTATTCCTGTTGCGTTCATCGGTTTAACTTTAGAAGGTACAGCGGCTATCGTAACTCCTAAAGGAACTGAAGGTTTAAGCTTCCACAATGAAGCAAAAACGATCAACGCATTAGTACCACAATTAAAAGCGAAAGGCGTTCAAGCAATTGGTGTTCTGATCCACGAAGGTGCTGCACAGCGTCGTGATGGTGGCCCAGTTAATATCAACGCATGTAATGGTATTACAGGTAAAGTACTGGGTGTTGTTGAGCAATTAGATCCAGCTATCGACTTCGTTGTTACAGGTCATACTCACCAAGCTTACAACTGTACTATCAACGGTAAATCAGTGACATCAGCACAATCTAACGGTGCAATGTTAACGCGTATCGACCTGAAATTAGATAAAACAACGAAAGACGTTGTAGATATCAATGCAAAAAATATTTGGGTTGATAACCGTAAATATGAAAAAGATCCAGCAGTTAGCAAACTGTTAGAAGCTTACGAAAAAATTGCTACCCCATTAGCTAACCGTATTATCGGTAAGTTAGAAGGTAATTTAACTAAGCAAACTAACGATGCGGGTGAGTCTGGATTAGGTCAAGTGATCGCAGATGCACATCTGTATACTGCAAAATCTAAAGAAATGGGTGGCGCACAAATCGGTTTAATGAACGGCGGTGGTATCCGTGCTGATATGAAAGGCGGCGACGTCTCTTATAACGCAATCTACACTGTACAGCCATTCTCTAACGTACTGTTAACTCAAACGTTAACGGGTGAGCAAATTAAACGCCTGTTAGAACAACAATGGGATCGTTCACGTCCACAAGTGTTAGCGGTTTCAGGTAACTTCCAGTACACATGGGATAGTAAAGCTTCTAATGGTAACCGTGTTATCGTTGAATCAATGAAAATTGATGGCAAACCAGTAGACATGAAAGCGAATTACCGTGTTGTTGCTAACGAATACTTAGCAACAGGTGGTAGTAACTTCTCTGTACTGAAAGAAGGTAAAGATCCAGTTTACAGCGTGCCAGATGTTGATGCAGTCGTGAAATACTTTGCTGAGCAGTCTCCAATTGCTCAACCAAAAGCAAATAACATCACACGTAAATAACGTATTTTCATACGCCTTGTGAAAATCGCACCTTTTACTTCGGTAAAGGGTGCGTAAATAAATAAAGAGAGCAAAGTGTTGAACACAAAGGGTCCATCCCTACCTTTGTATTCATTGCGCACTTTGCTCTTTTTTTATGGAATTTTTAGAATGGTGGCATAAGGCCACCATTCTTGCTTTGTGGGAATGTAATAAAAAAAAGCCCACAGTGGCTGTGGGCAAGGAATGAAAGTAAAAAAAGAGGGTATTATTGCTAGGGTCTTTTGTCAGATGTCTGTTCTAACACTTATTTGAAGATTTTAAAGCGTGAATCATCTTCCATATAATTCTTCTCGCCAGCCTCTTGTTCAATCGAACCAAAGACCATTTGAGCTCTTAATTTCCATGTTTTTGGCAGATCCCAAGTTGCATGAACTTCATCATCAATAATTGGGTTGTAGTGTTGTAATGAAGCACCTACGTTCTCTGCTGCTAATGCAGTCCAAACAGAAAGTTGCGCCATACCACTTGCTTGTTCTGACCATACAGGGAAGTTATCTGCATACAGAGGGAATTGCTCTTGAAGACCTTTTACGATATCTGTGTCTTCAAAATACAGAATTGAACCAGCACCTGCGGCGAAGCTATTAATTTTTGCTTCAGTTGCACTAAATGCTTCTGCGGGTACTAATTTTTTCAGTGTGTTTTTAACGATATCCCACAGTTTTTGATGTTGTTCACCAAACAGAACAACAACACGAGATGTCTGTGAGTTAAATGCTGTTGGACTCTCTTTAACCGCTTCTTTGATAATCGCAGTGACTCTGTCTTCGCTAATTGGAAGTTGATTACCTAAATGATAAATTGTTCTACGTTTTTTCATTAAATCAGTAAATGCGTTAGACATGATTGTCTCCTTGATAAATTTAAGCGCTTAAAGCGTGTCTTAGCTTGAGCTAATCTATGGACATACTATAGGGCTTAGCAGTGATTTATTGATATATAAAAAATTTAATCAGCTACGTCAAAATATTCGACCTAGTTTTTAACTGTTTGATTTAGATTCTGTTTATCTACATATCTAAACTCGGGAGCGAGTTGGCTAATACCTAAGCCTCCAGCTTTCTTCACTTTAATTTGCACAGGAATGCGCTCTTTCATGGCTTCTACGTGACTAATCACACCAATAATTTTACCGGATGCATTAAGGCTATCGAGCGCATCTAATGCAATATCTAAGGTATCAGGATCTAATGTCCCAAAGCCTTCATCTAGAAATAGTGATTCGATTTGAGTCTTGTTACTGACTAAATCCGAAAGCGCTAAAGCGAGTGATAAACTGACTAAGAAGCTTTCGCCACCAGACAGCGTGCGAGTATCCCGCAGTGCATCTGCTTGCCAAGTATCTGCAATTTGTAGTTCAAGGCTTGCGGGTGTTTTGCGTTGCAAGAAATAGCGTCCATGAAGCTTTTCTAAACGACGGTTAGCCAAATAAATTAGATGATCAAGCGTTAAACCTTGAGCAAAACGGCTAAATTTATCCCCTTTGGATGATCCCACCAATTCATTTAAGTAGCTCCAATCATCAAAGTGAGATTGTTGTTTAGTAATACGCGTCAGTAATTCCTGCTGCTCTTTACGTTTTTCTTCGTCAGTGCGCAGTTGCTCTTGAATACGAAATTTCGTCTCTTGTAACTGAGTAAATTGAGTTTCTAACATCAATAACTGAGCGGTAATTTGTTCGAGATTTTGTTGTGTTGCCAATAATGGTTGTTGTAATAAGTGCTGTTGATATGCATTTTCTTGTGTATCCAAACGTGTTTTTTCTTGCAGAAGCTTATCAAGCCGTTGTTTTTGTTGTTCTTGTAAACGATTTCTTTCTTCCACTGATAGCAATGAAGCTAAAAAGGCATTTTCATCAGCAAATGGGCTGTTTTTTAATCTATTTTGATATTGTTTAAGGATATCTTGTGAGTGAACATGAAGCCGTTGTAGTGATTTTTCATTTTCCTGATATTGACCAATAAGCTGATTTAAACGGATTTCGAGTCGGTTTTTTTCTTCGCTATATTGCTCAATTTGTTTTTGTAACAATTGACTTTGTTTATCCAACTCATTGCGAGCATCTTCGGTAGTTTGTGTGCCGAATAAAGCTTGGCGTTGTGCTTTTAGCTGTTCTTGTTGCTGATGTAACTGCTGTAAATGGATCAAAGCAGCACCAAGTTCTTTTTGAACTTCAGCTAAATAGCGTTTTCTCTCTTCTTGCGTTAATGACAATTCACGAATTGTTTGTTGCAATTCGTGATGTGTTTTTAATGTTGATTGATATTGCTGGTTCTCTTCTTTACGTGCATTAAGCCATTGAATTTTATCTTCAGATGCCTGTAACTCATAACCTTGCTGTTTAACAAGTGATTGAATATCTTGCGCCAACTGAATTTGTTGTTGAAGATACTGCGCTGTTTGTTGTTGCTTATTGGAGACTTCTTTTTGTTGCTGAGTTAATTCATTTTGTTGATGAAGAATGGCTTGCTGTTGCTGATAAAATTGTTCTTTGTTATCAGATAACAGTTTGTATTCTTGTTGAGTTTTGGCATCTAATGCTTGGTAACTTACTCGTTTTTGTGTCAGTAATTTATCTTCTTTTTCAAGTGCTGCATCTAATTGAGTTAAAGTAGTTTCTTCGCAGTCAACATCTGGTAATGCGTGAGAGTGAGCTAAAACTTTCCATTGCTGTTTTAATGACGCAATATCTTGTGTTAGTTGCTCAAGGTCGCTACTTAATTTTTCATTTTGAGCTTGATAATTAGCACACTGTGTTTTTTGTTCCACTAACTCTATGGTTAATGTATTAACTTGTTGCGTTAAAATATCTAATCGTGTTTTTGTTTCATCTGGTTTAATTTCTTTATATTTTTCAACATAAGGATGTTCAGTAGAGCCACAAACAGGGCAGGGATTATCTTTAACTAAATGTTGTCTTTCTTCTTCGTATTCGGCTAATTTTCGTATTAAAAGATAATTGTCATTTAAGTCTTTAAGATGTTGCTTTTTCTCTTTTAAAACGATGTCGTTTTTGCTGATATTTTCAGTCAGCGAGGCTATTTTTTGCAGGTTTTCTGAATGGCTTTTTTGGTACTGATGTTCAGTTTTTAGAGCATGCTGTAATTGAGCCTGTAATCCCATCAATTTCGCGAGCGCATTTCTTTGTTGAGAAATTTGTTGCAAGCGATGAGGAATATCTGCAATTGCATCTACTTTATTTTGTTGCTCAAGTTGTGTTTGTAATTCGCTTAATCGTTGTTGCTGTAAATTAAGGTTGTGTTGTTGTGCCTCTAGTGTGTGCGTTGTTTTTTCGAGGGCAAGTTTAAGTAATTGCTCTTTTTCTTGTTCTGCCTTTTCACTTTTCTGGCTAATTAGATATTTTTCTGTAATTTCATCATATTGTTCAAAATAGCGTTGCCATAAAGGTAAATTCTCAGCAAGTTGAGCATAAGCTGTATGCTGATTTAAATATTCACTTAATTCATTAAATTGCTTTTGTGAGCCAGTTAATTGGGCTTCTGTTAATTGTATTTTTTCCAGATATTCTGACTGTGTTTTTTCCAGCGTATTCTTTTGTTGTGTTTTTGCTGAAATATCTTGTTGTAACAAGACTAACTGATTATCTAATGGCGTCACTTCTTCACGAATAAGTCGTAATATTTGCTGTTTTTTCTCATCGTGTTGTTTAAATGCGTCACGAGCCACCATTAAATGCTGATTAATTGGTTGGCTTTGTTGTTCAATAAGCTGTTTTTCTGTTTTCAGTGTTGAGAGTTGTGACTCAATATAGGTTTGTTCTTTTAATAGACGATTTTTTTCATCATAAATCGGACGAATTTTTTCTGCGGGTTCGCTATTTTCAAGACGTCGAATATCGGGCTTGGCAGCAACTAAAGCTTCTTGTGCTAAGTTAACTCCATTTTGTGCTAATAGCTTGTTTTTATTGATTTCAATATCTTTTTCTTGCCACTGCTTTGCTGCTTGATATTCCTGTTGTTCTTTTTGTAATAAGCTCTCTTTGGCAAAAAGATCAGTTTGCTCAGTTAATAAAGCTTGGCGAGCATTCTCATCTAATAACGCCATCATTTCGGCTTGTTGCTTTAGTGTTTTTAAGGCTTGTTCTTCTTCACGCCAATGTTTAAAGATAGATTGGGAGATATGGCGATAAATATCTGTGCCAGTCAGTTCTTCGAGTAATTCAGCGCGAGATTTATCATCTGCATTTAAAAAGGCGGCAAATTGCCCCTGAGAAAGCAACATAGACTTAGTAAAACGATCAAAATCAAGCCCCGTAATATTAATGATCATCTCTTTTACTTGGCTTATTTTGCTGGCTAATATTTTGTCTTCACCTCCCGTTGTATTTATTTTAACGAGTTCAGCCTGTGGTGCTTGAAGATTGCCATCTTCCTTATAATTGGCACGGCGTTGTTCCCAAAATGCACGATAAGCCACACCTTTGACTTCAAATTCAACTTCAGTCAAACACTCCGCGGTATGACGCGTCATTAATTCATTTTGTGATTGTGTGATTTTATCTAATCGTGGAGTTCGATGATAAAGTGCTAAGCTAATCGCATCTAATAGTGTGGTTTTTCCTGCACCAGTAGGACCTGTGATAGCAAATAATCCGTTGCTAACAAAAGGCTCTTGGTCAAAGTTGATTTTCCACTCACCTTTTAAAGAGTTAATATTTTTAAATCGCAGACTTAAGATTTTCATTATGCTTCGTTATCCTCTTGTTCTGCCATTTCAACTGCTTGTTTAAATAGTGTTATTAAACGAGTTTTCGTTTCTTCTGAATCAAATTCATGTTGTTCTAAGCGTCTTTCAAAAACATCATAAACGGTTAATTCGGTGAGTGTTTCTTTCTCATTTTGCGTGAACGTTTGGCGCTGTTTTCTGGATCTTCTTAATAAGATCACATCAAAAAGGGGATCGTTAGTTAGCTCTTGAACTCGGTTTTGTATATCACTGAGATAATCTTGTGTTGAAACTTCGATATCCAACCAAATAGTGGTATCGGTTTCACCATATTGTTTTTTTAAATCGTCAAGTTGTACGGCTATCTCTTTTAATGATCCACTGATGGTGCGTAGCAACTGAAATTCAGGAATAGGTAATAGTGTGAGGTGAGTTAATTTGTCTTGTTCAAAATCGATAAGGCAGACGCTTTTTTGCTGACCACTTTCATCAAAACTTAAAGGAATAGGAGAGCCACTATAACGAATATGACCTGATTTATTCACTACTTGAGGGCGGTGAATATGACCAAGAGCAATATAGTCAAATTCAGGAAATAGCGTTGCAGAGAAAGCCTCTAAAGTACCGATATAAATTTCACGTACAGAGTCCGTTACTTTTGCACCAATGGTTGTAAGGTGACCTGTTGCAATAATCGGAATATTGACGTTCAGTTGCTTACGTAAATCAAGAGCCTCTTGATATTGAGCTTGATAATAATCAGCAATCGCTCCTTTTAGAGCATTTTGTTTTTCAGCACCTGATTGTCCACTTTTACTGCTTATCATATCTCTAGGACGTAGATAAGGGATCGCACAAAGTAGTGCGCCCGGCGTATTATCTTTTTGAGGAAGAATGAGTGGGGCTTGCGGTGTTTCAGCATGAACATTGGCAATAACCGTTGTATTTAAACATGCTAATAATGATTTAGATTCATTTAGTGTTGCGACAGAATCGTGATTACCACCTAAAATAACAAGCTGACATTGTGTATCTCGAATAGCAACAACAAAGCGGTTATAAAGCTCTCTGGCATAACTTGGGGGGGAGCCTGTATCAAAAATATCTCCTGCAACAATCAATGCATCAACTTGATAATGTTTAATTTGTGCTAATAACCAATCAAGAAATTGTTGATGCTCTTGTGCGCGAGTTTTAGTAAAAAAATATTGCCCTAAATGCCAGTCTGATGTGTGAATAATCCGCATTGCTATCCCTCTTTTTTATCTGATGAAGAGTATAGCGCACCTTACTTTTTTAGTGAAAACCCAACAATAAGCCTTCTTTTTGAGTGATATTTCACCGAAAAATGATTTATTTACCTTAACAACAGGGATCTATTTCAGTAATGTTAAGGTTAGTCATAAATCTGTCATAAAACTGCATCATAATCATTTTGACCCTCTATATACATTACACAGGATAGAGTATGGCAAGGCGTATTCTTGTTGTTGAAGATGAAACCGCAATTCGAGAGATGATCTGTTTTGTTTTAGAACAAAATGGTTTTCAACCTATTGAAGCAGAAGATTATGATTCTGCATTGAGCTTTCTTATTGATCCTTACCCTGATCTGGTTTTATTAGATTGGATGATCCCCGGTGGATCAGGCTTGCAGGTAATAAAACAGATGAAGCGGGAAAGTAATACCCGTGATATTCCAATTATTATGCTAACGGCAAAAGGGGAAGAAGAAGATAAAGTCCAAGGGCTAGAAACGGGTGCTGATGATTACGTCATTAAGCCTTTCTCACCGAAAGAGCTTGTGGCTCGTGTGAAAGCAATTTTACGACGATTATCACCAATGTCTGCGGAAGATATTATTGAATTCAATGGATTAGGGCTTGATCCTGTTTCTCATCGAGTGACGAGTCAAGATAAACCGATTGATATGGGACCCACCGAATTTAAACTCCTGCACTTTTTTATGACACATCCTGAACGCGTGTATAGCAGAGAACAACTGCTAAACTATGTTTGGGGAACAAATGTTTATGTCGAAGACCGTACTGTTGATGTGCATATTCGTCGTTTACGTAAAGCCATTGAAGAAGATGGCCATGACAGAATGATACAGACAGTACGTGGAACGGGATATCGTTTCTCTGCCCGTTTCTAAGTCAATATGGGAGTAATCGTCAGGTGTTAGAACGACTATCGTGGAAAGCCCTCGTTTGGGGGCTATGTCTATTTTGCTTACCTGCTTTTATATTATCGCTTTTTATCGGGCATCTTCCTTGGTTGCTGGTGGCATCGCTACTCAGTGCACTTGTGTGGCATGCCTATAACTTGCTGAAATTATCTAAATGGTTATGGCTAGATCGCTCAGTACTGCCTCCGGAAGGAAGAGGGGGATGGGAGCCTATTTTTTATGGTATTCGACAGACTCAACAACGCAATCGTAAACGACGCAGAGAACTAGGTGACTTAATTAAACGTTTTAGAAGTGGTGCTGAAAGCTTGCCAGATGCTGTTGTGATGATGACAAATGAAGGGAATATTTTTTGGTGTAATAGCCTTGCTCAACACTTACTCGGCTTTCGCTGGCCCGAAGATAACGGACAAAATATTTTTAACTTATTACGTTACCCTGATTTCTTGCACTATTTTACCGCAGGCGATTTTAGTCGCTCTTTAACTATTTCACTTAATAATGGCTCTATTGTTGAGTTTCGAGTGATGCCATACAGCGAAGATCAGCGCTTAATGGTGGCACGTGATGTGACAGAAAAAAATAAGCTAGAAAATTCACGACGTGACTTTTTTGCTAACGTTAGTCATGAGTTAAGAACACCACTCACCGTTATTCAAGGTTATCTTGAAATGATGGAAGAAACTAGTGCCTCCAAACCCGCAGAGCATAAGGCGATAGTGACGATGCAGGAGCAAGCTAAGCGCATGGATACGCTTGTTCAACAACTCTTACAACTTTCTCGTATCGAATCTGCTCCTCATATCGATTTAAACAAGATTGTTGATATCCCTGCCATTTTGGTTCTATTACAACAAGAAGCGAACTCATTGAGCCAAGGCCAACATCATATTGTTTTTGATGTTGATGAACAGTGGGCTGTTCGTGGTAATGAAGAGCAACTGCGTAGTGCGGTTTCTAACTTAGTGTATAACGCTATTAATCACACTGAAGAAGGCACAACAATTAAAGTCAGTTGGAAGAAAATTCCTCAAGGCATGTTATTTAGTGTTTCAGATAATGGGTCGGGGATCAGCGCTGAACACCTAACTCGTTTAACAGAGCGCTTTTATCGTGTTGATAAAGCTCGCTCTCGCCATTCTGGTGGTACTGGGTTAGGTTTGGCTATTGTGAAAAAATCGCTGCTTCATCATCACTCTCAATTGAATATTGAAAGTAAAGTAGGTGTTGGAAGTACGTTCTCTTTTATCCTTCCTCAAACATTGCTTACCGCTAAAAAAGCACACTAGCAATATGTCTTTTTAAAGCCTTTATCACTTATCTTTAATCTGTGATAAAGGTTTTTTTGCCCCTTTCTTGATCTTTTTAATATCAATAAAAACTAATATCGTAGCGTTAAATTTTAATATTATTAATTAATGGTAACTTTAAATGATGCCAATGCTCAATATTATTGGTGATAAAATGCACAAATCATATCATGTATATTCGATGATATATGACAGTTATAACTAGTGCTGAAAAATAGTTTAGATGATTATTCTGGTTTTAGGATTGGCTATTGCCTTTTTTCATTATAAAAGTTTTACTTGTGAGCAGTTATCGGCAATTTTTTCTATTTAGTACCTAATTGCTCTGCATGAAATGATTATATATGGATATTATCCTGAATAATGACGGTCTGAGCTTAAATAGATATTGTTGATTTTATGTTGCGCTACCTTGGCGTAATTTAACCATTATTGTAACTACATATTAACAAAACTTATGGCACATAGATTAACTTCCAGAGATATCCTGGCATTAGGGTTTATGACATTCGCCCTATTTGTTGGCGCTGGCAACATTATTTTTCCTCCAATGGTGGGGTTACAATCAGGCGAATTTGTTTGGACTGCCGCGATTGGCTTTTTGATCACCGGCGTGGGTTTACCTGTTTTAACGGTTGTTGCACTGGCAAAAGTTGGTGGTGGTATTGAGGCATTAAGTACACCTATTGGTAAATCAATGGGATTGTTATTAGCCATTGTTGCCTATCTTGCTGTTGGACCTCTTTTTGCAACCCCTCGTACTGCAACGGTTTCTTTTAAAGTGGGTATTGCACCTTTAGTGGGTGATACAGAGATGTCATTGCTGATTTACAGCATTGTCTATTTCTTAATTGTTATTGGTATTTCGCTTTATCCGGGGAAATTGCTAGACAGTGTTGGTCATATTCTTGCGCCGATTAAAATTCTGGCATTAGCGATATTAGGTGTGGCTGCGGTCTTTTGGCCAGCTGGTGGCGCTATTCCTGCGACTGAAGCTTATCGTGATATGGCGTTAACTCAGGGATTTATTAACGGTTACCTCACCATGGATACATTGGGCGCTATGGTTTTTGGTATTGTTATTGTTAATGCCGCTCGCTCTCGAGGTATTGATAATTCGTCACTGTTAACACGTTATACCATGTGGGCGGGAATTATTGCGGGTGTATTGTTAACTGCAATTTATTTGAGTTTATTTAAATTAGGCTCTAGCAGCGGCAGTATCATTCCGGGTGCTCAAGACGGTGCTGATATTTTACATGCCTATGTTCAGTACACTTTTGGTAATTTTGGTAGCTTCTTTTTAGCCGTACTGATTTTCTTAGCCTGTATGGTGACTGCTGTTGGTTTAACCTGTGCATGCGCAGAGTTTTTCAGCCGTTATTTGCCTATCTCTTATCGTGTATTAGTGTTGATTTTAGCGATATTCTCAGCTGTTGTTTCAAACTTAGGTTTGAGCAAACTGATCGCGTTTTCTATTCCTGTGCTGATAATGATTTATCCACCTTGTATTGTGATTATTTTAATGAGTTTCACATTACGTCTGTGGAATAATCCAAGCCGTATTATCGCGCCAGCAATGGCTGTTAGCTTATTTTTCGGTATTTTTGATGCAATAAAAGCGTCCGATTATTTGAAACATTTATTACCAGAATGGGCGACAAAACTGCCATTAAGTGAGCAAGGTTTAGCGTGGTTAATCCCAGTCATTGTGACGATTGTTGTGTGTGGTATTTACGATAGAGTCGCTGGTTCACAGAATAAAAAAGTGATCCATACTGAAGCGATTCATAAGCAATAAAATACATTGATTGCAAAAGTAAAAAGGGAAACGAAAGTTTCCCTTTTTTAATAATATATATTTGAAGTATTAATTAACAGAAGTCGAGTTCTGTTTTATATGTGCAACAGGATGCTGATTTTCATCTAAATAGTAATGAACTCCAGCGACGATACCCTCTTCACCTTCATAGAAGATCTTAAAGCGGGTACGATTACCGTCATGATAAGCAATAACTGCACTACCGCCTTTTCCTAAGCAGAACTGATGGATATTACCTGTTGAGATACAAATACTGTTATCACCAGATACCGTGACTTTACAGTTATCGCCTGTATTAATTGCTACGGAGTTATTTCCAGTAACATTGATTTGCGCTAAATCACCCGTGTTGGTGACTTTTGCGCGATCTTGAGAGGCAGTAATAAAATTACGTATACCGCTATTGGCGATATGGACACCATTACCTGACGCATAAATTTTTACATCATTGCCACTATTACAAATGCGAGAGCGTCCACCTAAGCTACCGATACGACACTGATTTCCTGTATTACACACTTTTCCTGCGAAACCAGTATTCATTAATTGGTTACTATAACCGGTGTTGGAAATGCTGTTTTCATCACCAGAAAAAGCCACGATGTTATTATTGCCACACAAAGCGAGATCGGTACTTAGTTGCTGACTTTTTAAGATCAATTGATGCCATTCAGTAGAAAATTGAATATTTTCAGAGGTTGGCAACGTATTGTGATAGGGCAGGCGTTGTAATGTCACGCCTTGCTGTTGTTCATTGCCGAGCAGGAACAAGATGTTTTCCATCACTTCTTGTTCCTGTTTGGCAAAGGATGCTTCACTAAAATGACGTAAATAAATATATTGAATAAAGCTTTCTATCCACTGTGTACGGCGCTGTTTTATTAACTCACTATGAATAGCACTGTAAGTGCCTCCATCAGGAAAATAACGTAAAAACCAACGATAAAGCGAAGTTGAAACATGCAGCTGTCGTAAGTCTTCTTTTGTTAATCTAATATCTTCCTTTGAAGGGACTGACATATAAGCTCCTTAATCCATGTATTAATTAGTGTCTATGGTAACCATCAACCATACTGCGAAATGTTTGGAATGGTGTTTTTCCTGTTGTACACAGATAAAGGTGACCAATGATAAAAAAGACACTACATACAGCTAATATTTGGTGCGCGATTAATAACCAAGCTTTAAACATGACGGCATCAGCAGGAATAAATGCTGGATTTTGAAGTAAAACACCCGTTATCAAAAGCAGTGGAACTAACGCATACATCACACCTAAATAAGCCATTTGTTGTAGTGGATTAAACTTAACATTAGGTGTCGCTGGGAAGGGATGACCTTCTCCTTTGATAATACCGTAGAGATAAAAACGAGTTTGCATAAAGGCGCGTTGAAACCAGTTTTTGCCATCAATGCGGTAAAACTTGCCATTACCACCAACAAGGTTAATAAGAATAAAGGACAACCAGCAAACCAAAAGCAGATAACCACAGATTTCATGCACACTGACTAATAACGCAGTATCGTGGGCTGAAAGTAGGGCGAAATGGTTAATGCCACCACTTAGAAGTAACAGAATAAATAAAGAGGCATTACTCCAGTGCCACAAACGAACAGCTTTAGAGTAAAGATAGAGTTTCTCTTCTTTATGCGATTCACCATGAGGTGTGGCAAAGCGATAACGTAAAAAACCATGCAGTGCGAGAACAAGTAGCATGCCAATAAATAATACGCCCGCAACAATTAGCCAAAGAGGTAAATAGTCAGGTGTATAGATTAAAACATACTCTTTTAGTGCGGCTTGGAACTGAGCACTGTCTGGCATTGTATTGACGATACTCATACTTTACCCTCCTCTTGAACATGAGGCCCTACACGGCGATAGAGATGCGGTTTTCCTACACCATCAAGTTGATAAATATAGTAATCGTGTGTTTTGAGCCATTCTTGAATTTGAGGACTGTCTTCTCTACCAAATAACAAGGCATTTTGTGGACAAGCACTCACACAAATCGGTGGGAAACCTTTTTGTAATCGAGACTCAAGACAAAAGTCACATTTATCAGCAACATGTGTCACAGGGTTAAGATAACGAACTTGGTATGGGCACGCTGATATACAATAGCTACAACCAATACATTTATCTTTATTAACACGAACAATGCCATTGGTCTCATCACGCCAAGAAGCACCCGTAGGGCAAACCGGAATACAAGGGGCATCTTCACATTGCTGGCAAGAGTGTCTAAAGAAATGGTATTTATCGTTGTCTTCTTTGAGGCTTAATGGAATATGAGCGATATCCATTCGTGCCATACCATTGGGTACTTTATTTAATCGACGACATGCAGTGGCGCAGATATTACAGCCATTACAGAGCGTCTCATCGTGGATCATGGCATAGCGGATAGGTTTTTTTTCTGCAGTTGCTGCAAGCGCACTTCCTAGTGGTGCACTGAAAAAAATGACCGATCCCATACCTGCTACAAATTTACGGCGAGAAACACGCATTATTTTTGCTCCTCAGTCTGATGATGTTGTAATACCCACATCGAATTTCGTTGATAAGGCTGAACATTAAGGGTTTTCATGTTGTTCAACCTCAATCCATTCAGTTAAGCCTCGTGCTTTGCCGTAACTCATTAACGTATTGCTAAAGAGATAAGGGGCATCGTTGGATGCTAAAACTTGCTGAATATCCTGAAAATCAGGGTGAGTTTTCATCAGTGTCAGTGCATCTTCAATCTCTGAAGCCGTGTACTTAAAGGGTTCAGACATCAACATGCTTTGTTTCAATGGTCGAGGATAGGTTTCGCATTCAAAACGAACCACACCTGCAATTGCCGTACAAATATCTGCATGGCGGTTTAATAATTGCAGTTGTGCGAAGTTATCTGACATAAATTCATCAGAGTAATAATAATCCTCGCCATTGAGACTTAAATGGGCGATATCAATAAACTCGTCGCTCTTTAACGCGGTTTCTAACTGCGCAATGTCCTCTTCAGTCAGAGAATAGGGCGCATCATACAGCGTTGAAATTGCTAATAGTTCACCTTCTTTTGAACATTGACGTATCGCATTCGCTAGATGTTGTTCGGCAGATAATTCTGCTACTTCTTCCGCAACGGGTTCTTCTGCGATATCTGTTGAGGTGTTAGCACTACGTCCAACACCTGTTTCTGATAGTGGCAGTAACCAACGGCGACGAGAGATATCAGGTTGCTCTAAAGCAATATCTGTATCATCAGCGATATCTTGTGGTATAGAAGCCGATGCATTTTGTTCTATCATCATGATCTCCTTCTTTTACCTATTAACTTGGTAATAAACCACGAGACGCTAAATCGTCTGCAACATCTTGTAATCCAAGGCGAACTAAAGTTTCTTTTGTTGGGCAACCTAACTGTGGATCCCAGCCCATTTCTTCATAGAACATGGTAAGAGAAAGCTGCATATCGACTCTGTCCATTTTGTCTGTGCCTTCAGTAAAGACTGGAATATCAGGATCTTTATCGAATACCCATGAACAGATTTGGTCATGCTCATTACGCATATCCATGGTGTTCATTAATTTAACGGTATAAGCGCGGTGTAAAGTGAAGATACGCTCTGAGGCTAAATCCAGATCTTTAGACGTGGTTGGTTCACCTGTGATAGCGGTAAAGAATTTGGCTTCCATTTCTAAGTCACCACGATAATTACGGCTCTTATGAGGAGAAACCGTCATTGGCCATACCCAGTTACATAAGGTGACCGCATCGTGTAAGCAACTACGTAAAATTGTCCACTTGGTATAAGCAATTTTGGCTTTATTGATTGGTGTATAGTTTTTGGTTTCATCAAAAGCATCACCAGAGCCAAATAGCTCACCTGCAATCTCTTTTTGTAGTTTTAGAGGTAAACCACTACCGATATAGTTGATATGTGTATGTGTCATTGCATCGCGGTTAAACATACAGTTAACGATAGAACCCACTTGAGCCGATGCTTCATTCGCGTGGTGAATTGGGAAGCCCATTGGTGACCAGAGTTTATTTTTCTTATCAGCCCAATACTCTTCACCTAAATTCCAGCGTTGTGCAATTAGGTAAGAGCCATCAGCAAGGTGGCTAAATTCACCTTTGCGATGCGCTAAACGATAGTAGAACTCTTTGATAAATTCAGGGTTACCTTCTTCCAGCTTATCCCATGGGATTTCATTGTATTCGGCTTCTGGTAATACACGTTTAAAGACACCGTGGGTATAACAATACGTGAAGTCGCGATGAAGCTGACCGTAGTTACACCAAAGCCCCATATCATCAAAAATATTCAGACCCACTAAGTTACCAACAACGTTACCATCCCCTTTTTTCTCAACATCCTTAGGGCCATTAGGGAAAATGGTTGTGTGAACGAAGTTAGCAACACAAGTGTTACCACCTGTTTGTGGCACACCAAATTTTTTTGCTTGTGGAACATTGAGTTGAGCCATACAACGGATAGGGCAAGAGTGACAACCACCCATTTTCACGGTGTATTCTTCTGCTTCTGGACCTAAGTCAAAGGTTGATTTCATTGTTCTGAAACCAACAGTATTGATATCACCTGGAGGGATTTCACCTGTTTCAATTGGGCCACCTTCAGCTGCTCCCCAATACAGACCTTTACGTGCAGTCCAACGAGAGCCTGGGTGTGAATATTCTGCCCATGATTGTGGTGTACTTGGTACAACGTGGTTGTTATTAGAGCCAATCAGTTGTGTCATCATATAGTCGTTAAGTTCTTTTAACGCTTTTCGGTCAGCAACGTTAACCCCACGGCTACCTTCGACAACAATGGCTTTTAATTTTTTAGAACCTAAAACTGCACCAACACCAGCGCCACCACTGTGGTTACGGCTATTAATAATGCCAGATAAAGGTACGAGGTTTTCACCAGCAGGACCAATGGTAGCAACACAAGCTTCAGGACTTGTTTGAGCACATAACTCTTCTGTGGTTTGACGAACACCTTTCCCCCATAAGAAGGAGGCATCTTCAATAGAAACTTGGTCATCATCAATATGGATCCAAACAGGCTTATCTGATTTACCTTCAATAATCAGAGAGTCATAGCCTGCAAACTTCATCCATGCTGCAAAAAATCCACCCATATGAGCATCAACGACAAGATTGCCACGAGTAAAGGTGGAAAGAGAGGTGATATTGACGCGAGAGCTACAAGGTGCGCCCGATCCAGTTAAAGGCCCTACAGCGAAGACAACTTTGTTTTCTTCATCAAAAGGTTTAACGCCGGGAGCAACCTCTTCGTACATAATTTTGTAGCCAAAGCCCATACCACCAATCAAAAATTTATATTTGCTTGAGCTTTCACGAGTGATGGCACCGGTAGTTAAGTTGATTCTTAGAATATTTCCAGTCCAGCCGTTAGTCATAATATTGCTTCCTAATCTAAATGTGGTTCAGTGATGTGATTGTCTGGATTTATTAAACAGTAATTTCTTTCCATTCAATGATTTGCAGAGCACCTGTTGGGCACGCTGATGCACACTCACCACATAAATTACATTTGCCGGATTTTTTAGTTTGTGGATTGACAGTTGCCATCATCCACGGACAAGCTGTTGTACAGGCGGCACAACCAATACAACGACGTGTATCAACGACAATACAACCAAACTCTTCTTGATAACGGATAGCTTTTACTGGGCAGACCTTCATACATTCAGGATCTTTACATTGGCGGCATGTATCTGTTGTAAAGTTTAAATCGCCATAAAGTCCACCACCGGAGCCAATGCCTTTATCACCAAAATAAAAATGACGATGGATTTTGGTGCGTGAGAAGAAGGAACCTACGCTTCCATCATTCCATGTTGTACATGCTGTTTCGCAGCGGTGGCATCCTGTGCAACGCGCTCTATTTGTGACTAAAACACCTTTAGGTGTTGTGGTTAATTGAATTATTCCGCTATCTATTTCTTCTTGCTTACAACCTAAAAGAGAAAGTAATGCGGGTGCTATTGTGATCCCTGCAAGACCTTTACCGGATATTCGCAGAAACTCTAGTCTTGATAGCCCAATATCTAATATTGGACGATGATGTGTATCAGACATTAATATTTATCTCCGCTTAACTAATTTATATAAGAAATAAGTTGTGACGATAAATTCTTTATTTATCCGCTTGCTTTACCGTTATATAAAAAATATAATAACGGTATCGTTAGAAGATATATTATAAGATTCAACTATTTTTATGATAAAAATACACTGTGATGAAATGTTAAATATTTGTATTTACAATGTGTTATCTCCACTTTTTTGCATATTTTTATTATCCTCTTTGATAGTGTGGGTATTAAAAAATTTATACTGTGACAATTATCATAGAAATAAAAATAATCAGTGCTATTAATTTAGTTTAATTAAATGATTATTGTTTTTATCTGTAATTAAGAAAGAGAATAAATACCATTCATATATATTCTGTTATTGAAATTAAATTAAAGGTGATTTGCTCTTATATTCTATCTAATATTATTGTTTTAATAATAATTTGATATTCAATATTAAATATATATCTAATCAAAAATAGATATTGATTATTATTAATAGAATTAAATATGAATAAATTGTAAAACCATGACTAGATCATTTTTATAAAAAAAGAAACCTTATCTAATAGAGAGAAGGTTTCTTTTGTTTGTTTTATTCGATGGCTTTATTGCTAGTAACCTACGGCTTTACCTGCTGGGCGACGAACATCATTTGATCCATAAAGATAACCTTCACGTACTGCACCAGAAACAGCGGAATCATTACCTGATGATGCTGGGATCACACCTTCTTCTCCTGGGAGTCCGACCATAATAAGTTCAGCCGCTCCCCATGGAGTCTGTTCTACCATTTTATATCCCATGGCAGAGAGTTTTTCTAAAGTGTCTTTTGATAATCCTCGTTGCTCATAATAAACCTCATCCGGTAACCATTGATGGTGAATACGGGGGCTATTAACCGCTTCTTGCGGTGGCATACCAAATTCAATAATATTCAGTGCTGTTTGTAAGGTAATTGAGATAATGCGAGAACCTCCCGGTGATCCTAAAATAAGGAAAGGTTTACCTTCCTTAGTCACAATCGTTGGGCTCATTGATGATAATGGGCGTTTTAATGGTGCAATACTATTACGCTCACCTTGTACTAAACCATATAGGTTTTTTTCGCCGACTTTGGTTGTAAAATCATCCATCTCGTTGTTGAGGAAAAATCCAGTTCCCGGTGCGATGACTACAGCACCAAAACGACCATTTATAGTATAAGTGGTTGAAACAGCGTTATCATTTTTATCTATAACTGAGTAGTGCGTTGTTTCAGGGCTTTCATGAGGAGCGATACCGGGTTGTACATTTTCTGATGGCGTGGCTTCATTCGGTTTGATTTGTTGGCGTATTTCTGTGGCATAAGCTTTATTTAATAACTTTTCCGTAGGGTTTTTAATAAATTGGGGATCACCAAGAAACGTATTTCTGTCCATATAAGCATGACGCATTGCTTCTGTTAAAGTATGAACATATTCAGCTGAATTAAAGCCCATCGATTTAAGATCGTAACCTTCTAAAATATTTAGCGTTTGGCAGATAGTGACTCCACCTGAGCTTGGAGGCGGTGCAGAAATAAACTCATAACCTCGGTAAGTACAGGTGATAGGTTTGGTTTCTGTAATAGTAAAATTAGCAAAATCTTCTTGAGTTAACAGGCCATTATGTTGTTTCGAAGCTTCTTCAACTTTTTTAGGGATCTCTCCTTGGTAAAATGCATCAGAACCTTGGCTTGCGATGAGTTCCAATGTATTAGCTAAATCAGTCTGAATTAGGCGATCACCGGGTTGCCATGGTGTTCCATCTGGTTTTAAGAAAATTTTTGCAGACTCAGGATCTTGTTTAAAACGCTCTGTTGTCGTTTCTAACACATCAGTATCAGCGCGGGTTAAAATATATCCCTCTCTTGCAAGCTTAATTGCAGGCGCCATGACATCTTGGCGTGAAAGCGTACCGTATTTCTCTAATGCTGAATTCAACCCTTTTACTGTGCCGGGTACTCCTGAAGCAAGATAACCATATAGGCTGGCATCTTTAATCAAATTTCCATCTTTATCTAAATACATATTCTTAGAAGCAGAAGAGGGAGCCGTTTCCCTAAAATTGATAAAAGTATTTGTGCCATCAGCAAGGTGTATAGTCATAAAACCACCGCCACCAATATTACCACAGCAAGCATTTACGACAGCTTGTGCATAACCGACGGCAACGGCAGCATCAATCGCGTTACCCCCTTTTTGTAATATGTCATTCCCGACTTGAGATGCGAGGTGTTGAGAGGAGACAACCATACCGTGTTGTGCTTCAACAGCGGGTTCATAGGCTGCATAAAGTGAATGTGAGAAAAGGGTAGTGAGTAATAGCAGGTGAGTTTTTTTTATCGTAATCATTATTATCTCCATTAATAACAGGGAGTTATTTTGAATAGATACAAATATAGAGTTTTACGCTGTTATTAATATGAATTAACAATTGCGTAACAATAAGTATAGAGAGAGGTTATTGGTGATGAGAATTTTTTTTGATGTGATGATCACAAAATTATCTTTAAGCAGATAAACAATAAGCTTATGTATAACTAATAATAGTAATAAATAGAGTTGATAAAAAATGAAAAGATAAGTGCGGAATAAATAAAAAAAGCCTGTTTTCACAGGCTTTTAAAAATGCGTCAGCTTACTGAGCTATTACAGTTTGCCAGAGTTTGCTTTCAGGTATTTAGCAACGCCGTCTGGAGATGCGCCCATACCTTCTTGACCTTTTTCCCACTGTGCAGGACAAACTTCGCCGTGCTCTTCGTGGAATTGCAGTGCATCAACCATACGGATCATTTCGTCGATATTACGACCTAAAGGCAGATCGTTAACGACTTGGTGACGAACAACGCCTTCTTTGTCAATCAGGAATGAACCACGCAGCGCAACGCCTGCTTCTGGATGTTCGATGCCGTAAGCTTTGATAATGTCGTGTTTGATATCAGCAACCATTGGGTATTTAACTTCACCAATACCGCCATCATCAATTGGAGTTTTACGCCATGCGTTATGAACGAATTCTGAGTCCATAGAAACGCCGATGATTTCAACACCACGTTTTTTGAATTCTTCAAAACGGTGATCGAATGCAATCAGCTCTGAAGGGCAAACGAAAGTGAAATCCATTGGCCAGAAGAAAATAACGGCAGGTTTGCCTTTGATAAATGAATGCAGGTTGAAATCATTAACAATCTCACCATTACCTAAAACGGCAGCAGCTGTGAAATCAGGGGCTTTGCGAGTAACCAGAACCATAATGTACTCCTGTAAATTGAAAGAGTTTATACTCGTCATATTTCAAGTTGTAGCGTTGTTGACTGCGTTCATTCGCACTAGTCACATACTTTTGTATGCTCCTAGCGACTCATTCACTTGTCGCCTAGCTACACCTCGAACTATTTAGAGTAAATTCAGAGTGTATACCCTGTTTATACTCGTCATATTTCAAGTTGTAGCGTTGTTGACTGCGTTTATTCGCACTTGTCGCCTAGCTACACCTCAAACTATTTAGAGCAAATTCAGGGTGTATACCCTGTTTTTAAATGATGCATACAGCATAAATAATCAATCGCTATTGATAAAGTCAAACAGAACAATCTATTTGATAGATTATAGCTATCAGCTTAATACAATAAAGTAGGATTATTTATGACTCCTTGTATAACGATTCATTCTAATCAACTTTGGAAATGAATACTATGCTTGTTAACAAATCGTTACGAATAATATGATAAATTGACTCAACATCTCTTTGATATATCAAATGTAATTCGACAATATGACAAAAAGATGAAACTCAAAATGGCAGTTAAATGTATCAGTCATCAAGTTGGTGATGCTGTGCTCTTTCTAGCAATTGTGGATAAAACTGCCAAAAAATCTCACTTAATTCATCGTAATGTGTTTCGAGTACGATATAAGAGCCCGCAAGTGCGCTTAATCGTGGTCTTCTTCTCGCCATTCCTTTCAATGTTTGAGCAATATATGCCTTGTCAGCATAACGAATTAACCAAGATTGTGACCATAGATATTCGTTGAGCTCTTGGAATTTTTCAGGCGTTTGCCATAAATCTGGTTCAATAATATTTCGAGTCTCGATGACAAATTCAGTCAACGGTATATTTGGTTCGAATTTTGACCAATTTAAAGAAAGAAAATGATCCCAAAAAACATCTAAGGTAATCGGTGAAACTCGGCGATATTCATCAGGAAATAAAAGGCGAGCTTGTTTGACTAATGGGTGAGTATCAGTGAGTACATCAATACGTCTATGCATACGAATGCCCTCAATAACAGCTTGGCTGTAATCAGAGCTAGGTGCGCCTTTGACGTAATCTGCCATCATATTGCCTAATAGAGAGCTTTTTGCCCTAAAGGCCAGATGTAAGTGAGCAAGATAATTCATCTCATCATCATAGCGCTTTTTGAATAAAAAAGGGCTTCTTTGTTGCACTGATAAGCTGGCAGCACTAGACTAGTCCGCCTGTTTTTTATGAAAGTAGTCGTTTAATTATGCGTGTATCAGACTTTACATTTGAATTGCCAGAAGCCTTGATTGCTCACTATCCTCAACCCCAACGCAGTGGTTGTCGTTTGCTCTCTTTAGAAGGTGAGACTGGTGCTTTATCACACGGTATTTTTACCGATGTGTTAGATAAAATAAATGCCGGTGATCTACTGGTTTTTAATAATACTCGCGTGATCCCTGCGCGTATTTATGGCCGTAAAGCGTCAGGCGGTAAAATCGAAGTGTTAGTTGAGCGTATGCTTGATGAACATCGTGTGCTTGCCCATGTTAGAGCCTCTAAATCACCAAAAGAAGGCGCTGCACTTGTGCTAGGGGAAGATGAAAGTGTACAAGCAACTATGGTTGCGCGTCATGATACACTTTTTGAAATTCGCTTTGATGATGAAAGAGATGTTCTCACCATCTTAAATAGCATTGGTCATATGCCTTTACCTCCTTATATTGATCGCCCAGATGAAGAGTCTGATAAAGAACTTTATCAAACGGTCTATAATGAGCGTCCGGGCGCTGTCGCCGCACCTACTGCGGGATTACATTTTGATGAACCATTACTTCAAGCCTTAAAAGAAAAAGGTGTGGAGATGGCATTTGTTACACTGCATGTTGGTGCTGGTACTTTCCAACCCGTGCGTGTTGATAACATCGAAGAGCACACAATGCATTCTGAATACGCAGAAGTACCACAAGAGGTGGTTGATGCTGTATTAGCGTGTAAAGCGCGTGGTAATCGAGTAATTGCAGTGGGTACAACCTCTGTTCGTTCTTTAGAAAGTGCTGCGAAAGCAACAAAAGATGCGTTAATTGCACCTTTCTTCGATGATACCCAAATTTTTATTTATCCGGGTTATCAATATCAAATTATTGATGCATTGATTACGAATTTCCATTTGCCTGAATCAACTTTAATCATGCTGGTTTCTGCTTTTGCAGGGTATAAAAATACCATGAATGCATATAAAGAAGCTGTTGAGCAAGAGTATCGTTTTTTCAGTTATGGTGATGCGATGTTTATTACTCGTAATCCTTTAGCTATCAATGAAAAAGTAGGACAAGAATAAAGATTTATTATTCTTTTTAACGTTTTTCTTCGTTTTATGAATTGTTATTTCGATTTTATTGCTTAATCCCTTTGACTAAGCACGAGTTTTTGTTGAAGTAACATATACAGCCGTCTAACAAATGATTAGAATGTGCTGTTTTTTATTGCGCATTGGACTGTTTTTCTGATGCTTGGAGGATAAGTGAAATACGAATTAGACAAAACCGACGGTAATGCTCGTCGCGGTCGCCTTATTTTTGAACGTGGTGTTGTTGAAACACCTGCATTTATGCCTGTGGGTACTTACGGCACAGTAAAAGGAATGACACCTGAAGAAGTAAAAGCTACAGGTGCACAAATTCTTTTAGGTAACACCTTCCACTTATGGTTACGCCCTGGTCAAGAAATCATGAAATTGCATGGTGATTTACATGATTTTATGCAATGGCAAGGTCCTATTTTAACGGATTCAGGTGGTTTCCAAGTCTTTAGTTTAGGCGCAATGCGTAAAATTAAAGAAGAGGGGGTTCACTTCCGTAATCCTATTAATGGCGAAAAGATTTTCTTAAGCCCAGAAAAATCAATGGAAATCCAATACGATTTGGGTTCTGACATTGTGATGATTTTTGATGAGTGTACGCCATATCCTTCAGATTGGGATTATGCAAAAAACTCAATGGAGATGTCATTACGTTGGGCTAAACGTAGTCGTGCGCGCTTTGATGAACTCAATAACAAAAATTCATTATTCGGTATTATTCAAGGCGGTGTTTACGAAGATTTACGTGATATCTCTGTAAAAGGGCTAGTCGAAATTGGTTTTGACGGTTACGCTGTCGGCGGCCTTGCGGTCGGTGAGCCTAAAGAAG
This sequence comes from Proteus sp. GOKU, assembly GCF_015475555.1. NCBI lineage: Bacteria > Pseudomonadati > Pseudomonadota > Gammaproteobacteria > Enterobacterales > Morganellaceae > Proteus > Proteus sp. GOKU. The sequence goes on from NZ_CP034105.1 coordinate 749,463, forward strand.
ATATGCACCGTATTTTAGAGCATGTCTGCCCTCAAATTCCTGCGAATAAACCGCGTTATTTAATGGGTGTTGGCAAACCAGAAGATTTAGTTGAAGGTGTTCGTCGTGGTATTGATATGTTTGACTGTGTCATGCCAACACGAAATGCACGAAATGGCCATCTGTTTGTAACCGATGGTGTCATTAAAATTCGTAATGCGAAACATCGCTCTGATACATCAACACTTGATGAACATTGTGACTGCTATACCTGTAAAAATTATAGCCGTGCTTATTTACATCATCTTGATCGTTGTAACGAAATTTTAGGTGCAAGGCTGAACACTATTCACAACTTACGTTATTATCAACGTTTGATGGCTGAAATTCGTCAGTCTATTGAAGACTCACGTTTTGAAGAGTTTGTACACGAATTCTACGAACGTATCGGAAAACCCGTCCCACCGCTAAATGGCAGTGCGACTAAGTGTGAATAATGTATACGAGAAAGCCCAATTCTGTGTATGATATTGGGCTTATAACTTGAATATCGTCGATATCGACAACAATGAGGAAAAGTGAATGAGTTTTTTCATTTCTGATGCTGTAGCTTCTGCTGGACAAGCAGCGCCTGAAGCTAGCTTTATGTCTATTTTACCGATGTTAGTGATCTTTATTCTGATTTTCTATTTCATGATCCTACGTCCACAGCAAAAACGTACTAAAGAACATCGTAAACTGATGGATTCTATCGGTAAAGGTGATGAAGTTTTAACGACTGGTGGTTTAATTGGTCGTGTTGTTAAGGTTTCAGATAACGGCTATATCGTTGTTGCTCTGAATGAAACAACTGAAGTAACTATCAAACGTGACTTTGTTGCCGCTGTATTACCTAAAGGCACAATGAAAGCTATTTAATAACATTTCCCCAAAGGGAAAAGGGAACTGCCGTGCTAAACCGTTATCCTTTGTGGAAGTACCTGATGTTGATAGCCGCTATCCTCATCGGTCTGCTTTACGCACTTCCTAACCTATATGGTGAGGATCCGGCTGTTCAAATCACTGGCGCGCGGGGAACCGCCGCCAATGAGCAAACACTGGATCAAGTTCGATCTTTATTAGATAAAGAAAAAATTGAAGCGAAATCTATTGCACTTGAAAATGGTGCGATTTTGGCTCGTTTCGGTAATCCTGACATTCAGTTACGTGCCCGTGAAGTGTTGTTGCCTGCATTAGGCGACCAGTTCGTTGTTGCACTTAACCTTGCACCGGCAACACCAAAATGGTTAGAAGCCATTGGCGGTGAGCCGATGAAACTGGGGTTAGACTTACGTGGTGGTGTTCACTTCCTGATGGAAGTTGATATGGAAACTGCGTTAGGTAAACTTCAGGAACAAAATGTTGAAAGTCTACGTACATTATTACGTGACGAAGGCATTCCGTATTCCTCTATCCGTAAAACGGATAACTATGGTGTTGAAATCCGTTTCCGTAATTCGGATGATCGCTCTAAAGCTTCAGATTACCTAACTCGTCGTAATCAAGATCTCATTTTTAGAGATGGCGCAAATAACTCATTAAGAGCTATTTTTACTGACGAACGTTTACGTGATGCACGTACTTATGCTGTACAGCAAAACATCACTATCTTACGTAATCGTGTTAACCAGTTAGGTGTTGCAGAGCCATTAGTTCAACGTCAAGGCGCTGACCGAATTGTTGTTGAATTACCGGGTATCCAAGATACCGCTCGCGCTAAAGAAATCTTAGGTGCGACAGCAACATTAGAATTCCGTTTAGTCAACACTACCGTTGATCCTTCTGCTTTAGAAACAGGTCGTATTCCGGGCGACTCAGAAGTGAAATATACCCGTGAAGGTAGACCAACTATTCTTTATAAACGCGTTATTTTAACGGGTGACCACATTACTGACTCAACCTCTCAGGCTGATGAATATGGTCAACCTCAAGTGAATATTTCACTTGATAGCGCGGGTGGTTCTATCATGTCTAACTTTACGAAAGACAACGTCGGTAAACCGATGGCAACACTGTTCGTAGAGTATAAAGACAGCGGTAAACGCGATGAGAATGACCGTGCTGTATTGGTTAAAAGTGAAGAAGTTATCAACGTTGCGAATATTCAGAGTCGTTTAGGAAATAGCTTCCGTATTACGGGTATTTCAAATGCGAATGAAGCACGTCAATTATCTCTGTTATTACGTGCTGGTGCGTTGATTGCACCTATTCAAATCGTTGAAGAAAGAACGATTGGTCCAACTTTGGGTCTGCAAAATATTACCCAAGGTTTAGAAGCGTGTTTATGGGGTCTGATTGCGTCAGTTGCCTTTATGATAATTTATTATCGTAAATTTGGTGTGATTGCGAGCACTGCATTAATGGCAAACTTAGTGTTAATCGTTGGGGTAATGTCACTATTACCGGGCGCAACACTGACCATGCCGGGTATTGCGGGTATCGTATTAACACTTGCCGTCGCCGTCGATGCCAACGTACTGATAAACGAACGTATCAAAGAAGAGTTACGTAATGGTCGATCAGTACAACAAGCAATCCATGAAGGTTATAAAGGTGCCTTCTCCAGTATTATTGATGCGAACTTAACCACATTAATTACAGCTGTGATCCTTTATGCAGTCGGTACCGGCTCAATCAAAGGCTTTGCTATCACAACTGCAATCGGGGTTGCAACATCCATGTTTACCGCTATCGTCGGTACTCGTGCGATTGTAAACCTGCTGTATGGTGGTAAACGCGTTAAGAAACTGTCTATTTAAGGAGCACGTTGTGGCACAGGATTATACTGTTGAACAATTAAACCATGGTCGTAGAGTCATTGACTTTATGCGTTGGGACAACGTCGCCTTTAGTATTTCGTTTCTGCTTTTGATAGCATCAATTGCTATCATTTCCGTGAAAGGATTTAACTGGGGACTGGATTTTACAGGTGGTACAGTAATTGAGATCAATCTCAGTCAACCAGCCGACCTTGATAAAATGCGTGATAGCCTAGATGCAGCGGGCTTTAAAGATCCTCTGTTACAAAACTTTGGTAGCAGCCGCGATATTATGGTGCGTATGCCTCCTGTTGAAGGACAGGCAGGTCAAGAATTAGGTAAGAAAGTTATCGATGTTATTAATGCTGAAGTTGATAACGATGCCGTGGTAAAACGTATTGAATTTGTTGGGCCAAGTGTGGGTAGTGAATTGGCTCAAACAGGTGCTATGGCGTTATTATCTGCACTTATCTGTATTCTTATCTATGTTGGATTCCGTTTTGAATGGCGTTTGGCGTTAGGTGCGGTTATTGCGCTTGCGCATGACGTTGTGATAACACTGGGTGTTCTTTCACTGTTCCACATAGAAGTTGACTTAACCATTGTGGCGTCATTGATGTCTGTTATCGGTTACTCACTGAACGATAGTATTGTTGTATCAGACCGTATTCGTGAGAACTTCCGTAAAATTCGTCGAGGAACATCATATGAAATTATGAACGTTTCTCTGACTCAGACATTAAGCCGTACCATCATGACATCAGCAACAACATTACTGGTTGTATTAATGCTGTATATCTTTGGTGGCTCAATGCTTCAAGGCTTCTCTTTAGTTATGTTAATCGGTGTTTCAATCGGTACTATTTCTTCTATTTATGTGGCTTCTGCATTAGCACTGAAAATGGGAATGAAACGTGAACACTTGATTGTACAAAAAGTGGAAAAAGAGGGTGCCGATCAGACAACACTCTTACCATAATAGAGCGTTTTTCTGATAAAACATCGCAAACACCCTGCCAGTGTATACTGACAGGGTGTTTTTTGTTCACTGAACAGGTACACTGTTTATGAGTATTGTCAAAAGTAGGAATAACTATGCATTGCCCATTTTGTGGAGCCGTAGATACCAAGGTAATTGATTCCAGACTTGTTGGTGATGGTTCACAAGTGCGCCGTCGTCGCCAATGTCTTGTTTGTCATGAACGTTTTACTACCTTTGAAGTTGCAGAGCTAGTGATGCCTCGTGTTGTGAAAAGTGATGAAATACGTGAGCCTTTTGATGAAGAGAAACTTCGTCGAGGTATGCTTAAAGCATTAGAAAAACGTCCGGTTAGTTCAGATGATGTTGAAGCTGCGATAAGCCATATCAAATCACAACTAAGAGCGACGGGTGAAAGAGAAATACCTTCAAAAGAAATTGGCAATTTTGTTATGGAACAACTAAAGAAACTCGATAAAGTGGCTTATATTCGCTTTGCTTCGGTTTATCGTAGTTTTGAAGATATCCGCGATTTTGGTGAAGAAATCGCAAAATTACAAGATTAGTATATTAATACTGTGATTTATTTAATGATTTGATAAATAACGATAAATAATAAAATTATATGTAATTATTATGACAAATAACAACAGCAACAATCCAAGTGAAAATGAAAGCCTGCATGATGAACACTATATGCGTCGAGCCATTGAGCTTGCCGCATTAGGTCGCTTTACTACATCACCGAATCCTAATGTGGGGTGTGTTATTGTAAAAGAGGGTGAGATTATCGGTGAAGGTTATCACCATCACGCAGGCGGTCCTCATGCTGAAGTCAATGCATTAAAAATGGCAGGAGATAAAGCAAAAGGGGCGACAGCTTATGTCACACTTGAGCCTTGTAGTCACTTTGGTAAAACGCCACCTTGTGCTGATGCCTTGATTAATGCAGGTGTAAAACGTGTTGTTGCTGCGATGCAAGATCCTAATCCTCAAGTTGCAGGACGAGGGTTACACAAATTATTATCAGCCGGAATTGATGTTTCACACGGTGTTTTAATGCAAGAAGCTGAAAAGCTTAACGTTGGCTTTTTTAAACGAATGAGAACTGGCTTCCCTTATATCCAGCTAAAATTAGGTGCATCTTTAGATGGTAAAACAGCATTAGCATCTGGTGAAAGCCAATGGATAACGTCTAAAGCATCTCGTCGAGATGTACAAAATTTCCGAGCTCAAGCTAGCGCTATTTTAACAACAAGTGCAACAGTGCTTGCTGACAACCCTTCTATGAATGTTCGTTGGGATGAGCTGTCAGATGAAATTAAAGCGCTTTATCCAGAAGAAACGTTACGCCAGCCTATTCGTATTGTTACTGATAGCCAAAATAGAGTGACTGAAAATCATAAAATCACTCAAATTGAAGGCGAATGCTGGTTGGCACGTACAAAATTACAGCCAAGCGACTGGCAAGGCAATGTATCAGAAATCCTGTTACCAACGAATGGCAAAAATAGTGGTGTGGATTTAGTTTTATTAATGATGCAATTGGGTAAACGCAATATCAATAGCGTATGGGTTGAAAGTGGCGCTCATTTTGCTGGTGCATTATTAGAGGCGGGGCTTGTTGATGAGCTTATTATTTATATTGCGCCTAAAATTTTAGGGAATGATGCACGAGGATTATTTGCACTTTCTCCACTTTCATCATTATCCGAAGCACCTGAATTTACAGTAGATTCTCTCCAACAAATTGGCTCTGACATCAGAGTTTGTTTAAAACCTCGTTATTAATAGACGCAAATAAGTGTGTCTACGGCGCTATTTGTAGTAAAATAGCGCCGTGTGTGTTATTTCCTGTCGTTACGACATCGTTATCAGCCAACTAAATGCCTTGATTTATCAAGGGTTTTTGGCTCCTTTGCTGTGTAATAATAAAACAGAGCGCAGTAAAGGAAAGAATATGATAAAATCCGCGCCCCGCGGATAGGAGAAAAAGGTAACCTATGAACGTAATCAAAGGTGTTGTCGCGGCGCCAAATGCACGCGTAGCAATTGCAATTGCCCGTTTTAATAACTTCATCAACGACAACCTATTAGATGGTGCGGTTGATGCATTAGAACGCATTGGACAAGTTTCCTCTGAAAATATTACTGTTGTTTGGGTTCCTGGCGCTTATGAGTTGCCATTAACTGTTAAAGCATTAGCAGAAAGCGACAAATACGATGCAGTTATCGCATTAGGTACTGTTATCCGTGGTGGAACCGCACATTTTGAATACGTTGCTGGCGAATGTAGTTCTGGTCTATCTCAAGTTGCAATGCAAAGCGAGATCCCTGTGACTTTTGGTGTATTAACAACTGAAAGCATTGAACAGGCTATTGAACGCGCTGGAACTAAAGCGGGCAACAAAGGTGCTGAAGCGGCAATGACAGCACTTGAAATGATCAATGTACTTAAAGCCATAAAAGGCTAATCATCTGTTTTAACTTAAGGGGAATTTTGTGAAACCTGCTGCTCGTCGTCGTGCTCGTGAGTGTGCTGTTCAAGCTATCTACTCATGGCAATTATCCGGAAATGACATCGCGGATGTGGAATTGGAGTTTTTATCCGAGCAGGATACCCAAGGTGTAGATATTGCTTATTTTCGTGAGCTTTTAGTGGGTGTTGCCATTAATGCAACACGTTTAGATAAGGCAATGGAACCTTATTTATCCCGCCAACTTGAAGAATTAGGTCAAGTTGAAAAAGCAATTTTACGTTTAGCAATGTTTGAACTTAGCTTCCGTGAAGATGTTCCTTACAAAGTTGCGATTAACGAAGCGATTGAACTGGCTAAGGTATTTGGTGCTGACGATAGCCATAAATTTGTTAATGGCGTGCTTGATAAAGCTGCACCAACTGTACGTAAAAAATAACGTTTTTCACGTTTCCTCTATGGTAAATAATTCAAGGCCGGTATTTCCGGCCTTTTGTTTAATAAAGCTAGTCTAGTATGCATAGCTCAATAGGAAATAGATAATGCCTTGTGGTGAATTCTCCCTTATTAAGCAATATTTCACTTCACAACCTGTAAAACGAAAAGATGTGAATACAGGAATTGGGGATGACTGCGCAATATTGACAGTACCTGAAAAGCAACAAGTCGCTATTAGTACCGATACTTTAGTGAGTGGCATTCACTTCCTTCCTTCTATCTCACCTGAAGATTTAGCCTATAAAGCACTCGCTGTAAATATTAGTGACTTAGCTGCCGTTGGCGCAGATCCTTCTTGGGCTTCATTAGCTTTAACACTACCGGATACAAACAGTGAATGGCTTGAGGCATTTAGCCGTTCTTTCTTTGCGCTAGCTGATTACTATGCAATCCAGTTAATTGGTGGTGATACTACTCGTGGCCCTTTAAGTTTAACAATCACAATACAGGGGCTTGTTCCACAAGGAACTGCATTACTTCGTTCTGGTGCTAAAATTGGTGATTGGATCTATGTTACGGGTTTCTTAGGCGATAGCGCAGCAGGGCTTGCTGTATTACAAAATAGATTACAGCCGACAGAAAAAGAACATAGTGATTATTTTGTCGCACGGCATTTGCGCCCGCAGCCTCGTTTACTACAAGGTCAAGCATTACGCCATTTAGCGACATCTGCGATTGATATTTCTGATGGACTTATTTCAGACTTGAACCATATTCTCACAGCCAGTGGTTGTGGTGCTCGCTTAAATTTAGATGCATTACCATACTCGCCAGCGATGAAAGCGGAAGTGAACGAAGAACAAGCAGAGATTTGGGCATTAAGTGGTGGTGAAGATTATGAGTTATGCTTTACGGTACCTGAAATCAATCGTGGTGCTTTAGAGATTGCATTAGCGCATACTGGGGCAGATTTTCATTGTATAGGGCAAATTATGCCGATTGCTGAAGGCATTCGTTATTTACGTGATGGCAAAGATGTTTACCCTAATCTAAAAGGGTTTGATCATTTTAGTGAGTCTAACGAGTAACCTTACTTTAATTTAAAGGCGCTTTATTAGCGCCTTTAAGAATATTTTGAAGAGGTTGTTAGGTTCTTTCAGCTTTGCGTTTAGCAATACGTTCTTTTATGGATGCTATATCTAGTACAACGCCTTTGTTTGTACCTGACGTTTTCACTGCAACTCTCGTTTTGGGTTTAACTGAATTATTCATGCGAGAGCCTCCTTTTGTTTGCAGAATATTGGTCAAATTATGCTCATGAGTAAATGCGGTGTCAACCGATTTGATTTCTCGTTCTAGTTCCTCTTTATCTTTTTCCCATTCATTATCCATCATTAGTATTAATTCACTTAGTTCTTCTTTATTACCACAGTTTTCTTTAATTAAATGGAGGATCTTTTTATTATATTGCTCTATTGTTTCTGTATCCAACCAATTTAGTTTATCAACGATAAGATCTTTTTCTAGCCACTTAATATAATCAAATCCTCCACCGGAACAACGATCTTTTATAGAGGCTGAATTCATGCTTATTTTAATAAAGTGATCACCGTATTTGATGAAATCATAATATTGACCATTAATAGTAATTATTTGAATATTATTTATATAGCACTCGATTGCATATTCAGAACCAGATCCAGCACCATAAAAGATATAATTATGGTTTTTCGTTGTAGTCGCACCTTGAAAATAAACAACTTCTCCATTTTTTCTATCTACTTCAATAAACTCACAAATATCCTCATCCATATTTGAAAGAATACCTATTAGCGTAGCATATTCTTCATCTATTCCTATATTATCTCCAATATAAAATGCCAATATAGCTAATATTGCATTTATATAACCAGAATAGAATATGATGCTATCATCAAGAACATAAAATTTTTTAAAAGGCGCAGGAGCAGGGTTATCATCACAATCAGTCCATAGTCTATCTGCTGCTACAAATGTTAAATTTTGAGAAATAATCGTAGTCATTACTTATAATGGTATGATTTAATTTAAAAAGAATTGAATGATTCTATATTGATAAAGGATAAAAGTGAAAATATATTTTATACTTAAATACTTAAATACTTAAATACTTAAATACTTAAATACTTAAATACTTAAATACTTAAATACTTAAATACTTAAATACTTAAATACTTAAATACTTAAATACTTAAATACTTAAATATATTTAAAAGGCGCTTTATTAGCGCCTTTGATGATCTTGATAATATCTAAATTTATATTTAAAAAGATTATTAATAATCTATTATCTTAGTTCTTTTTCACAAATTCAGATTTCAATTTCATCGGTCCAAAGCCATCAATTTTACAATCAATATTATGGTCGCCTTCCACTAAACGGATACCTTTTACTTTAGTACCAATTTTCAGCATGGTTGAGCTACCTTTGACTTTGAGATCTTTAATCACAGTCACTGAATCGCCATCAGCTAATAAATTACCGTTAGCATCTTTAACCACTAACTCATCGCTATCAACAGTTGGTTCTGCATCGTTCCACTCATGTGCGCATTCTGGGCAAACATACATTGCACCATCTTCATAGGTGTATTCAGAATTGCACTTAGGACAAGAAGGTAATGACATAATAATACTCTCAAATTTTATCAAAATGGGAAGTGATTAATCGTCACAATGAGGATAACACTTGCCCCATAAATTAAAGGACACATTATCATTTAAGAGTGAAAGTTCTAAGCAATCCCCTAAATGGTACTGCCTCTGATAATGCGAAAGGGCAATAGTATAATGGATTTGATGGAAATTTGCATCTTTCACAGGTTATGACGTAAAGAGTGAGGAAAAGTAGGCTAAATATAGAGAGTTAAATAGAAAATAAAGATAAATAAATGTAGTTTTGAAATTTTTGTAATTTCTTGATATTAAAACAATAATTTAATAAATGTAACTAAAAATAAATGCCCTCATCTTAAAAGAGAGCATCATCAATAATAGTGTTAATCTTCTTATTATGATTTTACAAATTTACTCACCGAACCACGCTCTATAAGTTTGGGGGTAAGAACCAAAACATTGTCATCAGCGTCGATATTTTCCATACGATGTAATAATTGGCTGACAGCAAGTTTACCCAATTCATCTTTAGGTTGGTGAATGGTAGAAAGAGGAGGGATCATATAAGAGGCGAGATCGATATCGTCATAACCCATGACTGAAATATCATCAGGTACGCGCAAACCTTTTTGATAAATAGCTTGATAAGCACCAACAGCCATTGCGTCATTACAGGTAAAAACCGCTTGTGGTAAGAGAGAATGTGAGAGTAATTTTTGCATTGCGCTAAACCCACCGGCAAATTCAAAATCACTTGTTAACACAAACTCTTCTCGAATAGAGAGTCCTGCTTTTTGCATTGCATTGTAATAGCCTTGCAAACGATGTTTTGCTGGGAGTTTATCTTGTGGACCTGCAATACATGCAATTTCAGTAAAGCCTTTTTCAATCAGATAATTGGTGGCGATTTCTCCCCCAAGCAGGGAGTTATCTTGAATAATATCTCCGCCGTATTCAAACGGAGACCAATCCATCATGACCATAGGCAAACGAGGATAACGATTTAGCACTTCATGAGAGGGCGCTCGGGCTTCTGTTGACATCAATAATAAGCCATCGACACGTTTTTGTAGCAACGTTTCAAGGCTACTATCCATACGTTCGTAATCCCCTTCGGTATTACATAAAATTAGGCTATAGCCTTTTTCGTAGCAACTGCGTTCAACACCACGTACAACTTCTGCATAGAAAGGGTTGCTACTGGCTGTCACTAACATACCAATAGTGTGAGTACAGTTCATTTTTAAACTGCGCGCTAAAGCAGAAGGCGCGTAATTTAAGGTTTCGATAGCATCGTTAACCTTTTTACGAATACCTTCGCTAACATAACGATTGTTATTGATAACGTGAGAAACAGTTGATGTCGAAACGCCCGCCAAACGGGCGACATCTTTCATTGTTGCCAAAGTACTATGCTCGCTCTGCTAAAAATGATTCGATTTCATGACGCCAAGGAACAGATGATTGCGCACCATGACGTGTAACTGCAATGGCAGCTGCTGCGTGAGCAAAACGGATAGCCTCAACGGAAGGTTTCCCTTCTAATATTGCAGTGACAAATGCACCGTTAAATGTATCACCTGCGGCAATGGTATCAACAGCATCGACGCGAAATCCAGGAATTATCATGCCTTTCCCTTGTTCACTAAACCATACACCACGGCTACCCAAAGTGATAAGCACTTGTTTGATACCTTTTTGATGTAAAATTTCGGCAGCTTTTGCAGCACCCGCTTCATCATGCACAGAAACGCCTGTTAATATTTCGGCTTCCGTCTCATTTGGAGTGATAACATCAATAAAACTCAGAAATTCATCAGATAAAGGTTGTGCTGGTGCTGGGTTTAAAATGACTTTAGTTTGGTGTGATTTTGCTAGTTTTGCGGCTTCAAAAACAGTCTCTAATGGTGATTCTAATTGCATCAGCAAGGCATCAGCATGCTCAACAACATGATGATATTGCTGAAAATGAGTAGGTGTTAGTGCGCCATTAGCACCTGCAACAATACTAATTACGTTTTCACCTTGTTCATTAACAAGTATCATCGCCACACCTGTTGGTGTTTGCGGAATAATACTAATTGCATCAATATGAATATTATCTGTTTTAAGCTGTGAAATTATCTCACTACCAATCGCATCATCACCGACACAAGCAATAAAGGTTATATCGGCACCACTGCGACCACAAGCAACTGCCTGATTTGCACCTTTACCACCAAAGGCTATTTTGTATTGATGACCAATAATGGTTTCACCAGGTTTTGGAAATTGTGAAATATTCATAATGTGGTCAACATTAATGCTACCTAGAACAGCAAGGCGAGGTGTTGTCATAGCCTTTATCCTTGTGAAAACGTGTTTAATGATTAAAGCTACCACGGAGCAATATTACTCCGTGGTATTTATTGTTGTTATTTTTTAATAACTAACTCAAGTTCGACAGGGATTGTTGCATCCACTTTTTCGCCTTTGAGAATTTTATCTGCGGTTTGAATACCGATAATACCAATTTGGTCTGGGCGTTGAGCAATGGTTGCACCTAACATGCCACGGTTTACCGCTTTGATCCCATCATCTGTACCATCGAAACCAATCACTAATACATCGGTACGACCGGCAGTTTGTAATGCACGTAATGCACCTAATGCCATTTCATCATTTTGTGCAAAAACAGCTTGAACCGCAGGATAAGCAGTTAATAGATTTTGCATTACGTTAAGACCTTTTGTACGGTCAAAATCAGCAGGTTGGCTGGCAAGTACATTCAGTTTGTGAGCATCAACCGCTTGTTTAAAGCCTTCACCTCGTTCACGAGATGCAGATGTTCCGGTGATCCCCTCTAGTTGGATAACTTTGGCATCACTAGCCACTTTCTCTGCAATATAATCACCCGCCATTTTACCACCAAGACGGTTATCTGAAGCAACGTGGCTGACGACTTCGCCTTTGTTTGCAACGCGGTCTAAAGTGATAACAGGGATTTTGGCTTTATTAGCTAAAATAACGGCGTTACCCACAGCATCAGAGTCTGTCGGGTTAATGAGCATTAAGCGTGTGCCTTTTACTGTCAGATCTTGCACGTTAGCAAGCTCTTTAGCTGGGTTGTCCATAGAATCTAGAACAACAAGATCGTAGCCTAATCGGTTAGCTTCTTTCTGTGCACTGTCTTTCATGGTGACAAAGAAAGGGTTGTTAAGTGTTGAAATAACAAGCGCGATCGACTCTTTTGCAAATGCGTTGGCGCTGATTGTGGCGCTTAATGCAACAACAGAAAGAAGTGTCGCCATTTTTTTGAGTTTCATAATATAAGTTCCTGTCGGGATTCGGATTAAGAGAATAGAGAGTTATTTTTTGTTATCTACCAAAACAGCAAGTAAGATGACCACCGCTTTTACTATCATTTGATAGTTTGATGATATTCCTAATAAATTCAGTGCGTTATTTAAGAAACCTAGAATAAGTGCACCAATTAATGTACCGATAATACGACCTTTACCACCTGCAAGACTGGTACCACCCAGAACAACGGCGGCAATAGCATCTAGCTCATAGCCATTACCTGCCATTGGTTGCGCTGATGAAAGGCGAGCAACTTCAATGACACTGGCAAGGGCAGCTAATAAACCACACAGTGCATAAACAATGATTTTGATTTTATCGACGCTAATGCCGGATAAACGTGTTGCTGATTCATTACCGCCAAGCGCATAAATATAACGGCCTAAACGAGTATGATGTAATAAATACCATGCGCTCAAAAAGACAATCATCATCAGCCAGATTGGGGTTGGAATACCAAATGGGCGACCAATACCAAACCAGCTAAACAGATCAGCATTATCGCTAAAGCCGGTATTAATTGGGCTACCGTCGGTATAGACACGAGTAACACCGCGCAGCAATAACATCATGACTAGCGTAGCAATAAAGGCTTGAACTTTACCTTTAGCAACGATAATCCCTGTTACACCACCAATGGCTGCACCTAACGCTAATGCTCCAACAACAGCAACAAGTGCATTAACATCAGCACCTACCATAGAAGCAGCAACAGCACCAGTTAATGCAAGCAATGAACCAACAGATAGGTCGATGCCAGATGTCAAAATAACCAGCGTCATCCCAACCGCCATAATGGCATTAACCGATGTTTGTTGGAGAATGTTGAAAATATTATTTAAGGTAAAAAAATTGGGACTGAGTGTGGAAACGACGACAATCAGGATAAGCAGAGCAATCAGTGATTTTTGCTCTAATAGCCAAGCTTTTGAGAACCAACGTTTTGACGCTGGAATTGAATTCGTGCTCATATCAAACTCCTACTTTAGCGTCATATTGTTTACCAACAGCCGCTGCCATTAGCATTTCTTGTGTGACATTGTGAGCGGAGAACTCACCACTAATACGACCTTCATGCATAACCAAAATACGGTCACTCATTCCCATTACCTCAGGCATTTCAGAAGAAATTAAGATGATGCTTAATCCTTCTTGTTTAAATTTATTAATTAGCTGATAAATTTCTTTTTTAGCGCCCACATCAACGCCACGAGTGGGTTCATCAAGAATAAGTACTTTAGGGCGAGTCATTAGGCCTCTTGCGATAGCCACTTTTTGTTGATTTCCCCCTGATAAGAAACCGATGGTTTGATCCATTGAAGGGGTTTTTATATTGAATAATTTAATAAAATCGCCAACAGTGAGTTGCTCTTCTTTATGATTAAGCACACCCATACCGCGGCTAAAATAGCGTAGTGCAGTCAGAGACATATTTTCTTTCACCGACATACCGAGCACTAAACCATCACGCTTTCTATCTTCAGAGATGTAAACAATGCCTTGTTCTAAACCTTCAGCCGGCTTTTTGATTTGGCAGGGTTTACCATCTAACTCAACGGTGCCATTGGTTTTGGGTAATGCGCCGTAGATAATTTTCATTAATTCAGTACGACCCGCACCCATTAAACCTGAAATACCAAGAATTTCGCTTTCATGTAATGAGAAACTGACATCATGAACATCTTCGCCGCTGAGGTTAATGACATTGAGTTTGGTTTTACCTTGAGGGATATTAATACGAGGGTATTGGTCTTCTAACTTACGACCAACCATCATTTCAATCAGAGTGTCTTCTTTTAATGAGGCGACAGGTTTTTCACCAATAAACTGACCGTCTCGCAGTACAGTCACGTCATCGCAAATCTCAAAGATCTCTTTTAAACGATGCGAGATATAAACAATGCCGCAACCTTGATCTCTTAGTTCACGAATAACACTAAATAGCGATTCAGTTTCAGTGTCAGTTAATGCGTCTGTTGGTTCATCCATAATAATGACTTTGGAACCAAAACTAAGCACCTTGGCGATTTCTACCATTTGCTGATCACCAATCGATAATTCAGACACTAAACGGTGACTGCTGTAAGCAAGGTTTAATCGGGCTAATAACTTATCGGCTTCTGCATACATTTTCTTCCAGTCAATGGCGCCAAAAGCACGCGTAAATTCACGACCTAGGAAAATATTCTCTGCGATGGTCAATTCAGGAATAAGGTTAAGCTCTTGGTGAATAATACCTATTCCTGCTTCTTGAGAAGATTTGGGACCATTAAAAGCACAACTTTCACCTTGATAAATCACTTCGCCAGCATCTTTTTTATAGATCCCAGTGAGTACTTTCATCAGTGTTGATTTTCCTGCGCCATTTTCACCGACTAAAGCCATTACTCGACCAGGGTAAATTCGTAATGTAGCGCCGGATAGTGCTTTTACACCGGGGAATGACTTATCAATATCTTTAAGTTCAAGTAAAGGTTCCATATTGTCCTCAAAAAGTCACACCAGAAAACAACACAATATTGGCATAAGGCGTACATTCACCGGTTCTAATAACAGCTTTATTTTCAGTAAGTTGCTTTTTGAATGCTTCATGTGAAACATACATTATTTGAATAGACTTCTTCTGCTCTTGCTCTAATAAATAGAGATAAGAGAGGATTTCATTAAAAAGAGAGGGATTGATGGTTTTAATTTCTTCCGCCAGCATCACGGCCTCGACTTGCATCTCATGAGTGATTGTTTGCAACACGGACATAAAGTCCGGAATACCCTGAGTGAGAGCAAGATCAATACGTTCAACAGAGGAGGGAATAGGTAATCCGGCATCTGCAATAGTGATTTTGTCAGTGTGTCCTAAACGTGAAATTACACTCGAAATAGGACTATTAAGTAATACACCTTTTTTCATGTTTCCTCCTCAGCGAAACGTTTCGCTGTCTACATAGTAGAAAAGAAAGGCGGGAAAACAAGTTTGATTTATTCATATTGTGAGCATGATCGAAACGTTTCGTTGGCAAACAAAAAGAAAGAAAAATATAACTGATTGAATAAATTAACGCTGAATGGATTCAATAAGGAAAGTGGTTATTTTCAGTGAATTTCATAAAAATGTGATGATGGACAAGATTATAATTGAAGAAAATATGAGGTGTGAAAGCGTGAACCAGTATATAAAAGTAGACAAATTTTAGCTTAGAAAATACATTAACCTCTCCTATAGTTAATTAGGAGAGGTTATTTTAAATCATTTTAATTCAATTAGTTAGCTTGATAGGCTTTAATTGATTTTTCGATACCGTCTGCATCTAAACCTAAGTCAGTTCTGATCTCTTCTTGTCCACCTTGTGGTACAAATAGATCAGGTATACCTAAGTTTAAGACAGGTACTAAGCAACGTTCTTGCATCAGTAATTCATTAACACCACTGCCAGCGCCACCCATAATCGCATTCTCTTCTAACGTTACCAACATATCATGTTGCTCTGCCAGAGAAAGGATAAGGGATTTATCAAGAGGTTTGATAAAACGCATATCAGCCACAGTTGCATCAAGTTTTTCAGCGACTTCTAACGCTTCAGGCAGTAATGTACCAAAGTTTAGAATAGCAATGCCTTTACCTTGGCGACGAATAATGCCTTTACCCATAGGCAATGGACTGAGTGGTTGTAATTGCGCACCAACACTAGAGCCTCTTGGGTAACGTACTGCAACAGGGCCATCTTGATAGTGATAACCCGTGTGAAGCATTTGGCGACACTCATTTTCATCACTTGGTGCCATAATGACCATATTAGGAATACAGCGTAAGAATGAGAGATCGAAAGCACCTTGGTGAGTTTGACCATCTGCTCCCACAATACCACCACGATCAATAGCAAATAAAACAGGCAGTTTTTGAATGGCAATATCGTGGATCACTTGATCGTAAGCGCGTTGTAAGAATGTTGAGTAGATAGCAACAATAGGCTTATAACCACCAATTGCTAAACCTGCTGCAAAGGTAACGGCGTGTTGTTCTGCGATCGCAACATCAAAGTATTGTGATGGGTATTCTTTTGAGAAACGCACCATACCAGAGCCTTCACGCATAGCAGGGGTAATTGCCATGAGTTTTGGATCGGTTGAGGCTTCTTCACATAACCAGTCACCAAAAATTTTAGAAAATGTAGGTCGTGCATTAGGGCTTTTAGGTAATGTACCTGCTTGTGGATCAAACTTAGGTACAGCATGCCAGCTAATAGGATCACGTTCAGCAGGTGCATATCCACGACCTTTCTTAGTCATAATATGCAGGAGTTGAGGACCTTTTAGATCACGCATATTAGCGAGTGTTTGCACTAACGCAATAACATCATGACCATCAACTGGACCGATATAATTAAAGCCCAATTCTTCAAACATGGTGCCGGGAACAACCATGCCTTTAATATGTTCTTCTGTCTTTTTCAGTAATTCTTTAATCGGTGGAATACCAGAAAAGACCTTTTTTCCACCTTCACGTAAGGTGGTATACAGTTTGCCTGATAACAATTGTGCAAGATGATTATTCAATGCACCAACGTTTTCGGAGATTGACATCTCGTTGTCATTAAGTACAACGAGCATATCTGGCTCAATATCACCTGCGTGGTTCATTGCTTCAAAAGCCATACCCGCAGTAATTGCACCATCACCAATCACACAAACTGTTTTTCTGTTCAGCTTTTCTTGTTCAGCTGCAACAGCCATACCTAAACCTGCACTAATAGAGGTTGAAGAGTGACCGACACAAAGTTTGTCGTATTCACTCTCTTCTCGCCAAGGGAAGGGGTGTAACCCATTTTTTTGGCGGATAGTATCAATGCGGTCACGGCGACCTGTTAAGATCTTATGGGGATAGGCTTGATGACCCACATCCCAAATAAGATTATCAAAAGGGGTTTTATAGACGTAATGAAGAGCAACCGTTAACTCAATAGCACCTAAACCTGAGGCGAAGTGACCACTTGAGCGGCTGACACTGTTAAGAAGAAATAGCCTTAGCTCATCACAGAGTTTAGGTAAACTCTCTTTTGGTAATAGGCGCAAATCTTCTGGTGTTTCAACCAACGCCAATGTGGGATATTTTTCGATATCAATGCTCATGTGATGCCTATTAATTAATCACTTGTAATAGGGAAAGAACAGGTAAGCTGCTCTCTTTATTTTTTATTAGTTTTTCCGTTCGACGATAAAACTCGCTAATTGTTTAAGCGTGGTCGTATCGTACTCGTATTGCTCAAGAAACGCTAAGGCATCCAGTGCTTCGTTATACAATTCCTGTGCTTTCTTTTGAGCTTGCTCTAACCCAAGAAGTGCAGGATATGTGCTTTTTCCTGACTCTTGGTCGCTACCTTGACGCTTTCCTGTTTCTTCAGTACTGCCAATGACATCTAAAATGTCATCTTGTACCTGAAATGCAAGGCCAATAGAGTGGGCATATTTATCTAATGCGGGTAATACATCGTGACCTTTTGAGCCAGCACTAAATGCGCCTAAGCGAACAGCCGCACGAATTAATGCACCTGTCTTGTGTAAATGGATTTTTTCAAGAGATGCGAGATCAATGGATTTATCTTCGGCTTCAAGATCAAGAGCTTGACCACCACACATACCAGCAAGCCCGCTGGCTGTTGCTAATTCAGCAATCATTGCAACCCGATCACTCATTGCAACATCAGGCATTGGATTTTTTGCTAAGATCTCAAAGGCAAGTGTTTGTAATGCATCGCCCGCTAAAATTGCGTTGGCTTCACCAAACTCAATATGACATGTAGGTTTACCACGACGTAAATCATCATCATCCATCGCAGGTAGATCATCATGAATAAGAGAATAAGCGTGAATACATTCTACTGCAGCGGCTGGTGCATCAAGGTTAAGAGCAGGGATTTTAAACATTTCACCTACTGCATAAACAAGGAAAGGACGTAAGCGCTTTCCACCTAAAAGGGCACCATAATGCATGGCTTTACCTAGAGGCATGTCAGTAAATGGTAAAGCGGATAGCGCTTGGTTTAATGCATCGTCAACACGCTGGTGGGCGGAATCTAATTTATGACGGAACGCATCCGTACTTGAAGTTGCGTTACTCAATTATTCTGCCTCTTGGATAAAATCATCAGGAGTTGCATTATCATCTTCTTTTAGAAGAATACGAACACGCTGTTCAGCGTCTTGTAATGTTTTTTGTCCAACACGGGCTAGACGAACGCCATGTTCAAATTCATTAAGCGCTTCTTCTAAAGGGAGTTCACCGGATTCTAAACGGTTTACGATTTGCTCAAGTTCTTGCATAGATGCTTCGAAACTTGGTGCTTGTGCGATGTCTTCGTTAATTGGTGTCGTTTTCTTAGCCATAATATTTTTGATAATAAAGCATGTTAGCGCTGAATAATAGCGATCATCTTACTACAATTGAGAAGAAAATTTCTTATTCAGTCGATGATTTTTGCGGGTGAGCCCTAAATATTGGTGATATACTTTGTGACTTTTATAAACTCCAGTCAATTTACATCACTGTAGTTTATGTTTCTACTTAATAACCTATGACCATTGACTATGAAGTTTATTATTAAATTATTCCCCGAAATTACGATCAAAAGCCAATCAGTTCGTATACGTTTTATCAAGATCCTCACTAGCAATATTCGTAATGTTCTTAATACATTAGGTGATGAAATCACCGTTGTCCGCAATTGGGATAACATTGTTGTTGTCAGTAAGGATGAAAGCAAAAGTGAGGCGGTATGTGATGCATTAACGCGTATTCCTGGTATTCATCACTTTCTACAAGTAGAAGAGCATCCGTACACTGATCTACACAATATTTTTGAGCAAACTTTTGCAGCATTTAAGCATTTAGTTGAAAACAAAACATTTTGTGTTCGTGCCAAACGTCGTGGTAAACACAGTTTTACTTCAAATGAAGTTGAGCGTTATGTTGGTGGTGGTTTTAACCAACACATTGAAAGCGCAAAAGTGAAATTAACCCGCCCAGATGTCACCATTAATTTGGAAATTGAAGACGACAAACTTATTCTGGTAAATGCGCGTTATGAAGGTATTGGCGGTTTCCCAATTGGCACACAAGAAGATGTTTTATCACTGATCTCTGGTGGTTATGACTCAGGTGTATCGAGCTATATGTTAATGCGTCGTGGTAGCCGAGTTCACTATTGTTTCTTTAACTTAGGTGGTTCTGCTCACGAAATTGGCGTTAAACAAGTTGCGCATTATTTATGGAACCGTTTTGGTCGTTCACATAAAGTGCATTTCGTTGCTGTTGATTTTGAGCCAGTTGTCGCAGAAATCTTAGAAAAAGTCGATGATGGTCAAATGGGTGTTGTATTAAAACGTATGATGGTACGTGCAGCATCAAGAGTGGCAGAACGTTATGGTGTTCAAGCAATTGTTACTGGCGAAGCATTAGGGCAGGTTTCTAGCCAAACCTTAACTAATTTACGTTTAATTGATAATGCGACAGACACGTTAATTTTACGTCCTCTTATCACTCATGATAAAGAGAACATTATCAATATCGCACGTCAAATTGGTACAGAAGATTTCGCTCGCACAATGCCTGAATTCTGTGGTGTGATTTCAAAAAGCCCAACAGTGAAAGCGGTAAAAGCGAAGATCGAAGCAGAAGAAGAGAAGTTTGATTTTTCTATTCTTGATAGCGTTGTTGAAAATGCTAAAAATATGGATATTCGTCGTATTGCAGAAGAAACCGTACAGCAAGTTACTGAAGTTGAAATGGTCTCTGAATTCGGCGCTAACGACGTTATTCTGGATATTCGCTCACCAGAAGAGCAAGAGACTTCACCATTAAAGATAGAAGGTATTGATGTTAAAGAGCTACCTTTCTATAAACTAAGCACTCAGTTTGGTGATTTAGATAACGCAAAAACCTATGTACTCTATTGTGATCGTGGAATGATGAGCCGTTTACAGGCGCTTTATTTACGTGAGCAAGGTTTTGAGAACGTTAAAGTCTATCGTAAAAAATAATATATAACGTTTATATTGTTGATAAAAAAGCCACTATAAAGTGGCTTTTTTTAATTATACAACTTTTATGTTGGGGAATGTCGCTGCCATTCTCCGGATGATTACTTTGCTCTTATTGCTTGACCATCATCATGGTGCTTGCGCGAGCCCACATTTTTTACAAAATGTTTCATATTTATAGAGCCAAGGGCGTATGTTGGCTCTTAAGCTAGAAATATTATCTAGAACTAAGGAATATATATTAATCTTAAAAAGAGATCAAATTCAAAGATTACTTAAAAGGCAGATTGCAGTAGAACATGTTAATCCTGATCTATTTAATTCTATAGTTGCTGTATTTAATGTTGTTCCTGTTGAGAGTAAGTCATCAATTAAAATAATATTATAATGATTTAATCTATTAATATCGAAATCTGGGTTTATTTTCCAAGGGGAAAAGTAGTGCCTGATTTTATTTGGAATTTTTTTTATTGTGAAAATAGTATTAGGTGGTAATTTTTGTAATTCAGATAATGTTCTTTTTATTGGTTTTATATGGGATTCTTTTTTATTTGTTTCTTCATTAAAATAATTATTAACTACTTCTTCCACAGTGCATTTAATAAATACATCATCGCAAAAACTTGATCTGAAGTGGCGAGAGATCCTTCTTGCTAAGAAGTATGGTACTGCTGTAGATGACGGCATGACGATAAATATAATATTTTTATCTATTATTTTAGATCTGATTTTATTTAAAATAGCTAAGAAGGAAGGTTTGAATTTGTATAGCTCATTTTTTGTTATTTTATAATTATAGATACCTTTTAATGAGTATATTAAAGGGTTACCATCTCTATCACTATCACCAAATTTAGTTCGTTGATAAATACTGAATATAGTTAATTTGTTTTTCTTACCTATTATGCTAATTTTAGGGTTTTTATTAGCGCTCGTTATTACTCGACGTTCATGCTGAGTATTTAAAGTAATTATTTTATTTTCAGAAATATCTATACCCAGAAGATTGTATCCTTATATATTAGTCGAGTAGCTAAATTCATTTCTCATAATACTAACATGTTGAAAATAGCTTAAATATAAAGAATATCTGAAATAAAAATGGAACCGCTTTAATAATATTATATATTTGCGGTTCTAGTTATCTACTAACCTACTTACCTATCCCCAAAGCCTGTAAATTCATCTTGGTAATTATAAATGCCGGGTGGTAATACAAGTTGTTTGGCAACATCGGCAGCGACTTCTTTGCCTTTTAAGCGCTCAATAATTTTTAGTGCAAAATCGATAGATGTTGCAGGTGCTTGGCTAGTAATTAAGTTAACTCTTTCATCAAAATAGACTCGATAATCAACCCATTTTTTCGGTGATATTTTATCTTTTAATGCAGGAAAGCCCGTCATGTTGCCGATGGGAAAAATATTGTGAGATTCAAGAATAATGGCAGGTGCTGCACAGATGGCTGCGACAAGTCTATTCTCACTGTGCATACGGCGCACTTTCTCAACCACTAAAGGGCTGTCTCTTAAGGTTTCAGTACCTTGTAACCCACCGGGTAGAATAATAACGTCGTAATGATGATCAACGACACGAACTAAAGGCGCATCAGCTACAATTTTAATACCACGAGAACAAGTGATAACAAGATCATCGACATCATCTTCTGCACTCGCAAGTACAACATTAATACCGGCTCTTACCAGCAAATCTGCGGTGGTAACGACTTCGGTTTCTTCACTTCCATTAGCTAGGCAGATGAGCGCTGATATGGTCATAATTGCCTTCCTGTTGTTTAATAAATTGAAAAAGGCGGTTATTTTCGGGTAATACGAGCCCTTGTTCTGAAGCTCGACGTAATAAATAACCAGTAATATAGTCAATCTCTGTATGGCGTTGATATTTCACATCTTGATACATAGACGAATAATTATTTGCTGTCTGTTCTATCGTATCAATAATATAACCATGAAGATGGGCTTGAGACGTTGGTACAACACCTTCGCGCTCCATTACTAAATAAACTTCATCGCATATTTTTTGAATATGTTCAGGATAACGTAATAAATCCCCATTACGGCATTGATAATAAACGGTAAGAGGGTTGATAACGCAATTAACTGCAAGTTTTAGCCAACTAATCGTATGGATATCATTATGCCAAGCGACATCAGGTAAAGCATGATGCAAGATTTCTGCTAAATAACTGTATTGCTGAGCTGCATGATTTAATGGGCCTATATGTGTTATTCCTGTTGCTGTATGAATAACATCTTGCCCTTGTTGATAAGCACCATGAGTAATAATGCCTTGTAAAATAGGTCTGATAACGGGGTGCTGTGTTGCTGTTAATTCATCAGCAGTACCCATACCATTATGAATTAATAAAATAGGACATTGTGCAGAAAGATAAGGTAGTAGCGCATTAACCGCATCTGAGACTTGCCAAGATTTTAAGCAGACAATTAATAATTCGCTTTGTTTTAACCATTCAAGTTGATTTGCGGTAATACGTTGATAAAAAGGCTCGCCATTAATGTTATCAACACTCACGTCTAAAAAAGGCTGAGGTACTCTTAGCCAACCTTGTACTTCATGAGATTGAAGTGTTAAAGCTGCAACCCAAAGTTTACCAATCGAACCACACCCTAAAACGGTAATTTTCATTGTGCCTCTTTTTACAAATCGTAATAGCGTAAGGTGGCTACTGACGGTCATTAGACTATTTAGCTAAAATTATAACATTGATTACACTTCTCTGTTTAAAGTATGTTTGCGCTTTACTGTAAGAGGAAATTAAAGGGATAAATTTGTTATTGAATGTGCAATGCTTTTTTGCAACCCTAAAAGAAGCTATTATTCGGGTTGTATTTATTTATTGAGGAAGAAAGAATGCCATCTTTTGATATCGTATCTGAAGTTGACTTACATGAAGTGCGAAATGCGGTAGAAAACGCACAACGTGAACTGACTACTCGCTGGGATTTTCGTAACGTTGAAGCAAGCTTTGAATTAAACGAAAAAGCAGAGTCAGTGAAAACGACCAGTGTATCTGAATTTCAGGTTCAACAATTATTAGATATTCTGCGTGAGAAAATGGCAAAAAGAGGGATTGATGGTGCGGTATTAAATATCCCTGAAGAAATGACTCACAGCGGAAAAATGTACAGCGTAGAAGCCACCTTAAAGCAAGGTATTGATACAGCTTTAGCGAAAAAAATTGTTAAGCTGATCAAAGACAGTAAATTGAAAGTTCAAGCCCAAATTCAAGGCGAGCAAGTTCGTGTTACAGGTAAATCGCGCGACGACTTACAAGCCGTGATGAAATTAGTAAGAGAAGGCGAGTTAGGGCAGCCATTCCAATTTAACAATTTCCGTGACTAATTATTTACCCCTTTAGTCATACAAAAATGCGCTGTTGAACCAGCGCATTTTTATTTCACCTAGTAAGCTTATTGACCTTTAAACTAAAGGGATCAGAGCCTCTAATGTTGCTCTTGGCGTCTGTTTAGTATCAACCTTGATATAGGCACTTTGTTCATCCGCCATAATCACAACTTCATTAACACCCGGTTGTTGCTTAAACAATTGTTGTAGTTGCTGTTGTTGGCTTGAAGACAAACTTTCAGGTAATTCAACACGTAAGCTACTGACATAAGAGGGTTGGCGTAATGTTAGGCTAATGAAAAACCAAATAAGACCAATCACTAAACAGCCTAAAAATACAGTTTGCGCACTATAATGTTGATAAAGCCATCCTCCTAAAATTCCGCCTAATGCCACACCTAAAAATTGGCTGGTGGAATAAATTCCCATCGCTGTACCTTTATAACCTGCTGGTGCTTCTTTACTAATTAATGAAGGAAGAAGTGCTTCCATAATATTAAATCCAATAAAGAAAACTTGAATACCTGCAATAATTAACCACAAGCTAGAGCCTGAAATAATCAAAATAGCTTGAGCAATAATAAGTAGGGAAATACAGAATAAGAAAACTTGTTTCATTTTTCGTTTCTTTTCTGCATAGATAATAAAAGGAAGTACAGTAATAAAGGCAATAAGCATGGTGACTAGATAAACAATCCAATGTTTTTCTTTCGCTAAACCTGCGCTACTCATAACCAGAGGAAGTGCAACAAATGCCGCCATTAATAAAGTATGTAGTGAAAAAATACCGGTATTTAATTTAAGAAGTTGTGCATCAAATAAAACTTTTTTTACGCTACCACGAACAAAGCCAGACTCTCGATTAAGAATATGGTGTTCGCTATTCGGTACGGTAAAAAGCGTAATAATAATGCCACCAAAGGCGAGTAGGGCAATTCCCCAAAACAGACCATGTAAGCCAAAAATATGCGTTAAAATAGGCCCTAAAACTAAGGCTAAAGCGAACGTTATCCCAAAGCTAATACCAATAAAGGCCATTGCTTTTGTTCTATTTTGTTCTCGTGTTAAATCTGATAATAAAGCCATTACTGCTGCTGAGATAGCTCCCGCGCCTTGTAATGCTCTACCAATAATAATGCCATAGATATTGTCACTGAGAGCCGCAATCAGACTACCAATAATAAAAATAATTAAGCCAAAAACAATCATAGGTTTTCGACCAAATTTATCAGAGAAAATACCAAAAGGAATTTGGAATATAGCTTGTGTTAATCCATAAATACCGATGGCTAATCCAATGAGAGATTCTGTTGCGTGTTGTAGTTGAAGCCCGTAGGTGGTTAAAACTGGGAGTACCATAAACATGCCAAGCATGCGAAGAGAAAAAACAGTGCCTAGTCCCCATGTTGCTTTGCGCTCTAATGGGGTCATTTTATTATCATTCATGGATTACCTCGTATTACTGATACCTCCATTGTAATGACATTTTCCAGTGAGGTTAATCAATAAATGGGATACAAAAAAGACAAAACTGTACTGATATCATGCGAAGTCGTAAAAGAGATAAAAAAATACCAGTCAGAAGGCTGACTGGTATTTAGGTTACTTTAATAAATACATTATCTTAGATACGCAAGAACCGCTTCTGTTGAGCTTGTTGGATCAACAGACATCATTACGCTTAATGAAGTGATTGCGACAATAGAGAAAATAAATAATTTTCGTGCCCACACAATATCATTGGTTGCTTTATAACCTGATAAAGCCATGCCTAACCACCAAATACTGACGGCTGAAGCCACAATCAGGTATTTATAGCCGGCATAACCAACTAATGTCAGCATTAAGGTTGCGATCATAAACGCCAGAATATAAAGAATGATATGGCGTTTAGCGACTGAGATCCCTTTAATTACAGGTAATACAGGGATATTTGCAGCTTGGTAGTCTTTAAAACGGAAAATAGCAATGGCATAAGAGTGAGGCATCTGCCACAAACTAAAGATAAGTAATAGGATTGCCGCGCCTGCATCAAATTCACCGCTAACGGCACAATAGCCAATAACAGGAGGTGCAGAGCCAGATAAACTTCCAATCAGTGTGCCATAAACAGATTTACGCTTCATGTAGAGGCTATAAACCCCAACATAAATAATAAAACCGAATACAGCGATAAACATTGCAAGTGGGTTGGCTGCTACATAGAGCAGCACAACACCTGCAATACCTAATACTGAGGCATAAATCAGGCTAATTCGAGGGTCAATTAATCCTTTAACTAATGGACGATTCTTCGTTCTTTCCATGATACGGTCAATATCACGGTCAATGTAGTTGTTAAAAACACAACCAGAAGCAACGACCAGAGACACCCCAAGCAGAGTCGCGAAAAATAGGGAGTAATCAATCTCACCTTTAGAAGCGAGCAGAAAACCACCTATTACAGAAATTAAATTTCCGAAAATAATTCCTGGTTTGGTGACTTGTAGGTATTGCTTAATCATAGCGACAACTCTTAATCCATCATCATATTGATGTTCAGGTTGTACATAATCCACAACGAGCCTACGACAACAATGCCGATAATAAGCAGTGTGAACAGGAATGCGACGACGTTCCAGCGCTCTTCTGATGACGTATTCATATGCAAGAAGCAGACTAAGTGAACCACAATTTGCACAACTGCCATACCGACAACAGTCCATAGAATTGTTGCTGGTGTCGCTGTTCCTTCCATCACCATCCAAAATGGAATTACGGTGAGGATAACAGACAGAATAAAGCCAATCAGATAAGACTTCATGCTGCCGTGGCTTGCGCCTGAAGGAGAAGTATTTGGATGACTCATTACATCGCTCCCATCAGATAAACTACGGTGAACACACAGATCCAGACAACATCAAGGAAGTGCCAGAACAGACTTAAACAGCTTAAACGAGTACGGTTAACTTCAGTTAAACCACGGCGTGATACTTGGATCATCATAATAACAATCCAAATTAAGCCAGCCGTTACGTGAAGACCGTGTGTTGAAACTAATGCAAAGAATGCAGATAAGAATGCACTGCGATCTGGGCCATAACCTTCTGCGATTAGCTCATGGAATTCGTAGACTTCCATGATGACGAAACCTAAGCCGAATAAGAAAGTAACAAATAACCACAGATTAACTTGGCTAACGCTACCTTTGTTCATGCTCAGCATAGCGAAACCAAAAGTGATACTACTAAATAGCAGTAGGAAGGTTTCAACTAAAACAAACGGTAAGCTAAAAATTTCTTTACCTGAAGGGCCATCCGCAATCCCGTTAACAAGCACCGCATAAGTGGCGAATAAGCTGGCAAACAGGATAAGGTCGCTCATTAGGTAGATCCAGAAGCCGAAAACTTTCGTCGCTCCTGCATCGTGGTGCCCATGATGCTCATGGGCGTTTGTGTTATTTACAGTTTGAGTAGACATTATTTCACACCTGCTTTTTTCAGTTCTTCATAATGCTTATTCTCGAGAGCTTCAATTTCAGGTACTTGGACATAGTAATCCACATCTGTATCAAAGCTTTTCACGATCCAAGTGACAATCATGCCAGCGAAACCAACGATAGCTAACCACCAGATATGCCAGATCATGGCAAAACCAAGTACTAAGCTAAATGCTGAGATAATCACACCAGCGCCTGTATTTTTAGGCATATGGATTGGTTCGTATTTAGTTGGACGCTGATAAGCTGTGCCTTTTTCTTTCTGATCCCACCACTCATCACGCGTTTGAACATTAGGTTCAACGGCAAAGTTATAGAAAGGAGCAGGTGAAGAAATTGACCATTCAAGAGTACGTCCACCCCATGGATCTCCCGTTAAATCACGGTTTTGATCACGGTCACGGATACTTACGTAGATCTGGACAACTTGACAAGCGATACCAATAGCAATCAGTGCAGCACCACCCGCAGCAACCATCAGCATTGGATGGAATTCTGGGTTGATGTTTTGGCTGATACGACGAGTCATACCCATAAAGCCAAGGACGTACAGTGGCATAAAGGCCATAAAGAAGCCGATAAACCAGAACCAGAATGCACGGATACCCCATTTTTCATTCAGTGTGAAACCAAATGCTTTAGGGAACCAGTAAGTCATACCAGCGAAACAGCCAAATACCACACCACCGATAATAACGTTATGGAAGTGAGCAATTAAGAATAAGCTGTTATGTAGAACGAAGTTTGCACCCGGAACGGCTAACAGAACCCCAGTCATACCCCCAACAGAGAAGGTGATAAGGAAACCGATAGTCCACAGCATTGGGCTTTTATATTCGATACGGCCTTGATACATCGTAAACAGCCAGTTAAAGATTTTAACCCCTGTTGGTATTGCGATGATCATCGTGGCGATACCGAAGAAGGCATTGACGTTGGCGCCAGAGCCCATAGTAAAGAAGTGGTGTAACCAAACGATAAATGACAACACGGTAATTACGACAGTTGCACCAACTAAAGAGGTATAACCGAATAACCGTTTTTTAGAGAATGTTGCTGTAACTTCAGAGAACACACCAAATACTGGCAGAACAAGGATATAAACTTCTGGATGACCCCAAGCCCATACAAGGTTGATGTACATCATCATGTTACCGCCCATATCATTGGTAAAGAAGTGCGTACCAAGATAGCGGTCTAAAGTTAACAGCGTAATAGTGACTGTTAAAATTGGGAATGCAGCAATAATCAGGACGTTAGTACATAAAGCAGCCCAAGAGAATACTGGCATTTTCATCATGCTCATACCCGGCGCACGCATACGCAGGATAGTCGCGAAGAAGTTAACCCCAGTTAGAAGCGTACCAATACCGGATATCTGTAAACTCCATATCCAATAATCGACCCCGACTCCTGGGTTATATTCCAGACCAGAAAGTGGCGGATAAGCTAACCAACCTGTTTGTGCGAATTCACCAATACCTAAAGAAAGGTTGATAAGAACCACACCAACAACAAAGAACCAGAAGCTCAATGAGTTAAGGAAAGGGAAGGCAACATCACGAGCACCAATTTGTAAAGGTACAACGAGGTTCATCAGACCCACAACGAAAGGTGTTGCCATGAAGAAAATCATGATAACGCCGTGTGCGGTAAAAATCTGATCATAGTGATGAGGTGGTAAGAAACCAGCTTCGCCAGCAGAAGCGAGAGCTTGTTGGCTTCTCATCATAATCGCATCGGCAAAGCCACGGAACATCATGACCATTGCAACGAGGATATACATAATACCAATTTTTTTATGGTCAACGCTGGTTAACCATTCGGTCCACAACCATTTCCATTTACGAAAATAAGTTAGTGCGCCAACAACAGCAAGCCCACCAAGAACAATACCGAGTAAAGTAACGACGATAATTGGTTCATGTAGCGGGATTGCATCAAGAGTTAATTTTCCGAACATGCCTTTATTCCTCTGCTCCTGCATGCGCCGCATGGCTCATGTTCATATTCATTGTTGCATCAGCATGTGCTGTCTGATTGCCACTGGTGTGAGCGCCATGACCTGTGTGACCAAATTTAGAAATGGTCTCTTGGAATAGCATTGGCTTCACGCTTGAATAGTAGGTCACTGGATTTTTCTGGCTTGGTTTAGCAAGTTCATTAAATGCAGCGGTCGTATTTAACGTATCTGACGATTGTTTGACTTTTTCAACCCACGCATCGAAACCGGCACGATCAGGTGTCGCAATCGCTGTAAATTTCATATCAGAGAAACCGTGTCCACTATAACTTGCTGACATTCCTGGATATTCACCAGGTTCATTAGCAATTAAGTGCAACTTAGTTTGCATTCCTGCCATCGCATAGATTTGCCCACCTAATCGAGGGATAAAGAATGAGTTCATGACAGAGTCAGAAGTGATTTTGAAATTAACAGGAACATTAGTAGGAAAAGCCAGTTCATTAACTGTTGCAATACCTTGTTCTGGATAGATAAATAACCATTTCCAATCCATTGAAACTACTTCAATGGTGACAGGTTTTTCTGTGGACTCTAATGGTTTGTAAGGATCAAGCTCATGGGTTGTTTTCCATGTGATGCTCGCCAAAATCACAATGATGATAATTGGCACAGTCCAAACGACGAGTTCAATTTTATTTGAGTGAGCCCAGTTTGGGCGATAGGTGGCTTTAGTATTGGATTCACGGTAGCGAAAAGCGAAAACAATCACCATCAGTATTACCGGTATCACAACAATTAACATTAAACCAAGCGCAATGAGGATTAATGTTTTTTGCTCAGCGCCGATAGCGCCTTTGGGATTCATTAACGCCATATCACAGCCACTTAATAGAAGAGCTGCTGCTAATAGCGAGAGTGTCCCAATACTTTTTATGTATTTCATAAGTCTCATCCAACGACCCAAATGACAAAGGTTCTATTGTTGTTTCATCAGTATCAGTAAGGACATTTTACGGTAAGGTTGCGACAGTGTAAACAATTGTAATGGTAAGTAAGTGGTTGGTTAGTCTTTTGTGTTAATGTGATCACAAGTAATCAAAGTATTAAATAAATGTTAATTTAATTATTGCGTATTAACTATAATTTCATAAAGTACCATGTTTTTAAAATAAATACATATTTTTACAAATAAAAATTCAATAAAAAGTGTAAGAAAACGTATTCTGATTAAAAAAGTAACAAATTAGAGGTCAGAGGAGAGTTGAGGGGTAAAATCCTTTTTATATTGATGTTTAATATCCATATTTGATGCTTGTATGATTTTTAATATGGGTAATTAGTGATTTGATGAATGTTTATATCCAATGAGAAAAATTTTCATTAAGTGATAAAAAGAGGTTACAGCG
This sequence comes from Proteus sp. GOKU, assembly GCF_015475555.1. Lineage (NCBI taxonomy): Bacteria > Pseudomonadati > Pseudomonadota > Gammaproteobacteria > Enterobacterales > Morganellaceae > Proteus > Proteus sp. GOKU. Next base: position 780,396 of record NZ_CP034105.1, read on the forward strand.
AATAAAAATGCTTTCGCTGTAATGGAAATTAACAATTAGCGATCAAAAATTATATTTCAGGCTATATACAATGCCGTCTTGCAGAAAATCTTCGCCTAACTTTTTATAAGCATAACGATATTGAATACCAGTGGTAATAGAAGTCGTTGGGTGCCACCAAAAAGCTAAAGCGCCATTAAACCCATTTTGCCCACCATTGCCATAACGCTCATGACGGCTAAACTCCATTTCATGCCAATTGCTAATACTAAATTTTTGATTACTAATGGAAAAATCATATCCAGCAACCCAACCAACGACGTAGCCATTATTTCCTGAATAGTAAGTTTGATCGACATAATGAAGCGCGACAAATGGTTTAAACCATAAATTATCAATTTGTGTGTTATAGCCTAAACCGTAAAGCGTATTAACTTCATGGAAGTTGCCATTGTTTTCTTTACCCGGAAGTGACCATGTACCGTAAACGTGTCCGTATAGATTGAAATGACTTTCACCTAAATAAATGCGGCTTGTTGCTTTAACTGTATAACGTTGATTATCACCCGGTTGTGTTTTTCGAGGATTAAATGGATTTTCAAGATCAAAAAAGCCGTAAAACTCACCCCATGAAAAGTTAGCGCCACCTTCAAGTTCTAAATAGGCAAAATCATCTTTATGAGAGGATTGCCCTGTTTTGTGTGTTGTATGAGAAGTCCAATCAAGATAGTTGATACTGGTATTAGCGAAACCACCTAAATAACTAGCTTGGGCTGATAAAGAAAGTGTACTTGCGATGGTTAATAAAAATGTTTTTTTTATCATGAATAATCTCAATTAAATTTAATGAAATAATTTTGCGGTGAATTTATTTTTTAATATATTTTGAAACTATAACCCATTAAATCTCTATTTGTAGATCATAATATTGAAAATATGATCTATTTCTAGAATATTAAATTGATAATTAAAAGTGAGAATTTTAGTATTGTTTAGTTTATTTTTATAATCTGATCTTTTTTGAATGAATTAAGTATTTGGTGATTGGCTTTTTTGGCAAGAAAAAAAGGAAGTAAAAGAGGAAAGAAAAAAATGTGGCGAGGGTCGCGTAAAAATACCTCACGACACGGGAATAAAGGGATAGTATCATTAACCCATATTCGTTTTTATCTTACTTGGAATTTTCATTGTGACCTCATTTGCTGAACTTAACGCACTTCCTACTGAACAACTCGCTAACCTTAATGAATTGGGTTATCTCACTATGACTCCAGTTCAAGAAGCTGCTTTGCCCGCCATTCTTGAAGGAAAAGACGTTCGTGCTCAAGCAAAAACAGGTAGCGGTAAGACAGCTGCTTTCGGTTTGGGGCTATTGCAACACATTGATGCAAAACAGTTTAATACTCAATCACTTATTTTATGCCCAACGCGAGAACTTGCTGATCAAGTTGCAAATGAATTACGTCGTCTTGCTCGTTATCTTCCAAATATCAAAGTATTAACGTTGTGTGGTGGTGTTCCATTTAGCATCCAGCGTGATTCATTGATTCATGCTGCACATATTATTGTTGCAACGCCGGGTAGATTGCTTGATCACCTAAAAAAAGAAACTGTTACTTTAGATGATGTGAAAACATTGGTATTGGATGAAGCAGACAGAATGTTGGATATGGGATTTTTTGATGATATCAACGACATTATTTCTCGTATGCCAACCGCACGTCAAACATTGCTCTTTTCTGCAACTTGGCCAAATGAAATCGCAGCAATTAGCCGCAAAATTCAGCAAAATCCAGTAACTATTGAAATAAACTCTGTTGATGAACTTCCTGCGGTTGAACAGCAGTTTTATGAAATCTCTCGTCATGGAAAAATAGGATTACTGCAAAAGCTTTTAAGTCGTGAGCAGCCCGCTTCTTGTGTCGTATTTTGTAACACGAAACGAGATTGCCAAGATGTGTATGAAACACTGACAGAAAGCAACCAAAGTGTACTTGCTCTACACGGCGATATGGAACAGAGAGAGCGTGACCAAACACTTATTCGCTTTGCTAATGGGAGTTGTCGTGTATTAGTGGCAACAGATGTTGCGGCTCGTGGGCTTGATATTAAAGCGTTAGAAATGGTGATTAACTACGAATTATCGTGGGATCCTGAAGTTCATGTTCACCGAATTGGTCGTACAGCGAGAGCGGGTGAAAGTGGATTGGCTATTAGTTTTTGCGCACCAGAAGAAATTCAGCGTGTTAACGCTTTAGAAGAGATGCTTCATATGAAGATAAATTGGCTACCAGTACCAACTGGGCTACAAATTACGCCTCTTGAAGCAACAATGGCAACATTATGTATTGATGGTGGTAAAAAAGCGAAAATGCGTCCAGGTGATATTTTAGGCGCATTAACGGGTGATATGGGTTTCAATGGTGCCGACATTGGTAAAATTATGATTAACCCAACACATGCTTATGTTGCCGTAAAACAATCTATCGCCAAACAAGTTTGGAAACAGCTGCAACAAGGTAAAATTAAAGGTAAAGCAGTAAAAGTAAGATTGTTTAGATAATTTCTCTTTACTAAGAATGTAAAAGGACAGCTTAAGCTGTCCTTTTTTATGGTGCATATTTTGAGAAAGCAACAAAATTAATGTGTTGTTTTCTTCAGTGCCAAATAATCTAGGATTGTGCCAAAGACAAGGCTTATCGCACCAACAATAACACCATATAAAAAGAGTGTTGAAGCCCAAGCACTTAATCTTTCAGTATCTATTGATTGAATAAAATCAGCAGACTGGAACATTTCTAAAGTCGGTAGTGAATTTGTAATAACAAGAATTAAACTACAAATAAAGAAGAGAACGGTTAGCATCAAACCATAAATAGCAAAACGGTACTGCTTAATAAATAAAGTTCTTCTGAGGAATTCACCCGTTCTTTGCGTATAAATAAGTGTGTTTTTCGAAATCAACAGCAAAATAAGACCGGGGACCGAAGCAACAATAGAAAAAAGGTAAAAGGCTTCCCAACCGTGACTTTCAACGTACCAACCGGCAACTGGGCCAACATAAACACGACCAATGGCTGAGAGAGCTGAAAGCAACGCAAACTGTGTAGCTGAAAAGGAGAGGTGGCAAAGTGTCATTAATAGAGCAACGAATGCAGCTGTACCCATTCCGCCACAGATATTTTCAAATGCAACTACTGCACCCATGCTATAAATACTTTGCTCAGAAATAGCTAAATACCAGTAACCGATATTTGAGCCACCTTGCAAAATACCAAAAATCATCAGTGCTTTAAATAAACTCCAACGGCGCATTAATAAACCACCTAATAATGCCCCAACAATTGTGGCTGCAAGCCCAAGTGTTTTATTCACTAATCCTACTTCACCAGCATCAAATCCAGCACCACGAATAAGAAAGGTGGTACTTAAACTTAAGGCAAAGGCATCACCCATTTTATACAGCACAATAAGCAATAAAATTAGCCAAGCATTATTACGAGAGAAGAATTCATATAAAGGCTCAATAACCGCTTCATAGAGTGTACGTGGCGGATTTACGGCAGTTTCTGGCTCTTGAGCAAGTAATGTGGCAATAATACCAATACCCATTAAGGCAGCCATTAACCAATACATGTTTTGCCAGCCAATATATTTATCAGCCAACCAAAGTGCCATTCCTCCAGAAACAAGCATAGCTATGCGATAGCCTAATACAGAAACCGCAGCACCTGTACCACGCTCGTCTGCTTTTAGTATATCTGTTTTATAGGCATCAAAAACAATGTCTTGTGAAGCAGAACAAAAGGCAACAATGACCGCTAAAGAGGCAAGCCACCATAAATGATCATTAGGATTTAGAAATCCCATTCCTGCAATACCAATCACTAATCCTATTTGAGTGAGCAACATCCATCCTCGGCGACGGCCAAGAAAAGAAGGGGTATAGCGATCCATAAAAGGAGACCAAAGGAATTTAAAAACATAGGCTTGTCCCACCAATGAGAAAAAACCAATGGTTTTTAAATCGATATCTTCTACTGTCATCCATGCTTGTAATGTACCCGCGGTCAACGCCAGAGGTAATCCAGAAGTAAAGCCAAGTAATAGAAGAATAAATGATTTATACCAAGTGGTTTGTTTGAAGGCGGGCTGAACCATGCAAAAATTCCTTTCAACGACCTGTTTGAGATAACAGGTCGTTTATTCTAATAAAATTAACGGGCGTTAGATTTGATAAATTGACTGACTGAAGCGTCTTTTGCCATATCGCTAACGAGTTCACTTAAGACATTGTTAATCGCGGCGGCAATTTTCTCATTAGTTGCACCAAATGGACCTTGAACATTGTAGCTAGTACGGAATGTTTTGGTATTAGAACTGCCATTCGGTAAGGTGACGATAATTGAAATATCCGCTTTCGCACTGATATTATGACGAACACTTCCTTCACCAACTTCTGCATTAAGTTTATTGATAACAATAATCACATCAGCAGAAGCAGGAGAACCCATCATAAAACCACGGGCTGTCATTTGTTTTTGTAAAACTTCTTGCATTAAAAATGCAATATCACGAGTTGGAACAAGAACTTCTAATTTACCGTTGCGGTTAATTTCCGCTAGGTTTTTAGATGCACGTTTGTCTTGGCTTGAAATGTTCAGTGAAATAGGGCGCATTGTTGGATCGGCCGCAGGAACTGACATCACAGGTTCGATAGATAATTTGTTACTAGGAGTTGCACAACCTGAAAGCAGTGTTAATGCAAAAACAGCACAGAGTAAATTTTTAATCATGAGGTAATCTCGGTTAAATATGTCTGTTGTGTTAACAAGTAGAATAGGCTTCAAACTTTAGCCTATCATACCACTGCTGATAGGTTGCTAATATCCCCTTAACGAACGAAATTATCTGATTTTATCAATTGATTTTATTTCAAATTACCCTCATTTTTACTCATACATTTGACAATATTCGGCCAATGGTTTTACTCAAGATGAAAAATAAGCGATTATCATCAGCAAAATTAAAAAGAATAAGCTCATCATTTCGTATTGATAAAGACTAAATCAATATAGTCTGGTTGACTTGTTTTTTATTCACCATGGTATAAAGGCTAGAGTATTAGGGGCAGAGATGATCCGTGATGATATTGAGAATAAGCTGATTTCACGCTTTTCACCGCATTTTTTACAAGTAATAAACGAAAGCCATCGCCATAATGTGCCCGAAGGCTCTGAAAGCCACTTTAAAGTCATTATCGTTAGTGATGATTTTAATGAAAAACGTAGTGTTTCGCGCCATCGTGATGTGTACCAAACATTAGCTCATGAAATGGAAAATGGTGTTCATGCATTAGCATTGCACACCTTTACTTTGAGCGAATGGAATGAACAACAGGATAAAGCATTACGCTCTCCTGGGTGTCGTGGCGGAAGCCAAGAAGATTAACAACCTTATCGTTAATCGTGAGTAAATAGATCCTAAGATGCGTATTTTTTGTTCTTTATAGAGGAAAAAAGGGGAGAGTTGCTCGATTTTATGAAAAAATTGAGGAATAAAACGGCTCTTTCTCGACTCAACCCCTCTAGATCGTTATAATGTCGCGTCTAATTTTCAGTAAGGTTTCGGGATGCTTCTGATATCAGGGATCCTCGTTTTTTTAAATGTGGCGGCCCCGGTTCTGAAAGGAAAATAAACCTAAACATGTCAATATCATGTTAGTTTCCTTTAAAGTAGACCGAGCACTAAAACTTATTTTGAGGTAACAAGATGCAAGTTTCTGTTGAAACGACTCAAGGCCTAGGGCGTCGTGTCACAATCACCGTACCAGCCGCTGATATCCAAACTGCTGTAGACAGTGAACTGAAAAAAGCTGCTAAAACTGTTCGCATTGATGGTTTCCGTAAAGGTCACGTTCCAATGTCAATGGTTAAACAGCGTTACGGCATGTCAGTACTGAATGACGTTCTGGGTGACCTGATGCAGCGTAATTTCATTAACGCTATCATCGAAAACAAAGTAAACCCAGTTGGCGCGCCTGACTACAAACCAGAGCAATACAAAGAAGGTGAAGACTTTGTTTACTCTGTAGAATTCGAAGTTTTCCCAGAAATCGAACTGAAAGATCTGGAAAGCATTGAAGTTGTAAAACCTGTTGTTACTGTTAAAGACGAAGACGTTGATAACATGTTAGAAACACTGCGTAAGCAACAAGCAGAGTGGAAAGACAAAGACGGCGAAGTTGCAGCAGAAGATCGCGTAACTGTTGATTTCAACGGTTCTATTGACGGTGAAGAATTCGAAGGTGGAAAAGCTGAAGATTTCGTACTGGCAATGGGTCAAGGTCGTATGATCCCAGGTTTCGAAGAAGGCGTTATCGGTCATAAAACTGGCGAAGAATTCACAATCGATGTGACTTTCCCAGAAGATTACCACGCTGAAAACCTGAAAGGTAAAAAAGCACAATTCGCTATCAACCTGAAAAAAGTTGAAGAGCGTGAACTGCCAGAATTAACTGAAGAGTTCATCAAGCGTTTTGGTATTGCTGATGGTTCTGTTGATGGTTTACGTGCTGAAGTACGTAAAAACATGGAACGTGAACTGAAAAATGCAATCCGTACTCGTGTTAAATCACAAGTTATTGATGGCTTAGTTAAAGCAAACGAAGTTGACGTACCTGCAGCCGCTGTAGACAGCGAAATCGAAGTTCTGCAACGTCAAGCAGCTCAACGTTTTGGTGGCGACGAGAAACAAGCTCTGCAATTACCACGTGAACTGTTCGAAGAACAAGCTAAACGTCGTGTAATCGTTGGATTACTGTTAGGTGAAGTGATCAATAGTAATGAACTGAAAGCAGAAGACGACCGTGTGAATGCACTGATCGACGAAATGGCTTCAGCTTACGAAGATCCATCAGAAGTTGTTGAGTTCTACAACAAGAACGAACAACTGATGAATAACATCCGTAATCTTGCGTTAGAAGAGCAAGCGGTAGAAAAAATCTTAGCAAATGCTAAAGTAACTGAAAAAGAAACTAACTTCACTGAACTGATGAACGAAGTTCAAATGGGTTAATTCTTAACCGCGAATATCGGTTTTAAGCAAAAACCCGTGGTTTTTACCACGGGTTTTTTTCAGTTTGTATATATTTATCAAATTTTGCCTTGAAATTTGAGCGATTATCTCCAGATAATTCTATATTCTCTTTATCACTCCTCGCGAGGCGCCTTGAATGTCTTGTGAGAGATTAGATCATTAGAAATGGTCATGATCAATTATCTCAAGTAAAATTGTTGTCATTGGCACCAATAAGAATGCAATAGGAGACAGACATGTCATTTAACGACACACAGGAACAATTCGCACCTAATATGGCTCTGGTGCCGATGGTTATAGAGCAAACTTCGCGAGGAGAGCGTTCTTACGACATTTACTCACGTTTATTAAAAGAACGTATTATTTTCCTGACTGGCCAAGTTGAAGATCACATGGCTAATCTTATCGTTGCTCAAATGCTATTTTTAGAAGCAGAAAACCCAGAGAAAGACATCAACCTGTATATCAACTCACCAGGTGGCGTAATTACTGCGGGTATGTCTATCTATGACACCATGCAGTATATCAAAGCAGATGTTAGTACAATTTGTATGGGGCAAGCGTGTTCAATGGGCGCTTTCTTACTATCTGCTGGTGCGAAAGGTAAACGTATTTGCTTACCTAACTCTCGTGTGATGATCCACCAACCGTTAGGTGGTTTTCAAGGTCAAGCAACAGATATTCAAATTCATGCTCAAGAAATTTTGAAAGTAAAATCCCGTATGAATGAGCTAATGGCTCAACATACAGGTAAATCTATTGAAGAAATAGAAAGAGACACTGAGCGTGATCGTTTCTTATCCGCTAACGAAGCGTTAGAATACGGATTAGTGGATAAAGTCTATACTCAACGTAGCTAATCATTACACGTTGTAATAGTAACTGAATTAATACGTTTCCTTTGTTGGTCAATGATGCAAAGGAAGCTGCTATCAATATTTATGTAAAAAGACTTTCTTCTTCTTATAAATGATAAGAGGAATAACTAAGTGAGGTTGACTGATGACAGATAAGCGCAAAGATAGCTCAGGGAAGCTTCTGTATTGCTCTTTCTGCGGTAAAAGCCAGCATGAAGTGAAAAAATTGATTGCTGGTCCGTCGGTTTATATCTGTGATGAATGTGTCGATCTTTGTGTTGATATCATTCGTGAGGAAATAAAAGAACTGGCACCTCATCATGAACGCAGTGAATTGCCAACGCCACATGAAATCCGTAAGCACCTTGATGACTATGTTATCGGTCAGGAATTGGCTAAAAAAGTTTTGGCTGTTGCCGTTTATAACCACTATAAACGTCTGCGTAATGGCGATAAAGCCAATGGTGTTGAGCTAGGGAAAAGTAATATTTTGCTGATTGGCCCTACTGGTAGCGGTAAAACGTTATTAGCAGAGACATTAGCACGCTACCTTGATGTTCCTTTTACTATGGCAGATGCCACAACGCTGACAGAAGCGGGTTATGTGGGTGAAGATGTTGAAAACATCATTCAAAAACTGCTACAAAAATGCGATTACGATGTGCAAAAAGCACAACGTGGTATTGTTTATATTGATGAAATTGACAAGATCACTCGTAAATCTGAAAACCCATCAATCACTCGTGACGTGTCTGGTGAAGGTGTACAGCAAGCATTATTGAAATTAGTTGAAGGTACTGTGGCTTCTGTTCCTCCTCAAGGCGGACGTAAGCACCCACAACAAGAGTTTTTACAAGTAGATACTTCTAAGATCCTCTTTATCTGTGGTGGTGCATTTGCAGGGCTCGATAAAGTTGTTGCACAGCGTTTAAATACACATTCAGGTATTGGTTTTGGCGCAGAAGTTAAAAGCCAAAAAGAGAAAGCTAGCGAAGGTGAATTATTAGCCCAAGTTGAGCCAGAAGATCTGATTAAATTTGGTCTTATCCCTGAATTTATTGGTCGTTTACCTGTTGTTGCAACGCTAGGCGAATTAAGCGAAGAAGCATTAATCCAAATCTTACAAGAACCTAAGAATGCACTGACTAAGCAATATCAGGCATTATTTAAATTAGAAGGTGTGGATTTAGAATTCCGTAAGGAAGCGCTGACTGCAATTGCGAAAAAAGCGATGGTACGTAAAACAGGTGCTCGTGGTTTACGTTCAATTGTTGAAGCAGCATTACTTGATACGATGTATGACCTTCCTTCATTTGAAAATGCAGAAAAAGTGGTCATTGATGAAGGCGTTATTAATGGAAAATCTGAGCCTCTGGTTATTTATAGCCAACCAGAAAATCAGGCTTCAGGTGAATAATGCATCGTAATTTGGCAATGTCTCTTGTCTGACATTATCTAGTTTTCTCTCAAAATAAGAGAGAAATTTAAGATAAAGCGTGCCAACGCAATAAAAATGAGGGAATTTTCCCTCATTTTGTTTTTTTAATGGGTAATGCTATTGAATGTCAGAAAAGTGCCCTTATATATTTTGACAATCCGTGGAATTAATTTTATTTGGTGACATGCGAATAAAATTACCTGTAAAAGCGTTAAGCTAAAAACGAAGAGAGAGCTCTATGAATCCTGAGCGTCCAGAACGTATTGAAATACCTGTATTGCCATTACGTGATGTCGTTGTATATCCGCATATGGTGATCCCGTTGTTCGTTGGTCGTGAAAAATCCATTCATTGCTTAGAAGCTGCGATGAACGACAACAAACAAATTATGCTGGTTGCGCAGAAAGATGCATCTACTGACGAACCAGGTGTTAATGATCTTTTTTCTGTTGGTACAGTTGCCTCTGTTTTACAGATGCTAAAACTGCCTGATGGAACAGTGAAAGTACTTGTCGAAGGTATTCGTCGTGCCAAAATTACGACGTTATCTGACAATGGTGAATACTTTCAGGCGAAAGCAGAATACCTTGAAACGCCAGCAGTTGATGAGCGCGAACAGGAAGTCTTAAATCGTACAACGATTAATCAGTTTGAAGGTTATATCAAGCTGAATAAAAAAATTCCGCCAGAGGTATTAACCTCATTACATGCTATCGAAGAATCAGCGAAATTAGCAGACACCATTGCTTCTCATATGCCGCTGAAATTAAAAGATAAGCAAGCTGTACTTGAAATGTCTGATGTTACAGAACGCCTTGAATATTTAATGGCGATGATGGAATCAGAAATCGATCTGCTACAAGTTGAAAAACGCATTCGTAACCGCGTTAAAAAGCAGATGGAAAAGAGTCAGCGTGAGTATTATCTCAACGAACAAATGAAAGCGATTCAAAAAGAGTTAGGTGAGATGGATGATGCACCTGATGAAATGGAATCGCTGAAACGTAAAATCGACGCTGCAAAAATGCCGAAAGAGGCAAAAGAGAAGACAGAAGCGGAACTTCAGAAATTAAAAATGATGTCGCCAATGTCAGCTGAAGCCACGGTTGTACGTAGTTATATTGATTGGATGGTTCAAGTTCCTTGGAATAGCCGTAGCAAAGTTAAAAAAGACTTAGTGAAAGCGCAAGAGGTTCTTGATACTGACCATTATGGTTTAGAGCGTGTTAAAGAACGTATCCTTGAATATCTCGCGGTACAATCTCGCGTTAGCAAAATTAAAGGGCCAATCCTGTGCTTGGTAGGGCCTCCGGGTGTAGGTAAAACCTCACTGGGTCAATCTATTGCTAAAGCAACGGGCCGTAAATATGTTCGTATGGCGTTAGGTGGTGTACGTGATGAAGCTGAAATCCGCGGTCACCGTCGTACTTATATCGGTTCTATGCCAGGTAAATTAATTCAGAAAATGGCGAAAGTTGGCGTCAAAAACCCACTTTTCCTGTTAGATGAAATTGATAAGATGTCATCAGATATGCGTGGCGATCCAGCTTCTGCACTGTTAGAGGTGTTAGATCCAGAGCAAAACATCGCGTTTAACGACCATTATCTGGAAGTTGATTACGATCTGTCTGATGTTATGTTCGTGGCGACATCTAACTCCATGAATATACCAGCACCGTTGCTAGATCGTATGGAAGTTATTCGTTTATCAGGCTATACCGAAGATGAAAAACTGAATATTGCTAAGCAACATTTGCTACCAAAACAGATTGAGCGTAATGCATTAAAACCAAGTGAGCTGACAATTCATGACAGCGCAATTATGGGCATTATTCGTTATTACACGCGTGAAGCGGGTGTACGTAGTTTAGAACGTGAAATCTCTAAATTATGCCGTAAAGCAGTAAAACAATTGCTAATGGATAGCACAATCAAACATATTGAGATTAACGAAGATAATCTCAAAGACTACTTAGGTGTTCGTAAAGTTGACTACGGTCGTGCTGATACAGAAAACCGAGTGGGTATGGTTACAGGACTTGCATGGACAGAAGTTGGTGGTGATCTACTGACTATTGAAACAGCAAGTGTACCGGGTAAAGGCAAGCTAACATTCACCGGCTCTTTAGGTGAAGTGATGCAAGAGTCTATTCAAGCGGCAATGACCGTGGTTCGTGCTCGTGCTGATAAACTTGGTATTAATGGCGATTTCTATGAAAAACGTGATATGCACGTACACGTTCCTGAAGGCGCAACACCAAAAGATGGTCCAAGTGCAGGTATCGCAATGTGTACTGCATTGGTATCAAGCCTAACAGGTAACCCTGTACGTTCGGATGTTGCAATGACGGGCGAAATTACGTTACGCGGACAAGTATTGCCAATTGGCGGACTGAAAGAAAAGTTACTTGCTGCACATCGTGGTGGAATTAAGACAGTTCTTATCCCTGATGAAAATAAACGTGATTTAGAAGAAATTCCTGAAAATATTGTTGCTGACCTGGATATTCACCCGGTGAAAACAATTGAGGAAGTTTTATCGCTAGCCCTGCAAAACTCGCCGTTTGGCATGGAAGTTGTGACTGATAAATCACACTAAAGAGTGATATTAGTCATAAATTATAGCTAAAAAAAAGGCTGGATAAGTAATAAAAGCTTGCCAGCCTTTTTTTGTGTCGCTAATTTAATTGGGATTTTAATTAAAAATGCTGTTTTATCGGTCTTGCTATATCTAAAAAGGCTTGATATAACGACGTTTGCAAAATTTGCCATTAATGGTGAAAAATAACGCATAAAATTATGGGGATGAAAGCGTGAATAAAACTCAACTGATCGACAAAATTGCTGCAAATGCAGATATCTCAAAAGCGGCAGCTGGTCGTGTTGTAGATGCTCTGGTTGCTTCTATCACTGAATCTTTACAAAAAGGTGATGATGTAGCATTAGTAGGTTTCGGTACTTTCACTGTACGTGATCGTGCAGCTCGTACAGGCCGTAACCCACAAACAGGTAAAGAAATTCAAATTGAAGCTGCGAAAGTTCCTGCATTCCGTGCTGGTAAAGGCTTAAAAGACGCAGTTAATCAATAATAGTTGAACTTATTTTCTGCCAATTTGTTATTAGCTTAACGTTATGGATAAACAGAAAACGACTCAATTAAAAAATGAAGCGCATCTTTTTGAGATGCGCTTTTCTTTTTTTAGGTTATAAATCACGATTAAACCTTGTATTCTCTGGCGATAAGACGTGAAACTGAAGTAGTCATTTGATAGAATGACGCGTTGTTCTATAACTGAAATAGACAACAATGAATGATTCAGTGATGGGTTAAATGGTTATCGTAATCAATGAATCAAATAATGCTGTTTAGTTTTTTCTTAGTTATAGAAAGTGCGTGTTAAGACTGCGCATTAATACGGGACTGGCTGTTTTTAATGATTGTCGCGTGTCGCGACATTTTGATATTAAGCCAGCATGGGCATATTATCTTTTCGCTGTGCTCAAAATAGTCGTGTAACACCCATAAAAATAATTTTTATTTCACCAAACGGAGCCTCGTCTCGTTATGATGGACAACATTCGTTCCACTGCTAATAATCCATTTATAAAGATATTATTAGCTGTGATCATCCTCTCCTTCGTCCTAACCGGTGTGGGCGGATATCTCTTTAGTTCAGGCGTTAATGATGCTGCTGAAGTTAACGGATATAAAATTAGCCGTTCTCAATTAGAGCAAACTTATCAGCAACGTCGTGCTCAATTACAACAAGATATGGGTGAAAATTTTGCTGCTCTTGCTTCATCGGAAGAAGGTCAGAAACTTATTCGCCAACAAGCGCTTGATATGCTGATCAACCAAGCATTACTTGATCAATTTGCACAAAATCTGGGTATTTCAGCCGGTGATCAGCAAATTAGAGATGCTATTTTTGCACTTCCTTACTTTCAAACTGATGGCAAATTTGACAATAAAAAATATGTCGATTTATTGAAAGGCAATAATATTGATGCTGATGCCTTTGCAGAAGGTATTCGTCAAAACCTTATCAATCAGCAATTGAAATTTTCTATTCAAGGTACAGATTTTGCCTTAGATAGCGAAGTTAAAGAATTTGCAGGCTTGATGCTACAAAGCCGTAATGTACGTTTAGCATCATTGGACATTCAGCCATTCCTTGAAAAAGAAACGGCATCTGATGAAGAAGTGAAAGCGTTCTATGAGCAAAATAACCAAATGTTCATCGCGCCAGAGCAATTTAAAATTAGCTATATTCAATTAAATGCTCAAAAAGATTTTAATAACATCAACATTACTGATGAAGAAGCGAAGGCTTACTACGATAGTAATATTGATGAATTCACAGCAGCAGGACAAAAACAATACAGCATCTTAGTTCTAGCTGATGAAGCAGCCGCTAAAGCAGCAGAAGAAGAGCTGAAAAAAGGCGCTGATTTTGTTTCGTTAGTGAAAGAAAAATCTATTGATAGCTTCTCTAAAAAACAAAATGGTTCTTTAGGTTGGATAACTATCGGTCAAGAATTACCAGAGCTAGCTAATGCAAGTTTGACAGAAAAAGGCCAAATTTCTGCACCTGTTAAAATCAGCAACGGTTACGCAATTTTCCGCCTTGATGATGTTAAACAATCTGTTGTAAAACCATTTGATGAAGTGAAAACAGATTTACTGGCAAAAATGCGTGAAAACAAAGCAATTGACGATTTCTTCGCATTACAACAAAAAGTGAGTCAAGCTGCATCTAACGACAACGACACATTAGCTCCTGCGGCTAAAGCGGGCAATGTAACTGTTGTTAATACTGATTGGTTTGATGAAAACACCGTTCCTGCACCATTAAATAATGAAAAACTCACCCAGTTAATTTTTGGTGGTTCATTAGTGGATGAAAATGGCCCAACAGGCATGAATTCAGACATGGTGACGTTGGGTAATGACAGCGCATTTATCGTGCGTGTAGAAGGTTATAAGCCTTCAGCAAGTCAACCATTAGATAAAGTGCGTGATCAAGTCGTTATGCTAGTTAAACAGCAAAAAGCATCACAAGCAATGAATGCTCAGGCTCAAAAACTTTTAGCTGCATTGAAAGAAGGCAAAGGCGAAGAAGCACTGAAAGCGGCTAATATTTCGTTTGGTAGTGAAGAAAGCATTGTTCACTCATCTGCAACAGATGTAGTACAAACCGCTATTTTCTCTATGCCAAAACCTGCTGAAGGTAAAAAAGAGTATGGTATGACTAATGTACCTGGTACCAAAGTCGTCCTCATTCAATTAGACAGCGTAACAGATGGCAAACCAACAGCTGAACAACTAGAGTTTATGACTAATCTCTATCGTGCTCAGATGGGCGAAGAAGCGTTACAACTTATGTTACGTGACCTAAAAGATAACGCTAAAATTGAAATTTTTGATAAAGATTATCAATAATCAATTTTGAGTTATTACATTAAAAACCCAGCATAAAGCTGGGTTTTTTTATGGCGAACAGTCTTTGATAATTTAAGCTAATAACTCCATTTCTAGAAAAGTTCACATTTGAGAGCAAGTCCGACAATTTTTTGTAATGCTTCTTCTGTTCATTTTTATTTTTCCTGCTTTCTCGTAGTTTTCTTTTTATACAATTGTCGATTTATCAATATATTGGCATTCTTTTTCTGCATTCAGAAATCTCTGTTTGCTATTGAATTTAAAATTATTGAATAAAAGGAAATTATGATTATGAAGATGGATAAAAGAATGTTGTCAGGTTTTATGGCCTCTATTTGTCTTGCTTTAGGATTAGGGCTTTCTCCTCTCTCTTATGCAGAAGAAACACCGACTTCAACACCAACAGTTTCTATCGAAACTCACACCTCAGTTGATCGTGATGCAAAAGAAAATAAAGCCAATGCAGATGGTAAAGTTAATTTAAATACGGCAACAGTAGATGAATTAATGGGATTAAAAGGGATCGGAAAAGCAAAAGCGCAGGCCATTATTGATTATCGCGAGCAGTTAGGACGTTTTACCTCTATCGATGAACTTGAAAAAGTTTTTGGAATTGGTATGAAGTTGGTTGATCAAAATCGCGATTTTATCGTTATTAATTAAGGTGTTCATTCTTATACGATGTAGGTATAAGTGATAGCAAAAACGTGAATATTGATTGAAAGTCCCCGTGTTTCTCTTTGATTTTTTTGATAAGAGAAACACGTTTTCTTAGCACTTTCTGTTCTGAAAGAAAACGAAATAAACCTATATCAGAAATTACTAAATTTATTTTCTTGGCTATATTTATGGTATCGCAAAAAAACTTTATAAAAAGTTTATTAGAATAATCAAGAGGTAATAAATTGATATGAGTACATTAATTAAAGTTTATGGCTTTCATTTAGATGTTTTTGAACATGTGAATAATGCACGTTACCTTGAGTTTTTAGAGCAAGCCCGATGGGATTGGATTGAGCAACATTTAGATTTTGACTGGTTTAAGCGTAATGGCTTGGCATTAGTCGTTGCTAATATCAATATTAATTATCGCTTACCTGCAAGTTTAGGCGATGAGTTACTGATTGATTGTGACGTTGCTGAAGTGGGGATTAAAAGTGGCGTACTTTCTCAAAAAATCGTGAGAAAAAAAGACGGTGCGCTTATCTCTGATGCATTAATTACTTTTGTTCTTGTCGATATTAACACCAAAAAAGCACTGACCTTAACGGATCAATTAAGAGAGAAGCTTGAGTATGTACGCCAATCATCCTAATACAAAAAAAGGGTATTAGAGCTCTCTCGCTCAATGCTATTAGGCTAATTAAAGATGATTTAATGCAGTGATAATGCTTTGTGAATTATCACTGCATAAGCGAATAGAGCGACGGGTAGCAGTGATAATAAGCAAAGTAATTATGATGATTATTTAAGGCCCACTTTCTGTTTCATTGCCTGCATAATTGGTGTTTTATCGGCTAAGTAAGTGCTTAATCCACGTTGTCTTAAATGGCAAGCTGCACATTCACCACAACCATCACCTTGAATACCGTTATAGCAAGTTAAGGTTTCGTGACGAACGAAATCTAACTTTTTATAGTAATCAGCAAGGGCCCATGTTTCGGCTTTATCTAGCCACATTAATGGGGTGATAAATTTAATATCACGTGCAATACCTAGGCTGACAGCATGATTCAGTGCTTTTACAAATTCATCACGACAATCAGGATAACCAGAGAAATCAGTCTCACAAACACCCGTGATAACACTCTCAGCTCCAATTTGATAAGCGTAAATTGCCGCCAAAGTGAGAAAAAGAATATTTCTACCCGGTACAAAGGTACTTGGAATATCACTTTCTTCACTTTCTTTGAAATCAGGAACAGGAATATTGTCGCGAGTTAGGCTACTGATAGCGAGTTCATTGAGTAAACTTACATCTAAAACTTTATGCGCAGTTGCCCCCAGTAATTGACTAACTTTTTGTGCTACCTCAATTTCTTCTTTATGGCGTTGCCCATAATTAAATGTAATGCAATGTACTTCATCGTACTTTTCCAATGCTTGAATAAGGCAGGTTGTCGAATCTTGTCCACCACTAAAGACAACGACCGTTTTTTTCATCAGAATACTCCTGAATATTGAATTTCTATAGGGATTAGTACGCATAAAAGTACATATATTATGGCAATTTATTACCGATTTATCATTAGATGATTACTCTTATAGTAAGGGGCAGGTTATCATTATTTTTTGTAGGGGCATATTTTGAAGGAGTATCTATGTTAGATAAGATTGACCGTAAACTATTAGCGCTGTTACAGGAAGATTCAAGCCTCTCACTGAATACTTTGGCTGAGGCTGTTAACCTAACCTCAACACCTTGCTGGAAACGATTGAAAAGACTAGAGGATGAAGGGTATATTCGTAAGCGTGTTGCGCTGCTTGATAGTGAAAAAATCGGGCTAGGTCTAACAGTTATTGTTATGATTAGAACACAGCAACACAATAGCGAATGGTACGAACAGTTTGTTTCATTTGTTAAGCAAATGCCAGAAGTACTGACATTCTATCGAATGGCGGGTGAGTGTGATTATCTAATGCATGTTGAAGTAGTAGACATGAAAAGTTATGACCTATTTTATAAGCGTATGGTTAATGGCGTACCGGGTCTTATTGACGTGACTTCTAACTTCGCAATGGAAAAAATTAAATACACAACGGCAATGCCGATACCTGAATAAGGTTCATCTTTACCAACTGGCACTTTTATTTTTTGTATAACCTTAGGATTTAAGGCGTGGCTCTATTTTCACAGCTCAGTTGGTATTTCCTCAGTGAATGGCGTCGTTATGTAGGTGCCATTTTCTTATTGATGGTTATCGCAGTATTACAGGTGATCCCTCCGAAGATTGTTGGGATCATTGTGGATGGTGTCGATAACCATAGTCTGACATTTAGCCAAGTGATGAATTGGATTGGTGTGATGGTATTAATTGCCCTCGCAGTTTATCTTTTGCGTTATTTTTGGCGTCTTTGGTTATTTGGTGCATCTTATCAACTCGCAGTAAAACTGCGGATGCAAATTTACCAACAACTTAACCAACAATCCTCTTCATTTTATCACCGTTATCGTACTGGTGATTTAATTGCACGTACCACCAATGATGTTGATAAAGTCGTTTTCGCAGCGGGCGAAGGTGTACTGACCTTAGTGGATTCTATGGTGATGGGGCTTGCTGTACTTGTCATGATGAGTGTTCAGTTGAGTTGGGAACTAACACTAATTTCATTATTACCTATGCCAATCATGGCGATTTTGATTAAGCGATATGGCGATAAACTACACAGTCGCTTTAAAACCGCACAGGCACTTTTTTCTTCACTCAATAATCAAGCACAAGAAAGCTTGAGTAGTATTCGCATGATCAAATCATTCGGACTAGAGCAACAACATGCCTCTCGTTTTGATGATGTTGCAAAAGAAACTGGACGCCAAAATATGCGTGTTGCACGAATTGATGCGCTATTTGATCCTACTATTTTCATGGCTATTGGTTTTGCTAATTTACTCGCTGTTGCGGGTGGCAGCTATTTTGTTATTAATGGCAAAATGACATTGGGTGAATTAACCAGTTTTGTGATGTATTTGGGGCAAATGATCTGGCCAATGCTGGCATTAGCATGGATGTTCAATATTGTTGAGCGTGGCAGTGCTGCTTATAGCCGAATTAATAGTTTATTGGATGAAAAACTCGATATGATTGATGGTGAATTATCACCAAAGCAAGGTCGAGGTGTGCTATCTGTTGATATCAAACGTTTCCAATATCCCGAACAAACAACAGAATCACTGAAAAATGTTCATTTCACATTGTCACCCGGTGAAATGTTGGGTATTTGTGGAATGACTGGGAGTGGAAAAAGTACATTACTTACCGTTATTCAACGACTTTACGATGTGACTGAAGGTGAAATTCGTTTTCAATCCATACCTATTTATCAATTGAAACTTGATGAATGGCGAGCCCGTTTGGCAGTTGTTAATCAAACACCATTCCTATTTTCAGATACCATTGCGGGAAACATTGCCTTAGGTCGTCCTAATGCGACAAAAGAAGAAATAGAGTCTGTTGCGAAACTGGCAAATATTCATGAGGATATTTTACGCTTACCTGAAGGGTATCAAACGCAGGTAGGTGAAAAGGGTGTAATGTTATCTGGTGGGCAAAAACAGCGTATTTCTATCGCTCGAGCGCTATTATTGGATGCTGAAATTTTATTATTAGATGATGCTCTATCCGCTGTTGATGGACAAACTGAATATCAAATTTTGCAGAACTTGTCGCAATGGCGAAAAGATAGAACGTTAATTATTAGCGCTCATCGCTTATCTGCATTAGTTGGTGCTACGAATATTTTAGTTTTAAAACAGGGTGAAATTATAGAACAAGGTACACATCAGCAATTAATTTCAATACCGGGTTGGTATCAAGATATGTACCATTATCAGCAATTAGAGGCCGCGCTGGATGACGATGAATAAAAATAAATCCGTTAAAGCGCTATTACCTGCATTAAAGCGTCTTTTGACTTATGGCAAAACCTATCGCAAACCCATGACATGGGGAGTCATTATGTTGTGGGTAGCCGCCGTTGCAGAAGTGGGTGGCCCATTAATTGTTGGTTATTTTATTGATGCAAAAGTCGCCACAAATAATGTGGAATTAATGTCATCATTAGGTTTGGCGTTAGCTTTTATTCTTTTACAGGTGATAGCCGCCACACTTCACTATTATCAAGCTATTGTGTTTAATCATGCTGCCGTTGGGGTTGTGCAACAATTACGCACGGATGTAATGAGTGCGGCACTAAAACAGCCGTTAAGTGCTTTCGATAATCAACCTGTGGGGCAGTTAATTTCTCGTGTAACAAATGATACCGAGACGATTAAAGACTTGTTTGTGAACGTGTTACCGACATTATTCCGAGCGATTGCTTTAGTGGTTGTAATGCTGATAGCCATGTTCTTATTAGAATGGCAAATGGCATTAATCGCGATGACAATCTTCCCTGCCGTTATTGGTGTGATGATGCTTTATCAGCGGCTTAGTACGCCAATAGTTCGTAATGTGCGCCATTTCCTTGCCAATATAAATGATGGCTTCCACGAGGTCATCAATGGTATGTCAGTTATTCAGCAATTTAGGCAACAAGCTCGATTTGGTGAAAGAATGTCGGATGATAGCTGGCAGCATTATCAAGCACGTATGAAAGCGTTAAAACTCGATGGCCTGTTATTACGTCCTTTACTAAGTATGCTCTCTGCGTTGGTTCTATGTGGTTTATTAATGCTGTTTGGGTATCAAGGCAGTGCTGTTATTGGTGTTGGGGTTATTTATGCATTTATTAGTTATTTAGGTCGATTAAATGAACCCTTGATCACCCTGACATCGCAACAATCGATTTTACAACAGGCGGTTGTCTCTGGTGAGCGTGTTTTTGAACTAATGGATGCTCCTTTGCAGCACTACGGTTCATCATCACATATCATCACCCAAGGTCATATTGACGTTAACTCTCTGTGGTTTGCGTATCGTGATGAGCAATGGGTATTAAAAGATATCAATTTAACTATTCCTGCTCGTCATTTTGTCGCATTTGTTGGGCACACAGGAAGCGGTAAGAGTACTTTAGCCAGTTTATTAATGGGAAATTACCCTTGGCAAAAAGGGAGTATCTCTTTAGATAATCAACCGTTAGAAGCATACTCTCACGCCGCATTACGCAGTGGTATTGCGATGGTGCAGCAAGATCCTGTTTTACTGTCAGGTTCACTGCATGACAATATTACGTTAGGGCGTGAATGTGATGAATCACATTTGTGGCAGGTACTAGAGACAGTGCAACTTGATCAGTGGGCTAAAGCCTTACCTGAAGGGCTACAAACAGAACTTGGTGAGCAAGGTAGTCGCTTATCTGCTGGGCAAAAGCAGTTACTTGCATTGGCGCGTGTACTATTAATACCTCCTCGTATTCTTATTTTGGATGAGGCAACAGCAAATATTGACTCAGGAACAGAGCAAGCCATACAGAAGGCGTTAAAAGTGGTTAGGGAAAAAACGACACTGATTGTTATTGCTCACCGACTTTCCACTATTATTGAAGCCAATGAAATTGTAGTGCTTCATCGTGGTGCAATTGTCGAGCAGGGTGATCATGCTAAGCTACTCTCACAAAAAGGCAGATACTATAATATGTATCAATTACAGCAAGTCAGAGAGTCTTTACAAGAACAAGAGCCTATTGAAGTAGAATAATAACCTTAAATAAAAAATATAATTTTAAAGGGCACATCATCTTTATGTATGTGCCCTTTTTTATTTCCCGATTATCTTGCTTTGAGCAAAATAGCAGTCATCTTTTTGCACCAATTCTGTGAATTTTTCGATTTTAATTATTCTAAGTTTCGATATTTAACTATTATATCAATGGGTTAAATAATGGCATGTCTTTTGCTTTGCTATATAGACTTTGTTCTTTCAAATATCGACGAGGTTTATATGAAATATATCATCGCCATTATTAAGCCATTTAAATTAGAAGAAGCACGAGAGTTACTTTCTGAGTTAGGCATAAAGGGAATGACAATCAGTGAAGTAAAGGGATATGGGCGGCAGAAAGGACATGCAGAGTTATATAGAGGAGCAGAATACGAAGTTAATTTTCTTCCCAAAGTAAAAATAGAACTCGCTATTTGTGATGAACAACTTGAGCCAGTAATGCAAGCGATTATGCAAGTCGCGGATACAGGAAAAGTTGGTGATGGAAAAATTTTTGTTTTGGAATTATTGCAGGCAGTCCGTATTCGTACCGGTGAATCTGGTGATGAAGCACTTTAAAGGAGATATTCGATGAAACGCTTACTTTCTTTGCTATTAATGTTAGTGCTTACACACTTTTCTTCACCTGTATTTGCGACTGAAACAGTGCTTGTTGATAAAGCGGATAATGGCTTTATGTTGATATGTACTGCTTTGGTTTTCTTTATGACTATACCCGGTATTGCCTTGTTTTATGGGGGATTACTAAGAAGTAAAAACGTACTTTCATTGATAACACAAGTGATGATGATCTTTAGTGTTGTGGTCATTCTTTGGATAACTTTTGGTTACAGTTTGGCTTTTACTGTGGGTAATAAAGTTTGGGGTGGGTGGTCACTTACTTTTTTGAATAATGTCTCACTGGATTCACTATCTGGTTCAATTAATCAATATGTACATGTTGCTTTTCAAGGATCGTTTGCGGTTATCACTGTTGCATTAATTGTTGGGGCATTAGGAGAGCGCATTCGTTTTTCTGCATTACTTATTTTTACGATTATTTGGTTCACTTTTTCTTATATTCCTATTGCGCATATGGTATGGGGAGAAGGTGGCTGGTTAATCGATGATGGCGCATTAGATTTTGCAGGTGGAACGGTCGTACATATTAATGCTGCTATTGCGGCACTTGTTGGTGCTTACTTACTTGGTAATCGACGTGATAGCCAGCATACAGCGCTTAAACCCCATAACTTGCCCATGGTTTTTACAGGTACAGCTGTACTTTATATCGGTTGGTTCGGTTTTAATGCAGGCTCTGCTGGCAGTGCAAATGCAATTGCGGCTTTAGCGTTTTTAAATACAGTCATTGCAACCGCAGGAGCCGTGCTTTCTTGGACTGCGTCAGAATGGATCACCAGAGGCAAACCTTCTATGTTAGGCAGTTGTTCAGGCTGTATTGCAGGGTTAGTGGCGATTACGCCTGCTGCTGGCACGGTCGGAGTGATGGGCGCTTTATTTATTGGTGTCATGGGAGGAATTATTGGGCTTTGGGGAGTTGTTGTTTTAAAGCGCTGGTTAAAAGCTGATGATGTTTGTGATGTTTTTGGTATTCATGGTACTTGCGGTATTGCAGGTTGTCTATTAACGGGGGTATTTACGGCTTCATTTTTAGGTGGTGTGGGATATAGTGATGATATGACACTGATTAAACAGGTTTTAATTCAATTTATGAGTGTTGTGATCACTGTGATTTGGTCTGGTATTGTCGCTTATATCAGTTTTAAAATCGCCGATAAGCTGGTGGGTTTACGTGTTTCAGAAGAGGAAGAGCATGATGGATTAGATTTAACAACTCATGGTGAAAGAGCTTATCAACAGTAATTGTCTATTCCCCCTCTTTTGAGGGGGGAATATGCCAAGATATTATTTTGAATGTTTAGTACGTTTTTGGCGAATAACCCCTTCTTGAACAGAAGACGCCACTAGCTGACCATTTGTATTAAAGAATTTACCTCTCACAAATCCTCTACCGCCTGATGCTGAAGGGCTTTCGATCACATAAAGCAACCAATCATCCACTCGGAATGGACGATGAAACCACATAGAATGGTCAATGGTAGCAACTTGCAGACTTGTATCCATAAAGCCTAAACCATAAGGTTGGAGAGCGGTTGGTAAAAAGTCAAAGTCAGAAACATAGCCAAGCAAGTATTGATGCAAGAAAGGATCTGATGGCATTTCACCACGGCTACGATACCAAACATAGCGTTCAGCAGGCGCTTTAGAGTAGCCAAAAGGGCTAAAATATTGCACTGGACGCGCCTCAAAAGGCGTTTCTCGTAGCGCTAAAGATTTAATCGGTTCAGGTAATTTAGGCGCTAATTTCTTTAAAATCTCATGTTGTGAGATAAGTTCATTTGGAAAAGGAACATCAGGCATTGCATCTTGATGTTCAAAACCTTCTTCAAATTCTTGAAAAGAAACCGTCATATAAAAAATAGGTTTACCATGCTGAATAGCACTGACTCTACGAGTGCTAAATGAGCCGCCATCACGGATAAATTCCACATCATAAACAATAGGCTTATGGCTATCACCAGGACGTAAAAAGTAGCTATGAAATGAGTTGATATAACGGTTATCAGCAATTGTCTGTTTTGCAGCGTATAGTGCTTGGCCTACAACTTGCCCACCAAAAACTTGAGGTAATCCTAAATCTTCGCTTTGACCTCTAAATAGACCTTCTTCTATTTTTTCAAGCGCCATCAAATTGATGAGATCTTTCAATGCCTGACTCATAGTGTACCTGTATCATTAGATCTGGTTATTTTTTATAAAGTTGATTATATACAATCCTAAGAAGATAAAAAATAATCTCCTTTTTTCTCTTAGATCGCAATCTAGTGATAAACGCACAGAGTTGCTGGAGATTATTATTTATCAGCTTATTGAATACTTTTTGATGAATTTATGAGAGGCAAAAAGAGCGTTAAAGGCAATTGAATAATCAGCGAGTGTAGATTTGGGTAATTAATCATCACTTAGGTTTGCTTTCCTTGCTATTTAAGTCAGTTTAAAACATAATGCGTGACGTCTTAGCAATAAGACAATCTATGGGGTCTTGTTGGTTCTCCCGCAACGCTAACTTGTTAACTCGGTCAGGTCCGGAAGGAAGCAGCCATGGCAGGTGTCGCGTGTGCCGGGATGTCGCTGGCAAGGCCCCACCCAATTTCTAGCCCTTCATAAATGTTATCCTCTAAGAATTTTATCCCTCTTTCTAATATTTTTACTCTTTATCAGTATGTTTTTAGCCCCATTCTCTGTGGGCTTGAGAGTCGATATTATTAAATAGAAAATAGTGTGCTTAATGTATCAATTATTATTGGGAAATCTGCGACAGTGTTTATAAATGGAAAGAATATTTGGGCAAAGCAGTGCAGTCATGCCGTAATAAGTCAACGGCATGATGGTGTGTAATCATTCTACTGATAAGAAAACGTGAATAAAACGATATCTAAATTAAGAACTAATAACCCTACTACTATAAAAAATAAAAATAGCAAAAATAAAACTAAGGCAATTAAATAGAACTAGATTATCTTACAAATTTCCAAACAGACGCTGGAATTTTATCATATAGCTTATTCATTGTGAGTTCTGCTAAACGGTGGTCTGCGGCTGAATAAAACAGCTCCAGCTCATCATCAGAGAGTTCATATTTGTTTTTTTCAATCACACGTTCTAATGTCTCGATTGAAGTACATTTTCTTAAACGCATTAGATAGTCTGTCTTAGTCATGTTGTCTTTTCTCTATTATTAAAATAAAACTAAAGATAATTAAAATTACTTAATATAACTTTTCGGGTTTTTGGCAATGAGAGTTAAAAGTGATTGGTTTAACTCTTTCCAATTATTGATATCTGAGTAAGAAATTGATGTATTACCAAATAAACGATAAGTCTCTTCAAGGTACTCTTCTATAAGCGTGTTAATTACATGTTTATCTGGGTGTTTAATCTTAAATTTCCAACTGAAGTCCATAATGTGTTCAATTAAGACATTAAGGTCAACGCTTTTTGTGCTACTCAGATCATTGTGCCAAACTGTGCTGCCTTTATCTAATGAGCCTAAAGCTTGCTGTAATAGCTCTTCGCATAGAAACGACAATTCGGCTAAATCTACTTTTTCTGGTGAATATTCGTCCATAACATATCGTAATTGAATTAATAGAAAATATTCATTAATAATGATAAATACTTAAAGATGAGCTTATTAATAGGATACATCACATAATTCATTAATGGATTAATAAAAAACATAAATTTGAAAATGGGTGTTTATATTTACTCGTATGCTAAAAGAGTTTAATAATTATATTTATTATTTCTAACAAAGTAATAGCATATCGAAAGACAATACTAAACACTCAATTACACACAAATGAGTTTAAAATTTATACAGTAAGTATTTCTTTGCTTAATATAGCACTATTATTGCATAAGTCACTATCTGAACAACAGAATTTTGTCTATTTTCGTAAAAATCGAGAAACCCCAATTAAAGACTATTCTTCTTAACGTGATGATTATCTTTGTTTTTATTGTTATTTGAATGTTTAAGCGTGTAAATGAGGCATAATTATCGCTGTTATTTATAAATAACAGAGCTGTTTAATTTTGACAAAAAGTCGCATATAAGAAAAAAAATAAAATGAATTTATTGATTAAAGAGATATTTCCTAAAAATAATATAATGAGATAAGTTTTCATTTTAAACAATACATCAACAGATAAAGAAAAAGGTCGCTTTCGCGACCTTTTTGGCATTTTTACTCAAATTCATTCAAATTAGTGTGAATGATTTGGATGCTCTAAATCTTCATTTTTCTTCGCGAATCGTCTACGGATCACGACGAAGAAAATAGGAACGAAGTAGATAGCAAGGGAAGTTGCGGCAATCATACCACCGAATACACCTGTACCTACTGAGTTCTGAGCACCAGAACCTGCACCGTTACTTAATACTAGAGGAATAACCCCTAACATAAAGGCCAGTGAAGTCATTAGAATTGGACGTAGACGCATTCTAACAGAGTCTAGCGTTGCTTCTATGAGTCCTTTACCTTCTTTCTCCATCAAGTCTTTGGCGAATTCAACAATCAAGATTGCGTTTTTCGCCGATAACCCAATGGTTGTTAAGAGCCCAACCTTAAAGTAAACGTCGTTCTCAAGGCCTCTTATTGATGTTAATGCAAGCGCACCAATAACACCGAGTGGAACGACTAACATAACAGAGAATGGTACTGACCAGCTTTCATAAAGAGCAGCAAGACAGAGGAATACAACTATCAAGGAAATGGTATACAGCGCAGGCGCTTGGTTACCCGATAAACGTTCTTGATATGACATTCCTGTCCATTCATAACCGATACCGCTTGGTAATTTACTTGCGAGATCTTCCATCATCAGCATTGCGTCACCACTACTTTGACCTGGTGTTGCACTACCTTGAATTTGAACTGCTGGTAAACCGTTATAACGCTCTAAACGAGGAGAGCCGTATAACCAAGGATCTTTACTTGTATCAATGAACGATGAGAATGGAACCATCTGACCGACATTGTTACGAACATAAAGATTACCGATATCTTGTGGCAACATACGGAATTCAGATCCCGCTTGAACGTAAACTTTCTTAACACGACCGCGGTCGATAAAGTCGTTTACATAGCTACCACCAAACATTGTACCTAATGTTGAATAGATATCGCTCACTGCAACGCCTTGAGCTTGTGCTTTTTCTAGATCGATATACAGACGATACTGTGAAGTATCTTCCTGACCGTTAGGACGCACACCCATTAACATTTGAGGCTGTTGTGCTGCCATTCCAAGTAGTTGATTTCGAGCTTCCATGAGTTTTTCGTGACCGAGGTTAGCTTTATCCACTAACTCGAATTCGAAACCACCCGCAGAGCCTAACTCAACAATCGCTGGAATATTAAATGAGTAAACAAAGGCTTCCTTAATTTGGGATAATGCCATATTGGCACGACCTACAATTGCGGGAACTTTGTCTTCATCTGCTTTACGTTCATCCCAATCGTTCAATACAACGAAAACCAGACCCATATTTTGACCTTGACCACCGAAGCCGAAGCCACTAACGGTAAAGACAGATTTAACGAGTTCTTTTTCATCGGTATTGAAGTAGTCGTTTACTCTTTCTAATACGTCTTGCGTTTGTTCTTGCGTTGAACCAGCTGGCAACTGAACCATTGTCAGTAATACACCTTGGTCTTCTTCAGGTAAGAACGATGCAGGTAAGCGAATAAACATTAATGCCATACCCGCTACTAATAAAACGTAAATCAATAAGTAACGACCAGTACCACGAAGTGTACGGGATACGCTGTCAGTATAGTGATGGCTACTCTTTTCAAAGGTACGGTTAAACCAACCAAAGAAACCAGTTTGCACACCATGACTGCCTTTCGGTACAGGTTTTAACATGGTTGCACAAAGTGCAGGTGTTAAAATCAAGGCAACGAAAACAGACAGAACCATTGCTGATACGATGGTGATAGAGAACTGGCGATAAATCGCACCTGTTGAACCACCAAAGAATGCCATTGGAATAAATACCGCAGAAAGTACAAGGGCGATACCGACCAATGCACTTTGGATTTGTCCCATGGATTTACGTGTTGCTTCTTTAGGTGATAAACCTTCTTCTTGCATAACACGTTCGACGTTTTCTACCACAACGATGGCGTCATCCACCAGAAGCCCGATGGCAAGTACCATCGCGAACATCGTCAAGGTATTTATCGAATAACCGAACGCTGAGAGTATGGCGAAGGTACCTAATAATACAACAGGTACTGCAATTGTTGGGATTAACGTAGCACGGAAGTTCTGTAAGAACAGATACATAACTACGAATACCAGCATGATAGCTTCAACAAGCGTTTTTACCACTTCAAAAATAGAGATCTTAACGAATGGCGTTGTATCATAAGGATAAACGACCTCTAATCCTGCAGGGAAGAACGGCTCCATTTCAGCTAATGCAGCACGCACAGCGGTGGCTGTATCTAATGCGTTAGCACCCGTTGCTAATTTAATACCGATACCAGAAGCAGGTAAGCCATTAAAGCGAGCAATGGTACTATAGCTTTCAGCACCCATTTCAACTACACCGAGATCTTTTAGCTTAACCTGAGAGCCGTCTGTGTTGACCTTCATCAGGATATCGCTAAATTGCTCTGCGTTATTGAGTCGAGTTTGAGCAATGATTGATACGTTTAAACGCTGACCAGGAACAGGAGGTGTACCCCCTAATTGACCTGCTGCCACTTGGTTATTTTGCGCTCTAATTGCACCAATAACGTCAAGTGTTGTCATGTTGTATTTCACCAATTTATCTGGATCTAACCAAATACGCATTGCGTATTGGGTACCAAATAATTGGGTTTCACCCACGCCAGTTACACGGCTTAACGGGTCTTTAATCGTTGCACCCACATAGTCTGCAATATCATCTTGTGACATTGAGCCGTCACTTGAGATGAACCCTGCAACCATCAAGAATGAACTTGAGGATTTATCAACACTAATCCCTTGTTGTTGCACTTCCTGAGGTAATAACGGCATGGCAAGTTGCAGTTTATTCTGCACCTGTACTTGCGCGATATCAGGGTCAGTACCTGCTTCAAAGGTCAGAGTGATATTCATCATACCTGCTGAGTCACTGGTCGCAGACATATACACCATGTTATCGATACCATTCATATTCTGTTCGATAACTTGGGTAACAGTGTTCTGCACAGTGGTGGCGTCAGCACCAGGATAAACCGCAGAGATAGAAATCGCTGGCGGCGCAATCGTTGGATACTGGGCAACAGGCAGTTTGATGAGTGCCAGAAGACCTGCGAGCATGGTAATTATCGCAATTACCCACGCAAATATCGGTCTATCTATAAAAAACTTAGGCATGGATCACCGACTCCTTATTGAGGATTCTTAGCTGGCTCAGTTTGTTCAGGTGATGGCTTCGCATCTAAATTCTCTTCTTGAGGCGTTACTGTCATTTTTGGTTTTGCTTTTTGCAATCCAGAAACGATAACGCGCTCACCAGCCTGAACACCACTATTAACGAGCCATTTATTACCAACAGCTTGTGACACTTCGATGGTACGAACTTCAACAACGTTGTCTTTATTAACAACCATTGCTGTTGCATCACCACGAGCAGTACGAACAACAGCTTGTTGTGGGATCAAAACTGCATTTTGGCGAATACCATTTTCTAATTTAGTGCGAACAAACATACCTGGTAATAATTCCCCATTTGGGTTAGGTACGATAGCACGCATAGTAATTGAGCCTGTTGTCTCATCAACAGTTACATCAGAAAATTCTAAATGACCTTTCTCTGCGTAAGCTTGCCCATTAGTCAGTGTTAAATGAACAACAGGTTTGCCTTGCTCTTGACGAATAACACCACTTTCAATTTCATTTTTGAGCTTCAGGTAATCTTCACTCGACTGAGTCACATTGACGTAGATCGGATCAATTTGCTGAACAGTCGTCAGTGCAACTTGTTGACCCGGAGCGACAAGCGCACCTTCGGTGACACTGGACTTACCTGAACGGCCTGAAATTGGTGCCGTTACTTTGGTATATCCAAGATTAATTTTTGCTGTTGTTACAGCAGCTTCGCCTGCTCTAACAGCGGCAACAGCCTGTGCATACTGAGAAGTTGCAGAGTCAAAATCTTGTTTACTGACATAGTTTGTACCCAGCAGAGGCTTATAACGCTCCACAGTGAGACGAGCTATTTCAGCATTAGCTTTAGCTTTAGCCAGTTCAGCTTGTGCACTATTTAAAGTTGCTTCAAACATAGCTGGGTCGATTTGGTACAAAGATGTACCTGCTTCTACATAGCTACCTTCGGTATAATTGCGTTTTAAAATAATGCCGCCAACTTGAGGACGAACTTCAGCAATACGGAAGGCTGATGTACGACCAGGTAAATCAGTGGTGATTGTCAGAGCTTGCGCCCCTAAAGTCACAACACCGACAGCCGGTGCAGGAGGTGGACCCCCAGCAGACTGTTTAGCTTTGTCGTCACATCCAGCAAGAACCAAGCTGCCTGATAGCACTAACAGAGCCAGAGGCAAAACCCCTCTGTTTTTTCGCATAAGAAAACCTCTATTCAAACGTTGTTTCCCGGGATAAAAATAATTAAGTTGATGATTGGTTGCGATGTATAGTACAAACATACATGAATGTATGTAAATTAACTTCAGTCAAAATCGAGGATTAATGGCACGAAAAACTAAACGGCAGGCACAAGAAACAAAACAGCAGATTATTGATGCTGCACTTAGGCTGTTTACTGTGCAAGGCGTTTCTGCCACATCACTTTCAGATATTGCATCCGCGGCAGGTGTTACCCGTGGCGCAATATATTGGCACTTTAAAAATAAAGTGGATTTATTTACTGAAGCGTGCGAACTCACCGACTTAAAAATAGAATCTTTAGAAATAGAGTATCAAACAAAATATCCAGATGATCCACTATTTGTATTAAGAGAATTGCTTATTTACATATTGACATCGATTGTCGAAGATCCCAAACATAATGCACTTTTAGAAATATATTTCCATAAATGCGAATTTGTCGGTGAAATGACACCAATTGTTGAAATTCGCAGAGAATTGTGTGCAGCCGATCACTCCAGAATAGAACAGTCTTTATCTCGTTGTATTGAAAAAAAACAACTTCCTGCCGACCTTAATTTAAGAAGATCTGCCATCATGTTAAGAGCAATGATGACAGGCCTTGCCGAAAACTGGTTATTTTCACCAGAAAGTTTTTCTATCAAAGATGAATGTCAATATTTGGTTGATAGCTTTATTGATATGATAAAGCACAGCGCAAATATGAGAATATCAACGCCATCTTAATTTCTTATTAAACTTGAGGAAGATGTTTATGAGTAAGGTATTAGTTATTGCTAATGGTGCAGCTTATGGTAATGAATCATTATTTAACGCCCTGCGTTTATCAATAACATTAAAAGAGCAGCATCCAGAAACTGAATTAAATATTTTTTTAATGTCAGATGCCGTAACAGGGGCTTTAGCTCGTCAACAACCTAAAGAAGGTTATAACTTACAGCAAATGTTGGAAATTTTAACAGCACAGAATGTTCCAGTTAAACTCTGTAAAACATGCACAGATACCCGTGGCATCAGTGAGTTACCACTTGTTGATGGCGCAGAGTTAGGCACATTAGTAGATTTAGCTCAGTG
This sequence comes from Proteus sp. GOKU, assembly GCF_015475555.1. Classification (NCBI taxonomy): domain Bacteria; kingdom Pseudomonadati; phylum Pseudomonadota; class Gammaproteobacteria; order Enterobacterales; family Morganellaceae; genus Proteus; species Proteus sp. GOKU. The sequence continues at coordinate 811,899 of NZ_CP034105.1, forward strand.
GACATTAGACGCTGATAAAATACTGACTTTCTGATCGCCATTTCGTTTTCTCAGGCGAGAAACAAATCAAGCAACTTGTGCTGTTTACACTGCCAATTTAAAGCAATTGGATTATAATAATGAACAGTTTTTCAATATTAATTGAACAAGTTGCTTAACGATGCGTAATCAAACTTTTTTCTCTCAGTTTAATAATCGAATAATGACGGTTGTTTCTGTCTCGGTTATTATTTTTATTATTTGGAGTTTCTCCATCACCTCTGTTTTAGCTGCGGTCCCCAGTAATTTACCTACTCAAGAAAGCATCCAAAACCAGCTTAATTTATTAAACAAACGTAGTGAGTTAAGTGCAGAAGATAAATTAACGATTGCTGACCTTGAACAATCGCTCTTATTACTTGATAACATTCAACAGTTAGAAAAAAAATTAGCGAGTTATGACAAAACCGTAGAGCAATTACCTGAAAAACTGCGTAATGCACAATATCAACTTAATCAATTAAAACAGAAAGTCGCTAATAAAGAAACGGAAGACTATCAAAAGTCACTGGAAGCATTGCCGTTAGCAACGTTAGAGTCACAATTAGAGAGCGTTTTACAATCATTACAAAAAGCTCAAGATGATTTAGCAAATTACAGCAATGAACTTATTGTGTTACAAACACAACCAGAAAGGGCGCAATCTGTGTTATTTAATAACTCAGAAAGACTGCAACAAATAAGAACATTATTGAATAAAAGCAGTGCAGATAAAGCGCAAATGCGACCTTCAGCAGTACAGTTATTGCAATTGGAGCAATACTATCTTCAACAACAGAATAATTATCAAAAGCGCACCTTACAATCTAATGTGCAGTTGCAAAGCCTATTACAACTTCAACGTGATTATAGTTCTGCTTACATCGATCTTTCCCAAGAACATGCTCAACTAATTCAAGACGCGATTAGTGATAAGCGTTTAGACAGTTCAGAAGAAACAGCGAAAGAAGCGCAAAGCGCAGGGCTTGAAAATCAGGTCATTAATAGTAATCCTTTTTATTTAGCGCAAACAGAAATCAATAAGCAGCTTAGTGATAAGCTGATTGTTACAACGCAAAATAATAATGAGTTAAATCGCCATAGCTTAATGGTTAAAAACCGTTTAGACAGAGCCATTCAATCTGAGCGAAATTTAAAAGAACAAATTGATGTGCTCAAAGGAAGCTTATTGCTTTCTCGTATTTTATTTGAAGAGCAGGTCGATTTACCTGATGGCATTTTTATTAATAATCTACCCGATAAAATTGCAGACTTACGCTTAGAACAATTTGAAATAAACAAACAACGTGATCAGATAATACAGCCGAGTATTTATATTGATCAGTTGATGCATGAATACCAAGTCGCCCATCCTGAAGTGACAGATCCTAATGCGCAAAAAGAGCTACGTAGTGCATTAGAATTGCTTGTTGACGCTCGACGTGAATTACTTGATAAGCTCAATAATCAATTGGGTAATCAAATCTCAGGTTCGATTAACCTGCAAATGGATCAACAGCAATTACGCAGTGTAGTGAGCTCACTCGAAAATACATTGGCTCAGCAAATTTTCTGGGTAAGCAGTAATAAGCCGATTAATCTCAATTGGTTCTCAACATTTCCTGCTCAGGCTGTTGCCGAATTTCAAGGTTTTAAACTTAATTGGTCAAATGAAAATCTGCTGATCGGGGCTAAGAAATCACTTCCTGTTCTTATTGCACTAATTTTGTTCGGTTCAATACTGATTTGGCAGCGTAAGAAACTTGATATCCAGTTTGAAAAACTCAATGGGGATATTAATAAACTCAATAAAGATTCACAGCTACATACACCACTCGCGCTGGGAATTGTCTTTCTAAAAACATTACCGCTCTCTTGTTTCGTCTTAGCGATAGGATATTGGCTAATCAATAGCTTTAATGTACAGCAAGAATTTATCTGGTCTTTCGCTTGGCAATTTGCGGTATTTTGGCTGATGTTTGAATGGTCTTATCGCTTAATGTCTGACAATGGTGTTGCAGTAAAACATTTCAAAATTCCAGTAGAACGGGTCCAGCAAAACCGTAGACGTTTATTGCGACTCTCTCTTCCTATGTTGCCTATTATTCTGCTTTCTGCTTATGGGATTAATAATCCATTATTACTGGTGGGCGATGTTATTGGGCAGTTGGTTGCGATTATTTCGTTATTTGGTATTAGTTTCTTCGCACTGCCATTTTGCCGTGAAATGTGGCAAGAGAAAGGCAACCATGTTGTTAGAACCGTTGTGATTACCTTATTAACGTTTTCACCTTTAATTCTAATGGGTCTGGTTATTTTTGGTTATTACTATACGGCGTTACGTTTGGCAAATCGTTGGATCGACAGTTTATATCTGCTTATGTTGTGGTTTATTGCTTACCACGCCAGTTTACGCGGATTAACTGTTGCGGCTAGAAGGCTTGCTTATCGCCGAGCTCTTGAACGTAGACAAGCTATGTTAAAAGAGAAAAAAGAAGGTGAAGATAACAGCCTTGAACCTATTCAAGAGCCACCTATGGATATGGATCAAATCAATCAGCAATCATTAAGACTGACAACGATGATCTTATTTATCATCTTTGCTTCTAGTTTCTATGGAATCTGGTCTGATTTTATTACGGTCTTTACCTATTTAGATGGAATAACGCTCTGGAGTTACAATTTACCAACAGAACTCGGTAATGTTGTTAAGGCAGTTACTGTTGCTGATCTATTATTGTCTGTTTCTATTATGGCAATTTCTTGGTTTATGACGAGAAACTTACCGGGTTTATTAGAAGTATTAATTTTATCCCGTATAAAACTGCAACAAGGTGCTTCTTACGCGATCACAACCATTTTGACCTACATTATTATTGCTATCGGAACCATCGTATCACTGGGAATATTAGGTGTAGCATGGGAGAAATTGCAATGGTTAGCTGCGGCTTTAACGGTTGGTTTAGGGTTTGGTTTACAAGAAATATTTGCCAACTTTGTATCTGGCTTAATTATCTTGTTCGAAAGACCCGTCAGAATTGGTGATACGGTTACTATTGGTACTTATTCCGGCACAGTTAGCCGAATTCGTATTAGGGCAACCACAGTGACTGACTTCGATCGCAAAGAAGTGATTATTCCAAATAAAGCGTTTGTAACCGAACGGCTTATTAACTGGACATTATCTGATACGGTGACACGTATTATTATTCAAGTAGGTGTTGCTTATGGCTCTGATCTCGATAAGGTCAAAGAGATCTTAATGAAAGCGGCTAAAGATAATGTCAGGGTGATGACAGAGCCAGAACCTGTGGTGCTATTTACTGAATTTGGGGCAAGTACCCTAAATCATGATTTGCGTTTTTATGTCAGAACATTAGGTGATAGAAGTATTGCAATAGATGAAGTTAACCGTGCTATTGATAAACTATGTAATGAAAATAATATCAATATCGCGTTTAACCAACTTGATGTCTATTTACATAATAAACAAGGTGATGAAGTACAAGAGATAAAACGTCCTCTTGATGGCTCAACACCTGAAGCCAATACGCCTTTTGCTTAATTAAAGAGATGAATGGGGAGATTGTGCCGCCAATTTTTTTTCATAATCTTGGCGCACAATCTCAAGGGCTTCTAGTGCTGTTTTAGGATCAATATGGTGGCTTTCAAGTAAATAGATAAGATCGACTGCCAATTGAACAGACTCAGGTGCTTCTTTTAAACTCATTGTCACTCCCTTTAAAATTTATCTTCTTGTTTCTCAATACTCTTTTCGATAGAAAACAGGGCGTTTTTGCAGCGTGCAAGGCGATTTTCAAGAGCAGCAATCTCTTTTTGTAACTCTTGTTGCTTCATAAAGCTTTGTGCTTGCGTTAATGAAAGCTCTCTATCTTGGATCATGGCTTGTAATCGACGCTCATAATCCTGATGTTGGGCAAGCTTTTGGTATAAATCGACACTTTTTTTTCGTTGAGTAAGCTGGTTCTCTTGCTTTCTTAGTGTTTGTGTCGATAATTCACGAGTTAATGCTTCAATTTGTTGTAGGATTTGTGTGGCCAGAAATTTAACCTGCTGGCTTCGTTGTGCCTCAACACAAGCGATTAACTGGGTAAAATTATCGCGGATCTGTTGCATATAGCCACCAAGGGAATCACTTCGGCGGTGGAACAGTGCTGTGTCGAAGCAAGGTGCTGCAATTTTTTTGTTTGCAATAGGTGCTACTGTTTCGGCAAGATTGTCTATCTGTTTTTTAAACAAGCTTAAAGGATCGGGTTTATTCATCTGGTTCTTGTCCCTGTTTTGATAAAAACATGAATTGACTTAAAGCAACAAAAAAGAGTTGTTAATTGGCTTTCTGTTGCATTTTAACGGCATATTGCATAGATTCTATCGTTTCGTTTTTTATTATGGCACTGATTATGACTGCTAACGCGCAACAACTGCAATTTATTAAAGACAGTATTGAAACCATTCCTGATTATCCAAAAGAAGGGATATTATTCCGTGATATCACTACGTTATTGGATAATCCTGCTGCATATCAGGCAACCATTGATTTATTGGTAGAACACTATCAAGGTCAGGGTATCACTAAAGTTGTGGGTACCGAAGCGCGTGGCTTCTTATTTGGTGCTCCGGTTGCTTTACGCCTAGGTGTTGGTTTTGTTCCTGTTCGTAAAAAAGGTAAATTGCCTCGCGAAACGCTCAGTGAAACTTATGATCTGGAATACGGCACAGATACTTTAGAGATCCACAAAGATAGCATTACGGATCAAGACAAAGTATTAATGGTTGATGATTTACTGGCAACGGGTGGCACCATTGAAGCAACTGCTCGTCTTATCCGCCGTTTAGGTGGCACTGTGACAGAAGCTGCTTTCATTATCTGCTTACCTGATTTAGGCGGTATCGAACGCTTAGAAAAACAAGGTGTTCACAGCTTTACACTGGTTGATTTTCCAGGACATTAATATCTTCACTGTTTAGAGAAGGGCGAATGAGCTCTTATCGTAAACATAAGTAAGAGTGCGGGTGTTTATATATCGTTTATAAGTTTTTCTATTTTATAAATGTATATTGCCCGCACAATTGTTACCTCTTATTTTATCTTAAATTTCTGCTACTTCTTTCATCAATATCTCATTTGTTTCTTACAAATCTCGCTCAATAGGTCGTCCCTGTGTTAGCATAGAGATAAATCTTGTTCAAATTTAGCGGAATCAATGAGCTATCAGGTACTTGCCCGTAAGTGGCGCCCACAAACTTTTAACGATGTTGTTGGTCAACGTCATGTGTTGACGGCTTTAGCTAATGGTCTTGATCATCAGCGACTTCATCACGCCTATCTTTTTTCTGGCACAAGAGGTGTCGGGAAAACCACTATTGCCCGATTATTTGCCAAAGGGCTTAATTGTGAAACTGGCATTACGAGTAAACCTTGTGGTCAATGTGCAAATTGCCTTGAAATAGAACAAGGGCGTTTTGTCGATTTAATTGAAATCGATGCCGCATCTCGTACTAAGGTAGAAGATACCCGTGAACTGCTTGATAATGTGCAATATGCGCCAGCTCGTGGACGTTTTAAGGTCTATCTAATAGACGAAGTTCACATGCTTTCTCGCCACAGTTTTAATGCGCTATTAAAAACATTAGAAGAGCCGCCAGAACACGTTAAATTCTTATTAGCGACGACTGATCCACAAAAATTACCTGTCACGATTTTATCGCGTTGCTTGCAATTTCATCTGCGTGCATTAGATATCGACCAGATTGCGACACAACTCGAAAAAGTACTTTCAGCCGAGCATATTGAAAATGACGTAAGAGCGCGTCAACTTATTGCGCGTGCTGCTGATGGCAGTATGCGAGATGCGTTAAGCCTAACAGACCAAGCTATTGCAAGTGGCGAAGGTGTTGTTAGTGCAGAAGTGGTTAGCCAAATGCTAGGCACGATTGATGATGCGCAGCCTTTGGCATTGATTGAAGCGCTGGTAAAAGCCGATGGCCAACAGGTCATGTCGCTGGTTAATGAAGTGGCTTCAAGAGGTACTGACTGGGAAAACTTCTTGGTTGAAACACTCTCATTACTGCATCAAATTGCAATGTTGCAATTATTGCCTAGTGAAGAAAATCCTCAAGAGCAATTTACTCAAGAACGCTTACGTTTATTGGCTAAATCTGTTTCTCCACAAGATTTACAACTCTATTATCAAACCTTATTAGTAGGGCGAAAAGAGCTGGCTTATGCGCCAGATAGACGTATGGGCGTTGAAATGACGCTGCTACGTGCGCTTGCTTTTCATCCTAAAACAGTGATTGATGAAATACCTTCCGCGCCATTAGCACAAACTTTACCGTCAGCATCATTACCAGCAAATAGGATGTCTGAGCATAATGCACCGCAAATGGCGCAAACGCATTCGTCTCAAAAGGCTCATCAACCTTCTTCACAAATAGAAAATAGTGCTTCATTAGGCAATAGCCCCGCAGCACAACTTTTAAGAGCAAGGCAGGCAATAAAGGGGACGGAACAACAAACCCCGCCAAAAAAGTCTGAACCGGCGACGCCTAATCGGGCTAAGCCGGCTGCTAGTGCATTAGAGCGGCTAGCAGCCGTGAGTGAAAAACGCCAGCAAGTTGCTAAGCGTCAGACTAATGCGCCTGAAAAGAAGAAAAAAGAAGAGTATCAGTGGCGTCCACAAAATCCTGAATTAATGTCAACGCAAGAGGTTGTTTCTTCACCAAAAGAGATCAAAGAAGTTCTCGAATATGAAAAAACACCTGAATTAGCGGCGAAAATTGCTAAAGAATCACAAGAAAGAGATGCTTGGGCTGCCGAAATTGACAAAATGCCGTTACCTAAATTAGTGCAACAACTGGCATTAAATGCGTATAAAGAGACAGTAAGCGAAGAAAACGTTATTTTGCATTTACGAACTAAACAGAAACATTTAAATTCAGCAAATGCGTTACGCACGCTCACTAATGCGTTAAGTGAATTGCATGGAAAAGCAATTTCACTCACAATTATAGAAGATGATGATCCAGCGGTAAAAACACCGTTGGAGTGGCGACAAGCCATTTATGATGAAAAATTGGCGTTATCGCGTCAATCGATTATTACGGATAAAACGATTCAAACATTACAGCAATATTTTGATGCTGAACTGGATGAAGAGAGTATCCGACCTGTTTAATCGCAACATGTTGTATGACTTCATACTGTGTGGCTTTTACAAAGAGAGACAATTATGTTCGGAAAAGGTGGTTTGGGTAATCTGATGAAGCAAGCCCAACAAATGCAAGAAAAAATGCAACAAATGCAAGAAGAGATCGCAAACTTAGAAGTGACAGGTGAATCTGGCGCTGGCTTAGTTAAGATCACTATCAATGGTGCTCATAATTGCCGTCGTGTTGAAATCGATCCTAGCCTGCTAGAAGATGACAAAGAGATGCTGGAAGATCTGATTGCTGCTGCCTTTAATGATGCTGCGCGTCGTATTGATGAAACGCAAAAAGAGAGAATGGCCTCTGTTTCTAACGGTATGCAATTGCCACCAGGCTTTAAGATGCCATTCTAATGCAAACCAGCCCACTTCTTGAATCATTAATGGAAGCGTTACGTTGTTTACCCGGTGTCGGGCCTAAATCAGCGCAACGAATGGCTTTCCAACTGCTTCAACGTGATAGAAGCGGTGGTATGCGACTTGCACAAGCACTCACACGTGCAATGTCTGAAATTGGTCATTGTAGTGATTGCCGAACCTTTACTGAAGAAGAGCGGTGCACCATCTGTGCCAATGTTCGCCGTCAGCAAAATGGGCAAATTTGTGTTGTCGAAAGTCCTGCGGATATTCATGCTATCGAGCAGACAGGGCAGTTTGCAGGTCGATACTTTGTTTTAATGGGGCATTTATCCCCGTTAGATGGCATTGGACCGATGGATATTGGTTTAGATAGACTTGAAGAGCGCTTAAGCCAAGAGACTATTTCAGAAGTGATCTTGGCAACTAACCCGACCGTTGAAGGTGAAGCTACAGCCAATTACATTGCTGAAATTTGTGCTCAGTATGATATTGCTGCTAGCCGAATTGCCCATGGAGTTCCTGTGGGAGGCGAGCTTGAAATGGTTGATGGTACAACGCTTTCGCACTCTATTGCTGGACGCCAAAAAATCCACTATTAACATCATAAATAGTTTATTAAAAAAGCACCTTTTTACTCAATGTAATGAGGTGCTTTTTTTTCATCTTAAGACTTGAAAAGCTTCGCAATTTTAGCCAAAAATCAGCTTGTTAAGCTTTTAGACGGGCTTTTTCTAAGAAATATCTTTATCTTCAATTTATCGCTTTTTTCTTTCTGATGAATTTTGCGTCTTTATGTTACATTAATCATTATCATGAAAAATAATAACTGAATGATGGAGCATCTTATGATCCCTGACGTAGCCTTGGTTGATAATAGTGAACAAAGAACCCCACTGATCTTAGTACTAGATAGCTCTGGTAGTATGTATGGACAGCCAATTCAACAACTAAATGAAGGTCTTAAGCTACTTGAACAAGAACTAAAAAATGACGTTATTGCAGCGAAACGTGTGCGTATTTTAGTGATTGAATATGGCGGATACGACCAATGTACAGTTCATGGTGATTGGAAAGATGCTATGGACTTTACGGCACCTGTTTTAGAGGCAAATGGTACAACGCCGATGGGGCAAGCCATTACGCTGGCGCTTGAAGAAATTGAAGCTGAAAAACAACGCTTTAAACAAGCCGGCGTTGCTTATACTCGTCCTTGGTTATTTTTAATGTCTGATGGTGTTCCGACAGATCAATGGGAACATGCGGCGCAACTTTGTCGCCAAGCCGAAGAAAGTCAAAAAACAGCGGTATTTCCTATTATGGTTGATGGTGCATCAGCTGAAGTGATGGGAAGTTTTAGTCGTAATGGTGTTAACGGTGTAAAAATGCTCAAGGGATTACAATTTAAAGAACTGTTCTTATGGCTAAGTGCCAGCATGCAGGTGGTTTCTCAATCAACACCGGGTGGCACAGCACAATTACCTTCAACTGATTCTTGGGCGAGTGTACCTGTTTGATGAATGATTGGTTAGCTTATGGGGCATCTGCGACAGGCGTTGCCCATCAAGAACGTCAAATCCCCTGTCAGGATGCTTATTTTATTCGTCGCAAAGGTGAATATCTTATTGCTGCGGTTTGTGATGGTGCTGGCTCTTCTCGTTATAGTGAACAAGGTGCTCAACTGGTTGCTCGGTTATTTACGCTACGAATTACAGAGTGGCCAAATATTGATTTGTTAACCGAAAAACAGATAACACAGGGGGCTAAGCAACTTATTGAAGATATTCGCCTCCAGCTCGCCGAATATGCAGAAATAAAACAGTGTGCGCTTAATGAATATGCATCAACACTGGTTGCATGTTGGGTTGGTGATGATAATGGCTATTTGTTCCATTTAGGTGATGGTATTGCTGTTGTGGAATACTGCGATGGTACAAGTTATGTATCACAGCCTGAAAATGGAGAATATGCGAATCAAACGTGGTTTGTAACATCAGAAAATTGGGAAGCACATTTGCGTGTTATTCCCCTAAATAAACCGGTAAAACAGGTTGTTTTGATGTCTGATGGTGTACAGCCTTTTGCTATGAATAAAGCGTGTGATGCCCTTTATGAACCGTTTATCACCCCTGTGATCCGTTATTTAAAAACGGTCTCAGAAGATAGCGGAAGTGAGGCATTAGCAGGGACTTTAGCTGATCCTCGAACACACTCAATCACAGGCGATGATAAAACCTTAGTTATTTGCATCAGGGATGAAGAGTTGTGGTAAAAGCGAGAAAGAAAGGGATAGCTCAATCAGTATCTACGCAATTACAAGATGAAAACGGCAAGGTTTATCAAATAGGTAATTTGATAAAAAGCGGTGGTGCAGGTAGCGTTAGCCATATTAATAACGCACCTTTCCAAGTATCAAAAGTTTATCATGACAAAATTGATAAAGCCTATTATCTGAAAAAGATCACGGCGATGCAGAAGTTAGAACCTGCATTAAAGCCTGTCTCTGTTAACGATACACCTATTATCCAACTCGCATGGCCTCAAGCTCGTTTATACAATAGCCAAAAGCAATTTGTTGGCTTTGTGATGCCTGAACTTGATGTCAAAAATACGATTGAGTTGGAATACATTCTTCAAGAACGCCAAGCTAAAGCTCATGGCTTACCTACGGGAATGGGGGCGAAAGTTAGCCTTGCTTATAACCTTTGTTCATTGATTGATGCTTTGCACCAACAAGGGCACCGCATTATTGATATGAAACCGCTGAATTTGCGGTTTTATAAATCAAGCTTGTATATATCTCTTCTCGATTGTGATGGATTTAGTATTCAAGGCGAGAATACACGTTATCCTGCTGGGCAATTTACCGTCGAATATTTAGCGCCTGAATTTCAAGCCAAGCAAACTATTCCAGAAGCAGAAGAAGAGTGGCAAGATCGATTTGCCTTAGCGGTAATTATTTTTCAATTACTTAATTTTGGTATTCATCCTTTTAGTGGTCGTCCTAAAAACGACACTGTACCTACGGATATCCCAAGGCGTATTGCTGGGCGCTTTTATGGTTATGGCGTAAAAGCGCATAATTTAATTACACCCAGTGTGGCGAGTGGACATAAACAATTACCTGATAAATTAAGAACTCTTTTTGATAAAGCGTTTTCCGGTGCGCCTTCATTAAGACCAAGCGCCAAAATATGGGCGACGGCGCTTTATGAATATGCACAACCTGAAAAGCAGCAAATGTTGGTTTGTCAGAAAGATAAAAACCACCAGCATTTTGCAGGTAAAGCTTGCGCAGCATGTGCAAGAGAGGCGAAGTTACAGCAAGTTGCAATTATTCAGAAACAAAACCAAACGCAACGTGAACAAAGTCGTCAAAAAAGAGTACAAAATGCGAATATCCGACAAGCACCAACTCAAACTACGCCAGCGAAACCGATTCAACCGCCAGCGATATTTATAGCGGTTAAAAATGCAATAAACCAAGTACCCAAAGTCATATTACATACGGCTATTGCCATGATAGTCCCTGTGTTTTTTGGGGTATTACTAATGAATTTTATTCCACAAGGAGCCAGCGGTAGTTTAGGTTCTAGCTGGATCACAGATTTAATCAAAGCGGATTATATTGAGCAAATATTAATAACGATGTTAAGTGTGATGTTTTTAATGGTTTCAGCCATTATTGTGTTAGTTCTTTTTGTTTTTCCTTCAATGCATATTTTGAAAAGAAAGCCATAACTTAGGGAAAATAACATGACAAAAAGAATAAAGCTGATCCTGATTATTATTGGCGTTATAACGTTACTGTTCCCTTTCTGGTTGCCAGCCTTCTTAGTTTCAACCTTTAGCTTGATTGATAGTTTTAATAGCAAAATTCTCCCCTCATCTGTTCGCTTTGATGAGCGTAATTTTTTACTGGGATTATGGCTAGGCTCTCTTATTATGACGATTGTTATGTTATTGCAATCGTGGCGAGCTAAAAATATTTACTATTTATGTGGTGGTGGATTAGTACTTTTAATGACGTTGGGCGTGTCATTTTCAGTGATCCCAACGAGTGAATTAGAAGATCGTCGTCGTTTTGTTTTACAAAATATCGAACAGTCTGAATGGCAAAATTATCATTATTTTGTTGTTAATAGTGAAAATGAGATCCGTAATATTATTCGGTCTAATCAACCGAAGGCGCTGGCATCTATTAGCGCTATTGAAAAAGCGCGGATTGCTTTACCAGGATTGGATTATTTTAGTGATGATGTGACTGCAGCGACAAAAGCGAAAGAAGCTTATTTAGTTCATACCAAGGGAACACCAGAACGTGCGGAAGCTGTAAAAACACTCAATTTTTATGGCGACTGGCTATTAAATCAACCTGAGATTATGGTTGCTCAGGCATTAGCTTCCCTTTCAAATAGTAATGATGCTCAATTAACGCAATCAGGTATTAATGTTATTGCTGTTGCACCATTATCACCTGAGGCATGGCAAGTTTTAGCACTTACTTATATTGCTCATCGTTCTTTGGATGCACAAATTGAAAAAGCGATGTTAGCTTTAATGGTGGCAGATACACTCAAGCAAGCTAAGCAAGGTCATAATGATATTTCGGCACAACAATTGTTGAAAAAAGCAATTTCAGAGCTTAGTGAAAATCAGCGCCAGATTTATCAGATATTACAAGCGCGTGTTATTGAAGATCGTTTTTATCGACAAAACAGTACACCACCAGAAGAAGTTACTAAGCTTGCTAATCAGCGATTACCAGTGAGTAATGCAATTAATAATGATTTAACCACTTATATTGAAATGCAATCAATGATGGGAAAAGAGTATCCCGGAGAAGTGATAGTTGAATCACCTAATGAAGTGAAAAACTTAACTGAGATACGTTATCCAACAATCAGAAAATATATCCCTCGAGCAGATGTTATTTTATCCGTTGATGTTGATCCTCAAGGGCGTATTTCAGGGCTTTGGGTGCAAAACAGTAGTGGTGTTAATGTTTTTGATGATCAAGCGGTTAAAGCCGCTCGTTATTGGCGTTTTATGCCAAACAAAGATGGATATCGCCAACGTGTGACAGTCCGTTTTGAAAGTACCCGTCTTGGTTGGAAAGAGTATGCGGTTAAGCAACAATCAACATTGATAACATTGGTTAAAGCTTATGCGAGACAAGATGCAAAAGGGATAACACTGACTGAAAATGCTTATACAAAACTGAAAAAGCAAGCACCTGAATTAGAAGATGGAAGAGAAGTAACTCGCTCTAACTATGATCCTTATGCTTCTTATTACCCTAGATTATCTAAACAACAGCAAGAAAAGCGTGCAGCGTTACAAGCTATCTTAAAAGAGTTGCAAACATTGCCTGATGGTAAAAATAACCATGAAAGTTGGGATAATAGCATTCGCTTTTTAAATGAAAAACTCGCTCTTCATCAGGATAATGCTGATATCGTGAGAACAGTGGCACGTTTTGAATTGCAATATTACAACATCGGGACAAATAATTTATCCCGCTCTCCTAAAATTTATCCTCAAGATAAAGAGTATTGGCAAACTTTATTACTTAATGCGCGTACTCACTTTGAACAGGCTATTGCATTAGAACCCGTTCGTGAAGATGTTTGGTTAGGGTGGGGAATAACATGGTTAGACGAAGATCCTGAAATTGCGGCAGGTGCATTTGCTAAGGCAACACAGCAAAAATCCCAAGAGAGTGTTAGCTCTTTAATGCAAATGCTAGAAATGAGAATGGTGATAGCTACACTTGAAGGTGCTCGATTAGAGCGCTATCAGACCTTACGAGCGAGAATGGATATGCGCTATTTACCGGAAGGTGTTGAAGTTAAGCCTTCAGATGATTATCTCAGTGATGACTTAACACAAATTCAATTGGCTCAACGTGCAATACCCGCATCAGATCCGAATAGTAAAGCTGTTCGCTTACCGTTAAATACCGATAAAATTGAGCAATCAAATCGGACATTTAGTATTGATTTCTCATCAGCGAGTATCAAAGGTAGTGATCAGGCATTACCAAAAGTAAATGCACCTGACTCGGCACCTAAAACAGGGGATATGATCTTACAACTTGATGTTGATCCTCAAGGTATTCCTACTGTGGTGTTATTGAAATCAGGCAGTGGTGATATGAGCATAGACAATGCTGTTATTGATGCTGCATATCAATGGCGTTTTAATGGTTCACCCGCTCGAAAAGGTAATGTACTTTTGATATCCGTTCAATTTAGCAAAATCTGCCGTGAACTCTCGCCCAATATGGGCGGGGATGACTGAAGGGCTTTAAAGATCAGTCAGGTGTTGACTGACTCTCAACATAGGCTCTGAGTGTTTCAATCGTCGCACCTCCGGCACTACAGACGAAGTACGATCTTGACCAAAGAAGCCCAGTTTTGCCTTGCATCGTAAATGTGTATTCTGCTGGCGCAGTAGGCGTGAGGATACCGATTTCAGGTTGTTTACCATCACACTGACCGCCAGTTTTGGGGGGTAAGCAACCAGCAGATGCACATGGTCAGGCTCTCCGCCCATCTCAATAATTTCGCATTCAAGTTTTCCCGCAGCAGAACTAAAAGCATCACGCAGTTGCTCTATCATTCGCCCGTCAAAAAGTTTTCGGCGGTATTTTGTCGTAAAGATCAGATGCACAACCAGTTTGCTGACACTGTGGCGCTTGTGGAGGAATTCAGCCAGAAAATCATCATGATTACTCAATTGATATACTCACCTAACATGTTAAAATAACAGCATTATATCGATGAGCGCTGATTATGTTAAGAGCAACAAAAGTACGCATTTACCCGACACCAAAACAGGCTGAATATCTCAATGCTCAGTTTGGTGCGGTTCGTTTCGCGTACAACAAAGCGCTGCATATCAAGAAACACGCTTACCAGCGACATGGCGTAAATTTAAACCCGCGTAAAGACCTCAAGCCACTGCTTGCTGTGGCGAAGAAATCCCGCAAATATGAATGGCTTAAAGAATATGATTCTATTGCGTTGCAGCAGGCGGTGATTAATCTCGATGTGGCTTTTTCCAATTTCTTTAATCCGAAATTAAAAGCGCGTTTCCCTGCATTCAAACGTAAACACGGTAAACAATCGAGCTATCACTGTGTTGGGGTGAAAGTACTGGATGATGCAGTCAAAATTCCGAAAATCCCGGCGATTGAAGCACGATTGCATCGTGAAATTACGGGCACGTTAAAAAGTATTACTATCAGCCGTTCCGCAACGGGGAAATATTACGCCTCGCTACTCTGTGACGACGGAATGGAAGCGCCAGCGAAGCCTGCACTGATATCAAACGTGACGGGGCTCGATATGGGGCTGACGCATTTTGTCATCAAATCGGATGGCAATAAAATTGCCAATCCGTGCCATCTTATCAACGCCAGCCACAATCTGCGCCGGAAGCAGAAAACCCTCTCCCGCAAGAAAAAAGGGAGCGTTAACAGACGCAAAGCTAGAATACAACTAGCAACCGTTCACGAACGTGTAGCCAATGCCCGTGCCGATTTCCAGCACAAGTTATCTCGCGCAATTGTTGACGAAAACCAAGCGATAATTGTCGAGATGCTGAAAGTGGCAAATATGATGAAAAACCACCATCTGGCTCGTGCGATAGGTGATGCGGGATGGTCTGGATTTATCACCAAACTGGAATACAAAGCAGCAGAAAAAGGTGTTCATGTGGTGAAACTGGATCAATGGTTTGCCAGTTCGAAAACCTGCCATTGCTGCGGTCACAGGATGCCGGAAATGCCATTACATAAGCGTATCTGGCAATGTCCTGAATGCGGAGTTGAGCATGACCGTGATATCAATGCGGCGATCAACATCGAACGCAAGGGCATACTGGAATTACAAGCGGCGGGACTCGTCGTTTCTGTCCATGGAGGCCAGCGTAAATCCGTCACACAGACGGTTGCGGCCTGAGAAGTGGGAAGCTTCGCCCGACAGGGCGGGGAGCAGTCACCCAATAATTATCATTCAATTAAATAATGTTATAAAAAACCTCCTTTTTTGTTAGAGAAAAGGAGGTTTTATTCTATTTGGAGATTTTCTAACTTATTGAAAGTCATAAATTTGTTATCTCGATCACAAAAAAATCACTATTTAAAAATAGCAAAACCACTTAACTGAGAAAACAGACCGCTTAATTCGTTATACAACCGCTAAGAGATTTAGTCACACCATTCCCGTGTCAGAATTCTTATTATGTAGCTGCGGGCAGTTATTTCTCAGATTCGCTCAAATCATTCTCTGCTGTCCCGCATTACTCTTTGGCTGTTCGGTCTTGCCTGAAAAAAAGGTGTCTCATGAACAAAAATGCATTTTTAAAGCACGTACCTTGGGTGATCCTCGGGATTATCGGTGCTTTTTGTCTTTCAGTGGTTGCACTTCGCCGTGGTGAACACGTCAGTGCGCTATGGATAGTTGTTGCTTCTGTTGCCGTTTATTTAGTTGCTTATCGTTATTACAGTCTTTACATCGCTCAAAAAGTGATGAAACTTGATCCAACTAGAGCAACACCTTCTGTTCTTAATAATGACGGTTTGAACTATGTTCCGACTAACCGTTATGTTTTATTTGGTCACCACTTTGCGGCTATCGCGGGTGCAGGTCCTTTAGTGGGTCCAGTACTTGCTGCGCAGATGGGATATTTACCGGGTACACTTTGGCTATTAGCTGGGGTTGTGCTTGCTGGTGCCGTACAAGACTTTATGGTGTTGTTTATTTCAACACGCCGTAATGGTAACTCACTTGGTGAGATGATAAAGAAAGAGATGGGTCCTATTCCGGGTACTATCGCTTTATTCGGCTGTTTCCTTATCATGATCATCATTCTTGCAGTACTTGCACTTATCGTTGTTAAAGCATTAGCAGAAAGCCCATGGGGTGTGTTCACTGTTTGTTCAACAGTACCAATTGCCCTGTTTATGGGTATCTACATGCGCTATATCCGTCCAGGTCGTGTCGGTGAAGTCTCTGTTATCGGTATTGTATTACTGATTGCTGCGATTTGGTTTGGTGGCGTTATTGCTCACGACCCATACTGGGGACCTGCGTTAACCTTTAAAGATACAACCATCACTTTTGGTCTTATCGGTTATGCTTTCGTGTCTGCATTACTGCCAGTTTGGTTGATCCTTGCGCCTCGTGACTACTTAGCGACGTTCCTGAAAATTGGGGTTATCGTTGGTTTAGCAATTGGTATTGTTATCCTAAACCCTGAACTGAAAATGCCAGCGGTTACTCAATATGTCGATGGTACAGGTCCATTATGGAAAGGGGCTTTATTCCCATTCTTATTTATCACTATCGCTTGTGGTGCCGTTTCTGGTTTCCACGCACTGATTGCTTCAGGTACAACACCTAAGCTTATCGCAAATGAAATGGATGCGCGTTTTATCGGTTATGGTGCAATGTTGATGGAATCATTCGTTGCGATCATGGCGTTAGTAGCTGCATCTATCATTGAGCCAGGTCTGTATTTTGCAATGAATACACCGCCAGCAGGTTTAGGTATTACTATGCCAAACCTTCATGAATTAGGTGGTGAAAATACAGCAGTTATTATGGAGCAGTTGAGAGAAGTTACTGTACATACTGCTGCAACGGTTAGTTCATGGGGCTTTGTTATCTCGCCAGAAGAAATTCTACAAACGGCGAAAGATATTGGTGAGCCTTCTGTGTTAAACCGTGCTGGCGGTGCGCCTACCTTAGCAGTTGGTATTGCAATGGTATTCCATAAAATCATTCCTGCTGCGGATATGGGTTTCTGGTATCACTTTGGTATCTTGTTCGAAGCGCTCTTTATTTTAACAGCGTTGGATGCAGGTACACGTTCTGGCCGCTTTATGTTCCAAGACTTGTTAGGTAACTTTATCCCTTACCTGAAGAAAACAAACTCATTCATTCCGGGTGTGATTGGTACAGCGGGTTGCGTAGGTTTATGGGGATATCTGTTATATCAAGGTGTTGTTGATCCATTAGGCGGTGTTAAGAGCTTGTGGCCTCTGTTTGGTATTTCAAACCAAATGTTAGCGGCGGTTGCTCTGGTATTAGGTACTGTTATCTTAATTAAGATGAAACGTACTAAATATATCTGGGTGACAGTGGTTCCTGCAGTATGGTTATTAATTTGTACAACATGGGCATTAGGTCTGAAACTTCTCAGTGATGACCCACAAATGGAAGGCTTCTTCTATTTAGCAAATGAGTACAAAGCGAAGATCTTAGCAGGTGGTGCCGACTTAACTGCGGCTGAAATTACCAATATGAATCATATTGTAATTAACAACTACACCAATGCGGGCTTAAGTATTCTGTTCTTAGTGGTTGTTTACAGCATCATTTTCTACGGTTTCCGTACTGCAATGAAAGCACGTAAAAACCCAGAAGTAACAGCAGAAGAAACACCATATGTTCCTATGCCAAAAGATGTAAAAGTGTCCTCAGGTCACTAATTTTAGGTAGTTAGGTTAACCCCCGTGCTGGCTTGCCAGTGCGGGGCTTAGGAGAAACTTATGTTTGGTAATTTAGGACAAGCTGGAAAATATCTAGGACAAGCAGCACGTATGCTAATAGGTATTCCTGATTATGATAATTATGTGCAACACATGAAAGATAACCATCCAGATAAGCCTGTTATGACCTATAACGAGTTTTTCCGTGAGCGTCAGGAAGCCCGTTATGGCGGTGGTGATGGTAAAGGCGGTTTTCGCTGTTGCTAATGATCCGTAAAGGAGATAAATGATGGAACCTATTGCAGTGACAATACTGACCGGTTTTTTAGGATCAGGAAAGACAACACTTTTACGTCATATGCTCAATGAAGAGCATGGCTATAAAATTGCTGTTATTGAAAATGAATTTGGTGAAGTACCGATTGATGATGAAATCATTGGTGATAGAGCCACTCAAATTAAAACGCTGACCAATGGTTGTATTTGTTGTAGCAAATCGAATGAATTAGAAGACACGCTATTAGACTTATGTGACAGCCTTGATCGCGGTGAAATCGAGTTTGATAGATTAGTTATTGAATGTACAGGCATGGCTGATCCCGGCCCTATTAGCCAAACATTCTTTTCTCATGAAATTATCTGCCAGCGCTACTTATTAGATGGCATTATCACGCTTGTTGATAATGTTCACGCTCAGCAACAACTGGATCAATTTACGATAGCACAATCACAAATTGGTTATGCTGATCGCATCTTATTAACGAAAACAGATGTTGCACCTGCCTCTCCTGAACTAATGGCACGACTAAGACGTATTAATGCCAGAGCACCTGTGCATACCGTTATTCATGGACAAATTGATTTAGGATTACTGTTTAACGTAAAAGGTTTTATGTTAAACGATAATCTCGATGTAAAACAGCCTCTGTTCCGTTATCAGGCTGATAAGCAAGATGACATCAATTCGATTGTGCTGAAATTTGATTATCCCGTTGAGTTAAAAGAAGTTTCTGACGTAATGGAAAAATTACTATTAAGCTTCGCTGATAATCTTTTGCGTTATAAAGGGATATTAAATATTAAAGACCAACCTAATCGCTTGTTATTCCAAGGTGTACAACGTCTTTATAGTGCTGATTGGGATAGACCGTGGCATGAAGATGAAACTCGTCAAAGCACATTGGTTTTTATCGGTATTCAATTACCAGAACAAGAGATAAGAGCTAGTTTTGATGCATTGATGCCTAGTACAGAAGAAAAGGCTCATTAACCTAATACCCTGTAGTGAGTGTTAGAAAGTAGTAAGAAGTAGAGCTGTAACCGTAGTCATTGAACCAACCATAGTAGTTGTAAATAGCAGTAACGAATATTGATAAGCTCCTGACTTGAGGAGGATCCTGTTCCTAGGATCTTATATTTCACCCCATAATAACCAACATTATGGGGTGCTTTTTTTTAAACGCTCAAATTAGCCATTGGCAACAACTTTATATTCCATGATCTCAATAATTTGAATATCGGTATGTTGCATTGCTCGGCTTGCCAATGCACACAGATTTTCAATTGTAGAATCAACGTCATGAGCAACAATACCGTCATTACCTGTCACATAAGTGTTATCTAGCGCCATTAATACAGCTTTATAAGCTGCACTCGCTCCGGTTGAGACTTTCATCGCACAGCTATTTGAAGCACCATCACAAATTACACCACTGATATCACCAATCATGCTACTAATTGCCATAGCCATAGATTCGTAACGTTCATCCATAAGCCATGCAATTGCACCAGCAGCGCCCATTGATGCTGTTGTTGCCGCGCATAATGCAGATAGTGCAGGAAATTTATGGTGAATATAGATAGCCAGTAAATGGGAAAGCATTAATGCTCTTGCCATTTTTTCTTCGCCAACTTGTAAATATTCAGCAACTACCACAACAGGCATCGTTGCAGCAATACCTTGGTTACCTGAACCAGAGTTACTCATTGCAGGTAAAACGGCACCACCCATACGAGCATCAGATGCCGCAGAAGTACGGATCATGATTTCTGATAATAAATCTTTTGCTAATAAGCCACGCTGTTGTTGGCGTTGTAAAGTTTGCCCAATATGTAAACCATAAGTATTGTTCAAACCTTCTTTTGATAGCGCATCATTTAAGTGTGCTGATTCAAGGATAAAAGAAATTTCTTCTACTGGAGTTTGGGTAACAAACTGGTAAATTTCTTGGGTATTCGTTTGGGTTAACGTTTCTTTAATTTCACAAGGTGATGCAGACTGTTCTGCGCCATCGCAAGTGTTATCAAGAACAACATGGCCGTTATGAATAATTTTAACGATATTAGTGTGATTACCGGCAATAATTACTGTTGCGCTATTTTCAGCATCTTCAACAGTCACTTCACTATATAGAACTTCTTGGCATGCTTTTTTAATTGAAACATTCACAATGCCAGCCGCTAATAGTGCTTTACTTTGTTCAACGTGATCTGGCGTTGCATTCTTTAATACTTCAAGACCTGCATTACAATCACCCCCAACGGCACCTAAACTCGCGGCAATGGATAATCCCACCATACCCGTACCTGGTACAGTTACGCCCATACCGTTTTTCATTAAATTGGGAGAAACTTCTGCACTAATACGGGTAATAGGGTGTTGTAAGTAACTTGCTGCTGTTGCAGCCGCTAATGCAAGCGAGATAGGTTCAGTACAACCTAAAGCGGGTTTAACTTGTTGCTTAACTGCCGCTATCAATATTTTCCAACGAGAAGATAATTGTTCTTTCATTGCATGCATCCAATAAACAGTATGAGAATTCAAAGGGTTATTCTATTTTTAATACCATCATCATACTGAATTTATTGGAGAAAGTTTTTTCTGAATTTACTAACATTGTACAAATTTTGAGAAAATATTACCCTTTATAGCTTCTGTATTGGTAATTTTTTCCACATAAAATAAAAGAAAACGTTCTGACTCTTTAATGTAATTTATGAGTGCTAAAGAAGGTATATTTTGTATCTAGTGTATAAATTAAGGAGGATAAAAAATGAAGTTAAATAAGATAATTTAAAAAATTGACGATAAGATTAAATAAAAAGGCAATAGAACGAATACACAATTCTATTGCTAGTATAATCATCATACTTAATGTGGGCTAACTCAGAATCGTTAAAATAAAAATAATGAATGTTTTCAATATCACATTTTTATTTTAACAAAGCAGATAATAGGCTCATTAAATTTTAGTGTATAAGAATAATGCTTTATTATTTTGTTAATATTTTCATGATGATAGCTTTGATGTTTTTTTTTAAATAAATAATTAAGTCTATATTTAGAAAAACAGTTAACTAGTTTTTATTTATAAAAATAACAATAAAATATCTTTGTCTATTTTTAATATGTTTATTATTTGAAAACAACCTGAAGCAACAAATATTGCTTCAGGTATATTTATCAATAATAGAAGATAGCAATAATAGCACTATGGAAAACAAAACCTACCATAAGCGGTATTGCAGTCCTTTTTACAACATCAAATGGTTGTAATTTCGCGCCACTAGATACTGCAATGATAACCCCCGCCACTGGAGACATACCTCGTCCCATATGTGACGCTTGTTGCATTGGTAAAATCATCGCAATTGGGTTTACACCCATGCTATGGGCAATTTGTGGAATAAGTTCAACGAATGCAAGGAAAGGCGCATTACCTGAACCCATAATAATCGCTGCAGCTAATGTTACGATAGCGAAGACCAATGCCATTGCAAATGGTGGTAAGCCAACAGATTCAGCCATCACGATCAGGCTGTCAATTGCACCACTGACTTTAATACCATGAGCAAAAACACCCGCTGCGACTAATAATCCCACAACGTTACTAAATGCAGAACCCATACCCTTTAAGAAATGCTGGAAGCCTGCACACACTGATTTAAAATCACGTAAGCGTAATGTTTCAATCAGCATACAAATTGCCATTGAAATCAATACAATTGTGACTACATCAAGGTGAATGCCTTCAACAAATAGGCTTGATGAACTTACTGCCATAATAATAGGTAACATTGGCAGTAAGGCATAAAAGCCGGGTACATTTTTATCACTCTTTGCTTCTTCAGACATTTTGCCTAACTGAGGCACAAATCCGGCTTTGCGGTCACAATGGCGCTGCCAGAAGATATGTGTAATACCAACAGCTAATACGGTTGCAATCGCCGCAGGGCCTTGGTAATAAAGCACATATTCAACAACTCCTAAGTCAACCGCTTTTGCACCACGAATGGCATCAATGGCAGTTGGGGTATAAGCAACACCCAATGAAGTCGCAATCACACCTGCAGCAGATGCTGGAGATAAGCCAAGTCCTATCATAATCGGGAACATCGTACCCATTAATAGAACGGCCAACCCAGTTGCTGAAGGAATAGCAAGTTGCAAAATACTCGCGAGTAAAAAAGAGAAAAATAGCAACACATAAGGTGAGCGCATATTTTTCAATGGGCGGGTTGCAACACGTACAACGGCCTCATTAGCGCCAATATGATCCATATAATGCGCAAATCCCATCAGTGCCATGATCATTAAACCAAGATCAGCCGCACGACTACTAAAGAGATCACGCATTACTTCAAAAGGATCTAACCAGCCAATACCTGTTGTTTTAACATTTTTAGGAAGAATATCTCCCCAACCAAACATCATTGTTAGCGCCATTAAGGCTAAACCAGCAACTAACAAGACAGGCTCTGCTTTATATCCTTTCAAGATCATTCTAGCGACAATAACAACGACAATTAAGACCGCAAGAATTTGGATCATGCTTTAGCTCCAGGTGCAAAGCGCTCAGCCGTGATCTTAACGACTGATTTTAAGACATCGCTGGCAGCGTAAAGCGATTTAACAGGTAGATATTCATAAATAGAGTGGAAGTTATGAGCACCAGTAAAGATATTAGGGCAAGGCAGTCCATTTTGAGAGAGTGCTGCACCGTCATAACCACCACGCATTGGAATTGGGCGAGGTGTAATGCCATTCGCTTCATAAGCGGCAACAGCAATATCGATAGGGTAACGGTTATCGCCTTGCAGGCTATTAAAGACGTTGGCATAACGGTCAGCAAGTTTACAAGTTACAGAGCCTTCACCCCATAAACCTTCACAATAATCTGAAAGTTGTTTTAAAAATGCCATGCGTTGTGCATAACCTTTTTCGGTGAAATCACGCACATCCATTTTTAATACAGTACGAGCGCTATTACCTGCTAATTGTTTGACCCAATAA
Source organism: Proteus sp. GOKU (assembly GCF_015475555.1). Taxonomy (NCBI): domain Bacteria; kingdom Pseudomonadati; phylum Pseudomonadota; class Gammaproteobacteria; order Enterobacterales; family Morganellaceae; genus Proteus; species Proteus sp. GOKU. The sequence continues at coordinate 835,297 of NZ_CP034105.1, forward strand.
TAACCTTCACGGCCTTCGGTATACTCTGGTGCTTCACCACCCGGTAACATAGCAACAAATTTATGTGCCATTAACAGTGAATTTTTTAATTTACCTTTTGCAGACATTGGGTGAGCTGAAGCACCAGTAAAGGTAATTTCAACATCTCCTGCATTCCAGTTTTCATATACTAATTCACCAATACCACAGCAATCTAATGTATAGGCAAAATCGGCACCGAATTCTTTAGTATCAAAGACTTTTGCACCACGTAAACCTTGTTCTTCATCGGGTACAAAACCAATTTTAACTGTACCGTGTTTCACTTCAGGATGTTGTTTAAAGTACTGCAACATATCCATAATTGAGGCGATAGCCGCTTTATCGTCAGCACCTAATAAGCTAGTACCATCGGTTACGATAATATCGTCACCAATATAGTTTTCTAATTCAGGAAATTCGCTTTGACGTAAAAAGATCTCAAGTTCTTTATTTAAGCAAAGATCGCCACCTTTATAAGGTAGGATTTGCGCTTTGGTGTCATTAGTTTGTTCTGCACTAGTGTCTAAATGGCCAAAGAAAGCAACGGTTGGAACTTCATAGTCAAGATTAGAAGGCAGTGTCGCGGTAACAATCGCAGTATCACGAATTTTGATATCTTCAACACCTAAAGCTTTTAACTCTTCGACTAATTGTAGAGCTAGGACTCGCTGACCTTCTGAAGAAGGCATAATACCAGCTGCGCCATTTTCCCTATTTGTGGTGGTGTTAACTTTTGTATAAGAAATAAACCGTTCAACGAGATTCATGACAATACTCCATTATGTTTTTAATTGTATTCTCTGTACTAATACTTACTGATTTTGCTTATTAGAAAAGACTAACATCTACTTGTATCATAAAAAAAACAATAGGGAATTATAGAAAAATTATTATTTTTACAATAAATTTTTAATGTTGATTATTATTTAATTTTTGGTTTTTTCTTTATTAAAAAAAATAGTGTTTTTTGTAGGTGAGGTTATTTTATTTAACTTATGGGAATGTTTTTCTGTGATCTTAATCATGGAAAAAGCATTGTGAATATTAAATGTTTTAAAAATATAAAAACAATCATTACTTATTTTAATGTTTTATTTTATTAAATAATTATATTTTATTAACCTTTTTATAGAATTTAATCGCGAATAATTAATAAAATAACGTAACTTATTGATAGAAGCTAATTATGATATACGGTTTAATTCTCCTAAAATGACTAGGGGGATACATGTATATAAATAATATGGTTAGATGCACATTTTTAGCGATAAAAAACATTGAAAATAAAGGGGATAAAATTAAAAATGTTTTAAATGGAGTGGTATTAAGTTGTTATAATACAATCATTAGTTTTATAAAGCCAAGTTTTAATATAAAAAATAATTTCTTAGGGCTAAGAAAAAGTATTTCTAATATTGAAAATAAAAACAGTCAGAGTGAAAATAAAACGACAAAGTTAGATAACAAAGAAAAAACAAATAAAGAAGAACTTAATGAAGTTTTTGATAAGTCATTCTCTTACGCCCAAAGAAAAGTAAAAAGTGATAAAATAAAAGAGAGTGTAATTAATGATATCATCTCCTCTTTGGAGGAAATATCTACATTAGAGAAAGAAAAAATCACACAATTTAAGAATGAATTAAAATTTAATTCTAAATGGATTCTATTTTCTGGTGATGCAATCTCTTTAGAAAAAACTAAAAATAATTATTTAGAGTCAATAGTAGATACCATATTAAATTCAGACGATAAAATAAAATCTAATTTTGGAAGTATTGATAATTACAAACATTTTTTACGCGATGATATCAATAATGCTGTTGAGTGTGTTCTTTATAAAAACTAAATTTATAGATGGTAGATAAATGATAGAAATAGGAAAATCAAAATATAGAATAGTATCTATGTTAAACTAATGGAATGATAATAATGATTATCGAAAAGATAAGTGGGTCACTACAAGGAAGTTCTTCATATTTATCAAATCAATCATCAAGTATTGATTTTAACATTAAACCTAGCTCTGTATTATTAATAGAGAATTCAGTAAATGAAATTTCTGATGTGAGATATTTAAATGATAAAGGCTTAATAGAAGATGAACCCATTTATATGGAAATGAGTAAGAGTGTAGGTAATGTTACCAATTCTTATGAAGTTCATTATGATGATAATACTGATAGTTATCTCTTTAATAAGAATTTATCCATTAATAATAAGAAGTGTAATTTTTTTTTTGATTTAAATGAGAAAGAAATTGAGTCAATATTTAGTGAGCTAAAAATTAAAAATTATGATATTAATAAACTAAGAGTTACCAATTTTTCTGTTGAAGATTTTATAGAGGATATTGTTGAAGAAAATATTTATGAAACAATGAATGATGATTACTCCTTAAGTGAAAAATTAGAATTAATTAATGATTTATCTGACGTTGTTTCTAAAAATAAAAAAATAAAAGGCATTTTCAAAGATAATCTAATTAAATGTTTAAATAATATTTCATTAAATGAATTATTTTCTTTATGTGAAGAATATGAAGAGCAGTATGAAGTAGAAGAGTTTTTTTTAATTAGTCGATTTATTTTTCGATTTATAGAGGATTTTAATAAATCAAATAATAATAAAATAAAATTAAATGAAGATTTAAAGAGAGGGATAAATTCTATTATCCTTTTAAAAAGTCTAAAATTTAAAGATAATAATATTATTTAATATATTCCCCCGATAACAATATCGGGGGAAGTTCGATTATTAAATATCCAAACGCTTAGCCTGCCATCGACGAGATCGCCAACGCCATGCGTTAGTTAATCCACGTAACCACTCATCACAAAGGAAGCCAATCCATATACCAATTAGGCCCATTTCCATTTTTATACCGAGGAAATAACCCACCGGAATAGCCACCCCCCACATAAAGCAAATTGCTGTCATAAGAGGGAATTTAGCATCGCCTGCCGCACGTAAGGCATTTACCATTACGATATTAAAAGTGCGACCTGGCTCTAAAAAGACGGACAAAATAAACAGTGGGATCAATTGGTCAATAATGCGTTGGTCTTCTGTAATGGAATACAAAATAGGATCACGCATAAACCAATAAACAATAACTACCCCAATCGTAAATATCACGCCTGTTTTTAAGCTTTTCCAGCCTCTAACAAAAGCATCATCAAAGCGTTTTGCACCGACTAAATGGCCTACTAATATTTCATTACCAATGCTAATCGCAATGCCAAAGAGCATTAAAAATAATGACAATTGGAAATAAAGAGTTTGTGCTGCAAGAGGGACTTCACCCATTAACCCAATAAAGGCGGACGCAGTCATATAATGTAAGATCCAAACCAAGTTTTCTCCCGCTGCGGGTAAACCGATATGTAGGATTTTCCCTAACATATTTTTAGACCACACCACGAGTTGTTTGGCTTCGAATTTAATACGTAAACCGTAGAACAGTAATCCACACAGTAAAATAACGGCAATAATACGACCGACAACTGTAGACCAAGCAACACCGACTAATCCGTATTGCGGTAAACCAAAGAAACCGTAAAGCACAATCATATTACCAATAACGGTAACAATATTGGCAATCAAGGTGACATACATAGCCGCTTTTGATTTGCCATAAACTCTCAGACAAGCTGCAAGAATAATTGAAATTGCCTCAGGAATAAGGCAAATACCAATAATATGTAGGTAATTGTAGCCATCTTGCACTAAATGCTCAGGCGTATTCATAAGATGTAGAATATTGTAGCCAAAGAAAAGAATGATCAAAGCGCTACTAATACCTAGCAAAGAGTTAAAAGCGATAGAAATATGAATGGCTTGGCTAGCTTTTTCTCTTTTGCCTGCACCTAAATATTGTGCAATAACGACACTACAGCCCACACTAATAAAGCTAAAGATAGTGATAAAAAGGTCAAAGACTTGGTTACCTACACCCATTGCTGCCAAGTAAGCGGTAGAAACGTGGCTTACCATATAGGTATTAATTAAAAGAGTGGCTAGATGTAGGAATATATCTATAAATATTGGCCAACTAAGGGAAAAAAGCGAGCGATCCGCTACATCAGACTGATGCATTGAAAACCTTCTTAAAAACAGAGTGAAATCGATAATTATTAATATAACGCGTAGGAAGATAGGGAATTCTACAAGGTTTATTTATAAGGTAATAGCGCAAATAATGTTTATCTGGCAAAAAAGATGTTTATATGGTTTATTCGTTGATAACTAATCACTATTATCATTAAGAGATGATTAACGTTAAAGTCAGGGGAATTAATGAATACTAAAATAAAAGTAGCGATTGTCGGTTATGGCAATATTGGTCGATTTGCATTAGAAGCTGTTCAAGCGGCTCAAGATTTTGAATTAATGGGTGTTGTTCGTCGTGATATCAATAATATTCCAGAAGAACTGCAAAATATTACCGTAACTAACGATATTAAAACATTAGGTAATGTTGATGTTGCGCTCTTATGCTCACCGACACGCGCGATTAAAGAGTTAGCAAAATCTATTTTAAGCTTAGGGATTAATACAGTAGATAGTTTTGATGTTCACAGTGAAATTGTGTCATTAAAAACAGAATTAGATGAAGTTGCGAAAAAACATGACCGTGTAGCGGTAATTTCTGCTGGATGGGATCCGGGATCAGATTCTATTATTCGTACTTTAATGTTAGCTATGGCACCAAAAGGGATTACTTATACTAACTTTGGACCCGGAATGAGTATGGGGCACAGTGTTGCAGCTAAAGCTATTGATGGTGTAAAAGATGCACTTTCAATGACTATTCCATTAGGTACGGGTGTTCATCGTCGTATGGTTTACGTGGAATTGGAAGCAGGGGCAGATTTTAATCAAGTGGAGCAAGCGATTAAAGCCGATAGCTATTTCTCTTCTGATGAAACCCATATTAAGCAAGTTGATTGTGTTGATAGCTTAAAAGATGTGGGGCATGGCGTTCATATGACCCATAAAGGGGTATCAGGTAAAACTCATAATCAATTATTTGAATACTCAATGCGTATTAACAACCCTGCATTGACCTCTCAATTTATGGTATCTGCCGCAAGAGCCAGTATGAAACAACGTGCAGGCGCTTATACTGTTATTGAAATTCCACCTGTTGATTTCTTAGCGGGTGATTTAAATACACTAATTGCCAAATTGGTCTAATTTCAATTAAGACTCTCTGCATAAAATATTGCCCACATAAAGTGGGCAATATGGATTAACGCTTAGGCAAACTTGATGATTTTGAATTAGCGTTTAATACTTTTAAATTCTTTGGTAGTTGCGGTTAATGCCACTTCTGTTGGTAAACGTTCCATTGAACTTGCACCATAGAAACCGTGACAGTCGGGGCAATTATCTAAGATATATTGTGCATCTTCAGGTGTTGCAATTGGGCCACCATGGCAAAGCACAATAACATCAGAACGTACAGCTTTAGCGGCTTTTGCCCAGTCATTAATTAAAGGAACACAGTCCGCTAATGTTAATGCTGTTTCAGCACCAATATTACCGCCAGTTGTTAACCCCATATGAGGGACAATAATATCTGCGCCAGCCTCAGCCATTGCAATCGCATCTTCACGGCTAAAGACATAAGGTGTGGTTAATAAACCTTTTTCATGGGCTTTGCGGATCATATCCACTTCAAGCCCATAACCCATACCTGTTTCTTCTAAGTTAGCGCGGAAATTACCATCAATCAGACCTACTGTTGGGAAATTCTGTACGCCAGCAAAGCCTGTTGCTTTAACTTCATCTAAGAATTTATCGAAGTTACAGAATGGATCTGTACCGTTAACACCAGCAAGCACAGGTGTATGTTTAACAACCGGTAATACTTCTTTTGCCATATCCATAACGATTTCATTAGCGTTACCATAAGCTAATAAACCCGCTAAAGATCCTCGACCAGCCATACGGTAACGACCTGAGTTATAAATAACAATAAGGTCAATACCACCGGCTTCTTCACACTTAGCTGAAAGTCCTGTACCTGCGCCACCACCAATAATCGGTTCATGGCGTGCAATCATTTCATTGAATTTTTTTAGTAACGTTTCACGTGAATGAGTCATTCTTCTTTCTCCGTGGTTAACAAATAAGTTCCTGGTGTAAATCATAAATTTGCTGAGTAAACTCAGCGGAGTTTATGTGATAAGGACTGATGACTAATTGACGAGTCTCTGTCTCTTTAAATGTTGTTATAAATGCATCAAAAAAAGCTTGGTTCGCTTGAGGATCCCAGAAAGGGGCCCCTTCAATATCCAGAGCTGAAAAACCGCCCTGTGGTAATACAAACCGCAATGGACCTTCACACTGATTGAGTTTTTCAGCGATCCAGATACCTAATTGACGGTTTTCCTCTGGTGTTGTGCGCATCAAGGTGACTTGTGCATTATGATGATAAAATTGACGCCCTTTATATTTCTCAGGAACACTTGATGGGCGACCGAAGTTCACCATATCTAATGCGCCACAAGAACCTATATAAGGGGTTTTGGTACGGGCGATTGCACCAAAACGGTCTTCATCACAAGCAAGCACACCGTCAAACAAGTAATCACATACTTCTGTTGTTGTAAGATCGAGCACGCTATGAAGTAAGTGACTGTCTGCCAGTTTTTCCATGGCTTTACCGCCACTTCCTGTTGCGTGAAAAACAAGGCAGTCATAATTATTTTCAAGTTTTTGTGTGAGTTGTTGTACACAAGGCGTAGTTACACCAAACATCGTTAATGCAACAGCAGGTTTATCAACGACTTGTTCTTCTTGGTAAAAATAAACAGCGCCAGCTATTTGATTTGCCGCATTTCTTAGTACTTTACGAGAAATACGATTTAAGCCGGATACATCTGTGACGGAGTACATCATTGAGATATCACTTGCACCGATATAGCCTGAAATATCGCCAGACGCCATCGTAGATACCATCAATTTAGGTACACCAATTGGCAGAGATTGCATTGCTGGTGTAATCAGTGCCGTTCCCCCTGATCCGCCTAGCCCAAGAATGGCTAAGACATCATCACAGTGAGTTAAATAGTGTTCAAATGCGATAGACATCGCTTCTATTGCTTTCCCTCTATCGCCACAAAAAACAGCTTCTTTGCCATTTGGGTGAAAGCGTGCAACTTCTGTTGCTGTGACATCCGCTTCTCGAGCTAATGCCGTGGGTTTTGTAGTCAAGTCAACGGTTTTAACAGGGAGGCCTGCTTTTTTAATTAAATCACTGACATAAAAAATCTCAGCACTTTTAGTATCAAGCGTTGTGGCAATATAAATAGAACCAGAATACTGTTTCATAAGCCTTCCCATACCTTTTATGATTATCGACGAATAGATTATAATCATAATGAGACTCGAGTTTCATTTATCATAGCACTGTTTTGAGACTCTTGTCTCATTATTTTTATTTTTTGTACATTAAAGGTCGATAAGGTGTGATTAATCACCTAAAGTAAACGTTAAGTGTTGTGAGTATTTAGCTTAAGATAAGCCAGACACATAAAAGTGTAGAAATAACGAAGGATCTTCTATGAGTTACAGTGATGAAACGGATGCAATGTCCGGTACACGAAAAAGAACCCATCAACTATTGGTGACAACAGCATTGGGTCTTTTTGAGCAAGGAATGTTACCTACAGTGTCGGAATTAGCGGCACATGCAGGTGTTTCGAGAGCAACCGCATATCGTTATTTTCCCACACAAAGTGATTTAATTAGTGCCACAGTTGACGCAAGTTTAGCGCCAATCATTGCATGGACACCCACTCCTGAAGATAATACGCAACAACGCATTACTGAGTTGCTCAATCTTGCCTATCCGCAAATGTTTAAACATGAAGGCGCATTGCGTGGTGCATTGCAAGTCTCATTACAGCAATGGGCAAAAGAAAGGCAATCAAGTGAATATGCAGAAAAACGATTTATTCGCGGTCACCGTAAAGAGATTTTACTCAAAGTTATTGAACCATTAAAATCACACTATCCCCAAGAAATGTGGGATAAGGTTATTAAATCGTTCTCTTTGATTTACGGGTCTGAAGTCTTTTTGGTAATGAAAGATATCTGGAAAATGGATGATCAACAGGTCATTGATATGACTCAATGGATGGCAAAAGCTATTCTAAATCAGGCAAAATCTGATTATCCCGCAGATAACGATTAATTATTTGAATAAATCAGTTAAAATTGTATAAATCATTTACGTTTTAGCTATTGCAGGGATCGTTATGTCACACAAAACAGAAGACCAAGAGTGGCTGGTAGAACAACTACAATTTATTGCACAAGGCATTGGTAAAACATTATCGCCTTTTTGTGAAGTTGTACTTCATGATCTAACCGATAGTGAAAATACCATTATGGTCATTGAAAATAATCTGTCAGGTAGAAAAGTGGGGGATAGAGCAACAGAGCTGGGAATGGCACGTATTGAATCGTCAGATTTCCCTCAAATAGTGGCTAATTACCCAAACCAATTTCCTGATGGCAGAACTGCAAAAAGTACCTCTATTGGTATTAAAGATAAGCAAGGTAATTATGTTGCTGCGTTATGTTTAAATATTGATATTTCAATGATCAAAGGATTACAAATGGTGCTGAACCAATTTGCAACCCTTGAAGAAGGTAATGACATTATCGAAACCTTTAGTTCAGTGACTGAAGACTCGCTGAAAAAACGTATCGATGAGTTTTCTGCAACTTATTCAGTGACACCAAGAGCATTAAAACCGCATCAACGACGCGAATTGCTATTGTGTTTACAGGATGAAGGTTACCTTTCACTGCGTAAGGCAATGGAAATTACCGCACAATATCTTGGTGTTTCAAGAGCGACCGTGTATAACGATTTAAAAGAGTAGCGAGATCTCATTATTAGCTATTGCTAAAGAATAAATAAACTAAAAAAAAGATATCACTTGTTGATATCTTTTTTTATTTCTGTTTTTTGGCTTTTATAATATGTCGTATTTTTATTGAAAGTAGCTGACTGATTATTATTGTGTGATTTTTATAAACATAGAGAAAAATTAAGGAATAGACTGTTTCTAATAAATTTAATTAGAGGCTATAAACAATGGAAATTAGTAAAGCAACAGGAATAATAATTAATTTTTTTGATAGAGTGAAAATTGAGAGTAGTAAATTAAATTCTTTAGAAAATACTCAATCGGTTTCAAATACCAATTTGAGTTTTGAAAATATAACCAGTAAAGAGATAAAACCTAATGCATTACTTTCTAATTTTATAACTGAATGTAATAATAAAATAGGTGAGAATAAAGATAGTTATCTACCTGTCAATAATAGTAAAAGTGAAAAAAATGCTGCTTTAGAGAGTAATGAAAATCCAGGTAATGTAAATAAACCCCATACGGATAAAAAAGAAAAGGTGAGTAAATTACCTAATTGGATTACTAGCTCTGGATTAGAGAAATTAAATACAAATGAAGAGATTCATTTTAAAAAGATAAAGGTGAGGAATTTTAAAAATATAATTAAAAAAATAACATCATTTATGAGCTTTTCAAATAGAGTATCATTGCCTATTAATACTGATAGTGTGAGTTTTAGATTATCTGGGGATTTAAATAGGATCGATCTTGATGATAGATTAAAGGATAATGAATCGTTTAATAAATTTGCAGAAGGACTAAATCAGATAAAAAATGCATTTATTAGAAATATCAATAAAGTAAGAGCTAAAAAATATGAGAATAATGGTGATGCTGATAGTAGAATTAAGTATTATACTTTAGAAAAAGCATTGGAATATAAATTTATTAATGATCTAAATAAGATTGAAGGTGAGTTGAAATTGAATTTAGCAAAAGATAAATTTGAAGAAAACTATTCTGATTTACCTTTAAAAATAAAAGAAAAATTAGGGTTTATATTAAATGGAAATATAAATGGTGATGTTGATAAACTATTTTCTTACAATGTGGTTAATGAATTAAAATTTTTTCTCAAAGAAAATATAAATGATGAACATAAAAGTAATAAGTTTGATAATATAATCATGGAGGTGTTGGACTCAGTTATGGGAGATGAAGGTAAAAAAGAAATTTTGGAAGAAAATAAGGAAGAGAAAGCATATATAAAAAAAGAGTTAGCAGAGAAAATAACAAAAAAACTTTTTAATTGTTTATCTAAAGATAATCATTTTATTGGTGAAGAGGAGTCTTTTAATAAAATAAATAAATATATTTCAGATGAAAATGAAAATATTTGTAATTATGTATCAAAAAGTTTTAAAGCTCCAAATGATGAAGTAATTAATGCACTTAAAAATAATTTTTTTAATAATATAAAATCAAATGATAACGGTGATGATTTACTAATTCGTTTATTTAAAAATAATAGTAACAATATTAATTATAAATGGGCTCAAGATGCCGTGGTATTGTTGATAAATTATGACAATTTTTCCAATCAAACTTTAAATATAAAAAAATATCATAGTGATGGCGTAGCTAGTATTGGTGGCTCTGGTTCACATTTAAATAAATTATCATCATTGCAGGTTGATTTGCAATTAATATTTAATCGTTTGGGATTGGATGCAAATGATTTAGAGAAATCCAAAGATGAAGTTATGAGAAAATATTTTGCAAATTATTTTGAACATATATGATGATTTTATTAAATCACATTTTATTTGTATGTTTAATAATGAATTTATATTAACTTATATATAAATGGATAATTTATGATTATTGATAAGAAAGTATTCGAACCCGGAGTGTCATTTTCAAATAAAACACATTATATCCCAAAAAAGGAAAATTATACTTATGCTAAAAAAATAAATAAGATAAAAAATACACCAGTTGCTCCATCTTTTGGTAAAAAAGTTATTCAGAAATTAACCTCTCTATTTCATAAAATAGAAATTAAATTTCTTATAAGAAATATAAAAAATAATAAGTCATCTAGTGTTGTTGATATAAATAAACATAATAATTTCTTTAATAATATAGATAATAAAATAAATGAAATTAAAAAAGAAATTAAATGTATAAATGATGAAAGTGAAAATTTATATAGCTCTTTTGGTATTGATTCTGGTAGTAAGGATTTTTTCGCACAAAATGAAATAAATAAAAAAGAGATGGAAATAGGAGTTTTAATAAAAGAAAAGAATGAAATAAAAAATAAAAATTTAGAAGCTATAAAGAATATAATTTCTCATGCAAATGATAAATTTGATTTTTATAGTTTCTGTGATTATTTGACTGAAATAAAAAGAGCTAAAGATTTTTTCTCGTCATTAAATGATACTGCGGGTGGTGAGTGCTCTGACAGTAAATTAATTGTCGATTTGTTAAACGAGATTGCTATAAATAGAATCAAGGCAATAGATGATAAAAGTATAAAGAATATTTTTAAGTTAGTTAGTTTAAAATTTGATTTTGAAAATGTGAATTTAAATAAAAAATATGATTTTATGCATAATTTTTCAAGTTTAAAAGAGAGAGATAAATTTATACGAGCTCTTAATTTTCTTGTTATTGCTCAAGATGAGATGGATATTGATATAGAGGAAAAATTTAATCAGAAAAATAAACTATCCTTTATATTAAAGACAGTGTTAAATGTTAATGAAGAATTTAGCTTAAATCAGTTAATGGATGAGTATAAAAAAATATATATTGATAATGAATGTGATTTTTATTCCGATAATACTCAGAGTACTATTTTAGATAATAATTCCGATGATATTTTAATTGATTCTTTAGACGGGGTGGAAAAAAAACTTGATGAAAAAATAGATGTTTCCGAGTCAATGAAGGTAGATATTGAATCTAATAGTGAAGTAAATAAAACAACTTCATTAAGTAATGAAGTTATTACAAATGAGGATATTGAAAATGGAGATATAAAAAAAGAAGATAAATATTTAAATGATATTAAAGGTAATTTAGAAAAGATTAGAAATAATTTTGATAATTATGAAAAAAAGAATAAAGAACTCTCTGATTTTATTGACTCCATGTTAGATGAAGACGCTAATATTGAACAAAAACAATATAATAAAATAAAAAAACAAATTTCTGATATTCTTTCCAATTTGGAAAATATAGATTTTGAAGAAAAAAATATTTTGAATAGTCTGAAATTAGACAGTGATGTGTATAAAAATATCGATATTGATATAAAAATATTAAATGAAAGCTTAGAAGATTTTAATTCAGTATTAAACAAACAAAATTTAGATAATTTGCAAGTTTTAGAATCTAGTTTAATTGAAAATGCTGGTGATTTACCTAATATTTTAAAAACTATGCGTACCTTAACTCTTCAAGAGCAGAAAGTTAAGATTAATGAATTTATAAAAAGTTTAGATGATATATATGTAAAACTAAAAAATAATTTATCAAATGTTGAATTAAATATAATGGATAAACCAAATGATAGCGAAAAAATAGAGTTAAAACTTGCTCCTGTTTTTTATAAAAGTAGAGAAGCCAATACTTACTCAAGTGATGATATTGTCATTGATAAAGATATAAATAATTCAGAAATATTAGATGATTTATATTCTTCTTTAGAGGTTCAAGTTAATCATGTATCTAAAGAATTAGAAAGTATAAGTAAAAAATTGAATCTAAATTTAGTTAGCAAGAGGGATGGTAATATATCGGAAGTTGATAAAGTAAATGAATTAAGAAATAAATATGCTAAAAAGAATAATTATAAAACTATAGATATTGAATCTTATAATATAAATTCAAAATATTCTACTATTAATGATAAGTTGAATGATAGAGCTAATCAAATAAAATTGATGGAAGAGAACTTATCGAAAATTCAGGAGAAAAATAAAATTAATAGACTTGAAGTAAGTAAGTTATTGGAGAGCGAAGTTAATAGTGAATATAAAGAAAAAATTATCAATGTAGTTAAAGATGCTGTTGAGAACACTGAGGTGAAAGTAAATAATGATAGTAATAAGAATAGTAATGATAAAGCTGAGGTATATTTAAAAGATAAAGGAAATGATAGAGGTAAAAATTATAATAAACTTGATGAAAACTATATAGGTAAATTAAGAAAAGAGCATGCGGCTAGTAGTGAAATTGTAGGTAATTTTGAAGTTAAAAATGATATTTTAGTTTTTGATAATAATGTTAAAAATAAAAACATTGAAAATATAAGATTTAATTACAAAGAGAAAAGAATTACTTTTTTAAAAGTGATTTATGATAATAAGAAAGTTGCAATCCATATTAATAGCTTAATGAGTGATGAAGATATAAAGAAAATAGAGAATAATATAAAAGGTAAAGAATCAATTAGTATAAGATCAAAAATGGAGTTAAGACCACTATTAGGGAAAATTGTGAATGAGATAAACCAGTATCTTACTAAAGAAGAATAGTTGAATAGTGGTAATGTGAAAACTATAAATCTTTCCTTAAATAATATTTTTTATCACTTACAGGATAGTTTTCTAGGGTGCCAAATATTTCAAATCCCTGTTTTTGGTAAAAAGGCAGGGCTTGAAAGCTAAAGGTATCGACTTCAGCGTATTTGGCACCTTTCTCTTTTGCGGTATTTTCCATTGCTTGCAGTAATTCTGTACCTATATTTTGTCCTCGATGGGCTTTATCTACCCACAAATAACGAATACGCAGCCAATTTCCTAAAATATCCCCAGTGATCCCACCTATTTTTTTACCGTTTTCTTCCTTAAAAACAGCCAGTGGTGTGTACTGTTCCATCTGAATATAACGAAGGTTGTGAGTCAATAATCCTTCATAAATTTCATTGATCTCATTCGGTGTTGGATTTGTAGTCATTTTTAACGACATAATCGGCTCTTAATATTAAGAAAAATAATAATTACATTATCACTATTTGGTTATTAAATATTTATATAAATGCTAGGATAAAACCATAATTAAAAAAACTGAGTAACACAACATGTCGTTTTTAAAAACTCTACCAGGTATCTTATTTTGTGCTTTAATTGGTGGTGTTCTCACACTATCAGGCTTACCTATGGCTTTGATGTTTGGGCCAATTATTGTTGTCATTATTGCATATCGTTTTAAATGGGAGCTTGCGGTTCCTAAGCATACATTAACCTTTATTCAGCTTACTTTAGGAACATCGGTTGGCCTAATGTTTAACCAAGTTCATTTAGGCAGTGCTGATAATTTAATGATTTTATTACTCACCCTTGTTGTTTGTTTAGCCATTCAATTTTTTGTGAGTTATTTTTGGTTCCACCGTCATATTGGTTGGACAAAAGAAGAATCAATGCTTGGAGCTGTCCCCGGTGCGATGGCTGCTATTTTAGCATTAACTGATCATACGAAAACGCCACCCCAAAAAATTGTTATTTCTCATACTATTCGTTTAATGGTGCTGATTATTATGGCGGGTTTTATTGTCGGAGCTGATAAAGCCAATATGCCAGAGTTTGCTATACCTGAAATGACCCTTATTTCATTGTTGTGGCTATTATTGATTGTTGCTTTAGGGTTAGGTTCAGGGCTTTTATTGCAGAAAATCCGATTCCCTGCGCCCTTTATGTTAACGTCATTAGGCAGTGCGATACTGGTTCAATCGTTTGTTAGCGAATCCATTGCTTTTCCCATGCTACTTAATGAATTGAGCATGGTTTTAATTGGTATGAATATCGGAGCACACTTTGTTGTTTTCCCTCTCTCATCACTAATTAAAAATGCTTTTTCTTCTGTGCAAGTGGTTATTATTAATGTGATTTTAACGGTGATTGTTGCATGGGGAGCGGCTTATTTAACAGGTGTTCCTTGGGCTACATTAGTATTAGCTTGGGCACCAGGAAGCATGGAAGCCATGACATTTGCGGCTATAACGATGAATGTAGATGCGGCTTTTGTTATGTCGAATCATATTTTTAGAATGTTGATTATTCAAAGTATTCCATCAGTAGCTTTATATTGGAATGAATATAAACAGAAGAAAAATAATCAGCACAAAGAAGAATAAAAGATAGAAGGGAAGTTTTGTTTCTTTGATAACCTCTATTTAGCTGCTTTATATTGTAGTATAAGCATGCTATTTCAAGAGGTTATCTTATTTTATCAATCCAATTACAACTTAATAGAGGCATTAATAGTTTAATAAACTGAGTGATTTATTAGCTAACAGTTGGCATTTCTTATTGTGTGATACTTCAATACCTTTTAGATCATTGTAGCTATCTTCATTCAATTGACCCATTGGCAATGTCGAGTAATTACTAACATCCCATTGTTGTGAGCGAGAAAAGACCATTAAGGCTCTTTCAATTTTAGATTTTGATATCTGCTCATAACCACAATCTTTATTTAAAAAAAGGTAGATGGCGGTTAAATCTGCCAAGTCTTCTGCTTGTGTATAAGTTAACGCTTTTGCACTTGAAGAAAAGAGCATAGTAAAAGAAAGCGTTAGTGTGCAGAACAAGGCGAACATTTTTTTCATTAGGAGTGCTGTTCCTTTGTGTGATGATTTAGCAAGTTTTGTTATTTGACTTAATGTAGTTAAAAGTTTTGCAAAGACCCGCTGTTTTGTTGGGTTTTAAATTGACCTTCCAGTAAGGGGAAACTTTAGCATTGGTAATGGTTTACAAAACTTCTTTATTCATCTTATTTCGATAAATACAAAATAATTTGTTTTTATTCAAAGGAATACATTATGCAACGTCGCGAATTTTTAAAATTAGGCGCCACATTAAGTGCTGTAACATTATTACCAAGTTGGAGTCGTTTTGCGTTTGCCCAAAGTAACACGCCTTCATTGGCTATTCCACCTCAAATTACCCCCGATGCCCAACAAAAGATTGTTCTGAATATTCAACAAGGTATTTCTAAATTTATACCTACCGCGAATACCACTACTTGGGGTTATAACGGCAGTTTATTAGGCCCCGCATTGAAACTTAAACGTGGTCAACCCGTCACAATTAATATCAATAACCAATTACCAGAGACAACAACTGTTCACTGGCATGGACTTGAAATCAGTGGTGAAGAAGACGGCGGCCCACAAGCAATGATTGAGCCAGGAAAATCTCGTACTGTCACTTTTACACCCAATCAAGCTGAATCAACGTGTTGGTTCCATCCTCATACTCATGGTGTTACCGGACAACAAGTCGCCATGGGATTAGGCGGGTTAGTGATTATTGAAGATGATGAAACCGCAAGCCGTAAATTGCCTAATCGCTGGGGAGTTGATGATTTACCCGTTATTTTACAAGACAAGCGTTTAGACAGTGATGGACAAATCGATTATCAACTCGACGTAATGAGTGCTGCAATTGGTTGGTTTGGCGATATGATGTTAACCAATGGCGCTATTCAACCTCAGCATATTGTACCAAAAGGTTGGGTTAGATTACGTTTCTTAAATGGCTGTAATGCGCGTAGTTTAAACCTTGCCACAAGTGATGGCAGACCAATGTATGTGATTGCCAGTGATGGTGGATTACTCGCCGAACCAGTCAAAGTGACCGAATTACCTATTTTAATGGGTGAGCGCTTTGAAGTTTTAGTGGATACCTCTGATGGACGCGATTTTGATATTGTCACTTTACCTGTGCGCCAAATGGGAATGGTTTTAGCGCCATTTGATAATGTATTACCTGTATTACGCTTGTTACCATCCGCAGAAAAGGGACAAGGTCTTTTACCTGAGCAATTAGCACTTATTCCTGCACTACCAACATTAAGCAATCTTTCCACGCGTACATTACATCTACGTATGGATATGCGTTTAGATATGCAAGGTATGATGCTATTAACAGAGCGTTATGGTGATAAAGCATTAGCGGGTATTCATCATGGAATGAGTCATATGCGCCAAGGTAATGGCAATGGCATGATGGGCGGTGGAATGAATTGTGGTCATGGCAGTGGTGATTTAGATATCTATAATGCCAACAGTATTAATGGCATACCATTCTCAATGACTGAACCTGCATTTGATGTGAAACAAGGCGTTTATGAGCGTTGGGTTGTTTCTGGTCGTGGCGATATGATGTTACATCCATTCCATGTTCACGGTACGCAATTCCGCATTTTATCTGAAAATGGTAGAGCACCAGAGAAGCATCGCCAAGGTTGGAAAGATATTGTGAAAGTTGAAGGGCAATTTAGCGAAATTTTAGTGAAGTTCGACCATTTGGCGACAAAAGCACATCCATTTATGGCGCACTGTCATTTATTAGAACATGAAGATACCGGAATGATGGCGGGTTTTACTGTTAGCAAATAATCAATCACTGTAAAAATCATTAATATCAGTAAGATAAATTAATAAAGGGCATGAAATTGATATTTTGTGCCTTTATTTTCATTAAATCAGATCATCGCATGATGAAGGAAGTTCTGGTACAATCGTTTGCTTTCCCCGTTAACCCAATCGAAATTAATCATGAAACATATTGTTGATGTCATGATCTCTGAAGAAGAGATCAAACAGCGTATTGCTGAGCTAGGTCGTGAAATCACAGAACATTACCGCCCACGTCAAGGTCAACATGATCTTGTCTTAATCGGCTTGTTAAAGGGTTCTTTTATTTTTATGGCAGATTTATGTCGTGAAATTGATGTGAACCATGAAGTCGATTTTATGACTGTATCAAGTTACGGTAATGGTATGACGTCAACACGTGACGTTAAAATCATTAAAGATCTCGATGAAGATATTCGTGGTAAAGATGTTCTGATTGTTGAAGATATTATCGACTCAGGTAACACCTTAAATCGTGTTAAAGAGATTTTAAGCTTACGTGAGCCTGCTTCTATTTCTATCTGTACTTTATTGGATAAACCTTCTCGCCGTGAAGTGGATGTTCCTGTTGAATGGATTGGTTATTCCATCGAAGATAAATTTGTTATTGGTTACGGCATTGATTACGCACAGCGTTATCGCCACCTGCCTTATATTGGGCACGTAACATTATTAGATGAGTAATTTATTTACTTAAAATAGAAGTTAAAAAACCCGCTTTAGGCGGGTTTTTTTATCGGCATTACTTAATAAAAATAGACACAGGTACATTGAATCTAGCTGCCAGTTTTTTAATATGCTCTAGTGTGAGATTACGTTCACCATTGAGAATACGACTTACATAAGAGCGTGAGCCTAATTCTTCTTTAAAATCAGTCGTATTTAGCTGATATTGATCCATCAATGTGCGCAAAACTGCAATTGCATCATCACATTGATTGAGTCTTGCATTGAAAGCTCCAAATTCAGGTGCGCTATTTTCATATTCGTCAATTTTATGACAAAGCATATCAATTAAAGGATTATCTGGGTCGTGTTCTACTAAGTATTCAACTAATTTGACACCCTCTTCATAGTCTTTACGAGATTGGTTACGACCAAGAATAGGAACTATATTGACTAGGCTATTAGCAGCCTTAATTGCATCAACAATCATCATTCTTTTGTTCTCCGATAGTAATCAATGAGTTTATCGTATTCAGCATGAGTAGAAATATGTTTCACAAATATTTTGTCGCGTTCAAAATCCGCAAAAAATAGGATCCTTAGCGTATTTCCACCAATATCGATAACCCACCATTTTTCTCTATACTTCATCCTATCTAAACTTGGGAAGACTTTTTTTAATGCTTCAGGTGTTTGATAAGTATTCTGTTTTAGCGTTCTATAAGCATCGGTAAGTGCTTGAGCACAATTGGGGAAACGTATAGATGCTAAATCAAAAGGCTCTCGTGATATTACGTGCATTCCCTGCCCCTTGTTTCCTATTTGTCAACAGACTAGCATCTTTCTTCGTTGTTGCCAAATAGGCAACTATATATTTTAAAACTATAAAAAAACCCGCTTAAGGCGGGTTTTTGTTATTTAATCGAAAGTATCTTATTAACGTGGATGACTCAATTTCGCCATTGCTTGACGATAAGAAAGTTCAAGTTTCTCACGGCTATCAGAAGTGACATCAAGATCGTGTAGTTCACCATTATTTAAACCGTAAACCCAACCGTGGATCATCACTTTTTGTCCACGTTTCCACGCGGCTTGCATAATTGTCGAGTGACCAAGGTTATACACTTGCTCAATAACGTTTAGCTCACAAAGCAGGTTTAATCTATCTTGTGGTGCAAGTTCGCCTAACATAGAACTGTGTTTGTACCAGATATCGCGGATATGCAGTAACCAGTTATTGATAAGTCCTAATTCTGTGCCTTCAATAGCGGCTTCAATACCACCACAACCATAGTGACCACAGACAATAATGTGTTCAACTTGTAATACATCAACCGCATATTGGATCACAGAAAGGCAATTTAAGTCAGTATGAATGACTAAGTTTGCCACATTACGGTGAACAAATAAGTCACCCGGTGCTGCGTTGATTAATTTTTCTGCTGGAACGCGGCTGTCAGAGCAACCAATCCATAAAAAATGAGGTTTTTGACCTTTACAGAGATCTTTAAAAAACTGAGGATTTTCTTCAGTAACAGATTCTGACCATTGCTTGTTATTGGCTAACAGCTCTTCAATTTTTCTCATCATGACGTGACTGCCTGTAAATTCGGTTTCCCACCATTTGCGCTGACAGTACGCCAACACGAAATAGCTCTTGTGTTATTGTTGGATGCGAGAGATCCATTAAGAAAGGGTATTTTTATACCATTACTTTTGAATTAATCAGAGGGCTTTTTAAAGCCAAGTGACAGATAATTGCTTGTAATTTTTCGCTTTCAAATAAGATAGATCTTTTTATAGCATTTGTTTAATGAATTTATCAATACATTCCTTGATGTAAATCAAATGTATAAAAAGATAACTGTTTGTTAAACCTGCCGTTGTATTATTCAAAAATAGATACTTGCAAATATTACGTAAATAAAACTAATGATTGTGATTATTGGTTTTATTTTTACTCTGGAAGTAAAAAGGATAAAAATAAAGAGCATCATTGATTGGGGTGATAAATGGAGGGATAATATTCATCAGTAAACTTGAGAAACAAAGGCAATAATTTTATTGGTATCAATTAGGCTAAATGATTGCATCAAGGGATAAATTTATTAAAACATCAGAATATTCGTAAGAAATAAAAGAACCTTGAGCCTTGATGGCTAATTTTCTTTCTCTCCATCTCTTATTCTTTATTATTGTAATAGTTAAAAAATATTTATTTATTCGTTTGTGTCATAAGCCCTAAAACGGTTTATTTGCCACCGAATATTCTCTAGAATAACTTATTCCATTTTATTCTTTGAACTAAGCTTATTTTCTGATTTCAGCTCAGTTAATGCTGAATAATGCAGTTGATAAAAGGTAATTCCCACATATGACGTATGCATTGGAGTTAACGGAGTTAACGAAAACTTATCACAATGGCGTAAAAGCGCTAAAAGGAATTGATCTCACCGTTGAGGCTGGCGATTTTTATGCTTTATTAGGCCCTAATGGCGCAGGCAAATCGACCACAATTGGTATTATTAGCTCTTTAGTTAATAAGAGTAGCGGTAAAGTCAAAGTATTTGGTTATGACACTGATACCGATATGGTCAATGCAAAACGTCAATTAGGATTAGTGCCACAAGAATTCAATTTCAACCCTTTTGAAACCGTATTACAAATTGTACTCAATCAAGCCGGTTATTATGGGGTACCTCGTAAATTGGCATTAGAGCGTGCCGAAATTTATTTAACCCAGTTAGATTTATGGGAAAAGCGCGAAGATAGAGCGCGTTTTTTATCTGGGGGAATGAAGCGCCGTTTAATGATTGCGCGTGCATTAATGCACCAACCTAAATTACTTATTCTTGATGAGCCTACCGCAGGTGTTGATATTGAATTACGTCGCTCAATGTGGACGTTTTTAAAACAATTAAATGCTGAAGGCACGACTATTATTCTAACCACACACTATTTGGAAGAAGCAGAAATGCTGTGTCGGAATATTGGTATTATTCAACGTGGTGAATTGGTTGAGAATACCAGTATGAAGGGGCTATTAAGTAAATTAGAGTCTGAAACCTTTATTTTAGATTTAGCACCGAAGAGCCCACTACCTGAATTACAAAATTATCAATATCGCTTGGTCGATACATCTACATTAGAAGTTGATGTTAAAAGAGAGCAAGGACTAAATAGTGTTTTTGCTCAACTTAATGCACAAGGTATTCAAGTGTTAAGTATGAGAAATAAAGCCAACCGCCTTGAAGAATTATTTGTTCACTTAGTGAATGAAGAGCATACAGTAGAAGGAGAGAGGGAATGATTCAGCTGTATTGGGTAGCCCTCAAAACAATTTGGATTAAAGAAGTCACCCGTTTTGGTCGTATTTGGGTACAGACATTAATTCCACCAGTAATAACCATGTCTCTCTATTTCGTTATTTTCGGAAACCTGATTGGTAAACGAATTGGCGATATGGGCGGTGTGGATTATATGCAGTTTATTGTTCCTGGCTTGATTATGATGGCAGTAATAACAAACTCTTATGCAAATGTTTCTTCTTCTTTCTTTGGTGCGAAATTTCAACGTAGTATTGAAGAATTATTAGTTTCACCAGTGCCAACGCATGTTGTTATTGCCGGTTTTGTTGGTGGTGGTATGGCCCGAGGTATTTGTGTTGGTATTTTAGTGACCTTAGTTTCACTCTTTTTTGTACCGCTAGAAATACATTCTTGGACAATGGTGGTGGTGACATTACTGATGACCTCAATTGTGTTTTCTCTCGCCGGATTATTAAATGCAATTTTTGCGAAAACCTTTGATGATATTAGTATTATCCCAACCTTTGTTTTAACACCATTAACCTATTTAGGTGGTGTGTTCTATTCACTTTCACTACTACCTGAGTTTTGGCAAGGTGTATCCAAGCTTAACCCAATTGTTTATATGATTAGTGGTTTCCGCTACGGTTTTCTGGGCATTACAGATGTCTCTTTAACCGTAACGATTAGTGTTTTGTGTCTTTTCATTGCTGTGTTTTACGTTATTGCATGGTATTTAATCGAAAAAGGCCGTGGTTTAAGAAGCTAATCAAAAAAGCAAAATAGAAAGTTATAAAAGTTGAAATCGGTATCTTATTTAGAGATACCGATTTTTTTTAGCTATTTTTTCAGCATAAATGTTAATTTTTCTTTAAATGATGACTTTGCTATTAACAAAGAGAATTTTCTTGTTTAGTATACTAAACACTTTAGCAGGAGATAAAAAGG
Source organism: Proteus sp. GOKU (assembly GCF_015475555.1). Lineage (NCBI taxonomy): Bacteria > Pseudomonadati > Pseudomonadota > Gammaproteobacteria > Enterobacterales > Morganellaceae > Proteus > Proteus sp. GOKU. Next base: position 857,547 of record NZ_CP034105.1, read on the forward strand.
AAATGTAATGACAACGGCAAGCCAAACAGGTAAAGCACCTGAGGCAATCTCTCGTAATAAGCTTTTATGTATTGCAGGTATGGGATGGACTTTTGATGCAATGGATGTGGGATTACTTGCATTCTTACTCACAGCATTAAAAGAAGATTGGGGACTAACGGCATCACAATTGGGTTGGATTGGTAGTGTAAACTCAATTGGAATGGCTGTTGGCGCTTTTGTGTTTGGCATTATGGCTGATAGAAAAGGGCGTAAACCCGTCTTTATCTTTACTTTGTTACTGTTTAGCTTAGGTTGTGGATTAACGGCATTAGCAAGCTCTTTGATGGTGGTACTTGTTTTACGTTTCTTTATTGGAATGGGATTAGGTGGCGAATTACCCGTTGCCTCAACGCTTGTTAGTGAAAGTGTTGAAACCCATGAACGAGGCAGAATTGTTGTTTTATTAGAGAGTTTTTGGGCTGTCGGTTGGTTAATTGCTGCGTTGATTGCTTATTTTATTATTCCTGATTATGGCTGGCGTATGGCGATGCTATTAAGTGCATTACCCGCAGTATATGCTCTCTATTTACGTTCAAAATTACCTGAACCTACCTCATCGCATATTTCACAGAAAAAAACACGTTTATCGATTCGCCAATCGATGGCATTAATTTGGTCACCGCAATATCGTCGTTCAACACTCATGTTGTGGATCTTATGGTTTTGTGTCGTTTTCTCTTATTACGGTATTTTCTTGTGGTTACCTAGTGTTGCCATGTTAAAAGGCTTTAGCCTAATTAAGAGCTTTCAATATGTGCTTATTATGACATTAGCGCAGTTACCCGGCTATTTTACGGCGGCGTGGTTAATTGAGCGTTATGGGCGAAAGTTTGTTTTAGTGACCTATTTAGCCGGAACCGCCATTAGTGCTTATTACTTCAGTGTTGCCGATTCAACTACGACACTGCTTATTTTCGGTATGTTGTTATCGTTCTTTAATTTGGGGGCTTGGGGGGCTTTATACGCTTATACGCCAGAACAATACCCAGATGGAATTCGGACAACAGGTGCCGGAACTGCAACGGCAATAGGGCGTATTGGCGGAATATTAGGGCCTTTAATGGTGGGATATTTGGTTCAATATCAATTTGAAATAAGCTCAATATTTCTGATTTTTAGTTTTTCAATTGTGATTGGAATATTAGCGGTGATGTTATTGGGGCAAGAGACAAAAAATAAGCCACTTAACTCAATTTAATCATGCTTTGTGAGACTAAAAATATAGAATTTCTCTTTCTTGTAATATGATAGCGGTTAAGATTTTTATGAGAAAAAGGAGATCACAATGTCTCATTACGATGAAATGGTGAAACAGGTTGATGATGCTATCGCGACAACCAGTATTCAAACCATGAATGAACTTTTAGTGGAATTAGGTAAAGATAAAACAATTGAATTTCCACTACGTTATGAGCAACAAGAGCGTTTGCGTACCGCTATTTTTCATCACGGTGAAAAACACCGTTAATCGGATTGTTGCTAAGAAATAAGAATTAAAAAAGCGTTTGAACCATATTGATAAACAGGGGCAAACGCTTTTTTCTTTTGGCTGCATTGTACTATACGAATTAAAACGTCTTTCGACCTTCTAGCACTGCGATCCTATTTTCAATGGAAGGGTGCGTTGAGAAAAACGAATCACCTTTATTAAAAATAAAAGCGGCTTTTCGATAAGCTCGTCCCGTTGAGCCATCTTCAAAATTTTCAGTGTCATGCTGTGCTGAAATTTTCTTTAATGCATTAATCATCGCTTGATTATCTTGGGTTAAATCAACCGCCGCAGCGTCTGCCATATATTCGCGAGTTCGGGATAAATAGAAATAGAGTACTTGTGTAATGATCGGCAAAACAAAGTTTAGAATAATTAAAATCAATCGAGCTTTGCTTGCAGCATCATTACTTTTACCACCTCGATTACCAGAGGCAATATATAAGCGACTGCCAAAGATATTTGTTACTGTTAAAATAACGTTGGCTAATATGCCAACATATAACGTCAGTCGTGAATCACCATGAATAATATGCCCTGTTTCGTGAGCTAATACAGCCTGTACTTCTTGGCGATTAAGACGACTTAATAAACCCGTTGTTACACCAATAAAGGCATTTTTCTCAGACCAACCGGCGGCAAAAGCATTAGCTTCAGGTGTATCAAGAAGATAGAGTTTAGGAATGTAGCCCAGAGTTGCACTTAAACTAAGCTCTTCAACAATATTGAGTAATTGGCGCTCTTGTGCATTTAAGGTGTCATCAGGGCTAATTAATCGCGCGTTCATCCCTGTAAGCATGATTTTATGCCCTTTAAAATGAATAAAGAGAAGCAATAAAATCGAGATAGCTAAAATAATGAGTGAAGCAATGGGAAGAGATTGAAACGTCAGAAATGCCCACATATTATCAGTAAGATCTAAATAGGGATTTGCCCCAATAGCCGTATCCACCAGCAAACCGATCATAAGCATTAAGAGTAAATATGTTGCTATAACAAAACGAGTTCGAATAGCATTTTTTCGTAGAACATTTCTGAAATCCATTAGTGACTCCAAACAGCACCGTTAAGTGCTGTTTTTATCAATCTAGAAGTAATAATTATCTCTTATTACTATAAAATTAATCGAAATTAATGCGACGCGCTTCTTCCGCTTTAATGGTTCCTTCATCAAGACGCCAGTACTCTTTATCAATAACAAGGCTTGGGAAAATCTTGACGATAAATACCGCAGGGATAGAAGCGATGAAAGCGCGATATTGTTCTAAAGTACGGTTGTAGCCACGTTTTGCAAAAGAGAGTTTATTTTCTGTCGAAACAATCTCTTCTTGTAAATTTGCCATGATGGTGTCGGATTTTAATTCAGGATAATTTTCAACCGCAACATTAATAGCACCACTTGAGACAATTTTTGATAACTCATCTTCAGCCGATTTGGCTTCTTTGGTATTTGCGCTTTGGGATTGTGTTCTTAATTCAGTGATTTTAGTAAAGACTTCAGACTCATGGCTGAGGTATTTTTTTACGGTGGCCAATAAGCTGTCAAACACTTTTCCACGACGATCTAATTGTACTGAAATTTCAGTTTCACTTGAGATAACAGCTTCACGCATAGAGATAATACGGTTGTAATAATAAAAAATAAGACCCAATAACGCGATGGTAATAATTAATCCAGTCATGCGAAGCGCTCTCTTTTCTAATAGTAAACAGGGAATTGTGCTAAATCATTAAGGTTAATTTTGCCTATTATTGATAAAGATAGCTAGATGATTATTTCATCAAAGATAAAAAGAGTGCAGATAAAGCAAAATCAATAATATTGGGTGAGATAAAAAAATACCCCGAATAAATTCGGGGCAAAATTAAAGGTAATGTTAAGGTAAATAAAATTATCAAGTGAAACATCGGGGATGAAAACTAGGTTAAATAAGCAAACAAGCTAAGCTATTTAACCCAGCCATTTAACCTAGAGAAATAACAAATTTAGAACCAAGGTGCTTGCGCCATGACATTGCCATAAAACAGCATTCTTCCTGTGATTTCACCGCTAAAAAGCATCAAAATAGCGATAACAGAGAGCGATGTTTTGGTAAATGAAGCACTGTGAGACAACGTAATAATACAAATACCCACAATCAAACTAGCAATGACTTGCCACCATAATAATAGGCTTGCGATATCAGCACCGGGTACTTGTGCTCTCATAACTAATCCCACAAGTACTAATAATGCGCCGATAAATGTTCCTATTTTTAATGAATTGCTAATTGTTTTACCTTGTAAACGTAACCAAGGGATCATCGAGCCAAAACCAAGTAGTAACGCTGTACCAATAAAGCTAATTTGTGTTGCTGGTGTATGCCATAACGGGTGTGCTTGCATTTGGTAATAGATTTGCGCTGTAACCAAGATAATAGGTAAACCAATTACACCACAAAACAATCCAATCAAACTATTACGGCGAATAGCATTCGGTTGTACCCAGCTTGCTAATGCCCATAATGAAATCAATCCATTAAGCATAACGAAGGCAATTGCTTCACGGCTTAACCAAGAGTGGGCAATACCTAAAACAGAACGATATGCACCAAGCGGATCACCTAAGTGTCCCATTGACATTGATGAGCCAACAACTTCAATCAGCCAAATCAGCGCAATGGTTGTTCGTAATGTTTTGGTACTTAGCATTGCAACGTTTTGAGTCTGGTTTTGCCATTGATACAGTGAAAGCGCTAATACCGCACCAATGCCCCATTGACTCATTACCGTAAACAGGACTAACGGCAGTTGATAATCATGCATGATTAATCCTCCATACCAATAATGACAATATTAGGGTTACTGATGGTGTGATCAGGAACGCCATAGCGTTTTTCTAATAAAGCCCAGTTTGTCGTATGTTTTTTACGTAAATCTTCAATTTCGCCAAATTCAATGGCACCCGTAGGGCAAGATTCAACGCAACGTGGTTTCAAGCCTTCATCCAGTCTATCTGCACACATATTGCATTTGCTGGTTTTGCCTTCAACCGGATCATAAACAGGCGCATTGTAAGGACATGCCATAATACACATCTGGCAACCAATACATTTGTCATGATCTTGCACGACAATACCATCCTCTCGTTTGGTGTAAGTATCAGCAGGGCAGACTTTTAGGCACTGTGGATCATCACAATGGTTACAAGACATAGTAATAAAAGCTTGTGCATTAGGTTGATCTTCGTTGAATTCACGAACACGACGCCATAGCACGCCGGGAGGTGTTACGTTTTCAGATTTACATGCCATAGAGCAGGTACGGCAACCGTAGCAATCTTTGGTATTTATCAGAAAACCATACTGTTTCTTCGCCATGATCATGCCTCCCGTCTTACGTTAACTAAGGTGCTATTACAGCAATGACCATTACCCAAAGGCTCTACGTGATCATTGGTGACATGGCTACTACTTCCGCCTTGTTGTTCCCACCATCCATTATCCAATGAGACAACGCCTTGCTTAATATGAGTGGTCACAACGGCAATAGCACGGTGTTCACCTCGATCATTAAATGCGATAGCCCATTCACCATCTTTAATACCGCGAGCTAAGGCATCATTAGGATGGATAAGAATATTAGGTTGATTACGCTGTACTTCTAAGATCCACTCATTCATACCATGACTGGAGTGAACACTACGGGCGAGTTTGCGTTGCACTGCCATTAGAGGATACTTTTTGGCAAGTTCAGGAGAGCCTTTTGTGGACTCTTTTACTGGGTAATAGGTGACAACAGGGGAGAAGTTTTTACCCTGCCACTCTTCAATAAAGAAGTGCGCTTTTTTCGTTGAGGTACGGAAAACACCATCTTTAAATGGGATCCAATCACCTTCAACTGGACGCACTGGGCCTTTTTCCAGCATTTCACGCGTAATACCAGAACCTTTAAGGCAAGCATCAATGTAATGCTCAATAGGTTGATTAAAGACTTCACCAAAGCCAAAGCGCTCAGCAAGACGAGCAAAGATCCAGTAATCAGGTTTTGCTTCTCCCGGTGGCTCAACGGCTTTTTCCATTAATTGCACATATTGGCTACGAACTCCTGCCATTAAGCTGGTATCTTCAAAAATAGTGGTAACAGGAAGTACGAGATCAGCATAAAGAGCCGTGGATGACATCAAGTTATCAGCGACAACAACAAAAGGGACTTTTTTCAGTGCATTACGCACCATATTGGTATTAGGAAGCTGCGTCATCACACCCATTGTCATGATCCACCAAAAGTTAATTGGATGTGGTCTTTCATTGACAATCCAATCACCCACTTTTGCAACAGGGATAGGCTTGATGGGTTTTGCATTCGGTGCTGGTGGAATAATTGGGCTAAATTTCGCCATCTGACGAGCACCGCCCGCATCACAAATTCCAGCACCTTTTTTACCGATATTGCCAGTTAATAAAGCGAGATAAAACTGGCTTGCAGCAACATAAGCACCGAACTCTGTTCGTTGAGCACCTGACATATTTTGCACAATCATTGCCGGTTTGGTGGTGGCATAATCGCGAGCTAAACGAATAATGGTTTCTTTCGGAATATCCGTTTCTTGGCTCGTTTTTTCGATAGTCCAAGGCTGTGCTTGTTGATAAATTTGCTCAAAGACAGTCACGTAATCAGCATTAGCGGGTAGTTCATCATGAGTTAATGCAGGAACAATATTGGGTGTTTCATGGTGAACAAGTTGCTGGCTTAAGGTATCAAAAACCAGATAGCTATCTTGGTCATCATCAGATTGGCGTAATAGTTTTTGCTGGGCGTTAACAAGATAAACAGCACCCGTATGCGCACGTAAAAAAGGCTTATCAGTGAGATTTTCTTCAATGATAATTTTGATCATACCTAATGCGAGGGCGGTATCGGTACCGGGTACAATCGGGATCCATTCATCGGCTTTAGCCGCAGTTTCATTAAAGCGAGGATCAATAACTACCATTCTGGCGCCATTTCGACGAGCTTGGTTGTAGTTTTTAAAATACGCTTGCATGGTGACAGCAGGGTTATTGCCCCAACAAAGAATATAGCGACTATCTTTTACGGTATCTCGGGTGTCTGCATAGCGCAGACCGACCATGGGGATCATCGCTGCCGTTACTGCAGAGCAGCATAAAGAGCCCGCTTGCTTTGTTGAGCCTCCCAAATAATCGAAAAATGCCTTACCCATATCATTTTTAATTGAGTCCATATTGCCCGCATGAGTAGAGATAAATAGCCCCTCATTGCCAAACTTATCAATGGTTTCTCTGATATTTTTTTCGATAAGATCAAGCGCTTCATCCCAACTGATCGGTTTGAATTCTGCTTTCCCTTTTTCGCCAACACGTAATAAAGGTGTGGTGAGGCGATCTTTATGGTATACCCACTTAGTTCGGCTCATTCCACGCAAACAGCATTTCACATTAAAGCCTTCAGAGGCTTCAACTTTGATAAGTTTCCCCTTATGTGTAAAAGCTGTTAGGTTACAGTGCAAACATTCCATCGCACAGGTTGAACGAAAGGTTTTATACTCGGATAATTTGATCCGTGGTTTCTGGTTAAATATGGGTTTATTTTCATTAACTAGACTGAACGCGTTAGGAGAAAGAGCTGCCACGCCAATGGCGCCCATTCCTTTTAACAACGTTCTTCTATTTAATTCCCATTTTTGATTTTTAGACATAGACATTCTCACGCACAAGAAAAGTTAACTATATATAAACTCAATTCATATATGGTTAACCTTGAGTTAGATCATCTAAAAATAGACAAAGAAAATAATCGATAGAAAATGATTAAAAAGCCCTATTTAAAATAAGGTTTCAGTGAAATAAACTAGTAAAAATGACAAAAAAAGAATAATGGGATATCGTCATAAAACAAAGTAAATAACGAATAGGTGTGGGAAAAATAAATGCAGAATTCTCAAGGAGTTAACTCGGTTGATATCGCTATTACCATTCTTGAATTTATTGCTTCGAATGGAGGTATTGCCCGATCGTCAGATATTGCAAAAGCCTGTTCGCTTTCAAAAAGTCGCTTACATAAGTATTTAGTTTCACTTTGTCGCTCTGAAATGCTGTACCAAGAGAGTGAAGGAAGCCAGTATTGTTTGGGCAGTAAAATTCTTTTTTTAGCACAGGCGACGCCAAAGCCACAATCCTTTGTGGATGAGATTAATCAGTTATTATGTGAGTTTAGAGACGAACATAATATGTCTACGGGATTGGTAATTTCTCATGGTAATCAGCTGTTTTTAACACGCTATAACCGTAGCTTCAAACATGTTGATATCGATTTTTTACCTGATACTCCTGTTCCTCATAAAGTCAGTGCCGCAGGGGCTGTTTTTGCCACCTTTAGTGATTTAAAGATTGAAGCTGATTTATCACAAAAGCAGCAAAACACAATTCGCCAACAAGGTTTTGCTATTCGTCATGAACCAGCAGAAGGTATCCCGGGCGCACAATCTATTTCATGCCCTGTACTTAATAAAAAAGGGGAAATGGTGGCGGCAGTATTGACGATGGGATTTATTGAACCAGAAAGGCAAATGGAACTGGGCAATGCATTAAAAGCAAAAATGGCACATTTCTCCCGCTAATTTGCTAAAGGCGTTATTTAGGCACTTTTGCAGAAAAAGCAAAGTGCCTAAAATCGTGCGTTGATTAATCAAATAGCCCTTTTGCCAGAATATCACCCTCTTGAGATATACCGGGTAACACGAAGTAATATCCACCACCAAAAGGTTTGATATAACGCTCTAAAGGTTCACCGTCTAAACGTTTTTGCGTATCAATAAAGCCCTTTTTAAGGTTATTTTGAAACGAAATAAAAATCAGCCCCATATCTAGTTGACCTGAAGGTGTTAATCCTAACGAGTAGCTATAACTACGTCGGCGTAGTTTTGCACTGTAACGCTCTGGATTTCTTGGTTCGGCTCGTCGCATATGAGAATCAAATAGCACTCTGTCACCGTGAGGATCTTTTTCAAATTGAGGATCGTCCATCTCTTGCTTCATACCTATTGGCGCACCTGTTGAGCGATGACGACCAAAGTTATTTTCTTGATCTTCTAGAGGCGTTCTATCCCAAAATTCCAAAGCAAAACGAATAAGGCGAACCGCTTGATAACTTCCACCTAAACACCACTGCGGCTCTTTTTGTTTCTCAGTGATCCAAACAAGAGAGTCCATCAAACTATTATCAGAGGAAGGCGCGTTACCTGAGCCATCTTTAAAGCCAAAAAGATTAATTGGTGTCTGTCGATTATCGATGTCACGAGCAGGAAGAAAACCGTCAATTTTCCATACAGCATAAACCTTACCAGACAGGTGTTTTAGAATATCTCTTAATGCATAAATCACGCTTTCTTGGCTATTTGCACACAGTTGCAGTAATACATCACCACCACACCATTTAGGATCGAGTCGGTCATTAGGAAAGGGTTTCATTGGCTCTAAGCGCTTAGGTTTTTTAGCATGAAAACCAAAACGACTATCAAAAAAACTATCGCCTAAAGCGACGGTGACGGTTAATTCATCGGGGTGTAATTGTGTTCCTAAAATACCCGATTCAGCAGGAGGAAGGTGTGGATTAGCTCTTTGTTGAAGTTCTCTGGGTTGAGTTAAAAATGCAATTCGTTGTGTCAGTATTGTGAATATTCTTTTTACATCCTCGGCGCTTGTTACTGTCAGATTAAGTGCAATAAATGAGGCATGTTTTTGTTCTGGCGTAATAACGCCCGCTTGATGTTGACCTAAATAAGCAATAGCGCGTTGATAACGCGGAGTTGATGAAGTTTCTTGTTTTTCTATTGCTTTAGCTCCCATACTGGCGAGTAATAAGCTTCCTCCTAGCCACTTTAACGTTGTACGCTTATTGAGGTTAACAGGATTTTTTGATAGCGATTTAAAGAGAGTTTTATTTTTCATCACTTGCTTCTTTATAGTGATAGTAGACATCAATATTGAGCGTGCTACGTAAGTTCGCTACTTGCTCTGCTAATTGTGTCACTTGAGAAAAAAGCCAACTTTTTTCTGTTTCAGGAAGCGCCGTTAAAGGCTGGAATAAACCTTCATTACGCTGATATTTTAAAAGTAGAGCACCAATATCGTCATATTGTTTGATAAGAGATTGATATTCAGCCGTTGGAATGTGGTTCGATAAGATCTCTACGATTAGGCGTGATCCAGATAAATTGGCATAACTATCACCCAGATCGCTGTTTGAATATTGATTTTCAATACCAGCGAGTTTGTCAGTCAAAATAAACTCTAGGCTATCACCCGCAGATTGAACCAATTTAGGAATAGGGATATCTTCAATCGCAACACGTTTTTTTAAGTCACTAATGTCTCTTAAAAGGGCTTTTGCCGACTCTGTGGCTTTTTGAAGATCTTTTAATTTAAACAGTTGATATTCAACTAAATGAAATCCTGAAAAACGAGGTGAGTTTTCTCTTTCAAGAAAGAAATCAGCCCGATTATTTAATAAACGTTCACTTGACCCAAAAAGGGCGATAATAGGGCGAATAACCTCATAATGATAATGCGCTTGTTGATAAGCATTTTGCGCATTAATAAGCTGATTTTTTTCACTATTCTCGATTAATTTATCGAGCGATTTTTCAACTAGCGTTAATTGTTCAACCGCTTTTTCTCGATAATTTAAAATATCAGTTTCGAATTTTTTGGGAGTAGGGATATCCCCTTTGGCAATAACGATGTTTTCACTATCTTGAATAATGCCCTGAATAATTTTTTCGGCATAAACAGGAAAAGAAAATAACAAGATAACTAGAAAAGTGGTGATCTTTTTACTTTTTGATTTTGCATTATTTAGCATGGCGTGAACCTCGCTTAAATAACAGTGCAACAATCACCCAATAGACAATAAATGTCACCACGCTTAAGCCAATAGGTTGAGAACGATAAGCGAAAAATGAAACTAGAAAATTACCAAAGATACTGGAATCATCAAGAATATGGCTAATATCCCAAAGTGGGTAAATAAAGAAATCAGGTAATTCAAAATCCATTTCAATCAGTAGATTTGCAATTTCTTCTACGGCTTTTAATAACAGAGAAACAGCAAGGAATAGTAATAAAAAACCTGTTACGGTAAAGAAATAGCGCCATGAAATAACTTTTGAAGTCAGCAAAAATAGCCATAGTGTGAATGCCGCAACCAGTAAGCCAATAAAGACTTCAATAAAGAAAGGCAGTGCTGTTTGTGTATTGAGAGCCATGATATGGCTAGAGAGGAATACCACCACTTCACTGCCTTCTCTGGCAATCGCAATGGCAATAATTAGTAAAATACCCCATGCACTTTGTTGTTGTGTTTTTTGGGTGAGTTCATTTTCTATATTTGCTTTTAATGATTTTCCTTGCCCATTCATCCAATAGACCATCTGCACAATAAGCACACAGGCGAGGATTTCCATTGTGATCATAAATAGAGATTGCCACATATCTTCTAGCGAGCTAAATACACCATAAATACTCAGGGCTAGAATAACGGCAAGAAATAGCCCAAATATCACGCCACCCCACAAGTATTTCATACCTTGTTGTGGTGTTGGTGAACGTTTTATCCACGCATAAATAATGCCTACCACTAATAGTGCTTCAAAACTTTCTCGCCAAACAACAAACAGAACTTGTCCCATATTTACTCTGCCTTTTCAGTTGCAACAATTTCACCTTGAGGATGAGAAAGGTGAAAATCATCAAAGAAGGTGTAACGACCCGGTTTTAGTGGTGCGATTACAACGACAGAATTTGCGCCCGGCGCTAATACTTTTTCTTTTCGTAGCTGTGTACTTTCAAATTCAACAGGGCTAGTACCTGTATTACGAATTTTTATTCGTATCGGTGTTTTGGCAGGTACTTCAAGTACTTGCGGGATAAGTTCGCCATCTTTCATTTCTAATTCAACAGTGTATTTCTCTGCTGCAAAAACAGAGGATGTCACCATTAGGAGTAGTAATAATGTGTATTTAGAGAGAGTTTTGATCATCAGCGTTTCACTTAAAAAAGAGAAAAAGGACAAATCCAAATGATTGGATTTATCCGTTATCAAGCTAATTAGTAACTACCTTTACGGCCTGTACCGCTATAGGTGAAATCCCATGACACTTCAAAGGGTTCAAACCAAGGTGCAACGCCAGTTTCTTTATCGATATGGCGACCAAAAGCGATATCTTTGTTATATGAAGGCGGATAAATCTTATAGGTCACGTTATATTGACCATTTCCGTCCAGCTTCAAGTTTTCACCATAATGAGGACCATCATTGGCAACCATTGCCATAAATGTGCCTTGCTGTTTTTTCGCTGGTGCATCAGATTTTGTTACGGTGTATTCAATGGTGAGGTAGGGGATCCAATCGCCTTCAGCAAACCCATTCGGATTATCTTCTGTGGCATGAATATCTGCTTCTAAATGGATATCTGCTTTATCGGCAGCTAAGTGATTCATCGCATGATGACCTTCTTCAGTATCCATGGTGATAGGTTGGAGGTAAACCCCTTGAATTTCCATACCATTTTTAAGAATAGGGTGACCAACTGGATACTCAACAGCTAATGCAGATGCAGAAAGAAATGAGAGTGCAGTGAGAGAGAGTGTATAGCGATATTTCATGTTTAACCCTTATTATTGAATGATAATTGTTATTATTCTTAATAAGGTTAGCATAATTTGTATTAGAAATAGGAGATAATCTATACGAAAAATATCGCTTAAGTTGGCAGGAAAATCAGTGAAAATAGCGTTAACATTCTATTTTATAAAAGAAAAAAATTTGTTGTTCTAAAAGAAATATATGAAAGGAATTAATAATTCTAGGTAATAATGCTCAATGAAATCATCTAATTAAGAATGATATATGGAAATCTTATTTATCTTAATGAGAAGATAAAACAGAAGATTTCCATACCAAGAATATTAAATTTGACTTTGAGCACTCCAAAACTGTTTGGATTGTGTCAATGCCACAGCAGAAACTTGTTCTTCATTTGGCGGTAGGAAAAATGCAGGGGTGACTTTTAGCTCTTGTGCAATATGAAAGAGCATATCAACATCAATCTTACATAGCCCATTCTCATAACGTGAAAATTGTTGCTGGCTAATACCGACTCGTTCAGCGACAACCTTTGCTGACAAGCGAAGTTGCTGGCGTTGCTTACGAATTTTATGCCCAATAATTTGAGAAATGGGATAAATCTTTGACATTAGTGACCTCATTCTTCCTATCAACCACCAATAATATCCAATAAATTGAATATCAAGTTTCCGTGATGGATCTTCAAAATAAACAAGCACTCCGACTTGAATGAGTAAAATCCATACTAATGTGTTATCGGTTAATTGGATGAATTATTTATACCCGTCATGTTATAAGATGATATTAATTTTCATTAAACTATTTTGATATCCTTATTTTTTCTAGCAGGATAATCGAGAATTTTTTGATAAACAGTGCTATATATTGCCCAAACGCCATTTTATCTGTTATTTGTGCTCGCATTTATGATTAATAAAGAGTAAATAATGAGGCTATAACAAAAAAGATAAAGCCCTCTTTGACTGTGTTTATACTCGAAAATGCCTTTTATGCTTTTTTATAATGGGTTATTTTTGAGTTTTTTTTTATATCGTCGAGATTTCCTTTCTTAAACTCGTGTTAAATTCAAACAACTATCCTCACTTTATTGAAATTTATAAAATTACATTCACATCTAATAGGCTACGGCGTTAAGATTGTTAACTATAATACTTAGGCAAGATTATAAGTGTTGCAGGGTAATTATCTATTTATCGTCAAGGTCGAGATTATGAATGTAAAAGATATCATTCGTCATGAACCATTTGGAACATTGCTAGGTTATGCGCCTGGTGGTGTCGCGATTTACTCTTCAGATTACAGCAGTATTGATAAAGAAGACTATGCCGCTAATGATTCATTCCGTAGTTATATTGGTAATGAATATATGGGGCACAAGTGGCAGTGTGTTGAATTCGCTCGCCGTTTTCTCTATTTACATTATGGGGCTGTATTTACTGATGTGGGAATGGCTTATGAGATCTTCTCACTGCGTTTTCTACGTAAAACCATAGATGACGATATATTGCCATTACAAGCCTTTGCAAATGGTAGTAAACAACCTCCAGCAGTCGGTGCTTTGCTGATTTGGCAAGAAGGTGGTGAGTTTAAAGTAACTGGGCATGTTGCTGTTGTTACTGAAGTTCTTGAAGATAAAATTCGTATTGCAGAACAAAATGTTATCCACACTCGATTACCCGCAGGGCAACAATGGACAAGAGAATTACCTCTTAAAGTGACGGATAACGGCTACTTTATTCAAGATACCTTTGATAATACCACCCTATTAGGTTGGATGATCCAAACAGAGCCAAATGCTTACAGCCTTCCTCAACCTAAAATTGCGCCAGAATTGTTAAATATTCATGCAGAACAGCTTGATAATAAAGGTCAATTAGATGGCAAGTGGTTAGATGAAAGCTCACCTCTAGAAAAAGCCTATGTCCTTGCACAACACGGTCACATTATCAATCAAGATAGCTATGAATATTTCACCATTTCAGAAAGTGCAGAGCAGGAGCTTATTCGCGCAAGTAATGAAATGCATTTGATGTATCTACATGCAACAGAAAAAGTGTTGAAAGACGATAAGTTACTGCGTTTATTCGATATCCCTGAAGTGTTGTGGCCTCGTATCCGTTTATCATGGCAAAACAGACGCCATCAAATGATCACCGGACGATTGGATTTTTGCATGGATGAACGCGGTGTCAAAGTTTATGAATATAATGCTGACTCTGCCTCTTGCCATACAGAAGCGGGCTTAATTATTGAAAAATGGGCACAGAAAGGCGGTATTAAAGACGGTTTTAACCCAGGTGAACGCTTACTTGATGCATTAGCCGATGCTTGGAAACACAGTGATGCGAAACCTTTTGTGCATATTCTTCAAGATGATGATAGTGAAGAAGATTATCATGCTCTCTTTATGCAACAATCACTGACTCAAGCAGGTTATAACAGTAAAATTCTACGTGGATTAGGCGAGCTTCATTGGAATAGTCGTGGTCAATTAATTGATGCAGACAAACGTGTTGTTGAATGTGTCTGGAAAACATGGGCTTGGGAAACGGCGTTAGACCAACTAAGAGAAGAGAGTGAACAACAAGCTTTGATCCCTATTCGTACAGGACATCCTGAAGATGAAGTACGTTTAGTAGATGTGCTTTTACGTCCTGAAATTACAGTTTTTGAGCCTCTTTGGACACTAATTCCTAGTAATAAAGCCATTTTACCGGTTTTATGGCAATTGTTCCCTGATAACCCTTATTTATTAGATACTGATTTCACGGTGACTCCTCGTCTTGCACAACGTGGTTATGCAATTAAACCTATTGCGGGACGTTGTGGTAGTAACATTGGTTTAGTGGATCATAAAGAGAATATCTTAGATGAAACCAATGGCCAGTTTGATCATCAAGAAAATATTTACCAAGAACTATGGTGCTTACCAAAAGTGGCAAATCGTTATATCCAAGTTTGCACCTTTACTGTTGGCGGGCATTATGGTGGTTGCTGTTTACGTTCAGATCCAACTTTGGTGATTAAAAAAGAGAGTGATATTGAGCCTTTAATAGTGATTGAAGATAAACACTTTTTAACTAAATAAAATCATAGGTGTTTAGAATTAAGAAATAATAGACCCGCCTAATTGGCGGGTTTATTTTAAAAATAACCAGAATACTTAGTGAGAAATAGAATGATACAAAAATTTGAAACGCTTAGTGAGTTATTAGCATCGCTTTCAACACTTGAATCTAATGAGTGGATTTATACGGAAATTGCAACTTGGAATAGTGATCCTAATCAGGCGATTTTTTATTATATTCCTTGGGATTATCTTCAAGAATTACCTGATGATGAGATTTACCTTGATGATGAAGATCTGGAAATGCCCAAAATTGTTGAAGATAAAAATTTACGAGGCTGGATGGTCGTTTGTGATTTAGCGTTATTTTATCAAACCCAGCAAGCTCAACAAAAAAACTTGCAGTGGGTAGTTGAAGAAATTAACTATTACCGTGAGAATGATGCCTTTCGGTGTTTGAGTTAGATTCTATTCTTAGTAATAAAATCTAAAATCATTAACTATAATGACTTGATAATTAATGATTTTATTTATGATTTTTTGTTTTAATAAAGAATATTTTCAATATTAGGCCAATCATCGGCATAATGATCAGTCATTAATAAAAAGCATTCGGCAATAGCACGGTTGAGTGATTTATGTTCAACAGTGTCTTTTTCTACTGAAGTGACAGACCATACTTTGTTTTCTTGATGATAAGAGCATGTCATTTCACAATCTTCTAATAAAGAAAGCGCATCATCGGCATTTTTGAGTAAATCGAATGACGCACCATCGGGATCTAAAGAGCTCCAAACTTTTTCGGTTTCTGCATCAAATTCGATTTCATAACCATAACGACGATAAATAGCGGTTAGGTTTATTTGAAAATCCGTATAGTGACTATATCGATGAATAGAAGGCTGGTAAGTATCAGGCTCTTGGGCTTTTCGATTATTTTTATAGTCTTGAATTTGTTTCTCTCGAGTTTGGGCACGTTGATAGCCTTCGTCGCCAAATTCTAAAATACGCGCTTTGCGATAAACGTTACTAAAATCCAGCACCGCAGCCCCGTAATAAAGCCCTTCATCTGTTTTTACATCCAGTAAATCAACTAGGATATAGCGTTTATTTTCTGTGATATTTTCTTTATTACTGACAGTTAGTCCTGCATATTCTGCAATCGCAATAATTTGTTGTGTTGAAAAGGTCATCTCTTTCATCGGATTTTCCTTAAGAAATTACATACTTTCCTTGATTTGTTTTTTTAGCCACTGAATGAAAAGCTGTACTTTAGCGTTATTTTTTTCATTTCTAGTGACAAGGTAGTAACGCTGAGCACAAAACAGCTCACTATTATCAAAAGGAATAATTAATTCTTTATTAGCCAGTTGTTTCTGTACTAAACGTTTTCTCCCCATTGCCACCCCTGAGTGGTTCACTGCAGCAATAACAGCAAGATCAGAACGGTCAAAACAGATGTTACTGCGATTAGGAAAAAGTGAAAGCCCCATATATTCACTCCAAGCTTGCCATTCATCAAAATCAGAGTTATTACTCCACGCTTGTCTATCATGTAGCAAAGTGCAATTAGAAAGATGATGAATATTGCCGATAAGCTCATGTCTTTTCGCGTATTCGGGACTGCATACAGGAATAATAGATTCTGAAATTAAATCTTCACAATAAAGATTTTGCAGTTGCTTATCATCAAAATAGATTGCGAGGTCGATACCATAACCTCGAAAGTTAATATCATCATTTCCTGTGAGTAGATTTAATTCAATGGATGGGTAACGTTCAGTAAAATCTGAAATACGAGGCACTAACCAGCATTGCGCAATGGAAGGACGTGAATAAACGGTAAGTACACCAGAGACTTCTTGATTATGAATATCCAAAATCTCTTGGTTAATATCTTCTAGTGTTTTTTTAAGTGCCCAATAAATACGTTCACCTTCTTCTGTTAGTTCAATTCGGCGATGAAAGCGGTTAAATAGCTTAATGCCTAACTCTTCTTCTAGTGTATTAATACGATGGCTAATCGCACTGGGAGTTAATGACAATTCTTCTGCTGCTAAAGCAAATGAAAGGTGACGACCTGTCGCTTCAAAAGTGTGAAGTCTTGCTAATTGATAACTGGATAATCGTTTATTTCTTAAAATCACGCTAGAAGATTCAAACATTCTTTTATTCTCATTTTATTATTGATAGTAACGTTAGTTAACAATCAAGGTAATGTTAAGATGAAATACCATGCCACCACTCATCCAAATGTGATTATTTGTGGTTAAGATCACTTATTTGAGTTAATTGAGTTCATCTTAGTGTAAATTTTCATCATTTGTAAGTGCCGAATGATTAATATTCAATATGATTAACAATAAATAAAATATTTGGGATGGATATATGGATTCAACGTTATGGGTGCTAGGTACTCTTATAATTAGTATCTTGCTCATTGTTTTTACTATAATAAAACTTAAGTTTCACCCGTTTTTAGCCTTACTATTGGCAAGCTTCTTTGTGGGTACTGCAATGAAGATGAACCCTTTAGAAATGGTAAATGCGATTGAAAATGGTATTGGTGGTACGTTAGGATTTTTAGCAGCAATTATCGGTCTAGGTACTATTCTTGGTAAGATGATGGAAATATCAGGTGCCGCAGAACGCATCGGTATTACATTGCAAAAATGCCGTTGGTTATCTCCAGACGTTATTATGGTATTGGTTGGTCTTATTTGTGGTATTACACTCTTTGTTGAAGTGGGTGTGGTATTACTTATTCCTCTTGCTTTCTCAATTGCGAAAAAAACAAATACATCATTATTAAAATTAGCTATCCCATTATGTACAGCATTAATGGCTGTTCACTGTATTGTTCCTCCTCATCCTGCCGCTCTGTTCGTGACTAATGAATTAGGGGCAGATATGGGAACCGTTATTGTTGCGGGTCTTGCAGTGGGCTTAGCCGCATCTTTAGTTGGTGGTCCTTTATTCTTAAAAATATTAGGCGAGCGCTTACCATTTAAAACCGTACCTGAAGAATTTTCTGATATGGAAATTCGTGAAGAAAAAGATTTACCTTCATTAGGTGCGACTCTGTTTACTGTTTTATTACCGATTGTTCTGATGCTGATAAAAACGGCAGCAGAATTAAATATGACGAAAGGTACATCGGTTTATACTGCATTACAGTTTATTGGTAACCCAATTACTGCGATGTTTATTGCTGCCTTTGTTGCTTATTATGTGTTAGGTATTCGCCGTAATATGGGCATGAATACTTTATTAAAGAAAACAGAAGATAGCTTTAGCTCTATTGCCAACATCTTATTAATTATTGGTGCGGGTGGTGCTTTTAACGGCATTTTAAAAGGTAGTGGTTTAAGTGAATCTTTAGCGTTAATTCTTTCTAACTTAGATATGCATCCAATTTTATTGGCTTGGTTAGTCGCCATTATCCTTCATGCTGCCGTTGGTTCTGCAACTGTTGCAATGATGGGCGCTACTGCAATTGTTGCACCACTCATGCCTTTATACCCAGACATTAGCCCTGAAATTATTACATTAGCAATTGGTTCAGGTGCTATTGGTTGTACTATCGTCACAGACTCACTGTTTTGGTTAGTGAAACAGTATTGTAATGCAACTTTAAGTGAAACTTTTCGTTTTTACAGTGTCGCGACCTTTATTGCCTCCTTTGTCGCATTAGGCGGTACATTTATGCTTTCTTTTGTCATATAAAAGAGAACGACTATGAGCCATATAGATATAAATAAATTAAAAAGTAATTTTCCACTAGTTAATGACTTAGTGGACTTAAAAGAAGTGGTTTGGTTTAACCCAAAAGTGACCACCACTGACCAGGGACTTCCATATGTTGGTTTAACACAAGATGACGTAATTGACGCACAAGCACGGTTACAACGTTTTGCACCTTATTTAGCTAAAGCATTTCCAGAAACAGCGGTTACTAAAGGGATCATCGAATCAGAAGTGATTGATATTCCTAAGATGAAAGTTGCTCTTGAAAAGCGTTATAACACCTCTATTAGCGGTCAATTGCGTTTGAAAAAGGACAGTCATCTGCCTATTTCAGGTTCAATTAAAGCACGTGGTGGAATTTATGAAGTACTGACTCATGCTGAGAAATTGGCGATTAACGCGGGATTATTAAATACAGATGATAATTATGAAAAATTATTTTCTGATAAATTCCGTGAATTCTTTAGCCAATATAGTATCGCGGTAGGTTCAACAGGCAACTTAGGTATGTCTATTGGGATCATGAGTGCGAAATTAGGTTTTAGCGTGAGTGTTCATATGTCTGCTGATGCACGTCAGTGGAAGAAAGATAAATTACGCTCACATGGCGTGAATGTTGTTGAATATGAACAAGATTACAGTATCGCAGTAGAAGAAGGTCGTAAAGAAGCAGAGAAAGATCCTAACTGTTTCTTTATCGATGATGAAAACTCAAAAACATTATTCTTGGGTTATGCGGTAGCGGGATTACGTTTAAAACACCAATTTGAAGAACAAGGTGTTCGTGTTGATAGTGAACATCCTCTGTTTGTTTATCTGCCTTGTGGTGTTGGTGGTGGTCCTGGTGGTGTTGCTTTTGGACTAAAACTGGCATTTGGTGACGCAGTACACTGCTTATTTGCAGAGCCAACGCACTCACCTTGTATGTTATTGGGCGTTTATACCCAATTACATGAAGGCATCTCAGTACAAGAAATTGGTATTGATAACGTCACTGCCGCTGATGGTCTTGCCGTTGGTCGTGCATCAGGCTTTGTAGGTCGTGCAATGGAGCGCTTAATTGATGGTTATTACACTATTGATGACCAAGAGCTTTATGACTTACTCAGTTTATTAAATAAAGAAGAAGGGATTAAGTTAGAACCTTCGGCTTTAGCAGGAATGACAGGTGCTGTTCATGTCACTCAAGCTAAAGATTATCTGCAAGGTTTATCACTAGACAGTCAGAAAATGCAAAATGCAACGCATTTAGTATGGGCGACTGGCGGTGGTATGGTTCCTGCGGATGAAATGCAAAAATATCTCGCTCAAGGAAAATAGAGCGTAGAACGGGTGCTATCAGCTTTTGTTCTGATAGCATCTTAAAAAATAAAGGGAGTAGTACAAGTATCTCTAATTAGTATCTAAAACAATAATAGCGTAGCAATGTGTTACACCAAGTGTTACATCAAACATTCACACCAGGATGTCACACCAGGGGAAAATGTCGTAGTATTATTATAAAAAAGAGGCACCCATTGGGTGCCTCGCTTACTTTATCTCTTGTTGGATCTGTATAGATTAAAAATCAATTTTGACATTTACCCCATAATTTCGACCCGGTAATGGGGCTAAGTATTTTAATTGAGAAGATGCGGGCCTTGCTTCAGTATTGGTGAGATTATTAATAATAAAATCAACCGAAACATCTAGATTATCAAGGTGATATTTTTTACCAATACCTGCATCGACTAAAGTATAGGAAGGAAAAGTAATATCTCCACCATACATTAATCCACCACTCTCTTTCTGTTTTTTATAGTAAGTTGCGCTACTAAATGCTGTTAATTCATCATGTTGATAATTAATACTAATACCATGTTTTTCATTAGGTAAGTTTGGTAAGTAATTACCGGCAATAAACAGCTTTCTTTTACTCTTATTTTCGACAAAATCACCGAATAGTGTAAATGTAAGATTATGCTCGTGAGGTATTTCATATAAATATTTAAATTCGTATTCTAGCCCTTTAGTTTCGAGATCAGTTTCATCCCATTCCATAACGGTAACACCACCACGGCTGACACCCGTTAATCGCCTAAATTTAAAATCACTGTAGTCAGTTTTATATAAATTAAGTTTATTAGAGAAATTACCAATCTCAATAACAGATGATAATTCAATACTTTTACTTTTCTCTGTATTAAATTGACTATTACCTTGTTCTTCAATCAGATAAGCATAATGAGGTCCATGTGTATAAAGCTCATTAATTTCTGGTGCTCGATAAGAAATATTCTGTTGTAGCTTTAATGTCCATTCATCAATCGGTGTAAAAGATAATGCTAATGTATTTGCACTCGTATCAAAATCACGGTTTTGTAAATTCGAACCTTGTCCTCTACCGCTATTATAATTATCTGGAATATTAAGATGGTGCTGAGTATGACCTTTACGGTATCCCGCGGTGATTTCAAAAGGAGATAAAGTTAGAGATTCAACCCAATATATGCCGTATTCTTTGGTTAATACATTCGGTAAATAAGCATCATAACCAGAGGTTTTTAGATCACGATAATTACCATTAACGCCAATAGCGCCATTCAATCGATTGAAAAGTGGCACATGCGCAGTTTCCAATGCTAATTGGTGATTTTTAGTCTCAAAGACTGATGATGCGATTTGACCCACTAATTCTTCGTCTTTAGATTCAGAATAAGAGTAATAAAAAGCACTGTCCCTTAAAAAAGGCGTTAAGTGTTCATGTTTTCCTTGTATATCTATCCGCCGATTATGGTTTGAAACCGAAACAGGTTTATACATTTCTCGGCTGGTTTTTGTGGTGAGATAAGCATATCCCGGTACACCGTAAGACGTCTGAAAGTCAGTAACAGATAAACCTATATAGCCTTCATCCCGAATATAAGAAAGAGATGCATTACCACTTTGGCTTTTTAGGAAACTATTTGGGATCTCTTTATTATTATTTTCAACATAATGTTTAGGGGGAGTAACATGTTCAATAGATGTAGGACTTCCGGGTTTATATTGTGAATTAGCTTCGTTATCTACATAGCCAATACCTGAAAAATAATCTTTATCTTTAAAGGTATATTTATCGTCTTCACTTAACTCATATTCAATCTTATATTTTTTCCAAAATTCACTAATATAAGGATAAGCTTCAGGATTACGACTGGTAAAAACTTTCATATCCACTTGGCATTGATCTCGTAATGCAAAGTGTTCTTTGAGTTGCTGAAAGCTGTAACAAGCCCCCGCTTTAGAATGTGTTGGAATTTTATATCTAGAGACACGCTTTGATGCACCAGAAAGATTAAAAATCCAATTTTGTTCATCACTGAATTTAATATTTGCAGAGCCACCATTACCGTTATTAGTGCTGCCATTAAATGTCACCGTACCTGAAATCGCTTTTTCTGGTAACTGTGTCATTATTCTGTCATCCCATAAATGAATAGCACCACCGCTTGTGCCACCACCATAAAAGAGGGCTTCAGAATTTTTACTGATCGATATTTCATTAATTCTATTCATATCAATGGGTATAGGCATATTTCCACTAATAAATGAAATATCATTAATTGGTAGATTATTGACTAAAATGCCGACACGGTTTCCTGATAAACTTCGGATAACTGGTCTTGCAGCATTAGGGCCAAAACCTTCAGTTTGTACTCCAGCAACTTTTGCAACGGTATTACCAATAGTATTCGTTTTTATTTGATCAAGTTGTTTTCCTTTTATTTCTTCTCGATTATTAAGTAGTAAAGAAGAGAAGGTCTCTTTATTTTTTATTAGTGTACCTTTAACTTTTATTACATCGTTTGGGATTTCTTTTTCTTTACTTTTATCTTCATGACTCTCTTTTCCATATAAAGGAGATGACAAAAGCATAAGTAAGATAATAGAGAGTTTACTTTTTTTCATGATATTTATATTAGAATGTAAGAGTAGCGCCTAAGATAATATTACGACCTGGTAAATACATTTCATCTTTAATATAAGAAGTGCTATCTTTTCCTTTCGCATCAAAGAGATTATTAATCTTGGCATACAAGGTATAATCAGTGTTATCTAAATAACCAATATATTCACTGCCTAAGCTAACTGTGTTATAAGCATCCGTAGGTGTTTCATACTCGGCTGTTTTATTCTGTTTTCCAAAATGGTCAACACGGATTTGTCCTGTTAAGTTTTCTGAAAAACTATGTTTAATATAAGTACTTAATCGATAAGTTGGTATTCTTGGTATATTTCCTTTGTTATGCAGTAAATTTGCTCTGACATAATCACCAGAAATACCAATTAAGCTGTCTTGGTTATAGTAATAATCAATATTTCCTTCTACACCTTTAAATTGTGCATCATGTTGAACATATTGTAATGAACGATAGCCATTATTTAATTCAGCTCCAGTAAATTGGCCATAAATATAATTATTTATACGGTTGTAATAGGCACTAATATTGAATTGAGTATCTCCAGTTACTTTCGTTATTCCAATATCAATATTATTTGCAGTCTCTGCAGTTAAATTAGGATCACCTTTTTCAATAGTCCGATTTGCTGCATGAACACCATTCGCGTATAACTCTTCTGCAACGGGTAATCTTTTTGTGTGTGATAGTGATAGATTTAAAAAATAGTCTTGTGTCAAATTCCACGCTAATCCGGCAGAAACAGAAGATGCACTTTGTTTATTGTTTTTTTGAGTTTCTCTATTTAACAGTGATTGCCACTCTTGGCGAAATCCTAATTCATAGCGAAAATCACCTAATTGATATTCTTCTAATAAAAAGAGTGAGTGATTTTTTGTTTTTGTTGCGGGAACATAGGCTTCTTCTCCGTCAGCACTAAAATCACGTTGATTAAATTGCCCACCAATAACGCCATGCCAGTCTAAAATTGGTTGATGTGTAAAAGAAAACCTTAATTCATCTCCTTTATTTTTAAATTGGGTGCTGACTTCATGGCCTTCTTTTTCATCATGATGATAATCGGTTCTGGCTGCACTGAAACGTACAGATTCAATACCGGCAAATGGATTGTTTTTTTCACCACGAAGATCCCATCGTTTACTCTCCATAACAATATAAGGAATACCATGTTCATGTTGTTCATCAGGGTATTCATGATTGTGATCGTGATGATGATGACCAGATAAAGGCGGGGTAATAGGTGAGTGAGTGTGATCTTCATCGTGATCGTGAAAATGAGTATGACCAGGTAACCCATATCGACGATGTTGCTGGCCATAACCAATACCAATATAACCATCATCGAAGATCCAAGATGTACCGATATTTGCCGATTGGTTATCTTGATAAGAACCGGCTAAACGGCTAGGCTCTCCTTGATGTAAAGATTCTGGTTGTTTGTAATCGCTTTGATAACGTTTAGTGCCTTCAATACGTAGCGCTAAATTATCTTGCCCTAATGTTAATCCGGCTGATCCTGTATTTCCTTTAGAAACAGAATCGTATTGATACTGTAATTCACCCTCGTAACCTTTTTTAGGTACTGACATAGGTATTTTGCTATCAATAACATTTATTGCACCACCAATTGTTCCCCCTCCATAAAGTAATGTTGCAGGCCCTTTTAATACTTCAATACGCTGGCTTAAAAAGGGTTCACTAGTGATAGCATGATCTGCGCCAATAGATGAAACATCCATAAGATCACTACCACTGTGTAATACCTTGACTCTATTTCCTGACATTCCACGAATAACAGGGTGTACCGAACCACCGCCAAAAAAACTAGCATGAAAACCCGGTAAGGATGTTAACGTTTCTGCAATAGATGCACTCCGATTAGAGCGTAGATCTTCTTGAGTCAGAACGGCAACGGGGATTGCCATTTTCTCTTGTGGTGTCTGTAAAGGTGTTGAATAGACCTTTAATACCTCATTATTCTGACTTTCTTTTGACTTTGTTGCAGGGGCTGCATTTGCAAATAAAGAGTAACTTATTGAAATAAAAAGTGTTGTGTAGTTAAAAATAGATTTCTTCATACCATTCATCCTCCTTTGTTTATAATGTTATAACATAACATTTTGTAAATATTGTAAGTAAATATAATTATCATTAGCAAGTGATGATTTTTTTAAAATAATAAAAACACTATAAGTTTTTGTAATTTAATAATAAAAAAATAAAAGAAAGGATGTAAAAAAGAAGAGATAAAAAGGCGCCATAATGGCGCCTTGAAGATAAATAAGAAAATAGGCTAAAGATGCTTATTCTAAAATAAACATGCCATAAGGATGGATTTGCAGATAGTAGTTATCGCCTACATTAGGTTGAAGCTGTGTGGCATTGACTTGTAATAGCAAGGTTTGATTTTGCCATTCCACAGTGACTTCATATTGAGGTCCCATATAAGCGACATGGACAATTTTGCATTGCTGACAGGCATCGCCTTGTTGAGATAAGGTGATCGCTTCAGGTCTAACTCCCACTCTCACTTCTGTTTTAGTCGTATTAAACGTATCTGGTTTTGGTAAACGATATTGGAAGATATCAACATAATCTGTGCCCAATGTGGCTGGGAATAAGTTGGCATCCCCCATAAAGCTTGCCATAAATTCAGATGCGGGTTGGCGATAAAGATTTTGCGGTGAGCCTAATTGCATTATCTTCCCTTTATTCATTACTAAAACCATATCAGAAACCGCAAATGCTTCACTTTGGTCATGGGTTACGTAAAGAGAGGTGATATTAAACTGTTGTTGTAATTCACGAATTTTTTCTCTCATACTACGACGTAAGTTCGCATCAAGGTTACTCAATGGTTCATCAAAAAGCAGTACTTTAGGTTTTAAAATTAACGCACGCGCTAAGGCGACACGTTGCTGTTGCCCGCCAGATATTTGGTCAACAAAACGGTCTTCAAAACCATCTAAATCCACCAGCTCTAAAGCTTCAGAAACACGTTGTTTAATTTCAGCTTTAGGACGTCCTAGCATTTTTAAGCCATAGCCAATGTTTTCCCCCAAAGACATATGAGGGAAAAGGGCGTAAGACTGAAACACCATACAAATATCACGTTGCTGGATTGAACGGTCAGTAACATCCTCACCATCAATAAAAATCTTACCTTCTGTCGGTTTTTCTAATCCTGCAACTAAACGTAATACGGTGGTTTTACCACAACCTGAAGGCCCTAATAATGAAACCATTTTGCCTTGTGGAATAGACAAACTGAGATCTTCAATTACCGTGTTAGAGCCAAAACGCTTAATTACATTTTTCAGTTCAACGAAATGTTGTTGTGTCATGATTTATACTCCGTATTACTGTGCATTTTTGGCTTTAGAGCGTGAAACACGGGCTTCGCCAATCAAATAGTCAAATAAGAAAATAATTGCCAACATCACAACGATTAAAATCGAGCCATAGGCAATTGCGACGCCGTATTCACCATCTTCAACACGGTTCAAAATATAAGCAGTGGCAACGCGTGTATCTGGTGTAACAAGGAAAACGATGGCACTGACTGTGGTAATGGCACGCACAAAGCTATAAATCAGCGCAGATAAAATAGCAGGGCGCAATAACGGTAATAGCACATAGAAAATGGTTCTCATTGAGTTCGCTCTTAAACTTAGAGAGGCTTCATCAAGAGATTTATCAATTTGCCCTAATCCCGCAATACCCGCACGTATCCCCACAGGCACGTTACGCATTGTCATAGAGATAATGACAATTGCAGCTGTTCCCGTTAAATAGAAAGGCGAGTCGTTAAACGCAAGAATATAAGAGACACCTGCGACGGTTCCCGGTACAGCAAAACAAAGCATTGTCGTGAACTCGATACTTTTCTTACCTTTAAAGTCTTGGCGTACCACGATATAGGCAATTAATAGTCCTAGAATGGCTGTAATCGGTGCTGCAATACCTGCATATAACAAGGTATCTAACAACGAAGGCCATGCACCGTCACTCATTCCTTGACCAAATAGTTTGATAAAGTTATCGAGTGTTAAGGTGTAATCAACCCCCCAGTTAACGGTGAAACTGCCGTAGAAAATACTGCCATAGAGCAGGATATTAAAGACAACCCAAATACCTAAAACGGTCGTCACAAATGCAATCAGTGAAGATGGAAGAGGTTGAACGTCACCGCGATAAGATTTACCAGATACCGTGACGTAAGAGCGTTTACCAATCCACATATACTGCACACAGAACACTAATAGTGAGAAAACTAACAGTGACGCACCTAATGTACTGGCTGATTGATAATCCAGTTGAGAGCCCGTGATATAGAAGTAAATTTGTGTGGCGATAACGTCAAAGTTACCCCCTAAAACTAGCGGGTTACTAAAGTCAGCCAGAGATTGCACAATTACAATTAAAAACGCATTGGCTAACGCGGGCTTAAGTAACGGCATAAAGACGTTAAAGAAAGTTTGATAGCGGTTGGCTCTTAAGGTGTAAGACGCTTCTTCTAATGAAGGATGAATGGTTTTAATCGCACCATCTAAAATCATAAATGACATTGGGGTAAAGGCGAGCACTTGAGCTAACCAAATCCCTGTAAAACCATATAACCAGTTGGTATTTTCAAGTCCTGCGTAAGTGGCGAGAAACTCTGTCACATAGCCAGAGCGTCCCATCATTAATGTCACGCCCAAACCGACAACAAAAGGAGGCGTTACGATAGGCAAGATAGAAAATACACGACCAATAATGGCAGAACGTACCGCAATACGAGACGTATAAATTGCCAGAATTAAACCAAAGAAAGTACAACCGATACCCACTGCGATAGAGAGCACAATAGAGTTGAGCATCACTTGCACAATATGAGCTTGGCTTAAAATAGCGATAAATTCAAAAGGTGCAAAATTGCCCGCGCTATCTTTAAACATCGGAATAAAAATAGCGATACTTGGGAAGATGATAAAGGCACCAATCAGTGCCACAACGGCGATTAAAGAGCCAATAACAAAGCTATCACCACCCAGCCATTCAAGGCGCGTTAAGGCGGTTTTCATGATCATTCCCAGGGAAATAAAGAGGATGATCGCAGAATAACCTAAACCACGTCCTTCGAGGGTTGCACTAACGATTGCAATAAATGCACAAAACAGCGCAAAACCTGCATCAAAATAGTGGCGAGAGCGATTTTCACGCTTAGGGGCAGTTAATGGGCGAAATAACAGTAAACTTGGTAATAAAAACCAGAGCCAACTGATATTAACGCTACTCCAGCCGTAAGAGGTGAGTAATTCATCTGCGGTAGAATCTAAAAGACCGTAATCAAGGCTCCATGACGGCAGTAAAGCAAATGCCATCCATGCAATTAGGATCCATAAAAATATGGGATCCCGCCTCTTTTTTTCAGGTAAAGCGAGTGTGTGAGACATAAATCCCCCGAGAGTAAATGTATTTATTATTATGAGAAAAAGAGAGCGAGAGGTTATCTCGCTCTATTAATGAGCTATTTACCCATTTTTACTTCGGTAACCCACTTATTAATCAGCTCTTTACGCACTTCACTATCGCCATATTTATCCATGTCGTAGTTAATGAGTTTTAAGTCTGATAATTTCAGCGCCATTGGTGAAGATTCAGCCGAGGTATTGGTTAGAATTTGGTAAGATTTACCTTCTTTCCAGCTAATTTCCTGAGCTTCTTTTGAGAGTGTCCAATCTACGAATAATTTTGCGTTATCCATATTACGGGCATTTTTAATGATACTCACACCACCGATTTCATAGCCTGTACCTTCACAAGGTGAAATCAATTCAAGTGGAGCGCCATTTTCAACTTCTAATGAGTAGTCATGTAAGAAACCAATACCAATAGCGGCTTCACCACGAGCTGCATTTCGTGCTGGAGCAATACCTGATTTGGTGTATTGAGAAATGTTGGTATTGATTTTCTTAAGATAATCAAAGGCTTGTTCAGTGCCCCATAATTGGTCAAAGGTTGCCAGTGCAGTGTAAGCTGTACCTGAGCTTTGTGGATCAGCGATTTGAATTTCACCTTTATATTCAGGTTTAATTAAATCTTTCCAGCACGTTGGAATGGCGATGCCTTTTTCTTTTAAGCGATCTTTATTAACGCCAAAACCTAAAATACCGACATAAACCGCAGAAGAGTAGTTACCTTTGCGTTTAGCCGGATCACGAAATTGTGGCATGATTTGATCAAGATTAGGAGAAACATAAGGCTCTAGCAGATCCATTTCACCCGCTTGTGAGTGAGGATCCATTGTACCGCCATACCAAACGTCAGCTTGTGGATTACGTTTTTCAGCTTCGATTTTAGCTAAAGTACTTCCTGAACCATTACGAACAAAGGTCGTTTTAACATCATACTTTTCGGCAAAAGCTTTTGTTTCAGCTTCACACATTGCATTTGTCGCACTACAGTAAACTACTAAGCGACCAGCTGCATTTGTTGATAAGCTAACCGCAGAAAGAGCCAGACCAGCAGCAACGAGTGTAGAGAGGGTTTTCAATTTCATGTTCAGAACCTTTTAAATGTGTCGTCATCGGAAAATGAAAGTGGGCCAACTAAATGCTCTTGTTTGCTAACATCAGCAATCAACAACGGCATTAGTAAGAGTCCCATTAAGGCCGCAGCACTGGTTAATAACGCAAACATCCCAGTCCAACCATA
The DNA here is from genome assembly GCF_015475555.1 of Proteus sp. GOKU. Classification (NCBI taxonomy): domain Bacteria; kingdom Pseudomonadati; phylum Pseudomonadota; class Gammaproteobacteria; order Enterobacterales; family Morganellaceae; genus Proteus; species Proteus sp. GOKU. The sequence goes on from NZ_CP034105.1 coordinate 887,179, forward strand.
ATGCGCCATGACCTGACTTAATGGCCAACCTGCCATTGCCGCCCCTAAATAGGCAAACAATCCCAAGTAGCCAGTTACCGTGCCTGCTGCGTTTTTATGGCAATATTCTGTTGCAGCAAGCCCGATTAACATCTGTGGTCCAAACACAAAAAAACCGATACTAAAAAAACAAGCTGCGAGCAAAGCATAATGATGAATTGGAATTAACCAAAGTGCTGTTACTGCGGTAAAAAGTCCGAGTGAAAACAGCAATATCATTGGTGCTCGTTGGCCACGGAATAATAAATCCGAGCCCCAGCCTGAACATAACGCCCCGAGTAAGCCACCCACTTCAAACAAAGAGAGAATGGCATTAGCACTCAATAAGTTGGCGCCATGTGTTTCTGATAACCAGATATTTCCCCAATCGTTAATCGCCATACGTATGAGATAAACCAAAATATAGGAAAAACCCAGTAACCAAATCATTCGGTTAAATAAAATGGTCTCTTTCAAAATAGTTAGCATAGGTTTAGGGGGAGATGACTGCTCTTGACGTAATTCAAAAACATCGCGCCGCCACACACCCACAGTAGGAAGCCCTTCCTCTGCGGGAGTACCTTTTAATCGTACACACAACCACAACCCGATGATGATGCCGATAATACCGGGAACAAGCAGTGCGACTTGCCAACTATAATGCGTCGCTAGCCACGCAGTTAAAATGGGAAGACTCATCCCACCAAGGTTGATTGAGATATTCCATAATCCCCACCAGAAACCGCGTTCATTGCGTGAATACCAGTGTGTTAACAACCTTGCACAAGGAGGCCAGCCAAAGCCTTGAAAGAAACCATTTAGTGCCCAGACCAAAAGCAGTGCGGGAAACGAAAGACAATAGGCAAAAATAATATTCATAATGCCTGTCATGACTAATCCCACACCCATAAACCAGCGGTATCCCCATTTGTCATGGAAAATACCGGAAACAAATTTAGATAAACCGTAAGTGAGATAAAAAAGGCTGGCTATCCAACCGATATCCCCTTTATCTAAATTCAATTCAACCTGCATAACGGGCATCACAAAGTTGACGCTTTTACGTGTGAGATAGAAAGTGGCATAACCGATAATCATCGACAGCATTAAATTTTTGCGCCAAAAGTTATAGGTCTTATTAATTGATGCCGAATTTTTACCTGACATAACATCCTCTTTGATGTTGCAAATGTAAAAAAAATGTCGCGAAAAAGAATGAGATAAGGTTGTAGATGACTAAGACTTATTCTTAGTTTTCACTGTTTTCTTTTGAATTTGTGGGTAAGTTAACAATTATTTTCGTACCGTGATGGTTAATCACTTCCCATTCTCCGCCTAAAGCGCGAATGCGTTCTTCTATGCCGCGTAATCCAAAGCCACTGCTTTGTTGTGCTGATAATGATGTCGGCAACATACCAACGCCATTATCACTAATAATTAGCCGTAAACGGTTTTGATTTTGAGTCAGTGAGACTTGGATATAGGTTGCGTTAGCATGTTTACTAATGTTGTTTAACAGCTCTTGCACCAAACGGTAGAGGGTAAAAATAATAGTTTCGTTTTCAGGCTCTTTATCTAACGAGTAATTAAAATTACAGGTAATGCCATTGTCATCAAAAGCAAACTCATTGATTAAATGATGAAGGGCTTTTTCAAGCGACATCTCCTCCAAAACAGGAGGGCGTAATTGTCGGAGTAGTTGACGTGTAGATTGATGAATTTGTAGGGCGAGTCGTTCGATTTGCTCTCCGGTTTGGCGTGTTTTGTCGTTATCCGCAGTTCTTTTGATTAGCATCGATTGAATTTGGATCGCTGTAATATTTTGCCCAATTTCATCATGCAATTCGCGAGCAATGGCTTTTTTAACATCCTCTTCGGTATGAACCAGTTTTTCCATTAAGTCACGGCGAGCTTGTAACTCTTGTTCTAGGCGTAAACGGTAATGACGTAAATTATGAGCAAGTTGCTGTTGGCGACTGATCGCGATCCCTAAGCCAATACCGATAATGGCTTGTGTGGTTAAGAACATTTCTAACTCACGCAAATCATTAAAAGCGCCATTAACTTGGCGAGCAAAAGTAATAATCAAACTGCCTAACAGTGCGGATAAAACACCACCTTGCCAGCCATAACGGTAAGCCATAAAGACATTAGGAATAAATACAAGGATAACTAATAAGCGCTCTATTTCAGGGGTTAAGAAAAATTGAGCACTTAACCCGATCAGGCAAAATAGAAATCCCCACATCAGCAAGGACGTTCTTAACGGAGGATCGGGAGTACCATCAGAGACTAAGGCGCGACTTTGTAATTCACGAAGATATTCATAAAGTAAAAAGACAAAAGGCGCGAGTAATATGCCGCCCGTTACCGATGTGAGGAAAATCCCGCTGGTGGTATTAATAAAGAAACCGAGAATAAAGGCTTGTAGTAGGCTATTAAAACCTACGGCACCAATTAATAGGGTTAAGCGTTGCCAATAAAGAGGATATCGCCACCAAATACGCTGAACTTCTAGCGCAACAACGAGGCTTAGTATTGGAGACAGATAAATAATGGTGTGGGTAATTAATTGCTCTTGCGCCAACCAGTAATAAAGCCCCCATTCTGCAAATAACATCGGAAGCCAAAAGCGACGCCAGAGTAAAATTATCAGGGCTAATCGCAGACCTTGGGGTAAGAAAAGGGCGGCTTGTTGCCCATTTTTACTTAAATAGAAGCCAATTACCCAAAGTGATAGCCAAAGTAGAGAGTAGGTGAGTAATAAAAAGAGGGATTGAAGAAGAAAACGTAGTCCCCGTTTCATATTACAGCGAGCCTGTGATCAACTGATTCTTTAAGGCGAAATGAACTAAATCGATGGTGGTTTCACAGCCTAATTTGCCTAGTACATTGGCTCGATGAACGTGTACGGTTTTATGGCTAAGATTAAGCTGTACGGCAATAGTTTTGACATTAACACCTTGAACTAACAGATTAAAAATCTCTCTTTCACGCGGTGTTAAGGTATGTAGTGCATCTTCTTTTTCAGGTGTTTGTCGCAATGCTTTCATGGCATCAGAACAGAGATAACAGCCACCTTGATGTACAGCGCGTACCGCTTGTACTAACTCTTCAGGGCCACAACGTTTGGTTAAATAACCGCGAGCACCAGAGTCTAGTGCACTTTGAACAAAGGCTGGAGTGTCATAGATACTTAAAATAATCGTTCGGAAATCAGGGCGTTTTTGTTTTAAACGGCTTTGGAGTTGTAGACCGCTTTCGCCGGGCATAGAGAGATCCATAACGGCAACATCAATATCGTCATGTGCTAAATAAGGCCATGCTTCTTGCCCATTAGAATATTCACCCACGATGTGAATATCGGGTTCTAGCATTAAGAGTTGTGCAAAACCAGAACGCACAACAATGTGATCATCTACTAAAGCAACTTTTATCATAATTTTTTATTAGTCAGAGAGTAGTCAGACAATACTTATATGATTTATAACAAGCTACAGAAAGATAAGCGAGGAAAAATGGAGAAGAAACCCGGTTTTGAACCTTATATCTCGTTTTTATCAAGGTGAATCGTGACAAGCAAGTAATAACAATAGGTTATTTATTGTTCTTGTTATTATTTCCCATAAGCAGGGAACCTCTGCCTATGGGAAGTGGGCAATATTTTATTGATTAAGCAACTTGAACAGGCACCGCTTTGGCAATGCGCTTCATTTCATTGTTGTCTTCAAAATACGCAATGTTTGGCTTATGGCTACGCGCGTCGCTATCAGGAATTTGTACATAAGAGCAAATAATTAAGCGATCGCCAACAGCGGCACGACGAGCGGCTGCACCGTTGACAGAAATAATTCGTGAACCTCTTTCTGCACAAATGGCATAAGTTGAAAAACGTTCGCCATTATCAACGTTATAAATATCGATAGCTTCATTTTCAAGAATGCCAGCAGCATCCATAAAATCCTGATCGATTGCACAAGAGCCTTCATAATGAAGATCGGCTTGTGTCACTTTTACGCGATGAAGTTTGCCTTGTAACATAGTGCGTAGCATTGTTGTGTTTCCTATATTCTAATAATGAATTACACAAGATTAACTTGCTGGTTATCGATAAGACGCGTATTACCCAGCCATGCCGCCATTAAAACAACCGCTCGACGGCTTTCTTCATTTAATGGTGTGAGTGTATCTGCATCACAAATAAAGCACTCATCGGCACGAAAACCTTGTTGCTCTAAGGTGTTTTTTGCAGTTTGCAGTAACTGATTAACATCATAATCACCCGACTTTAATTGTTCTGCGATTTCTTGCATCGCTTGATAAAGTGCAGGGGCTTGTTGTTTTTCGCTATCAGATAATAGGCGATTGCGTGAACTGAGCGCTAAACCATTTTTGTCACGTACGATAGCAACAGGAACGATGCTGATATCCATACATAAATCGCTTACCATCTTTTTGATAATTTGCAGCTGTTGGAAATCTTTTTCTCCAAACATCGCAACATCAGGTTGTACTAGATTAAAAAGCTTACTAACAACCGTTGTAACACCACGGAAATGACCAGGACGGTTTGCACCTTCTAATACGGTAGACAATACAGGCACATCAACGGTGGTTTGATTTTCCATACCGTGTGGATACATCTCTTTCGCTGACGGTGCAAAGATAATATCGACATGCTTATCTCGCAGTAATTCGCAATCTTCTTGCAACGTGCGCGGGTAGTTTGCTAAATCCGCTTCTCTATCAAATTGAAGTGGATTCACAAATATAGAAGCTATCACGACATCCGCGTGAATACGGGCTTCTTCAATTAATTTTAGGTGACCTTCATGAAGATTACCCATTGTTGGAACCAATGCAATGCGTTTACCTTCTTGCTTTAATCGCTTGATTTCTCTGCGTAAGATAAGCGTAGTTTCAATAATTAGCATGGCGTGACTCCTTTAAACGATATTGATAATTAAGATAATAAATTAGTTAAATGAATGTTTTTCTTCGGGAAACAGGCCTTGTTCAACTTGTTGAACATAAAGGCTGACCGCACCTTTTAATGAACCTGCTTCTTGTAAAAAATCTTTTGAGAACTTAGGTGCTTGAGGAGTTAAGCCCAATAAGTCATGCATCACAAGAATTTGCCCATCAGTGACATTACCCGCGCCAATACCAATAACGGGCATTGTTAATGCGTCTGTAATTGTTTTCGCTAGAGTAACCGGAACACATTCCAATACCGCCAATTGAGCACCTGCATTTTCAAGAGCGATAGCATCTTGTTTTAATTGTTCGGCTTCATCGTGCTCTCTGCCTTGGACTTTATAACCCCCGAAAACATTAACTGACTGGGGCGTTAATCCTAAATGGATGCAGACAGGAACTGCACGCTCAGCCAGCATTTTCACGGTAGGAATTAACCAACTTCCACCTTCAATCTTCACCATATTAGCACCCGCTTGCATCAAAATGCCGGCATTAAGGCAAGCTTGTTCAGGTGTTGAGTAAGACATAAAGGGCATATCAGCAATTAAGAAGGCATTAGGTGCGCCAGCTCTTACACAGCGGGTGTGATAGGCAATTTGTTCAACAGTAACGGGTAGCGTGCTGTTATGACCTTGTAGTGTCATTCCTAACGAATCACCAATCAGCATGGCTTGAATACCTTCTTGTTCAAAAAGGCGAGCAAAACTTGAATCATAAGCGGTGATGGTGGCGAATTTTTTCTTTTCTTGCTTATAGCGATTTAGCGTTGAAAGCGTAGTGGGTTTCATTGTAACAAACTCCATCATTGTCGTTTTTTTGTGTGTAGATAAAATTAATTACTTCACATAATTGTTTGTTTATTAAAGAAAATATTGGATTATCAAAATAAAGCCGCTTTCGATTGTAGCATTTAAGGACTAAAAACGAAGAAAAAGTAACTAAATGAGTAATAAAAAATAACAAATGATAATTTTTATTTATATTCATCAATTGGTTATATGTAAAAAATAAATATAAAAGAGTTTAGAGATTGAGGCAGTGAGGTGCGTTTGAAAAATTGAGGGAAAGCCAAAGAGAAGAGATAGGCTGATACTGTTTATGTTTTTTGCAGTATCAACCTTTAGCATTAAGAGCGTATTAGTGTGAAGTTACCACTTTTCCATGCCATTTTCAGGCACTAACGCCAGTCTATCTGCTAATAACTCACCATCAGGAAAGCGAAGGTCAGGTGCTAATTCAGCTAATGGATAAAGCATAAATTCACGTACTTTAAGTCCGTAATGAGGTACGGTTAATCGCTCGGTTTGGATCACGTCATCACCAAATAACATAATATCAAGATCAAGCGTTCTTGGTCCCCAACGATTACCTTCTTTTCTAACACGACCTTGCGCTAATTCAATAGCTTGAGTGTTATCAAGTAACGCTTCTGGCGCTAATGTTGTATCAACCGCAACAGCGACATTAAGGTAATCAGGCTGATCTTGTGGCCCCATTGGACGGGTACGATACCAAGATGATTGTGCAATCAATGTTGTTTGTGGGATCTCACTGATTGCCTTAATCGCTGAATTCACCTGATCGTCAGGTGAATTCAAATTACTTCCCAGAATGATATAAACACGTTTCTTCTGTTTATTCATTGGTGCTCTCTTGTCTAGATGCCGGTTTTGCACTTGGATGACGAGGGCGTTTACGTGGACGCGGACGTCTGCGAACGGGTGCTTGACCTAATTCAGATACCATTGAGCGCTGTTGCGTATTGTTAGACGCTTGGAAATCAGCCCACCAACTTGCTAACGCTTCAAGCTCTGGATTGTGTTGTACATTGGCACGTAATTCCAGTAAATCGAACGCTGCACGGAATTTAGGGTGCTCAAGTAATTTATTCGCACGACGACCTTGGCGTTTAGGTAAACGTTGCTGTAATTGCCAGATATCACGCATTGTTGTGGTAATACGTTTTGGTATCGCAATAGTACGGCATTGCTCATCTAAAATATCGTTCATCGCCATAGAGAAAGAGTCATAGTAAGAAAGACCACTTTCTTGGACTAACTTTTCAGCATGTTCAATTAATGGATACCACAACATTGCCGCAAATAAGAACGCCGGATTGACTCGCATCTCTTTATTAATGCGATAGTCTGTATTTTTGAGAACTTGATCTAACATTCTCTCCATCGGCGTATCATGTTGCTCCGTCATTTTAGAAGCAATCAGCGGAAACAGTGGCTCAAGTAATTGATGGCGGCACATTAACTTGTAAGTTTTGTAGCCTTGCCCTGTTTGTAATAATTTTAGTGACTCTTCAAAAAGGCGAGCCGATGGAATATTACGTAATAAAGGGGCGAGTCTGCCAATTGGCTCTGCGGTTTCAGGCGCAATTTGCATATCCAATTTGCTGGCAAAGCGAATGGCTCTAAGCATTCTGACGGGATCTTCGCGATAGCGCGTTTCAGGATCGCCAATTAAGCGAATAATACCCGCTTTTAGATCCGCTAAACCGCCAACGTAATCACGTACAGCAAAATCATCAACACCGTAATAAAGGCTGTTTAATGTAAAGTCACGACGAATGGCATCTTCTTCAATTGAGCCAAAAATATTGTCGCGCAGTAACATGCCGCTTTGTGCTTGCTGAGATTGGTTATTGTCTGAAACCTCATGATCTTCATGAGAGCCGCGGAAAGTCGCAACCTCGATCACTTCAGGGCCAAACATAATATGAGCAAGACGGAAACGACGACCGACTAAACGGCTGTTGCGGAATAATCGACGTACATCTTCAGGTGTTGCATTAGTGGCAATATCAAAATCTTTTGGTTTTTTTCCCAGTAATAAGTCACGGACACCACCACCCACTAAATAAGCCTGAAAGCCTGAGTTGTTGAGGCGATAAAGCACTTTTAATGCATTATCACTGATGTCTTTACGTGAAATTGGGTGTTGATCTCTTGGGATCACAGTCATTGGCAAATCACTCCCGTTCGCCTTTTCTTTATTACTCTTTTTTTTACGGGGACGGTCTGCGGATATAGCAGGACGCCGACGCACAGGTTTCTGTGTTTCTTGTATTGGTCGGTCAGATGCAGTGACTGGCCTTTCACTTGCTACCGGTTGTGTGTCTGATGACGTTGTTTGTCGCCCTAGCAGATTACGGCAGAAATGTGCTACTCGATTAAAAATATGACACCTCGAATAATAAATTCTAATAATTAAAAAAATTAAGCGGCTAATCATAGCCTACTGAACATTTTTTGAGAATGCTTTGTGTGGTTTATTCATACCCTTGTTGCTGATGATTTTGTTTTAAAATCTCAGAAGGTGACCACTGCGCAGTCGCAATCTCTAACAATGATGCTAACGAATAATCTTGCCAACCCACAATAATAGGCTGATTAAGAAACTGTAACGCATCGATAATGACGGGTCTTGGATCAGTATCTGGCAACGCGTGCGCGTGATTTTGTTTCGATAATTTATTACCGTCATGATTTATTGCTAAAGGTAAATGAGCATAACGCGGAATAGGTAAATTCAGTTGTTTATGTAAACTGATTTGTCGCAACGTAGGATCAAGTAGATCGGCACCTCTAACAACTTCGGTCACACCCTGATAACTATCATCAATCACCGTCACTAGATTATACGCAAATAAGTTATCTTTTCTGTGAATAATCATATCTTCTAACACGATAGACGTACTCTTTGAATAATATGTACCTTGAATAACATCTTCAAAATGATAAACAGGATGCTGTTGGATCAACCTCCATGCACTCTCTTTATCAAAAGGTGTCACATTATTGGTGAGCGGCTCACGATGACGACAGTGGTTATCATACACGCCCCCTAAGTCATGTAAACGATGACGGTTACAATGACAGTGGTAGCAAACACCTTCTTTCCAAAGTGTGTGTAAAATTTCACGGTAAGCATCATGGCGTTGCGATTGATAGAGGATCTCTTTATCCCAGAACAAACCATAATGTTCTAATGTACGAATAATTAGGGATGCAGTGCCGGGAGGTTCTCTAAGAGGGTCGATATCATCGATGCGCAGAAGCCAACGCCCGTGGTGTGCGCGAGCTTGAAGATAACTGCCAAGTGCAGTAACCAATGAGCCAAAATGAAGTTGACCCGTTGGCGATGGCGCAAAGCGCCCAATATAGTCTGTAATCTCGTGCATCGAAAGATTCAGATTAACGCCTCAACGTATTAGGTCGAGGCGTTTGCTCATTATTAGCCAGCCATCTGCTTTTCACGGATTTCAGCTAATGTTTTACAGTCGATACATAAATCGGCTGTAGGACGAGCTTCTAAACGGCGAATACCGATTTCCACTCCACAAGATTCACAGAAACCAAAGTCATCATCTTCGACTTTTTTCAGTGTTTTCTCGATTTTCTTAATGAGTTTACGTTCACGATCACGGTTACGCAGCTCAAGACTGAATTCTTCTTCTTGTGCAGCACGGTCAACGGGATCGGGGAAGTTTGCCGCCTCATCTTGCATATGAGTAACGGTGCGGTTGACTTCATCCCTGAGCTGATTGCGCCAAGATTCAAGTATTAGCTTAAAATGCGCTAATTGGGCTTCGTTCATGTACTCTTCGCCCGCTTTTTCCTGATATGGCTCAACGCCAGCAATAGCGAGAATGCTCATGGACGATGTTTTACGCTTTTGCCCTTCTTGCATAATGCTTCTCCTACATACGCATTTCTGAATAATCCCCACCTTCAAAACAGGAAGGGGAAAAAATAGGGCGCTATAAATAGCAGATGCCCGCGAGGATAGCAATTATTCCTTCAATAAGTTTTCTCATGGTGTGAAGGCACGCAAGTAAATGTCCCTTTTTAGTTAAAAAATGCTTAACTAATACCACGGTTTCAAATTAACTATTTGAAATAAAAGGTAATTGCTGTCCAATTGTTAAATTGTATTCACTAATATTGATGCGATAACACAAGATTTCAACCCCTGCATCACTGGCTTCTTTTAGCAGTGAAGCATAGGCTGGGTCAATCTCTTTAGCAACAGTCACTTCCGTAATCCCAGTATGGGGAACTGCGTAGAATAAGACAGCCCTTAAACCCAATTTTGCGATAGCCGTCAACTCTCGAAGATGTTTCTGACCGCGTTCTGTCTTTGCATCAGGGAAATAGCCCATACCGTTGTCTAGCAAGGTGACTGACTTCACTTCAATATAACAGTCAACTTTATGATTTGATTTAAGTAAAATGTCAATACGGCTGTTCTCACTACCGTATTTCACTTCTCGTTTTATCTCGTCATACTCAGATAATTCTGGAATGTCACCCGCCTCAATAGCATCAGCAATAATTCCATTCGCTCTTAAGGTATTTACACAAATCCAATCATCGGTTTGAGTTTGAGTCAGTTCCCAACTATGCGGATATTTTCTTTTTGCATTTGAAGAGGTGGAGTACCAAACGGTATCACCGGGTGTCGCACATCCCGTCATTGCACCTGTGTTGGCGCAATGGAGCGTGAATTCTTCCCCATTTGGGGTAACAACGTCTGCTAAAAAACGCTTATATCGTTTTAGTAAAGTGGCAGATTGTAGTGGTTGCTCAAATTTCATGACGACTCCGATGAAAATACGACCTTTAATAAAGCGCTAATGCTACAATGCCTAGCCAAGAAAGTTAATGAGCCATGGAGCCTGTGTGCATTTATTGCCAATCTTTGATGTAACAGAAAAAATCGTTACTGCATTAAAACAATCCCCACAAGTTTTGCTTCATGCACCCACTGGTGCAGGTAAATCCACGGCGCTTCCGCTCTATTTGCTGGAGCAAAATTGCTTTGATGGCAAAATTATTTTATTAGAGCCAAGACGAATTGCCGCTAAAAGTATTGCTTACCGTTTAGCCAGTCAATTAAATGAAGATGTTGGAAATACGGTAGGCTATCGAATGAAGGCGGAAAGCAAAGTCAGCTCACAAACTCGACTTGAAGTGGTAACAGAAGGAGTACTAAACCGGATGTTACAGCAAGATCCGGAGTTGGCTGGCGTAAGCCTAGTGATTTTAGATGAATTTCATGAACGTAGTTTGCAGGCAGATTTAGCACTGGCTCTATTGCTTGATGTGCAGATAGGGTTACGTGATGATTTGCGTGTTTTGATTATGTCTGCAACCTTAGATAACCAAAAACTCACTTCACTATTACCAGATGCCCCCATGATCAGTGCTCAAGGGCGCAGTTACCCTGTCGAAAGAGTGTATTCTCCTATCAGTACGCATCAACCTTTTGAACAAGAAATTGCCACAATGGCGTTGCGATTATTAGCACAAGAAACCGGTTCTATGTTGATATTCTTGCCGGGTAGTGCAGAGATAGTGCGTGTTGCAGAAATACTAAAAGATAAAGTAGATAACAATGTTTTGCTATTTCCGCTTTATGGTGCGCTTTCATTAGCAGAACAACAAAAAGCGATTGAGCCGACAGAAAAAGGCTATCGAAAAGTCGTCCTTGCCACCAATATTGCAGAAACCAGCCTGACTATTGAAGGTATTCGCTTGGTTCTTGATAGTGCTATTGAAAAACGAGCTCAATTTGATTTGAAAAGCGGTGTCACTAGTTTATTGCGCCAAAGAATTAGCCAATCATCACAGACACAAAGAACTGGACGAGCAGGACGTCTTGAGGCTGGTATTTGCTGGCATTTAATAAGCCAAGAGCAGGCTGAGCGTGTTGCTTCTCACCAAATACCTGAAATTTTAAGTAGTGATTTATCGTCGTTATGGCTTTCTGTTTTGCAGTGGGGTTGTCGCGACATTAATCAGTTGAATTGGTTGGATAAGCCAACTCCTCAAGCATTACATGCCGCTCAAGATTTATTGTATCGTTTAGGTGCAATAGATAAACAAGGTGGATTAACCGCACGAGGCTCGCGCATGGCTCAATGGGGCATAGAGCCTCGACTCGCTGCGATATTAGATTATGCAAGTGAGCAAAGTGATAATCATCTCGCGACGGCAGCACGCTTATGTGCAATCTTAGAAGAGCCACCCCGAGGACAAGAAATTAATCTGGAGTGGATTGCTCAACAAAAAAACACCTTCTGGACGCGACGTGAAAAACAGCTTTCTCAACACCGGAAAGGGACGTTTTGCCCTGAATTGTTAGGTTTATTATTAGCGGTTGGATTTCCTGATAGGATTGCTAAAAATCGAGATAATCAAGGTCGTTTTCGTTTAGCGAATGGGCAAGGTGCCATGATGGAACATTCGCACTCAATAAGTGATACACCGTGGATCTTAGCACCATTATTACTACAAAATGTGCATTATGCTGATGTCCGCATTTTATTAGCACTACCGATTGATATCGATGAAATATCAGCTACTTTTCCAGAGCTTATTGAAAATAATACGACTGTTGAATGGGATGAAAAACGCGGTACGTTGGTCGCATGGCAACAACGCCAATTAGGGCGATTAACCTTAAGCCAGCGCCAATTAGACAAACCCAATAAACAGCAAATGCAGCAAGCATTATTGAATTGGCTGAGAGATAACGGTTTAAATGCTTTAGCACTGAATGAAGAAACTCAACAGCTTTTTATACGCCTTTCTTTGGCGAAAAAATGGTGCCCAGAAGCCTTATTACCTGATTTAGAAGAAACGGTGTTACTTGAAACGTTAGAAACATGGTTATTGCCTGAACTGGGAGAAGTTCAGACATTAAAAGCATTACAACAAATTGATATTAATACGATTATAAAAAACCAATTAACATGGCATGAAAATCAGTTGCTTCAAAGCTTATTTCCGACGCATTATTTTGCGCCAACAGGCACAAAAGTGATTATCAACTATGATTTGGAGTTACCTCCTGTGATCGCTATCCGCATTCAAGAGGTTTATGGCGAACAGCAAAGCCCTATTGTGGCGAATGGTCAATTACCCGTTGTGATGGAGTTATTATCACCAGCTCATCGACCTATTCAGAAAACACAAGATTTGGCGACATTTTGGGCAGGAAGTTATAAAGAGGTGCAAAAAGAGATGAAAGGGCGTTATCCCAAACATTTATGGCCTGACTCACCCGCAGATACCGCACCTACACGACGAGTAAAAAAATATAGCCAATAAATGAATATTAGTTTTACCCTAGTTTTATTCGTATTTGAGAGCTTTCTTGTGGGATCACACAGAAAAATAGCGACAATGTTAGGCTTCTTTATCCCGTGATAAAGGGGTTTTAATGAGAGATACAGTTCATGAGTAGAAAGAAAAGACCAGCGAAACAAACCAAAAGAGGTCGTTCTTGGTTTTGGTTATTTGTCAAAATCGCCATTGTGGTTGCGGTTTTAATGGGCATTTATGGTGTTTATTTACATTCTCAAATTAAAGAGCGCCTTGATGGCAATGTTTGGGAATTACCTGCCGCGGTTTACGGACGTACCGTTAACTTAGAACCGGGCATGAATTATAGCCAAAAAGAGATGGTGAGCTTACTTGAGGGTATGCAATACCGCAATGTTAACAAAATCACTCGTCCCGGCGAATTTGTGGTAAGAGGCAACACGATTGAAATGTTGCGCCGACCTTTCGATTTTCCTGATGGTCGTGAAGAACAAATTTTAGCTAAATTAGCCTTTGAGCAAAATTCCTTGGTTAGTATTACTAACATGGATAATCAACGGCAATTTGGCTTTTTCCGTCTTGATCCTAAATTAATTACCATGATGCAATCTGCAAATGGTGAACAACGCTTATTCTTAGCAAGAGATAAATTTCCACAATTATTAGTGGATACGTTAATTGCAACGGAAGATCGTCGTTTCTATGAGCACGACGGTATCAGCCTTTATTCTATTGGCCGTGCTGTATTAGCGAACTTTACCGCGGGTAAAGCGGTTCAAGGCGGAAGTACCTTAACGCAACAGCTAGTGAAAAACCTATTTTTAACTAATGAAAGAACGTTAAAAAGAAAGCTTAATGAAGCCTATATGGCGATTATTATGGATGCGAGTTATAGCAAAGATCGCATTTTAGAGCTGTATCTTAATGAGGTTTTTTTAGGGCAAAGTGGTGATGAGCAAATTCGAGGCTTCCCTTTAGCTAGCCTTTATTATTTTGGTCGTCCGGTTGATGAATTAAGCCTTGATCAGCAAGCACTTTTAGTGGGTATGGTTAAAGGTGCATCTGCTTATAATCCTTGGCGTAACCCTAAAGCAGCGTTAGAACGTCGTAATGTGGTATTAAAACTACTGCAAACCCAAGAGATAATCGACCAAGAGCTTTATAATGTGCTTAGTGCGCGTCCTTTAGGTGTGAAGCCACGTAGCGAAGCGTTAACGCCTCAACCTGCGTTTATGCAACTGGTGCGCCAAGAGTTACAAACAACTTTGGGCGATAAAGTTAAAGATTTATCAGGTACAAAAATTTTCACCACATTAGATCCTGTCTCACAAGATGCAGCTGAAAAAGCGGTTGAAGTGGGTGTCGCGGATATCCGTAAAGTTCGTAAAATTGACGATCTTGAAGGGGCGATGGTTGTTGTGGATCGCTTAAGTGGTGAAGTAAGAGCTTTAGTGGGGGGATCTCAACCACAATATGCAGGTTTTAACCGTGCATTATCAGCCCGTCGTTCAATCGGCTCTTTGGCAAAACCCGCGACCTATTTAACCGCATTAAGTGAACCAGAGCGTTTTCGTTTAAATACATGGCTTGCTGATGAACCGATTTCAGTGCCTATTCCGGGGGGGAAACCTTGGCAACCTCGTAACTACGATCGTGGTTATAAAGGTAAATTAATGCTGGTGGATGCGTTAGCAACCTCACGTAATATACCTACAGTAAATCTTGGTTTAGAAGTGGGATTAGACCAAGTGATCAAAACATGGATCAACTTAGGTGCACCAGCGGAAAATCTAGAAAAAGTGCCAGCGATGTTATTAGGTGCATTAAACTTAACGCCAATGGAAGTGGCTCAAACCTTCCAAACAATTGGTAGTTTAGGTAATCGTGCAAAATTATCATCATTGCGTTCTGTGATTGCCCAAGATGGTACAGTGCTTTACCAAAGTTATCCTCAAGCTGAAACAACTGTTTCACCTCAAGCTGCTTATATGACGCTATTTGGTATGCAACAAGTGGTGAATTCGGGAACAGCATGGCGCGTATTAAAACCAAAATTTGGTAATTACAACCTTGCAGGTAAAACCGGTACCACTAACGATCTCCGTGATAGTTGGTTTGCGGGAATAGATGGCAAAGAAGTGACGATTTCGTGGATGGGACGCGATAATAATGGCCCAACGAACTTAACGGGTTCAACCGGGGCATTGTTACTGTACCGTAATTATTTAGAAAATCAGGCACCGTTGAAATTAAATCCACCAGCACCAGAAGATATCGCAGAGATGTCTGTCGATGCTCAAGGTAACTTTGCTTGTTATGGCGGTGGTGTTCGTACTTTACCTGTATGGACAGCAAATCCAGATGGATTATGCACACCTGTTCAGCAAGACACTAATGAAAATGACGCACCTAAGTGGTTACAAGATCTGTTTTCTGAGTAAGTAATCACATAGATTAGCTAAAATAAAAACGGCACATAAGTGCCGTTTTTATTGACTATAATGTGGTTATTTTTAGTAAATTTATTCTTCTAGCAACATAATCTAAGACTAACTTTTTTTGTTCTTCAGGCATATGGCTTTCATTATATGTATCAATAATGAGTTGATAACTTTTTATGACGTCATGTATTAATTTCTGGGCTAGTTTAAGGTTAATACCAATATTTTCTGCGAGTAGGATGAAATCAAGGCCCAAATATTCGCCATACTCTGAGTCTAGGCCTGGTGCTATACCTGCATCATGTTCTTCTAATGCTAGTAATGGGAGAGCAAGGTATTCTGTAAATGCAGATGGATAAGGAACAACGCTGACAAAATCATAGATAGGAGCTACTGATGGAGGCGCGTCATTAGGTAAAATGATACCCATATTTCTTAAGTGATAATCATTGTTTCCTAAAACATAGGCATAAACTATACGTAGAAAAATATCTCGTTTGCTTTTAAGACTATTATCTATATTAGTAATTAAATATTTTGCCGCGGATTCATAACTAATAGCTTTTTTACCTTCAGAAAGTCCATATTTATCATGTATTCCCATCGCTCCATCCAATTGTTCTTGATGTAATCGATTTGCGTCAGATCCCAGTCGATCGTAACGTCTGACAACAAAAACAAGTTCTTTTGGGTTATCATTTTCTTGTTTAAAACGAAAAAGACCAAAAGGAGGAATATTAAACTTTAGCCGTTGCATCACCATCATAGTTGCATGTTCATTTTCAGCAAGGTAAGGGTATGCTTCAGGTGAAGGCTTGAGAATATAAGTACCATTATTATTAACAACTTGTAGAGTGTTATTTTTTATGCATAGAGAGAGCTTTGGCTGATAACCTGAAATGCTCATCCCTTTTTGGCGTTCAGGTAGTTCTTGGATAAATTGACTTCGAGTAAAAGGTAGTTCAAGGGAGACATCAATGTTATCAAAAAGATATTTGATCCCTTCTAAGGAATATCCTGTATTTATTTCTGATTTTTTTAATTCAGATAAATTAATTAAACAACGTTTTGAATTCATTGGTTATCTCTTTTAGTATTATAGCACCAAGCAAGTCGTTGCCATTGTTTATTAATAGTCCAAATAAATCTTTATCATCTATTTTCTGTATTTCAGAATATCGTTTGAGTAACCAACCCTCTGGTGCTAATCCTTTGAAAAAAGGGTGTAACTCTTTGCTCCAGTAAGGCTCTTTTCTAACTTTCATACTTAGAGAAATTGCACAACCAATATAATTTTCATAATAACAAAAAACAAAACCCTCTTTTTCTTCACTTAAAACACCGACCGCTATGTCATAAAGCCAGACTTCTACTTTTCTAGGCATAATTTAAATCCTAATTCTTTAAGTAGGGTATGAAGATTGACAGACTTTGCCATTAATGGATTGGCTATCATTCTTTTAAATGTTGCGATAGAAACTCCGATTTGCATTGCCATCTCTTCATAAGTAACACATTGCAGTTTTAATTCAGCAGTAATTATTTTTTTTAATTCGAGTGTGTTTAAATCAGAAAGTTTTATTTTTTTGTTATCTAATTTCAATTGGTTAGATTTAATATTATTTAGTTTCAAATGATATTCTAAATCTGAAAATACAATAGCTTGCTCTTCATCAGGTAGCTTACGAATAAGGTTCAGGATTTCATAAAGGTTCATATTTGATACTTTTTATTCAGCGAGTGAAATTTAGTTTGTATTTTGAGCTATTTTACTTAATTAGTATCAAACTTGATACTTCTGTTTTTATTTTTAAAAGAAAAATGTATTATTTGAGTATTTTTAATACAAAAGTATCAAATTTGATACTTATGATATTAGGAGGTGGCAGGGTGGTGAAACATACAAAAATGCCATTCAAAAAATTGAATGGCATTCACAATAGAAAGTTTATATCAAAAAATTAATGGGATCTTAGCTCTTCATCTGAGAAAAAGCATATTCCGCTGCATCAATAGTGCGTTGAATATCTTCTTTAGTATGAGCAATAGACATAAAGCCGGCTTCAAA
Source organism: Proteus sp. GOKU (assembly GCF_015475555.1). NCBI lineage: Bacteria > Pseudomonadati > Pseudomonadota > Gammaproteobacteria > Enterobacterales > Morganellaceae > Proteus > Proteus sp. GOKU. The sequence continues at coordinate 904,806 of NZ_CP034105.1, forward strand.
TGCAGAAGGTGCAAGGTAGACGCGTTTTTCTAGCATTAAATGGAAGAATTGTTTAAAGCGTTCAACATCGCAGTTCATCACATCTTGATAGCAAGTGACTTCTTTTGCATCCGTAAAGAATAAACCAAACATCCCGCCTACATGATTGATAACCATTGGGATGCCCGCTTGTTGTGCTTTTTCAAGTAAACCATCAGCTAACATTGTTGTTAGTTCATTTAATGTTTGATGAACACCGGGTTGTGATACTTCGTGTAAACACGCGAGGCCTGCCGCCATCGCAATTGGGTTGCCAGATAAAGTACCAGCTTGATAAACAGGACCAATTGGTGCGAGTTTAGACATCACTTCCATATGTCCACCAAATGCACCTACTGGCATACCGCCACCAATGATTTTACCTAAGCATGTTAAGTCAGGATCAACATCGTAATAAGCTTGTGCGCCACCTAATGCCACGCGAAAGCCAGTCATAACTTCATCAATAATCAGCAATGCACCAAACTCATCACATAATGCACGCAAGCCCGGTAAAAAGTCAGCTTTTGGTGGTACGCAGTTCATATTGCCCGCAACAGGCTCAACAATGATACAAGCGACTTCTTCAGGGTAGTTTTCAAATGCTTGGCGTACGGAATTTAAATCGTTGTAAGTACAGGTTAAAGTGTGTTTTACAAAATCAGCGGGTACACCCGGTGAATTTGGTTGTCCCATCGTTAATGCGCCAGAGCCTGCTTTTACTAATAGGCAATCTGCATGACCGTGGTAGCAACCTTCGAATTTAATGATTTTGTCGCGACCAGTGTAACCACGAGCAAGGCGAATAGCGCTCATTGTCGCTTCTGTACCTGAGTTCACCATGCGAACCATGTCCATTGAAGGCACAAGTTCAGTAACTAGGTTTGCCATTTCGACTTCAGCCGCAGTTGGTGCGCCAAAACTGAGGCCTTTTTGTACCGCGTCAGTAACAGCATGGCGAATGGAAGGGTGGTTGTGGCCTAAAACCATTGGTCCCCATGAGCCGACATAGTCAAGGTAAGCTCGTCCATCAACATCATAAATATACGCACCATTAGCACGTTCAATAAAAAGAGGGGTTCCACCTACACCGTTAAATGCTCTAACAGGTGAGTTGACACCGCCGGGGATCACTTGTTGTGCGAGATTATAAAGCGTTTCAGACTTGCTCATGTCAGACTCCTAATGATGGGTGAGCGTAAGATTAAGGCGTATTCTAAAGCACCACGCAGATGAAGCCAAATACACGACAACAACATTTTGATTTATCACTGTTATTGTGGGTGCGTGATTTATCGTAAAAAGCGATAGGTAGCAAAAAGTGTATTTTGTCCACAACAAACTTGAAGGTTATGAGCAGGTATTAGATAATCATCACATTATATCAGCAAGAAATATAAATTTTTGCTGGCTGTTTTTTTGCTGGAATACCCAGTCTGGAGTGAACAATGAGTGATGATATGGCTCTGCCGTTACAATTTACTGACGCGGCTGCAAATAAAGTAAAAGATTTGATTGCGGATGAAGAAAATCCAAATCTGCGTTTACGTGTTTATATCACGGGCGGCGGTTGTAGCGGATTCCAGTATGGTTTTACCTTTGATGATGCAATGAATGAAGGCGATATGACCATAGAAAAACAAGGCGTTGCCTTAGTGGTTGATCCGATGAGTTTGCAGTATTTAGTGGGCGGCTGTGTGGATTATACTGAGGGATTGGAGGGGGCGCGTTTTATTGTGACGAATCCTAATGCTAAGAGTACGTGTGGTTGCGGTTCCTCTTTCAGTATCTGATCCTTCTTTGGCGTCGTGGCTGTGCAGTAGTGCCACGGCGTTAGAGCAGTGCTCGTAATGCTCACATACTAATGTATGCTCCGCTTACTGTGCGCTGTCTGCCTTGTTGCACTGCTTGCTCGCTCACGACTTTTGTTTGTGAGAGTTTATTGGTTACTCTTTTCTTTTTTCTTCTCTTCTCTTCTCTTCTCTTCTCTTCTTTTTTCTTCTCTTCTCTTCTTTTCGTTATTTATTCTTTCTGAGCTTATTTCATAAAATCACTCTGTGGGTGATATTTCTGTCTCTATTTAAATAGATCTTCTGCGATACGCTAAATTTTAGGTGCGGATTTTTTGTCCTTTGAGAATAAAAATCGTAGTTTGCTTATTATTTTGAAAATAGGGTTATTTTTTCCTTATAAATCAACATTGTTACAATTTGAAATAAAATACACATTTTGTTACATATTAAAAATCCATGTACATTAGAACTGACTGGCTTTAGCGAGATTTCGGACATTTACGAAAGAGAATGATATAAGTAAATGCACTTATTTTAAGAAACGAAAGCAGTAAATAACGTCTGAACAATTATTTTACGCTAAGTCACTTATCCTACGAGGATACAACGTCCTTCTTTTCCGTCACTCCCTTTACTTCCCCTTAAAATTACTTAAGCTACTCTAATCAAATCGCGGTGCGCACTGGCTGATTTTTTGAAAAGGACATCAACAATAATAGTTTTGTTGAGAAACAATAACTGATAGTTAATTAAGGACTTGCCATGCCAACTCCATGCTATATCTCCATTGAAGGAAAAACCCAAGGCAATATTACTGCGGGTGCATTTACGGCTGAATCAGTAGGAAATATTTATGTTCAAGGCCACGAAGATGAAATGCTGGTGCAAGCATTCTCTCATGTAGTGACTGTGCCCACTGATCCACAATCAGGTCAGCCTTCAGGTCAACGTGCGCATAAACCTTTCCGTTTTACGGTGGCGTTAAACAAAGCGGTTCCTCTGCTGTATAACGCATTAGCCTCGGGCGAAATGTTGCCAAAAATCACATTAAAATGGTATCGCACCTCGGTTGAAGGGAAGCAAGAGCATTTCTTCACCACCACATTAACTGATGCCACCATCGTGAATATCGATTGCCAAATGCCACACTGCCAAGATCCGACTAAGTCTGACTTCACTCAACTGATCGAAGTGTCTCTTTCTTATCGCAAAATTGATTGGGAACACACCGTTGCAGGAACATCAGGCTCTGATGACTGGCGTGCGCCACTCGAAGGTTAATTCTTCACACTTTATTTATGGGCTCTGTCATGGGCCCATTGTTCTCTGCATTTTTTGTCTTTTTTATTGCGTGTTTGTCACATTTAAATGGGAGATTTTATGTCAACGAATGACGCTAACAACACCCCTAAACCCCGTTTGGTATTAGATGATCCCGCATCATCTCGCCCTTTTGAAATAGGGATGACATTCTCTGAACAACAAGCTCGCATTAAAAAATACAGCGAATTACTCGAAACGCTAGGAAAGGGATTACTTCATACAGGGTTAGTGTTTACTTGCCAAATTGGCGATTTACCTAAAAGCACTTTTCAAGTCACTCAGTTTGATTTAACCGAAGGATTATCAGAGCTTTTCACGCTTTCGATACACGCGGTGAGTGAGCAACGTGATATTGATTTTGCCAACCAATTAGGTGTGGCTTCATCATTAACTGTCAGTCGTGACGGTAAAACAATCCGCACGGTTCAAGGCTTACTGGCGAGTGCTGAACAAGGCAACACCGACGGCGTTAAAACGTGGTATCAATTTGTTATTCGCCCTGAAATGTGGGTGATGACGCTTAATCAAGATAGCCGTATTTTCCAACATAAAACGGTACCTCAAATTCTTCAGCAATTACTAGATGAAGCGCATATCAAATATGACAACCAGTTCTATCAACCCGAACTGCACCAAACTCGTCGTTATATCACGCAAAAGCGTGAATCCGCTTATGCATTCTGGTGTCGTTTAGCGTTTGAAGAAGGGATCAATTTTTGGTTTGAAGAAGGGCCAAAACTGTTTTATAGCGACAATCATTTAGGTATGACCGCGGGGATCACGCTAACCTATAACCCACAAGCAGAAACCGATATTACGGATACCACTGCCACCACATGGCGCTATACCGAACGTTTATGCAGTGATGTGCGTATTGACAAAGATTATAACCCAATACGTCCTTCTTACCCGTTATCACAAAACACAACGGGTGACGTCCATCAACAACACCCTGTTTTTGAAAGCTATGGCCGTTTTCAAGAAGAGGCAGAAGCGCAGCCGCTAAATCAATTACGCTATGAGCAATCTCAAAATTATCGTCAAACAGGCTCAGCAAACACTAACTGTTTTGCGTTAATACCGGGCAAAGTGTTTACCTTAACCAATCACCCAAGCGCGAAAATGAATTCGCGTTGGCAAGTGATCAGCGTTTCACATCATGGCGTACAACCCTCTGCGGATAACGGTGGCGGTGAGGGAACTCAACTTTCAAATAATGTCACTTTTATTCCCGGCACGCAGGAATGGCGACCGCCTTTTCATTATAAACCGCTGGCGGATGGTGATGAGTTGGCGACAGTCGTTGGTCCAGAAGGTGAGGAGATTTACACCAATGAACAGGGCGCGGTAAAAGTTTATTTTCATTGGGATAGACGCGGAAAACCTGATCATAGTGGTTCGTGTTGGTTGCGAGTGGCACAGGGTTGGAATGGTGATAGCTTCGGATTTATGGCGATCCCTCGCATTGGGCAAGAGGTGATTGTGTCTTATTTAAATGGCGATATTGATAGACCAATTATCACCGGTTGCACCTATAACGGCCGTAATGCCCCACCACTGGATTTACCCAAAGAAAAAACCCGAACCACATTTCGTACCAAGACACATAAAGGCACAGGGTTTAATGAACTGCGATTTGAGGATGCCGGCGGACGCGAAGAGGTGTATTTACATGCGCAGAGAGATTTAAATATTCATGTGCAACATGATAGTCATTGGCATACTCAACATGATTTCAAGCATCGCATTGATAATCAACGTTTTACTGAAATTTTAGGTGATGATCACCTTATTATGAAAGGAACACAGAAATCATTAATTGAAGGTGATGTTTCATTACAAATTAAAGGTGCTAAACATAGCAAAATTGATGATGAATTAATTGTTGAAAGTGGTATGGAAACGAGCTTTAAAAGTGGTGGAAAAATTATTCTTGAAGCAGGAACAGAAATCACACTAAAAGTAGGAAGTAGCTTTATCCGTCTTACTCCAAGTGCAATTTTTACTTCTGGTAATTTAGATATCGGCTCTAGTGGTCCGGGGAATGGGCAATCTCCAATTATTCAACTTCCAGATGGTGTTATACCTTTCGAGCAACCCCCTTATGCAATTAAGAAGTATTGTGCTTTAACTGCAAACGAAACAGGTAGCTTATTAATAAAGCCACCTAAGGAAGAAGAATAATGACATCCTTAACATGGACGCAATGGGTGAATGATTTTTCAAAAGGAGATGTATATTTTTTTATTAATACACCACCTACATCCGATTCTATTAAACGGTTTTATAGTCATAATTGGGTAGAAGAAGCTATTCCTTTATATCGGGGGACAGGGCTTGATCATTTAACGGAAATAAGTCCTTGGTTAGTTAAAATTAAATCAATATCCCTTTATCATTTAGCAAAAGAGCTAGATGAATGCCCATTGGAAGATAGGCATTGGGGATGGGCATATCACAGTCACTTAAATTGGAAAGAACAAATTAAGCATTGGAAATATTATCAAATGGTTACAGTGGATAATGAGTCGGTACATTTTAGGATTTTTGATCCTCGCATTGCTGAAATATTGTTGCCTAACCTAAAAAAAGAAGATTGGCTATCATTAATGTATCCCATTAATGATATCTTTATTCCAGTTAATAAAGAGAGCTTATTTTTTGAATGTCCTAACGATATATTAAAAAGCAAAAAACACAATTTCCCATTAAAATACATACTTCCTTTCTATTTACTAGAGGCTTGGCGTAATTCACTATATGCAACTAATTTAGTTGTTGAGAACCTTATTCTTGATTTTTGGGAGGAAAATGGTGATCTCGCTTATTCACTTTTTTCGAGAGAGAATAATATAAGGGACATTATCTACAAATGGGTTTCTAATGAGAAGTTAAAAAATACAGATATCGCTTATTTGACTGATAAAAATTTATTAAATCATTTATTAAATATAAAATTAATTAACAAGGAAGAACTATAAATGACGGATAAAACGGATTGTATTGCCTGTGGGGAAAAATGGATTGAAATTCATCTTGTGGATGAGCTTAATAACCCCATATTGAATATTGAATATGAATTATATCAGGCTTTTGGTCCGATGAAAAAACCAAGAAAAGGAATAGTAAAAGCAAATGGGATCATTAGGGAAGAGGGATTGGCTGGTTTCCCTATTGTCTTAAAATTAGATACTCAAGCTTTAATAAAGGAGATGAGTACACGAAAGTTAAGATTACTTAGAGGAGAAGATAATTCCATTATTAAAGCGGAAGCAAAGGCAAAAAAATATACTTACCACTATACAACAATTGGTGCTTTATGCAGAGATCAAATTGATATTGATAATAAAGGGTATCAGGATGAATATCCTTTTTATCATTTTCCTAAAGATGAAGCGTTCCAAGGGATCCCGATTTCTAAGTTTAATACCACAACAGTAATTGAAATTTGCCCATTTAGGGCTTGGTCTTTGATTCTTCATCATACTGAACAATATTCTATGATTAATGCTTATAATTTAGGGATTTTAAGCCAACTTTCCTATAAAGATAATAATATTGGTAATGCCAACTCAATAAGTTGTTTTTTTGAACGACAATGCTTGGATTTAAGTCGTTATCCTGTCGTCAGGGAGAAAGAAATTAATGCTCAATACCCCGCTATTGTTATCGATGTGCCTTTTGAAGAACGTTATGACAAAGTGGTTTTTTTAGATACTGAAGATGAAAGACAGCATGGTTCTGATGCTGATGGTAGTACTCAACTGTTTTATGTCCAAAATAAAGAACAATTTATTGTTGCTTGGAGAGGATCTCAGGAGGGAACTGATTGGGTTGATGATTTTACCTATCGAGCGAAAGATATTAAAACCCACGCTCCAGAATTTAATCTAAATGGCAAAATGCATAAAGGTTTTTTAGGGGCTTATCAATTAGGGAAAAAATTTTTTACCAATGAATTTAAAAATATTAATGATGAATCAGGAAAATTAAATAAAAAATTATTTATCTGTGGTCATAGTTTAGGTGGAGCATTAGCTTTAGCACATGCTACTGAATTACATAAAAATATACCGTTGCTTTATACTTATGGTGCTCCTAGATTATTTACGATTTCTGCGCTTGAGCAGTTACCTAAGTTTACTCATTATCGCCATATAAATAATAATGATATTGTGCCTAGGGTACCACCAGAGGCAAGTCTAGATAATTGGTTATTTAATATCTATGGGTATTTGGGCAATATCATAGGTGGTATTACATCAATTATTGATTTATTGGGACAGAAAGCTATCACTCAATATGGAGAATATTATTTACATCATGGTAATCCTATTCTTTTTTATGAAGCATATAACTTAATTGAAAATTATGAAGAAAAGGTACCTACCGCTACAAATACATGGCGGTTCAGTTATTCTAAAAATAATAGTACCAAGCTTTATATTGTTCCTGAGATAGATAAATTGGCGCTGAATGACTCAATGAATCTACAACAAGAAATTATGAGTAACTTAAATGAAAATGATAAAAATAATCTTTTCCCTGAACAAAAAAATCCAGAAAGTAATGGTGGAACCAGTGTAACAGATCATTATATGGGAAGAGGTTATTTACCTTTCTTGCATGATCAACTTTTAGAATTAGTAGATAGTGCTAAAACACCACAACGTTTACAATCACGAGAATTATTTAAAATTGCTTTAGATAAAAAGGTTGATATTATCAATCCAAATCCTTATAAAAAGCGAACTTTAGAAATAGATAGGCAACGTAATTTATATTTTTTAGATTTACAACAAAGTATGAATAATTCTCTTATTCCAATGCAATCAAATCCTAAAGAAATGGATATGCTAATGCAATTTAAGGAACAAACACATGAAATATTTAATCAATAAATATCCTATTTTTATCTTCGGCGTTGCAGTACTATTTTTAACTGGATGTAATATATTAACGCCCCAAATAGACAGGACATTCTCCCCTCCTGAAAATGGTAGAACAGTAAAAATTACCGTCGACGTACCCGATGTCGCTGAGCTTTCACCAATGAAGGTTATGTATCGTTCAAACCTTTGCCGAAAAACATATAATAATAATGAAGTACCTACATATACTGTTTCTGGTTTTAATAGTGAAATGGTTTTGTTAGAAAAAGAAGGTAATAGTTCATTATATAGTGCAGTAATCCCTTATAGAGGAGGTGGGAAATGTGATTGGCAATTAAGTAACATTACTTTAAATCTAAATTTAAAAAACAATGAATATTTTTCTAATAGTATCATTGATGTAGTAGGTGCTGGAGTTATTATTATATTTGATAATAATCAGCCTCAAAGAATAGGCGAAAAACCTATTAATAAAGAAGGTGATTTTTATATTTCTTCTCATTATTTTCCTTGGGTCAATAAACAATATGAAAATGATAAAGGAAATATTTTGTGGCTATATGGAGAAAAACTATATTTTTATTATAAATCACGTGGTGCTAAAGAAATTACTTGGAGACCAATTATACATACTGATGTGACCGTTTATTCTGAATATCCTGCAGAGCGTAAAACAAAAGGTATCCAACGAACATTTTATTACTCTGATAGTACAAAAGAAGTTAATAATGAGTCAAAACCAAATTATAAAAAGTTATTATCTCTAATTCAATCATGATTCTATAAATTAAAATGTTGAAAACATGCGTAGCACAATTCAAGGACGAAAAATCATTTTAAAAAATGATACTACCAATACTAAAGGAACCGTATTAAGCGGTTCTTTATTAGCAAAGCAAACACATGAAATTGTTTGTTTAGGCGATGAAGTCTATTGCCCTGCTTGTCAGCAAAAAGGCAAAATTATTGAGGGAGATACCATGATGAAAATAAGCAATATTCCCGTCGCATTAGAAGGGCATAAAGTGCAATGCGGCTGTTTAAAGGGCTGTGTATTAGTGGCGATAGAATAATGAATAAATACCCCGTCAATAAACTATTTCTTTTGTCTATCTCTATTGTGAGTTTATTTTTAACTGGGTGCAATATATTAATGCCCCAAATAGACAGGACATTCTCCCCTCCTTAAAATGGTAGAACAGTAAAAATTACCGTCGACGTACCCGATGTCGCTGAGCTTTCACCAATGAAGGTTATGTATCGTTCAAACCTTTGTCGAAAAACGTATAATAATAATGAAGTGCCTACATATACTGTTTCTGGTTTTAATAGTGAAATGGTTTTGTTAGAAAAAGAAGGTAATAGCTCATTATATAGTGCAGAAATCCCTTATAGAGGAGGTGGGAAATGTGATTGGCAATTAAGTAACATTACTTTAAATCTAAATTTAAAGAATCATGAATATTTTTCAAAAAATATTACTGGTATAGTGGGAGCTGGAATAATTGTTATATTTGATAATAACCAGCCTCAACAAACTGGCCATAAACCTATTGATAAAAAAGGAGATATCGATATTGTCAAAAATTATTTTCCTTGGGTAAGTAATTCATTTAAAAATAGTAATAATGTTAACTTATGGTTATATGGCGAAGAGCTTGATCTTTATTATAAATCCCGCAATGCTCAAAAAATCACTTGGAAACCCATTATTCATACCGATATAGTCGTTTACTCGGAATATCCAGCAGAGCGTAAAACTGAAGGTGTTAGTAAAATATATTATTACCCAGACGGTACAAAAACATCAAATAGAGATGGAAAGCCAGACTATAAAAAATTACTTTCCTTAATTAAAGAATAATTTTTAAAATTAAAAATAGAAAAAATGCGTAGCTCAATCCAAGGACGAAAAACCATTTTAAAAAATGATACTACCAATACTAAAGGAAGCGTATTAAGCGGTTCTTTATTCGCAAAACAAAAACATGAAATTGCCTGTTTAGGCGATGAAGTTTATTGCCCTGCTTGTCAGCAAAAAGGCAAAATTATTGAGGGAGATACCATGATGAAAATAAGCAATATTCCCGTCGCATTAGAAGGGCATAAAGTGCAATGCGGTTGTTTAAAGGGTTGTATATTAGTGGCTATTGAATAACTAATTATTTTTATGGGAAGATAATGACAAATTTATTTAGTGGTACAAATCATCCTCATAAAATAGAAATGAATTTTTTTAAGGAAGATAATGATAATTATAATCCAAATGTTAAGTTAAAAGACTTTGAATTTCTAAATAAATTAACAGAAGATGAATGTGAAGTTGATTCTCCTAATCGAAATATTATCAATAATATAGCTGTACCTATTTTTATTGTGCTTTTTTTTAGTTTTGTTTATTTATTACATGATAAATATGAAAAAATTCATTATGGGACAATAAGATTTGAAGAAAGAGTAAAAATATATGAGAAAAATTATGATAAAGAATATGATAAGGCCTCTAATAGTTGGAAGAGAATTTATGATAAATATTCTCCCTATTTTAACCAGAAAATTAATTATTTTGATTACTTAAAAGCGTATTATTCTGGTAACTTTTATCAAGGAACTAAAAATGCCATCTATCAAGATATCGCATTATTTTCTATGCCATTAATTGGAATAATATTAATGGGGCTAATTATCTTTTATATGCCTTGGGTGGTATTAAAAGTAGATAGAAAACGGCAAATTCTTTATGTCTGGAATTCCAGACAGTTATTAGTAACACGTTATTGTGATGCTGAATTTGGTTATGCAGGTACATTAATGTTCTTAAAACTTTATTGTCTTGATAAAAAAACAGGAAAATTAATAGAAGGTTATTTTAAACCCAATATTTCATACTCAACAGGTCTTTTAGTGAGTAGAACGGCTGAAAATAAGCATTTTGTGACTTTTATCAATACATTCATGAAAGAAGGTCGAGATGCAATTAGCCAGACTAATTATAGTCGAAGAAAACCGCTTGTTTGGTTTAATAAAAACCCACTCCCTGCTGATTTTGAACAACAAATAAGTCGTATTTTAGCCGAAATCGATAAAAAGAAAGTAAAAAATGCGTAGCACAATCCAAGGACGAAAAATCATTTTAAAAAATGATACCACCAATACTAAAGGAACCGTATTAAGCGGTTCTTTATTGATGATTAATATAGATTGATATCCATGATGGAACAAAAACACAAACTCAGTGATCATTGTGAATCACTATTACAAACAGAAACACCCAAAATGACTCAATATCAAGCAGGTGCGCTTGATTTTGTGGAAAAAATAGACAATTTTCGTTTGGTAATACGCCATGCTTTTTCTAATGGAAGGACTATGTTAGCTATCCCTTTTGTTATCGGTTTACTTTGGGCTTTCAGCTATGGCGTTAAAACAATTTATATTGAACCCTGGAAGCAAACTGAAAAAAGATTTCTAAATAGTTTAGAATATAAAAGAAGTTTAATAAGCGAGCAGTTTTTTATTTCAAAAAAAAGAGAAATAAAAGAGTCTTATGAAGATATTTATATAAAAAATGGCCACCTCTCTTTTTTTGATTTTTGGCATTATAATTACTATAACAATGACTTTCTATACAAAAAAAGTATTGCTCTTGAATTATTCTTATCTTTAGCCCCTCTATTATGTTCATTACCAATGATCTATTTTGGTTTTATTGCAAGAAATCGACCTTATCTAATATGTGACCGAGAAAAACAATTATTTTATACTTGGGATATGAAAATGAATGTTTATGTTGCTAAATATTCTCATGTCAATTTTGCAGATATTAAGCCGACATTAGCACTTATTTTATATCGCGTTGATGAAAATCAAAAATTAATAGAACATAAATATTATCCCAACTTAACGATGTTTAGTTTTTTAGGCGGCGGAAGCAGCAATGATAAAGCATGGGGGTTAGGATATATTACCAAATATTTATTTTATGGATTAGCTCCTTTGATTGAAGGCAAGTACACAAGAAAAAAATATTCTATTTTTAGAGAAGCGCCTATTCCCAAAGATCTTGATAGACAAATAGAACAACAAGTTGTTTTGGTTGATAAAGAGCTACCACCTTGTAAAGAAATAGAAGATAAATTATCGGAAGCAATTAAGCATTCTATTTAGATTTTTTAGCTAAGTTTGCTGTTAATAATTTATAAAAGGATATATAAACATGCGTAGCACAATCCAAGGACGAAGAATCATTTTAAAAAATGATACCACCAATACTAAAGGAACCGTATTAAGCGGTTCTTTATTAGCAAAACAAACGCATGAAATTGCCTGTTTAGGCGATGACGTCTATTGCCCTGCTTGTCAGCAAAAAGGCAAGATAATAGAAGGGGATTCCATGATGAAAATAAGCAATACTCCCGTCGCGTTAGAAGGGCATAAAGTGCAATGCGGTTGTTTAAAAGGTTGTATATTAGTGGCTATTGAGTAATTAATTATTTTGCTAATGGTTCGTTGCTATTGCTTCACAAATTTGCTGTGTTGCATTAATAATACGCGGTGCAGGTCGGCTAAAACTGTCTTCATCAATAGCAATAACGGGTACTGTGAGCTGAGGTTGCCAAAATGCTCGTACTGTAGGTATTTGATCTGCTTTACCACTGAATATAATTAAATCAGGTTGCTTTGTAAGTACTTGCTCACGACTTACTTGAGGCCATGCCACAGGGCTATTAGCGAAGATATTTTCACCGCCACAAAGTTCAGTAATATGGCTTTGTAATGTACAGTTTGATGTAGTAAATAACGGCTGCATCCCAAATTGAATAAATACTTTTTTCTTGGAGTGATTCGATATAGTTGATGCATATTGCTGTTGTAACACTTGATATTGTTGACGCAATTGTTGGGCATTTTTTATTGCAATATCAGAATGATGGCTATAACTGGAAAGAGTAACGAGATCGTCTGCGATTTCTTCAATACTTTGTGGATCAGAATAAATGATAGGAATACCCAAAGCTTTTAACTGATCTAATGGACGTTGTGGATTACCGCCTTGCCATGCAATCACTAGATCAGGTTTTAATAATAGAATGCGTTCGATATTAATACCCTGCCAATTAGCGACTTGTTCAATATTTTTAGCAGCCTCTGGATAATCAGAGTAAGCACTAACTCCGACAATATTATCCCCCATACCTGCGGCGTAAGCCATTTCAGTGGCTGATGGCGATAACGTAATAACACGATCAGCAGGTGTGATAGCAATGGCAAAGCTTAGCCCAAATAATGAACAGAGTAATAATCCAAGATTGATAAATAAACGCATTACTTTTCCGATAATAAGAAATACCCACCTATTTTTTATCTTAGAATAAACAAAAAATAAAGGTGGGGTATTGATAAAATGATATTAGGATTATCTCGACTTAATTAGTCTTTTAATTTATCCAACATCGCGGTCACCATTAAGCTCGATTGTTCTGCAGCAACAGATAAAAACTCATCAAAGCTTAAATGCGATTCTTTATCAGCCACATCAGAAATAGCACGAACCACAACAAATGGTGTGTTGAATTGATGGCAAACATGACCAATTGCGGTGGATTCCATTTCTACGGCAGCAACATCTGGGAATGTACGACGAATACGCGCTAAAGGCTCTGCACCATTAATAAATGCATCACCACTACAAATTAAACCACGAACAGCATTTAATTTTAGCGATTCAATACACTCTTCTGCGATGCTAATAAGTCTAGGATCTGCAATAAAAGCAGGAGGGCATTGTGCCATTTGACCTGGTTCATAACCAAACGCAGTCACATCTGCATCGTGATAGCGAACTTCTGTTGAAACAACGATATCACCGACATTTAATCTCGAGTCTAAACCACCCGCAGAGCCAGTATTGATAACGACATCAGGGCGAAAATGCTCAAGCAATAAAGTTGTGCCAATCGCAGCCGCAACTTTACCAATACCTGATTTTAATAATGCAACATCAACACCGTTGATTGTGCCTGTATAAATTTCACAACCGCCACGCGATAAGATTTGGCAATCTTCAATTTTCTCACGCAGAAGTGTGACTTCTTGCTCCATTGCACCTATTACGCCAACTCTCATTGTGTCATACTCACTTGTAGGTTAATAATAAATAGAAATTTAAATAGAGTTTAACATCTATCGGAAAAACACGATATAACACAAAGAATAGAGAATTCGTTTCATCGAAACCAGAAAGAGGACAGAAATGATCGATTTTAAGCTGAAGTTAAATTATCAACGCAAATATAACAGCAGTGATATCGATATTAACGATGAAATACAGGTTTCTCGTCAATTTGAAAGTGATCGTGGCCGTATTATTAATTCAGCAGCCATTCGACGTTTACAACAAAAAACACAAGTCTTTCCTTTAGAGCAAAATTCCGCAGTACGCAGCCGTCTTACTCATTCTCTTGAAGTTCAGCAAATTGGCCGTTATATCGCTAAACAAATTATCAGTGAATTAAAAAAACAAAATAAGCTTGAAGTGTATGGCTTAATTGATCGCATCGATAGTCTTGAAAGTTTAATTGAGATGGCTTGCTTAATGCACGATATTGGTAATCCACCTTTTGGTCATTTTGGCGAAGCTGCGATTAAACATTGGTTTCAAAAAATATTATCACCAGAGGCGACAGCCGAATTCGATAGTTGCCCGTTTATCCCTATGCAGTATTCAGTTAAAGTGCAATTAAATGAATTGCGACAAACTTTACGCCAAGATTTATGTCAATTTGAAGGTAATGCTCAAGCTATTCGAATGGCGCATCATCTTCTTAAATTGAATTTAACCTATGCTCAAATTGGCTGTGTATTAAAATATACCCGTCCCGCTTATTGGCAAGGTGAAGTCCCTAAAGAATATAGCTATTTAATGAAGAAACCGGGGTATTACTGGTCTGAATTAGCATTCGTAAAAGAAGTACAAGAAAAACTAAATATGGGTGAGTTCTGTCGCTTTCCTCTCACATATATTATGGAAGCTGCTGACGACATTTCGTATTGCATTGCAGATTTAGATGATGCAGTAGAAAAGGGGATTTTTGATATCAACCGACTTGTTCAGCTTTTACGAGATGCGTGGCGTGAAAATGGTGATGTGACCGAAGGCGATTTATTCGATATTACTGTGAATCGTGCTTATAAAAAAGTTGATCAAAATGAAGCCAAACGTAGTATGCAAGATCAGTTTTTTATGTATTTACGAGTTTATATTACAGGGAAATTAGTCCCTTATACGGCACATCGATTTATAAAAAATCTTCCTCAAGTTTATGAAGGAAGTTTTAACCATGCATTATTGGAAGGGAATAGTGCTGAGCATCGTTTATTAACAACCTTAAAAAGTGTCGCTAAAAAATGGGTGTTTAGCCATCCTGAAGTTGAAGAGCTTGAAATGAAAGGATATCGCGTGATCAGTGGATTACTCGATATCTATAAGCCCTTGCTTTTATTATCAACTGAAGATTTTTTAAGATTGCATAAATATAACGAACATCCTAAATATGTCATTGAGACGCGGTTATATCATAAACTTTCTGTTAAACATAAACTGGCTTATAACGAAATGTTAGAAAAGCTAAATGATATAAATACTGAAAGAGGAAAAATTTTAGAGTTTTATTATCGTACCAGATTAATTCAAGATTATATCAGTGGAATGACTGATCATTATGCTTATGAAGAATATAGAAAATTAATGGTTTGTGATTAATTTGTAATCATTAAGAAAAATGCTATCTAATTGATTGGTGATAATTTTTAGACTTTTCTTAGAGATAATAAAGATTTATTAAAATAACAGAAAATAGATGTTATTAATTGTAAATATATTCAATATAAAAGTTATATATAATATTTGTTAGTTATAGAACAATATAAAATCCATAAAACGAGTGTCTTAGGTTGTTATCATTAAAAGTTTTCTCAATTTAACAAAAATATTGCTTATATCAGTTAAGTAAATAACTTGTTCGATGTTATACTCTTCCCATGTTTTCTTCTGAAATGCATAGTCATTCATGTAACGCTGAAAAACATACAGCGTATTCTAAAACGATGTCATTTCACTGTTAATCCGTCATTGATACTTAATTTAATACTATGGTGCAGTTTTATTCCCCTAAAAAACGCTCTGTGAAAAAACAGGCGACAACTCTGGAAGTGACCGCCAGTGCATTGGATGCAAATGGTCAAGGTATTGCTCATGCTGAGGGCAAAACGATTTTTGTAAAAGGATTACTCCCACAAGAAACTGCTCGTATTCGTTTAACAGAAGAAAAGCGCCAGTTTGCTAAAGGCGAGGTTATTAAGCGTTTAACTACCAGTGAACAGCGTATAACGCCTCATTGTGAATATTATGGGCGTTGTGGTGGTTGTCAGCAGCAACATGTGCCGATTGCGCTACAACGTACAACAAAAGCAAGTGTGTTATCACATCTTATTAAACGTGAAACGGGTGTGGTAATTTCAGCGGAGCCTGTTATTGCTGGGGCTGAATATGGTTATCGTCGTAGAGCAAGATTGGGTTTGCGTTATCAGCCTGAAAAGGGGTTGGTAATGGGATTTCGCCAAGAACGCTCTAATGATTTGGTCATGATAAAAAAATGCCCAGTATTAAAACCTCAGTTAAATGATTTATTGTCTCCTCTTTGGACATGTCTTAAACAATTAACATCAGTACGTGATTTAGGGCATGTTGAAATGGTGCTCGCTGATAATGGGCCGTTGGTGATTTTACGTCATTTATCACCATTGTCAGAGAGTGATAAACAGAGTTTGCGTGATTTCTCTCAAACTCATCAAGTTACGATGTATCTTGCAGGTGATAATAGCGAGATAGCACGATTAACTTCAATTGAGAAGGAACCCTTCTATCAAATAGAAGGTCTAAATTTACGTTTTGCACCTACTGATTTTATTCAAGTAAACGATGAAATAAATCCTAAGATGGTTGCTCAAGCTATTGAATGGCTTGATTTATCGCCAGAAGATCGCGTGTTAGATCTGTTTTGTGGTATGGGTAACTTCACTTTACCTATCGCAAAACATGTCAGTGAAGTAGTGGGTATCGAAGGTGTACCTGCGCTAGTTGAAATGGCGAAAAAGAATGCAGAACTAAACCAACTAGGTAATGCGCATTTTTGGCATGCAGATTTATCGGCTGATTTTTCTGCGATGTCGTGGTCGAAAGAAGGGTTTAACAAAGTGTTGTTAGATCCCGCGAGAGCAGGCGCTTTGGAGGTAATGTCACATATTGTGAAGTTATCCGCAGAAAAAATCGTGTATGTCTCCTGTAATCCGACCACGTTAGCCAGAGATAGTAAGATATTATTAGATTCTGGATATCAGCTAACCGGTTTAAAAATGTTGGATATGTTTCCACAAACGGGTCATCTGGAATCAATGGCGCTGTTTAGTCGAAAATAAACAGTTAGCCAGTAAATAAGTCGCAAATAAGATTTATACCGTGTAGGGAGAGAATATGGTTGCAGTAAGAAGTGCTCACTTAACACCTGCAGGAGAGTTTGCTGTTGATAAATGGGTCAATAGCTTGAACTTAACCCATGTCAATGCGGGTAGTGAAATCATGCAAACCTGGGAATACTGCCATCGTACTGTTCAAGGGCGTGAAGATGCCGAACTGTTATTGTGGCGTGGTGTTGAAATGGTTGAGCTTCTTTCGACACTAAGCATGGATAAAGACAGCATGAGGGCAGCGCTTCTTTTCCCACTTGCTGAAGAAAATCTTATTGATCAGGAAATTATTACTGAACACTTTGGTGATGCTATTTGGAGCTTAGTGCGTGGTGTTATGGAGATGGATGCCATACGCCAATTAAAAGCGACACACACTAATGAAACAAGTTCGGTTCAGGTAGATAACGTGCGCCGTATGCTGTTATCTATGGTGGAAGATTTCCGTTGTGTGGTCATTAAACTTTCAGAACGTATTGCCCATTTACGTGAAGTGAAAGATGCCACAGAAGATGAGCGCGTACTGGCTGCTAAAGAGTGTTTTAATATTTATGCACCATTAGCCAACCGATTGGGTATTGGTCAATTAAAATGGGAATTAGAAGATTTTTGTTTCCGTTATCTTCATCCTGATGAATACAAAAAAATAGCAAGCTTGCTTCATGAGCGCCGTATTGATCGCGAACAGTATATTGATAATTTTGTCAGTACAGTACGCGGTTATATGAAAGAAGAGAATGTCGATGTAGATATCTATGGACGTCCCAAACACATCTATAGTATTTGGCGCAAAATGAAGAAAAAGAATCTCGCATTCGATGAGTTATTTGATGTGAGAGCGGTGCGTATCGTCGTTGAACGTCTTCAAGACTGCTATGCGGCATTAGGGATTGTGCATACTCATTTCCGTCATTTACCTGATGAATTCGATGATTATGTCGCAAATCCAAAACCTAATGGCTATCAATCTATTCATACCGTTGTATTAGGGCCTGAAGGCAAAACAGTTGAGATTCAAATTCGTACTCGCCAAATGCATGAAGATGCCGAATTGGGTGTGGCTGCGCACTGGAAATATAAAGAAGGTGCAACTGGCGCAGCGACGAAAGGTGGTACAGGCAGCTATGAAAACCGTATCGCGTGGTTACGTAAACTGATTGCATGGCAAGAAGAGATGGCTGATTCTGGCGAAATGCTGGATGAAGTCCGTAGCCAAGTTTTTGATGATAGGGTTTACGTCTTTACACCAAAAGGTGATGTAGTTGATTTACCTGCGGGATCAACACCACTTGATTTTGCTTATCATATTCATAGTGATGTGGGACATCGCTGTATTGGGGCGAAAATTGGCGGGCGTATTGTACCGTTTAGCTATCAATTACAGATGGGCGATCAAATTGAAGTTATCACGCAAAAACACCCTAATCCAAGTCGTGATTGGTTAAATCCTAACTTAGGCTATGTCACCACAAGTCGTGGGCGTGCGAAAATTCACAATTGGTTCCGTAAGCAAGATCGCGATAAAAATATTCTTGCTGGACGCCAGATTTTAGATAACGAATTGGCGCATATGGATATCAACATGAAAGAAGCAGAAAAACTGCTGATTGCGCGTTATAACGTGCATAGTGTTGATGAAGTATTAGCTGGCATTGGTGTCGGTGATATCAGAATTAACCAGTTAGTGAACTTTATTCAAAGTAAATTAAATAAAGCCACTGCGGAAGATGAAGATAAAGAAGCTCTGCGGACACTTGAAAACAAAACGCCAGCACCTAGAGCCACAGGATCAGGTGGAAGCATTGTTGTCGAAGGTGTGGGTAACTTAATGCATCATATCGCACGTTGTTGCCAACCTATTCCGGGTGACAATATTGTCGGCTTTATTACTAAAGGTCGTGGTATTTCGATTCACCGAGCAGACTGTGAGCAACTTGCTGAACTGCTTTCTCATGCACCAGAACGTATTGTTGATGCGGTATGGGGAGAGAATTATTCTAGCGGTTATTCATTAGTCGTTCGCGTTGTTGCCAATGATCGTAGTGGATTATTACGTGATATCACCACTATTTTAGCGAATGAAAAAGTGAATGTACTAGGCGTCAGTAGCCGTAGTGATGTGAAGCAACAAATTGCGACAATCGACATGAATATTGAGATTTATAATCTCCAAGTATTAGGTCGTATTTTGGCAAAACTTAATCAGTTGCCTGATGTGATAGAGGCGAAACGCTTTTCTCACTAAAACATTAAAATGATAAGATGCCGAGACAACTGTTCTCGGCATTTTTTTATCTAAAAATGTGTTAAACAGGATAAAGCTCACTCTTATTTAAAAGGCAATATGATGTCAGAAAATCGTGAAATTTTTCGTTTATTAGAAATTATGGCGCAGCTACGTGATCCTAATACTGGATGCGAATGGGATAAAGTGCAGACTTTTGACACTATTGCACCTTATACATTAGAAGAAACGTATGAGGTGTTAGATGCTATTATTCGTAAAGATTTTACTGATTTAAAAGAAGAGTTAGGCGACTTACTTTATCAAGTTGTTTTTTATTCACGCATGGCGCAAGAGCAAAAGTTATTTGATTTTAATGATGTTTGTGACGCCATTAGTAATAAGCTAGAACGTCGTCATCCTCATATTTTTGCCTCTGAAAGCGAAAACAATTTATCAACAGAAAAACATCGCTGGGAAAGACTTAAAGCGCAAGAGCGTGAGGCAAAAGCACAATTTTCATTATTAGATGATATTCCCGCCACATTACCCGCTTTGATGAAAGCAGAAAAAATTCAGAAACGATGTGCTTCTGTTGGATTTGATTGGAATGAACTTGAACCTGTTTTAGGTAAAGTGTTTGAGGAAATTGATGAAGTGATGGCTGAAGTGAAAAAAGTGCCTCAAGATGCGTCTAAAATTGAAGATGAATTGGGTGATTTACTATTTTCAGTTGTAAATTTATCTCGGCATTTAAAACAAAAACCAGAACAAGCATTAAATCGAGCATGCCGTAAATTTGAACAACGCTTTCGCTTTGTTGAAAAAACACTCTCGGAAGATGGCATAGGCATAGAAAATGCTTCATTGGAAGAGATGGAGATCTGTTGGCAGAAAGCAAAGAAACAACAGATTGAGTGAATTGTGACACGCAAATTAGCGTCAGCGTGACATAAAATGCGATAAAAATGATCTATAACATCTCGTTTTTTCAGCCATTTTTATAAAAATTTTTAAAAAGCGAAATTATAAAAGGTAATTTCGTTTTTTTGTTTTTAAGTAATTTTAAATATTGTAATTACATTTTATTGCATTAAAAATGTGATTAACCTCAAAAAAATTAAAAGCATGATCATAAGCAAAAGATCTCGCTATAAACCTGCTACACTTAATGTCGTGAAAAAAATAAAGCATCTCTTTTCTAAAAGTGGTATCTTAGCTGAAAGGATTAAGCTAAAATGCTTGAGAAATATTTTCACGGGTTTAGTTTATTGAATTTTTACTGTTTTTTCGTGTTTAAACGGATAAGTGGCGTGATGAAAAAGAACTTTATACTACTAAGAATGTTTGTAGCGAAAATAAGGTTCGGGTATACTGTGTTCCCGTCCAGTTATATCCATCATCCTAATACACCTAAACTTTCAGGTTCAGCATGAAAACGAATTATATTTTTGTGACCGGCGGGGTCGTATCCTCTCTGGGTAAAGGCATTGCCGCAGCCTCTCTGGCGGCTATACTCGAAGCCCGTGGACTCAATGTCACCATGATGAAGTTGGATCCGTATATCAACGTCGATCCAGGTACTATGAGCCCAATTCAGCACGGGGAAGTCTTCGTCACTGACGATGGTGCTGAGACTGATCTCGACTTAGGACACTATGAGCGCTTCATTCGCACGAAAATGACTCGTCGTAATAACTTCACGACAGGTCGCGTATACTCTGAAGTATTACGCAAAGAGCGCCGTGGTGACTATCTTGGGGCTACAATTCAAGTTATTCCTCATATCACTAATGAAATCAAAGAACGTATCATCCGTGGCGGTGAAGGCCATGATGTTGTTTTAGTTGAAGTCGGCGGGACGGTTGGTGATATCGAATCTTTACCATTCTTAGAAGCGATTCGCCAAATGGCTGCAGAAGTGGGCCGTGAGCACACATTCTACCTGCATTTAACATTGGTGCCTTATTTAGCCGCTTCTGGTGAAGTGAAAACCAAGCCAACTCAGCATTCTGTAAAAGAATTACTGTCGATCGGTATTCAGCCTGATGCGTTGATTTGCCGTTCAGACCGCGTTATTCCTGCAAACGAACGTGCTAAAATTGCACTGTTCTGTAATGTGCCAGAGAAAGCGGTTATTTCATTAAAAGATGTCGATTCCATTTATAAAATCCCTGCACTATTGAAATCACAGGGATTAGATGATTATATCTGTAAACGATTCAGCTTAGATTGCCCAGTTGCAAATCTTGCAGAGTGGGAACAAGTTATTTACGAAGAAGCTAATCCTGAAGGCGAAGTCACCATTGGTATGGTTGGTAAATATGTTGAATTACCAGATGCCTATAAATCAGTGATTGAAGCATTAAAACATGGTGGTTTCAAAAGCCGTGTTACTGTAAATATCAAATTAATTGATTCACAAGACGTTGAAACTCGTGGCGTAGAAATGCTTAAAGGGTTAGACGCAATCTTAGTACCAGGTGGTTTTGGTGAACGTGGTGTTGAGGGCAAGATTATGGCTGCTCAATATGCGCGTGAAAATAAAATCCCTTACTTAGGCATTTGCTTAGGTATGCAGGTTGCTATGATTGAGTTTGCACGTAATGTCGTTGGTATGGAAGGCGCAAACTCCACTGAATTTGCACCAGATTGCAAATATCCAGTTATCGCATTAATTACTGAATGGCGCGATGAAAATGGCAACATTGAAGTGCGTTCAGATGAAAGTGATTTAGGTGGCACGATGCGCCTTGGTGCTCAGCCTTGCCATTTAAGTGGTGATAGCTTAGTTCGTACACTGTATGGCAAAAACACCATTACAGAGCGCCATCGTCACCGTTATGAAGTAAATAATCTACTATTAAAACGTATCGAAGATGCGGGTTTACGTATTGCAGGTCGTTCAGTAGATAACAAACTGGTGGAAATTATTGAAAATCCAAACCATCCTTGGTTTGTTGCTTGTCAGTTCCACCCAGAGTTTACCTCAACGCCGCGTGACGGCCATCCGTTATTTGCAGGCTTTGTGAAAGCAGCCTTTGATAACCAAAAAGGCCTGCTGAAATAGGATATATGAGAAGAGATAGGGTATCTCTTCTCGGAAATTTAACTTGTACAGAGGAAAACCGAATGTCCAAAATCGTTAAAGTACTTGGTCGTGAAATTATTGATTCTCGTGGCAACCCAACAGTTGAAGCAGAAGTTCACTTAGAAGGTGGTTTTGTTGGTATGGCGGCTGCTCCATCAGGCGCATCAACAGGTTCTCGCGAAGCTTTAGAATTACGTGATGGTGATAAATCACGTTTCTTAGGTAAAGGTGTTCTGAAAGCAGTTTCAGCTGTTAATGGTCCAATCGCTAAAGCGATCCTTGGCCAGGATGCAAAAGACCAAGCTAACATCGATAAAATCATGATCGATTTAGACGGTACTGAAAACAAATCAAACTTTGGTGCAAACGCAATCCTAGCGGTTTCTTTAGCAAACGCAAAAGCAGCAGCTGCTGCGAAAGGTATGCCTTTGTATGAGCACATTTCTGATCTGAACGGTACTCACGGTCAATATTCTATGCCTCTGCCAATGATGAACATCATCAATGGTGGTGAGCACGCAGATAACAACGTTGATATCCAAGAGTTCATGATCCAACCAGTTGGCGCGCCTTCTCTGAAAGAAGCTGTGCGTATGGGTTCAGAAATCTTCCATCACTTAGCAAAAGTGCTGAAAGCAAAAGGTATGAACACTGCAGTTGGTGACGAAGGTGGTTATGCACCAAACTTAGAATCTAACGCTGCTGCATTAGCTGCTATCAAAGAAGCAGTTGAGAAAGCAGGTTACGTTTTAGGTAAAGACGTTACTCTGGCTATGGACTGTGCAGCTTCTGAGTTCTACAACAATGAAACGGGTAACTACGAACTGAAAGGCGAAGGCAAAACCTTCACTTCACAAGAGTTCACTCATTACTTAGAAGAACTGACTAAACAATACCCAATCGTTTCTATCGAAGATGGTTTAAACGAATCTGACTGGGATGGTTTCGCATACCAAACTAAAGTTCTTGGTGACAAAATCCAACTGGTTGGTGACGACCTGTTTGTAACTAACACTAAGATCCTGAAAGAAGGTATCGACAAAGGCATCGCTAACTCAATTCTGATCAAATTTAACCAAATCGGTTCACTGACAGAAACTTTAGCAGCAATCAAAATGGCGAAAGATGCAGGCTACACAGCTGTAATCTCTCACCGTTCTGGTGAAACTGAAGATGCAACTATCGCTGACTTAGCAGTTGGTACAGCAGCAGGCCAAATCAAAACAGGTTCTATGAGCCGTTCTGACCGTGTTGCTAAATACAACCAACTGATCCGTATCGAAGAAGCTTTAGGTAACAAAGCACCTTTCAACGGTCTGAAAGAAGTTAAAGGCCAAGCATAATCTTGCACCTTTGATTAAAAAATCTTATTAATTTGAAAGGGGAGAACCTTAAGTTCTCCTCTTTTTTTTAATTTTTTTCAGAAAAAACAGAATATTTATTCTTAACATCTTTGAAAAAGTGTGATGTGTAAGAGGAAATAGTGTTCAATTATTACTCTTTTATTAATAAATTGGTTAATTCTCGTGGATGAGATCCCAATTATTAGTTTTGCGCATTTTCAATGGCGAGAAATGTTTTTATATTTCACATATAACCTATTTCGTTAACAATTATGGCTTAGTGAACCTAATGTTCATATCAGCTAATGTGGAGTATTATCATGGACGCGTCCAATTTAGCCCCATCGGCGAAGTCGAGCCCGATAAACAAACGAGGGTTAATCATTCTAGCTATTGATGTGGTGTTATTACTGCTTCTGCTAGAATTTTTACCTTATGATCCAAAGGCCAATGCAGGTTTAGCATTAATGGTGTTTGTGGGTGTGTTATGGCTGACAGAAGCCATTCACGTTACGATAACAGCATTATTTATACCTATTTTAGCCGTTGTACTTGGGCTAATGAATACCAATGAGTCATTAAAGTCATTTGCGAATCCCATCATTTTCTTATTCTTCGGTGGCTTTGCATTAGCGACAGCGCTTCATATTCAAGGGCTAGATCGCTTAATTGCTAACCGCTTGTTGATGATTGCAAAAGGTAAACTTTCAATTGCTGTATTGCTGTTATTTGGTGTTACCGCATTACTCTCAATGTGGATCAGTAACACAGCAACAGCGGCAATGATGTTACCTTTAGTGTTAGGTATTTTATCTAACTTAGATATTCGTTCAGAGCGCAATACTTTTGTATTCGTATTATTAGGTGTTGCTTATAGTGCAAGTATCGGTGGTTTAGGTACGCTGGTTGGTAGCCCACCAAATGCGATTGCAGCGGCTCAGTTGAACTTAGATTTCATCACGTGGATGAAGTACGGTATTCCAATCATGGTGGTGTTATTGCCTATCATGTTTATTGTGATGTATCTGATGCTACGCCCTAACTTAAAACATAAATTTGACCTGAAATTAGAAGTGTTAGAGTGGAATAACAAACGTGTTATCACCATGATTATCTTCTTAGTTACCGTAGTATGTTGGATCTTCAGTTCTTTCATCAGCAGTGCTTTTGGTGGTGTAAAAGATTTAGATACTGTCATTGCAGTCAGTGCAGCGATTGTTATCGGTGTAACAGGTGTAGCAAGTTGGAGCCAAATCCAAGAAAACACAGAGTGGGGCGTATTAATGCTGTTCGGTGGTGGTTTAACACTGAGCGCTATTTTACAGTCTTCTGGTGCAAGCCTTGTAATGGCAGATTTCATGAAAGAAACCTTCGGTGCAAGCCACTGGTTCGTGATTATCCTTGCAGTAACAACCTTCATCATCGTATTAACTGAATTTACCAGTAATACAGCGAGTGCGGCGTTATTAGTACCAATCTTTGCAACAGTTGCACAAGCATTAGGTATGCCAGTAATGGCGTTAACTATGATTATCGGTATCGGTGCATCTTGTGCGTTCATGTTACCTGTTGCTACCCCACCAAATGCGATTGTCTTTGGCTCTGGTTATATTAAACAGACAGAGATGGTACGTGTCGGTGGTGTACTGAACTTAGTGTGTATCTTAGTTATCTCTCTGTTTGCTTGGTTCTTCTGGCTATAAGTCACTACGCTAAATTAATCAAATAGAGATAAAAACGAAGCGCTTGATAGTTAAATATCAGGCGCTTTTTTATTGCCTATCATTTGGAGTAATAGATGGCGTCGTAATCATACGAACTCAAATAGAGGGAAAGGAATAAAGGGAAGAATGAAAAGATGCGTTTTTCTTGGGAGGGATCACCCATAGAGAAGAAAGAAAAAAGCCATCTCTATTTATCACCTCTAAGGTATTAAATATATTGATGGCTTTAAAGAAACTAAAGTTCAGAAGACTATTTTACATACAGTGTTAATTGAGTACCCGGTTTTAACATTTTAATATCAGCGTTCCAGCTCATTAACTGCTTTAGGTTAATGCCGTGGCGGCGGGCAATACTGTAATAAGAATCACCTTGGCGCACTTTATAATAGCTTGGTGAAGGTTTTGTTGGTTTCGTTGTTGTAGTGCTACTGACACTACCTGCATTATGAATTTTTAATGTCTGACCAACCAGCAAAGTGCTCTTTGCATTTAACCCATTAATACGCTGTAAGTCTTTTATACTCATATTATAGCGACGAGCAATAGCGTAAAACGAATCCCCTGAACGAACCTTATAAACGCCTTCTTGCTTAATAGATTGATTCGTTTTGGCAACAGCCAAGCGAATAGTTTCTAATACAGCTTCATCTTCAAAAGCGTTACGGAATTGGTCAAGCTTATTGCGAGGCAACATAATGACATGAGGGCCATTCGGTGCAGTTATTCCACGTTTATAGCCGGGATTATAGTCTTTCACGGTATTAATAGGTAACTGACTTAATTCAGCGACTTTATTTAACGTGATTTGCTCACCGACATCAAATGAAGCTAATGCTTTATCGCGATAGTTGCTTTTGGGAAAGGTAATGTTTTCTTCGTTTTCACGAATAACCTTACTTAAAGCGAGAATTTTCGGTACGTAATTCATCGTTTCTTTAGGTAAAGAAAGCGACCAATAATCTGTTGGTAAGTTTTGACTCTCATTTGCCTTTATTGCTTGCATAACACGGCCTTCACCAGCGTTATAAGCAGCAAGGGCAAGTGCCCAATCGCTATCAAACATTACATACAAGCGCTCTAGCAAATCAAGTGCCGCTTTAGTTGATGCCATAACATCACGACGACCGTCATACCATTGGTTTTGTGCCAAACCATAGTAATTACCAGTTATTGGCACAAATTGCCATAAACCCGCTGCATTGGCAGAAGAGGTAACATGGGGATTAAACGCACTTTCAACGACAGGAACAAGTGCAAGTTCCATCGGTAATTCACGTTTTTCAATTTCATCAATAATCGAATACATATAAGGCTCAGCGCGAGCAGCAACGCTCTGTATATGTTTGGGATTATTTAAAAAATATAATTCTTGCTGCGAGATCCTTTCATTTTCAGGGAGGTCCATTTTCAATTCACTTACCACATAACCCCATAAATTGGTTTTTACATCATATTGAGGTTGGTGAGAAGTTGAAGTCCCTTTCGTTGATATTGGTGTGATCGCAGACAAATTAGGTTTAATGTTCTCCGATTGCTGGCAACCTGCCAGTAGCAATATGGAGAACAAAATCGCTTTTGTCTTCATAATAGAAAAATTCATCCTGTGTGTTTTTTGAACCAAATGATACTTAGTGTGCCAAAATAAAACAACCAATAGGAATTAAAAGTTGTCTTTTAATTCTCTTAATTTTGTAAATGTCTTAATTGGAGCATAAGTATTAGTGGTTATACCTAAAATCCTTTGCAAATCAATATCGTCAGATTTCAAAAAAAGATTAATGTTCTTTTCGTTTTTCAGTGTTATTGGCACAGTAGGTTGTAAATTTTTACGCATTTCACTAACTTGGGCTAAATAATCGGTAATAAGTGCATTTTCTGGCATGATGTGGTGTGCAAAGGTCATATTTGATAGGGTGTATTCATGAGCACAACAAATTAATGTGTTATCAGGTAAAGCACTCAATCTTTGTAATGAACTGAACATTTGTTGTGCGGTGCCTTCGAATAAACGACCACAACCACCAGAAAAAAGTGTATCTCCACAAAATAAATAGGGCTCACAATAATAAGCAACATGACCCAATGTATGGCCTGGTGTGCCAATCACATTAAAAGTAAAAGAGCCAACAATAATGCGCTCTTGATTATGAATAATATTTTCAGCCCCTTTACTTTGTGTTTCTTGTGGGCCAAAAACGTCGATGTTAGGATATTTTTTTACAAGTTCAGCAACACCACCAACATGATCATCATGATGATGGGTTAATAAAATCGCGATAGGTGTTAGTGAGCGTTGTGAGAGCATTTCAATAACAGGTTTGGCTTGTGAAGGATCCACAATCACACATTCACTATTTTCATTACTTAATAGCCAAATGTAGTTATCGGATAAAGCAGGAATTCTGATAAGCTCCATATAAGTTACCTTACTTATAAAATATAAAGGGTTAAACGATGAAAGCAGCGCGTTCAGTAAAACCAATTACAATGCCGGATTCTTGGCGTGATATTCCTTGGGGGGAATATTATCGCATGGCGATTGAACTGCGTTTACAAAACTGGTGGCCGAAAATGTATGGCTTTCATTTGCTGAAACTCGGTCAACTCAGTGCCGAACTGGATACCAAATTAAGTATCGTTTCACATCAAGTCAATGTGACATCGAATGCAATAAATGCGGATGTTATCGCGTCTTTAGATTATCTACCCTTTGAAAATAAATCGGTTGATGTTTGCCTTATGGCTCATGTACTTGATTATAGTGCAGATCCCCATTGGCTATTAAGAGAAGCTGATCGTGTTTTAATTGATGATGGCTGGATAGTATTAACGAGCTTCAACCCGATTAGTTTATTAGGACTGGGTAAATGCACGCCTCTTTTGCGACAAAAACAGCCTTATTCAAGTCGTATGTTTTCACTTCGTCGCCAAATTGATTGGCTTAGTGTGCTAAATTACGAAGTGATGACACAACAGAATTTCCAGATTATGCCATTTTCAAGACCAATAAAACGTGATGGTAGCCGCTATCACACTGGTGGCTGTTTAAATTTAATTATCGCTCGCAAAAGAACGCTTCCTTTAACACCCACCGCGTTGAAATTTGCATTGCCTCGCATGAGTGTAAAAGGTCGAGTTTTAGGGGCTACACGCAATCACTCAGAGCCATAGCACATTATTCGTTAGCTGTTTTATCTTTCTGACTTTCAATATAGCCAGTGTCTTCTTGTGTCGGTGATTGAGCCGCTGTTTTTGCTAATTCATCACAACGTTCATTTTCATCATGACCAGCATGGCCTTTTACCCAATGCCATTCAATTTCATGACGAGTAATAGCACTATCTAAGCGTTTCCATAAATCGACATTAAGCACAGGGCTTTTGTCTGCTTTACGCCACTGGCGCTTTTTCCAGCTATGGATCCACTGCGTAATACCCTGTCTGACATATTGGCTATCTGTTGTCAGTGTAATTTTACAAGGGAATTTTAATGTTTCTAATGCTACGATAGCGGCAAGAAGTTCCATTCGGTTATTGGTGGTCATAAAAAAACCTTCACTTAGGGTTTTTTCATGTTGTTGATAGCGTAAAATAGCGCCATAACCACCGGGGCCTGGGTTGCCTAAGCATGAACCATCGGTGAATATTTCTACCTGCTTGTGCATAAAGGCGACTTATCCTTTTTGATTAATACGAAAAACTAACCTTAAGTCTGACATAAAAACGGATTATGAGCACTCCAATCACACGACAAATTGTACTTGATACCGAAACCACCGGTATGAATAAGCTGGGCGTTCATTATGAAGGTCATAATATCATTGAAATTGGTGCCGTAGAGGTTATCAATCGTCGATTAACAGGGCGAAATTTCCATGTTTATATTAAGCCTGAAAGATTAGTTGATCCCGAAGCGTTTGAAGTTCACGGCATCAGTGATGAGTTTTTAGAGGATTGTCCTTCTTTTGCCGATATTGCTGACGAGTTTTTAGAATATATTCGTGGCGCAGAGCTGATCATTCATAACGCATCGTTCGATATCGGCTTTATGGACTATGAGTTTAGAAAGCTTAATCGTGATAT
Source organism: Proteus sp. GOKU (assembly GCF_015475555.1). Classification (NCBI taxonomy): domain Bacteria; kingdom Pseudomonadati; phylum Pseudomonadota; class Gammaproteobacteria; order Enterobacterales; family Morganellaceae; genus Proteus; species Proteus sp. GOKU. Next base: position 934,821 of record NZ_CP034105.1, read on the forward strand.
TCCGCCTACTGAAACGTTCTGCCAAATTACCGATAGCCTTGCAATGGCGAGGGCATTATTCCCTGGTAAACGAAATAACCTTGATGCCTTATGTGATAGATACTTAATAGATAACTCTAAACGTACTCTTCACGGCGCGTTATTGGATGCTGAAATACTTTCTGATGTTTACTTGGCGATGACCGGTGGACAAACAGCACTAGCATTTTCAATGGATGGTGAATCAAGTAACGAACAAGAGCAAAATGATATTCAGCGTATTGAACGCCCCGTTTCAGGATTAAGAGTAATAAGAGCAACCGCAGAAGAACTTGCCGAACATGAGTCTCGATTAGACCTAGTTGAGAAGAAAGGCGGACATTGTTTATGGCGTCCGGCATCAAATGATGAGGCAGTCTGAATATAAAAAAAGCAGAAATGGTTAGTTGAGATTAAAAACTATCCAAATGCATCTTTTTGTTAGAAAAACAGTTGACGACAAGGCAAGAGATTCGTAATATTCACCTCGTCCGAAAGGATACGCGGAGCGGTAGTTCAGTTGGTTAGAATACCTGCCTGTCACGCAGGGGGTCGCGGGTTCGAGTCCCGTCCGTTCCGCCAACATTCCAAACCCCAGCATTTATGCTGGGGTTTTTGCGTTTTACAGCCTCAGCAATTTTCTCTTCCCGTATTTTTCTAAGCCACTATTTCTTGCTTTCAATATTTGATATCACTATCTTAGAATTTATTAATGATATTAATACTATGTACAATGGCATTTCGCAGGGTAATCAATATGGAAAATAGAGTACATTTATGGATTGGCAGTAATTTTTCTTCTGAAGAAGAGTATATGCACTATTTTGAGTTAGATTACTCTGAGGAAGACGGAATTGACTCTCCTAATTATAGAGTATGTGGATTCTGCAAAGATCTGGGGATGGTGTGGTACGACGAAGATTTTATTGGTGTTATCCCTCGTTTTGATAACAATGTTACGCTTGATGAAGTTTTGGTAGATGCAGCTGTTGATGAAAGTGAAATATCGTTTATTAAAGCTAAATGTGAAGAGCTAGGAATTAAAAGTGCTAACGCTATATTTTGGTATCAAAATCCTGAACTTGTTATCAAAAAGAGCGATAACCAAACCTATAATAATTTACATTATATTGGCGAATATAATGGTGATTAGCTGGTTTAAAAATTAATTTAGGCTGGGCTGAGCATGCTATTAACGCTTGATGAAATCACAAAAGAGCTAGAAGATAAATTTTCTCCTTTAGGAGAGGATTTTAATGATTTAATTCTTTTTAAAAGAAAAGCACCACTTACAGATTTCGGTTTGCTAGAACAGACGCTAACACTCTCTCTTCCTGATGATTTTACCTCTTTTATCTCTCTCTATAATTTAGATAATTTCTCATTATTTAATATCAGTTTTGGCTGTGGTGAAGATTATCTTGAAAGACTTTTCATGCTAAATGGCTTCAATGAGTTTGCTCAATGGTGGATTGGAGATAAACGACCTGAAAACATCATTGTTATTGCATTGTCAGATCCTTATACCATCTTATTAAATACTCTAACTGGGAATGTTTTTGCAATGACAAGTGAGTCATCTATGGATAGTTTTGAACATATTGCAGTGAATTTTTTTGCTTTTTTTCGCGCAGTTGCCACACTGTTTTTAACTGATATTTCACCAGATAGAATTATTGACCTAACCTCATCTCAAACAACTTCATTTTGGCATCAATTAAAACTTGAATAAGATGAAAAATATAAAGAAAAAAGAGCTAGTTTATGATGGTTTTGAAGATGATTTTTATCAGCTAAATCACCTTATTCAATGTCCTTATTATGATGAGGATATGTCAGTTAGCGTAACGCAATTAAGAGACTTAAACAGCCTAGATAAAGAGGTAAAACAGCAGGTAATAAATAAGGTAAAAGGACTCACTTTAAATCAAGGAACGCGTTATAGCTATGATGGTTTATCAGTAATGTATGATCTTCAAAAATCAAAAAAAGAGAATATGCAGTTGCTTGGTTTATTTGCTATTGGTGAAAGACAGCCTGCGCGGTATCAAATCATAGTCTTAGGGATATTTAGGATTAATTTATGAACACGGAATTTTATTTACGTTTAAGTATGCTATCTAAAACGCTCGACCATTTTTATTATCAAGAATTTGAAACTGAACAAGCCGAATACAATAAAAATAAAGAGATAAAACAAGCCATTGTTCAGTTTGTCCTTGAAATGAAAGAACAGGGTGAGCAAGCATTAATTGATGAGGCTCTAAATCTTATATTTCATAATACTGGTTGTCATATTGATTGCGAAATTCTAAATGAAATCATGCTTCCTGTTATTGAACAAAAAATCATTACACCAGAATTGATTGATAAAAATCTGAGAGAAAATTCACCTATGGGGCGTTGGTTTTAATACAATTGGATAATAATTATGATACTTTTATCGAGGAAATTTAAGATAAGTATTATTATATTCTTCTCATACTGAATTTTTAGTGGAATTTATTCTTTATCAAGTCTAATTTATTATAAATAAATTCAATTCGATATTGAAATAGTGAATCTTCAATAAGTATTATAAGGAAATAGTATGATTGGATCATATCAAGTATTAGACTATGAAAATAATTTAATTTTTTCATTTGAAAATTTAGTTGAATGTTATGACTACAAAAATACAAATAAAACACAATCATTTGTTTTTATTGGATTGAAAGAAAAAGTTTTACATCTTGAAAAAGGTAAAAACTATTATGTGGTTTCTCAAAATTATGATGGTCGATTAGGATTTTCTTTTAATTTAATTAAATATCATTTTTATGGAAACAACTTAATTGTAGATTCTTATTTTACTCCAGGGATGTATGTTTCTGGTGTGGCTTCATTACTTGAATTCCATGAGGATAGTAAAGAAAGAATTTGGTTGGAAATGAGTGGTGAATTAAAAAATATATATATCTCAGCGAGTTATGTTAAAAATGGATTTCCTGGGAAAATTTTAAAAGATGAGTTAGTGATTGAGGGAAAATATATTCAAGATTACTATTCTTTCTTTTGTGAATTGGGATATTCCTTATTAGGCCCTTATGGTTATATGGGCAGTAATCTTGATGCAGTTAGAGATTTGTTTATTGATATAGCTGAAATTCCAGAAAGAAAAATAACATGGATTGATAGTAATTTATCATTTATGGCTATTGATAGTACGATACCTTCTGGATATTATCCATCTCTAGCGGAAGAGATGGTTTCTATATTAGAAGATTTCTTTATTTTAGAGTTAAAATAATACTGTCATAAATTTAAAGATAAAATAATAGTAGGCTATATTACTTTAATTAAGTTGTGATTTTTTTTAACTAGTGGATTAATCATGAAAAAAGATAAACTTGTTATCAATGAAATATACAAAGAATTATTTGAAGATAATCTTAAGCAATATAGTGAAAGGTTAAATAGACAAGATCCAGAAAGTTATCATGAAGGTACTTTCTCTCAAGTGAATAAGATTTTTGTTAATTTATCAGAAAAAGAAAAGCAATCAGTGATTGATATGATGAAAATCGTGATGACAGATACCGCATCAACAATATTCGGAATGCTAGACGGTACTCATTTCGTTAATAATATCGATGAGGATTTTCAGCTTATTTATGATAATGAAGAAATTCAAGGCGACCTTCAAGACAGTTTTTTAGCGTTGGTGGAAGATAGTAATGACATCATCTGAATTTTTAATTGTATTAGAAAGTTTTAAAAAATTTATCATGGATAAAGGATTTTCTGTCATAGGGTGTTCTGATGAGCAAATTTTACAGTTAGAAGATAAGTATGGAAAATTACCTTATTTTTATAAAATCTATTTGTCCATATTAGGTTTTGAGATGGGGGATTTTAAAAAAGGAACGAGTGTTTTATATTCTGAATTAGATGATATAAATATATATTCTATTGAGTTACTTGAAGAAAATAATATTCAAATACCATTGAATTTCTTCTCGTTTTTACTACATCAAGGTTATTCTAGTTTGTTTTTTATAGATAGGGAATGTGATGATCCTGACGTTTATGTTTATACGGAAGGTGATAAAGTAAAGAAAACAAAGCTTAAATTTTCCGAATGCCTATTAGCAGAAATTGACTACTATAAAGAGTAATTAAGAATAATCAGGAATTGAATAACGACTATTTGAATATACTTGAGATAAGTAAGAATGAATAAAAATTATTTAGTTGCAACTATTGGTAATCAATCCATCCATTCTGTAGTTGGGCGCATAGGTGGAAATATTCCTGAATACTTTTTAGATAAAAGTGAACAGATTGATGGATATAAATTTTATCTATCTATTGAGCATCCAGCACAAAAAGGAATGTATTTAACCATATTAGTTCCTCAACAGTATGACATAATGCTTGAAAAGAATATTTACCCTCATTGTGCAATAAAAGTTATTCCACATACATCGTCAATAGAAAGCAAAAACTGTAATTACACATTAGAACAGATCAATAAAATGAACTTAGTTGGCTATAAGACGGCATTGGAAGGTGAGTTTATTACGGTAACATCTCAATTTAACTTATTGCAGGATGAAATCTATTACTTTGAAAATCTTGCTGATGCAGGGTATAAACCTTTTTTACAAATAGATGAAGATTACTATCCTGAAGAACTTCTTACTGGCTCCTATATTTTTGGTTACGGAGCTTTGTATCTTTATCAACATGAAGAAACTAAAGAGGTTATTGCTGGTTTTTGGCAATATAGCTAATTTATTAATATTCTACTTTCTATCAAAATGGGATGAGCCAGAATAAGAATGAAATATTTTGCTAGAGTTGTTGCCCTCAATCCTTATGTGGAAGAAGAGGTTACACTCTCTTTTGGTGAATATGAAATTTGTTGTTTTATTAATGAGCCCAATGTATTTGTGATAGGGGAAGTCTATTTAGTCGAGTTAGTATTAATGTTTTTTGATGATATTGAGATTAAACCATCAAATGATCACGTTATGTCGTTGACTCAAATTGGAAATTCTTTTGCTTATCAATTAAATGGTAAATTGCTTGATAATAAGTTTATTGTCACTAATTTAGTTTTTGAAGATGATCTATTTTATCAATATTCACATATTGAAAATCAGTATGTTATGTTGAAATCAGACAGAATTAACGTAGAAATAATTGAGTCTATTAGTCATGAGCTTTTTTAACGAAATCCAACAAAAAATTAGCATTACACCTTTCTTTTCTAATATGGGAAAGGGAAGCTTCGATGATAAAAAAATTATCTATTTTCAAAGTATCCAAGCTTGTTTTGAATCGTCTTTAAATGTCGAATGGTTGCCAACTTCTCCCACGCAAGATGATCCTTTCTATATAAAACAAGAATATCCCAAAGATTTGGTCGAGATGCGATTAGTCGTCAGTAAGGCAGTGATAGAAAGTCTAAAAGCATTTCCTGTGCCAGATAGTCAATTTCAATACGATGTACATAACTTTAAAATTGCAGCAAGAAATGCGATATGTTACGCATTTAGACAGTATCTTACTGAAAAATATTTCAATTATGGTGACAACTGGGAAAATATCATTCAGATTTACTACCAAGGTCATTTTCCGATAGGTTTTTATAAAAAGAAATTAGTGGTGATTTAACTGCGGATTAGTTGAAAAAGGGGAGCGTGTACAAAATGGAATTGAATCAATGGTTTTGCTCTTACTTAGAGCATAAGTATAAAAGTAAGGCGCTCCACCTTAACAGCAATGATTTTGAGTACTGTATAGGCGATGATAATAACGCAGAGTTATTTTTTAAAAAGAATAAAGACAATACTGTTATTGGCTGGGATGCAGAGTTACAGCCGAGTGATCCGAGCTATTCTGACAATGAAGGTAAGCTAGTTGGCTTAGAAAAATACCGAAATAAAATCACTATTTACGATGAGCAAAATTTTTATTATTTAATCATAACCATTAATTCAATAGGTTTTATAAGAAAACTTAATTTTTATAATCGAATGAATGATTTCATTAAAGAATATTGCTTCTTTCAGTTATCACGATTAAATAACATTGAAATGCTCAATGGTGGGCAGATAGATCAACTTCGCCAGTTTTTATTTAAGTTTTTTCTTTATTGTCATCCCGTTAATTATGACACCTTAGCATCGTTTAGTATGATAAATGGATGTATTACCCATATCCCAAGTAAAGTCAAAGCTTCTGAATATATTGAAGATTATTACCATAACTACTTAGTAAATTACCCATCTATTACTAATAACGTGGATGTTAAAACCGAAGAAATTCAGGCAATAAAAGCATTATCATTACAATTGCTTAAAGCGCTTGAAGGAAAAGAGCAACCAATTATTTATCCTGAAAATAATCATAGTACGTGGTTGTTACATCAACTTAATCATATTGATGATTTTCTTTATGCTTATCATCATAATAATACTGACTTTTTTGAACAACTAAGCCAAGCATTAGATATGTTGGGTAATGGTGATTATGACAAATATTGCTTAAGCACTTTTTTACAAAACTACGTTATGTATATTCTCTTTTTCGATTTTGACGAGATAGATAAATTAACGGCTTTCTTTATTAAACATAAAATGAAAAGCAAACTTTCGCGCATTATTAATAAGATGTTTTCTGAAACTATTTTTCTGCAAAAAATAATAAGAGAAAAGAATATTCAATTAACACAGAAAAAAGAAATTTTAAGCTTAATGAAAGTCAAAACACGAAAAATATATTCTTTATCGTAACAAACTTTATAAAAACCTTCTTAAAATGGCTTAATTACTTATTTTTTAACTCATTTTGCTAAGGTGGTAAGTAACATTTACGTTACGCTGATTTTTCCTTTTAGCTATATATGATGTAAATAAGATTTTTATTACTGAATCAGTGAATTATCTGCTTTTTATCTTTTTTAAGCTCTTATAATTCTACGTCCTTGTAACAAGTTCAGTCAGTTATTAGGCTATAATTAAAACAAATACGGTATTTATTTGATTTGATGGATAATTCAGCAATGAAATTTTATCTTGATTAGTCATATCAAGCTAAGGTTTAATAGCACGCTTCTCAATTGCGCAAATCATTGTCTTTTTTGCTTTTTGTTGCGCAACAATGCGGTGGTGTAATGTTATTTTCCGCTTTGATCGTAAAAAATGCCGTGCAAATCAAAGAATTATTGCTTTATGCTAATTACGATAGCCACCTTTGTGGATTTTTTATATTGCGGTTTTTTGCCCGCATTGAGAGAATCAGCTATCTAGATGCTTTTTATCCGACTTGGAGTAGAAAATGACCACTCGTAAAACCCTTGCTAATGCGATCCGTTTTTTAAGTATGGATGCTGTGCAAAAAGCTAAATCAGGACACCCTGGCGCCCCTATGGGTATGGCTGATATTGCAGAAGTATTATGGCGTGATTTTTTAAATCATAACCCAACTAACCCTAACTGGGCTGATCGTGACCGTTTCGTTTTATCTAATGGTCATGCTTCAATGCTGATTTACAGCTTACTGCACCTGTCTGGTTATGATCTTTCTTTAGATGATCTGAAAAACTTCCGTCAATTGCATTCTAAAACACCTGGTCACCCAGAATATGGTTACACCGCTGGTGTTGAAACAACAACAGGTCCTTTAGGTCAAGGTATTGCAAACGCAGTGGGTTTTGCTATTGCAGAACGTACATTAGCGGCTCAATTTAACCGTCCTGGTCATGATATCGTTGACCACTACACCTACGCCTTTATGGGTGATGGTTGTATGATGGAAGGTATCTCTCACGAAGTGTGTTCTTTAGCGGGAACATTACAGTTAGGTAAACTGATTGCATTTTATGATGACAATGGCATCTCTATTGATGGTCAAGTGCATGGTTGGTTTACTGATAACACTGCAGAACGTTTCGACGCTTATGGCTGGCATGTAATCAGTGGCATTGATGGTCACGATGCAGCAAGCATTAAAGCCGCTGTTGAAGCAGCAAAACAAATCACTGACAAACCTTCACTGTTGATTTGTAAAACCACTATCGGTTTCGGTTCTCCTCATAAAGCAGGTACTGCTGATTCTCACGGTTCTCCATTAGGTGATGCAGAAATCGCTGAAACACGTAAAGCGTTAGGCTGGGAATACGGAGCATTCGAAATTCCACAAGAAATTTATAAAGAGTGGGATGCAAAAGAAGCGGGTAAAGCAAAAGAAGCTGCATGGGATGCTAAATTTGCTGCATACGCAGCACAGTTCCCTGAATTAGCGGCTGAATTCAAACGTCGTGTTTCTGGTGAATTACCAGCAAACTGGGAAAAAGATTCCAAAGCATTTATTGAAAATCTGCAACAAAACCCTTCAAGCATTGCAAGCCGTAAAGCTTCTCAAAATGCATTAGAAGCATTCGGTAAAGTATTACCTGAATTCATGGGCGGTTCTGCGGACTTAGCACCAAGCAACCTGACTATGTGGTCTGGTTCTAAAGCACTGAACGAAGACAAAGCGGGTAACTACATCCATTACGGTGTTCGTGAATTCGGTATGTCCGCAATCATGAACGGTATTGCATTACACGGCGGTTTTGTTCCTTACGGCGCGACCTTCCTGATGTTTATGGAATATGCACGTAATGCTGTACGTATGGCTGCACTGATGAAGATCCGCAGTATCTTTGTTTATACTCATGACTCTATCGGTCTGGGTGAAGATGGTCCAACTCACCAACCTGTTGAGCAAATGGCTAGCCTGCGTGTAACGCCAAACGTGAGCACATGGCGTCCATGTGACCAAGTTGAATCAGCTGTTGCATGGAAATATGCAATTGATCGTAAAGATGGCCCAACAGCGCTGATCTTCTCTCGTCAAAATCTTGCACAACAACCACGTACTCCAGAGCAACTGGCAAACATCGAGAAGGGTGGTTACATCCTGAAAGATTGCGCAGGTACTCCAGAATTAATCTTTATCGCAACAGGCTCTGAAGTTGAATTAGCGGTTAGCGCTTATGAACAACTGACAGCGGAAGGCCGTAAAGTACGTGTTGTTTCTATGCCAGCAACTGATGCATTTGATAAACAAGATGCAGATTACCGTGAAGCAGTATTACCAACATCAGTGAAAGCTCGTGTTGCTATCGAAGCGGGTATTGCTGACTACTGGTTCAAGTATGTTGGTTTAGATGGTGCGATTGTAGGTATGCGTAGCTTCGGCGAATCTGCACCTGCAAACGAACTATTTGAAGAGTTTGGTTTTACTGTTGAAAATGTGGTTACACAGGCAAAATCTTTACTTAAATAATCAATAAGTGTTAACAAGAGCACATTTTTGGGAAGAATTTCTCAGATGTGCTCTTTTTTTATCCTTCCATCTTTGTTTACTATTGCGATCTTCTCTCATTTCTCGTAATCTGATTATCAGTAAGCTGAACCGTTTCAGTTAATCCTAAAATGTCGGTGACTGCACAATTTCTAGATTTACTTGATTTATCGTTGTTGATTAGTATCTTGCTCTATTATTCTAAGCGGTTGCAAATCACAAGTTATCAAGGGAGTCACATGACAATCAGAGTCGCTATTAACGGTTTTGGTCGTATAGGGCGTAATGTGTTAAGAGCGCTTTATGAATCAGGTAAACGAGCTGAAATAACAGTTGTTGCAATAAATGAATTGGCTGATGCACAAGGTATTGGGCATCTTCTCAAGTATGACTCTAGTCACGGACGTTTTGCTTGGGATGTACGAATTAATAACGATTTATTGCAAGTGGGTGATGATACTATTCGTCTTTTTCACCACGCTGATATTACTGATTTACCTTGGGGTGAACTTGGTATCGATGTTGTACTTGATTGTAGTGGTGCTTATGGCTCTCGTGCTGATGGTGAAGCACATATTGCACAAGGCGCAAAGAAAGTACTTTTTTCTCATCCCGGTACAACTGATTTAGATGCAACTGTCGTTTTTGGTGTCAATCAACACGAACTAAAAAAAGAGCACCGAATTGTTTCAAACGCATCTTGTACAACGAATTGCATTATTCCCATTATTAAAATGATGGATGACGCATTTAATATAGAATCAGGAACAGTAACAACAATCCATGCAGCAATGAACGATCAACCCGTGATTGATGCATACCATAAGGATTTACGCCGTACTCGTGCAGCAGGACAATCTATCATTCCTGTTGATACGAAGTTGGCAGCAGGAATTACTCGAATTTTCCCGAAATTTAAGGATCATTTTGAGGCAATTTCTGTACGAGTTCCTACAATTAATGTGACGGCAATTGATTTAAGTGTCACTGTAAAAACTGCTGTAAATGTGTTAGATGTCAATCGGTTAATTCAAAAATCAGCAACTGGCGCATTTCGTGGTATAGTGGATTACACAGAATTGCCATTAGTCTCAACTGATTTTAACCACGACCCTCATAGTGCAATCGTTGATGGCACACAAACAAGAGTCAGTGGGCAACACCTGATCAAGACTTTAGTCTGGTGTGATAATGAATGGGGCTTTGCTAACAGAATGCTTGATACAACGTTAGCAATGGCTGCAACTGGTTTTAAATAATCATGTTTTAATGACGGTGTCGCGTAATAATACGACGCACTGAACAGAAGATTACTAAATTTTAGAGAATCAATGAGAGGATTCATCATGTCTGTAATTAAGATGACCGATTTAGACCTAGCGGGTAAACGAGTTCTTATCCGTGCTGACCTGAACGTTCCAGTTAAAGATGGTAAAGTGACTTCAGATGCGCGTATCCGTGCTTCTTTACCAACAATTGAAGCCGCGTTAAAACAAGGCGCTAAAGTGATGGTAACTTCTCACTTAGGTCGTCCTACCGAAGGTGAGTACAACGAAGAGTTCTCTTTAAAACCAGTTGTTGACTATCTGAAAGACAAATTAACTGCACCAGTTAGCCTTGCTAAAGACTATTTAAATGGTGTTGAAGTCAATGCAGGTGAATTAGTTGTTCTTGAAAACGTTCGTTTTAACAAAGGCGAAAAGAAAGACGACGAAACTCTGTCTAAGCAATACGCTGCATTATGTGATGTATTCGTAATGGATGCATTCGGTACTGCTCACCGTGCTCAAGCGTCAACTCATGGCGTTGCTAAATTTGCACAAGTTGCTTGTGCGGGTCCACTGTTATCAGCAGAACTTGAAGCATTAGGTAAAGCATTAGATAAACCAGCTCGCCCAATGGTTGCGATTGTTGGTGGTTCTAAAGTTTCAACTAAACTGACTGTATTAGATTCCTTATCAAAAATTGCTGACCAATTAATCGTTGGTGGTGGTATCGCAAATACCTTTATCGCAGCAGAAGGTCATCCAGTAGGCCGCTCTTTATATGAAGCAGACCTGGTTGATGATGCTAAAAAGCTGATGGAAAAATGTGATATTCCAGTACCAAGTGATGTTCGCGTTGCGACTGAATTCTCTGAAACTGCAGATGCTGTTTTAAAATCAGCAAGTGACATCAAAGATGATGAACAAGTACTTGATATCGGTGATGTAACTGCTGAGCGTTTAGCAGAAATCCTGAAAAATGCGAAAACTATCCTGTGGAATGGTCCAGTAGGTGTATTCGAATTCCCTAACTTCCGCAAAGGTACAGAAATCATCGCTAATGCAATCGCAGATAGCGACGCATTCTCTATCGCAGGTGGTGGTGATACGCTGGCTGCTATTGATTTATTTGATATCGCAGACAAAATCTCTTACATTTCAACCGGTGGTGGTGCTTTCTTAGAATTCGTTGAAGGCAAAAAACTTCCTGCTGTTGCAATGTTAGAAGAACGCGCTAAACAGTAATTAAGTCAGCTCATACAGGTAGAAAGTTATTTTCTACCTGTTCCAAATATAGGATCTTATTACATGTCTAAAGTTTTTGATTTCGTGAAACCGGGTGTCATCACTGGTGATGATGTACAAAAAGTATTTGCAGTAGCAAAAGAAAACAAATTTGCTCTGCCTGCGGTTAACTGTGTAGGTACTGACTCAATCAATGCTGTGTTAGAAGCTGCTGCGAAAGTTCGTTCTCCTGTTATTGTACAGTTCTCTAACGGTGGTGCTGCATTTATCGCAGGTAAAGGTCTTAAATCTGATGTACCACAGCAAGCTGCTATTTTAGGCGCAATTTCTGGTGCTCATCATGTGCATCAAATGGCTGAATACTACGGTGTTCCTGTTATTCTGCATACTGACCACTGTGCTAAAAAATTATTACCATGGATTGATGGTCTGTTAGATGCGGGTGAAAAACACTACGCTAAAACAGGTAAACCACTGTTCTCTTCTCATATGATTGACTTATCTGAAGAATCATTAGAAGAAAACATCGAAATCTGTGCTAAATATTTAGCGCGTATGGCTAAAATCGATATGACTTTAGAAATCGAATTAGGCTGTACTGGTGGTGAAGAAGACGGTGTTGATAACACAGGTATGGACAGCTCTGCGCTTTATACTCAACCAGAAGATGTTGCTTACGCATATGAAAAACTGAGCGCAGTAAGCCCTCGTTTCACTATCGCGGCATCTTTCGGTAACGTTCACGGTGTTTATAAACCAGGTAACGTTCAGTTAACGCCAAAAATCTTACGTAACTCACAAGACTACGTATCACAGAAATTCAATCTGCCACACAATAGCTTAGATTTCGTTTTCCACGGCGGTTCTGGTTCTTCTGCTGAAGAAATCAAAGAAGCTGTTGGCTATGGTGTTATCAAAATGAATATCGATACCGATACTCAGTGGGCAACTTGGGATGGTATCTTACAGTTCTACAAAAAGAACGAAGGCTATCTGCAGGGCCAATTAGGTAACCCAGAAGGTGCTGATAAACCTAACAAGAAATACTACGATCCACGTAACTGGTTACGTCAAGCACAAGCATCAATGGTTGTTCGTTTAGAACAAGCATTTAAAGAATTGAATTCAGTTGACGTTCTGTAATTGAGTCATTCTTAATGATTAAACTAAACCCGCTTATTTGGCGGGTTTTTTTATGCCTGATAAAAAGCGATTAGGTAGTTTGGCTATGGCAATATTTATTATTAAAATGGGTGTGAGGGAATGTAGATGCGGCCCTATTAGGGATATCTAGCCAATACGAAATGAAACCTAACGTTGAGATAAAGCAGATATAAAAAAGCGCCTATTAATAAATAGACGCTTAAATTGAGCAATATATTATTTGGAAGATCAGCCCGTGACTTTAGCGTCTTTGCTTTCTTCTTTCATCATACGATTTAATAAAGGTACGGTTGCCCACATAACGATACCTACAATTAAGGTCACAATACCAATTTTACCAAATACGTCAGTGTAAATAGGTAATGTTTGTAGTGGATCAGTAATACCTTCTGGTGCTGCGGTGAAGGTTGCTACATAACCGCCTAACAGGTAAGCCGTTGCTTGTGTTAAGAACCACATACCTAAAATAAAGCCCATCATGTATTGTGGTACGAACGCTGCAACCATTGCTAAACCTAACGCACTGATCATCAGTTCACCTAAGCTCTGGAATAAATAAACCAGAACGATAAACCAAGGTGATGTTAAGCCTTGAGCATCGGCAAACCACATACCTGATGCTGCCGCTGTAAGGAAGCCTAACGAGCACAGAAGCATACCTGCGGTAAACTTCGCTGGCATTGAGAAGTCTTTACCTTTCGCGCCAAAATGGCTGTAAGTGATAGCAAGGATTGGGCTAGCAATAATGATCCAGAATGGGTTTAGTGCTTGGAAGCTTACAGGGTTAATATCAAAGCCTAAAAGCGTGTGATGAACGTTATGAATAGCAAAGAAGTTCAGTGAAGTTGGCATTTGTGCATACAGAATGTAGAAAATAACCGCTTCTAACATCAGAACAAATGCAACATACATTTTATTACGAGCAACTCTGTCTTTTTGTTTAAAGGCTTCACGGAAATAAATGAAGACAACAATGATAGACAGACTGACTAAAACGATATTTGCAATCATCACGTTGTGCAGTAACCATGCACAAACAAATACCATCGCAATTGAGCCAGCAATAACTAATAACAGTTTGCTAAAGCTCATTGGTAAATGGTCTGGTTCAGAACCAATATTGGCAACCATTTTGCGACAGAAGAAATAAACTAATAACGCCATGATCAAGCCAACACCACAGATATTATAAGTCAGTGCATATCCGTAACGTTCTGCAAGTACAGGGGCGATAGATAAAGAAATTAATGAGCCGATATTAATCGACATATAAAATAATGTAAATGCACCATCAAGACGTGGATCTTTAGGTGGATAACATTTTGCTAATAGGCTGGCAGGGTTAGCTTTAAATAAGCCATTACCTACTGCGATAGTTCCTAATGCGTAGAAAATTAAATTAGGATACATAATTGACATACCAGTCATGAAATAACCGATAGCCAAGACAATAGCACCTAAAACAATTGTTCGTTTTGTTCCTAATAAGTGGTCACCAACATAACCACCAATAGAAATAAGCCCATAAACCAGTGCAGAGAATGCACCAAAAGTAATGAAAGCCTGTTCTTGAGAGAAACCGAGTTTACTAACAAAATAAACGGCAAGAATACCTTGTACGCCGTAGTAACCAAAACGTTCCCATAATTCTACAAAGAAAATCATAAAGAATGGTTTAGGCTGTTGTAATAAACCGACTTGAGCGGGTTTATCCATATCTGTAATGCCCCTAATTATTATTTATTTTCAACAACGATGTTATTTACTCACATTCACGAGGAATGTTACACAACGGTAACATTATCTGTCGCATTTAGAGTGATGTTTGCAAATTTAAGAAGGTAATCAGCAAGTCGAGTAGACTAATATATTGATAGAATGACTTCTCAAAGGTTGATCACACTGTGGGTAAGATTAATACCAGATTGAAAAAAATATTCATTAGTTTATTTTCAAATAAAGTCATTTAATTGATCTTTGGTATAAAATATAACCAATTGGATTGTTGTTTGTTTATATTTTAATCTGAGTAAATTAAATAAAGAGAAAGAATAAAAGTAGAGGGGAAATGTTTTTGATTATGTGACTGATTGATTCTAGAAAGAAATTTTTCATTATAATTAAAAATTATTCTTTTATAACAAACAGATGTTAATAAATATTTAATAAATACCTAAAAGTTAGCTAATGTTATTTAGTTAAATAAGTATTCACTTAATATAAATAAATATTTAATTTTATATTGTGATGATAATCAATAAAAAACGCCCTTATTAAAAGTGCGTTTTTATCTTGAGGTAGAATAGGTGAAATTTAAACAGGGATGGGTACTTGTTCATTTTTAACAGAATGGAAACGACGTTTGAAATAAATAAGTCCATCACCATCTTCGCGTACAGAAATATTCTTAATTTCGGTCATATAAACAAAATGTGTACCTACTTGGCGCACATCATAAATATCACCTTCAAGGCAGGCAAGCGCATTTGTTAACACGGGTTGTTGTAATTGTCCGTTTTGCCATCCAGGTTGAGTAAAGCGATCTGCCATCGCGAGTCCTGTCATTCCGGCGAAATGACATGCCATTTCTTCTTGCTCATGATTCAATATATTGATGCTCAATTTTCCATTTTCTTGAAAAATAGAGTTCATCTGACTTTTACTGTTGATGCAAACCATCACGGTAGGTGGGTTATCAGTAACAGAACATACCGCTGTTGCTGTTAAGCCACAACATCCTGCATCGCCATTTGTTGCCACGATATTGACTGCGGCACCTAAGCTTGCCATTGCATCCCGAAAAAGTGGGTTAGCCTGTTTTTCCTCAGACATTATTTACTCCTACTGCCAGACTTCTCGTCTGTGGGCGTCTTCACTTAAAATAATTATTAGTTAGATAACTAATAAATTACCTAACTACTCCGCTAACAAAGTTGTAATGTTATTGCCGGTTTCTTTGTTGCGTTGTTTTAAAGCCGTAACGCTACCGCGCATGAACAAAGATAGCAATCTTTCTTTGTTACAACCTGTTAACTTTATCTCAAAAAACTGTGAGACAACCTTATCGCTAAGCGCCATTATTCCTAATCTAGAGGTAGGGTAATAGGCAAATCAGGCTACTTTTTTTTAGTTGGTTGAGAGATAACACAAATTGCCAATTGATGAAAATTGCGTATAGGTCAAGATGTTGCAGAAGGTGAAATTAACACGAAAAAGAAGCATGGGTGATAAATTGCACAAAGGGAATAAAATTGCAAAAATTGAGTCAACTTTATTTATTTGTTAATATGAATAATTGTAACAATTAGTCTATTCTTAGAATATAGTCATTTTATAAACCATAAACAGCGGTACTTTTTCACTGTCTATATTGAGTGATATTTTGTCATTTCACCTATAACACCATATAAAGAGCTTCTTGATTATGCATGAATCATTAACTATCGCGCTATTACAAGCACGGGAATCTGCGATGGGTTTTTTTCGACCTGTTCTTAAAGAGCATAATCTGACAGAACAGCAATGGCGGATCATTCGCGTACTTGCGGATAAACGCTCTATTGATTTCCACGAATTAGCACAAAAATCGTGTATTCTTCGACCAAGTCTAACGGGTATTCTTATTAGAATGGAAAGAGATGAGCTAATTTGTCGTTTAAAACCTGTGAGTGACCAACGTAAACTTTTCGTTTCATTGTCTGCCAATGGGCAAAGCTTATACGATAAAATTCAGCCTAAAATTGAAGAAGGCTATCAATTACTTGAGCAAAAGTTTTCCACTGAAAAACTACAACGACTAGCTGGATTATTAAAAGAGCTGATTGCACTTAATCCAGATGATGTTGAACAATCAGAAAAATAAGTTATTTAATAAGAAAAAAGGAGATGCTATGGCATCTCCTTTTTGTTGTTCTCACTCAGGTAAAATTATTGCTTACCTAATACATGTAAGAAGTGAATGTGTTTTTCGTACTGATCAAGAATATCGTGAATGATTTGTTCTTTCGTCCAACCCATTACATCGTAGTCTTGTCCACCTTCTTTTAAATGAATCTCAGCGCGATAATACTTATGTTCTTCGTCTCTTTCTTCATCACTTAATCCAGCTAAAGCAAAGGCAGGTTGAGTATAAAAACGCAGACGAACTTCATAGAAGAAATTCATGTCATCGCCTAAATCGACTTCAATACCAATTCGATCCTCTTCTTCGTTATGGATAATACATTGTGTTGCTTGTTTACTTAGCTCGGCAGACACCATTTCCATTGAAGGCTGAATAACTTCATCCATAAAACGTTTTACATGAGAACGTTTAGGGAAATAGGCAATGTTTCTTAAACGGCGTTGCCAAGGGATCGGATTACGGCTTGCTGGTGGCGCAATTGTCGTTAATTGTTGGCTATCACGTTTATATACATCCACTCGCAATGCTTTTATTAGTCCATAAATAGAAGCAAGCAATACCATTGAGAAGGGAAGTGCGCTCGCAATGGTGACTGTTTGTAGCGCAGTTAAACCACCTGCTAACAATAAAGTAATTGCAGAAACGCCCATTAAGCCCGCCCAGAAAATACGTTGCCACACAGGTGTTTCGCTATCACCACCTGAAGCTAAAGTATCAACAACCATTGCACCCGAGTCGGCTGAAGTCACAAAGAAGACAACAACCATCAACATCGCAAAGAAGGATAAGACGGACGAAAATGGAAAATAATTTAAGAACTCAAATAAAGCCAATGAGACATCTTGCTGTACGATATTTGCGAGAGCTTCTGCACCTTTATCTTTGATTAAATGAATTGCTGTATTACCAAAAACGGTCATCCAAAGTAAGGTAAAGCCAGCAGGAACAAACAGAACACCCACAACAAATTCACGAATAGTACGTCCACGAGAAATACGGGCAATAAACATCCCTACAAATGGAGACCATGAAAGCCACCAACCCCAATAAAGTAGAGTCCATCCCCCTAACCAATCACTCGATTTTGGCTCGTATGCGTAAAGATTAAAAGTTTTACTGACAATTTCGGATAGATATCCTCCCGTATTTTCAACAAATGATTTTAATATCAATACGGTTGGACCAAGAATAATGACTAATAAAAGAAGAATTACCGCTAATCCTAAGTTAAGTTCAGATAAAAAGCGGATACCTTTTTCTAATCCAGAAACAACTGAAATAGTTGCAAGTCCTGTTATCACAACAATCAATATGACTTGCACGGTTGGATTAATGGGGACATTAAAAAGATGGTTTAAACCCGCATTAACTTGCAGAACACCAAATCCAAGAGAAGTTGCGACACCAAATACGGTTCCCATAACGGCAAAAATATCAACAGCATGACCAATAGGGCCATGTATGCGATCACCAATGATTGGATAAAGTGCTGAGCGCAGTGTTAACGGCAAGCCATGACGATAAGAGAAAAACGCTAAGATCAAAGCGACAATGGCGTAAATTGCCCATGCATGTAATCCCCAGTGGAAAAAGGTTAATCGCATCGCTTCTTTTGCGGCTTCTATGGTTTGAGCTTCACCTGTCGGGGGCATAAGGTAATGCATAACGGGTTCAGCAACACCAAAGAACATTAAGCCAATTCCCATTCCTGCTGAAAAGAGCATGGCAAACCAAGCAAAATAACTAAAGTGGGGGCGGGCATGATCTGGCCCTAACTTGATTTGACCAAAACGAGAAAGGCCTAAATAAGTCACACTCAGCAAAACCAATGCAACGGCTAGAATGTAGAACCAGCTCGCATTCGTGAAGAGGTTTTCCTGAAGATGACCTAATTTATCATTAGCCAACTCTGGAAATAATGCAGAGAAACCAACGACCAGTAAAATTAACAGTGCAGATGTATAAAAAACGGGAGGATTAATTTTCATCCTAACTTTTTGAGGGGTTATATCGTTTTGTTGACTCATAGTTAACCTATTTTTTGTTATTTTCCTAGAAAGAGACTTTTCGCTACCCACTTTCTGATTGCTTATGTCATCAGAAAAGAAAAGTTCATAAGAAAATTTGAATAAAACACCAAATTGGAAAGATGTTTTATAAAAGAACGGAAGTAAATTATCTTTTCCGCAAAATGAAGAAAAACACAGTTAAATCAATTTATTACTAACTTTTTATGCTAGATGCTTTCGCTCTTTAATAGGTTTCTCCTGTTGAAAAAAGGAGAACATGGTTACATTTTTTGCTTAATCGATCAACCCCTGTCTTTTTTTTGTACAAAAAAAGCCAGTAAAAACTTACTGGCTCTAGATCCATCAAAAAAACTGAAATCAGATTATTTATTTTCAGTTTTTAAATCATCAATTTTTTGTTTGGCTTGATCCGTTAATTGATCCGCTTTATCAAGCGCTTTATTTTCAGTCTCTTGAGCTTGTTGTTTCACATCATCGCTGGTTTTTGATGCATCACCTTTTAGCTGATCAACCTTGTTGTCTGCTTCTTGCATCAGGTTATCTGCTGTTTTGCTCGCATCTTGCTTTAGCTCAGCGGCTTTTTCAGATAATTTATTGCTTTCAGCTTCTAGGCTTTGCTTAATTTCTTCAGCTTTTGCAGCACTTGCATCTTTTAGTTCATCAGTTTTTTGTGAAATGCTCTCTTTCAGGGCATCTGTTTTTTCATCAGCTTGCGCTTTTAGCTCAGCCGCTTTTTGTTCAGCTTTATCTTTTAGCTCTTGAGCTTGTTGTGTTAATTCATCTGCTTTTGCGGATGCATCTTCTTTCAAGTCGGCAGCTTTATCTTTAGCTTGTTCAGTTAACTCTTTGGCTTTATCTTGCGCCGTTTCAGTTACTTGAGTTGCTGTTTCTTTTGCCTTATCAATACCTTCATCAACTTTTTTAGATGAATCATCACAACCTGCTGTAATAGTAACAAGACCCGCTAGAACCAATGAAGTAAGTAGTTTTTTATTCATTTTTTTCTCCAAAATGTGTGTTCAAAAACAATTCAGTGATATCCCGCGTAAGAACTAGAAAAGGCGAGAAGCTATCGAGTTGATAGTAAGATATTACGAATAAATGATCGTAATAAGTATAGTGTGAGTCTTAAAATCAACAAACCTAAGTATATTAAGTGTTTTTTCTTAGTCAAATATCATCAAAAATAATTTAGATTTTTATCTGGGTGAGATTTTCTGCTTTATAATAAGTGCAGAAATTATTGGAAATGTGAGACGCAAATGGAATATTACTTTCTGGTTATTATCAAATTTATTATTGGTTTTACTATCATATTAGTCCATATGAATTTATCGGGTAAAACTCAACTCTCTCAATTAACACCTATTGATTTTATTGGTAATTTTGTGCTCGGAGGCATTATGGGGGGGGTGATTTACACCGATGCGATCCCTCTTTATCAATATATTATCGTCTTCTTAATTGGTGTCTGTTTTATCTCGTTGCTTAATTATATCAGTAAGCGATTCAATTTTTTCCGAGCTGTGACTATTGGTAATCCTATTCCCATTATAAAGAAGGGCGAATTTATAATGGAAAACATCATGGAGAAAAAGAACAAAATAGACATTTTAAATATAACGTCTCGTC
Source organism: Proteus sp. GOKU (assembly GCF_015475555.1). Classification (NCBI taxonomy): domain Bacteria; kingdom Pseudomonadati; phylum Pseudomonadota; class Gammaproteobacteria; order Enterobacterales; family Morganellaceae; genus Proteus; species Proteus sp. GOKU. The sequence continues at coordinate 955,418 of NZ_CP034105.1, forward strand.
TTCATGCACAAGGTATTCATTCGTTTCAAGAGGTTAATTACGCGCAAATTGAACCTGATGGACAAATCACTGTGGTATGTGACGGTGCAAAAATGCCTTCGATTATTGTTATGAAAGACGGTGTTATTCGAACATCAGAATTAGCGCAAATAGAAAAAGATGAAACATGGCTTCAAGATGAGATGAAAAATCAACATATTGAGAAACCAGAAGATATTTTCTTAGCTGAATTCTGGGATGGAAAAGTTAATTTTATTTTGCAAGATGGAAAGATAAAACGCACGACGTTATAGATAACTCACTAAAATATACGTCAACGAGTGGAGTATGACTTATAACAATGGCGATATAATATCGCCATTGTTATTTAGTGAAAACGCAATTACAACTTAAATACCTCAAAATCAGAAGCCATTTCAGTATGGCTAAAGATCTGTTGGCTTTCCTTGAGTAATTCAACACAGTCTTCGGGTGAGTAGCGACTACTAATATGCGTGATAATCAGTTTTTTGACATTAGCCTCTTTGGCTAACTGTGCCGCTTGCACAGTAGTTGAGTGTCCACGGCTATTCGCTTGCTCTGCCATTTCATGTTTAAACGTCGCTTCATGAACAATAACATCTGCATTATTAGCCAGTTTTAATGCATTTGGTGTGGGTTGTGTATCACCGAAAATTGCAATACAACGACCTTTTGTTTCAGGGCCAATATACTCTTTGCCGTCAACGACTCTTCCATCTGGCAATGTAATGGTTTTACCTTGTTTTAACTCTTGTAACCAAGCACCCGCAGGAATATTGTTGGCTTTCAGTTTTTCTGCATCTAATTTACCTGGGCTGTTTTCTTCTTCTAAGCGATAACCAAAACAAGGTACAGGATGAGAAAGTGCTTCACAGCTCACTTTCATACCTTCTTCTTCAAACAGAAAACCCGCTTCATCAATTTCAACAATATTAATAGGGTAAGTTAAATAAGATTGGCTTAGGGTCAGTGCTGTCTCTATAAAAGCTTTGATACCCGTAGGGCCATACACCGTTAACAGCGTTTCGGTTCCTCCCATTGAGCGACTACAAAGTAATCCCGGTAAACCAAAAATATGATCGCCATGTAAGTGGGTAATAAAAATTTTATTTAAACGCGGTAATTTTACGCGGGTATGCAATATTTGGTGTTGTGTCGCTTCGCCACAATCAAACATCCACATACTTTTTTGTTTATTTTGTAAATCAAGCACCATACTGGTGACATTCCTCTCTTTAGAAGGAACGCCTGCGTTAGTGCCTAAAAAAGTGAGCTCCATAATGAAATATTATTCTCCATGTCGAATTTGTTCCCAACTTAAATCGAATTTCGCAAGATACTTACGTAGGCGATCGGCATCGTTGGGTTGTTTTTTATTTTGTCTTGATACTGCGAAAAGTTTTCTACCGGCTTCTGAGAGTGTTGATGATTGCTGGCACGTTTTGATAACGGTATTGAGTTGGCTAAGATCGAAAAGATCAATATCAGTACTATTAAATAAAGAAGAGGAAGCAACTCCCCAATTTTGTTTTAAACGATTAATTTCTTCATCAACAAGAGGAAGGGTAATACGACCATTTTCGGCAAGTGTTGCCATTCGCGTTATACTAGCACTAAGTTCACGGAAATTACCACGCCATAATGCCTGTTCAGATGTTGCAAATCGAATATAGTGTAATTTTGCATCAGAGTTAAAGCGGATTGCTTTTTGATAAAGCTTGGCAAAGTGATGCAATTCATAATCGATGTTAGGCTCAATATCTTCTTTACGATCGGCTAAACCGGGCAGAGAAAAAGACCATAAGTTGATCCTCGCATAGAGATCTTCACGAAAAAGCCCTTTCGCAATTTGCTTATCCATATCACGATGTGTACCTGCGATTAACTGAAAATCACTTTGCACTTCAGTATCAGAGCCATAAGGATAAAACGATTTTTCTTCTATAGCTTTCAGTAACATCGCTTGTTCATCAAGTCCTAATTCCGCAATTTCATCAAGAAATAAAATTCCTTTATCGGCTTCCCTTAATAAGCCTTGTCTGGCTTGCAACGCACCTGTAAATGCCCCTTTTACATGGCCAAATAAAGTGGACATTGCATTGTCACCGCGCAAAGTGGCGCAGTTAACAGCGATAAAACGGCCTTTTACAAAATGGCGAGATTGTCGTAATTCATAAATACGCTGAGCAAGGAATGATTTCCCGGCTCCAGTGGGACCGGTTAATAAAATTGGTGCAACAGAGCGTAATGCTACTCGTTCAATCTGAGCGATTAAAGCATTAAAACGTTCATTGCGTGTGGCTATCCCTGATTTTAAGAAAGAGAGTGATTCATTATGGTAGTGCTCAAATCGGCTCGTTAGTTTTGTGTAACGGCTTAAATCGAGATCAATAACAGCATAACTTCCCGTGGCTGATTGTATTGTTTTGATACCATCTTCATTTTCGATTTTAGAAGAAGGGGAGGTTTGTAATAGTTTTGCAGGTAAGTAGTGCGCTTCAGTCAGTAGAAACCAGCAAATCTGAGCGATGTGAGTACCCGTTGTGATATGGACATAATATTCTTCATTCTCAGTATCAAATGGATAATTCACTGCGAAATCAAGAAAGTGACTGTAAACCTCTTCCAGATCCCAAGGATCACAAATATCAATTTCGTAAGGTAATACTTCTGTATCAGGAGAGACGGTATGAATATCTTCAGTGATTTTTGACGCTAGCATTGAATCATTGGGTTGATGGATCATGACCAATCGACTAACGGGGAAATCTTTTTGATGGCAAATAGAAATTGTTGGACGCCATGAATTCCATCTTTTATGGCTTTTACCTCGTTTATCTAATGTCGTACCTAAAACACCAATCACCACTTTGCGTTTCATTAAGTTATCCCTACTTATCTTTTTATCTATATTTATAAATGTATAGATAAAAAGATAAGATTTTATCGATTTTAATTCAATAGCTAAATATTTGAAAATTACATTGAGGGTATTTTTATCAATTAAAACAATTGGTTAAAAATATTTTTGGTGGATTTTAAAAACTTGGCACGATCCTCGCAATATTATTAATGTCTTGAGCAGATTTTAAATCTGGTAGGCACATAAAGAACACTCTGTGGTGTTATCTAAATGTGTTCCTCCACATCGGGACTCTGTAGGTGAAGAGGGTTATTTTCAGGTTCGATTCCTGACACCAAAACCATTACAAATCCAAATGTAAAATTAAATATAAAAAAATCGTTGTGACAGCAGTATCGTCACCTTGCTTATCCACCAGCAACTACGCTGGATTGAAGGCAGAAGAAGAGACAAACAAAGTATCGTTCCTCTCTTGTTTTCCCTTCGATTTCGCCAAGTTTGTTCGTGGAAAGTAAGTCACGATAAAAATGGTAATAAAAGAAAGCCAATAATAAAGAAGAGAAAAAGGAAGCAATGATGATAAGAACAACAATAAAAGTGAAACAGGGACAACTGGGTTTATTAAAGAAGGACGATGAATATATTGATGTCCTTACTATGGGGGAACATAAATTTTTCGATCTTCGCCGTCAATTAAGTGTTGAGCTGGTGGAATTGAACGGTCCTGCAATTGAAAGAGAGAAAGCCGAATTTTTACGCCAATATCATCCAGAATGGGTGAGTGAATATTGTTTTGATATTGTGCTATCTGATGAAGAGATTGGCTTACTTTATGAAAATGGCTCACTCAAAGAGATCTTAGCGCCGAGCACTCGCCGTCTCTATTGGAATTATGCACAGCGCTCAATGGAAGTGTTGTCAGCAAATGAATTGGAAGTTTCGCCAGCTTTGGTTAAAAAATTACAGCATCCAAAATTACGTAACCAGACGATAAAAGGCAGTGAAGGTGTATTAAGTGTGGATATTCCGACATGGCATGCGGGCATTATCCGTGTTAATGGTGAAACTCAATCACTATTACCCCCGGGATTGAAAGGCTATTGGCGTTATCAGCACAAAGTTGATGTTGAAGTTGTAGATATGCGCTTGCAAACACTCGATGTAAGCGGACAAGAGATCTTAACGAAAGATAAAGTGACCTTACGCATTAATTTGTCAGCGAGTTGGCGTTATCGCGACGTGCTTTCAGCGTATCAACTACTGAGTTCACCTCTTGAGTTCTTATATAAAGAGTTGCAATTTGCGTTACGTGAGGCCGTAGGAACAAGAACGTTGGATGAATTATTAGAAAATAAAACACTGATTGATAGTTTAGTAAGTGAAAAAATCAGTGAAGTGACTAAAGGATATGGTATTGAAGTGGCTTCATTAGGGGTAAAAGATATTGTTTTACCAGGCGAAATGAAAACGATTTTAGCGCAAGTGGTTGAGGCTGAAAAATCAGCTCAGGCTAATGTTATACGTCGAAGAGAAGAGACATCCGCGACACGTTCTTTATTAAATACGGCAAAAGTGATGGAAAACAATCCAGTAGCTCTACGATTAAAAGAGCTAGAAACCGTAGAACGTATTGCAGAACGTATTGATAAGATTTCCGTTTATGGCGGTTTAGACCAAGTATTAAACGGGCTAGTACAAATTAAAGGAGCACAGGCATGATATTGGATCATCAAATAGTAAAAGAAGCAGGGACTGCGGAAATCAAAATGTGGACAAATGGTGTACCTGTTGAAGCAGATGCTCTAAAGCAACTTATCAATACCGCCAAGATGCCTTTTATTTTTAAACATATGGCAGTAATGCCCGATGTTCACTTAGGGAAAGGTTCAACAATAGGAAGTGTTATCCCAACAAAAGGTGCGATTATTCCGGCTGCTGTTGGTGTGGATATTGGATGTGGAATGATTGCGGTGAAAACATCATTACACGCCAATGATCTGCCAGATAATTTATTTGCCATAAGAACGGCAATAGAAAGAGCAGTACCTCATGGACGAACAAGTTATCAGTCAGGGAACGATCGTGGTTCATGGAAGAACCCACCTAAACTTGTTGATCAACATTGGCAACAACTTGAAGGGCGTTTTAAGGTTTTAACTGATAAGTATCCACGTTTACGAAATACGAATAACTATCGTCACCTAGGTACATTAGGAACAGGAAACCACTTTATCGAGTTGTGTCTTGATGAATCAGATAATGTTTGGGTAATGCTACATAGTGGATCTCGTGGTGTTGGTAATGCTATCGGTACGTTATTTATACAAATGGCACAAGAAGACATGAGAGAACATATCGCTAACTTGCCAGATAAAAACTTAGCGTACTTAAAAGAAGGAACGCTTTTCTATGATGACTATATAGAAGCCGTAGAATGGGCACAGGATTTTGCACGTCATAACCGTGAAATCATGATGGAACGCGTGTTGGCGGCATTATCAACACAAATAACTAAACCTTTTACGACTCAGCAACAGGCAGTGAACTGTCACCATAACTATGTGCAAAAGGAAATGCATTTTGGTGAAGAAGTTCTGGTGACTCGAAAAGGTGCCGTTTCTGCTCAAAAAGGTGAAATGGGGATCATTCCGGGTTCAATGGGAGCGAAGAGTTTTATTGTTAGAGGTAAGGGAAATGCAGAAAGTTTCTGTTCATGTAGCCATGGCGCAGGACGCGTAATGAGCCGAACAGCAGCAAAAAAAGCCTTTAGTGTTGAAGACCAAATTCGAGCAACAGCACATGTGGAATGTCGAAAAGACGAAGATGTGATTGATGAAATTCCGATGGCTTATAAGGATATTGATGCTGTTATGAAGGCTCAGTTATCACTTGTTGAGGTTGTTCATACACTACGGCAGGTTGTTTGTGTAAAAGGATAATGGTGTTTTTTTTAAGATAATTCATAACTATCCCCAAACGGTAACGTTGGGGATAGTGAGATATGAAAGCGTGTGCTGATATGCAAATGAATACAAGTTAAAGAATTAAAGTTATCTTTAAATTAAGCCCTTATTTACTGTTCAAAATTCAAACAATTAATGTTTAGTATTATTAATAAATAATCTCTGATATTAAATTTATTATTGACCAATAAAGATAATCATAAAATGAATACTTATATTGAGTCATTCTTTAATTAAAAAGGAATTATTAATAACTTATTAATATCTACAACCGCAGTTATTTATTTAGTATAAAACAAATCCTAAATTTCTTAATTATATTAAAAATTAACTTTATTCTTATTGTAAAAGTATAGCCTACTATATTTAGTGTATTAATCTTCATAGTGTATATTAATAAAAAAGTAATTGTTAATTTCTTGCGTCCCAAATGTGAACGAAGCGTTTTGAATTGCTTGCAGTATAGATAACAGTATGTGAAATATTACGATGTCCTAAATAATCTTGAATTAGACGTGTATCTCGCCCCAAATCAGCTAAAGCATAGCCACATGCATGGCGTAGCATATGAGGGTGAGGAGTAATGGATACATTAGCTTTCTTACCTAAACGGCGAAGTAATCCATAGACTTGTTGACGCGAAATTGGACCCGTTTTTTGAGATAAAAACACCCATTCAGAATCCGCTTCTCTCCATGTTTCTCGTTTTTTCAACCAGTTAGCTAACGCTTCATACTCCTCTTCGATAATTGGCTGCGTTGTAGATAACCCCCCCTTCAAACGTCTGACATAGAGTATCCGACTTTCCAAATCAATATCGCTGAGGGTTAATCTACATAGCTCACTAACGCGAAATCCATGTAAAAAACACATTAAAAACATACAGTAATCTCTTTCTGGATACCGTCCTTCCTTGGCTTGCTTCAAAATAGAATTGATCTCAAAACGTGTAAGAAACTTACGTTGCTTCATTTTTTATAACCTTTTCAATGAGATAACAAGGAACAAAAGTCAATTGTTGCATCACTATAACAAGTAATATGCATCAATAAAGAGTTGTATTTTTTTTATGCTTTCACTTTTACTTGTTCATTTTAAACAAGTTTATTGAAAGCTTATTTATTTTTAGAAAATGAAAGTTATTGATTGGAAAAGTGAAAAACGAGCAGAGATAGGAATTCAGGCATCTTTAGAGAAATAAACAGAATACACCAAATTGTTTACTATTATTCTCTGGCTTCTCACTTAAGTCAAATTTAATGTTAACCACATATCTTAACTTAATTAACATATTGATATTTATCATTATTTTAAAAAACGAATATGATTGGTTACTTTGTTTAAAATCCAGAAATAAATTTTTTTACTTTTTTCACAAATTATAGTATTTGCACTTAGAATTATAAACTCTTTTTCCGATATTTAAAGATTGATTATCTAAATACGTTTAATTTCGAGATGAAAATTTTTAACAAAACAATTTGGTGTATTTTGTTTTGTTTCTAACGATATTTAATTTCGTTTAGGACGGGGCACAGATATACCAAAATTCAAAAACTCAATAAGTGAGTCATTCAATTAGGAATTATTTATTCCTAGTGAATTTATTATTTTTAATGTCTTCGTCCTTTATATTTTAGGAAACAAAAAGATGAAATTAAATAAATTAGCGTTAGTTCTTGGCTTAGGTTTATCTGTTGCTGCAGGTTCTGCATTCGCTGCTGATCAAGGTCACGGTACAGTTAAATTTGTTGGTTCAATTATTGATGCACCTTGTTCTATTCATCCTGATTCAGAAAATCAAACTGTTCCATTAGGTCAAATTTCTACTGCTTCATTAAAAGATGGCGGTCGTAGTAATTCTCGTGATTTTAAAATTACTTTAGAGAATTGCACAACAGAAACTTATAAAACTGTTCAAACAACCTTCACTGGTTCAGAAGATGCAGACATCTTAGCAGGTTCTTTAGGTATTGAAGGTATTGCTAAAAATGCTGCTGTTGTTATCACCGATGCTGGTGGCAAACAAATCAAATTAGGCACACCAAGTGCTGCTCAAACATTACGTGATGGTAATAACGATCTGAACTTTGCTGCTTACTTACAAGGTTCTTCTGCAGAAGCTGCTGTTCCTGGTGACTTCACTGCAATCGCAACTTTCGCACTGACTTATCAGTAAGAAAAAATGAGTTCTGTACAGGGATGTACAGGGCTTTTTTTCCTGTGTCTATTTTTAACGATTTTTTTCTTACGGAGAAAAATATGAATCGCAAGATGACACCACTATGGCTATGCCTTATTGCCAGCTTACTGACAACAACAGCAGTAGCGAGTGATGTAAAACAAGATAAAAACATGCATCAGCGATTTGGGGTACTTAATCTTTCAGGCTCGATCTTAGAACCATCTTGCACGATTGCAGCAGGAAGTGGTGAACAAGTTATTCCACTGACAATGGTTTCAATTCCGATGCTGGTGACTGAAGGGCAAGGACCTATTGAGTATTTTTCTATCAGATTAACGGAATGTACGCTAATTGAACAAAAAGGTCAGGAAGCGGACAACCCTCGTTTTATTGCAACGTTTGAAGGTCCCTCTAACGGGAATGGTAATTTTGCACTTTCTGGTGAAGCAAGAGGTGCGTCATTAGCGATAGCTGATCGTTATGGCAGACGAGCAATTCCGGGTAAGCCATTACCCCCTGTTGGTATTGACTCTAAATCAATGGCGTTACTTTACCAAGCGCGAATAGTCAAAAACAACGAAATACCAAAAGCTGGAAATTACCGAACAACGCTGCGATTTAAGCTGGAATACTATTAAATGGATCGGGTTGGATAACTTATGGTTAGAACATTCAAAACCGTTGGTTTAGGGACGGAAAAAAAGAAAAAACAACATACTATTCGGCCTGTTGCTGTACTGATCTATTTAATTCTTACTGGCGCTTCCAGTATTTCAAGTTCAGCTTTAGCAAATAGTAATATTGAATTTAATGCCGATATTTTGGATCTAAAAGATAAGCAAAATATCGACTTATCAGATTTCTCTCGTGCTGGCTATATTATGCCCGGCCGATATGAGTTTGTTGTTCGTGTGAATAATAATGAACTCCCTGAACTTTATAACATTAACTATGTTGTGCCAGCTAATGATCCTAAAGGTAGCGAGGCTTGCCTACCACCAGAATTGATCCACCAAATAGGGCTCAAACCTGAATGGGCTGAAAAAGTGAAATATCAAGATAATGGAAGTTGTCTTGATATCTCTTCTATTCCCGGAATGACGGTAAATGCAAGTCTGGGAAATGGCAATCTTATTCTTACTATTCCTCAAGCGTATCTTGAATATTCAGCACCAAACTGGGATCCACCGTCTCGTTGGGATCATGGTATCTCAGGCGTACTTTTCGACTATAACGTCAATGCTAACGTGACCGATCCCGCTAAAGGGAAACAGCGCCAACAAGTTACAGGTTTAGGAACCGTGGGAGCAAACCTTGGTGTTTGGCGTTTCCGTGCCGATTGGCAAGCAAGTTATCAGCATACAACGGGTCTTCCTGATAGCACTGAAAATAGTTGGAAATGGAACCAACTTTATCTTTATAGAGCAATTACGCAATTAGGGGCTCGCCTTGTAATGGGGGAGACTTATTCACGCTCTGATATTTTCGATAACTTCCGTTTTACTGGGGTTAACTTGTCTACGGATGACAATATGCTACCACCTAACTTAAGGGGATATGCCCCTGAAGTAACGGGAGTAGCAAAAACAAATGCGAAAGTAACGATTAGCCAGCAAGGTCGTGTGATCTATGAAACTCAGGTGGCTCCGGGACCGTTTCGTATTCAAGACATCAATGATGCAGTAAGTGGCAAATTAGATGTGCGTGTTGAAGAGCAAGATGGATCTGTTCAAGAGTTCCAAATGGATACTGCAAGTATTCCTTATTTAACACGTCCCGGCAGAGTGCAATATAAATTATCTGCGGGTAAACCGTCGGATATGAACCGTAATACAGAAGGTCCTATTTTTGGTATGGGTGAATTCTCATGGGGGATCAGTAACGGTTGGTCACTTTATGGTGGTTCATTAGTCTCGGGAGATTATAACTCGGTTTCTGCTGGTATTGGTCGTGACCTGATGGCACTGGGTGCTATCTCTTTTGATGCGACACATTCTTGGGCAAAAATTCCAAGTGATAATAAGCGTTATCACGGTGGTTCCTATCGCTTAAGTTACTCAAAACGTTTTGAACAAATAAATAGCCAAGTGACATTCGCAGGCTATCGATTCTCTGAACGTGACTTTATGAGTATGAATCAATATTTAGATCGCCGTTATCGTGGTGGTGAAGAAGATAACAATAAAGAGCTTTATACCATTATGTTTAGTAAGCAGTTCCCTGAATGGGGGTTGAGTGCTTACTTAAACTATAGTCATCAGACTTATTGGAATAAACCTAATAATGATAACTATAACCTATCGTTAGCCAAAACGATGGATATTGGTAGCTTTAAAAATATCAATCTCAGTTTGTCAGCGTTTCGCAATAAATTTAATGGCACCAATGATAATGGCGTTTATATGAATGTCAGTATGCCTTGGAGCGATCGCGCGACCATTAGCTACAACACTGTGATTAATAAGCACGGTAATTCACATAATGTCAGTTATTACGATCGTATTGATGACAATAGTAGCTATCGTGTTGGTGCTGGTTTAAGCAGTAACGGTAAACCATCCGCAGATGCCTATCTCATGCATTATGCTGATGCTGCATTGGTCACTGCCAGTGCGAGCCATATTAATGGCGAATACACATCAGCCACATTATCACTACAAGGTGGAGCAACATTAACACCAAAAGGTGGTGCATTACACCGTACAAGTCGTACTGGTAGTACTCGTTTATTGGTTGATACAGATGGTATTTCTGATGTACCAGTGAAAAGTATCGGCGCTATTACTCGTACCAATGCTTTTGGTAAAGCCGTACTGCCTGATATCAATGATTATTACCGCAGCAGTGCCAGTATCGACCTTGATCAGATGCCAGATAACGCTGAAGCATTACGCTCAATTCAACAATTAACCCTAACAGAAGGTGCAATAGGCTACCGCCACTTTGATGTGGTTTCGGGACAAAAAGCCATGGCTGTCATTCGCTTACAAGACGGAACTTATCCACCATTTGGTGCCAGTGTCACAACCGAGAAAGGGCGTGAGCTTGGTATTGTCAATGATGGTGGGAATGTCTATCTGACGGGGATTAATAGTGATGATGTATTGAGTGTGCGTTGGAATGGTCAGGAGCAGTGCAAAGTTCGTATTCCAACATTAGTTGAAGGATTATTTATGTCTTCATTATTACTGACTTGTAGTGATGGAGATGCAACACCTTCGACAATCAATCAAAGAACAGAGCCCTTACCTAAGCCTCAACTGATTACACAATAAGGTTAGGAAAGAAGGGAAAGATAAAAATAATTTCAGACAAAAAGAGTAATTCAAAATGATGTTATCAAAGCGCTTATTCATTGTAACAACCACTTTATTAACTGGAATGGTCTTTACTAGTCAAGCCCTTGCTGCGATTGCTTTAGATAGAACGCGCGTCATTTTTAATGGTGCAGATAAATCTATTAGCTTAAATGTCAGCAATCAAAACAAAGAGCTACCTTACTTGGCTCAGGGCTGGATGGAAAATGAAAATGGAGAACGTATTGACAGCCCATTATTAGTTTTGCCTCCAATTCAGCGTATTGAGCCGGGCGATAAAAGCCAAGTAAAAGTGCAGTCATTACCAGATATTGCCAAGTTACCACAAGATAGAGAAAGCGTTTTCTATTTCAACTTGCGTGAAATTCCACCTCGTAGTGATAAACCTAACGTGTTGCAAATTGCATTACAAACACGAATTAAACTGTTTTATCGCCCCGCATCAATTTACGCCACACAAACGGATCTCACCCATCCTTGGCAGGAAAAAATCACCTTAATAAAGAAAGGTGATCGTTATGAAGTGAATAACCCAACACCTTATTACGTGACATTAGTGGATGGGCTAACAGGATTACAAGGAAAAAGCCTCGACGGTTTTGAACCGATCATGATTGCCCCTAGAAGCACAGGAACGATAAATCTGCATATTTCTGCATTTGGTGCATCACCTGTACTCAGTTACATCAATGACTACGGTGGACGCCCACAGATGAAATTCACTTGTAATGGCAATGAATGCAAAGTCGCAGAAACATCAGCAGGAAACTAAATAGGTCTATTTTATGAAAATGGAACAGCGGTTTAGCCCAAGCAAAGCAGTGTTGATTCTTATTTTGGCAACGTTTACTGGAGGCCTAAGTTTTACTGCTGTTGCGAATTTACCCGCTAGAGCGGTGAAAGATGTCATTCCGGGAATTGTTTATATCAATATTTCAGGGAATGTCATTGCGCCCCCGCCTTGCTTAATTAATGACGGCAAAATGATCGAAGTTAATTTTGGTGAGGTGATGAGTACACGTATTGATGGTGTTCGTTATAAAGAGCCTATTCACTACACCGCGACTTGCCAAAAAATGCCGACAAATGCGATGAAAGTCTATGTTACGGGTAGCGCAACTGGCTTCGATTCAAATGCGCTACAAACAAATATTACAGGATTGGGCGTGCGTATTCTGTATCAAGGAAACTTATTAGATTTAGGTAAGGCGGTGAATTTTACCTATCCCAACTTACCTGAATTAGAAGCTATTCCTGTTCGTGATCAGAATGAAGCCTTAGTGGGTGGTGATTTTGTCGCAAGTGGCACACTGCATGTGGATTATCAGTAAGAGGTCAGAAGATGAATAAATTAAAGTACATGTGCCTGATTGCATTACTGAATTCTTATTCTGTCATGAGCGCAGATGCACCTAATATGAAATTGTTTGGCACCTTATTAGTGCCACCACCTTGTGTCATCAGTAACAACGAACTGATTGATGTCTATTTTGGGCACAATGTAGGTATTCATAAAGTAGATGGCATTAACTACACCGAATCCGTGAATTACCGATTGGTCTGTGATCCAAATTTAAAAGGTTGGGATTTAGGGCTTTCTATTATTGGCCCTAAAACACAGTTTGATGAAGCAGCGCTACAAACCAATATTCCTGATTTAGGTATTCATCTCACGCAAGATGGTAAGCCTTTTAAATTAAACGAGCGTATTGCGATATCACCCGATAATCCACCGGTGATCCAAGCAGTACCTGTTAAAAGGCCGGGGAGCACTTTGCCTGAAGGTGCATTTGAAGTTTCTGCAACACTGCTTGCTGAATACCAATAGGAGCGTATTGATGAATATAACAAGATTATCGATCCCGTTCGTATTGGGTTTTGCCACATTTATGGGATTAACATCAACCGCTTTCTCTGCGCCAGATAATATGCGCTTTCACGGCATATTGGTCGATGAGCCTTGCACCATAAAGCCCGGGGACGAAACCGTTGAGTTAGATTTTGGCAATATTCCGGATAAAAACCTTTATGCGTATCAACGAACACCCAGCAAATTGTTTCAAATACGTTTGTCTGAATGTGACTTAACGATTGGTAAAAGTGTCAAAATCACCTTTAAAGGTGATGAAAATCAAGCCATGGCAGGACAAGGTTTTTTAGCGATCAGCCCAAGTAGTCAAGCGGCGGGTATTGCTGTTGGACTGGAATCTGAAAATGGAAATGCGCTACCTGTTAATAAAGAAACAGACAAAATGTCATTAAATGCAGATGACACGATTTTAAATTTTTATGCCTTTATTCAAGGGGAGCCGGATGCGATTGCTAACCAGTCCATTAAACGCGGCCCGTTTAGCGCAATAGCCACATTCCATTTGAATTATGACTAATTATTAGGGTTGAGGTTTTATATGTCCATATTAAAGCGACTTCCGGCTTTATGTATTGCAATAGGTTTGCTGTTTTCAGCACCTACGATGGCATCTATCTTTTCTTATATTACACATTCTGAAGGTGAGCCAGCTCACGCCACTTATACCTATGTTATTCAGCGTTGGGATCCTGAAGATCCTTATACTCCCAATCCTTGTTATGGCTGGAGTAAATGCTGGATAACCATTAACCATAAACATGATGCTAATGGTTCTCCGGGGTCGGCAGTAAGAAGTATTGTTCGTGTTGAAAAGGAACAGTATTTAGCAGGGGTTCGTGAAGCAGTAATGAAAGTTGAAAGTTTTCCAATACAAGGAACGGCAAGACACGATGGTGATCCGTTAACCTCAAATCAAGAGTGTGTTGGACTATTTTATGAATCTAAGGAAGGAGGTTGGTCTCCAAATGGACGTTTATTACCAGGATCACTATGTGGTATCGCGCCGCCACCAGTAGGTGCCTGCAAAATAACAGAAGGAGCTGTAAATCTAAATTATGGCGATATTGATGAAGTGAGTTTGGAAAATGCGGAACGCGCTCAAAATATTAATGTGACTTGTAACTTGGCAATGAAAGTTCTGGTTATTGCATCAGGTTCAGATAGTGGACGAGTGCCATTACGAGCAGATAACAGTCTCTATGCCGATTTATTTCTTGATGGACACCCGGGAGAAAAGGGGTCTGTCATTGATGTTCCTAAAAATGGAACGATACCCGTAGAGGTTAAATCAGTTTTACATACCAATGGTCGCGTTGCACCGGGCTATTTCTCTGGTTCAGGTTCAATTATTTTAACGATGCCTTAATCATGATAATGGGTGAATATTATGATGAATTACGATTTTACAGATATTGATGTTAATGCATTAGTTGGCAAGAGAATTCAGAAAAAACGTAAAGAATTAGGTTATACCGGTGTGCAGATTGCTGAAAAAATAGGTGTAAGCCAACAGCAATTTTCTCGCTATGAGAGAGGAATGAATAAAATAGATTTAAGTTACCTCGTTTTGTTAGCGAATTACCTGAATACTCCTATTTATTGGTTTTTCGAAGACTGCTTTACCTCGAAATCTTCATCTGAAAATCAGCGAATTGATAAACGCAGTAGCATCACTGCTGAAGCGATGCCTGATGTTTTTTTATACTAATGCATATCGCTAAAAGGAACTCAAACTTGGTGTTTTAGAGCGTATGCTTTTTCTTTGATTGATTACCAAATTGGTAAGGCAGGGGAAACCCTGCCCTTTTTTTATGCTAAAAAATACTAAGTACTGTTAGTTAAACTTGAGTTATTGATCGTGTAATCAGCAAAAAAGAGAGGGGATAGATAATCAATTTTTACACTTTGATAAGAGGAAAAAATGGGTCATAAAAGTAAAGTTATCATTTTATGATGATAATAATTATCTAAAACAGGTATTTTTCTTGAAAAGCGGGATCGGAATACTCTTAAAGCGAGTGTCTTGCAAATATAGGCTTCTATTAAGTTAAACATGTCTTTTTTTTATTACATCATGAAAAAGATAAATAAATCTAACTTAATTTATTAAATAAAGATCTTCTAATAATGACATTCTTATTAAGAGGTGGTGAGTTGAATAATTAAATAATATTAATGGAATTCTCTATTTTTATTTAAATTATTAACTTGTTATCATTTGGTCGATAAAAGATTGTTTCCAATATATACCTTAAAACTTACTTCTTTAAATTAATTAACTATTCAAAAATGAGTTAAATCTATTCAAATAATATAAAACTATTCCTAATTTATCGTAAAGATAAAAAAATTCCAATATTCTTATTGAAAAAGATTTGATAATTAAAAAACAAGTAATAACGACTAATATATATACGCTTTAAATGAGTAATGTTAAGTTAATATATATTTAATGTGAATGAAATGTATTTTACTGTGTTTCTGTTTGGATAAAAATATGTGGATTCTGTGGGAAAGTAATAATATGAATAAGCTAATAATAAAATTAGTAGCAATACGTAAAATAGTCAATAATCCAATAAATAAATAATTTAAATGTTTGAAGTAGCTCTTAGTAAATACATTAAATTTTTTACCCAAAAAAGGCGTAATTATTCTCAATCAAATGATTAGATTTTTGGTTTTTTTTGAGGGGGAAATGAGCATTACACGAATTTCTTTTTTGAATTATCAGCTAGTTAACATATAGGAGTGTTCTTAATCAAAAAATGCAAGTCGTATAAAAAACTCGCTTTTTGACTTCAATTTCTTAAGTATAAATACTTATGTCTAAGTGTTAAATTATTATCAAAACACTCTATTCTTGACTGACTTATTTGTATAATTAATTATAAATCAATGTGTTATAATTTTTTTACTCTTTTTATGTTATTTATTGTAAATATGCGTAACTATAAAAGATGTAACTATTAATTTATCTATTAAATACAATGAGTTATATATTGTTGGGGTTGGTGTTTTAATATCCAATTCAATTTAAGATTATCATTAAAAGATTTATTTAATGTGATTTCCGCATGGGAGTAAATAATGATAATAAATCAATTAACAAATTCATTATTTTGATCTACTTATAAATCAATATATTAGATTTGATTTGTTTCAATATGTAAAATTTTGGTTATATTAGGTTAAGATAAATAAATAATAAAATGTTACTTAATTGACAATTACTCCTATTCGTAAAAAGAAAGTTAGATCTTTTAACTTTAAATTTTGAGATGGCAGAATTTAAATCTCATATTTCTCTTTTTAAGAGTATTTTGTTGGTTTTAAATTCCATTTCGTCATTTTCAAAAAGTAATATTTTGTATGAAAATGTAAAAAATACACCTAATATCAGTAAATTAATAAAATAGGTTTAATTAATTTTTGGTGGTTTGACTTAAATAAAACCCGAGCGAATAATATATCCAACTTGATACGGTTCCTTTATCTGGTTTCATAATTAAATATGAAATTGGTTAGATGAAATTTATCAAAATATAGAAACTCTATTTAGTGTGTCATTCATTTAAGCAATTTGCTTATATTGAATTTTATTATTTTAAATATCTTCGTTCTTATATTTTCAGGAAACATAAAGATGAAATTAAATAAATTAGGTTTAGTTTTAGGTTTAGGCTTAACAGTTGCTGCTGGTTCTGCATTCGCGGCTGATCAAGGTCATGGTACTGTAGAATTTTGGGGTTCAATCATCGATGCTCCATGTTCAATTGATCCTAACTCAGGTGACCAACGTGTTCCACTAGGACAAGTTTCAGCAAATGCACTGAAAGATGGCGGCCGTAGCGTTTCTAACACTTTCAAAATCAAATTACTGCAATGCTCTACTGAAACTTATAAAACAGTTCAAACTACTTTCACTGGTGCTGAAGCAGCGGCTATCCTGCCTGGCTCTTTAGGTATCGAAGGTTTAGCGCAAAATGCAGCAGTTGTTATTACTGATGCAGGTGGTACACAAATCAAATTAGGTGAACCAACTAAAGCTCAAACATTACGTGACGGTAACAATGATCTGAACTTTGCAGCTTACTTAAAAGGTTCTGCAACAGATGCAGCTGTACCTGGTGACTTTACTGCGATCGCTACTTTCGCATTAACTTACCAATAATAGATGTTCTTTTAAGCCCTGTATAAGGATGTATAGGGCTTCATTTCTAGCATTATTTTTTTATGGTTTATTTTATGGAGTAGAGCGCAATGAATCGCAAAATGGTGCCACTATTATTACTTGTTGCAACAGGATTATTTGTTAAACCTGTAATAGCAGTGACCGACATAAAACAAGATGTAAAATCACATCAGCGATTCGGCGTGGTTAGTCTACAAGGCTCTATTTTAGAACCAACATGTACCATCTCAGCAGGAAGCCGAGAGCAAGTTATCTCTTTAAGTACCGTGTCTATTCCAACCTTAGCTGTCGAAGGCCAAGGTCCTATTGAATATTTTTCTATTCGCTTAACAGAATGTTCTCTTGTTGACCAGAAAGGTACACAAGCTGAGCGTCCTCGTTTTATTGCTACTTTTGAAGGCCCCGCACAGAACGGATTATTCCAACTTTTTGGTGACGCGAAAGGTGTTTCGTTAGCTATTGCTGACCGTTATGGAAGATTGGCAATACCAGGGAAACCTCTACCTCCTGTGGATATTGATACAAAATCGTTGTCTTTGCTATATCAAGCAAGACTCGTCAAAAATAACGAAATTCCACGAGCAGGTAATTACCAAGCAACCCTGCGTTTTAAACTCGAATATTATTAAATGGATTGGTTGGATTATTTATGGCTAAATCATTCAAAACTGCTTCACGAAAAGCAGAAAAAAAGAGTAATCAGCATACTATTCGACCTGTTGCGGCACTGATCTATTTAATTATTGCTGGTATGGCAAGTGCTTCTAATGTGGTGTTTGCTGCTAGTGACATCGAGTTTAACTCTGATATTCTTGATCTTAAAGATAAACAAAATATTGATTTATCTGACTTCTCTAGAGCTGGCTATATTATGCCAGGAAAATATGAATTCATTGTTAAAGTTAATAATAATGAATTACCTGATCTCTATACTATTAATTATATAGTTCCCGAAAATGATCCTAAAGCGAGTATTCCTTGTATTCCTCGTGAATTGGTCAATCAATTTACGCTGAAACCAGAGTGGGTTAAAGCGGTAACTTGGAAGGATGGTGACGCCTGTCTTAATGAGTCCTCATTGCCGGGTATGACAACAAGCACTAACTTAGGTGCGGGTAGCTTTATTGTCACCATTCCGCAAGCTTATGTTGAATATTCAACTGAAGACTGGGATCCGCCTTCTCGTTGGGATGAGGGGATTTCAGGTCTTATTTTTGACTATAACGTCAATGCGAACGTCAACGATCCTGCAAATGGTAAACAAAGACAACAAGTAACAGGAAGTGGTACTGCGGGGGCGAACTTAGGTGTTTGGCGTTTCCGTGCTGATTGGCAAGCAAGCTATCAACATACAACAGGTGTGAATAGTAGCTCAGAAAATGATTGGGATTGGAGCCAATATTATCTTTATAGAGCAATCACTCAGTGGGGTGCTCGCCTTGTTATGGGTGAGACTTACTCACGCTCTGATGTTTTTGATAACTTCCGTTTTACAGGTATCAGTTTACTGACTGATGACCAGATGTTACCTCCAAACTTACGAGGTTATGCTCCTGAAGTAACGGGTGTGGCGAAATCTAATGCTAAAGTAACAATTAGTCAGCAAGGCCGTGTTATTTATGAAACTCAAGTCGCACCGGGTCCATTCCGTATTCAAAACCTTAATGATGCAGTGAGTGGTAAGCTTGATATTCGAGTAGAAGAGCAAGATGGCTCAGTACAAGAATATCAAATGGATACCGCAAGTATCCCTTACTTAACACGTCCGGGTCGTGTGCAATATAAATTATCAGCAGGTAAACCTTCTGATATGGATCACAAGACAGAAGGGCCTGTTTTTGCAATGGGTGAGTTTTCATGGGGTGTTGCTAATGGTTGGTCACTCTATGGGGGGTCATTAGTTGCAGGGGATTATAATTCTGTTTCTTTAGGTATTGGTCGTGACTTGATGGTATTAGGTGCAATTTCATTTGATGCGACACATTCATGGGCAAAAATTCCTAATGATGGTAACAACTATCACGGTGGTTCTTATAGAGTCAGTTACTCTAAACGTTTTGAAGAAATTAATGGTCAGGTGACTTTCGCCGGTTATCGCTTCTCAGAACGTGACTTTATGAGTATGGATCAATATTTGGATCGTCGTTATCGTGACAATAACCGCGATAATAACAAAGAGCTCTATACCATAACATTAAGTAAGCAATTCCCAGATATAGGTTTGAGTGCTTATCTTAACTATAACCACCAAACTTATTGGAATAAGCCTGATAACGATTACTACAACTTATCTTTATCTAAGTTTATGGATATTGGTAAGTTTAAAAATATTAACTTTAACTTGTCAGCATATCGCAACAAATTTAATGGCACGAATGATGATGGTGTTTATCTGAACGTCAGTATGCCGTGGAGTGATAAAGCCACAATTAGCTATAACACTGTGATTAATAAACACGGTAATTCACATAACGTAAGTTATTTCGACCGTCTTGATGACAATAATAACTATCGTTTAGGTGCTGGTTTAAGTAGCCGTGGTCGTCCTTCAGCTGACGCTTATTATACTCGTTATGGTGATACTGCATTAGTCACTGCAAGTGCAAGCCATATTCAAGGTGAAAATACATCGGCATCACTTTCATTCCAAGGTGGGGCAACGTTGACACCAAAAGGTGGCGCATTCCACCGTACAGCAATGCCGGGAGCGGCGCGGCTATTAGTTGATACTAATGGCGTTTCTGGAGTCCCAGTGAGAAGTTTAGGGGCAGTAAGCTACACCAATGCCTTTGGTAAAGCAGTACTTCCAGATATTAATAACTATTATCGCAATAGTGCAACAATCGATTTAGATAAATTACCTGATGATGTCGATGCGGTACGTTCAATACAACAATTAACCCTGACTGAAGGGGCTATTGGTTACCGTGAGTTTGATGTTATTGCAGGGCAAAAAGCGATGGCAATCGTACGTTTGAAAGACGGTACTTATCCACCATTTGGAGCAAGCATTACCACCACGAAAGGGCGTGAATTGGGGATCGTGAATGATAGCGGTAATGTTTATCTCAGTGGAATAAATTCAGGTGATATTTTAGACGTACGTTGGAGTGGTAAAAAACAGTGCACAGTACAAGTTCCTAAATTAGATGAAGGTTATTTTATTTCTTCACTATTATTAACTTGTGGAGCCACTCCATCAATATCTTCTCCAGCAGAAGAGAGAACCGAATCACCATCTCAACCACAGCTTGTTAAAACAGAAGGTTGAGAAGGGAAAAATTAAACGATTTTATAAACAAAAGAGTAATTAAAGATGATGTTATTAAAGCGCTCATTCATTGTAGCAACCACATTATTAACTGGCATGGTATTCACTCAACAAGCCATTGCTGCGATTGCATTGGATAGAACTCGTGTCATTTTTAATGGAGCTGATAAGTCTGTCAGCCTGAATGTTAGTAATCAAAATAAAGATCTACCTTATTTAGCACAAGGTTGGATGGAAGATATCAATGGGCAAAAAGTAGAAAGTCCATTAATCGTTCTGCCACCTATTCAGCGTATTGAACCAGGTGATAAAAGCCAAATAAAAATACAATCATTACCTGATGTCGCTAAGTTACCTCAAGATAGAGAGAGCGTATTCTATTTTAACTTACGTGAAATTCCACCACGTAGTGATAAACCAAACGTATTACAAATTGCATTACAAACACGTATTAAACTGTTTTATCGTCCAGCAGCTATTTATGCCACACAAACGGATTTAACAAATCCGTGGCAGGAAAAAATCACCTTAACGAAGAAAGGGGATACCTATCAGGTTAATAATCCAACGCCTTATTTTGTGACAATTGTTGATGGTTTAACAGGGTTAAAAGGTGAAAGTATAACTGGATTTATGCCTTTAATGATTGATCCAAAAAGTAGTGCTGACCTTAGTCTAAAAGCTTCTGCACTTGGTGCATCACCTGTACTAAGTTATATCAATGACTACGGTGGACGCCCTCGTTTGAAATTTAGCTGTAGTGGCAACGAATGTAAGGTTGTAGAAACAGCGACTGGAAATTAATAGGTTTATTTATGGATATGGAACAGCGGTTAAACACAAGCAAAGCAGTGTTGATTTTATTAATGACAACATTTACTGGTGTCCTGAGTTCAGCTGCTGTTGCAAGTACATCACCTAAAGCGGTAGCGGCACCTAGCGCCGTTATACCGGGGATGTCATATATCTATATTAGAGGCAACGTAATCGCACCTCCACCTTGTGTTATTAATAACGGCAAAACGGTTGAAGTCGATTTTGGTGAAGTAATGAGTACGCGTATTGATGGTACTAATTATACAAGACCTATTGTTTACAATGCTGTATGTAAGCAGATGCCAGTGAATACACTAAAAGTCTCTATTGTGGGAAATGGTGCAAGTTTTGATGCAAATGCATTAAGAACGAATTTTACAGGGCTTGGTGTACGCATTCTTTACCAAAACAAGACATTAAGATTAGGACAAACAGTAAACTTTACTTATCCTGATTTTCCTAAGCTTGAGGCAGTACCTGTTCGCGATTATTCGACAACATTAACAACAGGTGGTGAATTTACAGCAACAGCCACTCTTCGAATGGAATATCAGTAAGGAGTCAGCACAATGCTTATGAATTTGAAAAAGGTTTGTCTGACAACACTACTTGCAGTGACACCTTTGTTTGCAAGTGCTGATGAACCCAATATGAAGTTATTTGGCACATTATTAATTCCGCCACCTTGTGTGATTGAAAATAATAACTTAATTGAAGTCTTTTTTGGCAACAATGTGGGTATTAATAGAGTAGATGGAATTAATTACACAAAACCTGTGAATTACACATTAAAGTGCGATCAAAATATAAAGGGTTGGGATCTTACCTTGTCAATTATTGGTCCTAAAAGCCAATTTGATGATGCGGGATTACAGACTAACATGGCAAATTTAGCCATACATATGATACGTGATGGCGAACCTTTTATTTTAAATGAACGCGTTATTATATCGCCCACTAAGCCACCTGTTATTCAAGCTGTTCCGGTGAAAAAACCGGGCAGTACATTGGCAAAAGGCCCATTCGAAGTAACAGCAACATTACTCGCTGAATATCAATAGGAGTGTGAAAATGAAATTTAAGACATTATCGCTTCCTGTTATTTGCGGGTTAACGCTACTAATGGGAACACTAACAACAGCCAATGCAGCACCGAATAATATGCGACTTTATGGCACATTGGTGGATGAGCCTTGTGTGATTAAGCCAGGTGATGAAACCATTTCTCTAGAATTTGGTAATGTACCTGATAAAACATTTTATATTGGCGCGGGTAGAACAAATAGCCAAACTTTTCAAATTCATTTATCAGAATGTGACCTTTCTATTAATAAGAAAGTAAGAGTGACATTCAGTGGTAATGAAAATCAAGCAATGGTTGGGCAAGGTTTTCTTGCATTAAGTGCAGGAAGCCAAGCAGAAGGCATTGCTATTGGTTTAGAAAATTCTGATGGTAGTCCACTGCGGATTAATCAGGAAACAAGTAATATCGCCTTAAATTCAGGGGATTCGATTTTAAGGTTCCGTGCATTTATACAAGCAGAACCGAATGCTATTGCAAACGAGTCAATAAAACGAGGCCGTTTCAGTGCAATAGCCACATTCCATCTGAATTATGATTAATCTTTACGATTGAGGTTAATATGTTTACCCCAAAACGATTATCAGCATTATTTATATTTAGCGTAATGATGCTATTTTCAGCATCATCAATGGCTGCCATTTTTTCTTATATTACGGAATCAAAAGTGAGTAGTAGCGGAAAGGCTGCTGACTATACCTTTATAATTCAACGTTGGGACCCTGAGCCTCCTGGGGCATTAAACCCATGTTATGGTTGGTCAAAATGCTATATTACTATTAACCATAGACACCAGCCTGATGGTTCGGGGGGACTCAGAACAACGGTTATTCTGAGCCATGCTGAGAAGTATAGAACGATGGAGGAACTGCGTGTTGCGGTTCAAAATAGTGGAAAATTACCACTGCCGTATGGCCCTAAAGTTGCGAAGCATAGTGGTGTCCTTGTTGATACCATTCAAGAGTGTGTAGGCTTGTTCTATCAAAAAAACTCTGGCGGGATTGCTGATGATGGTCGTTTATTGCCAGGCTCAATGTGTGGTATTGCCCCACCACCGGCAGGTGCCTGCCAAATTATTGAAGGTTCGGTGGATATGGATTACGGCGATATTAATGAAGAAAATCTGAATAATGCTTATAGAAAGAAAACCATTAATGTCACTTGTAATAAAGATATGCTGGTTATGGCAATCGCATCAGGAATGGATGGTTCAAGCGTAAGACTTCGCCCTGATAATAGTCTATATGCCGACCTCTACCTTAATGATAGACCAGGTGAAAGTGGTGCAACTGTTTTTGTACAAAAATTCCGTGCAGCACCTATTGAAGTTAGCACCATATTACGTACTCGAGGTCGAGTTGCACCAGGCCCATTCTCTGGTGTAGGGACAATTATTTTAACAATGCCTTGATAGAGATGAAGTTGGAAAACGCGATGATGGATTATAATTTTATAGACATCAATGTGAATGAATTAGTTGGCAGAAGAATACAGAAAAAACGCAAAGAGCTTGGTTATACTGGCAGCCACATTGCTGATAAACTAGGTATAAGCCAACAACAGTTCTCACGTTATGAACGCGGGTTAAATAAAATAGATTTGAGCTACCTTGTGACATTAGCTGTCTATTTAAGAACCCCAATTTACTGGTTTTTTGAAGATTGCTTTCACGTTGAAGAAGAGATTGAAGATAGACATGCAAGTAAGTGTATATATTTTATGGCGGAAACCACACCAGATATTATCTTCTAATCAGTAAATATTTTCTTATTGAGTGGTAGATAAAGAGGGCAAAATATAATTTTGTCCTCTTTTTTTATCTTTAAAATATCAACATCATTATTTTTAAATCTTTAATTTACGATTTCTCTCTTTCTTTGCTCAGATCAGCAATTCTTCATTCTACGTATAGTTGAACGTTCAATATCTACTGCAATATTAGTTGTTCATGTTACAAATAATCTAAAGTTTTAACCTATCCTGACCATTTATTCGTCATTATTTTCTTTTTTATAGTAATTACAACCGTTACTATCAGGTTTATCTGAGTGTTTAATCGTTTCTGACTATTAATTGAAGGCATTTTCAATCAGAAAAGGTTAATAAATAATCATGAAAATGTTAAAAAATGTTACCTTATGCACATTTTTTAATTTTAGATATTATAAATTAATTTTAATGCAAGTGATTTGTAATTGTATGATTAATTTTTAATTGGTTGTTTATTATGGTAAAAAATATTTTATTTAACAATTTTGCCCTAGCTTTTATCTTAAATAAGGTATTTATAAATAGGATTAACAGATAGTCATAATAAAAAGGGTTGTGTACTGTGCATTTTCTGTTTTTTTTATAAAAAGGATAAATGATGCAAACAAAAAAACAGGGAGGCAGTCGCTTTCTACGCACGGTGGAATGGCTAGGAAATGCACTACCCCATCCCGTTATTTTATTTATTATTTTAATTGCTATTTTACTTGTCTCTTCGGCTGTTGGTGAATACTTCGGTGTTACGGTACAAGATCCCCGACCAGAAGGCGCAAAAGGACGTGCAGAAGATGGCTATATCCATATTATTAGTTTGTTAGATGCGGATGGTATCCGTCGTATATTGGCAAATATCGTTACAAACTTTACTGGATTTGCACCTTTAGGTACGGTGCTGGTGGCGTTATTAGGTGTCGGTATTGCTGAACGAGCAGGTTTATTATCTGCGGTGATGCGTTTAGTGGTAATGAAAGCACCTCGCAAAATGACCACATTAGCAATTGTGTTTGCTGGTATTATGTCTAATACTGCGGCTGAATTAGGTTATGTGGTACTGATACCGTTATCAGCGATTATCTTCCATTCGTTAGGACGACATCCACTTGCTGGTCTAGCGGCTGCATTTGCAGGGGTTTCAGGCGGTTATTCTGCTAACTTACTCTTAGGAACGATAGATCCGTTATTATCGGGTATTACACAGCAAGCTGCGCGTATTATAGATCCAACCTATATCGTTGGTGCTGAAGCAAACTGGTACTTTATGTTTGTCAGTACATTCCTTATTACTTTCTTAGGTTACTTCATTACGGAAAAAATCGTTGAGCCTCAACTAGGGCCTTATAACGGTAACGAACTTGATGATGAAGAAAATGATTTAAGGAATGCTGCTGAAGTTACGCCACTAGAAAAGAAAGCACTATGGGCTGCAACAGGGACATTTATTGTGATGGGCGTGATTTTGGCGCTAACGGTTGTTCCTGAAAATGGCATATTGAGAAACCAAGAAACAGGGCTTATTGGTAATTCTCCTTTCTTAAAATCGATTGTTGTCTTTATTTTCTTATTCTTTGCAATACCGGGTATTGTCTACGGATGGATTGCTAAGACAATGCGTACAGATAAAGATATCGTTGACGCTATGGCGAATTCGATGAGTACACTTGGCCTCTATTTAGTGATTATTTTCTTTGCGGCTCAGTTTGTTGCGTTCTTTGGTTGGACAAACATCGGTCAGGTAATAGCTGTTAAAGGTGCTGCGCTACTTAATAGTATTGATATGCCAAGTGGGTTGCTGTTCTTAGGCTTTATCTTAATCTGTGCTTTTATTAATTTAATGATTGGTTCAGCATCGGCACAATGGGCTGTGACAGCACCTATCTTTGTACCAATGTTAATGCTTGCCGGTTATGCACCAGAGACAATCCAAGCGGCATATCGAATAGGCGATTCTGTCACTAATATCATTACACCTATGATGAGTTATTTTGGTTTGATATTAGCAGTCGCAACAAAATATAAGAAAGATACGGGTATTGGTACCATGATCTCTATGATGTTGCCATATTCCGTGATTTTCTTAATTGGTTGGTCATTATTGTTCTACTTATGGGTATTTGTATTCAACTTACCAGTAGGACCTGGCTCACCAACGTATTATTCTCCAACAGCAGGTTAATTCTCTGCGATGACGGAAGCTTATACAGGGATGTATAGGCTTTTTTTATTTTGATATTTCATTATTTTTGTCTGGTTTCTTTTTTATGATTTGCTAATTTTTCTGTTAGTTGTGTGGCATAGTCTGCATGTAAAAATTGGGTATCTAAACCTGCTTGTTGCAATTTTAACTCAAGTAATGTCAAACGCTTTTGCAGTGATCCATCTTCTATTTCCGCTTCATTTAACGTACTTAGGATTTCTGCTAGAGATAAGGCTTCTTTTCTGTCTTGCATTTCAGGTGGTAAAAAACCAGCATTCTTTAATAAATGATAGCTTGCTCTAAGTGATTCTGGAACATGGCTATTATCATCAAGGATCAGTGGTTTCCCTTCACCTTTTAGCGATGAAAGTTCCCCTTTTTGTAACGCTTTTTCGATATGGCGTTCAGCCCACTCATCTAAAATAGACACTTTAAACCTCTTTTTTTAGTAACTATCGCAATAGAAAAGATCACTACAAATTAAATTGACTTGCTTAGATTATATAATTTGATATTATATTTTTATATTATATAAATAGATATATTATTAAGGACTCCAAAATGAGCAAGTACAAAGAAATAGTAACAGACATTGCCAGCAACATGGGGGCGTTGTCTCAAAATATTCCAGAAGTGATGAAAGCGTTTATGAGCACGACAAAAGCGGGTGGTAAAGAAGGCGCTTTAGATGCAAAAACAAAAGAATTGATCGCCATTGCAATTGCTGTCGCGAATCGTTGTGATGGTTGTATTGGATTTCATACAAAAACACTTGTGGAGCTTGGCACAACAGAACAAGAACTTGCTGAAGCATTAGGTGTTGCTATTTATATGGGCGGTGGCCCTTCAGTTATGTATGCATCCAACACCATGGGCGCTTTTAAAGAGTTTAGTAAATAAGATTTTTATCATCATATAATTAAATAAAGTAATCAAAAACCAGAATAAGTTCCTTCTGGTTTTTTTATTTATAGACTTTGTTTATTTTCTGTTTATGTTTAATTTTTATCCTCTATTTTTTAATACTATCTAGATAATTTTTTAATAAAAAGACGCCAGTTATTTAATAAAAAATTAATCTTTCATTATTTTAATTTTCAATGAAAATGTTTCATTGTATTGATTTTTATAGATAATATCTTTCTTAAGTATCATTTTGGTTGGTTGAAAATAAAGCAAGTTATTAATTAATTATAATTTAATAAATAATAATTGAATCTTTTATAGGATAGGTATTCTAAGTGAATAGTTCGTATAAGATGATATTGTTTTATTTTAACGGGGAATATATGCGTGTTGATTTTGTAGAAAGATATAAATGGTTTCTACTTTTTATTTTTATATTTTTAACTTATTTAATTCCTCTCGAAACGCGACTACTCTGGCAACCAGATGAGATCCGCTATGCTGAAATTAGCCGAGAAATGCTGGTATCAGGTAACTGGTCTGTACCTTACATGCTGGATGTTCGCTATTTTGAAAAACCAGTATTGGGGTATTGGTTAAACAGTATTGCCCAATGGTTATTTGGTGGCGGTAATTTTTCTGTTCGTATTGTTGTTGTGACTTCAACCTTATTAACTGGCTTATTTGTTTATCGTGCTGCTATGCTCATTTGGCATAACCGTGCATTGGCGTTTAATGCGCTAGTTGTCTTTTTATCTTCGTTTCTTGTGTTAGCAATTGGTACCTACAATATTCTTGATCCTATTGTGACAATGTTTGTCACGATTGCGATGTATTACTTTTTAAGTGGATTATCTGCACAGAATAGAAAATCAAAAATCGGTGCTTATATTTTAGTCGGTATCTTTTGTGGATTAGGCTTTTTAACTAAAGGGTTTATTGCTGTTGTATTACCTGCATTAGTTTTTGTTGTAACCGCAATTAGCTTATCTCGTTTTAAAGAAGTTCTTTGTTATGCACCAATAGCACTTATCTCAATGCTTGTTATTGCGGGCCCTTGGGTGATTTCTGTTGCACTTCAAGCCCCTGACTATTGGCACTACTTCTTTTGGATTGAGCATGTTCAACGCTTTGTTGAGAAGGATTCAGCAAGATCGCAACCTATGTGGTTTTATTTGCCTATTGTTATTTTGGGTATTTTGCCGTGGTTAGGGTTCTTATTTGGTGCTCTTAAATCGGCTATTTTCTTGAAAAAGGGAACGCTTTATTTTTCGTTTTGGTTATTCCTCTTTTTTGCTTTCTTTTCTGCTTCCAGCGGTAAACTATTAACCTATATGTTACCGTGTTTTGTACCGCTCTCTATCTTGATTGCACATTACATGGAAGAGCTAAAAAATAAACAAAATGAAAAAATTCATAATATTAATGCGATCATAAATACGGTTTTTGGGCTTGTAGGCGTCTCTATTATTGCTTATTCGTTGTTCTCTACACGATTTACGTTATATGAAACAAATGAGCAATATAAAGCGCTGCTGGGTATTGTGGGCTTCTTATTTTGGAGTGTGATGGGAATTGCTTCATTCTTTAAACCCACACGTTTACTGACTCTGTTTTGCTCGATAGGATTAAGTCTAGCAATTGGGTATGCCATTCCTCATAAAATAGAAAGCAAAAGTACCCCTGAAAAAGCAATTAATCACTATTATAGTGAGCTAGCCGATAAGCCTTATATTTTAACTGATGAAATCGGGATCGGAACGTCCTTAGCATGGGGATTAAAACGCACTGATATTCGTTTAACAGAGACGAAAGGGGAGCTTGCTTACGGTCTAGCATATCCAGATGTGCAAAATAAATATTATGATCTTAAGCAGTTAGTTAACTTAATTGAAGAGAATAACTATCAAGGGCTTGCGATTGTTTTAGTCCGACCAGAGCGAAAAGAAATATTATCAGTGATAAGTCAGTTAAAGGTAAAACCTATTGTAGAAAAACAGGGTGATTTAACATTCGTTTTCTTTAATTAACTGATTTAAAAGTCTATTTTTTTCAAAAGACGGTTCTAAAAGAGCAAATAAATTTAACATCGGCTTTAAAATGACATAGATTTGATTTTTTGTGTTGTTTTTATGTGATCAAAGCCCAGAAATGGATTTTGTTGAGAAATATATTTTGCTCTTTTTAGTTTTAATGGTAGGTTTAAAATGTGTCCATTAAATCGGAGTTAGCTAAGCACTATATGACAAGTCACTTTACTTTATCAGAACCCCCGCCCAAACAAAATGTACTTATGAATGGGGGTAATTTATGCTGATTTTCCTAGCTGAATGTTTTATCGGTCTAGCATCAATTGCTCTTACTCACCGTGTATTAATGTTGTACGGTACTAAAAAGAAGTGATGATACCCGCTAGCTAAAATAAGTAATCAACAGTTGCTTATAATTAAAAGTCCTATTTCTATCCATGATCTAGGACTTTTATAATTACATTAATATTTCTTATTGAAAAATTTAGCAATTCTATTGAAAATAGCCTTCAATTAATTTTATTTTCTCAATATCTAATGTATTAGTATATTGATGTAATAATGCCCAAGCCTGAATATAATCATATTTAGCTTTAATTAAATCTTGTTGAGCACGATATAATAATTCTTCGGCATTAAGAACATCGACCATTGTTCTTTGTCCGCCAATATAACTTTTTTGAGTTGCATCTAATTGCAATTTAGCAGAAGAAACAGATTGCTCATAGGCATTCAATTTAATATTACTCGTTGTGCATATTTGGTATTGATGACGTAGTTCTTGTCTAATTTGCTGGATAATTGCATCTCTTTCAAAAGCACTCATTTGATATAGCGCAGTAGATTGGCGCATTGAAGCTGTTGTTTTTCCACCATTAAATAGAGGTAAACTGACATAAAAACCAACGTTCGCTGATTGATATTTCTGATTTACGGTATTATTGCTATCAGAATCGCTATTAGAATAAGAAGCATAGAGTTGCACTGTTGGGAAAAATTCACCTCTATTTTTTTCTACTTCTTGTTTTGCTATTGCCATTTCATAACGAGCCGTTTGGATATTGAGATTGCTTTGCATAGCTTCGTTTTCCCATGACTCGTAATTATTGGGTGTGATAGGTTGTAATATAAAACGATTATTGCTTAATTTTGCTATATGCTCTGCATAAGGTAGTGATGTACCAATCATTGAACTTAGTTTATTTTTAGCATTATCTAACTCAAGCTGAATATCTGTATATTGAGATTGAGTTAAATATAATCGTGTTTGGATCTCTGATATATCTGTTTTTGTTCCTTCGCCTAACTCGAATAAACGCTGACTTGATGTTAGCTGTTTTTTATAAATCTCTTGCTGTGAAAGATTTAATAATAACTTATCTTGTGCATAAGCCAGTTCTATATAATTATCCACTAATCTGATCACTAGCTCGGAAAATTTAACTTGATAACGACTATCTGATAGTAATGTTTTTATTACTGATGATTTGTAATCACTGAATGCCGTGTAATCAAAGAGTGGTTGGCTAATAATGGCACTGACAGAATGGCTTTGATAATTTTGATATTCAGTTCGTTCCATTTCTCCTTGATTTGTATTAATAGGATAAACTTTCCGCTGCCAATTTCGTGGGTTATTTTGATAGTTTACATGTACACTTGGAAGTAATTGAGATAATCCAATATTTTCATACTCTTTCCCTGCAACCTGTTCTTTAATCGCAGCATTAAACGTAGGATCATTTTTCACTGCTAAGAAATAGAGATCAGATAAACTGATGGCAAAAGCGTGAAAACTTAGCATCCATATAAATATAATGGCAGAGATTTTTTTTATTCGCATCATTATTCTTCCGTCAATGAAGTATGGATCCTATCTAAAACAGGTTTAAAGAGATAATTTAGCAATGAACGATCGCCTGTATTAATAAATACATCAACCGGCATTCCAGCCTTTAATTTATTTTTATTGTCTGCAAGAAGAGTATTATCTTTAACATTAATAAATACTTGGTAATAAGGCTCTGTCGTTCTTTCATCGAGAAGTCTATCCGCTGAAATTAACGTCACCTCTCCGGGAATTTTAGGCGTTGTATTTTGATTGAATGCACTAAACATTAAATCAACAGGAAGACCAAGGGTGACTTTATCAATAAGGTGAGGGGCTAAACGTGCCTCAATAATTAATTGATGATCTTGAGGAACAACTTCCATTAATGTTTGACCTGTTCTTACAACACCACCTTGGGTAAAAACAGATAAATCCATTACTATTCCTGAAATTGGGGCAGTAATTTGCATCTTTTTCAGTTTATCTATTTCAATGATAAGTTGTTTTTCTGTTTCACTTATTTGTAATTGAACTTGATTAAGCTCAGTACGTGCTGACTGGTAGAAATTAGCATTGCGTTGCAATATTTTTTGCTCATACTCCAACTTTTGTTTTTCTAATGTACTTATTTGTCCAAATGTATCATTAAGATGGTTATTATTTTCAGCGAGTTCACGCTCAATTTCTTGATAACGATGACGAGGAATATAGCCTTCATTAGCAAGAGTGTATAAATCTTTAATTTGATTTTGTAAACTATTAATTTGATGCTGCTTATTTTGTGTGGATCTTTTTAAATGAATTAAACGATTAGAAACTCCATCAATAATAGCGTTGTAGCCATTTATTTCACTATGCAATTCAATATACTTTTCATTAAGTAACTTATTTTGAAGTAGTAGTAATTTATTTAAATTCTCTGATGGAGAGTAATATTCTTCATTAAGATCTAAGGTGAACTCTGTTTTTTCATTTAATTGAGCATATAAGCGTTGTTGAGTAATAAGTAAATTATCATATTGTTCTGATAAGGATTTTACTAAAGCTTTTGATTGAATAGGGCTTAATTGAATAAGTGTTTGACCTTCGGTTACATTATCACCATTCTTTACTAAAATATCAGTAATAATACCTTCTACTGAAGCTTGAACACTTTTTTTATTACCTGAAATTGAAACATTTCCTTTAGCAGATACGCCTTTATCTAAGGGGGCAAAGGCAGCCCAAAAAATAAAAATAGCAAGACCTAAAAGAATAACTGACCATCCTATTATTAAGAATTTCCTAGGATCATCTGAAATTCCATGAACAATATCGATTTCATTTTTTTTTGTGATCATAATAGTCTTCTCAATATTAAATATTGCTTTGAGTAATAGGTGTGGTTGCTGGCGTTGGCGTACTCTTTATTGCTGATGAGTTATTTAACTCAGCAATAACGGCTGTTGTAGAGCCAAATAATTTAGTGTGACCATCGAAAAGAACTAAAAGTTTATTGGTCACTGAGAGTAATTGTTTTTGATGCGTAATTAATATAACGGTCTTTTTATTTTGTTTAAGTATTTGAATAGCTTGCATTAACGCTTTAATGCCCAAATCATCTAAATTAGAATTTGGCTCATCTAAAACAACCAGTGTAGGGTTGCCATATAATGCGCGTGCTAATGCTATACGTTGTCGTTGCCCCCCTGATAATCCTTCACCATGAGCACCAATAACGGTTTCATATCCATCAGGAAAACGTAAAATCATCTCGTGAACATTTGCCATCATTGCAGCTTGAGTGACTTTTTGAGGATCTATCTCAGAAAAACGAGCAATATTTTCGGCAATTGTACCG
This sequence comes from Proteus sp. GOKU, assembly GCF_015475555.1. Taxonomy (NCBI): domain Bacteria; kingdom Pseudomonadati; phylum Pseudomonadota; class Gammaproteobacteria; order Enterobacterales; family Morganellaceae; genus Proteus; species Proteus sp. GOKU. The sequence goes on from NZ_CP034105.1 coordinate 988,571, forward strand.
GGAAAAAGAGCGATTTCTTGGGGAAGGTATCCAATATATTGACCAACTTCACTTTTATTCCATTGATATATATCTGCATTATCAAGGCGTATGGCTCCGGTTTTAACTTCCCATATACCTACAATAAATTTCGCTAAAGAGGATTTACCTGAAGCACTAGGGCCAATAATACCAAGTACATCACCCGGGCTAAGTGAAAAATGAATATTATTTAATAGTGTACGTTCTGTTTGAGGGTATTGAGCCTGATTAATATTGACCGTTAATTCACCTTTAGGAGAAGGTAACGCCATTTTTTTATTTTCTTCAGGATACGTGTTTAGTAGTGTAGTTAACCTTTTATAAGCTTCTTTACTACTATCCCAGTTTTTCCATACACCAATAACTTGTTCAATCGGGGCTAAAGCACGACCTAATAGTATTGAGCCTGCGATCATCATTCCTGGGCTAATTGTATTATCTATTGCCAACCATCCGCCTAATCCTAACATTAAGGATTGCAGTGCCATTCGAGTGACTTTTGTTATTGCATTGACACCGGCTGCATTATCACTTGCATGAGTTTGTGCTTGTAGATATTTAAAGTGAGCAATTTGCCATTGGTTTCGTAAATGACCTAGCATTCCCATAGCTTCAATAGGCTGTGGGTGTTCAAAATGATGACCTTGTATTACTTGTGCTTGATTAGCAAACTCATTGGCCTTTTTTAATGATGATCGAGATAAATATTCATTAAGAATTGCCAACGAAAATAAAACGAGCGCACCGCATAATGCAAATAATCCTAACCATGGATTAAATAATGCGATAACAAGAAGATAAATAGGAAACCAAGGTAAATCAAAAAAAGCAAAAATAGCATGACTTGTAATAAATTGCCTAATAGTTACTAAGTCATTAAATGCTAAAGAGGAATTAATACCGGGAGTTTTATTTAATTTTGCTTGATATGCAGCAGTATAAATTCTTGAGTTTAAGGATAAATCAAGTTTGTTACTCATTCTAATGACAATAATGCTTCTTAAATACTCTAATCCTCCCATAAAAATAAATAATGCTAACATAATGAGCGTTAGCATTAATAAAGTCATTTCATTACCTGAAGGTAAAACTCGATCATAAACTTGCAACATATAAATGGAAGGAACTAACATTAAAATATTTATTAAGGCTGTGAATATTCCAATGGAAAGAAATACTTTCTTTCTTTGTTTTATAATATTTGTTATTTCATTATTGTGTTTACTTGCTGGCATAATGTTATTCCTGATTTTATTCCTATCTGTTTATTACTATTTACTGCATTTTTTCTATCAATGCGGAGCGATAAATCTATCTTTTTTTTAATGAAAAAATATAAAAATAGCTCCGTATTGATAAAAAAGGTAGGAGAAATACTTCTCTCCTACCCAATGACAAATTAAACAATAAAGTCAGTTTCGTAATTAACAAATCCTACAATGTCAATTTTGAAATCAGGGCTATATCCATAACCATAAGCATTAATAGCAAGTTCACTTGAGTTTGTTGCTTGATCATATTTAATGGTTGCTTCACCTGAGCGACCTGTAAAATTATCAACAAAGTTAAGGAATTTATGGCTAAAGGTATTTTCGATTAATTCTGATAAATCAATCTTATCAATACCCGATTTGAAGTCCATTATCTTGTCAGCGGCAGAGACTAAAGAGTCAGAGATCTCTTTATAAACAAAGGTATTGCTACCCGTACCACCCCATAATGTATCTTGACCGCCGCCACCATACAGTATGTCGTTACCGCCGCCACCGATGAGAATATTATCAGCATCATTTCCATAGATAATATCATTACCAGAGCCACCGATTGCATTTTCTATTGTAACGCCTTGTGCAATAGAAACGTTTTTCTGTAGTCCGCCAACATCAGAGAAATGACCCTCACGTAAATCAATAACTTGATCTTGATAATATCCTGAGAAGTCAAAAGTATCGTTACCACCGCTATCCCAAACGGAGAATATTAATTTATCGTTACTGCTTGTTGCAGTGTAATAATCAATACCGGTGTTTGAGTTGAAACCATAAACATCATCACCTGTTCTGGTTGTTGTATTTGCACCATAGAGATATTGCATTGCTGAAATATCATGAAGTAAAGGGGCACCTGCATAAGCACCTTGGAAGTGCGCGCCTGTTTCATATTCTTCCCAATAACTCATAACAGTATATTGACGACTGTCTTCAGCGTAGTCAGATTTTAAATAACCTGGTACGTTTTGCCCTGCGTTATAATCGCCAGGGTGCATTAAACCGAGTGCATGACCAATTTCATGGATAATAGTTAAGCGACCATAGTTACCTAATTCAGGCGTTGTATTGCCAGCATAATAATAATCACTAAACCAAGCTTGGCCTGAAACATCACGCCCGTAATAATCATGGGTATTTGGTAATGTTGCATAAGCTTGGAACTTGCCATATGGATCAGTAATATTCCCAAAAGTAATATCTGATTTTACATTTGGTCCTACTTCTGTAAATTTAATATTTGCGATATCAGACCATGCATCTAAAGATTGTCTTGCATGTTCTTTCTGTGTTGAATTAAATCCATAGGGATTTTTATCACCAAAATCATTAAACTTTTTACCTGCCCAAGTTGGGAATGAATACGTTACTTCTGCTGCTTGACCGATAACATATTTCCCATTCCATGTGGAATCTTCACGTGCGATATGTTTTCCTGCGGTATCATAATCAAAAGAAGGTAGAGTCTTAGCTGAGAAATTATAAAAAATTCCACTCTTATCTAATAAATCAGAGACATTAGATAATCCTACTGCTTTTTTTAATAAAGAAGAACCCATAATATCCTCCGGATATCAAGTTTAGGTTAAGTTTATTTTCATGTTGAAAATAGTTTAATTATCTGGCGAGCGCCAGCGATAATAAAGATAGCCACTTATTGATATTAATCTAGAGGGGGAAAATATGTTTTTAAATAATTGTGAAGTGAAGTGTGTTTTAAGTCAGAATAATTTAATTAAGTTAATAAAAATAAAGTTATCTTTCCGATAGGGATCTTTTTTTCTGTTATTATTTTATTTTGTTATTTTTTTAAAAATATAACTTAGATATTATATTTAATTAATCTAAGTTATATCATAAGGTTGTTTAAATTTTTATTTACTTTATATGTTAACTGTTAAATATATCATCAAAAGAAAAATTACCGACAAGTTCTATTGTATGAATATACTTTTTAGACAGTATTTCTTTTGAAATGGATATTTGGGTAGTGTTTTCTATATGCTTATAACTGCTAGAAATAGTAATTTCATTATTTTTAACTAAATCTTTAATTGTAAAAGTATGATCATTCTCATCAGAGAATAGCAGGATATCTTCACTTTTTGTGAAATCCATAATTTTATTATGGCTATTATAATTACTAAGGCCTAGTATAAATATGTCTTTTCCTTTTCCACCACTGAATTGATTACAACCTTGATCATCCCAAAGAATGTCATTTCCATCAGAGCCATATAGAATGTCATCGTCCTCACCACCGTAAAGCCAATCATTGCCTTTCCCTCCTTGAAGTACATCATTGCCATTATTACCATAAATAATATCATTGCCGTTATTACCATAAAGATGATTATCAACATTATTACCAATAATAATATCGTCGTTGCTACCACCAATAACATTTTCAATGACAGTACCATAGGCAATAGAGAGATTACCTTGTAATCCTCCAACATCAGAAAAAGCGCCTTCATTTAGATCTATTTTTTGCTTTTTGTTATATTTATAAAAATTAAGAGTATCAATACCACCGGTATCCCAAATACAAGTGATCATGGTATCGCCCGGTGAAGTTAAACTATAATGTTCTCTTTGTGTATTAGAATCAAAACCATAGATATTATCACCTGTTCTTGTTGTTGTATTTACCCCATAGAACTTTTGAATAACATATATATCAATTAATAGTGGAGACATAGGATAAAGCCCACCCAAATCAGCTTCTTCTATTTTTGGGTATCGATATGTCATCACTGTATATTTAAAAGTATTGGCTTCAACATCAGGGTTATTATAATTATCCCACTTAAAGGTATGCGGTAAACCAAGAGCATGCCCTGTTTCATGTATATAAGTTTGAGTTTCTCCATTTCCTTTGGGTAATATTATAGGTTGATTGTTAATATGACCACTATCATTATTATTTTTATATAAAGTAATATGAGTATCTGTTTCTATATAATAATATTTTACACTGTCTGATTTTTCTTTAAATAAATTCACTTCATTTTCTTGTTCTAATGTCATTTCTTTTTTATTAAACTTTTTTATACATACTGTTGAGGATATATTTATCCAAACATGTCCTCCACTACTATAATCGGTAGCTTTCTCTATTTTTTTATTTGGATCTGTATTGTTATATGGATATCTAGCAACACCTAGGACTAAATGAGAGTTATCTTTCGTTATTTCATTCACGTTGTTATAAACACCAAACTTAATGTTGGTATCGTATTTATTGTTTTTCTTTATAAATTTAATGTTTGTAACATCAGACCATTGTTGCAATATTTTCTCAGCTATTCCTTCTTGATACTTATTTAGTGTTGTGATTGTTTTATATTCATCTCCTCTCAATTTACTCCAATCAGGAAAGCTATATGTTATTTCTGTAAACTTATCATCTTTATCTTTCTTATTCCATCGTTTAAAAGGCGAGTAGCTCTTTATTACATCAATAACAATACCTACTTCATGTGAATATTCTTGATGTGACATTTTATTTCCTTTTTTGAAAGTCCATTTTTTTCTTTAATATAATATGTGTTAATGGTTTTTTTTGCTTTTAAAAAAGAAATTTATCGAAGTGTATTGAAAATTAAAAATTAATTATAAATAAAAATGATAATAAATCTTTTTGTCGATTTATTATCATTAAAATAAGAAAGCAAGTGATGTATAAAGATTATCAGTGAGCTAGTTTTCTATTTTCCTTGAAAGCAAACACAAAGATAATTGCTAGTATTAATGTATATGAAGAAAATATTAACCAAATTGATTGCCAATCTTTCATACCATTGACAGTAAAGTGATCAACAACCATACCACTTAGAATAGAGCCAGCATATGCACCAACACCATTTACCATGGTCATAAAGAGTCCTTGAGCACTGGCTCTTATTTCAGGTTTAACTTCATTTTCAATATAGATAGAGCCTGAAATATTAAAGAAATCAAATGCACAACCATAAACAATCATCGAAAGCATCAGCAATACAAAACCCCAAGGAGAAGGATCGCCATATGCAAATAATCCAAAACGTAAAGTCCATGCAATCATACTAATTAACATGACTTTTTTAATACCAAAGCGTTTTAAGAAAAAAGGTATTGCTAGAATAAAGGCAACTTCAGCCATTTGTGATACTGATAGTAAAATTGATGGATATTGAACAATTAAACTATCTGCAAATTCAGGATTTTTAGCAAAATCATGAATAAATGGGCTACCGAAAGTATTTGTAATTTGAAGTACAGCACCTAATAACATCGCAAATAAAAAGAAGATTGCCATGACTGGTTTTTTAAATAAAACAAATGCATCTAATCCTAAGCGAGAGGCCCAAGATGTGGATTGTTTATGCTGTGCTGTTGGAATTTTAGGTAAACAGAATGAATAGAGCGCTAAGCAAAGTGATGCAACGGATGCAATATATAATTGAGTATTGCTAAGCTCTAATCTAAATAAGCTGACACACCACATTGCAACAATAAAGCCTATCGTACCAAATACACGAATAGGGGGGAAATGCGCAACTGAATCTAATTTATGCTTATTTAAACAAAAATAGCCAATAGAGTTTGAAAGTGCAATGGTTGGCATAAATGCTAATGCATTAATAAACATAACCCAGAACATAATCGAAGGATCAGTCACTGAAGCGGCAAAGAATAAAGCAACAGCACAAATAAGATGACAAATAATATATAAACGATTTGCAGGAATAAATTTATCGGCAATGATACCTAATAAACCAGGCATAATTAGAGCCGCAATACCTTTAGAGCCATAAACTAATCCAACTTCAATCCCTGTGAAGTTTAATGTTTGCATCATGTATGCACCTAGGGTAATCAACCAACTTCCCCAGATAAAATATTGCATAAACATCATGCCTTTGAGCTGTATTTTTATACCCATAACAATCTCCACTGTTGGGGATATTGATTTAAGTGGATCATAGGCAGCTATCTATGATCCACTTTTTCTCTTATTGGTAGAAAGTTATAAGCGAGAGATCACTTCACTGATAAGCTTTAAGAAGGTAGATTTTACGCGTTCTGCTGTTTCAATGACTTCATCATGACTAAGAGGTTGCTCTAAAATACCGCAAGCCATATTGGTTAAGCATGAAATACCAATGGTATCAATACCTGAATGGCGAGCGATCAGCGCTTCTGGAACGGTTGACATACCTACGGCATCTGCACCCAATGTTCTTATCATGCGGATTTCTGCTGGAGTTTCATACGTTGGACCTGTCCACCATGCATAGACACCTTGACGCAAGGTAATGTCTTGTTCTTTGGCGATATCAATAACAATTTGACGCATTGCTTTGTTATAAACTTCACTGACATCTAGAAAACGAACACCAAGTTCAGGATTATTTGGCCCAATGAGAGGGTTATTTGCAGTCAGGTTAATGTGATCCGTAATTAACATAAGATCACCCGGATTAAATTCAGTATTTACGGCACCACATGCGTTAGTAATAATGAGTTTTTCAACGCCCAATGCTTTCATTACACGAACAGGAAAGGTAACTTCATCGAGTGATACACCTTCGTAGTAATGAAAACGACCTTTCATTGCAACAACTGTTTTTCCTGCAATTTTACCAATCACTAATTCATTAGCATGCCCCACTGCTCCAGACGCTGCAAAGTGTGGAATAGTGTGATACGGGATATGTACAGCATCTTCTAATGTGTCGGCAAAAGGGCCTAAACCTGAGCCTAAAATGATCCCAATCGTTGGTTTTTCAGTCGTTTTAGATTGAACAAATTCTTTTGCTTTATTGATTTCAGAAACCTGATGCATGACTCTCTCCTGTGTAAATCGTCATTACGTTTTAAATAGTGGTTGAGAGTACTTTGCCTGATAAACAAAAATGAACAACTTGCTTATTCTCATTTTGAGATTAAGATCATATTGTTTGTTTTGATTAAGGAACTATTGCTTTTTTTACAGTAAGATAGCGATATTCCTCGTTTCTTTGCTTAATAATTTAATAAAGGAAGTCGCTATGCTATTGAAAAATTTAAAAGAACTTCAGTCTTCTAAGACTTCAAAAGCATTGAAACTTAAAAGTCTTTATAAATTAGTGGCAGAGAATGGACCGATAAAAACAGAAACGTTGACCGAATTAGCACAAATGAAACCTGCGACTTGTGCTCGATTATTGGACGAGTTAAATGCGCTTCAATTAATTACAACCGCAGAGTTAGGGGAATCAACCGGTGGACGAAAACCTATTTTGTATAATATTAATACAGAAGGGGTGTTTTTAATTGGTATTGAACTGAGTAAAGTCTATTCAACTATTGTGTTAATGGACTTAAAGCTCAATATGTTGGATAAAATTAAAATATCGCCAGAGCCTTATTTATCTGCGTATAAAATGACTGAAAAGCTATTACCTAAAATTGATGCATTGTTATTAAAAAATAAAATCAGCTATGAAAAAGTTTTAGGGCTAGGAATTTCTATTGAGCATGTTGTTGAGCATCAATTGGCTTCAAAATCCCTCGACGAAGAATTCTGTGAATTAGAGACGTTATTACGTAAAAAAATTCCTACTTACGTTACCGTGGGAAGCGGGGTGCATTTTGCCGCTTTAGCCGAATTTCGTTTATATTATCGCCAAAAAACACAACGATTTTTATTTACCTCTTGTGATACCGAAGTAAGGGGATGCGCTATTATTGGTAATCAGTTTTTAACTGATACCTCGGCGACGATGAATTGTTTTGGTCATATGACAATTGATGCGAAAGGACCATTATGTGAATGTGGCTCTTATGGCTGTTTAAATACACTGTGCTCTTTAGATGCAATAAAAAATAATGTTATTCATCAGATAAGACGAGGAAAGCACTCTTTATTAACATCTCTTGTCAGTACAGATGATGAAATTAACTATCACACTATTTTCCAAGCAATAGAAATGCGAGATCCTTTGTGTATTGATGCATTAGAGGAAGCCGCTTATTACTATGGACTTGCTATCGCAAATACAATTTTAATGCTCCAACCTGATATTGTTGTTTGTGGCGGAACATTAATACCCAAATACACATTCTTTGATACCGTTAAAAGAACGATTGAAACTAAACTCTCTCTCTTTCCAAATATAAAAACAGAAGTTTACCCAGCAAGCCACGCTTATGAAATTGTTTCTCAAGGTGCTGGTGCTATGGTGTTAGAGCATTTAGTTAATTAAATAATGAAAAAGGCGCTGTAATATCAATTACAACGCCTTTTAGTTTTTTATTGTTGTTTGTTTTTACTGCTTTAACCCTGGTGAGGTTACCTGCTAGGAGACAGGTTTATTGATATAGACTAACTTTTTACTGCAAACTTCTTTTATTTACCTCATTGTGAGGAAGGTGATTCTTTTTATTTTTGGTTTAATTTAAACTATCTCGACTAACGTCTTATTGTTGTGCCGTTACTTTACCCTGGTACTTTGTGCATTTGGGAGCCAATTATAAATATGCCTTACATACCTAGAGAAAAAATAGATTACCAATCCATCGGCTATCGCTTGCGTGCTTATCGCATAGCCTCTTCATTAAAAGCTGAAGATGTAGCTGAAAGCTTGGGTATTTCTCGTGCTGCTGTATATCGATTAGAAAAAGGCGAAATTGTTAAAATTGAGACACTTGATAATCTTGCTAGATTATTAAATACCTCGTTAACCAGTTTGTTGGGTATTAATACAGAATATTATTCAAGTGCAAATGGCTTTTTTGAACGAATGCGCCAACTTGAAACTCAATCCTCACATATTTACACCCACTTCGAACCTTTCTCTTACTTATTAACTTCAGATTGTTATGACAAAACATTGGTTGAAATGCTAACAGAGGCTTCACCTTTAAATCTTTTGTCTGAAAAACAACAAGAAGTTTTATCTATTTTAAAAGAGCGTAAGAAGCATCAGTCCTTACATTCACCTCATATTTATAACCTTATTAGCCAACAGCAAATCGAAAAATTTCTTTATGTTGGTATGCTTGGCTCGGTTAATTTAACTAAAACAGTTCAACAAGAAAGAAAAGAACGAGCAAAAAATGAAATCCTTCATTTAATTGAAAAGTTAGAGCAAAAAAATAGTTATCTTAATATTGCAATTATTTCAGATACTATGCCGTCTTTAACTTTCCAACTATTTTATCAAGATAAAGTGCCTCTTTCTTTAGCCGTTAGCCCGTTCCGTTTAGGTGAGTTCCCTAATGTCAGTACGGGCATCGCGACTGTGACTTCTTCAACTGAGGCAATATTTCAGTACCAGTCCCTCTTTGATAAGTTATGGTTAAAAGCCACTAAAGGTGATGATGCTATTAATCTTTTAAAACAAATAGTTAGCGATTATTGATTTGCTAATGTACCTAATGTTTCAGCTAATAAATCTGCTGCAACCGCAATATCACTAAATTCGGTAAATTCATCAGGATGATGACTAATACCCGCAACAGATGGCGTAAAGATCATCGCTGTTGGATAAAGTGGCGCCATATTCATTGAGTCATGACCTGCACCACTTAGCATTGTCATATAGCTGATATCGTGTTTTTGGCACAAGCCTTCAATAACTTGGCAAATTGAATCATCTAGTTTTACTGGCGATTCAGCAGAAATTGGTTGAACATCAATAGCGACACCAAAATCCTTTTCTGCTTTTTCGACACTATTATTTAAACGCTGTACAACACGTTGAATACTTTCAGTATCAATACCACGAATATCCACTGAGAATTTTACTTGCCCTGGAATAACGTTCATGGAGTTTGGTACAACATTGAGTTTACCAACTGTACCAACAGTGCCATAAACTGCCTCTGTACAGGCTGCACGATTGATATCTGTAATAATGCCAGCACTTGCAACTAGAGCATCTTGGCGCTGGTACATTGGTGTCGCACCAGAGTGATCTGCATGGCCATTAACTGTAACCGAGAAACGAGTTGGCGCAGCTATTCCGTTGACAATACCGATAGTTTTCTTGTCATTCTCAAGGCGTTTACCTTGCTCAATATGCAGCTCAACAAAGGCGCTAAAACGATCTTTTTTGATTAAACAATCATCAAAATTATCATGTTGGTAGCCTAAAGACTTCAGAACTTCAAAGTAGTTATTGCCATCATCATCTCTATTTTGTTCCCAGCGAGCTCTATCTATTTTGCCTGTTAAAACCTTACTGCCAATACATGAAAAACCAAAACGACTAGATTCTTCTGCACGGAAAACAACCAGCTCAAGGTCTCGTTTAAGTTGTTGTGGTTTATATTGCATTAAGGCATAAAATCCAGCGATAACACCCAAGGCTCCATCATAAGCACCACCTTGAGGTACGGTATCAAGATGAGATCCTGTACCTACAGCGGGTAGTGAGCGATCTTTACCTGGTAGGCGTGCGTAAAGTGTACCAATGCCATCACGATAAACTTCAAGGCCAGCTTCTTTCATTAAACCAGCAAGATACAGATGCGCGGCTTCATCTTCTTCGCCATAGGCAATACGAGTGATCCCTTTGCCACTGTTATCTTTTTTATAAATTTGCATTGTTTCAATTAACGCTTTCATATCATCAATTGAATAATGAGGTGCTGTATCTTGTTGAGTCATAAGAGAATTCTCCCGTGGTTTCTGTAATATCTCTTTGTCTAAAAAATGAGACAATTTAAGGATTAAAAAAGCCATCTTTAAAGATGGTCACTGTTTTTATGATCATTGCCTATTATATTTACTGCTGTAGCTATATTTCGTCAATGACAATTCAGGCGAATTTCATATTCTGTGAGGTAGGTATTAATTAAAAGGAGATATATATCTAGAGTATTTCTTAAATGAACTTAATTTGTGTGATAAATGTTATAAAAGCGATCACTTTTATTTTAAGTGTATAAAGGGGTATATATTTTAAGTTTTAAATGAAAATAAGAATTAGTATTGGTAGTGATTTTTTATTAGTGTGAAATATCATTTGTGATAGACTTTAACGATATTGAAAGTAATATTGTTAATATGATAAACATCCTATCTTATATATTTATAATTAAAATCCATTTTTTATTTTATTTTAGTAATATGGACTTTTATCTTTAGGTGAGTTGGAAAAGTAGCTATTAACTATTGATAAGATTTGTTAAATATTACACTATAACAGCCGATAATTTGGATAAGATATAGCTTGAATTTTTATTTTCAACAAGGATGTGAAAAATATGGCTAAAGCTGAACTAGATACTAATTATAGTAATGCTTTTATAAGAGTGATATTTTTAAATTAACTAGAGTAGTTGATTGATTGAACAGAGTTAGAAATAAGTAGTTGTTGCTTTTTGTGTGGGATCTGTCGGTACATTATGTAGTACTCTAGGCGTTGATATGGCTATTTATTCTACACACGACTTATATAAGGAAGAGAATAAAGGTGAATGATTTTGATGTGTTATCACCATTTCCGTTTGGTTGGTTGGAGCTTTTTCTATTCTATATATCTTCATTTTTACTGTTATATGTCTTATATAAGTTGCAACTTTACCTTCTTAATAAAGAGAGTAGATTTTTAAATTTAATATATCTATTGTTTATTTATTTTATTGGTAGTAGTTGTCTTATTATATTTAAATTTGGTGATAAATATTTTCTTGGTGAGTTGTTTATAAGAACAGGTAATAAAGATATTATTCGGTATAGTTGTCTGTTTTTTGCTCTTTACCTTTGTATATCTCTTACGTTTGGCAAAAGAAAGTAACCTATCGTTTACCCTTTAAATATTATCTCGTTGTTTTTAACAACAGCCAATATTTCCACGATCTGAAAGGAATGCCTTAGAGTGATTGCATATTAATTAAATCAACTTTCTTTATTTCAACCCAAATGGGTATTACTTCCCAATTTGGTGGCAATTCCTTTTTTAACAGGAATTGTCTATGAAAAAGGAATTAATAGGTCGTACATCCTCACAGCAAAATGATCTTTATCGTATAGTGACAAATAAGATTATTTAAGTATTAGAACAAGGAACAGAACCTTGGCGTGAAACTGGGATACTGAAAATGAAAGGCTACCTGTTAATGTAGCAACGGGGCGTAATATGGATGGGAACGATTGAAAAAGGGGGGAATTCAAATCGGTAGTTGACTTTTAATCAAGCAAAATGCACGGGGAGCCAAAAAGAAAAGGTTCTGACTAAATCACCGATAGATGATATGTACTGTCGAATGGCACACTATCTAGAACTAAGAAAGAAGTCTCAAAAATTTATAAAGCGCAGAAAGCAAAAAACCAGCCCTAAGGCTGGTTTTTCTAAATAGTGGTGCCCGAACTCGGAATCGAACCAAGGACACGGGGATTTTCAATCCCCTGCTCTACCGACTGAGCTATTCGGGCAACGGGGCGTATTAAACCCGATATCGCCTTGCTCGTCAACGTTATTTATCACAAAACTGTTTGATTGCTGTTTTTTTAAACTTATTGATTAATAAAACGCTATTTGTCGCGGAAAATGCGTAAAAATAAAGTGAAAGTGTTTTGTGATACTTAAAAAATACATGACGATAAAGTCATTTACTAAGCTTCAGTAACAAAAAAGCTTCCCCAAATTATTGAGGAAGCTTTGTTTTTTAGACTAAGTATCAACTAACGATAGTTACGTTGAGCTGTACTGACTTTCTCAAGATAACGACGAGATTGGTCAGCAGGGTGCTTATTACGCAATGTGGTATACACCTGTGTTGGCTCTAAGTTGTTAATCATGGCCGCTGCTTGTTTCTTATCGTTATGGAATATCCGCAACACGCTACCTGCACCACCGTTATAAGCCTGTATAACGGCGTAACGGCGTGAAACAGGATCTTTGATATCTCCAAGGTAGCTATTTTGCAGTATCGAAATATAAGCCGCACCTGCATCGATATTATTAGCGGGATCAAATAAGTAACTACGACTTGGTTGTCCTGATTTTCCTTGCATTCGGAAGACATCTCGACCTGCCGTTGCTGGCATAATCTGCATTAAACCGAGTGCATCAGAACTACTTACTGCATATGGATTGAAACTGGATTCAATCTGCATAATTGCCAAAATTAGTGATGGCTCAACACCATATTTAGCTGCTGCTTGTTGTACTAGCGGTAAATATTTATGAGCACGTTGATCAAGGTGGTTAGGAACAAGATTGAGGGTGACATACCAAATTGTGTTTATACCGGATTGACGTTTTTGTAATTTATTGGCAATCAGATAATCTGCAAATTTATTGGCGCGCCATTCCCAACGTATAGGTTGCCCTGTGTTATCGAGTACTTGTCCTAATAAAAAGGGTTCTGTACTGTGAGGAATATTATTAACGTCAGAGTAGAGATCAATAGAGCCTGGATCTTCGCCCATTAATAATGTTGTGACTATCGCCTTATGCAATTGAAATTGAGGTGCATCATCACCTAAAGTTTCTATCGTAATCGTACCGGCTTCAAAATTAATATGGCTACGTGTTTTATAAGCATTGGTATATTTTACGTAGTCTTTAGGGCCTGCGATTAATACTTCCTTCATACCCCAAATCATTTCGATATTATTGGCAAATTGCCCCATAAGAATATCGAACGCATTAGTATCCTTTGCGTAATCGGGTTCAAATGTTTTTGATGGTTGACTACTACATGAAATGAGTAGAGGGGCGATAATCAGCAAGAGAAGGATTTTTTTCATGGTCAATTGCATCGCTATGGTGAATAAAATACCAGAGCCTTAAAGGCTCTGGAAAAGTGAATATTATTTTTCAGGTGGTGTGTAGCCGTCAATATGAACATCATGGCCTTCAAATAAAAATCGTACCATTTCTTGTTCTAATAGTTTGCGATCATCAGGATTCATGGTGTTAAGTTTTTTCTCATTAATAAGCATGGTCTGTTTTGCCATCCATTGAGCCCATGCTTCTTTTGAGATCTCATTGAAAATGCGCTTTCCAATTTCTCCTGGGTACAACTGAAAATCAAGTCCATCAGCTTCTTTGTTCAGGAAAGTACAAAAAATAGTTCTGCTCATAATAAATCCTCAATATCGCAGGTATTAGCTTAGGCTAATTGTCTAAGTAAATTCTCTACAGGTGCTGCTAACCCTACGGTTGCAGGTGTCTGTAAGTTATACCAAAGTCCTTTTTGCTCCTCCATCATAGAGGTAAACGTTGAGAGTTTTACGCAAATTGGCACAATATCTAAATGAAAGTGGCTAAAAGTATGTCGAAATGAAATCAGTTGTTCTGATTCATTATTATCGAGTCCATGCTCAGTTAGCCACTGCTCTAAAAGCGCTTTTGTTTCAAATTGAGGAAAGGCAAATAACCCACCCCATATTCCTGCTGGTGGTCTTTTATCCAACCAAACAAGATTATCATATTGTAAAATAAGAAAATAAGTTGTTTTTTCTGGGATAACTTTTTTCGGTTTTTTCCCAGGATAATCCGCCCAATTATTTTGAGCATAAGCGATACAACCAGTATTTAATGGGCATAACTCACATTTAGGCTTACTTCTTGTGCAAACCATTGCACCTAAATCCATCATTGCCTGATTAAAATACTCTACACCTTCGGTTGGGGTGACATTTTCGCTGATCTCCCACAACTTATTTTCAACTTCTTTTTTACCCGGCCAGCCTTCGACGGCATAACAGCGTGCTAAAACACGTTTCACATTACCATCAAGAATTGGATAAGGTTTTTTCAGTGATAACGATAAAATAGCACCAGCGGTTGAACGCCCAACACCGGGTAAGGCACAAACGTCCTCAAAGGTATCAGGAAACTGCCCTTGATGTTTATCTACAATGTGTTGTGCCGCTTTATGTAAGTTTCTGGCTCTTGCGTAATAACCAAGGCCTGTCCAAAGGTGAAGTACTTCATCGAGCGGCGCTTTAGCTAATGCGTTGACATCAGGAAAACGTGCAATAAAACGCTCAAAATAAGGAATAACCGTCGCAACTTGAGTTTGTTGCAACATTACCTCAGATAACCATACGTGATAAGGCGTTTTTTCTTGCTGCCAAGGGAGCGTTTTGCGCCCATATTTGTGATACCAATTGAGTACGACTTGCGAAAATTGCAGAGCTTCCATCATGTTTTATTTTATTAACTCATGTTCTGATTAAGGTAAGATTGCACCACAGAGAGAATAAACTGTAAACACTCTTAATATTTATCTTATAGAGTGATGCTTCTATGAGTGACTCTTGCTAAACTTAGTGATCTTTGGATAATGTCGGTTAAGTTGCACTATTGCGACATTATAACGATTTTAAGTAAATAATTGGCCTAACGACTGACAGTATTAGACATGATCAAGAATGTAATTTCTCCGGAATTCAACGAAGAAGGACGTGCTTTACGACGCGTTCGTAGTTTTGTTCGTAGACAAGGCCGTTTAACGCCTCGTCAAGAGCAAGCATTAGAAACACAGTGGCCTGCCTTTGGCATTGAATATCAACCGGAACCCATCGACTTCAGTCAGGTTTTTGGACGCGAAGCGCCTGTAATTTTAGAAATTGGCTTCGGCATGGGCGCATCGCTCGTGACTATGGCAAAAAATACACCAGAAAATAATTATTTCGGTATTGAAGTACATGCACCGGGAGTTGGTGCTTGTCTGGCAAGTGCTGAAGAAGAACAATTAAGCAATCTGAGAGTCATGTGTCACGATGCGATTGAAGTGCTCAATCATATGATCCCAGATAATAGCTTAAAAATGGTTCAGTTATTCTTTCCTGATCCATGGCACAAAGCGCGTCATAATAAACGTCGTATTGTTCAAGTGCCTTTTGCAGAATTAATTTTAAAAAAATTAACGTTAGATGGTGTTTTTCATATGGCGACAGATTGGGAACCATATGCAGAACATATGCTTGAAGTAATGACAAGTGTTGAAGGTTATCAGAATTTATCAGAAACTCAGGATTATGTACCACGACCAGAAACACGCCCTGTGACTAAGTTTGAAAAACGCGGTCATCGCTTAGGGCATGGTGTCTGGGATCTTATGTTTAAGAGGGTAAAATAATGGCTAAACAACGTAGTCGCCGCTTACGCAAAAAAATGCGTATCGATGAATTTCAGGAATTAGGTTTCTCAGTTAAATGGACTTTCCCAGAAAATACCCCAATTGAGGAAGTAGATCGCTTTGTTGATGAACTGATCCTCAAAGTTATTGAGCCAAATGGGCTGGCATTTGATGCAAGTGGTTACCTGAGCTGGGAAGGCTTAATCTGCTTACAACAAATTGGTAAATGTACAGAAGAGCATCGCCAATTAGTCGAAAACTTCCTAAAAGAAAGCAAAATGCAAGATGTACAGACCTCTGAACTATTTGATGTTTGGTGGGATTGATAGAAAGTTATACATTTAGCAAATAATAACAAGGGCATCCAAAAGGATGCCCTTGTCTGTCTGGGGAAGGGACTGTGACTACAACGTTATCTAACGCATTACTGTCAGATATTTTGCAACAAATTCGCCCATTAATCGGGCAAGGAAAAGTCGCGGATTATATCCCCGCATTAGCTCAAGTACCTCCAGAGCAGCTTGCTATGGCTGTTTATACGGTTGATGGTGAACTCTATCAATCAGGCATGGCAGATAAGCGTTTTTCAATCCAATCTATTTCTAAAGTACTTAGCTTAACGCTTGCTTTAACACGTTATGAAGAAAATGAAATTTGGCAACGTGTAGGAAAAGAGCCATCAGGGCTTCCTTTTAATTCCTTGATACAGCTAGAAATGGAAAAAGGAATACCACGTAATCCCTTTATTAATGCGGGTGCCATTGTTATCACTGATATGTTGCAGTCTCGATTAAGTGCGCCTAAGCAAAGAATGTTAGAAGTGATCCGTTTTCTCACTGATACTCCTGATATTTGTTATAACTCAGTGGTCGCAAAATCAGAGATGGAGCATCTTAGTCGAAATGCCTCTATTGCTTACCTGATGAAATCTTTCGGTAATTTTGAGAACGATGTTATTACAGTACTGGAAACCTATTTTCACTATTGTTCAATAGAGATGAGTTGCACCGAGTTAGTGCGATGTTTTAGTTATTTGGCTAATCAAGGTACATGTGTGGGTAATAAAAATCAGATTATTACGCCAAGACAAACCCGCCAAATAAATGCGTTAATGTTAACTTGTGGCATGTATGATGGTGCCGGTGAATTTGCGTTTCGTATCGGTATTCCCGGAAAATCAGGCGTAGGTGGTGGCATTATTGCTGTTGTTCCAGATGCCTTTACGGTTGCAGTTTGGTCACCAGAGCTGGATAAATCAGGTAACTCATTAGCAGGTTGTGCAGCACTTGAATTATTAGCAAACAAAGTAGGGCGTTCAATTTTTTAGGTGTGTTTTCAGGAGAGTTGTTATGAATTTAAGAAATATTGCTGTCACACTGTTTTTTGTTGCGGGTACAGCAAATGCATCACCAAGTTTTGATTGTGCTGTAATGCCAAAAGATGATTTACGCATAACCTCTGAATTTGTTGAAGTCGCAGGTTCGCATGGTTTAATGGTGATTTATCCTGACGGCACACTATTTCAAAATGAAAAAAGTGCCTCATTGACACCACAGCAACAAGAACTAGCAAAGAAATATCAAGCCACAGTAAGACGAGACGTACCTTGGTTAAGAACTGAAACAGGGGTAAAACTGCAAGATTCTCGCAAAGTGCTTGATAAAGTGGTGATTGAAGCTTTTGGTAAAGATAGCAATATCCTTAATAGATTAAGTAGATTAGAGAAAGATCTTAATCAGCAAATGGATAGAGTGGTCAGCATAGAACCGAATAACATTACATTCCATTCTCAAGCCATAAAAGAAGTCGAAGCCAAAGGTCGTGAAATCGTAGAAAGTAGCCTAGGTGGTATGTTGCAAGACAGCATTAATGAATTGGGAAAAAAACAGTTATTAGCAGCAGCTGGTGGTGACAGTAAAAAAGCCTTGGGCGGACTATTAGGAAACTTAGATGGTTTTCAAAAAATTATAGATCAGGAGTGGAAACAGCAAGAAGCTGCATTTACTCAATTTGGTCAGCAAGCTTGTAGCAAAATAACCCAAATGGAGAGTCAACGAGTGGAGCTTGTTAATTCTCTAAAAAAATAATGATACTCGTCATTCTTCAAGCGAGATCTTGAATTATTTAGAGTATATAAATTTCTATCTCACAACAATTGAAAACAATAATGAAAATCATTCTTATTCAATTGACTTATGAGATGAGCTGTTTAGAATGCCCTGTTTGAGTATTCCACTTAAACAGGGCAAAATTAATGAAGAAGATCCTTCCTTTAGTTATCGCATCTATCCTTTCTGTAACCAGTTTCTCTGCGTTAAGCAAAACGCCAATCGAATACCAACCTAACCAAGTTATTAGTCAGCACAATGACAAGATGGTGATTAAACACCTATTAGGTGAAACGTCGGTCACTAAGAACCCTTCAAAAGTGGTTCTATTTGATTTTGGTCTTTATGATTCTTTAGTTCAGTTAGGTTTAGCCGATAAAGTAGTTGGGCTACCGTTAGGTAATGCGCCTGCCTATATTAAAGGAAGTATTGCAAGCAACGTTGCTAATGTAGGTGGTATGAAAGCGCCTGACTTAGAAAAATTAGCCGAAATTAAACCTGATTTAATTATTATTACGGGTCGCCAAGGTGCATCATATGAGGCTTTAGCGAAAATTGCACCAACCGTTAATTTAGGTACTAACAGCGCAAACTATCTCAATTCAGTTGAGTCAAATATCAAATTATTAGGTGAATTATTTGATAAACAACAAGTGACTCAAGAGCAAATTGCTAAATTAAATACTGTTATTGAGCAAGCCCAGAAAAAAGCAGCAGGATCTGACAAAAAAGTTTTAGTACTATTACATAACGCTGGCAATTTAATGCCTAATAATCAAAGTGTTGTTTATGATGTTGTTAAAGCCAAAAGAGCCGAATTACCGCCTGTTGCTGAAGAAGAGAAAGGCAAACGTCGTGTTGTAACACCTGAAATGATCGCAAAAGCTAATCCTGATGTTATTTTAATTGTGGATCGTAGCGAAGCTATTGGCGCTGATAAATTAGACAAAGCAACATTTGAAAATGAGGTAATCAAAACAACCTCGGCTTATAAAAATAGCGGTATTATTTATCTACAAGCTGATCTTTGGTATCTTTCTGGCGGTGGTTTAGACAGTTTAACTAAACAAATTGAAGCGGTAGAAAACGCACTTTAATTGATTTAACCTTAAGATTTTTATGATGTTTTAAGGTTTGTAATAAAGAAAAATGCCCAACTGTGATTAATCAGTATGGGCATTTTTTTAAGCTAATTATTTGAAATCAGCAATATTAAAGGAATAACTCAAGCAATGAATTGAGGAAGAGTTTGCCATGAGGTGTAATTTGCCAGTGAGTGTCTGATTCACTGATATAACCTAAGGCCAAAGCTTCATCTATTTGATGGCGAATAACTTCTTCAGAAAGCCCCGTGTAATCACTGAAATCTTGTCTAGGGAATGCTTCTAACAGACGAAAACGGTTCATAAAAAATTCAAATGGACGGTCATCATTATCAACAAAATTTTGCTGGTGGAGATAACGACCTTCCATAAAACCTTTAGGATGCTTGGTTTTTACTGTTCGCATGATGCGACCATCTTCAAAGCTTATTTTTCCATGAGCACCACAACCGATACCTAAATAATCCCCGAAACGCCAATAATTTAAGTTATGCTCACATTGAAAGCCCGGCTTACAATATGCTGATGTTTCATATTGTTGATAACCTGCGGCTGTCAGTAATTTGTCACCTTCTGAGAAAATATCCCACAGCATATCGTCATCAGGTAATTTCGGTGGACGAGAGCCAAATTGTGTATTGGGTTCAATGGTTAATTGATACCAAGACAAATGTGGTGGGGATAACTCTATTGCTTGCTGTAAATCCGAAAGTGCTTGAGATAATGATTGGTCTGGTAATCCATGCATTAAATCTAAATTAAAACTACGTAAGCCTAATTCTTTGGCTAAACGAGCCGCATTTTTAGCTTCATCAGCATCATGAATGCGTCCTAAGCGAATAAGCTTATCGTTGCCAAAACTTTGCACACCAATAGAAATACGATTTACACCCGCACGTTGGAAGCCAGCAAAGCGTTCAGCTTCCACGGTTCCCGGGTTAGCTTCCATCGTAATTTCTGCATTAGGACTAACAGCAATGCGCTCTTTAACGCCATAGAGTAAATCAGCCATTGACTCAGCGCTTAATAAGCTAGGTGTACCGCCACCAATAAATATGGTTTGGACTTCACGGGAGCCAACGTGAATAAGATCGGCATCTAAGTCATTGAGTAAATGTTGCACATATTCCTGATGTGGAACTTCGCCTTTTAGCGTGTGTGAGTTGAAATCACAATAAGGGCATTTTTGTACACACCAAGGAATATGAATATACAAACTTAATGGAGGCAACTTAAGCATTCTTAAGGGCATCCAACATTAATTTAAGTGCTTTACCACGATGTGAATACTGATTTTTTTGCTCTTTAGTTAATTGTGCCGCAGTACAATTTAATTCAGGAACAAAGAAAATAGGATCGTAACCAAATCCACCTTCACCGTGCATTTCTGTGCTTAATACACCGTGCCAAATACCGTGAAAAATCAGCGGAGTTGGATCGTTTTCATGGCGCATATAAACTAATACACAGTTAAATTGTGCTTGGCGTTTTTCAGCAGGAACATCTTTCATTGCATCAAGCAATTTATCCAGATTTTGCTGATCGCTTGCATCAACACCTGCATAGCGTGCTGAGTAAATACCCGGAGCACCGCCTAAAGCATTTACTGAAATACCGGAGTCATCAGCAATAGCTGGTAGACCGGTTACTTTTGCTGCATGACGAGCTTTAATCAGCGCATTCTCAACAAAAGTTAGGCCAGTTTCTTCAACAGAATCAACACCAAGCTCTGTTTGAGCAACAATATCTAAACCGAAAGCAGAAAGTAAAGAGGCTAGCTCTTTAACTTTTCCCGGATTTCCAGTTGCGAGCACTACTTTTTGCATGAGTGTTATCCTTAGTAAAGCGTTACGCTAAGTAGCCATTGTAAAACGTCTACGCGCAGATAGTTCAGGGCGTAAAGCACAAGAATAACAATCATTGCAGAGAAATCTAAACCACCCATCGCCGGAATGACACGACGGATTGGTGCCATTAAAGGTTCTGTTAATTGAAATAAAAGATGATCAATTGGATTACGACCTTGGCTTACCCAGCTAAGAATTGCGCGGATAATGATCAACCAGAAAATCATCTTACCTGCTGCTGTAAGCAGTTCAATAAAGGCGAATGGGAACATTAAAGATAAAGGAATAGATGTTCCTGATAAGTAAGATGGGACGATAATACCTAGCAGAATTAATATGTAGGCTAATAAAACTGAAGCTGTATCAATAGGACCAATAGAAGGAATAATACTTCTCAATGGGCGAACAATTGGCTGTGTGATCTTGACGATAAATTGTGAAAAAGGATTATAAAAATCAGCTCTGACACATTGCATCCAAACACGTAATAGCAGTACGGATGTGTAGAGTTGAAGAAGAGTCAGAATGACGAAATTTAAAAAATTCATTAGTTGGCCCTGATGAAATTAAAATTGTTTTTCCATTTCTTGCGCACGTTTAATCGCAGCTTGCATGGCAGAAGCGACGTTTTCAGGTAGTTTACCTTCATAAAACTGCATAAGTGCAGCTGCTGTCGTTCCACCTTTTGATGTTACTTGCTCGCGTAAAGTTGAGAAAGGTAACATGTGTTGTTTCTCTGCTAAGGCGGTAGAACCACTTGCTGCTTGTTGCACAATAGCTCTTGCCACTTCAGGTGAAAAACCTAAACGTTCTGCTTCTTGTTGCATTGATTCCATAAACAAGAAGAAATAAGCGGGTGCACTACCAGCAACGGCGATAATATCATTGATGGCAGATTCTTGCTCTACCCAAACGGTTGTTCCGACACTTTTCATTAATTCATCGGCAAACTGTTTATCTTGAGATGAAAGTGAATTGTGAGCGAACATACCACTTAAGCCTTTACCTACAAGAGCCGGAGTATTTGGCATAATACGAACAAGCTGTAATTGAGTTGCAAAATAGTCGTTATAACGAGTAGCGGGGATGCCAGCAGCGATAGTGAGGACTAACTTTTTGCTCATATCGATATTTTGTAAGGGCTTACAAACTTCTTCCATCATTTGTGGCTTTACTGCCAACACAATAACATCCGCTTTCTGAACCGCATCAATATTGTCATTAGTACTATGAATACCGAACTCTTTTTCTAGTGGTTCACGGCGAATGGCAGAAGGTGAGCTGACGGTTATTTTATTTGCTGGATATCCACCTTGAACCAATCCTGCAATAATGGCTTGAGCCATATTTCCAGCGCCAATAAATGCGATGTTACGATGTTCCATATAAACCTCTATTTTTACTTAGTCGCGTAATCTCTTGCGCCAAAAATTGCTGTTCCAATACGAACGAGTGTTGAACCACAAGCAATAGCAGCCTCCATATCACTTGTCATTCCCATAGATAAGGTATCTATATCGGGATATTGAGATTGCAATTGTTTAAATGCAAGATGCATTTTTTTTAGTACTTCAACTTGTTTGTCATAATTGCTTTCAGGTGCTGGAATAGCCATCAATCCGCGCAATTTAATACCTGATAGAATAGAAATTTGTGCCGCTAGCCCATCAAGTTCAGTCAGATTAATACCTGATTTACTGTTCTCATCACTAATATTGATTTGAATAAGGACATTTATTGGTGGCAATGAGTCAGGACGTTGGTCACTTAATCTTTGAGCGATTTTCAATCTATCAATGGTATGGCACCAATCGAAATTTTCAGCAACAAGACGTGTTTTATTTGACTGTAAAGGGCCGATAAAGTGCCAAACTAAGGTGTGGTTATCAGCAAAATAATTGATTTTATCAACACCTTCTTGGACATAGTTTTCACCAAATTCAGTTTGTCCACACGCTATTGCTTTTTCGATGTCACTCGCAGGTTTTGTTTTACTCACTGCAAGTAGTGTTATTTCTTCTGAAGAACGGCCGCATTTCTGCGCTGCTGTGTCAATGTGAGACCTGACATTGACGAGATTCTGTTTAATAGTATTCATGGCAACTCAGGAGATAATAAGATGAAAATGGAAAATTTAATTGCATATAGTGTAAAGCATAACGCCTCGGATCTGCACCTTTGTTGTGGTGATGTACCACGATTGCGGATCAATGGAATACTTTATCAACAAAATCAATGTAAACCTATCACTTCCGATAGTCTATTAGCGTGGTTTTTGCCTTTTTTGAGCAACACTCAAAAGCAAATTTTTGAGAATGAAGGGCAAGTTGATACAGCACTCACGCTGTCTTGTGGGCAGCGACTTCGTGTTAATTTATTTCGCCAACAAAAAGGCATTTCAGCTGTATTAAGAATAATTGAAACACAAATTCCTTCTTTAGATAAACTTCGAGTACCCAAGTCGGTTTCAACACTTTTAGACAACTATTCTCATGGACTTATTTTGGTGACTGGTGCAACAGGAAGTGGGAAATCATCGACATTAGCGGCAATGATCAATCATTTAAACCAATATCAACGTCAGCATATTTTGACATTAGAAGATCCTATTGAATTTATACATAGCAATAAGCAAAGCATTGTGCAGCAAAGGGAAATAGGGCGAGATGTTCAACATACTGCAAATGCGATAAAGAGCGCTCTGCGCCAAGATCCAGATGTCATTATGTTAGGCGAGTTAAGAGATGCACAAAGTATTAAGTTGGCATTAACGGCAGCAGAAACAGGGCATTTGGTGCTGGCTACATTGCATACTCAAGGGGCGGCACAAACACTTGAGCGCGTGACAAATGTATTTACAGGTAATGAGCGACAATGGATTTCATCACAATTAGCGTGCAGTTTAAGGGCGATAATTTCACAAGAGTTAGTTTCTTCAATTGAAGGCGGACGTGTGGCGTTATTTGAAATAATGCAGGTCACACAGGGTATTTCGCATCTTATTAGAGAAGGAAAATACCACCAAGTGACAACATTAATGCAAACAGGTAGTGAATACGGTATGCAAACCTTCATGTTAAGTCGGCAGCAACGCCAACATGAAGGTTTAATTCAAGCTGAGTGATAACTTATAAGTAAAAATAGGTGACTATGATTAGTTGGAAGCTATTTTTAGCATTGCTGTTCAAACCAGCTTTCAAGAATAATAACGGCAGATGCGGCATCTACACTGCCTTTATCTAAGGAACGGTAACCGCCACGCTCAAAAAGATGAGCGCGAGCTTCTACGGTGCTAAGGCGTTCATCATGCAAGGCAATTTGTACACCAAATCGACCATGAAGGCGATTAGCAAATTTTTTAGCTTGAGTTGTGACTAACTGTTCGGTGCCATCCATATTAAGAGGTAAGCCGACAACCACGAGATCAGGTTGCCACTCTTTTATGATTTTTTCTATTTGAGTCCAATCAGGAATACCATCTTTTGCTTTAAATGAGGCTAAAGGTCTTGCTGTTCCTGTAACTTCTTGACCGATAGCGGCACCAATGCTTTTTGTACCGAAATCAAAGCCCATTACCGTTCTGTTTGACATTATGCGTGACCCGCTATCGGTGAAATGGTGTGAATATTAATCCCAATTAATTCAGCGGCTTTATGCCAACGTTCAGCAATAGGGGTATCAAAAATAATTTGAGGTGAAGCTTCAACTGTTAGCCAGCTATTTTCTAAAATTTCTTTCTCTAATTGGCCTTGTTCCCAACTAGAATAACCCAAAGAGACTAATGTTTTTTCTGGTTGTCTTGCTGTACCTAAGGTTTCTAATACATCTTTGGAAGTTGTGATCATCGTGCTGTCACTAATTTTGATACTAGAACTAAAGCCTGAAACTGGAGTGTGCAAGATAAAACCATGCTCTTCTGCAACTGGACCTCCTGACATCACGGGTTTTTGTAAGCTAATTGCTTCATCTCTATCAGTCGAAAAAATTTCCAGTTGATCTAATACACCTTCCACAGAGATATCTTCAATAGGTTTATTAATAATTAAACCCATCGCACCGTTTTCATTATGTTCGCAAACATAGACGACCGAGCGTTCAAATAACGGATCGCTTAATGAAGGCATAGCAATAAGAAAATGGTTAAGTAAATTCATAATAGTAGTACTGTTCCCTGATCATTTTTATTAAAAAACCTAGCCCTTTTATACATTGTATTTCTTAATGTATACCGCTTATTGATTAATATGTGGGGGCTAGGTTCATACTTTTAAACCCTTTAATCTCAGTGTCTAAAAGTTAGTTTTTCTTGTTTAAGCGTACTTCAATTGCATCCATTAACATGCCTGTAATAGAAACATCAGGATAAGCCGCTTCAATTTCACGCGCACATGTTGGACTTGTGACATTAATTTCAGTCAAGCGATCGCCAATAACATCTAATCCAACAAAAATAAGACCTTTTTGTTTAAGGATAGGTGCAACTTGACGCGCAATAGCCCAATCACTTTCTGTTAATGGGCGAGCTTCGCCACGACCACCAGCGGCTAAGTTGCCTCGAGTTTCACCTTTTGCAGGAATTCGCGCTAAGCAATAAGGAACAGGTTCACCATCGACAACTAGAATGCGCTTATCACCATCGACAATTTCAGGTAGGAAATTTTGTGCCATACAGAAACGATGACCGTGTTCTGTGAGTGTTTCAATAATAACACCTACGTTAGGATCGTCTTTTTTCAAGCGGAAGATTGATGCACCACCCATGCCATCTAATGGTTTGAAAATGACATCACCGTGTTTTTCATGAAAAGCGCGTAAATGCTTAGCTTCACGAGTCACTAAGGTGTCTGGTGTTAATGTTGGGAACCATGCAGTAAAGAGTTTTTCATTACAGTCACGTAAGCTTTGTGGCTTATTAACTATCAGTGTTCCCATATCTTCAGCACGTTCTAAAATATAGGTTGCGTAAATAAATTCGGTATCAAAAGGCGGATCTTTACGCATCAAAATGGTATCAAGTTCACCTAAAGCAATATCTTGCTCTTTGCCAAACTCAAACCATTTTTCTGGGTTTTCTTCTACGCTGAGTAAACGAGTGTGAGCGCGTGCTTCACCTTGGTGTAGGTAAAGATCGTTCATCTCCATATAATGAATTTCCCAGCCACGACGTTGCGCTTCTAATAACATGGCAAAGCTGGTGTCTTTTTTGATTTTGATGGATGAAATTGGGTCCATCACAATACCTAATTTAATCATTACTTCTCCTTTATCCCAGATCGCCGAACCGAACCTGCAAAGCGGTGATTGCGGTGAGCGCTGTTGTTTCAGTTCTTAATACACGAGGACCTAATAAAATATCAGTAAAATGGTGCTCTGCTGTCATGGCGATTTCTTCAGGGGAAAGTCCACCTTCAGGGCCAATCAATAAGCGCACTTTTTTAACAGGTAAGGGTAAGGTATTAATACTTTGGTTAGCCCTAGGATGTAAATTGAGTTTTAAACTACCATCATCTTGAGCACACCATTCTTCTAATGACATCACCGGCATTAATTGTGGGATGCTATTTCTGCCACATTGTTCACATGCCGAGATAATAATTTTTTGCCATTGCTGATGTTTTTTCTCTAAACGGCTAGGGTCAAGTTTAACACCACAGCGTTCTGAGATCAGTGGAGTGATCGTATTAACACCTAACTCAACTGATTTTTGAATAGTAAACTCCATTTTCTCGCCTCGTGAAAGCACTTGTCCTAAATGGAGGTCGAGAGGGGATTCTTTATCATCAACAATGCCTTCATTGATTTGCACAGTGACTGACTTTTTTGTGCTTTCTATGATTTCAGCATCAAATACCTGATTTGAACCATCAAACAGTGCTAGTTTTTGCCCCGTAGACATTCTTAATACACGCCCAACATGATTAGATGCTTCTTCATCTAATGCTGTTTGAGTACCTGCTGTGAGTGGTTCTGGATGATAAATGCGAGGAATACGCATAACGTGAAACCCTTACGTAAAAGATGGTTAACCGTGATAAATAAAATATGTGATATGCATCATACGCATGACATTATGGCATGCAAGTTATCACTTTGCTTTTGTCGTTATTATAGCGTGGATCTTATTGCGTGTTTTGTCGCAAAATTTCATGTTTTCATTGTCATTCTAAAGAAAAATCTCGGCATTAAATGGAGCCTCTTATACAGTAGCTTAACAAGGATAACGATGTATCTAAGGAGTAGATATTTATGCCATTAAGCCGTTGTTTTATAAAAATACCTTTGTTTTCTTTTTTGAATGATTTTCTTGCTTTTATTAAGTTTTGCCTACCTTTTCCATTATTATTTTTGTTAGCTAAAACTCGACGTAAACAACTTACACTGAGTTACATTATCGTTTGTTTATACTGGTTTTTTTCAATTAACTCATTTTCTTTATTGATAATACTTTCAGTATTAAGCTTTTATTTGTTGATGCTCTCTTTCTTTGATGCTGATTATTTTCTTCTGCCTAATACGTTGACTTATTGGCTAATATTTTTAGGGTTATTGTGTAATTACACAGTATATGGATTAATACCTTTCAATCATGCTTTTTATGGTTTTTTAGGTGGTGTTGGACTTTTTTATAGCATCTATTTATGGGGATATTTTATTTGCCAAAAATGTGTTTTAGGTTTTGGTGATGTGAAATTATTTGGTGCTATTGGGGCATGGTGTGGATTTGAAAAATTGCCGTATATTCTTTTGTTGGGCTCTTTTCTCGGATTAAGTGTGTATTGTGCGGTATTAATCGCAACAAAAGATCATATCAAAAAAGTGGCATTTGGCTCTTGCCTTTCATTTTCAACATTAATGGTATTAGGTTTCAATTTTTCATCTTGAAATTATTTCAACTAATTGATTTTTATTTATTTTAAGGGGGTTCGAACTTTTTCTAGATATGTATAAGAAAATAATAAGAATCGAAATAAAGAAGGCAGTGTGCGGAAATTAATCAGCACACTGAAAAGAAGATTATAGGTTTTCTTTTATAAATTGCTGCCAACGTTTTGTATCACCTAAATATTTTTCAACTGGTATCAGGTGGTAACCTTGGTTATCTTCAATAAATAAAGTCGGAAAACCGCGGCCATTAACTTGGGACATTAATTGTTGTGTCTGGCTTAAATGTTGCTGAATTTGTGTTTCGCTAATTTCAGACAGTAAAGATGCAAACTGCTCAACATCAAAACCAAGTTTTTTCACAATAAATAGCAGAGTGTCTTTATCACTGATATTTAAGCCATCAAGGTAATAGGCTTCTTGCAATGCTTTTAGTAAATAAACATCTCGCTTTCCCATTATTTCAGCAACAAGAACGGCTGAAATAGGTAGCAGTGAGTTTAATACCATTTCAGTGTTACCAAGAGCGTCATGATATGCATGACTAAAAACTTGACCTGATAATTGACTAATACGCTCATCAATTGGCGTAACATGCTCTTTCCATGATTGACCACCCGTTACAGCTCTTGCTGGTGTAAACAATCCACCACCATGTAACTTAATGGTATTTGGAAACGTATTGCTTACCGCTTCAATCAGGGGAGCAATGCCGTAGCACCAACCACAAAGAGGATCATAAACATAGTGCAATATTTTAGTACCTTGGGTATTACCTGTATTGCTTGCTACTGAGGCCACTGCATCTCTCCTTTTAGTACTTTTGCACTAAGTTCTAGGCTTGATTTATCTGCTAAATTCTGATGATTTTTTTCTATTGCTGCAATAAATTCATCTGAATTTTTCGTTTTTTCAAGATTTTTCTCAGCCTCAGTTAGGTAATTCATTGTGAAGTCAACGGCTTGTAGATCATACGTTGCTTTTGGTAAATAGTGACCAGGAATAACGGTTTTTGGGGATAGCGATTTTATTTGCTGTAACGAACTAACCCAATGTTGGCGCTCTTCCACAGTTTGAGTATCGGCTAACCAAACATGAATATTTTCAGAGACTAAAACACCACCCATTACTGCATTAAGTTTTGGAACATAAAGGTATGTTCTATCTGGAGATTGTCCATCTAAACCTTTGACTGAAATGGTTTCACCTTCTAGAGAAAAACTATCGCCTTTTAATACTTCAGGAATGATGATTTTCTGAGGGGCATTTTCTTTAAGTACAGGTCCCCAGTAGGCAAGTTTTCCTGCTTGAGTTTCATTAATGGCTTTAATTGTGGGTGCTGTTGCAATCACTTTAGCATTTGGAAATGCATCAGTAATAACATCTAACCCAAAATAAAAGTCAGGATCAGAATGGCTGATATAGATATAAGTCAGATTTTTTCCAGAGGCTTTTATTTTATCAACCAAAGCTTGAGCATCATTTTTTTGAAATTGTGCATCAATTAAAACGGCATCTTTATCGCCATAAATAATTTCAGAAGAAACAGGGAAAACACTCGCTTCTCCTGGGTTATAAATATCTAATGTTAAATCAGTCGCTAATGCTGATGTTGCGAAGAATGCGGTAGTTGCAAGTGTTAAAGGAAGTAATTTTTTCATCTTTTGTTTTCTCCATAATGTTGTTGCTGACTATAATATGTTGCATAAAACAAGAGAAAAACCCTATTTTAGGCAATTGATTGTTGCGTAAATCGAGTAAATCAAATGGATAAAATAAAAGCATCAGAAGTGTTTGTAACTATTGTGAAGCAGGGAAGCATGATAAAAGCTGCTGATTATCTAGGTATGTCTAGAGCTATGGTGACGCGTTATTTAAATGAGATGGAAGAGTGGGCAGGAGTGCGCTTATTGCATAGAACAACACGCAAACAAAGCCTAACATCAGTAGGCGAAATAGTATATGAACAGAGTGTACAGCTATTAGAAATGGCCGAACGTATACCCGCTAATATTCCTAAAGAGCGTCATCAAATCAGTGGGCTTGTTCGTATTACCAGTTCACAATCATTAGCAAACAGTATTTTGTCAGTGGCAATATGTGAATTTATGCAGCGTTATCCTTTAATTGCGGTTGATTTGCAAATTACTAATCAAACCGTGAATTTGGTGGAAGAACGTATTGATATTGCATTGCGTATTACGAATCACCTTGAGCCTAACTTAATCGCACGCTCGCTCGCGACATGTCTTTCTGTGGTATGTGCTCATAAAGATTACTTAGCAAAAAAAGGTATACCTCAAACGCCAGATGAACTCGCTCAGCATCAATGTTTAACTTACCGATTTTTTGGTCGTAGCTTGTGGGAATTTAATTTAGGTGACGAACGTTATTCAGTACCTGTTGGGGGGAATTTAAGCGCAAATGAATCGGTTGTTTTATTGCAAGCAACATTAAAAGGAGCTGGTATATCGTTACAACCTTATTACTCAGCCAAACCTTATATTGAAAGTGGTGAATTAGAACAAATTTTGTCTGACTATCAAGCTCAGCCGATGGGAATTTATGCGGTTTTAGCGAGCCGGCAAAATATGCCCGCAGCCGTTAGAGTATTGCTGGATTTCTTAGTAGAGTGGTTTTCATCATCACCTTATTGGCTTGCTTTATCGGGTAAAAGCTTGGGTTAGCCGTTTAGGATAATCTGATAATATTTCTTTCATTACATCAATAAAATAGGTAACAAGTTGTGATGAAGGGCGATGTGATGGGGTAATTAAGCTGATGGTAAAAGGGATAGTAAAGCTTAAAGGACGAAGGCAAATAGACTTATCTAAGTAATCAAGTGCGGTAATAGGGTTAACAATTGAAATGCCGATATTCTCACTCACCATTGCACAAATAGAGGCGGCACTTTGCGTTTCCATTACTAACTGTCGTGCAATTCTATTTTTAATAAATACGGTATCAATTAATTGTCGGTAGCTATCATTGGCTGACAGGCTAATAAAACGTTCATTTTGAAAATCAGTAGGGTACAACAATGGTTTTTTACACAATGGATGTGACTTGGGTAAAACTGCGACTTCATTGAGTGTAAGTATAGTTTCTTGTCGCGTTCCAGCTGGCGTTTGTGTGTGTTCTACCAATCCTAAATCGTAATGTTGTGCGGATAACCACTCTTCTAATAAAGGGGATTCTTGAGGGACAATAGTTAAATTGACGTCAGGATATTTATCTAGAAATTGTCGGCAGATTGAAGGTAATAATGATTGAGCAAATGCGGGCAAGCAGGTGATATTCAATTCTGCTTGGTTAAAATGACGAATATTTTCAGCAGCGTTAATTATTCTATCTAAACCATAATAAGAACGCTGTACTTCCTCAAAAAAGCGTAATCCTTCAGTTGTGGGCTGTAAGCGGCCTTTTATTCTATCAAATAATTTAAATGCTAATAGATGTTCAAGACGAGATAGCTCTCTACTGACAGTAGGTTGTGACGTTTTCAGTAACTCTGCGGCTTCAGTAAGGTTTTGAGTGGTCATCACTGCATGAAAAATTTCAATATGTCGCCAATTAAAAGGAGCTTTCATCTTGTATTCCTATATCACCGATGAATAGAGTGTAGCTTATTTGATATTTTTATTCCCTTGTAAGTTCATAAATAATGATTTTATTCACCAGTGACTTCTATGAGTAGATAACATGACAACATCAATAACTATGGCTCAATACCAATTAGCACAAACCTATGGAACGCCATTATGGATTTATCAAGGCGATACAATTTCTCAGCGTATTGCCCAGCTTAAATCTTTTGATGTAGTTCGATTTGCTCAAAAGGCGTGCTCCAATATTCATATTTTACGTTTAATGAAAGCACAGGGTGTCAAAGTTGACTCTGTTTCATTGGGGGAGATTGAACGCGCTTTAGTTGCCGGTTATCAAGGTGGCAGAGAAAAAAGTGAGATTGTTTTTACGGCTGATTTACTTGATGAAAGAACCATTGAACGTGTTGTTGAGTTAGATATTCCTGTTAATGCAGGCTCTATTGATATGCTCCGTCAATTAGGTGAGCGTAACCAAGGTCATGCAGTTTGGATAAGGGTTAACCCCGGATTTGGTCATGGGCATAGTCAAAAAACCAATACAGGTGGTGAAAACAGTAAGCATGGTATTTGGTATGAAGATGTGCCAGAAGCGTTAGCTGTGATCCAGCAATATAATCTAACTCTAGTTGGTTTTCATATGCATATTGGTTCGGGTGTTGACTATCAACATCTTGCTAGTGTCTGCGATGCAATGGTAGAGCAAGTGCTTACCTCTCAAGTTGATATTCAAGCGATTTCGGCAGGAGGCGGATTATCAACGCCTTATCAAGAAGGTGATGCAACGGTCGATTTGGATCACTATTTTTCTTTATGGGATAAAGCACGCCAACGTATTGCACAACACTTAGGGCATTCTGTTGAGTTAGAGATTGAGCCGGGACGTTTTTTAGTGGCTGAATCCGGTGTATTGATTTCACAAGTGAGAGCCGTTAAATCAATGGGAAGCCGTCATTATGTGCTGGTGGACGCTGGGTTTAGTGATTTAATGCGTCCTGCAATGTATGGCAGTTATCATCAGATTTCAGTTTTAGACAGTCATGGTCAAATAAAACCAATGACAGAATTACAAGAGACTATTGTGGCAGGTCCGTTGTGTGAATCGGGTGATGTTTTTACTCAGCAAGAAGGCGGTACGGTTGTTCCTCGTTTATTGCCTCAAGCACAGGTGGGCGATTATTTAGTGATCCATGATACGGGGGCGTATGGTGCGTCAATGTCATCAAATTATAATAGCCGACCACTTATTCCTGAAGTGTTGATAACAGAAGGCGTTCCTCAATTAATTCGTCGTCGCCAAACAATAGAAGAGTTATTAGCATTGGAGTTAGATCTCTAATTAATTTTTTGGTCTTAATAGTTTGTTCTTAATAAAAAACACCTCATGACTAAAAGTGATGAGGTGTTTGTGTTCTATCAGGGGAAATATTTCCCTTTATCTCGATTGTTAGGCTGCTTTGTCTGTTTTGACTTTGTCAGTTTTCGGCTTTTTTGCTGGCACCGCCAATGCATCAAAGTCAAATTCATCAACATTGATACTCCGTAAGCGACTCTGTTCTGCTTTACGTAAGATATCAGCTTCTTCTTGAGTTACTCGTTTATCAGCCAGTGCTTTGTCTGCTAATTTATCTAATTGAGTAAAGTTAAATTTCTTCTCATAGAGGCGACAAATACGGTCGAAAATAGGTTCAGCCGCTAAAATATCCAGCAGTGCTTCTTCCATTAAACCATGTGGATTATGCTCGCTTGGTGTTAAGTATTGACCTCTACCAATGCGATCACGGGTTTCAGACGGTTGTTGGATAAGTTGCGCCACTTTGCTATCTAATTTATCTGATGGTAATTTTTGAGCTTTACCCAGTGGGAAAATAATTGCTCGCATAGTGCCAGCAACAGCACGGCTTGGGAAATTGCGTAGCAGTTCGTCAATCGCATTTTCAGCTTGGTATAAACACTCTTTTACGCTCCAATGTACGAGAGGTAAATCGGCGGTATGGCGACCTTCATCTTCATAACGCTTAAGTGCGGCAGATGCGAGGAAGATATGACTTAATATATCACCCAAGCGTGCTGAAATACGCTCACGACGTTTTAAGCTTCCGCCTAAAACACCCATTGAAACATCAGATAACAGCGCCATATTGGCACTCAGACGGTTAATTTGTTGATAATAACGACGAGTTTCATCATTAGTTGGCGAATTACTTAATCGTCCATTGGTGATACCTAACCATAGACTGCGTAAGGTGTTACTTGCCACGTGACCGATATGACCAAATAAAGCACGGTCAAAATCGTGTAGGTTATTGTCTCGTGCCGCTGCAATTTCATCTAATACATAAGGATGGCAACGGATAGCACCTTGACCATAAATGATCATGCTACGAGTTAAAATATTGGCACCTTCAACCGTGATGGCAATTGGAGAACCTTGATAAGAACGTGCGACAAAGTTTGATGGCCCAAGGCTGATCCCTTTACCACCAACGATATCCATTGCATCAATAACGCCACGTTGTGCTCGGTGAGTACAATGATATTTTACGATAGCGGATAATACGGCAGGTTTTTCTCCCAGCATAATACCCGTAGTAATTAAGGTTGCCGCCGAATCTAAAAGATAGGCGTTACCAGCCAGACGAGCTAATGGCTCTTCAATGCCTTCCATTTTACCAATTGGAATTTTGAACTGACGACGGACACGAGAATAAGCACCTGTTGCCATAGCCACACTTTTTAATCCGCCAGTAGAGTTTGAAGGGAGAGTGATACCTCGACCAACAGAGAGACATTCCACCAGCATTCTCCAGCCCTGACCTGCCATTTTTGGTCCACCAATGATGTAATCGATAGGAACAAAAACATCTTTACCACGAGTCGGTCCATTCATAAATGGTACGTTCAGTGGGAAATGACGATGACCGATTTCAACACCTTTGACATCAGTTGGAATTAACGCACAGGTAATGCCTGGGTTTTCGTCATCACTTAATAGATGGTCAGGATCGCGTAATTTAAATGCTAATCCTAATACGGTTGCGATAGGGGCGAGCGTGATATAGCGTTTATTCCATGTTAAACGAAGACCAAGTACTTGCTCGCCTTGCCATTCACCCATACAGACTATGCCACTGTCAGGAATAGCTCCTGCATCGGAGCCCGCTTCAGGGCTTGTTAATGCGAAACAAGGAATTTCATCGCCTTTGGCTAAACCGGGTAAATAGCGTTTTTTCTGTTCATCAGTACCGTAGTGTTGTAGCAGTTCGCCGGGGCCTAAAGAATTAGGTACACCCACGGTGATGGCTAAAATACCAGATACTCCCGACAGTTTTTGCAATACGCGTGATTGAGCGTAGGCTGAAAACTCTAATCCGCCGTACTCTTTTTTAATGATCATCGCAAAGAAGCGATTATCTTTAAGGTATTGCCAAATTTCAGGAGGTAAATCAGCTAATTCATGTGTGATCTCAAAGTCGTTTGTCATACGGCAAACTTCTTCGACAGGTCCATCAAGGAAAGCTTGTTCTTCAGCTGTTAACTGTGGTTTAGGGTAATTATGAAGTTGTTTCCAATCGGGAGCACCACGGAAAAGCTCACCTTCCCACCATGTTGTACCTGCATCAATAGCTTCTTGTTCTGTTTTAGACATAGAAGGCATGACTTTTTGAAATGCTTTAAGTGCAGGTACTGAGATATAGGCTCTACGAATAGAAGGAATAGTAAAGGGTAATAAAACCAATGCAACGGGGAGGAGTAACCAGTAACTCCAAATATTGGCGATACCCATTACTAACGTATAAGCAATAAGTGCGAGGCTACTTACCGCAATACCGAATTTGCGATAACTAAGTACGCCAATAAGAATAATAAAAAGTACGATACTGAGTAGTGTCATAATAAACTCCTGTATTTAGCAAGAGATCAGAGGTCAGACCTGTTGTTTGTTATTTAGATCTAATCCAGTCACTAACTTTTATCAATATATTTACATTCTAATTACAATATAGCTCACAAATTATTCGTAAATGAGAGAAGTTAGCATTTGTCGATAATAGGTATCTTCTTTCATGACATTTAATCCGTTACACTGAGAAACAGAAAATTTCGATTACCCTTTCTGGAGTAAAAATCCTATGTACCAAGATCTTATCCGTGGTGAATTAACAGAAGCAGCAGATACACTCTCTCGCTTTCTTCAAGATGATGCAAATATTGAAGCTATCCAAAAAGCTGCGGTGTTATTAGCAGATTCTTTTAAAGCAGGCGGTAAAGTATTATCTTGCGGTAATGGTGGCTCTCATTGTGATGCAATGCATTTTGCAGAAGAGTTAACCGGACGCTATCGTGAAAATCGCCCTGGTTATCCTGCCATTGCTATTTCAGATGTAAGCCATATTTCATGTGTGAGTAATGATTTTGGCTATGAATATATCTTCTCTCGTTATGTTGAAGCAGTGGGTAAAGAAGGTGACGTTCTGTTGGGTATTTCAACCTCAGGCAATTCAGGCAATATCATCAAAGCAATTAGTGCTGCGCGTGAGAAAGGCATGAAAGTCATTACGTTAACGGGGAAAGATGGCGGAAAAATGGACGGTACAGCAGATATTGAAATTCGTGTACCTCATTTCGGTTACGCTGATCGTATTCAAGAAATTCATATCAAAGTTATCCATATTCTGATCCAATTAATTGAAAAAGAAATGGAAAAATAATTTGTTGATATTGCTATAAATTAGCAATAAACATCGACAAGAAGGAGTGAGCGATGTGTGAGTTGTTAGGCATGAGTGCAAATGTACCGACAGATATTAACTTCAGTCTAAGTGGCTTAATTCCTCGAGGTGGAAAGACAGGACCTCATAAAGATGGATGGGGAATTACTTTCTACGAAGGATTGGGATGTCGTACATTTAAAGATCCTCAAGCCAGCGCAATTTCACCAGTCGCTCGCTTTGTTCAAGAGTACCCGATTAAATCAGAGGCTGTGATCGCTCATATTCGTCAAGCGAATCGAGGTAATGTCTCTTTAGAAAATACCCATCCTTTCACCCGTGAATTATGGGGAAAAAACTGGACTTATGCGCATAATGGTCAACTGAAAGGTTATCAATCTCTTGAGACAGGGCGTTTTCGGGCGATAGGGCAGACAGATAGTGAAAAAGCTTTTTGCTGGATCTTAAATCAACTTGAAAATCGCTATAAACGAACTCCTGTGAATTGGCCTGCTGTATTTCGTTTTATCGCTATTTTAGCCTCTCAATTAAAGCAAAAAGGGGTCTTTAATATGCTGTTGTCGGACGGTCGATTTGTAATGGCATATTGTTCAACTAACTTACACTGGATCACGCGTAAAGCACCTTTCGGCAAAGCAAAATTACTTGATCAAGATGTAGAAATTGATTTCCAGCAACACACACAATCAGATGATGTGGTTTCTGTTATTTCAACATTACCATTGACTGGAAATGAATCTTGGCAGCGTATTCCCGCTGGCGAGTTTGTCTTATTTGATCGTGGTGTGCGTATTCTGTAGCCATTTGCTTTCGCTATTTTGTGATAAGTTAAGGACTGAATTTACACTATTCGATGAAGTCAAAGTGCTATTAACGTAATAACGCCCATCTTGAACAGTAACAGATGGGATTTGTTTGCGCTCTTCAACATATTGGTAGGCTGGCATAAGCTGTTGCCAGAAATCCATATCTTTTGAGTACTGGTGTTTTTTCATATTTTCAGCGGTCATCTTAAATGGAAAAATATGAATATTAATCGTAGATTGGCCTCCTTGTAGCGCCAATTCAGCATACTGATAAATTTCGTCCATTACTGAATCTGTCATTGCATAGCAACCAACTGATTTACATGCCCCGTGGATCATTAAAAAGTCGCCGGTGTATCCTTTTGATTTATCATATTGATTAGGAAATCCTAGGTTAATAGCTCGGTAAAATCGACTGTTCGGATTTAATTGCGAGAAATTGACCTGATAAAAACCTTCAGGGCTTTTTAAATCACCTTGAAACTTTTTAGGTCCAAGACCTCCAGAATAGCTACAAATAGGGTAAGTACGTACTTTTTCTAATTGCCCATCTAATTTTTCCGTATAAAGTTCAAGTAAGCTTTCTTCTTTGAAAATTTGAATATAGATAGGCTCGCCTGTACTTTTTTTAACAGGTTTCATTAGGAAACTTGAACTATTTTCAGCGTTAACTAATAAGGAAGTTAACATTAATGTTAAAAAACTGATTAGTAGTTTTGCGTGACTGGTCATGGTTTTATCAGAAAAATAGCTTAAAATTTGTTGATAAAGTAGATCGTAGATTGCTATGAAGCAATAAATTTGTAAATTAAAATCTGATATGGTTTCTTTTCTTTTACAAAATATTCTGTATGAAATTTAGTCGCTCGTCGAGAAAAATGATATTTTAATTCGGTTTATACGAGTTGTTAACGTTTCAGTCAAAATAATATTCCCATTTGCTTGAGCTAAATCACTCGAATAGTCAGACAGGTTTAGGCTGAGATGATAAAATTCAGTTCGGCAGAATAAGAGAAAATAGTAACAATTATCGGAGATAAATAACTTAAGGTTCAAAAACACCTTAAGATGTTTTTATTACAGAGTCGCTACATTTTCGGGGTGAATTTGTAGCTTAGGGTTTAACTGATAAACTTGTGCAAATCTTATGATTAAAATTAAAAAAGGACTCGACCTCCCAATTGCAGGAGCGCCTGCCCAAGTGATAGAAGACGGACCCGCGATTCGACGCGTAGCATTGCTAGGTGAAGAATATGTCGGTATGCGTCCTTCTATGATGGTTTCGGAAGGTGAGCATGTAAAAAAAGGGCAAATTCTTTTTGAAGATAAAAAGAATGCCGGTGTTGTTTTCACCAGCCCAGCTTGTGGTAAAGTCGTTGCAATTAACCGCGGCGAACGTCGTGTGTTCCAATCTATCGTTATCGAAATTGATGGCGACGAAGAAATTACCTTTAACCGTTATGATAGCTCAACGCTCTCAGACCTGACCCGCGAACAAGTTGAAACTAACCTTGTTAATTCGGGAATGTGGACTGCGTTAAGGACTCGTCCTTATAGCCGTACTCCGCATTTAGGCACAACACCTGTTGCCATTTTCGTCTCTGCAATGGATACAAATCCGCTTGCAGCAGATCCTATGGTTATTATTGAGCAAAATGAGAAGGCATTTAATGATGGCCTTGTTGTTTTAACTCGTTTAACCGAAGGGAAAGTCTATGTTTGTCATGGTGAAAAATCACCGACAAAATTAAATGACGGACAAATTAGCTATAACCAATTTGCAGGCCCACATCCAGCAGGATTAGTCGGTACGCATATCCATTTCTTAGAACCTGTTAGTACTAAGAAAATGGTTTGGCATTTAAATTATCAAGATGTTATTGCTATTGGTTATCTGTTTACAACAGGTTCTTTATATACAGAGCGTGTTGTTGCATTAGCTGGCCCTCAAGTAAAAGCACCTCGTTTAGTGCGTACTCGTTTAGGGGCTGATCTCTATGAGTTAACTAAAGATCAATTAGTTGATGGTGAAAACCGCATTATTTCTGGCTCTGTATTATGGGGATGGAAATCTGATGAGGCTCATCACTATTTAGGTCGTTTCCATAACCAAGTTTCTGTATTACGTGAAGGTCGTGATAAAGAGTTATTTGGTTGGGGTATGCCGGGTAGCGATAAATTTTCTATCACTCGTACCACTATCGGTCACTTCTTAAAAAATAAACGCTTTGCATTCACAACTACTATGAATGGTGGCGAACGTTCAATGGTACCAATTGGTAACTATGAGCGTGTGATGCCGTTAGACATTATGGCAACGCATTTATTACGTGATTTAGTTGTAGGTGATACTGACAGTTCTCAAGCATTAGGTTGTTTGGAATTGGATGAAGAAGATTTGGGATTATGTACTTATGTTTGCCCAAGCAAATATGAGTATGGCCCAGCACTGCGCCAAGTATTGACCAAAATTGAGCAGGAAGGGTAACTCATGGGTTTGAAAAATTTATTTGAAAAAGTAGAGCACCATTTTGAGCCCGGTGGCAAATTAGCAAAATGGTACGTACTTTATGAGGCAGTGACCACGGTATTTTATACGCCAGGTACTGTCACGCGTAATGGCGGTCATGTTCGTGACACTATTGACCTAAAACGCATGATGATCTTAGTTTGGTTAGCCGTTTTCCCAGCAATGTTTTGGGGAATGTATAACGTAGGTCATCAAGCGATCCCTGCACTTAATCAGTTATATAGTGGTGCTGAATTACAGCAAATCATTGCTTCAGATTGGCACTATCGCCTTGCTGAATTCCTCGGCGCATCATTAACAACAGATGCGGGTTGGGCAAGTAAGATGCTACTTGGTGCAACTTACTTCTTACCTATTTATCTAGTTGTTTTTGCGGTTGGCGGATTTTGGGAAGTTCTTTTTGCCTTTATTCGTGGTCATGAAATTAACGAAGGCTTCTTTGTAACATCAATCTTATTTGCCTTAATCGTACCGCCAACATTACCACTTTGGCAGGCTGCATTAGGTATTACGTTTGGTGTTGTTATCGCGAAAGAAATCTTTGGTGGGACAGGACGTAACTTCTTAAACCCAGCATTGGCAGGTCGTGCATTTCTGTTCTTTGCTTATCCGGCTCAAATTTCAGGTGATTTAGTTTGGACTGCGGCTGACGGTTTCTCTGGTGCAACACCATTGTCACAATGGTCTGTATCGGGTGAAAGTGCATTAGTAAATACCGTCACTCAACAACCTATCTCTTGGATGGATGCTTTCCTTGGATATATTCCAGGGTCGATCGGTGAAGTTTCAACGCTGATGATTTTAATCGGTGGTGCTGTCATTCTTTTTGCTCGCATTGCTTCATGGCGTATTGTCGCTGGGGTAATGGTGGGCATGATTGCAATGTCATACCTGTTTAACCTCATCGGTTCAGATACCAATCCTCTCTTCTCAATGCCTTGGCACTGGCACTTAGTATTAGGTGGTTTTGCTTTCGGTATGATGTTTATGGCAACAGATCCAGTATCCGCATCGTTTACTGATAAAGGTAAATGGGCTTACGGTATTTTGATTGGCGTAATGGCTGTGCTTATTCGTGTCGTCAATCCGGCTTACCCAGAAGGTATGATGCTGGCAATCTTATTCGCAAACTTATTTGCACCACTGTTCGATTACGTGGTTGTTCAGGCGAATATTAAGCGGAGAAAAGCTCGTGGCTAAAGAGAAAAACAAAGATAGCGTCGCAAGAACGTTCCTCGTTGTATTTATTCTATGTCTAGTGTGTTCCGTGGTAGTAGCAGGAGCCGCTGTTGGACTGAAGTCTAAACAAGAAGAGCAAAAACTTCTTGATAAACAACGTAATATTCTTGATGTTGCGGGTCTGCTCGTACCTAAAATGAGTGCGACAGATGTACTGAAAGTGTATGACACTCGTATTAAAGCAAAAATTGTTAATTTCCAGACAGGTGAACTGACTGATAGCAAAGGCAATTTTGATTTAAACGCTGCATTACGTAGTGATGATACTTCCATTGCATTATCTCCAGCCGACGATGCAGCTAAAATTCGTCGACGTGCAAATACCGCAGAAGTGTACTTTGTTCTTGATGAACAAGGCAAAACCACAGAAGTCGTTTTACCAGTTTATGGTTCTGGCTTATGGTCTGTGATGTATGCATTTATTGCGGTTGATATTGATGGTGTGACTTCTAAAGGTATTACCTATTATGCTCATGGTGAAACGCCAGGCTTAGGTGGTGAAGTTGATAACCCTCAATGGAAAGCACAGTGGAAAGGTAAGCGCTTAATTAATGAAGAAGGCGTACCTGCAATTAAAATTGTGCGCAGCGGCGCAGCGGCTGGTAATCCTTATGGCATTGATGGACTTTCTGGTGCAACACTGACCTCAAATGGTATCCAGCATATGTTCGATTTCTGGTTAGGTGAAAAAGGTTTCGGCCCATTCCTGAAAAAAGTTCGTGAAGGAGAGATCAATGGCTGATACAAAAGAAATTAAACGAGTTTTACTTGGGCCATTGTTAGATAACAACCCGATTGCCTTACAGGTATTAGGTGTGTGTTCTGCATTGGCGGTAACAACAAAACTTGAAACCGCATTAGTGATGACAATAGCGGTAACTTTGGTTACTGCATTCTCAAGCTTCTTTATTTCACTAATTCGTAATTACATACCAAGTAGTGTTCGTATTATTGTTCAAATGGCGATTATTGCTTCATTAGTTATCGTTGTTGACCAAATACTACAAGCTTATGCGTATGAAATTTCTAAGCAACTATCTGTTTTCGTTGGTCTTATCATTACTAACTGTATTGTAATGGGTCGTGCTGAAGCTTATGCGATGAAAGCACCTCCTGTTGAAAGCTTTATGGATGGTATTGGTAACGGCTTAGGATACGGCGTTATCTTGATCCTTGTTGGTTTTTTACGTGAACTCTTTGGTTCTGGTAAATTATTCGGCATTACAGTAATGGAATCTGTCCAAAATGGTGGCTGGTATCAGCCAAACGGTTTATTCCTGTTAGCACCAAGTGCGTTCTTTATTATTGGCTTGCTAATTTGGGGATTACGTACATTAAAACCTGCACAGGTTGAAGAGGACTAATCGCCATGGAACATTATATAAGCCTGTTTGTTCGTGCTGTTTTTATTGAGAATATGGCGCTCGCATTCTTCTTAGGGATGTGTACATTCCTCGCTGTTTCTAAAAACGTAAAAACCGCTTTTGGATTAGGTATCGCTGTTACCGTTGTTCTGGGTCTTTCTGTACCGTTGAATAACTTGGTTTACAACTATGTGTTACGTGATAATGCATTGATGGAAGGTGTTGATTTAAGTTTCTTAAACTTTATCACTTTCATTGGTGTGATTGCGGCACTGGTACAAATCCTAGAGATGATTTTAGACCGTTATTTCCCTGCGCTGTATAACGCACTAGGGATCTTCTTGCCACTTATTACCGTTAACTGCGCCATTTTCGGTGGTGTGTCATTTATGGCACAACGTGACTATAACTTTAGTGAATCTATTGTTTATGGTTTCGGCTCTGGGATTGGTTGGATGTTAGCCATCGTATTACTGGCTTCTATTCGTGAGAAAATGAAGTACGCGGATGTACCGGCAGGTATGAAAGGGTTAGGCGTTACTTTTGTCACCACAGGGTTGATGGCATTAGGTTTCATGTCCTTCTCTGGTGTTCAGCTATAAAGGGTGAGAAGAACTCATGGATATAATTATTCTAGGTGTCGTGATGTTTACCCTGATTGTATTGGTATTAACAGCGTTGATTTTGTTCGCAAAATCAAAACTGGTCAATACAGGGGATATTTCAGTTGAGGTCAATGGAGACCCAGAAAAAAGTTTTGATGCACCAGCAGGTGATAAATTACTTAACGTATTATCAAACGAAGGTATTTTTATTTCA
The DNA here is from genome assembly GCF_015475555.1 of Proteus sp. GOKU. Classification (NCBI taxonomy): domain Bacteria; kingdom Pseudomonadati; phylum Pseudomonadota; class Gammaproteobacteria; order Enterobacterales; family Morganellaceae; genus Proteus; species Proteus sp. GOKU. The sequence goes on from NZ_CP034105.1 coordinate 1,031,968, forward strand.
TCAGCTTGCGGTGGCGGTGGCTCTTGTGGTCAGTGCCGCGTTAAAGTGCTGGAAGGTGGCGGTGATATTTTACCGACAGAACTTTCGCATATTAACAAGCGTGAAGCTAAAGAAGGTTGTCGTTTAGCATGTCAGGTAAACGTAAAAAACAACTTGAAATTAGAATTACCAGAAGAAATCTTTGGTGTTAAAAAGTGGGAATGTGAAGTTATCTCAAATGATAATAAAGCTACTTTCATTAAAGAATTAGTGTTAAAAATCCCTGAAGGTGAGGTTGTACCTTTCCGTGCTGGTGGATTTATTCAAATCGAATGTCCTCCTCATACGGTACGTTATGAAGATTTTGATGTACCAGAAGAGTATCGTGAAGATTGGGATAAATTTAATTTATTCCGTTATGTTTCTGACGTTAAAGAAACCACTGTACGTGCTTATTCAATGGCGAACTACCCTGAAGAGCATGGCATCATCATGTTAAACGTGCGTATTGCAACACCTCCGCCACGTAATCCTGATGTGCCACCAGGAATTATGTCATCGTATATTTGGTCATTAAAACCGGGCGATAAAGTGACAATTTCAGGACCATTTGGTGAATTCTTTGCTAAGAAAACCGATGCTGAGATGATCTTTATTGGTGGTGGTGCAGGTATGGCGCCAATGCGTTCACATATCTTCGACCAATTGAAGCGCTTACATTCTAAACGCAAAATCAGCTTCTGGTATGGTGCACGTTCTGTTCGTGAAATGTTCTACACTGAAGATTTCGATATGCTTGCAAAAGAAAACGAAAATTTCACATGGAATGTCGCACTTTCAGATGCATTACCTGAAGATAATTGGACTGGCTATACTGGATTTATTCACAATGTGTTGTTTGAGAATTACCTCAAAAATCATCCAGCACCAGAAGATTGTGAATTCTATATGTGTGGACCGCCAGTGATGAACGCAGCAGTTATTAAAATGCTCAAAGATTTAGGCGTTGAAGATGAAAACATTATGCTGGATGACTTTGGAGGTTGATCCTAACGTCCGATAAAGCATAAATGAATGAAATGACAAGCGCCCACTAATGTGGGCGCTCATGATCAGAAGAGAGAGTTATGTTAAAAAGAAAGATGATAAATTGGATAGTGATGCTGTCTGCATTAGTTCTATTATCTGCATGTGGTGAAAAACAGCAGGTATTAGAAGGCGAAACCATGGGAACTTATTACTCGATTAAATATGTTCCGGATAGTAATTCACCTCCACAAAACGTCTTACAAACAGAGATTGATCGTATTCTTGAAGAAGTTAACGATCAAATGTCAACATATCGTCCTCATTCTGAACTCAGTCGTTTCAATCAAAGCCGTGAAATTAATACTCCATTTCCTGTTTCACCGGCAACAGCAAAAGTAGTCAGTGAAGCTATCCGCATTAATAAAATGACTGATGGTGCTTTAGATGTGACTGTGGGGCCGTTAGTGAATTTATGGGGATTTGGTCCAGAAGGTCGATTTACGCATCAACCTTCTGAAGATGAATTAGCAAAACGTAAACAGTGGATTGGAATTGATTATCTTGCTGTTGAAGGTAATTCGTTAATTAAGAAGATCCCTGAACTTTATGTTGATCTCTCTTCAATTGCTAAAGGCTATGGTGTTGATGCTGTAGCTGAATATTTAATTTCACAGAATATCACTAACTATATGGTTGATATTGGTGGTGAAGTAAGAACCCAAGGTGTGAATGGTAATGACAAGCTTTGGCGTATAGCGATTGAAAAACCGGCAAATGATGGCACGAAACAGAGTGTTCAGTTAATTATTGAACCGGGTGATAACTCAATTGCCACTTCTGGTGACTATCGTAACTATTTTGAAGAAAATGGTGTTCGTTTTTCTCATACTATTGACCCAACCACAGGTCACCCTATTAAACATAACCTTGTTTCTATCACTGTGATTGTACCAACTTGCATGAGTGCTGATGGTCTTTCAACAGGGTTGAATGTTTTAGGGCCTGAAAAAGGGTTAGCAGTAGCAAACGAACTAAATATTCCTGTCTTTATGATAGTGAAAACTGAAAATGGGTTTGAAGAGCGTTATAGTAAAGCGTTCGCCCCATTCTTGAAAAAGTAGAATTTAAGGAGAGAAGGTTATGTTAAAAATATTTCTATTTGCCTTCATCTTATTCTTGATTGCCTTCTTTGGTATGGCGTTAGGCTATATTGTAAAACGTAAAAGCCTTCAAGGTAGCTGTGGCGGTTTAGGTGCTATGGGCATAGAGAAAGAGTGTGATTGCCCCGAACCTTGTGATGCACGTAAAAAACGTATGGCAAAAGATGCAGCAAGAGAAGAATTACTTAATAAAAATAGAATTCTTTAAGTAAGATATAAGAATAAGAAAAAGAGTGATGTATATATTTACATCACTCTTTTTTATTTCTTTCTAAGAAAACTAAGATAAAAGCGAGGGCGCTTACTCTTTTCTAAATGCTTTCATATTTGCGGGTGAATCAACCATAACTGCATCAGCACCCAATTCAGTGGCTTGAATATAGTCTTTCTCTGTGTTGATCCCAAAAAGGACAATATGAGCATTGCCACCAGCACGAAAACAAGACATTGCATCTTTATCCCAACTCAGAACTGAAGCGGAACGCGCTTCTCCTAATGTGTACTTCTCAACAACCTCGACTTTGCGGTGAAGCTCAAGTCCGTACCAACGAGTAATATCTAAATTTTCAGGTAACAGGCAAACATGGCTCATTGTGATATTGGCTAAAATATCACGAGTGATATCACGGCTTTCAAAACGTTGTACATTAGTCGGTAAGGCATCAAGAAATGCGGTATTTGTAGAATAAACGCGAGTTCTATCCAGTGCGTTATGATTACGAAGTACGGTTATTAATGCTTCCCCTTGGATTGCTGGATCAGCATCTGGGGATTTTAGATCAAGATAAAATTGTGTTGTGGGGAATAGAGTTAAGATCTCATCCAATGTGGGAATGGTGACACCTTTATTTCGATAAGGAAATTGCTGAGCTTCACCAAATTTATAGCCGGCATCCCATTGCTTCAGTTGTTGTGCAGTAAATTCAGAAACACTACCTTGCCCATTCGTTAAGCTTTTTAAATCGCTAGGGCGATAAAGGACAGGAATATTATCTTTCGATAATTGAATAGTGATCCAAATTGCATCAGCTTGATTAGAGAGCGCTGTTCTTATAGCAATTTCAGTATTTTCAGGGGCATCAGCTGTGCCACCACGATGTGCGATAATTTTAGGAGATGCCATAAGGATTACAGAATAAAAAAAGAGAGAAATAGCGATGAATAACTTGATCATGAAAAATTATTTCCTTGTTTTATATATAGTTACAAAACAATATTTAAAATTAATGTAATTAATCAACGAGCAAAAACAATCTATCATCACTTTGTGACAATTCTATAAATAAACAGACTAATTCAGATTTTTATGAGAAATACACCTCAATAGAGGGAGATAAGAGCGAATAAAAATTGTAGTTAATATTTGCTTACTGTATATTTAAACAGTAAATAAAGTGAGGTGATTGTATGCGTAAAATTATTCATGTTGATATGGATTGTTTTTATGCTGCGATTGAAATACGAGATAATCCAGCACTAAAAGAGATCCCAATTGCGGTTGGAGGCAATGCTTCTAGTCGAGGTGTGATCTGCACGGCGAATTATCCCGCTCGTCGTTTTGGTGTTCGTAGTGCTATGTCAACAGCAACAGCGTTGAAGTTATGTCCTCACTTAAAAGTGCTACCCGGTAGGATGGCTCTCTATAAAGAGACATCAGCAAAAATACGTCAAATCTTTTCTCGTTATACTCACCTTATTGAACCTCTTTCACTCGATGAAGCTTATCTTGATGTCTCTGACAGTAAGCATTGTCATGGCTCAGCAACGTTGATGGCTCAAGAAATTCGCCAACAAATTTTTGATGAGTTAAATCTCACGGCATCTGCAGGTATTGCACCGATTAAATTTCTTGCAAAAATTGCCTCTGATATGAATAAACCAAATGGACAATTTGTTATTACACCAGAGCAAATCGATGATTTTATTTTAAAATTGCCACTTAATAAAATACCCGGTGTAGGTAAGGTAACATTTGCTCGTTTGCAAGAAATGGGATTAGAGACTTGCGCTGATATTCGTCGCACCGATGTCATTTCTTTGGTAAAAGCGTTTGGAAAATTTGGTCAAAATTTATGGGAACGTAGTCATGGCATCGATGAACGTGAAATTAACCCAGATAGACTTCGAAAATCAGTCGGAGTTGAGCGTACTTTTGCCTCAGATATTAATTCTTGGGATGATTGCTTGGCATTACTTGATGGATTATATAGCGAATTAGAAAGACGATTAACAAAAGTTAAACCGGATCTAAGGATAGCAAGGCAAGGCGTTAAATTAAAATTTGATGATTTTCAATTAACGACACAAGAGCATACTCACCCTATTTTAGAGAAAGCTGATTTAATTAATATTGCCTACCAAGCATGGCATGAGCGTCGAAATGGCAGAGGTGTGCGTTTGATCGGATTTCATGTCACCTTGCAAGATCCACAAATAGAACGACAACTTCTTTTAGCGCTATAAAAATTAAAAAAACCATAGCCGATCAACAGATTGACTATGGTTAACGCAGTTAATGTATGTAGTTAATCTATTTAGTTAATTTATATAGTATTACCAGCGATAATTCATAGTTGCTGTCATTGTCCTGCCAATACCATAAAAACAAGCAGTATCACCAGCACAAGATGCAACATAATGTTTATTCGCAATATTATTCATATTAAGCTGAATTTCAGCACCTTTTAAAGAAGGTGATAGCTCACCTAATGAATAACCAATCATCGCATCGTAAAGAGTCACAGCAGGTACACTAACTGTATTTTTGGTATCACCTTGAGATACACCTACATATCTCACACCAACACCTGCTTTAGCACCATTAAATAGCCCAGATGTTTCATCATATTGACCCCAAAGTGATGCCATATGCTTAGGAACTCTAGGGAGTTCTTTTCCTTGTGTTCCCGCAATAATGGTTTTTCTTACTTCAGTATCGGTATAAGCATAACTGCTGATAAATGAAATATTTTCAGTTAATTGGCTATTAATTTGAGCTTCAACACCACGGCTTCTAATTTCACCGACCGGTTCAAAATACGCTTTTTCAGCATTGTAGTTGGTCACATTACGTTGTTGTAATTGATAAACAGAGAGTGTTGCCAATGTTTGCTCATTTGGTGTGAGGTATTTTATTCCAGCTTCTAATTGACGGCCTTCACTAGGCTCAAAAGGCGCACTTCCTGGTGCTCTGCGAGTTTGTAAATTAGGTTCAAACGAGGTGCTATAACTAATATATGGCGAAATACCATTATCAAAAGCGTATAAAAGCCCTGCACGACCCGTTAACTTATTATCATCTTGTTGATCATAACTTTTAGCTAAGAAATCATGAGTACGAACTTGAGCCCAATCTTGGCGTAATCCTGCAAGTAAGATCCAATTTTTCCATTGGATCTGATCTTGTAGATATAACCCGATTTGATCACGTTTTTGTAGCTGATCGGTCGCAGGTTTTTGTAAACTCATATCAATTGGATAGTGATAATTAGGATCTCGCCAGTCAAGATCGTACTCTGAACCCATTGCTCGGAGCAAATTATCTTGATCTTTGCTCCACTGATAATCAATACCAGCAATCACAGTATGATTAAGTTTTGCAGTAGTAAAATCGGCTTGTAAACGAGTATCTATTCCTAAAGTATCTGTTTCACGCTGCTCTTGTTGCGCTCGGCGTTCAAGAACATAAGGGTTATCTTTTCTTAAAGAGCCAAATACAAGATATTTATATTTCTGATTAATATGGCTATATCGAGCATTTTGTACAATTTTTAGTAAATCACTAAATTCGTGTTCAAATTCATAGCCTATACCATATTGTTGACGCCATGATTTATGGTAATCGGGATTGTTAACATCAAAATCAAAGGGGATCGTACCAGCCGGAGTGCTTTTAACCGTACCATAAGCAGGTAAAAAATTACGATACCCAGCTTCAGGCTCTTGCTGAATAAAGCTTAATAGTGTTAAGCGAGTCTGTTCATTAGGTAAGAAAGTAATAGCAGGAGCAAGTGCAAAACGTTCTTCTTTATAGTTTTTTATTTGCGTGTGTTGTGTTTTTGCAACACCGTTTAGGCGGTAAAGCACACGATTGTCATCACTTAATGCACCTGAAAAATCAAAAGCAGTTTCCGCTAATTTATCATTGCCTGCTCGTACTTGAATATGGCGGATAGGGGTTGCTGTTGGTCTTTTACTTGTCATTGCAACAAGGCCACCCGGATTGACTTGACCATAAAGCACGGATGCTGGCCCTCTAACAACTTCAACGCGCTCTAATAACCAAGGATCAATTGCACCAGTTGATGATGAAGCGCCCATTCCATAACTTAGACCGTCAAGAAAACGAGGGGCATAACTGTATCCACGAATAAAAACCTCATCATTACGATTAGAACTTCCACGATATTCTGTGAAAACGCCGGGCGTATAACGTAATGCTTGAGAAACTGAACTGACATCTTGAGCGTCCATTTGATCACGCGTGATCACACTAATGGATTGCGGTGTTTTTTCAATTTCACTCGGTGTTTTATTTGTTGATAGCGTTTTTGTTGCCACAAAACCGGAAACAGGCGCTTGGGGATCTTGCGATGGAGATGCCGTAACAATTATCTTTTCAGGTATATTTTGATTGACGGCCGCATGAATTTGAACAGAGAGTAAACTTAGAGGTAAGGCGAGAAAGACGCTAGCAACGCAATTTTTATTAGACACAATAGAACCCTTTAGTTTTTTATTTTTTAACTTTAAATGCGGAAGCCATGAAAATATCACTCTGAAAACATTAATGCTAATGATAATGATTAGCATTCTATATATTTAATTTATTAAGATTTATTTTTTATTCCATAATGGAATAAGTGATTGTGGAATTGGCTATATGAGGAATAAATTATGATCTTTAAGGGAAATAGTGTGTGATTTGAGGGGATAATTTATTTCTTGGTGATAGCTTTAGGCACAAAAAACCCGCCAATTAAGCGGGTTTCATTATTAACATTAAAGCAAAATTATTTAGCAGGGATCGCTTTTAAAATTGCAGTTAATAATTGCCAGTATTGACCGACGCTCTTAACGTGAACGCGCTCGTCTGGTGAGTGAGCACCACGGATTGTTGGCCCAATAGAAACCATATCCATATCTGGGTAAGGTTTTTTGAACAGACCACACTCAAGACCCGCGTGGATAACCATGATGTTTGGCACTTTATCAAACAGTTGTTGGTAAGTGTCACGAACTAAATGCATAACAGGAGAGTCTGCATCTGGTTTCCAACCTGGGTAACCGCCTTTGGTTTCGATGTCTGCTTTAGCCAGTTTTGCTAATGCTGTCAGCATACTAACAACATAGGTTTTACCGCTATCAATCAGAGAACGAATTAAGCACAGGATTTCTACTTTATCGTCAACAATGCTAACAACACCTACGTTTAATGAAGTTTCAACAACACCTTCAACGTCGTCACTCATACGAATAACGCCATTTGGCATAGCATTAAGTAGGTTGATTAAGCGCTCTTGGCAATCTGCGGTGAAAACTTTTTTATCTGTTGTTGTATCAATTAATTCAACTTTCAGATTTTTTTCAGCAATAGCTAATTCAGTTTTTAACAGAGCTTCAAATTTCGCTTTTACTGCGTCTAGTTGGCTTGCTTTATCCGCTGGAATTGCAAAAACAATGTTTGCTTCACGAGGAATAGCATTACGCAGTGTACCACCGTGAAAATCAATTAATTTCAGTGATAATTCTTCTGCATGACCCGCTAAGAAACGCGCTAATAATTTATTTGCGTTACCTAAACCTAAATGGATATCACCACCAGAGTGACCACCATTTAATCCTTTCAGAACCAGTTGCTTAACAACGTGACCTGCTGGGATTGCATCGTAAGAAAGGCTTACTGTGGTTTTAACATCAATACCACCCGCACAACCCATGTAGATTTCGCCTTCTTCTTCAGAGTCTGTGTTGATAAGAATATCAGCTTGTAACCAACCTGGTTGTAAACCAAATGCTCCGTCCATGCCTGTTTCTTCAGTCATGGTTAGCAGGACTTCTAATGGACCGTGTTTAACAGTATCGTCAGCTAAAACAGCTAACGCAGATGCCATACCTACGCCATTATCAGCACCTAATGTAGTGCCTTTAGCTTTGATCCACTCACCATCAATGTAAGGTTGGATCGGATCTTTGGTGAAGTCGTGAACGGTGTCGTTGTTTTTTTGTGGCACCATATCTAAGTGTGCTTGTAAAACAACGGCTTTACGATCTTCCATGCCTTTAGTTGCTGGTTTACGAATTAAAATATTGCCAACTGCATCGCGCTGTGCAAAAAGACCTTTTTCACTTGCCCAAGAAAGAATATGGGAAGCTAAGGCTTCTTCATGATGTGATGGATGTGGAATCGAACAAATTTTTGCAAAAATATCCCATAGTGGTTGTGGGGATAGAGTAGATAGTTCAGACACGATGGATCTCCTCTAACAGCATCTGTGTTATTGATAGCCTACCGCTTTTTTAAGGGTTAGCTTTATTATTCTGAGCGTTATACGCCAATATAGTTGAGAATATCACTTTCTTCTGATGAATGCGTCATTCTATTCACATCTCTATCCAAGAAATTAGATCTCTATTTGCATTCATTTTTTATATAGTTCGTTTTTTAATCATAAAAAGACATTACAGAAAAAAATGAGGATAATCTCACCTGTTTTCACGTTTTCTCTGGTTTTTAGGCGCTCAAATCACTATAATCTCGCGCAACCTTTTTTTCCGCAAAAAAGCTTCTCTCGAAATTCAAGTAGCTAGGATCACAATATTATGAGCGAAAAATATGTTGTAACGTGGGATATGTTGCAAATACATGCCCGTCAATTGGCGCAACGTTTATTACCAGTCGAACAGTGGACAGGCATTATTGCTGTCAGCCGTGGGGGATTAGTCCCTGCTGCATTACTTGCTCGTGAATTAGGTATCCGTCATGTGGATACAGTCTGCATTTCTAGCTATGACCACGATCATCAGCGTGACCTCAAAATCTTAAAAAAAGCAGAAGGTGATGGTGAAGGCTTTATCGTTGTTGACGATTTAGTTGATACTGGTGGTACTGCTAAAGTTATCCGTGACATGTATCCAAAAGCGCATTTCGTCACTATCTTTGCAAAACCAGAAGGGCGTCCTTTAGTGGATGATTTTGTGGTTGATATTCCGCAAAATACATGGATTGAACAGCCTTGGGATATGGGTGTTGCCTTTATTCCACCTGTTTGCGATCAAAAATAAGTTGATAGCATTCGCTTTGCTGTTTTAATTGAGATCCTCGCTTAGGCGGGGATTTTTGTTTTTAAGCTTTTTTCTCTTCCTTTTAATGATGTCTTCGTGCGATTGCTTGTCGTGATACACATTGTTCCAGTCAATTTCATGCTATGATAAAGCCAGACTTTTAAGCCCCTTTATACGATATCCACTGATTTGAAGAGTGATATGGCAAACAATACGAATCTTTCTGAAACTTTATTTAAGCCACGAGCAAAACACGCTGAAACCTCAACGCTAATTCAGTATACCCATCCAAAATCGAATATTAATACCTATAGCGTGCTTAATGGTACGAGCCAACAAAATTGGTATCGAACTATTCAACGTTTACTGTGGATTTGGCGTGGAATTTCTCCTATTGAGATAGAAGAGGTGTTAAGCCGAATTGCGGTACAGGATGCCCCTCGTAGTGATGATAAATTTATTGATACTGTTATCGGGTATCGTAAAGGTGGTTGGTCATTTGAGTGGTCGCATCAAGCGATGATCTGGCAACAAAAAGCATTACGTGAAGAGTCTGGTGATGCCGCAGCAGATTGTTGGTTACAAGCCGCACATCTTTATAGTATTGCCGCATATCCCTTTATTAATGGCGATTTTTTAGCGGATCAAGCCGTTATTTTATCGATGAAAGCCTTTGAGAATGCGACGAAATTTTCTTCTTTTGAAGTCAAGAAACTGACATTTAAATTAGAAGGAAAAGGGACGACAACAGGTTTTCTACATTTACCCAAAGATTGTAGAGGCCCTTATCCTACCGTGTTATTTTGCGGCGGATTAGACGGCTTACAAAGCGATTATGTTAGCTTCTTCCGTGACTATCTTTCCCCTAAAGGTATTGCAATGTTAACTCTGGATATGCCCGCAATTGGTTATTCAGTAAAACAAAAACTAACGGAAGATACATGCCATTTACAAGGTGAAGTTCTAAAGCAACTTTCTGAAGTACCTTGGATTGATCATACTCGTGTTGGTGTGATGGGGTTTCGCTTTGGCGGTAATATTGCTGTGCGTTTAGCTTATATCTACCCAAAATTGATTAAAGGTGTTGTTGCCTTAGGTCCGTTGATCCACACTTTCTTTACCCAAGCTGAATTACAGAAAAAAATTCCTGTGATGTATCTTGATGTGTTAGCAAGCCGCTTAGGATTATGGAATATTGACGAGAATAATCTTCGATTATCGTTAAGCAGTTATTCTCTGAAAAACCAAGGTTTGATTGGGCGACGTATGCCTGTTCCTATGATGGGGGTTTATTGGAAAGGGGATGAAATGAGCCCTAAAGAGGATTCGCAATTAATTGCACGCTCCTCTATGGATGGTGACATTCTTGCTATTAATGATAAACCGCTTTATGAAGGTTTAGAGCTCGCGTTACAAAAAAGTGCAGATTGGATCTATGATAAATTAATATAATTAATTTTGAACAATAACTTGCTAATTATATTAGATTATATAACAGTAGAGTTTCTAAGGAGACTGAATTTATGACTTCATCTTTGAACCCTACCCGAGGTAAGTTATTAAAGCGTTTTGCTCAAATCGGACCTTATATCCGAGAGCAACAATGCCAAGAGAGCCAGTTCTTTTTTGACTGTTTAGCAGTTTGTGTAAATAAAAAAGTCGCGCCGGAAAAACGAGAGTTTTGGGGCTGGTGGATGGAATTAGAACGTAATAATGAACAGCTTATTTATCATTATCAAATTGGGCTATTCGATAAAAATGGCGATTGGCTCCATCAGAACATAAGTAAGAATGATGTTGTTGAGTCAATCAATGAAACACTTATTCGTTTTCATGAATTTCTTCAACTAGCTGTGAGTGAATTAGAGATGACACTCATCCCCGATGAAAAAATGAACAAATTTCCTCTTCCCATTCAGCCCTAATTTTGTGTTAGGGCAACTTTTCATAGATTTTGCGTTATGTCAGTTGGCATAACGCTTCTCTCCTGATAAAACTGTGTATTATCTTTTTAAATAATCAACAAGAATGGTAAATGTTATGAGTAGCAGCCAAACGCTGGTTGTTAAATTAGGGACGAGTGTACTTACTGGTGGTTCACGACGTCTGGATCAGTCTCATATTGTTGAGCTGGTTCGCCAATGCGCTAAACAACACGAAAAAGGGCACCGGATTATTATTGTTACTTCTGGTGCAATTGCAGCAGGACGTGAGTATTTGAATTATCCTGATTTGCCCGCAACTATTGCGTCAAAGCAGTTGCTTGCGGCTGTGGGGCAAAGTGCCTTAATTCAAGTATGGAAACAGTTATTTGCTATCTACGGTATTCATATTGGTCAAATGCTATTAACACGTGCTGATATTGAAGATAGAGAACGTTTCCTGAATGCGCGGGATACATTACATGCGCTGTTAGATAACCATATTATTCCCGTTATCAATGAAAATGATGCTGTTGCCACTGCAGAAATTAAAGTGGGTGATAACGATAACTTGTCAGCATTAGCCGCTATTTTAGGTGGTGCTGATAAGCTGTTATTACTAACGGATATTGAAGGGCTTTACACGGCTGATCCTCGTAGTAATCCAGATGCTAAACTGATCCCTGAAGTTTTTGATATCAATGATGAGTTACGCCAAATGGCGGGTGATAGCGTATCTGGTCTAGGCACGGGTGGTATGGCAACAAAATTGCAAGCAGCAACCGTTGCAGGACGCGCGGGTATTGATGTTGTCATCGCCGCAGGCGTACAACCTGAAGTTATTGCCAAAGTGATCAATGATGAACCTGTTGGAACATTATTTCATGGTTTACAAAGTCCATTAGAAGCGCGTAAACGGTGGATCTTTGGTGCGCCAATTGCTGGTGTAATAGTAGTTGATGAAGGGGCTGAAAACGCAATTAAAGAAAAAGGTAGCTCCCTTTTACCAAAAGGTATCAAAGAGATTAAAGGCGATTTCTCTCGTGGATGTGTTATTCGCATTCAAAGTTTACAAGGTAAAGATCTCGCTCATGGTGTTGCGCACTATAATAGTGATGCATTGCGTTTAATTGCAGGGCACCATTCACAAGAAATTAGTCAAATTTTAGGTTACGAGTATGGCAGTGTTGCTGTGCATCGTGATGATATGATTGTTAGCTAAGGAGCCTTCTGATGTTAGAACAAATGGGTAAATCTGCAAGAGAGGCATCTTGGCATTTAGCTCAACTATCAACAGAGCAAAAAAATCAGGCATTATTAGTTATGGCTGATTTATTAGAACAACAAGAAGCGTCAATTCTTGCAGCAAATGAAAAAGATATGCAAGCGGCTCGTGAAGCCAATATCAATGCCGCTATGCTTGATCGTTTATTACTTAATTCAGCACGTTTAAAAGCGATCGCCGATGATGTTCGACAAGTATGTCGTTTAGAAGATCCTGTTGGTAAAGTTATTGATGGCCGTATGCTAGATAGCGGTTTACGTTTAGAGCGTCGCCGAGTGCCATTGGGTGTTGTGGGTGTTATTTATGAAGCTCGCCCTAATGTTACGATTGATGTTGCTTCTTTATGTTTGAAAACAGGTAATGCGGCTATTCTTCGTGGTGGAAAAGAAACTCATCACACTAACCAAGCGGTTGTTGCTGTTATTCAACAAGCATTAAAAAAATGTGGTATTCCAGCTGGCGCTATTCAGGCAATTGATAAGCCTGATCGTGAATTAGTCGCTAAAATGCTAAAAATGGATGAGTATATTGATATGCTTATTCCACGAGGTGGCGCTGGGTTGCATAAACTTTGCCGTGAACAATCAACCATTCCAGTTATTACTGGTGGTATCGGTGTTTGCCATACTTTTGTGGATGAGAGTGCAGATTTAGAAAAAGCATTAACGGTTATCGTAAATGCAAAGGTACAACGTCCAAGCGCGTGTAATTCTTTAGAAACGCTTTTAGTACACGAGAATATTGCAGATCTATTTTTACCACAGTTAAGCGATGCTATGGCAGCTCAAAAAGTGACTTTGCATTCAAGTGAAAAGGCATTGGCAGGGCTGAAAAAAGGCGGAGCTACTGTTGTTGATGTGAAAGATGCAGATTATTGCGATGAATGGTTATCACTTGATTTAAATGTAGAAGTGGTAAGTGGTTTAACTGAAGCAATTAGTCATATTCGCTGTTATGGAACTGCACACTCTGACGCTATTTTAACGCAATCTATTGCTAATGCTGATCGCTTTGTTCGCCAAGTTGATTCGGCTGCGGTGTATGTTAATGCAAGTACGCGTTTTACTGATGGTGGACAATTCGGTTTAGGTGCCGAAGTTGCTGTTAGTACACAGAAATTACATGCTAGAGGCCCGATGGGATTAGATGCTCTAACGACCTATAAATGGATTGGCTACGGCGATAATACAATTCGTAGCTAATTGTTAATATGAATAAATAAGCCATACTTTTCTAAAGTGTGGCTTTATTTTTTTGTTACATCAGGTATGATATTTTATACTTTACAGCATGTAAATTTTTAATTACACCCCTAAAAGGGAACACACTATGGAGATAGTGCATTTTATGGATAGTACAATTTACCTTATCGGACCTAGAGGTGCAGGCAAAACAACAGTAGGTAAAGCACTTTCCCTCGCGTTAAATTATAGATTCATTGATACGGATGATTGGATAACTCAAAAATATCAACAAACTATATCTTCTATGGTTCAAGAGAAAGGTTGGGATTTTTTTCGACAAACTGAATCAGAAGCGCTCATCCAAGTTAGCCAACCTAATCAAGTTATCTCAACGGGTGGCGGTATGATTTTGGCAGTTCAAAATCGTGCTTATATGAAATCTTCAGGTGTTACTATTTATTTACAGGCATCTCTTGAAACTTTAGTTGAGCGTTTGTCCCAAGATCCGAATGAAGCACAAAGACCAAGTTTGACGGGGAAAACGTTAGTTTCAGAAATGAATGACGTTTTGGTTAAACGTGAACCTTTATATTTGCAATGTGCTGATATTATTGTGGATGCTGGATTACCTATTAATGAGATTATTGAGGCAATTCTCGCAAAATTCACGAAATAATTAAGAAGTCGTCTGATATAAAGGATAAAACAGGGAACATCTATTTTATTTTCATCACATCCTATTTATAGTAAGGCTAATTATAGCAAAATGAGATATGGATATGATGTTGATAGCGTTTTTTAAAACACTATTTAAATTCTTATTTAGAATAAGAATTGAAGGACTTGTTAATCAGTTTTCACAATATGAAAAATGTATAATTACACCAAATCATACTTCTTTTATTGACGGTATATTATTACGTTTATTCCTGCCTATTAATCCTGTGTTTGCTGTTTATACCTCTGTTGCTTCTGCAAAAACGACAAGATGGTTAGGTCGTTATGCCGATATCGTACCTTTAGATCCCGCCAACCCAATGGCTGTTCGTCAGTTAGTTAAAGAAGTAGATAAAGGTCGTCCTGTTGTGATTTTCCCAGAAGGAAGGATCACAGTAACAAATGGTTTGATGAAAATTTATGAAGGTGCTGCTTTTATTGCCGCAAAATCAGGCGCTAAAGTTGTTCCTGTTAGAATTGAAGGAGCTGAATTCAGCTATTTTTCACGAGTACGTAAAAGCTTACGAGTAAAATCTCAATTCTTTCCTAAAATCACCATCAAGGTACTTCCTGCTGTTGATTTACCGATGCCAAAAGCTGAAAAGTCTTCTGAACGTCGCCGATTAGCGGGTGAAGCCATGCGTGACATAATGATGGAAGCCATCATGCAAACGCGCCCTAATATCACGCTGTATGAAGCATTTTTACAGGCAATGTCTCAATATGGTCGATTTAGTCCGCTAATTTCTGATATCAATCTAAAAGAAGATTCTTATCAAGGGTTACTGAAAAAAACGTTAGGGATCAGCCGATTAATTGAGCGCTATACAGAGCCCAAAGAGCGTATCGGTTTACTGCTTCCAAATACAACCGTCACTGCGGCTGCACTATTAGGTGCAACAATGCGTCAACGTGTTGTGGCAATGCTTAACTATACGGCGGGTAGTTTAGGTGTACAAAATGCGATGAAAGCCGCATCAATCAAAACCATTTTTACATCACGTCAATTTTTAGAAAAAGGGAATTTATTACATATTCCTGAGCAAACCCCAGAAGCGAATTGGATTTATCTTGAGGATCTAAAAGATACTGTTACCAGTGAAGATAAACGCTGGGTCCTCAAACACCTAGTTACGCCACATAAAGCGATGTTACCGCAAGATGCAACTGATGCTGCTGTTATTCTATTTACATCAGGCTCTGAAGGAACGCCTAAAGGTGTTGTTCACAGCCATTCAAGCTTATTGGCCAACGTTGATCAAATTCGCGCTATTGCTGACTTTTCACCGAAAGACAAATTTATGTCAGCATTGCCGTTATTCCATGCATTTGGTTTAACCGCTTGCTTATTGACTCCAATTTGCTTGGGGGCACGCGTTTTTCTTTATCCAAGCCCGTTACACTATCGAGTTGTGCCTGAATTGGTCTATGACCAAAACTGTACGGTGTTGTTTGGTACATCAACTTTTTTAGGAAACTACGGAAAATTTGCCCACCCTTATGATTTTGCCAGAGTCAGATATGTGGTTGCTGGAGCTGAAAAGCTTTCTGAATCGACTCGTGTTTTATGGCAAGAGAAATTCGGTATTCGTATTTTAGAAGGTTATGGTGTAACAGAATGCGCACCTGTTGTTTCAATCAACGTGCCTATGAGTGCCAAAGCTCATACAGTGGGGCGTTTGTTACCCGGTATGGAAGGGCGTTTAATTCCAATGAATGGTATTGCCGAAGGCGGTAGACTACAACTACGTGGTCCTAACGTAATGATGGGATATTTACGCGTTGAATCACCTGAAAAATTGGAAGTCCCTGTCGCAACCAATGCTGAAGGTATTGACGAAGAAGGTTGGTACGACACTGGTGATATCGTTGCTATTGATAGTGAAGGTTTTTGTACTATTAAAGGGCGTGTAAAACGCTTTGCAAAAATTGCGGGTGAAATGGTTTCTCTTGAGGGTGTTGAGCAACTTGCACGTAAAGCATCTAAAGGTGAGCACGCTGTTGTGACAATAAGTGATAAACGCAGAGGCGAATCATTAGTCCTGTTCACAACAGATAAACAATTAGATCGTAGTACGCTGTCAGCATTGGCAAAATCGGAAGGTGTTGCTGAAATTGCTGTACCAAAGGATATTCGTTTTATCAAAGAAATTCCTGTTTTAGGAAGTGGGAAAACGGATTTTGTCTCATTGAAAAAACTTGCTGAACAGGAAAATAACTAATGTCAGAGAATATTAGCCAGCCTCCTTTAATGAGTAGAGGAATGAAAGCGGTATTGATATCGCAATTTCTTTCTGCTTTTGCTGACAATGCATTATTGTTTGCGATCCTTGCTCAGTTTAAATCGGCGCTTTACCCAGAGTGGAGCCAGCCTGTTTTACAAATGGTCTTTGTGCTGGCTTTTATTCTCTTAGCACCTTTTGTAGGACAGTTTGCTGATCGTAATCCTAAAGGTAGGGTTATGCTCAGTGGCAACCTTTTAAAATTCGTAGGTGCATTTCTTATTTGTGTAGGCTCAGACCCTTTCCTTGGTTATGCCTTAGTCGGCATTGGCGCAGCTGTTTATTCTCCTGCTAAATATGGCATTTTGGGTGAATTAACAGATGGCGAGCGTTTAGTTAAAGCAAATGGCTTAATGGAAGCATCTACCATTGCTGCTATTTTATTGGGATCAGTCATTGGTGGTTTGCTCTCAGATTGGAACATTGTTTTTGCATTAGGTGTTTGCGCGGCAATGTATGCCTTAGCGGTATTTGTTAACTTTGGTATACCTAAATTATCAGCAGCTCAAATTGGTCGTGGTTGGAACATTAAAAAAATGTTTATTCAGTTTCTTGAAGCTACACGTACTTTATGGGCTGATAAAGAAAGTCGCTTTTCTTTAGTGGGAACCAGCATGTTTTGGGGCGCGGGAGTCACATTGCGTTTCTTACTGGTTCAATGGGTACCTATTGCTTTAGGTATGACTGATAATACAACACCTACTGTATTAAATGCGATGGTTGCTATCGGGATCGTGGTCGGTGCTGGATTAGCTGCTAAATTTGTGACACTAAAAACAGTACGTCGCTGTATGCCTGCCGGTATTTTAATTGGTCTTGGTGTTGTTTACTTCTCATTGCAAACTTCAATTATTCCATCCTATCTAATCCTTATCATCATCGGTGTTTTTGGTGGCTTCTTTGTCGTTCCTTTGAATGCATTATTACAAGACAAAGGAAAGCACAGTGTGGGTGCTGGCAATGCTATCGCTGTACAAAACTTAGGTGAAAATACGGCAATGCTATTAATGCTTGGATTATTCTCACTGGTTACGAGTATAGGTGTCTCTGTCGTTGCTATTGGGATAGGCTTTGGTGCTATTTTTGCCTTAGCAATTGGTGGTTTATGGTTATGGGATTGCACCAGAAAAAAATCTTAAACAGTGAGATTTAGAATAGAGGTTAGATGAACCTTAATGATAAATTACGATGAAATGACCCACCTAAGTATTGAGGTGGGTAAAGCGTTAATTGAAAAGAAGAGTACGATAACAACGGCTGAATCTTGCACTGGCGGATGGATTGCGAAAATTATCACGGATATCGCAGGAAGTTCTGAATATTATCATCGTGGCTTTGTAACATATAGCAATGAAGCAAAGCATGAAATGATAGGTGTTGATGAGCAAACTTTGCTTAAATACGGCGCGGTGAGTGAAGAAGTTGTTCTTCAAATGGCTAAAGGGGCACTGATAACAGCTAATGCAGATTTTGCAGTATCTGTTAGCGGTATTGCAGGCCCTGGTGGTGGGAGTGAAGAAAAACCTGTTGGTTTAGTTTGGTTCGGCTTTGCAATGAAAACACCAACAGGTATTCAAACTACAGCAAAACACTGTATATTCACTGGTTCACGAGAACAAGTAAGAGCTGGTTCTGTTATTTTTTCTTTAAAATCAATCCTTAAAGAAATTATTAATAATTAACTTGATACTGTATGATTATACAGTATAATAAATTTCAACAAGCAAAATCATATACGTTTTAATGGTAGTGACCCATATTTATGCTTCACTGCCCAGAGGGAGATAACATGGCTATTGATGAAAACAAACAAAAAGCATTGGCCGCAGCACTTGGTCAAATTGAAAAGCAATTTGGTAAAGGGTCTATCATGCGTCTGGGCGAAGATCGTTCCATGAACGTTGAAACCATCTCTACGGGTTCTTTATCATTAGACGTTGCTTTGGGCGCAGGTGGTTTACCACGCGGTCGTATTGTTGAAATCTATGGCCCAGAATCTTCTGGTAAAACGACGTTAACTCTGCAAGTTATTGCTGCTGCTCAACGTGAAGGCAAAATTTGTGCATTTATCGATGCTGAGCACGCTTTAGATCCTATCTATGCTAAAAAACTGGGTGTAGATATTGATAACTTGCTGTGTTCTCAGCCTGATACAGGTGAGCAAGCCTTAGAAATTTGTGATGCATTATCTCGTTCTGGTGCTGTTGATGTTATCGTTGTTGACTCCGTTGCCGCTTTAACACCAAAAGCAGAAATTGAAGGCGAAATTGGTGATTCACACGTTGGTTTAGCGGCTCGTATGATGAGCCAAGCTATGCGTAAATTAGCGGGTAACCTGAAAAACTCCAACACATTGCTTATTTTCATCAACCAAATTCGTATGAAAATTGGTGTTATGTTTGGTAACCCAGAAACCACAACAGGCGGTAATGCACTTAAATTCTACGCATCTGTTCGTTTAGATATTCGTCGTATCGGTTCTGTTAAAAACGGTGATGAAGTTGTTGGTAGTGAAACTCGCGTTAAAGTGGTGAAAAATAAAATTGCAGCACCATTTAAACAAGCTGAATTCCAAATTATGTATGGCGAAGGTATCAACACCTTTGGCGAACTGATCGATTTAGGTGTTAAACATAAATTGGTAGAGAAAGCGGGTGCATGGTACAGCTACAATGGTGAGAAAATTGGTCAAGGTAAAGCCAATGCAACAACTTACCTAAAAGAACACCCTGAAATGTACGATGAGTTAAATACTAAATTACGTGAAATGTTATTAAATCATGCTGGCGAATTTACTAGCGCAGCTGATTTTACTAACGATAGCGATGATGCGGCAGATATTGAAGAAACAGAAGAATAATTCTTTTGCCAATGCCTAAATTGCTAAATTGAATGCGTATTGAAACATATTACGATTATCGTAGTTGTAAGACACTAGTCAATTAATGTGATTTAACTCACTTAAAAAAGGAAGCTCTAAAAAGGCTTCCTTTTTGCTATATGTCGTATTTTTTATTCAAAATAGGGTTCAAATTAGTCTTATTTTGTTTTCTTCCTATGAAAAATAGCCTTTAACACTACTTTATTTAATATAACGATATTTTTTACTAATCTATTTTTTGTAGTTGTATGAAATTTTATATAGTGAAATTTTGGTGATATATTCTTATTAATAATTAATCTAAATAAGAATCATTACGATAATCTGGTTGCACCAGATAGTAAATAATTGACATATAAAGATAAATATCTTCAAGATATTTGGATCTAATTTAAATTGTATTTAAAGGTTTGTTGAGATGTAAGGTGAATTTTATACTGATAAGCGCTTTTATTTTAGTAAGTTATCGTGCTCTTAATATCTTATTTAAGTAATGGTGCTTATGTGTTTATAACTAATTGCCATGAGAAAAAGAGATTATTTGTAGAAAAGAAACGTATAGAGAGTAATTCCATAAAAGATCAGTAATAACAAATACTTTTTAATAATTACAAAATGAAAATACTTTCAGTTGTTAACATTTTCCAAGATAATTGCTCTTAAATAGAGAAAAGTCCCATTCTCAGATAACAATCCCACTTTCAGAAAAAAACTAGACGATTTACAATGTCAACACGAATAAGTTTATCGGGGGTTTTACTTCTGACAGAAGAAATTCTATCTTATCCCTACTTATGTATTCGTTGGCTAAGTAGAGGTAACAATAAACCTCCTCTAACTAGATTTCTAATTTCTGTTTTTCCAGCTTGATTTCGGGATAATTATGAGCAAAAGCACCGCTGAGATCCGTCAGGCGTTTCTCGACTTTTTTCATACTAAAGGACATCAAATAGTACCTAGCAGTTCTTTGGTTCCAAATAACGATCCAACATTGCTGTTTACAAACGCAGGGATGAACCAATTCAAAGATGTATTTCTTGGATTGGATAATAGACCTTATTCCCGAGCGACAACCGCGCAACGCTGTGTGCGCGCTGGTGGTAAACATAACGATTTAGAAAATGTGGGTTATACCGCTCGTCACCATACCTTTTTTGAAATGCTAGGTAATTTCAGTTTTGGTGACTATTTCAAACATGATGCAATCAATTTTGCTTGGGAATTATTAACAAGCAAAGAGTGGTTCAACTTACCTAAAGAAAGACTTTGGGTAACAGTATATGCCACAGATGATGAAGCTTATGATATTTGGAATAAAGAAATTGGTATTCCAGCAGAAAGAATCATCCGTATTGGTGATAACAAAGGCGCACCATTTGCATCAGATAACTTCTGGCAAATGGGGGATACAGGCCCTTGTGGACCTTGTACAGAAATATTTTATGATCATGGTGACCACATTTGGGGCGGACCTCCAGGATCACCAGAAGAAGACGGCGATCGCTATATTGAGATCTGGAACATCGTCTTCATGCAATTTAACCGTAAGTCAGACGGTACAATGGACCCATTACCAAAGCCTTCTGTAGATACTGGTATGGGATTAGAGCGTATTACAGCTGTTTTACAGCATGTAAACTCTAACTATGACATTGATTTATTCCGCTTGTTAATTGAATCAGTTGCTAAAGTAACTAATGCATCAGATTTAAGTAATAAATCATTACGCGTTATTGCAGATCATATTCGTTCTTGTTCATTCCTTATTTGCGACGGTGTTATTCCTTCTAACGAAGGCCGTGGCTATGTATTGCGTCGTATTATTCGTCGTGCAGTACGTCATGGTTATATGCTTGGCGCAAAAGATACCTTCTTCTATAAGTTAGTAGCTCCATTAATTGAAGTTATGGCAGAAGCGGGTGAAGAGTTAAAACGTCAACAAGCTATCGTTGAAAAAGTATTAAAAACGGAAGAAGAGCAGTTTGCTCGTACATTAGAACGTGGTCTTCAACTATTAGATGAAGAGCTTGCTCAATTAACAGATGACGTTCTTCCTGGTGAAACTGCTTTCCGCCTTTATGATACTTATGGTTTCCCTATCGATTTAACCGCTGATGTTTGTCGTGAAAGAAATATCAAAGTTGATGAAAAAGGCTTTGAAATCGCAATGGAAGAGCAACGTAAACGTGCTCGTGAATCCAGCGGTTTCGGTACTGACTATAATAGTTTAATTAAAGTGGATAGCCGCAGTGAGTTCTCTGGTTATGATCATGATGAACAGCAGGGCACAATTACCGCTATTTTCCATAACGGGCAATCAGTCACTGAATTAAAAGCAGGTGAAGAAGGTATTATCTTCTTAAATAAAACCGCATTTTATGCAGAGTCTGGTGGTCAGGTTGGTGATAAAGGTGTTCTAACAGGTAAAGATAGCCTGTTTGAAGTCACAGATACGCAAAAATACGGTAAAGCTATTGGTCATATTGGTAAAGTTAACATAGGGTCATTTATTGTTAACCATAAAATCAATGCCACAATCGATATTGCTCGTCGTGATGCTATTCGTTTAAATCACTCTGCTACACACTTATTGCACGCAGCATTGCGCCAAGTTCTGGGTACGCATGTTACTCAAAAAGGTTCTTTAGTTAACGATAAGTATCTGCGTTTTGACTTTTCTCATTTTGAAGCGGTTAAACCAGAACAATTACGACAAATTGAAGATATTGTAAATGCGCAAATCCGTCTTAACTCACCAGTTGTCACTGAGTTAATGGATCTTGAAGATGCAAAAGAAAAAGGTGCGATGGCACTCTTTGGTGAAAAATACGACGAACGAGTTCGTGTTTTAACCATGGGTGACTTCTCTACTGAGCTTTGCGGCGGTACTCACGCTTCTAGAACGGGTGATATTGGTTTATTCCGCATTGTCAGTGAGTCAGGTACGGCAGCTGGTATTCGTCGTATTGAGGCGATTACTGGTATTGCAGCAATTGAGAGTATTCATGAACAATCAGATCTTATCTCTCTTGTTGCACAAGTTCTAAAAAGCGATGGTACAAACTTGGTCGAAAGAATCAAAACAGTCCAAGAAAAACATCGTTTATTAGAAAAAGAACTTCAACAACTAAAAGATCAGCAAGCTGCTCAAGAGAGTTCCTCTTTAGGTGGTCAAGCTAAAAACGTGAAAGGTATCAAACTTTTAGTTCGTGAGCTTAATGGTGTTGAGCCAAAAATGTTAAGAACAATGGTTGATGATTTAAAAAATCAATTAGGTTCTGCAATTATTGTGCTTTCTACTATTTCTGATGGTAAAGTGAGCTTAATTGTTGGGGTCACTAAAGATTTAACTGCTAAAGTTAAAGCTGGTGAGCTAATTAGTTTTGTAGCACAGCAAATTGGCGGTAAAGGTGGCGGTCGCCCTGATATGGCTCAAGCTGGTGGTACTGACGTTGAAGCCTTACCAGCAGCTTTGGCAAGTGTTGACGAGTGGGTTGAATCGCATCTGTAAGCGATAGCAACCTGAAAAAAGGCGCTATCCCTGTTTGTATAGGGATAACGCCTTATAGAGATATTGGTAATCCGTTAAATAATCAATCACTAAATTTATATTTTGTTATGAAGTATGAGTTACTTGTGATAAATAATGATTATACGAATTGACAATGTATGATGGATAATGGCCGGGAAATTCTAGAGACCCGACTCTTGTAAATTTTCAAGGAGCAAAGAATGCTTATTCTAACTCGTCGAGTTGGTGAAACGCTTATGATAGGCGATGACGTGACCGTAACCGTTTTAGGGGTTAAAGGTAATCAGGTACGGATTGGCGTAAACGCACCCAAAGAAGTATCTGTCCATCGTGAAGAGATCTATCAACGAATTCAGGCCGAGAAAACTCAGCCTACTGATAACTACTAAACTAATTCCTATTTTTAGTTAGTTACAATTCATTCGTAAGCGTCCACACTTTTGCCGGGTTTGGGCGCTTTTCTCTTTATAAGACTTTTGATTCCCTTCTTTGTTCCTATCTTTGCTCTCCTTGAGCTGTATTTATTATTACACTATCCGTTTATTCTGATTGACAGAATTGAAAGTCTTTTTACCTCTAATCATTCGCTTCACAATTATTTGCTGTATGAATAAATTTATTTACTAAGAGAATAAAATACTTGAATGATTTTTCATCAGCGATATCATTGTGTTTAGAACTTTTTTAGCCAATCTTGATGATAAACGCATCAGTTTGTTTGTGAAGTGTTCAAACAAACGTATATTCGTAAAAAGTTGAGAAAAATTGTTTGACTTCTTAGGCTGAGAAAGTAATATGTGCGCCACACAGAGACGAGATGTTCAGTAAGAACTTCTTCGAGTGGTTCTAAATATGGTGAGATGGCCGAGAGGCTGAAGGCGCTCCCCTGCTAAGGGAGTATGCGGTCAAAAGCTGCATCGAGGGTTCGAATCCCTCTCTCACCGCCATTTAGATTTGCATCCTTAGCTCAGCTGGATAGAGTACTCGGCTACGAACCGAGCGGTCGGAGGTTCGAATCCTCCAGGATGCACCATATTCCAACCCCATGATTAATGTATGGGGTTTTTATTTTGGTGCAAATGGTGAATAATTTGCATTAAAAGCGTAAAGTATTAAAACGGCGCATCCTTAGCTCAGCTGGATAGAGTACTCGGCTACGAACCGAGCGGTCGGAGGTTCGAATCCTCCAGGATGCACCATCTCATTACTCAGATTGCCAATTGCAATATGAGCAGCTAGAAAAATAACGACGACGCATCCTTAGCTCAGCTGGATAGAGTACTCGGCTACGAACCGAGCGGTCGGAGGTTCGAATCCTCCAGGATGCACCATCTCATTACTCAGATTGCCAATTGCAATATGAGCAGCTAGAAAAATAACGACGACGCATCCTTAGCTCAGCTGGATAGAGTACTCGGCTACGAACCGAGCGGTCGGAGGTTCGAATCCTCCAGGATGCACCATCTTCAAAGCCTCGCTATTGCGGGGCTTTTTGCTTTTCTGCATTCTCTTATTTCTCATCATATAACGTCTTTGTTTAGCATCAACTAACAATGCTAACATCATCTAATCAGCGACAATTTAGTGACTTTGCGATAAAGTAACTCCTATCTATTTACTAACATCAATCAACGCGGGAGGTCACCTTTGATCCCGGACGTATCAAAAGCGCTTTCTTGGTTGGAAGCACACCCTAAAGTTTTATGTGGAATCCACCGTGGTATAGAGCGTGAAACCTTAAGAGTTACGCCAGAAGGCAATTTAGCATCAACAGAGCATCCTATTTCATTAGGTAAATCATTAACTCATAAATGGATCACGACTGATTTTGCTGAGTCTCTATTAGAGTTTATTACACCTGTTGATGATAGCATTGCACATACCTTGCATTTTTTAGGTGATTTACATCGCTACACAGCACGTCACTTAGATAATGAACGTATGTGGCCTATGAGTATGCCTTGCTTTATTGAAGCAGAAGATAAGATTACGCTGGCTCAATTTGGCACCTCTAATGTTGGGCGTTTTAAAACACTCTACCGTGAAGGGCTTAAAAATCGTTATGGCGCGTTAATGCAAACTATTTCAGGTGTGCATTACAACTTCTCACTGCCTATCGAGTTTTGGCAAGCATGGGCAAATGTAAAAGACGAAGAGAGTGGGAAAGAGGCGATTTCTGACGGTTACTTACGTCTTATTCGTAACTACTATCGCTTTGGCTGGATCATTCCATTCTTCTTTGGTGCATCACCGGCAATTTGTGGATCTTTCTTAAAAGGAAGAGAAACAAACTTACCATTTGAAAGCACGCCTAAAGGGGCGAAGTATTTACCTTATGCAACTTCATTACGTTTAAGTGATTTAGGGTATACCAATAAATCTCAAAGCGATTTAGATATCACCTTTAATCATCTTGAAACGTATGTCAAAGGGCTGAAAAAAGCGATTCATAAGCCTTCTGAAGAGTTTGCTAAATTAGGTGTTAAGAAAGACGGTGAGTATATTCAGTTAAACACCAATGTGTTGCAGATTGAAAATGAACTCTATGCACCTATTCGTCCTAAGCGTGTAGTTAAAGGTGATGAATCACCTTCTGATGCGTTATTACGTGGTGGTATTGAATATATCGAAGTTCGCTCACTTGATATCAATCCATTTACGCCAATTGGTGTTGATGAAACACAAATTCGCTTCCTTGATTTATTCCTGATCTGGTGTGTATTAGCGGATGCCCCAGAGATGAGTGCCTCTGAATTAGCGTGCTGCCGTTCAAATTGGAATAACGTTATTCTAGAAGGGCGTAAGCCAGGTCAAGTTATTGGAATGGGTTGTGGCGAAAGAAAAGAGCCACTAGCGCAAGTTGGTAAAGCCTTATTTGCTGATTTAGAACGTGTTGCTAATGTTCTTGATTGCTGTTCAGGCACTAAATATATGGAAGTTTGCGTTAATTTAGAGGAAATGTTCGATAATCCTGAATTAACCTTCTCTGGCAGACTTTTAGACAAAATTAAAACACAAGGTATTGGTGGTTTCGGTTTATCTTTAGCTGAAGAATATTACCAAGAATTAATTAAAACACCTTATGAAACGTTAACTGATGAAGCTTTTGATCATGAGAGAATTTCATCCATAAAACGTCAAGAAGAGTTAGAAAAGAGTGATACCATTTCTTTTGATGAGTATTTGAAGATCCATGCGGGGACAAACACCGATAACGTGGCTTCCTAAACTTAGATAGAAAAAAGCCACACTAAGATTTGTGTGGCTAAAAAATTCTATAGAGAAATAGGGATGATAACAATTTGCGCGTATTCATTACTAAGACCGTGCTACTCGTAGAAAGTTTCATTTTTTCTTAAAAATATTTAAATTTTTCTTAGGAGGTTTTTTATGCCTTTATTGGATAGCTTTACTGTTGACCATACACGTATGTCAGCACCTGCTGTACGCGTTGCTAAAACAATGAAAACGCCATCAGGTGATACCATCACGGTATTTGATTTACGTTTTACTGTGCCAAATAAAAAAGCCATGCCTGAGAAAGGAATTCATACATTAGAACATCTGTTCGCTGGATTTATGCGTAACCATCTTAATGGTAATGGTGTTGAGATAATCGATATTTCTCCAATGGGATGCCGTACAGGCTTCTACATGAGCTTAATTGGACAACCTGAAGAGCAACGTGTAGCTAATGCCTGGAAAGCAGCAATGGAAGATGTTTTGAAAGTAAAAGATCAAAACCATATCCCAGAGCTGAACGTGTACCAATGTGGTACCTATGAAATGCATTCACTGACAGAAGCTCAAGATATTGCACGCGATATTTTATCTCATAGCATTGGCATTAATCATAACGATGAATTAGCCCTGCCTGAAGAGACTTTAAAAGAGCTGCATATCTAAGCGATAGCTAATTTATGACGTTAGGGGATAATAGATCAGGAAATTCGCACTCTGATTTATTGTCTCTTTTTTGTTTTTATCTCCTCATTATTTTTCTTTTCTCTACTCCATTGTTTTATTTTCTTATCTTCTTATATTGTTAGCACAGTAATGGATTAAATTTATGCTTAATACACGGAGTACACTTCTGTTATGGAAAATCACAAATTCTCATCACCTAAATTAGTGTTAGAGTTTTTTGTTCGAGAATTTTATTTTGTAGGTAAAGGCACATTACGAACTCAATTTCCTAAAGATGCCTTTTTCTATCAGGGGCGTTCTAAAGCACTTGAATATCGTTACTTAGAACGAGTTCACAAAAAGTATGTTAAACGCACTCAGTGCGAACCAGAGCTTATTATCAAGCCTGATTCGTTACTGCTCTCGTCAGAACTCAATCCTGAATTATTTGCTAAGATCACTAAACCACAAACAAACACCATAATGAAAATATGTGGTGATTATCTTTATAAAGAAAAAGATGAAGAGCAATATCGTTGGTATTTTCAACAAGATGAAATTAAAACAAACAGTTATAGCGGCGAGAATTCGCAGCTAAAATATGAAAATATTCGTAGCTTAGCACCTCATCATTTTAATATTGAAGCGATAAACGATGAGGGGGCGCTTATTACTAATTTTCCGCGCAAGTCCCTTTCTCTTACTTTGAATAAAGGAGAGACGGCATGTTTTATTTGTAGGCGTGAAGAGTATGGCGCTGATTATTCTTATCAGCCTGCATTAAACTTAGTTATGTGGGTCAAAAATCATGGTTTCTATTCTGATTATCAACAATTAAAGCCTACAAAACTAATACAAGAGCAAGCAATAGAACCTTTCTATATGAAACCAGCCAGAGAGTTTGATTTTCGTAATAGCAAATTACGGTTTGAACTAGGGTAAACTGCAAAAAATAAGCGCCTTAGAGGGCGCTTATTTTATATTCACTAATGATGTGGGATTGAAAGGTGGCGAATTAACGCCTTTTTGATGACGTTATCCTGAACTTCAAGGATTTCAAATTCGTAGTCACTCACTTTTATTTTATTACCGACAACAGGTAAATCACCTAGCTCTTCAATAATGACACCATTGATTGTTCGAGCTTCATCTTCAGGTAAATGCCAGCCAAAAGCTTTATTGATATCTCGAATATTTGTTGTGCCATCAACTAATAATGAACCATCTTTTTGAGGAATAACTTCTTCTGCTAAAGAAGGGGACATCGAGGTAGTAAAGTCACCTACGATCTCTTCAAGAATATCTTCAACGGTTACTAAACCTTGAATTTCACCATATTCATCAACCACAACACCTGCTTTTTCGTTATTACGTTGGAAGTTGACGAGTTGTAGGTTTAACGGTGTGCTTTCTGGGATAAAGTAGATTTTATCGGCAGCTTTCATCAGAATTTGTTTGGTAAACTCTTTTTTCTCAGTCATTAAGCGATAAGCTTCTCGTACACGTAACATGCCAATTGCATCGTCAAGCGTATCACGATAAAGCACAATTCGACCGTGAGGAGAATGAGTTAACTGTCTTACGATAGATTTCCATTCGTCATTGACATCGATACCAAAAATCTCATTTCTTGGCACCATAATATCGCCAATTGTTACTTTTTCTAAATCCAAAATCGACAGCAACATATTCTGATTTCTTTGTGAAAGCTTTGATTTAGATTCATTAACGATAGTTCTTAACTCTTCTTTTGATACCGCATTTCCCTGTATTACTGGGGACTTAATACCAAAAATACGCATCAGTATTAATGTGATTTTATTAAAAAACCAAACAATAGGCAGCATCAATTTTTGCAAAGGAGAGAGAATAACACTACTTGGATAAGCAACGTGCTCTGGATAAAGTGCCGCAATTGATTTTGGAAGCACTTCAGCAAAAATAAGGATAATAAAGGTCAGCACACCAGTGGCTATTGCTACACCTGCATCACCGTATAAACGCATACCAACAATGGTAGCTAGTGCAGATGCAACAATATTAATCAGATTATTGCCAATCAATACTAAACTAATCAATCTGTCAGGACGTTGTAATAATTTTTCTACACGTTTTGCAGAGCGATTTCCTTGTTTTGCAGCATGACGAAGACGATAGCGATTAATCGTCATCATACTGGTTTCAGTCCCAGAAAAATAAGCTGAGGCAATAATCATACATACAAGTATGATAATGAGCGTAGTTGTTGACACATGCTCCAAAATTGAGATCCTTTTGCTACCCTAAAATAGAAAATTAATTAAGCACTAACTCTTGTAATAAACGATTACCAAAAAAAGCTAATGTTAAAATAATAGCGCCAATCAAATTAAAGATAATGACTTTCTTTCCTCTCCATCCTTCTCGAAAATGTCCCCATAATAAAATGATGTAAACAAACCAAGCAATGATAGAGAAAATAGATTTATGGATATTTTCTTTACCAAAAATATTATCCATATACACCAAACCTGTACATAAGGTCAGTGTCAGTAATACCACACCCACTTGTGTGATATGAAACATTTTACGCTCAATTGACATTAATGGTGGCATTTGAGGTGAGAATTTTAGTTTCTTATTTTTTAGTTGATAGTCGAGCCAACTAAGTTGTAACGCATATAAAGCGGCAATTAACAGTGTGGCATAGCTTAATAAAGCCAGCCCAATATGAATAAAGAGTGATGTGCTACTTTCAAGATGTGTAACAAATTCGCCCGGCATAAGTGCTGCAATAACAAGATTGACTATTGCGAAACAATAAACAATAGGCAGTAAGAACCATGCTCGGCCACGAGAAGCCACAATCGTCATAATAACGCAGACCATCAGACTAACAATCGCACCTAGATTGGTGAGTGAAAGATTTTGTCCGCTGTGAGGACGGAAAATTAAAAATTTTAATGAAATGGCATGTGCAACAAGTGCAATTACCGCAAATAGTAGAGCTAATCCGCGGTATCCATTCTGCTCTTTTCGTAACAGACCGGGCAAAAACAGCACCAGACTGAGTAAATAAGCGCAGACAGCGACGATAGAGATTGATATAACGGGCATAGTTTCGCTTACATATATTGTTTGAATAACTTCCTAGTATAGCGCTAGGAGCATACGGCTCCAACTATTGAAGTCATTAAGCTTAAATCTCTATGCAGAGATCCGCGAGTCATCGTGATATAATCGGTGGCATACATGACCGATAAGCCCAACTTTAACACTGAGCTAAGATAATGTTTGAGAATTTAAGTGACAGACTATCGCGCACATTGCGCAATATAAGCGGTCGAGGAAGACTGACCGAAGAAAACATTAAAGAGACACTGCGTGAAGTGCGTATGGCTTTATTAGAAGCCGACGTTGCCTTACCTGTGGTTCGTGATTTTATTGCGCGCGTCAAAGAGAGCGCAGTAGGGCATGAAGTTAACAAAAGCCTGACACCGGGTCAGGAGTTTGTGAAGATTGTTCAAAATGAACTCGTCAATGCGATGGGGGAAGTGAATACTGACCTTGATCTATCAGCACAACCGCCAGCTGTTGTGTTAATGGCAGGTTTACAAGGTGCCGGTAAAACGACCAGTGTCGCAAAATTAGGTAAATTCTTAAAAGAGAAAAAGAAGAAAAAAGTTCTTGTTGTTTCTGCTGACGTTTATCGCCCAGCAGCGATTAAACAGCTTGAAACGTTAGCCGAAACGGTTGGCATTGATTTCTTCCCTTCGACTGTTCAAGAAAATCCAGTCACAATTGCAAGTAATGCATTAAAACATGCACAACTTCAATTCTATGATGTATTGCTGGTGGATACAGCCGGTCGTTTACACGTAGATGAAGGCATGATGGAAGAGATCCAACTTCTCCATAAAGCCATTAATCCAGTTGAAACCCTGTTTGTTGTTGACGCCATGACGGGTCAAGATGCAGCAAATACAGCAAAAGCATTTAATGAAGCACTGCCATTAACAGGGGTTGTATTAACCAAAGTTGATGGTGATGCACGCGGTGGTGCGGCATTATCAATTCGCCATATCACTGGTAAGCCAATTAAATTCCTCGGTGTTGGGGAAAAAACAGAAGCCTTAGAACCTTTCCACCCAGATCGTATTGCCTCTCGTATTTTAGGCATGGGTGATGTTCTGTCTTTGATTGAAGACATTGAAAGCAAAGTTGATAGAGCTCAAGCTGAAAAGCTAGCGACAAAACTTAAAAAAGGTGATGGCTTTGATCTAAATGATTTCTTAGATCAATTAAAGCAAATGAAGAACATGGGCGGCATGGCGAGTATGTTAAGCAAAATGCCGGGTATGTCTCAGGTGCCAGATGCAGTAAAATCACAAATGGATGATTCAATTTTAGTGAAAATGGAAGCAATTATTAATTCCATGACTAAAAAAGAACGTCAAAAACCGGAAATCATCAAAGGTTCCAGAAAACGCCGTATTGCAGCGGGTTCAGGAACACAAGTGCAAGACGTCAACCGTTTGTTAAAACAGTTTGATGATATGCAACGTATGATGAAAAAAATGAAAAAAGGTGGCATGGCTAAGATGATGCGTAGCATGAAAGGTATGATGCCACCTGGATTCCCAGGCCGATAAAATCAAAAAGCCTGAAAAAAAACGTGCTTTGGATTGCTTTTTTCGCCAAAGTGAGTAAACTTTTCGGGCTTTTTATATGACAACCGGACTCCGTTCCTCGATGGCGTCTGGTTGTTTTATTAACTAATGAGGATGTTATGGTAACAATTCGTTTAGCTCGTGGCGGCGCAAAAAAGCGTCCGTTTTACCAAGTAGTAGTAACCGATAGCCGCAATGCGCGTGATGGTCGTTTCATTGAGCGTGTAGGCTTTTATAACCCACTGGCAACCGGTAATGCAGAAGAATTACGTTTAGACGTAGACCGTGTTGAACACTGGGTTGCTCAAGGCGCAACAGTTTCAGAACGTGTTGCTGGCCTGATCAAATCAGCGAAGAAAAGCGCTTAATCTGTCGCGGTGGTAACAATGAGCGAACAAAAAACCTTAAAAGAGCCTGTAGAACCTATTGTTATGGGTAAGTTGGGCTCACCTTACGGGATCCGTGGTTGGCTCAGAGTTTTTTCCTCCACCGAACACGCCGAAAACATTTTTGAATATCAACCGTGGTTTATTCAGCGTCATGGACAGTGGGAAACCATTGAAATTGAAAGTTGGAAACATCACAACCAAGATATTATCGTCAAGCTAAAAGGTATTGATGACAGAGATGCGGCCAATTTCCTGACTAATTTTGAAATTACTGTGAATGCTTCGCAACTTCCAGAACTTGAAGGTGAATATTACTGGAAAGACCTGATGGGTTGCCATGTAGAAACGGATAAAGGCTACGATCTGGGTGTCGTTACAGACATGATGGAAACGGGCTCAAATGATGTCATGGTGATTAAAGCGAATCTGAAAGATGCGTTCGGTATCGGGGAACGGTTAGTTCCGTTTCTTGATGGGCAGGTTATCAAGAAAGTCGATCTCTCAGCGAAAAAAATTATCGTTGATTGGGATCCTGGTTTTTAGATTATCCGGTTAACGGTTCTCAATAGTGGGACACAAAAATGTGGATTGGGGTAATTAGCCTATTTCCAGAAATGTTCCGCTCTATAACCGAGTACGGGGTGACTGGTCGGGCAGTGAAGCATGGTCTGCTCAATGTAGAATGTTGGAATCCCCGAGATTTTACATACGACAGACACAATACCGTTGATGATCGTCCTTATGGCGGTGGTCCCGGTATGTTGATGATGGTTCAACCTTTAAGGGAAGCCATTCATCAAGCGAAAGCTGCGGCAGGTGATGGAGCAAAGGTGATTTATTTATCACCTCAGGGACGCAAACTCGATCAACAAGGAGTTTGTGAACTGGCAACAAATGAGAAGCTAATTCTAGTTTGTGGTCGGTATGAAGGTATAGACGAGCGTGTCATTCAGACTGAAATCGATGAAGAGTGGTCTGTAGGTGATTACGTATTAAGTGGTGGGGAATTACCTGCCATGATAATGATAGATGCAGTAGCGCGCTTTGTACCGGGTGTTCTCGGACACGCAGCCTCTGCGAAAGAAGATTCTTTTGCTGAAGGTTTACTGGATCATCCTCACTATACTCGCCCAGAGGTTTTAGATGGTATGGAAGTTCCGGCAGTTTTACTGTCAGGCAACCATGCTCATATTAATCGCTGGCGCATGAAACAATCACTGGGTCGAACCTGGCTAAGAAGACCTGAGCTTCTGGAAAGCCTAGCTCTGACTGACGAGCAAAGAGTGCTGTTAACAGAGTTCCAACA
This sequence comes from Proteus sp. GOKU, assembly GCF_015475555.1. Classification (NCBI taxonomy): domain Bacteria; kingdom Pseudomonadati; phylum Pseudomonadota; class Gammaproteobacteria; order Enterobacterales; family Morganellaceae; genus Proteus; species Proteus sp. GOKU. Next base: position 1,065,473 of record NZ_CP034105.1, read on the forward strand.
GGAACATCTGTCAGGAACAGCAGAGTAAGTCTGACACAAGATGTCATTAATATCAGTTTACCTAGGGTAAGAGAGTTATTATGAGCAATATTATTAAACAAATCGAACAAGAACAGATGAAGCAAGATGTTCCTTCATTCCGTCCTGGTGACACTTTAGAAGTTAAAGTATGGGTTGTTGAAGGTTCTAAAAAACGTCTGCAGGCATTCGAGGGCGTGGTTATCGCTATTCGTAACCGCGGTCTGCACTCTGCATTCACTGTTCGTAAAATTTCTAATGGCGAAGGTGTTGAGCGTGTATTCCAAACTCACTCTCCAGTCGTAGATAGCATCACTGTTAAACGTCGTGGTGCGGTTCGTCAAGCTAAACTGTACTACCTGCGTGAGCGTTCAGGTAAGGCTGCTCGTATCAAAGAGCGTCTTAACGCTAAATAATACGCTTTCGCACATCCGAAAGTTATTGTTAAAAGGTCAGCATTTGCTGACCTTTTTTTATATCCCTTCATGTTGAAAATATTATTTATTAATTTTTTCTCTCTTTTATTTCTTAATTCCTATCTTAATCTATTCTTCTTATGTCGAGATTCATTAAAAGATAAAGTGTAAATTTAAATTTACATACTTGCGTTTTAATTTAATCTTCATCACGTTATTTTTATCTCATTCATTATTTATAACCAATTGTTATTTATTGTTTATTTATAACAAACATCATGAGTGTAAAGATTGAATTACAATAACGTCAAAATTATTAAAAATATGGATTGATTTCTTTACATTGCGTGTTATCTTATCTTTCAGACACACAAAAAATCACAATGACAGATATAAAAAAGGTAAAGATTATGATCATGCAAAAAGACGCACTCAATAATGTGAATATCAGCGAAGAGCTGGTTTTAATTACTCCTGAAGAGTTAAAACAAAAATACCCATTGAGTCGCAATGATCTGCATGCCATTGCTCAGTCACGTCAAACAATTTCTGAAATTGTCCAACGCCGTGATCCTCGCTTACTCGTGGTATGTGGGCCTTGTTCCATTCATGATGTCGATGTTGCGTTAGATTACGCAAAACGCCTGAAAGTCTTAGCGTCTGAATTAAGTGATAGTCTGTACATTGTGATGCGTGTCTACTTTGAAAAACCTCGTACAACTGTTGGTTGGAAAGGCTTAATTAGCGATCCATTTATGGATGGTAGCTTTGAAATGGAAAAAGGGTTACATATTGCCCGTAAGCTACTGACCGAACTTGTACAATTAGGTCTGCCTCTGGCAACCGAAGCGTTAGATCCTAACAATCCACAATACTTAGGTGATTTGTTTAGTTGGTCTGCAATTGGTGCTAGAACAACAGAGTCTCAGACTCACCGTGAAATGGCATCAGGGCTTTCAATGCCAGTTGGATTTAAAAACGGAACAGATGGTAATTTAGATACCGCAATTAACGCAATGAAAGCGGCTTCTATGCCACATCGTTTTATGGGAATTAATCAATCAGGACAAGTTTGCTTATTACAAACACAAGGTAACCCTGATGGCCATGTAATTTTACGTGGTGGTAAAACACCAAACTACCATGAAGAAGATGTTGCTCAATGCGAAGCTCAGATGGTGAAAGCAGGATTAAAACCATCATTAATGATTGATTGTAGCCACGGTAATTCTAACAAAGATTTCCGTCGTCAAACGGCAGTGGTTGATTCTGTGATTGAGCAAATCACTAAAGGTAATGAATCTATCACTGGTATTATGTTAGAAAGTCATATTAATGAAGGCAATCAATCTTCAGAGCAATCTCGTAGTGAAATGAAATACGGCGTCTCAGTAACAGATGCATGTATTAGTTGGGAAACAACGGAGTCAGTGTTAAGAAATTTACATGCTCAACTTTCTCCGATTTTGGCTCAGCGTGAAGCACAGTTAAAAAAAGTTAGTTAAGTTAGATAATCATAAAGAAAAAAGAGGCAAGCATAGATGGCTGAAGAATTACAAGGTTTGCGTGAGCAAATTGATCAGGTAGATAAATCACTGCTTTCTTTACTCGCAAAAAGAATGCAACTGGTAGCTGAAGTGGGTGAAGTTAAAAACCGCCACGGCTTACCGATTTATGCACCTGATAGAGAAGCCTCCATGCTTGCTTCTCGTCGTAACGATGCACAAAAGATGGGAATTTCCCCAGATTTAATTGAAGATGTATTACGCCGAGTGATGCGAGAATCCTATACTAAAGAGAACGATAAAGGATTTAAAACTCTCAACCCTCAACTTGGTAAAATCGTTATTGTGGGAGGAAATGGGAAAATGGGTAAACTATTTTCTCGTTTGTTTACACTCTCTGGCTATCAAGTCGAAAGCTTAGAAGCGGATGAATGGCAAACCAAATCGCCTGCTATTTTTGATAATGCAGGGATGGTGATTATCAGTGTACCTATTCATTTAACTGTTGAGGTTATTGAAAAACTTCCTGCATTACCTGAAAACTGTTTACTTGTCGATCTCGCTTCTATTAAAAAGGCGCCTTTAGAGGCGATGTTAAAAGCGCATAGTGGACCCGTTTTAGGTCTTCATCCAATGTTTGGCCCTGATGTACCTAGCTTAGCAAAACAGGTTGTGGCGTACTGTGAGGGACGAAACCATACTGCATTTGAATGGTTGTTAGAGCAGTTATTGGTATGGGGAGCAAGAATTGAGGCTATTGCGCCAGAAGAGCATGATAAAAACATGAGTTTTATTCAAGCTCTTCGACATTTTACTACTTTTGCTTATGGTCAGCATTTAGCAAAAGAAAAAGTTGATTTAGCCAGTTTACTGCGACTCTCATCTCCTATTTATCGCTTAGAATTAGCAATGATAGGGCGCTTATTTGCTCAAGATCCACAACTTTATGCTGATATTATTTTGTCATCGAAAGAGAATATTGAATTAATTCGTAGATATCATCACTCATTAGGTCAAGCTATCGATCTATTAGATATAAATGCAAAGAGTGAGTTTATCCATTCATTTAATAACGTGAGTGATTGGTTTGGTGATTATGCTTCTCAATTTATGAAAGAGAGTGGTGTATTATTACAAAAAGCGAATGATAGCCGAATCTAGTTAAATTATTTGTTATATAAAAGGCCGAGCAATAAATAAATTGTTCGGCCTTTTTATTTTATTAATTATTTTATGTTTAGCTTATCACCACTCATCATCACAAGGTGGCCAAACACAACCACTAGGATCAGACGTATTGCTATTATTTTGAGAATACTCATTTATTGATGCTCTATTTTCTTTTGCTTCTTCATAAAAATGAGCGCTTGCATAACTAGCGAAGAAAAATGAGAGTATTAATATATATTTTTTATTCATAAAAATTCCTATTCAAACAATATGCTATAACTCAATAGTCTTTGGGGTCAGGACAAGGGCTTACTGTGCAACGACTCAAATCCGATTGAGACGTTAATGAATAAGCGTAATAGCTCTCTTGTGATTGAACTTCATCTACGTTATTAGTAAAAAATAGACTTAAAATCAGTATGATAAAAGTATTCATATAATCTCCCTATCATTTCAAAAATTTAATAATAGATATAAATCACCTATTTTTATTCAGAAAATAAAAATAGAGAAATATAAATATACATTTAAAAACAATGGGATAAATATCTAATTTTATTAAAAGACTAATCTATCTTATATTTATTGTTATTTAATTGTTATTGTTGGGTTTAATTAAAGAATAATTAATGTTCGATATTGTCTTTTTATTAAAAGTTATTTGTTGATGAGATCTTAAAACTGAATGAAATTAAAAGGCATTATAAAAACTATAACAATGATCAAAAAAATGGATATAACAATTATCGTAAATTATATTTTATAAACTCTTTTTTTTGCAAGAAGTGCTAAAAACTCAATTGTATTATTTTTTATTTATATTCCGACGTGTTTTTCAAGGGGTAATTTATGGATTTTTTAATACAACTCGCCATTATATTAGTGTGTCTATTTTATGGGGCTAGGAAAGGGGGAATTGCATTAGGTCTATTAGGTGGTGTAGGTCTGGTTATTTTAGTTTTTATTTTTAAACTTCCTCCGGGAAAACCACCTGTTGATGTAATGCTAGTTATTATTGCCGTTGTTTCTGCATCAGCAACATTACAAGCATCTGGTGGGTTAGATGTTATGTTGCAAATAGCAGAAAAGTTATTACGTAAAAATCCCAAATATATTTCTATTGTTGCACCACTCGTAACTTGTACTCTTACAATATTATGTGGTACTGGACACGTTGTTTATACCATATTGCCAATTATTTATGATGTGTCGATTAAAAATAATATTCGCCCTGAAAGACCAATGGCGGCAAGTACAATTGGCTCTCAAATGGGGATTATTGCCAGCCCTGTTTCCGTTGCCGTTGTTACATTAGTCGCAATGCTCGGTGATGTAACTTTTAATGGTAAACACCTTGAGTTTTTAGATTTATTAGCAATTACCATTCCTTCAACTTTTATTGGTATTTTAGCCATTGGTATCTTTAGCTGGTTTAGAGGAAAAGACTTAGATAAAGACCAACGTTTCCAAGAATTTGTTTCAGTGCCCGAAAACCATGATTATGTTTATGGTGATACAGCTACACTTCTAGATAAAAAGCTCCCAATGAAAAACTGGGTAGCAATGTGGATATTCTTAGGTGCAATTGCTGTTGTTGCAATATTAGGTGCTTTCTCTGAAATACGTCCTGTATTTAATGGTAAGCCATTATCTATGGTGCTCGTTATTCAGATGTTTATGTTATTAGCCGGCGCATCAATTATTATTATCTGTAAAACTAACCCTTCTCTTATTTCTAAAAATGAAGTATTCCGTTCAGGGATGATAGCAATTGTTGCCGTGTATGGTATTGCTTGGATGGCAGAGACCATGTTCTCTGCGCATATGAAAGAAATAGAAGCGGCATTAGGGCAATTAGTACGAGAATATCCTTGGGCTTATGCAGTTGTCTTATTATTAGTATCTAAGTTTGTTAACTCTCAAGCGGCGGCTTTGGCTGCGATTGTTCCTTTAGCATTGGGTATTGGTGTTGATCCTGCATATATCATTGCATCGGCACCAGCTTGTTATGGTTATTATATTCTGCCAACTTATCCTAGTGACTTAGCGGCAATTCAATTTGACCGTTCTGGTACAACTCGAATAGGGCGTTTTGTTATTAACCACAGCTTTATTCTACCGGGATTAATTGGTGTAACCGTTTCCTGTGTCTTTGGTTGGGTATTTGCTGCGATGTATGGTTTCTTATAATTAACGTTAAATAAGAACACAAAAAAAGCCAGATAGTTATACGCTATCTGGCTTTTATCTTTGCATGAGGTTATTTCACTTCAACAGGAACAACATTTTCTGAAGGGTAACAGCCTAATATTTTTAGTGAGCGTGTTGTTTGCGATAAATCGTGTAAGGCTTTTTGCATATTGATATCACGTAAATTTGCTTGAACATCAATATAAAACATCTCTTCCCAAGGAGTGCCATTAATAGGACGCGACTCGAGTTTTGTCATAATAATGTCGTATTTTTTTAAAATCATTAAGGCATCAACTAATGCACCTGCTTGTTGCCCTGTCGCCATTAAGAAGGTTGTTTTAGCAGGAACTTGGTCTGAAACATCAATTGCTTTTCGTGCAATAACAATAAAGCGAGTTACGTTTATTTGCTGGTTTGCTAAATTATTGGCTAAGGGTTTTAAACCATAAAGAGAGCCACCGGCTTCACTACCAATAGCTGCAACGTGTGCTGATTGTGCAAGAGCCACTTTTTCCATTGCAGCCGCTGTACTTTCGCAATATTCAATTTTCCAGTTTGGATACTGATTTAAATAATGACTACATTGTTGGAAGGGTTGAGGATGACTATAAATAGTTTTCAATTCTTCTGGACTGCTATCAACACTTGTTAAAAGTGCATGATTAATAGGGATACGAATTTCCCCAACAATAGAGATTGATGTTGTTTGCAGTAAATCGTAAACATCATTAATTGCACCAGAACTGGTATTTTCAATCGGCAGTAAACCGTAATCAGCTTGACCGGTATCGACAAGTGTAAAAATGTCGTCAAATTTCTGACAAGTACAATCAACGAAGGTATCAAAATGGCGAGCTGCATATTGACGAGCGGCAATATGTGAATAAGAGCCTTTAGGCCCTAAATAAGCAATTCTAGCTGACTCATTAGGTGTTGCATTAAGATGTTGTTGTAGGATGGCTTGTTGCGTTAATACAGAGTCTTCAATGATCATTTGAAAAATACGACTAATATAAAAACCATCTAGCCCAACGTTTTTTCCTTTCTCAATTAATAAATCAAGTAATTCACGCTCACGATTTTTATCTCTAATAGGGCGATGTGTATTCAATTTAAATTGAGCGACATCAGCAGATAATTGGCGTCTGTTTGCTAACAACGTTAGTAATTCTGAATCTAACGTTGTGATTTTATCTCTGATTGCTAATAAATCGAGTTTTTCCATGTTTAAGCCCTATACCGTTATGTCATACCATCATAAATAAAAAAGCCTCCAGTTGGAGGCTATTGTCGTTCTTATTTTTCTTTCTGAAATGACAAAGCCTCTTAATGAAAGAGTAGAAAGAAAAAGAAGAAAGGCAAATGTGAATGTTTGTTCATTATATTGATTGGTAAATTATTTAACATATAGCTATCAAACATGATGATGTGAAAGGAGTCAAGAAAAATACAATAAAAAGCGCATCACGAGGATGCGCAGAGGCGTTTTGAGTCAGTGATTTATTCTAATTTTTAATCTTGCTTTACTATTTACATTTCATCGACAAGTAAATTCTCTTCTTTCAGGCTGTTATCAGCCCGACGAGATTCGTTTTTATGCTGAACTTTGTTTAATTGGCGTTCAAGTTTTGCCAGTAAGTCATTAATTGCAACATACATATCGGCGTGTTGTGCATTAGCGACCAGTTGCCCATTTGGTGTATGAATGCTGGCATCAACACTAAAACCTTTAGGATCTTTCGTAAGAATAATATGAGGATTGATTAAATTCACCTGCCATTTATTGAGTTTAGTTAGACGGCTTTCAATGTGTTCACGTAGTGCTGGGGTAATTTCCATTTGTTTGCTAGTAATATTTATAATCATATAGTTACCTCTTTATTACTCCGTCTTCGATAACTTCAGAATATCGTGATACACAATTTAAAACATGATCAAAATCACTTTTTGTTAGATGTATGTGTAACTAGTAATAGAAACGTGACAAATGATAAATAGCTGAAAAAGACCGCTTGTTAAGTTGCATTTATTCAGTCATATTAGGAAGGTTGGGCTGATGAAAAGTAAAGACAATTTAGCTAGAAAAGAATAAAAAAACAGCAGCGATAAGCTGCTGTTTTTGATGGTAATGTTTTAGTTAGGCTGGATTTGCTGCAATCAATGAAGCCACTTTTTCAGCTTCTAGTGTCAGACCTAATTCTTTATAAGCGTTTTCCATGTAAACAAGCGCATCACGAGTGGCTTGTGTATCAGGATAATCACGCATCATTTGCTCTACTCTATTAATAACCGCGACATAAGCCCCTCGTTTAGTATAGAATTTCGCAACAGAAAGCTCATACTTCGCTAAACGGTTTTTAAGAAAGACTAGGCGTTTGGTTGCATCGGCGACATAAAGACTGTCTGGATAGTAACGAACTAATTGACTAAAATCTTTAAATGCCACGATTGCATGTTGAGGATCACGGTCTGAACGATCAATACCAAAGAATCCTTGTAATGCACTATCATCTAATGCTTGAGCTGTTAAGCCACGCATATAAAGAACATAGTCGATATTAGGATGGGTTGGATTTAATCGCATAAAACGGTCGATTGCAGAAATCGCCATTGGTAGTTCTGCTGATTTATAATAAGCATAAATCAGATCGAGTTGAACTTGTTGCGAGTAAGGGCCAAAAGGATAGCGATTATCGAGAGACTCTAATTGTTTGATAGCCGCTCCATAATTGCCATCTAGCAATTTTTCCTGACTGGTTGAGTAAAGCTCAGAAGGCGACATATCGGCAGTAGCGTCTTTGTCTGAACTCGAACAGCCAGCAAGTAACAGGCTTACAGTGGCCGCTGCCACCAGGTATTTAATGCGTCTCATCACGTATTGATTATCCTCTGAATAGGTTTGGGGAGTCTCTCCGTGAAGCTCCCCTGAAATCGGTTACACTATAACTCATTTTAAATGAAACGGCTGTGCCGTCAAAACACTAACTTAATTAATAGAAAATTATTTATGTCTCAACAAATACGACTTAATGCTACAGTCGCAGATTCACAGCTGGGTCAACGCTTAGATCAGGCTTTGGCCGAAATGTTCCCTGATTATTCAAGATCTCGTATAAAAGAGTGGATCTTAGACAATAGAGTGCAGGTTAACGATAAAATCATCAATAAGCCAAAAGAAAAAATGCTTGGCGGTGAAAAAATTGAAGTCGATGCCTTAATTGAAGAGGAAGTTCGCTGGGAGCCTCAGAATATTCCGTTAAATATCGTCTATGAAGATGATGATATTTTAGTTATCAATAAACCAAGAGATCTCGTTGTACATCCTGGTGCGGGTAACCCAGATGGCACCGTACTAAACGCATTACTTTATCGCTATCCAGAGATTGCTAATGTACCTCGTGCGGGTATTGTCCACCGATTGGATAAAGATACAACAGGTTTAATGGTTGTTGCAAAAACAGTTCCTGCACAAACGCATTTAGTAGAAGCTTTACAACGTCGTGAAATCACCCGTGAGTATGAAGCGGTTGCAACAGGAAGAATGACGGCAGGTGGATTAGTGAATGAACCTATTTCTCGACATCCAACTAAACGTACTCATATGGCTGTGCACCCAATGGGTAAACCAGCAGTAACACATTATCGTGTTATGGAGCATTTCCGTGCTCATACACGTTTGCGTTTGCGTTTAGAAACTGGTCGTACTCACCAAATTCGTGTTCATATGGCTCATATTCACCATGCGTTAATTGGTGACCAGCTTTATGCAGGAAGACCTCGTCCTTTAAAAGGGGCTTCAGATGAATTACGTGAAACGTTACGTTTATTTGATAGACAAGCTCTGCACGCAACGATGCTACGCCTTTATCATCCAATAACGGGTATTGAAATGGAATGGCATGCACCATTACCTGATGATATGGTTAAGCTTATCGATGTGCTAAAAGCTGACGTTGAACAGTTTAAAGATGAAATGGATTGGTAAATGACTTCATTAATTTTTCCAGATTGGCCACAACCTGAAAATATTGGGTCTTGCAGTACCTTGAGAGAAGGGGGGATTAGTCTGCCACCTTATAATAGCCTCAACTTAGGTACTCATGTTGGTGATAAATTGTCTGATGTCGAAGAAAATAGACGCAGACTTTGTCAACAAGCTCAATTGCCTGAAATGCCATTATGGCTTGAGCAAGTTCATGGCACTCATGTTGTTACACTAAATACTGAGAAAAATAATGAATTACAAGGTGATGCCCTTTACACCTCTACTGAGAAAAAAGTTTGCGCAATTATGACGGCAGATTGTTTGCCTGTCCTTTTTACAACGGTTGATGGAACAGAAGTTGGCGCAGCTCATGGTGGATGGCGAGGGCTTTGCCACGGTGTATTACAAAATACACTTGCGCATTTTAAAGCACCTAAAGATCAAATTATGGCATGGTTAGGACCCGCAATTGGACCAACCGCTTTTGAGGTCGGTGCAGAAGTTCGGTTGGCATTTATCGAAAAAAATATTGCCTTTGAGCCTGCATTTATTCCCCATAATGGTAAATACTTAGCTAATATTTATATGTTAGCGAGAATAATCTTACAGGAAAGTGGAGTAACTCAGATTTATGGTGGTGATTTTTGTACTGTAACTGATCCATCACGCTTTTTCTCTTATAGACGAGAGCATACAACAGGGCGAATGGCATCATTAATCTGGATTAAATAAACTTCCTCTCAGCATTTTTTCTCACTTATCTCAAATATTGATAAATATTTTTGCTCAAAATTTTTATTTTGAGCTTGAATATTGTCAAAATGACCTCATCTATTCTCCAGTTACGAATTTTACTTTAAATTTTACTTGGAGGTGTTATGCGTCTGGATAAATTAACCAATAAATTCCAGCAAGCTCTCGCAGACGCCCAGTCATTGGCACTTGGGAACGATAATCAATTTATAGAACCCATACATTTACTGAGTGCGTTATTTAATCAACAAGGTGGCTCAATTCGCCCTCTATTAACATCTGTAGGTGTTAATGCATCGCAATTTAATGAGCGAATTAATGATGCTTTGTCTCGATTACCTAAAGTCGAAGGTGCTGGTGGAGAGGTTCATCCCTCAAATGATTTAATTAAGCACCTTAACTTGTGCGATAAATTGGCACAGAAAAAAGGTGATGAATTTATTTCATCAGAGCTCTTTCTTTTAGCTGCTATGGAAACCGGTGGTCAAGTTGCTGACATGCTAAAAGCAGCTGGAGCGAATAAAGCAAGTCTTGAGATAGCGATTGAAAAAATACGTGGTGGAGAAACAGTGAACGATCAAAATGCAGAAGACCAACGTCAGGCATTGAAAAAATATACTGTGGATTTAACGGAAAGAGCAGAACAAGGCAAACTCGATCCTGTCATTGGTCGTGATGAAGAAATAAGAAGAACCATTCAAGTTCTACAACGCCGTACTAAAAATAACCCGGTACTTATTGGTGAACCGGGTGTAGGTAAAACGGCAATAGTTGAAGGTTTAGCTCAACGTATTGTTAATGGTGAAGTTCCTGAAGGTTTAAAAAATAAACGTGTACTTTCTTTGGATATGGGCTCGTTATTAGCTGGTGCTAAATATCGTGGTGAATTTGAAGAACGTTTAAAAGCCGTTTTAAATGATTTATCTAAACAGGAAGGTAGCGTCATTCTGTTTATTGATGAATTGCACACAATGGTTGGCGCAGGTAAAGCCGACGGTGCTATGGATGCAGGTAATATGTTAAAACCTGCATTGGCTCGTGGTGAATTACACTGCGTAGGTGCAACAACACTTGATGAATATCGTCAATATATTGAAAAAGATGCGGCATTAGAACGTCGTTTCCAAAAAGTGTATGTGGCAGAGCCAACAGTAGAAGACACGATCGCTATTTTGCGTGGCCTGAAAGAACGTTATGAACTCCATCATCATGTTCAAATTACTGATCCCGCGATTGTTGCCGCGGCGACTTTATCTCATCGCTATATTTCTGACCGTATGCTGCCAGATAAAGCGATTGACTTGATTGATGAAGCGGGTGCAAGCCTACGTATGCAAATGGATTCAAAACCAGAGGCATTAGATAGACTTGATAGACGTATTATTCAGCTTAAGCTTGAACAACAGGCACTGCAAAAAGAGTCTGATGACGCAAGTAAAAAACGTTTAGAAATGCTAAATGAAGAACTTGCTGAAAAAGAGAAAGAATATTCTGTTTTAGAAGAAGAGTGGAAAGCAGAAAAAGCAGAGCTTACAGGTACTCAGCATATTAAGTCTGAATTAGAGCAAGCGCGTATCGCATTAGAGCAAGCTCGCCGTAGTGGTGATTTGGCGAAAATGTCAGAAATCCAATATGGGCAAATTCCGACACTAGAAAAACAGCTTGCTGAAGCTAATAAAGCTGAAGATAAGCATATGAAGCTGTTACGTAATAAAGTCACTGATGCTGAAATTGCTGAGATCTTAGCGCGTTGGACAGGTATTCCTGTATCTAGAATGCTAGAAGGGGAACGTGAAAAACTGCTAAGAATGGAACAAGAATTACATAGACGTGTAATTGGTCAGGCTGAAGCTGTAAGTGCAGTATCTAATGCTATCCGTCGTAGTCGTGCTGGATTATCTGATCCTAACCGCCCAATTGGTTCGTTCTTATTCTTAGGACCAACGGGGGTTGGTAAGACTGAATTGTGTAAAGCACTAGCGAACTTCTTGTTTGATAGTGATGATGCAATGGTTCGTATCGATATGTCTGAATTTATGGAAAAACACTCCGTTTCTCGTTTAGTGGGTGCGCCTCCAGGATATGTTGGTTACGAAGAAGGTGGATATTTAACAGAAGCCGTTCGCCGTCGTCCTTATTCAGTTATCTTATTAGATGAAGTTGAAAAAGCGCACCCAGATGTATTCAATATCTTATTACAAGTATTGGATGATGGTCGTTTAACAGATGGACAAGGCAGAACCGTCGATTTTCGTAATACAGTTGTGATTATGACATCGAACTTAGGGTCTGATTTAATTCAAGAACGTTTCGGGACAATTGATTACCCTGAAATGAAGAACATTGTGATGGATGTTGTTGGCCATCATTTCAGACCAGAGTTTATCAACCGTATTGATGAAGTTGTGGTATTCCACCCATTAGGTAAAGAAAACATTGCAGCGATTGCACAAATTCAGTTGCGTCGTTTATACCAGCGTTTAGAAGAGCGTGGTTATCACGTTACGATCACAGGCGCTGCATTAGAGAAATTGAGCGAAGTTGGATTCGACCCAATTTATGGTGCTCGACCATTGAAACGAGCTATCCAGCAAGAGGTTGAAAACCCATTAGCTCAAGATATCTTGTCTGGCAAATTATTACCGGGTAAAGAGATTATCTTAGATTTAGATGACAATAAGATAATTGCAAAACAGTAATAGAGCCTTTTCTGTATTGATTATGATAAAGAAGAGATGCCAATAAATTGAAAAAGAGGCTTATATAAGCCTCTTTTTTTATGGTTTATGTCTTAATGGGGGAGAATAAAGATAATCTACAAATAGTATTTTTTTATATTTGAAACTTTTTTAGACAGAGATTGTCTATTATTTACACCAAAAACACCAATTTGATTATTAAGTGCGCTGTCGGAAAGTTTTTTTAAAATAATACTTGTCACACTCAGAAAACTCCCTATAATGCGCCCTCGTTGTCACGGCAAACCACGCTAAGTGAGTTAGCCAAGAGAACAAAGAAAAAAAGTGAAAAGCCTTGAAAATAAACGCTTGACACTGAATGAGGAAGATGTAGAATGCACCTCCTCGCAACAACGCAGAAGACCGGAAACGGCAGCGATAGTTGCACTGCTCTTTAACAAATTATCAGACAATCTGTGTGGGCACTCGCAGAGACGATATCTTCTAAAATATTAGATGTATCAAGTCTTGAAGAGTGAACAACAAAAGTAAATTCATTTATGAATAGCTAAGTTTTCGATTTCTTTGAGCATCAAACACTTTTAATTGAAGAGTTTGATCATGGCTCAGATTGAACGCTGGCGGCAGGCCTAACACATGCAAGTCGAGCGGTAACAGGGGAAAGCTTGCTTTCTTGCTGACGAGCGGCGGACGGGTGAGTAATGTATGGGGATCTGCCCGATAGAGGGGGATAACTACTGGAAACGGTGGCTAATACCGCATGACGTCTACGGACCAAAGCAGGGGCTCTTCGGACCTTGCGCTATCGGATGAACCCATATGGGATTAGCTAGTAGGTGAGGTAATGGCTCACCTAGGCGACGATCTCTAGCTGGTCTGAGAGGATGATCAGCCACACTGGGACTGAGACACGGCCCAGACTCCTACGGGAGGCAGCAGTGGGGAATATTGCACAATGGGCGCAAGCCTGATGCAGCCATGCCGCGTGTATGAAGAAGGCCTTAGGGTTGTAAAGTACTTTCAGCGGGGAGGAAGGTGTTAAGATTAATACTCTTAGCAATTGACGTTACCCGCAGAAGAAGCACCGGCTAACTCCGTGCCAGCAGCCGCGGTAATACGGAGGGTGCAAGCGTTAATCGGAATTACTGGGCGTAAAGCGCACGCAGGCGGTCAATTAAGTCAGATGTGAAAGCCCCGAGCTTAACTTGGGAATTGCATCTGAAACTGGTTGGCTAGAGTCTTGTAGAGGGGGGTAGAATTCCACGTGTAGCGGTGAAATGCGTAGAGATGTGGAGGAATACCGGTGGCGAAGGCGGCCCCCTGGACAAAGACTGACGCTCAGGTGCGAAAGCGTGGGGAGCAAACAGGATTAGATACCCTGGTAGTCCACGCTGTAAACGATGTCGATTTAGAGGTTGTGGTCTTGAACCGTGGCTTCTGGAGCTAACGCGTTAAATCGACCGCCTGGGGAGTACGGCCGCAAGGTTAAAACTCAAATGAATTGACGGGGGCCCGCACAAGCGGTGGAGCATGTGGTTTAATTCGATGCAACGCGAAGAACCTTACCTACTCTTGACATCCAGAGAATCCTTTAGAGATAGAGGAGTGCCTTCGGGAACTCTGAGACAGGTGCTGCATGGCTGTCGTCAGCTCGTGTTGTGAAATGTTGGGTTAAGTCCCGCAACGAGCGCAACCCTTATCCTTTGTTGCCAGCGCGTGATGGCGGGAACTCAAAGGAGACTGCCGGTGATAAACCGGAGGAAGGTGGGGATGACGTCAAGTCATCATGGCCCTTACGAGTAGGGCTACACACGTGCTACAATGGCAGATACAAAGAGAAGCGACCTCGCGAGAGCAAGCGGAACTCATAAAGTCTGTCGTAGTCCGGATTGGAGTCTGCAACTCGACTCCATGAAGTCGGAATCGCTAGTAATCGTAGATCAGAATGCTACGGTGAATACGTTCCCGGGCCTTGTACACACCGCCCGTCACACCATGGGAGTGGGTTGCAAAAGAAGTAGGTAGCTTAACCTTCGGGAGGGCGCTTACCACTTTGTGATTCATGACTGGGGTGAAGTCGTAACAAGGTAACCGTAGGGGAACCTGCGGTTGGATCACCTCCTTACCTAAGAGATACGTGTTATGTGCAGTGCTCACACAGATTGTCTGATGAAGAACGAGCAGAAATACCGGTATAGGCTTGTAGCTCAGGTGGTTAGAGCGCACCCCTGATAAGGGTGAGGTCGGTGGTTCAAGTCCACTCAGGCCTACCAAATCGTATTGATACTGCGTTGTGAATTCACTCGTTTACTTATTGTAAACTTCGTGACTCCACGCCTTGTCTCACTGCGATTGGCTCAATTCTTAATTAAAGGAAACTTTCCAATAATAAAGAAACCTGAGAAACAAAAACGGTATTAAAGAATGCATTATGGGGCTATAGCTCAGCTGGGAGAGCGCCTGCCTTGCACGCAGGAGGTCAGCGGTTCGATCCCGCTTAGCTCCACCATAATCTCTTGAATATAAAATAATAATTCAGAGTATATTAGCAATAGTATACTGCGAATTATTTTGCTCTTTAACAATCTGGAACAAGCTGAAAAATTGAAAACAAATCAATATATCACCGAGGTATATTGATGAGTCTCTCAAAATCTCAGACCTTGAAGTGTGAACTCAAGACATTGGTCTTCGAGAGAAACATCTTCGGGTTGTGAGGTTAAGCGAATAAGCGTACACGGTGGATGCCTAGGCAATCAGAGGCGATGAAGGACGTGCTAATCTGCGATAAGCGTCGGTAAGGTGATATGAACCGTTATACCCGACGATTTCCGAATGGGGAAACCCAATATCCAATGGATATTATCATGACGTGAATACATAGCGTCATGAAGCGAACCGGGAGAACTGAAACATCTCAGTACCCCGAGGAAAAGAAATCAACCGAGATTCCCCTAGTAGCGGCGAGCGAACGGGGAACAGCCCAGAGTCTTAATCAATAGCAGCATCAGGAGAACGGTCTGGAAAGTCCGGCAGTAAAGGGTGATAGCCCCGTATCCGAAGATGCTGTTATTGTGAACTCGACGAGTAGGGCGGGACACGTGTTATCCTGTCTGAATATGGGGGGACCATCCTCCAAGGCTAAATACTCCTGATTGACCGATAGTGAACCAGTACCGTGAGGGAAAGGCGAAAAGAACCCCGGCGAGGGGAGTGAAAAAGAACCTGAAACCGTGTACGTACAAGCAGTAGGAGCCTCTTTATGGGGTGACTGCGTACCTTTTGTATAATGGGTCAGCGACTTATATTCTGTAGCAAGGTTAACCGTATAGGGGAGCCGTAGGGAAACCGAGTCTTAACTGGGCGAATGAGTTGCAGGGTATAGACCCGAAACCCGGTGATCTATCCATGGGCAGGTTGAAGGTTGGGTAACACTAACTGGAGGACCGAACCGACTAATGTTGAAAAATTAGCGGATGACTTGTGGATGGGGGTGAAAGGCCAATCAAACCGGGAGATAGCTGGTTCTCCCCGAAAGCTATTTAGGTAGCGCCTCGTGAACTCATCTTCGGGGGTAGAGCACTGTTTCGACTAGGGGGTCATCCCGACTTACCAACTCGATGCAAACTGCGAATACCGAAGAATGTTATCACGGGAGACACACGGCGGGTGCTAACGTCCGTCGTGAAGAGGGAAACAACCCAGACCGCCAGCTAAGGTCCCAAAGTCATGGTTAAGTGGGAAACGAAGTGGGAAGGCTCAGACAGCCAGGATGTTGGCTTAGAAGCAGCCATCATTTAAAGAAAGCGTAATAGCTCACTGGTCGAGTCGGCCCGCGCGGAAGATGTAACGGGGCTAAACCATGCACCGAAGCTGCGGCAGCGACACTATGTGTTGTTGGGTAGGGGAGCGTTCTGTAAGCCTGCGAAGGTGTACTGTGAGGTATGCTGGAGGTATCAGAAGTGCGAATGCTGACATAAGTAACGATAATGCGGGTGAAAAACCCGCACGCCGGAAGACCAAGGGTTCCTGTCCAACGTTAATCGGGGCAGGGTGAGTCGACCCCTAAGGCGAGGCTGAAAAGCGTAGTCGATGGGAAACGGGTTAATATTCCCGTACTGGTGGTAACTGCGATGGGGGAACGGAGAAGGCTAGGTTGTCCGGGCGACGGTCGTCCCGGTTCAAGCATGTAGGCAGAGTGATTAGGCAAATCCGGTCACTTAATGCTGAGGTGTGATGACGAGCCACTAAGGTGGTGAAGCAATTGATGCCCTGCTTCCAGGAAAAGCCTCTAAGCTTCAGGTTACCAACAATCGTACCCCAAACCGACACAGGTGGTCAGGTAGAGAATACTCAGGCGCTTGAGAGAACTCGGGTGAAGGAACTAGGCAAAATGGTGCCGTAACTTCGGGAGAAGGCACGCTGGCGGTAAGTGAAGTCCCTTGCGGACGGAGCCGAAGCCAGTCGAAGATACCAGCTGGCTGCAACTGTTTATTAAAAACACAGCACTGTGCAAACACGAAAGTGGACGTATACGGTGTGACGCCTGCCCGGTGCTGGAAGGTTAATTGATGGGGTTATCCGTAAGGAGAAGCTCTTGATCGAAGCCCCAGTAAACGGCGGCCGTAACTATAACGGTCCTAAGGTAGCGAAATTCCTTGTCGGGTAAGTTCCGACCTGCACGAATGGCGTAATGATGGCCAGGCTGTCTCCACCCGAGACTCAGTGAAATTGAACTCGCTGTGAAGATGCAGTGTACCCGCGGCAAGACGGAAAGACCCCGTGAACCTTTACTATAGCTTGACACTGAACATTGAGCCTTGATGTGTAGGATAGGTGGGAGACTATGAAGTGTGGACGCCAGTCTGCATGGAGTCAACCTTGAAATACCACCCTTTAACGTTTGATGTTCTAACCTAGGTCCATAATCTGGATCGGGGACCGTGTCTGGTGGGTAGTTTGACTGGGGCGGTCTCCTCCTAAAGAGTAACGGAGGAGCACGAAGGTTGGCTAAGCATGGTCGGACATCATGCGGTTAGTGCAAAGGCATAAGCCAGCTTGACTGTGAGAGTGACGGCTCGAGCAGGTACGAAAGTAGGTCTTAGTGATCCGGTGGTTCTGAATGGAAGGGCCATCGCTCAACGGATAAAAGGTACTCCGGGGATAACAGGCTGATACCGCCCAAGAGTTCATATCGACGGCGGTGTTTGGCACCTCGATGTCGGCTCATCACATCCTGGGGCTGAAGTAGGTCCCAAGGGTATGGCTGTTCGCCATTTAAAGTGGTACGCGAGCTGGGTTTAGAACGTCGTGAGACAGTTCGGTCCCTATCTGCCGTGGGCGTTGGAAGATTGAGAGGGGTTGCTCCTAGTACGAGAGGACCGGAGTGAACGCACCACTGGTGTTCGGGTTGTCATGCCAATGGCATTGCCCGGTAGCTAAGTGCGGAAGAGATAACCGCTGAAAGCATCTAAGCGGGAAACTTGCCTCGAGATGAGTCTTCCCTGTCACCTTGAGTGACCTAAAGGAACGTTTAAGACTAAGACGTTGATAGGCTGGGTGTGTAAGCGTAGCGATACGTTGAGCTAACCAGTACTAATGAACCGTGAGGCTTAACCTGACAACACCGAAGGTGTTTTGTCTGAGAGACAAACAGTAGATGAAGTAGGCTTGTTTAAGATTGAATATTGCTGGTTATGACGAGAAATCGATGTAACGGGTAATAAAACCGAATTTGCTTGGCGGCCATAGCGCAGCGGACCCACCTGAATCCATGCCGAACTCAGAAGTGAAACGTTGTAGCGCCGATGGTAGTGTGGGGTCTCCCCATGTGAGAGTAGGGAACTGCCAGGCATTAAATAAGACGAGAAAGCCAACCCACTGGGTTGGCTTTTTTGCGTTTGGGGTTTTAAGTACTCTGAATAAAAAACTATTTTAATTGCTGATAAAGTAATGAACCCGCCGCTGCTCCTGCAACATCGTAAGCAAAATCATGCCAGCTCCAACCAGTACCTTCTGGACGACTATCATAAAGCTCTTTTGCTGCACCTAAGCTAATCGAAAACGATAGCCCTATTAATAATCCCTCTCTATGACCATAATTTTGATGATCTGCATATGCATTTGCACCTGCAGATGCTGCCATTGAAAATAAGAAATGCTGAGCTTTATCTTTGCCTTTCCAATTATCATTTGCAAAATGAAATGACTGGCAACCATTTAAAGTTATTATTGATAATAAAATAATCAGAGAACGACATTTGAGCTTTAGTTTCATAAAAATAAAAGCCTTTTCACTGATAACAATGTTTTTAATATAGAAGATTATTAAAGATAAGGGATGATTTGAGAAAAGAATTTTATTAAACAATTTTTTAAACAAAAAAGCCTTGCTGTAATTTAGCAAGGCTTATCAAATGAAGTATCAATTAAAGTATGCGGCTGATTAATCTATCAACACGAATACGTCGTAAGCGTTTAATTAATTTCTTCACTTTTAGAGGATAAAGCTTAATACTTTCTAGATCTTGGTAGTGTTTCACGACAATAGTATGTTGGCGAATACACTCTAACTCTTTGTGTCGTTGCTCATGTAATTCATGTTTAGGATCATGAATTAATATGGCATTTTCTAAATCTAATCCCCATGCACGTGGATTAAGATTATTACCCGTAATTAATTGCCAGCTATCATCTACCCACATACCTTTTAAGTGATATGTATTATCGCTATCTTTCCAAAGTCTTACGGTTAATTGGTTGCTATCAATAAATCGTTGGAAACGTTGGGTAAATTTACGCAAGTTCATTTCATAGAGATAAGGCAAAGCACCAATAATTTTAAATGGCTCTTCTGGTGGAATATAGAAGTCATTTGCTGTTTTATCACCAATAATAATTTCGACTTGCTTGCCATTTCTTAATAAATGACTGATTTGGCGTACAAGGATCGCAGGTAAATTAAAATAAGGTGTACAAATAACAAGTTTTTCTTCAGTAGAAGCCATAAGGTGAGAAATTGTCTTATTTAAGATATTTTTCTTACCTAAACCCATTAAAGGTGTTACTGCCAGCTCGTTATTAGAAGCATTGGCTTTAATATCATAGCCATCACGAGTGCGTAAATTGAAACGAAATTGGCGAATACAGTTTTTAATTTCGGCACAACGAACTCTATCTTTAATATCCAGTCGTTGAATCGCTTCTGATTGCAAAAGATCAGACACGATAAATTGCTTCATTGTGGAAGCTAATTCGCTATTTTGGATAATGTGATATCTGTCATAACGATACTTATCAAGCTTGTGCAAATAAACATTATTAATACTTGCACCACTATAGATAATCGTATCATCAAAGATAAAGCCTTTAAGGTGTAATACACCTAATGCTTCGCGAGTGTTTACGGGAATACCGTAAATAGGGATCTCGATATCAGGGTGTTGCTGTGCAACATGGTAGTACCAATCTGCATTTGTTGCATCAGCAGAGACACCAATACGCCCACGTTGAGCACGGTGCCAGTCAACAATAACGGTAATGGATAATTCAGGACGTTGTTGTTTTGCGGTGTAAAGCGCATCAAGGATCTCTTCACCAGCCTCATCGTGCTCTAGGTAAAGAGCTGTAATAAAGATCTCTTTCTTTGCTTGAGCAATATATTTCAATAAGGTGCTGCGAAACGCGGACGTCTGATAAAGCGTTTCAACATCAGCAACTGACTGAGCTAATTTAGGCAGTTGTGCAAGGTGTTGTTGATGCTTAGCAAGTTTTAGTTTAGACAACATCACAGTGCTTAATTCTCTTGTTTATGATGGCAGATGGAGCCATCGTCCATGTAGATTTTCTTTAACCGATCTTCTGATCATAACATTAGTTATATGGGATGTACGCATAAAATCATCATATATAGCTAATTTATCAAAGGATGCGTGAACAATCACATAAAGAAACTTTCTCTAATGATTATAGCGTTGGGTTATCTTTTGAAGGTCCAAGCTGTAAATCAAGATTGACTATTCCTTCATCAAATTGTACTTCAACAGAAAATCCCAGTTTTTTCGCTAAACTTATCATGTTGCGATTTTCAGGCATTGTAATCGCGGTTAAACGTTTAATGCCATGTTCTCTAGTATAGTTGATAAGTTTAGTCATAAGTTGATGACCTAGAGTATTTCCTTTTAAATCAGAACGCACAAGAATAGCAAATTCTGCATGCTGATTATCGGGATCTGCCATTGCACGGGCAACACCAATGATTTCAGACCTTTCTTCTCGATTTCGGATCGCGACAAAAGCCATTTCTCGATCGTAGTCAATTTGCGTCATATTCGCGAGATCGTCATGTGTAAACTCACTGATCTCACTAAAATAGCGATAATAAAGATCTTCTTTTGTTACTTGGTTTATAAACGTTTTCAGTAACGGTTCATCTTCCGGCAAAATAGGGCGGATAAAGCAAGGATTGTTATCTCTTAGGAAAAAGGTTTCTTCTAATTCATTGGGATAAGGGCGAATAGAGAGTCTCTGATGAGGATCGCCTTGTAGTGGCGCTAACTCCATCGCGACATCGAGTAATGTAAAATCATTACCTGAAGCTAATAGGGGATGAATATCTAATCTGACAATTTGTGGACAATCTAAAAGTAAGTGAGAAACCTGCACCAAAAAATGACTTAGACTTAATATATTTAGAGGCTGTAAAGCGCTTCTTGGTTGTATCTTTCCGCTTTTTATCGCATTAATAACCAGATAACGGGCAAGCGCCATATTTAGAGGTGGCAAAGCAACTGCGGCTTTAGTTTCTATTTGCCACTCAACCCCCCCTTCACCCAACACAATTAATGGGCCAAAAATAGGATCTTGCTCTATGGCGACGCGTAGTTCTTGAGAGCCAGCGCGATTTGCCATACTTTGTACCAATAAACCCTGAATTTGTGCTTGAGGGTAGAGTTCTGTAACGCGCTCTATAATGGCATGTGCTGCTGATGATACTTCTGTGCTGTCTCGAAGATAAAGCATAACACCTTGTACTTCGGACTTATGAGGGATATCAGGAGAACGCAATTTTAGTGCAACAGGATAACCAATCTTTTCAGCAATATTGACAGCTTCTTGTGCATTATGAGCAATCCAAGTAGGAAGTGTATTAAAACCGTAAGCTTCCATAATTGGCTGAACTTGGTGTGTGTCTAATCGATATTGCTTATTTTTTAATGCCTCTTCAATGCAATGGTGCGCTTGTTGCGTATTCATTTTGACATCTAAAGGCAATGCTGGTGTTTCTTTTAGCTGTTTCTGATTTCGACGATATTCCACCATATGCATAAATGCGGTGACAGCACCTTCAGGTGTTCGATAGGTTGGAATTCCAGCTTCACTAAATAATTTACGCGATTGTTGAGATGAATATTCTCCGCCCCAGTTAGTGAAAACGGTAAGCCATTTACGTCGAGGGTGTTTATTGATGGCTTCTATGACTTGTTGTGCCGTTTCAATGCTAGGGGCTATGGCACTAGGTGTGTGAATAAGAAGTAATGCATCATGA
This sequence comes from Proteus sp. GOKU, assembly GCF_015475555.1. Lineage (NCBI taxonomy): Bacteria > Pseudomonadati > Pseudomonadota > Gammaproteobacteria > Enterobacterales > Morganellaceae > Proteus > Proteus sp. GOKU. The sequence goes on from NZ_CP034105.1 coordinate 1,087,759, forward strand.
TCATGGCTATCTAACAAACAATTCAATGCCAAAATATAACGATCAACCGTTGTATCATCACCTAAATTTAGCGGATTACGAATGGCATTTTCTTCTTGAATAATACTTTGTAGCTTTTGTTTTGTTTCATCCGTAAGTTGTGCAAGCTTTCCTGAATGCAAAAATAGCTCATCAACGGCCATTGCAGCAGGTGCCGAGCCATTACTTATAATCATCAATCTTTCGCCTTTTAAAGGCGTCATATAGCTAAGTGTTTCAACGGCAGAAAACATTTCATGGGTATCTTGTACTCGTAATAAACCTGCACGTTGAAAAGCTGCATCATAGGCTACGTCATAACTCGGTGTATCTCCCAATAGCAGTTGAGCTTTTTGGGTACGACCACTTTTTATCACCAGAATCGGTTTGTTGCGCGAAGCACTACGAGATGCTGACATAAAACGCCGAGCATCTTTTATATGCTCAAGATGCAATAAAATTGCACTGGTTTTACTGTCTCTTGCTAGAAAATCCAATAAATCATCGACTTGGATATCTTGATTGTCACCTAACGCAATAAAATAGGAAAAGCCAATATTGCGATAATAAGCCCAATCTAAAATCGTATTGGCGACAGCCGCTGATTGCGAAATAAAAGCGAGCTTTCCTTTTTTAACTGGAAGAGGTGAAAAGCTGGCATTTAAACCTTGCCATGGTGCTAAAAGCCCCAAACTATTTGGGCCAAGTAAACGGATGTGATATTGCTGGCAAAGTAATTTTATTGGCTGAAATTGTTCAGGTTGTGCAGAAAGTACAATTACGGCTTTGCAGCCAGACTCACCTAATTGTTTCAGTAGTTCAAGGTTGCGACGATGGTGTGTACAAATAATCGCGAGATCAGGTACTTGAGGTAATTTATCAATAGAGGGATAAGTAAAAACACCAGAGACAGAGCCACGAGCGGGATTAATCGGAAACACTGGACCATTAAATCCACCACTGAGCAAATTTTTCATCATGGTGGTTCCTGCTCGACCTAATTTTTCAGAGGCACCAATCACCGCAATAGATTTAGGACGTAATAGTGCTTCAAGACCTCGTTGGCTCATATCCACTCCAGAGTTTCATTATCAACTGCTATTCAATGTAGCTGATTTGATCTTCTTTTGCCTGACTCCGGTCTGGTTTTCCAAGTAAATATTGTTGACGAAAGTAACTAAAATGAGAAAAAAGTTGTTGTGAGGCTTGAATATCGCCGACATTTTCTAAAATAGAAGCCGCAACTTCTGCGGTACAATGTTGGTCTTCTCTTGCTGCTTGGCGAAGCACATACTCACATTTAATTGCTTCATTTAAAGAAAAAAGAGGCAATGAATCGAGATAAGGGCTTTTGCGAAACATCTTGCGAGCTTCACTCCAAGTACCATCGAGGAGGATAAACAAAGGCGGTTTGCTATTGGTTGGAAGTTGGTTGTATACAACACGTTCATTTGATGCATAGCTTTCAGGGAAGACAACATAAGCTTGTCTATCAGGTGTATTGATTAGATCAAGCAAAGCCTGTTCAGGCTCGGTTCTAGACCATAAAAATGCCTGCGTATCTGGTAATACATCGGCAATTAATTTTCCTGTATTACTTGGCTTCATCACTTCAGTATCATACATCAATAAACAAAATTGGCTTTTTGCTGGTTGATTGATAATCGTGTCACAAAGGCACTGTTTTTCAGGTAATAAGCAAAAAGAGCAACGTTTTGTACGAAAACCACGCGCTTTAAAAGGGCGAGTTGAAATCGAAAGTCGATATTGACGAAGTCGAGAGACTGCATTGTCATGCATAACAGATTGACCAATACTCATAAAAAAGAATCGAATATTATCATGTTCAAAACAAACAAACTATTCAGTGTGTTTTTATCATAAAAATCATACTGATATATTAGCTATCTATGAGATGAAGTTAATTATCAATTGATCCTGATTAGTTTATCGATTCCTGTGCGTGATTCTCTCGGTGACAGTTGCTAAACTATCATGTAATCTGCGCCCCTATTGCAGTTGGAGAGACAAATGAACGATTCTTATGAAGGTAAAAACGGCAAAGTAAAAGTGATGTATGTCCGTAGTGAGGACAATGCCGATAATAAACCTAAAAAACCATCCCGCCGTCCTGAAAATGGTCGTGGTGATAGCCGTGATAACAAACGCGGTGACAACCGTGACGACAAAAATCGTGATAATAGACGTGGTGACAACCGCGATGATAAAAATCGCGATAACAGACGTGGTGATAACAAATTTTCTCGTCGTGATGACCGCGGTGCAGGTAAGCCTTCAGGGCGTGGCGCATCACGTAATGAATCAAAACCTTCTCGCGATAGCGAAGGCGGAAGTTTTTCTCCATGGAAAATGGTTTCTCGCCCTGCTGGTGAAGAGGCAATTAAAGAGCACGATGGCATTACAGGGAAGAGCCAAATCGATCCTGAACAGCTACGTCGCCAGCGTTTAGAAGAAACGCGTATTTATGGTGAAAATGCCTGCCAAGCAATGTTTAAAAATCGTCCTGATGCGATTGTTCGTGCTTGGTTTTTACAAGATGTGACACCACGTTTTCGTGATGCATTGAAATGGATGGCAGCAAACCGTAAAGCTTATCACGTTGTTGAAGAAGAAGAGATGGTGAAAGCCGCTCGTACCGATCACCACGGTGGCGTGTGCTTCTTAATTAAAAAACGTATGGGTCATGACGCAGAAACTTATCTGAAAGATGCACCTGAACATGATTGCGTATTAGCACTTGAAGATGTGGGTAATCCACATAACGTAGGTGCAATTATGCGTAGCTGTGCGCACTTTGGTGTGAAAGGGGTTATTTCTCCTGATTCTGCTGTATTAGAATCTGGTGCTGCTGTTCGTACCGCAGAAGGTGGTGCAGAATATATCCAAGGTATTGATGCTGATAATTTTGCTGAAACTTTAGATAAATTTAAAAAAGCGGGTTATACGCTGGTGGCAACATCAAGCCATAAAGGCAGTGTGCCATTATCAAAAGCACAATTACCGGCAAAAATGGTTCTTATCTTAGGTCAAGAGAAAGATGGCTTAAGTGAAAGTACTTTAAATCAAGGTGATATGAGCATTTACATCGGTGGTACTGGTCACGTTGAAAGCTTAAACGTCTCTGTGGCTTCTGGTGTGTTATTAGCAGAATGGTGGCGTCAGCACCAAGGCTAATCGCTTTATTGTTTTAAAGAATACTTTATTTTTTAAAGAACACTTTATTTTTTAAGAATAGTAAAAATCCCGCTTAATCATTGTGATTTAAGCGGGATTTTTATTTATACGCTCTATGCTAATTGTATTATTTTCCTGGTGAGAAAGGCGGTTTAGCAAACCAAACCACGATCATCATGATAAGGAAAATACCGGCTGCTAACCAAAAAATCTCATTGGCTGAAATAATTAATCCTTGTTCTGTAATAGTTTTCGCTAAATATGCAGACGCTTGTTCATTTGAAAAACCAAGATCATTCATTTGTTGGTACGCCATTTGCGAATCAGGATCGAGTGGATTAATTTTTTCTACAAAGGTTTCATGGTGAAGTGATTCTCTTTGTGTCCAAATTGTTGTGGTTAACGATGCACCAATTGCCCCTGCCAATGTTCTTAAAAAGTTTGAAAGACTTGAGGCTGATGCCATTTTTTCTGGGGGTAATCCAGATAATGTCATTGTCGTTAATGGCATAAAGAAACACGCAACCGCTAAACCTTGCCAGAATTGAGGCCATGCCACAGTGGCAAAATCCATTCCTGGCTCGAAGGTATAAGCTCGCCAATAAAAACACACAGAAAACATAATAAAGCTAAAGCTGATGATATAGCGTAAATCCACTTTACCACCAAACTTACCTATAATCGGTGTGATAATTAAAGGTAATAAACCTACTGACGCTGATGCTAATCCAGCCCATGTTGCTGTATAACCAAAGACTTCTTGTAAAAGCAGTGGTAGTAAAACAATGGTGCCAAAATAGATCATATAAGCGAGGCTGAGCGTGACACAACCAATGGTAAAGTTTCGACTCTTAAAGAGAGAAAGGTCTATCACTGGATGATCGTCCGTTAACTCCCAAACAATTAAGAAGCTAAGCGCAACTACGGCAACAATAGTGAGGACTATAATTTCTGTCGAATTAAACCAATCGAGCTCTTTACCCTGATCGAGCATGATTTGTAACGCACCAATACCCACGACAAGTAAAACAAGGCCGATAGTATCTATTGGTTTAATTTCAGTTTTTGTTTCGCGTCCAGCTAAGGTGTTTGATATACACATAATAATCAACACACCAAATGGAACGTTAATAAAGAATATCCATCCCCAATGATAGTTATCGCTGATGTAGCCACCCAAAATCGGTCCTAAAATAGGTGCTACAACAATGGTTACTGACCATAGCGCAAGCGCCATATTTCGTTTGGCAGGTGGATAGTTATTCAATAACAAACTTTGTGATAAAGGAATTAGTGGTCCTGCAACTAAACCTTGAAGCACACGAAAGAAAATAAGCATTTCAAGGCTTTGTGAAATACCACAAAGCCAGGACGTTAACGCAAAAAGCGCTGTTGACCACATAAAGAGTCGAACTTCACCAATGCGTTTTGCTAACCAACCTGTAATTGGGATAGAAATAGCATTAGCCACACCAAATGAGGTAATAACCCAAGTCCCCTGTGAGTTAGAGGCACCTAAGTTTCCTGCAATAGTTGGAATGGCTACGTTAGCGATTGTAGAATCGAGAACTTGCATAAAGGTTGCCAACGCAAGGGCGATGGTCATTAAGGCAAGTCTTCCTCCTTGTAATGGCTCTTTGATCACCTTTACACCTCGCCTTTATTGTCCTGCATTTTGTTCAATGATTTCATTGATCAGTTTATTAATCTCTGACATATCAATTGTTAAAGCATCAGTATGATAAGCAGGTGCTTGGCGTTCGCTGTGTGATAATACTTTTCCATCAAGGTTAATCGTATCGACAGTCACTTCAGAAGAAAGACCAATACGCAGAGGTTTTTCTGCTAACTCTTTTTCATCTAATGAAATACGAACGGGTAAGCGTTGAACCACTTTTATCCAGTTACCACTGGCATTTTGCGCAGGTAATAATGAGAAAGCACTACCTGTTCCCATATCTAAACCTAACACGGTGCCGTGATAAATGACCTTTTTACCGTAAAAGTCAGTTGTTATCTTTGCAGGTTGACCAATTCGCATATTCGCGAGTTGGGTTTCTTTAAAGTTGGCATCAATCCACATACCTGTTACAGGAACAACGGCCATTAAAGGTTTACCCGGTGAGACTTGTGCACCAACTTGAACGCTACGACGTGAAACATAGCCATCTGTTGGGCTTAAAATTTTAGTACGTTCTAAGGCAAGCCATGCATTACGAACATCAGTTGATGCTTGTAAGACAGAAGGTTGTTTTGCAATTGGTGTATTTAAGATAATGGCTTGATTAGCATTATATTGCTCTCTTGCAACTTCTAAAGCCGCTCTTGCGGTAGAAACAGCTTCTCTGGCGTGTTGAAGTTCTTCTTTACCAATGACATTGCGTTCACCTAAAACTTCACGGCGGCGAAGATCATTTTGTAATTTAGTGAGCTCAGTTTCGCGTAAAACGATGTTTGCTTTTAATTGACGACCATTGATGATTTGCTGATGCATTTGACGAACACTATTAGCTAATGCTGTTTTTGCTTTTTCTAATGCGAGTTTTTCATCACTTGAATCTAATAAAACTAAGGGTTCACCTGCTTTTACAAAATCGGTGTTATCCACATAAACAGTGGTAACAGAACCAGAAATCTGTGGCATCACCATGATTTGATTGCCAGTCACATAAGCGTTATCTGTTGTTTCATGATGTCTTAACACCATAAACCAATAAGCTGTGTAAGCTGCACCAGCAACAATAAATAGGATAGTTAGCAACAGTAGAACGTTTCGGCGAGTTCGTTTTTTATTGCGAATGGGAGCCTGAGGGGGGGTAGTTTCCTCATTAACACTCATTTAGAAGATCTCCATAAAACCAGAAAAACATCATTAGATATGTTTCCAGTATTAAAACTGGAAACATAATTATAAAGTCAATCTTAGAATAATTATTAGCGTGAAGGTAAATTATAAATGCTAATGGGTAAGTATGTTTGCCGATTTATGGCGTAAATAGGATTAGATCAATAAAACTATTTATTATGCTACTTATTCACAACCTTTTTCAGCCAAAGTATCTAATTGTAATAATAACTTACGCATTAGCGTTTCAAGCTGTCTTTGTTCTGATTGATCTAATACAGACCAGATTTGTTTTAAACACTGATGTTGCGGTGGTAATAAGCTATTTAAAAACTCTTCACCTGCATCAGTTAAATGGAGATGTAAACAACGGCGGTCATTATGACTTTCACGACGTTCAATCCAACCTTGCTTTTCAAGCTCATCAGCAATACGTGTTGCGTTTGTTCTTGAAGAGCCTAAAGCTGCACTTAATTCTGATGGTTGAATACTACGATTTTCTGTCGTATCTAAAATCATTAGTGCCATAAATAATGTCTCGTTAATACCCTGAGACTTCAACATATTATTACGACTTTCAAGAAGTTTGCTTTGAACATGCATAGAAAGGCGAGTTAACAAAATTTCTTGATAAGGAATATCTTTGTTAAGCGATTTCTGTTGTGTAGCGCGAGTGTTTAGTAATTCTTCTGTTGGCGTAAATGAGCTTTCCATTTTTAGACACCTTGTTAGTTTCGAAAATTAGGATAATGCTGTTATCAACATGTTAAATGGTATATTAAACACACAATTTAGCAATTTTTATTATTTATAGTCACTATGTTTTTTTGATTATGTTACCTGATTCATAAATTTTTTGAATGATAACACAAAAAAAAGGATAGGTACTTATCTCTTTGCAATAAGTTAATAAAATCAATTTATCACTTATCTGACAATGAATAGTAGTCTATTTGCGAAAAAAGGGATCATTTTTTACGATAAAACACGTAATAAATTTATTATCACTACCAATGGTTGTTATGTGGATAATACCGAAGTGAAATTATCTATATAGTGCTTTATTGGTGAGATTGATATAATTTTCTTAATAAAGAATGGGATGATGATATACATTAATAGTAATCACGCTGTTAAAACATTCACATTTTATTCTGATTAGAGTGGGATTGAAGAAATAATGTAACCCATCCTTGGGTCTAAAAATTATTCAGCGTGGATTATTGGATCATTTTTATAACCTAAAAACCAAACAATAAGACCGATAACGCCGATGACTAATCCAGCGATGGAAACACCAGTCCATCCATATTGATGATAAGCATAGCCTGATAGTAAAGATCCTAATGCACCACCAATAAAATAGCTTGTCATATAAGCGGCAGTTAGGCGGTTTCTAGCATCAGGTAAAATACGGTATATGGTGCTCTGATTGGTGACATGAACACCCTGAACAGCTAAGTCTAGCAGGACAACGCCAATAATAAAGCTGATGAGTCCAATCCAGTGATAATAAGGCGCAATAATGATAAAACCCCAAGAAAGAAAGAGGATGATTAATCCTACAGTGGTGGTTTTCTTGCCTTTTCCTTTATCCACTAATACGCCAGCTTTACCCGCCATTAATGCACCTGCGGCACCCACAAGACCAAATAAACCAATAACAGCGTCAGAATAATTAAAAGGATCAGAAGCCAATAAAAAAGCCATTGAGGTCCACAATAAACCAAAGTGAGCAAAAATAAGTGCACCAACTAATGAGCGAGTTCTTAAGACAGGAGTTGTTGCAAATAATTTGAAAATAGAACCTAGCAATTGAAAATAATTTAAGTCTGTTTCACTTTTATAAGTAGGTAAACAGCGCCATAAAGTGATAGCTAAAATCGCCAGAAAAATACTTGCTACCCAGAAAATACCCTGCCAATTAGTAAATGACGCCATTAACCCAGATGCAGTTCTTGCCAGTAAAATTCCGAGTAAAAGACCACTCATAATCGTGCCGACTGCTTTGCCTCGTTGATGAGGTGCGGCAAGGGTTGCAGCAAAAGGAACAAGAATTTGAGCCACAACGGAGAACATCCCTGAGAGCGCCGTTCCTATTAACATTACCCAAATATTGGATGCCATAGCGGTAATTAATAGGCCACTCGCTGAAATTAATGTCATGGTAATAATCAGTGAGCGACGTTCAAAAATATCGCCAAGAGGCACTAATAACATTAACCCTACGGCATAACTTAATTGCGCAGTGGTAACAATAAATCCAGCCAACGTCGCAGATATGTGGAAGTAGTTTGCGATTGAATCTAGTAGGGGTTGTGCGTAGTAGTTACTGGCAACAACCATACCTGTGGCAACCGCCATTAGTAGAATAAGACCTTTGCTTAGCGATGTTTGTGGTGCGGTGTTTTCCATAATACTCATAACAAATCATTTATAAGGTAAATGATAGTAACATGAGTCATTTTTTTGAGAAAAGAATTACTGTGATAGAGATGTTCAATTAATTTGATATAAATCCTTAGATTTTATTCTTATAACATATTGTTTTATATGATAAATAAACATTAACTTTAGCTTTAGCTTGTTAATAACTAAAAAGCGTAAAAAAGAGCATAGCTAAACACCATATCCATTGAACTGAAACGCCAATCACGGCAAAAGAAAATAGACGCTTAGTTCCTAGCCAGCGAGCTTCCATTGTCTGTTTTTTGGGGCGTTTAGGAAATAACGTAGAGAGGCTTTCATCAAAACTAACATCATCTTGATAGCGATAAAGTGTCTGAAAAAAATGGCTATCAAGCCATAAACGAAAAAGGTGATATTGCGTAAATAAAAATAAAAGAGAAGCTACGAAGAATGCCAGTTTATTATGAAAATGAAGGCTAAACACAGGCCATGTGCTTATATAAGGTAACAGTGATAAAAGCAGTAAATAGCGCCAACTTTGAGTTAAAGACACAATTACTTTACCGCTGGTTTTTGTTGTCAGCATCATTATCTCGTCATCTATTTTGTTGGAAATGCGAATACCAAATTTGTAATGCCTCTTGTGTTTCTGGATTTAAAATCACTTGAGGGCGTGCTTGATAAACCTGTTTTATTGCGTCTTCCAAAGTATCTACTGTGCCACTGTAAACTAGCCATGCAACTGCAATGGTTGCACTGCGCGAATAGCCTAATTTGCAATGAATATAAACAGTTCCTACTTGGCTAAGCTGTTCCATAGACAACATGGCTTTGCTGATATCATCAGGAGATAATGGTAATAAATCGATTTGAGGTTGCGCTAAATAAAGCTGATTTTGGCTAAATTTGTTTCTTGGCCACTCACAGGTTAAATCAAAGACGGCGTTCGCTTTTAATTTATAAAGAGGGCGCCCGCCTAATAAAATACCTTCAGCCACTAAACTGGGTGTTTGGCAACGCGTTAAATAATAGCGATAAGTACACCAAGCAAAAAAGCGATAAGGTAATAGGATTATCTGTGCAGAAAGGGGGATTTCACCTTGTGCATTTTTTTGAAAAATAGAAGCTCCTGCCCCTAAATAACCTAAAGTCACAAAAGTTAATGTGATGGCAGGCCAGAGAAAAATCCAAAAGAAACCTTGTAAGCCAAAAGATAACAGATAAAACACTATTGCTGATAACGCGTAGTTTTTACCAATACGTAAACTGCGTTTATTGCCTGTAAAATGCCATTTCCAACGCGAGCTTATTGGTAATAAATAACAGATAAATACGCCGACACCAAAGCCTGTAATAATATCAATAAAGTGATGTTGCCACGTTGTCAGTACAGAAACAGCAATAAGCAATGACCATAAATTTAAAAACCATTGCCATGATTTTGGAGTATGTGCGCGAAAACGTAACCAAAGTATCCACAATAAGATTATGTGCAAAGAAGGCGCTTGGTTATAAGGTAAATCGAAACCTTCTAATTGGGTAAATAACCAACCAGAAAACCCTTCTGTTTTTGGGCGAATAAAACTAAATTTTAAAGGGAATAATAAAAAACCAGTACAAGCAATAAGAGAGGCAACAATTAAACGTAGTCCATGTATAAATTGTTCTCTTAACGTTGTACAAATAATCAGTGAAATACCATAGGCAATATTCACACTCCAATAAGGAATGATTGTCCACGGTAAAAAGGGGATCGCTTTTTCCCATGAATAAACAAAAGAAGGAACATCAGATAAAGTGGAAGTATAAGTGTTAACTTGCATATAAGTTAAATAGAAAAATGGGGCAAGAAACAACAGCCATACAATACCAGCAAGCCAGATACTTTTTCTTGATGATGTTATTTGAGTGTGTTGGGTTCCACCCATACTGAAATTCCTTTCTTTGTTTATATTTATATTTTTACAATGACTTAAAACTATCGCTATGTGTTGCTATATAGCGATAGTTTGATTATTTATGGCGCATTCCGTTAGCGACGTTTTGCTATCGATACACTAAAAATACCCCAATGATCAATTTGTTGATCTAACTTTTCAAAACCTGCTTCATTGACTAAAGCATCCATTTCACCTTGACTACGGCAACGCATGATCCAAGGTTGTCCGTTTTGGTGACTAGGTAATACACGCGCAATCATTTCAAGCTGAGGGTGCCAAGGTTGGCAGGTATAAATTAATAAACCGCCACTTGGGATGGCTTGCGATAGTCCTTTTAAAGACTCTTTTAGCAGATGATTTTCAGGGAATAATTCATAAAGTCCGCTGACAATACCTAAAGTTGGTGACGGAGAAACAGCACTCAAGCTTTCTGCATCAAAGGCGTTACCTTCTTCAAAACGTACTTTGTCTTCTAAGTGGCGCTCTTTAATCGCAATGTTGCCTTGTTCAACGTTAATGGCGCTATAATCACGCATTAAAATTGAATCGACCTTACCATAATCGTTAATTGCATCAAAAAGATAGCGCCCTTGTCCTGCTGCGATATCCATAATATGCACCGGCATATTATTTTGTATTAATTGGCGAATTGCGTAGCGGATTGTATTTTCAATATTGATTTTACGTTGGCGAATACCTTGCCAACCAATGCTATTTAAATATTGTCTATCGACAATACGACCAAATAATCCTTTCCCTTGAGGCTGATTACGGTAGACATAATCCAGCGTCGATCCGGAATCAAAACCTTTATCATAACCCAGAGTAACACCTTCAGATGCTTTACCTAAAGTGCTCATAGAGCGACTAAGTACTTTGTAATAAAGTCTTTTTGGACAATATTTAGGAAGTGGCGTTTGTAATGCGCGATAAACATCTGCACTATGACTCCAAGTATCTTCATATTGGTAATCATGTTGATAAAGTGGTTGTGCAAATAAGGTTTCAATAAAACTGCGCATTTTATTGATAGGAATAACTCTGTCTTTCTCACCTAAAGTATCGTGGTAAAAGCCCGGTAAGACATGCTTTTCTTTGATAGATGTATTTAAACGTTCATAGAAAAGGTGTTGAGGCTTGGCGTGAACCACATGATCATTGCCTGAAATAAATAACTGTGTTGGTAAAGTAATTGCACTTGCATCTTCAACAACACGATCAGCCGTTTTATAAAGCTCTAATAAAATATTGACGGCAATAGGGCGAGTGATCAGCGAGTCTTGATTAAAAGAGTCGATGCGACTTTGATCATGGGTTAAGTATTTGGCTTTCACGTATGAATTAACATAAAAAAGCCCGCGAACTTTTTGCATTAGGGCAAGGCCTGTGCGTGCAAAAGGAACATATAACTTCACTTTAAATGCAGGAGAAGCCAACACCATGCCGCGGATCTTAGGGGCATAATCATGTACCCAACCGGTAACTAAAACGGCACCTACACTTTGGCCAACAACCAGAATATTCTCCATTGGAATATTATAGTTGGATGAAACGTAATGAACGAATTCGTCTATATCTTTTATTGAAGTTCCCATTGATGGGCTATAACCGCGAGCGCCTTCATTTTTACCATGTCCACGAGCATCCCAAGCAAACATTGAAAAATCAGGAAGATCTAACTCATCCACTAGATGAGAAACACGACCTGAGTGTTCATGACCTCGGTGAAATAAAATAATTGCTTTTGGTTCAGTGGTAATTTGAGCAGGCCAATGGCGATAATACAAAGGTGTTTTATCGCTGGTGGTAAATTCAGACTCAATCATATTCCTTTGAGTTTGATATTGCGGTTGTTGATTCATAACGATGTATCCTTATCTTTATCTGTCATCGTTGCTTCTTTTAGTGCGCGATGAATTCGGTGATAACAAGTCAACAAAAGTAATAAATTAATAATAATAAAAAGATAATGCGTGTTTTCTGATAATGTCAGTGAGGGGAATAATCCGATAAAAAAGGCGATTGCACCGAAAATAAAGGCTCTATCACTTTTTCCCATCGGGCCATCATAACGACGAGAAGCATGTATAGTTTGGGCAAGCACACCTAAGAACTCAGTCATTATCATTAAAAAGAGTGCCAGCATGATCCACCAATAGGCTTGTGGAAAAATAAAAGCAAAGGGTAGATAGAGTGCAATGTCTGAAATAACATCGCTGGCTTCATTTAATATCGCTCCAAGCGCACTTTTTTGATTATGTTCTCGTGCAAGCATGCCATCTATGGCATTAAGTGCCATACGAAAAAAGAGAACAAAAGGGAGCAATAAAAATAAATGAGGGTAAGGATAGAGCAAAAGTAACCCACCAACAGTAATGGATAACAGTAAGGCAAAAAGCGTGACCTGATTTGCTGTGATCCCTTTTGTGAATAACTGTTCTACATAAGGGAGTAATAGAGCTTGGAATTTAGGTTTTAGGTCATAAATTGTCATGACGCATCCTTGTGTTCAAAAGTGCGTATATTACCTCATAATCATAATTTTATTATTAGCTGATTTTTATCTTATTGAATATCTTTATTTCAATGCTTTAATTTATTTACGATTTAAACATAAAACTAAGACTTAAAATTTACTTGAGTTAATAATTATTTAGCTCTCAAAATAAAGAGAAAATAAGATATGCAAAATTCTAATTATCAGACTGTTCTGTGTCTGTTTTATTCTCTTTATTTTAAAAATGATTAAATTTTCTTTAGTAATATGTACGTAATTATAATTAGAGAATTAATGGGAGGAAATGAAAATAAGAGCTATTAAATACCTTATAATAACTAATGAAATTAGTTTAATTTATTATAAATATTATTTTAGATAAAATTTAAATCTAACAAGAAAGTATCAATAGTGTAGTTATCTGTATTGAGTGATTAGTGCAAAAAAACTAGATAATGATAATTATTATCATTATCATAATTAGCGCTGTTAGGTACAGCTCTAATCATCTATCAAACTAATAACCATACAAAAAGATACTACTATTATGATCCATTTCTTAGCAAAAAATGATGCTTATCGTCAGGGAATTGGGATATTTTCATTTTCGTCATCAGCGATAGCATTATTATTGACTTCACTCACTTCGTTAAATAGCTATGCAACTGAAAGTGTAAAACCAGAAATAACGACATCCACAAAGTCGGAAAGTCCTGCACAACCCAAATCACGCGAAAAGATTATTATTGAACCTATCTATGTATCAGGTGAACTCAACTCAAGTGTTGATGCGGGAAGTACCGTTCTGACGTTAAAAGATATCGATAGAATTCAGCCTAATAATATTGCAGAGCTGGTGGATAAATTACCCGGAATTTCATCATCGGGTTCACCAAGACCGGGCGGTCAAACATTAAATATCTGGGGGATGGGCAATCCTGAAGATATTAAAATTACCCTTGATGGTACGCCTAAAACCTTTGAGAAATATCGCCAAGGTTCAATTTTTATTGATCCTGAATTAATCCGTCGTATAGATGTTGATAAAGGGCCTCATAATATTACTCAAGGAAATGGCGGTTTTGGTGGTTCGGTGAGAATTGAAACCAAAGATCCCGATGACTTATTACTACCCGATCAGAATATTGGGATGTTTTTAAAATATGGTCACCATACCAACGATAGACAAAACCGTTATAGTGGTGCGGTATACGGTAAATTACTGGATGGGCAAGCAGACGGATTGTTCTATTTTAACCGTCGTGAAAGTGACGATCTGCGTCGCCCTGATGGGACTAAATTTGGCTATTCACAATCAGATCAAGATTCTTTTTTAATTAAAACTAATATCTATTTAACCGAAGCACAAACATTAACGTTATCGGCATCACGATCAGAAAGTGACGGTTGGACGCCTTGGGCGGCTAAACGTGATGAATTGGCTAAACCTAGCCAAGCTGAAGTGGATAAATATGGTTTTGATGCAGCGATGAAACGCAAATTAGTTTATCGTGATCAAAAAGATGACACCTTCAGTGTGAAATGGAATATTCAGCCAGTTGATTCTGATTTAATTAATCTAACGTTTACCTACGGTTATTCAAAAACCAAACAAAATGATAGTCGTCCAGAGACCGCAAGCTCCTATTTTAGTGGCAGTATGGGCAATCAAAGTTGGGTAGATTATCGAAATCATCAAATTGAAATTAAAAATGAAAGTACCGTTATGCAAGGTGCTTTAGAGCATAAGGTATTAGTAGGAACACGTTGGCATCGTAATGATCGTGATGTCTTAATGTTTACTCGCGATAAAGCTAAAAATCCAAATTATAACTATGGATATTATGCGCCTCCTTATATGCCAGAAGGTACGCAAACGACAACCAGTTTTTATCTTCAAGATTCGATGAGTTATAGAAATCTGACGATAACGCCGGGCGTTCGCTACGATATCGTTAAAAATCAAGGCAAGGGAAGTCGGGCTATTACCTATCAAGATCCAGATCCCTATTATGGTCATGATTACTCTGATGTGACTTATAGCGGGGCAACACCTCATTTAGGTTTATTATGGAAAATGAATCAGAATTTCAGATTCTTTGGTGATTTAACCTATACATGGCGCGCTCCATTGATTGATGAGCAGTATGAAGTACAAGGAAGTATTTCTAGCTTAACAGGAACGAGTCGTCATCTAGACAAAGAAACTGTAAGGGCTGCACGAATTGGTGCAATTGCGGATTTTGAAAGTGTTATTCAGCAAGAAGACCAACTGCAATTAAGAACAACACTGTTTGATACTCGTGGTAAAGACGAAATTTTCCGTCGCCGTGGTGTCTATTGTGAAAGTCAAAAGGTGGATGGACATAATGGAAATTGTCCACCTTCGATTGGTAATTACCGTAATTTACCGGGCTACCATATCCAAGGGCTGGAAATCGAAGCCTTTTATAATAGCCCTAATGTATTCGGCCGTTTAGCATATTCAACAATGAAAGGAAAACGTGACCAATCACCGCGTGACCCGTGGTTTGGCCAAAAAACATGGATTGCTGAGATACAACCTGACGCTTTACATGCCACTCTTGGCGTAAAAGTACCCAGTATTAATGTCAATATGGGATGGACAGGTGATTTTATTGGTGCTCAACGCCGTTCACCAATGGATGCCGATCCTGATGCAGGATATTGGTCACTACCAAAAAGTAAAGGTTATGCAATTCACGGTTTATTTGCGAATTGGGAACCCTCTTTTATAGATAATACAGAAGTTCGTTTTACGGTCGCAAATTTATTTAACCGAGATTATTACCCTTATTTAGGTGAATCAGTTTCGGGTGTAGGACGTGATTATCGATTTACTGTGGTAAAACGTTTCTAATATTACTGAAAGTAAAAATGCTAAAGTGCCCCTAATAATAGTTGAACAACTCATTGTTAGGGGCACTTTGCTTATGAAAAATTGCATGTTAAATAGCTTATTGTAAATATAAATGAATTTTTTAGTGACCCGTATTTTGTTTTAAAGGCGCCTTACTTGGTTTTATAAACCAAACAACGACGGCAAATATTAACATCAAAATACAAGCTAAAGCATAAAAATCATTAGTTGCTAACATCATCGCTTGCTGATCAACTAATAATGAGAACTGATTTAATGATGAATCTATTGTTGAATTAGGCATATTATTAATATCAATAATGCTGACAAGCTCTGCGCGATTGACTTTACCTTGATGTTCCCAATAAGTTTGAGAAAGTGATCCCCCAATTGCCATCGACATAACTCTAAAAAAGTTTTGTAATCCTGCACCATTAGTGACTTTTTCACTTGGTAAATCTGACACACCAAGGCTGGTCAAAGTTACTATGCAAGCGGGAACACCCGCACCTAAAATAAACATTGGAAGTGCTATTTCCCAATAACCTACATCAATGGTAAAAAGTGCACGTAAATAAAATGATAATGCCAATATGCACAGGCCACAGGTTACAATCCATCTAGGATCTAATTTTTGTAAAAGTTTTCCTACAATAGGGGAGGTGACAACAGATAATATTCCCATTGGTGCTATCACAAGCCCAGCCCAAAAAGCGGTGTATCCCATTTGTTGTTGTAACCAAATAGGAGAGATGACAACGTTACCAAAGAATAAACCAAACATTAGGCTTACTGCTAGCGTTGAAAGGATCCAGTTTCTTGATTTAAAAACAGAGAGATCGACAATAGGGTTTGCATCAGTGAGCTCCCAAATAACAAAAAATATAAGGGAGATAACAGAAATAACGGCACAAATGATAATAAAAGATGAGGAAAACCAATCCAGCTCTTTTCCTTTATCTATCATTAGCTGTAATGCACTAACAAAAATAATTAAGAGCGTTAATCCTACAATATCAATAGGAATTCGTTTTTTTTCTGTTTCACGAGAGCGTAATAAAATCCAAGCTGAGATCCCAATAAGAATACCAATAGGTAAATTGATATAGAAAATCCAAGGCCAACTATAATTATCACAAAGCCATCCACCAAGAATAGGGCCTATAATGGGAGCGACAACAGTTGTCATTCCCCACAATGCGACGGCAATAGTCGATTTATCTTTCGGATAAATGGAGATTAATAAAGTTGCTGATAATGGAATTAATGGACCACCGGACAATCCTTGTAATATACGAAATAGAACAAGACTTTCTAATGACCATGAAAGGCCACATAGTAATGAAAAAAACATAAAAATAATAACACACGAAATAAATAATCTTATTTGCCCAAATCGTTTAACTAACCACCCCGCAAGAGGTACAGTAATTGCTTCCGCAACAGCATAAGAGGTAATAACCCACGTTCCTTCTGTCGTTGAAATACCTAGGTCACCAGAAATAGTGGGAATAGACACATTGGCGATAGTGGTATCAAGAACAATCATAAAATTAGCCAGCGCAATGGCAATCGTGCCCCAAATGAGTGGGATACCTTTTAGTGGTTTATTTTCCATATTCATTTAGTTACCTCTTTTAAATCAAGAGCTGAATATGTTGGATCTAGATTAACGGTTACATGCATTGAGAGACCAACTCTTAATGGATGTTTTTGTAACATTTCTTTGTCTAACTCAATACGTACTGGTACACGTTGAACGACTTTGATCCAGTTACCTGTGGCATTTTGAGCTGGAATTGCAGCAAAAGCTGAACCAGAACCACCTGATAAACCAATAACAGTACCTTTATAAAGCACCTTGCTTCCATAAAAATCTGATATTAATTGTACGTGTTGTCCTGAGCGTATTTCAGAGAGTTGTGCTTCTTTAAAGTTGGCATTAACATAAATCTTATCAATAGGTGTAATGGTCATTAACCGTTGACCTGGCTGGATTTTCTGTCCTATATCAACATTTCGTTGGCTGACTATTCCATCAATAGGAGCATGAACAATAGTTCGACTTAGATCTAATTGTGCTTGTTTCAGTTTTGTTTGTGCTTCAAGCAAATCAGGATGAGTTTCGACTGTTACCCCATCAATTAATGTGGCATGGGTTTTTAATTCTTCGATAGCAGAATTGTGATTAGCTTTTGCTACATTAACACGAGCTTCAGCTTGGTTGTACATTGCTTGAGCAATAGAAAAAGAGGCTTCAGCATTGGTCAATTTTTCTTGTGATGTAGCATCTGTTTTTGCCAAATTACGTTGTCTATTCAGATCAAGTCTGGTGCGTTTTAAATCTGCATTTGCTCGAGTAACATCAGCCTGTGCAGCATTTAAATTTGCAGCTTGGCTACTGACTTTTTGTTTTAATACTAAATTATTGGCAAACAGTTGTCTGACGGAACGTTCGGTGCGTGCTAAACGAGCTTGTGCTTGTTCGACGGCTAATACAGCATCGGCATTATCAAGAATAACGAGAATATCACCTGTTTTTACAAACTGAGTATCATGAACTTGCACTTGTGCTACAGGGCCTGAAACTAATGAAGTCACATCTGCAATTTCAGCAGCTGTATAGGCATTTTCTGTTTCAACCGTATTTGGTGAGAAAAACTCTGACCATATCCACCAAGTTGTTGCTGTCAAAACCATGAGCAATAGTGCTGTTGTTAGCCCTTTGCGACGCATTCTTTTCTTATTAGAATGGCTTTTTTCTTGCTTTTCTTCCACTGTAGTATTCATGATTTTTTTCCTTATTATTTGAGATTTCATCACAATATTTTATTTATTAATCTGTAATTCAGGAGACCATCCACCACCTAAAGCACGGTAGAGTGAAACAACAGAAAGAGCAGAATTCGTTGCACTATCCACTAAATTAGATTGGCTGGAGAGTAAAGAACGTTGTGAGATAAGTACTGAAGTAAAATCACTTACTCCTTGTTTATAGCTATTTTCCATCATGTTTAGTGCGGATTTATTCTGTTCAAAAGCAAGTTGTAGTTGCTCATGACGGTTTTTTTCGGTGATATAAGAGCTCAACGCATCATCAACTTCATGCCAAGCCTTTAAAACAGTTTGCTGATATGCAATACCCGCAATACGATGACGCGCTTCACTAAGTTCTAAATTACGCTGTAAACGACCACCTTGGAAAATAGGCAAATAGAGTGATGGTCCAACAGAAAAGCGTCGAGAATCCCAACTACCTAAATCTGATAATTCAAATGCTTGTAAGCCAATATTGCCTGTTAAGCTTATTCGAGGGTAAAAATCAGCTCTAGCAGCACCGATATCGGCAACAGCAGCACGTAGATTTGCTTCAGCTTGTAAAATATCAGGGCGTTGTTTAGCGAGATCAGAAGAGATGCCTACAGGTAACAATGCTGGCATTGAAGGTAAATCTTTAGGCACAAGTAAGGAAACTAGCTTATGAGGTGGTTTTCCTAATAATAATGCTAATGCATTTATTGATGAGTCACGTTGTTGTTGCAATTGCATCAATTGAGCTTCTATTTGTGCTAACTCAGCGCGAGTTAATGCAACATCAGAAATTGTTGCTACACCATTTTTTTTCCTATCTTCAGCAATGGTGAGTAATCGCAGTGCAATATTGCGATGTTCCTTATATATTTTTTCTTGGGATTGAATTCCTCTAACAAGTAAATAAGTTCGAGCAACTTCAGCTGAAATCGAGTTTTTAGTCGCAATCATGCCAAAATGAGTTACCTGAAGTTTAGCCAATGCAGCCTCATTTTGATGGCGAAGATATCCCCATAAATCCAATTCCCAACTTGCTTGGAGGCCTAAACTCCATGAGTTACTTGCAGTAGAGGGGGCTCCAAGTATGGAAAGAGGTTCATTTTTACTAATCGCTTGGCGAGAATATCCACTAGAAGCATCAAGTTGTGGCAAGCGAGATGCAAATACTAGTCCAAGTTGAGCTCTGCTTTCTTCAACACGAAGAAGGGCTGTTTGCAAATCAAAATTTGATTTGGCTGCTTCCGATTCAAGAGTGACCAAGATAGGGTCATTAAATAATTCCCACCATAAAGTTGGCATGGTTTCTGTTATTAAAGTGGTATCCCCTTTTTTATCTGCATCGTGTACAAGTAATGAAATATCAATATGTTCAGCTGAATATGTCGGAATGTCAGATGTATTTACACACCCTAAAAGCGTAAGCGCTAAAAGAAGTGCGAGATGCTTTTTTTGAAAAAAACGTGGGTAAGGATAAGTCTGTTTCATAAAGATCCTTTAGCTACTAGCGTAGACTCAATTGGGCGCGTAAAATAAACTAAACCGATCGGTACTGTAATGTTAATAATTAATCTATGTCAATAAATATAATTATCAAGCATTTTTATTTATTTTCCTTAAAAAATGTACCGATCGGTTTATTTGATGATAGACTGTAAATATGCTAGTTTTGTGTTATCTGATTTTTTAATTGATGAGCGACAATATGATTTCACCAAAATCAATCACTACAGCCGATGAAAAAGAGTTAGCAGTACTTAACGCGGCTACAGAGATATTTTTTGTTCATGGTTTTAGTGCCGCGACAACAGATATGATCCAACGTAAAGCGGGGGTATCAAAGGCGACAATGTATGCGTGTTTTCCTAGTAAAGAAGCGATATTTACAGCCGTGATTGATAAAGAATGCCGTATAATGGGACATGCATTTAATACGATGGAAATTGTTGACGGCAATATAAAAGATGCACTTACTCAACTTGGCGTATCTTACTTACAATTAGTTTTTTCACCATCATCAATTGCATTATTCCGCCTGATTGTTGCTGAGGCACCTCGTTTTCCTGAAATAAGCCACCGATTTTATTTAGCTGGACCAAAACCTGTTATTGATAAAATCACTGATTATTTTATCAGTGCTGCGAATGCAGGAAAAATTAATATTAATGCTATCGGTGCTAGCCAAGCAGCGCAGCTTTTCACTAGTATGCTACGTGGAGAAGGGCATTTGGAATATTTAACTCACCCCACACCAACACCTTCAATGGCAAGGCAAGATTTGTGGGTAAAAAATGCGGTAGACACTTTTTTAAAGGCATATGCCAAATAGAAGACGTCTTATAAAAATAGTAGTTAATACAGATAGTTTAAGGATCTTTTCTTATTATTATTGATAAACTTGAGAAGGACCTTTAATTTAAAATTTTAAAAAGTCACATAAAGGTGAATAGATAGGTTTTTATAGAAAACCCCATGAAAAATAATATGGGGTTTATTGTAAGTTCAAAGAGTAAGACTTAATGTATTGAATTAATAACCATGTGATGCAGAAGTTGCAATCATCGCCATCATAGTTGTGAAGAAGAAAATAAAGAAAAGAACAGCCATAACAATACTAATAATAAAGTAAACAAAGCCAGCTCTGTTCCATGTTTCTTGCACTTTCATAAAGGTTTCAACAGAATCATAATCACCACTTTTCCAAGCCCACTCATTCCCTTTAATACCACAGACAAAAATCCAAACAAGATTAAGTAAAGGAACAAGCGCTAATAATGGAAGATAGGATTTATTACCAAAACCCCAAATAATATTAAACATGAAAGCACCCCAGTTCCAACGTTTAATTTCTTCAGGTACGGGCTTGTTAGTGTAAGACACAGTTTATTCCTTATCTAAAATAATAAATATAAAAATGAGAATGCCAAAATGGCAACTGGAGAAAAGGATAATCATAATTGAAGAAATGAGAGAATGAAAGGTGGGTATGTCTCTGCCATTAATAAAAAGAATAATCTTAATAATAAAATAGTATTAAGATGACTTTTAATTTTTATATAAACTTATTTTATCTAATTACATGTAAATTTAGTTTTTTATAAATAAAAACAGGCCACAATAATGTGACCTGTTTTGTGACAATCTTAAATGAAGATTATTTATTGATTATTTTGCAGCAGCTTGAGCTTGTTCAATCCAACCATCAAAGGTTTTTTGATGTGCTTTGATCCATGCATTAGCATGACGTTCAATATCTGCCTGTGATTTTTGACCATTATGCATACGTAAGTTTTGCGCATTAATATCGGCAACAGACACTTTCATAACTTCAAAGAGTTTTGCCGCAGCAGGATTTTCTTCAGCCCATTTTTTATTTGCTGCAATATGCATGGTACTTGGTGGAAAGCCATAGTTTTTACCATTTGCTAATGTGGTATCGGTTTTATCATCACCCGGTAATGAAGAGAAAGGCACTTGTAACCAAACAACATCTTTACCTGGTTTTAATACATCACTTATCCAGTAAGGTGTCCATGTGTAATAAAAAATGGGTTTGCCTTCTTTATAGCGAGTAATGGTATCTGCCATCATTGCCGCATAGTTACCTTGGTTATGTGTAACAGATTTTTCTAATCCATAGGCTTTTAAGTGATTGTTAATCGCTTCTTCACAACCCCATCCCGGATTACAACCCGTTAAATCGGCTTTACCATCACCATTGGCATCAAATAATTTGGCAATTTTAGGATCTTTTAATTGCTCAATATTCGTAATGTTATATTTCTCTGCCGTTTTCTTATCAATCAAGTAACCTTGAGCGGCATTAACGACATAATCCCCTTTACGATAAAAGGTATTATCACCTCCTGCCGCTGCATATTGTGAATTATGAAGAGGAACCCAACTGACTGCCATAAAAGTGGCATCACCATTGGCGATAGAGGAATAAGCAACGTTATAGTCAACTTCTTTAATTGGCTGAACGGTGTAACCTAATTGTTCTAGTGCTTTATTAACGATTAAAGTTTGAAATGTTTCTTCAGAAATCGTACTTTGCACGGGTTGAACCGAAATCCCTTTTCCAGGTAAATCAGCAGCGGATAACTGGGTGCTTATCAGTGTGGCGGACAATACTGTTGCCCAGAGAACTGGATTACGCATAGTTTTTCCTTCTGTTGTTATGGTAAGAGATAAATAGCGACAGCGAACTGTCGCCTCTATTTCTTATATTGATTGAACGTGATGTTCTTTATTGATTTTTAATTAATAGTAAAAATATTTATTACGATGCTTTTTTGCCAAAGAGTCGATAAATTAAACCGATAGGTCCTGTCATATACCAGCATCGATTGCCTTTATGACGGCTGTTTTGACCTAAAGATTGTGTTAATCGGTCAAGGATAATGGCAAGAATAACAATACCTGCACCCCCTACGGCAGCCAGTCCCATATCAAGACGACCTATACCGCGTAATACCATTTGACCTAATCCACCAACGGCAATCATTGAGGCAATAACAACCATTGAAAGTGCTAACATTAGCGTTTGGTTTACACCTGCCATAATCGTTGGCATGGCGAGAGGTAATTGCACTTTAAACAGCATTTGACGAGGATTTGCACCAAATGATTGTGCTGCTTCGATTAAATCTTCAGGGACTTGTTTGATCCCCAAAATGGTCAATCTCACAATTGGAGGTAAGGCAAAAATAATAGTGACCACAACGCCGGGTACGTTACCAATACCAAATAACATGACGATAGGAACTAAGTAGACAAACGCAGGTGTTGTCTGCATCGCATCGAGTAAAGGCCTAACAATTTTGGATGCTCTATCACTGTTAGCCAGCCATATTCCTAATGGAAGCCCGATAATAAGACAAAACAGTAACGAGGTTAGTACCAATGCAAGGGTAACCATGGCTTCAGACCAAGCACCAATCGCCCCAATTAATATTAATGAGATAAAAGAAGTGACACCCATGACTTTGCCTGAAAGCTGCCATGCAATCAGAGAAAACAGAATAATGGCGATAGGTGCTGGCATTGAAGTTAAGAAATTTTCAAAACCACTTAAGACCAAATCAACCGGTACACGGATACCTTGGAAAACAGGGCGAAAGTGCAACACAATCCAGTCAATCGCATCAGTAACCCATGAATCTAAGGGGATCAGCGTATTATGAAACGGATCCATTAGATTGAATGAATCGGGTGCTACATCTGTTGGTGTTGCATCTAACCAATCACTGCCAGAGGATGAGGTATCAATATTTTCAGTACCACTGCCAGCACCCCAAGGATCAGCATCTGTTGATGAACTGTCGGCACTACTCCAAGGATCACTTTCTGTTGTAGTGGTATCAGTTGTTGCCCAAGGATCATCATTTACGTTATTAGTTGTCTCTTGTGCCGTTTTGTTTGTTGTGGCTTCTTGGATATTTGTATCCAAAGCCACATCTTTATCTGTTGTATTACTCATTTGGCGTCTCCTTATCCAGTGCTTGTAATAACATTCCTTTAGAAATTAAGCCGATATAACGGTTTTTTTCATCAATAACAGGAATTGCACAGGGAGATTGTGCAACAGTTGAAATCAGCTCGTTTAACGGTGTATCACCATTAATGGCACAAGGCTCAGATAAAATAGCTGACTCAATAGGTTGTTTATTTTTCAGCGCCTCTTCAAGAGATGTGACAGAAACGATGCCAATAAATTTTCTTCCTCGTTCAATGAGATAGCCAAAGTTTCTATCTTCATCTTCGAGTACTTTTAAGGCAGATCGAGGACCAAAACCGGGCGCAACATGCAGTAAGGTTTCAGGGCGACGTTTGGCTATATCTTTTGCACTAAATACGTGGCTAATATCAACACCACGGAAAAAAGTACGCACATAATCATTTGCTGGATTGTTAAGTATTTCATCTGGTGTACCCGTTTGAACAACAACGCCACCTTGCATAATGGCAATTCGGTCGCCAATCCGCATAGCTTCATCCAGATCATGGGAGATAAACACAATGGTGCGCTGTTTATCACCTTGTAAGCTTAATAACTCATCCTGCATTTCTGTACGAATTAATGGATCGAGTGCTGAAAAGGCTTCATCCATCAATAAAATATCGGGATCATTAGCAAGTGCACGCGCAAGACCGATACGTTGACGCATCCCACCAGAAAGCTCATCAGGCCAAGAGTTTGCGTAACTGCCCAAGTTGACTTGCTCTAAGGCATCCATCGCTTTTTTATAACGCTCATCTTTGCTTAATCCCGCGAGATCCATTCCAAATGCGGTGTTATCAAGCACGTTCATATGGGGCATTAGTGCAAATGACTGAAACACCATACTGATTTTTTTACGGCGCACTTGTCGTAATTCTTTATCCGACATAGTGGCAATATTTTCACCATCAATAAGCACCTCTCCCTTTGTTGGAGAGATCAGACGATTGAGAAGGCGGACTAGTGTGGATTTACCTGAACCAGATAATCCCATGATGACAAATATTTCGCCTTCTTCAATTGCCAGATTTGCATTTTGAACGCCCACTGTAAGCCCTGTTTTATCAAAAATCTGATCTTTATTCATACCAGACTCTAATAATTCAAAAGCGCGTTTAGGGTGCTCGCCAAATACCTTGTAGAGATTTTTTACTTCGAGTTTAATTGCCATGCAATATATAGTTTCCTATTTAAATATTGAAAGGAATAAATTAAATGTTAATTAATAAGTGTTGTTGTTTTTCCTAAATAAGATTTTTAGTAAGGCAAATACCCTACCACAATGATTGAGCCTGACAACCCTATGTTAATTATAATTAATTAAATAATTTAGCTATATTTTCTTTATTTTTAATATGATTAATAATTAAATAAAGTGAAATAAATAAAATTTATTAAAAGATATATTTCTCTCTAACTGACTGAAATAACTTTGTTTTTAGAGATATTGCTATTTTGATTAGGATCTCAATAAAAATGAAGACTCAATATCAAAATAGAAGAGGGGAAAAGAGAAAAATTAAATGAAAAAAAATCACTATACATTAGTAAGATTAATATTTAATATCTTGTGATAAGGATTATATACTGGAAATAGGCTAGAATAATTCGAAAAAAATTGATTTTTTGACAATATTGAACGGCAAAAATCAATCAATTAGATTGTTTAGTGAACAAATAAAAATGCACCAAAAAATAATCTATATTTTTCAGTGCATTATGTTTTATATGTGATACATAATTAAATTGAATGTATTTTGTTGTTTCTTTTACCTTCAACTAAGTTAATAAACCTTAAAAATCCCAATCATCATCTTCAGTGTTAATGGTTTTTCCAATAACATAAGATGAACCTGAACCAGAGAAGAAATCGTGATTTTCATTTGCATCTGGCGATAATGAAGAAAGAATTGCAGGGCTTACATTTGTTATTTCATCAGGGAATAAAGCTTCATACCCTAAATTCATTAATGCTTTATTTGCATTGTAATGAAGAAATTTTTTGACATCTTCTGTCCAACCTACCGTGTCGTAAAGATCTTCGGTATATTTCACTTCATTGTCATATAAATCTAATAATAATGAGAAAGCAAAATCTTTAATATCTTGCTTCTCTAATTCGGATTTATTTAATAACTGATTTTGAAATTTATAGCCAATATAATAACCATGAACGGCTTCATCTCGAATAATAAGACGAATTAAATCGGCTGTATTGGTTAATTTCCCTCGGCTTGACCAATACATGGGTAAATAGAATCCTGAATAAAATAAAAAGGATTCTAAAAAGACGCTGGCGATTTTTTTCTTTAAAGGATCTTCATCTTGATAATAACGCAAAATAATTTCTGCTTTCTTTTGTAAGTAAGGATTTTCCTCACTCCAGCGGTATGCTTCATCGACATCAGTTGTTAAGCAGAGTGTGGAAAATATTGAACTGTAAGAGCGAGCATGAACCGCTTCCATAAAGCAGATATTAGATAACACGGCTTCTTCATGTGGCGTGAGTGCATCAGGCATCAAAGTGGGCGCACCTACGGTATTTTGGATCGTATCAAGCAAAGTTAACCCTGTAAAAACACGAATTGTGAGTTGTTTTTCAGCTTGAGTCAGCGTGTTCCATGAGGGGATGTCATTAGAGAGTGGAATTTTTTCAGGTAACCAAAAATTCATGGTTAAGCGATTCCAAACTTCTAAATCTTTTTCATCTTCAATGCGATTCCAATTAATCGCATTAACGTGGCTTAATAAAGGTGATGACATGCTATGTTCTCCTTATTGTTATTATTAAAGTGCGCACGAAACACAGCCTTTGATTTCAGTACCTGCTAATGCAGATTGTCGGATACGAATGTAATACAAGGTTTTAATACCTTTACGCCATGCATATATTTGCGCTTTGTTAATATCACGGGTTGTTGCTTCATCAGAAAAGAATAATGTGAGCGATAAACCTTGGTCGATATGTTGAGAAGCCTCAGCATAGGTATCAATAATTTTCTCAGCCCCAATTTCATAGGCGTCTTGATAATACTGACGGTTTTCATTGGTCATAAAGGGAGCTGGGTAATAAACTCGCCCAATTTTACCTTCTTTTCTAATTTCTATTGGTGCGGCAATAGGATGAATACTCGATGTAGAGTGGTTGATATAGGAAATAGATCCTGTTGGTGGTATCGCCTGTAAATTTTGGTTATAGATCCCATGCGTCATAATAGATTGCTTGAGAGCCTGCCAATCTTCCTGTGTCGGAATATGAACATTAGATTGATTAAATAGCTGGTGGACTTTTTGTGTTTTAGGCAACCATTGTTGTGATACATATTTATTAAAATATTCACCCGTTGCGTATTTCGAATTTTCAAAGCCTTTAAACTGCTGTTTTTTTTCAATGGCTAATTGATTTGAAGCTAACAACGCATAGTAAGTGACGGTATAAAAATAGATATTAGTGAAATCTAATGCTTCTTCAGAGCCGTAATAAATCCCTTCACGCGCTAAGTAGCCATGTAAATTCATTTGTCCTAAACCAATGGCATGAGAAGCGAGATTACCTTTTTCAATAGAAGGAACGGACTCAATTTTCGTCATTTCAGAGACATTGCTTAATGCTCTAATTGCCGTGCTGACGGTATGTGCAAAATTAGGTGAATCCATTGCCATAGCAATATTCATAGAACCTAAGTTACAACTGATGTCATGACCAATATGGCGATAGCTTAAGTCTGGGTGATACTCACTGGCGCTGTTTACTTGTAAAATTTCAGAGCAAAGATTGCTCATATTAATTCTACCAGCGATAGGATTGGCACGATTTACCGCATCTTCAAACATGATATAAGGATAGCCAGACTCAAATTGAATTTCGGCAAGTGTTTGGAAAAACTCCCTCGCTTTAATTTTCTTCTTACGAATTTGCGCGTTATTCACCATCTCACTGTATTTTTCACTCACACTGATTTCCGACATAGGTACGCCATAAACACGCTCTACATCATAAGGTGAGAAGAGATACATATCTTCATTGCGTTTCGCTAATTCAAACGTGATATCAGGGATAACAACGCCTAAAGAGAGCGTTTTTATTCGCACTTTTTCATCTGCATTTTCTCTTTTTGTATCAAGAAAATGGTAAATATCTGGATGATGAGCATGAAGATAAACAGCGCCAGCTCCTTGTCTTGCACCTAACTGATTAGCATAAGAAAAAGCATCTTCAAGCATTTTCATAACAGGAACAACGCCAGAAGATTGATTTTCTATACGTTTAATCGGTGCACCTGCTTCACGTAAATTAGTGAGCAAAAATGCAACACCACCGCCACGTTTAGAAAGCTGTAACGCGGAATTTACCGATCGACCGATAGATTCCATATTATCTTCTATACGCAATAAAAAGCAGGAAACCAATTCACCGCGTTGTTGTTTTCCGCAATTTAAAAAAGTCGGTGTAGCGGGTTGAAAACGACCACTAATAATTTCATCTACAAGATGAATAGCAAGATCAGTATCGCCTTGTGCAAGCGTGAGAGCCACCATACAAACGCGATCTTCATAGCGTTCAAGATAGCGCTCTCCATCAAAGGTTTTTAAGGTATAACTGGTGTAGTACTTAAAAGCACCAAGGAAAGATTGAAAGCGAAATTTTTTACTATAAGCATGTTTGAATAGCTGTTTGATAAAGGCAAATTCATACTGTTCTAACACTTGCGCTTCGTAATAGTGTTGTTGTACTAAGAACTCGAGTTTTTCTTTTAGATCATGAAAAAATACTGTGTTTTGATTTACATGTTGACGAAAAAAATGGTGTGTTGCTAATTTATCTTTATCAAACTGAATATTACCTTGCTCATCATAGAGATTTAGCATGGCATTCAATGCATGGTAATCCAGTTGTTCTGTTGATTGTGTCATGTTAATTATCTCGTGACGCATTGGTCAGTAAGACTTGACCAAAATGTACTTAAACCTGTTTTTACGCGATTCACATCTTCTGGCGTACCTAATAATTCAAATCGATACAAAAAAGGGATTTGGCATTTTTGTGCAATAATATCGCCAGCTAATCCGTAAGCTGCACCAAAGTTAGTATTTCCAGAAGCAATGACTCCACGTATTAATTGGCGGTTTTCAGGAATATTTAAAAACTGAATAACTGCTTTAGGAACTGCACCTTTAGTACCACCACCACCATAAGTTGGGCAAAGCAACACAAAGGGTTGTGTTGCAAGCAATGTTTCATCTTCAATAATTCTGGTCGCATTTAAATTGAGCTTTTGTACAAAGCGATGGCAGTTTTCAGAGCGACTTGAAAAATAGATCAAAGGTGCAGTTTGCATGAGATGCTCCTTTAGAGCGTGATCTGTCTGATTTTATCAGGGCAGAAACCTGACCAATGCTGTTCACCATGAACCACAACAGGTACTTGGCGATATCCCATAGAAACGATACGGGCGAGAGCTTGTGTATCTTTGGTGAGATCGACTGCAACAAACGGAATGTTTTTCTGTTTTAAAGCGCGTTCTGTGGCACTGCATTGAACGCAATTCGGTTTGGTATAGAGGATAACAGACATAAAAATAACCCTTATAAAAATATGGATGCGTCTGTTTTCACATCCATAATGAGAAGTACTTAAATACTATATATAGAGTTGTTTATTTTCAACCACACAATATATGGTGATTTTCATTTTTGATAATGATTATCATTAAAATTAAACAGTTAGTAAACTAATTTTATTTTTAGATCGCTCGATTGATCAATTTTTATTAGATATACGAGTAATTAGATGATTGCTTTATCAATCAAGCATGATTTAATCTGATTGCTAAAGACAAATCAGCAGAGAAAACATTATGTACCAAGACTATCTCGATGCACCTAAAGGCTTCCCAAAACCTTATATCTCTATCACTGCAAATGAAAAAGGGATCACGAGTCTCTATTTTGTGAATGACAAAGAGGCTGCCGTAAATTCGAGCCCCGTTATTAACCAATGTATAAAACAATTAAAAGAGTATTTTGCAGGTAAACGCACGACATTTTCGGTGCCATTAGCGCCAGAAGGAACGGAATTTCAAAGCCGTGTTTGGAAAACATTACAAACCATCCCTTATGGTGAAATTTGGAGTTATAAAAAATTGGCGCTTACATTAGGTTCGGTCAATTATTGCAGAGCGGTAGGAATGGCAAATTCACGCAATCCAATTTCTTTAATTATTCCTTGTCATCGAGTTATTGGTCATAACGGTAAGTTAGTCGGCTATACCGGTGGATTAGATATTAAGCGTTGGCTGCTTCAATATGAAAAGGTAGAAGTCGATGAATAGTTCAGATTGTAAGTATTAAGTATTGTTTCTTAAGTGAACTATGTGTTAAGGCATGGGATTTGTCTGAATATTAATCATTTGGCAGAAAAAAAATGTGAGTTTCGTGATCTAGACTGTGGACAGGGAATCATCATTTTTGTTTTACTATAGCTAACGCAAAACGCTTGCGTTTATTTTCTATTTTAAAGGTAAACTTGATGTCTAAATTAAAAGGTAACGTTAAGTGGTTTAACGAAACTAAAGGTTTTGGTTTTATCACTCCAGAAGATGGCAGCAAAGATGTATTTGTACACTTTTCCGCTATTACATCAGAAGGCTTTAAAACCCTTGCTGAAGGTCAAAAAGTAGAGTTTGAAGTTACTGACGGCGCGAAAGGGCCATCTGCTGCAAACGTTGTCGCTATCTAATTAACGACTTCTTTGAGACAAGTAAAAACCCGTTGAATAACGGGTTTTTATGTATCTAGAGCAAAGCCCGTTGAATAACGGGTTTTTATATATCTAGAGCAAAGCCCGTTATTTAACGGGTTTTTATATATCTAGAGCAAAGCCTATTTTTTAACGGACTTTTATATTCTGAGCATTACATCTCGCGTAGTAACCAAAATGCAAATGCGGTCATTAAAAATGAACCCGCCAAGTTAGCGCCCATCGTACTTAATGCCCATCCTATCTTCCCCTCAGTTAAGAGTGCGACAACTTCGACTGAAAAGGTTGAAAACGTTGTCAAACCGCCACAAAAGCCCGTAGTTAGCATAATTTTCCAAATAGGATCAATATGTGGTGCTTTGCTAAACCAAGCAATACCAAAGGCAATAATAAAAGCACCAATACAGTTAGCAATAAAGGTGCCTGTGGCAAAATGAGGAAAAATAGAATTTAGGCGGTAGCTAATTAGCCAGCGTAATACGCTACCTAAACCACCACCTATAAATACAGCAATTGCAATATTAAGCATGAGAGATTAATTGTTATTTAACCTCAATCCCCTGAGCTTGAAGATCAGCATGATAAGACGAGCGAACAAACGGCCCACAAGCTGCATGGGTAAAGCCCATCGCAAGTGCTTGCTCTTTCATATATTCAAACTCGTCAGGACTGACGTAGCGTTGAACAGGAAGATGGTGACGACTTGGCTGTAAATATTGCCCTAATGTCAGCATCGTTACCCCATGTTTACGCAGATCACGCATAACGTCAATAATTTCTTCGTTGGTTTCCCCAAGACCGACCATCAAACCTGATTTTGTTGGAATATCAGGGTGAGCTTGCTTAAAACGCTCTAACAATGTCAGCGACCATTGATAGTTAGCACCTGGGCGTACTTGACGATAAACGCGAGGAACATTCTCTAAGTTATGGTTAAAGACATCTGGTGGAGTATCAGTGAGGATCTCAAGCGCTTTATCCATACGGCCACGGAAATCAGGAACTAATGTTTCAATACGGATCGTTGGATTTTTTGCACGAATTGCAGCAATACAATCAGCAAAATGTTGAGCACCACCATCACGTAGATCATCACGGTCTACGGACGTAATTACGACGTAGCGTAATCCCATATCTTTAATAGTTTGAGCAAGTTTTTCTGGCTCTTGAGGATCGGGAGCATTAGGACGGCCATGAGCGACATCGCAGAATGGGCAACGGCGTGTACAAATTGCACCCAAGATCATAAAGGTTGCCGTTCCGTGGTTAAAACACTCAGCAAGGTTAGGGCAAGAGGCTTCTTCACAGACGGAATGAAGGCCATTTTTACGCATTGCTGCTTTGATACCCTGAATTTTACTTGAGTCAGCGGGTAGCTTTATTTTCATCCAATCAGGTTTGCGTAGCAGTTGTTCACGTTCTGTAGCGACTGTTTTAACAGGAATAAGTGCCATTTTATCGGCGTCGCGATATTTAACTCCGCGTTCCATCTGAATAGGTTTACTCATAATTGTGCCAGTTCCAGTTATCTAGAGTGATTAACACGATGTGACTGAGGTAATCAGGGTTTTAAAAAAATATGACAAATGTTAAAAAAATTATAGCATTTTTATTGCTGTGGTTGAAATCCTAGTTGTGTACAAAAATGCTTAACTAATAACGGTGCTACCTGTGTCGTTGTCGTATTCGGTGCAAAATCAATTAACTGCGTCATTTTTAGATCAGAATAACCGCAAGGATTTATTCGTGCAAAAGGGGATAAATCCATATCGATATTGAGCGCAAGTCCGTGAAAGGAGCAACCTTTACGAATGCGTAATCCTAAAGAGCAAATTTTATCACCCTTTACATAAACGCCGGGCGCATCAGCGCGAGCATAAGCTTCCACATTAAACTCTGCTAGCGTATCTATAACGGTGTTTTCAAGAGCGGTAACTAATTGACGAACACCTACATGATTGCGTTTTAAATCAATTAAAACATACATCACTTGCTGACCGGGGCCATGATAAGTTACTTGACCACCACGATCGGATTGAATAACCGGGATAGTTCCCGTATTTAATAAGTGTTCAGCTTTACCTGCTTGGCCTTGGGTAAAAACCTGTTCATGTTGAACGAGCCATATTTCATCAGGTGTGTGACTTTCCCGTTTTTCCGTAAACTGATGCATAGAATCAGAAACCGGTAAATAGGGTTTCACACCTAATTGGCGAATAATGATTGTCTTGTCTTGCACCGTGAAAATCTTCATTTGTAGCGTAATTGTGAAGAGCAGTATAACGCTCCAGTAAATGAACTACCAGATTGAGATGTTTTTTTTCCGAGGTAGGGTGAAAAATGAGGAAATGCAGAATAAGAAAAAGCGCCTTGATGAAAGGCGCTTTTAAAAAGTCATTAGCTAAAAGAAGAGATTACAGAACCATACGTACTAGTTCAAGTTCACCTAATTCTTTATACAACGTTTCTACTTGATCAATATGAGTTGCGTTGATGGTAATAGAAACAGAGTGGTAATTACCTTTGCTACTCGGTTTAACCGATGGTGTGTAATCACCAGGCGCATGGCGTTGAATAACTTCAACAACTTGATCCACTAATTCTGGTTTTGCATGACCCATCACTTTATAAGTGAAAGAACATGGAAACTCTAACAGTTCATTTAATTTTGTTTTCATCATAATGTAATTCCTTAAGACAACAGGTGCTGTTGTTTTAATAATTTATTTCTACACCTAATCTTAGCAAATAAAAAGCGCATTCCTTACATAATAAGGAATGCGATACTGGTAATTAGGGTAAATATGGGAATGGTAAATGTGTTTCTGCCAATATCTGTATAAAAGTTATATGTGGTCACATTTACCTTTTTCAAGTCTTAGCCAAACCAGTGTGAGAATAATAATTTGATATAGTCAATAATACGGCTAAAGAAACCACCTTCTTTTACTTCATTCATCACAACTAGCGGACGCTGTTCGATAACTTGACCATCAAGTTGAAAATTAATTGTTCCTACAACTTGGTTTTTAGTCACAGGTGCATGTAATTCTACATTATCAAGAACATAGCTTGCTTTTAAATCTTTTAAACGACCACGAGGAATAGTTAAATAAACATCTTTATCTACCCCTAATTGTACTTTATCTGTCTCGCCATACCAGATAGGCTCAGCAGCAAATTCTTTACCCACTTGTAATGGTTTTACGGTTTCAAAGAAACGAAAACCCCAAGTAAGTAGCTTTTTACTTTCGGCATCACGACCTTTAGATGAGTGACCACCCATAACAGCAGAAATTAAACGCATATCGCCTTCAGTTGCAGACGCAACAAGGTTATAACCTGCTGATGCAGTATGGCCTGTTTTAATACCATCAACATTTAAACTGGTATCCCACAACAAACCATTTCGGTTTGTTTGGCGGATATTGTTGTAGGTGTACTCTTTTTCTTTATAGATGGCGTATTCATCAGGCACATCGCGAATTAATGCAGCACCAATTAGTGCCATATCGCGAGCCGAGCTATATTGTCCCGGAGCATCAAGACCATGAACGGTTTGGAACTGTGTGTTTTTTAAACCAAGACGTTTAACGTAGTCGTTCATCATGGTCACAAATGTATCTTGGCTTCCTGCAACATAAGAGGCCATTGCGACACAAGCATCATTCCCTGATTGTAAGTTAATACCACGGGTTAACTGCGCAACAGTAACTTGATCACCCGGTTTTAAGAACATTAAAGATGAGCCGCGAAAAACAGGATTACCCGTCGCCCACGCTTCTTCACCAATCGGTACGATATCGCTATTAGAGATTTTACCAGCACGAATGGATTGACCGATAACATAGCTGGTCATCATTTTGGTTAAACTTGCAGGATCACGACGAACGTCGGCATTCATTTCAGCCAGTACTTTCCCAGAATTATAATCAATAAGAATATAAGATTCGGCTTCGATACTAGGAACAGCCGGTATCATTGTTTTTAGGGAATCTTCCGCAATACTTTGATGGCTTACTGTGAGTAAAGCAAAAGTGGCGCTTAATAGGCTTGTTCTTAGTAATTTTGCTGGGAGTATTTGTTTCATTCTGTTTGTTTAATCCGAAAATTCAGGGAAAAATAGGGACTGATAAATAAAATATCAGCAAATCCAGACGATTCTACGCTTGAATTTGCTGATATAAAAAGGATTTTACGTAAATTATCCTTTATTGGGTAATAATAAATCCAGTGATATCTTTAACTTGTTTTAGCTTGTTTTTTATCGTTTCGGCTTGATCTTTAGATGAATAAGGGCCGAGTTGTACTTTATATAATCCATCTGTTTTGTTGATCACACCTTGAGTGTTAAATAACGACGATAAATCATTGAGCCAAAATTGTGCATTATTTTCGTTACTGAGAGCACCAACTTGGACATAAAAGCCTTGTGCTATGGAATTTGAGGATAATACGGGTTTGGGGGCTTCTGCCTTCGCCGGAGCCGGCGTTGGAACTGGTGCCGGAATTGGAGTAGGTGCTTTTACTTGCACAGGAGCCGATGGTTCAACAGGCATATTGTTGTTGATAGGTGTTGATGTCGTTAATGGCGCAGGTGTTGCTGGCTGAGCATTAAAATTAGGACGCTCAGGTAATGCGGTCGTTTTCTTCTCTATTTGCGCACCATGTGTACCGATACCGCTCATATGGCCACTTTGGTCAACAACAATTCCTTCAATAAGCAAGGGTGTTGTCGGCATTAAACGTAAGCTATCAGAAACCGCTGGAGTGACTTGGATCTGTTTTCCATTGACGTAAGGGCCACGGTCGTTAATACGTACAACCATTGTGCGCCCATTGAGTAAGTTTGTGATTTTTGCATAGCTTGGGATCGGTAATGTAGGATGAGCAACAGCAAACTCATAAGGATTAACGCGTTCACCAATGGTAGTTAAACGACTCATCGCTAAACTATCATAGACAATCGCTTCTCCTCGCTCACTAAAGTTTGCAGGATCAGTCACAATACGGTAAACCACCCCATTTTTTCGATAATCTTGATTTGCCGTAGGATGATAAGGCTCGTAACGTGGCTCTGCACCGAGAACACGTTGAGCTGGCACATTGGGTAATGGTGCTGGCGGTTTATTGGTATTCGTTTTATCAACAACACACCCCGACAGTAGCAATGCACTGATACCAATCAAAACCCATTGCAGACGCATAAAAACCTCATTATAAACTTTTCGATAGTAGTTTTCGGTGTGTATGAATCGACATCACGATACCAAACCCTGCCATTAATACAATCAGGGCCGAGCCTCCATAACTCATCAGCGGTAACGGAACACCGACAACAGGAAGAATGCCACTCACCATTCCTATGTTGACAAAGACATAGACAAAGAAAATTAGCATTAATCCGCCAATCATTACTCTACCAAATGTATTTTGTGCTTTCGTTGCAAGGTAAAGGCCCCGCGCGATTAAGAGTATATAAAGAGTCAGTAGTATCAAAACACCAATTAATCCGAGTTCTTCCGCCAATACAGCAAAAATAAAGTCTGTATGGCGCTCTGGTAAGAATTCTAATTGAGATTGAGTGCCTTGTAACCATCCTTTTCCATGTAATCCACCAGAACCAATGGCAATTTTAGATTGGATGATATGATATCCTGCCCCAAGCGGGTCTGATTCAGGGTCGAGAAGCATCATTACCCGTGCTTGCTGGTAATCATGCATGAGGAAAAACCAGAGTATGGGGATAAAGGCGGCAACAAGAATAATAGCCACAGTGATAAGTCGCCAGCTCATTCCTGCAAGGAAAAGGACGAATAATCCAGAAGCAGCAACAAGAATAGATGTTCCTAAATCTGGCTGTGCGGCGACTAATAAAGTTGGCACAAAAATAAGTACCAGAGCAATGGCCGTATTACGTAATGTAGGAGGGCACACATCGCGATTCATAAATCGAGCGACCATTAAAGGTACGGCTATTTTAGCAATTTCTGAAGGCTGAAAACGCACAATACCTAAATCTAACCAACGTTGTGCACCTTTACTGATTTGCCCAAAGACATCAACAAGAATAAGTAAAATAACACAGAAGAAATAGAGATGAGGAGCCCAGCTTTCATAGACTCTTGGTGGGATTTGCGCCATGACTATCATGACCATGAAACCCATAGCAATCTGCCCTAACTTACGTTGCATCATTTCTGGATCTTGCCCGCTGGCACTCCACATAATAAATGCGCTGTATCCTAATAACGCAATAATACAAAGTAAGAATAATGGATCGATATGTATCCGTGTCCAGAAGGATTTTTTCTTATTATTTTCAGTCATGAGTATTATTCCTCTGAACCACGCGGTGCTGGTGGAGACGCTGGCAATACAGTGTTGTTATCACCAAGGAGAATGTGGTCAAGGATTTGTCTTGTAATATCACCGACAGAAGGGCCTGCACCACCATTTTCTAAGATAATAGAGATAGCTACAGTTGGATTATCATAAGGTGCAAAGGCAATCATCAACTTATGGTCACGAAGATGTTCTGCCAATTGGCTCGCATTGTAGGTTTCGTAACTAAACACCTGTGCCGTTCCCGATTTTGCTGCTGCTTTATAAGGTGCATCAGCAAAACTTCGGCGACCTGTACCATTTGGGAAGTTAGCCACACCATACATACCGTATTTTGCGAGTTCCCAATAACCTGAGTGGATATCGCCAATTTGGCGAGTTTCAGTATCAACATAAGGCAGCATTTCATTGCCTAGTTTTGTACCGTAAAGTAGGTGAGGAGTTTTAACTTGACCGTCATTAATCAATGTCATTAAAGCTTTCGCCATTTGAATTGGCGTTGCTGTCCAATAACCTTGTCCAATCCCTACTGGGATCGTGTCACCTTGATACCAAGGTTTTTTATAACGTTGCTGTTTCCACTCACGTGTTGGCATGATGCCATTTCGCTCTTCAGAGAGATCAATACCTGTATATTCGCCATAGCCAAAGCGACCCATCCAAGTTGATATACGATCAATTCCCATATCATAAGCAACTTGGTAGAAGAAGGTATCCGCTGATTCTACGATAGATTTTGTGACATTAAGTTTTCCATGTCCCCAACGCTTCCAGTCTCGATAACGTTTTTCTGAGCCAGGAAGTTGCCACCAGCCGGGATCATGAATGGTTGTATTGGCTGTGATCACACCTTCGCTTAATGCCGCAACAGACATAAAGGGTTTCACGGTTGATGCTGGTGGGTAAAGACCTTGAGTTGTTCGGTTGATCAGCGGTCTATCAGGGTTGTTTAGTAATCCTTGATATTCTGTGTTTGATATTCCACCAACAAATAAGTTTGGATCGTAGCTAGGGTTTGACACCAGAGCTAAAATTTCACCATTGCGAGGATCGGTTACTACAACCGCGGCTCGGCTTGTAGTGAGCAATGTTTCAATATAGGTTTGCAGTTCAAGGTCGATGGTAAGATAAATATCTTTACCTGCTTGTGGCGGCTGTTCGTGTAATTGGCGAATAACTCGACCTCGGCTATTAACTTCAACCTCTTCATAGCCTGTTGTGCCGTGCAAAGTAGACTCATAATAACGTTCGATGCCTAACTTACCGATATCATGAGTTGCAGCATAGTTAGGTGATAAACCTTCTTTATCTAGACGTTCAACATCTTTATCATTAATTTTTGCGACGTAACCAATCACATGCGTTAATGCTGAGCCATAAGGATAATAACGACGTTGATAGCCTTTGATTTCTAAGCCGGGATAGCGATATTGGTTGATAGCGAAACGTGCGACTTGTACTTGGCTTAATGTTGTTTTTAAGGCGATAGAGCTAAATCGACGTGAGCGCTTGCGCTCTTTTTCAAATGCAGCAATATCTTCGTCAGTTAAGTCAACAACATCCCTTAAACTTTCCAGCGTTTCTTGTAAGTTTGCTACTTTTTCAGGCACAACTTCTAATTGGTAGATAGTACGATTAAGCGCAAGAGGGATGCCTTTGCGATCGTAAATAATACCTCTGCTGGGAGCAATCGGTACTAATTTAATTCGGTTATCATTTGAACGTGTCTGATAATCATCATGGCGAGCGATCTGTAAGTGATTGAGGTTAAAAACCAAAACACCACTCAATATAATAATTACTGAAAATGCGACAATCACACGACGGATAAATAGCTTTGATTCCGCAGTATAATCTCGAAACGGGGTACGTTTTTTTCTTTTCATCCCATTTGACTTCACTTACTGACCCGCCAATTTATTGATTATTCACGATGATAAGGATGGTTTGTGGTAATGCTCCATGCTCGATAAAGGCTTTCTGCAACCACGACACGAACAAGGGGATGTGGCATTGTTAAAGGAGATAAAGACCAGCTCTGTTCAGCCGCAGCTTTACAAGCGGGTGCTAATCCTTCCGGGCCACCAATGAGTAAGCTGACATTTCTACCATCGAGCTTCCATCGATCAAGCTGTTCTGCAAGTTTTGGCGTATCCCAGCGAGCGCCAGGAATATCGAGAGTGACGATACGATTTCCTTTACCTACTGCAGCTAACATCTGTTCACCTTCTTTTTCGAGAATACGTTTAATATCCGCATTCTTTCCTCGCTTGCCTGCGGGGATCTCGATAAGTTCTAAAGGCATGTCTTTGGGGAATCGATTAAGATAATCCATAAAGCCGGTCTGTATCCAGTCCGGCATTTTTGTACCAACGGCAATGAGCTGTAATTTCAAACTCAGCTCCAGAGTTTTTCAAGTTCGTACATACGGCGACTATCTTCTTGCATAACGTGTACCATGGCTTCGCCAAGATCAACGACAATCCAGTCAGAAACGCC
The DNA here is from genome assembly GCF_015475555.1 of Proteus sp. GOKU. Lineage (NCBI taxonomy): Bacteria > Pseudomonadati > Pseudomonadota > Gammaproteobacteria > Enterobacterales > Morganellaceae > Proteus > Proteus sp. GOKU. The sequence goes on from NZ_CP034105.1 coordinate 1,127,459, forward strand.
TTGTCCTTCAACACCTAAAGGTTGTAATCCCGCTTCGCGGCAATCATCAACGAGATTATCTGCAACTGACATGAGGTGTCTGCTTGATGTACCCGTACAAATGATCATGTAATCAGTTACACTTGATTTTCCACGGACATCTAATGCAATAATGTCTTGAGCTTTAGAATCTTCAAGTTTATCAATAATAAATTGCTGTAATTCAGAACCTTGCAAAAGGATCACCTTTAATCTAATGGGTTGATTCAGTCGAAAAAATAATAAGCGCTATTTTAAAGGAATTTATACCAATAAATCTATTTTACTGGATGATTAATTCTAGTTAGCAATAACAAGAACATAAACCTCATTTTCTTGTTTTTCGACGTTTGATTTAGAAAAATTCATATATGCCCATTAACTGCGTCATAATAAATAACAAAAAGAAGGCAGATAAGAACTTTTCCGTTTAGACGACAGTTTTACCTTACAGTTCCCTTAAGGGAGCAGTGGGTGAGAATAACAGCTAAACCTCGTCTGTCAATGCTCATGAAACACCTAATTAGCGTGTTTTCACTTTGTTAAGTTTAGATTATACAGACTAATACTCATACTTTTTAGTTAGAGAGAAAAAGAATGGAAAGAAAAGAAAATTATCTCGGGTTATCTTCAGAAATTGTGAGTAACACTAATCACCAATTGCAAGAGAAGTTAGCATTGCTTTGCGATACTGTTCAGGCGGAAAAGATAGGTATTATGCAGATAGAGGCTCAAAATAGGGATAACCTGTTGCCGCTTTATGGTTATGTTGGAAAAAGAGGAGACAGCCTTTCCTCACCTTCGAATTTTACTTTACCTCAATTAAATATTGATCAATTTTTACAGCCTATTGCTCTTGACCATTTTCTTACCCAATTTTTCACACTGTTTGATTACCAACAACAGGTTAATCAGTCATTAACTAAAGGGGCTTTAGTTAAATTTCATAGTCGATACAAATATTTAATTATGGCTTATTCACAAGCAGCTTATCGAGAGTTGGGGCATGATATTGCTAATTTTTCTGATACCATTCCCCTTGAAGATGTTGCATCGAAATATCAGGAAAAGCTAATGAAAGCATTTAGTGTTGCAGCAAATAGAGAAGGGCAAACTAATGCGTTAATGCATATGGCTGGGTATTTTAAGCGAAATCTAAGTTCACAACAAAAACAAGAAATGACTCAGACAATTTTACAATATCGTCAAGGTATCGTGCCTTTATCTAAACCTTGTGATTTACTCAAATATTGGTTAGCTGTTTATCCTGATGAATATTTGAGCCATCAACGCTATTTTTCGCCTTATCCGCTCGCTTTTAATTATTTAAGAGAGCAACTTTAGTCTTAATTATTTATAGAGTTGTTGCTGGCGAATATAGTCTTCAACAGAACTTGGTAGTAAATCGTGACAATCTAATCCTGCTTTATGGCGAGCTCGAATATCAGTCGCTGAAATATTATAAAGTGGTGTGTCAGCGAGGAATATTTTACCTGCAGGTAAACAATGAATATCTTCTTGCTGATGAGTTTGATGTTTGGTCAGCCATGCTTGCATTTGTGTTGATTCGAAATGCGTTTGATAACCGGGGCGGGCACAAACTAGTAAATGGCATACGTTCAATAGTTGATCCCACTGATGCCATGTATTAATTGATAGCAATGAGTCTTGACCAATTATAAAAGCCAAGGGTTGTTTATTGCCGATTTCTTTTCTGAAGTCTCTTAATGTCTCAATAGTATAAGAAGGTGTTGGCTTCTCAAGTTCACGAGTATCGACTTTAAATGAAGAATATGGCTCAAGAGCCAGACGTACCATCTCAAGACGTTGTTGAGAAGACGCCTCTGGTTGAGGGCGATGAGGAGGAATATTGTTAGGTAACCAAATCACTTCTTTTAAACCAATTAATCCGGAAAGGGCTTCAACAGGACGTAAATGCCCATAATGAATAGGATCAAATGTACCACCATATAAAGCAATGGCTTGGTTAATTAAAGATGTTGAGTGATTGGTTTTAGGCATGACTTACAAATCCTTCTGGCAATGCTTTTCCACAAAGTAATAAGCCCAGAGCACTAAGAGAGGGCCAAACTGTCTGTCCATAATCTTGCTTAATCGTAATTTCAATTGTTGCGAGTAATCGTATGGCTGTCAGCAATTGATGTTCAGATAAACGTTGTAGTGCTGCTGTGAATATTGGGCGTCGGTTTTGCCAAACTCGATGCTTATCGAAAATTGTTTTTAACGAAGCCGTTTTAGATTCTCGATGCAGCGTAATCAACTGCATTAACTCACGTTGTAAAGTTCTGAGTAAAATAACAGGTTCAGAGTCTTCTCTTTTGAGTTGTTGCAAGATATGCCATGCACGTTGTGTTTTCCCTGCAAGTAATGCATCAACCCAGTGATAAGGGGTAAAATGTGACGCATCATTGACCGCCGCTTCTACTCTTGGGAGCGTTAGCTTACCGTCAGGGTACAACAGAGAAAGACGCTCAATGGCTTGTGCCAGTGCCAATAAATTCCCTTCATAACAGTAGCAGAGTAATTGATTACCTTGTTCATCCAGCGCTAACCCTTTTTGTTTTGCTCGCCGCGCAACCCAATTAGGTAATTTATCAAGTTCAGGTGTTAGACAAGAAATATAGGTTCCGTGTTGGCTTAATGTTTTAAACCATTCACTGTTTTCTTGTGCTTTTGTGAGTTTATTGCCACGTAAAATCAACAATAAGTCTTGATGTAATTCTTGCGATAGGCGAGTAAGTTTCTCTGACATCGCTGCATTGGGGCCATTTTCAGGTAAATGCAGTAAAAGAGATTGTCTTTGAGAAAAAAGGCTTAGCGATTGACAAAGCGAGTAAATTTCATTCCAGTCCGTATTATTATCAAGGGTAAATTGATAATGCTCGACAAATCCTTGGGATTTAGCAGCGGATTGAATAGCATCTTGAGACTCTTGGAGTAACAGAGGTTCGTTACCCCAGAGTAGGTAACTTTGGCGCAGCCCCTCTTGGAGCTGCGCATTCAGTTGTTCTGGATATAAGCGGATCATTTGGCGGGTGAGATTATCTGTTTTGCCTGCTCAGCTTGTGCGGCTTTTTGGCGTTCAGCATTGTGAACAACCAATAATTTACGCACTAATATTGCTGTCGCTTGTTCACGCATCTCTTGCTTGATAATGTCATTTTCAGCATCTTTCGCTAATGCTTCTAATGGGTTATCGAAGAATGGGCGTGAAACCTGTGATGAAATTGGGTAAATCGTACCATCAGGCATAATCACTTGTGCATCAAGCACAAATGTTAACTGACGTTCTGCTGATTTACCGTCTTGATACACAGAAACGGTCTCTTTACTTTCAGATGAGCCGACAATTTTAAGAATAGGGATATTTGCTGTTGGATTTTCAACAAGCTGAACACCACTCAATCTAAGTTGCTGACGCATTACACGAGATAATGGGCCATAAGGGTCACCAGAGCTAAGATAAAGCGTTTTTAATTCTGCTGGAACCTGAGTTTTACCTTGAAGGTGAAAACCACAGCCAGCGGTGATTAACACCGCTAAACCGAAAAATAGCGAAAGTAGATATCGCACTAGGCCTCCTTATCAGCCAACAACGATGTTCAGTAATTTTCCTGGAACATAGATGACTTTACGAACAGTCACATCTTCCAAGTATTTAGCAACACTGTACTCTTTTGTCGCCATTTCCTGAACATATTCTTTTTCTGAATTAGCCGGAACAGTGACTCGACCACGCACTTTACCATTCACTTGAACGATGATCAGCTTGGTGTCATCGACCATTGCTTCTTCATCAGCAACAGGCCATGGTGCAACATCAACGTCCTCTTTTCCACCTAATGCTTGCCACATAACAAAACAAGCATGAGGGATGATTGGAGAAAGCATACGAACAATGGCTTCTAATGCTTCTTGCATTAAAGCGCGATCTTGTTCTGTTTCTTGTGTTGCACGAGTTAATTTATTCATTAACTCCATAATGGCTGCAATCGCTGTGTTAAAGGCTAAACGACGACCTACGTCATCAGATACTTTCGCGATCGTTTTATGTAAGTCACGACGTAAATCTTTTTGTTCTTCTGTCAGTGCAGAAAGATCAAGAGACTGTGTCGCTCCTTTTTGAGAATGTTCGTGGACTAAACGCCATAAACGACGTAAGAAGCGGTTTGCACCTTCGACGCTAGATTCCTGCCATTCCAGTGTTAACTCTGGTGGAGCAGCAAACATCATAAATAAACGAACGGTATCTGCACCATAACGTTCAACCATCGTTTGTGGGTCGATACCGTTATTTTTAGATTTAGACATTTTGCTCATGCCAGCATAAGTCAGTTCATGACCTTCACTGTCAGTCGCTTTTATGATGCGGTTTTTCTCATCACGTTCAACGATAGCTTCAGCAGGAGATACCCAATGACGAGCACCATCTTCACCCGTGTGATAGAACGCATCAGCTAATACCATGCCTTGGCACAGTAAGCGTTTTGCTGGTTCATCAGAGTTCACTAAACCTGCATCACGCATCAGCTTATGGAAGAAGCGGAAATACATTAAGTGCATGATGGCGTGCTCAATACCACCAATATACCAGTCAACAGGTAACCAATAGTTAGCTGCTTTCGGATCTAACATGCCTTTATCGTAATCTGGGCAGGTATAACGAGCGTAATACCAAGAAGATTCCATAAAGGTGTCGAAAGTATCAGTTTCACGCAGCGCTGGCTGGCCATTGATCGTAGTTTTTGCCCACTCAGGATCTGCTTTGATTGGGCTGGTGATCCCATCCATTGTTACATCTTCTGGCAGGATCACTGGTAGTTGATCTTCAGGAACAGGAACAACAGTACCATCTTCTAAGGTTGCCATTGGAATTGGCGCACCCCAGTAGCGTTGACGAGAAACACCCCAGTCACGTAAACGGTAGTTAACTTTACGCTCACCAACACCCATTTGTGCCAGTTTATCTGCAATTGCGTTAAAGCCAGCTTGGTTGTCTAACCCAGAGAATTCACCAGAGTTAATCAGGCTATTTTTCTCGGTTAATGCACCTTCAGATAAGTCAGGTTGATTACCTTCAGCATCTGCAATAACAGCTTTAATTGGTAAGTTGTATTTGGTTGCAAATTCCCAGTCACGTTCATCGTGACCTGGGACTGCCATTACAGCACCTGTGCCGTATTCCATTAATACAAAGTTGGCCACCCAAATAGCGACTTTCTCTTTAGTTAATGGATGAATAGCATAAAGACCTGTTGCAATCCCTTTTTTCTCCATTGTTGCCATATCGGCTTCTGCCATTTTCATATTACGGCATTCATCAATGAAGTGTTGAACTTCAGGGTTATTTTGAGCAGCTTTTTGCGCTAATGGGTGACCTGCTGCAACTGCAACATAAGTGACTCCCATAAATGTATCTGGACGCGTTGTATAAACAGTCATGGTGTCGTCGCTGTCAGCAACATCAAATTTAATTTCGACACCTTCTGAGCGACCAATCCAGTTACGTTGCATGGTCTTAACTTGTTCAGGCCACTCATCTAACGTATCTAAATCGTTTAACAGCTCTTCAGCATACTCGGTAATTTTGATAAACCACTGTGGAATTTCTTTACGTTCAACAGGGGTATCACAACGCCAGCAACAGCCATCAATAACTTGTTCGTTGGCTAAAACGGTTAAGTCGTGTGGGCACCAGTTAACAGCAGAGGTCTTTTTATAAACTAAGCCTTTTTCATATAACTTAGTAAAGAACCACTGTTCCCAGCGATAATATTCTGGAGTACAAGTAGTGACTTCACGATCCCAATCGTAACCAAAACCCAGTTTTTTTAACTGGTTTTTCATGTAATTGATGTTTTCGTAAGTCCATGGTGCTGGAGCTGTTTTATTTTTTACTGCGGCACCTTCTGCTGGTAAACCGAACGCATCCCAACCAATAGGTTGTAAGACGTTTTTACCTAGCATACGTTGATAACGGGAAATCACGTCACCAATGGTGTAGTTACGGACGTGTCCCATGTGAAGTCGGCCAGAAGGATAAGGTAGCATTGACAGGCAGTAATATTTTTCTTTGTTATTATCTTCTGTCACTTTAAATGTATTGTTCTTTTCCCAGTGTTCCTGGATAGTTTGCTCTATATCTTCGGGACGATATTGTTCTTGCATGGCACCGATAATCCTATGGTGAATTAATGGCTACCGGAGGGTAACCGCTATTATGAAATTAAGACTTGCATAGCATAGCTGATTTTGTCTAATAGCCACAACTATTGATCTCAATGAAAGCCACTGTTTGCATAACTTTTTCAAGACAATTGCGAGATATCTTGGAAAGAGTTAAAGCAAAAAGACAATAAATGCGTATTTTGTGAAAAAATAATAGTGATGTTGCGAGAAAAGAAGATTGCTTAATATTTAATTGCGAGGTTAATCGAAATTATTATTTTGGGCTGACGTGCTAAAAAAAGCACGTCAGCAGAAGGGATGTGGGGATTAGTGCAGAATTTTAGCGAGGAAATCTTTTGCTCGCGCTGATTTTGGATTATCAAAAAAGTCATTTTTAGGTCTATCTTCCACAATTCGACCTTCATCCATAAAAATAATACGGTCGGCAACTTTTTTAGCAAAACCCATTTCATGGGTCACAACCATCATCGTCATACCTTCATTTGCCAGCTCTACCATTACATCAAGTACTTCATTAATCATTTCAGGATCAAGTGCTGATGTGGGTTCATCAAACAACATTGCAATTGGGTCCATACATAATGCGCGAGCAATGGCGACGCGTTGTTGCTGACCACCTGAAAGCTGAGCTGGGTATTTGTTAGCATGGCTTGCTAATCCCACACGTTCTAAGAGCTTTAACCCTTTCTCTTTTGCGGCAGTTTTCTCTCTATTAAGCACTTTAACTTGTGCCAGTGTAAGGTTTTCAATAATAGAGAGGTGAGGAAAGAGCTCAAAATGTTGGAATACCATACCCACTTTTGCTCGTAATTTAGCAAGATCAGTATGTTTATCATTTACTTTGATTTCATTAACAAGGATCTCGCCTTGTTGTATAGGCTCTAAGCCATTCACTGTTTTGATCAGTGTTGATTTACCTGATCCAGAAGGCCCACAGACAACAACAACTTCCCCCTTTTTAACTTCAGTGGAACATTCAGTCAGTACTTGGAACTGACCATACCATTTGGATACGTCTTTTAGGGAAATCATCTAGGTAGTCCTTTTTTTAAGAAAGTTCACTAACATCGAAGCGGCGAAGCTAATGACAAAATAAACAAAACCAGCAAAGAGGATCATCTCAACTTGTGTACCATCTCGCTCTCCAATATTTGCCGCTGTTCTGAAAAAGTCAGTAAGACTTAAAACGTAAACTAAGGAGGTATCTTGGAATAATACAATTCCTTGAGTCAGTAAAAGCGGGATCATGGCTCGAAAGGCTTGAGGTAAGATCACTAAACGCATTGTTTGTGACTTGGTCATACCTAACGCGAGTGAGGCTGAAAATTGCCCTTTGCTAACACTTTGAATGCCCGCTCTTATAATTTCAGAGTAATAAGCCGCTTCAAATAAAGAGAACGCTATCATTGCTGAAATTAAACGGATATCACTTTTCGGTGAAAGTCCTAGAACATTTTGTAATATGTTAGGCACAATTAAATAAAACCACAGTAATACCATGACTAATGGGATAGAACGGAAGGTATTAACATAAGCGGCTGCAAACCAGCTAATAGGTTTAAAGGTAGATAGGCGCATAACAGCAAGCACCGTTCCCCATAAAATACCGACCACAATAGCGGTGATAGTAATTTTTAGCGTGATTGCCATTCCATCGACTAAAAATGGTAGGCTTGGAACAACAGAACTCCAGTCAAATTCGTACATTATTGACCTCCCGTTGTGCCGGGTAAGCGAACGCGTTTTTCAAGCCAATGCATTATTAGCATAATGATGACATTGATAAATACATAGGCAAGTGTGATTGCTGTGAATGATTCATACGCTTTTGCTGAATAGTCGAGCAGTTTATTCGCTTGTGCCGCCATATCAATAAGTCCGATAGTAGAAGCAATCGCTGAGTTTTTTACGAGATTGAGCATTTCGGATGTCATTGGTGGAATAATGACGCGGTATGCATTAGGTAATAAAACATAACGATAGGTTTGGGGTAAAGTTAAGCCCAATGCTAAACCTGCGGCTTTTTGACCACGAGGTAATGAGTTTATTGCGGCTCTAACTTGTTCACACATACGCGCTGCGGTAAACAAACCTAAGCAGAGTGCTGATGAGACAAAAAATTGCACATTTGGCGCTAAGTCCATTTTAAACCAGTCGCCAATAGATTGAGGCAATAATTCAGGAATGACGAGATACCACGTAAAGAATTGAACAATAAGTGGTACGTTACGGAATAACTCAACATAAACAGTGCCTAAGCTTGAAAGCCACCGATTAGGTACTGTGCGTAAAATTCCGAATAAAGAACCGACAAGAAAAGCGATAACCCAAGCGCATAGAGATAAGGCAATGGTGACTTGGAAGCCAGAAATCAGCCATCCTAAGTATGTGGTGTTTCCGAATGGGGCTTCTTGGAAGAATATCCCCCAATCCCAATCAATCGACATGATTTCACCTCCGGTGAAAAAGAGGGGCAGGGAACGACTGCCCCAAACTTCACTGATCTGTCTGTCCAACAGATACTTTATAATTATTTATTTTGCATCAACTGCTTATGTGTTTTTAGTTCAACGCTTTATCATTTGGTGATGCAAATAATGCTTTCATTTCATCAGAGATGGTGAATTCTAAGTTAAGATTTTTAGGTGGAATTGGTGCATTAAACCAGCGACTGAACGATTTTTCTGCTTCACCTGATTTTTGTGCTTTAGCGATAGTTTCATCAATTAACGCTTTGAATTGAGCGTCATCTTTACGCAACATACAACCATATGCTTCTTCAGATTGTGGGGTTCCTACAATTTCCCACTCACCCGGTTTTTTCGCTTTAGCACGTTCACCCGCCAGTAATGCGTCATCCATCATAAAGGCAACAGCACGACCTGATTCAAGTGTACGGAATGAGTCTCCATGATCTTTTGCGCTGATAATGCGCATATTCATCTTTTTCTCATCATTTAACTTGTTGAGTAACATTTCGGATGTTGTTCCCGATGTTACAACAACGTTTTTACCGGACAGGTCAGCGAAATCTTTAATTCCACTGTCTTTTTTCGCCAGTAAACGTGTACCTACGATAAAAATAGTATTAGAGAAGCTAGCTTGTTGCTGACGAGCTTCATTGTTGGTTGTTGAGCCACACTCAAAATCAAATGTGCCATTTTGTAATAATGGAATACGATTCTGAGAAGTAATAGGAATGAGGCGAACTTGTAAGTTTGGTTTGCCTATTTTGTCTTTCACAGCCTGCACAATGAGGTTGGAATAGTCTTGAGAATAACCAACCACTTTTTGTTGATTATCATAGTAAGAGAAAGGAACAGAGGATTCTCTGTGTCCAACGATGATAATATCGTTGTCATTGATTTTCTTTAAGGTTCCAGTGAGTTCTTCTGCCTGCACAGCTCCTGCAGCCCCTAAGATCATTAATGATAATGCTAGTTTACGCATGCGCATAATAACTCCTGTCGTGGTGATAAGGGATATTTGTGTTTTGCTTTGTGTTGCTTTTTTGTTTTAATTTGTTTTGATAATGTTAATAGATAGAACAAATAACATACTGTTGGGAAGTGCAATTTGTGAAATACGAGAGGTATCTCTCAATAAAAGAATGAAATCAAATGTAGTTGATTATTTTTTTGGAAGTTGTTTTCAATATTTAAAATTATTGTAGTAGAAACCTTATAGAAATAAAGGTTAAAGATGAAAAATTGAGATAATGCGAAAAATAAACTCAGTAGGGATTTGTAAAGTTTGTCTTAAGGAGTTGTTTGTCTGTGGATTACCGTTAAGATAGCGGGTCATATTGATGAGGAACATCTATGAGTAATTGGCGGTCAGGTCGCTGGCTAGTGGTGATAACAGTTTTGCTGATCTTGTGTTGCATTGTTCAGCGTTCATTAGGTGCCCACATCATTAGTGAGCGCTTAGCAACGGCTGTCTCTCAAACACAATACCCACTATCAACACCGATTGCCGATGAGAATAGCGCAACAGAGCACACTTATTCACTGTCTACCTGTGAATTGAGCGCCAAATCATTATTATCTGTTCCTCCATTAACAATAGAGCCATTTTTCCATTCATGGGCAGTATTGCTATTGTTAAGCATGGCTGCCATCTATGTGTCGCGTCAGCGTAATCAGAAAAAACATCATCATCCACCTCCTCCAATCAGACTTCACCTTCATTATTGTATTTTGAGGGATTAGAAATTTCCTTTTAGCTAAAAGATTGCGCGTCTATTTTGGGCGTGGCTCTATGTGTAGCGTTGTAGGAATTTTTAGGGAGTTGTTATGTTTCGTTCTTTTGTTATGGCGTTGATATTAACGCTATTTACTTTATCTACCTCTCAAGCAGCAGATACAGGCTGGCTAACCATGCCTGATAATTCTCATGCACAAGTTAGGGCGACAGCACAAAAGTCCCCAGCAGGTGACGTGAAAGTTTTACTTGAGGTACAGCTTGAGTCTGGATGGAAAACGTATTGGCGTTCTCCTGGAGAAGGCGGTGTTGCCCCTGAAATTAATTGGTCGCAAGATGTAAGTGCAATAACTTGGCATTGGCCATCACCTTCAGCTTTTGATGTGGCGGGTATTCACACTCAAGGATATGACAAACAAGTTGTTTTTCCTATTGAACTATCCTCTGTTCAGGCTGATCGTTTAACGGGAGTTTTAACTTTATCGACATGTAGTAATGTCTGTATTTTGACCGACTACACTTTAGATTTGGATCTTACTGAACCGGTGCCTGCTGATTTTGAATGGCAATATAATCAGGCAATGGCAAAAATTCCTGTTGGAACAGGATTAGTATCATCAGTTTCTTCTGGTTATAACAATAGCCAACTCACTATCTCTTTACAAAAAGAGCAAGGTACTTGGGTTAAACCTAATATTTACCTCGATCCCCCTGAAGGTATGCTTTATGGCATTCCAAAATTAAACCATCAAGATAAAAACTTATTTGTCACCGTTGATGTGACTGATGATTGGGGAGATGCTGCTGGCGATATCTCTGGTAAGGTACTTTCTTTTGTTATTACTGACCAAGATTTTTCTCGCCAAGTTAATGACACGATAGGGCATGGCGGAGCGGAGATTGCTCCTACTTCCAATTCAGGTGTTGGGCTTTGGAGTATTCTTGCTTTTGCGCTATTAGGTGGCTTAATTCTGAATTTGATGCCTTGTGTATTACCTGTACTTGCGATGAAAATGGGATCAATTCTACATCTTGAAAATCGCGATAAAGGGGTTATTCGCAAGCAATTTTCTGTTTCTGTTCTAGGCATCTTAGTTTCATTTTGGGCGCTAGCTCTGTTTATGACAGGTCTGCGTTATAGTCAAGAAGCCTTAGGCTGGGGAATTCAATTCCAAAGTCCTTGGTTTATTGGTTTTATGGTATTAGTTACCGCTATTTTTACTGCAAATCTCTTTGGATTATTTGAACTGCGTTTAAGCAGTAACATGAATACCAAAATGGCAACAGCAGGTGGGCAAGGATACAGCCGTCACTTTTGGGAAGGTGCATTTGCAACTTTACTCGCAACACCTTGTTCAGCACCATTTTTAGGAACAGCAGTCGCTTATGCACTTATTGCGCCTCTAAATGAACTCTGGCTTATTTTTACCGCTCTAGGGATTGGAATGAGTTTGCCTTGGATCTTAGTGGCTATATTCCCATCTATCGCTAAAGCGCTACCAAAACCAGGCAAATGGATGAATCGCCTAAGAGTGGTTTTAGGTTTTATGATGTTATTGTCCAGTATTTGGCTAATTACATTACTTATTCCGCATCTAGGATTGCCAATCGTTATGGCTATTTTTATTGCCATTACTTTGCTTTTATTGTTAGCGATAGCGCGGCATTATGGCAAAAAAACGGTATTTATTTCAGCCGTTATTGCTCTCTTTTTAGGTACGGGTACTTACTTATTTGTGGAACAACCAGCAAGCCAAACACTCGCAGGTCAAGATTCGATAAATTGGCAACCTTTATCAGAAGAAGCGATACACCAAGCATTAGCAGACAATAAACGCGTATTTGTTGATGTAACAGCAGATTGGTGTGTAACCTGCAAAGCAAACAAATACAATGTATTATTGCGAGAAGAGATCCAGGCTGCACTTTCAGCGCCAGATGTTGTCGCATTAAGAGGGGATTGGACTAAACCCTCTGATAAAATCACTCAGTTTTTAAAACAACGTGGTCAAGTTGCAGTACCTTTTAATCAAGTTTATGGACCTTGCCATAAAGATGGCGTGGTTTTACCTCCTATTTTAAATAAAGATTCAACATTGACAGTTCTTTCAGAGGCTAAAGGAGCCCAATAATGAAAAAAACACTTTCTGCACTGGTTATCTCTTCGTTACTTTTTGGTGCAAATGTGCAAGCTGCGGCATTAAGTGCTGATCAGGAAAAAGAAGTTCGCGCGCTGGTTCGTGATACGTTGATCAAAAATCCAGAAATTCTGGAAGAAGCTATCACTGCATTACAAGCACAAAAAGCAGATGAGCAACAAGCTCAATTCCGTACTGCATTAAATGCAGAGCACGACGCATTATATAACGATGCAGCAAGTCCTCGAATTGGTGCAAAAGACGCTAAGTTAGTGTTGGTTTCTTTTACTGATTATAACTGCCCTTACTGCAAACGTTTCGATCCATTATTAGAACAAATCACAAAAGATTATCCTGAAGTTGCCGTGGTGATTAAACCACTGCCATTTAAAGGTGAAAGTTCTGCAAGAGCTTCGCAAGCTGTACTTTCAGTTTGGAAAGAAGATCCAAAAGCATTCTTAGCATTACACCAACGTTTAATGCAGAAGAAAACAATGCTAGATAATGCAAGTATTGATGATGCAATGAAAACAACCAATACAAGCAAAGTGAAATTAACGGATGAAAGCTTAAAAGCGTTACAAAATAACTTAGATCTTTCTCGTAAATTAGGTATCCAAGGTACGCCTGCAACGGTTGTTGGCGATATGGTTATCCCTGGTGCTGTTGATTACGCTCAGTTAGAAGTGATCGTAAAAGAGCAACTGGCTAAAGTGAAAAAATAATGCGCAGTCGCTTACGAAAGTGGAGTAAAGAACTGATTGTTCTGGTTGTCATTTTCGTTATAGCTTCTTTTGCAATGGATTGGTGGCGACAACCTACGCCACCCTCCTTAACGAATTTACCTGAACTTTATACTGTTGATAATAAAGTTGTTTCATTGGCTGAATTGAGTGCTGAAAAGCCCTTGTTAATCTATTTTTGGGCAACTTGGTGTGGAGTTTGTAAACTAACAACACCCGCAGTAAATTCGTTAGCGCAAGATGGTTATAACGTGACATCTGTTGCGATCCGTTCTGGTGATAACGCGAAGTTAGAGCGCGGTATTCAATCTAAAGGACTAGTTTTTCCTGTAATAAATGATAGTCGAGGGGATATTTCTCAACAGTGGGAAATTAGTGCAACACCTTCATTTATTATTGTTTATAAAGGTGAAATGGTCGGCTTTACCAGTGGTTGGTCATCTTCGTGGGGATTAAAACTACGTTTATGGTGGGCTTCTATCTAAATCAGCCATCAGAATTTTAGTAAAGAAAAAAGGGTACCGGGTATGCTGACAATAAAATAAATTATTTCATAAATAATATTTTTACGTCTGCGTTCAATTTTTGCTTCTTCGGTATTTTTGGCAATTAATGCCTTTTCATCGGCAATGCGTTTTGCAGTATTAATATGTATTGGCACAATATTAATAGGAATAACGGTTTGGTTATTTTTATTAGCGGAGGTTAATTGAGCTAATGTCCAGCCATATTGATGTTGTTTATCCCCAAACGCATTTTGCTGAATAACATAACCGTAATGATCTTTACGAAAACCTTTTTCTTCGTTATCACTGGAAATTTTATGTGCATATTGCCAATAAGATTGAATATTTACAGATGACTGAATTAATTGGGATAGAGCTGGTGGTTCAAGTGGAGTGACATTAACGCGTTTAGACTCGGCCTCTTGTTTTTGTTGATCGGTAACCGCTGTTTTCCAATGCACAGGTACAATGGTTTTATCTTCAATAAGTTGGCTAATTGACTCTGGTTGTTTTGATAATACCCAGCCAAATTCATGTTCTTGTTGATTGAACATCTGGCGTTGGATCCATTTATTTTCTTTATCCGTACGAAAGCCCTTTGTTTCATTATCTGTTGATATTTCTTTAGCTCTTTGCCAAATGGCATCAAGAATATGTTCAGGATAATTTTCCATAAAAAAGCTCTCTTATTAGAAAAAGCCCAACCTAATTAATATTAACTTAATAGGGTTGGGCTTTATTCATCTTAATTACGGCGTTTAATAAATGCGATGGTAAAAAATAATCCAACCAATATCCACAATGGTGTATTACCCCATTTGTAATAAGGGGTTAACCCAGTTGTTGGTGTGATTTTTTCCGCTAAAGCGCCTTCTTCAAATTGAGGAAGTTGAGAGATTACATCACCATTGGCAGCAATAAATGCGGTGATACCGTTATTTGTCGAGCGTAATAATGGTCTTCCTAACTCTAGAGAACGCATTCTTGCCATTTGGAAGTGTTGCCAAGGGCCAATTGAATTACCAAACCACGCATCATTAGAAATCGTTAATAAGAACCGTGTATCAGGTTTGAAATTAGCGCGAACTTGCTCACCTAAAATAATTTCGTAGCAAATCGCTGCGGTTATTTTGGCATCATTAACAGTAAGCTGAGGTTGTACATATTCACCTTGGCTTAATGATGACATCGGCAAATTAAAGAAAGGCGCAAGTGGGCGTAAGAGTGATTCTAATGGTACATATTCGCCAAAAGGAACAAGATGATGTTTATTATAGCGATCGGTTGCTGGGTATTGATAAGCATAGTGTTCACCTAATGTGATGACACTATTGTAGAAACGATAGCCTTCTAATGTCGGTCGAGCATCAATAATCCCTGTCATTAAATGGGTATCTTGCTCTCTTAATTGCTTATCTAATTCTGCTAAAAAGCTTTGTTGTTGAATTTCAACATCAGGGATCGCAGATTCAGGCCAAATAATGAGATTTGCATTACCAATAAAAGGGCGACTTAAGGTGAGATAGGTTTTTAATGTGCTCTCTAATGTACCCGGTTCCCATTTTAAAGATTGTGCGATATTACCTTGGATTAATGCAATTTCTTGCGTTTCATCAGGCAAAGGTTGATACCACTGATAGGATTTAAAGCTAATAGGTAATATTAATAAAAGCAGTGCAACCACAAGGCTGTAAATTGATTTACGATAGATTGTAAATGCAATTAATCCACTAATAACGGTTAAAAGCAGCGTTATCATGGTGACACCAAAAATAGGTGCAATACCTTTTAATGGGCCATCAATCTGGCTATAACCAAACTGTAACCATGGAAAGCCTGATAATACCCAACCTCTTAAAAATTCGGTGATTTGCCATAGTGCAGGGGCTGCAAATACAAATCGCCAGAGTGTTGGTTTTGGGAAAAACTTATTCAGTGATCCTGCGAATAACAGTGTGTAGAGTGATAAATAGAGTGCTAATAAAATCACTAAAAAGATATTTACTGCAAACGGCATACCACCAAAATCAGCGATACTGACGTAAACCCAATTTACACCGCTACCAAATAACCCAAATCCCCAAGCAAAACCAAGGAATGCACCTTGGCGAGTTGTCCGGTGAGTGATTATCAGTAATAAGCCGAGTAGTGAAATTAACGCCGCAGGCCAAAAATCAAATGGGGAAAATGCTAATGTGCCAATGGCACCGAAAAAAACCGCCAGAAGGGCGCGAACCCACTGGCGGTTTAAGAAAGAGATCTTATTCATTGATATCCTATGCATCATTACCTAGTTCAGGAATTGGCGCATCATCGGGGATATGCACATAAACCTGAATGATCTTACGGCTATCAGCCATAACAACTTTAAATTGGTAATTATCAATGGTAATAGTTTCACCACGAGCAGGAAGGTGACCAAAGGCTTGCATAACTAAACCGCCAATTGTATCAACTTCTTCATCGCTGAAATGTGTACCGAACGCTTCATTGAAATCTTCTATCTGGGTTAAAGCTCGAACTGAGTAAGCGTGACGACTTAACGGACGAATATCAATGTCATCCTCATCATCATACTCATCTTCAATTTCGCCTACGATAAGCTCAAGAATATCCTCAATTGTGACGAGCCCAGATACGCCTCCGAATTCATCGATCACAATCGCCATATGATAGCGTTGAGAGCGGAACTCTTTTAATAGGCGATCAACCCGTTTGCTTTCAGGCACAACGACAGCAGAGCGTAAGACTTTATCCATACTAAATGGCTCTGCGTCAGTACGCATAAATGGCAGTAGATCTTTCGCCATTAATAAGCCTTCAATATGATCTTTGTCTTCGCTAATGACTGGGAAACGGGAATGTGCTGAATCAATAATCACATCTAAACATTCATCAAGGGTTTGATTGCGTTTTAGTGTGACGATTTGAGAGCGAGGGATCATAATGTCCCGAACGCGTTGTTCAGCAATATCCATTACCCCTTCAAGCATGTCGCGGGTGTCAGGATCAATTAATTCTTTCTGTTCAGAATCGCGGATAAGCTCCATCAGATCATCACGGTTTTTAGGTTCACCGTGGAACCACTGATTAAGCAGTGTGAGAAACCCTTTCTTAGGACCAGGGTTATCGTTACTCGAAGATTGGTCGTCGCTCATGGCGTTTTAACTATTTTTCCTCATTGAATGGTTAATTAGATATAGTATTTATCATAAAAATAAGAGAACTGTTACTCTTTTTCAATCAAATAGGGATCTGCATAACCTAAATTTTGTAAGATTTCTGTCTCTAAACCTTCCATTTCTTCGGCTTCATCATCTTCAATATGATCATAGCCCAAAAGATGCAGACATCCATGAATAACCATGTGTGCCCAATGCTCTTCAACAGTCTTACTCTGTTCAACCGCCTCTTTTTCTACTACTTGACGGCAAATAATCAAATCACCTAATAGAGGCAATTCAATTTCAGGCGGTGCCTCAAAGGGAAAAGAAAGCACGTTAGTCGGTCTGTCTTTTCCACGATAAGTGAGATTCAATTCGTGACTTTCTGCTTCATCAACAATGCGAATAGTCACTTCACTTACAGGTTGAAATTGCGGTAATACCGCTTCCAACCATGTCATAAATTGGGCTTCAGTAGGAAGCCCTTGCGTATTTTCACTTGCTACTTGTAAATCAAGGATAACTTCACTCATGATTTTCTCTCTGAAGCTTCTCTTTTTCTGCTTTGATAGCTTGGCGACGTTTTTGATCTTCCGTTTCCCAAGCTTCATAGGCGATAACAATTTTGGCAACCACAGGATGGCGAACAACGTCTTCACTGTGGAAAAAGTTAAAACTTAAGTCATTAACATCAGATAAAACTTCAATGGCATGACGTAAGCCTGATTTATTGCCTCTTGGCAGGTCAATCTGGGTAATATCCCCAGTGACAACCGCTTTAGAGTTAAAGCCAATACGCGTTAAGAACATTTTCATCTGTTCGATGGTGGTGTTTTGGCTTTCATCAAGAATGATAAAGGCGTCATTTAATGTACGTCCACGCATATAGGCGAGGGGCGCGACTTCAATGACATTACGCTCTATTAGTTTCTCAACTTTTTCAAAACCTAACATCTCAAATAACGCATCATAAAGTGGTCGTAAATAGGGATCGACTTTTTGACTTAAATCGCCCGGTAAAAAGCCCAGTTTTTCACCGGCTTCGACCGCAGGACGCGTTAATAAAATACGACGCACTTCTTGACGTTCAAGGGCATCAACAGCGGCAGCAACAGCCAGATAAGTTTTCCCTGTACCCGCAGGCCCAATACCAAAAGTAATATCATGGGTCTGGATATTGGCAATATATTGTGCCTGATTTGGTGTACGAGGTTTTATCACACCTCGCTTAGTTCGAATATTGGTCGATTTCCCAAATTCAGGAACATGCTCATCACTTTGCTCAAGCACACGGCTTTCTTTGATTGCTAGGTGAATTTGTTCAGGATCGATATCGGGGATCACGCCTTTAATTGGCGAGGTTTCCACATACAGGCGACGTAAAATACTCGTGGCTGCATTGACACACAATGATTTTCCCGTAAGTTTAAAACGGTTATCACGATGATTAATCTCGATACCTAAACGGCGCTCAAGTTGCTTAATATTATCGTCAAATGGACCACATAGGCTCATTAAACGGGCATTGTCAGCTGGCTCTAAGAAGATTTCTTGGGTCGCTACCTGTGCATGTGCTATTACTGTCACTGATTATCCTTTTGTTAAATCTGATCAATTAAGGTTGGTAAACACCTACCCCTAATTCATCTTCTTTACGTGTACGTGCAATAACGGATTCTGGAGATTCGTGAATACGTAAATCCATTTGATCTTCCGTTCTAACGACTTTACCACGTAGTGAGTTGGCATAAACGTCAACAATCTCAACATCAACGAATTTACCAATCATATCCGGTGTACCTTCAAAGTTAACCACACGGTTATTCTCAGTACGGCCAGAAAGCTCCATCACATTTTTACGTGAAGGTCCTTCTACTAGAATACGCTGTACTGTGTTTAACATTGCACGGCTAAAGTTCATCGCTTGCTGATTGATGCGCTGTTGTAGCAGATATAAACGCTGTTTCTTCTCATCTTCACTGACATCATCAGGTAAATCGGCAGCTGGTGTGCCCGGACGTGCTGAATAGATGAAACTAAAGCTCATATCGAAATTAACATCCGCAATTAATTGCATGGTTTTTTCAAAGTCGTCTTGAGTTTCACCCGGGAAACCAATGATAAAGTCTGAACTTATCAGAATACCAGGACGTGCTTTGCGTAGTTTGCGAATGATGCTCTTATATTCAAGTGCAGTATGGTTACGCTTCATTAATGTTAGAATACGGTCAGAACCACTTTGCACTGGCAAGTGTAAATAGCTGACTAATTCAGGCGTATCTTCATAAACCGCAACAATATCGTCAGTAAATTCGATAGGGTGGCTGGTCGTAAAGCGAACGCGGTCAATACCATCAATTGCAGCGACTAAGCGAATTAATTCAGCAAAACTACAGATTTGACCATCAAAAGTGGCACCACGATAGGCGTTAACGTTTTGACCTAACAAGTTTACTTCACGCACACCTTGTGCCGCTAATTGAGCAATTTCAAATAGCACATCATCACAAGGACGGCTAACTTCTTCACCGCGTGTATAAGGAACTACGCAGAAAGAGCAGTATTTGTTACAGCCTTCCATGATGGAAACAAAAGCTGAAGGGCCTTCAGCGCGAGGCTCTGGTAAACGGTCAAATTTTTCGATTTCAGGGAAGCTGATATCGACAACTGGGCTTTTAGTCCCTTTAACCTGATTAATCATTTCAGGCAAACGGTGTAAAGTTTGTGGTCCGAAGATAATATCGACACACTGCGCACGTTGACGGATGTATTCACCTTCTTGAGAAGCAACACAACCGCCGACGCCAATGATAATATCGGGTTTATTATCTTTAAAATATTTCCAACGTCCTAACTGATGAAAGACTTTTTCTTGTGCTTTCTCACGGATAGAACAGGTATTTAGCAGTAGAATGTCCGCATCTTCGGCGACATCGGTTAACTGATAACCGTGGGTGCTTTCGAGTAGGTCTGCCATTTTGGATGAATCGTACTCATTCATCTGACAGCCCCAAGTTTTAATGTACAGTTTTTTTATCGTCGACATTGTGTAAATCCGGTATTTTCAGTGAGACAATAGCTAATCATTGGAAAACGTTGCGTGTAATAAGCCAATAAGGCGGTTATTGTAGTCATTTGTGTGGTCAGTGACTAGAGCAAGTCGGCGCTAATTCTCTATGGCGTTTAGTTTAATAGAAATAAACTGAAACAGCGCTTACCTATTATTTAAAGTAATGAGTTATGGCATAACAATGATGAGTAATGTAAAAAACGATTTTGATGCAATCATCGCTGGTGGCGGGATGATTGGCGCTGCTGTTGCAATTGGGCTGGCGCAAGAAGGATTGCGTGTTGCAATGATTGAACGACAGTCTCCAGCACCTTTTGATGCGTCATCTCATCCTGATATCCGTATTTCTGCGATTAGTTGCGCATCCGTTAGTCTATTAAAACAATTAGGTGCATGGCAACATGTTTTAGCTATGCGTTCTGCGCCTTATCTTACCTTAGAAACATGGGAAGAAGAAAATGCCCATGTGATTTTTGATGCTAAAAGCCTAGGTTTACCTGAATTAGGGTATATGGTTGAAAACCGAATTTTGCAATTAGCGCTTTGGCAAGAGGCTGAACGTTATAGCAATATCACCTTATTATGTCCAAATAGTCTAAGTAAAATGACTTATTTAGATGATAAATGGAAAGTAACGCTTTCTGATGGCAGTGAAGTCACTACAAATTTAGTGGTAGGTGCGGATGGTGCAAATTCTCAAGTGCGCCAATTTGCGGGTATTGGCAGCAATGGCTGGCAATATCGCCAATCTTGTATGCTGATCACGGTGAAAACAGAATTACCTCCTGAAAAAGGTACATGGCAACGTTTTTACCCTTCAGGGCCTCGTGCTTATTTACCGCTTTTTGATAATTGGGCTTGTTTGGTTTGGTATGACTCGCCTGACAGAATTAGAAAACTGCAAAATATGTCGATGGCGCAGTTAGAAAAAGAAATTCAACATGCTTTCCCAGAGCGATTAGGCAAAGCGACACCTATTGCAGCTGGTTCATTCCCATTAACTCGTCAGCATGCAAGTCGTTATGTTGATAAAGGGATTGTTTTGTTGGGAGATGCGGCTCACACCATTAATCCATTAGCAGGACAGGGCGTTAACTTAGGTTATCGTGATGTGGACTGTTTCTTAGACTTAGTGGCTGAGGCTAAAAAACATTTCGAGCCTTGGGATTCAATGGCGTTATTGAAAAAATACCAGCGCCGTCGTATGCCTGATAATCTAGTTATGCAAGCGGGTATGGACGTATTTTATCACGCCTTTAGTCACCAATTACCGGGTTTAAAAGTCGTTAGAAATATTGGCCTTTTAGCAGCACAACATGCAGGAAAAGCGAAAGAAGCGGCATTGCGTTATGCGTTAGGTATTAAATAATTAGAAATGCGATGATCTGAGTTGGATATCAACAATAAGATCATCGCATAATTGTTACGCTTTTAAATGCTTGGCATGAAAAGCAATATGCTCACCAATAAAACTCGCCACAAAATAGTAACTGTGATCGTACCCTTGATGTAAATTCAATTGATAAGGGAACTGTTTTGTATCGCAAGCTTGAGCAAATAATTCAGGCTTCAGTTGCTCTTGATAGAAAGGATCATCGAGTCCGACATCAATACGCATAGGTAACACACTTTCTGCTTGGTTAATTAATTCAACCGCATCATATTGTTGCCACTGTGTCGTATCATCGCCTAAATAAGCGCTAAACGCTTTTTTACCCCAAGGAACAACTGATGGTGCCACAATTGGAGAAAACGCTGACACACTGCTGTAGCGTGCCGAATTTCGCAATGCAATCGTTAATGCACCATGTCCACCCATTGAATGCCCACTAATAGCACGTTGATGAGTCACAGGAAAATGCGTTTCTATTAGCGCTGGAAGTTCATCAACAATATAGTCGTACATATTGTAATGAGCATTCCATGGCGATTGTGTCGCATTAAGGTAAAAACCAGCGCCTTGTCCTAAATCATAAGCACTATCATCAGCGACATTTTCACCGCGAGGGCTAGTATCAGGTACCACTAAAACAATACCGTGTTGTGCTGCAAATTGTTGAGCACCTGATTTAGTAATAAAATTTTGCTCGTTGCAGGTTAAGCCTGATAACCAATATAAAACAGGGTATTTTTGCTCTTCTTCCATAGGAGGAAGATAGATAGCAAATTTCATCTCACAATTTAACGTCTTTGATGTATGTTGATAAACTTCTTGCCAACCACCAAAACAGGCGTGACGTTCAATCCTTTCCATTTTGACTCCTTTAAAAACAAAGACAAACCTATGAGACATAGGCTTGAGAATGATTAATCGAAATGAATAACAGTTCGGATTGATTTACCTTCGTGCATTAAATCAAAAGCTTCATTAATTTTGTCTAACGGTAGTTTATGGGTAACGAAAGGCTTAAGTTCGATATTACCTTTCATTGCATCCTCAACCATACCGGGTAATTGGCTACGGCCTTTAACACCGCCAAAAGCAGTACCTTTCCATGAGCGCCCTGTAACTAATTGGAATGGACGAGTTGAGATCTCTTGCCCAGCACCAGCTACACCAATAATAATGGATTGACCCCAACCACGATGCGCACTTTCTAATGCAGCTCTCATGACATTGACGTTTCCAATACATTCAAAAGTATGGTCAATACCCCATTGTGTCATTTCAACAAGGACTTGCTGAATAGGCTTGTCGTAGTCATTAGGGTTTAAGCAGTCAGTTGCACCAAACTGGCGCGCTAATGCAAATTTTTCAGGATTTGTATCGATAGCAAAAATACGACCTGCTTTGGCTTGTCTTGCACCTTGAAGAACGGCAAGACCAATACCGCCTAAACCAAAAACAGCAACAGAGTCACCTTCTTGTACTTTTGCCGTATTGTGAACTGCACCAATACCGGTTGTTACGCCACAACCTAATAAGCAAACTTCTTCGTGATTGGCTTCTGGATTGATTTTTGCCAGAGAAACTTCAGCCACTACAGTGTATTCGCTAAAAGTAGAGCATCCCATATAGTGATAAATAGGTTGTCCGTTGTAAGAAAAACGTGTTGTCCCATCTGGCATTAAACCCTTACCTTGCGTTGCTCTGACTGCAACACATAAGTTTGTTTTGCCTGATTTGCAAAATAGACATTCGCCACACTCGGCAGTGTATAGAGGAATAACGTGATCGCCCGGTTTAACACTGGTGACACCTTCACCGACCTCGACAACCACACCAGCGCCTTCATGACCAAGAATAGCAGGGAATACACCTTCAGGATCATCACCTGAGAGTGTAAAAGCGTCTGTATGGCAAACACCTGTATGGCTGATTTTTATGAGTACTTCACCTGCTTTTGGTGGCATCACATCAACTTCAACGATTTTTAAAGGTTCTCCTGGTCCAAATGCGACCGCTGCACGAGATTTCATGGTGTATCCTTTTTTTGTTATTAACGCAGGTAAGTGCGGATAAGTGAAATGGCATCATCAACGGAATTTTTTTGATCTTCAGGAGAAGCGACAGCATCCATAAGACCTTCACGTAAATGACTTTCGAGCACACCTGCCATCAGACCGTTGATAGCACCTCTGATGGCGGCAATTTGTTGTAATACCTGACCGCATTCATTTTCATTTTCAAGGGCAGTTTCTAATGCAAGAAGTTGCCCTTTAATTTTTCTTACGCGAGTTAACGCGGCTTTTTTTTCTGCTGGTGAGTGTGGCATACATAATCCTTAAATATACTATGGGGGAGTATAGTATCTAGGGAGATATATGTACAGAGAGATCAAGAAAGTGTGAAATGATGAGAATAAATAAAAATGATGGTGTGGGGAATGTTAGCTTTTGAGAGCAGAGGTGTCAGAAGATAAAGGGGTGATGAAGTTGAGAGAAAAGACCGAGACAAGAAAAACGTAAGAGACAAAAACAAAAAAGACCCGCAATGCGAGTCTTATCTGTTGATTTCGTGATTAACACGTTAGTAATCAATGGTGCGGGAGGCGAGACTTGAACTCGCACACCTTGCGGCGCCAGAACCTAAATCTGGTGCGTCTACCAATTTCGCCACTCCCGCAACAACTTGGAGAAAAAAAGACTCGCTCAGCGAGTCTCTCTTTCAAAATATGGCTGGGATACCAGGATTCGAACCTGGGAATGCCAGGATCAAAACCTGGTGCCTTACCGCTTGGCGATATCCCAAAAAATGGTGGCTATGACGGGATTCGAACCTGTGACCCCAACATTATGAGTGTTGTGCTCTAACCAGCTGAGCTACATAGCCGTATTGAATCTAGCTATCTTTCTTTTAAAAGATGGCTGGGGTACCAGGATTCGAACCTGGGAATGCCAGGATCAAAACCTGGTGCCTTACCGCTTGGCGATACCCCATCCGCTAATTCAATTGTCAACACACTTATTTATCAGAAATATGGCTGGGATACCAGGATTCGAACCTGGGAATGCCAGGATCAAAACCTGGTGCCTTACCGCTTGGCGATATCCCAACTGATAAATTCTTGACGAGGTTAAAATGGTGCGGGAGGCGAGACTTGAACTCGCACACCTTGCGGCGCCAGAACCTAAATCTGGTGCGTCTACCAATTTCGCCACTCCCGCAAAAAGATGGTGGCTATGACGGGATTCGAACCTGTGACCCCAACATTATGAGTGTTGTGCTCTAACCAGCTGAGCTACATAGCCATCTTTTTTTGCATAACCTTCGTCGGCGTTGCGGGGCGCATTATGCGTATTACAGACAAATCCGTCAACTGCTTTTTGCATTAATTTTCGAGAAACGTGTCCGTTTGCTCGATGGTTAATCATTTTGTCGAAAAAAGATCCAAAAAACAACCTTATTGATGAAAAATATCTCAAAGAATAAAGCGCAATAGTGTGTGAATAAAAAGAAAAAACAAAGCAGTAAGAGAAATGATATTAAGTCAAAGAGGGAAAGGATGGGGAATAATGAGTATAAAAAAAGAAATGAGGTGAGAAACTCACGCTACATTTCTTTTTCTTTGAATATTACTGATTGAATTTTAGACTTATTTCACAATGAAATTCAGAAAAGTATACATTCAACGCAAAAAGTATAATTTATCAACAATAAATTACTTTTCTAATAGCTGTTGAAGCAATTCTCCGTTAAGCATTGCGCGTTTAGTCAAGGCAAAAGCCCCTATGGCAGAACGATGATCAAGCTCTGATGTGACGACAGGAAGCTCTTCTCTGAATTCTTTTAATACTTGTGTATTAA
Source organism: Proteus sp. GOKU (assembly GCF_015475555.1). Classification (NCBI taxonomy): domain Bacteria; kingdom Pseudomonadati; phylum Pseudomonadota; class Gammaproteobacteria; order Enterobacterales; family Morganellaceae; genus Proteus; species Proteus sp. GOKU. The sequence goes on from NZ_CP034105.1 coordinate 1,152,759, forward strand.
TGCAACTTTGAATTGAGGGAAGTAAAACTTCAGCTGCTTCAGTCAATTCACCCGCTAAAACCACTTTTTGTGGGTTAAATAGGTTAATGGCAATTGCAATAGCTTTACCTAAGTGTAAACCCACTTGTTTGATGGTTTCGACTGCTAGCGGGTCATTTTTAACAGCGGCTCGACAAATATCTTGGATTTGGCACTGTGTTGGCGATAAATACTGGCTTGGATAGCCTTGCTCTAATTGATAGCGTACTTTCGCCTCGATTGCTGTATTGGATGCAATCGTTTCTAAACAACCAAAGTTACCACAATGGCAACGTTCACCTAGAGGGTCGATTTGAATATGACCAATCTCTCCTAAGTTACCACGTTGGTTGAGCAGAATTTTATTATTAATAATAACACCAGCACCTGCACCCCGATGGATACGGACGAGTAATGAGTCTTCACAATCTCTTGTAGCACCAAAATAGTTTTCAGCTAAAGCTAGGCTTCGAATATCATGTCCTGCATAACAAGGCAGACTAAAGCGTTTTTCTAAGCTATTTACCAAAGCCCAATTATCCACTTTCATATGAGGCATATAACGAACAATGCCTTTATTTGGATCAACAAGACCGGGTAAGATCACGGAAATTGAAATAAGCTCACGAATACGACGCTGATTTTGTTTAATAAAATCATCAATTGCATTGATAAGCAGCGCTTCAACTTCATTTTGAGTACTTTGTTCTAAAGGGTAGTGTTGCTCAATGATGACTTTTCCACTTAGATCATAAAGAGCAACAGTGGCATCATTACGCCCCAATCGCACACTGACTGTATTAAAATTGCGGTGTTCAACAATAATAGAAATTGCGCGACGTCCACCTGTTGATGCTTGTTGATCAACTTCTTTAATTAAGCCTCGTTCAAGCAACTGACGAGTAATTTTAGTCACACTGGCTGGTGCTAGCTGGCTTTGTTCGGCTATTTGGATACGGGAAATTGGCCCGTGTTGATCAATCAGTCGATACACAATCGCACTGTTAAGTTGTTTAACAAGATCGATATTGCCAATTTGCGTTTCAGTGTTGTTATGACTCATCAGCATATACATCCATTAGTTATTCAGTTATTTCGATACCATTGACAAACGTTGTACAAAGGTTGAAGTCCTTATCAAAAGAAGCGAGGTTAGCAATTTTTCCAGCTTCAATTGTTCCCAATTCTTTTTCCATTCCAATTGCACGAGCAGGATATAGAGTTGTCATCCGCAATGTTTCATCTAATGGAATACCTACATGGATCACGCTATTTTTAATTGCACCAATCATGGTTAGTGATGATCCACTTAATGTGCCATCTGCATCGACACAAAGACCATTACGATAATATATGGTTTTACCGGCAAAAACGAAGCTATCCATCTCATTTTTGCTAGGATCAAGCCCCGCTGGCGCAGTTGCGTCTGTGACTAAAAGTAATTTTTCACCTTTCAAACGCTTACTGTTACGAATATTTGCCCATGAAACATGTAAACCATCAGCAATGATACCAGCATAAACTTCAGGTGTATCATAAATGGCACCTACAAGCCCTGGGCCTCTGCCTGTAATATAAGGCATTGCGTTGTAAAGGTGAGTCGATAATGAGATACCATTACGGAATCCTTTACGTGCTTCTTCATAAGTCGAATTAGAATGACCCGCAGAAACAATGATACCTGCTTTGATTAATTGACGAACATACTTTTCATCAACCATTTCTGGCGCGAGGGTGATTTTGGCGATGACATCAGCATTATCGCACAAATAGCTAATCATCTGAGCACTTGGTTGACGAATAAATTGTGGATCATGAGTCCCTTTTTTAATCACATTGATATATGGACCTTCTAAATGTAATCCCAATACTTTATTTTCATGTTTCTTCATATAAGCACGAGTTGCTTCAATGCCTATTTTCATCAATTCATCAGAACAGGTAATTAGCGTTGGCAAATAGCTAGTGCAACCTAAGCGTTCATTCGCTTTTTGCATAATTTCTAACGTTTCAACGGTGACATTTTCAGGAGTATCATTAAATTGCACACCGCCACAACCATTAACCTGTAAATCAATAAAACCAGGAGAGACAATTGCACCTTTCATATCACGAACAGTGATATCTTTTGGCAGTTGATCCTGTGGGCAAACCTGCTCAATACGGGAGCCGTTAATAATAATGGCGTGGTTTTCTAAACGGTCGTAACCTGTATAAATAACAGCATTTGTTAAGGCAAACATACCTTTGTCTCCTGATAAGGGAAGTCAATCTAAAAAGCCGATATCAGCCAGCAAATTCTGGCTGATAAGTAAGAGAGCTTAGCCTTTTCCGCTACTTAATCAGTAGGTACTTATTTTACTAAACTTAGTCTTGGTATTTCTGACACTCTTGCGCTTCAATCTGTTGGAAATAACGCAATGTTTTTACACGTAATTCCATTGTTGCAGGATCATCACACACTAAAATTGCTTTAGGGTGAAGTTGAACACAGGAAATCGTCCATAAATGGTTAACAGCGCCTTCTGTTGCTGCATGTACTGCTTGCGCTTTATTAAAACCGGTCGCCAAAATCATTAATTCTTCAGCATCTAATAATGTGCCTACACCGACTGTCAGTGCATATTTAGGGACATGATTAACATTATTGTCGAAGAAACGTGAATTTGCTAAGCGTGTATCTTCAGTTAGCGTTTTCATTCGAGTGCGTGAGGAGAGTGAAGACGCAGGTTCATTAAATGCAATGTGACCGTCGTTACCTACACCGCCCATAAACAGATTGATTTTGCCATAAGACTTGATTTTAGCTTCATAGCGTTCGCATTCTGCTTGTGGATCTTCAGCATTACCATTTAATAAATTGATATTTTCATCTTTAATATCAATATGATTAAAGAAGTTTTCATACATAAAAGTACGATAACTTTGTGAATGATCTGATGGAATACCAACATATTCATCCATATTGAACGTCACAACGTGTTGGAAGCTGACTTTTCCTGCACGATGCAATTCAATTAATTCTTTATATGTCGCCAATGGCGTGCCACCAGTCGGTAAACCAAGTACGAAAGGGCGCTCTGCGGTTGGATTAAACGCGTTGATTTTCTCAACGATATAATTTGCAGACCACTTACCAACTTGTTTTGCCGTGGATAGGGGGATTAACCTCATAGTAACCTCATAGAAAAAAGACAAATCTGATAACTCAGTAACGTGTTATTTCATCGTGTGATTATCAGTGGCTCATCTATAACACGAATTTCTTTTCATTTTTAGCTGATGATCGAAATGTCCCGCCAAAAGATATTTTTAATCATAAAATAAGCTTTCTGACTTAGCCAGCATTTCAGCTAAAAATTATACGATATTAGTGACTTTAATCACAAACTATGACTAATTAATTTGCGATACGAAATAATTTTTTTAGACTAAAAATGGAATTAAATAATTAGCTCATCAATTTTATTATAAAATATGAATGAGTATGAATAAGATCCCGCATAGGGGCTATCCAAGGGGGAGTTTGTGAATATTTTAAGTTATCTGCAGAAGATAGGACGGGCGCTGATGGTGCCTGTTGCTACATTACCTGCAGCAGCAATTCTGATGGGGATTGGCTACTGGATTGACCCAGTAGGCTGGGGTGGCGATAACGCGCTTGCTGCCTTACTTATCAAATCTGGTGCTGCCATCATCGACAATATGTCAGTCTTGTTTGCCATTGGTGTTGCTTATGGTATGTCGAAAGACAAAGACGGTGCTGCCGCTTTAACAGGATTTGTTGGGTTCTTAGTCGTGACAACGCTTTGCTCTCCAGCTGCGGTGTCAATGATCAAAGGCCTACCTTTAGAAGAGGTTCCAGTTGCTTTTGGTAAAATAAATAACCAGTTTGTTGGGATCTTGGTTGGTGTACTTTCTGCCGAGCTTTATAACCGCTTTAGTAGCGTTGAACTGCCTCGCGCACTGTCATTCTTTAGTGGTCGCCGTTTAGTTCCTATCCTAACCTCATTTTTAATGATCATCGTCGCCTTTATTCTGATGTATATCTGGCCTGTGATTTATGGCGGATTAGTCAGCTTCGGTGAAAGCATTAAAGATATGGGCGCATTAGGTGCAGGTATCTACGCATTCTTTAACCGTTTATTAATTCCAGTTGGCTTACACCATGCGTTGAACTCTGTATTCTGGTTTGACGTTGCCGGTATTAACGATATTCCTAACTTCCTTGCAGGTCAGCAAGCTATTGATTCTGGCTTAGCAACTGTGGGTGTAACAGGTCGTTATCAAGCAGGTTTCTTCCCAGTAATGATGTTTGGTTTACCGGGTGCAGCGCTTGCTATCTATCACTGCGCACGTAAAGAGAACAAAGCAAAAGTTGCGGGTATCATGATTGCAGGTGCATTTGCTGCTTTCTTCACAGGTATTACTGAACCACTTGAATTCTCCTTTATGTTTGTGGCGCCTGTGCTCTATGTTATTCACGCATTCTTAATGGCGATTTCTGTTTATATCGCAGCAAGCATGGAGTGGATTTCAGGATTCGGCTTTAGTGCGGGCTTAGTGGATATGTTCTTATCTTCACGTAACCCACTGGCTGTTCATTGGTACATGCTGATTGTTCAAGGTATTGTTTTCTTCTTTATCTATTACGGTATTTTCCGTTTCACTATCACAAAATTTAACCTGAAAACTCCGGGTCGTGAAGATGATGTGATGGGTGATGAAACTGCTGATGGCTATGATGAAGATATCAAAACAGCGCCAGCAAATAGTAAAGAAGGTATTCAACAAGAAGCTCGTCAATATATCGCAGCTATCGGTGGTTCTGATAATTTAACGGGTATTGATGCTTGTATTACCCGTTTACGCTTAAATGTAAAAGATGCCACTGTTGTTAATGATGCCTATGCAAAACGCTTAGGTGCATCAGGTGTTATTCGCTTAAACAAACAAAGTGTTCAAGTGATTGTAGGTACACGTGCTGAATTAGTCGCTAACGCTATGCGTGATGTATTGACTCAAGGCCCTGTGCCAGCTTATGAAGCGTCAGCTGCCTCAACAGTCTCTACTGAAAAAGCACCTGTAAAACAAGCCAACACAAATGCAAAAGTGTTACTTGAAATGATTGCGCCTTTTGATGGTGAGGTCGTGGCATTGAAAGATGTGCCTGATGAAGCGTTCTCTAGTGGTGTTGTTGGGGATGGTGTAGCAATCAAACCAACCTCTAATATCGTGATGGCACCTGCAACAGGTACTGTTGTTAAGATTTTTGATACTAATCATGCATTTTGTATCGAGACTGACAATGGTGTTGAAATCATCGTACACATGGGAATTGATACCGTTGCATTAGGTGGCAAAGGCTTCAAGCGTTTAGTTGAAGAAGGTGCAGACGTTAAAGTCGGTCAACCTATCTTAGAATTAGATCTTGAATATCTGAACGCTAATGCCAAATCGATGATAAGCCCTGTCATTGTTAGCAATATCGATGATTTTGATAAGATTGCTGAACAAGTTGATGGTGTTGTGGTCGGAAATAAAACGGTTATCTACAACGTGTTAAAATAAATTCTATCTAGATATTTAATCCTCTATAAAGAGATGGTTAAATAAGACGATAAAACGGGGAGTCTTTCAAACTTCCCGTTTTTTTATCTCTATTTTGATAAATATCTCAGGGGTGTATTTAGCTAAGGTATTTATGAAACCTGCTTATTGGATTATAGTGGGTTAATTATGCGTTTTGCTTTGAGGAAAAAATGACCATGAATGAGGCAGATGCCCGCCCAACGAACTTTATTCGTCAAATTATTGACGAAGATCTGGCTACTGGGAAACATAATAGCGTTCAAACGCGTTTCCCACCTGAACCTAATGGCTATCTTCATATCGGCCATGCGAAATCAATTTGCCTGAATTTTGGTATTGCTAAAGATTATCAGGGAAAATGTAATCTACGTTTTGATGATACCAATCCAGTAAAAGAAGATATTGAGTACATCAACTCAATTCAAAAAGATGTTCAGTGGTTAGGTTTCCAATGGGAAGGTAGCATTCATTACTCCTCAGATTATTTTGATCAACTTTATCAATATGCGATTGAGCTGATTAATAAAGGCTTAGCTTACGTTGATGAGTTAAGCGCTGAAGAAATTCGTGAATACCGCGGTACATTAAAAGAGCCAGGTAAAAACAGCCCTTATCGCTCACGTAGCGTAGAAGAGAACTTAGCGCTGTTTGAAAAAATGCGTGCTGGTGGCTTTGAAGAAGGTAAAGCGTGCTTACGTGCGAAAATTGATATGGCATCACCATTTATTGTTATGCGTGATCCTGTGCTTTATCGTATTAAATTCGCTGAACATCACCAAACTGGAAATAAATGGTGCATTTATCCAATGTATGATTTTACCCACTGTATCTCTGATGCACTGGAAAATATCACACATTCTTTATGTACTTTAGAATTCCAAGATAACCGCCGTTTATATGATTGGGTGCTGGATAATATCACTATCCCTTGTCATCCTCGTCAATATGAATTCTCACGTCTTAACCTTGAATACACAGTGATGTCAAAACGTAAGCTGAATCAGCTTGTGACAGAAAACATTGTGAATGGTTGGGATGATCCTCGTATGCCAACAATTTCAGGCTTACGTCGTCGTGGTTATACCGCAGAATCTATTCGTGAATTCTGTCTACGTATTGGTGTGACGAAACAAGAAAACAACGTCGAAATGGCAGCTCTGGAATCTTGTATTCGTGATGACTTAAACGAAAATGCACCACGCGCAATGGCTGTTATCGATCCTGTTCGTTTAGTGATTGAAAATATGCCAGAAGGTGAAGAAATTCTTGTTGCACCAAATCACCCAAATAAACCAGAAATGGGAACGCGAGAAGTGCCATTTAGCCGTGAAATCTATATTGATCGCGCTGACTTCAAAGAAGAAGCAAACCGTCAATATAAACGTCTAGTGCTAGGTAAAGAAGTACGTTTACGTAATGCTTATGTTATTAAAGCTGAACGTGTTGAGAAAGACGAACAAGGCGAAATTACGACTATTTACTGTACCTATGATGCAGAGACTTTAAATAAAGATCCTGCTGATGGACGTAAAGTAAAAGGCGTTATTCACTGGGTAAGCATTCCACATGCGATCCCAGCTGAAATCCGTCTTTATGACCGTTTATTTAGCGTACCAAACCCGGCGGCAGAAGATGATTTCTTATCAACAATTAACCCAGAATCATTAGTTATTCGTGAAGGTTTTGTAGAGCGTAGCTTAAAAGATGCGGTTATCGAGAAAGCGTATCAATTTGAGCGTGAAGGCTACTTCTGTGCTGATAAGCTTTCAACGGCGGATAAACTTGTGTTTAACCGTACTGTGGGCTTACGTGACACTTGGGCGAAGATTTCTCAACAAGGCTAATTTGACGTGCTTTAAGTCACATTAGTGCCTTAATGAATAAAATGCTCGGTAATTTATTTATCGAGCATTTTTTTATCTGTTTTACAGCTTATTTTGCCTAATTTTTCATCTATTGATATTAAATATTTACTATTCTTAATTTGATTAGCCTCTCGTTTTATCTTTTTTAGGTGATAAGTTTTCATTTATTTCGTTTGAAATAGTTTATTCACTATCACTTTATTCTTTTGTTTTTTCATATCATCACGCTAAATAACACTGTAATAAGAAAAGTGTGATTCACACCACATATTTTACATCATTAAAAAAGATTATTTATAAATACTACTTATTATTCCTTTCTATAAAAACGAAATTTTATATCATTTAAAGATTGATTTATAAAATACAATTAAATCAAGTGATTATGTTTATTTTTAACCAATCTTTATAAAAGAAAGAAAATGAAACGATCATTTAGTTATGTGCCCTTTGTCATATTTTGATAAAAATTCTTTTTTTTTGGTTGATAATTCGCGTCGCGAAAAATATGCTGTTTATAACCTAATTTAGGTTTTTTCCCCACTTGGGGTTTTATATTTGGAAATAGGCATTGTGCTTATTTCTTTTTTAGTCAAAGTCAAAGAGGAAACAATGCTATGGTTATGCAAAATGCTAAACCAGGCAGGGTGGCACTTGCCGTTATGGGCGCATTGCTTGTAACTGCACTACCTGCAAAAATGTCTCATGCTGAAGGGTTTATTGATGACTCAACCTTAACAGGCGGTCTTTTTTATTGGCAACGTGACCGTGATAGAAAAGAGTTAACACCAAATAGCCCTGATTACGGCAAATACAAAGCTAACTTACACCATTCTACTTTCAACGCTAATCTCGATTTCTCATCAGGTTACCTTGGTGATTTTATTGGTATTGATTTAGCTGCCTTTGGTGCGGCTGAATTGAATAACAGTGGCCCTGCGGCACCTAATGAAATCGGTTTTAGTGATGCAAAAAGTCGCTGGGATGAAAAATGGACTGGCGATCGCAGTGGCATGAGCGTTTATAAAGCGGCTGCGAAATTCAAATTAGGTAACTTCTGGGCTCAAGGTGGATATATTCAACCTAAAGGCCAAAGCTTATTGCGTCCACACTGGAGCTTCTTACCGGGAACTTACCGCGGTGCTGAAGCGGGCGCTGTCTTTGATTTCGATAAAAGTGGTGAATTATCTTTCTCCTATATGTGGACAGATGAATATAAAGCACCATGGTATCGGAATATGTACAATTTCCGTAAAGCTGATCTAGAAACGAATATCAGCTATCTTCACTCTTTCGGCGCTAAATATGATTTTAAAAACAGCTTAGTGTTAGAAGCTGCATTTGGTCAGGCTGATGGTTATATCGATCAGTATTTTGGTAAAGTTTCTTATGATTTCCCAATTGCTGACAATGCATTAAGAACGTCTTACCAATTCTACGGTGCTAAAGATAAAGTTACCGGTGGTGGCGTTAATGACGTTTATGATGGGCTGGCATGGTTACAAGCACTGACTTTTGGTTATACCTACAATGTATTTGACTTCAAAGTAGAAGGAACGTGGGTTAAAGCTGAAGGTAATCAAGGTTATTTCTTACAACGTATGACTCCGGGCTGGGCAACCTCTAATGGTCGTCTTGATGTCTGGTGGGATGGTCGTTCTGACTTTAACGCCAATGGTGAAAAAGCACTTTATGCTGGCGTTATGTATGATCTGAAAAACTGGGATCTGTCAGGCTGGGCAGTAGGTACTTCTTATGTTTACGCATGGGATGCTAAGCCAAGTGGTAAAGCTATTTATGACCAAGGTCAGCGTATCAGAGAAAGTGCATGGAATGCGGATATTATGTATACGGTTCAAGAAGGTCGCGCTAAAGGCACTCTCTTTAAGCTTCACTATACCCGTTATGATAACCACTCCGATATTCCAAGTTATGAAGGTGGTTTTGGTAATATTTTCCAAGATGAAAAAGACGTTAAGTTTAACGTGATAATGCCATTTACTATTTTCTAATATCAGCATAAGGATAAAGTGTATTAATTGCACTTTATCCTGAATAAAACTAAAAAAGCTAAATACGATTACGATAAGTAAAAATAAGTAGTAGAAAGGTAGGGATGCGGTAATTAAGAAGAGCCTTACAAATAAGCCTCGTTAATAAAGTGAAGTTGTCAGCAGTAGTAAAAAGTGGAAGTAAAAGAGTAGAAGTAAAAGAGTAAAAGAGTAAAAGCAGTAAAGAGTCGTTTTAAAATCGCAGTATGTAGTAAAAGTAATGAAGTAAAGTCGTCATGTCATGTCGTCTGAGATAAATGTGAGTGGGTTATGTTTATCTCCTGTGCTTCAGTTATTTCGCAAAATTTGCGTAAGGTATTTACCCTAAGTAAAGGAAGTCAGAGTGGGTATCGTAGTGGGGGGTAAATACCTTTATTTTTTAATTCCTTTCTTTTTCGTCCTTTTCATCCTTGTAGGTTTTTTTATTCTATGGCAAATTTCTTGCCATTCATTTTATCTCACCTTATTTATTATTCTGCATTGAATGCTGTTCGATAATGCGAGTTTTCAGGAAGAAGCATGTTAAAGCGATTGGATGATTTTTTATTAGAACCGCCATTGAAACCCTTTAAAGGTATAAAACGATTTATTGTTGAATTTCTTTTTTTTGGTGTAAAAGAGGCGCGTTCTTGTTTATTTGCCGGATTTTTCTTTTTTATTTTATTTGCAACACCAAGTAAAGGTATCTTTGGTATACCTCGTTATGACGTGCTTCTTATTCTCGCTATCGCTTTTCAATTATGGATGGTGTGGGGAAAGCTAGAAACATGGGATGAATTAAAAGCGATCTGTTTTTTCCACATTGTTGGGTTTGTGATGGAATTATTTAAAACATCAGCGGCAATTGGATCGTGGAAATACCCTGATTTTGCTTATACAAAATTGTGGGAAGTCCCTTTGTTTACAGGGTTTATGTACTCTGCGGTAGGAAGTTATTTAATTCAAGCATGGCGTTTTTTAAAAGTACGAATTGAACATTATCCACCTTATTGGATGGCAACTTTGGTTGCTCTCGCTATCTATATTAATTTCTTTTCTCATCACTTTATCGGTGATTATCGCTGGTATTTAACTGCCTTTATTTTAGGTCTTTATGCTCGTAGTGTGGTTTATTTTACTCCTTATGATACTGAGCGAAAAATGCCTTTATTACTCGCTTTTGTTCTAATAGGTTTCTTTATTTGGCTTGCTGAGAATTTCGGTACATTTTTTGGTGTTTGGCAATATCCTAACCAAATTGGTGCTTGGTCTGCTGTACATGCAGGCAAATGGGGCTCTTGGTCACTATTGGTTATTGTCACATTTACCATTGTGGTTCATTTAAAACATATTAAGCACAGTATCAGTGTGGCTAAGTAGAGTTATCCTCGGATTTTAGGCAATAAAAAAGGAACTGTGAACAGTTCCTTTTTTTTACTGAGAGATTATCCAGAATGAATTATTTCTCATCATGTGCGTGGCTATCTTCTTTGCAATTGCCTTCAGCGCAGTGGCCATATAAGTAAAGGCTATGATTGGAAAGCTTGATACCATGACGTTCAGCGATGTTTCTTTGGCGTAATTCAATTGCATCGTCTGTAAACTCGATAACTTTACCACAATCAAGACAAATTAAGTGGTCATGATGGTGTTGTTGAGTTAATTCAAATACTGATTTACCACCTTCAAAATTATGTCGGGTAACAATACCAGCATCATCAAATTGGTTTAAGACGCGATACACTGTTGCCAGACCAATCTCTTCACCGATATCGATGAGTTTTTTGTAGAGATCTTCAGCACTGACATGATGGCACTCAGGATCCTGGAGCACTTCCAAGATCTTTAAGCGAGGAAGTGTAACTTTTAACCCAGCATTTTTTAACGCTTTATTATTGTCGGTCATGCGGATTTAATCCTGTTGCTAATGGTGAATTTAATTTTTGTGCTCACAAATAGGTTTTATTCATTAATACTCGGGTGAATAAATAACCTCATTGATTATAGGCATGATATTTAAAAATAAACACCCCACCTATCACACTATCTTAGCACACCATTGAATAATTATCATTCTCAATATTGAGTATTTATTTTATCCCAGAATTTCGTCTAGGCTCATTTCTTCTTTGATTTGAGCAACCCAAGCGTCAACACGCTCTTCGGTTAATTCTGGTTGACGATCTTCATCAATCGCAAGACCGATAAAATGATTATCATCTGCAAGCCCTTTAGAGGCTTCGAAATGATAACCTTCTGTTGGCCAATGACCTACGATAACTGCGCCACGAGGCTCAATAATATCGCGGATAGTACCCATTGCATCACAGAAATATTCTGCGTAGTCCTCTTGGTCACCACAACCAAATAGTGCAACAAGCTTACCATTGAAATCAATATCTTCTAGTGTTGGGAAAAAGTCATCCCAATCACATTGTGCTTCACCATAATACCAAGTAGGAATACCTAGTAACAGAATATCGAACGCTTCGATGTCTTCTTGACTGGATTTTGCAATATCATGAACTTCGGCATTATCAGCGCCCAGTCTTTCTTGAAGCATTTTGGCAATATTTTCAGTGTTGCCAGTATCACTGCCGAAGAATATTCCTATGATTGCCATAAAGTGAGATAACCTCTTTTATTCTAAATTCGTTATATTTCAAATTGTAGCGTTATTGACTACGTATATTTTCACAAGTTACATACTTTCTTGTATGTTTCCAGTGACTCATTCACTTGTCACCTAGCTACACTTCAAAATATTTAGAGTATATTTGTCTGTGTTTGAACAATTACTAGTGAAAGATAAGCATTGTGTTTTCATAATAGAAAACTAAAAACGTATTTTGACGAAAATAGCAGGCTAATTCTGTCGAATTTGTGTGGTTTATCTGCTAGCTATTTTTGTTTTGATGCATTTTTAAGGCGTGATTTTGCGCCAATTGCTCTAGTAATATTTCTTCAATAAGCTCACTACGACTGACGTTTCTTTCTGTCGCCAACTCATTGAGAGCATTCACAGCATCTTCATTTAATTTTAACTCAACTCGACGTAAGCCATTAACTCTGTCACGTCTTAATTGATTGCGTTTATTAATTCTAAGCTGTTCATCCCGAGAAAGCGGGTTTGTTTTAGGTCGCCCAGGTCTGCGTTCATCTGCGAACAAATCCAGTGTGGTGCGATCAGTTTGTTCTTTTGCCATAAATTTTGCTGTGAAAGGGCGTATACCAATGACTAAATTGCGAAACGCCCAATAATACCCCACATAGTGATGTCTCGCCACTGCTTCCTGACTTTAACCTATTGTGATTTGGTCTTTTTATCAACAGATACTGTTTTTAAGTACAATAATTATACATTCTATTAAGTTATCATTTTTTCAGTGGCGTTATTTTAAGCAGTTAAATTTATTCACTAAGCTTTCTCTAAAAAGCGACGAATTGCCTTAATGACGGTATCTGGTTTTTCTGAATGCACCCAATGCCCCGTGTTTGCAACAACAAAGGCGGTTGCGAGAGGGAATTGACGAGCTATGTTTTCACGATACTCATCCAAAATATAAGGTGATAAACCTCCCCGAATAAATAATACAGGTTGATGCCAAGCTGGTACTTCTTGCCAGCCAATAATGTCTGAATAGGCATTTTGTATTGCAGGTAAATTAAATAGCCACTCACCATTTTTGAATGATTTAAGTAAAAATTGGATCACACCGTCTTCTTTAATAAAAGGACGCATGATTTCCACCGCATCTTGACGGCGCGTGACTTGGGCTTTAGTTACAGCTTCAAGTGCAGCAAAGATTTTGTCATGACGGCGAACATTATAGGCAACAGGTGACATATCAATCACAACAATATTTGCGATACGCTCAGGGGCTAATGCTGTCATCGCCATCGCAATTTTGCCTCCCATTGAGTGACCAATAATAATGGCTTTTGGGATATTTAAACTATCAAGCAATGTAAGCACATCTTGCGCCATATCTTGATAATTCATACTTTCACTATGAGGAGAATGCCCATGATTACGCACATCAATTTGTATCACGGTATTATCTTGGCGAAGTGCGCGACCTAAAACACCTAAATTATTCAGATCACCAAAAAGGCCGTGGATCAAGACGATAGGTAAACTGGATGCAGGTGTCGTTTCAGGTTGGTGTAATTGATAATTTAATAATGTATTGAGTTTCATATTAATGACCAAAATAATTGCGATTTTCTTCTATGATGACATGCACGAGGTGCTAAGCCAACTTATCGTAATAATATGAAAGAGTGATGAAGTTCAGAAATAATTGATAAGAGAAATTTATAAAAAACTATAAAAGCACTATTGTCTAGGTATATATTCCAAACTTATTTAAAAAGTTGAAATCTTGACATTGCTCAAAAATAAATAATTAGAATTTTATATTATTTGGGGGCTGGAGTGGTGTGATATAGTGGAATTTAAAGCTGGCTTTGTGCGAATAAGTTCAAAGAATAGAAGATGATACCGAGATAAACAATAGGATAAATACCGAGCTTAGCCTTTAAAACGGTAGGATCTTGAATAGATCCTCTTTAAGTTATTGAAATTTTACCTATTTTGTTTTTAAAGATTATATCTTATAATCCTAATTACTTTTTTTTGAAAATAGTACTGGGTAGCAATGAAAAAGATAGAAATTGATGACGAACTTTACCGCTATATTGCTAGCGAAACTAGACATATCGGTGAAAGCGCTTCAGATATTTTAAGGCGTCTACTGAAGCTCGATGCCAAACAGCCCGTACAACCAGTCGTTGTCACTGAGTCAGTACAAGCGCCTGTTATTAAACAGGAAGCTGAACCTACACCTATAACACCAGCTATTACACCAGCAAAAAATCCGATCCGTGAAATGCGAGAACTGCTGTTATCTGACAGTTATGCAGAAAAAACAAAATCAGTTGATCGTTTTTTACAGATCCTTTCTACGTTATATAGCCTAGATAGCGCTACTTTTACTCAATCTGCTGAAACAGTACATGGACGAACACGTATCTATTTTGCTGGTGATGAACAAACATTACTCGATAGTGGACGTCATACAAAACCGCGCCATATTTCAGGCACGCCGTTTTGGGTTATTACTAACTCGAACACAGAGCGTAAGAGAACGATGGTACAAAGCATCATGCAGGATATGCAATTTCCTGCAAATGAGATTGATAAGGTGTGTGGAACTATCTAACCACTATTGTTAATTGATGCATTGCAAAGGCTTTTGTTTAAAGCGTGATTGTGATGTCAAATAGGAGAAGATTTGTGGCAATTCATCCAAGAGCAGGGCAGCATACTCGTCAAAGTGATCTGATTAATGTGGCGCAATTAACGTCTCAATATTATTCACTTAAACCACAAGCTAGCAATAACGCTCATCGTGTGAAATTTGGTACATCTGGTCATCGCGGAAGTGCAAATCGCCATAGCTTTAATGAAGCGCATATTTTGGCAATTGCACAAGCTATTGCTGAAGTACGTGCTAAAAATGGAGTAACAGGGCCATGCTACGTGGGTAAAGATACTCATGGACTGTCAGAGCCTGCATTTATTTCTGTTTTAGAAGTACTTGCTGCCAATAAAGTTAAGGTGATTATTCAAGAAAATAATGGCTATACACCAACACCGGCAGTTTCTTTTTCTATTTTGACATACAACGAAGCACATCAAGATATTGCTGATGGTATCGTGATAACACCATCTCATAATCCACCTGAAGATGGCGGTATTAAATATAATCCATCAAATGGTGGACCTGCGGATACAGATTTAACTTCAGTTATTGAGAAACGTGCCAATGAACTGCTTGAAAGCAATTTAGCGGGCATCAAACGTCTTTCTTATGATGAAGCATTAGCAAGCGGTTATATTGAAGCTCAAGACTTAATTATGCCTTATGTCAAAGCGTTAGGTGACGTTGTTGATATGGAAGCTATTAAGAAAGCAGGCTTAAAATTAGGTGTTGATCCATTAGGTGGTTCCGGTATCGAGTACTGGAAACGTATTGGTGAGTATTATGGCCTTGATCTTGAATTAGTTAACGATCAAGTTGATCAGACATTCCGTTTTATGACGCTTGATCATGATGGCGTTATTCGTATGGACTGTTCGTCACCATGGGCAATGGAAGGTTTATTACAACTGCGTGATAAATTTGACTTAGCCTTTGCCAACGATCCTGATTATGACCGTCATGGTATTGTGACACCGTCTGGTTTAATGAATCCAAACCACTATTTAGCGGCTGCAATTAACTATCTTTTCCGTCATCGTCCACAATGGGCTAAAGATGTAAAAGTGGGTAAAACACTGGTTTCAAGTGCAATGATTGACCGTGTTGTCGCTGACTTAGGTCGTGAACTTGTTGAAGTGCCAGTTGGTTTTAAATGGTTTGTTCAAGGCTTATTTAGTGGTGAATTTGGCTTTGGTGGTGAAGAGAGTGCAGGTGCATCTTTCTTACGCTTTAATGGCAAACCATGGTCAACCGATAAAGATGGCATCATTTTATGTCTGTTAGCTGCTGAAATGAAAGCCGTCACAGGTAAAGATCCGCAAGAGCATTATAACGAATTGGCACAACGCTTTGGTTCACCAAGCTATAACCGTATTCAAGCATCAGCAACTCATGAACAAAAAGCGCTGTTGTCTCGCTTATCACCAGAAATGGTAACCGCAAGCACATTAGCCGGAGACCCGATTACTGCACGTTTAACACATGCATCAGGTAATGGCGCATCTATTGGTGGCTTAAAAGTGATGACCGATTACGGTTGGTTTGCGGCTCGTCCTTCTGGCACTGAAGAAGCATATAAGATTTACTGTGAAAGCTTCCGAGGCCCTGAGCATCGTGAATTAATTGAAAAAGAAGCGATTGAAATAGTAAATAATGTTTTTGCTAACAAATAAGTTAGTGCAATAAACTATTTATATAGAATACACTCTACCCAAAGGTAGAGTGTATTTTTTTAATTATTGAATATTTTTAGATCACAGCATTGATATCCATCATTGAGGTTGATTTAGAATTAAAAATAGAGTGGATAATCAATACAATGCAAAATAATTTTGTTTTACGAAGTGTACGTTACATGCTGGATCTAAGTGATGCACATGTTGTTGAAATCATGAAACTGGCTGATTACACAGTTACAAAAGAGTTAGTAAATAGCTGGCTGAAAAAAGACGATGAACCTGAATTTGTCGAGTGTGACGATAATGCAATGGGGCATTTTTTAAATGGTCTAATTTTTTATCGTCGCGGAAAAGATGAAAACTTCCCAGCACCTGAAGTTGAAAAGCGTATTACAAATAACATTATCTTAAAAAAACTGCGTGTCGCTTTTGAATTAAAAGATGTGGATATTCTAAAGATTTATGAGCTTGCGGACTTCCGTGTTTCTAAGCCTGAATTAAGTGCTGTATTTCGTAAACCAGGACATAAAAACTACCGTAACTGTGGCGATCAGCTTGTAAGATACTTCCTGAAAGGATTAACCGAAACCCTGCGTGGTAAAGGTAAAGCAGTTAAGAAATAAGTTCAGGGTATTTTAAGCCATAAAATTCTCTATTTACTGATGACACCCCAAAATTGGTTTTCAATATTGGGGTGTTTTTTTATGGTATTAGCTGGCAAATTAATAAATTTATTGCTACTGTTGTATTACTAAGTAATACAATGTGGGAAGGATTTATGGCACGAGTAACTAGCGTAACTTTGGGTGAACATTTTAATGGTTTTGTTGGTGAAATGATTAATTCAGGACGTTATGGAAATACCTCCGAGGTAATCAGAGATGCTTTACGTATGATGGAAATCAGAGAAGAACGGATCCAAATAGTTCGTAAAATGGTACTAGATGGTGTGAATTCACCAGAAAGTGAAAACAACATGGATGATATTTTTGCAAGAGCTGAAAAGGACTTAAATGTATAAACTCTCTAAATTAGCAGAAGAAGATATTTATCAAATTGCACGTTATACCATTCAGCAATTTGGTGTAACTCAGGCAAAAAAATATCATAATGAGTTAAAACAGACATTTGAGCTACTTGCTCGAGCACCTTGGATTGGGCGAGAGTGTAATTGGGTGTGTGACGGTATGAGACGATTTGAGTTTAAAAAACACTCAATTTATTATCTACCAAAAAATGATACCTTATTTATCGCTCGCCTTATCCATCATTCGATGGATGTGGATTTTCTTGATTTCCCTGAATAAGTATTTCATTACTCACTGCTAAATGTATTATTCAGTTGTGTATTATTTAGCAATAGATCTATATTATTAATACTAAAACCCGCATTCTTGAATATCCTACCTCTCTTCTCTTATTTGATTTTTTTCTTTTTTGATAATTTATCCTCAAAATTATTTACTACAACTTTCATTAAGTAAAAATACCGATCTAATTTTGTTAATAATTATGTTACTTATGTTTCGTTTTTGTTTCCATTCTGAAATTTAATTACATATCAAGCAAAATAAAGGTGATTTTTCGCACGAATTGAGTGGTCTGATCAGTAGTAAAATTTCATCAAATGAGGTAAAATTTCAGTCATCAAATTAATCTCTATACAGGAGAGCACTATGCCAGCTTATAACGAATATACAAAAAAACATGTTTTGGCCCGTCGTACTGGTGCTGTTGCGCTAGGTGTTGTGGCATTTCCTGTTATGATTTTCCATCCTAAACGCGCACAATTTTATAGCTATATACACCGTGTATGGTCTAAAACAAGTGATAAACCAGTTTGGCTGGCAAAATCAGAAGTGGCACTCAATAGTCACAAATAACAGAATATAAAAATAACGCCTGCAAAAGTAGGCGTTATTTTTATCCCGCTTTAAGCACTTTTCCTGTGCTATCTTTTTGTTTTTTCTTATCCTCAAATAATCTTCAATTTTTACGTTACAATAAACAGTAATGAGTCATTTAAACGAAAGCCATTAACCTATTGCTATTTATCTTATTGTTATATAAATAGTGGCATTCGTGATAACAGGGAAATAAATGAAATGAAGAATACTGATCTGGAATTAGTGATTAATGAGAAGTTAAGCATTGAGAACTTTCAAGATTATGCGCCTAATGGACTTCAAGTCGAAGGACGCCCTCATATTCAAAAAATAGTAACGGGTGTGACTGCAAGCCAAGCATTACTTGATGAAGCTGTACGATTAAACGCTGATGCAATTTTAGTACACCACGGTTACTTTTGGAAAAATGAGCCTGTTGTTATTCGTTCAATGAAGCGTAATCGCTTAAAGACATTGCTTTGTAATGACATTAATCTTTTTGGTTATCACCTGCCGTTAGATGCCCACCCAATCTTAGGAAACAATGCTCAATTAGCGTTAAAAATGGGCGTTAAAGTTGAAGGTGAAATATTACCTTTAGTGCCTAAAGGTGTATTTGATTTGCCTTTAACGCCTCTTGAATTAAAAGAACGTTTAGAAAAAGCGTTACAACGCAAGGTATTACATTGTGGTGATAATGCCCCTGAAACTATTCGTAATATTGCTTGGTGCACGGGGGGCGGGCAGGGCTTTATTCAAGATGCAGCAGAGCAGGGTGTGGATGCTTTTGTAACGGGTGAAGTATCGGAACAGACTATTCATATCGCAAGAGAAATGGGCGTTCATTTTTTTGCAGCGGGACACCATGCGACAGAGCGTTATGGTATTAAAGCATTAGGTGAATGGCTTGCTCAAACACATCACTTCGATGTGACGTTTGTTGATATTGATAATCCAGCATAAGCCTACTTATTCTTATTTTATCAGCTATCTCTCTAATTAAAGAGAGATAGCTTTTTTGTATATATACATCCTCAGCTATATCGGGAGATATTTATTACTCATTAAGCTGAATGGGTAATGGACTTTGTAATTGTTGCAGATTATCACATAGCCAAATTAACTGTAATAAAGCCTGAGAGTCACGCGTAGTTAATGCCAGATAACGAGCTAATTGGTTGGCAATTAATGTCATTCCCAAATCGTCAGCAGTATGTTTACTTGTTTCTAACTGCTCTTTTTGCATTTCAGAAAGCAATTCCCGTCCGGTACATGCTTGGGCTTCTAATACAGACAAAATAGGGCGACAGAACTTTTGTGCTAATGTCGGTTCACTGTGATGCATTGCCGTTTGTTGCTTACGTTTAGCCATATATTCTTGAATACGACTAATAAATCCTGATTGTTTTTTCTTACGTGGAAATTGGTCAAAATCGAGATAAAACATTTCAATGCCTTTTTCGGTTTTGAGCCAAATAGTCGTTGGCAATAAATCCATATTTAAATCACGTCGAACAGGCTGCACGGTGACTGCAACTATCTCTAATTCTCGCTTAGTGAGATAACGTAATTCTTCCAGATTATTTTGCATTGTTCCTTCCCAATAAAGACGTAAGAAGGCTGAATTATCATGATTATCTGAAACATCCCAGATAACGCATTGCTCTATTTCATACCAAATTAATGGTTTATAGCTTTTGATATGTAAGACGAGAGGGGAAAGAAACCCTTCAGGCTGATTAGCAAAATAGTCTGGTAACTCTTGCCAATTGTTGATCCCTAATTCAGTTTGTAGATTGTGATAATCGGTAATATCAAGAAAATCAGTTTGGCTTTGTGCGAAGCTTTCGCCAATAGTTGCCAGTTTTCCTTCATCAGAAATACGAGGCTCTTGTAATAAAAAAGGACGACGCATTAATTTATCGGATGTTTGTTTCCATAACGATAAACTATTCCAAACACTATAACGATTAAACAGAGTATCAAGTTGATTAGGGCGTGCTTGAGTCGCTTGTAATAGCTGTTTCTCTTCTTTATCCCAAAAGGTAAAGGTTGCGCCTAATGCACCACTTTGCGCTGTCCACCAATTTGCGCCAACAGGGATCAGAGAGAGGCTCGCTTTTTTATCGTCATATTGACGGCGAAGTTGTCCTCGTAACACTTTTAGCTGTTCTGGCGTCGCACTGGATAATTGAAATAGATAGGCTGAAATATGAGCTAACAAGCGCAAGACATTACTTTCATCCATAGTGAAATGTCTTTCTGCCAACAGTTTGACTTGAGTGCTCAATGTTCGTAAATAAGATGCCAAACGAGGTAAACCTTCTGCTCGAGCGGACATATTCAATAAGTGTAATTGTGTGGCACTGCTCAAGCTGATATGTGATAGCCCTTGGCGCAATAAATCATAAATAAATTGTTCAACCGTCGTAATTAACGCTGTTTCTTCTTCATTGAGAGGGCGCTTTGAAGATTGCACAATGATTAAATCTTCAGGCCAACTCCATGGTTGAGCATGTTGTTCAAATATTTTAGCCACAATAGCAAGGTGGAATGCTTTTTTCTGTGAGTCAGAAAATGGCGATAACATGCCATCGTAACCACTACCTTGTAAGAAAATAACGGGCTCATCAACATCAGGGAGTTGAATTTTTAACTGTGTCCCTGTGTCTTCTAAATTCAATGTTATTGTTTCCCACTGCTCAACTAATTTAATCGCCACACGACAGGCTGGTTTTCCTGCCTTTTTGATTAATGCTTCCGGATCAAGTGTAAATAGCGTAGGTAACAGTGGAGAGATTTCAACAGGCTCAATAATAGCCTCTGATGATGTTTCTCCACTATTATCGTCATTTGAATTATCAGCGCTATTGTTAGCTTGTAGCCATAAAACAGCGGCTAAAATATGTTTGCAACAACCAGATGCAGAGCAATCGCAACTGGCTTGTTGGATACCCGCTTCGTGTAAAACAACATTTTGTCCATCACTGCTAAATTGCCCAGTATTGGCATCAGTGAGAGAAACTTTTTCGTTATCAACATCTTTTCTTGCGCGTCTTAATAATCCTGCATTAGCAAATACAGTGAGCGCATCTTCATCGTAATGAAAGTAAACAGTTTGCCAACTCATTGCATTACCTCTGCCAACCATTGTGCGAAATGTTCAGGTGTTAACGCTGCAACTTGCATGCCTCTATCTGCAAGTTTTTGTGCAATAGCAGAGTCATAAGCAGGTTGAGCCTCATCATCAAGTGCTGCAAGACCCAATAATTTAACTTGTTGGCTATTAAGACGTTGCGTGCAATCTAATAAACGGTTTAATGAGCCACCTTCTTCAAAGTCACTGATAAGTGAAATAACTGTGCGTTTAGGGTTTTTGACCAAACTTTCACAGTATTGCATTGCACCTGCAATATCAGTACCGCCACCCAATTGTACGGTCATTAAGACTTCAACGGGATCGTCTGCTAAATGCGATAAATCGACAACTTGGGTATCAAAAACTACTAAAGAGACATTAACAGCAGGTAAAGAGGCTAAAATACTGGCACAAACAGCCGCATACATAATTGAGCTAGACATTGACGCACTTTGGTCAACGCAAAGAATGACATCCCACGGAAAATGTTGTTGCATCCGTGAGTTAAAGTAAGGAGTTTCAATCACTAAACGGCGATTTTGAGTATCGTAATGTTTTAAGTTTGCAGCGATGGTGGCACGCCAATCAAAATTACGGCTATTAGGCACTAAAGAGCGTCTAAAACGATTACGGCGACCTGTTAATGATTGGCGAAAGTTATTGCGAATTTGACGCAAAATATCATCGACCACTTTACGAATAATCGTTTTAACTGCATCTCGCGTTTCTTCACTCATGCGTCCACGTAAACTTAATAATGTTTTCGCTAACGCTTTTGTTGGCTCCATCGCTTTTAACGTATTGGGATCTTTAAGAAAACTACTGATTTGATAACGTTCAATAGCCTGTGATTGCATACGTTCAAAGGTGCTATTAGGAAATAGCTTACGCGCTTGATTTAGCCAGTTTACCGCAGTAAGTTGCGATGCATCGAGTGATCCATGACGTCCTCGCTCTTGGCGAAGACCTCGGCGCTGATATTCTCGGCGGTAGAGAAAGTCGAGTGTACGCTCCACTTTTAAATCATCAGCATTAAAAGTCGCTTGCCCAAGGGCATCATCAGCATATTGACCTAAAATCAGACGCCAACGTTTTGCTTGTTTTATTTTATCTTCAGGCATATCGTCATTATGCTGACTCATGAGTCGTATCTCCTTTCTCTATTTTCTTAGCGTCAAACCAAGAAATCATGCCTTGTTCCATTATTCGCTGTTGTAATTTTTGATTGAGTTTAGTGGCTTCAAGCATCTGTTTAGCACTAAATTCTGACTGCCATAAAGATAACGCTTGGGTATCTAAACCAATATCGTTGGCAATATATTGCGCCAGCTCTGCATTTTGTTTGGGATTAAGTTGGCTAAAGGCAAAACGCAGATCAGGCAAGATCTGAATAAATCGCTCTTCATCCCATTGCTGTAGCAAGGTATTTAAGTGATCGACCAATAACGGAAGGCGAATAACTAACTCTGGTGCTGTTCGCATCATACCAACGAAATAACCAATGGCATGTTCAGGAGAACTGCCTGTACTGAAGGTCGTATTTAGCGCGGTGACCAACGTATTTTCATCAATATATGAACCTAAATAACGTAAGGCATCTACTGCACCTTTTAATAAAGGCACTGTATCTAATTGACCATCAAGGCGATTGAGTTGCTGATAGAAATCACTTTTATAATCATGCTGATTATTGAGCGATGGCATAAATTCAATCAATTCACGTAAAGAGAGTAGAGCTTGTAAATTGCTTTCTTGTTGTTGTTCATCACCTTGAGCCAATTGCTCTAAACAAAAGAAAGCTTGCGGAATAACTTGATGTAGGCGATTTTCAAGTGAAAGCTCATCAGTAATATCAAGATATTGGCGACCTCGCCATAAATGGATCAGTTTATGTCCACACTGAGTCAGTGACTCAAGACGAAAATCTTGCTGAATATAGCTATCTAACAGTTTAAAGAGTGATGGAATGCGCTGGTGGAGCCCAATTAATGCGGCTTGGATTAATAATGTAACAGCACTCTGACTTGAACGACTTTGCCCTTGTTCTTCAAGCTGTTTCTCCATTGATAACAGCTTATTTAAGGCGATAGCTTCGAGTTGAGAGCCTTTCTCTGATAATGAAATCAGCTCGCCTTCTACATTGGGTGTCCAAGCGTATTGCCACTCTTCAAATAACAGATCTAATTGATGACCAGAAAGAAAATCAGGACCATTTACACGGTGTGCAAAATGGATCTCTAAGAAAGCCAATAAATGTAGAAAACGGCTTCTTAAGCGATGTTGTGGGTTACGATAAACATCACATTTAGTTGTTTTTGCTAAAGTATCATCAAGTTTGAAACGAAACGCTCTAGCTCGCTCATAAGTCTCATTAACTAAAGGAGGTGTTGCCGTACCTAATGGAATTTTACCTAAGAGATAGCCTGAGAAGCAGGTTTTGATTTCAGCCCACAATTCGCTTTGACTATCATCTAAACTGCCCTTAATAAAGGCACTTTGTAAACCATCAAGCAAATCATAGCGACCTGTACCTGCGTGATCTCTTAATAAAGCGAGGCGTAAACTCTGTTCGGCTGCGAGTTTTACAGCTAAATAACTCGGTGGATTATCAAATTGTTTTTCTCTAATCGCCTGAGCCACAGAGCTTAGAAAAGCAATCCCCATTTTATTGCGATAAACTTGGGTTGGCTGTTTGGCAACATCATTATTTTCTAATTTATCATGATGTTGTTGCATCAAACTTAGCCAAGCTTGTTGATAAAATGCAGGAGAAGGCATACCTGAAGCATAACCATTAAGTGCATCTAGTCTGTCAAAACTGTAGCGAATAAGCCAAGCTTGCTCATTTTCGCCCATTTTTTGCATTTTAGTGAATTGCTTTTGTTCTGTGCTAGAAATGGCGAAAAATTGAGATTGTGAGTTAGCTAGACCTTCAATTAATGCAAGGGTATGGAATCCCCCTGTGACGATTAAAATTTTAGCATTAGGCTCTTGCTGTTTGATGGTTTGAATATGAGCGAGCATATGTGCTTCACGCTGTGAAGAGCCCTCAGATTCAAGCACTTCTGGTTCATAATCAAGACGTGCAAGTGCGCACCAAATAAAGGTGTCATTAAAAAGTGTTTGCCAATCAGCTAAGGCCTCAATACTACGTAATTCAAAAAGATGCTCCCAAACATCATCATGATCACGACAGTGACATTTTTTAGCTAATTGCGCGATAAACTGGCTATGTGCTAAATAACGTTCTTTTTGTAAGCTTCGACTTTGCGAGTCGCTATACTCTTCGTTATTAACTTGTGCAGCCCAAGGTAAATCAATAAAACGTGTTTTGGCATTGATGCGCAAACCACCCCGCAAAGCTTGCCATTCAGGCGAATATTCACAAAATGGAAAATAGGCAGAGTGCAGTGATTTCTCACGCTCTTCTTGGTTTCCATCATTATGCAAATACTCAGCTTGCCCCATAATCGCAACGGGAGGCAGGGTATCTTTATCTGTTAGGCTAGGAATAAGTGAATTAAAGGTATCTGGGCCTTCAATTAAAATATAATCAGGTTTTACAGAATCAATTAATGATAAAACCGCATAAGCACAAGCCGGGCTATGGTGGCGTACAGGGGCAAAATAGAGATGTTGTTGCTGTAACGACGTCCATTTCAGTCGTGCTTGGTCAATTCTTTCTGGTAAAGGTATTGAAGGTAGCGTCACCGTGTCGATCCCTTTTCTGGGTGAAAAGGCAGAGTAAGTTAACTCTGCCTTTAATAGATAAATAACGTATTTTAATGTGTAGCCACAAGTCTTAGCGTTTTATTGCCAGAACTCTTTTGATGCATCAAAGAAAGCTTTCCACTCTTTACTGTTTCTTGCTCTCTCTCTAGCTACGTTGTCCATGTAATAACGAATACGTTTGATATCATCAGCATTGTCTTTTAATACAACACCGATTAATTGGCGAGCAATTGCGCCTGCATTCATCACTCCATCACCTAAATAATGTGCTTCTAAGGCACAAGCGTAAGCAATGTTCACGGCTTCTGCGGTCGACATAACCGCATCAGGTGTTTTGATATTGCCACCATCTTTCGTATTACCTGAGCGCAACTCTTGGAATGTTGTGACCAGTAATTCCACAACATCCGCCGGTACAGTGACTTCATTGGCTAAAGAGCCTAATTCGTTCTCAAGCTGTGATTGGATCAGGCTGATTTCAAATGCGGGATCACGAATAGGTTTCACGGTTTCAAAGTTAAAACGGCGCTTTAATGCGGCCGACATTTCATGAACACCGCGATCACGTAAGTTTGCTGTACCGATAAGGTTAAATCCCGGTCTTGCACTAATACGCGCACCATCACCCATTTCAGGGATCATTAATTGTTTCTCTGACATTAAGGAAACCAGCACATCCTGAATTTCAGGAGGGCAACGGGTTATCTCTTCAAAGCGAACAATTTTACCTTGTAACATACCTTGATAAAGCGGCGAACCCACTAAAGCGCGTTCTGTTGGGCCTTCTGCTAATAGCAATGCATAGTTCCAAGAATACTTAATATGATCTTCTGTTGTACCCGCTGTTCCTTGGATGGTTAAACCTGAATCACCACTGATGGCAGCAGCAAAAAGCTCTGAGAGCATTGATTTTGCCGTACCCGGTTCACCGACCAACATTAAACCTTGTTTACCCAATAATGTGACAATTGCACGATCAACCAATGCATCATCGCCGAAAAACTTAGGTGTGATGCCTAATGCATCATCACCTAAAATAAATTGGCGTACAGCACGGGGTGAGCGAAGCCATCCTTGTGGTTTAGGATTATTAGCATCAGCTTTTGTTAAACGCTCTAACTCTTGAGCAAATCGAACCTCAGCACTTTCCCTAATTGCTTGTTGATCTGCGGGTGCTTTTTTAGCCATATTCTTTCCTAATTATCCCTATCTTTTACCAAGGTGTTTTCTTTTCCCATTCAGGATCAAATCCTGCACAAGCTTCAGCGACTTTTAGATAATCCGCATAGCTTTCTGCTAATAGAATAGGTGGTACATCTTTTAGCTCAACATTATTGCGATCCCAGTAATCTTGCTGATTTTTCTCAAAACTTAAATCAAATAAGACAGCTGGAATGTTTTCTTCTGGAACATAACTACCACTGAAACCGATATTCACGTAGTAGTTTAAACTAGAGAAGAATTTGTAATAGTGAGAGAACGAGCCACCATCTTCTGCTGGGCCTCGTTGATAACCCATTTTGGTTAAAATACCACGTAGAGTGAAGGTGTCTGTGATCCAGCCTTTTCTATCTTCCACTTCTGTTTGTTTCAGATCTAATTCTGGGATTTTATGCTCCATTTGAGAGAACAAGAATTTCACTTTGTAATCTTTAAAGTGAGCAATCCATGCCTTACGCTCATCTTCATTAACCAATGCTGCGTGAGCAAGTTGGATCAACGAATCGTTTTGTAAAGTCACTTCATCATCTTCAAGATTGAGCAATGCACCGTCATCAGAAGGGCGGAATGTATTGATAACCTTGCCATCTTTCACTTCTTGCCAAACCAATTGTTCAATCAGTTTATGCATGATTGGATGAGCTAAGATATATTCTTGCCAATCCGCGCTTAACCACTGACGTTGAGCACACATGGCTTCATATAAACGTACACTTTGCAGCTCAATAACTTGTTTAAGTTCTTTTTTGCTCGAAGTGAAGAGCTTTTTCGCTTCTTTGATAAGCTCAGCATCGTCATTTTTACGCGCAGCAGGTAAGGCTTTAACTTCTTTACCTTCCGGATTAAACAAGACCAGTTTTTGTTTTGCATCCATCTTCGCAGTAAAGATACGCTCACCATATTCCAGTACTAATGTACCCGTATCATCAAAGCCAGCAGTCGGAATAGTTCTGTCTGCTAATTCATCTGAGCTCCAACCATTACGTTCAGCAATTTGCGTGACTAAATTACGGGCTTTTTCTTGAACAGATGCCGTGCGATAACGGCGTGATAATGAAAGAAGAAGCTGAATAATAATTGGATCATTGCTTGATGCTACTGCATCAATCATGGCTTCAATTTGAGCACGACGCTGATAGTGATCACGCATATAGTTACGTAATACAGATACTGCAACATGACCTTCAATACCGCAGATAAGCGCTAACATGCCTTTATCGCTGATTGCAGAGCCTAAATAACGACGTAACACCTCGTTTTTAATTTCTTCAACCACTTGCTCTAACGTGTAGTTTTCATATTTAGCGTAATATTCAGGATAACGCTTCGCCCAGTTTTGATAGTTGCTTAAACGCCCCGGAGCTTCACGTTGTGCTTCGACCATTGCTTCTTCAAGTGATGGACCTTTAATATCCTGAGCAACAAAGGTATGCAGAATAAAGCTTGAAAGTTTATGCTGGCTATCAGTAGAGAGCAGACCGATATAACGTTGTAATAACGCGTTTCCTCCTGGCATTTTTAATTTCACTGCCAGAATAATCCACCAACGAATAATCGCCGGGTCAACCGCTTTCTTGTTTTCCCATGTCAATGCAGGAATAGCATCAAAGTTAAACCAAGCAAGGCTTGCTGGAGCTTTGGCTTTAAGGCCTTTTTCAGCTTCAGCTAATAAGGTTTTTGGTGATAAATAACTTGAGATATCTTCACCCAGTTGCTCTAACGCCGTTAATAAAGAGGCACGTACAACTTCGCGCTTCTCTTTTTTCAATAAGGCATTCAGTGCAGGTAATGATTCTGGATTTTTTAAACGTGCCAACCACTCAATAGCGGTAACGCGAATTTCTTGTTTTGCAGAAGATAAACCTTCTTGAGCACTTGTATGAATATTTGGCAGTGTCTCAAGTAAATTCTGCGCTGAAACACGGTGCATTTTATTTTCACCTAATGCCAGTTCCATAATTCGAGGCACGAATTGTGCTGGAATGGTAGGGAAACGACCTAATACTTTAATACCTTGTGAAATCTCAAACTGGCGATAGCGACGCTCACTTTGACTTGGCATTAAATTCAGGGCTTCAGCGATATAATCGGTATGTTGAGAGAAGAAAGGCCAAACTTGCTCCGGTCTACGGAAGCGTTTTAAACCATCTTCATAAGATTCTAAACATAATGCAGCAGTCAGGCGGGCTGCATTTTTAAAGTTGCAACGTTGCAATACATCTTCAAGGTGACGTAATTCAATATCACTAAATAAGCGTTCAGGAATTTCGCCATTAAAATAGTGAGAAGAGAAGTGATCGGCATGTTGGCGATTATTAACTATCACACGCACAGCGTGGAATAGCGTATATTCAGGCAAGTTTAAAACACGATTTTTATGTTTAATGATTTGAATTTCATTTGATTGGATCGAACCTTGTCCACTATTGAGTTTATCAACTAATGCGCGACACTGTTTTTCATCAATCTTATTCAAATCTTTTAAATGGCGCTGTGCCCAATTATAAGTGTGTTTAGCCGTTTTATTTTCTTCAATTTCACGTTCAGCATTTTCTTTGGCTTTGACCAATATCTCATTGAAGTTATTGACCATCATATCGCGAACGCTATCAGGTAATGGAGTGTCTTCTAATGGTGTGAAATCAGGAGCCTCAATAGCCTCTACGGTATTGGCATCATCTGCAACATTAAAACGTAGTAGGGCGCTTTCAATACTTTTCATGACCGCTTTTGAAGTTTCATGTTTTAACGCTTCTTCAAGTACCTCACGATTTTCACCTTGGCGTGCAAATAAATCGGCTGCTTGAGTACGTTGTTTTGGCGTACCATTCATTAAAACATGAGTAAGATTTTCTTTAACAATTTCAGGCGGTAAAGTAACTAAAATTGGCTCTGCGGCTTTTTTAACAGTTTTTAAGCTGCTGGTGGCAAGTAACACGATAATGTCAGCAAAATTATCACGTAACACAGTGTTTTTATTAAGATAATTAATTAACTCAACTAAGCCATTTGCTGACAGTTTTTCAATTAATTCTGTTCTAACAAACTCTTGATGTGAAAGTAGGTAATCTTTTAAATCACTTAATTCATAAATACGCTTCAGATTAGATGCATAGTATTCAGAAACATCTTTTCTATCAAACACCGCGAATAAGGCATTTTCACCCGCAATATTGGCCTCTTTTTCGACCATATTAGCGATAAATTCCATATTCCAATGTTTGCGATGCTCTAAATTGAGATTACGCGCATTTTCATAAGTGTTGTAAAACACATCAATTAAAAGATAAAGCACCCAAGTTGGTACTTCTTTTGTAATAACTTTAATATTGACATCTTGGCAAGCAGCCGCAAGGACTTTACCGAAACGCGCTACTTGTTCTGATGAAAAGCCATCGCCGACTTTAGAATAGAGTTTGTGTCGTGCGTTCAGCCCTTGAGTGATCACTTTGCTATATTGGCCAGTATTCACATTATTGTGTGCATACCACCACTCTAGAGTACCTGGTTTATCAAAATAAACCGCCGCTTTTGAAGCATCCAGCTTGTTTAATTCGAAAAGGATCTCCGGATTTTCACCTGTAAGTACATAATTTAATGTACGTTTAGGTAAGCTCTCATCAAATACTGCAAGCAATACCAGTGATTCTTGGAGATGTTTTTCGGTAATTGCGACGTCTTTTTTCCCAAAAAGAGGGAAAATGTCTAAGATTTTTTTTATCACGCCAGTTCCTTAAGCTATGTATGGATAAACAGTTTTTTTTACCATGAAACGGCGTAACGAACAATTTGATTATCACTGGCGAAAATAAAATCAACGCGTACCATTTGTCAAATTTATAGAGGTAAACGCTAAAAAAGCTAATTGAACTTTATTAATATTCAATTTGGCTTTATATAAAGAGGTATATCAGGAAAAAGTGCTAAAAATGAATAAATGATAATAAAGGCATTTTTTGTGGCATTTAAAAAGTTTAAGAATTGTCTGCTAAGCAAAATAAGCGTTAACACTTAGCTAAATTAATTAAAAAATTAACAGTAAAAGATGGGCTGAATATTGTAAGAAAAAATCCCGTACTTTTAATTGAGTACGGGATAAGAAAATCATCAGTGAATAGTGTCTACCAAGGTAATTTCTTTTCCCAATCAGGAGAAAAACCAGCACAGGCATCTGCAATTTTTAGGTATTCAGCGTAGCTTTCTGCCAATAAAATCGGTGGGATATTTTTAATTGCTAATTTATGTCTATCTAATCCACTTTGGCGACCTTTTTCAAAAACTAGCTCTAATAGCGCGACAGTAACATTTTCTTCTGGCACACAATTACCACTGAAGTTGATAATGACACTGAGATCTAAGCCAGAAAAATATTTGTAATAACAGTTATAAAACCCTGCATCTTCTACCGAACCACGTTGATAGCCTAATTTTGTCATGGCACCTCTCAAGGTATAGGCATCCGTTAACCAACCTTTTTTCTCTGCGATCTGAGTTTGCTTATCTTCTAATATTGGTGTGTCATGCTCTATCTGGGAAAATAAAAACGCCATTTTGTAATCTTTAAAATGTGCTAGCCAAGCATGTTTTTCATCTTCATTTAAAAGTACACGGTGCGCTAAACGCAGAGACGAATCACTTTGTAAGGTAATCTCTTCATCTTCGATATTTAATAAAGCACCATCATTTGAAGGGCGAAATGTATTAATGACTTTGTCATCTTTAATTTCTTGCCAAATTAATCGCTCCATTAATTTATGCATAATCGGATTAGTTTGAAGAAATTCTTGCCAGTCAGCACTTAACCATTGGCGTTGAATACACATCGCTTCGTATAAACGTAATGTCTGTGATTCGATGATCTGCTTTAACTCTTTTTTACTTGATGTGAAGTATTTTTTTGTCTCTTTAATTAGTGTGCTGTCATCATTAACACGAGGCGCTGGCAATGCTTTTATTACTTTACCCTCGGTATTAAATAGGACAAATTGCAGTTTATCGTTAATTTTTGCAGTGAATGTGCGTTCACCATAATCTAAAGTCAGTACACCTGAATCATCAAGTCCTGCTGTTGGTATGGTTCTATCTGCCAGTTCATCTTCAGTCCAATTATTACGTTGTGCTATCTGGGTAATTAATTGTCGTGCTTTAGCTTGAATAGATGCGGCACGATAACGACGAGAAATAGAGAGTAAAAACTGAATAATAATTGGATCGTTACTTGCACCAATAGCGTCAATCATTGCTTCTATTTGTGCTCGGCGCTCGTAATGGTCACGCATATAATTTCGCAATAAAGGTACGGCAATATAGCCTTCAATGGCAAAAATAAGCCCTAACATACCTTTTTCTTTTATGGCTGACATAGGGGCGGAATAAGATAATCCTGAACTCAAATAAACTTTATCTTCAGATGGTGTATCAACATCTTGAGTAATAAACTTAATTAACAAAAATTGGGCGAGAGCTTGTTGGCTTTTCAATGAAAGTAAATTGATATAGTTGTGTAATAGCGTATTACCTGCTGGAAGTTTTAATTTTACTGCTAGCACTATCCACCATTGAATAATTTTAGGTTCAACGACTTTACCATTTTTCCACGTGAGTTGAGGTACGGCATTAAAATCAAACCAAGATAAATTATCTGGGATCTTATTTTTTAAGCCAATTTCAGCCTCTGCAAGTAAAGTAAGAGGATCGAGAAAATCTGAAATATCTTCACCAAAATGTTCTAGAGCAGTAATTAAAAGCGTGCGAACAACTTCGTCATTTTCTGTCTTTAATAAGGCGACTAGTGCTGGAACAGCATCATGATTATTGAGTTCAGTTAGCCAATTTATTGCAATTACTCGAGCATTTTTTTTCTTTGATGTCAGACCTTCTTGAATAAATAAGTGAGGCTCAGGAAGTTTTTCAATAAGCTCTTGTGCATCAAAGCGATAAATTTGTATATCACCTAAAGCGAGTTGTAATATTTTAGGAATAAATTGTGATGGAATAACAGGGTAGGTTTTTAATACACGAATTGCATTATCAAGGCTAAAAAAGTCATTATTAGTATTACTTTGACTAGGTATCAGTTGTAAGGCTTCTGCGAGATATTCGGGATGTTGGTAATAAAAAGGCCATATTTGCTCTGGTTTTGATAAATCCTCAATACCATATTGTCCAAGAAAAAAACTGGCGATAATACGCGATGGATCAGAATAATTTCGCTGAATTAAGATCTCTTCAATATGACGTAATTCAATATGCTCGAAAATATGCTTAGCGTTATAGTGATTAATCGCATAACTCGACATATATTGAGGTTTAAGATAATCATCTATTGAGCGAATAAGATGAAAAATCGTGAATTCAGGTAAGTTTGTAATAATATTTTCATACTTAATAATTTCACGATCTAATTCATTGAGTGAGCCTTTAGGCGAATTAAGCTGATTTAAAATATTTTTCAGGCTGGTTTCATTGTATTGAGATAATTCTTCATAAGACTCTTGTGCCTTTTTATGAACAAATGAAGAGTGCTTATTCCAATTTTTCTCATTAATTGCCTTTTGCTTCATCTCTTTTAATAATTCTTTATATGAGTGAACAATGTGCTCATAAATATTATTAGGTAAGAGAGTGTCTTTAAGTTGAGTTAATTTAGGCAATTCAAGTGGATAATGATTATTTTCGTTATTATATAGGGCTAATTTTTTTTCAAGATTTTTTTGAGCGGCACTTATTCCATTTGACATATTTTATCCTTATTTATTTTTCATTTTTTAACTCTACACCTCCTGATTTTATATAAAAAGAGCAAAATAAAAAGAGCTCACATTAAACATAAGGAGCTCTTTTGGGTTTATTATTTTGTCGTTTGACGAGAAAAAGAGAGTAGCAATGAACCTAGACTACAAATTAGTAAAGTGATTGCTAAGCTTTGTCCCCATCCTGCAAGTGCAAGCCCACCACCAATTAACAAATAGTAGAATAAGCCTAATAATGCCCCCGCAGTACCTAATCTGTCTTTATATTGTGCTAATGCTGTGGCTAAGATATTTGGAATAGCAATGCCATAAGCAACAACACTCGTCATCATTGGAATAATAAAGCTAATGTGGTTACGTAATAAATAAACACCCACGGCGCTAACTAATGCAATAAAACTCGCGAGTAAAACC
This sequence comes from Proteus sp. GOKU, assembly GCF_015475555.1. NCBI lineage: Bacteria > Pseudomonadati > Pseudomonadota > Gammaproteobacteria > Enterobacterales > Morganellaceae > Proteus > Proteus sp. GOKU. The sequence goes on from NZ_CP034105.1 coordinate 1,186,354, forward strand.
AGTTTTCCACATTGCCAATGGTGGTTTAAGAGTGCTTTATTAATATAAGAACCAATACCGACACCTATTGCTAATACAATACCGCTATAACCAAAGGTGCTTGCGCTATAGCCTTGTTTATCAAACATAAAAGGTGCTAACTGATAATAGGCAAAAAGGCTGATATTAAAAAAAGCTATTAATAATACTGTTTTAGCAATTTGCTTATCCTTAAGCATTTTTATTGCAGTTTCTCCTAACGGTGCTGTTTTTATTGTTTCAGGGCGACTTTCAGGTAATGTAAAAGTACTCCATAACAGTAAAATCACAGCAAGGAGGGCAAGACCACTAAACACACCTTGGTAACCAGCATAACTCACTAATAATGAGCCACTTAACATACCAATTGCTGGGCTTAGGGCAATAGCCGCTCCCATCACAGAGAAAACTTTAGCTAGTTCATCGCCACTATATACATCACGCATAATAGTTTGTGTGCCTACTGAGCCTACCGCCGCACCAAAAGCAGAAAGCATACGCAATCCAAGTAATACTGAAAAATCTTGTGTCATAAAAACGCCAAGACAAGCAACTGCATAAATAAACAATCCAGCTAACATTGTCGGACGACGACCAATGACATCGCATAATCGACCCCATATAATGACGCCCAATGCAAACGCAAAGAAATAGAGCGAAAGTGTTTGTCCAGCTTCATTTGCACCGACATGAAAGCCGTTTGCAATATCAGTAAGTGCTGGGCTATAAATGGTTTCTGCAATTTGTGGAAACATCATTAACGCAATTGCTAACCATAAAGAGAGTTTTTTGTTCATCTTTTTTATCCTACATCCTTAAATCTTGATGAACAGAATACAGAGATAATGAATGTCTTGTTATAAACATAAAGACATATTATTTTTCAAATAGGACAAGTGATGGCTTGGCTTAATCAATACGACCACTTTGTGCCAGAAGAGCATCTTGCATCAGTCGTTGGTATTGCGGCAGAAATGGGAAAGCACGACTCAGGGTTTCATTCTCATGATAGAGGGCAGTTATTATTCACGCAGTCAGGGTGTATGCGAATTACTTTGGCTTCTCGTGTTTCTGTATTACCTCCCATGAGGATTGCGTGGATCCCTCCGAGACTTGAACATCGAGTCGAAATGTATGCCTCTGTTGGATATCGTTCTGTTTATATTAGTGATAAATTTCATGATAATTTTCCAAATGAGAGCGAGATCTTAACGATTTCACCTCTTTTACGAGAAATATTAGAACGAATTTCTATTGCTGATTTTGATACTCAATGGGAAGAAGGGCGCTACGCAAATTTATTGGCCGTTTTTTTTGATGAAATCGCTCAAGCACCGCGGCAACCTAATCATTTATTTATGCCTAAAGATAGACGGCTAAGTCGTTTATCCTTTGATGATTTACCGCCAGCACTACAAGAAATGGCAAAGTATGTAGGGGCGAGTGAAAAAACGATCACACGCTTATTTTACAAAGAGACGGGACTGAGTTATCAACAATGGCGTCAACAGTGGCGATTAATGAAAGCCATTGAATTATTAGCTACCCACCATCGCTATATTGATATTAGCCAGATATTAGGATTTGCCAGTGACAGTGCCTTTATTACCTTTTTCAAAAAAATGACAGGGCAAACACCGCAAGAATATTTGAAAAGCTGATTGAATTTTATCGATAATTTTAAAACATAAAGCCCCGACTTAAACGGGGCTTAGCAAGATAAATAATTAATAAAAATCAATTATTTCTTTTTAATTTCACTTTTGAAATCGCGCTCATCATAACCGGTATAAAGCTGACGAGGACGCGCAATTTTTAGACCATCTTCATGCATTTCATTCCAGTGAGCGATCCAGCCAATTGTACGTGCAATAGCAAAAATAACAGTAAACATATTGGATGGAATACCTAACGCTTTCAGGATAATACCAGAGTAGAAGTCAACGTTAGGGTACAGTTTTTTCTCAATAAAATACGGGTCGTTTAGAGCAATACGTTCTAATTCCATTGCCACTTCAAGCAAGCTGTCATTGAGGTTTAATTCTTTTAACACTTCATGACAGGTTTCACGCATTACTGTTGCACGAGGGTCGTAGTTTTTGTAAACACGGTGACCAAAGCCCATTAAACGGAAGGAGTCATTTTTATCTTTTGCGCGTTTAATAAATTCAGGAATGTGTTCAACCGTTTTGATCTCTTCCAGCATACGCAGACAAGCTTCGTTAGCACCACCGTGAGCAGGTCCCCATAGTGACGCGATACCCGCCGCGATACAGGCAAATGGATTTGCACCAGAAGAGCCCGCAGTACGTACAGTTGAGGTTGACGCATTTTGCTCGTGATCGGCGTGAAGGATGAAAATTCTATCCATTGCGCGTTCAAGTACTGGGTTAACGACATACTCTTCGCATGGTGTTGCAAACATCATATGCAAGAAGTTACCAGCATAGGAGAGGTCATTTCTTGGATAAACGAAAGGTTGACCAATCGAGTATTTGTAACACATCGCTGCCACTGTTGGCATTTTTGATAGTAGGCGATAAGCCGTGATATCGCGGTGAACTGGATTACTAACATCCAATGCATCGTGATAGAACGCAGCTAAAGCCCCTGTAACACCACACAGTACTGCCATTGGGTGCGAGTCACGACGGAAGCCATTGAACAGTCGAGTAATTTGTTCATGGATCATGGTGTGACGAGTTACTGTGGTTTTAAATTTATCGTATTGCTCCTGTGTCGGTGCTTCACCGTACAGCAGGATATAACAGACTTCCAAGTATGTTGATTCAGTCGCTAATTGCCCGATAGGGAAACCACGGTGAAGTAAGATACCGTTATCACCATCAATAAAAGTGATTTTTGACTCACAAGAGGCGGTTGAGGTAAAGCCGGGATCATAGGTGTAATAACCTTTGGAGCCGAGAGTACGAATATCAATAACTTTGGAACCGAGTGTAGGGGATAGAACGTCCAAGTCTACAGATGTTTCAGCAATCGTTAGCTTAGCTTTGTTATCAGCCATTTATAATCTCCTTAGCGCTTATATGTCTCCTAACAAAGTCGAGGGTATCTTCATAAAGATGCACTTCGATAGTGAAACTATAGTTGATGTAAGGTACCCAGCCGAGTTTTATTTAATGCCCGTAATGTCTAGGTCTATAGTGTGTCACTTATGTTAAGGAGCTTTTGATGTTATGTTTTTTTAGGTGCTTTTTTATGCAATGCACTTAGAATTAGTACTGCTATCACTTTTACATAAGTTTGAGGTTTCTGGAAGCGTGTTTGCGCACAAAAAAAACATAAACATTAAAATAATGCAGTAAATGTAAGAAAAATGTTGTGTATGTGTCAAAAATGATAATCATTTTTGCATCAGATGTATTAAATAGTGATCCCTCTCACTGTTCGAGGCAAATGTCGGGCACACAAGTTGTGTGGTAATTGTAATAAGTTTGTGAAGCACTTATACTGCGCGCAGGTCTCCGGAACCGTTGTTGTATGGAGAACCAGCGTAACGAATCCACACTTTTTGTAAAATAGACGGATTTAACATTTTACTTAAAATGTGCCTTTGTACCCCATTCGCTGTTTGATTTCCATCCAGGTCCGGAGGAAGGAAAAATTATAAAAGCTGTGTGGGCATAAATTGTGAAAAAACAAAGACCTGTCAATCTGGATTTACAGACGATACAGTTTCCACTCCCTGCTATCGCATCGATCTTGCATCGTGTCTCTGGGGTTATCATGTTAGTCGCAGTTGGCATCTTACTGTGGTTACTTGGCACCTCTCTCTCCTCTCCTGAAGGATTTCAGCAAGCTGCTGAAATTATGACTGGCTTCTTCGCGAAATTTATTTTGTGGGGCATCCTAACGGCATTGGCGTATCACATTTGTGGTGGTATTCGTCATATGTTAATGGACTTCGGCTTTATTGATGAAACCTTGATTGTAGGTCGCAATTCAGCGGCTGCATCAATGGTTATTACCGTTATTTTATCAATATTGGCGGGGGTATTAGTATGGTAAGTAATTCTTCTACTTTAGGCCGTACTGGCATACAGGATTGGTTATTCCTTCGTGCCTCAGCCATTATTATCGTTTTATATGTTCTTTATCTTGTGGGATTTATTGCTACAACAGAAATAACCTATGAGGTATGGCGCGGATTCTTTAGCTCATCCTTAACCAAAGTGTTCACCATCTTGACCTTGCTTTCGATTCTTATTCACGCGTGGATCGGAATGTGGCAAGTGTTAACGGACTATATTAAACCGCTGGCATTACGCCTGACTTTACAACTGATTATTGTTGTTGCGCTGTTGGTTTATCTTATTTATGGAACAATTGTGGTGTGGGGTGTGTAATGAATCTGCCAGTAAGAGAGTTTGATGCTGTTGTTATTGGTGCGGGTGGTGCAGGTATGCGTGCCGCTTTACAGATTTCTCAAATGGGTCTGTCTTGTGCACTGATTTCTAAAGTTTTTCCTACTCGTTCTCATACTGTTTCCGCTCAAGGTGGTATTACTGTTGCACTAGGTAATACCCATGAGGATAACTGGGAATGGCACATGTACGATACGGTAAAAGGTTCCGACTATATTGGTGACCAAGACGCTATCGAATATATGTGTAAAACCGGCCCTGAAGCAATTTTAGAGCTGGAACATATGGGACTTCCATTTTCTCGTCTAGATGATGGCCGTATTTATCAACGTCCATTTGGTGGTCAGTCAAAAAACTTTGGTGGTGAACAAGCCGCACGAACAGCTGCCGCCGCTGACCGTACTGGGCATGCATTATTACATACCCTCTATCAGCAAAATTTGAAAAATCACACAACCATCTTTTCAGAGTGGTATTCACTGGATCTAGTGAAAAATCAAGATGGCGATATTGTCGGTTGTACTGCAATTTGCATCGAAACGGGTGAAGTCGTTTATTTCAAAGCAAACGCGACAATTTTAGCGACTGGTGGTGCAGGTCGTATTTACCAGTCAACCACAAATGCGCATATCAACACCGGTGATGGTGTAGGTATGGCGGTTCGCGCAGGTGTTCCTCTGCAAGATATGGAAATGTGGCAATTCCATCCAACAGGTATTGCGGGTGCGGGCGTGTTGGTGACCGAAGGTTGTCGTGGTGAAGGCGGATATCTGTTGAATAAAGACGGTGAACGCTTTATGGAACGTTATGCACCAAACGCCAAAGACCTTGCTGGTCGTGATGTGGTTGCACGTTCAATCATGATTGAAATTCGTGAAGGTCGTGGTTGTGATGGCCCTTGGGGTCCTCATGCGAAATTGAAACTAGACCATCTGGGTAAAGAGGTTCTTGAGTCTCGTTTACCGGGTATTCTTGATCTTTCTCGTACTTTCGCACACGTTGACCCAGTTAAAGAACCAATTCCTGTTATACCTACTTGTCACTATATGATGGGGGGTATTCCAACAAAAGTAACGGGTCAAGCTATTCGTGTGAACGAGAAAGGCGAAGATGTTGTTATTCCTGGATTGTTCGCAGTCGGTGAAATTGCTTGTGTATCTGTTCATGGTGCAAACCGTTTAGGTGGTAACTCATTGTTAGACCTAGTGGTATTTGGTCGTTCAGCAGGGGTTCACTTAAAAGAGTCACTGATGGAACAAGGCACAATGCGTGATGCGAGCGATTCTGATGTTGAAGCGGCATTAACACGCTTAAATCGCTGGGAAAACAACCGTTCTGGTGAAGATCCAGTTGAAATCCGTAAAGCTCTGCAATCTTGTATGCAACATAACTTCTCGGTATTCCGTGAAGGCGATGCAATGGCAAAAGGCTTAGAAGAACTGAAAGTTATTCGTGAGCGCTTACAAAACGCACGACTGGATGATAATTCAAGTGAGTTTAATACACAGCGTATTGAATGCTTAGAATTGGACAACCTGATGGAAACTGCTTATGCCACTGCGGTGTCTGCAAACTTCCGTACAGAAAGCCGTGGTGCTCATAGCCGTTTCGATTTCCCAGAGCGTGATGATGCGAACTGGTTATGCCATACATTATATCAACCGCAAACCGAAACAATGACACGACGTGAAGTCAATATGCAGCCGAAACTGCGTGAAGCCTTCCCACCAAAAGTGCGTACATATTAATTAGCGGTGTTATTGAAGTTGCGGAGACTTAAATATGAAACTTGAATTTTCGATTTATCGTTACAATCCCGACGTTGATAATGCGCCGCATATGCAAGATTACACCCTCGAAGTTCCTGAAGGGCGTGACATGATGCTGTTGGATGCATTAATTCAATTAAAGGAAAAAGATCCTACCTTATCGTTCCGTCGTTCTTGTCGTGAAGGTGTTTGCGGCTCTGATGGCGTGAACATGAATGGTAAAAATGGTTTGGCTTGTATCACACCTATTTCATCTTTACAGAAAGGAAGTAAGAAAATTGTGATCAGACCGTTACCCGGTTTACCAGTAATTCGTGATTTAATAGTGGATATGACTCAGTTCTATACACAGTATGAGAAAATTCGTCCGTATTTAATTAATAATGGCAAAAATCCTCCTGCTCGTGAGAACTTACAGTCACCAGAACAGCGTGAAAAGCTTGATGGACTTTACGATTGTATCCTTTGTGCTTGTTGTTCAACCTCTTGCCCGTCATTCTGGTGGAATCCAGATAAGTTTATCGGGCCAGCTGGATTGTTAGCGGCTTATCGTTTCTTGATTGATAGTCGTGATACAGAGACTGAATCTCGTCTTGATGATCTTAACGATGCGTTCAGTGTGTTCCGTTGTCATGGCATCATGAACTGTGTCAGCGTATGTCCTAAAGGACTCAATCCAACAAAAGCGATTGGTCATATTAAGTCAATGTTGTTAAAACGTAGTGCATAAAATAATAACCGCCCTAAAATAGTTAGGGCGGTTAATGGAAAAACTAAGTTAGACGTTTGCGGTAAAAATAGTAAGGCACCTTTAAACACTGTAAGACAGTGCTTAAAGGTTCCTTGAGAGCTAAAGCTCCATATTTAAAGAACCTGCGAGATAGCGGGTCATAAGAGAACCTTGCAATCGACACCGTTTAATCACGGTATTAGTTATCCACGGCGAACTAAAGCTGTATAGCTTAAGGGATCATAATGCAGAACGGCGCAATGAAGGACTGGCTAGAATCAACTTTTCTAGCAGGAGAGAATCAGTCTTACATAGAAGATATCTATGAAGATTACCTAACTGACCCAAACTCTGTTGACGAAAGTTGGAGAGAGATTTTTCAACAACTGCCCGCAAGTCAAGGCATAGAACAGTCGCATTCTCAAACCCGCGACTACTTCAGACGCCTCGCAAAAGAATCCACTCGATATCATACCTCGGTAAGCGATCCGGCAATGGACTCAAAACAAGTTAAAGTTTTGCAGCTCATCAATGCCTTCCGTTTTCGTGGTCACCAAAACGCTAATCTCGACCCGCTTGGTTTATGGAAACAAGAATCTGTTCCAGATTTAGATCCTGCTTTCCATAATCTAACTAAAGAAGACTTTGAAGAAACCTTCAACGTCGGCTCCTTTGCTATCGGCAAAGAAACGATGAAATTAGGTGATTTATATGAAGCACTGAAACGCATTTACTGTGGTTCAATCGGTGCTGAATATATGCATATCACTAATACTGAAGAAAAACGCTGGCTACAACAACGTTTAGAATCAGTGAATGTTGCAGACCAATTCACTAAAGAAGAAAAGTTACGCTTCCTGACAGAGCTAACAGCAGCTGAAGGTTTAGAGCGCTATTTAGGTGCGAAATTCCCGGGTGCAAAACGCTTCTCTTTAGAAGGTGGTGATGCATTAGTTCCGATGTTAAAAGATTTAATTCGCCATGCAGGTAAACAAGACACTCGTGAAGTGGTTCTTGGCATGGCGCACCGCGGACGTTTAAACGTTCTGGTTAATATCCTAGGTAAAAAACCGGCTGATTTATTTGATGAATTTGCGGGTATTCATAAAGAACATTTGGGAACCGGTGACGTTAAATATCACCAAGGTTTCTCATCTGATTTTGCGACTGAAGGGGCTCAAGTCCATCTCGCATTAGCCTTTAACCCATCTCACCTAGAGATTGTTAGCCCAGTTGTAATTGGTTCTGTTCGTGCTCGTCGTGATCGCTTAGATGAAGCGCGTAGCAATATGGTTCTTCCTATCACTATTCATGGTGATGCGGCAGTGACAGGTCAAGGTGTTGTACAAGAAACCTTGAACATGTCTCAAGCGCGTGGTTATGAAGTAGGTGGTACAGTTCGTATTGTTATCAATAACCAAGTTGGTTTTACGACTTCAAATCCAAAAGATGCCCGTTCAACACAATATTGTACTGATATTGTGAAAATGGTTCAGGCGCCAATTTTCCACGTTAATGCAGATGATCCTGAAGCGGTAGCTTTTGTGACTCGCTTAGCATTGGATTTCCGTAATACCTTTAAACGCGATGTTATGATTGATCTCGTTTGTTACCGTCGTCATGGCCACAACGAAGCGGATGAGCCAAATGCGACTCAGCCTCTGATGTATCAAAAAATCAAAAAACATCCAACACCACGTAAAATTTATGCGGATAAACTGGTTGCTCAATCACTACTTGATGCCAATGATGTGACTGAACTGGTTAATCTTTATCGTGATGCGCTGGATCGTGGTGATTGTGTTGTTGAAGAATACCGCCCTATGGGTCTGCATTCTTACACATGGGAACCGTATTTGAATCATGAATGGAATGAAGAGTACCCACATAAAGTAGAAAAAGCGCGTTTACAAGATTTAGCGCGTCGTGTGAGTACCGTTCCTTCAGAAATCGTGATGCAATCTCGTGTTGAGAAAATTTATGCTGACCGTGCTGTTATGGCTGAAGGTGAGAAACTACTCGATTGGGGTGCGGCAGAAACATTAGCGTATGCGACTTTAGTTGACCAAGGTATCACCATTCGTCTTTCTGGCGAAGATGCGGGACGTGGTACATTCTTCCATCGTCATGCTGTTATTCATAACCAAACAAATGGTTCTGTTTATGTACCATTAGCCAATATTCATAATGCTCAAGGACAATTTAATGTCTGGGATTCTGTATTAACAGAAGAAGCCGTACTTGCATTTGAATATGGTTATGCCACAACGGAACCTCGTGGGTTAACAATTTGGGAAGCACAATTTGGTGACTTCGCAAACGTTGCTCAAGTCGTTATCGACCAATTTATTAGCTCTGGTGAGCAAAAATGGGGTCGTATGTGTGGTTTAGTTATGCTGTTACCACACGGTTATGAAGGTCAAGGCCCAGAGCACTCCTCTGCACGTTTAGAACGTTATCTGCAACTGTGTGCAGAACAAAATATGCAGGTTTGTGTGCCATCAACTCCGGCTCAGGTTTACCATATGTTACGCCGTCAAGCGTTACGTGGTATGCGTCGCCCACTTATCGTAATGTCACCAAAGTCACTGTTACGTCATCCATTAGCGGTTTCTGAATTGGATGAATTAGCAAATGGTAAATTCTTACCTGTCATTGGTGAAATGGATGATTTAAAACCTGCTGATGTGAAACGTGTTGTGATGTGTTCCGGTAAGGTTTACTACGATTTATTAGAACAACGTCGTGCTAATGAGCAAAACAACGTTGCCATTATTCGTATTGAACAACTGTATCCATTCCCACACGAAGATATTGCGCAAATTCTCGCACCTTATGCTCATGTAAAAGAGTTTATTTGGTGTCAAGAAGAGCCTCTGAATCAAGGTGCTTGGTACTGTAGTCAGCATAACTTCCGTGATGCTATTCCAGCTGGCGCAACATTACGTTATGCAGGACGCCCTGCATCAGCCTCTCCAGCAGTTGGTTATACCTCTGTTCATCAGGAGCAACAAAAAGCTCTGGTTGAAGACGCACTGAAAGTTGAATAAATAAGGATAGAAAATGAGTAGTGTAGATATTCTAGTACCGGATCTCCCTGAATCAGTTGCTGACGCATCGGTCGCAACTTGGCATAAAAAACCTGGTGATAGCATTCAACGCGATGAAGTGCTGGTTGAAATCGAAACAGATAAAGTTGTTTTAGAAGTACCTGCAAGTGAAGCAGGTGTTTTAGAAAGTATTCTTGAAGAAGAAGGTGCTACTGTTGGTTCACGCCAATTACTAGGTCGCATTCGTTTAGGTGATAGCACAGGCATTCCTGCTGATGTGAAACCAGCTCAAGATAGCACTCCAGCACAGCGTCAAAGTGCTGATATTGCTGAAAAAGGCAATAACGATGCATTAAGTCCAACGGCTCGTCGCTTAGTGGCTGAACACGATATTAACCCTGCGGATGTGAAAGGCAGTGGTGTAGGCGGACGTTTAACTCGCCAAGATATCGAAGGCCATGTTGCGAATAAATCAACGACACAACCGGTAGCAGAAGTTCCTCAAGCTCTGTTATCTCACCGTAGCGAAAAACGTGTACCAATGACACGTTTACGTAAACGTGTAGCAGAGCGCTTACTAGAAGCGAAAAACACCACTGCAATGTTGACAACGTTTAACGAAATCAACATGCAGCCAATCAAAGATTTACGTGCTCAGTATGGCGAAGCATTCGAAAAACGCCACGGTGTACGTTTAGGCTTTATGTCTTTCTACATTAAAGCGGTTGTTGAAGCACTGAAACGCTATCCAGAAGTGAATGCTTCTATTGATGGCACTGATGTGGTTTATCACAACTACTTCGATATCAGTATTGCAGTATCAACACCTCGTGGTCTGGTAACACCAGTATTACGTGATGCAGATGCAATGAGCATGGCGGATATTGAGAAAAACATCAAAGCGTTAGCTGTAAAAGGTCGTGATGGTAAGTTAACTGTTGAAGACTTAACTGGCGGTAACTTCACTATCACAAACGGCGGTGTTTTCGGTTCATTAATGTCAACTCCGATTATCAACCCACCACAAAGTGCCATTTTAGGGATGCATGCAATTAAAGATCGCCCAATGGCAGTAGACGGTCAGGTTGTTATTCTACCAATGATGTATCTGGCTCTGTCTTATGACCACCGTTTAATTGATGGTCGTGAGTCTGTCGGTTTCTTAGTAACCGTTAAAGAGATGCTAGAAGATCCAGCTCGTTTATTACTGGATGTATAGGTAATAAATATCGCTTTTAGGCAGGAGATGCTCCTCCTGCCTACTTAGCAACAGACACAAGCATCAAAGAAGTACAGTGTGTTCGTGAAGCCAGATTTCTCTGGCTTATAGTCAAAAAAATAAGAAAGCCCGACTTTCAACAAGATTATGGATAGAACATCATGAATTTACACGAGTATCAGGCAAAACAGCTTTTCACACGGTATGGATTACCAGCACCTGCTGGTTTCGCCTGCTCCACACCGCGCGAGGCAGAAGAAGCTGCATCAAAAATCGGTCAAGGCCCTTGGGTCGTGAAATGTCAGGTTCACGCGGGTGGACGTGGTAAAGCGGGCGGCGTAAAAGTCGTTAAATCTAAAGAAGAGATCCGCGCATTTGCTGAACAATGGTTAGGCAAACGTTTAGTCACTTATCAAACAGACGCTAACGGTCAGCCTGTTACACAGATTTTGGTTGAAGCAGCAACCGATATCGCTAAAGAGCTTTATCTTGGTGCGGTTGTTGACCGTGGTACCCGTCGCGTTGTCTTTATGGCATCAACAGAAGGCGGCGTTGAAATTGAGAAAGTGGCTGAAGAAACGCCAGAACTTATTCATCGCGCAATTATTGATCCACTGACAGGCCCAATGCCTTATCAGGGAAGAGAATTAGCATTTAAACTGGGTTTAAAAGGCAAGCAAGTTAGTCAATTCGCTAAAATCTTTATGGGATTAGCCTCTATTTTCTTAGAGCGTGATCTCGCTTTAATCGAAATTAACCCACTGGTTATTACTAAAGAAGACGATCTGATTTGTCTTGATGGCAAATTAGGCGTAGATAGCAACGCGTTGTATCGTCAGCCAGAAATGCGTGAAATGCACGATCCATCACAAGAAGATCCTCGTGAAGCACAAGCGGCACAATGGGAACTGAACTACGTTGCATTAGATGGCAACATTGGCTGTATGGTTAATGGTGCAGGTTTAGCGATGGGTACAATGGATATCGTTAAACTTCACGGTGGCGAGCCTGCAAACTTCCTCGATGTAGGTGGTGGTGCAACAAAAGAGCGCGTAACTGAAGCATTTAAGATTATTTTGTCAGATGAAAATGTCAGTGCTGTATTAGTCAACATTTTCGGCGGTATTGTTCGTTGTGACTTAATCGCAGACGGTATTATTGGCGCAGTTGAAGAAGTTGGCGTTAATGTTCCTGTGGTTGTTCGTCTTGAAGGAAACAATGCAGAGTTAGGCACCAAAAAATTAGCAGATAGTGGATTAAATATTATTGCTGCTAAAAGCTTAACGGATGCCGCGAAACAAGTTGTTGCAGCAGCGGAGGCAAAATAATGTCTATTTTAATTGATAAAAACACCAAAGTAATTTGCCAAGGCTTTACTGGTAGCCAAGGAACATTCCACTCTGAGCAAGCTATTGCTTACGGTACGCAAATGGTTGGTGGTGTTACGCCGGGTAAAGGCGGTACTACGCACTTAGGTTTACCTGTATTCAATACAGTACGTGAAGCCGTTGAAGCAACTGGTGCAACTGCGACAGTTATCTATGTACCTGCACCATTTTGTAAAGATTCAATCTTAGAAGCGATTGATGCAGGCATTAAACTAATTATTACTATTACAGAAGGTATTCCTACACTGGATATGCTGACTGTTAAAGTTAAATTAGATGAAGCTGGCGTGCGTATGATTGGTCCTAACTGTCCAGGTGTTATCACTCCGGGTGAATGTAAGATTGGTATTATGCCTGGTCATATTCACTTACCGGGTAAAGTAGGTATTGTATCTCGTTCAGGTACATTAACTTATGAAGCTGTTAAGCAAACAACAGATGTTGGTTTAGGTCAATCAACCTGTGTTGGTATTGGTGGTGACCCAATTCCGGGTTCTAACTTTATTGATATTCTGAAATTATTCCAAGAAGATCCACAAACAGAAGCGATTGTGATGATCGGTGAAATTGGTGGCACAGCAGAAGAAGAAGCGGCTGCTTATATCAAGGATCATGTCACTAAGCCTGTCGTCGGTTATATCGCTGGTGTAACAGCGCCTAAAGGCAAACGTATGGGACATGCGGGTGCAATTATTGCTGGTGGTAAAGGTACAGCGGATGAGAAATTCGCTGCCCTTGAAGCTGCAGGTGTTAAAACAGTCCGTAGCTTAGCAGATATCGGTGAAGCGATTAAATCACTGATCAAGTAAGTAACAATTCTGTTAATAATTTCGGATTGATACTATCTAGAATGCCAGTTTCTAAAAAAGGAGCTGGCATTTTTTATTTCTAGTTTCATTTAAAAGGCTATATCAATAGCTATTATTGTCATTAACGCATTAATACCCCACCTGAATTTATTCTAATAATCTGTTTTATATTGTCTTTTTTGAAAATTGATCTGTATACGAAACATCATTTTTCTATTTATTAACTTTCTTGTGGCGTCTAAAAGTAATGATATAAGCTATGAATAGATACCCTGAATTGTTAAAAATAATATTTTAAATGCATGTTTTTAGTAAAAAAGAGTGTTCACAAGAAAAAATGAACACTTATTTTGTACGGTTTTCAATATAGGTACTTCTATAAATATCGTAATAATTAGCTTTAAATTTATACAAGGATCACGCTGTAACACTGATTTTTACTAAGGAGATAGACTTTTAAACATGTTAATGGATGCGTTAAAAAAGAGGGGAGGGAAGCGCTTTGATAGTAAAGTATATCTTTTTATTATGTTAGAACATCAAAATGACGATTAAAGGGGAATTATGATCTCCTTATCACTGTAAAAATTGATAATAAGATGTTGGGTAGTATCTTGAAAAACACTTTGTTTAAATACAAAAATCCAATAAAAAATTTTGTTACTTTTTCTTGCTGTGTTCCATAAATGATTTATTCTTTTTTTGTTATCTCATTGAATTTACTGATAATATGTTTTTTATGTTAATAATGGATTTACGTTTTATTTGTTAAATACAGATTTATTGCACTTCATTTATCTAGAATAAAAAAGAAATAAAAAAATAAATAATATTAAAAGTTGATAATCAAGATTAGACTTTTAATGTATCTTTATTGGATAAAATAATTAAGAGTGTTTTTTTATATTTACATTTTTGTAAATTTCAACTTATTAATTAATAGATTATTTTTTTAAAATATTTATTATTTACCTGCAAAAAAATGGAATTAATATTAAAATTAATAAAACACAATTAAAAGTGTTTATTTTTAAGTCTTTTATGAAAATAAAAAGTTAATTTTATTATGGAAAATATAAGGAGGTAAATTACACTTAAAAATAAAAACAACATTGCATTAACACAATGGTAACTATTGGGTAATTTATTCGCAACTAGTTAACATTAAAGTGTTTTTTTGATGTTGGTCAAGTTATTAATTGTGGCAAAAATTTCTGAATATGCTTAAATTGGCACACGATCAAATATGCTGTTACAAACCTAAAAGTCGTATTGTTGACCTAAGCTCAGAATTCAAATCTGGGTCACGCAAAATATATTTATTATATGTAAATATAAGCGTACTATTTGTAAGGTATTGTGTTTTTGGTCTTTAATATTCGTTGTTGTTTTTAGAGGCATTTATTGCTGGTAGTTATGAGGCTTTATAATTTAATAAAGTCGGGTTGCCGCAAGTCGGTGTCTTCCTGCTAGGAGCAAGGAGTCAAGATGTTTGATATTGTCGAACTGTCACGGTTACAGTTTGCCTTAACAGCGATGTATCACTTCCTGTTTGTCCCATTAACGCTGGGTATGGCGTTTATGCTGGCAATCATGGAAACGATATATGTTCTGTCGGGTAAACAAGTTTACAAAGATATGACAAAGTTCTGGGGTAAGTTATTTGGTATTAACTTTGCTCTGGGTGTCGCAACTGGGTT
Organism: Proteus sp. GOKU; assembly: GCF_015475555.1. Taxonomy (NCBI): domain Bacteria; kingdom Pseudomonadati; phylum Pseudomonadota; class Gammaproteobacteria; order Enterobacterales; family Morganellaceae; genus Proteus; species Proteus sp. GOKU. The sequence goes on from NZ_CP034105.1 coordinate 1,201,422, forward strand.
GACCATGGAGTTCCAATTTGGTACTAACTGGTCATATTTCTCTCATTACGTCGGTGATATCTTCGGTGCGCCTTTAGCAATCGAAGGTCTGATGGCGTTCTTCTTAGAATCAACTTTCGTCGGATTGTTCTTCTTTGGCTGGGATCGCTTAGGTAAGAAGCAGCACTTGATGGTAACTTGGTTAGTTGCTTTCGGTTCTAACTTCTCTGCTCTGTGGATCCTTGTTGCGAATGGTTGGATGCAAAACCCTGTCGCTGCAGACTTCAACTTTGAAACCATGCGAATGGAAATGTTGAGTTTTGCTGATCTGGTTTTAAACCCTGTCGCTCAAGTTAAATTTGTTCACACCGTTGCTGCTGGTTACTGTACTGGTGCATTCTTTGTTCTGGGTATCAGCTCTTACTACCTGCTCAAAGGTCGTGATATCGGTTTTGCAAAACGTTCTTTCGCGGTTGCTGCTACTTTTGGTATCGCAGCTGTATTATCTGTTATCGTACTGGGTGATGAATCTGGTTACGAAATGGGTGACGTACAGAAAACCAAATTGGCTGCAATTGAAGGTGAATGGCATACAGAACCAGCTCCAGCTGCGTTCAATATGATTGCATTCCCTAATCAAGAAAAAATGGAAAACTCGTTTGCAATACAAATTCCTTATGTAATGGGTATTATTGCAACACGTTCTTTCGATACGCCTGTATTAGGTCTTAACGATCTGATGGGTCAGCATGAAGTTCGTATTCGTAACGGTATGAAAGCTTACGAATTATTAAGCGAATTACGCGCAGGTAATACTGATCCTGCTATCCGTGCTGCATTTAATGACGCTAAACAAGATTTAGGCTACGGCTTATTACTGAAGCGTTATACTGATAAAGTTGTTGATGCAACAGAAGAACAAATCAAAGCTGCTGCAAAAGACACTATTCCTAATGTCGCACCACTGTTCTGGTCATTCCGTATCATGGTTGCCGCAGGCTTCCTGATGTTACTGGTTGTTGCGATTTCCTTCTGGACAGTTCTGTCTAACCGCATTGGTAACTATAAATGGTTACTACGTGCTGCTCTGTTTAGTATTCCATTACCGTGGATCGCAGTTGAAGCCGGTTGGTTTGTTGCAGAATATGGACGTCAACCATGGGCGATTGGTGAAATCCTGCCTACGGCTGTAGCAACTTCTTCACTGACACAGGCTGATATCCTAGTATCTATGGGTCTTATCTGTGGTCTGTACACACTGTTCCTAGTTGCTGAAATGTTCCTGATGTTCAAATTTGGTCGCCTTGGGCCGAGTAGCCTGAAGACGGGTCGCTATCACTTTGAACAGAAGACAGCTTCTTCTCAAAGTAAGTAACACAGGAGTCCACTATGTTTGATTATGAAGTATTGCGGTTTGTTTGGTGGCTACTGGTTGGTATCTTACTGATCGGCTTTGCGGTCACCGATGGTTTTGATATGGGTGTCGGTGTGTTACTACGCGTTATCGCGAAAGATGACACTGAACGCCGTATTTTAATTAACTCTGTTGCACCTCACTGGGATGGTAACCAAGTCTGGTTAATCACAGCAGGTGGTGCATTATTCGCTGCATGGCCAATGGTTTATGCTGCGGCATTCTCTGGTTTCTATTTTGGTATGATCTTCGTATTGGCGGCATTATTCTTCCGTCCAGTAGGTTTTGACTACCGTTCTAAATTAGAATCACCAAAATGGCGTGGCATGTGGGATTGGGGTATCTTTATTGGTAGCTTCGTTCCACCATTAGTTATCGGTGTTGCTTTTGGTAACCTATTACAAGGTGTTCCATTAGAAGTCGATAGCATGCAACGTGTATCTTATAATGGTACAACTAACGCACTTATTAACCTATTAAGCTTATTAAACCCATACGGTTTATTAGCAGGTGTTGTTAGCTTAATGATGATTGTTGCACATGGTGCAAGCTATCTTCAAATGCGTACCACTGGTGAGTTACACGAGCGTACTCGTAAAACAACTTACATTACCTCTTTAATCACTTTCGTTGCTTTTGCATTAGCAGGTGTGTGGTTAATTTATGGTATTGATGGTTTCGTTATTACAAGTGCTATTGATACTGCAGGTCCTTCATCTCCACTACTGAAAACCGTTTCTCACGAAGCTGGTGCTTGGATGAATAACTACAACAATTATCCAGTATTATGGGCTCTGCCTGCATTAGGTCTGTTATGTCCTTTACTGGCGATTGTTGCAACTAAAGCAAATAAAGGTGGCTGGGCATTCCTGTTCACTTCACTGACAATTGCTTGTGTTATCCTGACTTGTGGTGTGACTATGTTCCCATTTGTGATGCCTTCAAGCACTTTCCCAGATGTGAGCTTAACAATGTGGGATGCAACTTCTAGCCTGTTTACTCTTCAGGTAATGACAGTTGTTGCGATTATCTTCGTACCTATCGTTCTCCTTTACACCATCTGGTGTTACTGGAAAATGCATGGTCGCCTCGATAAGAAATTTATCGAAGGCAATAATCATACTCTGTACTAAGGAGCATAGAGAATGTGGTATTTTGCATGGCTTCTCGGAACGCTCTTCGCTTGTAGTATTGCGGTGATCGCAGGACTGGCTTTCGAGCACGCTGAAGCGAAAAAAACTTCAGCAAGTGAAGAATAATGTTGGATAAAAGCTACCAACTACTAGACAAGGGCCCTATTAGGGCTCTTGTTTTAATCATGGCGTTGGTAATGGCATTTTGTGTCATGTGGGACCCTAGCCGATTTGCAGCGAACACGAGTTCACTTGCAATTTGGCAAGGCATCCTTCTTATTTGGTCTGTGTGTGCTGGCGCAACTTTTGGTCTAGCATTTCGCCCTAAACATGTTGTAGCAAAATGTTTATTACATCCAATCCCTGCAATTATTATTTTAGTTGTTGGGCTAAGTTACTTTTTCTTCTAAGAAAATACCTTATTTCTGCTCAGTGCATGAGAAAGAAATAAGGTATTTTATCTCCTAACTATTTTTTTCAAATTTCTCTTCTAAATTCCTTCACACATCTAGCGTTATAGCCGGATATTTTCTTTTAAGTAATCAATAAAAAGACGTGTTTTTCTTGGAATATATTCGCTATAAGGGAAAATAATATTAACGGATTGCGTTAACAGGGAAACTTCAGGGAATAGCACAACTAATTCTTTTTCTAATAACTCTTGCTGAATGTACCAATGAGGCAAAATAGTCATCCCAGAGTGCGCGAGTACCATTTTTTTTAATGCCGCAATGGTATTGGTTTCAAAATAAGCATCTTGAGCTAACTGAGAGAGTAGGTTATTAAATTCTGAAGATGATGAAAGTTTACTTTGACGCAAATTACTATTTGCTAAATAAGGAATAGCACTCAAGTCATCGATAGCTTTTATTGAGAACTTCTGCAATAAATCAGGAGAGATAACTAAACTTATCTCATAATCAGCCAGCTTTGTAGATCGGTAATTACTGTCTTTCAATGTGCCGAGGCGGATCGCGAGATCAAGTTTATGATTTATTAAATCTTCAATAGAAGAATTAAACGCATACTGTACTTTTAGCTTTGGGTGTAATTGCATAAATTGATTAAGTAACGGCAAAATATAGTGTTCACCAAATTCCGCAGTCGAACTTAATCGCAACGATCCCTGTAATTCTTGTTGTCCTAATCGTGCCTTATCTAATGTTTGTTCTAACTGACTTAACACGAGGCGGAAATCTTGATAAAGCATTTCACCTGTTTCAGTGAGTGAGAATCGTCTAGTATTACGATTGAGTAATGACACATCCAATTCTGTTTCTAACGCTTTGATATGAATACTTACCATCGATTTACTAAGGCGTAAATATTTTGCGGCTTGAGTAAATGATCCTGTATCAACAACAGCAATAAAAGAGCGAATTCGATCAATTTGGTTTTGCATGATTGTTTACTCTGATTAAACAATAAATTCTATTTTGTCAGATAGACGAAATTCGTCAATCTTCCGTACTCTATGTGCGGAGGATTTTTATGACTTACCGCTATCGAATTGCATCTATATTTCTGCTGGGTTTCTTTATAGATTGTATTAATATTTTTATGTCAGCCATTGCATTACCTGCAATTGCCGATGATATGCAGATCTCTATCGTTTCTGTTACATGGGTTTCAAATAGTTATATTTTGGGATTAACGTTAATTATTCCATTGAGCCACTGGTTATCTCAACGTTTTGGAATTAAAGCATTGATGGTAACGTCAATGTTGATGTTTAGCTTATCCGTTGCATTAGTGGGATACTCTCACTCTTTTAATGAGCTTATTTTTTGGCGCTTTATTCAAGGCGTGAGTGGTGGATTGTTAATCCCAATTGGGCAAGCATTAACCTTTCAATATTTTCAAGGACATGAGAGAAGTAAAATCTCTACGCTAATTATGGCAATAGCCTTAATTGCACCTGCAATATCGCCGACATTAGGTGGATTTATTGTTGATGTTGTTTCGTGGCGTTGGGTTTTTTATAGCAATATTCCATTCTCATTATTAACCGCATTTCTAGCTTTTATCTGGGTAAAAGAGCCTTTACCTAAAGAAAACGCTATGCCTGATATTAAAGGTATCATTCTTATTAGTCTGATCATTGTATCTGGGTTATTCGCGTTATCTGCTTATGGCGAATACCACTCAACATTACTCGCTTTAGCGATTGCCGTATTCTCAATAATTTTTGCTGTACTTTACTATTGCCATTATCGACACCATTCATCACCAGTTATTAATTTAGCATTATTAAAAAATAGAAATCTATCACTCTCTATTTTTATTTATTACTGTATTCCCGGTGTTTTTACTGGAGTAAATATTCTCGCTATTTTCTATTTACAACAATATTTGAAATTTACAGGTCAAGGTACAGGTATTTTTATGTTGTTGTATGCACTAGGTGCTTTTATTTCAATGACAATAAGTGGTGCGCTTTATAATAAGTTAGGGATGAAACGTTTATTTATTATTGCATTGCTATTACACAGTATTGGTATTTCTTTATTAACATTTGTAAATAGCAGTAGCGATATTCCATTACTTATTATTGCTTATCTAATTATCGGCGTAGGTGGCGGGATTGGCGCTAACACCGCACAAACCACGGCATTGTATGATTTCGGTGCACAAAAATTAGTTCAAGCAAGTGTTATTTGGAATATTAATAGACAGGTTGTTTTTAGTGTCGGGGCAACTATGGTTGCTATGTTATTTAATATTCTTTCTCTTTTTTGTTTACCACAAACAGCTTATAGCATGACTTTTTTAATATGTGCGTTGATAGGCATATTACCTCTTACTTTATTATTTACACTAAAGAAAAAAGTTATTACACAGGAAATACAAGATGAATTTTAATACTGACTCAATTATAGAAAGCATTAAATCTTTGCATGATGAGATTGAAACGGTTTTTACGCAATATCCCCTATCAGTCGATGCCATTACAAAAATAGAAAATCTTTTATCTCAAGAATTTTCAATGGTAGGGATCAGTGGAAAAGCAGTGAGTTATGATGACGTTATCGCGATGTTCAGACAAAATGCAGGAAAAAGAAGTAGTCTGAAAATAAAAACGGACGATTATAAAATAATTTATCAGTCTGATTGTTTGGCGCTTGTCAGATATCAAGAAACACACAGTGAAAATAAGAAAATTCTTATGCGCGAATCTGTGGTGTTATTGAGACGTAATTCTCATGATGAGTGTTGGCAGTGGCACTATCTTCATGAAACTCCAATCTCAAATAATTGATTGATTTATATGGAAAACCAGTTTTTTAACTGGTTTTTTTCTGTCATTAAAAATAATACTACTAAATAAGACAATCTATGAATTTCTAATTAGCAAGCATTTTTATGCTGTCTTAATAAAAATATTTTTTCTATTCAGAGCACAAAGCATATTGCGTGTTGCAAAGAAGAGTTTATGATTGGCGGCTGAAAACTGCGTTTTCTATTCTTTACGTTACTACGATTCCCTTAGAGCGACCTCTTAAGTATAGTTAGGTAACTTATAACTACATTATTTATGGACTTAACTCGGGAAATGTAAGGAAGGTAATATGCAGTTTCTTTGGCCTGTTCGTGTTTATTATGAAGATACTGATGCCGGTGGTGTTGTTTATCACGCCAGTTATCTGAAATATTTTGAACGCGCTAGAACTGAACTACTCAGAGAAAAAGGTTTTCATCAGCATGATTTACGGGAGTATGATCATGTTGTATTTGTTGTACGTAAATTATCAATAGAATATATTGCGCCAGCTCGACTTGATAATCTTTTGCAAGTAGAAAGTGAAATTACCACATTGCGTGGTGCTTCAATGACATTTTCTCAAAAGATTATTAATGAAGATGGTTGTGTATTGTGTAGCGCAGAAGTGCTCGTTGTCTGCGTAGATTCATCAAAAATGAAGCCAGTAGCGCTTCCTAAGTCCATTATCGCGGAGTTTAAGTAGTGGCTGACATGAATGTTATCGATCTCTTCCTAAAAGCAGGGCTTTTAGTCAAGTTGATCATGTTGCTTTTAATCGGATTTTCTATTGCATCTTGGGCGATTATTATTCAGCGAACTAAAGTTCTGAATGCCGCCGATCGTGAAGCTGCAGATTTTGAAGATAAATTCTGGTCAGGTACTGATTTGGCACGTTTATATAAAGATAGCCAAGCTCGTCGTGATGAGTTATCTGGCTCAGAGCAGATTTTTCATTCTGGCTTTAAAGAGTTTGCACGTTTGCATCAAGCAAGCGTTCATGCGCCTGATGCAGTTGTTAATGGTGCATCAAGGGCAATGCGTGTCTCTTTCAATCGTGAATTAGAATCTTTAGAAAATCATATTCCTTTCCTTGGTACTGTCGGTTCTATCAGCCCATATATTGGCCTGTTCGGTACAGTCTGGGGGATCATGCACGCATTTATTGCATTAGGTAGTGTTAAACAAGCAACATTACAAATGGTCGCACCCGGCATTGCTGAAGCTCTAATTGCAACAGCTATCGGTTTATTTGCGGCAATCCCCGCAGTTATGGCTTATAACCGGTTTACGCAGCGTGTAAATAAACTGGAACAAAGTTACGATAACTTTATGGAAGAGTTCCTGACGATTTTACATCGCCAAGCTTTTGCCTCCGCAGAAAAGAAATAGTTAACGCAGAAGGAGAGAGCTGATGGCACGGGGTCGCAGTAGCCGCCGAGGCGTAAAATCAGAGATTAACATTGTTCCTTTGCTAGACGTATTATTAGTGCTGTTACTTATTTTTATGGCAACGGCACCTATTATCTCGCAAAGTGTTGAGGTTGATCTTCCTGAAGCAACAGAGACACAAACTGTTTCAAGTAGCGATAACCCTCCTGTGATTGTCGAAGTTGCAGGTGTTGGGCAATACAACATTCGTGTTGATCAGGAAGTATTAGAATTATTACCACAAGAACAGATTATGGCTGAAGCCAAACGACAATTGGAAAAAAATCCGAAAGTTGTATTTCTTATTGGCGGTGCTAAAGATGTTCCTTATGATGAGATAATTAAAGCGCTCAACATGTTACGTCAAGCAGGTGTTAAATCTGTAGGTTTAATGACTCAGCCTATGTAATTAGGTTGAAATAAGTTTGGATGATAGCGTGGGAAAGAAGACGAAACCAATCCGAAGTAAATTGAGCGGTTCAGTTATCTTGTCTACCGCCTTGCATTTACTCGTTGTCGCATTGCTTATCTGGGGGTCATTAACTCAGAAATGGGATTTAGGTGGTGGCGGTGGAGAAGACGGGCAAGTTATTGATGCTATTATGGTCGATCCTAATGCTGTGGTACAACAGTATAACCAGCAGAAAGCACAACAAGCTAATGTCCAAAAAGCCGAGCAAGTGCGTAAAGAGCGTGCAGAGCAACAAGAAGAAGAGTTGCGTCAGCAACAAATGAAAGAACAAGAACGTTTGAAAACGTTAGAAGTTGAACGTTTACAAGCGAAAGAGGCGGCAGAAGCTCAAAAACGTGAAGCTGCATTAGCTGCTGCGAAAGCAAAAGAAGAACAAAAAGTTGCAGAAGAAGCGGCCGCGCAAGCGAAAGCAGAGCGTGATCGCATCTTAAAAGAACAAGCTGACGCTAAACAACAAGCTGAAGCCGAAGCAAAAAAACAAGCCGATTTAGCAGCGAAACAAAAAGCGGAAGAGGCAAAAGCTAAAGCTGAAGCAGATGCTAAAGCCAAAGCAGAGGCCGATGCAAAAGCGAAAGCTGAAGCGGATGCTAAAGCAAAAGCCGCTGCAGAGGCAAAAGCCAAAGCCGCAGCAGAGGCTAAAGCAAAAGCGGCAGCACAACAGCAAAGTAAAGCAGTAGATAGTTTACTTGATGGTTTAATGGCTGATGGTAACAAACAAAGCGGTGCATCTGCAGCTGGTCAAGGCGGTGGAAATCGCACTGGTGCCAATAATGCAGGTGTTGCTACTTATATTGGACAAGTGAAAACGGCTATTGAACAGAAGTTTATTGACCCTGAGTTGTATAAAGGGCGAACTTGTGAACTAAAAGTCAGTATTGCACCTGATGGCTTGTTAATCAGTGCGAAGGTTGTAGGGGGCGATCCTTCTTTATGTCAAGTGGCATTAAGAGCAGCGAATACCGCTAAATTACCTAAGCCACCGAAAGATGTTTACGAGCAAGTAAAATCATCAGTAATTGAGTTTAAACCATAAAACTGTCTGATTGTAGGAAAACATACACTAATTTATAGCTATTTTAGAATGTTATTGATGCGTTGTATGGTGTTGTTGAAAAGCGTTTGTTACTATTCTGTGCGTTATTGCGTAATAACCGCAATAATAAAAGGGAGACATGATGAAGCAGGCATTAAATGTTATTTTCGGACTTTTAATATTATGCGTAACCACTCTGGCTAACGCTGAAGTTCGAATTGAAATTACACAAGGGGTGAATACTGCACGCCCTATCGGTGTCGTTCCTTTTAAATGGGAAGGTACTGGTCAAATGCCAGAAGATGTTGCTGGTATCATTGCAGCTGATTTACGAAATAGCGGAAAATTCAATCCGATTGATGTATCTCGTATACCTCAACAACCGGTTACTGCTTCTGAAGTCCAACCTGCACTTTGGACTGCATTAGGTATTGACTCTGTTGTTGTTGGACGTGTGCAACCATCAGCGGATGGTCAATATTTAGTTAGCTATCAGTTAGTGGATGTTGCTGGCTCACCGGGTGCAGTTTTATCTCAAAGTGAGTTTAAAGTGCCATCTAAATGGTTACGTTACTCTGCACATACCGCTAGTGATGAAGTTTTTGAAAAACTGACAGGTATTCGTGGTGCATTCCGTACACGTATTGCTTATGTTGTTGTGACAAATGGTGGCGCATATCCTTATGAATTGCGCGTTTCAGATTATGATGGATTTAACCAAGATCGTGTTTATCGTTCATCACAGCCATTAATGTCACCAGCATGGTCGCCAGATGGTGCTAAACTAGCGTATGTGACTTTTGAAAGTGGTCAATCTGCTTTAGTGGTACAAACATTAGCAACAGGTGAAATTCGCCAAATTGCATCATTCCCAAGACATAATGGTGCACCTTCGTTTTCACCTGATGGTTCTAAACTTGCATTTGCTCTTTCTAAGAGCGGTAGCTTAAATCTGTATGTTATGGATTTAGCGAGTGGGAATATGACACAGGTAACCAATGGCAGAAGTAATAATACCGAGCCAAATTGGATGCCAGATGGACAAACCTTAGTCTATACTTCAGATCAAGGTGGACGCCCACAAATTTACAAGGTTAATATTAACGGTGGAACACCAGAGCGTATTACTTGGGAAGGTAAACAAAACCAGAATCCAGCAGTAAGCTCAGATGGTAGTTTCTTAGTTATGGTGAGTTCTGAAAGCGGTAGGCAACATATCGCTAAGCAGGATCTGGAAACGAATTCCGTACAATATCTAACAGATACGTTTCTGGATGAAACGCCAAGCATCGCGCCTAACGGCACAATGGTTATTTATAGCTCTACACAAGGCTTAGGCACCATTTTGCAGCTAGTATCGACTGATGGACGTTTCAAAGCGCGTCTTCCGGCGACTGATGGTCAGGTTAAAGCACCTGCCTGGTCACCGTTTATGTGATGCATAAAAATTATGTATGGCAAACAAATAAAGGAACAAATAGAGATGCAATTAAACAAAGTGTTTAAAGGGTTGATGTTAGCATTACCACTCGTTGCTGTTGCAGCATGTAGCTCAAACAAAAACGACGATCAAGCTGATACAAACAATGTACCAGTTGTTGAACAAGGTCCTACTGCTGAAGAATTAGCACGTCAGCAATTAGAACAACTGAAACAACAAAACATCGTTTACTTCGGTTTTGACAAATATGACATTAGCTCAGACTACGCTAACCTGTTAGACGCACACGCTGCATTCCTGCGTGCAAATCCATCAGTACGTATCACTGTAGAAGGTCATGCTGACGAACGCGGTACTCCAGAATACAACATCGCTCTGGGCGAACGTCGTGCTAACGCTGTGAAAATGTACCTGCAAGGTAAAGGCGTATCAGCTGATCAACTGTCAATCGTTTCTTACGGTAAAGAAAAACCAGCTGTACTGGGTCATGACGAAGCCGCTTACGCGAAAAACCGTCGTGCAGTACTGGATTACTAAGAGAACGGCATGAACAACAGTAACTTCAGACCTTTCTTGATGAGTCTGTTGTTACTGGTTGGCGTAGCGGCTCCAGTAGCCGCTATTGCCCAAGCGCCAATCAGTAATATCGGTTCAGGTTCGACCGATGAACGACTCGCCCAACTTGAGCGTTTTTCAAATGCTCACAGCCAGCTTTTGACCCAATTACAGCAACAACTCGCTGATTCTCAGCGTGATATTGATATGTTACGTGGTCAAATTCAGGAAAATCAATACCAGTTAAATCAAGTTGTTGAACGCCAACGCAATATCTATCAACAGTTAGATAGCCTTGGTGGCGGAGCTTCAACATCAACAGAAGCCACTCAACCTGATAATACTGCTTCTTCAACACCACCTGCTGCAACTAGCTCAGGACAAGGTGATGAGAAGGCCGATTATAATGCAGCAATTGATATCGTATTGAATTCTAAAGATTACGATAAGGCAATTGTTGAATTAAACAACTTTATCAATAACTATCCAAAGTCTAGCTATCAATCAAATGCACAATTTTGGTTGGGTCAGATGTATTATCTAAAAGGTAATAAGGATCAGGCTGCAAGCACGTTTGCTATCGTTGTTAAAAACTATCCAAAATCTCAAAAAGCAAGTGAAGCCTTTTATAAAATTGGTTTGATCATGCAAGAGAAAGGGCAAAAGGATAATGCTAAAGCTGTTTACCAACAAGTGATTAAGCAATATCCAAATAGCGCTGGCGCTAAATTAGCGCAAAAGCAGCTAGGAACACTCTAATTATTGACCCCGTAATGTAAAATGTTGCATTTTCGGGGTTAAATGATTGTTTTTTCAACGGTTGAACTTTTTTTTGAAAAAAAACGTTGCACAAAAACATTAAATCAGTATTATTACCCGCCGTTGCCACAGAGAATGTGGCGAGTTCGAAAAAGGGTCGTTAGCTCAGTCGGTAGAGCAGTTGACTTTTAATCAATTGGTCGGGCGTTCGAATCGCCCACGACCCACCATTTTCGAATACCAATCCGTTTTTATTGAAATGGGTCGTTAGCTCAGTCGGTAGAGCAGTTGACTTTTAATCAATTGGTCGGGCGTTCGAATCGCCCACGACCCACCATTTCAAAACCTCTTTCTATATATCTACCATCCCTTAGACAATAAATAAATTCTTAGTAACCTTTCTCTCTTTTGATAGTGCAATCATTGTTTTATTAAACAAGTAAGATAGTTTTCTCAAAATTGAAAAAACTACCTAGCCCTAATCTAAAATGACATTCAAATCAGTAATGACAAATAATTGATGACGTGATTTGGGTGTATTCATTTTCAGTCAAAAATTCATTATCGATTAACCAATCACTGACCAATTCTTGTGTTTTTATTGCTGTATCAATAGGGTGATTGAGGCGTTTCGATGCATCGAGAAAAAATGCCATCATAATGGAAAGTGTTGCTGCTGCTTCATAGGGGGTACTCATTGCAAGAGTGCTTTCCAATGAACGCAATGAATAAAATTTAGGTAGCCATTCTTTTAAGTTTTTCCCTTGATACCAAACATCTTGTGTTGGGGTATCGAGCAGCGCAACTTGTTCAAGTAATGCCATCAGCCATTCACGCATATCATTCATACGATAATTAGCAGACCAAAATTCATGACGTAGAATGGCTATAGCGACTTGTGTCGCCTCAAACCAGAATTCTTGAGCATTGTTACATGCCTTCTCTTTTGAAAGCGTAGGAGGCGTTATAGTGCTAATTTCAGGAAGCCCGTCACATAAACTCGTTTTATCAAGTAAGATTTGATATCCACGCTGGTAAACTGGGCTAAGTCCCTCAGTTTTCATGTTAAAAATACGCTCAGGCTCTGCCATCATAATGTCTATTTTGCGACCTTGAGCTAAAACATGTAAATAAATAGGCCAAAACTTACTTTTGGGATCTTCACACTCCAACTGTAAGCTGACAAGAGCATCACCGAATTGTGATAACCAATGTTGGTTTTTTGCGAGCTCTGTCGCACCATAACCGATAAGCTCTATATCAATATCAGAATAACTGTCTATCTTTCTATTGCGTCCTAACGATCCTGTTAGTACTACAGCCTCAATTCTAGGATCGAGGAGAGCAAAAGATAGCATGCGATCGATTAAACGTGTTGTTGGCTCCATATTTCTCTCTAATAAGTAAAATGTAATAAAGTTATTTGTCGTTTTTATTGTTTAAAAAGTAAAATTAGAATAATTTGTTTAGTATATAAAACATTTGTTTGTTATTTTTCTAAATCAGAAACATAATGTTTAATATTAAAAACTAAGTACCATTATAAATATGAATTTATAATATATCTTTACTACTTTGCAAAGATGTCGCAATAACCCATATTTTCTTTGTTTTTTCTATGATTAAGTCGGGGTTGTAAAAATGGATGTGATGAGTTGGTTTAGTATCAATAATATTTTAGTCAATATCCCACTCGGAGACGGTGGATATCCACTCTCATGGATTGAAGCTGTTGGCACCATCGCTGGTCTATTGTGTATTTGGCTTGCAAGCCAGGAAAAAATTATCAACTATTTATTTGGACTTATTAATGTCACCTTGTTTGCCATTATTTTTTTCCAAATTCAGCTATACGCAAGCTTACTCCTTCAAATATTTTTCTTTGCCGCTAATATTTATGGATGGTATGCATGGAGCAGAGTGAATGACTTTGAACAAGCTACGTTGAGAATACGTTGGTTAAAATCGAGTCATCGTCTCTTCTTAATCGTTGTTTCGATAGCTGCTATTGCTGCTCTTACTTTCAATATTGATACTGTATTTGGTTATTTAGCCGTTGTTGCTGTTGATATATTAAATGTCTTTGGTGCAAGTTTAGCTACGCCAGTTCTTGAACCTGATGCTTACCCGTTCTGGGACTCTACAATGACGGTTCTTTCTATTGTAGCGATGATCTTAATGACGCGGAAATTAGTTGAAAACTGGCTAGTTTGGTCAGTTATTAATGTGATTAGTATTGTTATATTCTACAAACAAGGCGTTTATGCAATGTCTGTTGAATATATTATCTTACTGGCTATCGCTATTAATGGTTCTCGTTTGTGGATCAAAACAGCAAAACGCTCTAGCAGAAATAATTATCTCTCCTAATAAAAAAGGCTGGCAGAGTTATCTTTCTCTCCAGCCTTACTATTCATTATTTTTATTCTTATCCTTAACGCAATTTTGAATCATTATTTTGCTTAAGTGCGCTATTTCCCTTTATATTGGAATTTTTAGAAAGGTGACTATAGGTGCTTTAGGTTGAAAGGGTGTTTACAGATAGAAAACGAATGGTTAGATTGGAAAAGCAATAATAACATTGACTAGATAACATAGAGTGGATACACGGGAATGAATTATCAAAATGATGACCTTAAAATAACACAAATTAATGAACTCTTACCGCCAGTTGCTTTATTGGAAAAGTTTCCAGCAACTGATAATGCGGCTTTTACAGTTCGTCATGCCCGTGAAGCTATTCATCAAATCCTAGCTGGAAAAGATGATCGTCTATTAGTGGTAATTGGACCTTGTTCTATTCATGATCCGAAAGCTGCATTGGAGTATGCGCAACGTTTAAGCCTCATTAGAGAAGAGCTTAAAGATAAACTTGAAATTGTTATGCGTGTTTATTTTGAAAAACCACGCACAACAGTAGGCTGGAAAGGCTTAATTAATGATCCTCATATGGATCATACCTTTGATATTAATGAAGGCTTGCGTATCGCTCGTGATCTTTTATTAACTATCAACGATAGTGGCTTGCCAACTGCCGGTGAGTTTTTAGATATGATAACGCCTCAATACGTTGCTGATTTAATGAGTTGGGGTGCCATTGGCGCTCGTACTACTGAATCTCAGGTACACCGTGAGCTATCTTCTGGTTTATCTTGTCCTGTTGGTTTTAAAAATGGTACAGACGGGACTATTAAAGTTGCTATTGATGCAATCAATGCAGCTGGATCGCCACACTGTTTTCTTTCTGTCACTAAATGGGGCCATTCAGCCATTGTGCGCACAGCAGGTAATGGTGATTGCCACATTATTTTACGTGGTGGTAAAGAACCAAATTACAGCGCTGAACATGTAGCAGCGGTAAAAGAAGGGCTTAAAAAAGCAGGTTTACCACAAAACGTGATGGTTGACTTCAGTCACGCCAATAGTTGCAAGAAATTTGAGAAACAAATGGAAGTTGGTGCTGATATTTGCCAACAAATTAGCTCAGGTGAAAAAGCATTAATCGGCGTTATGATTGAGAGTCATTTAGTGGAAGGTAGCCAGTCATTAGAAAGCAGTGAACCATTGGTTTACGGTAAAAGTATCACCGATGCTTGTATTGGTTGGGATGATACTGAAATACTGTTACGTCAACTAGCAGATGCGGTTGTTGCTCGTCGCGGTTAACTGATATTATATTAGTACACAAACTGTAATACCGTTGATAATTAATCAACGGTATTTTTATGGAAAAGAAAGTAAGTTAGTCATGCATCTTTAATAGATCAAGTCTGAATTTAGCGGGTTTAAATCCAAGCTCATATGACTTTTGATACCATTCACATGCTTTTTCTTTGTCAGCAATGACACCCAATCCTTTTTCATATAAATAACCGATATTATAAATAGCTGAGGGATCATTATCTTCAGCCGCCTTTAAATAGAAGGTCATTGCTTTCTGATAGTTCTGCTCAACTCCTAAGCCATGTTGATATGAATAAGCAATATTATTGTTTGTTTTGATATGCCCATTACTAACTGCTTTTAAATACCACTCCATTGCTTTTTCGTAGTCTTGTTTAGTACCAAGACCATCTAAATATAAAAGACCTAGATTATTCTGTGCTCTACTAAAATTCTGCTCTGCAGATTTTAAATACCATTCAATTGCTATATAGTAATTTTGTATAACACCTAAACCATCATCATACATATATCCTATATAAAACTGTGCAGTAGGATTATTTTTACTAGACGATTTTAGTAGCCACTTCATGGCCAATTCATAATCTTTAGGGAAATATAAATTTCCATTAATGTAGAAAGAACCTATTTTTGCTTGAGCCTCCGCATTCTCGTTATAAGCAGATAATAAATAAAATTTGCGGGCTTTGTTTTTATCATTCTTATCAAAATAAATATCGCCTAAGTAAAGCTGATAATGTGAAAGGCTTTGTTTAAATAGAGAGGGAGAAGGATTATTTATTTTATCCTCCTTAAACGGAAATAAAACAAACATTATTATAAACATAATAATAATAAATAGAATGGTAACTATTTTTAATTTCATATTAATATCCCTATTCTTTATTTGATTTTTAATGTTTTATTATAGTTGTATATTTAAGGTTATTATAATTAAAGGATTAAAAAATTAAAATGTATCCTATCATCCAATAGAGTTTATTAAAAATATTGATAAATCATCACCTTTGTTATTAGTTGCCATTTCTAATAATGAAGTTCTAAAATTCGCCCTTCTGGAGAACAATACCACCAAGCTCCATAAGAGTTATAATTACACTCAGACATAAAATATCCCTATTTTAATATACGTTTGTTATAAGCGTTTTATATTTATAAATAATTAAATGACTTAAAATCCAATGGTGACAATATATTAAATATTTAATAACTGTAAGTGATAATTTAATATTTTTTAATTAATACTATCGAGTTAAATATTATATTTTTTATATAAAATAAAAAGTAATATGAAAAAATTGAAATTTAGAAATTTAATATAAAAAAATACCGCTATTTCTAGCGGTATTTATCATATAAACCTAAATTAATAGATTTAACGCAAAATTATTTTGCTTTACCTTGGTTAGCAACAGCGGCTGCTTTTGCTGCGATTTCGTCAGCATTACCTAAGTAGTAACGTTTGATTGGTTTCATGTTTTCATCAAATTCGTAAACTAAAGGTACAGCTGTTGGGATATTCAGCTCAAGAATTTCGTCTTCGCTCATGTTGTCTAGGTATTTAACCAGAGCACGCAGTGAGTTACCGTGAGCTGCAATAATAACTTTCTCACCAGAAGCAACACGTGGTTTGATAACTTCTTCCCAGTATGGTGTTACACGGTCGATAGTTAATGCTAGGCTTTCTGTTAATGGCAGTTCTGCCGCAGTTAAAGATGCATAACGAGGATCTTTACCTGGGAAACGTTCATCGTCTTTAGTTAATTCTGGTGGAGTGATAGCAAAACCACGACGCCATTGTTTAACTTGCTCGTCACCGTATTTTTCAGCAGTTTCAGCTTTGTTTAAGCCTTGCAGAGCACCGTAATGACGTTCGTTTAATTTCCAGCATTTTTCAACTGGCAGCCATTGTTGATCAACTTGATCAAGAATGTTCCACAGGGTGTGAATTGCGCGTTTCAGAACAGAAGTATATGCATAGTCAAAAACGAAACCTTCAGCTTTCAGCAGTTTACCTGCTTCTTGCGCTTCATTACGGCCTTTTTCGGACAGCTCAACGTCAGTCCAGCCTGTAAAACGGTTTTCTTTGTTCCATACACTTTCACCGTGTCGAACTAGCACAAGCTTAGTTACTGCCATAGTTTAGACTCCTATAATTACTTTCTTAATATAAGTTTAAAATTAGCACTTCAATCATTATATGGATCATCGACAAGAACGCCAAACATAAGTGACAAAACAAGGGGGATTAAGTCAAAAATGTCGTTTGTTCGATGAATTATTGCACAGTTGTCACACCTTTTGCTTAATCGTTCAAGCTATTAATCTAGCGGGATCGGCGTAAAAAAACAAAATATCCGTTTTGTATGAAAAATAGACGAAAATGTCGCCCGTAAAAACGACAGATCCTTTATTTATTATTGTTCAAATAATAAGCAAGAAAATGTCGATTTAAATAAAAATTCAGATCTAAGTTTAGCGTTAATTTCTAAAATCATTGCCCTGATTATGACAGTAAAAATGAACATTTAACAAATTTCTTGCTGGTAACGATAAATTTCGCCTTCTTTAATAAAAGTCAATCGATGAGTAATACACGATGGCGCATCTTCTTGATGGTGGCTCACAAACAAAAGTTGCGTATTACTGTGGCTTATCATGATATCAATAAAACGCTGTACTAAGAGCCGGTTCGTTGTGTCTAATCCTTGCAATGGCTCATCAAGAATAAGTAAGGTAGGGTGTTTAACTAATGCTCTAACAATTAACACTAAGCGTTGCTGACCCCAAGATAAGGCATGAAATGGATGATTAGCATGTGCAGTTAAACCAATTAACGCTAACCATTCATCAGCAAGTTTTAGCTGTTTATCTGTAATCGCTTGATAAATGCCAATAGAGTCATGGAAACCTGAAATAATGACATTTTTTACCGTTGAAGAAACACGGTAACTCTGATGTAAGGCATTACTGACATAACCAATATGGCGTTTAATTTCCCATACTGTTTCACCACTTCCTCTTTTACGACCAAATAGCGTTAAGTCATTGCTGTAGCCTTGAGGGTGATCGCCCGTAATTAAACTTAATAATGTCGATTTTCCTGCACCATTAGGGCCTAAAATCTGCCAATGTTGCTGAGGTTTTACCTCCCAGCTTAAATGGTGAAGAACAGGTTTATCGTTATAGCTCACTACTCCATCTTTTAGCACGATAGGGGAAAGTGTCGGTGATAATTGAGGAATGGCATCAGGCGAATCTTGTTCAGGTAATGTGAGATTTTCAAGAGTTTCACTGTGAGATAATTGCCCAATAACAGAGTCAGATAAAACCTGTTCTTTCTCACCGTTGGCGACTAATTCGCAATTAATGAGTAGACCTGCATACTGAATAAAATCAGGAATATCATTAAAACGATTTAGAATGAGTACGATAGTCAGATTTTGTTGATGTAATAGTGTTAACAATTCATTTAAAGCACGGCGAGAATCAACATCTAATCCATCAAAAGGCTCATCTAAAATAATTAAATCAGGTTTATTCATTAAAAGTTGAATAAGCAATATTTTTCGAGACTCACCGGTAGATAGATATTTAAAACGTCTTGATAAAAGGTATTCAACACCAAATTGCTTTGCTAATAAAAAGCATCTGTCATCATCTTTTACCTGCATTTGAATAACTTGAGCAACAGTTAAGCCAGTATCTTCTTCACCTTCACTTAATAAATCTGTGTTATTCCGACGCCACTCTTCTTCAATCATTTTTTGCTGTTTTTCAAAAGAGAGACTAATTGGACGAGAAAATGTGCTGATAAATTCACCAGAGAGCAAAATACCTTCTTGGCATAATGCATTTGCTAAGGCGGTTTTGCCGCTTCCATTACTGCCTACAAATGCCCAACTTTCACCTTCATTTATGGCTAATTTGTCAATTTGTAAACAGAGTTTATCGCTTAAGCGAAATTGTGTTTTGTTGAGTTGTAAGTGTTTCATTATTATTAGCCTTATTTTTTTAATGTAAGCTAAGTGCAAGTTAAGTATCTAGCAATATAGGGTTAATAGAAACTTGTCAATATTTGCTGAAAGAACTTTTTCCAAAAGTCTTATACACCTACTATTTAATGATAACCTTTAAAATGCGTTTCCTATGTAAATATATAAACATCTCTTTAAGGATGACTTATATATGCATAAATTTAAAAAAATAAACTTATTCTTTTTTATATTTTTACTCATTAGCAAAAATAGTTTTTCTTTGAATAATAAAAATGTAAATAGTAATTGCTTTCTTATTGATAAAGTTGATCTTACAGGAAATACTTTATTAGATTATAGAAAGAAATCTAAATTAATTTCACCGTATCTACAAAAATGT
This sequence comes from Proteus sp. GOKU, assembly GCF_015475555.1. Classification (NCBI taxonomy): domain Bacteria; kingdom Pseudomonadati; phylum Pseudomonadota; class Gammaproteobacteria; order Enterobacterales; family Morganellaceae; genus Proteus; species Proteus sp. GOKU. The sequence continues at coordinate 1,220,959 of NZ_CP034105.1, forward strand.
CTAACATTAAATGATATGCATGAGGTCGCTAAATCAATTACTAATAATTATATTAAAAAAGGTTATGTAACCTCACAAGCTATTATTCCAGAGCAGGATCTTTCTAATCATAAGTTAGTAATAAAGATTATTGAAGGTAGAATAAAAGATATTTCTATCAATGGTGTTTCATCTAGATTAATTGATATTATTTTTCCTTCCTTTAAAGAAAAAATTTTAAACTTACGAGATTTAGAACATGGATTAGAACAGCTTAATCGATTAACAACAACGCAATATACATTGGATATTCAACCAAGCGATAGTGTGGGATATTCATCTGTAACCATTAATCGAAAAGCTAAAAAACTTCCTTTAAAGAATCGATTAACAATTGATAATTCGGGAACAGAAACAACAGGAAAGATCTTACTTACTAATACAACAACAATAGATTCTTTGTTTGGCTTGGGTGAGCAGTGGATTTTTTCACTAAAAACAAATACAGATTTCCCTCATGCTCACTATTCTCGTGTTTATACTGCAAGTGTTAATATCCCTTATGGCTATTGGTTTTATCAATACCAGTTATCTGATAGTAGTTCATCTTATTTCTTCCAAAATAATCACAAATATATTTATAAAAACAAAAATAAAGATCAGCAATTTGATATTAGTCGTTTAGTCTATCGAGATAATAAACAACGAGTAACACTAAAGGGAGCGTTAAAGCATAAGAAAGCAAAAACGCAGTTAGCACAACAAAAATTATTAATAAATAGTCCCACATTGACTTCTTTATCATTTAGCCCTGAATATACCTTAAGTTTACATAATGGATATTTAATCATTAATCCAACTGCTGAGTTTGGGATCTCTCTTTTTGGTGCGACATCTGATTATATTGCTGATAATTCACCTCGAAGTCATTATCGAAAATTGAGTTTAAATTTAAGCTATCAATATTTATTGACTGATCAGTTTTCCTATCTCACTTCATTTCATAGTCAATATACGCCTGATAATCTTTATGGTTCGGAAAAAATAGCAATAGATGGAATAAAAGCTGTTCGTGGATATAAAGAAATAAATTTTAATGCTAATAGTGGGTTTTATTGGCGCAATGAAATAAATATATCACCAATAACTTCATTTTTAAGTAAGTGGAATTTTATTTTTGCACTTGATTATGGCGTCGCCCATTCAGATCAATATGAAACAGAAAAGAATAAAATAATTGGAAGTGCAATAGGTGCTTCTTTCTATCATTCCACTTTTTCTTCTCAGATATTAATTAATAAACCTATGTTTTATCCCAGATCATTAAAGCCAGATTGCTGGTCTTTTTATTGGTCCATTTCTCTTGCTATTTAAATATTAGGAGTTTTTATGTGTGAAAAGGATATTTCTTGGAAACAACGTTTAATAAGTTATGGCATAGCTTATGTAATTGCTATTTATCCATTACATCCAGCTTGGAGCTCAGCAATTACGCCATCCGATAAAACGATTAAAGTTAATCAACAAAATACTGTTCCAATTATTAATATTTCAACACCTAATAATCTAGGTATTTCTCATAATAAGTTTCATTCGTTCAATGTTAGCAAGCAAGGTGTTGTACTTAATAATGCGACAACTTCTGTTAACACACAATTAGCCAAACAAGTGAATGCCAATACCCATTTAAAAGGTAGTGCTGCTCATTTAATTATTAATGAAGTGGTGGGAAATGGGCGCTCACAATTACAAGGAAAATTGGAAGTTGCAGGAGAACAAGCGAAAGTTGTTATTGCTAATCCAAATGGCATTACGTGTGATGGTTGTTCGTTTATAAATACCCCAGTAATTACGCTCACAACAGGAAAACCTCTTTTTAATCCTCAAGGCGCCTATTCGGCAATAGAAGTGAAAAAAGGCGGTGTTGTTATTGGCACGCAAGGTATAGATCTCCAAGCTCAGGATTATGCCGACATTATCAGCCGTAGTATTGAGTTAAATGGAAAAATTAACGCTAAAAACCTTTCTTTAATGCAAGGAAATAACCGTATTGATTTTGATAAAGGTACAGTAAATAGCATTAATGGTGAAGGCGTTAAACCCATACTTTCTATTGATACTAAAGCGCTAGGTGGAATGTATGCCAATCAAATCCGTCTAGTCAGTACAGAAAAAGGTGTTGGTGTTAATTTAAGTAATATTCAGACAAATCAAAACAGTGTGAATTTAACCGTTGATGGAAAAATTACTTTTAATGGCAATATTCAATCTGATCAAGATATTAATGTTAGTAGTAAAGAACTGCAAATTAATAGTAATACAAAGTTAAAAGCAAAAAGAGATATTACTTTAGCAACTAATACGCTGATTAATCATAGTGAAGTTATCTCAGAGAAAGATATGCGTTTATTCGCAGATAAACTCACGAATAAAGGCGAAAAAGCGATTATTCAAGCGAAAGATAATTTATGGATACAGAAAAATGCGCAGGGTGACCCAAACACGTTAATTGAAAATCAATCAGCCACGATAAAAACAGAAAAGGGTGACTTGATTATTCGAACTAAGAAATTAGTTAATGAATCTATAACACCTTTATTTAAAGAGATAAAACAAGAACCTGATTCTAAACTCTCTATAAATATTGGTAATCACCTCCTCCTTCCATCTAGAAGTCCTACTGATGATTTTCTTTTAGTTATTGCATTTCCGGAGTTAAAAAATTTCTCTTATAAAAAATGGTTTGATATTTTAGATTTAAAAAATAATGGAGGAGTTAATGTAGAACGTTCATATTTTGAAAAAAGTAATAAATATGTTCCTAGTATTATTTCTTCAGGAAATAATTTATATGTACAATCTAATGATTTTATTAATAACCAATCTATAATTATTGCAGATAATAATTTAATTGCAACAGGAAGCAGTGCAAGATTATATTATTATCGTTCTGCATATCTTAATAAATGGGAACGTTATTCTAATGATAATGCTCATCTTTATTATCGGGATGATATAATAAAATATAAGCTTGATGAAGCTAAGTTTAATAAGACAAGTCATTTTGTTCCTTTTGTGAAAACGGGTAGTCATTATGAATTTTCTGTAAATGATGTCTCTGATTATATAATAAAAGCAGGTAATAATTTAGTATTAGATTTTAAAAATAGTATAGATTTAGAGCGTAAACTTCCATTTACAGAAAAAGAAATAAAAAAATTCAGAGGGTTATCAGATTTTGAAAATACTATATTAGCTAAAAATATATTATTAAATGCTAATAATGTGAATGTTTCTTTAAATTTAACAGCAAACGATTCTTTATCTATTATTGCTGATAAAAGTATAAACATAAATAATTCAAAATTGCTAGCTGATGAAAATATAAGTTTGACATCGATAGATACTATAAAATTTGAGAATATAGATGTAACAGCAAAATATTTTTCTGCTATAACTAAAAAGGGAAATATTAGTCATTTATTTAATCCTACCAAATTTTATACTCTAAAAGGTATTAAATCACCATATGTTGATATTCCTGAAAAAATATATTTTAATTCTGGGAAAAATATTGATATTTCAAATGTAATAATTAATAAATCCAATGAGTTAAATTTATCTGCGCTAGAAGATATTAAAATAAATCGTGATGAATCTTTTCTTTTTAATTTAGCACCTTTTATTAGAGATAGTGGGTATATTCCAGCATTTTTAATTAACATGGGGATTTTGGAAAGTAATAATATAACTTTTACTTCAGGTAAAGATATTATTAGTCAAGGAATAAAATATCACAGCGATAAAGCTATAACCTTTAATGCAGGGCAGGATATTTTCCTTGCCTCAAAATCAATAAAAGAAGCCGATCCTTTTTTTAGTGATATTCATTATCCTCAATTACAATCTAAGTTATTTTCAGACAATAACCTTATCTTAAATGCAGCGCGTGATATTGATTTAAGTTCAACAGTATTAAATTCAAAAGATAAAGTCATTGTATTAGCAGGTAGGAATATAAAGCTGGGTGCAAATGCTTATTCTGCCATCAAAGATCCCCACGAAGATGCTCAAGATATTCAGTATAGCACAGCGGCTATTATAGGAAATAAAGGCGTTTCTATTGCGTTATCAGGTGCGTTAATAACAGAAGGAAGCTCACTCAAATCAGATGGTGATATTACGATATCCAGTGGTGGAAATATTCAATTGGGATCGGTAAAAACACATTTACGTAAAGAGTCGGGTTCTAAGTTAGAAGAACTTCGCAAACAAGTTAGTACTGAAATTAATAGTGGCAATAATTTAACTCTATTATCTGAAGGTAGTATTTTATTTCAGGCATCAAAATTAACTGCCAATAAAAAGATAGATATTGCTGCTAAAGGTGGATTTCTTTAAGCACAAGCGATGGAAGAATCGAGTTATTACGAAGAAGAGAAGAAAAAATGTAATTGGTGGACTTTGTGTACTACCAAAAAGAAATACACGAAAAAACGTCATAATACAAATAATAAAGTTACCGAGTTTATCGCTAATGGCGATATTAATTTATTTGCTAAAGATGATATTACCTTAGAAGCGAGCAAACTAGAAACAGCGAAGAATGCAAAATTAACCAGTAAAACAGGAAAAGTTAATTTTAAAGCAGTTAAAAATACAGCATTTAAGCAAGTTATTACTAATTCAAAAGATATTTATATTACTCAGCGAGATCAGGGTTATATCAAAGAGAGTTGGGCATTACCGACACTTTATATTGGTGGAAAACTGACTATTGATGCTCCTAAAGGAATATCTGCTGATATTAAAGCTCAAAAAGGACAATCACTAGAACAAGCATTAACAGTTTTAGGTAACACTCCAGAATATGCATGGCTTAAAGATCTTCAACATCATCAAAACGTCAATTGGAATTTAGTTAAAGATACCTATTCTGATTGGGATGATGAAACAAAACAATTAAATCCTGTTGTTGGTGCGGTTATCGCTATTGCAGTGGGAGTTGCCACTTACGGTACAGCAACGGCGGCGACTATTGGTGGAATGGCAAGTAAAGCAACCATTGCGGCGGGCGCTTCAGCAAGCGTGGCTTCAACGGCATCGGTTGCAGCACAAGCAGGTTTTGCCTCTTTAGTTTCGCAAGCGGCGGTCTCTTTAGCTGAAAACCAAGGCAATATCTCTAAAACACTTGAATCACTGGGGCGTAGTGACACGGTCAAGTCTGTGGTGACGAGTATGGTGGTTGCGGGGGCACTTCAGGGTCTTGACCAATTTATGGGTTGGGATCAGGCAATCCAAGGTGGAACATTACCTTCAACAGGCAAGTTACTTGCGACCGATAGCGCAACATGGAATCAAGTTGCACAACGCGTTGCCTCTCATTCAGTCGTCAGTTCAACATTGGGCACTGCCATTCAAGGTGGCAGTTTTATTGATAATTTTAAAACCGCGCTATTAAGCAATATCGGTAGTCAGCTTCATGCCGAAGGCGCCAATTTAATTGGTGATAATGGCGCGGTATTAGGGCATGCAGGAAAGGTTTTAAGTCATTCGGTAGTAGCAGGTGTTAGTGCAGAAATTGCAGGAGGTAGTGTTACAGGTGCGGTTGCTGGTGCGTTGGCGGCAGAGATAGCGGCGATATCGCTACAAAGTAAATTATTTGAGCCTCAATTTGAAAGCGAATCAAATAAACAACTATATGAATTTAATAAATTTCTTAAAAGTAATTCTGAATTTAATCCCCAGATTGTTAGATTTATTGGTGGGCTAGCAGGTGCTCTAGCCACTAATAAACCAGAAGGTGCATATAGTGGAGCCAATAGTGCGGAGACTGTTTATCGATTTAATGACGAAACACATTATATAAGCCCATCTGATATAGAAGCAGGTGAAGATTTATATCTCGCAATGCGAGGTGATAAAGAGGCACAAAAAAGAGTTGATGCACGAAAAGAAGCATTAACTTTTTCATTAACAGTTGGTGCTCTTGGTTATTCAGTTCTTTATGTAGGAACATATGTAATTGCCGTTGCTCCTCAATCATTAGCAACAGTTAAAACGATAATTAGTACTTGCAAAGAAGCACCTTTGATTTGTTTTAATAATACCTCTGTTCACCTATATAACGTTGTTGGAGCAGAAGCAACGGTAGCGGCACCTGCCGCAACTACAGGTTCATTTTATATTGCCTCCAAAAATGCGCATGAAATAAAAAATGTGCTTCATCAGGCGGAAGAACTTGTTACTACGTTTAATGAAGTTGCTAAGGTTGATGCTAAAGGTGCTAAAGAGGTTCTTAGATATACAGCGCAAGAGCTACGAAATGCAACTATAGCTGGAAAACCTGTGTTAACCAATTATCGAGTATTTGATTTAAGTAAACTTGATGAGTCTGCATTAGATGTTAATGTAATTCGTGATTTAACACAAATATATTTAAAAGAAAAATATAAAGATAATAAACTCGCTGTTTCTTATGCTATTGCAGCTATTACTAGAGATAATGAAACTGAATATCTTATTGCTGTTAGTGGGAAGGCATGGAGTGGAACATCACCTAAGTTAATTAATATTAATGGAATAAAATATAAAGTAATTATACCAGATAAAGAAATGACACCTAGTGCATTAAAAATAGATAATAACTATAATCATGCGGAACAGAAAATATTTGATTATTTACATAAAAATAATGATGGGGAAAATAAAAAAATAATATTATCTGTACAAAATACTTCCACAGAATTATCAGGGATGTGTATTGGTTGTAATAAAATGAGTTTAGACTTTGCAAAATTAAATCGAAACTATGATATAACTATATACCATGGAACAACAGGAACTAACCCATGAAAAAAAATCAATTAATAAATTATTTACATACTGTCTATCCAGAGCTTCCTATCAACATTCATAAAATAAAGGGGTATTCTGATGATGAGATAAAAAAAATTGAACGTTTATATCGTATTAACGTAACAGAACAACTATATGATTTTCTAAGTTGTATGGGGCGTTGCAGTGGCGGTTTCTTTGGTGATTCTTCTTTGTTATTTTACCGTAATAGTTTTTCTGTCAGAGATCATGTGCAGTTTCAAATAGGTAGTTGTTCTGAACTTTGTGGCATACAAAAACACGATTTATTAAATAAGAAACCTTTCTTTTTTTCGATAGAGTCAGAAACGCAACATCTATTTTTATTAACTTATTCAGATAATCCAAATAAAGTCTATCAGTATGATGAAAATGAAGAAGTGATAAAAAATACTCATTGGGATTTTAATGGTTATCTAAAATATTTAATTGATAAATCAACAAAAAAGAATATAAATAACATTTTAAAATATGATTTTATTGGTGAATTGATTGAAATTTAATGATATGAAATTATATGGTTTAAATGGGTGCTAAATAAAATCACCTTATTCTAATTGTGGGTAAGGTGATTTTTTATCATATGTCTAAATAAAAATATAATTATATTATCTGGTTTTATTTTTAATAAAACTAATTATGTTAATAATTAATAAAGGATAGTAGTAATTACCTGAACTTTATATTGGCGGAAAATTAACAATTAATCCTCCTAAAAGGAATATTTGCTGATATTAAAGCTAAAAAAGAACAATCACTAGAAGAATTTATGGTCCTATAAGTTTTAATGCCAATAAAACGCAGTTTATACCAATAAATGATATTTATTTTATTGGCAAATCAGGAAATAAAATCACAATGAAATGGATGTATCAAGGTACAATAGTAGAGCAAGGTATGACATTTGAGAATTACATTGGTCTATCAAATAAACGACTTACGCGATTACATCTTAATGCTAAAACTTTCGACTATTATGATGCTAATACAGGTGAATATATTAGTGTAAAGACATTAAATACCCAAACAGCCTCAAGGATTAAAAATTCACAATCAATAGAAAATACATATATTTCAACTATGGATAAATATAGTGGCGATGGACGTGGAACTACAGAAATTTCTAAAAAAGATGTAAAATTAAAAACATTAGAATTAGGAGTTCCAGAAAAAACCACTAAATAACAATGGGATGCTATTAATGACTCTATCAAAAATGCATCTTCAAAAAATATAAAAGTTAATATTACGATTATTGAGGAATAATTAATATTTAAATTAAAAAATAATAAATTAAGAGCAAGTGTTTATTATAATGACGCTCATTATATTTTATTAACTTTTTCTGGTCATTCTATCTATATAATGGATCTAAAAAAAGGCTATAAAGTTTTACCTAATGATATTCTTGATGAAGAATTAGGTTGTTATGCAAAACTCGCTCTGATTAAAAGTGAACAAATTAAAGGAAGTTCAGATAAGTTTAATCAAATGTATAATGATAAAAAAACTTATCAAGACTGGATAAAAAAAATAATTAAAGAGTATGATTATAAAAATAAAACAGCACTTTTTAATAATATGAATCGATGTAGCTTAGAGCTTACAGATGATGAAATTACTATTAGTCCTCTAAACCATTTACGTATGGATCATTGGGTCGGCGAGGAAATACCTGATAGCGCAATTATTACGTTAAAAAGCAATTGTAGTGATGAGGTTTTAGGTGCCTCAATAAAAGAAGCATTTACACGTTGTGTTAGTCGAAAAGTTTAAATGGATATTAAAATCATCTTATATCAACCAAGTGTAAGGTAACTTTTTATAATTTTATCAATTAAAAACCATCACTTAATATTATTGTTAAAATAATAACTAAGTGATGGTTTTATTTTTTATTTAAAAGTAATCATATTAATGATTAACACAGTGTTGCGACAATCACCTGATCAGCATTAAATAAAGCCGTTACGCTGTCATTAATATGCAGTTTTTGCTCTTTAACATGCTGATTAGAACATGTGGCACAAACTTCTTGTCCACCTTCTAATGTCACCACTAATTCGCTGTTTTCACTACCCGTCTCAATTTGAGTGAGTGTGCCTGAAAGCGCATTGTCATATTGCTGTGTTAAAGAAGTTCCTTTTTCAATATTGACCCAAGGTGCCTTAATTAAAATCAGTACTTCTTTACCTTTTTTAAGCCCTAGGCGATCAGCGCTTTTCTCTGTTAAAGCAGCACGAATGGTCGTTTTTCTATCTGCAAGTTGCACATTAACATGTTGTTGAACTTGCAGGTTGTCACGCTCAATAATCGTACCAAAAAATTGGTTTCTAGCGCTGGTTTGTAATGAAAAACGAGAAATAGCGGCTAAAAGACTATCCAGAGGGAGTGAATCATCTTTCAATACATCAAAGGCTTTTTGCTGAATTTGACCGAGCAGATCGTAAAGTTGAAGTAAGCGCTCACAATAATGTGTAAGAGTTGCACCACCGCCACCTTTACCGCCTGTTGCTCTATCAACAAGAAGTTCGTCTGCGAGTTGATTCATTTCATTAATGGCATCCCAAGCACTTTTATAACTAATGCCCGCCATTTTTGCCCCTTGACTAATTGAACCCGTCGCTTTGATTTGTTTTAACAGCGCAACGCGGCGAGGATCGGCAAAGAGCTTATCTTGAAGTTTAAGAGTTAATAATATTTCTGCTTGCATAATGATAGGCTTCTTCTTTTTTTGTGTGTTTATCGCATTTTTTGTGCCGACACAAAGCGATAATTCTCTAGAATATATACATCTATAGCGTTATTATTCGTCATTCGTGAAGAAATGCCAACTCTGGCTTTCCGAATATACCATGATAAAGAGGTTATCATGCTTGAATTATTGAAAAGTTTAGGGTTTGCTCTCTTGATGGTACCTGTTGTAATGGTACTGATTATGGGCATCATTTATGGTTTAGGTGAAGTGTTTAACTTGATTTCACCAAGTCAGCCAAAAGCAGACAAAAAATCATAATTTCTCCCTCCCTGATTTAGAACAGCCCTTTATTTAAAGGGCTGTTTTTTTATACTCATGATACTCGTCATACTTCAAGCCACAGCGTTGTTGACTGCGTTCATTCGCACTAGTCACATACTTGTGTATGCTCCTAGTGACTCATTCACTTGTCGCCTAGCTATGACTTGAATTATTTAGAGTATATAAGTTTATCTATCTTCATTTTCTGTTTCTTTTTAATGGTTATATTTATTGATATATAACCAGTTTCTAACATCTAATCCTTTCATTTTACGCTGTATCTTGGTATATACAGCGTGTCATCCTTTAATTTAAGTGGAATTAGAACATGAAAAAATTATCAGGCAAGTTACTTGCTGGCGCAGTTATCTCTTTTGCTTTAGTAAGCCAAAGTTTTGCATCGGAAAAAGTAACGGTATTTGCTGCCGCTTCTCTTACCAATGCTCTTAATGAAATTTCGGCACAATATAAGCAAGAAAAGCAAACTGAAGTTGTTGCATCTTATGCATCTTCTTCAACGCTGGCTCGCCAAATTGAACAAGGTGCACCTGCAAATCTGTTTATTTCAGCAGATCAGCAATGGATGGACTACGCAATCGATAAAAATTTAATGATTGCAGATTCACGTCATACACTATTAGGTAATGATTTAGTACTCATTGCCCCTAAAGATAGTAAATTAAATGACGTTGTTATTAATAAGGAAACTAAATGGAAATCCTTACTTAATGGCGGAAAACTAGCTGTTGGCGATCCTGACCATGTGCCTGTTGGTATCTATGCAAAAGAATCATTAGAATATTTAGGTGCATGGGATACAGTAAGCCCAGATATGGCGCGTACTAATAACGTGCGTAGCGGTATGGCGCTGGTTGAACGTGATGAAGCACCATTAGGTATCGTATACGGTTCTGACGCGGTTGCGAGTGATAAAGTGAAAGTGGTCGGCGTATTCCCAGCTGATAGCCACAAACCTGTTGAGTATCCAATGGCAGTTGTAAAAGGTCAGGACAATAAAGCAGTTCGTGATTTTTATGACTATCTGAAAACACCTCAAGCCGCAGAAATCTTTAAGAAATACGGCTTTAGCCCACTGTAGGAATTATACTTTTGGAGATGTTAAGTGAATACGAATGGCAAGCCATCATACTAAGCCTTAAGGTATCGACTGTTGCAGTTATTATCAGTCTACCTTTTGGTATTTTTATGGCTTGGCTTTTAGTTAGGGTACGTTTTCCCGGTAAATCATTGCTTGATAGCATTATTCATTTACCTTTAGTTCTACCTCCTGTTGTGGTTGGTTATCTTTTACTGATCAGTATGGGGAGACGTGGATTTATTGGTGAATGGCTGTATGACTGGTTTGGTTTTAGCTTTACCTTTAGTTGGCGAGGCGCAGCACTTGCATCCGCAGTCGTTGCATTCCCACTGATGGTAAGAGCTATCAGATTAGCATTAGAAGCTGTCGATCAACGTATGGAACAAGCGGCGAGAACCTTAGGGGCATCACCGATACGCGTCTTTTTTACCATAACGTTACCTTTGTCTATGCCAGGGATCATCGCAGGGATTGTGTTGGCATTTGCGCGCTCATTGGGAGAATTTGGCGCAACAATCACTTTCGTCTCCAATATTCCGGGGGAAACAAGAACTATTCCTCTGGCAATGTATACCTTGATTGAAACACCGGGTGCGGAAATGGATGCCGCCCGTTTATGTGTTATTGCAATTATTTTGGCGCTCGTCTCTTTAATGGCTTCAGAGTGGCTAACTCGTTGGGGTCGTAAAAGATTGGGGGGCGTATGCTAGAGATGAATTTTAAACAGACGCTAGGATCACTGCGTCTGGAAGTCAATACTGAACTACCAACAGAAAGTATTACCGCCGTCTTTGGTTTATCTGGAGCCGGTAAAACCTCACTGATTAATGTGATTGGTGGCTTAACCAAGCCAGATTCAGGACGGATTGTATTAAATAATCACACACTGGTGGATACCGAAAAGAAAATTTATCTGCCACCTGAAAAACGTAAAGTGGGTTATGTATTCCAAGATGCACGACTGTTTCCTCATTACACAGTAAAAGGAAATCTGCTTTACGGTATGTCTCCAACAATGAAAGTGCAATTTGATCGCATTATTCATTTGTTAGGTATCGAACATTTACTCCCACGTTTTCCGATAACATTATCAGGTGGTGAAAAACAGCGTGTTGCCATAGGGCGAGCGTTATTAACAGCACCCGATATTATGCTAATGGATGAGCCTTTAGCATCGCTTGATTTACCGCGTAAACGTGAGTTACTGCCATATTTAGAAAAGCTCTCACAAGATGTACAAATTCCTATTTTGTACGTGAGCCATAGCCTTGATGAAATTATTCGACTTGCAGATAACGTCATTGTGATGGATGCAGGAAAAATTAAGGCGACAGGCAAGCTGGAAGATGTATGGGCAAGTAGTGCACTACGTCCGTGGTTACAAAAAGAGACACTCAGCAGTATCGCGAATGTGATGGTGGTAGAACATCATAGCCATTACGATATGACAGCAACGGCTTTCGGTAACCAAGTGCTGTGGTTGCCTCAAATCGAGACTAAAATTGGTCGTGATGTGCGTGTCCGTATTGATGCTTCTGATGTGTCATTAACAACGACTCGTCCATCAAATAGCAGTATTCGTAATATTTTGCATATGAAAGTGGTTGAAACCATTAAAAATGATGGTCAAGTTGATGTGAAACTTGTCAATGATGGTAATTATTTATGGGCGAGGATCACGCCTTGGGCAAAAGATGAATTGAATATTCAAGAAGGGCAGTGGCTTTATGCGCAAATAAAGAGTATTTCGCTAAGTCGTCATCTTTGATTTATTTGTTGTCTTTGTTGATAAAAAAACCTCATCTTTGATGAGGTTTTGTCTTTTGGGAAAGGTGAAAATAGGACTAAGACAGAATATATTTATGAATAGTCTCAGCAATACCCGGCTGTGAATTCACCTTTGTGACCATTTTAGCGCGAGCTTTCACTTCATCTGAAGCATTACCCATTGCAACACCTAAGCCCACATGTTCTAACATGCTAAGGTCATTAAAGTTATCACCAAAAGCAATAACATCACTCATATTCATGCCATTCGCTTCAACCCAGCGTTGTAAACGGCGGCCTTTACTATTGCCTTTTTTGGCGATATCAACTTGATCAACCCAAGACCATTCGCACTCTAAACCGACTTGTTGCTCAATTTTTTCAACTAAAGCGCGTAATTCATCATGATCAGGCGTTGTTGTCGCAATTTTCCAAATAGCATTAACATCATGCATAGCTTTATAAAAATCATCGACTTTGATTAAATTTGGACGCTGTGCGGTAGGCAATGTTTCTGACCATTTCAAAGTACGTTGTACAGGGGCTGACAGTTGGTCATACATCATTGCATCATCAGCATAAACTAAGTGATGTACATCTGTTTGTTTAACGAGATCTAATACTGCGCTAGTTTCTTGGGTAGTTAATGGATCGGATTCCAGTACCTTTTTACCAATATAGTCATAAAGATAAGTCCCATTACAGCAAATCGCAGGGGTATCAAGATCGAGTGCTTGATAGAATGGATGAATAGCAACATGATGACGACCTGTTACAATTAAGACTTTAACACCTGCTTTTCTTGCAAGATTGAGTGCTTCTAAAGATTCTGGCAGGATACGTTTTTGGTCATCAAGCAGTGTGCCATCAAGATCCAAAGCAATAACGCGATATGACATAAATAAGCCCCTTGATAGTATTAAGATGCAATGTCGTTGATGGTACACGTTAACCAATAAAAGATAAACTAGCTTAATCGTGACAGGTTGTCGTTAGTTGTTCTATTATTCTTTATAAATCAATGGGTAATCTGTTTTAAGGAGAAGGGATGAAACAGGTAGTCTACGTAGCAAGTCCAGAGAGTCAGCAAATCCATGTTTATGCATTAAACACTGAAGGTGAGATGGATTTATTGCAGGTTGTTGAGGTTGCAGGGCAAGTACAACCGATGATTGCGAGTGCAGATGGAAAATACCTTTATGTAGGTATTCGTCCTCATTTTAGTGTGGTGACATTTGCGATTGCTGTCGATGGTCAATTAGAACAAAAGGCTATCACTTCCATTCCAAGTACTCCTGTTCATTTATGTTTAGATAAAACAGGGCGTTTCTTATTTGTTCCTTCCTATCATCAAGGCAATTTGGCTGTTTTACCTATTAATGAGATGGGGGTCCCTCAATCACCTATTCAAATTATTGAAGGATTAAATAAGCCTCATTCATCTAATATCGATTGGAATAATAAACAACTGATTGTTCCTTGCTTAGGTGAAGATCATATTCGTTTATTTAATTTATCAGAAGACGGTCATTTAACAGAAGCGGGCACTGAAGAGCTAACAACCGCACAAAATGCAGGCCCTCGTCATATGGCATTTCATCCTAATGGGGATGTGTTTTATTGCCTTAATGAATTAGATGCGACAATCAATGTATACCGTCATATGGGGGATTTATATCGTTTAATGCAAACGGTCGATATCGTCCCAGAAACATTTAACAGTACCCGTTGGGCGTCAGATATTCATATCACTCCTGATGGTCGTTTCCTTTATGCGAGCGAGCGCTCAGAAAGCTTTATTTGTGCGATGGCAATTTCAGAGGCGGGCGATTACCTGCAACCTGTGGGTTATTACCCAACGCAAATACAGCCTCGTGGTTTTAATCTTGATAACACAGGTAATTACCTGATTTCTTGTGGTCAAAAATCAGATTTTGCTTCTGTTTCTCGTATTGATAAACACACTGGTGCATTAACTGAATTAGCCTGTTACCCAGTAGGCAAAGGCGCAATGTGGGTTACCGTTGTGACGAAATAACTGTCGTAGTATAAAAACTACTGTGAACCTCTAGCAGAATATTACCTTGCTAGAGGTTTATTTTTATGAAAGGTTTATGAGAGATTAACCACTTTTTCAATAGCTTGAGTGAGTTTTGAGAGGCTTGCTGGTGGCATAATAAACGGTGGCATAATATAAATCAGTTTGCCAAAAGGTCTGATCCAAACTCCTTCATCAACAAAGATTTTTTGTAATTTTGCCATATTGACGGGCTCGTTCATTTCGACCACACCAATCGCCCCTAAAACCCGTACATCTTTAACACTTTTAACCTGTTTTAACGGTAATAGCTCGCGTTTTAGTTGTTTTTCAATTTCTGCAACTTGGTTTATCCAATCGCCTTTTGCTAATAGAGATAAACTGGCATCAGCAACAGCACAAGCCAAAGGATTTCCCATATAAGTAGGGCCATGCATAAAGCATCCCGCATCACCTTGGCTGATAGTTTCTGCAATATGGCGTGTAGTTAAAGTGGCTGATAAAGTCATATATCCACCTGTTAATGCTTTACCTACACACATTATATCTGGCGATATTTCAGCATGTTCACAGGCAAACAGCTTACCTGTTCGACCAAAACCAGTGGCTATTTCATCTGCAATTAATAACACATCAAATTCATTACACAGGGCTCTTGCGTGTTTTAAATATTGAGGATGATAAATTCGCATTCCACCCGCACCTTGAACAATCGGTTCAAGCATAACGGCAGCAATTTCTTGATGATGTTGCTCTAATGTTGAGCGTAATGAGTTGATATCAGCCGGCTCCCATTCTTCATAAAAACCTGTTTTTGGTGCATCCACAAAGAGATGATTAGGCAAGTAACCTTTGTACAGACTGTGCATGGAATTATCCGGATCACACACTGACATAGCACCAAAGGTATCGCCATGATAACCCTGTTTTAACGCCACAATACGTTGACGTTTTTCACCTTTAGCCTGCCAATATTGCAATGCCATTTTCAGCGCGACTTCAACGGCAACTGAACCCGAATCCGCTAGAAATATGCATTCGAGAGGTTCTGGTGTTATCGCTAATAATTTTCGACAAAGTGATATTGCTGGTGGATGAGTAATGCCGCCAAACATCACATGAGACATATTGCTTAGCTGTGTGGTGACGGCATTATTGAGTTCTGGGTGATTATATCCATGAATTGCAGCCCACCATGAAGACATTCCATCAATCAATTTTCTACCATCAGCCAAGACTAATTCAACGCCTTTTGCACTGACGATAGGGTAAGCAGGCAACGGATTACTCATCGAAGTGTATGGGTGCCAAATGTGTCGTAAATCGAAAGCGATATCTTCAGGTGTCATTATATTTTTCACTTAATCATGTAAACCAATGGTGATCAATTTTAGTTGACATGATAACCCTATTATTTAAACTGGCAATCACTTTTAAAAAGGAGATTGTATTGTGAGCGCACTAAAACGTTGGACACTAAAAGAAGCCAGAGCACTGTTTGATATGCCATTTTTAGATTTGGTTTTTCAGGCACAACAAGTTCATCGTCAACATTTTGACCCTTCTCAAATCCAAGTGAGTACGTTGCTTTCTATTAAAACAGGGGCTTGTCCTGAAGATTGTAAATATTGTGCTCAAAGCGCGCGGTATAAAACGGGATTAGAAAAAGAGCGCTTAATGGAAGTGCAGCAAGTGATTGAATCTGCGAAAAAAGCTAAAGCAGCAGGTTCAACACGTTTTTGTATGGGAGCCGCATGGAAAAATCCTCATGAACGCGATATGCCTTACCTTGAGCAAATGGTTAAAGAAGTTAAAGCGCTGGGTATGGAAACCTGCATGACACTTGGCAAATTAGATGATTCACAAGCCAACCGCTTAGCAGATGCTGGGTTGGATTTTTATAACCACAACCTTGATACCTCACCTGAATTTTACGGCAGTATTGTGACGACACGTACCTATCAAGATCGCTTAGATACGCTTGATAAAGTACGTAATGCTGGCATTAAAGTGTGTTCTGGCGGAATTTTAGGGTTAGGCGAGGAAGTTAAAGACAGAGCTGCAATGTTAGTGCAATTAGCTAATTTGCCACAGCCTCCTGAAAGTGTGCCGATCAATATGCTTGCCAAAATAAAAGGGACACCACTTGCAGATAATGAAGATGTCGACCCTTTTGATTTTATTCGCACTATCGCCGTTGCCCGTATCATGATGCCACGCTCTTATGTGCGTCTTTCTGCTGGACGTGAGCAAATGAGTGAACAAACACAAGCATTTTGCTTTATGGCCGGCGCTAACTCTATTTTCTATGGTTGTAAATTATTAACGACAACGAATCCAACCGAAGACAAAGATCACCAGTTATTCCGTAAATTAGGCTTAAATCCTGAACGATTAGCAGTATCTATGGGTGACAATCAGCAAGAAGAAGCTTTGATACAAGCTGTTGCCAATAAAGACACTGAACAATTTTACAATGCGGCACTGTAATGAGCTGGCAAACCTATTTAGATGAACAACTTAATGCGCGTAGAAATACGCCATTATGGCGAAAACGCAAAGTGATCAAACAAGCGGATGGGCGTTTTTTGATCACCATTTCAGATGAAAAATACCTTAATTTTTCAGGCAATGATTATTTAGGCATCAGCCAGCATGCAGACGTTATTAAAGCATGGCAACAAGGTGCCGATGAATACGGTGTAGGTAGCGGTGGATCAGGGCATATCACAGGATTTACACAAGCTCATGAGCAATTAGAACAGCACCTTGCAGATTGGTTAGGTTACGATAATGCACTGTTATTTTCATCCGGTTACAGTGCTAATCAAGGTGTCATTTCGGCATTACTTGAAAAAGACGATGCAATTATTGCAGATAAACTTTGTCATGCTTCACTAATGGAAGCCGCAGTATTATCACCCGCGACATTATGGCGATTTTTACATAATTCTCCTGATTCTTTATCTCAACGACTAAATAAAACGTCAGCTAATAAAACCTTTGTGGTAACAGAAGGGGTATTTAGTATGGATGGAGATAAAGCACCATTAAGAGAAATAGCAACAATAAGCCAAAAACATCATGCATGGTTAATGGTTGATGATGCGCATGGTATTGGTGTTTTAGGTAAAGAAGGCCGAGGCAGTTGTGATGAAGCAGGGATTAAACCTGAAATATTAGTAGTCACTTTTGGTAAAGCGTTTGGTGTCAGCGGGGCGGCTGTGCTTTGTAATAAACTAACCGCAGAGTTTTTCGAACAATATGCTCGTCACCTTATTTACAGTACATCAATGCCACCGGCACAAGCTATAGCCTTAAATTCTGCTCTAAATGTTATTAAGCAAGCGGATAATGAGCGAGAATATCTTCAACAATTAATTGATACTTTTCGCCAAGGTGTAATTTCACTTCCGGTTAAATTATTACCTTCAAAAACCGCTATTCAGCCATTAGTTATTGGTGATGAACAATTGTGCCAAACACTTTCAGATTATCTGCAATCTAAAGGACTTTGGGTAAAAGCAATTTTCCCACCTACCGTACCTCCTCAAAGTGCACGTTTACGAATAACGTTAACTACTCGCCATCATCTTTCAGATATTAAGCTGTTAATCGAGACGCTTCATGCTTTCTTCAGTCAAAACAGATAAACAACGTATAGCTCAAACCTTTGGTAAAGCCGCTGTTCATTACGATAATCACGCTAATATTCAGCGCTACAGTGGCAATAAATTAATGGATTTAGCGCATCATGATAGTGGCAATATTGTGTTAGATGCTGGATGTGGAACAGGATATTTCAGCCAAAAATGGAAACAGCAAGGCAAGTTTGTTATTGCACTGGATTTGTCACACTCCATGCTACAGGTGGCAAAACAACAACAGCGAGCTGATGGTTACTTACAAAGTGATATCGAACATTGCGCGATTGCACCACAAAGTGTGGACATTGTATTTAGTAATTTAGCGATGCAATGGTGTGAGGATTTATCTGGTGCTATTAAAACATTAATGAATACAGTCAATGTAAAAGGTGCACTTTATTTCTCAACACTCACTACATTGACACTGCAAGAAGTCAGAGATGCTTGGCAATCTCTTGATAAACACCCTCATGTAAATCCTTTTTTATCGCTTCACGATATTGAGAAAGCGTGTCGTGGTTTTCATTGTCAATTTTCTACTGAAACTGTCACAGAACAATACGACTCATTACATGCGCTCTTTGCTTCTTTGAAGGGGGTTGGTGCTAATTTTGTGCAGGGTGATCGACAAAAAGGGTTAATGACACGACAGAAATTTCGTGCACTAGAAAATGTGTGGAAAACAGAATCAGGTAAATATTTACTTACCTATCAAATTGTTATAGGAAAAATATCACATGGCTAAGACATGGTTTTTAACAGGTACCGATACAGAAGTAGGGAAAACCGTGGTAAGTAGCGCTCTATTACAATGTGCGGCGCATCAAGGGTATCAAACTGCGGGCTATAAACCAGTTGCTTCGGGAAGTGAGTGGCTAAATGAAGGTTTACGTAATTCAGATGCACTCACATTGCAAAAATTCAGTACGGTAAAATTAGATTATCAGCGTGTTAACCCTTACTGTTTTGAAACTCCTACATCGCCCCATATTGTTAGCCAAGAAATGAGCCAGCCTATTGATTTTGATGTGATGTCAGAAGGGTTGTCTTACTTAAAACAGCAAGCCGATTGGGTTTTAGTCGAAGGGGCAGGTGGTTGGTTTACGCCATTATCAGAAAACCAATTTTTCTCTGATTGGGTTATCAATGAAAAGCTACCTGTTATTTTGACTGTAGGTGTTAAATTGGGTTGCATTAATCATGCGTTATTAACGCAACAAGCAATTATTCAGTCTGGTTTAACATTGGCGGGTTGGGTTGCGAATGAAGTTGAGCCAGCAGGGCGATATCAGAAAGAGTATCTGGCAACATTAAAACAGCATATTAAAGCGCCATTCTTAGGCAAAATACCCTATTTAAACGAAGTAAAAGAGCATGATTTTACTCCTTACCTCGATCTTTCCTGTTTAAAACTAAGTTGATAGGTCGTTATTAAGTAAATTATAAAAGTCTATTTTTTATACCAATAAAAAAATAAAAAAAATAAATTTCGTCAATTTTGGGGGATATTTTAAGGTGGAAAAAAAGACGTAACCTACCGAGAGATAACAACTTTGTGTAGTTATCCACTATTCCTGTGGATAACCTTGTGTATTACCATTATAAAAATACTCTGAATAGAGAGAATACAAGGCATTGCTAAAGATTGGCGTTATTCTCAACTTTTATTTTTAATTCTTATATATCAATTAATTAAATAAAATCAATAGAGCGAATGGTGTCAGTGTGTCTCTTTGAATAATTCACAAAAAAGGGGGTTGCTTTTTGAAAAAATTCCAGTTCCAAAACTGGGGATAACTTATGCTAATTATTCAGACAAATTTTATGAGATAGAGATTGAAGCTGGATTTTTATCCAGTATTATAAGGAGTGTCAGCGAGGAGAAGAAAATATGAGCAAAGATTTTAAACTGCATTCTGAATTTAAACCGGGTGGTGATCAACCTGCCGCTATTGCCTCACTTTGTGAAGGATTAGATGATGGTCTTGCTCATCAAACTCTTTTAGGGGTAACAGGCTCAGGAAAAACCTTTACGATTGCCAATGTGATTGCCAATCTAAATCGTCCGACTATGGTGTTGGCGCCAAATAAAACATTGGCAGCACAGCTTTATAGTGAAATGAAAGAATTCTTCCCTGAAAATGCAGTGGAATACTTTGTTTCTTATTATGATTATTATCAGCCTGAAGCGTATGTTCCAAGCTCTGATACCTTTATTGAAAAAGATGCTTCTGTTAACGAACATATCGAACAAATGCGTCTATCAGCCACTAAAGCCTTGCTAGAACGTAAAGACGTTATTGTTGTGTCATCGGTTTCTGCTATCTACGGTTTGGGTGATCCTGATAGCTATTTAAAAATGATGCTTCATCTGACTAACGGCATGATAATCGACCAACGTGCCATTTTACGTCGCCTTGCTGATTTACAATATACTCGCAATGATCAAGCCTTCCAGCGCGGTACATTTCGTGTTCGTGGCGAAGTGATTGATATCTTTCCTGCTGAATCTGATGATTATGCATTACGTGTTGAGCTCTTTGATGAGGAAGTCGAACGTCTTTCACTGTTTGACCCTTTAACTGGGCAAATTCACTACAATGTGCCTCGTTTTACTGTTTACCCCAAAACGCACTATGTCACCCCGCGTGAGCGTATTCTTGAAGCGATGGAAGAAATTAAAAAAGAACTCGCAGATAGACGCAAAGTGCTTTTAGCTAACGATAAACTGGTTGAAGAGCAACGCGTGACACAGCGTACTCAATTTGACCTCGAAATGATGAATGAATTGGGGTATTGCTCTGGTATCGAAAACTATTCCCGCTATTTGTCAGGGAGAGGTCCCGGTGAACCACCTCCAACTCTATTTGATTACCTTCCTGCTAACGGTTTATTAGTGATTGATGAATCACACGTTACTATCCCTCAAATTGGTGGAATGTATAAAGGCGACCGCTCCCGTAAAGAAACCTTAGTTGAATATGGCTTCCGTTTACCTTCTGCGCTTGATAACCGTCCATTACGTTTTGAAGAGTTTGAGGCATTAGCACCACAAACAATTTATGTTTCAGCGACGCCGGGTAAATATGAGCTTGAAAAATCGGGTAATGAAATTGTTGAGCAAGTTGTAAGACCAACAGGTTTACTTGATCCCATTGTCGAAGTGCGACCTGTTGCCACTCAAGTCGATGATTTACTTTCTGAAATTCGTATTCGTGCGGCAAAAAATGAACGTGTGCTGGTGACAACACTGACAAAACGAATGGCTGAAGATTTAACGGAATATCTTGAAGAGCATGGCGAGCGTGTTCGTTATTTACACTCTGATATCGATACTGTTGAACGTGTCGAAATTATTCGTGATTTGCGCCTCGGTGAGTTTGATGTCTTAGTGGGTATCAACTTACTTCGAGAAGGTTTGGATATGCCTGAAGTCTCTTTGGTGGCGATTTTAGACGCTGATAAAGAGGGCTTCTTACGTTCAGAGCGCTCATTGATTCAGACAATTGGTCGTGCCGCTCGTAACCTTGAAGGTAAAGCGATTCTATATGGCGATAAAATTACTGATTCAATGGCGAGAGCCATCAGTGAAACAGAACGCCGTCGTGAGAAACAGCAACAATTTAACCTTGAGCATGGCATTGTGCCTAAAGGGTTAAATAAGAAAGTGGGCGATATCCTTAAGATTGGTCAGCCTTCTCAAGGACGTAATAAGAAAGGGCATAAGGCAGCGGATATTCATGAAAATTATCCATTGCTATCAACGGCTGAATTGGAAAAAGAGATCCAACGCTTAGAAGCTGAAATGTATCAATATGCAAAAGATCTTGAATTTGAGAAAGCAGCAAGCACTCGTGATAAGTTGCAGGCATTACGCGCTCAGTTTATTGCTAACTCTTGATCAGAGAAATTAAGTTCATAAATTGATAAAGGGATATCCGTATTTTTACAGGGATTATCCCTTTTTATCTTCTATCTTCCATTTTTTGCCTTATTTGATATTCCCTTAATGGCGTTCAACTGTTTAAATACCACAACAAACAAAGCGTCAATTATTTACAAAGATAAAAAAGACATTAAGGACAGTGAATGAGTGGTTATGTTTATGCAGGGTTTCCCAGCTCTGCAGGGGTAATTCTTGGTGTTATTCTTCTTATTATGCTTTTTAAATGGCTACGCAAATTTGCTGTACAAGATAGTGAGTTGCAAAAACCATCAACAGCAGGGCAGGAGCCCATTTTATCTGAAGCAGAAAATACGTCAGGTCAGTTGTTGCCCAATGAATGGGGTTTATATGTTGCAGCGCCTTATGCCGCAATGAATGAGTGGGCATATAACGAATACGATCAAGGTAAAGATGATGGTGGACTATCAGCAGGTTGGGGAATTAACGACCGTTGGGATTTAGTCTATCAACTATTTTGGTTGCTTACTCAAGGTCACACCAATGATTTTTATCAGCTACGTGACCAAATTTTAGATGGCAAAGAAGACGATGTTCAATCATTAAAAAATGACATTTTGCTTTCTGAGTTAACTGAACACGATAAAAATGAGCGTTTATGGCAAATCGATATGATGAGCACAAATCGCATGAATATCCAAAATGTGAAATATCTAATTTGGGATCTCTGTCGTTTTAACAAGCTCTGTTTAGAAGGTTGCCAACAAGGTTATATTACTCAACAAGAAGCCCAAACATGGTCATTAATGAGCGCATCAATGTTGCGTCGAATTTATGATGGTTGGGAAGATATGTGGAGAAACTTTATTGCTGCTCGTTGGTTTTGGGCGAGTGGTGATCAAGACTGGGTATCTTCTCATCAAGCTTTTACGGATGTAATACAAAATATTCTAAATGCTGAAGATACACTGGCAACAGAAGAGAATTGGATCATGGATTTACCGCCATTAGATTTAATGTCGTTTTCTCGTACTGTTGCAGGCCTTGGTCTGATGAAAAATGATGTACCAATGACACTTGATGAAATTGAAGAAGCAATTAGTCAGCGTATTACATTAAAACAGCTTAATAGCTAATAACGCGCTGAAAACCAATAGCGATATTGCTTTTTACCAACAAAAAACCGCACTTGCTGTTTATAGCAGATGCGGTTTTTTTAATGGAAATAGGTAGTTAAATTCTATTTAACGGCTTGAGCTGATGCATTACGTTGCCCTAACTGTTGCAACGTTAACTCAATAGCTTTACCTAATAGATGGCGGTCGTGACGATAAGGAATATCTTTGGCTTCCAATTGCGCTTGTACAATTAATCGACCTTTCATCGATTCATATTGAGTTTCAGGGCTAATGATCACCGCGTCTATTGTTTGTAAACCAATATAGTTCTCCATCATGGCGATTTTATCAGACATCGTCATACTGGCAGCGGCAGGGCTTAGCTCTTTGCCTAAATTACCAATGTAAATCGTTGTTGCACTGCTACGGCGCAATGCTTGTGCCAGTTCTGGCAGTAATAACAGAGGCATTAAGCTGGTAAAAAAACTACCCGGACCAATTAAGATCAAGTCTGCTTGTTCAATCGCTTCAATGGCTTCTCGAGTAGTCGGAACTTTAGGGTAGAGATCAAGCTTTTGGGGGATCTTAGGTAAAATATCAACATTGACCTCACCATAAATCTCATTTCCTTGGTCGTCTATCGCCATAAGGTCAACGGCTTGTTCAGACATAGGAATAAGGTGAGCATTCACTCTTAATAATCCACGAATAAGATTAATGGCTTCCAAAGGGCGAACACTTAAGTTATCGAGTGCTTTAAGCATTAGATTACCTAAATTATGCCCAGCCAGTTCTCCGGTACCAGAAAAACGGTATTCAAACATCGCAGAAGCAACGGAAGGCTCTGTAATTAACTGATTAATACAGTTGCGCATATCTCCCCACGCAATACCGCCTTCTTCTTGGCGAATACGGCCAGTAGAACCGCCATTGTCTGTTGTTGTAACAATACCAGTAAGACGAGAGCCTAAGTAGGAGAGTGCTGAAAGCACACGTCCAAGGCCATGACCACCACCAAGGGCAACAACACGATCTAAATCACTTAGCGTGCGATTTCGCATATTTGTTCTACTCATCTTTAAAAATTTGCCGCTAATTTATCACAATTAAATTTTAAGCCTATGATCACGACGTGATTTCATCACATTCCTAGTTTAATTTTACTTTTGATAGCCTAATATTTAATCAATGAAAGTGTTTTTACTTATGTTATTAGAGTGACTAAAGTGTCGTAAGTCGTTGTATTATAAATTATATAGCGAAAACATTGTTCGCTTTTTGAAAAATTAGCAGGTAGAATCCACAATAAATATATAGGTATTAGAAACCTGTGAAAAACAGGTAAAGATTAACTCCTAGCCTTAACGTCTAAGTCGTGTGTTTACAAGATATGATGTTCTGGCCGTGACGAAACAAGTCACCAGGGTGCAAGGTAGAAATGCCAGCATCTCCCGATTTGGAAAGGTGTTACTATGCAACAACTCGTTGATGCGTTTTCCCGCAAATTTTTCTATTTACGTCTTTCAATTACAGACGTGTGTAATTTTCGTTGTACTTATTGCCTACCTAATGGTTATAAGCCTAACGGTCATAAATCATTTCTTTCGTTAGATGAAATCAGCAGACTGACACAATCTTTTGCCGCATTAGGGACAGAAAAAATTCGCCTAACAGGTGGCGAGCCTACAATGCGTCGTGATTTTACTGATATTATCGCAACCATTAAAGACAATGCGTCTATCAAAAAAATTGCAGTAACAACCAATGGCTATCGTTTATCTCGAGATGTTGCCCAATGGCGTGATGCGGGTTTAAGTGCAATTAATGTGAGTGTTGATAGCCTCGATCCTCGTCAATTCCATGCTATTACTGGGCAAGATAAATTTAGCCAAGTGATGGAAGGGATTGATGCTGCATTTACTGCGGGTTTCGAAAAAGTAAAAGTTAACGTTGTGCTAATGCGCAATGTGAATGATAAAAACCTCCCTGATTTTCTTAATTGGATCAAAGACAGACCTATCCAACTGCGCTTTATCGAATTAATGGAAACTGGTGACGGTAGTGATATTTTCAACCGCTTTCATTTATCTGGTGAAGTTATTCGCCAACGCTTACTTAATGAAGGTTGGTTACAAATTCCTCGCGCTCGTAGTGACGGGCCTGCTCAAGTATTTACCCATCCTGATTATCAAGGTGAAATTGGTCTTATCATGCCTTATGAAAAAGACTTTTGTTTAACTTGTAACCGTTTACGCGTTTCCGCTATTGGTAATCTCCATCTTTGCCTATTTGGTGAAAATGGTATTCCTCTACGCGACTTACTTGCTGATGATAGTCAACAAGAAGCATTACAACAGCGTATTCAGGGTGGTCTTCTTCATAAACGAGAAACCCATTTTCTTCATCAAGGCGATAGCGGTATTACACCGAACTTATCTGTTATTGGTGGATAGTTTTTCGCTCTGTTATTTCGTTAATTTCAGGAGTTGTGCATGTCTCAACTAACTCATATTAATGCTGCCGGTGAAGCTCACATGGTGGATGTTAGCGCTAAAGCTGAAACAGTGCGAGAAGCGCGTGCTGAAGCCTTTGTTGAAATGTCAGCAGAAACATTAAGCATGATCACCGAAGGCAAACACCATAAAGGTGACGTATTTGCAACGGCAAGAATTGCAGGTATTCAAGCCGCAAAAAGAACATGGGAATTAATCCCGTTATGCCATCCGCTGTTATTAACTAAAGTCGAAGTACGTTTAGAAGCACTCACTGAATCTAACCGTGTACGCATTGAGTCTGTTTGTCGTTTAACGGGTAAAACAGGCGTTGAAATGGAAGCATTAACTGCGGCATCAGTAGCAGCATTGACCATTTATGATATGTGCAAAGCTGTTCAAAAAGATATGGTGATTGGGCCTGTACGTTTATTAGAAAAAACAGGTGGCAAATCTGGTCACTTTAAGGTGGAAGCATGATTAAAGTTCTCTTTTTTGCTCAAGTTCGTGAATTAGTCGGCGTTGATTCTCTTGAGTTAGATTGTGAATACCACACAGTAGATGATTTACGTAAAGCATTAATCACCAAAGGTGAACGTTGGTCACTCGCATTAGAAGATGGCAAGTTACTCTCTGCGGTAAACCAATCCTTTGTTCAAGGCTCCCACGTTATTAATGATGGTGATGAAATCGCCTTTTTCCCACCTGTTACAGGAGGATAAGATGAGCGCATCAACTCGTATTTCAGTACAAACCGAAAATTTTAGCGTTGGTGATGAATACCAATGGCTTTCAGAGTGCGACAGTGATGGTGCTGTTGTGACATTTACCGGTAAAGTTCGCAATCATAATCTTGGTGATGAAGTGAGCACGCTTACGCTTGAGCACTATCCAGGAATGACTGAAAAAGCACTGACGGATATTGTAAACGAAGCCCGTTCTCGTTGGCCTCTACAGCGTGTAAGTGTTATTCACCGCGTAGGAACTTTGCATATTGGTGAAGAGATAGTGTTTGTCGGTGTAACCAGTTCTCATCGTAATAGCGCCTTTGAATCCGCTGAATTTATTATGGATTTCTTAAAAACACGCGCGCCATTTTGGAAAAAAGAAGGGCTTTCTGAAAATAACGAGAGATGGGTTGATGCACGTCAAAGTGATTATGACTCGGCTGAGCGCTGGGAATAAATCACCACACTCAATTAAACACTACATTACTTTACCTAAATTTATTTTATGGTGACATTTCAT
Source organism: Proteus sp. GOKU (assembly GCF_015475555.1). Classification (NCBI taxonomy): domain Bacteria; kingdom Pseudomonadati; phylum Pseudomonadota; class Gammaproteobacteria; order Enterobacterales; family Morganellaceae; genus Proteus; species Proteus sp. GOKU. The sequence goes on from NZ_CP034105.1 coordinate 1,248,146, forward strand.
ACAGTTTATTTCATGGAAATGTAAAATCAGTGTGATAAAATTAAATTCTAATGAGCCCATAATGGGCTCTTTACTGAAATAAACGTTATCGTTAAACCTAACGTTATCACTATGATTAAAGGGTAATCATCATGGATCGATTTTCACGTTCAAATGATTCAATCGTACAGCGCACAGGTTCTGGCCTACAAACCTTTATGGCTCAGGTTTATGGTTGGATGACTGTAGGTCTGTTATTAACTGCGTTTGTTGCACTCTACGTTGCATCAAGCGAAGCATTATTATCAATGATTTTCTCAAGCAAGATCGTCTTTTTTGGTCTGATCATTGCTCAATTAGGGTTAGTTTTCGTGTTATCAGGTATGGTTCATAAAATGAGTGGTGCAATGGCAACCTCATTATTTATGCTCTATTCCGTGTTAACGGGCGTGACTATCTCAAGCGTATTACTGCTTTACACCGCATCTTCAATTGCGAGCACATTCTTTATTTGTGCGGCAATGTTCGGCGCATTAAGCATTTACGGTTATACGACTAAGCGTAGCTTAACGGGTATGGGTAGCTTCCTGTTTATGGGGCTTATCGGTATCATTATCGCTTCTATCGTTAATATCTTTATGCAAAGCTCAATGATGAGCATGGTTATCTCTTACGCAGGTGTGTTAATTTTTGCAGGTTTAACTGCTTATGACACACAAAAATTAAAAGATATGGGTAATGAGATTAACCAAGAAGATAAAGAAAATATGCGCCGTTACTCAATTATGGGTGCATTGACGCTTTATTTAGATTTCATCAACCTGTTCTTAATGTTACTGCGTATTTTAGGCGACCGTCGTTAATTTTAACGATATTTGCGGATAAACGTAGTTTAAAAACAGCATAAAAAATAAATCCCATAACTTTATAAGTTGTGGGATTTTTTTGTTTAATAAATTAATGGCTATCGTTTTAAGCTATTTTTCTTTGAAAAAGATAATATGCAAAAGTACCAGTACCTGCGGCAATCACCAATAAAGGCCATAAACTGTGCCATATAACGGTGATATCAGCATTTTTAAGGTAAATCTGTTTTGTGATATCAGTGAAATGACGAATTGGGTTTATCCATGTGGCATGTTGTAGCCAAACGGGCATATTTTCTACCGGTGAAATATAACCCGATAATAAAACTGCTGGCATCATAAATACAAAGACACCAATAAAAGCCTGCTGTTGGGTCGAACTTAATGCCGATATTAATAAGCCAAAACCCACCAGCGATAAGCCATAAATAAGCATGGTAAAGTAAAATAGGACTAATGAACCTGAAAATGGAATTTGATAACCGAATATCCCAATAATTAATACGATGGTACCTTGAACAGCGGCAACAACCATTGCTGGAACTGCCTTGCCAACAAAGATTTGCCATGTTGATAGTGGCGAAACTAACAGTTGATCTAATGTGCCTTGTTCGCGCTCTCTAGCAACAGAAAGTGAAGTGACTATCATCACGCCAATGGTAATAATCAACGCCACTAAAGAAGGCACAATAAACCATTTGTAATTTAAATTCGGGTTATACCAATTACGAACAACAAGTTCTGTTTTATTCAGTAGAGAAGGTGTATTACCTGCTAATTCAGTTTGATAGTTTTGTACGATTTGTTGCACATAATTAGCGGCAATTTGAGCACTATTAGAATTTCGACCATCTAGGATTATTTGCAATTTAACAGGAACATGGCTTTCTAGTTCAGCACTAAAATTCTGGGGAAAACGAACTAATAAAAGCGCTTTGCGGTTATCAATCGTCTCTTTTATTTCATGTTCATTTTTAAGTAAAAGAGTTTGAGAGAATGCACTCGCTTTGGCGATACGTTGGGTTAACTCAATAGATTGTTTACCATTGTCTTCATCAAAAATGGCAATAGAGGCATTGGTAACATCTAACGTTGCGGCAAAAGGGAATAAGATCATCTGAAAGATAACTGGCATTATTAAAATAATACGCGTTTGAGGCTCTTGTAATAATGACTGTAACTCTTTCATTATCAGGGTGAGAAGGCGATAAAACATAAAAGCTCTCCCTTTAATCTAATCGACGACGTGTTGCTAACGCCGTTAATCCAATAAAAAATATTGCCGATACAATTAATAGCCACATATCTAGCATCAATATCAACGGAATATCGCCAGCTAAAAATAGCGTTTGCAAACTACTCACAAAATAACGCGCAGGAATAAAATAGGTCACCACTTGAATAAAGATGGGCATACTATCAATTTCAAAAACAAAGCCTGATAACATAATTGCGGGTAAAAACGCGGCATTTAACGAAATCATCGCGGCATTAAATTGATTACGCGTTAGTGTGGAAATAAGTAATCCCATCCCTAAAGCAGTAGCCAAAAAGAGCGATGTGATCCCGCCTAAAATCCACAATGAACCTCGATAAGGCACGCCAAGCACAAACACGGTGACGACCATACATAACACCATGACAAAACTGCCTAACACTTGGTAAGGAATAAGCTTTGAAAGTAAGAGTTCCGTGCGTGTTATTTGGGTGGAAAGTAGGGCTTCCATAGTGCCTCTTTCCCATTCGCGAGCAATCACTAACGAGGTAAGAATAGCGCCCACTACCGTAATAATAATAGTGACAGCACCCGGAATAATATAATGCTGGCTAATTGCTGCTGGGTTAAACCAATAGCGAGGCTCTATTTCAATTAATGGCGTAGTATCAATTCCTTTACTGATAGCTTGCTGTTGCAACCAAATTTGCCAAACTCCTTTAGTATAAGCTTGAACAAAGTTTGCGGTATTGGGCTCGCTGCCATCAGTGATCACTTGAATGGGGGCTTTAGTATCTTGTCGAGCGAGTAATTCAGCAAAATTAACAGGAATAACCACAATGCCTCGAATTTGTCCTGCCTGCATTTTATCAATGAGTAATTGTCGATTATCACTAATAGTTGCATTGATATACGGTGAATTAGTGAAAGTATAAACCAGCTCTTGCGCAGGTTGGCTTTGTTGATTAGTTAAAATACCAATATTTAATTTGCTTGAGTCTAAATTAATGCCATAACCAAAGATAAACAGCAAAGTAAGTGGGATAACAATAGCAATTAAGGCACTACTGGGATCACGAGTAATTTGCTTTGTTTCTTTTAAGCATAGGGCATATAAACGTCGCCAAGAAAAGCGGGCATGAGATGATTGAGCTGAATTACGCATATTTTTCGCTCCCTTTATCATTTTCACTTTCAAGTTTTTTATCGTAATCCAGCACTAAACCAATAAAGGCATCTTCCATTGAAGGGGTTGGATTATCGTCACTGGCGACCATTTTTTTGAGCGAATCGGGCTCGCCAGCCGCAATGATTTTTCCGCGATAAACCAAACCAATACGATCACAATATTCTGCTTCATCCATAAAGTGAGTGGTAACCATCACGGTCACACCTTTATCAACCATGCCATTAATATGTAGCCAAAACTCTCGTCGCGTTAGTGGGTCAACGCCTGATGTGGGTTCATCTAAAAAGAGAATATCAGGCTCGTGCATTAATGAGCACGCAAGGGCAAGGCGCTGTTTATAACCTAAAGGCAAGGTTTCAGTGATTTGATTTACCATCGGCTGTAAGCCAAAGGCAGTTATCATATCGTTGATTTTATCTCGTTGTTGTTTGCCATGTAAGCCATAGACACCAGAGAAGAATTTCAAGTTTTGTCCCACTTTTAAATTGCCATAAAGTGAGAACTTTTGTGCCATATAACCTAAATGTTGACGTGCTTTACCTGAGCTCTCTTTTAAATCCATACCTAACACAAGTGCTTTACCACTAGTGGGAACTAATAAACCACACATCATTTTAAAGGTTGTTGATTTACCCGCACCATTAGGGCCCAGCAAACCGAAAATTTCACCTCGTTTAACTTGGAAATCAACATGATCGGTTGCTGCAAATTGACCAAACATTTTGGTTAACTGCTGTGCTTCAATGACCGTTTCATTAGGTGCAGGAGGGATCTGAGGCATAATTTCAGCTAATTCAGATTTATGAGAAGGACCGCCTCCTAATAAATCTATAAAAGCATCCTCAAAGCGTGGTGTAGCGGAGATAAGCTTCGCATCAGGTTTACCCAAAGCGTTCAGTAGTTCAGTTTGATTACTCTGTTTTTTCAAGATCAAACGAACGGATTGCCCTTGAATAACGCCATCTGTGACTTGAGGTTGAATAATTGCTTGTTGCAATACTTTTCTACGCTGATGACCTTCAACATTGAGTAGAAAAGAGCGGCCTGCCATTTTTGCTGTTAGATCTTGAGGAATACCACTGTAAAGCAGCTCTCCTTTGTTAAGTAAGAGAATGTTTTTACATTGCTCAGCTTCATCAAGATAAGAGGTGCTCCATAGTATCAACATGCCATCGCTGGCCAAAGCATGTACCATTTGCCACAATTCACGGCGTGCAATGGGATCGACCCCTACGCCAGGCTCGTCAAGAAGCAAAACTTTAGGGCTACCTAATAAAGTACAAGCAAGACCCAGCTTTTGTTTCATCCCTCCTGAAAGATTTCCTGCAAGACGAGAGGTAAAGCGAGTGAGATCGGTGAAGGTGAGCAGTTGGTGATAAATTTTTTCGCGCTCATCACCGATAACATTTTTCAAGTCAGCATAAAGATTGAGGTTTTCTAATACCGTTAAATCTTCATAAAGACCAAATTTTTGCGGCATATAGCCAAGAATAGCTCTGACATCAATACTCTGCTTTTGCGGGTCCATTCCTAAAATATGAATATCACCCGCATCAGGCTTTAATAAACCTGCAAGCATACGGATTAAGGTTGTTTTTCCTGCACCATCAGGACCAACTAACCCCGTCACAGAGCCACCGGTAATGGTGGCTGTTAATGACGAAACTGCGGGGCTTTCCAGTCCTGCAAAGCATTTCTCAACGCCTTGAAGCTCAATAGTGTAATCAGTGTGTTCCATTTTTCCCCCCACACTTAATGAGAGGAGGCAAATTTTAAGGTGACAGGCATACCTTGGCGCAGAGCGTCATCAGCATCCGTTACAACTACTCTGAGACGATAAACTAAATCCGTTCTTAACTCCGGTGTTTCAACACTTTTTGGGGTAAATTCAGCTGTTGGTGAAACAAATCCAATTGTACCGTGATAAGGCTTATCTTTACGCCCATCGGTGTATAGATAAACTTCTCGATTAGGAACGGCTTCGCTTAAATGAGTTTCGCTGATATAAGCTCTGACCCAAACAGGGTTAGTTAATGACACCGTAAATACAGGGCTTCCAGCGGATAATATCGTCCCTGGCTCCACTGCTCGAGTTAATACAGTACCTTGTGATGGAGAGATTAATTGCGTGTCTTGGAGGTTTAATTCAGCTTGAGCAACAGCGGCTTTAGCTTGCATAACTTGTCCTCTCGCTGCATCAATGTCTTCTTTTCGATAACCATTTTGATACTGATTTAGCTTATCTTGTGCCGCCTTCAATGCGGCTGCTGCTTGATTGCGGTTATTTCTTGCGCTATCTAAATCATTGGCTGAGATTACTTTTCGGTTAGCAAGATCTTGCTGGCGTTTATAAAAGTTATCCGCGTATTGCCAAGCGGCTTGTTTTAATGACACATCAGATTGAGCTTGTGCGATTTCCTCAGTGCGATATCCCGCTTCCATTAAAGATAGCGAGGCAATGGCACTATCACGCTCACCATAAGCTTTATTTAGTGCATTGCGATAGGGCGCATCATCAAGCTTGCCTAATAATTGCCCTTTTTGGACAGGAGCACCTTCATCAACTTGTAATGTGTCTAATCTTCCAGCAACACGAAAACTAAGGTTGACTGTACGTATATCGACATTGCCATAGAGTACTAATTCAGACTCTTTGTTTTCTTCGTAATAATAGATACCTGCAACAATACCGATAATAATCATTAAGATAATAAAGAAACTGACTTTTTTAGTTTTCATAATAACTCTATTTATGCGTGATGAGTGTTAGTGTAAATCTCTCTTAATCCATTGAGTAATAAAGTAATATGAGTTTTTAAGGTGTTGGAGATAATCTGATACTCATTTTTACCAATCCTATCCCATCCAGTTTGTCTTAGGATAGTTTCCCTAACTAAACGAAATGATAACACTTCTCCCAATATAGCGTGAGTATGTAACATTGTTGTAGGTAGTGTGGCATCTAAGCCAATATAGATAGCTAATAGTTTGTTTACACGCGTTAAAAGAGGCGATAACGCTTGCTGGTGGATCAAGGAATATGCTTCGGTTGGAACAAGCTGTTCTCTTGCCATAATGCGGCTAAGATGAATATTGGCTTTATCAAGTACCAGTTGAGCATATTGTAAAAAGCTATCTGTGATCAGCGTTTGTAGCAATGGTAGATGCTCTGTGGGATTGGGCCGCTCAAGAAATTCGTCAAGAATGGCAACGGTAGGCTCAAAATCAAGGCGAATAAGATCAGCAATATGTTGTGCAACGGCGAGATACAACCCTTCTTTGGAACCAAAATAATAAGCGATAGCGGCAATATTTTGTTGAGCAGCTTGTGCAATTTGGCGTGTTGTGGCGGCATCTGGCCCATTTTTACCAAAGATCTCACATGCCGCTTCCAATAATTGTCGTTTTGCTAGTTCACCGCGCGTCGTCTTCTGTTGGGTGTCTGACATAATAGAAGATACCTTACTTAAGTAAAATGTAACAAAACCAATGATATTAAAAACAGCGATAACAAGGCGTATTATATTAGATGATATTGAACAATAGGGAAAATTTGTGATAAATAATCGAATAAAGGTGATGTGTAATAAAAAAAGTGCAATCTATTATTGAAAATTATTTTTGTATTCTGAATACAGCAAAAACTGTTAGAATAGGGGTTATTAGGTTAACCTAACAAGGTTCATTCTCTTTCATCACTGTCTATATCGAGAAATGATAGTACCTATAGAGTAATATTACCTATAGATTGACAGTATGAAAGCCCGTCATTTTAATTTCAATCACCGTGTTATACGTTCTGGTTGTAGGAGACTACTGTTTTGACCGATTTTACATCGCTTGGTTTAAGTGAGGCGCTTCTCCGCGCTATTGATGAACAAGGGTATAAAACCCCAACCCCTATTCAACAGCAGGCGATTGAGCCGATTTTGGCGGGTAAAGACGTATTAGCGAGTGCACAAACGGGCACAGGTAAAACAGCAGCTTTTACATTACCAATATTGGAAAAGTTGTCTCAATCAGCAGAAAAAACAAAAGGCCGTCAACCCGTTAAAGCGCTGATTTTGACACCAACGCGTGAGTTAGCGGCTCAAATTGCTGAAAACGTAAAAGCGTATAGCCGTTATATTCCAATTCGTTCGTTAGTCGTTTTTGGTGGAGTAAGCATCAATCCACAAATGATGAAATTACGCGGCGGTGTTGATGTACTGATTGCAACACCGGGACGTTTACTCGATCTTGAACATCAAAATGCGGTTGATCTTTCTCGCGTTGAAGTTTTAGTGCTTGATGAAGCTGACCGCATGTTAGATATGGGCTTTATCCACGATATTCGCCGTGTAATTAATAAATTACCGAAAAAACGTCAAAATTTACTATTTTCAGCGACATTCTCTAAAGAGATCACTGGTCTTGCCAATTCGCTATTAAATGATCCGGTGAGTATTTCTGTTGCACCAAGAAATTCAGCTGCTGAATCTGTTGATCAACATGTGCATTTAGTTGATAAAAAGCGTAAAACCGAGCTGTTATCACATTTAATTGGTTTAGAAAATTGGTCTCAAGTGCTGATTTTTACCCGTACTAAACATGGTGCGAATAAACTTGCTGAACATTTAAATGCAGATGGTATTAAATCAGCCGCTATTCACGGAAATAAAAGCCAAGGTGCAAGAACTCGCGCATTAGCTGATTTTAAAGATGGTAAATTAAAAGCATTAGTTGCAACAGATATTGCCGCTCGTGGTCTTGATATCGACCAACTGCCGTATGTTGTCAATTTTGAATTACCGCAAGTCGCAGAAGATTATGTTCACCGTATTGGTAGAACAGGTCGCGCTGCCGCAACGGGTAAGGCTATTTCACTTGTTTGCGTTGATGAACATGGTTTATTAGCTGATATTGAACGTTTATTAAAACGCGAAATTCCACGTTTAGCATTAGAAGGTTACGATCCTGATCCTTCAATTAAAGCAGCACCTTTGCATAAAAAACCAAAGAATAATGCACCGCGTAGAAGTGGTGGTCGTGCAGATATTCGTGGTAAAGACAATCGCAACAACAGTCGTAAAGACGGCGATAGCGAAGGTAAAGAGTCTGGACGTAATAAAAGCAAAGAAAACTACCGTAATAAAGATGGTTCTCGTACCGGAAAATTAGGGCCTCGTCGTTCACGTAAAAGTGATGAAAGTAGTGATAATCAAAGCCCTTGGTCGAAAGCTAGAAAAGAGTTTTGAGGTTAAAAAGTGCGAGTTCTATTAGCGCCAATGGAGGGGGTTTTAGACCCCCTTGTGAGAGAATTACTCACCTCGATTAACGATTACGATCTCTGTATTACAGAGTTTGTACGAGTTGTAGATTCATTGCTGCCCACGAAAGCCTTTTACCGCTTATGTCCTGAATTGCAGACAGAAAGCCGTACTAAAAGTGGAACACTGGTGCGAGTGCAATTATTAGGACAACATCCGCAATGGTTGGCTGAAAATGCCTTTAGAGCCGTTTCTTTGGGCTCTTGGGGAGTTGATTTAAACTGCGGTTGCCCTTCAAAAACAGTTAATGGCAGCGGTGGTGGTGCTTCACTTCTAAAACAGCCAGAAACGATTTATCAAGCAACAAAAGCAATGCGTGATGCCGTGCCTTTAGAGTTACCTGTGTCTGTTAAAGTGAGACTTGGCTGGGATTCTTCTGCGTATAGCCATGAGATTGCGGATGCAGTGGTGCAAGGTGGTGCTACGGAAATCACCATACATGGCAGAACAAAAGAAGATGGCTATAATGCCGAAAAAATTAACTGGCAGGCAATTGGTGATATACGCCAAAGACTTTCAATACCAGTGATTGCTAATGGCGAAATTTGGAACCGTGAAGATGCATTAGCCTGCTTAGCCACAACAGGTTGCGATGCGATAATGATTGGTCGCGGTGCGATGAATACCCCTAATTTAAGCCGTGTCGTAAAAGGCATAGAAGCGAGAATGCCTTGGCAAGAGGTTATTGAATTATTAAAGCGCTATGTTCGATTAGAAAAGCGTGGAGATACGACGATTTATCATGCATCACGTATTAAGCAGTGGTTTAGCTATTTACGAAAAGAGTATCCAGAAGCAGATGAGTTATTTAGGCAAATTAGGACACTAAAAACCTCACCAGAAATCGCTGTGGCAATAGAAGCGTTATAGTTTAAAAATAATCTTATCCGATAAAAAATAGCGCTAATTAATCAGCGCTATTTTTGTTTATTAAGAAATAATCCATCTATTTATCCTAAATATTATGTAATTCATTCCTAATAATTGGAAAAAATCACTCTTTCGACTTACACTCAATAAGTGACATTTTTGGATATGTTGTTTATATCATGACTATTTTTAGGGGGAAATATGGGAATTATTGCTTGGATCATCTTTGGTCTGATCGCAGGTATTTTGGCGAAATTCTTAATGCCAGGCTCTTATGATATTGGTCTGATATGGACTTGTATTCTGGGTATTGTGGGTGCTGTTGTTGGTGGTGCGATTAGTAACTTTTTTGGCAAAGGTAAAGTTGATGGGTTTAACTTTGGTAGCTTTGTGGTTGCTATCATCGGTGCCATTGTCGTGCTCTATCTTGCAAAAATCTTCGCAAGTTAATACCTTCACACCCAATAGATATTGATAATAAACCCGCATAATGCGGGTTTACTTTTTTAAAGCATCAACAGATTAATTAGCATTCACAAGGAAGGGCACTTTCAGCACCCCATTGCGCCCAAGAGCCGTCATAGAGTGCAATAGATTGGCAACCCAATACAGTTAACGCTAAAAATAAAATTGCCGCAGTCATACCTGAGCCACAGGTAACAATAATAGGCTGTGATAAATCAACACCAGCTTGTTCAAATATCTGCTTTAATTCAATTTTTTGTTTTAATTGCCCATTAATGACTAACTCATTCCACGGAACGTTTTTACTGCCGGGAATATGTCCACTGCGCAAGCCCGGGCGAGGCTCCGGCGCTCTACCATAAAAACGATCAGCAGAGCGAGCATCGATCATCTGTTTTTGCTTAGTCTCTAAATTATCAAGAAGTTGCTGTTTATTGGCATAACGTTGTGCGTGACGTTCAACCACAAAAGGAGACTGAGCAGGTACTTTTATTGCCTCATCTTGTTCTGTTGTAAATCCAGCATCAATCCATGCTTGTAAACCTCCAGCAAGAATACGCACATTACGACAACCTAGTGTTGTTAATGTCCACCAACCTCTTGGTGCTGAAAATAAGTTACCTTGATCGTAAATAATTACGGTCGAAGTATTGGAGATCCCTAATTGCGTCAGTGTTTCTGAAAACAGTGCATCAGAAGGGAGCATATGTGGTAGTGGCGTGGTTTTATCTGCGACTTCATCAAGATCAAAAAAATGGGCATGTGGAATATGACGTTCAAGGTAAAGCGCTTGATAGTCAATCTGTTGAGTTGGCATTGGTGCGCTTACATCAAGGATCACAAGATCAGCATCATTTTGATGTTCAAATAACCATTGGGGAGTAACAAAGTAATCGTATTCCACGGTGCGACCTCATTTATTTAGCAGAAGGTGAGCTGTCTGGGATAGCCGGAAATTGCTGTGTAGGTGATGTTTCAGGTTGAGTCTGCTCTGTTTCTATTGGTGTCGTGGAGCGTGTATAGATATTTAAGCCCGCAAGGAAAACACCACCGATAGAACCAAAGGCAAGTAGCGCGATAATCACAATAATTATTTTTTTCATAATGTTCATTTGCAGATGAATGTTGCGCAAAAGTATATCGAGATATGAAGTTGAAACAAGTACTAAGTCGGTTTAATCAGCAAATGATAGTAGCTAGAACGTCTTATTTTTAGGCAAAAAAAGGGGTGGATAGATAAATAAACAGGCTATTTACTTTTTATAAATAGCCTGAGTAGAGTTAATGTTGACGTTAATTATTTCAATCAAAGGTTACAGTCAATGATAAGAAAAAATCCCTTAAACTCAGGAGTAAATGAGTTTAAGGGTAAGGGTAACGCAACTTAATTAGGAATATAAAAACCAGAATGTCATTGCTAAGTTCACAATAGCCGCGACAGCCATAGGAATGGCGGTACGTTTAACTATTTGGAAAGGAGAGACATTCGCAATACCTGCAATGGCGACAATGGCTGCGGTAATGGGTGAAACAGTACGACCAAAGCTGGTCATTATTTGCATTGGTAAAATTAAAGTAATGACATCGACTTTTAAGAAGGCGGCAATTTTGGGTGTTAAGGCAGCAAATGAGAAGAACGCCGCATTACCTGAACCCATTAAAAATGCCGCTAATGCAAGAATGGCACTCATTACAATGATCATCGCTGCAATACCAAAACCTGCGTCTTGAGCGGAGCTAATTAGCGTATCGACGGCACCACTTTTAAGTAAACCATTGGCAAAGAACTCACCAGACACAATTAACGATACCACTAAGACAAATTGCTTACCCATTCCTTCAAAGAACAACATAAAGCTATTCATTACGGCTTTTGCATCGCGTAAGCGAACATATTCAAAAAGAAGTGCAATCACGGTACTAATAATCATTGCTGTGGTGACTTCTAATTTAATATACGGGTGTAGCAAAGGGCTGAAGCCAATAATCAGAATTAAAGGGATCACCGGTAATAAGGCATAAGACAGTGGAATTTTATTGCCTTCTTCTTTTACTGCATCGATGGTTGTTGGGTCAAAAACAAATCCTTCACGTTTATCCCACCAGCGTTGAATAAAGAAATGAGTGATCGCAACGGCAATAATAATAGGAATTGTGATCGGTAGCTGGTGCTGAACAAAATAGACTGCCGGTTCAATATCTGCTGTTTTTGCCGCCATAATCACGTTACCAGAGCCGGGACCATGGTCGATAAATTGGCAGCATCCAATAACGGCTAAAGCAGAAAGTGGGCTAATACCAGAACGAATTAATATCGGATACATGGTGACCATTAACAGCATACCTAAACCTGCATGGCTAGGAATAAAGATAACCAAGATTTGAGTAACTAGAAATGAGATCACTAATAATAAGTAAGGCGATTTTATCGCTTTTAATGGTTTTTCAAAAATAGCGAATAAAGCACGGCTTGCGCCAACGTGTTCCATATAACGAGAGAAACCCGCAATTGCCATTAATGTTAAACCAAGACCCGCTAGGCGAGAACTCATAATATCCGTAAAGATTTGGAAAATATCAAAATATTTAAATTGAGTAGACTTATTTTCTGGCAATAACGGATTAAGGTCGAGAGATGCTGTTAAGAGCAATAGCAATAATCCGCCGAGTAATAATACTGGCTGAGGTTTATAACCTCGCGCCAGTAAATAAACCACCAACGCTGTTACCAGCGCGGCAATGATTAAACCTGTCATAGTGAATTCCCCGGTAATGATGCAATATTTTTTGTTATTGGTTTAATGCTGAAAAAGCTTGTGTAATATCTGCAATAAGATCATCCGTTGCTTCAAGACCAACATGTAAACGGACAAAAGGACCATGACCTTCACGCCAATCAGATGCTGTTCTCGCACCGACAACATTGGCAGGTAAAGCGAGGCTTTCAAATCCCCCCCAAGAAGCACCGATACCAAAAAGTTCAAGCGCATCAATAAATTGTTCTGATTGTTTAGTGGTGTATTCTTGTTTAAATTCAATGGTTAATAGACCGTTACTGCCTTTGCAGTCACGTTTCCATAAATCATGACGAGGGTGATTAGGTAATTCAGGGAACCAGACTTTTTCAACTTCAGGGCGAGTCTCTAACCACTGTGCAATAGCGAGTGCTGATTTACCATGTGCTGCGATGCGTTGGCCTAAGGTTCTCATACCACGAAGAACTAATGCTGCATCATCTGGGCTACTGGCTTGACCTAATGCTTCAGGTAAAGCACCAATTTTTTTCCATGCTTTTTCATTCGCAACCATAATGCCCATCATCACATCAGAGTGACCGCATAAATATTTAGTTGCCGCGATAACAGAGACATCTGCGCCTAATTCCAGCGGGTTATAAAGCCATGCAGAGCCCCAAGTATTATCAACACCAACAGGAATATCTCTCTCATGAGCAATACGGCAAATTTCAGGTAAATCGAGCATTTCATAAAGTAATGAGCCCGGTGATTCGACAAAAATAAGCTGTGTATTTTGTTGAATTTTTTGTTCAAAATCAGAACCATCGGTTTTAAAGAAACTATAAGCAATGTTATTAGGCTCAAGAAAAGCTGATGCGATTTTACGAACAGGCTCATAAACAGAATCAGCAAATAAAACATGTCCACCACTGCGGGCATATCCCATAATAGTGACCGCAATAGCCGCTAATCCGGTAGGGAATAACTGCGCACGATGACCGCCTTCTAATTCGGTTACTAAAGCTTCAAGGGCAAATGCGGTTTCTGTACCACGTGCGCCGTAGCTTAAAACACGCTCTGTTGCACGACGATCACGAACATCACGCCAACTTTTAATAGAATCAAAAACGATGGTGCTGGCTCTCATTACGGGTGGATTAATGGGACCTGACGTTTTGATTTCTTGGCGTCCACTGTGTATCAGTTTTGTTTGTTTATTTTGTTTCATTATTAATATCTCCAAATATAGAAATAGAGTTCCCCGGTAATTAAATAAAAGGATTAATTACTGTTTGCGCTTATTTTGTTTCTATTATTTATAACAAACTTATTTATTTTTAAAATAGCTATTTTCTAAAAATGATGATCTTCCTCTAACTTTTTAGCATTAATTATTCTAATTAAATCTTAAATGTTATTTAAGATTCAAAAGTTATAACTAATAAATAAAGAGTTATTTATAACATATTGAATTAATGTTATTTTTTAATTGATTAGAAATATTTGAAATTAGATTAAAATTATCAAAGTGTTTTTTTTGAGATTATATTGCATAAATAAAATAACAATCTAACAAGTCGTTTGATTAAGAAAACGATTTTTTTATTATTTTTTGAACAGGGGAAATAATTATGGGAACCAGCGTTTTTGATTCGGTTTTATTAAAGAATTTATGGTCAACAGAAGAGATGAGAACTATTTTTTCTGATAAAACCAGAATGCAAAATTGGCTTGATTATGAAGCGGCATTAGCGATTGAACAAGCCGAATTAGGTTTGATCCCAAAAGAGGCTGCAAAAGTGATTGCAGATACTGCGAAACTTGAAAAGCTCGATATGGATTATGTATTAGAACAAGTGCGTCTTACTCGCCATCCATTAGTGCCAACAATTCGTGGCTTAGAACATGCTTGCCCAGAACACTATGGGGAATATGTTCACTTTGGTCCAACAACACAAGATGTTATTGATACAGGCCTTGTACTACAACTAAAAGATGCTCATCATACTTTTTTACGTGATATCAAAGTATTAGGTCGTGCATTGCTTTCATTAAGTGAACAACATCGCAACACACCAATGGTTGGACGTACATTAGCCTTACAAGCTCTGCCAATTACATTTGGTCATAAAACCGCAATTTGGCTAACTGAGTTAGCGCGTCATTATCAACGTCTTAAAGAGATCGAACCTCGCTTATTTGTGGGTAGTGTTGTTGGTGCTGTGGGGACAAAAGCCTCTTTAAGTGATAAAGCTGATGAATTAGAAGCCCGTGTATTAAAACGCTTAGGCTTAGGTGTACCTGAAATTTCATGGCAACCTGCGCGTGATAGATTCAGTGAGTATGGCATGCTAATGGGCTTAATCAGCGGAACTTTAGGTAAAATTGCCAATGAAATCCTATTGTTAGCGCATAACGAAATTGATGAGCTATCTGAGCCTTTCAGCAAAGGACAAGTGGGTTCTTCGACTATGCCACATAAGCGTAACCCTGCCATTGTTGAAAATGCGGCCTGTGTGAGTAATACCCTAAAAGCGAATCTTTCTGTTTTAACGGATATGATGAAACACCAACATGAGCGCGATGGTGCAATCTGGAAAATGGAATGGAAGATCATGCCAGAAATGTGCCTGATGTTGTCTGTTATCTTCGACAATATGAAAACAGTAATAGGCGGGCTAAATGTGCATGTTGAGAAAATGCGCAAAAATATGGATATTCTGGGTGGCTTTATGCTGGCAGAGCGTGTGATGTTTGCATTATCTGATAAAGCAGGTAAACAAACCGCGCATGAAATTGTGTATGAAGCATCAATGTCTGGACAAGAAGAAGGCATAACTTTCGTTGAAGCGATTAACCGTGATACCCGTATTCGTGATCACATTACTCAAGAAGAGCTTGATGCACTTTTAGATCCAACGACATATGTCGGTAATGCACCTGCCCAAGTTGATCGTGTTGTCGCACAAACCAAAGCCTCTGGCTGGTTAAATGACTAAGTGACTTAATTACATCCAACCTTCTTATTATCTAAAAGCCGGTGATATTACTGGCTTTTTCTTATCTATTTCGAGGTGTTTATGACATTGAGTCAGCAGTTAGCCCAATTTATTACGACAACCACTTTCTCTGATTTACCTGCTCAAGTTGTTAGCCGAGCCAAAATTCATTTATTAGATACATTAGGTGTCGCACTTGCTGGCAGTGTGCAACAAAGTGCTATTCAAAGCCGTCAAGGTGTGGCTTTTTTACCTGATAGCCAAGGCAACATTCCGATTTGGGGAAGTTCGCTCACAGTAAGTACTACGGTGGCGGCACTTACAAATGGTATTGCATCACATGCCTTGGATTTTGATGATACACACACTGATTCGATTGCACATGGTAGCGCAGTATTAACGCCGATTGCTTTTGCATTGGGTGAGTCAATTGGTGCGTCATCAAAAGATATTCTAACGGCGTGGGTGATTGGCTGGGAAGTTGCCGCTAGAGTCGGCTTAGCAAGCCATAGTGGATTTCATCAGCGAGGTTTTCATGCCACAGCAATTGCAGGAATTTTTGGCGCTACGGCTTGTGCCGCTTCACTATTAAAGTTAACGCCAAAACAAACTGTGAATGCAATAGGCCTAACAGGAAGCCAAGCAGGAGGCGTGGCAGAATATCTTACTAACAGTTCATCTTCTAAATGCTTTCATGCGGGATGGGCTGCACAATCAGGTATTATCGCAGCATCATTAGCAAAAGGCGGAATGACAGGCCCTGAAACAATATTTGAAGGTCGTTATAGCCTTTATCAAACACATGGTATTAAAGAGCAAGCACAACCAGAACAAGTGGCATCAGGATTAGGTGATGTATGGGAATTTTTAAATGTTTCCATTAAGCCTTATCCGGTGTGCCATTTTGCTCATGCGACTGTGGATTGTGGGCGTAATTTGCTGAAAAAAGGGATCACGGCTGATGATATCGATAGTGTTGAGTGCGTTGTCGATCCAGTAGCGGCTGCTTTGATTTGCGAGCCACCTGAAACAAAATGGGCGCCTCAAACCGCGTATGGCGCTAAATTTAGTTTACCGTGGTTATTTGCTGCGGGTTTTCTAGATAATGCTTTAACGCTCTCTTCATTATTACCTGAAAACCTACAACGGGAAGATATTCAGTCACTTGCGAAGCGTGTAAGTTATCGTTATCCCGAAAAAGGGGAGATCCCATTTCCTACCTATTTTCCTGGATTAATTTTCGTGACATTAAAAAATGGCGAGAAGATCACAGAGAGATTAGATATTCAATATGGTAATCCGAAAAAACCAATGACAGATAAAGATGTGATCAGTAAGTTTTACGATAATGCATCGTTGGCGATAGAAGCAGAACAATCAGCACAATTAGTTGAAAAAATACTGCATTTCGACAGTGTCACTATTTCAGAAGTAACACAATTATTACGTATTAAAGAAATAGAAGGTTAGGCTGAAATATTATAAACAAGATGATTGTGAAGGATTGGTTTTAACTACCAATCCTTTACTTATTGTCTCGCACACATAAATTCAGATGTACAAACTATCTTCTCACCAATTCTCACCGTACCCGAAAAGCTAACAATGGTGCGTCGTTGTCGGCGAAATTGGATCTCAATATGTAGCTGATCGCCTGCTTTTACCACATCATAAAAACGCGCATTTTTTATACTGGCAAAATAACATTGCTGATCTTCACCCATTGGTGAAAGATAATAGTGTGCAAGAACGCCTGAAGCTTGAGCCATACTTTCAAGTAGTAATAAAGGTGGATAGAACTCACCAAAAATAACCGTATCATTGGTTGTGACATTTTTAATAGCGGTTAATTTGCCACTGGCAAGTTCATCTGGCTCAGAAATAACGCGATCAATTAATAAGAATGGATAACGATGAGGCAATATTTCCATTATTTCACTGACGGAAATGGGCATCTATTTTCTCCTCGTTATGGTGATAGGGCAGACTCGTTTTACAACAACGGCGGTTATTATTTCATTCTTATTCAAGATCGTACAGCATTGACCTGTATTTTAGATGAGAAAATTGAGTTAAACAGATAACAAAGACCAGAATAGGAAAAATCTAGCCTTTGTTATTTCTAAATAAGAATCGTTTATTAATCAAGGCGAGCAATAATTTGGCGTAGATCGTTCATTGCTGCTTCATTTAGAGGCTCTTGCGGTAAAATAGGAGAGCCCACTTCGAAGCCTTGAATATTTAGGGATGCTTTAATACATGATGCGAGCGAGTACTTTGTAAACGCTTCATTGATTTGCCACATCTCTTTTTGTTTTGCTAAAGCTGTATCAAAATCGCCTTTTGTTGCTAGCTCATACAGTTCAACACATTGCTTTGGCAACACACATGCAGGACCTGCCATCCAACCTACACCACCAAGTTTTAGCACTAACAATGGAATATGAGCTGAAGCACTAAAGATTTTAACGCGCTCACCAAACGTATTGATCATGGTGAGTAGGCGACCTGTATTGCTTGAGGCATCTTTAATATATTCAATATTCGGGATATAGCTAAGTTCATTGAATAAAGAGATAGGAAGAACATCGCCCAAAAGCCCCGGATTGGTATAAATTGTCATGGATTTTTCAGGAAACGCTTCGGCGATAGTTCGGAAATAGCCAGCTTGTGCGGTTTCGCTTAACGGGTACATTTTTTGTGAAATCAATACCATGCCATCTACGCCTAATTGAGCGAATTGTTCAGCTTGATGACAGGCATCTGCGGTTGAAAAGCCTGCAACACCCGCAATAACAGGAACACGACCTGCGGTTTGATCAACCGTTATACGCACAATTTCATTGCGTTGCGCTTGAGAGAGATACGCGTATTCACCTGTGCTACCTAATGGACTTAAACCATGAACTCCACACGAAATTAAATGTTCGACTAATCGACGTAATGAAGCTTCAAGGATAGTACCTTTAGTTTGATCAACAGGTGAAACAAGGTAAGGAAAAATGCCATGAAATTGGGTCATAATCGGTGTCCTGTTTTATGGTTTTAATCTTTTATTACTTTGGTTATCTACACGATTTAAGGGCTTTAAAATCTCTACTCTTGTTGAAGTGTTATGTCGGCATGATTAATCACTTCATTTTGTTCATTTTTTAATGAATCAAACAGTATTTGGGCTGCTTTTCCAGGGCTGTTGGCATTGAGATATAGGTTATAACTAATAGCAGGTAAAGCCGGTAAGCCTTCTTTTTCGCCTAAAATACGCAAATCATCACCTGAAAGCTCAATTGAACGCGCCATAATGCCTAAGCCTGCTCGTACTGCGGCTCTGGCGCCTGAAAGTGTTGTAGCAACATAAGCGATTCGCCAACGAATGCCTTGTTGATCAAGGTGATTTATCATCATATCGCGGTATGTGCTGGGTTCATCTAATACAACTAATGGTAAGGGCTCATCAAGATCAAATCTGAAATGTTTTCCGCAATACCATAAAGAGGGAGAAACACGTAATACAATTTTGGGATAACCCACATGTTCTTCAGTGGAAATGGCTAAATCAAGCTCGTTATTTTCTAACATAGACATTAAAAACGGACTACGTTTAACAATAATTTCCATGATAAGGCGAGGATAGGCTCCAGAAAAACGCGCGAGAAGATCAGGTAAAATCGTGTTTGCCGTATCATCTGGAGAGCCAATTTTTAAGATCCCATCAATTTCTTCATGCATCAATGAAAGACAGGCTTCATCATTCAGACGCAAAATACGGCGAGCGTAATTAAGCAGTTGTGTACCCGCTTCTGTCAGTGTTTTGTTTCGCCCTTGGCGAGCAAACAGCTCTTTGCCTATCAACGATTCAAGTCGTTGCATTTGCTGGCTTACGGCAGATTGTGTACGACAAACAGATTCAGCTGCCGCTGCAAAGGTATTTCCATCGACAACAGCAACAAAGGTTCGGAGCAAATCAAGTTCTAAGTTAAAAATAGGGCGTTTTGCGGAGGTCATTATAGATATCTCTTAACTGGTGTTGTGTTTAATAAAACCAATAAATCATATTTTTTATAAGACTATTTTAGATGTTACGTAATGAATACTCATACTATGAAGAGTTGAATTAATAATCTATAACAAAGCTCAATAATTTCGAGGTGTTATCCATTCTTTGATGAAAAAGAAGAGCAAATGAAGGTAACTACTGATTTTTATACAGTGTTATGAGACAATAGCGCCTTTCTTAAAATCAGTTACAGAGTGGTTATGTCCCTTTCTCAATCAGTTAAAAATCAAATAAGTCAGTGGTATAAAGCCCTACCAGAGCATATCGAAGGGTTTATTCCGCGTGCGCCACAGCGTGAAATGATCGCTGAGGTGGCTAAGACTTTTTCTGATGAAATGGGACGTCATTTAGTGATAGAAGCCCCGACTGGTGTGGGTAAAACACTCTCTTATCTTATTCCAGGTATTGCTATTAGCCGCGATGAGAAAAAACCACTGATAATCAGTACGGCAAATGTGGCACTGCAAGATCAAATTTATAGCAAAGATCTTCCATTACTTAAAAAAATCATTCCTGATCTCACGTTTACTGGCGCTTTTGGTCGTGGACGTTATTTATGCCCCCGCAATTTAGATGCGATTTGTGCAACAGAAGGCGAGCAGATTGACTTAATGTTTTTGCTTGAAGATAAAGTTGATGTGGCGACGAGTGCAGAAAGAGAAATTTGCCAAGAGCTTAAAAATGATTTCACTAGTTTTGGCTGGGATGGTTTGCGTGATCACCATAAACGTGCACTAACCGATAGTTTATGGCGCAAGATCAGCACGGATAAAATGAACTGTTTAGGGCGAAATTGCCAATATTATCATCGCTGTCCTTTCTTTATTGCTCGTCGTGAAATTGATGAAGTGGATGTGGTTATTACCAATCACGCTTTAGTGATGGCGGCAATGGAAAGTGAATCTGTATTGCCTGATGCTAAAAATCTACTTTTGGTACTTGATGAAGGGCACCATATTCCTGATGTTGCACGAGATGCCCTTGAAGTTGAAGGAGAAATAACCTTAGTTGCTCTCAATAATCAGCTTGATAATATCACTCGTCATGTTAGCCAGTATTTAGCGCAATTTATTCCAGTAAGACCGCCTAAATTGGCTGATCCTATTCGTTTTGATGCACATATCGCTAAGTTACGTGAAGCTTATCAAGAAGTTGATACATTCACGCGCGCACTATTACCAGAACGTAGTGAACAAGATGAATATCTCTTCCCATTAGGTGAACTGCCTGAACAACTTCTATTAAGTTGCCAGACATTATTTAAGCTAACAGATGGTTTAAAAATGTTGGGCGAAGCTATTTTAAATGATTTAACAGAGCGTACGGCAAAAGAAGATGTTGTGCGTTTACATCGTGCTATTTTAACGACCAGTAGAATGGTGGGTTATTTAGAAAATATGGCGAAATTGTGGCGCTTGGCAACATTAGAGCAGACTTCAAAAGCGCCTGTATCCAAATGGCTAACGCGTCGTTACGATAAAAAGCAATCTCATCTCTATTTTCATTGCGCTGGTATTCGTGTTAGCGAACAGCTGACGCAATTGTTATGGAAAAATATCCCGCATGTGGTTATCACATCAGCGACATTACGATCATTAAATAGCTATTCTCGTATTCAAGAATTAACGGGGTTAAGTGAGCATTTTGATGATCGCTTTATTACGTTGTCTTCGCCTTTTGAACATAAAGAGCAGGGTAGATTAGTTATTCCTAAAATGCGTTATGAACCGACCATGAGTCATGAACGTGAACATTTGAAAGAGATGGCGCGTTATTTTCGACACTGCATGGAAGAGAATAACCACAGAGGTCAATTGGTTTTATTTAGTAGCCAGCGGGCAATGGAAGGTTTTTTAGAAGAAGTGAAAGATTTGCGTTTGTGTTTATTAGTGCAGGGCGATCAGCCACGCTATCGATTAGTCGAAACACATTGTAAGCGTATTGATGCTGGTGATAATAGTGTGTTGATAGGTTTGCAATCTTTTGCTGAAGGGCTCGATTTAAAAGGCGACTATTTAACGCAGGTGCATATTCATAAAATTGCTTTTCCACCTGTGACAGATCCGGTGATTGTGACAGAGGGCGAGTGGCTTAAATCGCTAAAGCGCTATCCTTTTGAAGTACAAAGCTTGCCAAGCGCATCATTTAATTTAATTCAGCAAGTTGGACGTCTTATTCGTAGTCATCATTGTCACGGTGAAATAGTGATTTATGACAGACGCTTGCTAACAAAAAATTATGGTTCGCGTTTATTAACTGCGTTACCTATTTTCCCTATTTATCAACCTGAGATGCCTAAAGAGAAATAATTTTTTATTAAAAACAACATATCTTACCTTATGGTTAAATATATTTAATCATTCTCTTGTTATTTTTAGGTGTTAATGTATCTAATATTATTAACTTGTATTTTTTATGAATCTTATTAATATTTAGGAAATAAAAATATATCATATTTAAAATATAATAATTAATTCACATAAATTAATACAATTATAACAAAATAAATATTTGTATAATAATATACTTATTTTTATTAATTTAGAAAAAGTGCATATTTTATTTAGATATTATTCATGTGATATTTTTCTAATTATATATTTTTTATTAAACATTACGCAATAATCCTTTTTTTATTTAGTTAAGATAAATGCTCAATAAATTTATAAAAAATAACAAGGCTTGTAGTTAGTTGATTTTTAATCATTTTTTATTCTAATTTGTTTGGTTTTTTATCATTTCTTCATAGGGATGTTTTTATGGAATTATTTTTATTTTGATATGTGTCAATAAAATTAATTATATTTAATTAATAAGGTTGTAAGCTGTTTTTTTTTAATTTCTCTTCAGTACAATATCTCTCATAAACACCCTGTCACTTATTGAATTAAAAAAATCTCTCCTGATTTTCTTAAATGAAACGATGATTGCTGATAGGGTGTTTTTACATAAAAAATTCATTTCACATTAAATCGATACTTATCTTAAGTGTTGGTTTTTTTATTAATGAAATAATACAAATATTTTTAACAAAAAATAAGTTTCAACTCTTTATATATTATTACCTTTAAACGGTAATTTTATTTATATATTAAAGCAGGAGCATTGCAAAAAATGAAATCTATTCTTCCTACAAAAGAAGAAAGTGACGAGAAATTATTATCTCGGCGCTCTTTCTTTTCATTTGCTGGAAAGGTAAGCCTTGCCGCTGGGGTAACCGCTGTCACAGCGGGATGTGATGGTAATATTTCTGGCGGTACAGGTTGGGTTCCTGAGCAATATAATGCGAAAGGCACTTTTCCGGTTCAAGTAAGAGGTCGCATTCCTATTGATCCTAACAACGTTGCCATTTGTCGTGATGACAAAAAATGTATTTTATGTGGCCAATGCGTTGAAGTATGTGAAAAAGTACAAACCGTAATGGGAAACTATGATTTACCGTTAATTGATAGCGTTCCTTGTATCGATTGTGGTCAATGTACTCTTTGGTGTCCAACAGGAGCAATAACAGAAGTTGATGACACAGATAAGGTTATTCGAGCGTTATTAGATCCAACCTTGCATGTTGTTGTACAAACAGCGCCAGCAACAAGAGTTGCATTAGGTGAAGAGTTTGGTATGCAACCCGGTGAAGACATTGAATTACTTCAAGTGGCGGCACTTAGAAAACTAGGTTTTGATAAAGTTTTTGATACTAACTTCTCCGCTGATTTAACCATTATGGAAGAAGCCACCGAATTACTGCAACGAATTCAAAATAATGGTGTATTGCCTCAATTTACTTCTTGTTCACCAGGTTGGGTTAAATTTTGTGAAATGTTTTACCCTGAATTAATTCCTAATCTCTCCTCTGCAAAATCCCCGATGACAATGCTGGGTTCGATGATAAAAACGTATTACGCCAAAGAACAAGATATCGATCCTAGTAAAATTGTTTCTGTTGCCATTATGCCGTGTACAGCTAAAAAATCAGAAGCGGCTCGCCCTGAAATGAATGGCGCAAGTGTGTTATGGGAAAAACCAGATCTTCGTGATGTCGATATCGTTCTAACAACAAGAGAACTCGCAAGATTAATCAAAAGCCACAATATCGATTTAACTTCACTTCAACCTGCAAACTATGACCGTCTTATGTCTGAATATAGTGGTGCTGGTGCCATTTTCGGTGTAACCGGCGGTGTTATGGAAGCTGCGGTTAGAACCAGTTACTACTTTATTACAGGTGAAAGACCACCAGAACCTCTATTTAATTTACAACCAGTGCGCGGATTAGAAGGCATTAAAGAAGCGTCTGTGAGTATACCGGGTGTAGGTGAAATTCGTGTCGCAGTCTGTTCTGGTATGGGAAATGCTCGCCCCGTTTTAGAAGCCATTCAAAATGGGGAAAAATCATGGCATTTCGTTGAGTTTATGGGATGTCCTGGAGGATGTATTGCGGGTGGCGGCCAACCTCGCTCGGCATTACCGCCTTCCGATGAAATTCGAGCATTACGTATGAAAGCGCTGTATAGCAAAGATGAACGCGCCACAATCCGCTTGAGTTATGAAAACAGTGAAATTCAAAGTATTTATAAACAATTTTTAGGCGAACCTTGTGGTGAACGTGCTCACCAATTGCTTCATACGCATTATCAAGATCGCAGTATTCATTTTAATAAAAAGAAAGCTTAAAGATTGAGGAAACACATTATGTCTAAAGGTGTATTAGTCGATCTTACTAAGTGTATCGGCTGCGGTAGTTGTACAGTTGCATGTAAAATGTACAACGAAAATAAATGGATAGAAGATAGACAACCTACCAGTGGCGAAAATGCAAAATTAGCAGATGAAAACTGGACGGTGATAAAAACAGTTACTGTTGAAAAAGAAGATAAAGCGGTTTGGCGTTACGTTAAAGAGCAATGCTTCCACTGTATTGATCCTGCGTGTGCTTCGGCATGTTTTGCAAAAGCATTTCAAAAAACGCCAGCTGGACCTGTGGTTTACTATCCTGATCTCTGTGTGGGATGCCGTTATTGTATGGTGGCATGCCCATTTGATATTCCTAAATATGAATGGGAAAAATCGCTTCCTTATGTCACTAAATGCATGATGTGTTCTTCTCGTGTTGAAGAAGGACAATCTCCAGCTTGTGTCGCAGTATGTCCAACTCAAGCTTTAGTTTTTGGTGATAGAGAAACCTTATTAGAAAAAGCGAAAGAAACTATTTCGAATAATCCTAATTATGTTCAGCACATTTATGGTGAAAAGGAAGTTGGAGGAACGGAATGGCTCTACATTTCTGATGTGCCATTTAAAGATCTTGGATTTAAAACAGGATTAACTGAAAAACCACTCTCTTCTTACACTTCTGATTTTATGAAATATACACCAATTGCAGGAGCAACTTGGGCGGTGATCCTCGGCGGTATCGCGATGTTTAATCACCGAAAAGATAGAGTCAGTCACGATGAGCAATTACATCAAGAACAGAAGAAAAATGGCAAGGATGATGAAACAAGGAGATCAGAATGAGTGTTATCGATAATACGACCAGCTTTGGTAAGTGGCGTTTTCCTATGACACCTGTACGCTGGGTACTTGTTGTCATTAGTTTGATTGCCGTCGGACTTATTTTATTTCGTTTAGTCACTGGATTGGGATTAGTAACCAATCTTAATGATGAGTGGCCTTGGGGTCTTTGGATCTCGTTTGACGTGATGTGTGGTGTGGCGTTGGCCGGTGGGGGATATGGTACTGCATTGATTGTTTATGTTTTTAAACAAGAACAATTTTCAAGTATTGCGCGCAGTGCTGCATTAACCTCATTAATTGGTTATTTATTGGTGATGGTAGGGCTTTTCCTTGATATTGGGCAGTGGTGGAATTTTTGGCGTCCATTAGTTTCTCAAGGGCATAGTTCAGTGCTTTTTGAAGTCTTTATTTGTGTTTCTGTTTATACCAGTGTGCAATTAATTGAATTTGGCGAAGTCGCAACTGAGCGTATCGGGCGTAAATACCATCAATTTTTCCGCAAAATATTACCTGTATTATTGGTGATTGGTATTGCTATTCCATCGATGCATCAATCATCACTCGGGGCGCTTTATTTATTAATGGTAGATAAATTACATCCATTGTGGTGGTCGCCAATTATCTTCTTTCAATTTTTAATATCGTCATTTTTTGTTGGCCCTGCAATGATAGCGGTTGAAACTGCATTAGCAGGTAGAGCATTTAATCATAAAGTTCCTATGTCTGTATTAAGTGGATTAATTCGAATTTCAGGTTATGCAATGCTTGTTTATTTGGCTCTAAAATTTGGCAGTATTATTGCTGAAGGTAAAGTGAGTTACCTTTTTGAAGGCAGTTTTGAATCTTTATTCTTTTGGATTGAAGTCGGTTTTGGCGTTATTGTTCCACTGATTATCTGCTTTTCTCCATTAATAAAACGTCGTCGTTGGTTGGTTACATTTGGTGCACTAGTGGCTTCTGGCGTTATTTTAAATCGCTATAACGTTGTGGTGACAGGTATGGTTACATCAACGGGTGTATCTTATTGGCCATCATTACCAGAATTAACTATCACTATTGGTCTTGTTGCGATGGGTGTTCTTGCATATTTATTTATCTGTGAGAATTTCCGTATTATCGAACATGATGAAGCCAACCATTAACGTATTAAATGCCCAATTCAACGTTGGGCATTTTTATTAACGATAAGTAGAACAATAAATATGCCTATTTTAAAAAAGACCTTATGGTTTATTTCATCTTCTTTGCTTTCGATAACAACAATATTTAATTATGCTCAATCGAATGAGAGTAAACCTGAACGTATAATTGTGAGTGGTTCAAAAGCAGAGAATATCTCTAATCATACTTATAATGTTGAAGCTGAAAAAATAAGTAATATTGCCGGCGGAACAAATTTAATTACCGTAGATAAGAAAAATCGTTTATTAACACTTAATGATGCATTAAAAAACCAACCCGGCGTTGTTATACAAAGTTTATTTGGCGGATTAGATCAACCTCGTTTAAGTATTAGGGGATCAGGTGTTCAAAGTGCACCGCTTTCCAGAGGGATATTATTATTACAAGATGGTTTACCGCTTAATGAAGCGGATGGCAGTTTTCATTCCAGTCTGATTGATGTGCGCGATGTGCAATTTGTGAGTATTCGTCGGGGAGCTAACAGTACTCAATTACAAAGTAATAATTTAGGGGGGGAGCTCGATTTTATTACTTACACAGGAAAAGATAGCCATAATCAATTACGTTATGAGCAAGGCTCTTTTGGACGCCAAGGTATGCAAATGGCATTAGGCGGAGATAGTGAAAATCATCCGATTGATGCCAGAATAAGCCTAAGCTATGACCACTATGATGGTTATCGTGAGCATTCAGCTTCTCAGCGTAAAGCAATGCGTTCAACATTGGGTTATACATTAGGTAATTTTGAAAACAGAACGTGGATCAATTGGACAGATTTACGTTTTGATGTTCCAGGCCCTGCAACCTCACAAATGCTTGAGGATGATCCTAAAGCGGTATTACCTGCAATTAAGAAAAAAGATCCTCATAGAAATGTTGAGCAATTACGTATAGCCAATAAATCGACATGGAACAGTGGTGCGCACGATATCCAATTTGGCTGGTGGTATTCACAAACACACGATAATTTTAAAACGCCTAGCCATTATCAATTTGTAAATTATTACACTAAAGGGGCTCAGCTTAATTATAAATTAGAGACAGAGCTTATTAGCTATCGTACCGCATTGGCTTGGGATCATTCGGTAATGAAAGATGATATCGAAAAAAATCCTAAAGGTTGGTTAGGACGATTCGATGGTCGAGCTGAAAATATTTATGCATCTTTAGGAGCGGGAATACATATTACAAATAGTGTATTGGTTAACCTTGATTTAAAAGGGACTCATGCAAAAAGAGATCTGTTTTCTAGTCATAATCAGCTTGATCAGTCATTCAATTTTCTAACGCCGAAAGTTGGGCTTATTTGGTATCCTAATTACCAAACTCGCTTATTTGCCAATGTTAGTATGAGCCATGAACCTGCATCTTTTAATGATATTATTAATCCTAAGGTACCATTAAATAAAGTGAACCTTTTAAAGCTATCACCTCAAAAAGCAACCAGTTTTGAGATAGGTAGTGATATGGAATTAACTGACAATATCAGTTGGAGTGCGGTAATTTATCGTAGCCTGATTAAAGATGAATATATCACTTCACATGATACAGATGGGAATATTGTTGATGTTTATAATTATCCAGCGAAAACACGTCACCAAGGTGTAGAGCTAGGTTTAAATGCAATTCAACCACTTCCAATGGGCGATATTCTTTATCGAGCAACATGGACTTATAATGATTTTCGTTTTATGGGTGGGGAATATAATCGGAAATATATTGCAGGTGTTCCTAGAAATCTTATTTCAGGTGAAGTTTATTACCAATTAAATGGATTGAGATTTGGCCCCACTGTGTATTGGTCACCAACCAGTGTTGCTGTTGATCATGGTAATCATTTTAATATTCAAAAAAGTAAGCCATACGCGTTATTAGGGTTTAATACGCATTATCAATACGATAATCAGTGGTCGACTTACCTGAATCTAGACAATATTACGAATAAACACTATGCAGCAAGCACGTTAGCTAATCCAACGGTGAAGAAAAGTGATGCCTTACTTTTTCCAGGAAATGGTTTTAGCGTTAATGCTGGCGTTGTCTATAAATTTTAACTCAATAGCAAAATAGACAAAGGCTGCCTTAAATGACAGCCTTTTTCATTATTAATAACACGATTAATAACATGTTTTTATATGCAGATTAATTCTCAATATTGGCTTCAATAAACCATAAGAATTTATCAAGATCACGCGATGCGGCAGTAAACATATCTGCGGTATCTTCGTCTTCAACTTCGTCAATGGCTTTACGAATATCATTGGCAACAACCGCATAACGATCAGCCAGTGCTTTTAAGTGATCTTGCACATCATGAATATCCAGAGGATAAGCTTTTAATGGTGTTTTCTTACTCACCACTTGTGCGGTGCCTAATACAGTGCCACCTAATTGAACAACACGCTCTGCAAACTCATCGGTATGCTGATTAATGGTATCGCGGAAGCCGTCAACCATCTCATGGACAGAAATAAAGTTTCTGCCACGCATATTCCAGTGCGCTTGTTTTGTGATGAGAGATAAGTCGATAAACTGCGTCACCATCTGTTGCAATAATTCGATAGCATGTAGTTTTACGCTGTCATCAAGGTTATTACGGGTATAAAGCAGAGTTGAAGGTGTGGATTTGACTAATTTAGCAGTACTCATAATCGTTCTCCCTAAATAATTAATAACTCAATATCTTAATTTCTGTTAATTATGATAGTAAATTATTAATGGTTAGTCTTATCGATTGATACTATTAAATTGATAGGTCATCTATTAAAAAAATCTAATCTATCGAAATAACCTATTTAGGGTAAGACAAAGTGTGCAAAATAGCAATGATAGGCAAGTAAAGTTATTATTTAATAAGTAAAAAGGATCATAAGACCCTTTTTAAATAAATATTTATTTCTTATGAATAAATACGGTTAAATAATTATTTAACCTCTTCAATTTTGGTTTTGCTTTTTATGGTTGCCGTTGAACCAATAGAGGCTAAAACAATAAAGGCTAAGGCAACCCATTGAATTAAAGTCAAATGTTCATGCAAGAAAATAATACCAATAAAAGCACCCATACAAGGTTCTAAGCTCATTAAAGTCCCGAAGGTTTTAGCTGGTAAACGTGTGAGAGCAATCATTTCTAAAGTATAGGGGAAAGCAGTTGATAGAATCGCAATCGCTAATGCAACAGGTAAAATTGACCAGCTAAACATGATATCTGGACTACTCTGTAACATACCAATAGGAACGAAAATAAAGGCAGCAACTAACGAGCCAATAGAAACCGTTGCCGCGCCGTAGCCTTTACCTGCACGTTGTCCGAATACAATATATAACGCCCAACCCACACCAGCACCCAGTGCATAAAGGATACCTAGAGGATCTAACCCATGAATATTATCGCCAATAGGTAGCAATAATCCTAAACCAGCAATAACTAAAATTATCCATAAAAAGTCGATAGCTCTGCGTGATGAAAACATAGCAACAGCTAAAGGGCCTGTAAATTCAAGGGCGACAGCAATGCCTAAAGGAATGGTTTCAAGGGCGAGGTAGAAAAGGTAATTCATCATCCCTAAAGATAAACCATACAAAAACAGTGGCATAATCGATTCTCGAGTAAACTTAAGTCGCCACGGTTTAAAAATAAAAAAGAGGATCAAAGTACCCAATAACAGGCGTAACGCCGTTACAGCGGGGGCACCAATAACAGGAAATAGGCTTTTAGCAAGGGATGCGCCGCTTTGAATTGAAAGCATGGAGAGAAGCAAAAGAAGCACAGGGTAAAACACCTGTAATTTAGCTGAGTGTCTGGCTGACAACATCCTATAAAACCTCGTCAATAATCAATCGTATGTGTTCTCTGTTAGCTGATAACAAAGGATCGCATAATATAAAATAAAATCACCTGCTTTAATATAGTTATTCCTTAATAAATATTTTTATTTTAATTTGATTGAGCTAAATTAGCTTAAATATAAATTAGTTTATTTTTAATAAAATAAAAAATAGCCTCTTATAAATATAAGGGTTAATAATGATTAAATATATATGTGCGATAAAAAGCGTAAAAACACTTTTTTTAACCTTTTTTATTAAAAGTACCTTCAGTATAATTCCAAGCTCGTTTTAACTAGCTAAAAGAGAATAAAAAATGAGTAAAATAAAATCTATCGCAGTGTATTGTGGTTCTAGTTTAGGGGCTTCACCTATTTATAAAGAACAAGCAATTATTTTTGCCAAAGAGCTGGTTAAACGTAATATTACCTTAATTTATGGTGGTGCAAGTGTCGGTATTATGGGAACACTCGCCGATACTGTATTAGCCGAAGGTGGAAAGGTAATTGGTGTTATTCCTACGCTGTTAGAAGGGCGTGAAATTTCACATAAAAATCTGACTGAACTACATGTTGTTGAAACAATGCATCAGCGTAAAAGCAAAATGATTGAATTAGCTGAAGGTTTTGTCGCTTTACCCGGTGGCTTTGGTACATTAGAGGAGTTTAGTGAAGTCTTTACATGGAGCCAAATTGGGTTACATCAAAAACCACTAGGCTTACTTAATATCAATCAGTTCTATTCTCCATTATTAATGATGATTGATAAAATGGCTGATGAACAATTCTTACATGAAAAATACCGGAATATGGCGATTGTGGAACAATGTCCTATTCAACTTTTAGATAAATTTGAAACGTACACCGCACCTCCTGTAAAAACCTACAACAAATAAAGGTAAAAAATGATAATAATAAGAAAAGCAATTTTGTCTGATGTAGAAGAAATTAATACGCTTTACACTTATTTATTTAATGAAATGGCGAATTTACAACCCGATCGATTAAAGCCGGGTAAGCAAGATGAAGCTTTTATTATTAATGGAATAAAAAATAATAAGTTTCATCTTTTAGTGGCGGACTTAGACGGTAAAGTAGTTGGATTTAGCATGGCGCAAATCCAAGAAACACCAATGTTTAACTGCTTAGTTCAGCGTAAATATGCTTATATTTACGATATTGTTGTCGATCCTTCTGTACGCAGCCAAGGCGCTGGCAGTTTATTATTAACAGCAATGAAAGAGTGGGCTAAATCAGAGAAAATGACGCATCTTGAGTTATCTGTATTAGCTGAAAATGGTGCAGCTAAACGTTTTTACGAGCGTGAAGGATTAAAAGAAGTGAGCACAGTAATGGGGATTGCTTTATAGCAGGCTAAGTTTACGTTAATTTTTATAGGATTAAGTGCATAGAATTAAGTGCATAGATAAAAATAAACCCGCTTAAAGCGGGTTTATTAATTATATTATTCAGCTAAATTGTGGGTTTCCCCGCAATGATCGTACACAATACCCTGACATTTTCAACATCTTCTGCCGATATTTCAAACAGGTTTCGATCTAATACAATAAAATCGGCAAATTTTCCGACTTCTAATGATCCAATTTGTCTATCCATATCCAATGCCTGAGCGGCATTAATAGTGGCTGCGCGTAGGACTTCAATTAACGTAAGGTTACGATCATTATCAAGACGAGGGCTTTTTGCATCTTTTTGACGAGTCATTGCGACTTTAAAATCGTACCATTCATTAAGTGGGTCAATCGGCCAATCGCTACCAAAAGCAACAGTAACGCCCGCATCAATAAACTTGCCAGCAGTTTCTAAATAATCACAGCGAGATTTACCCAGCATTTCAATATCTTTTTCGATATTGCTCTGTTCTGCTGCCGCCCATTGGAAGGAGAGAAAAGGGTAGGTTTTTAGTTGTGCAAAACGCACATAATCTTTTTCACACATCAATTCATTATGTGCAAGCCCCGGTCTTATATCTTTTTCAGGTAGGGCTTTACGCATTGCACTAATAGCATCAAGTGCCGTGCTAATTGCACCTTCAGCAACAGTATGAATATGAGGGTGATAACCTGCACGGGCAATTTCTGTGACTAACGGCGTTAAAATTTCAGGTGAGAAATAGAGATCGCCAATATGTTCAGAGTCTTGCCAGTGTGGCGTGTCATCGGTGCCAACATTGATACGATAAGGCGAGTGTAAACGGGCTGTCATAATCGGCGCTTGTAATACACCATCAAGGAAAAGTTTGATATGGCGGATCGCAACACTAGGTTGAGCTCCATCGCTGATTTGATGCCACTGTGAAAAACGAGTAGCAGCATGATGTACAGCGTTTGGAATATCTTCAATACAAGGTACATCATCCGGCGTGATTTCGACGGCATTCTCTACGCGAAGAGTCAGTTTTCCAGCTCTTCTTAACGTATTAAAGGCGCGTAATTGAGGCTCGCCTACACGTGCATCCATTAT
Source organism: Proteus sp. GOKU (assembly GCF_015475555.1). Classification (NCBI taxonomy): domain Bacteria; kingdom Pseudomonadati; phylum Pseudomonadota; class Gammaproteobacteria; order Enterobacterales; family Morganellaceae; genus Proteus; species Proteus sp. GOKU. The sequence continues at coordinate 1,280,840 of NZ_CP034105.1, forward strand.
GGTGGTTACGCCTTGTTCATTTAATAATTTTTGAACATGACGGGCTATTTGTAGGTTTTGTGCTTCAGTCAGTGGAGGTAGGCTGTCAATGGCTTGCATTGCTGGTGCATCTTCAAGAATACCAATAGGGGTTCTATCACCATCACGTTCAATGTTTCCATCCGGCGGATCAGGTGTTTCAGCGGTGATATTTAACAATTCTAAAGCACGAGAATTGGCAAGAACACTATGACAATCACTAGAAAAGAGCAAAATAGGGCGAGTCGTATTTAAGGTATCAAGGTGATAACGTGTCATTTGCACGCCTTCAGGTTGCATACCTTCACGATACCATGCGGAGACTTTTAACCATTCGGTATCACCATCAATAAAGTTTTCATCAAGGTATTTCTGAATACGCAATAAAATGTCATCGATAGAGAGCGATTGATAATCAAGATGGCAACCCGCTAATGTTGCGCCTCCCCAAAATGGGTGCATATGCGCATCAATAATGCCCGGCATGACCATTCTTTCCTGTAAATCAATTTGTTCAGTATTTTCATTACAGTAAGAAAGTAACACCTCTTTTTTACCTGAAGCAATAATTACACCTTGGCTGATCGCGATAGCATCAACAATATTGTTATTATGATCAGCGGTATAAATAAGTCCGTTGTAATAGAGAGTGTCTGCAATTTGAAATGTCATTCTTCTACCTTGTATTGCTTTTTTAGCACATAAAACGCGTGCTTAAATGATTATTCTGCTTATAGGGCATCCTGTTGCGTTTTGACGCGGGCGGTCATAGTAGAATTAAATTAGAGTGAATACTACAAGCTTGTTACATCAACTTAACGAAAAATACGACTTAGAGGGTAATTAAAATGCTTAAAAAACAGATTAATACCTCTCTCTTCGAAAGGTGATAAGGTAAGTTTAAAGAAGTTAGACTTACCTTATCTAGGATAGAAAGCAGTTAGTTATCGGGTGAATTGGCAGAACACACTTCACAATGTGGATTTTTAGGTAATTTGAATTCGCGAAATTGCATACGCATTGCATCAAACATTAATACCTTACCATGTAAATTTTCACCATAGCCGGTGAGTAATTTAATGGCTTCAACTGCTTGTAATGTGCCAATTGTACCGACTACAGGTGCCATTATACCCGCTTCAACACAACTTAACGCATTATCACCAAAAAGATGGCTTAAACAGCGATAGCAAGGCTCATCATCTTGGTAGGTGAATACACTGATTTGACCTTCCATCCGAATAGCGGCACCAGAAACGAGAGGCTTTTTCTGATGAAAGCAGAGACGATTAAGTTGCTCACGTACTGTCACATTATCAGTACAATCCATAACAATACTATGTTGGCTAATAAGCTCTGCTAAAGCCTCATCTTCAAGTAATGCATCGACGGTTTCTATCGTGACATGAGGATTAATGGCTTCTAATGTCGCTTTTGCAGATAGCACTTTAGGTTGACCAATTGTGGCGTCGCGATGAAGAATTTGGCGCTGAAGATTAGAAAGGGAAACCGTATCAAAATCTAATAATGTGAGTTTTCCCACACCTGCGGCTGTAAGATATTGCGAGGCACTACATCCTAAGCCACCTGCGCCAACAATCAATACAGAAGCACTTTTCAGTGCCTCTTGACCATCAAAATCAAAACCTCTTAATACAATCTGGCGATTGTAGCGCAGCATTTCTTCATCGGTTAATTCAATACTCATAAAGGCTATTCACTTTTTAATAGAGAATTAAATAGCTCAATAGTCACAGTTTCGCCAGCTGCGACTTTACCGCGTTCACGCTCTAAAACGATAAAGCAATTAGCGACACTAAAGGAGCTATAAACGTGTGAGCCTTGATGACCACTTGTGTCTACTTGCCATACACCTTCGGCATTAATACTTGCAATACCACGTTGAAAATCAAGGCGACCTGCTGATTTTTTCAATGATGATTGAGCAATGGCTTGGAAACGTTGCGGTGCTTTCCAATGACTAAAACCTGATAGACGAGCAATTAAAGGCTGAACCAATTGATAGAATGTCACGGTTGCTGACACTGGGTTACCCGGTAAACCGCAGAACCATGCATTATGTAATCGACCAAAGGCAAAAGGTTTTCCCGGTTTAATGGCAAGTTTCCAAAAACCAATTTCACCAATTTCATCAAGAATTTGTTTGGTGTAATCGGCTTCACCCACAGAAACACCACCACTGCTGATCACTAAATCTGCTTCTTGATCCGCCTTTTTAAAGGTTTCACGTAGTTTTTCTGGTGAATCAGGAATAACGCCTAAATCTAAGACTTCACATCCTAGTTTTTCAAGCATTAAACGTACTGCAAAACGGTTGGTATCATAAATTTGACCCGCTTTTAATGGCTGGCCGATAGTTTGTAATTCATCACCCGTAGAGAAAACAGCTACTTTTAAACGACGATAAACTTGTACCGTTGCCACACCTAAAGAGGCGATTAAAGGTAATTGTGCTGTTGAAAGTTTAGTGCCAGCAGGTAATACAATATCGTTTTCTTTAATATCTTCACCAATACGGCGAATGTTCTGGCCTTTCTTAGCTGGGTGTGGAAAACGAACACCATTTTCAGTCACTTCAGCTTCTTCTTGCATTATGACAGTATCAACACCAGCAGGAACCATTGCCCCTGTCATAATGCGTACACATTGCCCAGCAGGGAGTTCTCCCTCAAAAGGGATACCGGCGAACGATTTACCTGCAACAGGAAGTGGAGTTTGAGCTTCTAAGTCAGCGTAACGAAGTCCATAACCATCCATTGCCGAATTATCAAAAGGCGGAACATTCAGTGGAGATGTAATGTCTTCACTTAGAATATAATCTGCGGCGTTATTTAATGGAATGTTAAGGGTATTGGTAATTGCCAGCGGTTTTTCAAGTAGTTTTTCTAGCGCTTCATCAAGAGATAATAAACCGCTAACGTGACATTGACTCATCATATACTCCAAGATCTATCGAAATGTTCTGTTTTATTTCATGATACTAATCTATCACGATGAACATCATCATGTCAGAGATCATCTTGTGAATAGAAAGAAATGAAACTTTTTATTGCAAAAATGTTAACTGTCTGAGGTTAATGTGTTACTTGTTCTGTTATTAATGGACAGCACATTAAAATGATAAAACAAAATAATGGATATCCATGAATACTTCAAATCACCAAAGTCATTCAGCACAAGCTTTTCATATTGCTTTTAGTGGGTTTCTTGCTTTAGTGGTTGCAATGGGGATAGGGCGCTTTACATTTACACCTCAAGTGCCGTTGATGATTGCAGAATATCAATTAACGCTAACAAGTGCAGGTATTGTCGCTGCATTTAATTACCTTGGTTACCTCGCGGGATCTTATGATGCGATGAAAGCCGTTAAAGGTGTGGGATATCGTTTATGGGCGGGTCTTTGGGGTGCGGTGATAATCACTCTGTTGTCTGCTTTTTTAAATGATGCTTTTACACATAGTATTGCGCGCTTTTTTATTGGCTGGGCAAGTGGTTGGACGTTAGTGCTGGTGGCTTCATGGGCTAACGAGTTACTGGCTCGTCTTAATCGGCCTGCATTAAGTGTGGCTGTTTATGCAGGAACGGGTGCCGGTATATTTATTAGTGGTATTCTCGCTGTGCTAATTATGAAATGGCAAATCAGCGCGACGACGGGATGGTTAATTTACGGCTCTCTTGCTTTTATTTGTGCCATATATGTGAGCTACCATCTTCCAAAACCGTGGAAAATGAGCAGAGAAGAAGTAAAAGTTGCACCTTTAACGCTCACACCAGCGATGAAAAAGTTGATTTGGGGTTATACCTTCGCCGGATTTGGCTATATTTTACCTGCCACATTTCTTTCTCAAATGGCGGCAGAACGCTTTCCGGGTAGCTTGATCGCGCAATTTGTTTGGCCTGTTTTTGGTGCTTCAGCTGCATTGTGTATTGGGATCGCTATTTTAACGCGTAACATACTAAACACGCAGTTACGCCTAGCCATTACGCTTTGGTTACAAGCATTAGGTATTTTGATTGCAGAATGGGTTCCAACGATAACAGGGCTTGCGATTGGCGCTTTCTTAATTGGTGGCGGTCTTATGTGCGCTGTACAACTTGCTTTTTTACGAGGCAGAGAACTAGCTCCGGATCATGGGCGTTATATGGCGGGTTTACTTACCACTTTTTATGCCATCGGACAATTAGTTGGTCCTGTAATTTCTTCACTTTCAACCGCATTAACAGGGAAATTAGAACCTGCACTTTATGTTGCTTTTATTGTGTTGATAATCGGTGGTTTTCTAGTGTGCTTAAAAGAAAAAGAACATCAGTAAACTAAAAGTAGCTCATACAAAAATGCAATAATTTCATAACGAAAAATGCGGTATCGCTGGATAATGTGATTGAGGTCATCTAAAGTGTAGGTTGTTGTTGCTAAGTGCGATAACAGCTACTTAATTAATGTGTTTATCGGAGAGTCCAATGTCATCATTAAGTAAAGAGGCGCAATGGGTGCATGCTGCGTTAGTTGAACGCGGTTTGGAAACGCCTCTTCGTGAACCAAAACTCTCTCCAAGTGAGAGTAAACAGCAAATTGAACATCATATGACAGAAGTGATGAAGCTGTTAAATCTGGATTTAAGTGACGATAGTTTAGCTGAAACACCTCGTCGTATCGCAAAAATGTATGTTGATGAAATTTTCTCAGGGCTGGATTACCACAACTTCCCAAAAATCACGCTAATTGAAAATAAAATGCAAGTTGATGAAATGGTGACAGTGCGAGATATCACATTAACAAGTACTTGCGAACATCACTTTGTCACTATTGATGGTAAAGCGATTGTGGCTTATATCCCGAAAGATAAAGTGATTGGATTATCTAAAATCAATCGTATTGTGCAATTCTTCGCTCAACGCCCTCAAGTTCAAGAACGCTTAACACAGCAAATTCTTATCGCATTACAAACGTTACTAGGCACAAAAAATGTGGCTGTTTCTATTGATGCGGTTCACTATTGTGTTAAAGCTCGTGGTATTCGTGATGCAACTAGTGCAACCACCACCACTTCATTAGGTGGGTTATTTAAATCTAGTCAAAATACGCGTCAGGAATTTTTGCGCGCTGTTCGTCATCTTTGAGATTTTTAAATAAAAATGAATGAATCGTCTCGTCAACGTATCGAAGCTCTCGATGCGTTGAGAGGAATGGCGATCCTTGGCATTTTATTGCTCAATATTTCAGGTTTTGCATTATTAAGAGTGGCTTCATTTAACCCATTACATTCGGGAGAAGCCTCTTTTGGTGATCGTATAACATGGATGGCATTAAATCTGTTTGCTCAAGGAAAATTCCTCTTTATTTTTGCGTTGCTATTTGGTGGTACGCTTTATCTCCTTTTATATAAAGGAACGCGTTTTAATATATCGCGGTTAGTTGTGCTGGCATTGATTGGCCTTATTCACACATTATTTATTTGGGAAGGTGATATTTTATTTCCATATAGTATATGTGGTTTATTTGTTTTTGCGTTTATTAAATCAATAGCGACAAAACAGCAGTTTATATTGGGAGCAATACTCTATTTTTGTGGCGCATTTATTTTAGGTGCGTTGTTTTACTATTATCGTGACTTTATTGATACCGTTTGGTACAGCACGCCATATTCTCAATTGGCTGAATCAGATTGGAAAACAGGGCCTTATTTAAATAGTGTTTATTATCGTTTGAATGAGCTAAGTCTTTTTGTTTTTAATCTAGTACGTCAATACAGTTGGTTTTTGTTCGGTGCGATGTTGATGGGCTCTGCGTTAATGGCGTCAGGTTGGTTACAGCAGAAATTTAGCCGTACTCATTATGGCTATGTGGCACTTTATTTCCTTTCAATCAGTTTAAGCTTACAAACAGCTATTGTGCTGGTGGATTATTACCTTGATTGGGATTATCGCTGGGCGGCTATTTTGGCACAACCTTTAACCATGTTGATCCAAGTAATGCAAAGTTTGGGGTATATTGCGCTGTTTTATTGGAGTTGGGATATTATCCAACACTCTTCTCTTGCTTATGCTTTACGCTGTGTCGGCAAAATGGCGTTAACAACCTATTTAATGCAAAGCCTTATCGGTATTTATTTATTTCAGCGTATGGGGCTATTTAATCAATTTACTCTACCTGAATTGATGCCTTTTGTTGTCGCTATTTGGGCAATCAATATTGCTTTTGCAATGATTTGGTTACGTTATTTTCCACAAGGGCCAATAGAATGGATTTGGCGTAAATCAGCCTCAAAATTAGCACAATTCTTTTAGGTTTTTTCATGATTATTTTCATTCAGAGGAAGCGATTCGACTTCCTCTGGTGAAACCGCAGGATAACCTTTAATGCCTTCAGGAATAGATTGCATTGCAGGAATAGTTTCTGGCGGTCCTAAAAAGCGTGGTTCACGGTTTAGAATATATACATCAATCATTGCACCTGCTCTGGCAAATACTTCCCGTACACGTACTTTAAACATGCTTTTAGGGGATGCAACCGCAAAGCATTGTGCGTCAATTCCTTTTTCTAATGCGATAAAAACGGCACGTTCACAGTGAAAACGCTGAGTGATAATGGTAAATCCATCTGTACCAAATACCTCTTTTGTCCGTACTACTGAATCAAGTGTTCTGAAGCCTGCGAAATCCATCACAATACGAGATGCTGGAATACCTGCTTTAATGAGATCTTTACGCATGGTATTGGGCTCATTGTAGCTATGTTTTGCATTATCACCGCTGAGTAATAAATACTGAATTTTGCCACTATTATAAGCATTAACAGCGCCTTGAATGCGGTATTGATAAAACTGATTTATATAACCGCTGGTATAGTACTTCGATGTGCCTAACACCATGCCCACTTTTTTAGCAGGTAACGTATCCACATCTTCAAAGATATAAGGATTGGTTTTCCAGCCGATCCAGCGATCGCAGGCAATCAAAGTGACAGCAAGCAGAATAAAAAGTGTGAGAAAGAGATAAATGAGGCGTTTTAGCATTTCCTTGCCTTAATGACGCAAATAACGAATGACTTTCATAATGCTTAAGGCTACTTGAGCAGAGATAGGGAAGCAAGAAAAAAGCGCCTCATATTAAGTAATGACGCGCTTTTCAGAATGGTACTTAGTGTTTCAAGCTACTTAGAACGAGGTTCTTTTGTAAATACGGTACTCTGGTGACCAATAGTTACGTTCAATCGCTTCTTCTAATGCTGAATCAGAAGTTACGGTAGCAACACCTTGTACTTGAGCTTCTTTTGCAACTTGTTTTGCGATATAACGCGAAACTTGCTGAATATCAGCCAGTAAAGGTAACAGAGAACCATCACCATCTTTTGCCATTGGTGAGCAATCTGCTAATGCACGACTTGCAACCATTAACATGGCATCAGTAACACGTTTTGCACCACATGCGATAACACCTAGTCCAATACCTGGGAAGATATAAGAGTTGTTGCATTGTGCAATTGGATACTCTTTATCTTTGTATTTAACTGGTGCAAATGGGCTACCCGTTGCGACTAAAGCTTGTCCATCAGTCCAGTTGATAATATCTTCAGGACGCGCTTCTACACGAGAAGTTGGGTTAGATAATGGCATTACGATAGGGCGTTCACAGTGTTTGTGCATTTCACGAATAATTTCTTCAGTGAATAAACCTGCTTGTCCTGAAACACCAATCAAAATAGTTGGTTTTGCATTCTTAACCACTTCTAACAGTGAAATCGCATCGCTTTCGGTTTCCCAATCAGCAATGGTTTCACTTTTTTGGATAAGTTTGCTTTGGAAATCAAGTAGATTTGGCAGTTTGTCTGTTAATAAGCCAAAACGGTCAACCATAAAGATACGTTCACGCGCTTGCTCATCACTTAAACCTTCAGATTTCATTTGGGCAATGATTTGCTCAGCAATACCACAACCCGCAGAGCCTGCACCTAAGAAAGTGACAGTTTGGTCTTTTAATTGGCGGCCAGCAGCACGGCTTGCTGCAATTAGGCTACCTAAAGTGACAGACGCTGTACCTTGAATATCATCGTTAAAGCAACATAGCTCATCACGATAACGGTTTAATAAAGGCATCGCATTTTTTTGTGCGAAATCTTCGAATTGCAGTAAAACATTTGGCCAGCGACGTTTAACAGCTTGAATAAACTCATCAACAAACTCGTTATATTCATCACCTGTAATACGAGGATGACGCCATCCCATATACAGAGGATCGTTTAAACGTTGTGGGTTATTAGTACCAACATCAAGTACAACAGGCAGTGTGTACGCTGGGCTAATACCACCACACGCGGTATATAAAGAGAGTTTACCGATAGGAATACCCATACCACCGATACCTTGGTCACCTAGACCAAGAATACGCTCGCCATCTGTTACAACAATAACTTTTACGTTCTGTTTAGTGGCGTTTTGTAGCATATCGTCGATATTGGCGCGGTTAGGGTAAGAGATAAATAAACCACGAGCACGACGATAAATATCAGAGAAATGTTCACAAGCTTCACCCACTGTTGGTGTGTAAATGATTGGCATCATTTCAGTTAGGTGAGATTCCAATAGACGGTAAAACAGGGTTTCATTGGTATCTTGGATATTTCGTAGGTAAATATGTTTATCGTTATCGTTTTTGAAATCAAGATATTGGCGATAAGCGCGTTCAACCTGCTCTTCGATGGTTTCAACTGCTTCAGGCAGTAAACCATGTAAGTTAAAGGTGCTGCGTTCTTCTTCGCTGAAAGCACTACCTTTATTTAACAGGGGAAATTCAAGCAGGATTGGACCTGCATACGGGATGTAGAGAGGGCGTTTACTTTCGTGTTCCAGTTCCATGAAAAATACTCTTGTAAGGCAGTTAGTCACATGACAATTGTAGATCCTACAAAATAATAAAAATATGTACAGCTTATGTTATTTTTTTATGATTTTTATGCTTAGAAATGAGAGATAGATACGGTTGTTACAACTTTTTCTGGTAAGCATCAGCAAAATTTACATGCTGATGCTTTTTTAGGAGAGATTTTTAGAGGAATAAGTTAAAACTTTTTACAAAGTGATGCGTTGCATTTGGCGACAACCTAAAGCAGTTAATGTTGCTTGTGTTGCATCCCATTGCGTTAAAATTGTCTCTGCTTTTTCAATTAAGACAGCAGATTCAATATCCATCACACTCTCACCTGCCATATTTAACAAAATTAAAGCAGCTTGTAATGGCGGTAAACTTGGGTTGAATGCGGCATTTTCTGCGTAACTACCTTGGAAAATTTTGCCATCTTTCATTTGAACGGCAATACCACTGTGCGACTCACTATAAGGAGCATGGCTACGATTAGTGGCTTGTAGCGCCTGTTGTGCTAATTCACTAGGGTTATCAATTTTGTAACCGTGATTAACTTTGTCCATTAATAAAGAGGTGATATTGAGATCTTTCGGGCCAAAGCTATCAGGTAAATAATCACCTAATGTTGCCATTTTTCTACCCGGTAACTGAATTTGAATATGGGTGCCACTGTTCAATTCGTTCATAAACTGGCGACAATGACCACAAGGTGTATAGTTAACGGTGACGGAGATCAAGCGAGATTCACCACGTAACCATGCATGAGTCACTGCACTTTGTTCAGCGTGAACAGTTTGTTGTAGTGGAGCGCCAGCAAATTCCATATTGGCACCGAAGTAGAGATTACCACTTTCACCACGCGCAACTGCACCAACTTTAAAATTAGAGATTGGTGCAACAGCACAAGCGGCAGCAACGGGTAAAAGTGCTAGGGCTAAGGTATCATCATTACATTGTAACTGTGTTTTTATGGCATTGACCTGCTCTGCCGTAAACATTGCAGGGAATTCATCCTGCTCAAGATAAGGAGCAAGTGCTTGTTGTAACTGAGGGGATAAATCTGACCAAACTGCCTGAAAACGAGTATGCATACATGAGTCTCCCATTAATCTTTCTGTATTATAAGATTCTAGGCATCTTTACCCATTCTTATATGTGATGAGAATCATATTTTCAATGAAACAATTGCAACAAATTCAGTAATTGAGAGATGTATCTCAAATTTATAGCAAAAATCCCCGAAGTAAAATTAATTAAATCGGGGATTTGAAAGGTAGAGTATAAAAAATATTAACTATAAAGATGCAAAATAATAGGGAAGATAAATGGTGCAGTAAGGGATGTAATAATCCCGCATGTCATTAATGCCAATGAACTGTAAGCACCTTCTATATAATCAACTTCTGCAGCTCTTGCTGTTCCGACTGCGTGAGAAACCGTACCCATTGCTAAACCACGAGAGGCGTGAGTAGGAATACGTAGTATTTTAAATAACGAGTGACCAAAAATAGCCCCTAAAATACCCACGGCAATAACACATGCTGCACTGATAGCAGGAATGCCCCCAATAGAGTCTGCCACAGCCATCGCAATAGGTGTTGTCACTGATTTAGGTAAGATTGATGCAGCAATCTCAGGTGTTGCTCCTGCCCATAATGCAATGGCAGTGCCACTAACCATCGCAGCAATACTACCAATAAAGCAAATACTGATTAATGATTTCCACTGTGCGCGAATTTGGTGTAATTGCTGATAAAGCGGTATAGCTAAAGCGACAACGGCAGGTTGTAATAAGTCATTTAAAATACGACTACCTGCAAAATAATTTTCGTAAGGTATCTTGGCTATCAATAAAATAGGGATAATCACCACAATCGCAATTAAAAGCGGATTTAAAATAGGTAATTTAAATCGAGCTGCAAGTTTACGAGCTAAGTAAAAAATAAAAATACTTAAAGGAAGTGACCACCAAATATTCATCAACATGGCTAACATTTTTTCTTCTCACTTAACGCTTTATCGTCGTCTTTCTCTTTTGTTTCCACAATATCTTCAACTTGGTCTGGTTTCGAACCCACGATAACGCGCTCACGATGAACGTAGTGTGAGCAATATGCAACGAGTGCCATAACACCAAAGGTACTCACTACGCAGGCTAGAACGATGGGAAAAAGTTGCTGATTTAACAAATCATAATAGTTCATTACACCAACACCGATAGGGATAAAGAGTAATGACATGTTTTTTAAGAGGATATTGGCACCGGGTTTAACCCAACGCAAAGGGATAAGCTGGAAAGCAAGTAAACCAAAAAGGATCAGTAAGCCAACAATACTGCCTGGAACCGCAAAGGGTAGAAGGGCTGAAATAAGATTACCAGCAAAGAGACAAAGATAAAGTACCAAAAAAGATCGTAGATAATGCCAAAGTGTAATCTGCAATCGTGCCCGTTTAGATTTCATAAGTAAGTGTCCCAAATCAACTAACAGAATTATCATACACCGATTTTGAAAGTGTGCTATGGATCACAATAAAAAAAGAGCGGGGTTCTAATAGAACCCCGCCATTTATTTACTTGGCAAATGAATCTTGGTTGTTATTTCACTTGCTGACCCGGTTTTGCACCAGAATCTGGGCTGAGTAAGAAGATATCTTTATCGCCAGGGCCTGCTGCCATTACCATGCCTTCTGAAATACCAAAACGCATTTTACGAGGTGCTAAGTTTGCCACCATTACCGTTAAGCGACCTTCTAACACTTTAGGATCTGGGTATGCAGTACGAATACCTGAGAATACTTGGCGAGTTTTGCCACCTAAGTCCAAAATTAATTTCAGCAGTTTGTCTGAACCTTCAACAAAATCGGCTTGTTTAATTTCAGCGATACGCATATCGATTTTCGCAAAATCATCAAAGTTGATGGTTTCTTGGATCGGTGAATCTGCTAATGGACCCGTCACTTCTTTTACCGGTGCAATGGTGCTTTTTGAGGCTTCAACCATTGCATTGGCTTTATCCATCTCAATACGGTTAAACAACGCTTTGAATTTAGTGATCTCTTGGCCTAATAGTGGTTGTTCAAGTGCATCCCATGTTAATTGGGTTTGTAAAAAGGCTTCTGAGCGCTCTGTCAGTGAAGGTAATACCGGTTTCAGATAAGTCATTAGTACGCGGAATAAGTTGATCCCCATAGTACAGATTGCTTGTAACTGAGCATCTTGACCTTCTTGTTTTGCCACTACCCAAGGCGCTTTTTCGTCGATATAGCGGTTAGCTTCGTCTGCTAATGCCATAATTTCACGAACAGCTTTACCAAATTCACGATTTTCAAATGATTGTGCGATAGTTTCTTTCATATCAACAAAGTGTTGATAAAGTTTAGCATCATCTAAAGAATCAGCTAATTTGCCATCAAAACGCTTGCTGATAAAACCAGCTGTACGTGATGCAAGGTTAACCACTTTATTAACAATGTCGCTGTTTACACGTTGAACAAAGTCTTCTAAGTTTAGGTCAATATCATCAATGCGTGATGAAAGTTTTGCTGCATAGTAATAACGCAGGCAATCCGCATCAAAATGGTCAAGATAAGCGCGAGCAGTAATAAAGGTGCCACGAGATTTTGACATCTTCGCACCATTTACTGTGACATAACCATGAACAAATAAGTTTGTTGGTTTGCGATATTCGCTGCCTTCTAACATTGCTGGCCAGAATAAGCTGTGGAAATAGACGATATCTTTACCAATAAAGTGATAAAGCTCAGCTTTGCTGTCTTTATTCCAGAACTCATCAAAACTTAAATCACCACGTTTTTCACATAAGTTTAAGAAAGAGCTCATGTAGCCAATTGGTGCATCTAACCATACATAGAAATACTTACCCGGTGCATCTGGAATTTCGAAACCGAAATAAGGTGCGTCACGAGTGATATCCCACTGTTGTAAACCGCTGTCGAACCACTCTTGCATTTTATTCGCAACTTGCTCTTGCAGTGCACCAGAGCGTATCCACTCTTGCAACATGTTGCTAAATGCAGGTAAGTCGAAGAAATAGTGTTCAGTTTCACGCATAACAGGTGTTGAACCTGATACGACAGAGCGTGGATTAATTAATTCTGTTGGGCTGTAAGTTGAGCCACAAACTTCACAGTTATCACCATATTGGTCTTGCGCTTTACATTTAGGGCAAGTGCCTTTTACAAAGCGGTCAGGCAAAAACATGCCTTTTTCTTCATCATAAAGCTGAGAAATAGTTTTGCTTTTGATGTGACCATTCTTTTTCAGTGCAAGATAAATTTTAGTCGATAATTGGCGACTCTCTTCACTGTGTGTAGAGTGATAATTGTCATAACTGATATTGAAGCCAGCAAAATCCTGCTGATGCTCTTTGCTCATTTCTTCAATCATTGCTTCTGGGGTAATACCCAGTTGTTGAGCTTTCAGCATAATTGGGGTGCCGTGAGCATCGTCAGCGCAGATGAAATGAACTTCTTTGCCGCGCATTCGTTGATAACGGACCCAGATATCTGCCTGAATGTGCTCAAGGATATGACCGAGATGAATTGAACCGTTAGCATAAGGTAACGCGCAGGTTACCAATAATTTATTCGCGACGTGAGACATAGTAAGGATCTTACTTCCATAAAATTAATAAAAGGGACTTTGATGTTAACCGATCCGTCATGATGTCGCTAGGGCAATAATCGAGTTTTTGCAAGAGAAATTTCAGTTGGCAAATTGAGGTAAGGCATTATCGTAGTCATCTACTATCTGATATGATAGATGCACTCATATATTTAATAAATAATGAAAACGAGAGGAGCCGGGATGAGTGATAAATCCCCCGAGCAGACCACCCCTGAGATTCTGAACGAAAAAGTTTCAGGTGTCTTGTCTACTTTTGAACACCCGACATTGAAACGTAATCTGCTTTCTCTAAAAGCATTACATCAATGTGCGATGATTGACGATGTTCTTCATATCGAATTAGTGATGCCGTTTGTTTGGAAAAAACCTTTCCAAGTCCTAATCGAAGAAAAAACAGCTGAACTTCGCAACATCACTGGCGCAAAAGCCATTGAATGGAAACTCAAGCACAATATTTCAACCTTACGTCGTGCAAATGATCTGCCTGGTGTTAATGGTGTTCGTAATATTCTTGCAGTGAGCTCTGGTAAAGGTGGCGTAGGTAAATCAAGTACAGCAGTGAACCTTGCATTAGCACTTGCACAAGAAGGCGCTAAAGTAGGTATTCTTGATGCTGATATTTATGGCCCGTCTATTCCTAATATGTTGGGTACCACAATGGAGCGTCCAACGTCTCCTGATGGACAACATATGGCGCCAATTATGGCTTATGGTTTAGCGTCTAACTCTATCGGTTATTTAGTCACTGATGATAATGCGATGGTATGGCGTGGTCCTATGGCGAGCAAAGCATTAATGCAAATGCTCCAAGATACGCTGTGGCCTGACTTGGATTATCTGGTTATCGATATGCCGCCGGGAACAGGTGATATTCAATTAACCTTATCTCAAAACATCCCAGTAACCGCTGCTGTTGTAGTAACAACACCACAAGATATTGCTCTGGTGGATGCGATGAAAGGGATCGTCATGTTTAAGAAAGTCAATGTGCCTGTATTAGGTATTATTGAAAACATGAGCGCACATATTTGTAGCAACTGTGGTCACCTTGAACCTATCTTTGGTACAGGTGGTGCGGCGAAATTGGCTGAGAAGTATCATTGCGAACTATTAGGTCAAGTTCCTCTTCATATCTCTTTACGTGAAGACTTAGACCGCGGACAACCAACAGTGATGCGTGATCCTGAAGGCGAGTTTGCTGATATTTATCGCGAAATCGCGTCAACAGTTTCAGCTCAAATGTATTGGGATGGCGATGCAATCCCAACGGAAATTTCTTTCCGCGCAGTGTAATTGCAGTAAAATAATACGTTGAATTATTTGCTGATTTAAATGGAGAGTCATTTGGCTTTCCATTTTTTACATGCGATTTCCGACTGTTTTTGATAAAAAACAAATAGATTTCTGGTTTTACGCTGGAACCAGAGTGATTTCAAAACTATAATCTGCGCTAGCGTAATATTTACATATTATTACGTTATCCCTCTTTTTATTTCAAACCAGGTTTTTGATTATGGCTGACACAGCACATCAGTGCACAATTGTAGGTATCGCTGGAGCCTCTGCTTCGGGTAAAAGTCTTATTGCAAGTACACTTTACCGCGAATTAAGAGCGCAAGTAGGTGATCATAATATCGGGGTGATACCAGAAGATTGTTATTATCGTGACCAAAGTGATTTAACGATGGAAGAACGATATAAGGTCAATTATGACCACCCAAATTCGATGGATCACGCACTTTTATATCAGCATTTGTGTGAACTCAAAGCAGGAAAAACCATCGAACTCCCTCAATATGACTACGTTGCTCACACTCGCAAAGCAGAATCTATTCCTTTTCAACCCAAAAAAGTTATTATCATTGAAGGCATCTTATTATTAACAGATAAACGCCTGCGTGAAGAGATGGATTTCTCTATCTTTGTTGATACGCCATTAGATATTTGCTTAATGCGTAGAATTAAACGTGATGTGAATGAACGTGGACGTAGCTTAGATTCAGTCATTGAACAATATAATAAAACCGTTCGTCCTATGTTCTTCCAGTTTATTGAACCTTCTAAACAATATGCCGATATTATTGTACCAAGAGGGGGTAAAAACCGCGTTGCGATTGATATTCTGAAAGCAAAAATTGGACAGTTCTGCGAATAATAGGTTCATTTGTGGGCAGCTTTCATGCATGATGAAACTGCCTGTTTAATTTGAAGAAGGAAATAAAATGCGATTATGCGACCGTGATATTATTCAGTGGCTGGATGAAGGTAAATTAGTCATTGAACCCCGCCCGCCCGTCGAGCGAATTAACGGCGCAACAGCAGATGTTTGCTTAGGAAACCAATTCCGTGTTTTCCAAGGTCATACTGCAGCTTATATTGATTTAAGTGGTCCTAAGGCAGAAGTGAATGCTGCGCTAGAGCGTGTAATGAGTGATGAAATTGTTTTACCTGAAGGTGAAGCCTTTTTCTTACATCCTGGTGAATTAGCATTAGCTGTGACACTTGAATCAGTCACCTTGCCTGACAATGTTGTTGGATGGTTAGATGGACGCTCATCATTAGCTCGTTTAGGTTTAATGGTGCATGTTACCGCTCATCGTATTGATCCCGGCTGGCATGGACAAATCGTATTAGAGTTTTTCAATTCAGGTAAACTCCCACTCGCATTAAGACCGGGTATGGTTATTGGTGCATTAAGCTTTGAACCTATGTCTGGTTCTGCTGATAGACCTTATAATCGTCGTCAAGATGCAAAATATAAAAATCAACAAGGTGCAGTTGGTAGTCGGATTAGTGAAGATTAACTATCTTTATAATCATTATTATCATATTTCACTAAGCGGGTAATTGTATGAAAAGGTTTCTGACAACACTGGCTATTTTGCTTGTGGTTATTTTGGCAGGCTTAACAGCATTAGTTTTACTCATTAACCCGAATGATTTCCGTGGATACCTTGTTGAAAGGGTCGAAAAACAAAGCGGTTATAAACTTACATTGCAAGATGATATGCGTTGGCATGTATGGCCAAAGTTAAGCATTATTAGTGGTAAAATGTCATTGACAGCACCCGGTGCTGAAATGCCTTTAATTACAGCCGATAATATGCGTCTTGATGTTGAGTTATTACCGCTACTTTCTCATCAACTTGAAGTAAAAGAAGTCATGCTTAAAGGTGCTGTTGTTCGTCAAACACCGGAAAGCAAAGCTATTCCTAAAATATCACCACCTTCTACTCCTCGAGATATTTCTCGCCCAGTCATCGAACCTAGAGCCAATAATTGGCAATTGAATATTGCCAAAGTAAAAATTTCAGACAGCTTAATTATTTGGCAAATGAAAGACGGTGAGCAGCTTAATTTACGCGATATTAATTTATCGTTGAAAACAGACGAGAAAAAACAAGTTAGTCTTGAGATGAGCACGAAAGTGAATCGTGACCGTCGTGAGATCACACTAAATGTTGCCGCTAATGCGGATATGAACAGCTATCCTTACCGAATTGCAGGTAATATCACACAGTTAGATTATGCTTTATCAGGAATAGGGATCCCTGAAAATGGCATAGCAGGAAGTTTAACTTCAGATTTTACGATCCAAAATGAGGGCGTGAGAAAAGTTTCACTTGATAACTTAAATCTCACTGCTAATGATAGCCAACTGCAAGGTAATATCAGTGCGGAATTTTCAGGTAAAACACGTTATCAAGTTGACTTAAAAGGTGAACAATTAAATTTAAATACGTTGTTACCAGAGTTAGCTGAGGCTAAAACAACTGAAACCGCATTATTGACCCCTAAAGATAATAAGACGCCATCATCGTTTTCATTATTTAATACTGCACATGCAGCACCAGCGCCAAATGCCACCATTATGGCAAAGCCAGTTATTACTTCAGTGACTATTGAAAATAAAGAATATGATTTAACGCATTGGGGTGATATTGAATTTACGCTGAAATTGGCATTGAATAAGCTGCTTTATAAAGAGTTAGAGATTAATAATTTTAAACTTGATGCTCTAAATAATCCTAATTCGCTAAATATTCAAACCTTGACAGGACAAGTCCTTCAAGGTGATTTCTCACTTCCAACAGTTATCTCTACAAGCATTGTGCCAGCACATATCAGCATGGATGTCACAATGAACAATATTCCATTACAGCCACTATTGCGTGTGTTTAATCAACCTGAAAATTTCAGTGGATTAATTTCGGCAAAAGGGAATTTAGAAGGTGCAGGATATAACCGAAAAGCCTTTTATCATTATTGGCAAGGTACGCTCAATACATCTGTTAGCCAATTTAAAATGCAGGGATTAAATGTACCGCAGGTTATTCAGCAATCAGTTGCTCAAGCTACTGATAAAGTCATTTATCCTGAAGATATCGAAAGCTATACCCAAGCAGATAATGTGATTGCCCAATTTAAGTTAGCGCCAAAAGGGAAAGTCACCGTTAATTCACTTGATGCTCAAGCAGATGCCTATCAAATTAAAGGGCAGGGCAAAGTGGATCTTCAACGCCATTATCTTGATGTGATGTTACTTGTTAATATCAAAAAAGGTTGGGGTAAAGAAAACGAATTTATCCGTCAATTAGCTAAAATTGAAATTCCATTAAGGCTTTATGGTGATTGGAATGCGATTCAATATGAACTTAATATTGAAAAATTACTGCGTGATCAATTACAGCAAAAAGCCAAGCAAGCTATCGATAATTGGTTAAATAAAGAAGATGCTGAAAGCCCAGAAGTAAAAGCACTTAATCAGCTATTGAAGAAAATCTAATTTCACGATTTTTAACTTCATCACATTCTTAATAAAAGCACACTATTTTGATAATTGTGTGCTTTTTGCTTTATATCTATCATTTAATTTATGTTTTGAATGAAAAGTAAGCATTCGTGCTATGTATATGTAAAAAAATAGTCGTTTTTTTTGATATATGTCATACACTGCAACGTTGCCTTTGGGCAGAGTGTGTCAATCGCACTAAACGCAAAAATGATGATAAAAATAAAAAAACTTCATTTTATAAATGACTACTTTAGACAGGATAAATAAATGATTGAAATTCTTATCGGCGCCTTCGTTGCTGTAGGTGTTGGACGTTATATTGTAAAAGGCTATTCACCAACAGGTGTCTTAATGACGGGTGGTCTGTTATTACTGATCATCAGCGTTATTATGGGAAGAGCAGTTTTACCTGCAAGCGCAACTGCGACAGGTTATGGTTTAATTGATATTGTTGAGTATGTGAAAAATCTACTAATGAGCCGTGGTGGCGATTTAGGTATGATGATCATGATACTTTGTGGTTTTGCTGCTTATATGACACACATCGGTGCTAATGATGTTGTTGTTAAATTAGCATCACGCCCACTAAAAATGATTAACTCACCCTATCTTCTGATGGTTGCGGCTTACATTGTTGCATGTTTGATGTCACTGGCTGTTTCATCGGCAACAGGTTTAGGTGTGTTATTAATGGCAACGCTGTTCCCTGTCATGGTGAATATGGGAATTAGTCGCGGTGCTGCTGCTGCAATTTGTGCGTCTCCAGCCTCAATTATTTTAGCGCCAACATCAGGTGATGTTATTTTAGCCGCTGAAGCGTCTCAAATGCCGCTGATTGATTTCGCATTTAAAACCACATTACCTATCTCTATTGCTGCAATTATTGGTATGTGTATTGCTCACTTCTTCTGGCAACGTTATCTTGACCGTAAAGAACACATTGAAACTGAAATGTTAGACGTGAATGAAATCAAAACTCACGCACCAAGTTTCTATGCGATTTTACCTTTTACACCAATTATCGGTGTTCTCGTTTTTGATGGTAAATGGTTACCAGAGCTTCATATTGTTGCCATTATTATTATCTGTATGATTTTAGCGGCTGTGATCGAATTTATTCGTAGCTTTAGCGCAAAACAAGTTTTTGAAGGTTTAGAAGTTGCTTACCGCGGTATGGCAGATGCATTTGCTCAAGTTGTTATGTTATTAGTCGCAGCAGGGGTATTTGCTCAAGGTTTAACAACAGTTGGCTTTATTAATGCATTAATCGAAGGTGCTCAGTCATTAGGTTCAGGTGCGATTGTGATGATGATTGCACTGGTATTAATTACCATGTTAGCGGCAATGACCACCGGTTCTGGTAACGCACCATTCTATGCTTTCGTTGAATTAATTCCTCGTTTAGCAAGCAATATGGGTGTTAACCCAGCTTATTTAACTATTCCAATGTTACAAGCTTCAAACTTAGGCCGTACATTATCACCGGTTTCTGGTGTTGTGGTTGCGGTATCAGGTATGGCAAAAATTTCACCATTTGAAGTGATGAAACGCGTTTCTGTTCCTGTATTAGTTGGTCTTGTTATTGTTATTGTTGCTACTGAAATTCTTGTACCAAGTACATTGGGTTAATTTTTATTGTACTGAATTAATCTAGAATTATTGTTTTAAATTTTATTGGCGGGCTTTGCGATAAAACAAAGCCCGTTTTTTTATTTGTTTAAGAAAGATCGTATAAAAAATAATCAGTTAAACTGAATAAAAACATCAGCGACTTTTTTATCGCCTTCATAAATTTCAAATTTTTCTAATTCTTCTAATAAATGATGAGGGGCATGTTCAACTAAAAACTGCATATTACCCTCACTTACCCAATGTTCTGACTCTTTCTGTGTGTGAGTGATTTCAATTGCAAGGCTCCAACTATTTGGTTCATAAGGTAGTTGAATGGTTGGATAATAAAAACCACTCAAAGGAGGTGGTGATTGCCTTCCTCCTTCAATAGAGGTTAACCAAATGATTTTAACGCTGACATTGGTATGCATATTATTTTCCAGTAGACACAATCTTCAGATAAAAAATATCCGCCATAAAGGCGGATATTTTGCTATTTGACAGAGATTACGCTTCGTCAACGTTTTCTTCGTCTTCAGGTGTCGGTTCTACAATACGTACTTTATTAATTCGATGGTTATTCACTTCTAATGGCTCAAACTCAATACCATCAATCAAGATTTTTTCACCAACGGTTGGTACGCGTTGTAAGTGTTCCATTAATAAGCCCGCTAAGGTTTCATACTCACGTTTTTCATCCAATTTGATTGGAATATAAAGCACTAAGTCTTCAAGTGGTGTAAAGCCGTTAACTGTCCATGAACCATCTTCATTTTGAACCAAGTCGTGACGAGAATCGTTTTCTTCAGAACTGACTGGTAAGTTACCTGCGATGGTTTCCATAACGTCAGTCAGTGTCACGACACCTTCTACTGAACCAAATTCATCTACAACAAAGGCGAAGTGAGTGTGAGCGCTACGGAACTGTTCTAACGCTTGTAGTAAAGATAAACCTTCAGGGAAGATCAACGGTTGTGTGACCAGTAAACGTAAGTTTAGAGGTTCATTACGCAATTGTTGATTCAACAATTGAATAATATTAACCACACCAACAGGTTCATCACTGTGTTGTTCATCAGTAATCACTAAGCGAGAGTGGGGGTCCTTTTCCAATAATTGGCGGATATCATCTTGTGTTGAATTTAAGTCTACATATTCAACATCATGGCGAGACGTCATGATACTGTTCACATTACGTTGGCTTAAACCAAGCACACGCACAATCATTTGGCGTTCTTGTGGATCAAATACCTCTTCAGCATTAGAGACTAAATCAGATGTGTGATGATCTAATTCGGATGATTCAGGCTTACCATTAATAATACGTAACACCGCTTCAGCTGTTCGTTCACGTAAAGAACGAGATGCTGATAAGAATCGGCGACGGTTAAATTGTGCTAACTGATTAAAGACTTCTATCATGATAGAGAAGCCAATCGCTGCATACAGGTAACCTTTTGGAATGGCGTAACCAAAGCCTTCGGCAACTAATGCAAAACCAATCATCAGCAAGAAGCTTAAACACAAGATAACAATGGTTGGGTGATTATTGACGAAGTTTGTTAAAGGCTTACTTGCAAGGATCATCAAGAACATTGCAATAGTGACAGCCGCAATCATAACGCCTAAATGATCAACCATACCCACAGCGGTTATCACAGAGTCAAGCGAGAATACCGCATCCAGCACGATAATTTGTGCAACGACAGACCAAAAGCTGGTCGTTTTGCGTTGTTTCCCTTCGTTGTGATCTTTACCTTCTAGCCGTTCATTAAGCTCCATAGTGGCTTTAAACAGCAAGAATATCCCTCCGAGAAGCATAATTAAGTCTCTTGCACTGAAAGGATGATCAAACAGTGTAATAAGAGGTTTTGTCAGAGTGATAAGCCAAGAGAGACTAAATAACAACACAATTCGCATAACAAGGGCACACAATAAGCCAGTTATACGTGCTTTATCTCTTAGTTTTGCTGGAAGTTTATCTGCCAGAATAGCAATGAAAACAAGGTTATCAATACCAAGTACGATTTCGAGAACAATTAGGGTGGAGAGTCCTACCCAGATCGTCGGATCCAAGATCCATTCCATACAGTTTGTTTTACCTTCTATAAAGACGGCATATGCCGACTTGGGAATAATGAGCAATTTGAAGGAAATTTTCAATAATTTATTATCGATCGCAGGGGAATAATTTCATTTTGTCTAAAAGATTGTGATACCAATTACATCAATAACTACCACCAAGTGAGAGAGTGAGTTACTATGTGATCAGGTTAACAAATTGTCAGTACATTGATACTGGCAGGTTTATTTTCAGACGGGAGTTATTTTCATGTCAAAACAGCAAATCGGCGTGGTTGGTATGGCAGTTATGGGACGTAACCTTGCGCTAAATATTGAAAGCCGTGGTTATTCTGTATCCATCTACAACCGCTCAAGCGATAAAACCAACGAAGTTATCGCTGAAAATCCAGGTAAAAAACTGGTTCCGAATTATTCTATTGAAGAGTTTGTTGATTCGTTAGAAAAACCGCGCCGTATTTTATTAATGGTAAAAGCGGGTGAAGCAACGGATAAAACAATTGCTGCATTGACACCGCATTTAGATAAAGGCGATATCCTTATCGATGGCGGAAATACTTTCTTTAAAGATACCATTCGTCGTAACCGTGAATTATCAGCACAAGGTTTTAACTTTATTGGTACTGGTGTTTCTGGTGGTGAAGAAGGCGCATTAAAAGGACCTTCAATCATGCCAGGTGGACAAAAAGAAGCTTACGAATTAGTCGCGCCAATCCTTGAAAAAATTGCGGCTGTTGCTGAAGGCGAACCTTGTGTGACTTATATCGGTGCTGATGGTGCGGGCCATTATGTGAAAATGGTTCACAACGGTATCGAATATGGCGATATGCAACTGATTGCAGAAGCGTATTCAGTATTAAAACACTCTTTAGGTTTAACTAACGAAGAACTCGCAGAAACCTTTACAGAGTGGAATAAAGGTGAATTAAGTAGCTACCTGATTGAAATCACGGCTGATATCTTCCGTAAAAAAGATGACGAAGGTAAATACCTTGTTGACGTTATTCTTGATGAAGCGGCAAATAAAGGTACAGGTAAATGGACTAGCCAAAGCTCTTTAGATTTAGGTGTACCCGTTACTCTTATCACTGAGTCTGTATTTGCACGTTATATCTCTTCATTAAAAGATCAACGCGTTGCTGCATCTAAAGTATTATCAGGCCCAACACCTAAAGCATTCTCTGGCGATAAAAAAGCCTTTATTGAAAATGTACGTCGCGCACTGTATTTAGGTAAAATTGTCTCTTATGCTCAAGGTTTCCAACAACTGAAAGCCGCATCAGACGAATATAACTGGGATTTAAACTACGGTGAAATCGCGAAGATTTTCCGTGCGGGTTGTATCATTCGCGCTCAATTCCTGCAAAAAATTACAGATGCTTATAACGAAGATGCAAGCATTGCAAATCTGCTGTTAGCACCATACTTCAAACAAATCGCTGATGATTACCAACAAGCTCTGCGTGATGTTGTTTGTTATGGCGTACAAGCAGGTATTCCAACTCCAACATTCTCTGCGGCTATTTCTTATTACGATAGCTATCGTGCAGAAGTGTTACCAGCAAACTTAATCCAAGCTCAACGTGACTATTTTGGTGCGCATACTTATAAACGTACTGATAAAGATGGCGTATTCCACACAGAGTGGATGGAATAAAGCTTTAAAAAAAATAAGTTAAAACCTTTTGAGGTGCTGGTAATACAGCACCTTTTTTTATTTAATAAAAACAAATATTCAATTACTTATATTGCAGAGTAGTTGTTGAAAAAGTAGTAGCATCACTCTTTAATGTTATTTTCTATTGGCAGATCTTTCTAATAGAGGTATTGCTCTTTCCTCTCCCCAGCTTTGTAGTGCTGCTAAAACGTGAGAGAGTGATTCTCCATCTTCACTGAGTTTATATTCAACTTTAGGCGGAATTTCAGCATACACTTTGCGCTCAATAAGTCCGTCAGATTCAAGTTCACGCAACTGTTTAGTCAGCATTCGAGGCGTTATTGAAATAAGCTTTCTTTTTAGCTCATTAAATCGCAGTATTTTTCCCTGTAAATGGTAAAGGATCATGCCTTTTCCTTTACCTCCCATTAGTTCTAAAGACGCTTCAACAGGGCATCCATCATAGGTGTAGTCGTTATATCTATTCTTTTTGACAGTATCCATTTGTATCCTATATACATAAATTGTACGTACTTGCCAGACGGTAATTTATAATTAAAATGAGCCCGATACAAATGTCTTATTTGGAATAGGTGTAATAAATGAATTTATTAAAGATATTGAAAACACGTTATGCGACAAAACATTTTGATAAAAACAAAGTGATCCCTGAGCAAGAATTAGAACAAATTAAAGCATTATTACAACTAAGCCCATCAAGTGTGAACACTCAACCGTGGCATTTTATCATCGCGAAAACTGATGATGCTAAGCAGAAAATTGCTGGCTCAACAGAGGGTGGCTATGAATTTAATAAAGAGAAAATATTAAGTGCTTCACATGTTGTGGTTATGTGTGCAAGAAATACATTATCTGAAGAATATCTCTCTCATTTGCTTGAATTAGAAGATAAAGCTGGACGATATCCAGCAGCCGAATTTAAAGAGCAAAATAATCTTGCAAGATCATTTTTTGTTAATCTACATGAAAAACAACTTGGTGATTTATCTCATTGGATAGAGAAGCAGGTCTATCTAAATATGGGATCATTATTACTTGGAGCAGCAACGTTAGGAATAGATGCTCTTCCAATGGAAGGTTTTGATTTATCCAAAATAGATTCAACATTTTCTTTAAATGATAAAGGTCTTCATGCCGTGACAATTGTTGCATTAGGTTATAGAGAAGAAGATGATTTTAACTATAACTTACCAAAATCAAGATTGCCACAAAGTGAAATTATCACAGATATTTAGATTTTAAGTTTTTGATTTAAACCTCACTTTATTGAGTGAGGTTTTTTCATTATGGCTTTTATTTTAGCGAATGATTATCGTTATTTAATAAATTCAGTAATATCTATTTTAACTATTTAGGTTATTTAAAAAATCATTAATATCCATTTTTGCTAATTGATATTTTTCTTCTAATTTTTCTGGCTCGATTGCAATACCATCAATTGTAACTGTATCAACAGAATTAATACCAATAAATGCTAAAAGTGTTTTTAGATAAGGTATTGAAAAATCATTTTCGCCAGTTGTATAAATACCACCAGATGTAGATAAAATAAGTGCTTTTTTATTAGTAATAAGACCTGTCTTACCTGTCTTTGTATAAGAGAAGGTTAATCCATTTCGGATAATTAAATCAAAATAATTTTTTAGCTGATTTGGAATGGAGAAATTATACATCGGTGCGGTAATGACAATGATATCATTATCTTTTATTTCTTGTATTAAGGTGTTTGAAAGAGAAATGGCATTTCTCTGTTTATCTGTCATATGTTCAGGTTGCACTGAATAATAGGCTTGATATATTTCATCATCAACAACAGATAGAGGTGATTTTATAATATCTCTCTCTGTAATTGTTTCAGGTGAAGAATGCTCTAGCCATTTACTTAAAAAGAGATCTACTAATTTATTTGAATGAGATAAATCACCCGTAATAGTAGATTTTAAAATTAACGTTTTTTTCATATTAGCTCTTATTTAGATTATTTAAAAAATCATTAAAAATATTAGCTAGCCATTGAGGTTTTTCTTCATGAACAACATGTGAAGTAAAGGGCACATTCAATAATGAGGCTGATTCAATGTTTTCGACGATTTCTTGTGAATGAGATAAAGAAACCAGCATATCATTATCACCACGGCAAACTAATACAGGACAGTGAATATTCTTAATTGTTTCATTAGGATAGCCAGTTGTACTTTGATCTAACCACATTGTTTTAACTTGATTAAATAGGCGTTCAAAATCAGGCTTGGAATTAATATCTTGGTAATATTCACACTCTTGAGGAAAATTGTGTCGCCAATATTCAGGCGTAATCTCTTGATAGATCTCTTTAGCAGGATCATCATCCGTTAATTGCCAACTGGCACCAATAGTGATGACTTTATCAATTACGGGGATATTTTTAGCCGCTAAGCGTAAAGCAACAATCCCACCATCACTATGCCCAATAAGGGCACATTTTTTGAGTTCAAAAGCTTTAATCACAGTTTCTACATCAGACTGTAATTGCTGATAGGTTAATGAAATATCACCTAATGTGGATTTACCGTGTCCTCTAGAATCTATAGCAATAAGGTAGTAACTCTTTAAATAATTAACTAAAGGGTTAAACGAAGTTAAATTTCCCATTCCTCCATGCAATAAAATCACAGGGTAATTTTTAGGATCACCAAGTGTTTCAATATAAATTTCAGCGTTATCAATAAGAAAGGATTTACCTTGTTGATGAGCGAAATGTGTCATAGTTGAAGTCCTTATGTCTTCTATAACACTTATTCTAGCTTATCTTAATGACAGTATTTGTCAGTAGAGTTTTATTATTAGCCACTGGAAATGATGATTAACATGCGTTGTTTTTCGAATATTTCGTTTATTGATCTTTCGTTTATTTCGATTATAATGGTGGCGATAAAAACAACAATAGGATTTTCTAAAACTGAAACCTAAACAAATGGAAATGTCAAAATGGCCAATTTAATGATTAATAATATGAACTTACCAGATCCAAAGGAAATTGAGGTTGCTATAAAAGGGCAGCGAGAGCTAGCAACTTATCTATCGACTAAATTGGAAATACAAAAAATATCAATTGAGGACGATGAGCAAAATATTCATCAAATTGAACTGCCAACATCAGCATTGACACTACTGATGACTATTTTGGGTGAGCTTGCTATGGGAAATGCAGTTCAGGTTGTTCCCGTTCATGCTGAATTAACAACTCAAGAAGCCGCTAATATTTTAAATGTATCACGTCCCCATTTTGTGAAATTGTTAGAGGAAGGCAAGTTACCATTTCATAAAACAGGTCGTCACCGCCGAGTACTCTTTTCTGATTTAATGAGATACAAAAACCAAAGAGAAATCGAAAGTGAGAAAGCGATGCAAGAGCTTACCGATCTTAGCCAGGAATTAGGATTATATTAATGAATCATTCTCCTTATCCTGTCATATTAGATGCATGTGTTTTATATCCATCATTATTACGAGATTTATTAATACGCTTAGGGATAGCAGGACTCTACCAACCGCAATGGACTGCAACTATTCATAATGAATGGCAACGTAATCTTTTAAAAAATAGACCTGACTTAACATCAAAACAAATAGAATATATTGCTACGCTAATGGATAAAGCAATACCAAGTGCAATGATAAATGGTTATGAAGAGCTTATTGATGGGTTAGTTTTACCTGATTTAAATGATAGGCATGTTTTAGCGGCTGCAATTAGATGTAATGCTGAAACAATAGTCACTTTTAATTTAAAGGATTTTCCTAAAGAAAAACTGATTAAGTTTAATATAGAGGCACTTCACCCTGATGAATTTATATCTGACCTTTTAGATTTAAATCATGCATTAGTGTTATCTGTAATTTACAATCAAAGAAAAAACATGAAAAAGCCAGCAATGAATATACAGCAATATTTTGAATCTCTATTACGACAAAGTTTACCTATGACAGTCAAATCATTGGAAAAGTATACGGCGATTATTTAATAAAAAGAGAGTACTTAAATACTCTCTTTTTATTTGTTCTTTATTAAGAAATATAAAAATTATTGTTCAGATGCTTTTATATAATGTGTTTTTTCATTTATTTTATCTGATGTAAAATCAATATCTAAGTGAGCCTCTTCGGATATTTTTCCACTAAAAACATCATTCATTCTTTGTTTATCTAATGCATTTTCCCAGCGAGCAACAACAATACAGGCGCAAGCATTGCCAACAAGATTGGTCAATGCGCGACATTCTGACATAAAGCGGTCAATACCTAGTATCAAAGCCATACCTGCAACGGGAACACTAGGAACAACCGATAATGTTGCTGCAAGAGTAATGAAACCGGCTCCTGTAACACCTGCTGCACCTTTTGAGCTGATCATGGCAACAAAGAGTAATGTAATTTGTTCTGTTAATGACAAATCAACGCCTGTTGCTTGCGCAATAAATAATGCCGCCATGGTCATATAGATATTAGTGCCATCTAAATTAAAGGAGTAACCAGTTGGAATAACTAAACCGACGACGGATTTTTTACATCCTAGTTTCTCCATTTTACTCATTAATGTAGGTAGTGCGGCTTCAGATGAAGAAGTACCTAACACTAACCAAAGTTCATCTTTTATGTATTTAATTAAAGAGAGAATAGAAAAACCATTATATTTAGCAACCGCGCCCAAAACGACTAATACGAAAAGTAATGCTGTTAAATAAAAAGTAATTACCAACAACATTAAATTTCCAATGGAAGAAATACCATATTTACCTATCGTAAAAGCCATTGCACCAAAGGCACCAATAGGCGCTAACTTCATTAGTATACCAACCATCTTAAAGACAGGTTCACAAAGATGCTGTAAGAATTTTAATACAGGCTCGCCTCGTGAACCTATTGATGCTAACGCCAGACCAAAAACGACAGAAACAAACAGCACTTGTAAGATATTACCGTTAACTAATGGGCTAACGATAGTATCAGGGATGATATTCATAAAAAAATCAACAAGAGAAGAGCTGTGCGCCTGAGTGACATACATTTCTACTCGGCTACTGTCTAATGATTCAGGAGAGATATTTAAACCATCACCAGGGCGAATAATATTGGCAGTGATTAATCCAATAACCAATGCAATTGTAGAAAATGTGAGAAAGTAAATCATTGATTTACCTGCTACTTTTCCGACAGCCTTCATGTTACTCATACCAGCAATGCCTGTTACTACGGTTAGAAAGATAACAGGTGCGATGATCATTTTTACTATTTTGATAAATCCATCACCCAAAGGTTTGAATGACTCACCAATATCAGGGTAAAAATGCCCTAATAGAATACCGAAAATGATAGCAATAATAACTTGGATATATAACACACGATAAAAGGGGAGCTTGCGGGATGAAGTCTGCATAAAAATTCCCTGTAACTGAAAGATATTGACTAAATAAAAGAGAAGTTATGATGTAAATTATTATTTACATTTATTTTGTTGTGACAGGTAACTTAAAGGTATGCGTAAATCAGGTCAATAAAATAAAGTTGATTTTATCAAATATTGTGCTCTTCATCTAAAAAATTAGATTTAATTTCAATTTGTCGCTATTTTTGGAATTTATTTTTCTTAAATCAATAAGTTAATGAAATTATAATTTGTTTTAATTTATTGTATTTCTTTAAAATTATGTATACTTAGCTTTATTTTTTGGTGAATAAAATGATTTAAATGTAAATAAACCTTGATAAGGAGAAATGGGAAGGAGGTGGATGGTAGCTATTTGTTTTTATTGAATTTGTTGTTAAGGAAAAAATGAGCCACTAATAAAACCTTCAATATAAATAAATTCTAACCAACAAACAAATAAGCATTCAGAAAGAACAATAATAAATAAATTATAAAAAAGATAAGTGTTTATTTGTAGAGGTAAGAGATATAAAAAGTAAAAGAGCGCATAAGCGCTCTTTTATGGATCATGGAAAATGATCTTTATTTTACTGGGATTTTAATCGAATTGTCAGATTCAATTTCAATAGGCGCTAATGGAGCATCTTCAATAAATTCACTTGATGCTCTGCCACTAAAGACATCATTCATTCTTTCTTTATCTAAAGCATTTTCCCAACGAGCAACAACGATGCAGGCACAAGCATTACCTACAAGATTGGTTAATGCACGACACTCTGACATAAAGCGGTCAATACCTAGAATTAATGCCATACCTGCGACAGGAACACTCGGTACAACCGATAAGGTGGCCGCTAAAGTAATAAAGCCTGCACCAGTCACACCTGCGGCACCTTTTGAACTTATCATGGCAACTAAGAGTAGTGTGATCTGCTCTGTCAATGAAAGATCAATACCTGTCGCTTGTGCAATAAATAGAGCTGCCATTGTCATGTAGATGTTAGTACCATCTAAGTTAAAGGAGTAACCCGTTGGAATAACTAAGCCGACAACGGATTTTTTACAACCTACATTTTCCATTTTACGCATTAAACTAGGTAATGCTGCTTCTGAAGAAGAGGTGCCTAATACTAACCAAAGTTCATCTTTAATATATTTAATTAACGAGAGAATAGAGAAACCGTTATATTTTGCAACAGCACCTAACACGACAAGAACGAATAATAATGAAGTTATATAGAAAGTTAGAACAAGTAATACCAAGTTACTGATTGATGAAATACCATATTTTCCGATGGTAAAGGCCATTGCACCAAAAGCACCGATAGGGGCTAATTTCATTAGCATACCGACCATTTTAAATACGGGCTCTGAGAAGTTTTGTAAGAACTTAAGAACTGGCTCGCCACGCGTGCCGATAGACGCTAATGCGATACCAAAGACCACAGAAACAAACAGAACTTGTAAGATATTACCGTTAACTAATGGGCTGACAACGGTTTCAGGGATGATATTCATCAAGAAACCAACAATCGAAGAGTCATGCGCTTTTGCTACATAACTTTCTACTTTGCTTGCATCTAATGAGGCAGGGGAAATATTCAGTCCATCACCAGGACGAATAATATTTGCAACAATTAAACCAATAATTAATGCAATGGTAGAGAAAGTGAGGAAGTAAGCCATGGATTTACCCGCGACTGTACCTACCGCTTTCATATTATTCATACCGGCAATACCCGTTACCACAGTTAAGAAGATAACAGGAGCGATGATCATTTTTACAATTTTAATAAATCCATCACCAAGAGGTTTAAAGGATTCACCAACGTCAGGATAAAAATGTCCAAGTAAAATACCAAGTAGAATGGCGACGATAACTTGCACATATAGCACTTTATAAAGCGGTTGTTTTTTAGTTGAAGTTTGCATGAAGATTTCCCTGCACCTATTGGTACATTGTTTATATATTTATTTGTATGTTAGAAAATAACCGAGATGTAAATAGATTTTTACATTATTGTATTTTTATTGGTGCTAACTTAAATGTACGAGTAAATCAGGTCAATAACATAAAATCTATTTAGTTAATTATTGAGTGCTGAATCGAAAAAATAATTAAAAAATTTCTGTTTTGGACATTTTGTAGCGTTATAGCTAAGGTAATATGAAATTGATGGGATTTATTCTGATTTATTGATTATTTTTGGTGTTAAATATTGATGGTGTTTTAGATTAGATTATCTAATATTACTTTTTGGTGTGTAAATCTATATATACAATAAGAATAGATATCATGATAACAATTACCTTTAGCTGAATTATAACGAAGGTAATTGTTAACGATAAGTTGGCTTTTTTTATTACTCGCTTTCTTCATCTCGAATAAAAGAGATTAATTCAGGTTGTGCAATACGTTTGTAATCTTGCGCATTAAGAATAATTGAACGCTCTAATGTACCTGCATTAAAAGCTAATTCATCAAAACGTTCAAAAAGTAGCGGGTCAGCGATCAGCTTCAGTGCAGGATGAAAACTAAAAGGAGGGATTGCACCAAAGACGCATTGAGTAAGATCATCCACTTCTTTAGGGCTTGCTAGAGATGCCCTTGTTCCACCAATTTGGTGAGCGAGTTTTGATAGATCAGCTTGTTTATCGGCGGGTAGTATTGCAAGAACATGTTGTTTAACGCCGTTACCTTTTATATGGCAAACAAGTCCTTTTGCTCCCTGTCCTAATTGTGTTCCTCTGATTTTTGCAACTTCTTCAGAACGACCTGCGGTAGGGTGTTCCATAACACGGTAAGTAGCGTGGTTATTATCTAATAAAGCAGTAAGTTGCTCAAAAATAGTCAAAGACATCAATGGCTCCTGATTTAATAAGTTATTTCTTTGAGGTCATTATACGACTTTAAAAAAAATATTCTGCTGTGATGTTTACGGCTGGTTTTGATTATTTTGATAAGCTTTTCAAATTATTTTGTTACAAATGATAATATGTTAATAGTATTATCCTATTGAATTAATAGGGTAATTGGGCTTCTTTATTTAATTACCTGTAATAACATGATAAACAAATTGATATTTATTCATTATTTTGATGATGATCAATTTAAGAACAAAAAGAATAGAACATATTAAAACGTAGATTTAATTACTAAAAAGGAAGTCAATAATGGCAGTTTCAACATTCTATATCCCTTCTGTAAATAAAATTGGTGCTGGTTGCCTTGCTGATGCTGTAAGTTCAATGAAAGACTTCGGTTTTCATAAAGCGTTGATCGTCACTGATAGCATTTTAAATCAACTGGGTGTTGTTGATAAAGTCAGTAAGTTACTGACAGAAGCTGGTATTTCTAGCGTAACTTATGATGGTACTGCACCTAACCCTACAGTTGAAAACGTAGAAGCGGGTTTAGCTCTGCTGAAAGAAAATCAATGTGACTGTGTAATTTCTTTAGGTGGTGGTTCTCCACATGACTGCGCGAAAGGCATCGCGTTAGTAGCTTCGAATGGTGGAAAAATTGCAGATTATGAAGGTGTTGATCGTTCGGCCAAACCTCAATTACCACTGATTTCAATTAATACCACAGCAGGTACAGCTTCAGAAATGACACGTTTTTGTATCATCACAGATACTGCGCGTCATATCAAAATGGCTATCGTTGATAAAAACGTCACCCCAATCTTATCTGTAAATGATTCAGAATTAATGATTGGTATGCCAAAAGGTTTAACCGCTGCAACAGGTATGGATGCATTAACTCATGCTGTTGAAGCGTATGTTTCAATTGCTGCAAATCCAATCACTGATGCGTGTGCATTAAAAGCAGTTACTATGATCAGCGAGTCTTTACGTAAAGTTGTTGATAATGGTGGTGATGCACAAGCTCGTGAAAATATGGCTTACGCTCAGTTCTTAGCAGGTATGGCATTTAATAATGCTTCTTTAGGTTATGTGCATGCTATGGCTCACCAATTAGGTGGTTTCTATAACTTACCTCATGGTGTGTGTAATGCGGTTTTATTACCACATGTTCAAGCTTATAACATTCAAGCAGCTGCGGGTCGTTTAAAAGATATCGCACAAGCAATGGGTGTTGATGTTTCTGCAATGAGCGATGAGCAAGGTGCTAAAGCATGTATCGAAGAAATTCGTAAAATGGCTAAAGATGTTGGTATTCCAGCAGGTCTGAAAGAATTAGGCGTGAAAGAAGAAGACTTCAAAACATTAGCTGAAAATGCGCTGAAAGATGCTTGCGCAATCACTAACCCAGTTCAGGGTTCTGAAAGTGATGTTATCGAGTTATTCCGCCAAGCAATGTAATGCGTGAGAACTATAAAAATAGTTAACTAACTATTTTTCTAAAAAAAGCCGGTACTCTTATTAGTATCGGCTTTTTATTAATATTATATCCATCACTCTGCTTTTTTATGGCGCTCTTGCAGGCAACCTATTACATCAGAGAGTGATAATGATTGATCTTGTAATAGCACCATTAAGTGATAGAGCAAATCAGAGGCTTCATTCTTTAGCTCTTCTCTGTCATTAACAGTGGCAGCCAACGCAGTTTCTACACCTTCTTCACCCACTTTTTGGGCTATACGTTTTGTACCACTGGCATAAAGGCGGGCAGTATAAGAGCTATCTGGTGAGGCATTTTTGCGTTCACGTAATAAATTCTCAAGCTCATAGAGAAATCCCCATTGGCTCTGTGCTGGAGCAAAACAACTTTCAGTGCCGTTATGGCAAGTAGGACCGATAGGATTAGCTAAAATAAGTAAAGTATCGTTATCACAGTCAGGATAAATATTGACTAATTTTAGGAAGTTGCCTGATGTTTCACCTTTTGTCCATAAACGCTGTTTAGTGCGTGAATAGAAGGTAACATTTCCACTTTCTAGAGTGACATTTAATGCTTCTTTGTTCATATAGCCTAGCATTAATACATCACCCGAAATGGTATTTTGGATAACCACAGGCATGAGATTATCGACTTTTTCCCAATCTAATTGCGCTAATGTTTCATTATTCATTATATTCTTACCTTAACGTCATTCTTTGCAAGATACTGTTTTAATTCGTTGATATTAATTATTTGTTTATGAAAAACAGAGGCTGCAAGAGCGCCATCAACATTGGCTAATTTAAATGCATCAAGAAAGTGTGACATTTCGCCCGCTCCTCCTGAGGCGATAATAGGAACATCTGCAACTTGGCGCACTAGAGCGAGCTGTTTTAGGTCATAGCCTTGTCTTACGCCGTCTTGGTTCATCATATTTAAAACAATTTCACCGGCACCGAGTTGCTGAACTTCGCGTACCCAATCAAGGGTTTTCCAGTGCGTTTGTTGAGTGCGCTTTTCATCGCCAGTGAATTGATAAACTAAATACTCACCTGTTTTTTCATCAAACCAAGTGTCAATACCCACAACAACACACTGCACACCGTAGCGATCTGCTAAACGAGATATCAGTGAAGGATCAGAAAGTGCAGGGGAGTTAATCGAAATTTTATCTGCACCAAATGAGAGAATTTTCCCTGCATCTTCAACAGAGCGAATACCACCAGCAACACAAAAAGGAATATCAATCACTTCAGCGACACGTGATACCCAGCTTTTATCAACAACGCGACCATCAGAAGATGCTGTAATATCATAAAATACCAGTTCATCAGCGCCTTCTTTGGCATAGCGTTCAGCGAGAGGAACAATATCACCAATGATTTCATGGTTGCGAAATTGAACACCTTTAACAACTTGTCCATCTCGGACATCAAGACAAGGAATTATGCGTTTTGCCAACATGATATTGCCTCTTTTAATGTAAATTTGCCTTCTAATAATGCTCTACCAACAATAATACCGACAACACCAGATGCTGGAAGATCTGCAATATCTTGTAAATCACCAATACCGCCCGACGCTTGGAATAAAATATCGGGGAAACGCTGGCTAATTTCTTTATACAGTTCGACGTTAGAACCCGCTAATGTGCCATCACGAGAAATATCAGTACACAATACATGCTTTAAACCCACACTTTGATAAAGCTCGATGATCTCTTCAAGTGTATAGGGTGAGTTTTCTTGCCAACCACTGACAGCCACCCATTTTTTGCCTTGTTTATCAATACGAACATCGAGAGCTAATACGATGGCATCTGCACCATAGTGCTCAAACCATGTTTTTACCATCTCAGGTTGACTGACTGCGGTCGAGCCAATAACAACTCGACTTGCTCCTGCATCAAGTAGCGATTTCACATCATCTTCTGTGCGAATGCCTCCACCTACTTGTACTGGCACAGAGACACAAGCAACAAGCTCTTTTAGTAGTGAAATTTGGCGAGCAGAAGGATCTTTTGCACCTGTTAAATCCACTAAGTGAAGTAATTTTGCGCCATCTTTTTCATATTGTTGGTAGCGAGTCAGCGGATTATCATCATAATCACGCTGTTTTGCATAATCACCCTGATGTAAACGAACTACTTTTCCATCAATTAAATCTAATGCTGGAATAATCATAATGGGTTACATCTCCAAAAAGTTCTTGATAAGTTGAGCACCTGCTTTCCCGGAACGCTCTGGGTGAAATTGCACACCATAAAAATTATCTTTTTGAATTGCACTACTAAAACGCGAGCCGTATTCAGTTTCAGCAATCGTCGATTCATTGAGCGCTAAAGCGTAACTATGAACAAAATAGAACCAAGCATCATCACCAAGATCACGAAAAAGAGGATGTCCTGGTTTTGCTAATACTTGGTTCCAACCCATGTGAGGTAGTGGTAATCCTGCCGTATCAAGCTTATCTATGGTGCCATCAACTAAACCTAATAAAGGAATATCTTTGCCTTCTTCGCTTAGTGAAGCCAATATTTGCATGCCTAAACAAATACCTAAAACAGGTTGTGTTAATGCTTTAATTAAAGGAATTAGCTCACGTGCTTTGAGTTGTTCCATTGCTGCTCTAGCAGTTCCTACACCGGGCAAAAAGAGCTTATCCGCAGATAACACAACGTTTTTTTCATAGGAAACAATGGGATCATAACCAAGTCGCTTAACGGCGTAAGCGACAGAGGCTAAATTGGCACAACCTGTATCAAGAATAACCACTTTCATCACAAAACACCTTTTGAGCTGGGTAAAGTATTGCCTTCGACACGAATGGCTTGGCGTAATGTACGGCCAAAGACTTTAAATAAGCTTTCAGCTTTGTGGTGATCGTTTTTGCCTTTCGATTTCAGGTGCAATGTGCAACCCATCGTATAAGAGAGTGAACGGAAAAAGTGTTCAATCATCTCTGTACTTAAATCACCGACACGCTGGTATTTAAATTCGGCTTTGTATTCAAGGTGTGGACGACCAGAAATATCTAACGCACAACTTGCAAGGCATTCATCCATTGGTAATGTAAAGCCGAAACGAGCAATACCTCGTTTATCGCCTAATGCTTCACGTAATGCTTCACCCAAAGCAAGACCGGTATCTTCCACCGTGTGGTGATCATCAATAACTAAGTCACCTTTAACATTGATGTTCATACGAAAGCCGCCGTGTGTGGCAATTTGATCAAGCATGTGATCAAAAAAACCGACACCTGTACTGATCTGGCTATTGCCTTCACGATCAAGCCAAACATCGATCGCAATTTGTGTTTCTTTGGTTTTTCGCTCAACGTGGGCATAGCGATCTTTTTTCGTTAGTTGCTCTGTGATAACCGCCCAATTGAGCTTATCGGTATTATAAAGCAGGCCTTTGATACCCATATTTTCAGCTAACTGAATATCAGTTTGTCTATCACCAATGACATAGCTGTTATCTTTATCTAGTGCACCATCAACTAAATACTGGGTGACAAGCCCTGTTTCTGGTTTGCGACAAGGGCAGTTGTCTTCAGGTTTATGAGGACAAATTAACACATCATCAAATGAGATCCCTTGAGATGAGAAAACTTGCATCATTAAATTATGAGGAGGATCGAAATCTGCTTGAGGAAAACTTTCTGTGCCTAATCCGTCCTGATTTGTGATCATAATGAGTTTATAACCCGCTTTTTGCAGAGCAGTAAGTGCGGGGATCACGCCATTTTCAAAGGCTAGTTTATCAAGTCTATCAACTTGGTAATCTGTTGGTGGCTCAGTGATTAAAGTACCATCACGGTCAATAAAAAGAATTTTTTGGCTCATGGTTGAGATCCCTCAGTTGCGATTTTTTGTTGTTATCGTTTTTAATGTTTTATACGTTTGCAGTTTGAATATTTTTTATGGCATTAATCACGCTATCACATTCTTCTGCGGTACCGATAGAAATACGCAAACAGCCATTAAGCCCATATTGACGCTGTTGATCGCGTAAAATAATCCCTTGTTCCCATAAAGTACGGAAAACCAGAGTTGCATCAGTGAATTTCACTAAAATATAGTTGGTTTCACTGTTATAAACCTGTTCAACATTAGGCAATTTTTTTAACGAATCAGATAAAATGGCTCTGTTGCGTGAAATTTCTGCTACTCGTTTTTTCATTATCTCAATACCTGCTTCTGTTAACGCTTGCGCAGCAATATCTGCAACAGGTGTTGAAAGCGGGTACGGAGCGATCACTTTTAGTAATAATTCAATGACAGGTGGGTTGGCAAGCGTAAATCCACAACGAAGCCCTGCTAAAGCAAAAGCTTTCGATAAGGTTCGCAAAATAACTAAATTCGGATAATCTTCAAGCCATGAAACAATTGATGCTTGTGGGCAAAATTCAATATAGGCTTCATCTACTGCAACAATGGCTTTATCTTTAGCCAACGCTAATACATCACGAATAAGCGAAGGATCAACAAGATTTCCTGTCGGGTTGTTAGGGCTGCACAGATAGATAAGTTTTACATTATCAAGCTGTGATGCGATGGCTTTAACATCTGGGCTCCAATCAGCAAGCGCAGGGACAACACGCTGTTCTATACCGAAGGTTTCAGCACTAACGCTATACATACCATATGTCGGTGGGCAATAAAGCACGGCGTCTTTACCCGGCTCGCAAAACGCACGAATAAGAAGCTCAATCGCCTCATCTGCGCCACGGCTCACTAAGACTTGATTAGTCTCTACACCGGCATATTTTGCGTAACGGTTAATGACGTTAACAGGTTGACATTCAGGGTAACGGTTTAAGTTTTTTTCATTAAAAGTAAAGTCAGGTGCGATAGGGTATTCATTTGCATTTAACCAAACAGAACCATTTCCTCCTAAGCGCCGAGCAGACTGATAAGGTGTTAATTCACGTACATTTTTTCTTGCAAGTGTATTGATATCAAATTCAGTTTTCATCACTCTTTTTTCCCCTGAGCTAAAGCGTTAACGCGAAGTGTGACAGCATTTTTGTGTGCAGTGAGTTGTTCTGCTTGCGCTAATATTTCAATGGTCTGTGCTAAATCAGATAAACCCTGTGCGGTGAGTTTCTGCACTGTCATACGTTTCATAAAATCAGCTAAGCCTAAGCTTGAGTAGGTTGCTGTATAGCCATAAGTCGGTAGAACGTGATTAGTACCAGAAGCATAATCCCCCGCAGATTCAGGCGACCAAGCACCAAGAAAAACAGAGCCGGCGCTGGTAATGCTATCAACGCGAGTATCAGCATCATTGGTTTGAATAATTAAGTGTTCTGGACCATAGCTGTTACTGATTTCAATACACTGGTCGAGATCACGAGTAATAATGACCCGGCTTTCTGCAAGTGCTTGTTTCGCGATTTCAGCACGGCTTAAGAGTGCCAGTTGTGTTTCAGTTTCAGTAATAACGGCTTTAGCGAGTGTTTCATCTGGCGTCAATAATACAACCTGTGAATCAGGGCCGTGTTCAGCTTGAGAAAGTAAGTCAGCAGCAATAAATGCAGGATTTGCGTCCGCATCAGCAATCACTAGTACTTCAGAAGGTCCTGCTGGCATATCGATAGCCGCACCTTGTAGCGATTGACTTGCTTGGCGTTTTGCTTCAGTCACATAAGCATTACCGGGTCCAAAAATTTTATCAACTTTAGGTATAGATTCAGTACCAAACGCCATAGCTGCAATTGCCTGCGCACCACCGACTTGGAAGATTTCATCAATACCAATTTGTTGAGCAATATATAAAATTTCATCAGCAATAGGGGGCGGTGAGCAAAGAATAACTTTGCGACAGCCAGCAATACGAGCTGGAATACCTAACATCATTACCGTTGATAGTAATGGTGCCGAACCTCCGGGAATATAAAGGCCTACTGCATCAATGGGTCTACTAACTTGCTGACAAAATACACCGGGCTGTGTTTCCACGTTGATAGTGTTAGGAATTTGCGCTTCATGAAAGCGACGAATATTATTCATCGCTTGTGCTATTGCCTGTTTTATTTTGCTATCAAGTCTTGATGAGGCTTCATCGATTTGCGATTTTGACACCAAAACACTTTCCGGCGCTGCCTTATCGAATTTTTGGCTAAGTGCTTTAAGCGCTTTATCCCCATCATTGCGTACCTGTGAAATGATGCTAGCAACTTGTTCAGTAATTGAACCTGATGCAGAAATAGCAGGGCGAGTTAATAGCACTTGTTGCTGTTCTTTAGTGCATTTATTCCAGTAAGTTAATGTATTAAAACCCGTTTTCATCATTTCACCTTATTCCATCATTTTTTCAATTGGTAAAACAAGAATTGAACTTGCACCTAATGCTTTCAGCTTTTCCATCGTTTCCCAGAATAGGGTTTCGCTACTTACCATGTGCATTGCGACGCGATTTTGGTCACCCGCCAGAGGTAAAATAGTCGGTCTTTCAGCTCCCGGAAGTAATGCAATCACATCTTCAAGGCAATCACTTGGCGCGTGTAACATAATGTATTTTGATTCTCGAGCTTGAATAACACCTTGAATACGTGTCAGTAAGCGGTCGATAAGTGCTTGTTTATCGGCTTCCATTTCACCGTCGCGTTGGATCAAGCATGCTTTTGAGCGATAAATCACTTCAACTTCTTTTAATCCATTCGCTTCTAATGTTGCACCAGTAGAAACTAAGTCACAGATGGAGTCAGCAAGACCCGCACGAGGGGCAACTTCAACAGAGCCATTTAATAAACACGATTTAAATTTGATACCTTTTTGGTCTAAATAACGTTTGAGCAGGTTTGGATAGGAGGTTGCGATACGAGTATTATTTAAGCATTCCGCGCCTTGATAATCGAAATCGACAGGTGTTGCGAGAGATAAACGACATCCACCGAAATCAAGACGACGTAGCGTCAGATAACTTGGGTTTTCACCTTGAGAACGACGTTTTAATAACTCTTCTTCTAAAACGTTTTCACCGATGATCCCTAAATCAACAACGCCATCCATTACTAACCCCGGAATATCGTCATCTCTAACACGCAAAATATCGATTGGCATATTTTCAGCGTAAGCAATCAGGCGCTGTTGATTTAAGT
Source organism: Proteus sp. GOKU (assembly GCF_015475555.1). Classification (NCBI taxonomy): domain Bacteria; kingdom Pseudomonadati; phylum Pseudomonadota; class Gammaproteobacteria; order Enterobacterales; family Morganellaceae; genus Proteus; species Proteus sp. GOKU. Next base: position 1,321,414 of record NZ_CP034105.1, read on the forward strand.
TAATTTTGATGCCACAACGCGCTAAAAGGGCGCGAGACTCATCACTTAAACGACCCGATTTTTGCATCGCAATTCTTAATCTTGCTTTATCTAACATAATATTACCCTATCATTGTCCATATTTTTGTGATGAAAATTAGCTATAAAAAAACCCCGGAAGTTGCCTTCCGGGGTTTTAGTTGTTATCTGCATTCAGACCACCGGAAGCGTTTCTTAAACGTCTTCCAGCACTCATCGCCTGAAAGACTAGTCAGGGTGATGGTGATGATGGTGGTTTAGTTGAATGCTATACATAATTATTTTCCTAGCTAATAACACTATTTGTTATTTAATAATGCCCGTTACTGTTAATCTGTATTTAGTAACCTGCATTTAGAATTTGTCTGCCTTTCAACCTACATGATTTACAAAGCAGAAAGCAACCTATTTTTTAATAATAATTTAATTATTTTGTAACCTTTTGTTTTTAATGTAATTTTAATATTTCTCTTATTTACTTAATGGGACAAGTAGGCGAGTATATAGGGATATGCTAAACGTTCACGAAATATAAGTAGTATTTATAAGTAATGGCGAAACGAAAATTTTATAGCATACTTTGACTAAGCCATTTAAGTAGGGGAGCAAAATGAAACGAATAACCATCGTAGGATTAGGTTGGTTAGGTTTACCACTTGCCGCTGCGTTGCGTGATGCAGGCTATCAAGTTAAAGGGACTAAAACCACCGAAGATGGCGTAGAAGCAGCAAGAATGAGTGGCGTTGACTGCTGTTTAGTGAATTTAACACCCGCAATTGAATGTGATAGAGATGATTTTGATTACTTAATGGAAACGGACGTCCTCATTATCACGTTACCGCCAAGTGCAGCTGGTGGTGGTTATGATTATGTTGAAGCCATTCAAACGCTGGTGGATAGCGCAATGTCTCGCCATGTTACGAGAGTCATTTACATTAGCTCTACTTCTGTATATGGCAATCAAACAGGTAATATCACGGAAGAAATGGATATTCGACCAGAAACACAATCAGCAAAAATGTTAGCAGAAGTTGAGAACTGGCTACATCGTTTACCATTAACCACGGTTGATATTCTTCGATTAGCTGGATTAGTCGGGCCGGGTCGTCATGCAGGACGTTTTTTATCAGGTAAAAAACAGGTCAAAGGCGCTCATCAATGCGTTAATTTAGTCCACTTGGATGATGTGATTTTTGCTGTCGAGCAACTTCTTGCGCAGAATGAAGGTGGCCATTTATATAATTTATGTGCCCCAATTCATCCTAAAAAGAAAGATTTTTACTCAAGAGTGTCAAATCAACTCGAACTTATTCCGCCAGAATTTGCTGAGGAAGAGAAACCTTTAATACGAGAGATTGATGGTCAGGAGATCTGTCGAGATCTTGGATTTCATTACCATTATCCAGATCCCGACAAAATGCCAATGAATTAACTTAATTTACAGGCAGTAACACGATATCACGGAAAATAGGTCTTTCACTTAATTGTGCAAACCAACGCTCAATGTGAGGGAAGTCTGGTCTATCTTTGCAAACTTCGAGCCACGGGTAGACCAGAGGCGCAATAGCGATATCTGCAAGAGAGAATTCATCTCCTGCAAAATAAGTTGTTTTTGCAAGTTGGTCGTCAGCAATTTTAATTAATTTATTAAGCTTCTCTTTCAATGCGTTAACAATCTCAGGGTTTTGCTGCTCTTTAGGTGTGCGAACAATCATGATCATCATTTGTTGAATGGGCGCAAATAGGCTGCCATTTGACCAATCCATCCATTTTTCTACATTTGCTCGTTGTTTAGGATCAATGGGATAGAGTGTGTTATTTTCATATTTTGCACATAAATAACGAATAATGGTATTAGACTCCCATAAAGCAAAGTCATCATCTTGTAAGGTTGGAATTGAAGCGTTGGGATTCATAGTTAAATAATTTGCTTCATTGAGTCCACCAAAAGGACCTCCAACATCGATTTGTTCATAAGGAACATTTAATTCCTTTAAGCACCAAAGAACTTTTTTAACGTTAGATGAGTTTTTTCTACCCCAGACTTTTAACATAAAGGTCTCCTAAACCACGATAAGTAATAAAATTTCCCTCTATAGGGCGCTAAATATGAATATAAGATAAATCTCTATATATCAATGTTGGCGTCTTATTCCAGAAAGCCATATAGTAGGAAAGCTTTAACAAATTGATATAAAAGGGTGATCGGTAATGAAAAAAAATATTCCATCTGTTCTGGGTAAGGTTACCGCGGGAATGGGTTTACTGCTAATTATTTCTAGTCCTTCATTTGCGGTAAATAATCCGGTACCTCCTCAAATAGAGGCAAAATCTTATGTATTAATGGATTACAACAGCGGAAAAATTCTGGCATCAGAAAAACTTGATGAGCGTTTAGATCCCGCCAGTCTTACAAAAATCATGAGTAGCTATGTTGTTGGACAAGCTATCAAAGAAGGTCGTATGTCACCTGACGATATGGTTATTGTTGGGCGTAATGCATGGGCAACGGGAAATCCGGTATTGAAGGGATCATCATTGATGTTCTTGAAACCGGGTGATCAGGTTAAAGTGATTGATTTAAATCGCGGTATGGTTATTCAATCTGGTAATGATGCCAGTATTGCATTAGCAGAACATGTTGCGGGCAGTCAAGAAACCTTCGTTGATTTAATGAATTCCTATGCTAAGAATCTCGGTTTAAAAAACACACACTTTAAAACCGTTCATGGGTTAGATTCTGATGGACAATATACCACTGCACAAGATATGGCATTACTTACGGCTGCCATGATCCGCGATGTACCTTCAGAGTATGAAATTCATAAAGAAAAAGAATTTACATTCAACAATATTCGTCAGCCAAACCGCAACCGTTTATTGTGGAATAAAAATATGAATGTTGATGGTGTGAAAACAGGTCACACCAATGGAGCAGGATACAATCTTGTTTCTTCAGCAACTGAAGGTGATATGCGCTTAATTGCTGTTGTTCTAGGAACACCATCAGATAAAGTGCGTTTTGCTGAAAGTGAAAAATTATTAGGTTGGGGTTTCCGCTTTTTTGAAACGGTAACACCAGTAAAAGCAGGTACACCACTGACAACGCAAAAAGTGTGGTACGGCGATAAAGGCGAAGTGGCGTTAGGGGTTGCTAATGATGCCTCAATTACTATTCCTAAAGGTGAATTGAAAAACCTGAAAGCCTCTTTTACTTTAACCAATCCTGTATTAGAAGCGCCGTTAACTCAAAATCAGGTTGTGGGTACAGTTAACTTTTTATTAAATGATGAAGTGATTGAACAGCGCCCATTGGTTGTAAAAGAAGCGGTTGAAGAAGGTGGGATCTTCAGTCGTATCTGGGATTTTGTTGTTAAAACAGTATCTGGTTGGTTTAATGCTATTTTTGGTTAATACACTAATAATGGTTCTATCAAAGCGTTACTGAGTTTTTCACCCAAAAAGAAAGACTAGCTATTATTTTTATAGAGAAAATCCGTAATTGTTTAACGATTACGGATTTTTTTATATTCAATAAAATAAAGGGATATCTCTAGTTTATAACTTAAATAAGCCCATCGATTTTACCTTGATTATCAACATTCACAGCAATGGCAGCAGGGGTTTTCGGTAATCCAGGCATTGTTGTGATAGAACCCGTTAAAGCGACAACAAAACCAGCACCCGCAGAAACATATACTTCACGCACGTTGATTGTAAAATCAGTAGGGCGGCCTAATAAGGAGGGATCATCGGAGAGTGAATATTGAGTTTTTGCCATACAGACAGGGAAATGAGCAAAACCCATACTTTCTATCTTTTCCAACATTTTGCTAGCGTGTTGGCTATAGGTCACACCATTTGCTCCATAGATCTCTTTTGCGACAGTATTAATTTTTTCACTAAGTGAGGCATTATCAGGATAAATTAATTGGAATTGGCTCTGTTCATTTTCAAGTGTATCAATCACTTGATTCGCTAATTCAATACCGCCTTCGCCTCCTTTCTCCCACACTTTGGTAATTGCAAACCGGCAATCTCTATCTTGGCAAAATTGCTCGATAAACTGGTGCTCTGCAATACTATCAGTGACATAAGCATTAAGAGAGACAATCACCGGTAAACCATATTTTTTAAGGTTTTCAATGTGCTTTTCAAGATTTACAATCCCCTTTTCAAGGGCAACTAAATCTTCATTGTTCCATTCACCTTTGCCTAAACCACCGTTATATTTTAGCGCTTTAGTGGTTACAACAATGACGGCACAATCAGGGCGTAATCCACTGATCCGACATTTTATATCAAAGAATTTTTCAGCACCTAAGTCAGCACCAAAACCAGCTTCTGTCACGGTAATATCTGCAAGTTGAAGTGCCAATTTTGTTGCTCTTACACTATTGCATCCATGAGCAATATTAGCGAAAGGGCCTCCATGAATAATGGCTGGCGTATTTTCGAGTGTTTGTACTAAATTAGGATTAATTGCATCTTTTAATAAACTTGCCATTGCTCCAACAGCTTGCAGATCGCTAGCTGTAACAGGATCACCATTATAAGAATAGGCAACAATGATACGAGAAAGTCGCTGTTTTAAATTATCAATATCCATTGCCAAACAAAGGATAGACATAATTTCAGAAGCAACAGTAATAACAAAGTTATCTTCTCGTGTAATACCGTCTTTTTCGCCACCTAATCCCACAACAATATTGCGTAAAGCGCGATCGTTCATATCCATACAACGTTTAAACACGATTTTTTTAGGATCGATATTTAAAGGATTGCCTTGATAAATTGAGTTATCGAGCATGGCTGCAAGTAAGTTATTGGCGGAGGTAATTGCATGAAAATCGCCAGTAAAATGAAGATTGAGATCTTCCATTGGAACGACTTGCGAATACCCACCACCTGTGGCTCCACCTTTAATACCAAAGCAAGGGCCTAAAGAGGGTTCTCGCAATGCAATAATGGCATTTTTTCCAAGATGATTAAGTGCTTGCCCTAATCCAACAGTGACCGTTGTTTTACCTTCACCAGCAGGTGTTGGATTAATTGCTGTAACTAAAACTAACTTTCCGGGCTTTTTTATCGCAACTTTTGACCAAATACTGTGGCTAAATTTGGCTTTGTATTTGCCATAAAACTCGATATCGTCTTGATCAATATTTAAATTTTTAGCAATGTCCTGAATAGGTAAGAGGTGTGCTTCTTGGGAGATTTGAATATCTGATTTCATTTTAGTTCTCTTTTTATCCCGCTTATGATGTCTCTAGTGATCTTTACTTATCAACTTTAGACAATAATCTAAATATCGCCAATAGATTGATTAATTTATAGTTATTTACTTTAGATAACATGTTCATCGTCTCGCCATTTTAATAATTTTTGTTGTTAGCTCCTGCTTTTTCTTTAAATTATCACTATTGAGTGATGCTTTGCTTTTTTGAAAAAACATATTTTAACTAAGGATGATAATTTAATCTCATACAAAAAAGATGACATTAAAAAAAGAAGGGTATTGAGATTGATGTTAATAAATAAAAAAGGCGCTTATATCAGCGCCTTATCTATCATAAATATCTGTATTGAGACTCTCTGGTTTAGTCACAAGAAATTTTAATGGCTAATCCACCTTGAGAGGTTTCACGATATTTAGCGTTAATGTCTTTACCTGTTTCGTACATTGTTTCAATGACTTTATCTAAACAAATACGAGGATCACTGACACGACGTAAAGCCATACGAGATGAGTTTACGGCCTGTACGGCTGCGATAGCATTACGTTCAATACAAGGAACTTGTACTTGTCCTGCCACTGGGTCGCAGGTAAGTCCTAAGTTATGCTCCATCGCAATTTCTGCCGCAATACAAACTTGTTCTGGGCTACCGCCTAAAAGTTCAGTTAATGCGCCAGCTGCCATTGAACAAGCAACACCGACCTCGCCTTGGCAACCCACTTCAGCACCCGAGATAGATGCATTCATTTTGTAAAGTGAACCAATAACACCAGCAACTAAGAAAAAGCGAGTGTAAGAGTTTTCATTTACAGGACGAATAAATTTATCATAGTAAGACAATACGGCTGGAATAATGCCACAGGCACCGTTTGTTGGTGCTGTTACAACACGTCCACCAGCCGCATTTTCTTCATTTACGGCAAGGGCAAACATGTTAATCCAATCAACAACTGTCATTGGATCGGTTGTGGTTTTATCTTCGGTTACTAACATACGGCGTAATGCAGAGGCACGGCGAGGTACACGTAAAGGCCCCGGTAATAAGCCTTCAGTATTTACACCGCGCTCAATACCTGACTTCATTACTTCCCAAACAGCCGCAAAATGAGCTGAAATCTCTTCTTTACTGCGTAATGCTAATTCGTTTTGCATCACTAATGCAGATAAAGAAAGCCCAGTTTCTTTGCAATGGCGACGTAAATCAGCCGCATATTGATAAGGATAAGGAACTTGAACCGCATTTTCTTCAGGTTGACCAAAATGCTCTTCATCAACAATAAAACCGCCACCAATTGAATAATAGGTTTTCTTCAATAAAACCTGTTCACCGTTATAAGCGGTAATGGTCATGCCATTTTCATGGAGAGGTAGATTGGTTTTATGAAAATTCATACCGCCTTCAACCGGAAAATCGACTTCTTTTATGCCATTTGCCAGCATTAAGCGACCAGTTGTTTCTACTTGTTTGATAAACGGGACGATAGAATCAATATCGACAGTATCAGGTAAATTTCCTGCGAGTCCCATAATAATAGCAATATCAGTTGCGTGACCTTTACCTGTTAAAGATAAAGAGCCATAAACATCAACGATAACGCGGGAAACAGAAGAGAGGAGATTTTTTTCAGCAAGTAAATCAACAAATTCTTTACCTGCTTTCATTGGACCTACAGTGTGTGAGCTTGAAGGACCGATACCAATTTTAAAAATATCAAAGACGCTAACCATAATATTCGCCTCCCTAATTAATTTAAAGGCGCAACTGTGTGATTATTAGAGTGTTAAGTGTCAGTTTTGAAACCTAAAGCTGTAGTGGCTACTTCCATTAAGAAAGTAGCCACGAGATGTCTTATTAGCTCATGAAAGAGCTAGCTAAGCTATAGAAAACAGCTGAGATTGCGATAAGACCCATAATTACAACAAATACGTTGCTGATATGGCCTTCATATTTCTTCATCGCTGGTACTTTACGGATTGCATACATTGGCATCAGGAACAGTAACATTGCGATAACTGGGCCACCTAATGTTTCAATCATACCTAGGATGCTTGGGTTTAATGTTGCAACAATCCAAGTTGTAACCAGCATAAACAGTGCAGTGATTTTGTTTAAACGATCTTTCTCGATTGTTTTACCTTTTTCACGCAGTGATTTGATGATTAAACCGTTGAAACCTTCACGAGCACCTAAGTAGTGACCTAAGAAAGATTTAGTAATCGCAACGAAAGCAATAAATGGAGCGATATAAGCGATAACTGGTGCTTCAAAATGGTTAGCAAGGTAAGACAGGATACTGATGTTCTGTGCTTTTGCTTCTGCTAAGTTTTCTGGTGTTAAGCTAAATACACAGCTAAACACGAAGAACATTACAGTGATAACCATCATGATGTGCGCATAAGCTAAAATGCGTGAACATTTTTTCTCAGCGTTTTCGCCGTATTCTTCACGTTTTGCAACAGCAAACGCAGAGATGATTGGAGAGTGGTTAAAAGAGAACACCATTACAGGGATAGCTAACCATAAGGTTACTAATAGGCCTTGACCCATGCTTGATGTTGTTGCGTGATCAAAAGAGAGAGTATCAAGAATCGCACCATTCCACTCAGGGATAAGATACAGAGCTAAGACCATTAGAACTGCAACAAATGGGAATACTAATACGCTCATTGCTTTAACGATAGCTTGTTCACCAAAGCGAATAATCGACATGATACCGACAATCAGTATCAGCGATAAAATTGCGCGAGGTGGTGCAGCCATGTGCATTTGGTTCACAATAAAGCTTTCTACTGTATTGGTGATAGCAACACTATAAACCAATAGAATAGGATAAATTGCGAAGAAATAGAGCAGGGTGATTAATTTACCTGCTGTTTTACCAAAGTGTTCTTCAACAACTTCAGTGATATCTTCACCTGGGTTTTTACCTGATAACACAAAGCGGCACATACCACGGTGTGCAAAGAAGGTCATTGGGAATGCAAGTACTAACATGATCAACAGAGGAATTAAACCACCAATCCCTGCGTTGATAGGTAAAAATAGGACGCCAGCACCGATAGCTGTACCGTATAAACCTAACATCCATACTGTATCTGACTTACGCCATGCTTTGTAATCACCTTGGGTGTTACCCGACGCGATAGAACCAACTTTGGTTGTATCCATAATACTCTCCGAAATAACGCGGTAAAAAATAATGAATAAAAAATAAGAGCGTGATTGTATTTCTTTTTAGAAATAATCACGGCATAAATTTAATTATGAATAAATGAGTGCATTGAGTACCTGGTGTTATCTCAATATCTTCAATTACCACAGATAAAATCTTTAAATTTCAAAAGAATTAAGCTCTTTCAAAATTTGAAAAAATATTCAATAAGTTTATATCCAGACTTAAGAGGTGCAGAATATAGTGTTTTTCAGGATAAACTACCGTGATCACCATCTCAAATGCTAAATATAACTGAAAAACCTGAAAATGTAACATTTTTTATATTTTGTGTTTTTAGAGGGGGTTTTTAAAACATTTTGAAATAACTTTCCAGTTTTAAAGTAAGTATAAAATAAAGCTAAATACTTAAATGTTCATATGTTAATGATTATTTTTAGGTGTTTTTATTATTTAGAAAATAAATGATTAAAATCAATTAGGTTATTTTTGTTTACAATTAAAACATTGTGTTAACCGCGTATCTTGTTGAAATAAAACAATAAATAAATTTCTTTAATTAATGTTTAAAACTAGACAAAAGAATATAGAAACGATGCAATATGATTATTTATTAATGAATTTCTTTTATTTTATGAAATGAATATAGCTATATTTCGTTTATAAGTAGAATATTGTTTATAAATACGACAGTGAATTTGTTAATAAATGAGTTTGGTAGGTTGTTATATAACGAATATAAAAGTTTTATTTTGATTAAAATAACAACATATTTATTTTTGGACAAATAATATAATAATAGAGAATATTTTTATTTATATATTAATATATTGAAGGGCAATGTTACTTAAGCTAAATATAAAAAAGACCACAATAAATGTGGTCTTTTTCGGTATTAGAAAGGTTAGGCCTTTGTCCAACCTTTACGAATAGGATAGGCAAAACAGAGCTGATAGAGCCTTTGTACCCATTTTTGGAGTATATCGCCACCTTTAGACCAGAAGATCTGGCAAAGGCCACAAGAAAGTAGAGCAACGATAAAGGCACCAATCATATCGATTGGCCAATGCACGCCAAGATAGATACGCGCCCAAGCAATCGCAAGTCCTAAACCAAGCATAATATAGCCAATACGTTTGCTGTTATGCCAAAAGAGATAAGCTAAAGCAATGGTGAAAACAAACGTACCATGGTTACTTGGGAATGAAGGTGTCGCATCATGGTCGAGAAAGTTGTAGCCAATGTTAGCTGCAAAAGGGCGTTCATGAGGCGCAATTGCTCCAATCATCCAAGAGATAGAAAGTGCAATACCTAAAGAGACGGCAGCTTTGCACACTAATGTTCTTTGCTGACTAAGATGTTTTTCATTACCCCATAACCAATAGAACACTAAAGATAACGGAAAAAGATAGACAAGGTACTTAGCAATAATTATCGCCGTACCGATTTCTAAAGGAGATGCCGCAGGTGTTGCATTCATCATTGAAAATACGGCTAAATTGAATTGTTCCAGCAAAGTAGGCTCCATACGTGTCGTACTGATAAGCGATGTTTATGATACATAATACGCAAGTTTTTAAGGGTAAATGAGGGAGTAATAGGGGTAAAGTGTTTTTTTCTTATTTAATTGTGCTTTTTTTAAAAGATTTGTCAGTTTTATATCAAACTGGGCTAAAGCACTCTTAAAAAGAGTATTGCGCTTATGTTATTGCTCTCACATCGTTCTTTTTCTTATCTTCAACGAGGTATAACTTTATGTGGTTCCAGAAAAATATTGTCCTTAATGCAAGGCCAAGAGGATTTCACTTAATTACACAAGCATTGATTCAAGAATTACCAGAGCTAAGACAATATAAAATCGGAATTGCTCATTTTTTTATTCAACATACATCGGCTTCATTAACGATTAATGAAAATGCGGATCCAACAGTGCGAAGTGACTTTGAAAGCTTCTTTAATCAAAGCGTAAAAGAGGACGAAGATTACTATCTTCACACCTATGAAGGCAGTGATGATATGCCAGCGCATATTAAAAGTAGCTTACTTGGACAAAGTGTCACGGTTCCTATCAGTCAAGGTGAGTTGAATTTAGGGATTTGGCAGGGGATTTATCTTGGTGAGCATCGAAATCACGGCGGTAGTCGTCGGATTATTGTGACCTTACAAGGTGAGTGTTACTAGATTTCAGGCAATAAAAAACCCGACAGTTATTTCACCAAAAGGGTTGAAACTATCGGGCTCCTCAATATTTGGGGACATCAAAGAAAAGCAGTGGCACTAATTCAGACTCCGAGTTAGAAAGAAAGTTCGCTGACTAATGAAAAAAAATAGAATTTTTTTTAAAAAAGAGAGGAAAGATAAAGAAAAAATGGGGAATAAAAAAGGGAAAGCGCTAAAACATATTGATATATAAACTGTTTTAGCGCTTTTTAATTAGTTGTAGATGCCTAAGTTTTCTTTAGCATAAGCTTCAAAATCTGTGCAACCACCAATGTGTTTTTCATCAATAAAAATTTGTGGCACAGTTTCAACTTCTTTTCCGACAGTTTTAGATAAATCAGCTTTTGTAATTCCTTCAGCTTGAATATCTACATAGCGGAAATCGAAATCGTCACGTTTTTCAGACAAAGTTTCAGCCAGTTGTTTCGCACGAACACAATATGGGCAACCTGGGCGACCAAAAATGACAACAAACATACGACACTCCTTATTGAGGAAATAAAATTCAGGCATAATAGTTTCTATTGGTTGTTACTATGCCCTTTTATTAGGCTAAACAAAAACAGTTATTGCCTTTTAGTGTGATAAATTATACCAATTTGCCGAATAATGAGATAGGACTGCGACACAGCATTTAGCGGAGAAACGATGGAAAAGCCTTCAAATCGAGATATGAAATCACTGTCAGATATGCCAAAACCCATTATCATCATTGAGATAATCGGTATTATTTTATTGGTGGTTGCTTATCTTTATATCAACCAATATATGACCTCTCCGCAGTGGCTAGGAACGTATACAGGACAATTAACGCTAGTTGTTTTGGGTGTTATCTGCATGATCCCGCCTGCTATCCATATTGTATGGCGTGCTATTTATCGATTAACTTTTTTAGGGATTGATCATAAATCCACAAAGAGTAAAAAGAAAAAAGAGAATAACGAAGAATAGTTGACTGTTTTTTCTCAAAAATGCATTAGAAACTAAGAAAACCCAATATGTAAATTGGCTTAATTTTCTTAGTTTTTCTATTTATTAGTGCCTTCAAGATAGAAAAAGTGGCAAAATAGCACCAATGCCAACAGGCACTCTTTTTTTTGCGCGTAAAGGTTATTTGAATGAACGCTGTTGTGACTACCGATCTGGATCAGCTAAAGTCTTGGCTTGATGAACTACAGATTGCTTACTATGAATGTGACTCTTGTCAGGCGTTACATTTACCGCATCTTCAATATATCAGTGGTATTTTTGATGCCAAAATTGATATTCTTGAAGATGTACTTGTATTTACCGCTATCGCTGAGCTAAAGCCGTCAGCAATAGTGCCATTAATGGCAAATCTAAGCCAAATTAATGCAAGCTCTTTATTTATTAAAACATTTCTAGAAATTAGTGATGAGAACTTACCAAAATTAGTTTTCTGTCAATCATTCCCGGTTGCAGCTGGTATTTCACTGAATCAATTCGACCTGTTCTTACAAAAAGCAGAAGAGCAATCTGCTGAAGTCGTTAGCGAAATTTTTAATAACGGTTTCTTGTATGGTGAAAAACAAGAAAGTGAAAATGAAGAAGAAGATGAAGACGAAGATGTTGAGATAAATAGCGCATCAACCGACTCCTCCTATACTGTACATTAATATTAATCTCCATAACGGTCACAAAATCTTATGCAATGCGCACGATTTAGTGCGGGTGAATGTCATTCTTGTGAATGGCTTTCTCTTGCTTATCCTGAACAAATCAAGAAAAAACAGCACAGCCTATTAGCATTACTTCCAGAAGATTATGCTTTTGATAAATTAGCGCCTGTTGAAAGCGAACCAGCGCAGTTTCGTAATAAAGCAAAAATGGTAGTCAGCGGGAGTGTTGAAAGACCCGTCTTGGGCTTAAAAACCAAAGAAGGTGTTGCTGTCGATTTATGCGAATGTCCACTGTATCCAGTTTCTTTTGCACCCGTGTTTTCTATTTTGAAAACATTTATTGCAAAAGCAGGGCTAGTACCTTACGACATCGAACGCCGTCGTGGTGAACTCAAGTTTATCTTATTAACTGAGAGCCGAAGTAATAACACCATGATGTTGCGCTTTGTTTTGCGTTCAGAAAAAAAACTAGAACAACTTCGTAAAGCACTTCCTTGGTTACAAGAACAGTTGCCTCAATTAGCGGTTATCTCCGTTAATATTCAACCTGTGCATATGGCTATTTTGGAAGGTGACCAAGAAATTATTCTGACAGAAAAAACGTTCTTGGATGAATCATTTAACCAAATTCCATTACATATTCGACCTAGAGGTTTTTTTCAAACTAACCCAGCGGTAGCTTCATCTCTTTATGCCACAGCAGGTCGTTGGGTAAGAGAATTAAATATTACGCATTTGTGGGATATGTTTTGTGGATCAGGCGGCTTTGGGTTGCATTGTGCAGATAAATCAACCCAATTAACAGGTATTGAAATTAGCCCAGAAGCTATTGAATGTGCACGTTTATCAGCTCAGGAATTAGGGTTAGAGCATGTCGAATTTCAGGCGTTAGATTCAACAGGTTATGCATTAGCTAAAGAGTCTGTTCCTGAATTAGTGCTTGTTAATCCACCAAGGCGAGGTATTGGTGAGGCATTGTGCGGTTATCTCAATAAAATGAAACCTCGCTTTATCCTTTACTCAAGTTGTAATGCTCAAACGATGGCAAAAGATATTCAGCAACTTTCTCATTATCGAATAGATAGAGTGCAGTTGTTTGATATGTTTCCTCATACTTCTCACTATGAAGTCCTTACGTTATTGGTATTACAAGACAGCTAAGATATTTATTACAAAATAGTGATTGAGTGTTAGTATAAATCAGTATTTAACGCTCGATGGATAACATCGGGCGTTTTCTTTTTTATTAGATGGGCATTCTATTTTATGCAGAATTTAAAAGCGTTGTTATTAGTGATGGTGTTATTGGGGCCTTTGGGAATCGATCTCTATTTACCGACGATACCGACAATTGCTCAAGATTTAGGAAGTAGCGTATCCCTTATTCAATCTACTATCGCTTTATTTATTCTAGTCTTAGGTGTAGGGCAACTTATATCGGGGCCTTTGGTGGATAAGTTCGGTCGTAAACCAATCGCTATCGCTGGGATACTTATCTATATTGTGGGTTCTGTCATTGCAACCATTTCGACAGACTCAACGCTTTTTATTATATCACGATTATTACAAGCTTCAGCGGTGTGCTGTACTTCTGTTGTGGCTTTTACCTGCGTTCGTGACTGTTTTAATGGTAATGAAGCCGCCCGCGTTTTCGGTTTTTTAAATGGCACGTTAAATATTATTCCTGCATTAGCGCCACTATTAGGTGGATTATTGGCTGAATATTGGGGATGGCGTGCACCTTTTGGGTTCTTGATTTTCTATTCAGTGCTTGTATTAATTTTGATCACTCGTTTTTTACCAGAGACAAAGCCTGAAAATACAGCTCAATCAAAACAAAAATTAGGTAAAACATACCTTGAGATTTTATGTAGTAAACGTTTTTTAACTTTTGCATTAGTGAATGCGGGAACCATGGGAATGGCATTAACTTATGTGTCATTTGCCCCAATTGTATTAATGAATGATGCAAAATTATCAGCGCTGATTTTTTCTATTGTTTTCGGTGTAAATGGTTTTTGGATAATGTTTGTCAGTTTTTATGCAAACCGTGTTATTCACCGTGTTGGTAGACCTATTTGTTTGATCTTAGGAAGCGGATTAATGGGATTGGGCTGTGTGAGTTTGTTAGGTAGCTTGATATTTATCCCTGCTGAAATACAAAATCATTGGCTGATTTATATGCTGCCCGTAGCAAGTGCTTGCGCGGGTCTTGCTTTTATTATGGGACCAGCGACAAGTTATGCTCTTGAGCCTTATTCACAAACAGCAGGTATTGCCTCTGCATTAGTGGGCTTTATTCAGATGGCGGGTGGTGCAGCCTTTGGTTTAACGGCACTGGCTTCACCAGTACAACCTAAATTAGCGTTAGCTATTGTGATGTTACTGGGTAGTTTATTAGCACTGAACGCTTACCGAGTAAGCCATAAAGAGTCGTTAATAGAAAAACAGGCTACACAAAAATAGAACCATTATTTGCTACTGTTTATTTAGCCATAAAAAAACACCCCAGAGTGAAAACTACTGGGGTGTTTTTACATTGATGGTTTTGCTTACTCGTTTTTTAATTACGGTGCTCAAACTCTAAGGCTTTCTTCTCAATTAATCGCATTAAGAGTGTCAGTATTCCGTTGATACACAGATAAATAATACCTGCTGCAACAAAAACCATCACATCATAGCTTTGACCAAAGACTTGTCGGCTATAACCTGTTAATTCAAGTAAGGTGATAGTGCTGGCAAGTGAGGTACTTTTGAATATCAAAACGACTTCGTTTGAATATGATGAAAGTGCACGCTTAAATGCGTAAGGTAATATCACTCTTGCTGTTTGTACTGGTGACATTCCTAATGCTTGGCAAGATTGCCATTGTCCAGATGGGATCGCCCTTACAGCACCATAGAAAAGTAAGGTTGAATAAGCCGCACTATTTAATGCTAATGTGACCATTGCACAAAACCACGGTGTTGATAATAACTCCCACATTGTTGGGAAGTTTTTCAACACAGGAAATTGCCCAGGGCCATAATAGATTAAGAAAAACTGCACCAATAAAGGCGTACCCGTAAATAAGGTAATATAGGCTTTGACTATTTGGCTAATGACAGGTGTTTTGAGTGCCAAAACAAAAGTCATTAAAACCGAAAGTGTAAATGCAACCAATAGAGCCACGACTGTTAAAGACAGGCTTGTTGGTAATCCCGGTAAAATATCAACAATATAATCCCACATTATGAGGCACTCCGTTCAAATCGAGTCGTTCTCATTTCTAACCATTTCAGGATATATTGACTGACCAAAGTAATTGCCAAATAAATCAATGCAACAATGCTATACCAAGTAAAAGGCTCTTGAGTTCGGTTAGCGATACTTTGTGTTTGTAACATTAAATCATTAACACTGATTAATGAGACTAAAGCGGTATCTTTTAATAGAACTAACCATTGATTACCTAACCCCGGTAAAGCGTGGCGCCACATTTGAGGCATGATAAAGCGGAAGAAAATAGTAATACGACCCATACCTAATGCTTGGCCGGCTTCCCATTGTCCTGTTGGTACTGCTTTTAATGCACCACGTAAAGTTTGCGAAGCATAAGATGCATAAAGAAGTGAAAGGGCGATAACACCGCAATAGAAAGGTAATGATTCAGTATCACCAAAATCAACTTGTAAGGTGAAAGCACCGAGATCAATTCCATCCATTAGCATCATGACACCTTGTAGGGTGCCATAATAGACAAAAAGAACCACCAGCATTTCTGGTAGTCCTCTAATTAGTGTTACCCAGCATGTTCCTAAGAAAGCAAAGGCTTTCCATCTCGCGGATTCCCAAGCTGTAAACAGCATGGCTAGAACTAATCCGATGATAAGAGCAGAAATAGCAAGTGAGACCGTTGTAACGGCCGCACCTGCTAGAGTTGTTATTTCATTCATTTATTAAGCTATTATTGTTATTCAAACCATTTTTTATAAATGACATCATAGGTGCCATCAGCTTTTACTTCAGCTAATGCTTTGTTTAATTTATCTTGTAAATCAGCATTACCTTTTCTTACCGCGATCGCAAGACCTGTACCAAAGTAGTTAGGATCTGCAACTTTGTCGCCTACAATACCTAATTCAGGATTCTTTTTCAGCCACTCATTAACAACCGCAGTATCACCAAAGATAGCTTCGATACGACCATTTTTAAGATCTAATACCGCATTTTGGTAACTGTCATAAGGAACAGTTTTCATCTCTTTGTGTTGTTCATTGATGAATTTCTGATGGGTTGTCCCATTTTGTACACCAATTTGTTTGCCTTTTAGGCTTGCTACATCAGAGATTTTACCCGTTACTGTAATAAATACTGCTGAGTTATCATAGTAAGAATCGGTGAAATCAACTTGTTTTTGACGCTCTGGCGTAATATCAATACCCGCCATTAACGCTTCAAAACGACGGAATTTCAGACTAGGAATTAAACTATCAAATGACTGATTGGTAAAGGTACAATCAGCATTAATTTTTGCACACATTGCATTGGCTAAATCAACATCAAATCCCACAATTTGATTATTCGCATCGATCATTTCAAATGGAGGATACGTTGCTTCAGTTGCAAAAC
The DNA here is from genome assembly GCF_015475555.1 of Proteus sp. GOKU. Lineage (NCBI taxonomy): Bacteria > Pseudomonadati > Pseudomonadota > Gammaproteobacteria > Enterobacterales > Morganellaceae > Proteus > Proteus sp. GOKU. Next base: position 1,338,314 of record NZ_CP034105.1, read on the forward strand.
GAATTGTCTCTTTCTCAGCCGCAGTTGCAGAAAGTGTAATACTGGTCAGAAGTGCTGCAAATAATATTTTTTTCATTGTCTGATCCTGATTTAGTGTGACAAGTAATTAGCAAAAGCTTCCGTTTGTGGAGCAGTGAAATGATAGTTATCACCTTGCTCTATAATACGGCCGTTTTCCATATATACAACTTTGCTCGCGGCTTTGCGTGCAATTTCAACTTCATGGGTCACAATAACTTGTGTAATCCCCGTTTCAGATAGCTCTTTAATAATATCAACAACTTGAGCTGTAATTTCAGGATCTAATGCCGCCGTAGGTTCATCAAATAAGAGAACTTGAGGCTCCATCATTAATGCTCTTGCAATAGCAACACGTTGTTGTTGTCCTCCAGATAAATGCAGAGGAAAACGTCCTGCGTAATCACTCAAACGTAAACGCTCAAGCAATTTCATCGCTTTTTCTTTGGCTTGCGGTTTTGATAAACCTAATACACGACAAGGTGCTTCAATTAAATTATCAAGAACCGTTAAATGTGGCCATAAATTGTATTGTTGAAATACCATACCCACATTTTGGCGTAATGAACGAATTGCCTTTGCGTTAGGCTGTTGGCTAAAGTCAAAATGTAGACCCGCAATTTCTAATTCGCCTGAACGTGGCATTTCTAATAAATTAAGAACTCTCATTAGTGAGCTCTTACCTGCACCACTTGGTCCTAATAGAACCATTGTTTCACCGGCAGAGCATTCTAGATTAATATCATAGAGTGCTTGGTGCGAACCGTAGAAACAATTTATGTTTTTTAATTGAATACTCATGCGTTTTTTCTGAATAGTCATTAACTGGTTCAAATAATAAAACGGTAAGAATAATTATGCAACTAAAACTGCATAATAAAGTGGTTTTTTTACGTAAAAATGGGTAATTTGGCTATTTTTTTTCACCGTCAGGTGAATTTTTATCCAGTTTGTAAGCGTTAGTACTTATGGTTTTAGCCATACCTTTGAAAATAAATAAGTGCGCAGGCATCATGGCGAACCAATAAAGTAATCCACTAAAACCTGCTGGGTGCCACCAAGCGCGAACATCTATTGAGCGAAGATTGCCACTGTCGTGGATCGTGAAAGAGAGTCTGCCTAAACCGGGCGCTTTCATTCCAAATAATAGTGTGAGTTGTTTTTCAGGCTCTAGTTTGATTACTCGCCAACCATCAATCATATCGCCAAGTTCTAATGTTTCTCTGGAAGGGCGTCCGTAAGTGACTTTATTTCCAGCAATATCATCCATAATGGCGCGAGTTTTCCATAGCGCATTACCATAAAAATAACCTTGCTCTCCGCCTATTTGTTGCACTGTATGCCAAAGGGATGCTGCGCTTGCGGGTGTAGATACTGTACAACCTGCATTTTTAGGGTAATAACCATAACCGGGTTTCCAGCGACTACGAACAGCCGGAGAGTAACCCCAGTCTTGGTTATCTAAAGCGGCTTCTTCATCAGCGAGTGTTTCTTTTACCGCATCATCAAATTTTATGAGAGTCTGAGGAATAAGTTTACGTAATGGCTCATCGTTGGCAGGGAGATCGTATTTAAGCCCTTGAATAAGCTCTTTAGCAATAGAAGTGGGTACAGAGGTTATCATACTGATAAAGCCCGCAGAAATAAGACTACCCGGCATAGGTAGCGGGATCAGCACTCGCTTTTTACCAGAGATTTTAATAAAGCGCTCAAAAAGGGTTTGGTAGCTAATATATTCAGGGCCACCAGCATCAAAAATACGATGTTGATGAGTGGGGTGATGAATAATTTCAGTTAAATAGTGAATTAAATTTTTAAGCGCAATAGGGGAGGATTTAGAGCGAACCCAACGTGGTGGTGTAAGAATAGGAAGGTTATAAACCATATCACGCATAATCTCAAAGGCAGCAGAGCCGGGACCAACAATCATTGAGGTGCGGATTTCAGTCACAGGAACAGTGCTGGTTCTTAACACTTCACCCGTAAGTTTTCGGGCAATAAGATGAGGCGAGTATTGTTGATCTTCATGCTGTAAGGCACTTAAAAAGATAATTTGTTTAACGTCGGTGCCTTCTAACGCTTCTACAACGTTAATTGCCGCTTTACGCTCTTGTTCAACTAAATTATGTGCATCACCCATGCTATGAACAAGGTAATAAACGATATCAGTATCATGCATTACTTTGTTTAAGGTTTCTGGATCATGTAAATCAACAAAGATACAGCGTGTATTTTCCCAACCTTGAGACATCATCCAGTCAACTCTACGGGCACCCGCGGTGACCTGATGACCTTGTTTTATCAGAGCTGGAATAAGATTTTGACCAATATGTCCACTTGCACCAAGTACTAATACACGCTGTTGATTCATTGTTAATCCATTGTAAAAAGAGAACGTTATCGTTCTATTGTTACTGATTTTTCTATGAAGTAAAGAACGCCATCAAGATTGGTGTGATTAAACTTAAAACGAATCCATGCACAATAGCCGCGGGAACGATGGATACACCGCCACTTCTTTGTAAAACAGGTAAGGTAAAGTCCATGGATGTTGAACCACAAATCCCTAATGCCGTATTTCTATAACGATTAACAATGATAGGGATAAGCATGATTGCCGCTAATTCACGCATTAAGTCATTGAAAAATGCAGTACTACCAATAACGGGGCCAAATGCATCAGTGAGTACAATACCTGATAACGAATACCAACCATAACCGGATGCAATGGCTAATCCCATTTTCATCGGCAATCCTAGTAAGTAAGCCGCTAAAGCTCCTCCAGCAAGTGCGCTAACACCCATAACGACGGCAACAGTTGTTCCTCGACGGTTGATAAGAATTTGCTTTGGGCTCATTCCGCTATTGCGTAATTGTAAACCGACTAACCAAAGTAAGAAGATAAGTGCGCCTTGGCTGGCATGAGAGGCATAGTGGAAAATTGACCAGCCTGTTAAACCGACAAAGAAACCCACAACAACGACACCGCATAACTGTAGTGATTCAAGTACCATTTTTATGCGTGAAGGGGGCTTGGACTGTTTATGGGCAGGAACATGCCAAGGATCTTTTTTATCCAGTAGCCATAAAAACAGTAAATTAGCGCCAAAGGTACATAAAAAGAAAACACTGGCATAAGAAAGAATTGAGACTAAGTTTTCACCAATATTATCTAGCATGGCTAAACTGACGCCCATTAGAAATAGGATAACGTAAATCATCGCGCTAAGTAGGCGGTTTGCCAAATGAAGTAATGGGCGATTGTTTAACTTAATCAAATACCCTACAAAAAGCGGAAGTAGGATAATCAATAACCCTGATAGCATTTCTATTCCTTACTGAGTGTGCTCAAATTATAAAATAAACTAATAACGTGAATCGGATTATAACATTTACTTATGATGTTGTGGATACAGAAATTAAGATAAGTCTAAAATATTTATTAAAGGTAACGAGCCTACCACGTTTAGGTGTAAGAGGCTTTAATTGATTGAAAAGCGAACAAAATGGGTATATATCGAATAGTTGAGTAAATTTTATTACGGCTATCTTGAACTATGATTTAATGAAAATATCCATTAAGTGAAATTATTAGCTGATTAAGCATAAAATGAAGATAGGAAGAATAAAATAAAACCATAGCTTAGTCGTAACTAACGAGGGAATTTATGTATTTAGAAAGAGTGGAAATAGTTGGATTCCGTGGACTTAATCGTCTCTCATTACCTCTTGATATGAATACAGTCTTAGTAGGTGAAAATGCGTGGGGTAAAAGCTCATTACTTGATGCGTTAACACTCAGTTTGGGTATTGAAACCTACCAATATGCATTTACACCTGATGATTTCCATCGTTTGCCGAATGAGCCGGAAGAAAATGGCAAAAAAAGCCTACAAATTATTTTAACGTTTACCGAATCTCGTCCCGGACGTCATCGATCTTACCGTTTCCATAAAATAGCGCCTGTGTGGGTTGAAAATGGTGATGATCTTAAACATATTTATTACCGAATTAGCGCTGAATTAGATGAGCAGAAAAATGTAAAAACATTCCGCTATTTTCTTGATAAAGAAGGAAAGCAAATTCGCTTACCTAATGGACAAACTCAAGAAATTATTGCAGAGATTGTTAGGCTTTATCCGGTTCTTCGCTTACAAGATGCGCGTTTTGTTCGTGATCTTGCCTCTGACGTTATCGATTCTCATAATAATCCTCATCGAGAAGCGTTTAATAATAAAATGAGTGAGTTAACCAAAGCGTTAGTTAAAAATCCTGACGAGTTGTCAGATGATGATTTACGTGAAGGTCTTGATGCAATGCAACAACTGCTAGGGCACTATTTTGCCGATCACGGTTCGTTGCTGTTTAAATCTCGCTCTCGTCATCGAAAAGTCAATGAGCCTCATGTACGTGGCTGGCATGCCTTAGAAAATATTAATAAAGTGTTGGCAAAACCTAATCAGAGAAGTATTCGATTAATTATCTTGGGAATGTTTTCTTCTATCTTGCAGTCTCGTGGTAGTGTCGCGCTTGATCCTTATGCAAGACCTATCGTGATTGTTGAAAACCCAGAAACACGTTTGCATCCTATTATGCTTTCGGTGGCTTGGGGATTACTTAATCTTTTCTCATTACAACGGATCACAACCACAAACTCGGGAGAGTTACTGTCACTTGCTCCATTAGAGAGTGTTTGCCGTTTAGTGCGTGATACCGATAAAGTTGCTGCTTACCGCGTTGGGGATCAGCAACTGCATTCTGATGAAGAGCGACGTATCTCTTTTCATATTCGTTATAACCGACCCTCTGCACTTTTTGCTCGTTGCTGGTTATTGGTTGAAGGTGAAACGGAAATTTGGCTAATGAACGAGTTGGCAAGGCAATGTAATTATTTCTTTGAAGCTGAAGGAATAAAAGTCATTGAGTTTGCTCAATGTGGACTTAAGCCATTATTAAAGTACGCAACCTATATGGGCATAGAATGGCATACCTTAGTGGATGGTGATGAAGCGGGTAAGAAATATGCCGCTACCGTTAAGGATTTTGCATCAAAAAGTAATGATGCAGAGCGTGATAGATTAACAAAGCTTCCAGCCTTAGATATGGAACATTTTTTATATAAAGAAGGCTTTCGCAATGTATATCATGATGTTGCAGGTGTGCCAGATAATGAAAAATGGCCAACTCGACGCGTGATCATTAAAGCTATTCAACGTTCATCCAAGCCTGATCTAGCACTAACGGTGGCTAACAATGCGGCTCAACGAGGAGTAGACTCTATCCCTTCCATACTGAAAAGTATGTTTTCTCGTGTGGCATGGCTTGCAAGAGGTAAAGCGAATTAATTCGCAACACTTGTATAAGCAAGATAAATCTACGAGACCTACACTTATTTTATTTAGCTATGAGAATAGAACCTCATAGCTAATGCTTTGTATGATTTATTGCATCTTTATGTTTAAGAAGGAAATTTTATGGCTTTTTTATCTTTAAAAAAGCGAGGGAAAGTTCTCACCCTTATTTTAATTATTGTAGCAATTGCTACGTACTTTTTTTTGCCAAAAGAGAAAGCACCAATATATCAAACTCAGCAGATCACAAGAGGTGATCTGTCAAAAGAAGTCACTGCAACGGGTAAGCTTGATGCTGTGCGTAAAGTTGATGTGGGTGCGCAGGTCAGTGGTCAGTTACAAACTTTGTTTGTGAAAGAGGGCGATGTGGTTAAAAAGGGGGATTTACTCGCCATTATTGATCCTAAGAAAGCGCAAAACGAAGTCACTGAATCGCAGGAAACCAACAATGAGCTTAGAGCAAACCTTCAACAAGCACAGGCGGAATTGCGCTTAGCTCAATTAACTTATCAACGCCAATTAAAGCTTATTGGTACTCATGCGATTGCACAAGATGAACTTGATCGTACTAAAACTGATGTTGAAGTAAAAAAAGCACGCATCATCACTTATCAAGCACAAATTAAAAAGAACCAAGCTACGCTAGATACGGCGAGAACTAACCTGCAATATACGCGGATAACCGCACCTATGGATGGCGTTGTCACTTTTATTAAAACCCTTGAAGGCCAAACGGTAATTGCCGCGCAAGAAGCACCGACTATTTTAACGTTAGCAGATTTAGATACGATGCTGGTAAAAGCAGAAGTATCAGAAGCTGATGTTATTTATTTAAAGCCTGAGCTTAGTGCCTCTTTTACGGTTTTAGGTGCGCCAGATAAAGCGTTCAGCGGTAAGTTGAAAGATATCCTACCTACCCCCGAAAAAATTAATGACGCTATTTTTTACTATGCCCGTTTTGAAGTACCTAATGAACAGCATTTACTACGTTTACAAATGACAGCACAAGTTAAAATTCTTATCGAAAATAAGAAAGATGTGCTTCTCGTTCCGCTTTCTGTATTAGGCGATGATGCAGGAATTAATGAATATTATGTTGATGTATTAGTTAATGGTCAGCCAGAAAAACGCACAGTAAAAATAGGTATGCGTACTGATGTTTATGCAGAAGTGCTCAGCGGATTAAAAGAAAACGATGAGGTTATTCTGGGTGAAACTTCAGGAGACGCATGATGCCTGCATTATTAGAGCTCAATGAGGTTAGCCGTTTATATACCAATGGTGAAGAAGAAACTGTTGTTCTCAATAAAGTCTCATTAACAATTAATGCTGGCGAAATGGTGGCGATTATAGGGGCTTCAGGCTCCGGTAAATCGACTTTAATGAATATTTTAGGCTGCTTAGATAAACCAAGTAGTGGTGAATATAAAGTTGCCGGTCAAAGTGTTGCGAAAATGGAAAGCGACCAACTTGCTGCATTACGCCGTGAGCATTTTGGTTTTATCTTCCAGCGCTACCATTTAATGTCGCATTTAACTGCAGAGCAGAATGTTGAAATTCCTGCGATTTATGCAGATAAAAATGCTACCCAAAGAAAAGAGAGGGCACGCGAATTATTAGCACGCTTAGGATTAGGTGATCGTGTTGATTATCGTCCTAATCAGCTCTCTGGTGGTCAGCAACAGCGTGTAAGTATTGCTAGAGCATTAATGAATGGCGGTGAAGTCATTCTTGCTGATGAGCCAACAGGTGCATTGGATAGCCATTCTGGCAAAGAAGTTATGTCTATTCTTAAGCAACTCAATGAGCAAGGGCATACGGTGATTATCGTAACCCATGATCCTTTAATTGCGGCACAGGCTGAACGAATTATAGAGATAAAAGACGGTAAAATTATTAATGATAATTGCCATCAAACAACGGCAAATAAAGTTAAAAAAGAGACAACAACCGTTTTAGCGTCTTCTTATTTGGGGCAAATATTTGGGCGTTTTACACAAGCATTAGATATGGCTTGGCGTGCAATGGTGGTGAACAAAGTACGCACTTTGCTAACGATGCTTGGCATTATTATTGGTATTGCCTCTGTCGTTACGATTATTGTGATTGGTGATGCAGCTAAAAGTATGGTGTTGGCGGATATAAAAGCGATTGGCTCTAATACTATTGATATCTATCCCGGGAAAGATTTTGGGAGCGATTCACCAGAAGATAGACAAGCGTTGACGCTGCAGGATGTCTTCGCTTTAAAGCAGCAGTCATATGTACAAGCTGTTACACCACAAGTTCAATTTAGTACTCGATTACGTCGTGGAAACCAAGATTCACCAGCATCTGTTGCGGGAGTTAGTGACGATTATTTCACAGTGTATGCCATGAAGTTTTCGCAAGGTCGCTCGTTTACATCTGATATGATCCAACGCCAAGCTCAAGTTGTTGTTATTGATGAAAATACGCGTCAGCGGTTCTTTCCTACTAAAAAAGAGGTTATTGGTGAACAAATCATTATTCGCAATATTCCCTCTACGATTGTTGGCGTCATTGCTGAGAAAAAATCGGCTTTTGGTAATGGGCAATCCCTCAAAGTATGGGTGCCTTACAGTACACTAAATAGCCGCATTTTAAATCGAAGCTATCTTGATAGTATTACAGTAAGAGCTGCTGAAGGTTATGACGCCAGTGTTGCAGAACAACAAATTATCCGTTTATTAACGATTAGGCATGGTAAAAAAGATATTTTTACTTATAACCTTGATAGCTTTATTAAGGCAGCCGAAAGTACCACTCAAACCATGCAACTGTTTCTCACTTTAGTGGCCGTTATTTCATTAGTAGTAGGTGGGATTGGTGTAATGAATATTATGCTGGTTTCAGTAACAGAAAGAACGAGAGAAATTGGTATTAGAATGGCGGTAGGTGCCAGAGCGAGTGATGTGATGCAGCAATTCCTTATAGAATCTGTCTTGGTTTGTTTAGTCGGCGGATTACTGGGAATTGGTCTTTCATTTGGTATCGCTATGGTGGCAAGTATTATGTTGCCTGATTGGCATTTTGTATTCCAGCCTATCGCATTAGTGAGTGCTTTTATTTGTTCGACTGCCATTGGGGTTATTTTTGGATTCTTACCTGCAAGAAGTGCAGCAAAAATGAACCCAATAGATGCTCTAGCGAGAGAATAATCCAAACTATAAGATAAAAGCCCTTGAAATATAAAGGGCTTTTATTTGAATGAATTAGGCATTCTGTTTAACTAAAAATACCCAACTGTTGTGAGTAAAAGGTATTTTTATCGGGTTTATCTATACTGTAAATTATCTTCTATTCAATGATAGGAATGATAAGGTCAGCATGATCACCTTTAGGCCCTTTTATCGTGCTATAATTAACTTTCTGCCCCGCTTTAAGTGTGCGGTAACCTTCCATTCTGATTGTTGAATAGTGGGCAAAAATATCATCGCCACCTTTTGCAGGGGTAATGAAACCAAAACCCTTAGCATTGTTGAACCACTTTACTGTACCTGTCTCCATACTTAGCTTCTCTCATATACTTGTATTTATTTGTTTAACATCACTTTCAGTATATTTACTGAGCTGTTCATAAAACATACTCTATTTTATTGTTTCAATCGTCAAGAGGTGAAGGGGATAGAAAGTGTTTCGAGTAGGTGAAATTTTGATGTAGCTAACGCTTTGTAATTTTTTGAATGTAAAAAGAAGGAATAAAAAAGCGTTGATAGGCAGACTTTCCTGTGAGATGGTAAACTAAATGTCATAATTGAAAGTGACGTTTAACAAAACTATGAGTAATGCAAAACAATGGGTCAGTTTGATTTTTTAACAGAAACCACGTTAAGGGAAGATGTTCATCAGAAAAATGAGCCACCAGCAATGTATAAGGTGATCTTGAATAATGATGATTACACCCCCATGGATTTTGTTGTAGAAGTGCTTACGATGTATTTTTTCCTTAGCGAGGAAAAAGCAACGCAAATTATGTTGGACGTTCATCATAAAGGAAAAGGAGTTTGTGGGGTTTATAGTGCGGATATTGCCGAAACCAAAGTGGCTCAAGTTAATCTGTATGCGAGAGAAAACGAATACCCACTTTTGTGTACACTTGAACAGGCATGATCCGGTTAGTCTTTTAAGGAGGAGGTGCTTATGCTTAATCACGAATTAGAGCTGAGTCTTAATGTTGCATTCGCGAAAGCCCGTGATAACAGACACGAATTTATGACTGTAGAGCACCTGTTGTTGGCGCTATTAAGTAATAAATCGGCACGCGAAGCATTGGAAGCTTGTAAAGTCGATCTGGCAGTCTTACGCGAAGAACTTGAAGTCTTTATTCGTAAAACAACCCCAATTCTGCCTGAAAATGTAGACAGAGAAACACAGCCAACGCTGAGTTTTCAGCGTGTATTACAGCGCGCTGTTTTTCATGTTCAATCATCAGGCAAAAATGAAGTCTCTGGCGCTAATGTGCTGGTGGCTATTTTTAGTGAACAAGAGTCTCACGCAGCTTACTTATTACGTAAACACGACGTTAGTCGCCTTGATGTCGTTAACTTTATTTCTCATGGCATTTCGAAAGAAGATCAACAAAACGAAGATCTTTCTGATATGAATGATATGAATGCGCAATCTCAACAAGAGATGCCGCAAGGCGACGATCATATGGATAATTTTACCACTAACCTTAATCAGTTAGCGCGCCAAGGTAAAATTGATCCCCTCATTGGGCGTCAAGCTGAATTAGAAAGAACAATCCAAGTGTTATGCCGTCGCCGCAAAAATAACCCATTATTAGTGGGTGAATCTGGTGTCGGTAAAACAGCTATTGCAGAAGGGCTTGCATGGCGTATTGAGCAAGATGATGTGCCTGATGTGATGAAAGGCTATACCATTTACTCACTTGATATTGGTTCGCTCTTAGCGGGAACTAAATACCGTGGCGATTTCGAAAAACGTTTTAAAGCATTACTGAAAACCCTAGAAAAAGATGAAAAAAGCATCTTATTTATTGATGAGATCCACACCATTATTGGTGCGGGAGCTGCATCGGGTGGACAAGTTGATGCGGCAAACTTAATTAAGCCATTGTTATCTGGTGGTCGAATTCGCGTTATAGGCTCTACGACCTATCAAGAATTTAGCAATATCTTTGAAAAGGACAGAGCACTTGCGCGTCGCTTCCAAAAAATTGATGTAACTGAACCATCCCCAGATGAAACAGTCTTGATCATCAAAGGATTGCGCCAAAAATATGAAGCGCACCACGATGTACGTTATACCAATAAAGCCATTCAGGCAGCGGTGGACTTATCAGTTAAGTACATCACAGATAGGCATCTACCTGATAAAGCTATTGATGTTATTGACGAAGCGGGTGCAAAAACACGTTTAGTTGCACCAAGCAAACGTAAAAAAACCATTAATGTCTCAGATATTGAATCTGTTGTGGCTAAAATTGCACGTATTCCTGAAAAAACAGTTTCTAGCAGCGATAAATCAATGCTGAAAAACCTCGATAACCAATTAAAAATGTTGGTATTCGGTCAGGATCAAGCGATCCACGCCTTGTCTGAATCGATAAAGATGAGTCGTGCAGGATTAAGCCAAGATAATAAACCGGTGGGTTCATTCTTATTTGCGGGTCCTACTGGGGTAGGTAAAACAGAAGTCACTGTACAGCTAGCGAAAGCGTTGAATGTGAAGTTGCTACGCTTTGATATGTCTGAATATATGGAAAGACATACGGTCAGCCGTCTAATTGGTGCTCCTCCGGGTTATGTTGGTTTTGATCAAGGTGGATTATTAACAGACGCTGTCATTAAAAATCCATATTCCGTTGTGTTACTTGATGAAATTGAGAAAGCACATCCAGATGTGTTCAATATTCTGTTACAGGTAATGGATAACGGTACATTAACGGATAACAACGGTCGTAAAGCCGATTTCCGTAATGTTATTTTAGTGATGACAACCAATGCAGGTGTGCGTGAAACGCAACGTAAATCAATTGGGTTTACAGAGCAAGATAACAGCACTGATGCGATGGTTGAAATCAAAAAAGCCTTCTCACCTGAATTCCGTAACCGTTTAGATAGCATTATTTGGTTTAATGCATTATCGCCAGAAATTATCTCTATGGTCGTGGATAAATTTATTGTCGAACTACAAGTGCAGTTAGATGATAAAGGGGTATCGCTTGAAGTTAGCCAAGAAGCACGCCAATGGTTGTGTGATAAAGGCTATGACAAAGCGATGGGTGCAAGACCAATGGCGCGTGTCATTCAAGAAAACTTGAAAAAACCATTAGCTAACGAGATTTTATTTGGTTCTCTTGTTAATGGTGGCTCGGTTTCTGTGACACTAGATAAACTGGCAGGCAAATTGAATTATGAGTTTGTGAGCCAAGAAAAATTGGCGAAGAATGAAGATACCGTTATCTAAGGATAGCGGTTAATTTCACAAAGCTATATTCACCGAGCTATAAAAGCATACACCACAGGTGAGCATCAATAAATGCCTTGCCTGTGGTGTTTTTTTTCACCCGTTATATGACAATAACGGGAGAGAACAGATTGGGATCAACGGCTACGGAAGATGATACGGCCTTTGCTCAGGTCATATGGGGTCAGCTCAACGGTAACCTTGTCGCCTGTCAGGATACGAATATAGTTTTTACGCATTTTTCCTGAGATATGAGCGGTAACGACGTGTCCGTTTTCTAATTCTACGCGGAACATCGTGTTTGGCAGAGTATCCAGTACAGTGCCTTGCATTTCAATGTTGTCTTCTTTGGCCATCTAATCCTCTAAGTTTTAATAACCATATTTTTTAAACGGCAAGATAATGCCGAAAATATTGTCCTATGTAAAGGAATGTTATTGGATAGCAATGGTGTTCACCTTGCTATTGCACTTAACATCCTTACCGCAACTTGCGTTTTACTTTGCTAAAGTAAAAGTAATAACAGAAGTCGTAATTCTTTATTTTGTGGTATTTGTAGCAATAAAAAAACAGCACCCCAACCACATAATGGGTGTGTAAGATAAAATTTTTGTATAAACCTTTTTGCATAAATAACAGAATATCATTCTTAATTCTGTCTTAAATAAGAAGGGCTTTACAAAAACAAGCAGTGATTATAATTCCAACGATTGCTGATACCAACACTTTTTATCAATAATCACTTTTTTCCAACGAGATAACGCAACTAAATAATGTTCACGTGAGATCTCAGAGGCACCTAACGAGGCAGTATGAGAGTTTAGCACCTGACAATCAAATAGTTGACCCCCATAACGAAGAAAATGGTTATAAAAAGCAATAAAGGCACATTTAGAAGCGTTATCTCTGCGACTAAACATCGATTCACCACAAAAAACTGCACCGATATTGACTCCGTATAAACCACCTACGAGTTCATCGCCTTCCCAAACCTCAACAGAATGAGCTTCACCTTGTTGATGGAGAGCTTCATAACCTGCTTTTATATCAGGACCTATCCATGTTCCTTCTTCACGTACAGAACACGCCTCAATTACTGAAGCAAAGGCATGATTGAGTGTGATTTTATAAGGCTGGTGGCGAATAAATTTACGTAAACTACGCCCAATATGCAAATCACCAGCGGGTAAAACGGCTCTTGGATCGGGTGACCACCATAGTGGTTCTTCATTAGGGAAGTACCAAGGAAAAATACCCGATTGATACGCAACACGTAATCGCGAAAGGGAGATTTCTCCCCCTATCGCTAATAAGCCGTTGGGCTCTTTTAAAGCTAAATGAGGCTCAGGAAAATCCAAATCACAATCATCTAATTGAAACAACGGCATATTATGCCTCGTGAGTTGGTGTTAATAGAGCCTGTCTTTGATGAAATTTAGCATAATGCCCCTGTTGTTGTAACAACGAAGCATGAGTGCCTGTTTCAACGATTTTTCCGCCATCCATAACGCAGATTTTATCCATTTTATCTAAACCGTGAAGTCTGTGAGTTATCATTAATACAGCTTTACCTTGGCAATGCTGATGCAAGAGTGCAAGGATCTGCTGTTCTGTATCGGCGTCAAGGCCTTCTGTTGGCTCATCAAGCAATACAAGAGGTGCATTGTGGAGTAGGGCTCTTGCAAGTCCTAAACGTCGCTGCTCGCCACCAGAGAGCTGTCTACCACCATCGCCCATCCATGCATTTAAGCCTTCATCATTTTCAAGTAGTTGCCCAAGACCAACCTGCTGAAGAACATGTTTTAATTCTTCATCTGTTGCCTGTTCTTTTGCCATCAATAGATTTTCTCTTAATGTGTGGCTAAAGACATGAACACGTTGAGGAACAACGGACATCATTGAACGTAATGTTGCTTCATCATAATCAGCAATAGGTAAATTATTTAAGCGGATAGTGCCGTGAGTCGGATCAAAAGCGCGATTAATCAACTGCAATAATGTCGATTTACCACAACCCGTTTTTCCTAGTAAGGCAATGTGTTGTCCTGCTTCAATCGTTAAATCTACGTGATTGATGACTTGCATTGGTTGGGTTGGATAAGTAAAGCAAATATTGTGCATTGTAAGCGTGGCACTATTGTTTGTTTCGCCCCCTTTTTCAGGAAAAGTGACATCAGGTTTTTGCTCAATTAAATGAGTAATACGTGTTGCTGATGTCATTACTTGTCCTAAATGCTGGAAAGCGACAGTAACAGGGGCTAAAGCCTCAAAGGCTGCCAATGCACAAAATGTAAATAAGGCAATTAACGCTTCAGGCATAAAGCTATTGTCGATACCGCCAGCGGCTAACCACAAAATTAATGTTGCTGTTAGCCCTGATGCAAGGATCATCAATGATTGCGATAAACCAGTTAAATTTGCCTGTTGTGCTTGTCTGTGTAGCCATTTAGCTTCAAGTTGCGCTAAATTTTGTCTAAAGCGAGGTAATGCGCCAAAAACAGTTAGCTCAGCTTGTCCTTGTAACATGCTAGTTAACACGGTGCGATATTGACCTCGTAAATCAGTAAGATCACGACCAATAGGTTTACCCGCATAATAGAATACGAAAGGTAAAACAATCAGCAAGGTAAGCATAATGCCACCTAGCGTATTGGCTAAACGCGCATCAATTAAACCAAGGCCAAATATAATTGCCATAATGACAACAAAAGCGGCAATGATAGGAGAGATAACGCGAATATAGAGATGATCTAGCGTTTCAACATCAGCAACTAAGCGATTAAGCAACTCACCTTGACGAAAACGTGCAATTCCGCCCGGTGAAAGAGGGAGGATCTTTTTAAAGGTGAATACACGTAAGTGCGACAACACGCGAAACGTAGCGTCATGGCTGACAAGCCTTTCAAAATAACGACCCGCAGTACGAAAAATTGCCGCACCTCGAACACCAGCCGCAGGTAGCATATAGTTAAAGCTATAAATACCGGCAAAACCAGCAAGAGATGTACCCGCTAAAAACCAGCCTGATAGTGTTAAAAGACCAATACTCGCCAGTAAAGTCAGAATAGCAAGAATAATCCCCAGCAATAACATAAACCAGTGACGGCGATAGAGCGCAAGAAAAGGAAGCAATACTCTCATGATTAAAGTTCCTCTTTACGATGAGCAAGAAGGCGAGCAAAAGTGCCATTCTGTTGGCTTAACGATGCATAAGTGCCTGTTTCAATAATTTGACCTTTTTCCATCACCCAAATTTGGTCATAACCTAAAGTCTCTTCAAGTAGATGAGTAATAAGCAAGGTCGTTTGATTTAATGAGGCGTTATTAAGCGCATGCATCACACGTTGTTCGCTATGAGAATCAAGGCTTGCTGCGGGTTCATCTAATAACAAAAATTGACAAGGTGATAATAAAGCTCGAGCAACAGCAACACGTTGAGCCTGACCAACAGAAAGGCGTGCGGCACTATCGCCAATAATTGTATTTAAGCCGTCAGGTAATTCATTAATAAAATCGCTGACATAGGCTTTTTCAATGGCAAGATTGATTTGTTCATCGCTGGCATTAGGATTGCTTAAGCGAATATTATCCAGCAAGGTTTGTTCTGGTAAATTAGGATTTTGGCCAACCCAGCTTAAACATTGACGCCAAGCTTCAGGCGAGAGCTGTGTTAATTCAATACCATTAACTTTTAATGAGCCACGATAAGGTAAAAAACCGAGTAACGCATTTAATAACGAGCTTTTGCCTGCACCACTTTGACCCACAATCGCAATACGCTGATTGGGGTTAATGGTAAAGTTTAATGGTCCTGCTAGTTTGACACCTTGATGAGATAGAATTTCTAGCTCATGAGCTGTTATCTCAATACTGTCTGCTGTGTTGATACGCTCATTGCCTGTGAATTGCGGTTTTTCACCTTCAGCTTCTAAAAATTCAACCAGAGACTCAGCCGCACCAATCGCTTGTGCTTTTGCATGATAGTAAGTTCCTAAATCACGCAACGGTTGGAAAAATTCAGGGGCTAAGATCAACGCTAAAAAGCCTGAGAAAAGAGTGACGCCTAAACCATAACTACCAAAATTAAGTTCGCCTAAGTAAGAAAAACCAAAGTAAACCGCCACAACTGCGATGGAAACAGCGGTAAAGAATTCCAATACACCTGATGAAAGGAAGGCCATTCTTAGCACTTCCATTGTTCGTTTACGGAAATCTTCTGTTGCTTCAGTAATCTGTTTAACTTCTGCATTACCACGGTTAAATAACCGTAATGTATCTAATCCTCTTAATCTATCGAGGAAGTTACCACTTAAACGACCTAATGCGAGGAAGTTTCTACGGTTAGCATCTGCTGCACCTAATCCAACTAATGCCATAAATAGCGGGATCAGTGGAGCCGTGAAGAATAGGATCAAGCCAGCAGCCCAGTTAACAGGGAAGATGGTGATAAGGATAAGAATAGGCACAATAGTGGAAAGATACATTTGCGGAATATAACGCGCATAGTAATCTTGCATATCTTCTATTTGTTCTAGAATAATTGTTGCCCAACTTCCTGCGGGTTTGCCTTTAACCCAAACAGGGCCTAGCTCTTCAAGTCTATCAAGAACAATTTTACGAATTTGTTGCCTGACCGCCATACCACAGCGATAACCTACACGCTCTCGTATTGCCATCACCACAGCGCGTAAGATAAAAATACCAATAAGGGTGAGAAAGGTAGGTATATGCGTATCACGACTTAGACTGTCCATGATAAATGCTTGAAGTAAAACAGCTAATAACCATGCTTGCGCAATAATTAATAAACCGCTTACAACACCTAGGATCATTGATAGCCGTAGCCATCTACGGGCTGGAGCACTTTGCTGTTTCAGCCATCGAACCAATTCACTTTGTTTAGTTTTATCCATAAGAAAAGATTCAAATCTGCAGGTGAGATACAAAGTATCAGAAAGGCCAAGGGTAAGTAGTTATACGCTTTGGCAACCAGACTGTATGTTACATGGTAAAAGGCGCTACTGAAATAGCGCCTTGAAAGGAAGTGATGATTTTAGTTGGATTTTAGTGCGTCTAAGTAACGTTCTGCATCTAAAGCAGCCATACAACCTGTGCCAGCGGAGGTAATTGCTTGACGATAAATGTGATCTATTACGTCACCAGCTGCAAAAACACCCTCGATAGAGGTTTGTGTTGCATTACCTTGAGTACCTGATTGTACTTTGATGTAACCGTTGTCTAATTCTAATTGACCATCAAAAATAGCGGTATTAGGGCTATGTCCAATCGCAATAAAGACGCCCATAACATCTAATTCTTCGGTTTTATCACTCTTAGTGTCTTTTAAGCGAACTTTCGTTACACCCATATCGTCGCCAAGAACTTCGTCTAAGGTACGATCAGTATGCAAAATAATATTGCCACTGTTTACTTTATCCATTAAACGGTTAATTAAGATCTTTTCAGAACGGAAAGAATCACGACGGTGGATCAGATGAACTTCAGATGCAATATTAGCTAAATAAAGAGCTTCTTCTACCGCGGTATTTCCGCCACCGACAACAGCGACTTTTTGGTTACGATAGAAAAATCCGTCACAGGTTGCACAAGCAGAAACGCCTCGGCCTTTAAAAGATTCTTCTGAAGGTAAACCGATATAGCGTGCAGAAGCACCTGTTGCGATAATTAATGCGTCACAAGTATATTCTTGTTCATCACCAAATAGGCGGAATGGGCGGTTTTTCAGATCGACTTTATTAATATGGTCAGAGATAATCTCTGTATTAAATTTTTCAGCGTGCTGAAACATGCGGTCCATTAAGCCAGGACCTGTTAGCCCCTCAGGGTCTCCGGGCCAGTTTTCGACTTCTGTTGTTGTTGTCAGCTGACCGCCTTTTTCAACACCCGTAATCAGTACTGGTTCTAAGTTTGCTCTTGCAGCATAAACGGCGGCGGTATAACCCGCAGGGCCTGAACCTAAAATAATAAGTTTGCTATGTTTGATGGTGCTCATGTATACCTCATTTCTGATTAGGCGTGATGCGAATTGAGGGATTGTAGGAGAAATAAGACGTTAAAAAAAGCCAATGACGAGAAATAGACATAATATTTTAGCTATTTTAGCAATAGTTAATACTAATATAGTTTAATAATTATAGAGTTATATTGGGCTAACATCATCGAATTAACCTGAAACATTTTGCTTTACAATTGATGTTTATCTTGCGTATATAGAGAATAACATAGCGCCTTGTTCTGATTTTTACTCATTTGCTTTGACAATCCGCTGTACATTTGCGAAAACATGATTGTTAAAGATAATTATCCTCGGATGTTATACGTAATATTTTTTAGACAGACAGGGTATAGGATAGTTACTTTACGATATTTGCTAATGAGTATTTGGATAAAATAGAACTTTTATCTGGCATTAAAAGAAAATAGATTGGTAGTTTGCTCTGACCGTTTGATACCGAAGTTTCGACAGTGATGCTGATGGTGTACAGGTATGGGTATAGGAAAATAAAGTAAGAGAAAAAGAGAAAGAGAGTATAGAGATGATTGATAATAAAAAACGTCCGGGTAAAGATCTTGATAGAATAGACCGGAATATTCTAAATGAGCTTCAAAAAGATGGTCGTATTTCAAACGTTGAGCTATCTAAACGTGTAGGTTTATCACCAACGCCTTGTTTAGAGCGTGTACGTCGTTTAGAGCGCCAAGGATTTATTTCTGGTTATACAGCACTGTTAAACCCACATTACTTAGATGCATCATTATTAGTATTTGTGGAAATCACACTAAACCGTGGTGCACCAGATGTTTTTGAACAATTCAATATGGCTGTTCAGAAACTTGAAGAAATCCAAGAATGTCATTTAGTTTCTGGTGATTTTGACTATCTGTTGAAAACTCGTGTACCTGATATGTCCGCTTACCGTAAATTACTAGGTGAAACACTGTTACGTCTTCCAGGTGTTAATGACACACGTACATACGTGGTTATGGAAGAAGTTAAACAAAGCAACCGCCTTGTAATTAAAACTCGCTAAGCCAACTTAATAGGTTGGTGCAAAGCAGGAAAAAGTTAGGTACACTCCTGTTTATGCATACAGTTTCAACGCTGGGATATCTCAGCGTTGTTCCGTTTTAATTCACCCTAAGTTAAACCTGGAGAGCCCTCTTTGAGCCAGGAATATACAGAAGATAAAAATATTCGTTTAACAAAGATAAGCAACCGTCGCCGTATTTGGGAGGCTATTCTCATCCTTATCGGCATTGGCGCTGTCTTTTTAATGGTTTCATTACTTAGCTTTCATCCCTCTGATCCTAGCTGGTCACAAACCACTTGGAATGAGCCTATCCAGAATTTAGGCGGCAGTATCGGAGCATGGTTAGCTGATATTCTATTTTCTGCATTTGGTTTACTTGCCTATGCAATTCCTGTCGTCGTGGTTTTTGGGTGCTGGAATTCTCTACGCTACCAACAAAACCGTGAATATACCGACTTCTTTTCCCTTGCACTTCGCACGATTGGTGCCTTGGCTCTGATCTTTACCTCTTGTGCATTAGCTGATCTTAATTTTGATGATATCTATAATTTCAGCTCTGGTGGTGTAATTGGAAGCTTGTTTAGCAAAGCTCTATTGCCGTGGTTTAATGTTTTAGGTGCTACTCTTGCCCTGTTATCTGTTTGGGCAATTGGCTTTACTCTGTTTACTGGTTGGTCTTGGTTAACAATCACAGAAAAAATTGGTGCCGTTATTTTGGGAGGTGTTGGTTTTATTACCAACAGAGGCCAAAATGAAGCTGATTACGAAGATGAAGAAGAGGAAGATGACACTCAAGATGTTGCTACAGAAATCGCTGAAAATTCAAATCAAAAAGAAAATCAGCAATCTGAATTAGCAACAGAAGAGAGCGATGATATTCTATTTTCTGCACCTTCAGCGCTTGAACTTGCTCGTCAGCAAGAGATAGACACGTTGCAATCTAAAGCAGAACAAGAAGATGATTTGCCATCTTTCTCTGCAACAAATGATATAGCAGATGAACATGCACAAACATTGACGCAAACAGCTCCTCTTGTATCAGCACCAGTTTCGCAACCAACTCATACAGAAGAACCAGAACATTATCGTTTTGATATTCCAGAAGCATTCTTGAAAAAAGAAGCTCAATCAGAAGCCAATGCTTCTCAACATTCTACTGATCCCTCAATACCAGAAGAGAGTACACCTTCTATAATGCCATATGTTGAAAATGAACCTATGGCACAGCCATCGTCCTTATCAACATCAACAGATAGTTTTATGCCTGCTGGCAGAGCGGAACCTACATTCTCGCTAGTACCTGATACAGATTCTTTAACGCAAGCAGCGACGGTGGCAGCAGGCGTGGCAACGAGTGCTCTTGTTAGTCATGGCTCTCAAGTTAAACAAGGATTAGGCCCTGAATTACCACGCCCAAATCCAGTGCGATTACCAACACGTCGTGAGCTTTATGGTATTCATATTCCTTCACAACGCGAAGCTGAATTACGTCGTCGTGAAGAAGCTGTTCAATCTGAACCTGAAGATGAGCTAGCTGATATTCAAGAACAAGCGAATTTTGAACAAGAGTTGCGCCAGCAATTTCTCGAACAGCAACGTGAACGTTATGGTGAGAACGATAGTACCGATCCTGAAGATATTATTGAGCCTCATCAGCCAAGTATCACATCACCAATATCTTCATTTAGTCATCAACAAGATGATTATCGTGATGAGCCAACAGTTACCGCGAATACATTCTCTTCCACAGAAGAGAATAACAACGAAATTGATGAAGATGAGCAATATCAGCAACAGTTGGCAGCACAATTTAAACAACAATTACAGGATCGTTATGGTGATGATGTTTCGTTAGATGATGATGAAGATGAGGTTTTACCTCAACTGTCAACACCAGCACCTTCATTACAAGCAACAACGGGTTATCAGCCTCATATTCAACATTCGTTTGCCTCACAATCAGCGCAACCTACACAAACTATTGAGAAAAAAGTTGAATACCCAGCCAGCAATGCATTTTTACAAATTTCACCTCGAGATGAAGAAGAGGAAGAGTACAGCCCTAAAATTGAGCTAGAAAGAGAGCTGACCGCATTAGAGGCGTTCTCACCAATTGATGATCTATTGGATGAAGATCCGATAGAGCCAGTATTTACACCAATTGTTTCTGAACCTGTTACACCACAAGCTGCACCTCAATCACGTATTGAGCCACAGCCTAATATGGCGCAGCATTTTGCACAGCAACAGCAACAGCAACAGCAACAGCAACAGCAACAGCAACAGCAACAGCAACAGCAACAGCAACAGCAACAGCAACAGCAACAGCAACAGCAACAGCAATCTTTAATTCACCCATTGTTGATGCGTAATGATAGGCCGTTGCAAAAGCCAACAACACCAATGCCTTCTCTGGATTTATTAACAACGCCGCCAGTAGAAGATGAGCCTGTTGATATGTTTGAGCTTGAGCGTATTGGTAAACTTATTGAAGCGCGTCTTAATGATTATCGTGTTAAAGCCAAGGTTGTTGGTATTTCACCGGGGCCTGTTATCACTCGTTTTGAACTTGAACTTGCTCCGGGTGTAAAAGCCGCTCGTATTTCAAATTTATCCCGCGACTTAGCGCGTTCATTGTCTGCTATTGCGGTACGTATTGTTGAAGTTATTCCGGGGAAACCTTATGTAGGACTCGAATTACCTAACAAAAAACGTCAAACCGTATATATGCGTGAATTGTTGGATAGCGATGCATTTAGAGATAGCCGTTCTCCATTAACCGTTGTTTTAGGTAAAGATATTGGCGGTCAGCCAGTTGTTGCCAATCTGGCTAAAATGCCTCACTTACTTGTTGCTGGTACAACAGGCTCAGGTAAATCTGTTGGTGTGAATGCGATGATCATCAGTATTCTCTATAAAGCGAAACCAGAAGATGTTCGCTTTATTATGATTGACCCTAAAATGCTTGAGCTTTCAGTTTATGAAGGTATTCCACATCTTCTAACCGAAGTTGTTACTGATATGAAAGATGCCGCAAGTGCTCTGCGTTGGAGTGTGGCTGAAATGGAACGTCGTTATAAACTAATGTCAGCATTAGGTGTACGTAATCTTGCAGGTTATAACGAAAAAATTAAAGAAGCTGAAGCAATGGCGCGTCCTATTCCTGATCCATTCTGGAAACCAAGCGACAGTATGGCAACAGAAATGCCAACGTTAGGAAAAGAACCTTATATTGTTGTTGTCGTTGATGAATTTGCTGATTTGATGATGACGGCGGGTAAAAAAGTTGAAGAGCTGATTGCTCGCTTAGCACAAAAAGCGCGAGCCGCAGGTATTCACCTTGTTCTAGCTACGCAAAGGCCTTCTGTTGATATTATTACAGGCTTAATTAAAGCCAATATTCCGAGCCGTATCGCATTTACTGTATCGAGTAAAATCGACTCTCGAACTATTTTAGACCAAGGTGGTGCAGAGTCATTACTAGGTATGGGTGATATGCTTTATGCACCGAATGGTTTTGTGCCTGAACGTGTTCACGGTGCTTTTGTTAGTGATGATGAAGTCCATGCCGTGGCAACTGACTGGAAAGCTCGAGGTCGTCCTCAATATATTGAAGCCATCACAAAATGTGGCGAAGAAGGTGAAGGTAATAGTGGCGGTGGATATGATGATGGTGAAGAGCTTGATCCGTTATTTGACCAAGCCGTAGAATTTGTGGTTGAAAAACAACGTGTTTCTATTTCTGGTGTACAACGCCAATTTAGAATTGGTTATAACCGCGCGGCAAGAATTGTGGAACAGATGGAAATGCAAGGTATTGTGAGTGCGCCAAACCACAACAATACACGTGATGTACTTTCACCACCACCTTCAGATATGTAATATCTTGAAAACACAGTTATCAGCTAATGAGATAGCATGATAATCTGCATAACATCATCAATAATTTACACGCCGACATTATGTCGGCGTTATCTCATGCCGAGGCTTGTAGAATGAAAAAAGTATTATTTGCAGTGTGTGCGATGACATTAATAAGTAGCCAAGCCGCTTGGGCTGATGCACGTCAGGATTTGCAACAACGATTAAATAAAGTAAATAGTTTTCAAGCGAACTTTAGTCAAACCGTGACCAGCAATGAAGGCTCACTTATCCAAAAAGGGGAAGGAAGTTTAAAAGTACAACGCCCTGATTTGTTTAATTGGCAAATGACAGCACCGGATGAGAGTACACTTATCTCTGATGGCAAAACATTGTGGTTTTACAATCCTTTTGTCGAGCAAGTCACTGCGACTTGGCTTGAGCGTTCTACAACCAATACGCCTTTTATGCTGATCGCTCGTAATGACAGCAAAGAGTGGCAAAATTATGACGTAAAACAGTCAGGTGACCGTTTTGAGTTAACCCCTAAAGTAGAAAATAACTTAAAACATTTCACGATAACTGTATTACCTAACGGACAAATTCAGCAATTTGCGGCCACAGAACAAGACGGTCAAGTAAGCAATTATCAATTGACTGCACAGACTGCTGCGCCAATCGATGCTTCCGCGTTTCGTTTTACACCTCCTGCGGGTGTGACTGTGGATGACCAACGTCAGTGAGGATGTTTTGAGTAATTTATCACTCGATTTTTCACGCAATGAGTTCCAACCTTTAGCCGCAAGAATGCGGCCTGAAACGTTGGAACAATATATCGGACAAACGCATTTACTTGCTGAAGGTAAGCCATTACCTCGAGCAATTAAAGCGGGACAATTGCATTCCATGATCTTATGGGGACCTCCTGGCACGGGTAAAACCACCCTTGCCGAGATCATTGGTCGCTATGCGCAAGCCGATATAGAACGCTTATCTGCGGTGACATCGGGTATTAAAGAAATCAGAGAATCTATTGAAATTGCGCGCCAAAATCGCAATGCAGGGCGTAGAACGATCCTGTTTGTTGATGAAGTTCACCGCTTTAATAAGAGTCAACAAGATGCATTTTTGCCTCATATTGAAGACGGTACGATCACTTTTATTGGTGCAACAACAGAAAATCCCTCTTTTGAATTAAATTCCGCGTTGCTATCCAGAGCAAGAGTTTATCTATTACGTTCATTAACCGAAGCTGATATTGAGCAAGTGCTACAACAAGCGCTAGACGATCCAGAACGAGGTTTAGGCGGACGCAATATTATCCTGCCAGATGATACACGCAAAATGATTGCACAACTGGTTAATGGTGATGCCCGTCGTTCACTAAATTTGCTTGAAATGATGGCGGATATTGCCGAGGTTGATAATCAAGGAAAACGAGTATTAACGCCGGCATTACTGACAGAAATCAGTGGTGAGCGTAGTGCTCGTTTTGATAATAAAGGTGATCGCTTTTACGATCTTATCTCTGCATTACATAAGTCAGTAAGGGGATCTGCACCTGATGCCGCTCTTTATTGGTATGCACGGATCATAACTGCAGGCGGTGATCCGCTTTATGTGGCTCGTCGTTTATTGGCGATTGCGTCAGAAGATGTGGGGAATGCCGATCCTCGCGCCATGCAAGTGGCAATTGCTGCGTGGGATTGCTTTACTCGTGTTGGTCCCGCAGAAGGTGAGCGCGCTATTGCTCAAGCAATTGTGTATCTGGCTTGCGCACCAAAAAGTAATGCTGTTTATACTGCATTTAAAGCAGCCATTGCTGATGCCAAAAGCAAGCCTGATTATGATGTACCTGAGCATTTGCGTAATGCACCAACAAAATTAATGAAAGAAATGGGACTGGGTGCTGAATATCGTTATGCTCATGATGAGCCTAATGCTTACGCGGCTGGAGAGGTCTATTTCCCTAAAGAAATGGCAAATACGCAGTACTATTACCCAGTAAAAAGAGGGTTAGAGATCAAGGTTGCAGAGAAATTAGACTGGCTTTCTCAACAAGATCAAAATAGTGTTACAAAACGCTATCGCAAAATGTAAAGATGCGGTAAGGTTATTAAATTATCATTAATTTCTTAACTATGCCTTGTCTCAGATATCTTTTTTATAAGATAGGAGAGAAGGTTTTTATTAATCTATCAATAAGCACAGGATAAGCATGCTCGATCCAAATCTACTGCGTAATGAGCTAGACGCGGTCGCCGAAAAACTGGCTCGCAGGGGGTTCACCCTCGATGTGGAAAAAATCCGTCAACAAGAAGAACGCCGTAAGGTGTTACAGGTTGAAACTGAATCCCTGCAAGCAGAACGTAATTCTCGATCGAAGTCCATTGGTGCGGCAAAAGCGCGTGGTGAAGATATTGAGCCACTTCGTCAAGAAGTTAACCTGTTAGGTGAAAAACTTGAAGCTGCAAAAGCCGAACTTGAAGTGCTTCAAGCGGAAATTCGTGATTACGTTTTAACTATTCCAAACATGCCAGATGATGCTGTTCCAAATGGCAAAGATGACAGCGAAAACGTGGAAGTTTCTCGTTGGGGCACTCCAAAGACTTATGATTTTGAATTAAAAGATCATGTGACTTTAGGTGAACTAACAGATGGTTTAGATTTTGCTTCTGCGGTGAAAATCACCGGTTCACGTTTTGTTGTGATGAAAGGTCAAATTGCACGTTTACATCGTGCTATCGCACAATTTATGCTGAATCTGCATACAGAAGAGCACGGCTACCAAGAAATGTATGTTCCTTACTTGGTTAACCATGCAACTCTGTACGGTACAGGTCAGTTACCTAAATTTAGTGAAGACTTATTCCACACTAAACCGTTAGAAGAAGAAGCAGAAAGCCAATACGCGCTTATTCCAACAGCGGAAGTACCTGTGACAAATATGGTAAGAGACGTCATTCTTGAAGAAGACGATCTACCATTGCGAATGACTGCGCATACGCCTTGCTTCCGTTCAGAAGCGGGTTCTTATGGTCGTGATACTCGTGGTCTTATTCGTATGCACCAATTTGATAAAGTTGAACTGGTTCAAATCGTTCATCCTGAAAAATCAATGGAAGCATTAGAAGAGCTAACAGGTCACGCTGAGAAAGTGCTGCAATTACTGAATCTACCATATCGTAAAGTTGTGCTTTGCACTGGTGATATCGGTTTTGGCGCTCGTAAAACCTATGACTTAGAAGTATGGGTTCCGGCTCAAAATACTTACCGTGAAATTTCTTCATGCTCTAACTGTTGGGATTTCCAATCACGTCGTATGCAAGCTCGTTTCCGTTCTAAAGGCGACAAGAAAATCCAACTTGTTCATACCTTAAATGGCTCTGGCTTAGCAGTAGGTCGTACTTTAGTTGCAATTATGGAAAACTATCAAATGGCTGATGGCCGTATTGAAATTCCAGAAGTGTTACGTCCATACATGAACGGTTTAGAATATATCGGTTAATTATTCTCTAATTAATTGAGTATTAATAATTTAACCCTCTGCTTAGGCAGGGGGTTTTTTATGATCTGCAATAAATATATATCACCATTAATTTATCTTATATTGGCGATTAAATTTATAAAATAAATTATTTTCAAAGTAAAAATTCAATAATAGAAGCAATAGAAATAATTTAATTCTAAGGTATACCATTTTTGTTTATCGCATTTTCATTCCCTGCTTGACAATTCCTCTCATTAACATTAATTTGGATTTCTAGATGTTTAGCCGTCTAGATTTCCATTTAATAAGTGAGTTGATTAAAATGATAACACTAAAAAATGTCAGCAAAATTTACCAGCGAGGGAAAAAGCAAACTGTTGCTGTTGATGATATTAATTTGAATATTGAGCAGGGAGATATCTTTGGCATCATTGGTTATAGCGGTGCTGGAAAAAGTAGCTTAATTCGTTTATTGAATCGCTTAGAGCCTGTAACAAAAGGGGAAGTGATTGTTGGTAAATACAATATTACCACCAGTAGTGAACGTGAGATCCGTAAAATCCGTCACTCAATTGGTATGATCTTTCAACATTTCAATTTGCTGTGGTCACGCACTGTTAGAGAGAATATTGAATTCCCGCTCGAAATTTCAGGGTTAGATAAAAAACAACGTTTTCAACGTGCGAGCGAATTAATGGAGTTAGTTGGGCTTGCTGATAAAGCAGATGAATATCCATCAACATTAAGTGGTGGACAAAAGCAACGTGTTGGTATTGCTAGAGCGCTGGCAAATAACCCTGATGTTTTATTATGTGATGAAGCAACATCTGCATTAGATCCAAAAACAACACAAACAATTTTAGCTCTGCTCGCTGAAATTAATAAAAAGATGAATATTACGATTGTGTTGATCACACATGAAATGCAAGTTGTAAAAGCGATATGCAATAAAGTAGCCGTTATTGAGCAAGGAAAAATAATTGAACAAGGTGAAGTAGTAAAAATCTTTAACCAGCCAAAACATAAAGTGACACAACAGTTTTTATCACAATCAATCCATGTAGCAGATAACAGTGATGATATTGATAATATAAAGCAGCAAAGCACAATAATAAAACTGTTACTGCAAGAGGGTAAAAAATATGACTATTTACTTTATGATTTAATTTCTAAATTTAATGAACCTGTTAATTTAATAAAAGGTAGTTTTTCACAAGAGAATGGGTTCATTTATTTACAGTTAAATAATAAATCGGATGAAATCATCCAATATCTTGAGAATAATAAATTTGATATAGCGGTCGTGTGATATGGATGAAATACAAAATTGGATTAATAGCTATTTACCTCATTTAAAACTCAATGTATTAGGTGAGGAGACATTAAATACATTATATATGACACTTGTTTCTGGTGCGCTATCTTGCTTATTAGGGATCTTAATTGGTGTTGCATTATTTTTAACGGCAAAAGACGGGTATAAAGAGCAGGTTTCTATATATAGAACACTCTCATTTATTGTAAACATTTTTAGGGCAATTCCTTTTATTATTTTAATTATATTATTGTTTCCTTTTACTAAATTAATTGTGGGAACCATATTAGGTGTTAATGCAGCACTACCTGCATTAGTGATTTCAGCTGCTGCTTTTTATGCTAGGTTGGTTGAATTAGCATTACGTGAAGTTGATAAAGGTGTAATAGAAGCAAGCCTCTCAATGGGCGCTAATTTACCAACACTAATATTTAAGGTGCTATTACCTGAATCTTCGCCAGCTCTTGTTTCTGGTTTAACGGTAACATTGATTTCTTTAGTGGGTGGAACAGCTGTTGCCGGCGCAATAGGTGCGGGTGGATTAGGTAATTTGGCTTATTTAGAAGGGTTTCAGCGCAGCCATCTTGATGTAGTTTGGATTGCAACATTAGTGATTTTATTTATTGTGTTATGTATTCAGTTATTGGGAGATAGTGTTGTAAGAAATATAGATAAACGCTAATTAAAAAATACTTCAATTAAAAATCAAATTTAAAATAAGGTTATAACAATGAAATTAACAGTATTTAAAAAACTGGGATCACTGCTACTTATTAGCCTAGCGCTCTCTGCTTGTAAACCATCAGATGAAAAATCAGAAAATAAATTAATTATCGGTGCATCAAGTACACCTCACGCGGAAATTCTGGAATTTATTAAACCACAATTAGCAAAAGAAGGATTAGAGTTAGATATTCGAATTTTTAATGACTATATCATTCCTAATCAAGCATTAGCGGAAAAAGAATTGGATGCAAACTTCTTTCAACATGTTCCTTATTTAAATAAAACACTTGCTGATCACCCTGATTGGAAATTAGTGTCAGCAGGCGCAGTACATATGCACCCATATCGTTTTTTCTCACAGAAATATAAAAGCTTACAAGATTTACCGAATGGTGCAAAAATGATAAGCAGTAATAATTTGGCTCAACATGGACATATATTAAAGCTGTTCCAAGATGAAGGCATAATCAAATTACGAGATGGTATCGATCCCGACGATTCTACAATTGATGATATTGTTGAGAATCCTCGTAACATTAAGTTTTTATTTACCTATGATGGCCCATTATTGCCACAAATTTATAAAAATGGAGAAGCGGATGTCGCTTCTATTGATGGACACTTTGCCATTAATGCAGGGCTCGATTTAACCAAAGAAGTTATTTATACAGAGCCTGCTGCTAACAGTAAGTTTGCCAATGTGATTGTCATAAGAGAGGAAGATAAAAATGATCCACGCATTGCTAAATTAATGACACAGTTAAAAGCACCGGAAACCAAAAAGTTTATTTTGGATAACTTTAAAGGTGAAGCTGTTCCTGTTCCATAATTAATCTATTTTTAAATTAATGTGTAAAAGAGTGGTGTAAGAAATTATGCCACTTTTTTGTTTATTATAAGGGGGATTATAAAAAGGTTTTTAATAAAGAAATGACTATTTAACAAAAATATAACGCAATCCTTCATTGGTTAAACCGATCACGGCAGATCCTATTTATGCTGTTAAATTAGACCTATCGCTCGAATTTACCTCAGTTATTTTATGACGTTTCTATTTAATTAGAACCCTACAAAAGAGCATATTCTATGATAGTTTCTAAACAGCAGTTACATCAATTAATAAAAAACAAATTACATCATGCAGGATTGAGTGAGTCTCATGCTGATACGGTGGCTGATGTCTTAGTCCATGCTGATGCCAAAGGTATTCATTCTCATGGTGCTGTGCGTGTAGAGTATTATGCAGAACGGATCAGTAAAGGCGGTACAAATACGGCTCCTGATTTTACTTATACAGAAACGGGGCCTTGTAGCGCTGTATTTGATGGTGATAATGGTGCTGGGCATGTTGCAGCGAAAGACGCAATGGAACGCGCAATTAAAATGGCACAAGAGAAGGGCGTCGCAGTTGTTGGTGTAAGACGAATTGGTCATAGTGGCGCATTGTCCTACTTTGTTGAACAAGCATCACAAGCGGGTATGATAGGTATTTCGCTGTGTCAATCTGATCCAATGGTTGTTCCTTTTGGCGGCTCAGAAGTGTATTACGGCACTAATCCTATCGCTTTTTCGGCTCCCGGAGTAGGCGATAAACATATTACATTTGATATGGCAACAACCGTGCAAGCATGGGGAAAAGTGCTTGATGCGCGTTCACGTCATGCTGATATTCCCGATACTTGGGCTGTCGATGAAAGTGGTAAACCTACAACCGATCCCTTTGCAGTAAAAGGTTTATTGCCTATTGCAGGACCTAAAGGCTATGGCTTGATGATGATGGTTGATGTGTTGTCTGGTATTTTACTTGGACTTCCTTTTGGAAAGCATGTCAGTTCGATGTATCACGATTTAACACAAGGGCGAGAATTAGGCCAATTGCATATTGTTATCAATCCTGCTTTCTTTACTGATACCACTTTATTTAGAGAACATATCTCACAGGTTATGGGCGAATTAAATGCAATTAAACCAGCTCCTGATGTAGAGAAAGTGCTTTATCCTGGTGAGAATAGCCAAATAGAAGAACAAAGAAGCGAGAAAGAAGGCATTGAAATTGTTGATGAAATTTATAACTATTTAATTTCTGACGCACTTTACAATAAATCTTATGATAATAAAAATCCATTTGCGGGTTAATGATAACAGCTATTTATTTTAGACAATAAAAAGCAGTAGAATTTACGCTCTACTGCTTTTTTATTTAAGCAAGTTAATGCTAAGAATTAACTAACTAATTTACCAATATTAGATTCAGCGGTTTTATTTAGAGAAATTGTTCCATTTCCACCACTTCCGCCAATTCCACCGTTATTTCCTTGATTTCCTACATTATGGTGATAAAAAACGTCACGATAAGAGCCATACATCGCAGTGTAAGAAAGAGGAATAGTAATTAATAACCCTAAGCCAAATGGAATAACACTAATCGCAATAATAAAGAACAGCAAAATAAAGAAGAAGAAACCACCCGCTAAATTTATTTTTACTGCTGAAAGGCTTGCTTTAACCGCAGGAAGAGCCTTGTAACCATTAACTAATACAAGTGCAGGAACAAACCAATAGGCTGCAGTACTTAGCGCACCAAAAATAGCGATAATAATAAAAAATAATGTAAATCCAGATGAGTTATCCACCATCATTTCAGCAATGATTTCTTCAGGATAATCGCTATTGATAGCATAAAAAATATCCATCATAGCGGCACTGCTGACTAAAATAGCCAGAATAATACCAGCAAGTAAAATGAGGAAACTAATACCGTAAGCACCCATCAAACTAAGATAGCGTTTATTATAGAAACCAACAAATAAGGTATCAACATCAATACGTTGGGTTTCATACTGCTGATGAGCAATAGCCACGACACCTGCAGCTAATACAGTAGTAACAAAAGGTGAAATGATTGGACCCAATAGCGGAATAAATCCAAGAATGGTTGATATAATAAGACTAACGATAAAGTAGATAATGATAACGCCTATCCACATCCAAAAACGCTCTTTTATTAAATCCCATCCCAGTCCTAACCAGCGAACACCACCAGAGGCGCCTCGCGCTTGAGGAATAGGCGTAAATACCTCTTGTGGCTCTGTTAGCGATGAATTGTTGTCTTGTTCCATTTCCTGTACCTTAATCCCGATATTTTTGTTTATAAATATAAGCGCTCTATAATATCTTTTTGTTTTGTTATTAATCAACTGTATTAAAGCTAATATAGGTTAAGGATAATCTTATAAAGACTATTTCGGTTTTTGATAAGCGTGTTTCATATTTAATAATAAAAAACCGAATAGAGAAGAGCGTAAAAATCATGAATCTTATGAAAAATATATTATTTCTTAGAAAGTACTTTCAAAAATAGAGAGATATAAAATAAGAGGAATGAAGAGAAATGAAAAATAAGGCTTTCTAGTATCGATATGGTGTTACTTTATAAACAAAAAAGCAGCGCTTAAAACCGCTGCTTCTTAAATTAATATTAAGTAGAATAACTTAATAGATAACTTTATGGCCGTAAGATTCAAGAATTGATTTTACATTTTCCATCGTCTCTTTTGACGGTGGATGAATACCATCTAGTTTGTATTCTTCTCCTAAAGCTACCCATTTATGTTTGCCGAGTTCGTGGTAAGGAAGAAGTTCTACTTTCTCGATATTTTTCATATCTTTAATAAATTCGCCTAAACGATGAGCTGAATCATCATCATCAGACCAACCCGGTACAACAACATAACGTACCCATGTTTTTTGGCCTCGTTTTGCTAAATAACGTGCGAATTCAAGTGTACGCTGGTTTGATACACCAACCAGTTTCTGGTGGATCTCATCATTGACTTGTTTTAGGTCGAGCATCACTAAGTCAGTGGCATCCATTAATTCATCAATAACGGGATCATAACGACGAACAAAGCCGTTAGTATCTAAACAGGTATGGATATTTTCTTTCTGGCAAGCACGGAACCAATCACGTACAAACTCTGCTTGCAAAATTGCTTCGCCGCCTGAAGCAGTAACACCGCCGCCAGAAGCATTCATAAAATGACGATAGGTAACCGCCTCTTTCATTAGTTCATCAACTGTGACGATTTGCCCACCATGAGTATCCCATGTGTCACGATTGTGACAATAGAGGCATCTCATTAGGCATCCTTGAAAGAAAACAATGAAACGTATTCCGGGACCGTCAACAGTACCGCAGGATTCAAATGAGTGGATACGACCAAGTACGGACATAACAGGGTTACTCCAAAACTGTCTAATAAAAAGGCCCCAAAGTAGGGGCCTTTATTCTAAGCGATTTTATCTACTTTCTCAGTAAATAAATGCATATAGTTATCTTTATTACATTGTTTGTGTAAATGTACGGGTGATAACGTCTTGCTGTTGCTCTTTAGTCAGTGAGTTAAAGCGAACTGCATAACCAGAAACACGGATAGTTAACTGAGGATATTTCTCAGGATCTTCCATTGCTTCTAACAGCATTTCACGGTTCATCACGTTGACGTTCAGGTGTTGACCACCTTCGATGCCAGCTTCGTGGTGGAAGTAACCATCCATCAGACCAGCAAGGTTCGCTTTACGAACATCATCATCTTTACCTAATGCATTAGGTACGATTGAGAAGGTGTAAGAAATACCATCTTTCGCATAAGCAAATGGCAGTTTCGCAACAGAAGTCAGAGAAGCTACCGCACCTTTTTGGTCACGACCGTGCATTGGGTTAGCACCTGGTCCGAATGGTGCGCCTGCACGACGACCGTCTGGAGTGTTACCTGTTTTCTTACCGTAAACAACGTTTGAAGTAATAGTCAGGATTGACTGTGTAGGTACCGCATTACGGTATGTACGCAGTTTCTGAATTTTCTTCATGAAACGTTCAACTAAGTCACAAGCGATGTCATCTACACGAGAATCGTTGTTACCGAATTGTGGGTATTCGCCGTCAATTTTGAAGTCAATCGCTAAGCCGTTTTCATCACGGATTGGAGAAACTTTTGCATATTTGATTGCAGACAGTGAGTCAGCAGCAACAGACAGACCTGCGATACCACATGCCATTGTACGATATACATCACGGTCATGAAGTGCCATCAGAGCTGCTTCATAGCTGTATTTATCGTGCATATAGTGGATAACGTTCAGCGCAGTGACGTACTGAGTTGCTAACCAATCCATAAAGTGATCCATTTGGTTCATCACGGTATCGAAGTTTAATACTTCATCCATGATTGGCGCATGTTTTGGACCTACTTGGATTTTCAGTTTTTCGTCAACACCACCATTGATGGTATACAGTAAGGTTTTCGCTAAGTTTGCACGAGCACCGAAGAACTGCATTTGTTTACCAACAACCATTGGGCTAACACAACATGCGATTGCATAGTCATCGCTGTCGAAGTCAGGACGCATTAAGTCATCATTTTCGTACTGGATTGAAGAAGTATCGATTGAGACTTTCGCTGCGTATTTTTTAAAGTTGATAGGCAGTTGTTCTGACCACAGGATGGTCATATTTGGTTCTGGTGATGGACCCATTGTGTACAGGGTATTTAAGAAACGGAAAGTATTCTTAGTTACCAGAGTACGGCCATCTAAACCCATACCTGCTAAAGATTCTGTTGCCCAGATTGGGTCACCAGAGAACAGCTCATCATATTCAGGAGTACGTAAGAAACGAACCATACGTAATTTCATGACTAAGTGGTCAATTAATTCCTGAGCTTGTTCTTCTGTCAGTAAACCTGCATCAATATCACGTTGGATGTAGATATCTAAGAAAGTAGATACACGACCAAATGACATTGCAGCACCGTTTTGAGATTTAACAGCGGCTAAGTAACCGAAGTAAGTCCATTGTACTGCTTCTTTCGCGTTTTGAGCTGGACGAGAAATATCGTAACCGTATTTCGCAGCCATTTCTTGGATTTGACCTAAAGCAGCGTGCTGCTCTGCGATTTCTTCACGCAGTTGGATAGTCATTTCCAGATCTTCGCCTTTTTCCATTCTTTCTTGTAAAGAGGTGAATTGGGCAAATTTATCTTTACGCAGGAACTCAATACCGTACAGTGCAACACGACGGTAGTCACCGATGATACGGCCACGACCATATGCATCTGGTAAACCTGTTAAAATACCAGATTTACGGCATTTCATGATGTCTGGAGTATAAACATCGAAAACGCCTTGGTTGTGAGTTTTACGGTAATCAGTAAAGATTTTTTTCAGTTCTGGATCCAGCTCACGGTTGTAAGCATGGCAAGAACTTTCAACCATACGGATACCACCGAATGGGATGATCGCACGTTTCAGAGGTGCATCAGTCTGTAAACCTACGATTTGTTCTAAATCTTTAGTGATGTAACCCGCATCGTGAGATGTGATAGTTGAAGCAACAGAAGTATCAAAATCAACCGGCGCATGCGTGCGGTTTTCGATTTTGATGCCTTCCATAACTTGTTCCCAAAGTGTATCAGTTGCTTTAGTGGAACCTGCTAGGAAAGATTCGTCGCCTTCATATGGAGTGTAGTTTTTTTGAATAAAGTCACGAACGTTAACACCGTTCTGCCATTCACCTTCAGAAAAACCTTTCCATGCTTCAGCAAATTTTTCATTTAAATCAGACATGATACTTCTACCTTTTTACAATGGAACTTAAGAAATCAGTCATACCTGCACGGATTAATGTTTGTCACCGCGCAGATGCATTAACCAGTATACCAGACCGACTAGGACTGCTCCGCCAATAATGTTACCGATAGTGACAGGTAATAAATTATTAGAGAGAAAATTTGATACAGTTAAATTTGAAAATTGTTCGGATGATGCACCTACTTTAGTCCAGAATTCTGCTGGTGCAAAATTCTTAATAACAATACCTAAAGGAATAAGGAACATGTTAGCGATACTGTGCTCAAAACCACTAGCAACGAACATACCGATAGGTAAAATCAGTGCAAAAAGCTTGTCAATCAGTGTACGACCTGCATAGCTCATCCATACTGCAAGACAAACCATTAAGTTAGCTAGAATACCTAAACAAACCGCTTCAATAAACGTGTGCTCTAGTTTATGTTGCGCAGTTTGTAAAACATTCAGCCCCCAAAGCCCATTTGCTGCCATATGTTGACCAGCAAACCACATTAAGGCGACAAAAAAGAGTGCGCCAACAAAGTTACCAAGATAGACATTTATCCAGTTAGCAAACATTTTGCCCCAAGATATACGTCCGGTTGCTTTAGGTATAATAGTAAGAACAGTTGAGGTGAATAAGTCCGCGCCACAAACGACAACGAGCATTAACCCCAGAGAGAAGCAGATCCCACCGACTAATTTAGCCAGCCCAAAAGGAACAGATGCGGTACCTGTAGTAGCAGTAATATAAAAAACAAAAGCAATAGATATAAACATTCCCGCAGTAAATGCAGATAAGTAAGTCATTGGGATCTGTTTATTTGCTTTATAACAACATGCGTCATCGGCAACTTTTGCCATATCAGCAGGTGATAATAAATTAAAAGGGCTGTCAGCTTTCATACTAACACTCTCTTATATGTTGGAATAATTATAGCACGCAATAATAGTAGCAAAGGGGCTTACTTCTAAAATTGATATGGATCATGGTCGCTCATTAGAATCCCGTTTTTAGTGCGTAAAAACCCGCTATTTTAGCTATAACTATTTGATTAATAAAATAAAAAAATTTTTTAAAAATTATCAAAAAATTTTAGACTAGCTGGATAAATAAAGTAAAAAGTAAATATAAAGTATTATTTAAACCCCGTATGTTAAGAATTAAAAATCAAATTTAACGCCTTATTTACTTTTGCTATAAATATAAACATTACTTTATTTGTGGTTAATCTTTATTGATTACTCCAGACATATATCCATTATAAAAATAAGGTTTTTTAATTTTTGAGATCTGGTTAAACAAATAGCAATTTAAACTAGAATTAAGTGATATTCTTAGTGCAAAAATTCAATATGTATTTATAGTGTCATATTAAATGCCTTAAATCGTCACTTTTGCCATATTTTGACAATTTTGTCAGGTGGCAAATTTGTCATATTGACAAATCTGTCAATATTTTATTTTTAGCAAAATAAAACACTCTACTTTTCAATAGAGTGTTTCAATTTAAATACGCACTTATTATTCAGTTAAAATTAGTTATTATTTAATAAATAACCTTAAACAAAATAGGCTTATTTAGTCGATTGGCGTTTTGCTTTCTGTAATTTCTCATAGGCTGCCAGTAACGACTGATGAACAGGTAAATTAGCTAAATCAGGATCAATAGTTTGTAATCCGTAAAATGCTTGTTTACCTTGCATTGCGTTTAAGGCCGCTTGTAATGTTTTTTCGCCATACATACGAGAAAATGCGTGCATATATTGTGCTGGTTCACGTTCAGTCTCTTGTTGTAATAATAAGAGATTATGTAAACAGCGATAATAGTTTTGACGCTCTGGCGTAAATAAAGAAGCATTAAAATCTTGAGTCCATTCAACCCAAACAAGCGCTTGATCAAGATCGCCGCCTGCAAGCGCTAACATTGATTTTAATTCGCCTACACGTAAATGGCTCCAACCATTATCTTTACCCGGAGCAATACCAATCATCTCTCTGATACGTGTAAAGTCGTCTAAGCCATCTTCATCAAACTGACCAATAAGCGAAAGGTACTCTTCTTGAGTGCCTTGGCTTGTTGGTAGCGAAAGAATAGTGTCGCGCCAATGTACACCCATGATGTTATTGGCTAATTGTAAATCTTCAGCAGGATAAATATCTGATAAACCAGGCACTAAAATACGGCAAGCGTAAACTCCTAAGTGTGAGTAGTCCATGATATAGACTTCTGCATCGCACTGTTGGCAAAGTGACATTAAGGTATGGAACTCTTCTTCTGTTGTACCACTGAAGTTCCAATCAGCAAATGCGTAATCAGCATCTTTCTTAAAGAGATCCCAACTAATTAAACCGCTTGAATCAATAAAGTGTGTTTCAAGATTAGTGTGATCACCGACTTCTTCATCATCAAAGCTTGGTGGATTAAAGACATCGAGATCTTTAAGGCTACGGCCTTGTAATAACTCAGTGACAGTACGCTCTAAAGCCACACCAAAATCAGGGTGAGCACCAAAAGAGGCAAAGCATGTACCATTTTGTGGATTGAATAACACGACACAAATAACAGGGAATTGACCCCCTAAAGATGCGTCAAAGCTAAAGATTGGGAAACCTTCTTGCTCTAATGTTTCAATTGCTTCAATAACAGCAGGGTAGCGAGCTAAAACTTCTTTAGGAATTTCAGGTAAGCTAATTCTTTCGGTGATAATGCGATTTTTTACATAACGTTCAAAAACTTCAGACAGTCCTTGAACGCGCGCTTCATTCTTTGTATTCCCTGCTGACATACCATTAGATGCATATAAGTTAGCAATAATGTTTACAGGAATATAAACAGGCTTTTCATCAGACTGGCGTATAAATGGTAGTGCGCAAATTCCGCGATCATGATTACTTGATTGTAAATCAACTAACTCACTACCACATAACTCACCTTCAGGATCATAAAATTCACGTAAACGTGCATCTAATAAGCCAGCAGGAACAGAATCATCTTCTGTTAGTGGGAACCATTTTTCACTTGGATAGTGAACAAATTCACCTTCTGCAATATCAGCACCTAGCCAGAAATCAGAGAAGAAATAATTGGTCGAAAGACGCTCAAAGTATTCACCTAATGCGGAAGCTAATGCTGCTTTTTTGCTAGCACCTTTACCGTTAGTAAAACATAAAGGGCAATCTTTATCGCGAATATGAACAGACCAAACGTTAGGAACAGGGTTTAACCATGAAGCTTCTTCAATGTTAAATCCTAAGTCGGTTAATTTTTGCTGAAAGCTAGCGATAGAATCTTCCAGTGCGGCATCTTTGCCAGGAATAAATGTTTGTGACATGGCAGGTTTCATCAATATTTTGCTGGTGATAGTTAGGGGCACATAATACTGAAATCCCCTGTAATGCACTAATAATTTCTCTCATTTACCCAAGGCTAACTATATTTATCACTCATAATTTATTTGATATATGAATTTTTTTAATAAATTCGTTTGATTTATCACGGAATTAATAATTTTAAATCATCATAATTGGATTTATTTATAAACTCATAAGGGATCAGTTCGATGATGAAAAAAACATTGCTCGCCAGCCTGTTAGCTGTAATCAGTGGTTCTGCTTTTGCCTTACCTAATGTCACCATTTTAGCAACAGGTGGCACAATTGCTGGTGGCGGCGATTCAGCAACAACATCAAGCTATACAGCAGGTAAATTAGGCATTGATACATTAATTAATGCAGTGCCTGAGGCTAAAAAAGTCGCTAATTTAAAAGGCGAGCAAGTCGTGAATATCGGCTCTCAAGATATGAATGACCAAGTATGGCTTAAGCTGGCTAATAAAATTAATGCAGACTGCGATAAAACAGATGGCTTTGTGATCACTCATGGTACAGATACCATGGAAGAAACAGCCTATTTCCTTGATTTAACCACTGCATGTAAAAAACCTGTCGTTATGGTGGGTGCAATGCGTCCTGCAACAGCATTAGGTGCCGAAGGCCCTTTAAATCTATTTAATGCTGTTGTGATTGCGAGCGATAAAGCCTCTGAAGATCGTGGTGTATTAGTAACCATGAATAATGCAGTTATCAGTGGTAAAGATGTTGTGAAAATGAACACGACTGAAGTTCAGGCATTCCAGCCCGTTAACGCAGGTGCTCAAGGTTACGTACATAACGGTAAGGTTCATTATTACACTGCCGCATTACCTCGTGCAGATAAACCGGCATTTGATGTCAGTAAACTGACTGAATTACCAAAAGTTGGTATTGTTTATAACTACTCCAATGCTTCTAATTTACCAGCAAAAGCCTTTATTGATAATGGCTATAAAGGTATTGTCAGCGCGGGTGTTGGTAACGGCAACTTATATACTGATATTTTTGATACCTTAGCCGATGGCGCTAAAAAAGGTGTGGTTGTTGTGCGTGCAAGCCGTGTACCAGTAGGCTTTACTACACAAAATGGTGAAGTCGATGATGCAAAATATGGCTTTGTTGCATCAGAGCGCTTAAACCCACAAAAAGCGAGAGTGTTATTACAATTATCTTTAACACAAACGCAAGAGCCTGCGAAGATCCAAGAGAATTTCGAAAAGTATTAATTTAAAAGAGTTTGGATAATAACAAGGCCTCATTAATGAGGCTTTGTTATTTCTAAAGCGTGAAATGGCTAATTGGTTTTGGCTCGAGAGACAACAACTCTTGCTGTAAAGAAAGCAATTAATGGTGTTATTGCAAAAACAATAAAGAGCCAATGTGCCGCATTTTGAGCGCCTATCATGCCACCCGGATCTGTTAACCCCGCCATATTAACCACCGTTCCTGAAATAGAGGCACCAACAGCCGTTGAAAACAATTGGATAGTGGTAATAGATGTCGCTGCTTTTTGAGCTTCTTGCCCTTGAGAGACATGCAATACACGAGTTAAATAATGAGGCCACGCCATACCAATACCGGCACCTGTAAAAAAGAGGGCTATACAAATAATGATAATTTGCCCATAAGGTATGGTTAAAACATTAGAGATAAATAAGCCAAGGATAACAATGGCTGAAAAATTAATCATTGGACCAAAACGCATTAATTTTTGAGCGGTATGTTGTTTACTTGATGAAGACATAATGGCAGAAAAAGACCAACCCGCACCAACCAATGCTGCTAAATAACCTGAAAGTAGAGGAGTAATATTATGGATAATTTGCAAGAAATAGGGCACAAAGACTTCTGTTTGTACGCTGATCCCTAATAAAACCATGGTGAGATATATTGGTGCTAATGGTGCAGAAAAAGAAAATGTTCCTTTAGGAAATAAGCCATCATTTGATTTTTTATCAATATTGACTAACAGTAAAATAAAGATCAAAGCAAATATAAAGGATAAGGCGTTATATAAAATAACGTTATAAAGACTACCAATAGAAATAGATAATACAGCGAGCATTAATAAAATAAGCTGTTGATAAGGTAACGGCGCTTTGGCGACAATATTATCAGCATTATTTTCGGTAGGAAGAATAGTAAATAATAAAATGGCGTAAGGAATGCCTACAAATAAAATAGACCAAAATGCACCGCGCCAAACATCATATTCAGCAAATATTCCACCCAGTGCGGGACCTAATAGTGTCGATATTCCCCACATACTAGACATTAACGCCATGGCTCTGGACCAAAGTGGTTGAGGAAACATGACTCGAACTAAAGAGTAAGCAAGTGCCAGCAACATTCCTCCACCAGCGCCTTGAATAAATCGCCCTAAAAGCAATATCTGCATTGAGGGTGCTGTTGCACAAATAACAGAGCCAGCTAAAAAGCAAATGGTGGCAAAAAGATAACTATTGCGAGGTGCAAATGCACTCAGTAATCGTGAGGTTAATGCAGAAGAAAGAATTGAAGCCAGAATAAAAACAGTGGTGTTCCATGCATATAAATTAAGCCCACCAATATCACGTACAATTGAAGGTAGTGTTGTGATCGTAATATAGACATTAATTGCGTGTAATGCGACGCCTCCTGCTAAAGCGAGCGATTTTAGACTATTTTTTCCATGAAGAAGCATTCCCCAGCTCGCTTCTTCTTTTTTATTTACACTCCCCGACATAAAACACTCCTAACCATTATTTTTACGCGCTGCATATTATGCGTTAGTTCACAATAATCATTGCGCCAATTTAACGGGAATGATACAACCGATAAAGGTCATTTTGTAAAAACATATTCAGATAGGGTGAATTTGAATGAGTCAGGTATATAACTTTAGTGCAGGTCCGGCTATGTTACCGGCAGAAGTCCTTCGTCGTGCAGAATTAGAATTATGCAACTGGCATGAGCTTGGGCGTTCGGTTATGGAAATTAGCCACCGCAGTAAAGAGTTTCTTGAAGTTGCTCATCAGGCAGAGCAAGATCTTCGTGATCTTCTTAATGTGCCAGAAAACTACAAAATTCTTTTTTGCCACGGTGGTGCTCGAGGTCATTTTGCTGCTTTACCTCTCAATTTATTAGGCGATAAAGCAAGCGCTGATTATATTGATGGTGGTTATTGGGCTAAAAGTGCAGCCGAAGAAGCTGAAAAATATTGTTCGCCAAATATCATTAAAATTAAAACAGAAGTTGATGGCAAAATTGGTGTTAAACCAATGAAAGAGTGGCAATTAAGCGCTGATGCAGCTTATGTGCATTATTGCCCAAATGAAACCATTGATGGTATTGCCATTCATGAAGAGCCTGATTTTGATGACAGCAAAATTGTTATTGCTGACTATTCATCTTCTATTTTATCTCAACCGATAGATGTTAGCCGTTTTGGTGTTATCTATGCGGGCGCACAAAAGAATATTGGTCCTGCGGGTTTAACTATTGTCATTATTCGTGAAGATCTATTAGGTAAAGCACGCAAAGAAACACCTTCAGTATTTGATTACACAGTGCTTGCTGAAAATGATTCTATGTTTAATACACCACCTACTTTTGCTTGGTATTTATCAGGTATGGTCTTTAAGTGGCTGAAAGAGCAAGGTGGTTTGCAAGAGATGGCAAAACGTAACTATGAAAAAGCAGCACTTCTTTATAGTGCAATTGATAATAGTGATTTTTATATCAATCGTATTGCCACAGAGAATCGTTCACTAATGAATGTGCCTTTCCAAATGTCTTCTCCTGAACTGGATTCAGTATTCTTAAAAGAGGCGGAAGCACAAGGTTTAGTCGCATTAAAAGGTCACCGTGTATCAGGTGGTATGCGTGCTTCAATTTATAACGCAATGCCATTGGAAGGTGTTCAAGCATTAGTCGATTTTATGGCTGATTTTGAACGTCGTCATGCGTAATCAATAAAATCTAGAATAAGAAAGCCTGCTTAAAATACAGGTTTTCTTATTTATTATCTTTAAGATGTTAATAATTAAAATTGAATTACCGAGTACAGAATTAATAAATAAAAATATAAGTACCTAAATAATTTTATATTTAATTAAATAGCATCCTCGCTTAATTTACTTGTTTATTGGAGTTTTTACCTGTTTATGGAATCGTTAACATTACAACCTATCGCTCATATCGAAGGTGTTATTAATTTACCGGGATCAAAAAGTGTCTCTAACCGTGCGTTGTTATTAGCGGCTTTAGCCAAAGGTAAAACTCGTCTAACCAACTTATTAGATAGTGATGATATTCGCCATATGCTTAATGCATTAAAAGCCTTAGGTGTGCAATATCAATTATCAAATAACAATACGGTATGTGATATTGAAGGACTAGGTGGCGAATTTAAAACAAATTCCCCGTTAGAACTCTTCTTAGGTAACGCAGGTACAGCAATGAGACCATTGGCGGCCGCATTAAATCTCGGTCAGCATGATATTATTCTTACTGGCGAGCCTCGTATGAAAGAGCGTCCAATTGGGCATTTAGTTGATGCTTTGCGCCAAGGTGGCGCAAAAATTGACTACCTTGAACAGACTGATTATCCACCAATTCGTTTGCGCGGTGGTTTTTTAGGTGGCAATGTTGAGGTTGATGGTAGTGTTTCTAGCCAGTTTTTGACTGCTTTATTAATGATGGCACCTTTAGCAGAGCAAGATACGATCATCACTATTAAAGGTGAATTAGTATCAAAACCTTACATTGATATTACCTTAGCGTTAATTAATACCTTTGGTGGGAAAATTGAAAACCAAGACTACCAGCGCTTTGTTATAAAAGGTGGCCAGCAATATCAATCACCAGAAAAGTACCTTGTAGAAGGCGATGCTTCATCTGCTTCTTACTTTTTAGCTGCGGCTGCCATTAAAGGTGGCACTGTACGAGTTACAGGTATTGGCAAAAACAGCTTACAAGGGGATATTCATTTTGCTTCTGTGCTTGAAAAAATGGGCGCAAAAGTACGCTGGGGTGAGGACTATATTGAGTGTGAGCGTGGAACGTTAAAAGGCATTGATATGGATATGAATACTATCCCTGATGCCGCAATGACCATTGCTACCACAGCACTTTTTGCTGAAGGGGAGACCGTTATTCGCAATATTTATAACTGGCGCGTAAAAGAAACTGACCGATTAGCGGCAATGGCTGCCGAGTTACAAAAAGTGGGTGCGATTGTTGAAGAAGGGCACGACTACCTAAAAGTAACACCACCAAAACAGTTAACTACTGCGGATATTGAGACTTATAACGATCATCGTATAGCGATGTGCTTTTCGCTGGTGGCACTTTCTGATACGCCAATTACTATTCTTGATCCGGGATGTACC
Source organism: Proteus sp. GOKU (assembly GCF_015475555.1). NCBI lineage: Bacteria > Pseudomonadati > Pseudomonadota > Gammaproteobacteria > Enterobacterales > Morganellaceae > Proteus > Proteus sp. GOKU. The sequence continues at coordinate 1,381,955 of NZ_CP034105.1, forward strand.
GCAAAAACCTTCCCTGATTATTTCGAGAAATTAGAAACACTTTCTCAACGTAATAATTAATATGAAAATCACTAATTAAAATGAGTCAAAATTAAATCAGTTAAATCGGCAGTATTGGGCTTTTTGAAGAACAATACTGCCGATTTTTTATTGTAATTAGACTAATTTTTTCTCAAAAATAGCCATCTCGAAAAAATAATCTTAAATAAGACTCTTTAGTGCTTAACTGCTTGTTTCTTCCTATACATTGTATGCGTATAATGACGCGCATATATTAATACTGTTTTTCTCTGTTTGAACACTATGCCTATTATATCAATGTAATAAGAGCAACAAACACAGAAATGCAGTGCCCACGAAAAGGAGAAACTCATGGCGGTTATCGTCCCTGTTATAACTGTTGATGGGCCTAGCGGAGCAGGTAAAGGAACATTGTGCCAAGCATTAGCGAAAGCATTTGGCTGGCATTTACTCGATTCTGGCGCTATTTATCGTGTATTGGCATTGGCAGCTTTACATCATCATGTTGATATCACTTCCGAAGATGCTTTAGTACCTTTGGCGGCAAATTTGGATGTGCGTTTTATTCCTAATGAGAATGGCTTAAGTGTTATTCTTGAAGGTGAAGATGTCTCAACTGAAATTCGAACAGAAACAGTCGGGAATACGGCATCACAAGCTGCAACATTTCCTCGTGTAAGAGAAGCATTACTGCGTCGCCAGCGCGCATTTCGTACAGCGCCGGGCTTAATTGCAGATGGCCGAGATATGGGCACAATTGTTTTTCCTGATGCACAAGTGAAAATATTTCTAGAGGCGAGCGCAGAAGAGCGCGCGCGTCGTCGCATGTTACAGTTGCAGGAAAAGGGCTTTAATGTTAACTTTGAGCGCCTTTTATCCGAGATAAAAGAACGCGATTATCGTGACCGAAATCGCGCTGTTGCGCCACTTGTTGCGGCGAAAGATGCATTAATTCTCGATTCTACAAGCTTGTCTATTGACGAAGTCATTGAAAAATCGTTGACTTATGCTAAAAAAAATCTGCAATTATCAGCGTAATTAATTTTTATTTCGTTTATACTAGGTAATTATCAAAATCGGGTTGACGTGTTAATGAAAACACAACAATGCCCGATGACCTTGTCACAAAGGATGTAACGAGGTATGTGAAACAACCCCATTCGGCCGGATGCTAAATGGACGTTAATTAAATTTACTTGAAGATCATTAACATGACAGAATCTTTTGCTCAACTCTTTGAAGAATCCCTAAAAACAATCGAAACTCGTCCTGGCGCTATCGTTCGCGGCGTTGTAGTTGCTATCGATAAAGACGTTGTTCTGGTTGATGCAGGTCTGAAATCAGAATCTGCTATTCCTGTAGAACAATTCAAAAACGCTCAAGGCGAATTAGAAATCCAAGTGGGCGACGAAATTGATGTTGCTCTGGACGCGGTTGAAGATGGCTTCGGTGAAACCGTTCTGTCTCGTGAGAAAGCTAAACGTCACGAAGCGTGGCTGATGCTGGAAAAAGCTTACGAAGAAAACGAAACTGTTGTTGGTATCATCAACGGTAAAGTTAAAGGTGGTTTCACTGTTGAACTGAACGGCATTCGTGCGTTCTTACCAGGTTCACTGGTAGACGTTCGCCCAGTTCGCGATACAACTCATCTGGAAAACAAAGAGCTTGAGTTCAAAGTCATCAAATTAGACCAAAAACGTAACAACGTTGTTGTGTCTCGTCGTGCGGTTATCGAATCTGAAAACAGCGCAGAACGCGATCAGTTATTAGAAAACCTGCAAGAAGGCATGGAAGTTAAAGGTATCGTTAAGAACCTTACTGACTACGGTGCATTCGTTGATCTGGGCGGTGTTGACGGCTTACTGCACATCACTGACATGGCTTGGAAACGTGTTAAACACCCAAGCGAAATTGTCAATGTTGGCGACGAAATCACTGTTAAAGTCCTGAAATTCGACCGTGAACGTACTCGCGTATCATTAGGTCTGAAACAACTGGGCGAAGATCCATGGGTAGCTATCGCTAAACGTTATCCAGAAGGTACTAAACTGACTGGTCGTGTAACTAACCTGACTGATTACGGCTGCTTCGTAGAAATCGAAGAAGGCGTTGAAGGTCTGGTACACGTTTCTGAAATGGATTGGACTAACAAAAACATTCACCCATCTAAAGTTGTTAACGTTGGTGATGTTGTTGAAGTTATGGTTCTTGACATCGATGAAGAACGTCGCCGTATTTCACTGGGTCTGAAACAGTGCAAATCTAACCCATGGCAGCAGTTCGCAGAAACTCACAACAAGAACGACCGTGTTGAAGGTAAAATCAAGTCTATCACTGACTTCGGTATCTTCATCGGTTTAGACGGCGGTATCGACGGTCTGGTTCATTTATCTGACATTTCTTGGAATGTTGCAGGTGAAGAAGCAGTTCGTGAATACAAAAAAGGCGACGAAATCGCTGCTGTAGTTCTGCAAGTTGATGCTGAACGTGAACGTATCTCACTGGGCGTTAAACAATTATCAGAAGATCCATTCAATAATTACCTGTCTGCTCACAAAAAAGGTGCTATTGTTTCTGGTAAAGTAACTGCTGTTGACGCTAAAGGCGCAACTGTAGAATTAGCTGACGGTGTTGAAGGTTACCTGCGTGCTTCAGAAGCTTCACGTGACCGCGTTGAAGATGCAACTCTGGTTCTGAATGTTGGCGAAGCTGTAGAAGCTAAATACACTGGCGTTGACCGTAAAAACCGCGTTATCAACTTATCTGTTCGTGCTAAGGACGAAGCAGATGAGAAAGACGCTATCGCTTCTGTAAACAACAAAGAAGAAGTTGGTTTTTCAAACAACGCTATGGCTGAAGCTTTCAAAGCAGCTAAAGGCGAATAATTTAAGTTATTAACGGAAGGCAACGTTAATCGTTGCCTATTTATCGGTAGTTTAGGGAGGTAATATGACCAAGTCTGAGTTAATCGAGAGACTTGCAGGCCTACAATCTCATCTTTCGGCTAAGACGGTTGAAGAAGCTGTAAAAGAAATGCTTGATCATATGGCTGATACTTTAGCTGATGGTGAGCGTATCGAAGTCCGCGGATTCGGCAGTTTTTCTCTACACTACCGTGCGCCGCGTACGGGTCGTAACCCGAAGACTGGTGATAAAGTAGATCTGGAAGGTAAATACGTTCCACACTTTAAGCCAGGTAAAGAGTTACGTGACCGTGTAAATATTTATACGGAATAATAACTCCTGTCGAAATGGCACGATGTTAGTTAACTTTCTCAAAAACGGTACTTAGGTGCCGTTTTTTTATTTATAGCTTATTATTATTTTTAATGTATTTTCTAATCTCTAATCTCTAATCTCTAATCTCTAATCTCTAATCTCTAATCTCTAATCTCTAATCTCTAATCTCTAATTTATTGATTTGCTCTATTCGTTTTATCCCTCAAATATCTTTCTTGTTTCTTTTTTATTACTGTATTCTGCTTTTATTTTAATTTCTCTATTTAATTACCTATATCACTTAGTTGTTTTGCTTTTTACGAGTTTCTTCTCAAAATTTATTGTATGTAACAAGAGATCTTTTTCTTTTTATAAAGCATCACTAAAAAACGACCTAAAAGCCTATCTTTAACTAAATGATAACATCATGATATTTAAAGAATGATTGTAGGCAAGGATGCTAGAAATGATTTTATTGAATCGAATGATAAAATTTTTTGAGTTAAAGATGGTATCAATAAAACAGAGGTGCTTTCATTCAGTTTATTTTCAAAGACTCTATTTCACGAAGTTAACTTTAGACAATATTGCTTTGGCAATGATATTAGGTTGCTTACCTTTATTAGTTCAACATACGCTTTTTAGTCAGACTATTTATTCTATTATTATTTTTGTTGCATTATTTCTATTATTTATTCCTTTTTGCACATTCCGCTTTTCAGCGATATTTCTATTTTTCTGGGTTTATTCAAATATGGTTGCGTCATCGCTAATGACGAGAACAGAACAGTTTGCTGATAATATGGCAACATTTGAAACCAAGATTATGGAGTATCGCCAATTAACAGATGGCAATATTATTATCAAAATACCAATTACGAAGAAGACGCTCTTTTCGTCATCTGTTTATGCAAATGTGTATTGGCGAAGTCCGCCTAAAAACATAGCTGTAGGACAATATTGGAAGTTTAAAATTCAATTTAGAGCTGTACATAGTTATTTAAATGAAGGTGGATTTGATAGCCAAAAATACGCTGTTTCTATGAAGGAAACATTAACGGGTAAAGTGATAACTGCCAAGTTTATCAGGAATGATATATCACTGCGTACTCAACTTGTTCAGACAATCTCAACTTATTGGCAAACAGCAAAAAATAAAGGTGAAATTATTGCTTTGGTCTTAGGTGATAAGCGATATATCGAACCCGAGAAAAAAGATCTCTATATGAAAACAGGGGTTGCACATTTAATTGTAATATCGGGTTTACATATAGGTTTAGCTGCCTTTTTTGGCTGGGTTATTGCAAGAGGTATTCAATTTTTTTTCCCTATTAGATGGATTAATCCAAGATTTCCATTAGTTATAGCTTGGCTATGTGGTATTTTCTATGCTGCGTTATCAGGCTGGGGAATACCAGCAACAAGAGCTGTTATTGGATTAACTGTTTGGGTGATTTTACATTGGGGGAGCCGATTATTTTTACCTTGGCAATGGGCACTTTGGAGTGCTGCACTTATTCTAATTGTTGAGCCTCTTTCTATACTTTCAGCCAGTTTTTGGCTTTCATTTTCTGCTGTATTTGCCATTATCTTTTGGTATTGGATGTACCCATTAAAAGCTAAATATAACCATCAAAAGCGGTGGTTTATTTTAAGGTTGGTACATTTACAATTTGGTTTATTAATTATTTTATTACCATTTCAATTATATTTATTTAATGGTGCTAATTTTTTTAGTTTTATCGTTAACTTATGGGCGGTTCCTATTGTTTCTTTTATTACCGTGCCATTAATAATGCTCGGATTATTGACATTTCCTCTCTCATTTTTACAACCAATAATTTGGCACTGGGTTGATCTTTCTATTAATCTCGCTTTTTGGTGTGCTCCCTTATTTTTACCATATTGGCAAAATAGTGGTGCCATTCCTTTATTATTAGGATTTTTTGGGATTGGAATTATTTTAATCATAAAAATGTCATGGTGGCGTTATCATTTTATTTGCATTGTGGTTATTGGTACTATTTTATATTGTGAATTTGTCGCTTCTTCACGTTATCAATGGCGAATATCTATGCTAGATGTTGGACATGGCTTGGCAGTTATTCTCGAGAAAGAAGGTGAGGCGATTATTTATGACACAGGAATGCGTTGGAAAAATGGAGGTACAATTGCAAAGAGTGTCATCATTCCTTATTTAAGACATCACCGACTCACACCAGTTGCATTGATCATTAGTCATGATCATCTTGATCATACAGGGGGAATGGAAGATTTAATAAAAACTTATCCTAATTTAAGTATTCGTAGTAGTTTTGACGATCCTTCGCATTTACCTTGCTTAAGTGATAAATCATGGCAGTGGAAAGGTCTGCAATTTGATGCATTATGGCCACCGAATAAATTACTCTCTCCGAAAAATAATCAATCCTGTGTGATCAATGTTAGTGATGGGAAAAACAATATTCTACTAACTGGAGATATAGAAAAAGAAGCTGAAGCTCAATTAGTAAGAGTAAAAAAAGAACAACTAAAAGCAGATGTCTTACAAGTTCCTCATCATGGTAGTCAAACATCATCCACATTGATGTTTATTCAAGCAGTATCACCAAAATTTGCACTTGTTTCTGCTGCTCGTTATAGCCCTTGGCGTTTGCCTTCTGATAAAGTACATCATCGTTATAAAAAAGAAGCTATTAATTGGCTAACAACCTCTATTAGTGGGCAAATTTCTATCGAGTTTAATCAAGATAATATTGATGTATTTACCTATAGGCGAGATATTTTGCCTCGTTGGTATCATCAGTGGTTTGGTGTTTTGACGTTTCCCGAGTAGAATGACCGGCTAATTATTAAAAGTTTGGTAATATATATGAATGATATAGATCTATCAACGTGGCAAACATTCCGCCGCCTATGGCCAATGATCCGGCTTTTCAAAGCGGGTTTGATCACTGCTGCAATTGCATTAATCATCAATGCGGGCGTGGATGCATTTATGATTTCTTTATTAAAACCACTTCTTGATGAAGGTTTTGGTAAAGCCAGTAATGACGTATTAAAATGGATGCCTTTTGCCGTTATTGGACTGATAGCTCTGCGTGGTATATCTAACTTTATTTCAAGTTACTGTCTTTCTTGGGTCTCTGGGAAAGTTGTAATGAATATGCGTCGCCGACTGTTTTCTCATATTATGGGAATGCCGGTGAGCTTTTTTGATCAGCAATCAACAGGGACTTTACTCTCTCGTATCACATACGATTCAGAACAAGTTGCCTCTTCATCATCAGGTGCATTAATTACTGTTGTACGTGAAGGTGCTTATATCATCGGACTATTTTGTTTGATGTTTTATTATAGCTGGCAATTATCCCTGATCCTTATCGTTATCGCACCTATTGTTGCTGTTGTTATTCGTATAGTATCGACTCGTTTTAGAACGATCAGTAAACGTATCCAAAATAGCATGGGACAAGTGACAACTAGCGCAGAACAAATGCTAAAAGGGCATAAAGAAGTTCTGATTTTTAATGGCCAAGAAGTTGAAAATAAACGCTTTAACCATGTAAGCAATCATATTCGCCGTCAAGGTATGCGTATGGTTGTCGCATCATCAATTTCAGATCCTATTATTCAGATAATCGCTTCTCTTGCGTTAGCATTTGTCCTGTATGCAGCAAGTTTCCCTGAGATAATGGATACATTAACAGCAGGTACAATTACAGTTGTCTTCTCCTCAATGGTTGCATTAATGCGTCCATTGAAATCACTGACTAATGTGAATGCTCAATTCCAGCGCGGTATGGCTGCTTGTCAGACTCTCTTTGCTATCCTCGATATGGAGCAAGAAAAAGACACTGGTAAGCTTGAACTGAAAAAACCAACTGGCGATATTGAGTTTCGTAATGTGACTTTCCAATATGTTACAAAAGATACACCAGCACTGAAAAATATGTCATTTACTATTCCAGCGGGTAAAACTGTTGCATTAGTTGGACGCTCAGGCTCTGGTAAGTCTACGATTGCAAACTTGATCACACGTTTTTATGACATTAATGAAGGCGAAATATTAATTAATGGTCATGATATTCGTGAATACACATTGAAATCTTTGCGTAATCAAGTCGCGTTAGTTTCTCAGAATGTGCATCTTTTCAATGAAACTGTGGCAAACAATATCGTCTATGCATGTGAAGATCAGTATACCCGTGAAGATATTGAAAAAGCGGCAAAGATGGCACATGCGATGGATTTTATCCAGAAAATGGATAAAGGCTTAGATACTGAAATTGGTGAAAATGGTGTGTTACTTTCAGGTGGGCAACGTCAGCGTATTGCAATTGCAAGAGCGTTATTACGAGATTCACCGATCCTTATTCTTGATGAAGCAACATCAGCGCTAGATACAGAATCAGAGCGCGCTATCCAGTCAGCACTTGATGAATTACAGAAAAACAGAACCTCTTTAGTGATTGCTCACCGTTTATCAACTATTGAAAAAGCAGATGAAATATTAGTTATTGAAGACGGTGAAATTGTTGAACGTGGCGCACACCTTGATTTGATTGAGAAACAAGGTATTTATGCACAACTTCACAGGATGCAATTTGGCAAATGATTGAACGGATTTGGTCTGGTAAATCTTGGTTTTATATCCTATTACTTCCATTTTCATGGTTGTATGGTGCGATCACGCTGTTAAGGCGTTTTGCATATCAGAAAGGATGGTTAGCATCATGGAAAGCGTCCGTTCCTGTTGTGATTGTTGGCAATTTAACTGCTGGCGGGAATGGTAAAACGCCTGTTGTGATATGGCTTGTTGAGCAATTAATACAGCAGGGATTTAAACCAGGTGTTGTCTCTCGTGGTTACGGCGGGAAATCAGACCATTATCCATTACTTTTAACATCCGATACAACACCTGCCATGGCAGGTGATGAACCTGTGTTGATTTATCATCGAACAGGTGCTCCCGTTGCGGTTGCACCTAATCGACGAGATGCAGTAAAAGCGCTATTAGCTCAACATGAGCTTGATGTGATCATCACTGATGATGGTTTGCAGCATTACGCATTACAGCGTGATTATGAAATAGTTGTCATTGATGGTCAGCGCCGATTCGGCAATGGTTGGTGGTTACCAGCAGGCCCTATGCGAGAGCGTGCAGGGCGCTTAGATTCTGTGGATGCAATTATCGTTAATGGTGGAATAAGCCAGAATAATGAGATTGGCATGGCGCTGGAAGGTGATACTGCAGTTAATCTTAAAACAGGAGAGAAAAAACCAGTTCAGCAAATTAAAAAGGCTGTTGCTATCGCTGGGATTGGTCATCCTCCTCGGTTTTTTAACTCTTTACATGAAAAAGGGATAGAGTTAATCACAACAAAAGCATTTAGTGATCATAGTGATTATAGTGCTCAAGAATTACAGGATTTAACACCTGACTTAGAGCCCCTTATTATGACAGAAAAGGATGCTGTTAAATGTCAGCATTTTGCTCAAGATAACTGGTGGTATTTGCCCGTTAGCGCTGAGTTAAATAGTCAATCTGTGCTAAAACAAGTCAGCAATTTAATTTACGGCTCGAAAAAAACTTGTATCTGATCTGAAACAATGATATTTATAGTGGAAATCAGGATAGCGTTACATAAAAGATTACCTACCTACAGTTGCATATCGCTTTTGTCGTAGTTCAATTTAATTCGCCACTACCCTATCTACTCAAAAGCCTTGTGTGGAGAGTTTGTGGATCTTGAATGTAGGATTAATATTTTGTGCAGTGAATAGCATCAGCTTTTGTGCACAATGGATGGTAGAAACCATTTTTAATGGTAACTAATTATCTCTATATTCGGTTATCTTTTTTATCAGTGCGCAATAAATATCAGTATGTCATCTTTTTGTCATATTGATACTGTAAATATTTATTGTGCTTTATGATATTTATTAAGCTTGGCTATCACGATTTTGAACATTTATATTGAATAATAAAATGCACTACTTAAATTAATGTGTTCAGAATTTAATTGGGGTTTTATATAAGAAGACTTAATAAAAAGTAGGATGCATTTGTATAGGAAAATAAAACTATACAAAGAACAAAAGGAGTTTATCTATCATGACATTACAATTAAGAATGGGTCGCGTAAAATGGTTCGACAATAACAAAGGTTATGGTCTTATTGTTGCAAGAGATATTGAACAAGAAGTTTATGTCAATAAAAAAGCGATTGCCAATACAAAAAATAAAGCATTAACAGAAGGTCAAGACGTTGAGTTTTCTGTTATCAGAACAGCAGCAGGTCTAGAAGCCGCTGATGTTATCGGGTTTTAAATAAGGCTCAGCCTTGTTAAAGATGTAGATAAAACGATAGTTTAGCATTAAGATTAAATTATCGTTTATGCCTATTTTGAGGTAGGTAAGTCACAATAGTTTACCACCAAGTCGAATAAGTAATATAAAAGAGTCGTTTCGTTAATTAGAATGCAATAAAGATAATAAAAAGGTTAAATTATTATCAATAAAAGCTGAATGTAATTCTTTATTAATGATGTTGCAGACTCAACGATAAAAAGCCACATTAATGTGGCTTTTTTGTTGCTTATAGTAAAAGAGAAAATAATAAATTTATTAATAACTAAAATAATTTTCGAATTATCACTAAACGAGAGGTTTTGAGTATTAACGCTGATCATTCCTTATGATATCCTTTTGCCATATAAAATGATTAACCCTTGAGAGGGACAAAATGGATCACCGCTTACTCGAAATTATTGCTTGCCCAGTTTGCCACGGCAAACTTATCTTTGATAAAGAAAATTCAGAGCTTATCTGCAAAATTGATCATTTAGCTTATCCTGTTCGTGACAATATCCCCGTTCTTCTGGAGAATGAAGCAAGAGAATTATCACTAGAAGAGGAAAAGTAACTTCATGTTCACGGTCATTATCCCTGGTCGATATGCATCGACCCGTTTACCGGGTAAACCCCTCGCGGATATTCATGGCAAACCTATGATTGTTCGTGTAATGGAACAGGCTATGCGCTCTGGTGCAAACCGTGTCATTGTTGCAACTGATAATTTAGATGTTGTTGCAGCAGTTGAAAAAGCAGGCGGAGAAGCCTGTATGACTCGCGAAGATCACCATTCGGGTACAGAGCGTTTAGCTGAAGTCATTGAAAAATACAAATTTGCGGATGATGAGATAATCGTTAACGTACAAGGTGATGAGCCTCTTATTCCACCTGCGATTATTACTCAAGTAGCCGAAAATTTGGCGAGTTGTGGTGCAGGAATGGCAACATTAGCAGTGCCTATTGTTGACTCAAAAGAAGCTTTTAATCCTAATGCGGTGAAAGTCGTGATGGATGCAAAAGGTTTCGCACTTTATTTTTCTCGTGCAACCATTCCTTGGGAAAGAGACCGTTTTAATTTATCACATGATGAAATTGGTGAACATTATCTTCGCCATATTGGCATTTATGCTTATCGTGCAGGCTTTATACGTCGATATATTACTTGGGAGCCAAGCCCATTAGAATCTATTGAAATGTTAGAGCAACTGCGGGTGCTGTGGTATGGCGAAAAAATCCATGTTGCAAAAGCATTAGAAGTTCCGGGTGTAGGTGTAGATACTCAAGATGATCTTATTGCAGCCAGAGCTGCATATCGAGCACTTAACCAAGAGTTCTGATTTGTTAACAGTGAGAAATAAATTCTAACGGCACTTAAATTAAGTGCCGTTTTTGTATCAGTCAGCAAAAATATTTTTAATTATTGGTTTTCTTCTTTATCAGACTGATGACTTTCATTTTCAGGAATAGTGGCGGGTTGTCCGGCAGGTTTTACTGATTGCCACACCGATCCCAAAAACTCATACCATGCACGTTCACTGTGTTGAAAATAAGTCGCAGAGGGAAAATATTTCTCCCAAGGATGTAATGGTGAGGAGATAGCTAGTTGGTTAGCGGGTGCAACGATAGGTTTCATGCCTCGGGCTAAAAAGAAACGTTCCGCACGTGCTAAATGATTGGCAGACGTTACAAGTAAAAATGGTTTCTTACCAATTAATTTATCAACTTCATAGGCTTCTTCTTCAGTATCTTTCGGTGTTGATAATGCGATAGTTCTCTCAGCCGGTACACCTAAAGATTGCGCCACCTGCGCCGCTACCTCTGCACTACTTATCTGGTTAACACCAGCACCACCTGTAAAAATCATTATCGCATTAGGATTGCGATAATAAAGCCTTACACCTTCAGCAACACGAAATAAACTATTGTTAAGAAGATTAGAACTGGGTGCCCAATCTGGGTTATAAGTAAATCCACCACCTAAAACAACAATGTAGTTCACATCTTGTTGCGAATTTTCTCGTAATTCATAACGAGCTTGATACTCTTTTTCACTTGGCATTAATAGTGTATCAGCAACAGGTTGTATGCCTAAAATAGTTAGCAGAACAAGCACAACAGTGAGTAGGCTTTTTCCTGTTTTTTGCCAACGAGTAAACCAAAGTAGTGCTAATGCAAAAAAGGCGATTAACAAGAGCAAAGGCAAGGGCATCAGAAAGCCTGCAACATATTTTTTGAGCAAAAACAGCATAAATCATCCTAGATTGAGTGAAATACATGCAATTGATAGCGAAAGCTTAGTGAAAACTAGGGGAATTCCAAGACATTGTGTCAAAATAGCTCATCAACAACGTTTCACTAAGTTTTTATCAATAGAAATAAAGAACCGTTTAATTATTTATAAAACGATAAACGTTTGAACGTTAATTTTTTCATTAATAAGCGTTATATTTATACTGCGCTTTGCGAATAATCTGATTCATGACTTATTTCTTTAGAGAAAACAGTCAGTATCATAGAACACTGGTAAAATTGCCGTCTTTATTTATGTACAGTGTCTCATATTTTTGAATTTATCAGAACGCAAAGAGCGCAAGTAGTAAGTTGTTATCATGAGGCGTTTTAATGTCAGATCGTAATTTTGACGATATTGCAGATAAATTCTCCCGCAATATCTATGGCACAACAAAGGGTAAAATACGTCAAGCAGTGATTTGGGAAGATTTACAACAATTATTGACCCTCTTACCTAACCGAAGTTTGCGTATTTTAGATGCAGGTGGGGGTGAAGGTTATTTCTCTCGTCAGCTTGCTAAATTAGGACACCAAATTATCTTATGTGATTTATCACAAGAGATGCTTAATCGTGCACAAGAGGCTGCGGTTGAAGAGGGTGTTGTCGAGAACATGACGTTTATTTGTTGTGCAGCTCAAGAGATCAAAGAGCATATAGATGAAAGGGTTGACTTAATTCTATTTCATGCAGTATTGGAATGGATCACGGATCAGAAAGACGCTGTAAATGTTCTTACCGATATGTTGTTACCTAATGGTATCTTATCGCTAATGTTTTACAACGCGAATGGCATTGTCATGAGAAATGCGATTTTAGGAAATTTTCATCTGGCAAATCCTGAGATCCCTCGTAGAAGAAAAAAATCGCTATCACCTCAAAACCCATTGCAACCAGAAGATGTCTATCAATGGTTAGATGAGTTTTCAATGACAATATTAGGAAAAACGGGTGTCCGCGTTTTCCATGATTATTTGCAAAGTCGTCAGTTACAAAATAAAGATTTTCCATCGTTGCTTGCATTAGAGCAACGATATTGTCGGCAAGAGCCCTATATCAGTCTGGGGCGTTACATTCATGTCATGGCACAAAAGCGTGTAAATTAAGGATGTACTATGAGTGATTTTACCCAGACAGTTCCTGAGTTAGTGTCTTGGGCGAGAAAAAATGATTTCTCAATCTCACTGCCACCAGAAAGATTAGCTTTTTTGATGGCTGTCGCTGTATTAAACAGCGAGCGCCTTGATGGCGAAATCAGTGAAGGGGAGTTAATTGATGCCTTTCGAGAAGTATGTAAAGGCTTCGAACAACCCGCAGAATCAATACAAGTTCGCGCAAATAATGCCATTAATGACATGGTAAAGCAGCGACTTTTTAACCGTTTTACCAGTGAATTGGTAGAAGGTAATGCAATATACCGTTTAACTCCGTTGGGAATTGGGATCAGTGATTACTATATTCGCCAACGTGAATTTTCATCATTGCGCTTATCTATGCAACTTTCCATTGTGGCGGGTGAGTTGGATTCAGCAGCCAGTTCCGCTGAAGATGGTGGCGATGAATATCATTGGCATCGTAATGTTTTTGCACCTTTGAAATATTCAGTGGCAGAAATTTTCGATAGCATTGATTTGTCTCAGCGGATCATGGATGAGCAGCAAAATACAGTAAAAGAAGATATTGCTGCGCTATTAAACCAAGATTGGCAAGCCGCCATTTCAAGCTGTGAACAGTTATTATCTGAAACATCGGGTACATTAAGAGAGCTACAAGATACGCTTGAAGCTGCTGGCGATAAACTTCAAGCCAATCTCTTGCGTATTCAAGAAGCAAACATGAATTCTGGTCATGTTGAGCAAATTGATACATTAGTATTTGAACTTCAAAGTAAGTTAGACCGCATTATTAGTTGGGGTCAGCAATCTATTGATTTATGGATTGGATACGATAGACATGTCCATAAATTTATTCGTACAGCGATTGATATGGATAAAAACCGTATTTTCTCTCGCCGTTTACGTCAATCTGTACAAAACTATTTCGACAGCCCATGGGCATTAACTTACGCTAATGCTGATCGGTTGTTTGATATGCGTGATGAAGAACTGGTTCTACGTGATGAAGAAGTCACAGGCGAGTTACCTGAAGAGCTTGAATATCAAATGTTCAGTGAAGTGAACGAACAAATAGCGCAATGGGTAGAGCAAGAGCTTGCTTCTTACAAATTGGAACAACGGGCATTAGATCTCAGTTCAGTGTTAGTTGAATACCTTAATCGTTATCCGCAACAGAAACATTTCGATGTTGCACGTATTGTTATTGATCAAGCAGTACGATTAGGTGTGGCGAAAGCTGAGCTCGCAGGATTACCTGCAAAATGGTCAGAAATTAACGAATATGGAGCTAAGGTACAAGCGCATGTCATCGATACATACTGAACAATTTATGCCAGCAAAACTGGCGCAGGCATTAGCGAACTCACTTTTTCCTGAACTGGATAGCCAGTTACGTGCAGGTCGACATATCGGTATAGACGCTCTGGATAATCATGCTTTCTTGATGGATTTCCAAGATGAGTTATCAGACTTTTATGCGCGTTATAACGTCGAATTAATTCGCGCACCAGAAGGTTTCTTCTATTTGCGACCTCGATCAACCACACTTATTCCACGCTCTGTTCTCTCTGAAATGGATATGTTGGTGGGGAAAATTCTTTGCTATCTCTATCTCAGCCCTGAACGATTAGCAAATCAGGGAATATTCACCGTTCAAGAGCTGTTCGATGAATTAAGAACATTAGCAGATGAAACCAAGCTTTTACGTTTAGTGAATCAGCGCTCAACAGGTTCTGATCTTGATTTGCAAAAATTACAAGAAAAGATGAGAACTTCGCTAAATCGTTTACGTCGTTTAGGCATGATTTCATTTTTATTAAATGATATGCAGCGTTTTTCTATTACCGAATCTGTTTTCCGCTTTGGTGCCGATGTGCGTAGTGGCGATTCTCCACTTGAGGCTCAAATGCGAATGATCCGTGATGGCGAAGCAATGGCGCTTGAAGATAGCTCAGAAACTCTCAACGATGATGAAGAAAATGAAGATGAGCAATTACAATCCAGTGAAGATGATGCGGAGGGAGAAAATAAATGATTGAACGGGGAAAATTTCGCTCATTAACACTTATCAACTGGAATGGGTTTTTTGCTCGTACTTTTGATTTAGATGAGTTGGTGACTACGTTATCAGGTGGTAATGGTGCGGGTAAATCAACCACGATGGCTGCATTTATTACAGCTATGATCCCTGATCTTACTTTACTTCATTTCCGTAATACCACAGAAGCAGGATCGACAAGCGGATCACGCGATAAAGGGTTATACGGGAAACTGCGTCCCGGTGTGTGTTATGCCGTATTGGATGTGATTAACTCGCGTCACTTACGTGCTGTGGTCGGTGTCCGTTTACAGCAAATTGCAGGGCGTGATAAGAAAGTTGATATCAAACCCTTTATGATCCAAGGGCTGCCAATGGCAGAAAACCCAACAGAAATTTTGACGCAAGCTGTTGCGGATCGCCAAGCCCGTGTTTTACCGCTGAATGAATTAAAAGAAAAAGTTGAAGCCATTGATGGAGTTGTTTTCAGACAATTTAACTCTATCACTGATTTCCATGCCGTGATGTTTGATTTAGGGGTTATTCCTAAACGTTTACGCTCAGCGAGCGATCGCGCCAAATTCTATCGTTTAATTGAAGCCTCATTATATGGCGGTATTTCAAGTGCGATTACCCGCTCTTTACGTGATTATTTACTACCTGAAAATAGCGGTGTAAGAAAAGCATTCCAAGATATGGAAGGCGCATTGCGTGAAAACCGAATGACACTTGAAGCCATTCGTGTCACTCAATCTGATCGTGACTTATTTAAGCACTTAATTACAGAAGCGACATCTTATGTTGCGGCTGACTATATGCGTCATGCCAATGAACGACGTGTTCATCTAGATGAAGCTTTAACAGTACGCCGTGAGTTATGGAGCCAGCGTAAATCCATTAATAGTGAAGCGTATCGTTTTGTTGAGATGGGTAAAGAGTTAGAAGAGCAACAAGCGTTATCTTCTGATCTTGAAGCGGATTATCAAGCGGCAAGTGATCGATTAAACTTAGTACAAAATGCAGTTCGCCAACAAGAAAAAATTGACCGTTATGTCGCTGATGTTGAAGAGATAACTTTCCGCTTAGAAGAACAAAGCGAAGTAGTTGAAGAAGCGGCATCTAAGAAAGAAGAACTTGAAGCACGTGTAGAATCGGCAGAAGAAGAAGTTGATGAGCTGAAAAATCAGTTAGCAGACTATCAGCAAGCATTAGACGTACAACAAACACGCGCTATTCAATATCGCCAAGCTGTGCAGGCTTTAGAGCGTGCTAAAGCACAATGTGATATTGCTGATTTAGACGAAACCAATGCAGAGCAATGGGCTGAACGTATCCAAGCAAAAATTCAAACCATTACGCATTCATTGCTTTCTATGGAGCAGAAACTCAATGTTTCTGAAGCTGCGAAAACACAATTCGATCAAGCCTATAAGCTGGTGAGTTCAATTGTCGGTGAAGTTGAACGTCAAAATGCATGGGATGCTGCAAAAACGGCATTACGTGAATGGTCTTCTCATCGACATCAAGCGGATAGGGTTCATCCTATTCGTATGCAATTAGCTGAATTAGAACAGCGGTTACATCAACGAAACAATGCAGAACGTCAACTTGAAGAATTTAACAAACATCATGGTAAATCGATGGAGCCTGATGATCTGTTAATTCTTCAAGATGAATTAGAAGCAAAAATTGAAGAGCTTAGCGATTACGTTAATGAGTCTGGCGAACAGCGCATGCAAATGCGCCAAGAGTTAGATCAACTTAAACAACAAATTGAAAAGCTGAAAAAACAAGCACCTGCATGGCTTGCAGCACAAGATGCGTTAACACAATTATGTGAGCAGACTCGTCAATCTTTTGAAACGGGTCATCAAGTAACTGAATATATGCAACAGTTACTTGAAAAAGAGCGCGAAGCAACGGTATTACGTGATGAAACAGCAACTCGCAAACAGCAAATTGAAGCGCAAATTGAACGTTTAAGTCAGCCAAGTGGTGCTGAAGATGGGCGATTAATTACGTTAGCTGAACGCTTTAATGGTGTTTTATTATCAGAAATTTATGATGATATTACGTTAGACGATGCGCCTTATTTCTCTGCATTATATGGTCCAGCACGCCATGCGATTGTTGTACAAGATTTATCTCAAGTTCAGGCGCAATTAGAAACGTTAGAAGATTGTCCTGAAGATCTCTATTTTATCGAAGGCGATCCACAATCTTTCGATGACAGTGTATTTAATGCGCAAGAGATGGATAAAGCCGTTCTTATCAAGAGCACTGATAGACAATGGCGTTATTCTCGCTACCCTGAAATTCCACTGTTTGGTCGAGCGGCGCGTGAGAATCAATTAGAAATTTTATCTCGCCAGCGTGATGAGCTTTCTGAACTTTACGCAACACAAGCTTTTGATGTACAGAAGATCCAACGTGCTCACCATGCCTTTAGTCAGTTTGTGGGACAACATATTTCTGTGGCATTTGAGGCTGATCCAGAAGAGGATATTCGCCAGCTTAACCAAAGACGTAATGAGCTAGAAAGAGCGTTAACACAGTACGAAGAGAGCACTCAGCAACAGCGTCAACATTATGCGCGTGCCAAAGAATCGCTAAACCTTCTTAATAAGCTTATTCCTCAAGTTAATATCTTGATGGATGAGACACTAATTGATCGTGTTGAAGAGTTACGTGAAGAGCTGTATACCGCAGAAGAATCAATGCGCCACTTACAGCGCCATGAAAAAGCATTAGCAACATTAGAGCCTATCGCTTCAATCTTGCAAAGTGATCCACAAGCGCATGAACAATTAGCACAAGATTACGAGCAAGCAAAAGCAGAACAGCAACGTTATCAGCAACAAGCTTTCTTGCTGGTGGAAGTGGTACAGCGCCGTCCTCACTTTAGTTATAGCGATGCCGTTGAAATTGTCAGTGAAAATAGTGATCTTAACGAGAAGCTACGTCACCGCTTAGAAATGGCAGAAACAGAACGCGCTACAGCAAGAGAACTTTATCGTCAGCAACAAGCGCAATGTGCTCAATTTAATCAAGTACTCGCATCATTAAAAAGCTCCTTTGATACTAAATCTGAATTACTCAGAGAGCTTGAGCAAGAGATGCGTGATACAGGGATCCATATTGATATAGGTGCAGAAGCAAGAGCCAAAGAGTTGCGCGATCAACGTTATTCTGAGGTAAGTGCAAACCGCACACGCATCAGCCAACTTGAGCGAGATATCGCACTAAGTGAAGCTGAGCGAGATAATCTCACCAAGAAAATTCGTAAACTGGAACGTGACTACGTTCAAATTCGTGAGCATGTTGTGAGTGCAAAAGCGGGTTGGTGCGCGGTTATGCGATTAGTAAAAGAAAATGGAATGGAGCGTCGTTTACATCGTCGAGACTTTGCTTATCTTTCTGCTGATGATTTACGTTCAATGTCGGATAAGGCGTTAGGTGCGTTACGCCAAGCGGTTGCTGATAATGAATATTTACGTGATGCGTTACGTCGCTCCGAAGATGCGAAGTACCCCGATCGCAAAGTTCAGTTCTTTATTGCGGTATATCAGCATTTAAGAGAACGTATTCGCCAAGACATCATTAAAACGGATGATCCGGTTGATGCAATTGAACAGATGGAAATCGAGCTTGCTCGCTTAACTGAAGAGCTAACTAGCCGTGAGCAAAAATTAGCGATTAGTTCACGAAGTGTCGCGAATATTATTCGTAAAACTATTCAGCGTGAGCAAAACCGTATTCGTATGCTAAACCAAGGTTTACAAGCGGTTTCATTTGGTCAGGTGCGTGGTGTCCGACTCAACGTCAATATCCGTGAAAGTCACCAAGTGTTATTGGATGTGTTATCTGAAGAAGATAACCAGTATCAAGATCTATTTAAAAACCAAAACCTGACTTTCTCCGAAGCAATGGCGAAACTTTATCAGCGTTTAAACCCTCAAGTAGATATTGGTCAACGTATGCCACAAACTGTGGGTGAAGAGTTGTTAGATTACCGTAATTACCTTGAAATGGATGTTGAGGTTAATCGTGGGCCAGAAGGTTGGTTAAAAGCAGAAAGTGGCGCTTTATCAACCGGTGAAGCTATCGGTACGGGGATGTCAATTCTGGTAATGGTCGTACAGAGCTGGGAAGAAGAATCACGACGCTTAAGAGGAAAAGATATCTCTCCTTGTCGTTTGCTCTTCCTTGATGAAGCGGCTCGTTTAGATGCGAAATCTATCGCGACGTTATTTGAGCTTTGCGATCGTCTTGATATGCAGCTAATTATTGCAGCACCAGAAAATATCAGCCCAGAAAAAGGAACAACCTATAAATTAGTACGTAAAGTGTTCAATGGTACTGAACATGTACACGTTGTTGGGTTAAAAGGTTTTGGTCAACAGGCTGAAAAAGATAAAATTGCATCATCAAATGTTGCTGAAATAACAGAATAATTTTATTCCATTATTAGCTTCAAGAGGCAAGAATAAAGGCGCTACGGGCTTATGCTTATAGCGCCTTCTTTTTTTAAAGTGTTACATAGATCAAAAAATGAAAGTAAATTAACAAAAAAATGAAATTTTAAATGGAATAACGTGCGCCATATCTCATTTAAATGTAATCATGATGTTTATGATTGTTCCCGTATGTGATTAATATAAAAATTTAAAGGAAAGAGAATGCGTAAAGTCACGTTAGCTTTTAGTGCAATTGCTTTAGCGTTAAGCTTAAACGGCGCAGCAATGGCAAAAGTACATCTGCCAGAAGTTGTTAGCCCAGGCGTTACCGTTGCACAACTTGCACAACAACAACCAATTCATTGGGTTTCTGTTGCTGATATTGAAAAAAGCCTTGCAGGTCAAGCACCGATGGCGGTTGGTTTTGATATTGATGACACCGTTCTGTTCTCAAGCCCAGGTTTCTACCGTGGTAAACTGGAATACTCTCCAAACGATTTCAGCTACCTGAAAAACCCAGAATTCTGGGAAAAAATGAATAACGAGTGGGATAAATTCAGTATGCCTAAACAAGTCGGTATCGATCTTGTTCAGATGCACTTAAAACGTGGAGATACTGTTTATTTCATTACTGGTCGTACTCAAACTAAAACTGAGACTGTGACCAAATATGTACAAGAAGGCTTAAACATTCCTGCTGATAAAATGCAGCCTGTTATTTTTGCTGGTGACCAACCTGGCGCAAATAACAAAGTAAGCTGGATGCGTGATCATAAACTGAAAATTTACTACGGTGATGCTGATGCAGATATCGCAGCAGCAGATGAGCTGAACATCCGTGGTATTCGTATTCTGCGTGCTGCTAACTCTTCTTACCAACCACTGCCAAAAGCAGGTCAGTTTGGTGAAGAAGTAGTTATTAATTCAGAGTACTAATCTTTACCCTTTGTTTACCTTTATTTGTAAGGCGTAGGAAACTACGCCTTTTTCTATTTTCTATTTTCTATTTTCTATTTTCTATTTTCTATTTTCTATTTTAAGACACCTTCCATTTAAATAATCTTATTATCCATTCACAATTCTTTATTATTCATTAATAGCTATTTTTAATTTGTCTATTTTTTGTTCTTTTATTGCGTCTTTATTTAAATTATATATTTTGAATATAAAAACGCTTAAATAGTCTTTTTTTGATGAAATAAAATCAAATTTCTATCAGGGGCTTACAAAACTTTAAAAATATTAGTTTATTCCTATAAAACTCTTTTCCAAGCTCATCTAATATTCTAGGATACCAAAATAATAATAAGGGATGAGGGTAGAGGATTTATGGCGCATCAACCAATTAAAAGAGCAATCGCATATTCAGTTGTTATAGGTACACTCCTTTCTGGCCATTATGCAATGGCTACAGAAACAGAGTCAGTGACTTTATCTGCACCCGAAACAGAAAACGCGACATTAGTTCCTGTGGCTAATGAAGCTATGCCAGCACCCGCAACTGTGGTAATGAATATTCCACAAGTGACCGAGTTAGAAGCAAGAACAAAACTACAATCGTGGAGCCCAACGGAATATAAACCGTTATATTTAACCCAGCTAGCGAAAGTTTACCAAGCGAATAACTTAGCATTAATCTGGCAAGATGAAAAAATAGTACAGCAATTACAGCAACAAATTGCTGAAGTCGCTATTTCAGGTATTCAGCCCCAATTTGGGCAATGGTTAACACAATTAGGAACGCCTGAATTAACAAAAGAAGCACGTGATCTTATTTTATCAGACGCTTTTTTAGGCTATATCAGTTTTGTTGAGCAAGTGAATAAATCAGGCATATCTTTACTGTATCGTAATGTGATGCAAACATTACCATCACCCACTGATAAATCAGTCGTAGAATTACAGCAAAATATCCAAAATAACACCTTAGGTAGTTTTGTTATTTCTTATGCACCATCTCATCCTTATTACAACTTAATGAAAGAAGAAGTGCGTAAGCAGTTACATAGCTCAGTTGTTTGGCCAGAAATGCAAGGAACAACATCATTAAAGCCAAATCAATCATCACAAGAAGTTGTACCTCTAAGACAGATTTTACGTAATTTAAAACTAATTCCTGAACTGGCTGCAAATGAACAGGAAATGGCAACAACGGTTTATGATGCACCTTTAGTTGCGGCTGTTAAATTATTTCAAACTGCGCATGGGTTAGAGCCTGATGGGATTATTGGGCGACAAACTCGAGTGTGGTTAAATATGACACCGGCACAACGTGCGAGTATTATGGCATTAAATATTCAACGTCTTCGCCTGACACCTGCCATTGGAGATACAGGAATTTGGGTTAATATTCCTGATTTTTCACTCTATTTTTATGCCAATAACGAGCTTATTCTTGATTCAAAAGTTATTGTCGGTCGTCCTGATAGAAAAACACCGATTATGAGTAGCGCATTAAATAATGTTGTGGTTAATCCACCTTGGAATGTGCCAACAAGTATGACTCGTAAAGATATTGTACCTAGAGGCAAAGCAGATCCTAGTTACTTTAGTCGTAAGGGATATACTATTTATTCAGGGTGGGGGAATGATGCTTATCCTATTAACCCTTATGACATTGATTGGCAAAATATGAGCGCAAATAACTTCCCTTACCGAATTTGGCAGGCTCCGGGGCCAACAAACTCATTAGGGCGTTATAAATTTAATATGCCAAATTCAGATGCAATATATCTGCATGACACACCAAACCATTCACTGTTCTCAAAAAATATGAGAGCAATTAGTTCAGGTTGTATTCGTGTAAATAAAGCCTCTGAGCTTGCTTCCATTTTATTGGGTGATGCGGGATGGAAACAAGATAGAATTGATGCGGCATTAAAACGTGGATCAACACAATATGCGCCAATTCCTGAACGTATTCCGGTTTATTTATATTATCAAACAGCATGGGTGGCTCAGGAAAATGCACCTCAATATCGTGCAGATATTTATGGTTATGACAAAGTTACTACCAATGTACAACCCTATTTAGAGAATATTAAGAAATACTTTTAATATAAATAAATATAAATTGAATAAAGGATAGCTAATTCAGCTGTCCTTTATTTTTATATAAATCAATAAGATAAAAATGTTTTTTTATGGTCTGCAATAAGATAACTAGAAATATAATAAATTATAAAATATTTTTAAAATTTCTATTAAAAATAGAATGATAAAAATAGAGATTAGTATAAATAACTAA
Organism: Proteus sp. GOKU; assembly: GCF_015475555.1. NCBI lineage: Bacteria > Pseudomonadati > Pseudomonadota > Gammaproteobacteria > Enterobacterales > Morganellaceae > Proteus > Proteus sp. GOKU. Next base: position 1,404,700 of record NZ_CP034105.1, read on the forward strand.
ATTTATAAAATTACTAATGGCGTTAAATTGAAATGAAGTGTTATTTACAATACTATACAAACGATAAGAAACAATTCGAGAAAAATATTGTCATAATAAAGGTTCTTCCTCCTGAAATAATTTGTTGAGTGCATATACTATGGATATTATTGATTCACATCGCCGTAAGTGGCTGGGGCTTGGTATGGCCGCAGTGGGGTTAGGGTTATTGCCTTCTCATGCATTTGCTTCATTAGCAACACCTCGTCCAAAAATCCTTCGCTTTAATAATTTAAATACCGGTGAAACTATTAAAGCCGAGTTTTTTGATGGAAAACGCTATAACAAACATGAGCTTGCTAAATTAAATCACCTTTTTAGAGATTATCGTCAAAACAAAATCAAAACCATTGATCCCGCACTGTTTGACCAAATTTACTTACTGCAAGTGATGCTTAATAACAATAAACCTGTTGAACTTATTTCAGGTTATCGTTCATTAGTAACCAATAATAATTTGCGCCAAAGCAGTAGTGGTGTAGCAAAGAAAAGTTATCATACACGCGGACAAGCAATGGATTTTCGTTTAGTGGGCACTGATCTTTCTAAAGTTCGTCAAGTCGCATTAAGAATGAAAGCGGGCGGTGTAGGTTATTATCCAAGAAGTAATTTTGTGCATATTGATACAGGACCTGTTCGCTCATGGTAATCTATTGAGAATTAGTTAATAGAGAGTGGAGTGATTCATGATGTATCACATTGTACCTGTGACAAACTATATGCAAAATTGCACCCTTATTTGGTGTGATGAAACGAAGGAAGCGGCAATTGTTGATCCTGGTGGAGATGTCGAAACGCTTATTGCAGAAATCGAAGCCCGCCAATTAACATTAACCAAAGTATTATTAACGCACGGACACTTTGATCATATTGCAGGCACCTCTCAAATTGTTGAGCATTTTAATGTTCCTGTTTATGGTCCTCATAAAGATGATAATTTCTTATTAGAGGAATTAGAACAACAGTGTCGTATGTTTAATTTCCCTTGTGGAAAGTCATTTGCACCAGATAGCTGGCTAAATGAAGGCGATACCATCACAATTGGTAAAACCGTTTTGTTATCTGTTTTACATTGCCCAGGTCATACACCGGGACATATTATTTTTGTAAATCATCAGAATAAACTTATCTCTATGGGAGATGTGTTATTCAAAGAAAGCATTGGTCGTACCGATTTCCCGCGTGGAAACCATGCCGATCTTATTGCTTCAATCAAAAATAAAGTCTTACCTTTAGGCGATGATTATCTGTTTATTCCGGGACACGGCCCTATGTCTAATTTAGGGCATGAACGCCAATATAACCCTTTTTTACAAGATGAAATGCCAATCTGGTGATCTTGCACGAATATAAATAAACAAATGAAAGCTCTTTATTATAAAGAGCTTTTTTATCAGTAAAAAATGTGATTTATATTTTTATTGATCTGAATAAAAATGCCACGTTATTAAACAACGTGGCATTTATCTTCATTACACTTGATAAGGTAATTAGAGTACTGCAACAATGGCTTCACAAAGTGGAACCATATTCTCAAGAGTTAAACCTGCAACGTTAATACGGCCAGATCCTACGATATAAATACCGTATTCAGCACGTAAACGCTCAACTTGCTCTTTATTTAAACCACTAAATGAGAACATACCATTTTGGTCGATAATAAAGCTAAAGTCTTGTTTAGCACCTTTTTCTTGCAGCGTAGTCACTAACAGCTGGCGCATACGCTGAATACGTTCGCGCATGGTTGTTAGCTCTTCAACCCATTCTTCTTTTAACTCTGGGTTGGAAAGAATAGTTGTTACTACAGAAGCACCGTGTGCTGGTGGATTTGAGTAGTTTGCACGAATAATTGCTTTTGCTTGGCTAAAGGCTTTTTCAGCAGTGTCACTGTCTTTGGTGACAATGGTACATGCACCTACACGTTCATTGTAAAGACCGAAGTTTTTAGAATATGAACTAGCAACAATAAGCTCAGGATTTTTTTCTGCAAAGAGACGTAAGCCTTGAGCATCTTCTTGAAGACCGCGAGCAAAACCTTGGTATGCAAAGTCAAAAACAGGCAACCAGCCTTTTTCTGCTGATAGTTCAGCTAATTGACGCCATTGTTCTTCAGTTGGATCAATACCGCTTGGGTTATGGCAGCAACCGTGGAACAGAACAACATCACCCGCTTGAGCTTTAGCAAGGCTCGCTAACATGCCTTCAAAATCTAACCCACGATTTTCTGCATCGTAATAATCATAATTGCAGATCTCAAGACCTGCAGTTTGGAAAATATTGTTATGGTTAGGCCAAGTTGGGTTACTAATCCAAACACGTTTTGCTGTGGTTTGTTGAGCAATAAAATCAGCCGCAATACGTAAAGCACCTGTACCACCTGGAGCCTGTGCCGTGCGTGCGCGTTTTTCAGAGATAATAGGATGTTGTTCACCAAACAAAAGTGCTTGGGTCACATTGCCAAATTCAGGGATACCGCTAATAGGAAGGTAGTTTTTAGTGGTTTCGTTTTCTAACAGGTATTTTTCTGCTTTCTTAACTGTGGTCAAAACAGGGGTTTTGCCTGTTTCATCCTTGTAAACACCAATCCCTAAGTTAATTTTGTTTTCACGAGGATCAGAACGGAAACTATCAGCTAAACCTAGAATAGGATCGGCTGGTGCAGCAATGATTTTCTCAAACATAGTGTAATTGTTCCCTAAGCTCAAAACGAAGCCGAAATATGAGTATCAAGAGTAACGCTATGAGGCCTTTTTGCCAACTATTTGTAGAGAAATTAACAAGAAGTTGTGAACTAAGTGAGAATAAATAGCAAATCAAGATGTAAATAAGTGAATATCCTGTGATTACATTAACATGTAAAAATAATCACTAAAAAGGCAGAATTGTTTAGTATGATAAACTTTTGAATATTTCAAAAATGGAAACTACATAGAGTGTTATCACAAGAGAGACGCTAATCAATCGTGATTAATATAGGGATAAAATAAAAAGATAAGGGAAAGGAGAGAGCAGGTGTGCCAAATTATGCAAATAAAAAAGCAACACCGAAGTGTTGCTTTTCAAATCAATTAACTTGACTGTTTAATTACCTAAGCGGTAATTAGAACTGATAAGTCAGACCTAAACCAACTACGTTGTCGTCGTTGATGCCCAGTTTATTATCAGATTTGATCAGGTTGATTTTGTAATCAACAACTGCAGTCATATTTTTGTTAAATTTGTAGAAAGAACCTACAGAGATATATTTAACTAAATCTTCGTCGTTTACGCCGTTAACATCTAAGTCTTTACCTTTAGATTGAACGTAACCTAAAGATGGTTTCAGACCTAAGTCAGCGAAATCGTACTGTGCAGTTAACTCGATGTTTTGAGTTTTGTTAGCAATGTTGCCTTTGAAACCAGTCATGTTACGAGTTTCACCGTACATAGCTGCTAAGTAAACATTGTTAGCTGCAAATTTACCACCAAAGTTCCATGCTTCTGCACGTTCACCTTTAGCTGTGCTTAACTTTTGTTCTGCAGTACGAGCAGCGTTAGAATAACCACCACCCAGAGTTACACCCCAGCCTAAGTTATAAGCTGTAGAGAAACCGAAGCCGTCGCCATTCTGTTTTTTGATTTCAGTACGGTCGTTGTTAGTTTCTGAGTTGTTTTTGCCTTGATATTGCAGAGCAAAGTTCAGGCCATCAACGTAACCGAACATATCAGTGTTACGGTAAGTCAGAACGCCAGTAGTACGGCCAGTCATGAAGTTGTCAGTTTGTGACATAGAGTCGCCGCCCCATAAAGGCAGAACGTCTGTCCATGCGTTGGTGTCGTAAATTACACCGTAGTTACGACCGTAGTCTACTGAACCAAAGTCAGCGAATTTAAAACCAGCGTAAGCGAAACGAGCACGTGAATCAGTGTCGCCTTCAGCTTTGTTAGTACGGATTTCGTATTCGAAACGACCGAAACCAACTAAATCTTTATTGATTTGAGTTTCGCCTTTGAAACCGATACGAGCACGAGAAGCGTCACCGCTTTCTTGACCGCGATCTCTATCAGAGTTAGCGAAGTAATGACGAACGTCAACTTTACCGTAGATGTCTACTTTGTTGCCGTCTTTGTTGTACATTTCAGCTGCGTTTGCTGCACCAGCAAACATTAAAGCTGGGATTACCACTGCAAGAAGATTGCGCTTCATCATTATTATTACCCTCATTGGTGTTATTCAGACACCTTTGCCACTGCCAGAAATAGTTTCTTAATTTTTATGGAACTATTTATGAGAGTTAAGTGTCGTCTGTGTCGGGTGACAGTGTTCCATTGGTAAAAAATTTTATCTACCCCCAATTTGCTACAAAAACGAAAAAAGTGTAACAAATTGTAACTATGTATTTCAAAGTATGTATTTTGGGGAACTTTTGAATTAAATAACAGCCATGCATAAAAAAAGCCAACCTTGAGGTTGGCTTCTTCACTTAAGTAAAACTAGTACAATAAAACAGCAATGCAAATTTTCAGTTGAATACTAATCAATCACTAAATTAAAAATCTGCATTTCTTGGTGTACGTGGGAATGGAATAACTTCACGAACGTTTGCGACGCCGGTCACATAAGCAACTAAACGTTCAAAACCTAAACCAAATCCTGAATGAGGCACGGTGCCATAACGACGCAGGTCGCGATACCACCAGTAGTCTTCTTTGCTCATTCCCATTTCGTCTAAACGTTTATCAAACATATCTAAACGTTCTTCACGTTGAGAACCACCGATGATTTCACCAATTCCCGGTGCTAATACGTCCATTGCTGCAACTGTTTTACCGTCTTCATTCATACGCATATAGAATGCTTTGATATCTTTCGGGTAGTTTTTCACAACAACAGGTGCTTTAAAGTGTTTCTCTGCAAGATAACGCTCATGCTCAGAAGAGAGGTCAACACCCCAATAAACTGGGTTTTCAAATTTCTCACCACAGTTTTCAAGCACAGTGACTGCATCGGTATAATCGATTTGAGCAAAATCAGAGGTGATAAAGTTTTCTAAGCGTGAGATAGCGTCTTTATCGACACGTTGTGCAAAGAACTCCATATCATCTTTACGCTCTGCTAACACTGCTGCAAAGGTGTATTTCAACATTTTCTCAGCAAGGGCTGCGATATCGTTAAGATCAGCAAATGCCACTTCAGGCTCAACCATCCAGAATTCAGCGAGGTGACGGCTGGTATTTGAGTTTTCAGCACGGAATGTTGGACCGAAAGTATACACTTTGCTTAATGCAGAAGCGTAAGTTTCACCATTTAGCTGACCAGAAACAGTTAAAAACGCTTCACGGCCAAAAAAGTCTTCACTGAAATCGACTTCGCCTTTATCTGTGCGTGGCAGATTGTTCATATCTAATGTAGAGACACGGAACATCTCACCTGCACCTTCTGTATCAGCTGCTGTGATCAGTGGCGTAGAAACCCAGAAGAAGCCTTGTTCATCGAAGAAACGATGTAGTGCTTGTGCTAATGTGTGACGAACACGAGCAACTGCACCAATTAAGTTAGTACGAGGACGTAGGTGAGCAACTTCACGTAGGTACTCAATACTATGACGTTTGGCGGCCATCGGATAAGTTTCCGGATCATCGACCATTCCTACCACAACAACATTGGTGGCATGAATTTCAAAGTTCTGTCCCTGGCCCGGAGATTCAACAATTTTACCGGTGACTACCACAGAACAGCCTGTGGTTAAGTGCAGCACTTCATCTTGATAATTCGGTAAATTATTATTAATGATGGCCTGTACTGGATTAAAGCAGGAACCGTCATAGACGGTAAGAAATGAGATACCAGCTTTTGAATCTCTTCTTGTACGTACCCAACCGCGAACGGTGACGTCTTCGCCAACCGCGATACGGCCTTGCAGTACGTCGACTACAGGCGCAACGATCATAAATAAATCTCTCTTCGTTTAATTAAAATAATTGTTTGGTTAATTCATTCTGCCCCTGTCGGACAGTTTTTCTATGTTACTTGCAATAGCGCAGGAAACAAGTAGGAAATTTTAGTTTAAAGAGTCAATAAAGAAGAGAAAAGCTTTTGTATAAAATAAATTGATAAAAATAGATGAAATATTGATGAAAGTAGCTGTTATGGCAGAGGTATGACAAAAGAAAGGGCAATTTTTACCCTTTCTTTTATTAATGAAGATTTTTCGCTAATTAACAGGCTTGTTTAACAAGAGGAACGTCAAAGGCTTTGCGTAGCTTGTCAACAAAGTCATTGTCGTCACAAATGGTTTTACCTGGGCTATCTGATAATTTAGCAACTGGCTTACCATTACATTCCACCAGCTTAATCACAATATTAAGAGGTGTGATTTCAGGAATGTTGCAAGTGAGTCGAGTACCAATACCAAAGATTAAACGAATACGCTTATGGAAATGTTTATAAAGTACCAGCGCTTTTTGAAAATCAAGACTATCAGAAAAGACTAATACTTTACTCATTGGATCAATGCCCAATTTTTCATAATGCGCGATCGCTTTTTCACCCCATTCAATAGGATCGCCAGAGTCGTGACGTAAACCTTGATAGCTCTCTGCAAAGGTTTTATCAAAATCACGCAAAAACGCATCCATTGTAATGCAATCTGTTAATGCGATACCTAATTGATCAGGGTATTCATCTAACCAAGACTGCAAGGCGGCACGCTGACTATTTGCCAGTTCAGGGCTAATCTGTTGATGAGCCTGAAACCACTCGTGAGCTTGTGTTCCCACTGGGGCTAATTGCATCCGTTCAGCGAAATGATAATTACTTGTACCAATAAGATAAGGAAAATGATTTTTCAGCTCATCCACAATGGCACACTGCACATCATAAGAAAAACGGCGGCGAGTACCAAAATCCATCAACTTAAAATCAGCTAAGTCAATCTGTTGCTCAGCAGCATCACGGTAGAAGATATCAATTAATTTACGTAGCTGATTAACTGCATCATCTGGTGTGATTTGAGGCGAGCGGACACGATGTACAATTTCACTCACTAAAGCCAACAACGGAACTTCCCATAAAATAACTTCGCGCCAAGGGCCTGTTATTCTGATCGTCAGTTGGTTTTCAGGTGTCGCTGAAATTTGGACTTGTTCTGGTTTAAAGCGAAAATGCTTGAACCATTGCAGATAGTCATTTTTGAAAAAGGGGAGACTCTGAAGATAGTTAAATTCTTCATTCGTTAATGACAGGTCTGCCATCATATTAACTTGATGGCGTAAGGTTGTTGCATATTCACCTAGACGTTCATCACTCCGGCAGCGGAACTCAGCAACGACAGGAATATCACTATAATGGTGGTAAACCGCTTGTTGCATGTGGAGCTTGTATGCATCGGTATCCAACAGTGATGTAATAATCGGTGTAGCGTCTAAAATCATAGCGCGTCAAGCATCCTCACGGAGCGTTTTTATGTCTGCTAAATCGTTAAGGTTGGAGAGTATACCCGAATATGACGACAAAGCGTCACTATTCAACAATATTTCTCTGCGACATAAAAACAAGCTGTAAAACTTAGATGAGTTTACCACGTTAAACATAATTTGGGAGTATATTAGCATCATTTACCAAATAAATTGATTACATGTATTAATAAACTATTAACATTCTGTTGACTTTTAATGTTTTCAATTGAATATTCGACTGGCTAAACAGATTTTTGACGAGTAAGCTTTGGTAATATAACCGTTAAATAGTCGTGTTAACTAAAAGGTTTTTTCTATGACACAACAAAGAATCGCGAAATTTCGCAAAGATTATCGTGCCCCTGACTACACAATCACCGATTTACATCTTGATTTTATCTTAGATAAAGAAAATACCCAGGTTACAGCGATAAGCCAATGTAAACGCCTAAACTCAGATGCAACAGCACTAGTGTTAGATGGTGAAGACTTAACATTAAAATCAATTGCAGTAAATGATGTTGCTTGGACACACTATAAAGAAGAAAACGGCAAACTCATCATTGAACAACTGCCAGAACAATTTACGTTAAAAATTGTTAACGAGATTAATCCATCAGCTAATACAGCATTAGAAGGGCTGTATGTTTCTGGTGATGCATTATGTACACAGTGCGAAGCTGAAGGCTTCCGCCATATTACCTACTATTTAGATAGACCGGATGTATTAGCGCGTTACACCACAACAATTACGGCAGATAAAAAACAATATCCTTATTTATTGTCAAATGGTAACCGTATTGCGCAAGGTGAACTTGATGATGGTCGTCATTGGGTAACATGGGAAGATCCACATCCAAAACCAAGTTATTTATTTGCAGTGGTGGCAGGTGACTTTGATGTATTACGAGATACTTTTACCACCAAAAGCGGTCGTGAAGTTGCTTTAGAGCTTTTTGTTGATAAAGGTAATTTAGATCGTGCAGATTGGGCAATGACATCATTGAAAAATGCGATGGCATGGGATCAATCTCGCTTTAATTTAGAATACGATCTTGATATCTATATGATAGTCGCCGTTGACTTCTTTAATATGGGGGCGATGGAGAATAAAGGGCTGAATGTCTTTAATTCTAAATATGTGCTGGCAAAAAGTGAAACGGCAACTGACAAAGATTACTTAGGCATTGAGTCTGTTATTGGTCATGAATATTTCCATAACTGGACGGGGAACCGCATCACTTGCCGTGATTGGTTCCAATTAAGCCTAAAAGAAGGTTTAACCGTTTTCCGTGATCAAGAATTTAGCTCTGACTTAGGCTCTCGCTCTGTTAATCGTATCAATAATGTACGAGTGATGCGTACCGCACAGTTTGCAGAAGATGCAAGCCCTATGGCACATCCAATTCGTCCTGATAGCGTGATCGAAATGAACAACTTCTATACTTTAACCGTATATGAAAAAGGTTCAGAAGTGATCCGAATGATCCACACTTTATTAGGTGAAGAGCAATTCCAAGCTGGCATTCAAATGTATATTCATCGCCACGATGGTAGTGCTGCAACTTGTGATGATTTTATTCAAGCAATGGAAGATGCCTCTAATGTTGATCTGACTTTATTCCGCCGTTGGTATAGCCAATCAGGCACGCCACAACTGACAGTTCGTGATAGTTATGATGCTAATAAAAAGCAATACACTTTAACTGTTAGTCAAATGACGCCACCAACAGCAGATCAAACTGAAAAACAGCCATTACATATTCCATTAGATATTGAATTGTATGATAGCAAAGGCAATGTGATCCCACTGCGTTCACAAGGTCAAACTATTTCTAATGTATTAAATGTGGTACGTGAAGAGCAGCAGTTTATCTTTGACGATGTACCAGAACAACCGATCCCATCTTTATTACGTGAGTTCTCTGCGCCTGTAAAACTTGATTATCCATTTACAGATGAGCAACTCTCTTTCCTAATGAAATATGCACGTAATGCATTTTCACGTTGGGATGCAGCTCAAGCATTATTAGGTCGCTATATAAAAGAAAATGTTGCCCGAGTTCAAAAAGGCGAAACCTGTATTCTTCCTGAAATGGTGGTTGATGCTTTCCGTGCAGTATTACTTGATAAAGATATTGATCCTGCATTAGCTGCACTTATTCTGACATTACCAACAGATGTTGAAGCGGGTGAATCATTTAGTATTATTGATCCTGTTGCCATCCATAAAGCGCTTGGTTTTATTCGTAAAACACTCGCAACTGAAATGGCCGATGAATTTTCTGCTGTTTATCATTCAATGCATATGGGTGCTTATCGTGTTAATCATGATGATATTGCAAAACGTGATTTACGCAATGTTTGCTTAGGTTATTTAGCAGTTGAAAATGAGCAAACAGGTAACAAACTTGTTGATATGCAATATCACAACAGTGATAACATGACCGATGCACTTGCCGCACTTAATGCCGCAGTAATGGCTCAGTTACCTTGTAAAGATGCGCTATTACAAGAATTTGATGATAAATGGCATCAAGACGGTTTAGTGATGGATAAATGGTTTAGTTTACAAGCCATGAGCCCAGCAACAGATGTGTTACAGAAAGTCCGTAGTCTGTTATCTCATCGCTCATTTACACTTGCAAACCCAAATCGTACTCGTGCGTTAATTGGTGCATTTGTAAATAATAACCCAGTCGCTTTCCACGCTGAAGATGGTTCTGGTTACTTATTATTGACAGAAATTCTGACTGATTTAAATAGCCGTAATCCACAAGTTGCATCACGCCTTATCGAGCCGTTTATTCGTCTCAAACGTTATGATGCAACACGCCAAGAAAAAATGCGTACAGAGTTATTAAAACTGAAAGAACTTGAGAATTTATCAGGTGATTTATATGAGAAAATCACCAAAGCGTTAGCTGATTAATATTACGTTTTATATCACTTTATGAGTGAGTAAATAGTATAAAATCAGCATGATAATTAGATCCCCAGCATAGTCTGGGGATTTTTTATGATAATGATTAGATGGCTAATTACGGTAGAAAACAGATAAACAGAGTATGGCTTTATGATCCTAGTTTTTTTGTTTAAGCAATCTTTGACGTTCTTGTTCTAATTTCTCAATCAACTCCGTTTCACTCGGTAATGCTAGTATGTACTTTGATGCAAATAATTGCTTACTTTCATTAAGAATTGAATATTTGGCTACAGTATGATTCTTCTCAGTGCAAAGAATGAGGCCAATAGTAGGATTATCATCACTACGACGTTTTTTTTCTTCATACATTCGCACATACATATCCATTTGACCCACATCTTGATGAGTGAGTTTATGCATTTTTAAGTCAATTAATAGGAAGCATTTTAAGTGAAAATTATAAAATACTAGATCAATATAGTAGTCACCATCATCGGTATTAATGCGTTGTTGACGTTCTACAAAAGCAAATCCTTTACCAAGTTCAAGTAAGAATTCTTTTAGATTATCAATTAAGGCTTGTTCTAATTTATTTTCTTGTAAAGCAATACTAGGTAGACCTAGAAAATCGAAAATATATGGATCACGTAAGTAATCTTTAACTGATGTTGTAAGTTCAGCTATTTTCTGTTGTTCTTCGATTAAAACAGGCAAAATGTTTTGTTGCTTTCCTTGAGTTGAGAGTAGTCGTTCGTAGTACAGAGTATTTATTTGTCTCTCTAATGCACGAGCTGACCAGGATTGCACTATTGCTTCATTAATATACCATTGACGAGCCTGTTCGTTTTTTAGGCGAAGTAATGTCCTGTAATGTGTCCAACTTAATTCGTGACGCACTGCGTCACAAATTGGAAATGTAAGATAAAATTGTCGCATATACCGAAGGTTTGAAGTATCAAATCCTTTTCCAAATTCTTTGGTTAATTCAGTAGATAATGATTTTAATACGGCTTTACCAAATTCAGCTCGAGTTTCTCCATGTTGCTCATCTTCAACAATCAAACGCCCGATTTCCCAATAGGTTTGAACCATTATACTGTTGACGGCTTGTGTGGATTGTTTTCTACCTTGGTTAAGGAGCTTTCGGATATCATCAAGTAAAGAAATATGTATTATTGGTATGTTTGTTTCATTCACTCAATTATCTCCGTCTCTAAGTGTTTATCATTTTTAATTGTGTTTTGATTGCTAAATTTGAGATCCCTAATCATCGTAGTTCTTACTCAGTTATGTGTTTTCATATAACAAATTGTTTTTTATTAAATAATTTAAATTATTTGTACTCATTTTGTTTGTTAATAAGTATGCAAAAAATCCTAAATTTCTATTATTTTTGGGTATTACTCATCTTTTTGTATTGAAGGAAGATTAGTTATTTCACGAGGAAATGATTTGGGTTCATTCATAGTCTGGGGGTTTTTTATGGCGAATTGTGAAATTGAAGCGTTTACTTTTCGTGCTTTTATCTATATGATGCTCGACGCTTAAATTGTCGTAGACATATCATTCCTAATACCCGATATTCTCAATGGAGATCGTATGTATTATTCCTTAGTAAGGAAGGCATTGTTTCGGCTAGATCCTGAACGTGCCCATGATTTTACCTTCCGTCAGTTAAAACGTTTATCTCATTCCCCATTTCAATTTCTTATTCAGCAGTCACTTCCTTCAAAACCCGTTTCCTGTATGGGACTCTCATTTAAAAATCCACTTGGTCTTGCTGCCGGTCTTGATAAGAACGGTGATTGTATAGATGCATTGGGTGCAATGGGATTTGGTTTTATTGAAGTAGGTACAGTGACGCCACGTCCTCAAGTGGGAAATGATAAACCTCGTTTATTCCGCTTAGTGGAAGCTGAAGGCTTAATTAACCGAATGGGCTTTAATAACCTTGGCGTCGATAACTTAATTGAAAATGTAAAACAATCTCGTTATGGTGGCGTACTGGGTATTAATATCGGCAAAAATAAAGATACCCCAGTAGAGCAAGGTAAAGATGATTATCTGATTTGTATGGAAAAAGTCTATGCTCATGCCGGTTATATCGCAATCAATATCTCATCACCAAATACCCCCGGTTTGCGTACTCTACAATACGGTGAAGCATTAGACGATCTACTATCAGCAATTAAAAATAAACAATTAGAGTTGCAGGGAAAATATCAAAAATATGTTCCTGTCGCTGTTAAAATTGCACCTGATTTAACACATGAAGAATTAATTCAAGTTGCAGATAGCTTAGTCCGTCATCATATTGATGGTGTTATTGCGACAAATACCACATTAGATAAATCATTAGTTAGTGGGTTAGATCACTGTAATGAAGCTGGGGGATTAAGTGGTCGCCCGGTACAATCAAAAAGTACACAAATAATTCGTCAATTAAATGAAGAATTAAAAGGTACATTACCTATTATTGGTGTAGGTGGAATTGATTCATTAACAGCAGCAAGAGAAAAAATGGACGCTGGCGCTTCTCTTATTCAAGTCTATTCAGGATTCATTTATCAAGGTCCTGCACTTATCAAATCTATAATTAATCATATCTAAATACATTTAATAATGAATTAGGGGCTTTTCTTCTGCCCCTAACTCGTTTATATTGCCCCTAGTTGGTTATTTTTTATTAAATTGCACTGATTGTGCTTAATTAATAGTAAAATGAATCCTGTTTTTGTTAGGTGATATTAAATATTTTATTTAGGTCATTTAATTTTGATTTTTTATCAGAGTATAAAACAGGGAATGAATCGAAGGGGGATTAATTAGTGATAATAAAACCCGATGATCGCTGGCGTTGGTATTTTGATGTTGAGCAACAAAAATTAATGCTTGATTTAGCAAATGGTATGGTTTTTCGTTCCCGCTTTCCAAGCAAAATGTTGAGTGAGAGTGCTCGACAATCAGCATCTTTTACCGTCGATGATGCGGCTCTTTATTATGGATACGATGAGCAAATTCGACAAATAGATATGCCATCAGAATCAAGAGCTGAATTAGCTTTAAATGCATTAATAGCCCATCGCTTTTTAAAGCCGCTGATGCCTAAGAGTTGGTATTTTGAAGTTAACAATAATCAAATCAACCCTTATTTATCTCAAGTGGTAGAAGCTTCATTAAAAGAAGAAGGCGAAACAGCTCTTTTTTTAGTGACTGAAGTGGGGGCTCAAGCTTGTTTATGTTTATTAGCTCAACCGCAGTTAACATTATTTGATAGAACACTTAATTTTTGTGACCCAATAAAAATTATGAATGACAGGTTAAGCGATTATCATAAAGAGTCAGAGCCAGGATCATTTTTGTACGAGAAAGTTATTTAACAAAAAGAGTAAAAAGGACTTACTCTTTTTATCGTTACTCATCATTTATAACATTCTAAAAACAAATTCACCCTAAATAACACTCCCCAAAATCAAATCTTCATTACTTTTTTTCTGCATCTTTTTCCTAGAAACAAATAAATAGGTTTATTGATAATTCATTATTAAGTTTTTAATAAGATAATTCTTATTAAACAAACTGTATTATTCAAAATAAAAAAGAAGGTAAGGACAAATTACCTTCTTTTAATTTGTGATAAAGATAAGTGTTATTTTCTATTAAGCGAAAGTTTCACATTACCGCTAGGAATACAGCTACAGGCTAAGATTTTACCTGAGCGTTTAATTGCGCCAGCTTTTAATGCATTAACATCACCTTCATCTAATTGGATAACACAAGAGCCACAAAGGCCAGCTCGGCAACTATAAGGAATGGTATAACCATTATTTTCAAGTTGTTCTAACAGAACTTCTTGGTTATTACCTTCGAAAACCTCGCCATTAAATTCAATGCTGACAGTCCGTTCTTGTGTGTTTTCAATGATAGGTGCTGATTGTGTTTCAACAGGGGCTGTTACAAGATACTGTTTTGCTTCTTTATAAGCTAATACTTCAACAGTATCTCCTACACGAATAATACCAGTTTGACGAATGATGACATTTTGACCAAAATCGACATCACCCGTTTCATCACTACGGAATGTTTGCAGTGTTGCGAGTGGTTCTGTGTTAGGATGTTTCACGCCTTTATCGATACTAATTGTGGTCATGATACAACGGCTACAAGGTTTCATCAGATCCATCACAACAGAGCCAACACGAATAGTCTGCCAAGTATCTTCTTCAAAAGGCTTTGCACCTGTTATGAGGATATTCCCTCGAAATTGCTCAATATTAATTGAAGCAGGGCAACGCTGTTGTAAGTATTGAAATGAGGCTTCATTAATTAATAAGTAAGGGTAGCCATCAGCGAAAGAAACAGCGGTTTCTGGATTTTTTTTCACTCGGCGTGTCGATTTTTCGCCAGTCCAACGAAGTTGAACATCCATTTTTAAATAACGACTGAACCACTGATTTATTTCATCTGGAGCCACATACGCGGTAAAATGGTTGCCCCAAACTTCTGTCGGTTGCAATGTGGTCTCAAAATCTTGATAGGTGATAGCAATACCTTCACCATCGGGTGCTTGAATATAGATACCATTTGCCATGACAGTGGGAATAAAACACAGCAAAACGGGAAATTTTCGTGCCGTGATAAAAGTCCCTTCTGGGGTGGTTATCATAAAATCGCGATCAAACGTGAATCCGCTCTCACGAGCAAATGCATGAGAAAGTCGAATTCCCTTCATTGATTTAACTGGGTGTATATAAAGGCGTGAAACGTTGATCATCAGTGCTCCCAAAAGACATTATTATTTTTTATAGCCAGTAACTTTATGACAACGTAATACAATTAGCTATAATGCCCAACAATTTTATTTTAGGTGGTAACAATATTATGCGCTCTCTGTTTGCCAGCACAGGCCGAGGTCTGGAAGAACTATTAAAATCTGAACTTGAACACCTTGGTGCTCAGGCTTGCCAGATAACTCAAGGCGGTGTTTATTTTCGTGCTGATGATAAAACCATGTATCAGTCTTTACTTTGGAGTCGTTTAGCGTCACGTATTATGTTGCCGTTAAATGAATTCAATGTTTATAGTGATCTAGACTTATACCTTGGTGTGCAGGCAATTGATTGGAGTGAGATTTTTACTGTTGATCAGACTTTTGCTATCCATTTTAATGGCACGAATGACGTTATTCGTAATAGCCAATATGGTGCATTAAAAGCGAAAGATGCCATCGTTGACTCCTTCCAACGTAAAATAGGGCAACGTCCAGATGTCGCTAAACAGTCCCCTGATATCCGCTTAACCATCCACCTTCATAAAGAAAAAGCTTCGCTATCTTTAGATTTAAGTGGTGATGGTTTACATCAACGTGGCTACCGTGATTTAACAGGGCAAGCACCTTTAAAAGAGAACTTAGCTGCCGCTATTATCATGCGTTCAGGCTGGAAAATTGACACACCATTGATCGACCCAATGTGTGGCTCTGGTACATTATTAATTGAAGCAGCCATGATGGCGACTGATTGTGCTCCAGCATTAAATCGTGTGCATTGGGGATTCCGTCATTGGTTAGGTCACGATGAAGCGTTATGGAAAGAAGTGACCCATGAAGCTTTTACCCGTTTCCGTGAAGGTAAAAAGAATACCACTGCGCGTTTTTATGGCTTTGATGTTGATAAGCGCGTGTTGGATATGGCAAGAGCCAACGCACGCAGAGCGGATGTTGCTGAACTGATCACCTTTGCTCACGGTGATGCAGCTAAACTGACAAACCCTGTTTCAGCGGAAATCAAAGGGACAATTATCAGTAACCCACCTTATGGTGAACGTTTAGAAAGTGAACCTGCATTAATCGCACTTCACAGCCAATTAGGAAGAGCGGTCAAAGCACACTTCCCAGGTTGGAGATTATCGCTATTTAGTGCATCACCTGAGTTGTTAAGTTGCATTCAATTACGTGCAGAACGAGAGTTCAAAGCAAAAAATGGTCCTTTAGATTGTGTACAAAAGAACTATTTGCTTTCTGATACACCATCAACGATTAACACTGGACTTGCTGAAGATTTTGCAAACCGTTTACGTAAAAATGAGAAAAAACTCGCGAAATGGGCAAAACAACAGCAAATTGAATGTTATCGCTTATACGATGCTGATTTACCTGAATATAATGTTGCTGTAGATCGCTATGGCGATAAAGTGGTTATCCAAGAGTATGCGCCACCTAAAACAGTTAATGAGCACAAAGCTCGTCAGCGTTTATTCGATGTGATTAGCGCAACAATGGAAGTACTGGCATTACGTTCTGATCAACTGATTTTAAAAACTCGCCAACGTCAAAAAGGCAAACAGCAGTATGAAAAAATGGCCGAAAAGGGCGATTTTTTCTTAGTTGACGAATTTGGTGCAAAATTCTGGGTGAACTTAACGGATTATCTTGATACAGGGTTGTTCTTAGATCACCGTATTGCACGAAAAATGTTGGGTGAAATGAGCAATGGAAAAGACTTCTTAAATCTTTTTGCTTATACCGGTACGGCTTCTGTTCATGCGGGAATTGGTGGTGCGAAAAGCACAACAACAGTTGATATGTCTCGTACTTATCTTGAATGGGCTGAGAAAAACTTCCAAGCGAATGGCCTGTCAGGTAGACAACACCGTTTAATGCAAGCAGATTGCATTCAATGGTTAATGCAGAGCAATGAACAATTTGATGTGATTTTTATCGATCCGCCTACGTTTTCTAACTCAAAACGAATGGAAAACACCTTTGATGTACAGCGTGATCACATTGAATTAATGAAACATCTGAAACGTTTGTTGAGAAAAGGCGGAACAATTATGTTCTCAAATAACAAACGTGGATTCAAAATGGAACATGACGAGTTAGTAAAAATTGGGTTGTGTGCAAAAGAGATAACACAGAAAACATTATCACAAGACTTTGCACGTAACCGCCAAATTCACAATTGCTGGCTGCTAACTCATGCTGGTGAGGAATAATTTACAATGCCGTTAATTAGTTTGACTGGGGCTTATTTATCTTTCAGTGATGCTCCACTATTAGATAGCACCGATTTATTTATTGAAGAAAATGAACGCGTTTGTTTAGTTGGGCGCAATGGTGCGGGTAAATCAACATTACTAAGAGTGTTATCTAAAGAGCAACCTTTAGATGATGGTCAAGTTGTTTATGAACAAGATCTTGTGACAGCTCGCTTACAGCAAGATCCCCCTAGAGATATTGAAGGCACTATCTTTGACTTTGTTGCAGAAGGTGTTGAAGAAGATGCTAAATACCTAACAGATTATCACCATATTTCTAAACTGATTGAGACAGATCCTTCTGATAAAAATCTCAATAAAATGGCAGAGCTACAAGAAGTACTTGATAGCCGTAACTTGTGGTTGCTTGATAGCCGAATTGCAGAAGTGCTAGAAAAACTTGGTTTAGATGGTGAAGCAGAGCTTTCTTCTTTATCGGGTGGTTGGTTAAGAAAAGCAGCCCTAGGGCGTGCATTAGTCAGCGCACCTAGAGTGCTATTTTTAGATGAACCAACAAACCACCTTGATATTGAGACGATCCTTTGGCTTGAGAAATTCTTAAAAGATTTCCAAGGAAGTATCGTGTTTATTTCCCATGACCGTTCATTTATCCGTAATATGGCAACGCGTATTATCGATCTTGATCGTGGAAAACTTTCTTCATGGCCGGGAAATTACGATAAGTATCTTGAAAGCAAAGAAGAAGCACTGCGTGTTGAAGAGCAACAAAATGCAGAGTTTGATCGCAAATTAGCGCAAGAAGAAGCGTGGATACGTCAAGGTATTAAAGCACGACGCACTCGTAACGAAGGCCGCGTAAGAGCATTAAAAGCATTGCGTGTTGAACGCAGTGAACGTCGTGAAGTGTTAGGCAGTGCTCGTATGCAGGTCGAAGAAGCTACGCGTTCAGGCAAAATTGTTTTTGAACTTGAAGATGTTAATTACAGCATTGGAATGCGTAAGTTAGTTCGTGATTTTTCTGCCAAAGTACAACGTGGCGATAAAATTGCGCTGGTGGGGCCAAATGGTTGCGGTAAAACCACTTTATTGAAACTTATGCTAGGCGATTTAAAAGCAGACAGCGGGCGAGTTCATTGTGGTACTAAGCTTGAAGTTGCTTACTTTGATCAGCATCGTGCGGCACTTGATCCTGATAAAACAGTGATGGATAACCTTGCTGAAGGTAAGCAAGAAGTCATGGTAAATGGCCGCCCTCGTCACGTACTTGGTTATTTGCAAGACTTTTTATTCCCACCTAAACGTGCAATGACTCCCGTTCGTGCACTTTCAGGAGGTGAGAGAAATCGTCTATTACTGGCGCGTTTATTCTTAAAACCAAGTAACTTGCTTATTCTCGATGAACCAACCAACGATCTCGATGTTGAAACATTGGAATTGTTAGAAGAGCTAGTTGATGCTTACCAAGGCACTGTTTTACTAGTTAGCCATGATCGTGAATTTGTTGATAATAGTGTTACTGAGTGTTGGATCTTTGAAGGCGATGGTGTTATTAACAGCTACGTTGGTGGATATTTCGATGCTCAGCAACAAAGAGCACAGTCGGTTTCACTAAAAAGTGAAGCAAACAAATCACGTAACGCACCAGAAAAAGCTGAAAAAGAAGCAAAAGCGAAAGATAGCTCTAAAAAGAACACTCGCACTAACAAATTAAGTTATCATTTGACGCGAGAACTCGAGCAACTTCCTGCAAAATTAGAAAGCTTAGAAACTCAGTTAAGCGCGTTACAAGAAGAAGTGAGTGGGGCAGATTTCTTTACTCGTCCTCATGAAGAGACAGAAAAAGTTTTAAAGGCGCTTGCAGATAAAGAACAAGAGCTTGAAACTGCTTTTGATAGATGGCAAGAGCTAGAATTGATGCAAAACGGCGAATAGCCAACCGAAAACGGGGCATCACGCCCCGTTTTACTTTCTGGATTAAATATTCTTTTATTGATTATTCTAAATAAGAGGTGTCGCAGTGTGCTCTGGTCAACAACATCGGCATGAACATAAACATGAGCAAATATTATGTCCGCAGTGCGATCTGGTGGTCAGTGTTCCTCAATTAGCACAAGGAACAAAAGCAACGTGCCCTCGCTGCCATACAGTATTAACTGCACGTTGGCGTCAACCTTTTTATCAACCTGTTGCATTAGCAATCAGCGCATTATTTATGTTGCTGATGGCAAGCCAGTTTACCTTCGTGAGTATGGAAGTGGCGGGTATCGCCAACAATGTCACACTGATGCAAATTCCAACCGTTATGTTTAGCGAAAATTACGTTGAATTAGGCGCATTTTTCCTACTCTTTGTCCAAATAGTGCCCGCTTTTTGTATGGTGGCAATCTTACTTCTTTGCACACCTATTCAATTACCTAGAAAGCTACAAATTTGGTTATCGCGTATTTTATTCCAATTAAAATCGTGGTGTATGGCAGAGATTTTTCTTGCGGGAATTTTAGTTAGCTTTGTAAAATTAATGGCTTATGGTGATATTGGGCTAGGGCTTAGTTTCCTGCCTTATGTGCTTTATTGCTTGTTTCAAATTCGAGCATTCCAGTGCCTTGATAGACATACTTTATGGGAAAAATTAGAACGTCGCCCGAATTATCCTGATATCGAATCAGGTAAGTCTGGGTTAAAACAAGGAGTTAGATTATGTCGTTCATGTACGGCAATTTTACCAGTAGATCAATACGAATGTAGCCGTTGTGAAGTGACAGGACATGCAAGAAGACCTAAAAGCTTACAATGGACGGTCTCTTTGTTGATTACGTCGTTAATTCTTTATATCCCCGCTAATTTATTACCCATTATGGTCACTGAATCTTTAGGTAATAACATTTATTCGACCATTATGGCTGGGGTTATTTTGCTATGGGAAGATGGCTCTTACCCCGTTGCAATGGTGATATTTATTGCCAGTATTATGGTGCCAAGTTTAAAAATGCTCGCAATTGCTTGGTTGTGTTGGGATGCACACAAATCTAATGGAAAAAGAGATCCTGCTAGAATGCATTTTCTCTATGAAGTTGTTGAATATGTAGGGCGTTGGTCGATGATTGACGTCTTCGTCATTGCTGTTTTAGCTTCATTAGTCAGAATGGGACGTCTGATGAGCATCTATCCTGATTTTGGTGTGGTGCTATTTGCATTGGTTGTAGTGTTAACTATGTTCTCTGCAATGATGTTTGATCCTCGGTTGACGTGGGATAAGTGTACAACTGATGATGATAAACCCACGATTAAGGAGCCTAAGGGTGACTGAAAAGAATGAAACTGCTTTAACTGAAGCAAAAATTAACAAGCTAAAAAGCTGGTCTCCAGTTTGGATCATACCACTTGTCACCTTACTGATTGGTGCGTGGATACTTTATTATCATTTCAGCCATCAGGGTCCAGAAGTTACATTAATTACCTATAATGCAGATGGCATTGAAGCAGGTAAAACTAAAATTAAAAGTCGTAGTGTAGATATCGGTCTAGTTGAAAGTGTCACACTCGATAGTAATTTTAGTCGCGTTATTATTACGGCTCGCCTTGATAAAGACATGAAAGAGTTATTACGCGCAGATACTGCATTTTGGGTTGTAAGACCTCAAGTCGGTAAAGAAGGTGTAACGGGTTTAGGAACCTTGCTTTCTGGTGCCTACATAGAGTTACAGCCGGGATTGAAAGGCAAAGAAGAAGATGAATTTAATCTTCTTGACTCGCCACCGTTAGCTTCGCCAGATGCAAAAGGTATTCGCATCAATTTGGTAAGTGAAGCAGCAGGCCAATTAAATGCGGGTGATCCTGTTTTATTTAGAGGTTACCAAGTCGGCTCTGTTGAAACGAGTGAATTCAATATTGATAGCCGAGATATGCATTATCAACTCTTTATCAAAGCACCTTATGACAAAATGGTGACATCAAATGTTCGGTTCTGGAAAGATTCCGGTATCGCTTTTGATATGTCTTCATCGGGTGTACGTGTTGAAATGGCATCACTTTCTACACTCTTTAGTGGTGGTGTTAGTTTTGATGTCCCTGCGGGATGGGTCCCAGGTGATCCTATTGCACCTAAAACAGAATTTAAGCTCTACGATAATGAAAAGAGTATTCAAAACTCACTATATACTGACTATCGTAGCTACATCATGTTTTTCTCTGATTCTGTAAGAGGATTGCAAGCCGGAGCTCCTGTAGAATTCCGTGGAATTCGCATGGGAACGGTTGTACAAGTGCCTTATTACACTAAAGGTATGCAACAATCGCTGGATAAAGATTTTCGTATTCCCGTACTTATTCATGTTGAACCAGAACGTTTCGCCAATGATGTCGGTGAGAGTTTCGACTTCGTTAAAGAAATTACTTTTGCTTCCAATAATGGATTAAGAGCATCACTGAAATCAGGTAACCTATTAACTGGTGCACTTTATATTGACCTTGATTTCTACCCTGATGAAGCTAAATGGGAAGGCCCTCAAGAGGTTGCTGGTTTCCAACAAATTCCAACGGTTGGCTCTGGTTTAGCGCAAATTCAGCAAAAAGTAATGACTTCGCTGGATAAGATCAACAATCTGCCTGTTGAACCAATGCTTAAAGAGATGACAGCAACATTATCTGAAAGTCAAAAAGCAGTCAGCGAGGCTAAAGAAACACTGAAAGCATTGAATGCGATGATTGGTAGTGATGAATTTAGAAACCTTCCTAATGATATTCAGCAGTCATTAAAAGAGATCAATCGTAGTATGCAAGGCTTCCAACCGGGCTCTCCTGCATACGGAAAAATGATTGATAATATGCAACAGCTTGATCAGGTGTTAAGAGAGATGCAGCCTTTATTGAAAACATTGAACAATAAGAGCAACGCATTGATTTTCGAAGCGAAGGAAGGTAAAGATCCAGAACCAAAGAGGGCTGAAAAATGAAGAAATACATCATTGGGATATTTGTACTGATGTTAACGGCATGTTCAAGCCAGACTAATAAAACGTATTATCAGTTACCTGATGTTTATCAAGGTAGCGTACCAGAACAAGTCTCGGCAACACAGTCAGCTAAGAAGCCTCAAATTTGGGTTCAACCGATCCGTTTATCCAATATGTTAGTTAATGCTGGAATTGTTTATCAAACGACGGATATTAACTATACCGTGGCTAATCAGCACCTATGGATTAATCCGCTTGATCAGCAATTACAACAGAACCTTATTTCAGGTTTAACAAAAGCATTACCGGGTACAGTAGTTGCTAATCAACCTGTTGAAGATAACTTGGCAAAGTTAACGGTCACCGTTAATTACTTTCAAGGTCGTTATGATGGACTGGTAATTATCTCAGGTGACTGGATTTATACTGAAAACAATAAAGTGATTAATCAGCCATTCTCTTTAGTTTTAACGCAAACAGAAGATGGTTATCCAGCTTTAGTGCGTACATTAGGACAAGGATGGGAGCAAGTTGTTTCTGATATAGCGAAAGCAATTCAAGCTCAATACTAACTGACTTAGCATTACGTTTATTCAAACCCAGTATTCTCTTAAATTGTATTTTAGTTGAATATTGGGTTTTGTTTATTTAAAAAACAAAAAAAGGAAACAATATGTTAGAAAGCCTTAAAAAGAAATATCCCACTGCGATCAGTTGGTCATTTGGGGATAATGCTCAGTTAGCGGATGAGCTTGCTATGCTGGTGGTAGAAGGAAAAAAAACGGCAACGTGTAGCTCATTAAATGGTTTTTTTAGTGACAGCGTTATTCCTGTTATTGGGGGCTTTAGCATTATTCTAAATAGTAAAAATGAGCCTATTTGTGTTATTCGAACACGTTCTTTGCAACTAATCCGATTTAATGAAGTCACCGAAGAATTGGCTAAGAGAGAAGGTGAAGGGGATTTAAGTTTGGCATATTGGCAAGAAGGACATAAAGCCTTCTTTAATCGAGAAGGTCATTTTTCAGAAGATATGGAGCTGGTATTTGAAGAGTTTGAATTAATAGAAGTATGTAAGAGGTGTTAATAGCCTCTTTTATTTTTAATAATAGCTAATTCCTTAATAAAACAAAGGTAATTAAAAAGAGTTTTCTACAAAAAAATAAAAATAGAGCAAAAAATTATATTTATAAACCAAGTCTTATATTGACATAAATTTAAATAAAAACATCATTTTGTCTTACTTGATTTATTGGTTTTATGAGATAAAAATAAAAAATTTATTTTTTGTTTCTTTATTGTTTTAAAATATCAATAGGTTATATTTGTCTGCAATGTAACTTATTAAAAGAACTAGATAATACCTTAATAAAAACATTAAATAAAATAAATTATAACAATAGTTATTAAACTTTCGGTTGGCTCAATATCACAAATATGACATTTGTATTAACTTCTTTACTTGCTTAAATGCTCAATAAAGCGTATCAATTTATAGTGGTTGTTGAAAAAACAATCATTATCTTTCCGCTTAAACTTAGAACGTGAGGGTTGTCTAGATATGAAAAGACAGAAACGAGATCGTTTAGCAAGAGCATTATCGAAAGGTTATCAAGCTGGTATGCAAGGTCGTTCAAAAGAACTTTGCCCTTATTTCGCCATTGATGCGCGTTCACATTGGCTTGGAGGTTGGCGACAGGCGATGGAAGATCGCCCGAGTCTGGTAAAATAAATAACCCGTCGTAGTGAAATAGATAATAGCTTATTTTTAGCTATATTAAATATTATCACTAAGATTTTACCGACAATCAAAACGAGGGTTATTTATATGCATTCCTATGTACATATTGAGCATAGGACAATTTGAGTATAAATAACAAACGATTAATTTGGATATAAAAAAGGCTTACATATTTTGTAAGCCTTTTTACGTTATATTATCATTACTTTTTTAATTTTATTTCATGAAAATTTTTTGCGTAAGCGAAAACCATAAATAGTAAGAAAAATAGCAAGTATTGTATTGATAGAATTATATAGCCAATCAATTTTTTCTGAAGTAAACCAAGTTATAAAAGATGTAAATATCAGAAATATGCCACCATAAAACATAAAGTCTGCCTGTTTTTTAGGTACTTTTCCTTTGTTAATCACTTATTTTCCTTAAATTTTCTTTTTATAAAAACTAATTTAACTTAAAGGTTTTCTTTTGATTTTTTAAATAATTTATATAAGTTTGGGCTATATAAACATAATGAGGTTATAGAAAAGCCTAAGATCCATTTTATATCGAATTGACTAGCATACATACAAATAAATATAATCAATAAAATTGTGAGACGATAGCCAATTGCTTTACAAAGAAAAAAAGTAAGTTCAATAAGAAAGCTAAAGAATTCTACAATTGCGCTTATAATCATATCCATACGATTATTCCTTAACGTAATCTACTTGTACTAAGTTGATATAAATTTCTAGTGTCATATTTATTTAGGATAAGAAAGCTCACTTAACTTAAATTTATCTTTATATATAAAATTTATTTACTAATTTAATGACACTATACATAGATTAATTTATTATAGCGACTTTTATTTACAAGGAAGACTTCAATGAAAAAACCAATCTCATTATGGATAATATTAATTGCTTTTACTTTTTTCACACTAGGGCAATTAATGTCTTCATTTACTAGTGTTTCGACTTTAATGAGTGTATTTATAAAAAATAGTGCGAATTTTAATTTAATAGCTTCTCTTTCTATAGTGTGGAGTATGATTCAAACTTTTTCACTCCCTACTTTATATGTTATTACACTTTTTGTTGTTTTTATGAAGAAAGAAATAGCACCAATGATGCTGAAAATATTCTGGAGTATATCAATGTTTCCGATCACTATCGCAATAATAATTGGAATTCAAAATGCATTTGATAATACAAATGGTAGTAATCAAGCAGAAAATTCAGGTGAAGTATTAGGTGTTTTATTTTTAGCCGGTTTATTTGTTTATCTCACATATAGCTTATTTTTCTCTGCTAAAATTAAGCATCATTTTCAGTGTCTAAAAGATAAGCAATCGACTGTTTGTGTTGATAAAAACTGAATTGAATATGAGCTGTCTTCTATGAAGAAAATAAATACGCGATTAGTATAGATAAAAAAATACCGTGTACTTTATATTACACGATATTTTTAATAGATTCAGATTGTTACCGAACTTAGAATGCAGTTGTATCTTTAAATAAGCCAACTTTTAAGTCTTTTGCTTCATAAATCAGCTTACCATCAACATACACTTCACCATCGGCAATACCCATAATCAACTTACGATTGATAACACGTTTGAAATCAATTTTATAGGTAACTTTTTTTGCTGTTGGTAATATTTGTCCAGTGAATTTTACTTCACCAACACCAAGCGCACGGCCTTTACCTTCACCACCAAGCCAGCCAAGATAGAAGCCAACAAGTTGCCACATGGCATCTAGGCCTAAGCAACCCGGCATAACAGGATCATTGACGAAGTGGCAATCAAAGAACCATAAATCTGGCTTGATATCGAATTCTGCTTCGATAAAGCCTTTATTATGGGTGCCGCCATCTTCTGTCATTTTAATGATGCGATCCATCATTAGCATATTACCAGATGGCAGTGGTGGGCCATCTTGGCCAAATAATTCACCACGGCCTGAAGCAATGAGGTCTTCTTTAGAATAAGATTCGCGTTTATCAACCATTGTCTATATAGCCTTTATCAAGTGTAAGACAACAGAATAGCTTACACTTGTACGCTGAACAACTCCGATCACTTGAAACAGAATTATCTGAATAGACGTAAGAACCAAGGTAATTTAGGTCTATCCTGATTATTTGCGAGTGTTATACGATCATGAATAACAGCTAACAAGTGTGAGTCTGATTGTTCTGGTTCACATTGCTCTTCATAATATGGCTGACGAGTCAGTAATGTTATTGCTTCTGCTACATGAGTGACAGGCCAAATATGAAATTTCTCTTCTTTTACCGCTTGCTGCACATTTTCGTTAAGTACAAGATGACGAATATTAGCAAGAGGAATAATCACGCCTTGCGTACCCGTTAATCCTCGTTGTTGGCAGATATCAAAGAAGCCTTCGATTTTCTGGTTTACGCCACCAATCGGTTGAACTTGACCAAATTGATCGACAGCACCTGTAACTGCGATTTGCTGATCAATAGGTTGTTGTGCCAGTGTACTAATAAATGCACACAATTCAGCCAAAGAGGCACTATCACCATCAACCTCACCATATGATTGCTCAAAAACAATCGAGGTGCTAAATGGCTGTGGTTGGTCTAAACGTAATTCTGAGTTTAAGTAAGCTTGCATAATCATCATTCCTTTAGCATGAAGATTGCCACCAAGCTCCGCTTTTCGCTCAACATCCGTAAACTCACCATCACCTATATGTGCAACGCAGGTAATGCGAGTCGGTTCTCCGATTAAATCAGGGTATCCCGGGTAATCTAAGACAGAAAGTCCATTGATTTGACCAACAGCTTCACCTTCTGTTTGTATCATCACTTGGTCTTGTAAAATCTCATCACGGCTACGCTCTAACAAATAACTGTGTCGCCATAGGCGATTTTCTTCTGCTTTTTTCAATGCATCAGCAGTTAGAGACGCCTCATGATTAAAACGTATTGCATAACGAAGTTGGCGCAAGATCCATTCTAAATCTAGGCTCAGCATTAGCTGATCTTCATGTTGTCTTGCAGCTTGTGTTAGCAAGACTTCCCAAGCATCCGCAGATAGAGAAGGGAGACGATATTTTTGGCACAGTGAATTTACAAAGCCACACCATTGAGAAAGAGCGGTTTCATCTTCTAAATACATGTCGTATTCATATTCACCATATAAAGCGGTGCTACTTAGCTCAGGCTCCATAAATTCAAGCTCTTCAAGGCTTAGTCTATCACCAACTAAAATCACACGAAGATTGAGCGGCATACTCTCAATAGGTAAAGGCAGAGATTGATTGTCATTCCAGACAAGCCATTCAAAACGCTGTTCTTCAACCATTTTTTTAAGGCGAAACCACATTAGTGGTTGTGCAAGTAAAGATTTTATAGAGAGGACTAAGATGCCTCCATTTACTTTATGCAATAAGCCTGGGCTAAGAGTAACTTCGTCTTTATGGTAATAGAATGAGCCAAAGAGTTGTTCTGGCTCTATCCATTGGCAACAAGTAATAGATTCTGATGATGAAAATGCGCCGTGTACATTTTCTTGCCAATCGATTTTATTGGTTTCTGCTTGATAACTGCCAACAACGGGATCAGTTTTGATCCCTGATTGCGTTAACGTGTCTGTCAGCATATCAAAGTAAGCAGCAGAATCATCCACTTTTAACAGCATAAACTGCCCTGAATCTGCATTATTTAACCATTGCAGGCTTTCATACAGGCGAGGTTGAACCTCACGAAGTAGAGATGCAGGTAATTGAGATGCTGTTTGAAAGAAAGTTTGGTAGGAGGCGTAATCAGGACGTAACGCCTGCCATTCTAATTCGTTGTTTTTCAAGGTTACCGTTTTTATTATTGATTAGTGAAAAGAGATAATTAGATATCGTATAAGTTGATATCTATCCTGCAATAAGACGGTTCTTTAACTGTCATCAACTGCATAGGCAGGGAATATGTATTGCTACTACCTTATAATCACGAGCTAATAAGTGGTCATCAAGGTTTTATGATAGCGACGCTCGATTCTATCATAACGTGCTCAGAAAACTATCCCTTATCAAGGCTTGTTATTAATTGATAAGCAAGATTATCTAAAATAACTTCGCCTATAAAATAGTCAAAAAATTTCGGTTCAGTGGCAGTATTTTTGTAAAATTGTTGATATGCTACTATATAGTTACGTTGTCACGGGATTTTGTATGAAATATCAACAATTAGAGAACCTAGAATGTGGCTGGAAGTGGGCCTACCTAGTAAAAAAACACCGCGAAGGTGAATTAATTACCCGTTATATAGAAAAAAGTGCCGCAGATGAAGTTGTCGAGCAATTATTGCTTCTTGAGGCGCAACCATTAAAAGTTTTAGAGTGGATAGATTTGCATATGAATCCTGATTTATCTAATAGGATGAAGCAAACTATTAGAGCTCGTAGAAAACGTTATTTTAATGCTGAGCATCAACACACACGTAAAAAATCAATCGATTTAACGTTTAAAGTTTGGCAACGCTTATCTGCATTGTCACAGCGAAGAGGAATAACATTATCAGAAACGATAGTGCAATTAATTGAAGACGCTGAGCGAAAAGAACAATACGCATTAAAAGTGCATAGTTTAAAAGATGGACTGATTGAGTTATTAGAACGCGATAAAGAAAAATAAGTTACATTAATTTTGGCTTACTGGCTTCAATAATTTATTTTTATAGCTATTTTCGTTCTCTGTTTTTCTTGTGATATTTCATACCTGCGCCGAAAGCGTTTCTGTCTTTATATTTCTACCTTATTTTATCTTCATAAAGAAAAACCCTGCCATTGGCAGGGTTTTGAATTCATCAACAGTAGATTATTCTACTATCTGAATTATTTAGCAGGAACAACAACTTCAGTTGTACCTTGGATTTCGATCTCAACACGACGGTCTGGCGCTAAGCAATCGATCAGAGCTGAACGAGCTTTAACGTTGTCACATGTGTTGCCAGTAACTGGATTTTCTTTACCACGACCTTCTGCAGAGATGCTGTTTGCAGGGATACCTTTAGAAACCAGGTAATCAACTACAGATTGAGCACGTTTTTCTGACAGAGGCAGGTTGTAGTTTTGTGAACCGATACGGTCAGTGTAACCGATAACGACTACGCGACCTTGAGTTGGGTCGATGTTAGCCAGTTCAGTGTACAGACCATTCAGAGCTTCTTGACCTTCAGCTTTCAGAGTAGATTTGTTGAAGTTGAACAGAACGTCTGAACGCAGAGTAAAGGTTTTGTTCTCAACAACTGGAGCTGGAGCTACAACTGGAGCTGGAGCTACAACTGGAGCTGGAGTTTCTTGGTTGAAGCGGTAAGCAACACCAACACTCAGCATGCCGTTGTCTGGACGCGCATTCAGAGTACCTTTATCACCGATGTTGTTGATCCACTGATATTCAACACGGGTAGCGATGTTTGGAGTGATCGCGTATTCAGTACCTAATGCGAATACTGGAGAAACACCAGTGTCGTTATTAGAGAAGTTCTTCTGAGTTGGAGCAGGAGAAGTAGCTGCAACTGTTGCAGAAGAATCTGCACGCCATACCATACCACCTAAACGTGTATAAACGTCTAAGTCTTCCATTACTGGATAGCTTAATTTAGTGGTTAATTGGATACCTTGAGCACGGAATGCACCGTTGTCATATGAACCTTTGTAAGTCATACGACCTAACCAATCATAACCCAGTTCAAAACCTAAGTATTGGTTGTACTGATAACCAGCAAATGCACCTGCACCTAACTGATCACGGTGAGTGTTACCGTTACCGATAGAAGTTTCACCGAAATGGTTACTAGTACCTTGGTATTGAGACCAACCTAATTTACCACCAGTATACCAGGTATTGTCTTTTGGAGCTGCTTGCGCTGCAGTTGCGAAAGCTGCCACTGCCACTGCTAATGCGATAGCTGTCTTTTTCATTTTACGCCTCGTTATCATCCAAGTTAGGCATTTGGCTTTAAGCCTTATTATTTGCCCTTGGTTAAATTATTGTTAGGAATCCAATGCTTTCATCAAATGATGATCCCAAAAATGGGATTTAAAGCATAACCTTAACGACATAAAGTCTACAATGAACTTAAAAAGTTACAAGTAATCCTTTAAAATTCGACTTAAAATTTTAAAAAAATCCGCCTTATTCCACAATGGGGAAGATTCTGTATTTTTGTTAAATTTATTGTAACTATATGATTTAGGTTATAAATACATTTGACTTATCTTAAATGATATCAGGGTGTTTTGAGTATTAGGAAAACTCTTAAATTTCACTAATGGTAGTGAATTGAATGAATTTTTACGGAATTCAAATGTCGTTTAGATGCATTACTACTCTCTAAATGGATATTTGTATTAATTTGCTGTCGCATAATAAACCCGAGGGTTTTTCCTTTACTGGCAGCAGATTCTAATCGTTTCATCTCTTCTGACGATATTTCTGGTAACCAACCGAGTACTACACTGTAATTACCACTCACCAGTGCTTTTTCCATTAAATCAACAGTAGTTATCATATTTATATGATTTAATTGAATTATTTTGTTAAGCGGTAATCCTGCATTTTTTAACCAAGTACGATTTAGCTTTTGTTGTGGGTTTAACCACAATAACCAACGTGATTCATGGCTATACTGTTTTAATAGTGGTAAAAGGATGTGATTAATGACGAGCGGATTTTGGTAGAGAAGTTCACTCACCATACCTTGTTTATTATTACTATCATAAGTCGCCACTGTTGAAGGGATAGATAGAGGTAATACCTCATTTGAGATCTCTTGGAGAATGGCGTTCTGTCTTGTCGGAGATGATGTTGAGAGTTTCATATTTACCTCGTTCTATATGTACTGTATGAATATACAGTATCTCTATATTTCGCTTAAATCAAGCTCATTTTTTTGAAAGTTCCTCTCAAATTTCATGTAAATCTCTATTTTTAAGTCGTTAACTATTGGCAATAAAAAGGAAATTCTTTATTGTCTTTTTTGTTATGTCTTATGCATGTTTTTGAATTCAAAGATAAAATTTAATCTTAAAATTTGTGTTGGAGTTTCAATGTTATTTTTACCTGAGCAAAGGAAGGCTCATTTGTTATCGCGTATTGCGCAATATGGGGAGTTAACAACAAAGTCTCAATTTGGTGGTGTTAGCTTAATGATTGATGATGTTATGTTTGCTATCACGTCTGACAATGAGTTTTATTTAAAAGGAAGTGGCTTTTTAGAAACTCTCTATAAGGCAACAAAAATGAGTTCCTATACCTATTTGAAAAAAGGAATTCCTATCATATTGCGTTATTACCACATAACAGATTCGTTGTGGGAAAATCAGCAGAAATTAGATCAATATATTGATATGTCATATCACTACAGCATTCAAGAATATTTAGGGCAACAAAAGAAACCTTGCAGAATAAAAGACTTACCTAATCTAGGTGTGATATTAGAAAAAAGATTGAATCAGGTTGGTATTAATCAAGTTGAAGAACTGCGCTTAATTGGTGCTAAAGCATGTTATCTAAAACTAATGCATAGCCAAAATTTGAGAAATAGTGAACTTTTACTTTCATTGGCAGGAGCAATCGTTGGGTGTCATCGTTCAGTATTACCTAGTCAACTTAAAATGGAGTTATTAAATTGGTACAACGAATTATCTTTTCAATAAGATAAAAGAAATGACTGTTATTTTCTCTAATGTGCTTATGGGAATTAGAGAAAATAACGTCAATAAGAGATTAGACTTGAGGTTGAGGTAGGCTATTTGATTCGCTTTGCTCAATAATTTGGATACAACCAATAATTTGTGGCAGTAAATCTAAGAGTAATCGGATTTGAGTAAGCACTAATTGAATACGAGGATTATCTGCATTAGGTAATAGATTGATCCTTTCAATTAATTCTACATGAGATTGCTTAAACTCTTCATCTTGAAGCGTTTTTCGACGTAAAGCCGAATCGATATAACAAACAGTATCATTAAGCAAAGTGAGTACATTCTCATCTTCTATTTTTGAACGATGAACGCCAAGTGCAGAAATATAACTGAGTAAAGTATGGTTTAAGCAAAGCAACTGGAAAGCTACTTCTTGGGAGGCTTGATAACTTTTTGGCTCTGATGACATATTGGAGATCAGTGATGCTAACTCACCATCACTGCTATGGGCATTTCGACGAGCAATTCGATAACTCAAGCTATTATCTTTTCCTTGGTAATACTGAATAAGAATGGCATCAAGATAATAGCAGTTATTTGTCATTGTTTTTTGAATAACAACAGGCAATTGGCGGAATTTCCAATCAGGCCAAATAAAGCTGACAGCAAACCACGCTATGGCACAGCCAATTAAGGTATCAATAATACGGGGGAGGGCAACATCATAACCTTCACCCAGTAAATTGAAGCTTAATAAAACCAATAAAGTAATAAATAGTGTGGCATGTGCATATTGTATGGTTCTAAATGCGAAAAAGAGCGTACCAGTTATCACAATTAAAACTAACTGCCCTTCGATTGAAGGAACAAAATATAAAATAGGGAAACCGATTAAAATACCAATAATAGTACCACTCACACGTAAGGTAAGACGTCGTCGAGTGGCATTGTAGTTGGGCTGGCAAACAAATAGGCTGGTCAATAATATCCAATAGCCTCTATCCAATTGGAAAAATTGAATAATGGCATAACCAATACATAAAACGAGTGACATCCTAACGGCATGTCTAAAAAGTGCTGATTTAGGCGTGAGATGTTCTTTTATTCTTAGAGCAATATCGCGCCACCCAGTTAAACCATCATCAGAAAGTTGTGTTTCTTCCTTTTGGTCATGGGATATTTGGTATTGCTCTGTACTAATACTTCGTAAAAGCGCATCAATACCTTGAAGATTTTGCAGTAAGTTATTTAAAGGTGTTATTAATTGAGGTTCTGAAGTCGTGTTTTTTAAATGACTTAATGCATTCTCTAAATAATTTATCGCGCGTTCTAATGAAGGATTATGCTGATATTTTTTATGCCAAAGAATAGATTGTGCAACTTGTTCACAAGCTCGTGCTTGCATAGAAAGTAAGCGTTGAAAACGAAATAACACATCGCTATGTCGCAATTCATTACTTAATAGTTGGTATTGAACATGCGACGAACTTGCTCGCTCATGAATATCTTGAGCAACAAAATAGTAGTGAAGTGTGAAACGACTACTACGTTGGCCCCTGTCACCTTTTAATCGACTTAATAATGTAACTTTAGTTTGGTTCATCGTGTCAATTAATTGGCTATTTGCCATTGCTAAATTATAAAGCGAATGTTGATAGTCATCTTCGATATCAGGATCAAATAATGTTGCTTTAGCTTCGAGGTAAGTTGCAAGTTGTTGGTAGCAGCGTGTTAAATTGTCCTGAACTGGGCGAATTGGGAATAATAAGTGACCAACTAATGTTAAAGAGTTATACCAGATAGCTCCTAACAGTAATAAAACGGGTTGTTCATACCATTCAGGGAAAATAGGCATACCCAGCATAGTATAAATTGCGATTAATAAAGCGCCAAAGGCAATGGTCGCGTAACGTTGACCTAAAGCACCTAATAAAATAAATCCCCAAGTGGAAATGGCTAAACCACAAAAGAATAAAATAGGATATGGATAAAGCAGCCCTATTGAAGCTGAAGCAAGAAGAAAACAGCATAAGGTGATAACGAGGTTTTTTAAACGACCAACAAGCCTATCATCTAAGTCAGTTAATGCGGCCGCTACCACGCCTAAAGTGAGAGGAATTGTATATTTAGGCTCTTGCCCTAAAATCCAAGGAAACAAAGTCGTTCCTGTAAGCGCGATTATTATGCGAATATAATATAAAAAGTGGCTATTATAGATAAATCGGCGGGCGCCATTTAGCAAAGTGAACACAAAAAGCCCTTAAATAAACAAGATGAAGATAATTACCTCTTAGAATATAGGGTTTATCACCGATTAAAAAGAGCTTAACAACAGACTATTTGTTATTTATTGCAGGAATTACGTATGGAACTGAAATCCACCCCGATGGGACAACGTTTAGCACAGCATCCTTATAATAGAGTCAAATTGTTAAATGCAGGTATTGAAGTCAGTGGTGAAAAACATCAGTATTTAATTCCTTTTAACGAATTGATTAATATTTTTTGTAAAAAAGGGATTGTGTGGGGGGAGTTAGAATTTTTATTGCCTGAAGATAAAGTTGTTCGATTACATGGAACAGACTGGGAAGAAACTCAGCAGTTTTATCGTTATCTTTATCAAACATGGCAAAATTGGAGCAAAGAAATGAGCGATATAAGTGCTCAGGTTCTTGAGAAACAACTCCATAATATTAATGAAATCACTCAATCAAATAGATGGATAAAACAGTCTAAATTGAGTGAAATTCAACAATCTATCAAAGAAAGCTTTTCTGCTATTCCTCTTCCTCTTGAACGCCTTATTCAATTTGATAATTGCCAAGCACTTTACCAGCAATGTTTGGAATGGCTAAAGCAAGGCGAAACACTAATTAATAAAGAAAACTCTGCATGGGTAACTCAAATATTAAATGAGCATGCGGAATTTTTTAATACTATCGAATCATCACCATTAAATGAATCGCAATGTCATGCTGTAATTAATGGCGAAGAAAATATTCTTGTTCTTGCGGGAGCGGGAAGTGGTAAAACATCGGTATTAGTCGCGAGAGCAGGTTGGTTATTACGTCGTCAGTTAGCGCAACCCGATCAAATTTTATTACTTGCTTTTGGGCGTAAAGCCGCACAAGAAATGAATGAAAGACTTTCTAGCCGTTTAAATGCCGATATTATGGCAAAAACATTTCATGCACTGGCATTATCCATTATTCAACAAGCGACAAAAAAACAACCTAAAATTAGTGAGCTTGAAATAAACAGTGAAAAAAGAAGAGCCCTATTATTAGGTGAATGGCGAGAGCAGTGCCAACAGAAAAAAGCACAAGCAAAAGGATGGCGAGAGTGGTTATCTCAAGAGTTTGAATGGGATATTCCTGACGGTGAGTTTTGGCATGATAAAAAATTAGAAAACCAAGTTGCTGTAAGATTAGAGCGTTGGGTTGGTTTATTAAGAATGCAAGGTGGTAGCCAAAAGTCTCTGATCGAAAGTGTGCAGCCTGAATATACAGAAGCCTTTAAAAAGTATTTAAAATTATTATCACCATTATTAAAAGCTTGGAAAACGGCATTAAAAGAAGAAGATGCAATCGATTTTTCTGGTTTATTACATCAAGCTATTAACCTGATTGAAAAAGGGCGTTTTATTAGCCCGTGGAAACATATTCTTGTTGATGAATTCCAAGATATTTCACCCTTAAGAGCTTCATTATTAACTGCCTTAAAACAACAAAATAAACAAACATCTCTATTTGCAGTAGGCGATGATTGGCAAGCCATTTATCGGTTTAGTGGCGCAGAATTATTATTAACGACTTCTTTCCATCACTCCTTTGGTGAAGGTGCTGAATGTGCACTAGATACGACTTATCGTTTTAATGACACGATAGGAAATGTTGCCAATACGTTTATTCAGCAAAACCCAACTCAATTATCTAAGCCTTTAAATAGTTTAGTGAAAGGTAATAAAAAGTCAGTCGTACTGTTATCTGACGATCAACTTGAAAATTTACTAAATAAAATGAGTGGTTATGTAGAAGAAAATGAAACTATTCTTTTACTTGCTCGTTATCACTATTTAAAACCAGAATTATTAAAAAAAGCAAAAACACGCTGGCCTAAATTAGACCTACAATTTATGACTTTTCACGCTTCAAAAGGGCAACAAGCGGATTACGTTATTATTTTAGGTTTACAAGAAGGTAAAGATGGTTTTCCAGCACCGGCAAGAGAATCGATTATTGAATTGGCATTACTGCCTAGTGTTGAAGATTATCCTAATGCAGAAGAGAGACGCTTAATGTATGTCGCTCTAACAAGAGCAAAAAAACAAGTATGGCTATTATTTAATAAACAACAGCCATCTTGTTTTGTTTCAGAGCTAAAATCTCAAGGTGTTCCTATACAGCGAAAACCTTAGATTATTTTAATCTCTCTTTTAAATAACCTTCGTAATCTGGAATTTTAATTGTAGATTCTTGTGAAAAGAGAGGTGATGAAATTAAAAAGTTCGCAGTTGCACGATTTGTTGCAACTGGGATGTTCCAGACCGTAGCTAAGCGTAGAAGAGCTTTAACATCTGGGTCGTGCGGAACGGCATTTAATGGGTCCCAAAAGAAAATCATAATATCAATTTTCTTTTCAGCGATCATTGCACCAATTTGCTGGTCACCGCCCATTGGGCCACTTAGCATTTGAGTAACAGTAAGACCTGTGTGGTGGTTAATTAGATTACCGGTAGTGCCTGTTGCAAATAACTTGTGTAGAGACAGTTGTTCACGATTATTTTCAACCCATTCCAGTAATGAGCTTTTACAGTGATCATGGGCAACAAGCGCGATATTTTTTTCTTTTAAGAGCGTGCGGTCAATTTGTTCCATTTGATACCTTTAAAAAATAAATATAGTAATTGTTCCAGTTTTCAAAATACCTTTTTTTTATCTTATAAGCTATGAACAGATCAAGATACTATGATGTATCATAATATTTTCAATCTTCATGATGAACGGAGTAGATAAATGGTGGATTCAGACATTTATGACATTTTAAGAAGCGTTAAGACCATTGCGCTTGTTGGTGCGAGTAATAAAGAAGATCGCCCAAGCTATAAAGTCATGAAATTCCTATTAGAACAAGGCTATGATGTTATTCCTGTTAATCCAGGTATGTCAGGGCAAACTTTATTGGGACAACAATGTTATGCCTCATTAAAAGATATTCCTGTTGCTGTTGATATGGTTGATGTTTTCCGTCAATCTGACGTTGCATTAGAAATCGCACAAGAAGCAATTGAAATTAATGCCAAAGTATTATGGTTGCAGATTGGTGTTATCAATGAAGACGCTAAAGATTTAGCTGAAGATGCTGGGTTACGTGTGGTAATGGATCGTTGCCCTAAAAAAGAAATTGAAGCACATGGCCTTCCTTGGTAATACACCAAAATAAAATCGCCGAAAACAAATCGGCGATTATCATTTCATTCAGATCACTGCTTATGTAGATTAATTGGGGTAATTTCTTAATCGTGGTGCCTGTAATTGGCTACGAATTGACTGTGATAACTCATCCAATGAGTCATTATCTAAGTGTTCATCTGAAACTTCATAGGTTATCTGCGCTTCAGCAAGATAAGTATGAACGGGTTGTCCTTCATCATCTTCCATCACAACATGGTACCAAGGTGCTGCTCGCAAGGTCACATTAGATGCAATATCATCCTCATTAGGTTGATCAAGGGAATATTCAGCATCCACATCGACAACAACGCCTAAGTAGCCGAGTAATTTATGTCTAACTTGCTGTCCTATCCCAAATTTGCTGGCGGTCATCATAGTATCACCTCCATATAGCCTTGCTTATTGGTTATATATATGAGGGCATAAAGTGAAATTTCAAGGATTTCAAAAAAATATAATCCTTTGCTTTCATTATGAATAAAGAACCTCACAAAATCAGATTATCTATTGTATAAAGAAAAGACAATAACCAAGACAGAATTTTTATTTGAAGAACACTATTAGAAGGGCATATGAAAATCGGTAGAGAATATATTATTCAAGGGCGAGTTCAAGGTGTTGGTTTTCGTTTTTTCACTTATCAATGGATGAGAAAACAACCAATAACAGGATATGTTTGGAATCGTGATGATGGTAGTGTGGGAGTAAAGGCTTTCGCGAAAGAAAATGCGTTAAAAGAATTTGAGGATTGGTTAGAAGCTGGTGGCCCAAGAAGTGCCAAAATTACATTTTGGTCTGCAACATCTTGCGAATATGAAAAAATGGCAGATTTTTCAATCCACCATTATGAGTAATATTATTTTAATGATTTTTAATTATCTTTATCGAAAGATAAGATTAAATACATTTGACGGGTTTTGGTAAACCGGCAAGCTTTGTAGCTTGTTTTGCCGGGCCTTTAGGAAACAAACGATAAAGATAACGGCTATTTCCTTTTTCATCGCCATATTTTTGTGCAAGTGCTTTTACTAGCATGCGAATAGCGGGGGAGGTATTAAATTCTAAATAAAACTGGCGAACAAAACGGATAATTTCCCAATGTTGTTCTGTAAGCTCAATTTCTTCTAGTTCAGCTAATGTTGGAACCATATCTTCATTCCACTCATTGCTATTTTTTAAATAACCGTGACTATCTGTCTCGATTTCTTTTCCGTTAAATACAAACATGTGCGTAGCAACCAATCAAAAATAATACCGCTAATTTAGCAAAAATAAGGAAAATACCCAAGTAGAACCCATAAATCGTTGATAAATTAAGCCATTGACTTGTAATGCGTTTAATTTTACGGCAAACAGTACAATAAGGGCTTTACAACATAAGCTTAGGTGTTTATATTGCTCCCCATTGCGGAGGGGTGGCCGAGCGGCTGAAGGCAGCGGTCTTGAAAACCGCCGATGGGAAACCATCCGAGAGTTCGAATCTCTCCTCCTCCGCCATCTTCACTTCCAATCAAGTCTCTCAAAGTCTACTAATCCCAGTAAAATCAAGCATTCTAACAAAGTCTCACTCTACCTAAGTCTACTAACGTCTTTCTAAATCTCTACAATTTATTGTATAGTTTTTTGTATAGAAATTTCCTCTACGATTTTCCTATACAATATTGGTGATTTATGAAGCTAACTGACATGGCAATTAAACGCGCCAAACCAAAAGAAAAGGCATACACGCTGGCGGATGGTAACGGACTATCTTTATTAGTTGAAACTAATGGTTCCAAAGGTTGGCGTTATCGCTATCAGTTCGCAGGCAAAACTAAAATGATATCGTTAGGTATCTATCCTGTTGTCACTCTCAACGAAGCAAGAGCGAAAAGAGATGAAGCGCGAAAACAGGTTGCCAATGGTATTAATCCAAGTGAAGTCAGAAAAGCAGAAAAAGCGGCAATAATTAACAAAACTGTAAACACCTTTAAAAATATTGCTCTTGAATGGTATGAGGGCAGAAAGGATCGCTGGTCTGTTGGTTATCGTGATGACATGATGGATGCTTTCGAAAAAGACGTCTTCCCTTATATAGGTAATCGCCCGATTGCCGAGATCAAACCAATGGAACTACTCGAAGTGCTTTCGATTATGGAAAAGCGCGGAGCAACGGAGAAGCTAAAGAAAGTGCGCCAACGTTGTGGTGAGGTGTGGAGGTACGCCATTATTACTGGTAGGGCAGAGTATAACCCTGCACCAGATTTAGCTAGCGCCTTTGTTCCACATAAACGTGAGCACTACGCCCACCTTTCAGTAAGTGAATTACCAGAGTTTCTTTCTTCTATAGATAAGTATATGGGAAGTCAGATTGTTAGAGTGGCACTAAGAGTACTTATTTTAACTGGCGTTCGACCAGGAGAATTGAGAAAAGCAGAATGGTCAGAAATTAACTTTGATACTGGAGTATGGGAAATACCAGCTGAAAAAATGAAGATGCGTCGCCCTCATATTGTACCACTATCGGATCAGGTTATTGATTTGCTGAAGCAGATACACTCCATTAGTGGAAGTTATCAATATATATTTCCCAGCCGTACTGATTATAGAAAGCACATATCAGATATGGCACTTAATACGATGATTAGGCGCATGGGTTATAGTGGGAGAGCCACAGGTCACGGATTTAGGCACACCATGAGCACTATCCTACATGAGCAAGGCTATAACTCCGCATGGATTGAAACACAGTTAGCGCATGTCGATAAAAACTCTATACGTGGAACGTATAACCACGCTCAGTATATTGATGGTCGTAGAGAAATGCTTCAATGGTATGCAGATTACATGGACGCATTAGAGAACGGCGATAATGTGATTCATGGTAACTTTAAACGCGCTTAACCCACCAGCAATAGCCAGCCAATAAAACGGCTGGTTTTTTTATGTTCGAAATAAATTCAACTGGACAAATAGACAGTAAAAATAGCCTGTAGTAGACTTTTATAGACTGTTAAGAATAAAGCTATGTCTAGGCTGATCCCCGAAAACTAGTACACCTCTACTAGCTGGCATAGTTTCTACAAAAGAGGGCGTGAGGTGGCGTTGTGGCTATGTATTCATTTGATGATTTAGATAAAGAAAAAGCTGATAGTATTTATTTTCATAAATTATTGACTGAATTGTCTGATGTGACTAAAAGAAGCATTACGGATGTTAGTACTATTCTACATCGTAATTTTTCTAACTTTGATAATAAATATCCATATACATTAAGACAATTTCATTTTTATCGATACAGTAGCGTAACTGGATTTAGCACTGATAGCCATTTTGAAAAACAATGTTTGAATTTTTTATATGCTATTTCATTAGGTAAGGACTATTATGAGGACCCCAATCCTGCTAATCCCGGCTATTATTGTATTGAGGATGAATTCGAACAATACAATAATAGTTTTTATGGATTCTATTTTAAAGCCCAAGAAGTATATAGCTTTTTAAAGCATAACAAACTGCCTATACCATCATGTCTTTCATTTGATTTGTCTAGATTTGAGAAAGGTTATGAATTTGGAAAGAAAGTAATAGACAAAGAAACTGAAAAATGGGTTTCTGATTTTTTTGGTGATACTGAAGATAGCAAGAGTATTGCTTCATTAGAGGCTGAAGTAGAAAAATTGAAGGGGCAGCTACAAGACTTGGAACTAAAGGTGCCTAACGGGTTGTGTCAATACAGGGAGGACGACCCATTATCAATAGCTATTAAATTAAGAAATGAAGTATGGGCAGATTATGACGAAGATTCAAGGTCAACAATACCAACGCAAGAATGGGTGGTGGCAAAACTTATAGATGATTATAAAGAATTTGAAATGACCAAAGCCCAAGCACAAGCAATCGAGAAAGTAGCTTGCCCTATTAAGCGCAAATAGATGGTTCTGAATATCTGCACTGTTCACTCTAAAGTAAGATTACCCTCAACCCTGAGGGTAAAAATGTTCCGTTACCCTTAACCATGATGGTAATTGACCACAAATCACCCTCTACCCTCATAGTGGTTTGTTTAATTAGCAACCACCTGAGTTATAACCCTTATAGTAAATTTTTCAAAAAAGCCATTAGGTCTAATGGTATGATCAAAAAGCATTTTTTCATGCAAATATACCCCTGAGTCTAAGAGCGTCTATCAAGGCGCAGTATTAACTAGATAGCAGGGGGCAGCATGTCAGTAGTCAATCCAATTAAAGAAAACCTCATTCGTTTACCTGAAGCTATGCGTCGTACTGGCTATGGTAAAGCGTGGATTTATCATCTCATTGGAACAGGTCAATTTCCAAAGCCAGTAAAAATAGGTTCTCGCTCTATTGCTTTCGTTGAATCGGAAGTGGATGAGTGGATCGCCAATAAAATTGCTGAATCTCGTTCTAATGAGGTGGCTTAATGGAAAAGAAGCCACCGAAAAAACACCGCGCCCGTTTATATATGTTAGGTACAGGAATTAATGGATTTACCGAGAATGAAATATTAATTCACTGCCATTTATCGTCAGGTCGTAATTATTCTTCGGAGCTAGAAAGAAAGCTAAATATTAAATTAGAGCGCATTGACGAACTGAACCCTGACGGCATTGGATCACATTACCGTTATCGTATTCGCAGCCAGAAAGACGCGCTGAAGGTAATTAACCTCATCAACCAATGCGCCAATGCTGGCGGATATGAAGGTATTTCAAAATCACAATCTGAATTAATTTTATCGTTGTACCCAATCGAGCAATAAGGACATAAGACCATGAAAAATAAAATGACCGTAATGGGGCAGGGATTTTCACACCCTGAAATCAGCCAAGAACCTATTTTAATTCAACACAGAACTGAGCCGAGAATAGATAGCCGCCTGTTTGCTAAACGCATCGGAATTAAACATAAGAACCTTTTTGAATTAGTAAAAAAGAATGCAAAGAATTTACGTCAATTTGGCACGCTTCCGTTTCAAACGGAGACGTGCTCACATTCAACGGGTGCGAGTATTAATAAATACGCTCTACTCAATGAAAACCAATTTGATTTTATGTGCCGTATTGTTCGTGGTCGTAATCATGAACAGATGACGCAATTTAAGCTGGACGTTACCAAAGCATTCAGCAAGAAACGGGCAGCTGAACCTATTCGACGTGAATATCTACCACATTATCATGAGTCACGCGACGCACTACGAGACTTAGGCGCAGAGAAATATCATTACATCAATCTAGCTCGTACTGAAAATCGATTAACAGGCTTACTTACTGGTGAGCGAGCAATCGCAGATGAACAGCAGTTAGGGTTATTAGTCTGTATGCAGAAGATTGAACAGGCGGCATTTCAGGATGCCATTAACTCGGGGTTATCGGCGACTCAAGCGTTACGTGAAGTCAGTCAACGCATTGAGCAGTTCGCTAGTTTGATGAGTCCTATGACGCGGATTGGTGGCTAATATGATGAGTATCATTACAAATGCCTACCAAGTTAGTGAATCTCTACTAGTAGGTCATCATTTAGTAAAACATTTTACCAATCTAAAACGTGGAGGATTTACATCATTTGTCATAGTTGTTGGTACCCATTGGAAAGGTTTAATCGGGGTCACTACACGAGGCGGAATTGAGTTTTGTCATTCCATAAAAAAGGGCAGCCAATCGGCTACCCTTGGATACGTCGATATTAAATACCGAGCAAGTGAGAATATTAATACTAGCTTACTTCTCTGGTATGGCAAATATCAGCTTTTAGGCTCAATGCCTCGTGATTTTAATTCTTTTCTGATGATGCGTTTTAGCCAAGCGGCTAAAGATTCATCCCCATCTTGCGCTTGCGCTAGCTCCATCATTGCTCGTAATTCGGGGTCTAACCTGAATTGGAAAGGAGGATTACCACGTCGTTCATTGCTGTGTGTTGACACGTTAATTACACCTATAGTAATGTATTTATGTGTCATTACACATTACATACATATATGTAAAAAATCAACGCCCCGAAGTGCTACCAACACTATCGAGGCGTTTAACCACAATGTTATACGAGGTAACACTATGGCTATGTATAAGTCTACCCAAACTCGCCCTAAATTCCTATGGCGCTTTTTCTCATGTCAGCAATTTAAGTATTTCATCGTTATTGCTTCCAGCGAACAAGAGGCTCGTTCAATGCTGCCTGATTCTCCTTGCTTGTTCTCTGCTCGTTTTGCAGAAGGAGAAAGCGTATGAACAGTTTACTCCCCGATAATTATTTCCGTATCCAAGCTGAAATTGACGAAATGCTTGGGCATGTCGATTACCTCCCACCAGAAGAACGAAGCCGTAGTCGTTTGCTCAGAGTGAGAAAGGGTTTAATCCATGTTTTATGCGAAGTATTGCCACCAATTGATAATCCGAAAAAACAGGAACTTTACTACTGGCTGGAACGCATTACTACGCTGATCGGCATAGAAGTATTGGAGGTTCAGGAAAAATCGGAGGTGAAACGTGTGTAATCCTCTTCCATTAGATGCTGCTGCTTACAAGGCTCAGCAATGTAGTTCGTTATTTGCCGTGATATTGGAGCAGGCGGCGACCGAGTGCTCTAAAGAACTTTTAGACCTTATTGCTATTGCTTGTGATTTAAATGGTGAAATTTGGCAATCACTGGCGGAGGCGACGAAATGAAATCGATTGATGTTATCCGCGAGGTGAAACTAAAAGCGAACGGGCAATGGCAAACCATACTCTCTAATCTTGGGGCAGAAGTGCCTCTCAATAAGCATACAGCTTGTCCTCATTGCGGCGGTAAAGACCGTTTTCGATTTGATGATAAAGACGGTAACGGTACGTTTATTTGTAACCAGTGTGGCTCAGGTGATGGGTTAGATTTAGTTCAGCGTGTTCTTGGTGTCAGCGTCACCGAAGCCGCAAAAGCGGTCGCTGATATTATCGGAATAGATACTCGTTCAGCCAATCCACCCGTTTGCTGTAACGATGACGTAAAAGCGCAACAGGAAGCCCAGAGAGCACAACGAACAGAAAACCAAGCTAACCAGCAGCGAGAAAAACTTCAACGTTTTACGGCGCGATATAACCGGCTTATTGAGCAAGTTCAGCAAGGAGAATCAGATTATCTCAAGGCAAAAGGGTTACACGGTTTTGAGATGGATTTATTGCCGGACGGTTCTCTTATCATTCCATTAGTGGATGCTGGCGGTGTTATTACAGCCGCACAAACCATTAAACCCAATGGCGATAAACGGTTGTTACTCGATAGTGCGAAGAATGGCAGTTACTACCCTATTAATGAACCTGTAAGCATTTCTACGGTAATTATTACCGAGGGATTAGCTACTGCTATGACGTGCCATATACTCAATCCTGAAGCCTATGCAGTGGCAGCAATTGATGCGGGTAATTTAATTCATGTGGCTAAGGTAATGCGGAGTAAATACCCAGAGAGCAAGATTATCATTGCAGGGGATAACGATATTAAGC
Source organism: Proteus sp. GOKU (assembly GCF_015475555.1). Classification (NCBI taxonomy): domain Bacteria; kingdom Pseudomonadati; phylum Pseudomonadota; class Gammaproteobacteria; order Enterobacterales; family Morganellaceae; genus Proteus; species Proteus sp. GOKU. The sequence goes on from NZ_CP034105.1 coordinate 1,449,384, forward strand.
CCGACCAACCAAACACGGGAAAGCTTGCGGCTGAGAAAGCAGCTAAGGTAGTTAATGGTATTGCGGTTTTACCGCCTACTACTGATGATAAAGCCGATTGGGATGATTACCGTCTATCACACGGTATTGAGGCAGCAAAACAGGTGTTTAGTGCTGAGTTGGCTCAACAGGAAGGTAACGTAGTGAAAAAGGACAACGTGATCCGCATCGATGCGAAAAAGAAAATCAAAACTCACGATGATTTAGTCCCCTTTTTTGATAAACGACACGGTGGTTTGTATTACATCGAACGTAAGCAAAACAATACGACGGGTGACATTGACGAAAAAGAAACATGGTTTTCGGATGAAATGGAGACGGTAGGCATTGGCTCTGATGGGAAAGACAGTTATTTAGTTATTCAGATGAGGCAGGAAGGTAGCAACCGTATTATCTATGAAGCTATTCCAAGGCGTGAGCTAGGCTCACCTCAAGGATGGGGGCGATTGCGCTCACGGGGTGTCAATATCACCACGAAGCGTGGTCAATTAGATTTGTTGGCGAACTATCTTCAACGAAAAGGAAAGCGCGACGAATGGACAATCACACATACTGCGGGTTGGCATGATGGGGCATACGTGATGCCAGATGGTCACATTATTGGTAGACCTAGCCGTCCTGTTGCCTTTTGTGGTGGAACGTCTGCTGTTGCGGGCTATATCGTCAGGGGAACGGCTGAAAGCTGGCGAAAGAATGTCGGTAATTTAATGAAAGGCAACCAATCGATGATTTTAGGTGGATTAGTCGCCTTAGCTGCGCCACTAAACTCTCTATCAGGGGGTAGCTCGTTTGGTATTCATTTATTTGCTCAATCCTCCGCAGGGAAAACCACTACGGTAGAAGCCGCCTCAAGTATTTACGGTGTACCCGATGAACTGAAATTAACATGGGATGCGACAAAGTACGGGCTAACGATTGAAGCCGCTTCACGAAATGATGGGTTTATGCCGATTGACGAAATTGGACAGGGTAACGATGTGCGGCATGTAGCAGGAAGTGCCTACAGCTTATTCAATGGTACGGGGCGCATCCAAGGCAATAAAGATGGCGGAAACAAAGCTATTTTACGTTGGGCTATTGTGGCGTTATCAACGGGTGAGGAAGATTTTGAAACATACCTCATTCGTCATGGTGTCACCCCAAAAGCGGGGCAGTTAGTGCGGCTGGTCAGCGTGCCATTTACTGATACTGTCGAGTTTCACAGTCTTGATGATGGTGATTTGCATTCACGCGCCATCAAACGCGCATCAACGCAGCATTGTGGGGCAGTTGGTCGAGCATGGATTGAGTATCTCGCCAATAATCAGGATATCGCCAACCAGAAAGTGACCTTCAAAGAACATGAATGGTTATCAAGTTTACCTGAAGATTCGTCGTCACAGGTTAAGCGAGTCGCCACACGTTTTGCCATGCTGGACGCCACTGCTGAGTTATCAACGTCAATCACTGGCTGGGATGTAGCGGAGTGTAGTCGTTTTATCCGTAATAGTTTCAATGAGTGGCTGGAGAACTACGGAACGGGTAACCGCGAAAAATACCAAGTCGTCAAACGGGCAAGGGATTTTATTCAACGCTATGGATTAACCCGTTTTCAACCCTACACCTACGGCAAACGTAACGGAGATTTAGACCGAACTTACGCTGGGAGGATAACAAATCTTGCTGGCTATTTAGTTTCGGGGCGCAGAGAGGATGGCAAGAACGAATATCACATAATCCCGTCCGTGTTCGAAGATGAAATACTCTCAGGTATTCAAAAGAAACTGGGGGCGGAGGCACTCGACGAGGTAGGTATTTTAGTCAGACCAGAATCAGGGCGTGTAGACGGTAAAACTATCAGCATCAATGGCAGCCAACAGCGATTTGTTGTCTTAATTGATAGCGAGGAGGAATAGCCTACCAGAACAAAGTTTCCGTGATGAATCAAAAACGTTGGGATAAGTGGGATAACGGGATAAGAAATAAAAAGAATAATAAAATTAATTGGTTAAGTTATCTCTATTTATCCCATGTTATCCCAAGTTATCCCAAATGAAATGATGCTGAATTGTTATAAGTGTTAATAAAAAAGCAAAGTTATCCCAAAAATAAAAAGTTTGGGATAAGAAAATAGGGTGTTTGGGATAAGTTAACCTTATGAAATTAAATAGAAATAAGCAACTTATCCCGTTATCCCAAAGAAAAATCGTTTTTTGTATATATAGCGATATTTAAATGACCACTAAAACACTGGCGCTAAAACGACAAAATCCCCCAGCGACGAATACACCAAAAAGCATATAAGATAAAACGCCACAGTAACTTAACTCCTTTGGGTTTGATCTATTTGTGAACAGCACGAATAAGTAGCCATTGATATGGTAGATATTCATATTCGAGCCAGCTATTAGGGGAAAATTGTGTTGAGTTCGTGAGGCAAGTAATCATAGGGGGAGTTACAGCGTGAATGCGTAAATATTGATGATTAAATGAGCTGTACGTACACATGTAGAGGTCGTAAATATTTGACAATTTAGTGACATGCAAATAATGATGATTTATGTACATCGTAGAGAGTGCTAATGTAGATAGAATTATTTGATTTTAGAGTGATAAATAAATTGGAAAATGTAAATTTCTATCCTTGGGTTGGCTCTAATTATGAAAATAGTATGTTTGGTATAAAAATACTCATACTTGGTGAGTCTCATTACGCCGAACATGATGACGAACCCGATAGTGATTGGACTAAACACGTCATAAAGCATAATGCTCAAGATAATCCAAATGCGTTTTTTACTAAAATCACAAAAGCAGTGCTAGGGCTGAATAGTGGGGCTGAATTATCAGAAGAAACGCGTTCTAATTTCTGGGAGCATGTGGCTTTCTATAACTATGTACAGGGTATTGTTGGTGAGTCAGGACGAATTAGACCAACGAATGAAATGTGGAAAGGGGCAGAAAGACCGTTTTTATCCGTTGTAGAATCATTAAAGCCCGATGTGGTTATAGTGTTAGGTGCTATGTTAGGTGAATGGGTTCCTACATTAAATAATGATGTTAAAGTGGCTTATTTATATCATCCATCAAGCGGTTATTTTAATTATGAAGGCGCAATACCAGCCATTAAGAAAGCAATGGATGAAGCCAAACGAGAAAGTAATTCTTAACGTTTTTCTGGTGTCAAAATTCTAAAATTATTACTGGCGAGATGCTAAAATCTGATGTGTTAACCCTAAGTTTTGGCTTCGACTCAGGGTTTTTCAATATATTGAATTTTAAAGAGAACACTTTTCTAGTATGAGTTTTGTGCCCTTTTTAATTTATCATAAATATCTTGGAGTTTGTTTATACCAGAAAAAATCTCATTATTTAATATTTCATTGATTGCTGCCCGCATATAAATATTCACCACTAAATTTTCACTTGATAGCTCTTTTTTCCCACCATGCACAATTGCGGAACGTAATCCATAAACTTTTTTTACTAATTTTCCTATTTCTAATCGGCTGTCAACATCTTTGGCTACGATGAAGGAAAATACATCTGATAATTTTTCACCTATACTTTTTTGAAATAGGCTCCCATCATCTAGAGAAAATAGAATTTCCAATGAAATACAAGTGTATATAATTGAATTCCTAGTGTCAGTAGTGAGTGCCGACTCTCCAAGAGCAAGCGCAGAGTTTAATATCCTTGACTCGATATCATTTAGTTTTTGACTATTATGTTTCTTTTCATAAAAGTCCCATAGCCTTTTAAAATAGCGGCTATTACAAAAAAAAGGGTCATTAACAGGGATTTTTTCTAAAAATTGATTATTAATTTGAGCAGACTCTAAAGGACCGTTTTCATTAGATACTTGGTATGAACTAGTGCTAACATACATTTGTTCGTGTGATAAACTTGGCTTTAAAGGTAGCCCCGTCTCAATCAAGATGTTCTTATCAAGTTTTCCTGATATAAATACAATCATTTTTGCAAAGTTTAAAAAAGCATCTTTAGCTTTTTGTATGGCTTCAGCTTTGTCATAAATATTTTTAACAATAGTACTTATATACATGCCATCAGCTTCAGTTTCGCCTGTTATTGGAAATTCTAAATCTTTTAAGTAACCAAATTTAAAACAAGATAGTTCGAATGAGCGAATGCCATTATTTAGTCTAATTCCAGATATAGGAGCGGTTATAACTAAATTTTGAGGTTTTACATCATAAAAATCTTTGAAAAATGATTCTAAATCATAGTTAAATGGTTTGTTTTGTATTTTTATTTTTGGGAGTTGTTCATTTAGATATTTAAATATTGTTGACCTGTAAAACCTATTGTTTATTTTTTTATCTAATTCATATATTTTTTCTAGTAATAGGTTATATTTTTCCATTTCATTAACATAGACCATTTTATCATTAAATGACCAGTATTTTTGTGCGTTTTTTATATCTTTGTGAGTACCAGTTTGCATTAATGCCATGATTTCATTTATGATATCTTGTAAAAGCATGTTAAATCACCTTTAGTTTATTAATTGTTTATTAATTGTTTATTGATGGAATAGCAGGGACTAGCCCACGAAAGTTATCATAAATAAGTTAATTATTATATTTGTAATCAGATATTTTTTTGAAAAAATGGAAATGTGATTATATCGTATTGTAAAAATGATAAGTTTTGAGTAAAAATTAGCTAGTTGGTTAATTTAAGAACTTCCATTATGAATGGAGATAAAAATAATTAGTTTACTAGTAATATCCTTGTGGCGTTTCCACGCTGAATGAATATCCTTATACCACGCTTTACCACCTTTAGTTTGATACCCTGCTTCGTTAACCCGTTTTGCGATAATCCGCCCGTTATTTATGCCCTCTGATAGCACCATATTAACCACAGAAACGACAGCAGACTCATTATAGGTATACGGTGGGAATATATTGCCATGCCAACAGTTAAATACATCACAGACGATTCTAGGCGTTCAACTAGCGATATCGTATAAGCGTTAGGGTTGCTTTCTGGGAGTAACCGTTGGGATGCTTGTTTTGGGGATAGTTAAAAATGTTAATAAGGTATCCGCTTCGGTATCCACCAAAAAGGCGGTATTTTGCTGGATACTTCATCCGCTGAATGTTGTCATCAGAACCTGTCAAAACCTGACATCGTATCAAACAAGTTTATAAGCCCAGCTAAAATAAAATAGGTACGCAGAGGGGAGATTGTTCATTCTAATGATTCGTTATAATCAAATAAAATCATAATGTTGTGAAAAGTACGCAGAATGGTACGCAGTAAAATATCATGTTTTAATCTACGTATTTGGTTGCCAAAAGAGAGGTTACCACTCTGGTTGCCAGCGAAATAATACTATTCGTATCGGCTATTTGATTTACCCGAGACAGTCACTTTGGGATGAGTAAAATTTAAACCACAAAACTTTCGTAGCTACCTACAATTATTTTGTAGGTCGATTGATCCAATTCAGCATAATTAAGGTATGACGGAAAGGAGCACCCCTTTAAGGTATAGTGATATTACAACGTGAAGTAATAGAAGCCGTTATGATGGAGTTAGCCCACTAGCAAGGGTAATCACTCAATAGACGCTATAGGTTAGCGATTAGAACAGGTGTAGCCTAGACAATACAGGCTAAAGAGTGTCACAGGCGGAGAATGACAGAACCAACTTACCAATGGACGAAGCTTGCACCGAAACGATAATAGGTTGCCTTAAAATCAAGAAAACATGAGGCACTGAAATTGGAGGCTCATAACTGGCTGGCAATGCCACAGTGCAAATAAGTATTGCGACACTACCGGACAATTTTGTCCTCTGAATAAATATCAACAAGCTACCGTGACGCAAAAATGCGTTACCGATGAAATCAATAGGTTATCTACGCTGAATGCCAAGGCTACAGTAACAAGCTACAACAAGTTTAAACGGTAAGGTTTTACATGCGGGATAATCCCGTATCATCATGGTTAAATTAATATTTAGAACACTCCTTGAAATTGAAGTGATCATCCAATCCTCCATAGTCCCACAAGCATTTTATTTTAACCAATAGCTTATATTGTGATGGCATCAAGATGAATAAACCAGAAATGAGAAAAGCAAAATTAATCAGGATTACCACATCAGGAACGGTAACAAAAACCCCTGAGAGAGTTAGAACCGCCACAGGTAAAGTTATGGCCACAATGACTATTCAGGCTGAGAGTGACAAGCGCAGCCCGTACTCATTAAAGATAGTGGCATTCGATATTAATGCGCTGGAGCTTATGACCTGCCAGAACGGAAATAAAGTAACTGCTACAGGTCGCTACGAATGGTCTAATGGTTATTGGCTCGCAGGGGCGCAGATAGTTACCTGTTAGCGAAAGAGAAATATAAGAGTTGATTTAGTTTAGTATTGACATAAATAGAATATTGGAAAGAAGAATGACTTATTATGAATAATATAAAAAAGAAGGGATATCACAGAGAACATATATATCCCAACGAATCCTTTGTACAGGAATCAATAGAGAAGCATTTTATCAGTAAGGGATTTAATATTGAAAATAAACCTAATGTCGATTTATCTTGTGTTCACCCTGAATCGAGAGAGTCATGGATGATTGAGGCCAAAGGGCAATCTAAATCGATAGGTGTAGATTTTAAAACAGCGATAGGACAAATCATATTCAGGATGGATAACGATGACTACAAATACGGTATAGCTGTGCCGAACACAAAACAATATTTAGCCCAAATAAATAAGGTTCCAGACTTAGTCATTGAACGCTTGCGGTTAGTATTTTTTGTTGTTAGTGAGGACGGCAGTGTCAGTACACTTTATTGACATTAGCCACATCAATTTTGACATTACGTTGACCTAACGTCCTAGGAATTTTGACATTATGTAAATGGGGGCTATACGCTTAGTGTTACCTTACATAAATCCGAATTGATCATGGCTAAATGAACTTTAAAGCCAGTTGTACCAATGCTTACAAGATAGTGGCGAGGTAAAACGTACTTCAACGAAAGGTCAACATTTTGTTGAGCTAATAGCGTATTTAGCTGTAATTACTAGCCTAGCCTGCGACTAACTCCCTAAAAGATGATCAGTTCAACTAACCCGAAAATATCGGGACAATTCGAATAAGTCCACCAGCCTACCCATTCTATTTTGTACATCTCTTATTGAGGTGCGCAAATAATCATTGCCGTTATTTGAAATCGCATCAGTGATAATCACTCATTCCGTTTGAAACGGAGTCAGTGAAATATACGGGCAGGTTACAGGGAGGGGTATTTCTGGCTGGCATTTCATTATCTGCAATAAAACTATACATTGATGATATTTATGCAGCTTAGATGTTTCATTAAGCCAAGAAAAATTAGGCATCAAAAACAGCCTAGCAATGACCTTGGTTGTATAGAAAATTGTATAGAATGAAAGTTGGAATTATAATAAGCATTAATTATCAATGAAATAATAACCGTGTATGGTTCTCTCCTCCTCCCAGTAAAATCAAGCAATTCAACAAAATCATTGTCTCCTCAAGTCTCTTAACGTCTCTTGAAAGCTCCATTTTTTGGGGTACATACGGGGGTGTATTACACTCACTTAATATTTAGTACCCCCAATATGAAACTAATAATTAAGTAAATAGATAATAGTAAGGGATAAGACTAAGGATAATGTAAAACAATAATTATCTGATTGAATTCACACCAATAAAAAAATATATAAGGTGTTGTCGTATAATGACTTGCATATTTTATCGTTCTTTATATGCAACACTATGGCAAAATCGACACTAATATTATTTTTCATTATTTTTAGCTTGAAGATAATCAGTAAGAAATGCTTGTGCATTACCTTCATGGGATATCCCTTCAGAGTAATTTACTGATATAGGCTGAGGTTCTCCTGGGATATAAAGGTTACCGCAGCATTTATTCTCAATAATTAGAGCAACAAATTTATTTCCATTAATATTTATTGAGTATCGAGTATCTTTACTTGTTTTTTCGACCTGCATCTTCTGAATTTTTAAATTCCAGTCATGGTCAATACCTTCGAGCTGCACTAATGCTTCATTAGCATTACGATCACCAATACGTAGGGTCCAAACAATCACTCCTTGTTGACCTTTATAGGCAATGACATTATCTGCCACATCAGGGCGTTGTTCTGCGTGTGCGCTCCCTATTATGCAGGTAAATAATATAACGATTAAAGCCATTAACTTTTTATAACTAGCCATGTTTATTTATCCTAATATATTGTTATATAAATAATTGTATAAAAAATATTTCATTAATATGACATTAGTTATCATAATGGATTTATTTGTTTTTAAATAGAGTACAGGATTATTATTAGGATATTTCTTGTTTTTTCTTGGTAAGGTATTGTCAATTATTGAGAGGAAAGAATAATATTAACTTTCAAATAAAAATAAGTTTTAAAAGTAATATAATAAAGTTTGATACAGAGAAGTTATACTTCTCTGTATTGTTTTCTATTTGTTCCAGTTTACAAAGATAAAATTCGTTCAGATATCAGAGACATTAATTTCTCAGATTGAACATCGGTAATTATCATTGTGTTCATACGACATTCGGTTGAATTACTATTGTTTTTAGGGGGCATTGAATCATCATGGATTGTTGCAAAACTTAAACCAACGAGTTTGCGTGATTCGTATTCAATATCAATATGGCCATTTATACCAGTGAAAATATCTGGGCGGATTAAATAACCGATTACACAAGGATCATGTAAAAAAGGATCAAATGCGGCATATCCACGAGACATTTTTGCGGCTGTTCTAGCAATAACGTTACCTTGGTCTAACGATTGGCATAAACCTGCTCTGATATCAGCCTTATGGGTGACATCTAGCCCCAGCATAGTAATGTGTTCTGCAGTATCAAAGACGATATGTGCCGCGTGTGGATCGACATAAAAATTGAATTCGGCTGCTGGTGTTATATTCCCATTACAAAATGCAGCCCCTCCCATTAGAACAATATCTTTCACATTATCCTTAAGCCTTGGTTCTTTTAGCATTGCCATGGCAATATTGGTCAGTGGTGCTGTCGGGCAAAGGGTGACTTCTTTAGGATTAGACATCACAGTATCAATAATGAAATCCACTGCATGTATGTCGGGATAAGTGTAATTGGATCTCGGTAACGTTACACCCGCAAGACCGTTATTACCGTGCACTTGAGTTTTACTCCCTCGACGCGCTATCAAAGGCCGTTCACACCCTCTGGCTAAAGGGATGTCGGGGCGAGACACAAACGAAAGAATGTTGCGGGCATTCTCATGAACTTTATCAAGTTCAACATTTCCTGCGACGGTTGTAATTCCCATAACTTTAATTTCAGGTGATGCCAATGCGAGTAAAATTGCAATAGCGTCATCTACACCCGGATCACAATCTATAATAATTTTAGTCATATACTTCTCCTTTGATAACTTACGTAACGCATTGAATAAAAAGTAGAATTAAAAAATACTTATGAAATAAATATCAGTTAATAAAAATACCGACCATCGTTGCAGATAAGCAACTCACCAACGTTGAACCCACGATCAGTCTAAAACTATTCGCCGCTATCATTTTTCCATGTTCTTTACTGATACTGGCGACACAAGCAATAATCATTCCGACTGAACCAAAATTTGCGAACGAAATTAGGAATACAGAGATAATGGCTTCCGTTCTTGGGCTCAGATCCTCTAATTTTATATAATCAATCATTGCAACAAATTCATTCGTTAAAATTTTTGTGGCAATAATTTTCCCGAATTCAATACTGTCCTGCCAAGGGACGCCAAGCACAAATGCAATAGGAGAGAAAATATAACCAAGAAGACCTTGGAAACTTATTCCTATGAGGTGTAAAAAAATATCATTCAACATGCTAATTAGAGCAATAAAGCCAAGAAGCATTGGAACTATCGCTAGAATTAATTTAAAACCATCGAGCATATGCTCTGTTAGTACTTCAAAAAAACTATGATGTTCATTTTTAGGGCCAGAAAAATTGTTAGATATTTCAATAGGATCGTTAGGGTTTATAATGGAAACAATAACGAAAGTACTAAAAAAGTTTAGGCAAACACCGATAAAGACAAATTGAGGTGATAACATTTGAGTGTAAGCACCCAATATTGCGATATCGACAGTAGATAATGAGCATGCAGCTATTGTGTACATTTGTGGTTTTGTTAAATTGGGTATGTATTCTTTAATTGATACATACACTGCCATCATACCCACAACGACAGCACTAACCGCTGAAAAAGATTCAAGTTTACCAACTTTTGCAACTTTATTAATAAGGTATCCGATAGTTAGAATAATCAGCCGGAGAATACCAAAATATTTTAATATCCCAATAATTGAGCAAATAAACACTAAAGGCATTAGAGCAACAATAACGAACACAATAGGTGTTTTTGTGCTTATATCTCCAAATACAAAATCAATTCCTTTATTTGCATGATGTACTAAATATTCTATACCTATATTCGTCGTATTAAGAATTGTGATCCCAATAGACGTGTGTAGAAGTATAAAAGCAACGGTGGCCTCTATTAATAAAAGAATAAAAATAGGAATAAATTTTCTTTTTATTTTATTAGCATTAAAACTAATTGAAGATGCCACTATAAAAATTAAGAGAAGGCTAATAATGAAAATTAAATATTTCATAATGACCTCGATTATATAATTTATTAACGGGGTGGTTATTTATGCACTTCCCTTACATACGCTCTTTTTTTAATCTGACATCAACACTTGTTTTAGATGGCATTGATGATGCCCCTTTTTTTTCAACGGCCAATGATGCATAAGCAATAGAAAACTTAATTGCTTCATCCATATTTTTACCTTCTATTAATTTTGCAGCTAAAGCACCTGTGAATGCATCACCAGCGCCGCTTGTATCAACAACAGAAGCACTCATTGCTTTGTAATATTTCATTGTGGTGCCATTGAAATAAAGTGCACCACTGTCACCAAGTGTCATTACTATTTCTTTAACACCTAAATTGTGTATTGCTTTTATGGCTTCCTGTGCTGAAATAACGCTATCAATTTTAATGTTTGATATTAATTCTGCTTCTGTTCCATTTGGTATTAATAAATCAATAGATGACAAATGTGAGACAATTTGATCTGAATAGGGCGCTGGGTTAAGAATGACATAACATCCCGATTTTTTTGCTATTTCAATCGCAAACTTGGTCGCATCTATATTATTTTCTAATTGAGTAAGAAAAATCTTTGCAGATTGTAGATTATTAATATCTGAAAGAATTTCAGCTTTAGTGATTGTTGCATTAGCCCCTAGATCAATAATAATACTATTGTTACCAGTGGTGTTCTCAACCATAACTAATGCATTTCCTGTCTTTGCATTGGCATCCTTAATTAAGGTATATGAATTTATCTTTGTAGTACCAAAATATTTCTCTGCGGTAGCGCCAAATGAATCGTCGCCTACTTTAACAAAAAAATGCACATGATCATTTAATTCAGCTGCCGCAACCGCTTGATTAGCACCTTTTCCACCAGGGAAAAAGTTTGTAGAGATTGCTTTGATTGTCTCTCCAACAAAAGGAAATCTTTCAACTTCTGTGACAACATCTAAATTGAAAGATCCTAAAATATATAATGAGCATTTATCTGCAATTTTTTTATCTCTACCTTGTTCTTCGCAATCAATTTGAAGCACTCTGGTTTCATCAATGGTTCTATTTATTATTGGTTCTAATTCAATTTTTTGTAATCTCACTCCGCCATGAAATTTAGTTGCTATACCTAATAACTGTAATTCATCTATGTATCTTCTTACGGTTCTTTCCGATACATGAAGTAGAGCACTGAGCTCTTTTACATAGATAGAATTATCTTTCACTAATTTTTTTCTGATAAATGCAATACTACTCTTTTTTTTCATATCACCCTCTTTTGTTAAAAAATGTTTTACCATTTGTTAAGATAATAGAGGTTAATTAAGTTTATTCTGCTTGAGTAGTCACGTTTTTTGCTCGTAATTGGACAATTATCTGTCCGTTTAGATAAATTTTAAGAAAAATATGTGGATAACGCAGTTTATTTACCGTTGGCTGATTATCTAAAATCGTAATGAAATAATTAAAAATTATTTACTGATTTTTGATTTTGTCATCATTGAAATGATTGGATATCTGAGAATGGATAGGAAATTGATAGCTTTTGGTATCCACTAAAACGTAAAAAGAATACCAATAAAGATATATTAGTGTTATCGCCATTGCCTAACATCTATTCGTTACCTGAAATTAAAAATATTCAGTTCAGAATTAATATAAGATAAAGAGAAATAATATCGATAGTATTTTCATATAAAATTTAATCAAATCAAAGTAATTGACTTAGTAGGATAAAAATCAAACAAATATCAGCGATAACAAGTAATACGCCAATAAGTACTCTTATAAAAAGGCATGAAAGTGTTGTTGGTGGAGCTTTAGGAAAAAGTGCAGAGAAACACCAATAGGCTAATATGGTGGTCAAAAAAATTGCAAAAAATATAGAACTAATAAAAAAGATCATTTATTGATGCTCTTTTTGTGTCGGTAATAAATAACCGTTCGGTTATCGCTTTATTTTTGAACATCTACGATATTTATCGTTCTACACAGTTTTATTAATATTTTCCAATACGCATTAAAGCATCTTCAACATCTTCATCATGATCAATTGTAAAAGCAATAAAATCCTCAGTTTTTGGAATTTTTTTGTAAGTATCTGTTTGCTTAAACAGGGTTAGGCATTCTGAAAATATGTGAATAATTTTTGTTAAAACGTGAGAGTAAGAGCCGTCTTCATAAGACGTATGATAAAGTTGTTCTAAGCATGTTTCATCGATAGGATAAATAGTACTAAAGCATTGGTATTCCCAATCACCTGTATTGTATTTTAAGTTTTTTATCTCTTCATATGAATGATAAATACAACTATCAGATTGATTTTGATAGTATTTTAATGTTTTTTGAAAATATTCTTCAGAGTTAAAGCAAAGATTTACTTCTCCATATGCGGCATTTAAATCGAACGCAAAGGCGTAAAAGACTTCGCCACTTTTTTCTGTTAAAAATTTCTCTGTTTCTGTTATTGCAAAAGAGACAATATCATTTTTTATATTTTTAATTATTTCATCATTTAATATCATCATTGAATCATAACCCTGTTAGATATAGCGACAATCATAATAATTGCTCTGTATGAAGATAATAATAATAGTATATTAATATTATAACTTAATGATATAAAATAATGAGTGCCTACTTTTGATTAGTGATAAAACACCTAATGATAGTTCAAAAGGTGTTTTTGTGTAATTATTGACGTGCAATTACTTGTTTTTGTTTACGATCAAACCAATTTTCACGTAATTTGTCGTAACTAAGATTAAATGCATAAGTATAGAAAAGGAAAAAGGCAAAGAAGCCGACTTCTAATAAGAATGCACTCCACAACGACATATTTAATAAAAATGCCAATATTGGTAAACCAATAATCACAAAACTTAATTCAAAACCAATAGCATGCATGACTCGTATTTTTGTTGGTCTTGGCCCTTTGATTAAAGGCCAATAGCGGTCAAAAATCATGTTATAAAATAAATTCAATAACATAGCTAATGTTGATAAAACAATAGCAACCGTTCCCATTTGAAAAATTGAGCGACCCAAAATCCATGCACTAAGTGGCGCTGTTATTGCGATGGCTATCACTTCAAATGAAACAGCGTGAAAAACGCGCTCAGTAAATGTTTTTTGATATTGGCTCATATCCCACCTCAAATTAATTATTTAACAAAAAACGAGTGCAATTATTGGTGATATTTTGTATATATACAAAATAGGAGCCATCGAAAAAACCGATACCATAATGAACTATTCCATAGAAACCTTGCGTACATTCATTGAAGCAGCTTCGTTAAAATCATTTTCTGCGGCTGCGCGAAAATTAAATAAAAGTCAATCTACCGTCAGTAGTACGATCAGTGGATTTGAAGATGATATGGGCTTTGAGCTATTTGAACGTAAAGGAAGAGAATCAACGCTGACTTTTGCAGGGCAAAAGGTATTAAGTTTAGTTGAAGACATATTAGCGGCGGATGAACGCTTACAAGCATTAAGAATAGAACTATCTCCAGAAATGGAACCTCGTCTAAGCTGTGTTTTTTCTGATATGTATCAACCCCCTCATTCTGAGCAGCTTTTAAAGGTTCTAGATAAAGAATTTCCTCATATTGAGTTTGAATTTCTTGTTGCTGAAAACGATGATGTCATCAATATGCTACAAAATAATCAGGCACATATTGGTATGATGGAGTCACGAATAGAATATCCCGCTGATATTGCTTTTGCTCGTTTACCTGTAAGTGGTAAGTTAGGATTATATGCACATAAAAATCATCCTCTTGCGAAAGAAAATAAAATTAATTATCAGCATTTAACGATGTATCGCCAATTAAGGCTAAGTAGTCGAGCTCAATTTATTATTAATAGCGAAAAGAATTGGCTTGCCCCTAACTATTTGTTACTGCTTGAAATGGCAGAGCAAGAAATGGGATGGGCAATATTACCCACTTGGCTAGTCGAGCAATTTGGGCATAAATTATTGGTTAGCCTAAATTACGATCAGTTTCCGAAAAAAATAGATATTGATTTAGTGTGGTCAAGAAATAATCCACCCGGAAAAGCGGGATATTGGATGATTGATAAACTTTTGAAAAATAGCATTCCACATTCTATTTAGGCACAGGAAATAAATCACCTTCATGACTAATAGGCATGCATAGTGAAGGTGATTTAAATTTTTTGACAACGTTACTTTACCAGCCACAAACATTGGTTTCTTCATCCATATCATAGCCACGTACAATATTGATAAGATCTTTGACTATTAAACTGGATATATCAGCGTCTAACAAATCAGCTAAAAAGCTATCTTTATCAACAGAAACGCCGTTGTTTTTGTTTGTTAATACTAAGGTGAGTTCTTGTGAGTCAATATTTACCTTATTTTTCAGCTCATTAATCAAAAGTAAAACTTCTTTAGTCGCGACTTCTGGAATATATAAAATTTTGGGATTTAGAAATACTTTTTGAGATTTCTCTTTGCCATGAGTATTAATCAGTTCTAATAAGTAGCCTTTATTTTCATCTTTCATATTATTATTTTAACCTTCGGCAAGTATTTTAGGATCGACATAAAAATCGACATTAAAAACAGTATCTTCAGTTTGGGCTTCTATTTTGTGCCATGTCTCTGGTGGGAATACACCAAATTCACCGGCATGGATCACTAACGTTTCCGTAGGCTCTGGGCTAAATTCATCTGCATATGCGTAATAAATAATCACTCCTTGCATAACAGATAGCTTTGGATAAACCCCTTGACGAGTTCCTTTATCTAAATGTCTTTCCCAAATAGATTTAGGCGCAGTATCTTTAGTCCAAAGTGGCGTTGATCGCACATGAATATAGTGAGTGGGAATTATAATTCGTTCCATTTTACCTCCCTAAAAATGAGTGTCTCATTTTTCTATTTTCATCTTATTTAAGCAGAAAAATTATTGTTAATAATGCAATAAGGTATTGTGCTGTCGAATAAAATCTACCCCTTATAATGAAGTATTTCAAATGCAATTTTAAAGAAAAAAGTAACAATATCGTGCTGGATTAATTAATATCTTGTTTTCTTTAATTAAATTATTTTTTAAAAGTTAAATTATTTTTTAAGTGGCGGTCGTTTTTTAGTCGTTTGGTTGGTGCTATTATAGGGTTTCTACTCATCAACATAATTTGTTTGTTCTATAATTAACCAAGTCTAGGGTATTAATATTTAATTCATTATTTAACATAATTGAGATGTCACTATGGAATTAAAGGATTACTACGCCATAATGGGTGTCAAACCCACTGATGATACTAAAACGATTAAAACAGCTTATCGCCGTTTAGCGAAAAAATATCATCCAGATGTAAGTAAAGAGCCAAATGCAGAAGAGCGTTTTAAAGAAATTGCTCAAGCATGGGAAATATTAGGCGATGAACAACGTAGAGCTGAATATGATGAACTTTGGGCTCATCGTAACGATCCTAAATTTAGGCAATTTACACAACAACATTCAAATAAGGATCAAGAAAGCTTTAGCCAAGAAGATTTTGATGATTTTTACGCTTCATTTTTTGGTCAACACTCTCCATTTGAAGGTCGTCGATCTCAACAAGCACCTAAACAACGTGGACATGATTTAGAGATAGAATTGGCCGTTTTTCTAGAAGAATCACAGGAAGAACATAAGCGTACGATTAGTTATCACTTACCTGTTTATAATGTTTTTGGAATTTTGGAAAAAGAGATCCCTAAAACTTTGAATGTTAAAATTCCAGCCGGTGTTATTGATGGGCAACGCATTCGTTTAAAAGGTCAGGGTACAGTAGGTGAGAATGGAGGTGAAAATGGTGATTTATGGTTAACAATTCGTATTGCGCCTCATCCTCTATTTGATATTAAAGGCCACGATTTAGAAATAGTTGTTCCTGTAGCTCCTTGGGAAGCTGCATTAGGTGCAAAAATTCCTATTCCTACAATAAAAGAAAAAATCTTGTTAACTATTCCTGCGGGAAGTCAGGCAGGACAAAAGCTACGTATTAAAGGAAAAGGGTTAGTTAGTAAAAAGGTTAGCGGTGATTTATATGCAATTTTAAAAATTGTTATGCCACCTAAATCCGATGAAAAGACACGCGAATTATGGCAACAAATTGCAGATAGTCAGACCGATTATAATCCACGTAAAGACTGGGAGAATAAATAATGGGTCAATTAACAACAACCGTATTTACTGTTACTGAATTTTGTCATCACACTGGAATATCAGATGATGAGCTTAAAGAATTTGTAGCTCTTGGTGTGATTGAACCGTTAGAAATTGAAACTCAGGAGTGGTTTTTCGATGATAATGCTATCGTGGTGACACATCGTGCATTAAAACTTCATAAAGAGCTCGCATTAGATTGGCACGGTATCGCTATCGCACTGACTTTATTAGATGAAAATGAACAGTTAAAACAAGAAAATAAGCAATTACGTCAGCAGTTAATGCGATTTATAAATGAATAATCATTAATAAAATAGCTACTATAAGAGTAAACACTTTAGTGGCTATTTTTATGCCTAAATTTTATTAATACTTTAAATTTCTATATTTATTATTAATTGATTTTAAACATTATTTTTCACCACTCTCCTTGATTTTCATTATTAAAATGCCTGCTTTAAAAATAAGCAAAATGGCGTTGAGATCACATTCACATTCATAAGTATTAAGTTATGATAACCATAATATTATATTTATCAATTTCTCTCTTTTAGTAATAAGAGATTTATTTTTTGTAAGGGAAAAATAATGAAGCCAATCCAAATCAATAAATTAATAGAATGGCGTAGAACGTTTCACCAGTTTCCAGAAATTGGCTGGACAGAATTTGTGACAACAGGAACGATAATAAACATATTGCGAGAGATGAATATTGAAGTAAAAACAGGTCCTTATATTATTTGTCGAGAAAGTATTTTAGGTCGAGATGAAAAATTAGTTAATGAGGCTATCAAAATAGCTGAAGAAAAAGGGATCAGTGCTGAGTTATTGGCTGAAATGGACGGTTTAACAGGATGTATGGCTATTATTGATACAGAAATTCCTGGTCCTACATTTACCTTTCGTTTTGATATTGATTGCGTTTATGTCCAAGAGTCAAATGATGATACTCATCTGCCTAATAAACAGGGATTTGCTTCACGCCGTTCTGGATTAATGCATGCTTGTGGTCATGATGGGCACACTGCAATAGGGCTTGGTCTTGCTCACTGGTTAAAACAAAACATTCACGCTTTACGTGGGAAATATAAATTAATATTCCAACCCGCAGAAGAAGGAGTGAGAGGTGCAAGAGCAATAAGCGATAGTGGAGTATTAGATGATACTGATTATTTTATGGGGATGCATATTGGATGTAATTTAAAAAAAGGTGAAATTGCACTCGATCCTTTTGATTTTCTTTGTACCACTAAATTAGATATTTTTTTAAAAGGAAAATCCTCTAATGCTATTGATGAACCAGAAAAGGGAAATAACGCATTAGCTGGAGCATGCTTTTTAGCTAATGAGATATTAGCAACACCAAGGCATGGTAAAGGTATGACACGAGTAAACATTGGAACCTTAATTGTAGGCGAAAATCGTAGCCTTATTCCTAGCTCTGCAAAAATGCAATTAGAAGTTCGTGGGCAGGATGCTGAAATAACACAATACTTATTTAATAGTATAAAAAAATATGTCGATGGTATTGCAACTTCTTACCAACTAGAAACAAAAATAGATATTACGGGTGAAGCGACAAATTTTAGAAATGATCGAGAAATGATAGATATCATGCAAGGTGTTGTTGATGCACATCCAGATTTATTAAATGTCGTATTACCTTTAGGAGGAAGTGAGGATGTCTCATTAATGGTAAGAAGAGTGCAAGAGAAAAAAGGGAAAGCACTATTCTTCTTAGTAGGCGCAGATCAACTTGATGGGCATCATAAAGAAAAATTCGATATTGATGAAGAGGCGCTTTCCATCGGGTTAACACTTTTTACTGAAGGTATTCTCTCTATTCTTGAGATGCATAAATAAGAGAAAGGTCTCTTCTATTTGTCGATATTGCATAGAATGAGACCTTAATAACTATTTAATTGGGGTCGAAAATAGAGAAGCATCTGGTTGATGCTCTTTAATAAACTCGATATAAAGTTGCGTTTCATGCTCTGTTTTTTTCGAGGTGAAAAAACAAATATTACTCATAATCGTCGGTGTAAATTCTCTATAAACAATATCTTCTGTTTCAATAGTAGGAAATGAATTAATTAAACTGACTCCTAAGCCATTTTTTACAAATGTCATCGCTGTATCTTGATCAGAAACTTCAGCAATAATATTAGGCTTCGATTTTGATTTATTGAGCGCTCGATCAATAACTGTACGACCAATATTACTTTTAACTAAAGCAATAAAAGACTGTTCATGTAAGTCATCAGGTGTGATGGTGCTTTTTGTAGATAATGCATGTGCTTTAGGGATTGCACAAATAATTTGAGTTTCTCTCATTGGAATTTGTGTCAAATTATAATTGCTATTAATGGTCATATTGTCAGTAATAACAATATCAGCTTGTTCTTTTGCAATTAAAGAAAGTAGCTGTTCACTTCTAGATATTTCTAAATGGACATTAACTTGATATTTTTTGATAAATAGAGTGGTGGCCTGATTGATAAAACCATAAGCTAATGTTGGTGGAACTAGAATTCGTAGACTCCGTTTTTTTTCTTGATGGTGAAAATGGCTTAATCGGCTGAAGGATTCAGCGATATTGGCGATTTCTTCATAAAGCAATAAGGCATCAGAGTTTGGTATTAATTTATTATTTTCACGAGTGAATAACTTTTTACCACAACGTTTCTCGATCTGGTTTAATGTCTGGCTTACCGCTGGTTGAGAAATACCCAACTGATCTGCGGCATTGGTGACACTTCCCTGATCGATCACGGTTTGTATGATTTCAAGGTCGCGTAAAGTCGCCCATCCCCCTGACCAAGAAGTTCTTTTTATATTAATTGCCATTATGTTTTTTGTTTTAGTCAGTTCATCTTGTATACGATTATACCGTTAATGAATTGATTATTGAATAATAGTGATGATGGAAATTTTAAACAGTTTTTATAAGGAATATTTTAAGAGTAAAGACGTAGATTATAACTGTTATTTAGGATTTATAACTTTTATTATAAAGTAGATAATATGATATTATAAAGCCTGTAAAGTAATGTTATTAAAGGATTAATTATATGAAAAGCCGATTTTCTTTACAATACTCATTATCAGTAAATGAATTAAAAAAACTCCAAAAAAAAATGAAATCAAGAGAGAGAAAATATATTAAAGGCTATGCTTTTCTTTCTAATTTATTAATTTCATTATTAGTATTATCTGGCTTGTCTGTTTTTTTCTTAATTTTAAACGCGATTAAAATTTATTTAAATAATGATATTGTAAGTGATGAGTTACAGAGAATGAAAGATCTTAATCTTTATATTCTTATTATTTTTGCTTCTTTATTAATTATGTTAGGACTTTTTTCCTATCTAGATGAGTATTTAACCAAAAGAAATGAAAAAAGAGAAATTGAAGGAATTGGTCATAATTTTGAATTAAGAATAAATAGAAAATTTATAGAGCAGAGATATGAAAATATTTCTCATAAAACTTATTGGTCAGCTGTTATTGATACATTTATCTATAAAAAATATATTTTTATAGATTTAGAAGAACATAATTATATAATAATTCCAATAAGAGCCGTTGGAACAATGGAAGAGTTTAATCAACTATTTGAATTTATAAAAGAAAGAAGTGGAAAATAGATTTCAATAAAAGAGCTCCAAAAAAATAAAATTGGAGCTCTTTTTTATGTTAATACAACAAAATTAACACAAGTTATTATCATATTTAATGTATTGCCATTGTATTTAATATTAATGACTATTTATATAAATAGCACCGCTATCAATTACATTTAAATAATATTAATAACAAAACTCATCTGATTTTATTTGTATTTTAAATATACCTTTATATAAAAATTACTGATATTAATATGATGCGTAAAATTAATATTTTTATTTCGAAATATAATGATCATTGAGATATAAATCACGGAAACCCAAGCTTTTTCATTGCTAATATTTTGCATCAAATTATCTATCTAGTTTTTTATTTTGATTCTAAAAAGATACTTAATTGATCTATAAATTATAAATAACAAGCAAATGGGGAGTTTTATGTCTTTATTCAAAAAAGGTATTATTGCTTTATCCGTTAATATTGCATTAGTTTCTTCAGCTTTAGCCTGTACAACGCTATTAGCGGGAAGCGAAGCTACAAATGATGGTTCGTTGATTATTGCTCGTAGCGCAGATAGCGATGCATTAAAAGCACAACATTTTGTTATTCATCCGGCTAAAACGAATCAAACGGGAATTTACAGTACCAAAGAGCATAATGGTGCTAATAATTTCACTTATCCATTACCTAAGAATTCATTACGTTATACCACTGTACCGAATTGGAAAACGCAACTTCATGGTGCAACAGGATTTAACGAATTGGGTGTTGGTGTCAGTGGTACCGAGTCTATTTTTGCTTCACCTAAAGCGCTCTCTTTTGATCCCTATGTTGAAGATACTGGGATAACTGAAGATGATATTCCAGATGTTTTGCTTTCAAGAGCAAAAACAGCTCGTGAAGCAGTGGAATTATTAGGAAGTATTATTGAAAAACAAGGTGCTGGTGAGGGATTTGGTGTTGCTGTTGTTGATAAAAACGAGCTTTGGTATTTAGAAACTGGAACAGGACATCATTGGATCGCACAAAAATTACCTAAAGATAAGTACTTTGCGACAGGAAACCAAGGTCGATTACAACATTACGATATTAACAGTGATGATGTTTTAGGCTCTAAAAATCTAGTGGAATTTGCTGTTGAGAAAGGGCTATATAATCCTGAAAAAGAAGGCGCATTTAATTTTTCAAAAGCTTATACACGAGATGATGAACGAGATCGTACTTATAATGATCCGCGTGTGTGGGTTATCCAGCAACAATTTAATCCATCATTAAAACAAGCTGTGGATGATGGTCGTAATTTCGCGCCTTTATTAACACCTGAGAAAAAAGTATCTGTTGAAGAAGCTAAAGCGATGTTACGTAATCACTTTGAAGGAACAGAGCACGACCCATATACTAATGGATTAAATGGTCAAGGATCTTGGCGTCCAATTAGTGTATTTAGAACTTATGAAGCGCATGTTATGCAAGTCCGCCCTGAACTTCCTCAAGAAATAGGTGAAGTGACTTATGTCGGTTTAGGTATGGCGGATTTAACTGCATTTGTTCCGTATTACAGTGGATTAAAAGCTTATCCACAACATTATGGAATAGGAACAAATCAAGCAGACAGTGATTCTATTTACTGGAAATATCGTAAGTTACAAACATTAGTAATGACAGATTATCCAAAACTTGCACCAATTGTGAAAAAAGCTTACCAAGAATGGGAAGCAAAAACTGCATTAGAGCAAAAAGAAATGGAAGCTAAATATCTCACTATGGTGAAAACGGATAAAACCGGTGCGGATAAAATGCTTAATGAATTTAATCTACGAGTCATGGCAGATGCTGAAAAATTAACTGAAAATTTAATGAATGAATTGTTTACAGTAAGAACAAAAGATATTCAAGACGATATTTTCTTTGCTAATAAGTCTAAAAAAGACTAATAACAGAGAAGTATTTCAGTTATTTATTTTAATAGAAAGATCCCAATTAAATTGGGATCTTTTTTATAGATGAAATTAATTAAAGAACGGGGATATAGTAGCTAATTTTTTGTACGTAATGATCACTTTGACCAAGTAATTTATCGTAACCCACAGATTCCTTTAGTGTATATCGTTCGATGTCTGGGCCGGGTCTGCGCAATAAATTCATTTTCGGAAGTACTTTTGTATAGACCGTATAAATAATGTCATCATAGCCAGTTAATGAATCTAAGATTTCATTCATATGAAACGTAATGGCCAGATAGTTGCCACTCGGCAATTCTAATTGTGACATGGCAGAAACATTTGATGTTTTTGCTAACTTTTCTTTATCAACAGCAGTGCTATAAATGTACATAGTATCTTCTAATGTACTTGCAGATGCTCGATGCATTGCATATAACTCAGTGGGAATTGTATGTACATCTTTTAAAAATTTACGCCAAAATTCTTTTCTGAATTTTTTCTTGTCTGAATCCCATGTTGAAATAGGCTTATTGTAATGATGTGACATGCCAACTAATTTTTGAGATGGGAATGTAACTACCTCATATTTAGCACTCAGTTCAACGGTTTCTAATGCAGGAAAAATCAGTTCACTAATATCCCAACCGGGTTTTTTTCTATATTCTGAAGGCGTAATATTAAACTGTTTTTTAAAGGCTCGGCAAAATGTTTGTTGGGAATCAAAGCGATACTTCAACGAAATATCTAAGAGGCTACAACGTGTTACTCTTAACGCGTAGGCGCCGCAAGATAAACGACGAGCGAGTATGTATTTTCCTAAAGATATTCCTGTATACGCTTTAAATAAGCGCTGAAAATGCCATTTTGTATAGCCTGATTTCTCAGCAACAATATCTAACGATAAACGTGAATCGAGATTTTGCTCAATCCAAACGATGATATCTTTAACAACATTCTCTTGTAGCATGAATATTCCTATTATTTTTTTCTATCGATATTTTTCAACAAGATCGACTTAATTTATTGAACTACAATAAATTTATAGGTGTTAGGATAATAGCATATCGTATAGTGATAGTTACATTGAATAAAGTAAAATAGGCGGGTAATAATGTAAAGTTATGTATTGCAATTTATTTGAATCAAAATTGACTTTAATTAAAAAATTGCATTTTAACTCAATCATCAATGATTGATGATTTTTTATTAAAATTAATCTTAAATTAAAATATTTATATATATTTTCAGTTTTAATAAAATGCGGAGATATCCTATTTTATCTTTAAAAGATAAAGTCTAGTCTAAATTTATTAATAAAACCTTACTTGGTTATTTTAGGAGATGTAAATGAATAAGTTACTTTCTATTTCTGCTATTGCCTTAGTTTCTTCATTAATAACAGCTCCTGCTTTGGCAGCTAAAACGGATACTTATAACTGTGAAGGCCAAAAAATTAGAGTTTCTTTCCCTAATGAACAGTTAGCTGTTATGTATTACAGCGATGAAATTATTGTTTTAAAAGAGGCTGTTGCGGCTAGTGGTGCTCGTTATGTTGGTGAAAACTTCCAAATTTGGGGCAAAGGTAAAGGTGAATTTAATTTAGCAACGATTTCAGAAGATGATGCAGTTAATGGGCGAGTTGCTGAAGATAAGGGCCGTACCTGTAAATTAGTAAAATAACGTAGAAACCAGTTATAAATGAAAAAGAGGACAATTTATTGTCCTCTTTTTTATAAGAAAAAGATTAAGTAAATATAATAATTAAAAATAAAAAAATAAGTATAGAAAAGTAATAACGCATTTTTTATCACACAAATAAGTTGGTCATAAAAAACAAATCAGTTATAAAGATAGTCTTATTGTGATTGCTAAATGGTTTTTTATGATTATTAAATATACATCCAAGCATACTTGTCACTTATCCAAAATAGAGAAAGAAATACTGTATTTTTTGTTAATAGAAAGTTTTGGTGATGACTTTTCATTAGATGACTTTCAGCATGCATTAGGTGGTATGCATATTTTTGCTTATTATCAAGAAAAGATGGTAGGGCATGTTGCTATTGTTCAAAGAAATATGGCGATTGATAATAATCCTATATCGGTAGGATATGTTGAGGCAATGGCTGTTTTAAAGGACTATCGCCGACAAGGAATAGGTAAAGAATTAATGACTCAAGCAAATGATATTATCAAGTCTTGTTATCAGCTTGGGTTACTCTCTGCTTCTGAAAAAGGCGTACCGTTATATTCTCTGTTAGGATGGCATAAATGGGAAGGTAAGCTCTTTGAATTAAACCAAGGCGTTTACAAACAAACAGAGGGTGATGATGAAGGAATTATGGCATTGAGTGCTATAAATGAAATTGATTTAACTTCATCGTTATATTGTGATTTTCGTAGTGGCGATCAATGGTAGAACCCTTATTTATTACAGCTAATTTGATTATACTAATAGTGAGTAGGATAAAATCTACGGTTTTTTGTTTTTTTAAAAACAAAGAATAAATTTCGGTTTATCCATTTATCTGTAACGAAACAAAATTTATTGAGAGTTTATATGAAGTCTTACCCTTAGCTAGTCTGAACATTAATTTTTAAAAATAAAACTTGAAAATAGACATTGCTATCCAAATTGGTAGGCAATGTGTTGTCAAAAATTAATAAAAGACAAAATCTAATGAAAATTAAAAACTCAAGAAAATATAATCTATCACTACCAGATAATAGAAATTTAACGTGGTATGAATCGGGTCCAGAGCAAGGTAAGCCAGTATTATTTTGTACTGGTGCAGGTATGAGCGGTTTATTGGGGGTCGAAATTGACCTCTTAAATAAGCTTAATATTCGTTTGATTACACCAACTCGCTCAGGATTAGGTGATTCTACTTTTGATCCTAAAAAATCGTTAAAATCTTTTTCTGAAGATATTTTATTTTTATTAGATCATCTTCGTATCAAAAATATTAATGTAATGGGGTTTTCACAAGGTGCTGTTTTTGCGATGGCTCTTTGTGTTTACTGTCATGTTGATAAATTACTGATTGTCGCAGGGCAAGATCAATTTGATTATCCTGATACACAAAATAAGCTAACAGATGATGTTGTTACTATGCAGCGTCAAGCTGTTGGAGCACCAGAACTGTTAACCAGTTGGATTAAGCAAAATATAACAGCTAAATGGCTAATGGATTTTATTCTAAATTATAGTGCTGATGTTGATTTGGCTATTTATAAATCAGTTGATTTTCTCCCCGTTTATCAAGAATGTATGGCAGAAGCTTTTAAACAGGGTAATGATGGATACACTCAAGATTTACTGATTGCGATGCAACCTTGGGGATTTTCACCTGAAGAAATAAAGACACCAACAACTTTATGGTATGGAATGAAGGATACTAGTACCGTTCATTCTCCGGACTTTGGAGATTTATTGTTTCAACGTTTTCCTAATGCTGAACGGCATTTATGGCCAGAAGAAGGTGGTTCACTTCTGTGGACGAAAACAGAAGAAATTTTATTAGAACTAGCTGATTAAGGTGATGTAGTACATTAATGATAGAGTAGATACTGATTATCTTCAAAAATAACAGTATCTACTTTTTTATTCATATTTTTAAATTAAAATAATGAGATAGGTAAAATAGATAATTATTTTTATCTTATAATTATTTTCTAATTCTGCGCGTAAAAAGTTTTTTTAAATAAAGATGAAAATAATTTGCTATAAACCGAATTATATGACTTAATAGCGCCACTGGTTTGGAAGTACAGACCTATTTATGTTAGTGCAGTTTTAAGTAGTTCACCGTTTAGCGTTATCCCTGATACCTCTTCGTTGCGAATTCCTTCAAATAGTGACCATAAGTAAAAATCCGAAATCAAACCGCAAACAATGCCTTATGGCAAAATAATTAATTAAAGGAAATCTTATGTCTAATACAATGACTGGTACAGTAAAATGGTTTAACGATGATAAAGGTTTTGGCTTTATCACTCCTAAAGACGGTAGCAAAGACGTATTCGTACACTTTTCAGCGATCCAAAGCGACAGCTTCAAATCTCTGAAAGAAGGCCAAGAAGTTTCATTTTCTATCGAAAATGGCGCTAAAGGCCCAGCAGCAGCGAACGTAATCGCTCTGTAATCTATTGAGTCGTTATTACTGTATAGATTGCTTAATGCAACATCAATACAAGTAAGACCTAAAAAACCTCACTTCGGTGGGGTTTTTTTATATCAATTTCTAGCATTATTTTAATTTGAGGTGAGTTTATCAAAGCGTATAAAATATAGCTTTATTAAAGTTATGTAAGTATTTAATGTAAATTATTTAAAATTTTAGAAATATATTTACTTTAATACCTAATAATTTTTACAGAGAAATAAATTAATGGATAAATAAATTCTTATAATGGCAAAATAAAGGCATTAAGATATTGTCTTCTCAATCAAAAGAAAGAAAAAAATTTTATTAGAATAAAAGATATCAGATAAATCATAAAAAAGTAATTTAAGATAAAAAATAAAATTAATATTTAATGACTTATTTTAAATAATTGACGTCTAATTTAATGTGGCTTAAATGCTTTTTAGTTCCTAAAGGACAAACTTGTGTACGCAAAAAATATTTTTTCATTGCATCTATTACATCCAAAATATTTCTTAACTTGGTTTGGTGTCTTTATTCTTTTTTTATTAGTACAGCTTCCTTATTCTTGGCTACTTTTTTTAGGTAAACATCTTGGGTTGTTATCTCGTTTCTTTGTCAAAAGAAGAGTTTCTATCATAAAGAGAAATTTAGAATTATGTTTCCCTAATAAAGATAAAAATGAAATTAACACGCTTGTTATGGATAATTTATCGTCACTAGGTGTGGCATTATTTGAAACAGGTATGGCGTGGTTTTGGAGTGATCGCCGACTAAAGAATCTATTTGAAGTACAAGGGATCTCCAATTTCACTGATGCAAATGATAAAAAAGCTGGAATTTTACTCATTGGTATACATTCTATGTCACTAGAGTTAGGTGGTCGCATTATGGGGCTTTGTTTCCCTGTAAATGCGATGTATCGACCACATAATAATAAAGCAATGGAATTTATCCAAACCAAAGCAAGGTGCCGTTCAAATAAAGGCATGATAGATAGACGTAACTTAAAGTTTATGGTTATGGAGTTAAAGAAAGGGAAAGCAATTTGGTTTGCTCCAGACCAAGACTTCGGTTTAAAAGGTACAACATTCTCTCCTTTCTTCTGTGTTGAAAAAACATCAACTTCAAAAGGAGTTGCTATATTAGCAAAACTATCAGGGGCTCCTTCTTTAACCGTTACTTTGGTTAGAAATGAAAATCAGAAAGGCAAAAAATACAGTTTAATTATTGGTAAAGAGCTGATTAATTATCCTTCTGAAGATATTCAAAATGACACAGATAGAATGAATAAATTGATTGAAACAGAAATTATGCGAGCCCCAGATCAATATTTATGGGCACACCGTCGTTTTAAAACTCGACCAGCGGGTGAAGCCAGTTTTTATAATTAATTATTTATGTATAAAAAAAGACCAACACATTATGTGTTGGTCACAGTAAATACTGGAAGCAATGTGAGCAATGTTGTTGTGAAAAACCAAGTAAAATACTCAACTATTCACAAGGTAAAAGATAATCATTATCACTTGAGTTGTCAACCCTAGGATTTGTATGGATTTAGAAGATAAGAATAGAAGTGACAAAGTAAAGATAAGAAGATCAGAGAATAGGAAGATAAGAATTTTTATAAATGAGTTAAAACAGAGTTAGCAGATATAGAAATAAACTATATCTGCCTAATATATTATAACCATAATAGAAAATACCATTTATATAGTAATGAATTCTAATTCTTGGAAAATATATACTCGTTATTTAATAATAAATATTATTTCTATTTAATAGAGATTAATGTTTATTAAAAATATAGGGTTTTAAAGTTGCTATATTAGTTATATACGATATCCATTATACCTACATTTTCTTTGATCCAATTGATGCTCATTGAACCTTTATTTTCACTCAATTGAGCGTTAAATACTTTATTAGGTTCGATTTTATGTAGAGTTTCTTCCATTTCAGTACCATTCCAGCAATTTGCTTTGAAAGTATTTCCTACTGAATGAGTCATACAATTTCCTTCTACAATAGAGCCTGTAAAAGTAATTGTTCCTGAGCCGATAGTTTTATTGTTATTTGCCATAACTGGAGCAGATAATAAGAGTGCTAGACAAGTTCCAATAACAAAATTCTTTTTCATTCTATATTCCTCAATATTATTTATTTGACTAATTTTTTTGTGCACGATGAAAAATTATCTTTTCGTGCTGGGTTGATGGAAGGAATATTAGAGGAAAAAAATATATCAATCTGTAAAAAATCTTGATGGTTAATGACAGCTAGATAAAGATTTATGAATGATTTTATGATCTTTTCAGTGCTTTATTATTAGTGTGAATTGATTTTAAATTACATAAGTAATTGAAATAAAAATGATAAGTTTCATTTTGATTATTTTTGTTAATAAGTTAACCTTTTTTGATATTAGTTAAATTGCTTAATTTTTTAGTGATACATTTTGTCGTTAAAATAGAATACTTATAAAATGAGTAATTTCAGAGTTCAAAAATATTTGTCAAAATATTACAAAGAAATGATTATTAAGAATAAAAATCATCTTAATTAGATTGGTTTTAAATAGATAAGATAGAGCCTGTTATTGAAGGGAACTTAATTACAGATAAGATGCTTTATATCTGTGCATAAAATCTGAAAAATAATGGATGCTTGCAAATAGGAATATCAAAGATAATTTGCAAGCATTCGAGATAGAAGCATGGGGAGCAAAATAATAAAAAGGTCCTAGCCGTTAAGCTGATCTACGTTTATATGACTAATTGAAATGCTTTTTATTATTGAGAATAAATTGTTTTAGTGTCGTCGCAGGTTTCCCTGTTATTTTCTCAAAGTTATCAAATATCTCACCGTCTCTAGATAATTTGCCAGAAGTAAAATCAACATAGTGATCGTAAATACTTTTCATATAAGCAAGCTCAAGCTGACTTTCTTGTGCATATTTCCAAAATTCATCAGGAGGATCTGCCTGATATTGAAAAGGAACTCCTAATGTTTCTGTAATTAATTGAGCCATTTGTTGATAATTTTTGTTTTCATACCCTAAACGGTAAGTATTGCCAGCATGTTGATTTGGCGATAACAAACAATGAGCTGCCATTTCAGCAACGTCTGTACAATCAACCCAACTCAAAATAGCATCACCAAAATAAGAGCGAAGCGTATTTTTATTTAAATTATTATCCCCTTGATAGCCTAATATATTTTGCATATATGATTCTGGGCGAAGATGAGTAAACCGTATACCAGACCACTCAATATATCTTTCAATAAGTTGATGCCAAGCCCAATGTGAAACTTGAGCATTATCATCGCCACAAGCACCTAAATGAACGATATAATCCACACCATGTTGTTTGGCAATATCAATGAAAACTTTACTTTGTTGTAGCATGTTAATTGTATAACCCGTCATCATAAAGACAGAGTTAATACCTGTTAAAGCCTGCTTTATTGTTTCAGGTTTATCGTAGTCCATTAATACCGTGGGATAGGGGAGATGAGTATTTTCTGCAGGTTTTCTAACTGCCAATACCACATTATTATAGCCTTTCTCTTGTAGTGACTTTACAAGTAACCCACCTACTTGACCTGTTGCTCCTGTAATTAGAATTTTATTTTCCACAATAAGTTACCTATGGTAAGTCAGTTAAACTAATTTAGTCATAATAAATTCAGTACTCTGCTGTGTAGCACTTTTAAAAGTGAACTCTTTTATGATCTCCATCCCATTAGCTTTATAGAAAGTTATGGCTTTATGGTTTTCGGCGAGTACTTCAAGCCAATGATAGCGATAACTTTCATTTCCCATTTTATGAAGGTGTTGTACATCTTGTTCTGTAGCTAATCTGAGTTTTATTGCCATATACCCTCCCATACATTGCAAAAGATATAACAGCCCTAATATGTTTGCGCTATGGGAAAAGAATATAAAAGCACGTTTAGTTTGAAAATAGTGGGGATTTAGTGATTGAGCATCTTAAGAAGAGAATTCAGATAAAAAAATCCCCGCACAAGGCGGGGGAAAATTAAATATCTATCAGTGATGAAATACTGAAACCAATAGTAAGGGAAAAAAAGATATCAATCTGTAACAAACTTTAAAAAGAAATAATAAGAATAAGTGCAGAATTAAAATGATTTTCTACAAAGGTAAATGACCGTGTAAGTTTGTTATTATTTAACTAATTGATTTTATTTACTTTTAAATTTTGCCTAACAGTGAGGCAAAATGATGTAAATTAAAATCATCTTGGTTTAACTATAAAGTTTGCATACATTTAGTTGAATGTCTTGATAATTTAGTTTGTTGGTTAGAATAACGATAAGCTTCTTTATAATGAGATTGGAATTGAAAATAGACAATAATAAAATGTAGTTATTGTCTATTTGGAACAACTAAACAAAGGGAAATGTATATTTATCGACTAGTTACCATTGAGTAACATCAATTTCATTGTTCTGGTATACCTTTGCAATATAAGAAGAAATGTTATTGCGTATATAAGGATTCTTTTCTTTAGGGTACATTTTCCAAGCTTGCTGTAGATAAGGTAACAATGCACTGTCAATGTAATTTGATTTCGATAATGCCTGAATTGCACCTAAGCAGATCTCTTCATTTTCAGAGATTGTAAGTTCATAAAACGCTGATGTTTTATCTTTTAAATTAACATCATGAGAAGCAGCATAAATTGCACTTCTTATTATTTCTACATTTGGGTGAATAAAGAATGGTTGAAAATCTTCAACTAAAATAGCATCTAATTCGGTCAAAGAGTAACCGATGAAACGCAATGTATCTTCGTTATTAGTTACTTTAAGTATTGGGAGAAGACTCTCTTTGAAAAGAGCGCATTGATCTTTATATTTAAAGTAAATAATAGGAATAACCACATCTGTTTTTTCATCAAATGGAGCAACTAAAGCTTGCTGAATATAAGGTAGTGCTTGTTCTTTAAAATAGGTGGCTAAAACATTTAATGAAACTTTATATAACTCAATATCTTCAGTTTGTAGTTGTTGCTTTAAAAAATCCAAACTGTTGTTGGATAATTCAGGTAGTTTAGTTAGTGAATTGATCGCACTAATTTTTTTCGTGATATCTTCATTATTTTGGGCAAATTGAAGTAACGTTTCTTCATTACCGCCCATACGATGACCAAACCAGCTTGTGTCATAGCCTAAAATTACTTCATCTAACCAACGTTCATACCATTGTGTAAATGAAGTTTCATAGGAAAATGTGTAAGGAGTATCCGAATTAACCCAATCGGATGTATATAAAATATGACCTTTATAATCACCATTAACGACTAATAAAAGATCGTATTCGCAACCACAAGTACCTAAATAAAGCGTACCTTGATGAACTCTATCGCAAATAGTATCAAAGTCTTCATCACTGCAGTCTTCGGGTACATGACATAATGCTTTCCATTCATCGATATCCATTTTAGGGCTAAGTAAGCAAGGCAGGGCACAATTTTGTATGCTATTTCTATCGATTGAATCATCAAAAGCATATAGACCATAGTAAGGACCAGCGCCACCATAAGAGCCTGTACCGCCGTTACCAATTTCAGTCACAAAGGCGATATAATCTTCAGGAAATTCACATCCTATTTTTGCTTGTAACTGATTAACTTTCTCTTTTGATAGCGGAGAATTTAGCTGATATTTATGATTATCAGCACCAAATTCTTTATATTCATGATCAATATTAGCAACGAGTGCTAATTTCTCACGGATACGTTCAATACGATTATCTGCATATTTTTTATTAAGTTGTTCCCATTGCTGCTCTGGTGTTAGCTCTTCATTTTTTCCAATGATCGTGGAAATAAAACCCATAATTTAAAGTCCCTATTGATGATATGGTTTAATTATAAAGTGGTTATTTCATAATCCTTTTTAGATAGTGAAACCAAATACAATATTATTATCTTACTTAAATTTCACTATAAACTATTTTAGCTTCAATAAGATAATAGTATTTTGTATGAAAGCTTATCCTTCATTTAGTGTTAAGTGGTGTATGGTTTTATGCAGATAAAAAAAAGACCAACGCTAGGAGAGTTGGTCAATAAATACTAGAAGCAATGTGAGCAATGTCGTTGTGAAAAACCAAGTAAAATACTCAACTATTCACGAGTTAAAAGATAATCATTATCATTTGATATGTCAACCCTATGAAGATTGCGGTCATTATTTATTCACACTAAAAGCCAATAGGTTCTCTTACTTTACAGAAACCAAAGTGGGAATTTTATTATTAATAACAATGAGATCACTATTTTCTGATTGAGGGCTTATTGTATTTTTAACAGCATTCATTTTTTTCATTTTGTTGACTAAATCTTTAAAGTATTTAGAGCGTAAACGTATCGTTTTCTTAACCATGATTTTTCTCCTTATTGATGATAGTTATAACAATAATAAGGATACTCCACAAATGCAAATGATAATCAATATCATATATGGTGATATATAATTTGATGATAAATGCTCATAAGTAAGTAAACAGCATTATTTTGTCTGCATTTTTGTGTACAAGTTTTCTTATCTTCAGTCTCTTGATAGAGTGATATTATGAAGAATAAAAGGAACTAATAGGGAATTTTGCGATGGCATATGATTTGACGAAGAGATTAGTCATAGGGCTTTCTTCTAGTGCATTATTTGATTTGCAAGAATCAGATAATATTTTTCGTACAGAAGGGGAGGAAGCTTATCGAAAATATCAACATAAAATGCAGGATATGCCTTTGGATAAAGGTGTTGCATTTCCTTTTATTAGCCGCCTTTTGAAATTAAATAACATTAGACCTGACGATCCTCTAGTTGAAGTTATTTTATTATCCAGAAATGATCCCGACACTGGATTAAGAGTGATGAATTCTATTGAACATTATAACTTAGGGATCACTCGAGCTGTATTTCTTCAAGGAAAATCGCCTCATATTTATATTCCAGCATTTGATATAGAGTTATTTTTATCTGCTGATCATGATGATGTTTTACAAGCGATTAATGCAAATTATCCAGCAGGGCAGATATTAGCTGGTCATGTTAATGATGACGATGCTGATGAATTAAGAATTGCTTTTGACTTTGATGGTGTGATTGCTGATGATGAAGCAGAGGTTATTTATAAAACTTCAGGCGAATTGTCTCAATTTCATAATCATGAAGCCAAAATGGTTGATGTACCTCATAACCCAGGACCATTAAAAAAATTCTTACTGCGTATTTCTGATATTCAAAAATTGGAATTAGAGAAAGTAAAACAAGATCCTACTTATATTCCATTACTTAAGATCTCTATTGTTACTGCGCGCAATGCACCATCTCATAAACGAGTTATTAACACGATGAGAGCATGGGGAATTTCTGTCAATGAAGCTTTTTTTATGGGGGGGGTAGAGAAAGCTAATGTTCTGAGAATTTTAAAACCACATATATTCTTTGATGACCAAAAACTACATTTAAAATCATCATCTGAATTACCTTCGGTGCATATTCCTTTTGGAATAGCTAATAAGAGTGTTGATAATAAATAAGATACTTTTAATGAATTGAGTGTCTGGTATATATAGCATACACTCAATTTTTCTTTTGTCTAATTATGTTTTTAATTCAGTTTAAATAATAAAATCGCTCAATACTGGATCTATTTTATAAGAGTGGTATGGTATTAAATAATTACTGAAAATTATAAATTTAAAATGTTTATAATTAATTTAAAGAGGCTGAAAATTTAATTTAAATAAGGAAAATTGAAGTGGATAATAATCATAAATTTTTTTCTGACGATGTGTGCCCTAAAACTGCATTATATGGTCAATTTTATGGTGATAATCATTATGCTGGCCGAGATTACGAACGGAAAATATATTATGGGAATAAATTCCCAAAAACTAAGAAAGGTTTTTATTTTAAAAAATTAATGAATTTTTAATAATAAAAATAACAAGCAAATATGATAGAGTCTATTCTTAATAGAGATATCCATGTGATTTAAACTGATATATATATTAAAAATAAATTGATGATTGCGTAACTAATACAATTTACTACGCCGAAAAATAACAGCGTAGCAAAATTTATTATTAAATCTTTTCAATACCAATAGGTTGATAACCTTGGCATAACGGTTTGAAATGTTCACCTGAATTATTTGGCATTAGATGAATGTGAAAATCACCGATTTTGCTCAATAAAACGCAATCATCAACATCTTTCAGATTGTCTTTATGTTGTTGCTGACTATCTACTAAAAGTGTTGCAATAGCTCTCTCTTTATCTCCAAACCATGCTTCTTTTAACGCAGGCCAAGTATCTGTATTTTTTCTTTTTTTATCAATGTGTTATTAATTAAATAACCATGTTGAGAGCAAGTGTAAAAATTAAGATGATTAATTTTTATGAACTAAATTATTTATTTTTAATCTAAATATTAGTTATTAATTTTAAATATTATTTGGAGTAGATATGAGATTACTTATGCTTTTGAGTGTTTTTTTGATTTCTGCTTGCTCATCAACTGGAGCAATAGAATCTCAAGAAAGTAAAAGCCATAAAGAGGATCCATATTCTGATAGCACATTAAATAGTATTAAGACTAATCAGAATATTTATATTGAGCAGCAACGTAGTAAAGGAAATTTTTAAGTTGTTAAAATAAATGATTGCTTTTTTGGCCACCTAAGTGGCCTTTTTATATGCAGAAATATAAAATATGGCAATATTAATAGAAATTTTTTAAATTTCCAGTATAAGAATAAGGTACGCATTATTATTGTAATTGAGGGTATTAAGTAATAACTTCATAAAAAATAGTAAGAATAAAAGGATGCATCGGGTAGATGACAAATAAAAAAGAGAAAAAAAGTAATGGAATCTTAAGGTATACGGAGCTATATTCAGATAATTTATGAGATGAGGCTGTGATGAATAGAAAAGAATTAATTAATTATATTAAAGAAAACTATAATGCAGAGCCTGAGTGTTTATGGATTAAACATCCAAATTATATAGTTTTTAGGCATAATAGTAATTTGAAGTGGTTCGCAGCTATAATGGATGTTCTAGAAAGTAAATTATCTGATAATGGTAGTAGGAATATGGTCGATGTTATAAATTTAAAAGTTATGCCAAATTTAACGGGATCATTACGATTGAAAAAAGGAGTATACCCAGCTTACCATATGAATAAAGAGCATTGGATTTCTATTAGCCTCTCATCTGAATTTGATGATAACGAATTAAAATCTTTAATTTCTGAAAGCTATAATTTGACACAATAATTTTATTAATATAGTTTACTCAATTTTTAAACACTTTCTAATTATATAAGTTAATTTATTATATAGCATTTTCATATACGCCTTTATTGAATTTTATCTAATATTAGTCATTTTAAATGTGCTTACATCTTCTTTTTGAGTAAGCCTATGAGAATGTAAAAATCGGTGAGTATATAAATGATAGCTTGTTAAAAAACGACTTAATCATAATGAGAAAAAGCCTTTCTTATCGTAATAATAGTTATTCCTCCAAAAAATATAATGAAGGAAATAAGTAAATAAAATATTATAAAATTAGCATCACTCTCTTTAAAGATCATCATTACTAATAAAATAAATAGAAAAAATAAAAAGAATTTCTTATCACTATTGATCATGCAATACACGTAAGAAACAAAAATAGACACTAAAAGGAAAGTAAAATAGGCGATAAGTAAAGCAACAAACTCTAGGCTGTTAAAAAAATTAGCAGGTATTTCTTCTTCGTGGAATATCATTATCAGCACGATGGCGGTTGCTATAAAACTCATTAAAGTAAAGATTAAAGTGACAAATTTATTAGTATATAAAAATGATAGTTGCTTAAAATAAATAACTTTTATTGAAATTTCTAAAGAAGACACCAACACGATAATACTGATAAAGAAAATGGCAGAAGAAGTCGCTAACCAAATAATATTATCATAACCAAATGTAGATATACTGAGATAGAGCGATATCACCAAAGATAATACTGGGGATATAAATGTTAGCAACTTTTTCTTTTTTTGTTTGTCGTTCATATTACTATCCATTATAAAAATAACAAGATACCAATTAGATATTAGAGTTTGATAACCGAGTGATTGTATAATGTGCTCGGTTCCATCGGACATCGACACTACTCTGTTTTCAAATATTGAGTGTAATTTGAGGCTGATACTTACTTTAAATTGATATTATTATTTTTAGCCCACTTTCTTAATCTTCCATTAGCGTTAGCATAAGGCGAAGATGTGTTAAATGATATCATCCGACCCATTGTCCATTTTGTGTACCATGCTTTACCATACAAAATATCATCCGTTCGCTCATTAATAAGCTTCACAATTTCATTTTTTACAGTCTGAAGTTCAGCTACTAGCGAGTCATAATTTAGCTCTCTGTAATCCGAGTAAAATTTTTGAGCAAGAAGACCAAGTTGGTTCCACTTATAACCCGTGTCTGGAAAATCGACAGGTAGACCTTTAGCATCAGATGTGATCCATTTTACAACAAGAGAATTCCATCCGAGTAAATATGAAACAAGATCACGAACACTCATCTCTGTTCCTTTGGCGTGCCCATCCATTGAGTGTTCAGATGTCATTTCTGCCGGGATTGCATTTAAATAACTAATTAATTTATTAAAATTTTTATCAATAGCTAAAAGTAACTCAGCTTTTGTTTGTGGTACGCTCATAAGGAATTCCATCTCATTAAAATAGAGTAACCATAAAGGTTGTGTCGTGTTTGAAAACAAATTAATTATTTACTATCGACCACAATATGGGAAAGACTCTTTTATAAACAGTGTAAGCGCTGATTTTTGAATATAATTGGATCTCTATTTTTAAATAGTGGACGATTTATTCTTTACCATACTTAATTTTATCAGAGCTCCGCGACTGTGGAGCAGTTTTTGTTAACTAACTCATTTGTTTAATATGAAAGAGTATCTGATTCATCCAACGAGAAGAATATACAGCTATTCCATTTTATGGAACTTACGAGGCTGATTAACATAATAAAAAGATTTTACTCTTCTTTAATCAAGGAAAGCTTCTCATATCATGCATCAAGCATTTCTTGTTTCTTTCTTAAGTAATCATATCTATCGTTTAATTTATCTTTTTTAGTTAGCCTACAAGATCTTTTTTACATAATTAGTTAATAACTTAAGCAAAAATTATAGTATAGAAACAGGGCGAGAATTGAGCTTTAACTAGGGTAAATCTGATGGGGGTTTTACACCAGTTTTACACCAGTTTTACACCAAGCAAATTCCAGACATAAAAAAACCAACCATAAGCGGTTGGTTTTTCTAAAGAATTTTGGTCGGCATGATAGGATTTGAACCTACGACCCCCGACACCCCATGACGGTGCGCTACCAGGCTGCGCTACATGCCGTTTGTGCCCTGTATATTACTGTTTTTGACTGCTAAAGCAACCCTTTGCTAATTAAGTGACGCAATTTTGTGCGTCACTTAATAGCGTTAGCGTTCAATAAAACGCTTCTGCTCAGCCAGAACTTGCAGTAATAATTTTAAATCAGGTTTTGCAGAACTGATCTCTTGTCCTGATTTATCAAATAAAGCGTATCGACCATGCTTATCTATCAACAAGGTATTATCTTGTAAAAAGACCACAAATGCCTCTTCATCACCAGTGAAAATCCATGGATGATTACGAGTGCTTGCAAATAAATCTTCACCTTGTGAATAGTTGTCTGCAGGACTAATGACATGTAAAACATGCTGCATCAAGGTTGTCATAACATCTTGATGGCTTGTCATTCGATCAATAACCTGTGGTGTCATATTTGGCCAATGTATTATCAATGGCACCTGTGACTGGCTTAAATTAAAGGTGGTCTTATCTGAAAGCCATTGATTAATTTGCTTCTTATTGTTGTCTTGATGATAGCTAGAAGTGACAACCACAACAGTATTATCTAGTACTTTGGTTTCTTGTAATGTCTTAAATATTGTCTCTAGTTGATCATTTAATGTGGCTCGTTGAGTCGCATTATTGGTATGACCATTAATTTGTAAGAAAGAGAACCAAGGGGTTGTTTGGTTGTTTTTAACCAACCAATTACTCCAGCTATCAATAGTGGCATTGTTATCACCACTGCGTGATGTTGGGAGGGTGAAATCTGATAGCACCGCTTGTTTAAACAATGGTGTTTGGAAACCATTCGTTGAAAACATGGCTAATTGATAGTTTCGATAACTTAACGCATCGAAAAGAGCAGAGTTCTTTCTGCTACTTAATACACTGTCTAAATAAGAAGGTGAAATACCATAAAATAGCCCAAATAATGCAGTGTCATTATTAATACCGGATGAATAATGACGCGAAAAATAAAGGTTATTTTGTGCAAATTGTCGCAAGCTTGGTAATTCAGGTACTTCTTCAGTACCTAAACCATCAACGACCACCACCAGCAAGTTATAAGAATAGGTATCCTTGGCATAGATTAATGGAGCAAGAGGATAAGTGATACCTTGTGCAGCTGGATTACCTTCACTGATAACACGTTGCTCATATTCTGATTGATTAATAAAACCGTGGCGCTCAAGGAATTTACGCGCTGTCATTGGGTAGGATAACGGTAAATTAGCACGTTGCATGGTGATTGGGCGATAAAAGTTAGCGTCAGCCCAAATTGACATAGAGTGAGATAGTATAAAGCAAGTAATAAAGACACCTGCTAATGGTTTACCCCAGCGTTGGCGGTTTAAACTGCGTAATTTTTGCCAACTCCATGTTGCAAAAAGCATTTCAATCAGAAAGATAATGGGGATGCCAATGAAAATAAGTTGCCATTCACGCGCCATTTCACCTTCATCTGGGTTAATTACGAGATCCCAAACAAGTTGAGTCAAATGGAGTTGAAATTGCTGATAAACGGCGATATCAAAAATAAGGATAGTTAATCCTGCACTGGCAAGGGCACAGGAAATAACCCT
Source organism: Proteus sp. GOKU (assembly GCF_015475555.1). Classification (NCBI taxonomy): domain Bacteria; kingdom Pseudomonadati; phylum Pseudomonadota; class Gammaproteobacteria; order Enterobacterales; family Morganellaceae; genus Proteus; species Proteus sp. GOKU. Next base: position 1,489,054 of record NZ_CP034105.1, read on the forward strand.
AAGTAGCCGTTGAGAAACAGCGATAAAGGTGAGGGGGAAAAGGATGAGTATATAGATAGCAAAGACAATAAAACTAAAATGTCCCATCCAACTTACAATAGCGTAAAAACGACCAGCAAAGGTTGCAGGCCAATCAGAAATAAACAGGTAACGGCTTCCAAGCAGTAAGCTTAGAATAATATTAAATAGCGCAAACCAGTGACCCCAACTGATCATTTGGGATACTTTTTCACGATAGGACTGAGGTCTCGTTACCATGTCTATAAATAATTTTTCTATGTTTATTAGTGAATTTTGCCTTCATCAATCGAAGCACGCAGTGCGTGAACAAAAGAATCAGCAATCAGCATTCGTTGAGCAGGGGCAATACTTGTATTAATTAAGTTTGTCACCATGTTTCCCAACACCATCAAAGAAAGATCTGTAGGAGTATGATGTTTTTCAAGAACGCTGACAAGTTCTGCAAGTAATTGCTCAACTTGTTCATCACTATAACGGGATTTTTGTGGCATAAAATCTGAATTCCTACTAAATGAATAAAACGCTATATATTACCGTATTACTAGGGCTTTTTCCGCTATTAAATTAATTAATTTTCCCTTGATACTAAAAGTAGGGAGTGTTTGAATACGCGCACGAGAAAGAGACGCAATAGAAGAGGACGACCATGAGTCTAGATATTAACCAATTAGTTTTGCATCAACTTATTAAGCGAGATGAGCAGACATTAGAAGTTGTGCTACGTGATTCACTCTTAGAAATTGAACCTGTTGTTCAGGAGATGATTGAAGAGTTGCATCGTGTATACAGTGCAAAAAGTAAAGCTTATGGTCTGTTTAATGAAGAAAGTGAATTAGCAGAAGCGCTGCGTTTACAACGTAAAGGTGAAGAGAATTTTTTAGGTTTTTCACGAGCAGCAACGGTGAGACTAAAAGACGAATTAGCAAAATACCCTTTTGCAGAAGGTGGCACCGTTCTATTTTGTCATTATCGCTATTTAGCGGTGGATTACCTTTTAATTGCTGTACTGAGTAGTTGTAACAGTATGTGGGTAAACGACAGTCTTGATGTGTCATCAACACGCTATTTAGATATTCCTCATGCAGATATTATTGCTCGTATCGATTTAACTGAGTGGGAAACTGCACCTGACTCTTTACGTTATTTAACCTTTTTAAAAGGTCGAGTTGGACGTAAAGTCTCTGATTTCTTTATGGACTTTTTAGGCGGACAAGAAGGTTTAAACGCTAAAGTTCAAAATAAAGGCTTATTACAAGCAGTTGACGATTTCTGTGAAGCTTCAGAAATGGGCAAACAAGAGCGTCAAACTTGTCGAGAGCAAGTATATAGCTACTGTAACGAGCAATTACAATCTGGTGAAGAAATTGCCTTAACAGAGCTTGCTGAAGAATTACCATCTTTAGGCGAGCAAAACTTTGCTCAATTTACTGAAGAAAAAGGCTATGAATTAGCTGAAACATTTCCAGCAGATCGCAGTACATTACGTCAACTGATGAAGTATTCAGGAAGCGGTGGTGGATTAACTGTAAATTTTGATGCGAAATTATTAGGGGAGAGAATATTCTGGGACCCAGCAACAGATACGCTCACCATTAAAGGCACACCACCTAATTTACGTGATCAGCTACAACGTAGAGCATCTGAAAAATAATTAAGTAGTAGAAACAAATAACGCCACATTAAGTGGCGTTACATGCTCGGCGTCCCGAAAAATAAAGCTCGAAGGGTGGCTTATTAAGCGCGCAGGAAGTCGATATGAGTAATTTTTGGCTTATACTCGTGACGTTGCACTGCTTTAACTTTAACTTTAGTTTCTTTGCCATCGATAACCAGGTTTACGAAATCTGAATAGAATTCTGATTTGTGTTCTTGGTTGATAACTTCGTTGTGATCTAAATCGATAGCGATTGGCTCTTCATTTCCGCCATAAACGATAGCAGGAAAACGGTTAGCCACACGCAGGCGGCGGCTCGCACCCTTACCCTGCTCTTTACGTACAGTTGCTTTGATAGTTAACATCTTTTTTCTCTTATAAAAAAGAAAGAAAATACATACTTGTTACAGGCGACCCAGCAACAAGCTCGAGATTTGGTTTATCTAAAAATAGATAAAGCGGGGCGCATTTTAACGAAAAAGTCCCCTAACAGCAAATATAAATCCAGATTAATACAAGGTATCTGCTTTTCGGTAGCGACCAGCATAGTCAAAAATCTTATTTCTTATCTTCCAGAAGCTCTCTTTTTTACCTTTATGGGCGACAATAAAGTCAGGATGGCGCAACAAATCAAACTGCTTAATAATGTCGTTGGCATTATGCCAAACAAAAGGAACACCCGGGGCGCGTTGATGCTCACGTAAAAATTTTAATTCAAATACTTTTCGTTGGGCAGGTGTTGTTAGTCGAAAACGTTCAGAGACAGAAGTGCCTTCTTCGTCGTAATAATTAATTTCTAACCATTCACCTTTAGCATCATTTCCTGATTTAAATTGCATCCCACCACAGCGCAGAACTAATGCCCCTTTGAGTTTTAATGCTGCTTTGAGCATATCATCAGGATCAACCAAGATCTCATCACAATGAACACAGCGACGTGCTGCAATATCATTTTCTTCATTACAATGTGGGCATAATTTAAAGCGGAAACGAAATTCACACTGCTGTTTTTGCCCTTGATCATTGAGCTCCCAACCTTGGCAACGTCGACCATAGTGTTCAATAATATCGCCATCAGCATCTACAATGCCCCAAAAGGTATTGGCAAATTGGCAAATAGGACAGAAAACTTGTACCGGTTTACTATTCGGATTGGGTTTTTTAGTACCAACTTCGGGTAGATAGAGATCGTGAGGATTACCTGCGTAATCTAAAATCAGGCATTCGGTTTTTCCTGCAAATAATCTTAATCCTCGTCCTACAATTTGTTGGTATAAACTCACAGACTCAGTGGGGCGTAAGATAGCGATTAAATCAACATGAGGTGCATCAAAACCTGTTGTTAGTACGGCAACATTAACCATATAACGTAATTGTTGCTGTTTAAAACAAGAAATAAGATGGTCACGTTCAGAAGAGGGGGTATCAGCACTGACTAATGCTGCTTCATCCAGTGGTAAAAGAGAAAGGATCTCTTTTGCATGTTCAACCGTTGCCGCAAATATCATTACACCTCGGCAATTTTGTGCATATTCAATAATCTGAGTAACAATATGAGGTGTGATGCGTTTTTGTCTCTTTATTTCACGATTTAGATCTTCTTCATTAAATATCCCATTTTGGCTTGTTCTTACTTGGCTAAAGTCATATTGCAAAATAGGCATATCTAGGCGAGTTGGCGGAACTAAAAAATGATTACTTATCATATAACGCAAAGGCAATTCATAAATACAATCACGGAAAAAACAATCTTCATCGCCTCTGATCATACCGTGATAATGATATTGATAAATCCAGCCCGTAGGTAAACGATAAGGTGTTGCAGTTAATCCTAAGATCCGTAATTGTGGATTAATGGATTGTAATTGTTTAATAACTTGCTGATATTGGCTATCTTCAGACAAACTAATGCGATGGCATTCATCAATAATAAGAAGAGAAAAAGTATCACTAAATTGCGATAAATTACGGGCAACAGATTGCACACTACCAAAAACAACTTTTCCGCTACTCTCTTTTTGTTGTAAGCCCGCAGCAAAAATATCCGCAGATAGACCATAAGCCTCATATTTGCTATGGTTCTGTTCTACTAATTCTTTTACGTGTGCTAAAACCAAGACACGCCCGCGCGCTCTTTTAGCCAGTTCAGCAATCACTAAACTTTTTCCTGCACCAGTAGGTAATACAATTACCGCAGGTGTATTGTGTTGGCGAAAATAAGAGATTGTCGCGTTAACAGCGTCAAGTTGATAAGGTCTGAGTGTAAAAGCCATAACTCTACATAAGAAATCAAACGGGGCGTCAGCGTAACATTTTTTTATAGGTAGCGCGAATACGGGAGGAGTAAAGAGCGTGATAGTTTATTTATAAATTAATTAGTTGTTTTATTGTTAATATTCATTTTTAATAGATACCTCATATCAGATGGTATTCTTCCATTTTTCAGAGAAATTCATGCGATTAGATAAATTTTTATCCCAGCAATTGGGTATTAGCCGTAGCTTGATCCTTCGTGAATTAAGAGCAGGGCTTGTAACAATTGATGGTGAAATGGTGAAAAGCGGTTCAACCAAAATTGCACCAGAGCAAGAAGTAGCTTATGACGGTAATGTTTTAACTCAAATTTTGGGACCTCGTTACTTTATGTTGAATAAGCCAATCGGCTATGTATGTTCAACAGACGATCCTGTTAATCCAACTATCCTCTATTTTATTGATGAACCTTTGGCACATAAATTACATGCTGCAGGGCGTTTAGATATTGATACAACAGGGCTTGTTTTATTAACGGATAATGGTCAATGGTCACACCGCATTACGGCACCAAAACATCACTGCGAGAAAACCTACCTGGTCACACTCGAAGAGCCGATTGTAGAAGGTGTCGCTGAACAATTCCAAAAAGGTGTTCAACTTAACGGTGAAAAAGATCTAACCAAACCTGCTACGTTAGAAATTATTACACCTACAGAAGTCAAGCTCACTATTAGTGAAGGTAAATACCACCAAGTAAAACGTATGTTTGCAGCAGTGGGTAATCATGTAAGTGCTTTACATCGTGAGCGTATTGGGGATATCACATTAGATGAGACTTTAGCTGAGGGCGAATATCGTCCATTAACAGAAGAAGAGATCAACAGCATTCACCTACCTCAATAATTATTATTTATCCTGTCGTTTTTGGGAGTTTATCTGCGTGCAACAGCAACGTTCGTCGTACCTTAGTCTCATTTTAATACTGGGACTTATTTCCATGCTTATGCCATTGGCTATAGATATGTATTTGCCAAGTTTACCCACTATAGCGCAAGATTTTGGTGTGCCTAGTGGCAAAGTGCAAATGACATTAAGTATCTATATTTTTGGCTTTGCTATTGGGCAATTAGTCTATGGTCCTATGGCTGATAGCTTGGGACGTAAGCCTGTCATTTTGGGCGGCGTAATTGTTTTTGCTTTTGCCTCTAGTGCATGTGCATTATCTGAATCAATAGATATGCTAATTGGAATGCGTTTTTTACATGGCTTTGCGGCAGCTGCGGCAAGTGTTGTGATTAATGCATTGATGAGAGATATGTTCTCTAGAGATGATTTCTCTAGAAGTATGTCTTTTGTTGCACTTGTTATGACTATCGCACCTTTATTAGCGCCATTATTAGGTGCTTGGGTGATGAACTGGTTTTCATGGCATGCAATTTTCTGGAGTATTGCGATAGCTGCTGTGATTGCATCTGCTTTAATTGCTTTTTATATTCCAGAAACATTACCAAAAGAGCGTCGCCAACGTTTTAGTTTAAGAGTGACATTTAGCCAATTTATTAGTTTGTTTAGAACACGTCGTGTTCTTTGTTATATTTTGGCTTCAGGTTTTTCTTTTGCAGGTATGTTTTCATTCCTTAGTGCTGGTCCTTTTGTTTACATCGAATTACATGGTATTCCATTTGATCAATTTGGATTATATTTTGGCTTTAATATCATCTTCTTAATTGTGATGACAAGCATTAATGGGCGCTATGTTCGTCGATTTGGTGCGTTGAAGATGTTGCGCCTAGGCTTAACTATTCAATGTGTTATGGGGATCTTCCTCTTACTGGTGGTCGCTCTTAACTTACATTTCTATTTCCTTGTTGTGGGTGTAGCAATGTATGTGGGCGGTATTGCGATGATCACATCGAATGCGATGGCTGTTATTCTTGATGATTATCCACATATGGCAGGGACGGTTTCTTCTCTTGCTGGAACAGTGCGTTTTGGTGTTGGTGCTTTAGTTGGAACAGCTATTGCTATGTTACCAGCAAAATCAGAATGGCCAATGGTAAGCTCTATGGCATTTTGTGTACTGTTTGCTATGGGTTTTATCTTGCTTGCACGTCGTTATAAATAAGAATATCACGCTATAAATAACAGAAATTTATAGCGTGCTCCTCTTTTTCTGCCTCTGTTTCCTCTAAAAACACCACATTTTCCTCTGCTATATTTCATGAATCGTTTCAAATTAGCGTGATTTTTTGATTTGAATCAATACCTGATGTTGTTGTTTTGTTAAATTAAGTAAAATTTATTTTAATAATCATCTATTATTGTTTTGTTGATATGAAGTATCGTGATAAAAATTGATGGATTGTTTTACTTGAATACGTAATATTTTATACAATTATTTTATATGGTTGATAAAATGTTAAATAAATGAAAGAATAATTGAAGAGATTAAGCATTGCAGACATGAATACCTGCAAACACTAAGCCAAATGAATGGCTTGATACGTTTCTTCGCTTTTTTTGTAAAACAATTGTAATAATCATGTTCTATAATTAACAAAGTTCTAATATGCGTGTGAGCAAGTCAGTTCAAACTCGTATTGATGATGTATTAAATTAACGTGTTGATGAAACAGGATTGATTTGTGGATAATGTACAACTTTCGGTAGTTCATAAGCTGCCGCTGAGTTATCGGTGGCTAGCGGGCTTTGCAGGCACAAGAGTAGAAATACTGCCTGAGAATGATGCTGGAAAGCAAAATACGCTGATTGGCTTAAAATTGCTAAGTCATGATGGTATGACACTGGATGAAGCAATACAGAATTTGCGTCAGTATCTGAGTAATCTCCATATTGATAGCGTTGTGATTGAATGGGATGGCGCTCCTTGTCTTTTCCTTCATAGCGACGATGAATGTGCGGCATTATGTTGCTTAAAAAACGCGGGTGTCGCTATTGCTGAGCCATTTCCAACGGCATATTCTTATTTATAACACCTATCTAATGTTATAAAACCAACGTAGCCACTATGTGTTTTAAGCATTATCAAGAATATAAAAAAAGCCTCATTATCTGTTTATTTAATGAGGCTTTTTTATTGCAATAAGATATAAGGGAATTAATTATCTTAATACATTTTGAGAAAGGTTGTTTTCAACAAGTGCCGCATCATTATTCTCTATAACACGTCTTGCTGCATAAAAACGTTTATTCCAGTAGATATTAGACATTTCTGACACAGTTACACCATTGCTGGTGGATGCATGTACAAATTTATCATTACCGATGTAAATTCCAACATGGCGCATAGTACGGCCTGTTTTGAATAGAACGAGATCGCCTGCTTGTAATTTTGATTTATTAACCTGAGTACCGGAGAACTGTTGGTCTGAGGTTGAGCGAGGGAGTTCTACACCAAATTGGTCAAGAAAGGTTCTTTGAACAAAGGCAGAACAATCGATGCCTTTTTTAGTGTCTCCGCCTAAACGATAAGCGACGCCTTTCCAGTCTGCATATTGGTCAAGTATCTTAGATTTTATATCGAGATTCTTCACCAATGATTCAAATTCATCTTGTGATGCTTGGGAAATAGATGTGCTTGATGATGTATTAAGTGGGGTAGAGCTTGAATTCGCTAAGCGTGAATTTGCGTTCTGTGAGCTACATGCCGATAGCGTAGCTACAACAATGAACGCCGGTATGAGCTTAAGCATTCTCATATACGGTTTTGTTCTCATTGTGACAGATTTCCCTTACATCCTTACGTGCAGAAGCGCACATGAATTATTCACCAAATAACCAGAGAATATAGTGTAATTTAACTCTGGCAACCTTATTTCGCGAAAAACGTGCTCTAAAGCACGTAAATATCCACATTAAACAATAAATAATGAGGAAACCAGAAAAGTGTACAGAAATAGGGACTAAATGGCGAGAGAAAAGAAGTTTAATTTACAAAACATTAGATAATAAAGTGCTAATACTTAAAATAGATCTCATTTTGTCATAATAATATCATTTAACTGTCAAAAAAATGACCAAAAGAATAAGTGCATATTACACTCATTCTTTTTTAATTAATTAGATGTGCTTTTTCTTTTATTTTTTAAAAGGAAGATATTTTTCTAATTGTCTGACAATTATATCTGATAATGGTGTAATTAATAACCAACTCGTCGTAATTAAAGTTAAAGAAATAGAACCCACTAAGATATCTGATGCCCAGTGCGCGCCAGCCATAACTCTTGGTAATGAAAATACGACTGTAATAAGAAGAGCACATAAGAAAGAACGGAACGAAAGATACCGCAATATAAAGCTACAGAAGATAAGTAGCATTAAACCATGATCACCCGGGAAGCTATCGCCAGAGGCATCCTTTGTAGGAATACCTGTCACTATGCCCACTCTATGTACATCTTGAAAATGAAGTGTCGGACTTGGTCTTTCAATTGGGATATTTTGTCCAATTTGATTGATGAGCACAGCACTTATTACCATCACTAATCCCACAATTATAAGATGACGTTTACCCATATAATCTTTTTTACGGAATGTATTGTAGTACAACGCACCCATTGCCAGCAAAATAACCAAATCAAACTTTCTATTATTAATATAAGCCACAAAAGAGGCGAAAAAAGTATCCGGTAAAATGTGCTGATTAAAAAAATAAAAAATATGAGTATCTATTGATAGCCAGAATCCATGTTGTGCTGGAAGATACCAAGAGAAAAAAATAATTAAGCCTGCAAGATTAAGTAGAAAAATGGCCAGTACTTTTTGGTGAAAATTAGAAAGTTTCATAGTAATAAAATGACAAATTTTGCGTGTATTTGGTGATCTAGATCACAATAAGTTTAAGTTTGATTATAGGACTATAACCAAAATAAAAAAATAGATCTTTGCAATTTGCTGCCTATGTAAATGTTATACATTAGTTTCATTTCTGTTGGATTTTTTAATTCCCACTTAACTTAAATTTAGAATATTTTTTTTTGATACTCGTAATTTGAGTGTTATATAATTTTTTTCTATTCTTTAATTAAAGATAAAAGTTAAATAAATAAAGTAACAAGCCGATATTAGTTAGGACTTTAATAACATATTGGCTTGTGGAATTCACACACCCAATAATCAGAGGAGATTAGTTTTGAATAAGTTTTATGTTGCAGCTACGTGCCTGACTTTGTTATTAAGTACACCTACTTTTGCTAAGGAAAATAAAGTCATCGGCTCCGGAACTATAACTTTTGTTGGTGCAATTGTTGAGGGCAATTGTCTAATGGATACAGAGAAAAATACTTTTAAAACAAGTTGTTGGAACGGAAATGAAATGCAGGAATCTCAATATCAGTTAGAAAGAAATAAGCACTTTAGCTCTAAATTGATTAACAACAAAGGTTCTATGGATATTAAATGGATTAATGACAACTTAGCTGTAATGAACATTGTTTATAATTAATTTCCCATAGATCTAATAATAACAATAATTGTATTAATTAAATAAAATTTTAATACTTTTAGAGAACTGTTATTAAAGTTAAAAATATTTGACTTAAGTTTAATCAACGTTGATTTCTTATTTATAAACATCGAACACTTATATTTGATAGACATCAAATATTCTTCTTATGTCTATATAAATGTCATATTTTATTGCTATGATGAAAATATGTCGGGTAGGTGTGATCCCCATACCTGCTAGCGCAAACAAGAAGTGAGGTCGTTATGAGAAAATATCTGACCGTAGTATGTAGTCTTCTCGTTTCCAGTTCGATATCATTGGCTTGGGCGTCTGATCCCATGCAAACAACAGGGCAGATTTATCTGCGGGGTGCGATTGTGGATCCTGCATGTGAGATGAATTTCACATATGATAAAGCTGAATATCAATGTTACAAACACAACAAAGTGTTTACATCTACTCAACCCATCATTCCAGCGTCTTTTGATAAATCCCAACAAACTATTATTTTGCCTCAAGATATGGGCAAGGCTGAGATCCGTTGGATGGATAATACCCAAAAGAATGGTGTTATTGACGTTCAGTATTTTTAAGGCGTCTGTGAGTAGACAGAGGTAGGTAGCAAAGATAAACAAGTCAAATAATCGTTTGTCACATTGGGTTTCTTACCAAACACGCCGTAAAGCTCTGTCGTTCAGGGCGGGGATATAATGCGGAAAAGCCCGAGAGGTTTTAAAGATCAGTCAGGTGTCTCCTGCTGTTCAATATATTGTTTGATGATTGAAAGCGGTGCTCCGCAGCAACTGGCTGCAAAATAACTCGAACTCCACAGAACACCTTTGTAGTAGTAGCGTTCCGCAATATCAGGGCGATCCCGACGCAGTAATAGACTGGATACCTCTTTGAGACTGTTCACTAAATTAGATACAGATAGTGTTGGCGGATAGTTAACCAGCAAATGAACATGATCCCGCTCGCTGTCCATTTCAACGAGTTCAACATCAAAATCAGTACATACGCTGGAAAAATAATTCCTCAGCTTTTCGATGGCATCTTGATCAAATATTTTTCGCCGATATTTGGTAACAAACACCAAGTGAATGTGTATCAGGAAAACACAGTGTCTACCACGGCGAATATCAGTTTCTTTTTTCATAGACCAAAATATAATAGTGAATATGAAACGACTTCAAGCCTTTAAATTTCAGTTAAGACCAAATGGTCAGCAGGAGCGTGATATGCGGCGCTTCGCAGGGGCTTGTCGTTTTGTTTTCAATCGTGCGCTGGCACTCCAAAATGAAAATCATGAGGCAGGAAACAAATTTATTCCCTACACGAAAATGACTTCATGGCTCACTGAATGGAAAACCGATCCTGAGACACAGTGGCTAAAAAAAGCGCCATCACAACCGCTTCAACAATCCTTGAAAGATTTGGAGCGCGGCTACAAGAATTTCTTCCAAAAACGGGCTTCTTTTCCCCGCTTCAAAAAACGCGGGCAAAACGATGCGTTCCGCTACCCGCAGGGGGTGAAGCTCGATCAGAGCAATAGTCGAATATCCTTGCCAAAGTTGGGATGGATACGCTATCGCAATAGCTGTGAAGTCATTGGAGAAGTGAAAAACGTCACGGTCAGCCAGTCATGCGGAAACTGGTACGTCAGTATCCAGACAGAGTATGAAATATCCGAGCCTCAGCATGATTCAACAACGATGGTTGGTCTGGATGCAGGTATAACCAAACTCGCTACGTTGTCAGACGGCACGGTATTCGAGCCTGTTAACAGTTTCAAAACCAGCCAGAAAAAGCTGGCAACACTCCAGCGCCAGTTAAGTCGTAAAGTGAAATTCAGTGCCAACTGGCAGAAACAAAAGCGCAGAATCCAGCGTCTGCATTCCCATATTGCCAATATCCGCAAAGACTACCTTCACAAAGCCACAACGAAAATCAGCAAAAACCACGCAATGATTGCCATTGAGGATCTGAAGGTCAGTAACATGTCAAAATCGGCAAAAGGAACAGCAGAGCAACACGGACGAAACGTCAAAGCCAAATCAGGTTTGAACCGAGCGATATTAGATCAGGGTTGGCATGAAATGCGTCGTCAGCTTGAGTACAAGCAACTCTGGCGTGGTGGTCAGGTACTTGCTGTACCTCCTGCATATACCAGCCAGCGGTGCGCGTGCTGTGGTCACACCGCGAAAGAAAACCGTCTGTCACAAAGTAAATTCGAGTGCCTTAAGTGCGGATATACAGAGAACGCGGATATCAACGGTGCTCGTAACATTTTAGCGGCAGGACATGCCGTTCTAGCCTGTGGAGGGATGGTGCAGTCAGACCGCCCGTTGAAGCAGGAACCCACCGAGGTGAGTCAGGCTACGGTCTGAACGCAGTAGGGATCCCCGTCCTTCAGGGCGGGGAGGATGTCAAGATTATCTGACCTATTTAAAGCAACATTAGCTATGCGCTAATGAGTAGGGTTTTTGACTGTTGATTAGTCAGCACGACCCATATAGCGACGTTCAGCAATATGAATACGAACTTTATCGCCAGTAGAAAGGTATTCAGGAACCTGAATAACTAACCCTGTTGGTAATGTTGCAGGTTTAGTACGAGCACTTGCAGATGCGCCTTTAATACCTGGAACCGTTTCAACAATTTCCATATCAACAGTTTGTGGCAGTTCTAATGCTAAAACTTGACCATCCATTGTTAATACTTGCATTCCCGCTAAGCCTTCCTCAGGAATAAACAGTAATTCATCTTCAATTTGATCTTTTTTGAAGGTATATGGCGTGTAATCTTCATTATCCATAAAGATATACTCATCACCATCAATGTAAGAAAAGCTAACAGCACGACGCGTTAAGCTGATGGTATCAATCATATCATCGCCTTTAAAACGCTCTTCTACTTTTTGGCCTGTACGGATATCAGTAAAACGCATTTTGTACAGCGTACTTGCACCACGAGCACTTGGTGCTTGGATGTCGATATCTTTTACCAGTAATAATTTGTTGTTATAACTAACAGCCATACCACGTTTAATTTCATTGGCTTTTGCCATATAAAACCTTCCATTAAATAACATTGACGATAATGGCGACAAAATTACTCGCAGTGCAGAAACTTGGCAAGTTATTCGCACATTTTTTTATAAGATTTGATGAAAAAACAAAGCCAGCTCAAATATGGGCTGGCTTTAGATATTAGCGTTTAGAAAGGAAATTAACGGTAGATGGGAAGAAGATTAAAGTTCGCTAAAATATGCGCGCTGGCATTAATAACACCAAATAAAATCACGAAACCAATCATAAACATACCACCGGGAGCTTTAAAGCTCTGGCTTTGATTACGCTCACGACTTGCTTTAGCCATTAATGCGGGAATAATCGCAGCCCAAATTGTTGCTGCAAGCCCTGCAAAACCAATGGCATATAAGAAACCATCAGGGAAAATAATTGCTAAAATAGTCGGTGGTATAAATGTGACTAATGCAGATTTAAATCGACCGCTTCCTGTATTTGAAAACTTAAAGAAGTCCGCTAAGTAATCGAATAATCCTAATGACACGCCTAAGAATGAACTTGCTAATGCCATATAAGAGAATAAGTCTAATAACATTGATACAGTGGCATTGGCGGTTGTTGAACGCATTTGTGCTAATAAGTTACCAATATTCCCACCATCAGCAATCACTTGCTTGAAACCTTCACGAGGAATATTACCTTGTACAACAAACTGCCATAAAATATAAATTGCCAGTGAAATCAATGTACCAATAAGCAAGCTTTTCATAACAGCTTTGCCATCTTTACGATAATACGTTACTAAACCTGGAATATTGCCGTGATAACCAAACGAGGTCAGTAAATAAGGTAATGCGGCTAAAGCATAAGGTAAATAACTTGCATTACTTTCATTGGTGTTAAATAACACAGGCATTTTTACTTCTGTAAATAAGCCACCAATGGCTAACACAAAAGCAATTACCATACCGCCAATTAAAATGGTGCTTAATCTATCCACTGCACGTGTTGATAACCAAACAAAGAAAGCAACAATTAATGCAAAGACTAAACCTGCAATAGCTTGTGGTACGCTGACCACCTCTGCAAAGTTCTGCACAATAATGGAGCTACCCGCAGAAATATAAGCGTAAGTTAGAATATAAAGAACAAACGCAATCGATAGTCCATTAATAGTACTCCAACCTTTTCCTAATAAGTCTTTGGTAATGGTATGAAAGCTTGAGCCTAAAGGATAATGAAGGTTCACTTCTAAGATCATTAACCCAGACATAAATAAACAAAACCAAGTGTAGATCAAAAGAAAAATAGAACCGGTAAACCAGACACCGGAAGTCACAATAGGGATGGAAAACATGCCAGCACCGACTGCGGTACCTGCAATGATCATTGCACCACCAAGTATGGATGGGCGCTTTGTTATTGATGTGACTTCTGACATAAGATGTCCTTATAAAATTGACTCAATGTACTAGCTTGATGGTGTAAAGAATACACGTTTGCTATAAAGGTGTAAATAGAGGTTATTGTGCTTTATAAAAGAAAAAAGTGAGTAAAAATAATACAGTAGAAAGAGTGGGGTATATAAATCAATAGATTAGTATGATGATTATTAGAAATGATAAAGAAATACAGTAGTAAATAAGTGAAAATTCACGCAGAAATAGATAATCCGAACATTATTCTGAACAAAAAATATCCAGAATAATGAAAGTGATAAGGTGTTTTTAATTAACCTTGATAAAACTGCTTACTTTTCCATAATGCAATGGAATTACGGCTGGCTTCAAAGTGCGGTTCAGGTAAATCATCTGGAGAACACCAGCGGATTTCAGAACATTTATCTGGTTCCATCAATTTCGGCTCGTCACCTTGGTGTTGTGCGATCATACAAATAGAGACAGTGTGTTTACCTTCTAACTGGTAAGTTTCTAGATTATTGCTAATACCAATCACTTGTGGCGCAGTGATCGCAATACCAATTTCTTCTTCTATTTCGCGAATAGCACACTGCTCAAAAGTTTCCCCTTCATCAACATGTCCACCAAAAATTGACCAATAAGGGGCATGTTTTCCACAACGTTTTCCCAATAATACTTCACCATTTTCATTGGTAATAATCACGCCAACGCCGACTACGACTGACATTTAAGACTCCTTTTTCTTTTTTATATAGTTATAGTTAATGTATAAAATAAGTCGTTTTTTACGGGTGATATTCTCCTTTGCAGAGGGATCGAGCGCAAGGAGAAAAAAACCAATTTCACTGAATAAAAGGTTAATTAATGCTATATATAGCACCCTAAATATTCATAATAAAAATGATTGGGGAATGAAGGCATGAGTCGCCGTGTCGCTACGATCACCTTAAACCCTGCTTATGATCTTGTTGGTGCTTGTCCAGCTATTGATGTAGGTGGTGTTAATTTAGTCCGAACAGCTGGGCTTAATCCTGCGGGTAAAGGCAATAATGTCGCAAAAGTCTTACGTGATTTGGGCATTGATATTACTGTTAGCGGGTTTATGGGACGTGAAAATCAAGAAGAATTTCAGCACTTCTTTAGTGAAAATGGGATGGCTAACCGTTTTTATCTTGTGTCAGGTCGAACACGCATTAATGTGAAGTTAACCGAAGGAAAAGGGCAAGTCACTGACTTTAATTTTTCAGGATTTACCGTATCAGAGCAAGATTGGCAGCGCTTTGCAACGGATTCACTTAATTGGCTTGGTCATTTCGATATGGTCGTTGTCAGTGGCAGTTTACCAAATGGTGTTGATCCTGAAGCCTTTACTCAATGGATGATTAAGCTGAGAAGATTATGTCCATGCATTATTTTTGACAGTAGTCGTGATGCTTTAGTCGCAGGGCTAAAAGCAGCACCTTGGCTGATAAAGCCTAACCATCGTGAATTAGAAGCGTGGGTAGGGCATTCATTAACTGAAATGGCAGACATTATTAAAGCCGCTCATCAACTACGCGATAAAGGCATAGCACATGTGGTTATTTCACTGGGTGAAAGAGGAGCTTTATGGGTAAATGCATCAGGTGCATGGCTGGCAAAGCCACCACATTGTGATGTGATAAGTACCGTTGGTGCAGGGGATTCGATGGTTGCTGGATTAGTATATGGCTTATTAATGAGTCAAACGAGTGAGCATACTTTGCGTCTTGCAACTGCGATTTCTGCGTTATCAGTCAGTCAGCCTGATGTGGGAATAAAAGATAGAAGTCAACTTGCTGAAATGATGACTAAGATCGAGCTAACACCGATTAAATAAGATAATTTGCGGTTTATTTGAGATAAACCGCAAAGAATATCAAAATTAGGCTTGTTGTGATTTTAACCAAGCAATTTCGTCAGGCCAAATATCAGGATTGATGGTTTCTAAAATCAGCGGAATGCCATCAAAACGCTTATCTTGCATAATATAGCTAAAAGGGACTTTACCAATATTTCCTTCACCTAAACTGTGGTGACGGTCTACTCGACTGGCTAATTCGCTTTTCGCATCATTAAGGTGCATTGCTTTTAGATATTGAAAGCCGACAATTTTTTCAAATTCAGCGAATGTTTTCTCGCAATCTTCAATTGTTCTTAGATCATAACCGGCAGCGAAAGTGTGGCAAGTATCAATACAAACGCCTACACGAGATTTATCTTCTACCCCATCAATAATAGCGGCTAGATGTTCAAAACGATAACCTAAATTTGTACCTTGCCCTGCGGTATTTTCAATCACAGCAGTGACATTTTTCGTTTTTTCTAAAGTGATGTTAATTGATTGAGCAATTTTTTGTAGGCACTTATCAACATCAATCTTATTTAAATGGCTTCCAGGATGGAAATTAAGTAACTCAATACCCAGTTGTTCACAACGCTGCATTTCATCTAGGAATGCGTCTCTTGATTTTTCAAGAGCATCTTCTTCAGGGTGACCTAAATTAATGAGATAACTGTCATGGGGTAAAATTTGAGAAGGGCTATAACCATAAAGCTCACAGTTCTTTTTAAATTTATCAATGACATCTGTGGATAATGGTGCAGCTTTCCACTGGCGCTGATTCTTAGTAAAAAGGGCAAACGCAGTAGCTTTTATTTCATGTGCGCGTAATACCGCCTGATCGACGCCACCAGCAGCACTGACATGTGCGCCAACAAATTTCATTATTTCTCTCCTTAGATTTATTTCACACCATGATAACAAACATACAGCGTATAACATCATATTGAGGTGATAAAAGCAAAAAAGCGCAACTAAAAATAGTTGCGCAATAATGAAAAGTGCTTCTCAAGGCGAAATTTTAAGGGGGATTAATTAATCTCGATATTCCTATTAAGACATCAACACAGTTTGAATAAAGATATTAATCATCGCACCACCAAGGGTTAACCAGAAAAATAAGAATAAGGCTAATAATAATGGTTTGACACCTGCTTGTCGGATAGCGCTAATATGTGTTGTTAAACCTAATGCCACCATTGCCATTGCTAAGAGAATGGTATCAATAGTCACAATGTAGCTAACAATCGATGCTGGAATTAAATTTAAAGAGTTAAAGCCTGCCATTAAAATAAAGAATACGGCAAACCAAGGAATAGTAATTGGGCTTTTCTCAGTCGATTGTGCGCCATTGTTTGCTTTGCTTTTCTTTTTACTTAAATAAGTTGAAAGAATAATTAAGAAAGGCGCTAGCATCATTACGCGGATCATTTTACTAATAACCGCAGCATTTTCAGCATCAGGGCTAATTGAGTGCCCTACAGCAACGACTTGAGCGACTTCGTGAATAGTTGAGCCTGAGAAAATACCAAAGGTTTCTTCTGTAAACGGTAACCAGCCTGCAAATGCATTTAAATGGTAGAACCAAGGGTAAAGGAAAATACCGATAGTCCCGAAAATCACGACAGTAGAAACCGCAACGGCAACTTGGCTTGCTTGTGCTTTAACAACAGGCTCTGTCGCCATAACCGCCGCCGCACCACAAATACTACTGCCAGCACCAATCAAGATGACAGTTTGTTCATCTAAACCAAAATATTTGCGACCAATCCACATAGCGATAAGAAAAGTCGATGTCAGCATAATGGCATCTATAATTAAACCTGTTGCACCTACATCTGCAATTTGCTGAAAAGTCAGTCTAAAACCGTACAAAATAATACCTGTACGTAATAAATAGTGTTTAGCGAATTTGACACCTTCATCACTATAAGGTTTTGCAACAGGATAAAAGGTATTACCCACAATAATACCGAATAGGATCGCCAGCGTTAATGCACCTAAACCCATGCTCGAAAACCAAGGAATATCACCAATATAAATAGCAAGCGCAGTTAATACGCCTGTTAGTAATAAACCAGGAAGCCAGCGATAGACTGGAGTGAAACATTTTTTCGCCAATGTAATAGGTTGACTTTGCTCTGACATAGAAAAACCTTGCTTATATAAATTTTGCATAAGCATATAACAAGCAATCTTATTTATTAAACTCATTATTTTTATAATAATAACCAGTAAAACTAATATAGGTGTATTTTCTTAAATGTACTTGGTATGTTACTGGTTTGTGGATAGTATGTTATTACAATGACAGCTCAAAGGTGGAATGGATATGCGAATTACGTTGCGGCAACTGGAAGTCTTTACTGAAGTTCTCAAGAGTGGTTCTACAACGCAAGCATCACAACAGCTTGCTTTATCTCAATCTGCTGTCAGTGCTTCTTTAACTGATCTTGAAAGCCAACTAGGCGTACAGCTTTTTGATAGAGTGGGAAAACGGCTTGTCACAAATGAACATGGACGATTACTTTATCCTAGAGCGCTATCTTTACTTGAACGAGCAACTGAAGTTGAGCAATTATTTCAAGCTGGAAATGGTGCTTTGCGTATCGCTGCAAGTACAACAATAGGCAATTATATTCTTCCTCAAATGCTGGGGAATTTTCATCGTAATTATCCTGATATTCCGCTAGAAATGAGTATTGGAAATACCGAAGAAGTCGTTAAGTTAGTGAGCGAGTTCCGTGTTGATTTAGGGTTAATTGAAGGTGCTTGTCAAAGTTCTGAACTGATTAGCCAGAAATGGCTTTTAGATGAAATGGTTATTTTTTGCTCGCCGGATCATCCACTAGCTAAAGCACCGAAAGTGACTTTAGCTGATTTACAGTCAGCTCCTTGGATTCTACGAGAAAATGGTTCAGGAACTCGAGATGTGCTTAACCATCTTCTCTTTGCTTCTTTGCCGGGTTATCGCATTGAAATGGAATTAGGTAACTCAGAAGCAATAAAACATGCCGTTATGTATGAAATGGGGATCAGTTGTTTATCTCGCCGAGTGATTGAAGAACAGATTAATAATGGCTCATTAAAAGAGATAAAAGTAGAAGGGCTGGCATTACAACGTACCCTATATCTGGTTTATCATCGCCAAAAACATGTCTCTGATGCACTGAAAAAACTCCTGACATATTGTAATGCTGAACACTTAATCGGCAATTTTTCATAAATTGCTAATAATTGACGCCCGATCATGAAGGTATCTTATAATCCTAGATCCTTGCTATTCACGAACGACAGATTTGCTACAATCCTCGTTAGAAAAGTGAATATAAAAGTGGAATGTTATGTCAGAACAACAAAATAGTACTGCTGGTTCGGGCGCAGTACGCACTTTGCGCCGAGAGTTAAAAGCGCGACATTTAGCGATGATCGCTATTGGTGGTTCAATTGGTACAGGACTTTTTGTCGCATCTGGTGCAACTGTTGCTCAAGCAGGGCCGGGTGGGGCATTACTCTCTTATGCATTAATTGGACTAATGGTCTATTTTCTAATGACAAGCCTTGGGGAATTAGCCGCATTTATGCCTGTTTCCGGCTCATTCTCAACATACGGATCTAAATATGTAGAAGAAGGCTTTGGTTTC
Organism: Proteus sp. GOKU; assembly: GCF_015475555.1. NCBI lineage: Bacteria > Pseudomonadati > Pseudomonadota > Gammaproteobacteria > Enterobacterales > Morganellaceae > Proteus > Proteus sp. GOKU. The sequence goes on from NZ_CP034105.1 coordinate 1,508,407, forward strand.
GCATTAGGCTGGAACTATTGGTACAACTGGGCAGTTACAATTGCTGTTGACCTTGTTGCTGCACAATTAGTGATGCTCTATTGGTTCCCAGATGTTGATGGTTGGATCTGGAGTGCCTTATTCCTTGGCGTTATTTTCTTACTCAACTATATCTCTGTAAAAGGGTTTGGTGAGGCAGAATATTGGTTCTCTTTGATCAAGGTTTCCACAGTAATTATCTTTATTATTGTGGGTATCGCGATGATCACGGGCATTATGAAAGGTGCCGAAAACGCAGGTTGGCATAATTGGGAAATTGGTGATGCACCTTTTGCCGGTGGGTTTGCTGCCATGATTGGTGTTGCCATGATTGTTGGCTTCTCATTCCAAGGTACAGAATTAATTGGTATTGCGGCAGGTGAATCTAAAGATCCGGCTAAAAATATTCCCAAAGCTGTGCGTAAAGTCTTCTGGCGTATCTTACTGTTTTATATCTTCGCGATTTTAATTATTAGCTTAATAATCCCTTACACTGATCCTAACTTACTGCGTAATGATGTAGGCGATATTAGCGTTAGCCCATTCACACTAGTCTTTAAAAATGCGGGATTATTATCTGCGGCAGCCATCATGAATGCGGTTATCTTAACAGCGGTACTTTCTGCTGGTAACTCAGGCATGTATGCATCAACGCGTATGCTGTTTACATTAGCAAGAGAAGGCAAAGCGCCAAAATGTTTTGGTAAATTGTCTAAAAACGGTGTGCCACGCAATGCGCTTTATGCGACAACAGTTGTTGCTGGTCTATGCTTCCTAAGTTCAATGTACGGAAACCAAACTGTTTACTTGTGGTTATTAAATACCTCAGGAATGACGGGGTTTATTGCATGGTTAGGTATTGCGATTAGCCACTACCGTTTCCGTAAAGGTTATGTTGCACAAGGTCGTGATTTAAATGACTTACCTTATCGCTCTGGCTTCTTCCCAATTGGTCCTATTTTCGCCTTTATATTGTGTTTAATTATTACATTAGGTCAAAATTACCAAGCTTTCTTAGAAGACACAATTGATTGGTATGGTGCAATTGCAACCTATATTGGTATCCCATTATTCTTATTAATTTGGTTTACTTATAAGATTGTGAAGAAAACCCGCTTTATTCGTTATAACGAAATGGAATTTCCAACACATATTGCGAATAAAAAATAACCTATAAATCAAACTATTAAAACGCCCGTTTTTGTGATCTCGATCACTGTAAAACGGGCGTTTTTTTATTTTTTACCTCGTCAATTATAGAAAACATACAAAAACTCTAATTATATCGGCAATCGCATTGATAATTATTATTATTTGCTTTATTGTTAGCGCACAATTTATTTGCTGAAAAATAAAATGATAGCGCTAGTGGTTGTAAATAATATGCTTAATGTAATGAGTCTGATAATAATTAGCCCTTCTAGTGCTCAATACAGCCAACCAATAGTTTATCGCCATATAATAAATTACACAGCGAATATGATTCACCGTATAATAATTTGGCGACTCACTTCTTTGTTGAATAAATTGTCTCAAATTAATAATTGGCTTTTTGTACATAAAAAACAGTTGATGAGTTGTACGGTATGTTTTTGCTTACTTAATGTGTTGGTAAGAACAGAAAAACGTAGAAAAAAAACTAGGTACAACAATTGATATGAGCATTATGTCAGAGAGACTCGCCACACAAGAGCATGAAAAAAATGCATCAGATAATGTGAAAGCCCATTATCGAAAAATGATGAATAAACGCATGTTATGGCTTGGAGTTATCGTTTTAATTATTTGTGGTTCAGTGGTGTTAGATTTCACTATGGGACCTTCTGGTTTATCACTTGATAAATTATTAACAACCCTTTTTCAGCCTGAACTTGTTGATGCAGGTTCACGAGTGATTGTGTGGGATATCCGCTTACCTTATGCCTTAATGGCGGTTGTGGTAGGGATGTCGCTAGGGTTAGCGGGTGCAGAAATGCAAACGATTCTAAATAACCCATTAGCAAGTCCATTCACTCTGGGTTTATCAAATGCAGCTTCATTTGGTGCTGCATTGGCGATTGTTTTGGGTATTGGTATTCCGGGTATTCCTGACCAATGGTTTATATCGGCGAATGCGTTTCTCTTTGCCTTATTATCAGCCTTATTATTAGACGGAATAACTCGTTGGACGCGTGTTCCAACATCTGGCGTTGTGCTGTTTGGTATAGCCATGGTATTTACCTTTAATGCGTTAGTCTCATTGATGCAATTTATTGCAACAGAAGACACGCTCCAAGGTCTGGTTTTCTGGACTATGGGAAGTCTAGCGCGTGCAACATGGGTAAAACTCGGTGTTATGGCGGGTGCTTTTGCGGTCATTATGGCGATTTCATGGATGAGTTCATGGAAATTAACTGCATTGCGATTAGGTGAAGATAGAGCGATTAGCTTTGGTATTGATGTAAAGCGTTTAAGATTAGGTTCATTACTGCGTATTAGTATTTTAACCGCGCTTGCAGTTGCCTTTGTTGGACCTATTGCCTTTATTGGTTTGGTTGCACCTCATATTGCTCGCATGATGTTTGGTGAAGATCATCGATTCTATCTGCCAGCAAGTGCACTAATTGGGGCTTTAGTTTTATCATTGGCATCAATTGCGTCTAAAAATTTAATACCGGGTGTCATTATTCCGGTGGGTATTGTGACATCGCTGGTGGGCGTGCCATTTTTCCTCAGTATGATTTTACGTCATAGGGGGAATATCTAATGATGGAAGGGTTAAAGATCCAAGGTTTTAATGCTGGATACGCTAAACATCTTATTATTAAGGCACTGGATGTAGAGCCATTACCAAAAGGAAAGGTCACTGTATTATTGGGGCCAAATGGTAGTGGAAAATCAACATTACTAAGAGCGCTAGCTGGACTAAATAAATCATCAGGTGTTGTCAGTTTAGATGGTAACGATCTAGCTTCGATGAATTTTGCACAGCGTGCCCAAAATGTAGTCTATTTGCCACAAACATTACCAGCAGGTGTTCATTTACATGTTTTAGAATCCATTATTGTGGCACAGCGTGCTTCAGGTGGATTACATAATGAACATAGTGAAGCTCAGGTAATGCACTTATTACGTCAGTTAGGTATTGAGCATTTAGCATTACGATATTTAGATGAATTATCGGGTGGTCAAAAACAATTAGTTGGGCTTGCTCAATCATTAATTAGACAACCCTCTCTATTATTATTGGATGAGCCATTAAGTGCGCTGGATCTTAATTACCAATATCATGTAATGGATTTAGTCGCTAAAGAAACACACCGTAGAAATATTATTACTGTTGTCGTTGTTCACGATATTAATATCGCCTTACGGCATGGCGAACATGTATTAATGTTAAAACAAGGGCAATTAATTGCGCAGGGCGCGCCAGATAAGGTTATCACGGCACAGAGCCTTGCTGATGTTTATGGTGTTCAAGGTAGATTGGAATATTGTTCACAAGGAATACCTCAAATTATTATTGATGGTTTAGTGGATAAAATATAAAGAAGTAAAAGAGAAAGAGAAAAGAAGTAAATATAGGGATGCAGTAAATAGGGATATAAAAATAATATTAAAATAACTAAGGGTAATTAAATTTATTTATTACCCTAATTTCTGAGCAATTGTCGATCTGTCCATCTATATAAAACTTAAAGAATCTATATTCTTGGAGAATCGGGAATGGTAGTGTTAAATAAAAATAAAATCGCACTTGGCGTTGTTGCTGCTATTGCATCAAGTTTTGTTATGACTGCATCAGCAGAAAATGTAGAAAAACTGCTTGTAACAACCGCTTCAGGGTTTAAACAAACCGTTGAAGATGCACCTGCATCGGTTTCTGTTGTCACTCGTGAACAATTAGAAACCAAATCTTACCGTGATGTGACTGATGCATTAAAAGATGTACCCGGCGTATTAGTGACAGGCGGTGGAAGTAGTTCTGATATTAGTATTCGTGGTATGGATGCAAAATATACCATGATTTTGGTTGATGGTAAGCGTGTTGCATCGCGTGAAACGCGTCCTAATAGTGATAACTCTGGTATTGAACAAGGCTGGTTACCGCCTTTACCTGCTATTGAACGTATTGAAGTTGTACGTGGCCCAATGTCTTCTTTATATGGTTCAGATGCAATGGGTGGGGTTATCAATATTATTACCCGTAAGGCGCAAAAAGAGTGGAATGTAAGTTTACGTGCTGATAGCACGCTGACAGAGCGTCAAAACTCAGGAAATACTGAACAAGGCAGTTTTTATGCAGCAGGTCCATTAATTGATAACCTTCTAGGATTAAAAGTCCAAGGTCAATATTCACACCGTAGTGAAGATAAATTTATGAATGGCTATAATCGTCAAATTACCGCAAGCGGTGGTGGGACATTAAGCTGGACACCTGATGACAAAAACACGGTTGAATTTGAATTTAAAAAAGACAGCCAACATCGAGATGCACGTTGGGAATATTCAGCATCTGAGCGCTCTCGTAAATCTAAGAGTAGTGATTTCAGTAAATATGAGTTAACGCAATATGCACTGACTCATGACGGTGTTTATGATTTTGGTACGATGAATACATATATTCAACGTGACGAGAATAATAACCCAAGTCGTAAAATGGAATACAATGATACGACTATACGTAATCAAACGGTATTTATGCTAGATGCGCATACATTAAGTGTTGGTGCTCAATATCGCTTTGAAGAGCTAAAAGATAGCAACAATCATTTAGATAAAGGCAGCAAACTCGATCGTTATAGTTGGGCACTATTTGCTGAAGATGAATGGGCGCTTACAAATGATTTCTCTTTAACCGGCGGTTTACGTATGGATAAAGACGAAAACTACGGTACGCATTGGACACCTCGTGTTTACGGTGTTTGGCATATGGCTGATGAATGGACGTTAAAAGGTGGTGTGTCTACCGGCTATCGTTCACCAGATCTACGCCAAGCAACCAAGACTTGGGGACAAGCAACGGGTGGCTCAGGTGGTAATGCTGTGATTTACGGTAATCCAGATCTGAAACCAGAAAAATCAGTAACAGAAGAAATTGGTATTATTTGGGACAATCGTGACAACTTAACGGCAAGTGTTACTATTTATAATACTGACTTTAAAGATAAAATTACTGAACGTCGCATTTGTGATGATAAAGGCGTGTTACCGACATGTACCAAAGAGCAAGGATATGGTCACCAATATGACTTTATCAGTACGCGTGAAAATGTTGATAAAGCCAATATGCGGGGTATCGAGGTTACAGGTAATTGGACAATTTCACCAGAATGGAATTTAGCCGCTAACTATACATTTACAGATTCTGAACAGAAGAGTGGTGCATTTAGTGGTAAACCACTGAATAAACAACCTCGCCATATGGCTAATGCGACCTTAAACTGGGAAACAACGCCAGAAATGGAAACATGGGCGCGTATTAACTTCCGTGGTAAAACATCGGATTATTTATCGCGTACCAGCATGGCAACAGGTACACCTTCTTATGCGTTTGTTGATATTGGTACCAGCTACAGCTTAACCAAACAACTTAATGTGATTGGTGGTGTTTATAACGTACTTGATCGTCGCATCAACTATGAAAACTTTAATACCACATTAGAAGGCCGTCGTTACAACATTGGTTTGAACTATAACTTCTAATTTTTCACCCTCAGTTTGTGTCATTAAGACTCCACTTGTGGAGTCTTTTTTATTTCTTATTTTCCTTTGTTTGCTCAAAATTAGTACTGGAAAATTTAAATATTGAGGTCTATATTTAGCTCAATAATTCATCTTATTCATCGTTTTATTCTGACTATCAACTTGTTATTTCTACTTAGTATCTGCCGTTTTTTTCTTAATTTGTTCTCTTACTTTTTATTTATATAAAATAGGCTATTAAAAAATAGACACTTTTTATTAAAAGTCTATTTTTTGGAGTGAAAAGAAGTGTGAGTTAACAATTCCTTAGCATTAATCTTATTAATGTATTTTAAATGCTTTATTTGGATGGTTTATTGATGATGCTAATTTTTATTTAAGGTTTAGTTTTTATTTATCAATACGTTATGCTTTTATTTCTTTCGGTGTAGTAAAGGCTTTCGAAATATTCAAAGCTTAAGAATTGTGATAAAAGCACAATTGTTGTTAATAAAATGTAGCGTTATATGTTGACTTAGTTTGCGAATTGAAAAGATCGTAAAAAAAGGGGGCTTTTTGATGAAAATGTATTGCTATTTAAGTCTGAGACGTGCAAAATGCGCCCACTAAAAATATGACTGATGCGTTTAAAGTGCATCGGTTTTTTTTTGCATTTTTACTTATTACTACACCAAGAGGTCAGATTCATTTGAGTCTGAATAGATAACATAATTTGATTAGCAGCCAGCCCCTTAGAGAAAGGGTTGTCATGATAGAGGAATGCTAATATGGTACATTTATTCTCTTTCGCAGTCGGGCCTAACGGCACTGCGGGCAATGATGACTACGGAGCACGGCGTCTCCTAAACACATACACATCCTTAAAAACTTCATTCTATTCTGTTTATAGGCAGATGCGAAGTCTTCCCAGTAACTGTCGGTTGAGTTTATCTAATACTCAAACCGAGGTTATGGGAGGGTTCGCTAATGTCAGATAACGTCATCTCCTCTATCGGCACTAACCAAACTGGTGCTAACAATCGAGTTCAACTACGTAAAACCTTGACACTAATGCAGGTAGTCATGATGGGGCTTGCTTTTTTACAGCCTATGACTATTTTCGATACATTTGGTATCGTTTCTGGCATTACCAATGGTCACGTAGCAACATCGTATGCGATTGCATTGATTGCAATTTTATTTACAGCCGTAAGCTATGGAAAATTAGTTAAGCGTTTTCCTTCAGCTGGCTCTGCGTATACTTATGCTCAAAAATCCATGAGTCCTTATGTTGGCTTTATGGTAGGTTGGTCATCTTTACTAGACTATTTGTTTATGCCAATGATCAATATCTTATTGGCGAAAATCTATTTACAAGCAATATTCCCGGGCGTTGAACCGTGGATCTTTGTATTTGGCTTAGTGGCTTTAATGACGTTCTTTAACCTACGCGGTATTAACGTTGTTGCTAACTTAAATACAGCAATTGTTATTGTACAAGTTGCAGTAATGGTTGTGTTTGTTGGATTACTTATTCACGGTGTATATAACGGAGAAGGTGCAGGGGAGTTATGGACCTTTAGACCGTTTGCTTCTGTTGATGCTGAAGTTATACCTATGATAACCGGAGCGACAATACTCTGTTTCTCATTCTTAGGTTTTGACGGTATCAGTACATTATCAGAAGAGACACCAAATGCAGGTAAAGTTATCCCTAAAGCGATTTTCTTAACCGCGCTGATTGGTGGGATTATCTTTATTGCCGTTTCTTACTTTTTACAATTGTATTTCCCAGATATTTCACGATTCAAGAATCCAGAAGAGTCACAACCTGAAATAATGCTGTATGTTGCTGGTGCTTTATTCCAGTCCATTATTTTAGTGTTCTCATGTGTGACTGTATTAGCATCTGGTATGGCGGCTCACGCAGGTGTTGCTCGTTTACTTTATGTTATGGGGCGCGATGGCGTATTCCCAGAGAAGACATTTGGTTACGTTCATCCTAAATGGCGTACACCGGCTTTTAACGTGCTATTGGTGGGTTTCTTAGCGTTAGGTGCTGTGTTCTTTGACTTAGTGACTGCAACTGCATTAATTAACTTTGGTGCGTTAGTTGCGTTTACTTTCGTGAATCTGTCTGTTATTTCACAATTCTATATTCGTGAGCGTCGTAATAAAGGGTTAATGGATCATATTAATTACCTGATATTACCTATTATTGGTGCTGCGACAATGGGTGTCTTGTGGATAAACCTAGAACCAGGCTCTATGGAGTTAGGTCTTGTCTGGGGTGCAATTGGTATACTTTATATGGTGTGGATCACTCGTCGATTCCGTCGTCCAATGCCACAAATGCCAGAAAAGTAATATTCTAAGAATTGTCATTATGATAAATAAAATGGCCTCAGTAATGAGGCCATTTTTTTTGTATTGAATAAACAGTATTAGAATCAAACAGGATAATAAATAACCAGTTGATTGATTTATATACAATAAGATTAAGGATATTTACTCATTCAAATAAAAAAATTAAAAATAATTTTATATGGGGCCTAGGGTTTTTCTTAAGTGTTTATAATTAGGTTAATTTACTTGTTTAAGTTAAATTAAATAATTTTTTATATTAGTTTGAATGTATCTATATATATGAAAAACAAACTTTATATATTCAAAATATATTTTTTTACTTTTTAAGTATTATATTGATGCTCAATTAAAGATTAGTCAAATATCCTAAAAATAAAGAAAATACTTTATAAATAAAGTGTTTTAAATAATTATCATTATGCAATTTAAACTTACTCTATGAGTAAATTTTTATTGTTGTGCTACTCTTTAATTAGGATTAGAAAATATATTTTCTTAATTCAAATCTAATTAAGATGATTAAGGGAATAATACTAATTCCAATAGGCGATTTATTTAAAAACGAAAGGTAACAATATGTCTTTAATTAAGAAAGTTGCTCCGTTTATCGTGTTGTCTGGATTTATGGTTGCAGGTAATGCTTTTGCTGCGACACAGGGTACAACGGTGTCATTCGAAGCATTAATTCGTGCCGCAAGTTGTGATGTTTCTTCAACAACAGAAGGTTCTAGAATTGATTGGGGAACCTTCACAAGTGATGAAGTGACTGGCAAAAACGTCGGTGATCAATTAGGAGATAACAAGACGTTTAATTTAGAGCTTTCTAATTGTACAGCAGCATTAGCAGCTGATGGAACAATCAATCTTTATGCTCGTGGTAATAAATCAAACTTTGATTCTGAAATGTTTGCTAACGCAACAGCAGCTTCTTTAGCTGTAAAATTGTTAGCAACAGCAAGTAATACTTTAGTTAAACCAAATGTTGAAACAGGTCTGAAATTAGGACAAGAGATCATTAAAGACGGCACTGGTCGTATTCCGATGACTGCTGGTCTGTATTTAACAAATGGTGCAGTAACAAGTGATGAATTAAAAGTACCAGTTACTTTTACTGTTGCTTATAACTAATATTACTTAATTTTTAGAGGCTCTATTTAATAGAGCCTCTCATTAAAGAAGAAATATAATGATTAAAATTACAAATAGAATAAGAAAATTTTTTGTTATTTTACTAATAATTATATCTCCATTTGCTTATTCTAAAGGAGTGGGTTTAAACGCTACACGTATTATTTATCCTGAAGGTGAGAATAGTGTAGGTGTTATCGTTCGTAATGAAGAACCAAAAATAAATTATTTGGTACAAGCCTATATTTCCTCTGATGAAAACCCAATTGTATTTCAAGTCACTCCTCCTCTTTTTAGAATTAATAGTTTATCAAGGCATGAAGTAAAAATTTATGCCATGAGTAATTCTTTACCGAAAGATAGAGAAAGTATCTTTTATTTTCATGCAAAGATGATCCCTGGACAAAGCAATAATTCTGATACAGCAGGCCTAAGTGTAGGATTTGATAATGTCATAAAGCTTTTCTACCGACCTAAAAACTTACCGATGACATCAGAAGATGCGCAAAAGAAATTAAGATTTAGTGTGGAAGGAAAACAATTAAAGGTAGTCAACAATTCCCCTTATTACATCAATTTTGCTGGGTTCTCTGTCAACAATATAAAGCTAGATGTTAGTTTGGCTAATAACAATGCCATGATCGCACCTTATAGCTCGATAAAATATGCCTTACCTACAGGTGTAAATAAAGGAAGTGTTCAATGGCGTACAATAGATGATTTAGGTGGATTTAATGAACATAAAGCCACATTTTAAACCAATTGTATTGGGCGCATTATTAACTTGTATCTCTTTTTATGGATATAGCGCTGTTGATGATTCTGCGGTTGTCATCGTAAAAGGCTCAGTAACAAAAGGTACATGTGCTTTTACTTTATCAGACCAAACAGTGAAATTTTCTCAATCAACATTAATGCAAAATGTTGATGAAATAGGTGTAAAAGAAGAAAACAAAATACCTTTTTCTGTTAACTATCTTTGTCAAGATTATGTTGATGAAACACCAGATATGGAAGTTGTTATAAAAGCGGGATCTGGAACACAAATTGCAAATAACAAAATATCGCCGGTGAATAATCCAACTAATGCGAGTTTTGCTCTATACGACTGTAAAGGTGATCATTGTTCTTTAATTAATTTTAACTCTGGAACAAGTTCTGTTTATATTACAACGGGAAATGGTAATAAAAATAAAGATTTTGAAGTCGAGCTCGTTAAGAAAGACAGTTCAGCGGTTAATCCCGGTACGCTAAAAGCAATATTAGCATTAACACTTATACAACCTTGAGAAAGTAAATATGAATATATTTCTATTGAAAAGGAGTTTGTTAAGTTTATTTATTACACCAGCACTCTTTATTAGTTTTAGTGCTCAAAGTATTGAATTTGACTTTAAAGTGACCATTGATAAACAGACCTGCAAGCTCTCAGTTTCAGGAACAAGTAACAATGAAGTTAATTTTGGTAGTATTCAATCGAATAAAATTAAAAATAATCTTATAGAACCTATCCCGATAAAGGTATTACTGAGTGACTGTAAAACGAATGACTTTTTTGATACCTATGTGACGATGAAGGCAAAAAGCACTTTAAATACGATTACTTTTAATGATGATCTCAATAAAAGTTTTGGTATCAGAGTATCAAGCAAAAATAATGTTGCTCAATCTAATACTAATACGGATTTTTTTAAATCTGAAGATACGGTTTGGAATAACATAAGTATAGATAAATTAGAAAAAACACTTTATACCTATGTCAAATGCAAAGACCCTACAGTTTGTGATCCTGAAACTGGAGAGTTTTCGGCAACGTTAACTTTTTCGTATATCGTTGATTAAGATATTATATGAATAATTTTATTATAAAAATTTCCATGGTTTTAATATTAGCTTTTAGTTATTTTAATGCTAACGCTGAAGGGGTTAGTTTAGGAAAAACACGTGTTATTTTTTCTGAAGGTAGTTCAAGTGAAAGTGTATATATTTCTAATGATGATAATCAACCTTATTTAATACAAGCTGGCGTTACTGAAAAAATTGATGGAAATTTGTCATCTAATTTTATTGTTACTCCTCCTGTGTTTCGTTTAGAGAATAGGAGCGTATCATCTTTACGTATTTTATTAAAAGATACTCAAGATTTACCCAATGACAAAGAGTCACTCTTTTATTTGAATACAAAAATTATCCCCTCTACTAAACGACCTGATGAAAGTGAATCACAGGAATCAAAACTAGTATTAATAACTAATTTTGTGATTAAAGTAATTTATCGACCTGAAAATATAGCAAGACCTTCAGAACAAGATTACAAAAAAATCTTTATTAAAAAAAATGAAGGAAAGTGGTTTTTAGATAACCCAACACCGTATTATATGACATTAACATCAATTAAAGTTAATAATGAAAAATATAATAAAACTCTCTTGTTAGCACCTTATAGCAAAGCTGAGTTGGTAGAAGTATCAATAAAAGAAGCTAGTTGGCATGTAATTAACGACTATGGTGAATTATCAAAAGAATTAAAATATAAGGACTAATGAAATGAACGTTTTAAATAGTCGTATTTTTTCTATTGCTGCTTTGATATTAGGTTTTTTTTATTGCCAATTAGCATGGTCTGCTAATAATGCATTTGAATTTTCATTACAAAGAATGACATATAATGAAGGTAGTAAAAGCATTTCTATCGGTTTAAGAAATAATGAAAAAAAAGCGTATCTCGTTCAAGTGAGTATGAGATGGTTAGATGAATCTACGGGGTTACAATTAATTGATAAAAAAGAGAACCCTCCTTTTATTTTAACTCCATTATTACAAAAAATAGAGCCTGAAGAATACTATGAGTGGGTAATTAAGTTTACTGGCTCAGAAAGCGCATTACCAACAGATAGAGAGAGTGTTTATATTTCTCAATTTCGATTAATACCATCTACATCTGAAGAAACTCCAAATGTGCAGATGAATTTTATTAGAGCATTAAACTTTAAAGTATATTACCGGCCAAAATCTCTTGAAGGTATAAAAATAAAAGATGCAGAAAAAAAATTATCATTATCAATTGATGGTAATAAGATAATTGCTAAAAATGATTCACCTATTTATTTGGCTTTTAACACAATAAAAATAAATGGAAAAGAGATAGAGCTGCAAGAGTTATCGAAAAATGTACCTCCATTTGGTACACAAGAATACTTATTTTTTAATAAAAAAAATGTTACATCTATTCATTGGCAAGTATTAGATGAGTTTATGTTCCCATTAGATGAAAAAATGAAAACAGTAAATTAATAAATTTATAAAAATATATGTTTTTATAAAGCTAAAGGTTAAGAGTGTAAAAATGAATAAATCAATGGCAATGTTTAGATACAGTTTTTTTACATCACTTATTTTGTTCTCATTTAATTCTTTTGCAGAGGATTATTTTGATCCCGCATTACTTGATGGGCAATTAGGTGCATCTGCAAATGAAATTGATTTAAGCCAATTTTCACAAAAAGATGCGTTACCTGAAGGTAAAATATCTTTATTAGTTTATGTCAATAGTAATAATAATGGTGAGTTCATTATTAATTTGGTAAAAGGACCTAATAATAAAGTGGTGCCTGAAATAACCCGAGAATTATTAGATGAATTAGGTGTTAATACTAAAATGATACCTAAGTTAAATATGTTAAAGAGTGATCAGGTTATTTATGATATTAATGAATATATTCCTGATGCATTAATAAAAGTAAATTTAGCAGAATTAAAACTAATCACTAGTTTTCCTCAAATTGTTATGTCCAATGATGCTGTTGGCTATATTGATCCCGCCTCTTTTGATAGTGGTGTTTCTGCCATGTTTATCAATTATATGTTTAGTGGAGGGCATTCTTCTAACGATAGCCATTTTGATAAAGTTAATAATAATGGGAAACAAAAAAATGATAATTTCTTTGCTCAACTAAGAGCTGGTTTTAATCTTTATGATTGGCGTTTACGTTCGACAATGACACAGACGTATACCCGAAATTCAAATAATGTAGAGACTCAAAGTAATAATAGTAATAAATTTTCTAATACATATCTTTCTCGTAATCTTTATTCTTTACGATCGGAATTTATTATTGGTGAAACTACAACCGGAAATGATGTCTTTGATAGTATACCAATGAAAGGTATGCGTTTAGTTTCTAACGAACAGATGTTGCCAGCGAGTCAACAAGGTTTTGCTCCAGATGTGAGTGGGATTGCTCAATCTAATGCGCAAATTACTATCCGACAAAATGGGAATGTCATTTATCAAACTTATGTTGCACCCGGCGCATTTAAAATAACCGATCTTTACGCGAGTGGTTCAGGAGGGAACTTGGATGTCACAGTGAAAGAAGAAGATGGTTCAGAAAGGACATTTACAGTTGCTTTTTCATCATTACCCGTAATGTTAAGACCGGGTGGTTGGAAATATGAAATTAGTACTGGGCGATTTGATGGTGGCACAACGGTTGGTTCTAAAAAAGCAGATTTTCTGCTTGCTAGTGGTATTTATGGTTTACCTCATGATGTCACTCTTTATGGTGGGTTATTAGGTGCGAAAGATTATTATGCTATTTCTTCTGGGATAGGAATTTCATTAGGTAATTGGGGGGCTCTGTCTACAGATATCACACATGCTCATGCTGACTTTAATACAATAGGCTCCCAAAATGGGCAATCTTATCGATTCCGCTATTCTAAGAATATGACCACGACAGGAACCTCTGTTGACTTAACTGCATTACGTTTTTCAACTAAAGATTATTACGATTTTAATCAATTTAATACGGAAGATTATCGGTTAAAAGATGGTACTTCACCGTGGTTAGGTGAACGAGAAAAAAGTCGTTTTACAACGTCATTATCACAATCATTAGGTCAGTACGGTAGTATTTATTTATCTGGTAGCCGTTATAATTATTGGGAACAAGATAAGAATGTTACTCAACTTACGACAGGATATAATGGCAATATTCGTGGTATTAACTTTGGCGTTAATTACAGTATTGATAGAATAAAATCAGATGATAGCTGGCCTGAAAATAGGCAAATTAGTTTTAATGTGAGCGTTCCATTTAGTGTGTTTAGTAATTCGCCTGCGCTCAGCAATTTTAATAGTACTTACATGATAAACCATGATAATAATGGAAGAACTAACCAGCAAGTCGGATTATCTGGTAGTGCATTTGATAACTCCTTATCTTATGGTATTTCTCAATCTTGGGCTAACCAAGGCCAATCTAATAATGGCTCAGTATATGCTAATTATTCAGGTAACTACGGTACATCCTCTCTAAATTATAATTATTCAAGTGACTACTATAATGTTAATGGCAGCATGAATGGTGGTTTGCTTTTACATTCAGGTGGTTTATTGCTAGGTAGAAGTATGGGCAATAGTATGGCCATTGTTGAAGCGCCTGGAGCAAAAGGTACTGAATTAAGTTCAGGAAATGGTGCGATTAATGGACAGGGATATGCGTTATCACCGTATCTTACAGAATATCGCCAAAACACAATTGCATTAAATGTAAATACATTGCCTGATAATACGACTCTACAATCCACATCTCAAAATGTAGTTCCGACAAAAGGCGCTATTGTTAAGGTTACCTTTAAAACAAAGATTGGTTTCCAGGCTATTTTAAATCTTTCTCAGAATAAAAGTGTTATCCCATTTGGCGCTATTGCTACGTTAATTGATGCTGATAATCCTAATGATTTGAATACAGGTATTGTTGGTGAAAATGGCCAGCTTTATATGAGTGGACTTCCTGATAATGGCAAGTTGTTAGTGAAATGGGGTAATAAAAATCAGCAAAGTTGCAACGTTTCATATAGTGGCTTAAGTAATATTGAAGTCAATAGCAAGCAACCAATAAGAATTTTATCTCTTTCTTGCCAATAAAAAATAATCCTTATTTTATAGGTGGATGCATAACAATGAAAATGCGTAATTTAATGATGGCATCACTAACTTCAGTATTAATGACTTCGTCATTTAATGTTTTAGCTGGAACAGATAGGGGGGCTATGACATTAAGCTTAACTGGGGTGATTGATATGAATATTAGCCCTACACAAGTTCAATATATAAATGGTACATTGACTGGGAATAGTAGTTTTCCTGGGAGTCCTGTTTATGATAATAGCAGTAACTCTTCTTGGGATACTAAGTATGCGATTATTTCTTTAAGTCAGTCAAAAACGAGATGTGATTCTACATTTGTTTCTAAAATTCCAGGGCAAACTAATAAATACGGTCTAAAATTAACGCATTCCAATAATACAAGTACGGCAGTTTATGTAACACCACAATTTAACTTCAATGTCAGTTTATCTAATTTTAGTTCTAATTATCAAAGTGCTTATTCGGGGCAATTTTTTCAGGTGAATAGTAGTCTCGTTGATAAAGAATCATCTAGCATTAATGTATGTTTTGTGCCACATAATTATGCAACGACAACAGTTCCTGGTGGTGGCTCAAAAGTTGTTAGTGTCACAACACCAAGTTCATTTCCTGTTTATATTGATGCTAATTTAACGCCAGGTAAGTTAACGTATAAAGGCACTCCTTTTTATGTAGGTAGTTTTGGTCGGAGTGCTAGTGGTGACTTTTTTTCACAAGTTAACGTAATTGCTGATGTAACAGTAAAACGTTCTTGTGCTGTTACAGGTGTATCTAATCAACAAATTAATGAAAATATGACATTTACAAATGAAGTCATTAAAGACTCTGTATTTACATTATCCTGTGGGGGGACAGGTAACCCTGTAAATATGTCAGCGGTAATTAAAGAGGGAAGTTTAGACCCAAGTAATGTAAATAAATTAGTCTTAGCTCCTATTAATGGTACTGTATCTAACAAAAAGCCTTGGGTTATAGGATTGCCTTATAAGCAAACTTCAATACCAAATTTAAAATGTGCTGATGAAAATAATAACAACTTATTAAAGTTCAATAATACTGATATTGAGCTAAGTGGAACCAATATGGGGAATAATCAACCTGATATATTTGGTATCAAATGGGCTCTTTGCAAACCAGATGGGACAAAAGCAGGTGAATACCGCGGAAAAGTAGATGTGAATATTTTTGTCCGTGGATAAAAATCACAAATTTAGAAAAGAAAAATAAAAGTGGACCTTAAGGTCCACTTTTTTATGGAAGATATTTTTATTTCTATTGATTTAAGCTAAGAATTTATTTTAACTAGAATACGAATTTCAATAATGAATAAATTATTTCAATTTAAGTTATTTAAACTAAATAAATGGCTATGTTTTAATTCAAAGTGAAATTTATTTTAATTTTTATAATTAATTAAGATTAACATTAATTAATTTATTAAGTAATTTTTGTGATTACATAAAGCTAATTTTTTAACATAAGTTGATTTTTTTAATCTTTATATTGTCAAAGTTATGGTGTTTTATTTGTTATTCATTTTTTGATATTTACTTTATATACTTTAATATCAATAATGTTAAAGATTAGATGTATCCTAAATACAATTAAAATCACACACTCTATTTATTGTACAATATGAAAAAAATTATACTCTTTTTAAATTTATGGGTGTTTTTTACGCTCTTTAATACTCCCATATCTTCAGCAGATGCTTCTGAAAAAGCGACGGAAATCTTTAATCAGCAACAACAGCATAATCAAAGCCAACAAGAAGCACTTTATCAACAATTAACACCTGAAATACCTAATATATATTTTGATATTAGCAAATATGAAGAAACAGAGAATAAAACAGAAGAAAAGCTTTGCTTCCAAATAGAACACATTGAAATAACAAATGCTGAAGTTATTCCTCATTGGGTTAATTTACCTCTTTTTAAAACTGAATTTATAGGACAATGTTTGGGGGTAAAAGGAATAAACGCTTTAGTGACTCGTATGCAAAATAGGTTATTAATGCATGGGTGGATCACCACGCGTATTGTTGTACCTGAACAAGATATTAGTCGCGGAACTTTATATCTAACAATAGTTCCCGGCATTATTCGCCATGTTAAGTTTACTGATGACTCTGATAAATACGCCTTGCTGTATACCAGTATGCCTGCACATAAAAAACAACTGCTCGATTTACGAGATATTGAACAAGGGTTAGAAAATCTGCAACGATTACCAGTTGTTAGTGCAGAAATGGAAATAAAGCCAGGTGAAAATGCAGGTGAAAGCGACATTGTGATAAAGCGAAAACAATCTCGTTTCTGGCATACTTCATTGTGGATAAATGATGCCGGATCACCTGCAACAGGGCGTTATCAAGGTGGTTTAATGTTAGCACTAGATAATCCTTTAGCGCTGAGTGATTTGTTCTATTTATCAACAGAACGTGATTTAGACTTTGTTGGTAGTAAGAATAATCAAAATATTATGGCGCATTATTCAGTGCCTTTTGGCTATTGGTTATTCGATATTAACGCCTCGAAATATGATTACTCTCAGACTGTAGCAGGTCATATTAAAGATATTCTCTATTCAGGAGAAAGTGATAGCGTTAATGCAGGTGTGTCATACATTCTCTTTCGTAATCAAAATAGTAAAACAACATTACGTTATGGTGTTCAAGCTAAAGTATTGCGAAATTATATTGATAATACCGAAATTGAAATACAACGCCGACGAGTGAGTCATTGGCTAGTGAATCTCTCGCATCGTCAATATTTTAGCTTTGGGACTTTGGACGGTAGTATAAATTACCAAAAAGGCACTCGCTGGTTTGGTTCAATGGCGGCTTACGAAGAAAAGTATCTTGATAATTACTATGCAACAGATAAAGCGAATATTTTAACGTGGCGAGCTGAATTAGATATTCCAATATCTATTGCCCAACAGCAATTTAAATACCAAGCAAGCTATCGCAAACAAATGACTCACGATGCATTAACACCCATTGACCAATTTGCAATTGGTAATCGTTGGACTATTCGTGGATTTGATGGTGAAAGAACACTCAGTGAGGTTTTTAACCGTTTTTTCTTTAATAACTCGGCTTTGTGCTTTTTTGACAAACGAACTCCAAAGTCTCTATCCATGACTTTAACCACAGCTTCGAAAAAATCGGATTTAAGCCGAGCTTCTTCAAGTTCCTTTTCAAGGATCTTAATGCGTTGTTCCGGCGTTTGTTGTTCAGAAGATTGGGTCATAGCTGAACCTCTATAAAAAGTATCAGGGGTACCGTTTGACCAATCTAACCTACCATGCTTACGAAGCCAAACTAAAACAGTAGAGCATCCTTGTATACCATAGTGATCTTGAGCTTGTTTATAGGTTAATTCGCCTTTTTCAACTTGGTCAACAAGCTGTAATTTAAAAGCGAGAGAATAATCGCGTTGAGTTCGTTTAGTGATTGGTTTCATTACACTCTCCAATTTCAGATTGGAAAAGTGTCAACCTTATTTAGGATGGGTCAAATATCTAAAAAAGATCCTAATTTAGGCTAGGATCTTTTTTATTTATTTTCACGTTTTTTAATAAAACAGGTAAATCAGTATTTTTTGATTAGACACCGTTTATGACAATCTCTATCAAGCCTTTTCAGAAACCAACGATAACGTTACTGGGCGTGATATTCAGAATCACCTCTTCCAGCAATGGGGGCAATCACGACAGGAGGTGGAGCATTAATGGGGTATGGATTAGGTAATTTTATAGTAAAACCTGTAACTAATTGGGTTGGTAAAATAATAACAAAAGGTAATAATCCCAGATTTAATGAAGTGTTGAGAAAATATTCAGAGTCAGAGGTTAAGGGAAAGTCTTATATTATGCAGGAAGTATCCGAAAGTAAAATTTCTTCTGGAGTAAGTAATATGAGTGGTAGTTTCTCGGCTGAATATGGTGCATCTAAATTACAAGAATTAATAGATAAAAGAGAAGAAAAATGAAAAAAGTGTTACTTTTTATTTTTATGATTATTTTATATTCCATTGTAGGAGGGGGAGGTTTATTTCTGATAGGGATCATTTTTGACTTTTTTCTATTTGTTTTTTCTTATTTTTATTTAGATATTCCAATGTCAATATCATTTGAAGATTATAAAGTAGAGCGATTATTAAGGATGAGTATAGGAGGTGGAATTATTATTGGTATTAGTATTTTTATTATTCAATTATCGGAAATGAAAAAAAGATAATTTAAATAATCTTTACAGTTGCATAAGTGTATATTTAAAAAATATAGTACAGATATATCAATTGGAGTAATTATTAATGAAACTCTCAATATATTCATTATTTTTTATGATTTTTATATATGGTTTCTTTTTCTTTTTCTTTTTCTTTTTCTTTTTTTATCTTTATCAGGAGAATGGTTTTTAACAGATCAATGCATAAATCAATTAGATTGGATGAATTCTATCAAACTAGGTGACTTCATTGGTAGCAGTGTTGGAACAGTCGTTTGGATTGTTATGCTATTTAATATTCGTTAACTTTAGATAGTTTATAAATATCAAAAATTCGCTATAGAGAGTATAAAACCATAGCTGTAGCGTGAAAAACACTATCCAATCTGCGGTATAACAAGGTACATGGACAGTGAGTGATAGCGATAAACAAGAAAAAGATAGAGGAAAATAAGAATGGGATTTTTTATAGACAAATTATTATCAATTTGCAGTGATGACATCTCACCTAATCAATTGAAAAAAAATATTGAATCAAATTATGGGCAATCATTAATAGACCAACTAGTTTTTTTGCTAGAAAAAAAGAACGGTTTTTATGGATTTGAATCAGCATTACACTTATTTCCATATGAAAGTATAGGTAAAGAAGTCGGTGTAATTGATTGGAATAATAATAGATTGTGGATTTCTGCATATAAAGATATGGCGCAAGAAGCATTCTTTTTTGCAGAAGATATTTTTGGAAATCAGTTCTGTATCAAAGATGATCTGATTCAAGTTTTTGATCCAGAGACAGGTTCATTTAGTGAGTTGGCAGGAAGCTTTGAGGAGTGGAGTAAAGCAATTTTAGATGATTATAATTTTTTAACTGGGTATTCATTAGCTAATCAATGGCAGAATATTTATGGAAAAATTCCATCAATGCATAGGCTAATTCCTAAGGTCCCATTTGTTTTAGGAGGGGAATATGCATTAGAAAATCTATATCTATCAAATTCTATAGATGCGATGAAGTCTAGAGCGAGTATTGCATTACAAATTAGAAATATTCCAGATGGTACGGGAATTTCTATTGATACGAGAAACTAGTTATAGATAGTAATTCCAGTTTCACACAGAAGCCTTTTGGGTTGATCTATTCTTTCTCCACCAGTTGAATAAATAGTTATTCGACTGGGAGAATGAACTGAATTTCAGTGTAAATCTGAGTTCTCTCAGCGAAATTGCAGTTATGATT
Source organism: Proteus sp. GOKU (assembly GCF_015475555.1). Classification (NCBI taxonomy): domain Bacteria; kingdom Pseudomonadati; phylum Pseudomonadota; class Gammaproteobacteria; order Enterobacterales; family Morganellaceae; genus Proteus; species Proteus sp. GOKU. The sequence continues at coordinate 1,528,996 of NZ_CP034105.1, forward strand.
TTGGTCTATCACAATCACCAGATACAACGCGAGAAATCACATTACAATCAGCACAAAACCAAGAAACAACAGACAGCAAAAACGAAAGTAAAATTGCTTCTGTTGGCGTTGGTGTGACGGTGGGCTCTGATGGTGTTGGCGTTAACATTAATGCGAATGGTAGTCGAGGTAAGGGATTTGAAGAGGGCGATCACACCTATTACACCAATACGACGCTAAATGCAGCTCAAGATTGCGGATCTTAATGCTCAGAAAGACTCCACTTGCGACAATTGCAGAGTTACTTGGCTAAAGGAAAGGAATAGTGAGTGTTTTAAATGAAAATTGGGAACCTGATTTTGGTACTATTTATACTTGGTTTGCAATGGATAAAAATGGAAAAATTGCGGTTATGGTAAATAACTGTTTTAGTGATGTACTAATAAATTTGTTACGTATTAAAAATGTAGAGCTATTGCTTGACCATCTCTGTGACTATATGTGGGAAGAATCTCAAGTATTTAACCACTATCCGAGAAATAAGAATGGCTATTACAGTATTTTTAGTTATTAAAAAATTCAAAGTGACAGTTGATTTTATTTGGCTGAAAAGAATAGATAAATCTCTGGCAAGACTCAAAGAACGCTATCAAAAACCTAGCCTAAGTTAAATAAACATTGGCTAGGTTTTATTATTTAAATCATACTATAACTTAAAAAGAATAAAGCGAATCTTTAGACTCTTTTAATTTTTGTGCTAATTCAGAAGCTTCATATCGCTCTGTTACTATTTCGATATAAGAGGCATTTTCTGAGGATCCTGCGACTTCAAGCGCTTTATTTAATTCATCTATTGTTGTGACTTTCTCACAATGCCAATCTCTTGCACCAAATGCTTTAGGTAATTGATGATAATTCCATTGAGCAAGATCGTTATAATAAGCTTCAGGGTAATCACACAATAATCGTTCAATTAAGTAACCATCGTTATTTAAAACAAGGATGATTGGTTTTAATCCAAAACGAACAAATTGGCTAATCTCTTGTACGGTTAATTGATGCGAGCCTTCACCTGTAATTAAAATAACTCGTTTGTTAGGCGCTGCAAGTGCAGCACCAAATGATGCAGGTGTTGCCCAACCAATAGAGCCCCATAATGTTTGATTATGGAACTGTGCGCCTTCAGGTAATAGAGCGAAGCCTAATCCCATTGATGATGTACCTGTTTCAGCAATAATAATGTCGTTAGGTTTAAAGAACTTTTCTAAATAAGGATAGAGATACTGAGCAGTAATTTTACCGTTATCAGATAATACAGCTTCACCTAATCCTTTGGCTTTTATCTGATGATAAGTTCTATTCGGTAATCTTTGAGTTAGTGCTGAGAGCACGTCTTCCATATAAATGGATGTATAGATAACGGAATCAATCTCAACATATTCAGGCATGATGTTGATAAATTGTTTTGGTTTAATATTGGCAGTGAAACTTCCGGTATTGAAGTCAGTCATCATTGCACCAATTCCCAATACGTACTCACTATTTTCTACAAATTCTCTGACTTCAGGTGTCATTAATTTGCCATCATACATACCAACATATTGGGGATGCGATTCACTTAAAATACTTTTATCCATAAACATAGTGGCATAAGGTAAGCCAGTCTTATTAATAAAAGATTGGACATTATCTGATAACCCTAAACGTGAGGATAAAATACCTGGTAATACACAGATATTATTGCTGTGTGTAAGCTTTTCAATAATGCGTGATACCACTTTTTCTAGTATTTCTTGATCGCTTATTGGTTTTTTGGGTGTGGTAACAGGTGAATGTTCTATCACTTGCATAGTGGCATAATCAGAAGGTAAGCCAATATAAACAGGACGACGCTCTTTTAATGCAGTCGCAATTAAGCGTTCCATTTCTGGAATACAATTTTCAGGTGTTAATATTGTGTGAGCACAAGCGAGACGTTGGCCTAATTGATAAAAAACATCAAAATCACCATTACCTAATGTGTGATGAACCAGACGCTTACTTTTTTGTACACCACTTGCTGGCATACCAACTAAATGAAAGATAGGTAAGTTTTCTGCATAAGAGCCGGCAATAGCATTAATCGCACTTAATTCACCAACACCAAATGTTGTCGATAACGCAGCCATACCTTTAATTCGGGCATAACCATCAGCAGCGTAAGCTGCATTTAATTCGTTGCAATTACCAATCCAACGCATATGGTTGCTATTACAAATAGTATCTTCTATGGGGAAAGCATAATCACCCGCAACACCAAAAATATCACTTATTCCTAAGTCATATAAGCGGTTTAACATATATTCAACGACAGTCTTATTCATATTATCTCCAGAAAATCCGAATAATAGTCTGTAAAAACAGAAAAATGCTTTTACATTATGCTTAATGTTTTATCGCGGATATTATTTGATATGAAATGGTTTATTATCATTGAGGGTATAACTAAATGTAATAGGGTAAGCATTGCTAATGGATATTCGTACATTGCGCTATTTTGTTGAGGTTGTTCAATTAAATGGTTTTAGTCGAGCCGCTGATGCGCTATTTATCACTCAACCTGCGATTAGTCGTAGTATTAAAAAATTAGAAGATGAGTTAGGTGTTACTTTATTAGTGAGAGAAGTTGATGGTGTCAGACTAACGGATGATGGTGCAATACTGTTTGAGCATGCAGAACAGATACTTGCGCAATTTAATAATATGAATAAAGCATTACAGGATAAGTCTGGACCATTAACAGGGATATTAAATGTTGGATTACCTCCTGTAATAGCCTCGACGTATTTTGCTGATATTATTATGGCATTCAGCTCTCTTCATCCTCAGGTTGAACTAAAAATATTTGAACTAGGCACTAAGCAAATGGCTGATGCCATGAGAGAAGGAAGAGTTGAAACGGCCGCGGTTGTATTGCCTTTTAATGAAGATACTTTTGAATTAACACCTTTTTCAGAAGAAAGCTTAATGCTATTAATGTCGCCATCCCATCCTTTGGCTACAAAAAAGGAAGTTCATTTTAACGAGTTGATTAATGAGCCTTTTATTTTCTTTTCTGAAGATTTTCGTATCAATGATTTAATTTATAGTGCATGTGGTATTTACAATACAACACCTATTATTGCAGGGCGTAGTAACCATTTAGATTTAATTATTGCAATGGTAAAAGCAGGTGTAGGAGTAACGCTTCTACCTAACAGCATGTGCAATAAAAATCCCATTGATGATTTAGTTGTTGTTCCTGTGGTAGAGCCTACGTTGTCATATCAAATAGCACTAGCAAATAATAAAAATAGCTATAAAAGTCGTAGTTGCCAAGCGTGGGAACAACTAGCAAGAGAAAAGCTAATAATAGAATAAAATATTAAAATGAGGCTTATTTATATTCTATTTGAGAAATAAATATCGAAATTATCTTTAAATAATAAAATGATTAAAAATAAATAAATGTTATTTTTTAAGAAATGCGGATAGCTGTATAAAAGTAGTTACATAAATGATAAGTTTATATTTTGCACATAGTCTTATGAGTAATAATAAAAATGGGCAAATAAAAGATTAATCAGACATGACAGGAATAGGATAGGGAAAATGAATGAGAGTAATAGTTCTGTAAATCAACATTTTATTCGAAAACTTGAAGGTATTGTTGGTAAAAAGCAGGTACTAACACAAGCACATAAAACAGAACGTTATCGTAAAGGTTTTCGTTCAGGACAAGGTAAGGCATTAGCCGTTGTCTTTCCCGCTAATTTATTAGAACAATGGCGAGTTTTTAAAACCTGTGTTGAAGCCGATAAAATTATTATTATGCAAGCGGCGAATACTGGATTAACAGAAGGCTCGACACCTAATGGTGATGATTATGATAGAGATATCGTGATTATTAGTACATTACGTCAAGATAAAATACAGGTTCTCTCAGAGCATAATCAAGTTATCGCTTTTCCTGGCAGTACGTTATGGCATTTAGAAAAAGTATTAAAGCCATTAGGTCGTGAGCCTCATTCTGTTATTGGATCATCTTGTATTGGTGCATCGGTAATAGGGGGAATTTGTAATAACTCAGGTGGTGCTTTAGTTCGTCGTGGACCTGCTTATACCGAATTATCACTTTATGCTCGTGTTAATGAAAAAGGGGAAGCTGAATTAGTTAACCACTTAGGTATTGATTTAGGCGAAACGCCAGAAGAAATATTAACTAATTTGGATAATCGTCATTATCATGAGAAACAGATCCAAACGACAGAAAAATTAGCTTCTGATCATGAATATCATGAGCGTATACGTGATGTTGATGCTAATACACCCTCTCGTTTTAATAATGATGAACGCCGTTTATATGAAGCCGCCGGAAGCGCAGGAAAATTATCTGTATTTGCGGTGAGACTAGATACTTTCCCCGCAGATCATCGCACTCAGGTTTTTTATATTGGTACTAATAATCCGGACGAGCTTGAAGATATTCGTCGTCATATTTTAAGTCATTTTAAAAAGCTACCTGTTGCTGGGGAATATATGCACAGAAGCTATTATAAAATGGCTGAAGTGTATGGAAAAGATACGTTCCTGGTAATTGATAAATTAGGCACAGATAAAATGCCAATATTATTTGCCGTAAAAGGGCGAGTAGATGCGGTATTAAATAAAGTGCCTTTTTTACCTAAAAACATGGTAGATAGAACCATGCAATTTATGAGCAAACTATGGCCTGCTCATTTACCAGAGCGTATGACAGATTTTCGTGATAAATATGAACATCATCTTATGTTAAGAATGGCAGATGGTGGCATTGAAGAAGCTGCCACTTATTTAAAAGAATACTTTAAAACAGCATCAGGCGATTATTTTGAATGTACTGAAGAAGAAGGAAATAAAGCCTTCTTGCATCGTTTTGCCGCCGCAGGTGCTGCTGTGCGTTATCATGCCGTTCATATTAATGATGTAGAAGATGTGTTGCCATTAGATATTGCATTGCGCCGTAATGACAAAGACTGGTTTGAAAAATTACCACCTGAAATAGAGAGTAAATTACTTTATAAACTCTATTGTGGGCATTTTATGTGTCATGTTATGCACCAAGATTACATTATTAAAAAAGGCGTTGATGCTAAGGCATTAAAAGCAGAAATGCTGGCATTATTAGATCAACGTGGAGCAGAATATCCCGCAGAGCATAATGTGGGTCATATGTATTATGCTAAGCCTCAATTAAAAGCATTCTATAAACATAACGATCCAACCAATAGTATGAACCCAGGTATTGGTAAAACCTCAAAATTAAAATATTGGGGTGAAGAGTGTGGTTGTGGACGTACTCATCATGATGCGAATGCAGAGAATAAAGAATAATAGTTTTCTATCGCGTTTATTAAATTAAAATAAAAGGCAGGATAGAACCTGCCTTTTATTTTATCAATTAACTCGCAATCTCTTGAGCATATAAATAAAGCTCTTGTAGCTGTTTTAATTTTTCCTCGTTATCGGCGTGCTCTTCAGCTAATAACTGAATGGTATTAATATACTCGGTTAGTTTTTCTGGCGTTAACATCTCTTTTCTATGCGCCAACCAACGTTGTTGTTCATCATAATTAAGCGTTGAAGGGTAATTTCTTGCGCGATAACGGAAAAACAGAGGTTCCATTCTCGCATCCTCAAACGTTAAATCTAAAGCCGGTAAATTCTGAGGTTGTGTTGAGCGAATGATCTCCATCGCACTACGATCATTTTCACTGAAAAAACCATTATAAATTTGTGAATCAACATTATCGGATACAGCAAAAGGCGTTTGTTGAGCAAATATTTCCACGACTTTATTACGTATTTCAGGATGAGAAAACAAGATCGCTTGGTTTTTTAAACAAGCATCAACATCTAAACCAATTCTATCGGCATCTTGCTGTCTCAATGTATTTTGCGGTGCCACAATTGGGCATTTATTAATATGCAGTAATTTAATTGGAACTGGTGGCTCATCAACTGACAATTCACTACGTGGTGTATATAAACGCTCACGTAATTGATCTGAATCGAGAGTTAATAAAGGAGATATATCTGCGGCTAAGTCACAAACAATAACCGCATTACGATTATCAGGATGCCATGCTAATGGGGCAACAAGACTTAAATTAGAACGCGCGGCACCAAACATACCTGAAACATGCACAATCGGTGTCATTGAGGGAATATCAATTAGCGCCTGCACTTTGCGTTTATCACGTAAATTAAAGAAATAATCAAACATACGTGGTTGAGCTTGCTTTAATTTTTTTGCCATCGCAATAGTGGCATAAACATCAGACATTGCATCATGGGCATTTTCATGAGAAATGCCATTGGCTTTGGTTAATAACTCTAAACGGAAACTTGGAAAGCCGTCTTCATTTTCAGGCCAAACAATACCTTCAGGGCGCAGCGCATAACAGGCACGTAAAACATCAAGTAAATCCCAACGCGAATTTCCTTTTTGCCAGCTATAAGCATAAGGATCATAAAAATTACGATAAAGGATATTACGAGTGACTTCATCATCAAAACGAAGGTTGTTATAACCCATAATACAACTATTAGGTTGGCTGAAAGCTTGATGAATTTGACGAGTAAATTCAGCTTCAATGACCCCATTTTTTGCCGCAATCTGTGGTGTTATTCCCGTGATCATCACGGCTTCTGGATGAGGTAGATAATCATCATTAGGTTTGCAATAAATAACGAGAGGATCTTCAATAATATTGAAATCCATATCAGTTCTTATACCTGCAAATTGAGCTGGGCGATCTAAGGCTGGGTTAGTGCCAAAGGTTTCGTAGTCATGGACATAAAATGTGGGCGTTTTCGCTGAATTAGACAAGGTTTCCTACCGTAAATTTATTGATGATTTTTTAAATCATTACTCAATGAGTTGTATTGGGTTTAATTAAGACTATGGTAAACCATAACGCGGTAAACGTGAAATGTCAGATCAAAGCACACTTATGTAGTGTTTAATATAGGGTGTCGCAGTAAGGATAAGTAGGAGTGTACCGCCACTAATATTGATTACTTTTTTCATGGTAACAATATTAATTTTTTGAGATGACAATAGAATAAAACCACAGCAAGCAATCAACCAGATGCTCATCATTAAAATATGAATAGAAGATAAGGCAAGATAATTAACTAATGTTGGTGTTGCCCCGGCATAGCTGGAAACAACCACGAGGTATAACATAATTGCTTTAGGGTTAAGCACATTAGCAATATAAGCGGTTTTAATAGAGGCTTTTTGATGAATAATAGTAGTGTTTTTAGCCGCTTTTAATCCTGAGTATATCAGTGAAATTCCAAGATAAATTAGATACAAGTTACCAAGGATGGTTAACACCATAAAAGCAGAAGGGGACGAAACTAAGAGTTTGGTTATTCCCAATCCTACCAAAATCCCGTGAGTAATAATGCCTAATGCGGTGCCTACAATCGTGATTAATAACCCTTTTACACCATAGGTCAGGGTGTTATCTAAAGCAATTGTAAAACTTGCACCCGGAGAGATAATGATAGGCAGTAAGGTAATAATAAAACCCAGTATATCCATAGTATTATCTTAGCTATTAGTCCTTATACTCTTTTAATCTTCGTCGAAAAATTGCATACCAGAGTAGGGATGTTGACGACAAGCTTTTAAGCGACTTTTTAAATCACCCACATGGACTTCAAGCTTATGATGGTCAGGATCGTAAAAATAGAATGAATCACCTTCGCTTTTATTTTCTTTCCATGCAGTAATGCCATAAGACAGAAGATGTTGTTTAAAGGTTTCAAAATTATTTGCAGATAAACTGAAAGCATAATGGGTGTAATCACTGTCTTCAGTAATATGGCGTTTATCGTGAGATAAACATAACCATAAGGAGCCCAGTTGTAGGTAAGCGCCGTTATCCCATAAAGCAAAAGGCTTAAAACCTAATATCTCAGTATAAAAGGCAAAGCTTTTATTCACATTATTGACTGCGAGTGTTAGGTGGTTTAAATCAGTTAGCATGGCTTTAAGTGAATGATGAAAGATACAGCTATTTTAGCAAAGGAAACTAACTGAAATGGATTATATGATACCTATTTGTGCTTTTTACTGTGAATCATGGTAATAAAAGATAAAAGTAGATCTAGAACACATAACTCAAATTGTTAACGTTAACTTATGTGCTTTATATCACAATAAAGCGATAAAATTGTTTGTTAACTTAAAAGTTAACGTTAACATTTAAGGGTGGAATGACTTTAATAAGGCGCTTAACCAATGAATAAAGACTCAAAAAAATACTATGCGATCTTAAGTGCGCTGTTATTTTTCTTCTTTTTTACCTGGTCTTCATCATTTTCATTAGTTTCTATTTGGTTAAATCAGTATGTAGGATTAAAAGCGACTGATACTGGATTAATATTCTCTGCAATTTCTCTGATTGCGTTATGTGCTCAACCTTTATATGGCTTTATTCAAGATAAATTAGGGTTAAGAAAGAATTTGTTATTAGTGATCGCAGTATTACTTATTCTTTCTGGGCCATTTTTTCTAGGTTTCGCATCAATACTACGTTGGAATATTTTTGTTGGCTCCATTTTAGGGGGCTTATATGTTGGTATGACATTTAATGCGGGTATTGGCGTATTAGAGTCATATACAGAGCGTGTTAGTCGTATTCGTGGCTTTGAATACGGTAGGGCGAGAATGTGGGGATCGTTAGGTTGGGCATCAGCAACATTTATTGCTGGACACAATATAAATATCGATCCTAATTACAATTTTGTGATGGCTTCTATTTCTGGTGTTGTGTTCTTAATTCTTTTAGCACTATTAAAAACCGATAAATCAGATGCATTTAATCAATTAGAGCATGGAAAAACATCAGCGATTACCCTCAAAGACGCACTGAATTTACTTTCATTACCTCGTTTTTGGGCACTTATTCTATTTGTTATTGGCACCTGTATTTATGGCGTTTATGACCAACAGTTTCCAGTCTTTTTCTCATCACAATTTGCGACCTTACAGCAGGGGAATGAGATGTACGGATATCTGAATTCATTGCAGGTATTCTTAGAAGCTGGTGGTATGTTTATCGCACCTTTCCTTGTAAATAGAATAGGTGCTAAAAATGGTTTATTACTAGCAAGCAGTGTTATGGCTGCACGTATTATTGGCTCAGGATTAGTTGAAGGGCCTGTTTTGATCTCTTGTATGAAGTTATTACATGCTGTTGAGTTACCGATTTTATTGATTTCAATTTTTAAATATAACAGTCAACACTTTGATAAACGTTTATCTTCAACACTTTATTTAGTCGGTTTCCAATGTGTGAGTTCTATTGTTGCAACATTATTATCTCCATTAGCTGGTTATGGTTATGATCATTATGGTTTTGCACCAACCTATATGGTGATGGGATGTATGGTGATAGGAACAACACTTCTTTCTGCTATGTTTTTACGTTCAGATGCGAAAGCATTATTACCACTTGATGGTCTACAACATGAAGATCAAAACAAAGCACAACCTATTTAATCGCTCATTAATTTATCTTTTGTAGTGTCGATTTTGGCTACCAGTGAAAATGTGTAGCCATTTTTTTATCATTAATTAAGTGAACATTTACGGGTTAAAGAATGTTGACTATATTTATTAATGCATATCATCCTAATCAATTGTTAATTAAGCAAAATCAATTAAATTTGTAAACTTTGCTTGTTTATTGACACGATTAAGCGATAATCTTAAACAGAACTATTTATCTTAAATATCAATTGTAAAGGTGTAGGAAATGGATAACGCAAACAAGCCGTCTTTCCAAAACGTACTGGAGTTTGTGCGTATGTATCGTCGTAAGAACAAAATCCGTCGTGAGATCACTGACAATGAGAAAAAGATCCGTGATAACCAAAAACGTGTTCTTTTGTTAGACAACTTAAGTGAATATATTAAACCAGGTATGTCGATTGAAGATGTACTGGGCATTATTGCTAATATGCGCAGTGACTATGACGATCGTGTTGACGATTACATTATTAAAAATGCCGATCTGTCTAAAGAGCGCCGTGAATTATCTAAGCAGTTAAAAGCGATGGGTGAAATTAAAAACCTGCCTGATCTAAAAGACTGATTGTTTCGCTAAGAAATTAAATGCCTCTGAATTGAATATTCAGGGGCTTTTTTTTATCTTATTTTTGGCTTTATAAATACGCAGTTAATTGGTTAGCAGTTACCAAAAAAAGAACCCACTAAAAAGTGGGTTCTCAATTTAGAAGTATTATCAAGATATTCTTAATAACACCTGATTATCAGCTTTGGCTTTCAGCTTTCGTCATTTCTGAAGAAGCGTGGTTAGTAGAACAATGTCCACCGGCACCTGAGCGGCCTTTCTTATCAAAAGCAGGGCGTGCTTCCCATGCTTTGATTTCAATTGCCTCAGGCGTTTCATCAGCGGCTGGCGCTTTTGTCATTGGTGAACTTGCATGTAGTTGGCGTGCAACTACAACAGGCTCTTGACGAATAACGACTTCAGTTGGTTTGCTCTCTGTTACTGCTTCAACTTCCACAACAGGGGCTGCGTTTTCTGCTGGCTGATTTTCAACGATAGCTTCAACGACAGCTTCAACGACAGGGGCTGCAACAGTTTCAACAACAACTTCTTTGTGTTGTTCAACAGTTTCTTCAGTTGCAACTACTGTTTCAACAGGTTGAGGTTCAAGTGTTGACGTTTCACTTTCTACTGCTACAACCGTATCTTGTGCAACTTCTTCTGGCGCGATATTTGTTTCAGTTTGTTGTGAAGTTTCATGCATGTAAGCTTCAGTGGTATTCAATACCGCTGAAATATTCTCTTTACGAGTAACATGCTCTTCTGTATTCACTTCATTGATTACATCACTGATAACGTCAGCTTCAACAGGCACAGTTTGTGGCTCTACTGCAACAATTTCAGCGACAGCTTCTGTGGTTGATTCAGTGCTAACTGTGACAGAATAAGTTGATTCAGTGGTTTCTGTCTGTGCAATATCAGCAACAATAGCTTCTGAAACCGCTGGTGCAATAGCTACCATTTGCGGATCTTTATGAGTAATAATGTGGTTTCCAACAGAAACATCACTGTTGTTTTCGGCATTATTCTCAATAAACGGTGCATCACTTACTGGTGTGATTGGGTAGCGAATAAAGACTTTACCTGAAGCCAGTTCAGGAGAAGCAACCGCCATTGCCAGAGGCATTGGTGATACTGTTAAGGTGCGCTCATCACGATAACGACGGCGACGTTGACCACTTACACGTAAATGACGAGGTGAACGGCGAGAACGACGTGGCATAACATTATCTTGCCCGTTATTATCTTCGTTTTTATTGTCATCTTGTGATTTAGTTGCATCAGGTAATGCTTTTACAACTTGAGCTTCATTTGCTTCAACTTTCGCAACAGCGACTGCTTTAGGTGCTGGTTTTTCAGTTGGGGCAACTTTAGTTTGCGTAGTTGCAACAGGTGGTTCAGAAACCGCTTTTTCGGTCGTAACAGGTACAACGGCTAATGCATTATCGTTGTCTGTAACACGTACAGATTGTGTTAATTGACGACGATTACGGCGTTGCATAGCAGGGCGACGAGGTTCTTCTTTCTTCTCATCAGCACTATCTTTTGCAACTGCATCATTTTCAGAAAGAGCCGCTTGAGCTTTAGCTGCTTCTTGTTGCTGTTGACGTTTTTCTTCTTGACGACGACGTTGTTCAGCACGTTGTTCACGACGCTGTTGGCGACGGGCTTCGCGTTCTGCAATCTCTTGTTCACTACTAACTTCAGTTGTTGGAGTCGTTTGTGGTTTTTGATTGCGATTCTTGCGATTGTCTTCGCTATTTGCGTTGTCACGATTACGATCGTTATCACGGTCACGGCGATTATTATTGTTACGTCGATTATTGTTATTGCGACGATCACGACGGTTGTCGTTATTCTCTTTCTTGTTTTCCTGTGGTTTTTCTTGTGTTACCGCAGGCTCTGGTTCACTACCAAATAAGTTAGAGAAGAATTTTGCAATAGAAGCAAAGAAACCAGCACCTTGAGCTTGTTCTGTTGTAGCAGGTTTAGCTTGAGGTTGAGGTGCCTTTTTGTTTTTTACTGTTTCAGCAACAGGTTCTTCTTGTAACCCAAAGGCTGAAATAGCAGGTTGTTCAGGCGCTTTACGCTCTGTAACAACATCGTCTTCAGCTTCATTTAACTGGCTTTCATGGAATTGCGCTAAGTTGTAGCTCAGAGAGGTGATCTCTTCGCCTTTACGTACACGAATAACAGAGAAATGAGGGGTTTGCATTTGGTCATTAGGAACAATAACCACTTTGACATTAGATTGACGTAACTCGATGTCAGTCACTGCTTTACGTTTTTCGTTAAGCAAATAAGAGGCGATTTGAACAGGGACAATCGCATGCACTTCATGAGTATTCTCTTTAAGTGCTTCTTCTTCGATAAGACGTAACACAGAAAGTGACAGTGATTCATTGTCACGAATAGTACCGGTGCCTAAGCAACGCGGGCAAACGTGATGGCTAGATTCACCTAATGAAGGGCTTAAACGTTGGCGAGACATCTCTAATAAACCAAAACGAGAGATACGTCCAATTTGAATGCGAGCACGATCTTGGCGAACAGCTTCACGCATTCTGTTTTCAACTTCACGTTGATGGCGCACAGGCGTCATGTCGATAAAGTCGATAACAATTAAACCACCCAAGTCACGTAAACGTAATTGGCGTGCAATTTCGTCAGCCGCTTCTAAGTTAGTATTAAATGCAGTTTCTTCGATATCACCACCGCGGGTTGAGCGTGAGGAGTTGATATCAATCGCTGTTAATGCTTCAGTTGTATCAATAACTAAAGCGCCACCAGAAGGAAGGCGAACTTCACGCTGAAACGCAGATTCAATCTGTGATTCAATCTGGTAATGGCTAAATAGAGGAACGGCGCCAGTGTAATGGCGAATTTTGCTAGCAAAATCACCACGGCCAATCGCTTCAATATGGCTACGTGCCATTTCAACGACTTTTGCATTATCAATTAAGATTTCACCAATATCAGGACGTAAGTAGTCGCGGAATGCGCGAACGATTACGTTACTTTCCTGATGGATTAAGAAGGGTGCAGGGCGATTCTCTGCCGCTTTCTTAATAGCATCCCAGTGTCTTAGACGATAACTTAAGTCTTGTTGCAGTGCTTCAGCAGATTTACCAACACCGGCTGTACGTACAATCAGACCCATGCCATCTGGGATTTCTAGGCTTGATAAAGCTTCTTTAAGTTCAGTACGATCTTCACCTTCAATACGGCGAGAAATACCACCTGCACGAGGATTATTTGGCATTAATACCAAATAACTTCCGGCAAGGCTGATAAAAGTGGTTAACGCTGCACCTTTATTACCACGCTCTTCTTTATCAACTTGAACAATAACTTCCTGGCCTTCTTTTAAGACATCTTTGATGTTAGGACGACCATGGGAGTGATAATTACTAGGAAAGTATTCGCGGGCTATTTCTTTAATAGGAAGGAAACCGTGGCGTTCCGCACCATAATCAACAAAAGCGGCTTCTAAGCTGGGTTCAATTCGAGTGATTTTACCTTTATAGATATTCGCTTTTTTCTGTTCATGACCGGGGCTTTCGATATCCAGATCGTACAAACGTTGCCCATCGACAAGGGCAACACGCAACTCTTCCTGCTGAGTTGCGTTAATTAACATTCTTTTCATATTGTGACTTACTCGTTATTTTCACGTTTTATAATGTGCCACTAACATACGTAATTACACTATTGATAACCGATGACCTCGTGTCTTTTACAAATGCGTCAACCTCACGGTTGTCGATTGTATAGAGGTGCAATATGTCGGTGAGTCTGATTTTTAGTTCAAAAATTCAGCACTCTTTAATTGAACACAATGTTTCAACTCAATAAGCGATGTATTTGTGGCATACTAAATTGTTTGATTTTCGACTATGTCTTACGCCATTGCTGCATTTTGAAAATCAAACAAACAAAATTTTCATAAATATACCTGATAAACATAATCAGGAGAGTCTGCATTATTCCATTGGTGTTAGGGTTATAGCAAGATGACTTTTCTGCTTTGGTGACTTTTTCTGTATAAATATGAGAGATTAGCTAATGTTTCGTCTTTTTCCCATTATTCAGGTTAAAATAGACGACAGAATTGATGTTATTTTGTGCACCATAAAGTTGTTTGTAATTTTTATTTTAAGAGAGCCAAAGAATCGCCACTATGAAATCATTTAATCAAGTTCAGTTCGTCACCATTGATGGCGATGAAGCAGGCCAGCGTATCGATAATTTTTTACTGGCACGCTTGAAAGGTGTACCAAAAAGTATGATTTACCGAATTATCCGAAAAGGAGAAGTTCGAGTTAACAAAGGGCGAATTAAACCTGAATACAAAATCAATGCGGGCGACAGCATTCGTATTCCTCCTGTGCGGGTATCGGAAAAAGAAGAGATCGCTGTATCACCAAAACTTGATAAAGTCTCGGCATTGGCAGATTGTATTTTATATGAAGATGACCACTTAATGCTCATCAATAAACCCTCAGGAACCGCAGTGCATGGGGGAAGTGGGTTAAGCTTTGGTGTAATTGAAGGTTTACGCGCTTTGCGTCCAGAAGCACGTTTTTTAGAGCTTGTACATCGTCTTGATAGAGATACATCGGGTGTTTTATTAATTGCAAAGAAACGTTCAGCGTTGCGTGCGTTGCATGAGCAATTGCGCTTAAAACAGATGCAAAAAGATTATTTAGCCTTAGTGCGTGGTCAGTGGCAATCTCATACTAAAGTTGTTCAGGCTCCGTTATTGAAAAATATTCTTCAAAGTGGTGAACGTGTGGTTAAAGTGAGTAATGAGGGAAAACCTTCAGAGACTCGTTTTAAGGTTGAAGAGCGTTTTGAATTTGCCACACTTGTGAAAGCAAGCCCTGTGACAGGAAGAACACACCAAATTCGTGTGCATACATTACATGCAGGTCATCCTATTGCATTTGATGATCGCTATGGTGATCGTGACTTTGATGCTCAATTGGTAGGAACAAAACTTAAGCGTCTATTTTTACATGCAAGTTCTTTGACATTTACTCATCCTTCAACGGGTGAACAAATGCGAATTGAAGCACCAATGGATAATCAGTTACGCCATTGTTTACAAGTATTACGTAGTCAAAAATCTTAAGTCTGAAATTTTCATTTCAACAGAAAATCCGAATATCCAATGCGCCCAGTTAGCTGGGCGTATTGTTTTTCTTAAATCACAAAGAAAGTGAATAGAAAATAGGACTAACCTTCCACTTTTGTCATGCATTGCTCAACAATTTTATCAATATCCCACTCTTTAGGCAGTGATTTTGAACCGTTTTTGCGCATTTCCATATCTACACGGATAAATTCTGTTATTCCGTAATTTTTAATAATGTTGTCGTAAGTGCATTCACACACTTCGGCAATTTGAGGAATTAGCGCATCATCAGTAATACCAGAGCCTAATATGCAACTACTGACAAAGTTCTTTTTAAATAAGGATGTATTGTCCTCTTTTTTGTCTGAAATTACACTGTCTTGGATAGTATTTGCGGTGGTAGTTGTTTTCGTTGTTGAAATTTCAGTATCTTTTTCATCAGAACAACCCACTAATGCTGTTGCCACCACTAAAGCTGTTAAGACTGATGCTAATTTATTCATAATACGCTTTATCGCTACATAAGATTAAAAAATAAGATGATCAGATTTATTTTTGATCATCAGAGAAAAATAATGGGTTTATTCTTTGCGAGAGTAACATTTTATTCAATCGGATAAGTGGTAAACCAATTAAAGAATTTGGATCATCACCAACAAGTTTATCAAATAGAGTAATACCTAGTCCCTCAGATTTAAAACTTCCTGCGCAATTGAAAGGCATTTCTTTATTTAAATAACTGATAATTTCTTCATCAGTTAAATGACGAAAGTAAACTTGAAATAATTCACAATGCGTTTGATGTTCTAAAGTTAGGCTATTATATACAGTTAATCCGGTGTAGAACGAGATACATTGCCCTGAAGCTTGTTTTAATTGTGCGAAGGCATTATCAAAATTATGGGGTTTCCCTGTGATCTTTTTATTAAGCACACAAACTTGATCAGAACCAATTATAAGATGATGTGGAAATTTTACTTGTAAAGCGCTGGCTTTTTCATAGGATAAGCGACTGACAAGATCTTGAGCACACTCTGTGGGCATCGGGGTTTCGTCAATCTCTGGAGATGCCTGTATAAAGGGCATTCCAAGCTTTTTCAGCAACTGAGCTCGAAAGGGTGAAGTAGACGCAAGAACGAGTGGCAACATATTTTTTTTAAAATCCGTAGCAAAATGATGCCTGACATTCTAAACTATGCGCCGCTGATAAAGCGAATTTTGGTGGAAAGGTGTAGATAACCCGCCTTTTTCTTTGACTATATTCCATTACAAAGATAATATGCGCGCCTTATGCAAAAGGTAAAATTACCCCTGACCATTGATGCGCTGCGAGCAGCTCAAAAGAATTTAGACTATGACGGTCATTATTCTCCAGAGCAAGTAAGCCGCTTAGCTGAATCGGTGGTCAGTGTGGACAGTAATATTGATGTGGCTTTATCATTTGATATTGACCATCAACGTCTTGCCGTGATTAAAGGACATTCCGATGTGGATGTGACTTTAGAATGTCAGCGTTGTGGTGGCCATTTTCCGTATCATGTTCACGCAACATATTGTTTTAGCCCTGTTGTCAGTGATGAACGGGCCGAGGCATTACCGGAAGAATATGAACCAGTCGATGTAAACGAATTTGGTGAAATAGATTTGCTGGCGATGATTGAAGATGAAATAATCCTCAACTTGCCGGTAGTTCCGGTACATGATTTTGAACACTGTGAAGTGTCCGACGCGGATATGGTGTTTGGTGAACTCCCTGAAGAATTATCAGAGAAACCAAATCCATTTGCCGTATTAGCCAGTTTAAAGAAAAGTACTAAGGAGTAAGGTCAATGGCCGTACAACAAAACAAACCAACTCGTTCTAAACGTGGTATGCGTCGCTCTCATGACGCGCTGACAGTAACTCAGGTTTCTGTTGACAAAACTTCTGGTGAAACTCACCTGCGTCACCATGTAACTGCTGACGGTTACTACCGTGGCCGCAAGGTTATCAACAAGTAATTAGCTTTATAGCTCGTTGATACCTTGACAAATCTAACCATAGCGTTAGATGCGATGGGCGGGGACTTCGGTCCTCGCATCACAGTGCCTGCTTGTTTGCGGGCGCTGGCATCTAATCCTCATTTAAAAATATTGCTGGTAGGTCAACCAGACTCTATCTCTCCTCTGCTTGCAAATCAAAATGCTGAGCTAATCTCCCGTTTACAAGTTATACCCGCAGAACATATTGTCGCCAATGATGCCAAACCTTCACAAGCTATTAGAGCAAGTAAAGGCACATCAATGCGAGTGGCACTTGATCTCGTGAAAACAGGGGAAGCACAGGCTTGTGTAAGTGCAGGGAATACTGGCGTATTGATGGGATTAGCAAAACTTCGACTTAATGCTATTGATGGAATTGAACGTCCTGCACTGGTTTCAGTATTACCTAATCAGAAAAAAGGTAAGACGGTTGTTCTGGATTTAGGCGCTAACGTTAATTGTGATAGCAAAATGCTGGTACAGTTTGCGGTAATGGGCGCAGTTATGGCCGAAGAGATAGCAGGGATTGATTCACCGAAAGTGGCGCTTTTAAATATTGGTGAAGAAGAGAGTAAAGGATTAGATAATATCCGCGAAGCTGCTACGGTATTAAAATCGACACCGAATATTAATTATATTGGTTATGTTGAAGGTAATGAATTACTGACAGGCAAAACTGATGTTTTGGTGTGTGACGGCTTCGCAGGTAATGTCTCCCTTAAAACGATGGAAGGGGTTATCAGAGTTTTCCTTTCATTGATTAAATCTTCTACTACCGAAAACAAAAAAACGTCGTGGTGGATGAAAATATTGAAGAAGTGGTTACAAAAACGGCTAATTAAGCGTTTTGGACATATGAACCCCGACCAGTATAACGGTGCTTCTCTGTTAGGATTACGCGGTATCGTCATTAAAAGCCATGGTGGCGCAAATGAAAGCGCGTTTACAGCAGCAATAGAACAGGCTGTTCATGCCGTTGAGCGAAAAATTCCAGAGCGAATTGCTTCACGACTGACAACAGTATTACCCAAGAGCGATTGATAGAATGTATACAAAAATCTTAGGTACTGGTAGTTACTTGCCTGTACAAGTGCGAACTAATGCCGATTTAGAAAAAATGGTTGAAACATCTGACGAGTGGATTGTTACCAGAACGGGTATTCATGAACGTCGAATTGCAGCGGAAGAAGAAACTGTTGCCGTGATGGGTGCGGGTGCTGGCGAAAAAGCATTAGAAATGTCAGGTATTGATAAGCAAGACATTGGATTGATTATTGTTGCAACTACATCTGGCTCACACGCATTCCCAAGTGCGGCTTGCCAAATTCAAAATGCATTAGGTATTAATGACTGTATTGCTTTTGATGTTGCGGCTGCATGTTCAGGTTTTGTTTATGCATTAAGTATTGCGGATCAATTTATTAAAGCAGGTTCTGTTAAAAAAGCACTGGTTATTGGTGCTGACAGATTATCTCACGCTTTAGATCCTGAAGATCGTGGCACGATTATTCTATTTGGTGATGCAGCAGGTGCTGTGGTTGTTGGTGCATCAGAAGAAGAAGGCATTATCTCTACCCATTTACATTCTGATGGACGTTTTGGTGATCTATTAGCATTACCTTATCAGAGTAGAGAAAATGACGATTTACCTGCTTACGTTACTATGGCAGGAAATGAAGTATTTAAAGTCGCAGTTCGTGAACTTGCCCACATTGTGGATGAGACACTTGAAGCTAACAAAATTGATAAATCTGAACTGGACTGGCTTGTGCCTCATCAGGCAAATTTAAGAATTATTTCAGCGACAGCGAAAAAGCTGGATATGACAATGGATAAAGTAGTGGTGACATTAGATCGCCATGGCAATACGTCAGCAGCATCAGTCCCAACAGCATTAGATGAGGCTGTAAGAGATAATCGCATTCAACGTGGTCAGTTAATCTTACTCGAAGCGTTTGGTGGCGGTTTTACTTGGGGTTCTGCACTTATCCGTTTTTAATATTATCAGGAAAATAAACATGACTGATTTTGCAATGGTTTTTCCCGGACAGGGATCACAAGCTGTTGGAATGCTTGCAGAACTTGCAGAGCAATATCCAATCGTGACTGAAACATTTGCTCAAGCATCTGATGTATTGGGTTATTCTCTTTGGGACTTAGTTCAAAATGGCCCAGAAGAAGAGCTAAACAAAACCTGGAAAACACAGCCAGCATTATTAGCAGCTTCTGTTGCTATCTGGCGTGTATGGCAAGAAAAACAAGGCAAAATGCCACAAATGATGGCAGGTCACAGTCTTGGCGAGTATTCTGCTTTAGTGTGTGCAGGTGTTATTGATTTCGCTGCTGCAATTAAACTAGTAGAATTACGCGGTAAACTGATGCAAGAAGCCGTACCTGCGGGTACTGGTGCAATGTATGCGATTATCGGTTTAGATAATGATGCTATTGCAAAAGCCTGTGAAGAAGCAGCACAAGGACAAGTTGTCTCGCCTGTGAACTTTAACTCACCGGGTCAAGTTGTTATTGCGGGTAACAAAGAAGCCGTAGAACGTGCTGGTGTGTTATGTAAAGAAGCAGGTGCTAAACGTGCTTTACCATTAGCGGTAAGTGTGCCTTCTCACTGTGCTTTAATGAAACCGGCTGCTGATAAGCTTGCGGTTGCATTACAAGAAATTGAATTTAAACAACCTGAAATTCAGGTCGTTAATAACGTTGATGTGATAGCGCAAACTGATGCAAATGCAATCCGTGATGCGTTAGTTCGCCAGCTTTATAATCCAGTTCGCTGGACTGAAACGGTTGAACTTATTGCTGAAAAAGGCATCACACAACTATTAGAAATCGGGCCAGGAAAAGTATTAACTGGCTTAACAAAACGTATTTCTAAAGAAATGAACGCTGCAGCAGTTAATGATATTGCGTCATTAGATGTTGCATTAGGAAATGACTGAGGGATCTCATGGGATTTGACGGAAAAATAGCGCTAGTTACTGGTGCAAGCCGTGGTATTGGCCGTGCGATTGCAGAAGATTTAGTTGCACGCGGTGCGACAGTAATTGGTACAGCAACGAGTGAAAACGGTGCGCAAGCTATCAGCGAATATTTAGACGGTAAGGGTAAGGGTTTTGTGTTAAACGTCACAGAAAACGACTCTATCGAAAAATTTTTAGCAGATGTGCGTGCTGAATTTGGCGAAATTGATATTTTGGTCAATAATGCAGGTATTACTCGTGATAACCTGTTGATGCGCATGAAAGATGATGAGTGGCAAGATATCATTGACACTAATCTTTCATCAGTCTTCCGTCTGTCTAAAGCAGTTATGCGTGCTATGATGAAAAAACGTCATGGTCGTATAATTACCATTGGTTCTGTTGTTGGAACCATGGGTAACGCAGGACAGGCAAACTACGCGGCGGCAAAAGCGGGTGTGATTGGTTTTAGTAAATCATTAGCACGCGAAGTTGCTTCCCGTGGCATTACGGTGAATGTTGTTGCTCCTGGCTTTATCGAAACTGATATGACTAGAGCATTAACAGATGACCAAAGAGCAGGTATTTTATCTCAAGTTCCTGCTAACCGTTTAGGTGATGCCAAAGAGATTGCCAGTGCTGTAGCTTTCTTAGCTTCTGATGAAGCAAGCTATATCACGGGTGAAACATTGCATGTCAATGGTGGCATGTACATGATCTAATTATGGGGACGTCTTTATATTTGCTTTTTGCGTACAATATAATGCAAAATATAGCGAATAAAGTAGTCCACACAGTCGGGATTGGTTAGATCTTTTCCTGTATTTATAAACTAAGAAAATCATCGCGCAAGCGAGTTTTGATAGGAAATTTAATAGTATGAGCACTATCGACGAACGCGTTAAGAAAATCATTGTTGAACAACTGGGTGTTAAAGAGGAAGAAGTTGTAAATTCAGCTTCATTTGTTGATGACTTAGGCGCTGATTCTCTTGACACAGTTGAGCTGGTAATGGCTCTGGAAGAAGAATTCGATATCGAAATCCCAGACGAAGAAGCAGAAAAAATTACTACAGTTCAAGCTGCTATTGATTACGTTGAAAACGCAGGCAAATAAGCTTGCTAATCTAGGCGGTCACTCGACCGCCTATATTTTTAATCCTAAACTTTTTCCCTCCTTGGAGGATAAGCGTGTCTAAGCGTCGTGTAGTTGTGACCGGACTAGGCATGTTATCTCCTGTCGGTAATAACGCAGAAGCTTCTTGGGAAGCGGTGTGTGCCGGACAGAGTGGTATCGGCCTTATCGAAGATTTTGACACCAGTCATCATGCGACTAAATTCGCTGGATTGGTAAAAGATTTCAATCACGAAGATTATAATCTTTCGCGTAAAGACGCGCGTAAGATGGATCTTTTCATTCAATATGGTATTGCAGCAGGTGTGCAGGCCATTGCGGATTCAGGTCTTGAAGTAACAGAAGCCAATGCAAGTCGTATCGGAGCTGCTATTGGTTCTGGTATTGGTGGCTTAGGCCTTATCGAAGAAAACCATACATCTATGATGAATGGTGGCCCTCGTAAAATTAGCCCATTCTTTGTACCTTCAACCATCATTAACATGGTTGCAGGGCATTTAAGCATTATGTATGGTCTTCGTGGCCCTACAATCTCTATCGCAACAGCGTGTACTTCAGGTGTTCATAATATTGGACATGCTGCACGTATTATCGCTTATGGTGATGCAGATGCAATGCTGGCAGGCGGTGCCGAAAAAGCAACCACACCATTAGGTCTGGGTGGCTTTGGTGCTGTTCGTGCATTATCAACACGTAACGATAATCCTCAAGCGGCTAGCCGTCCTTGGGATAAAGAGCGTGATGGTTTTGTATTGGGTGATGGTGCGGGTGTTCTTGTTCTTGAAGAGTACGAACACGCTAAAAACCGTGGCGCTAAAATTTATGCTGAAGTGGTTGGTTTTGGTATGAGCAGCGATGCTTACCACATGACTTCACCAGCAGAAAATGGCGAAGGCGGTGCGCTGGCGATGACAAATGCACTGAAAGATGCAGGTATTGCCTCATCAGACGTGGGTTATATCAACGCACACGGCACATCAACAAATGCAGGCGACGTTGCTGAAGCACAAGCGGTAGAAAACGTATTTGGTAAAGGCACTGATGTATTAGTTAGCTCAACAAAATCTATGACAGGTCACTTATTAGGTGCTGCGGGTGCAATTGAGTCTATCTTTACTATCCTTTCACTGCGTGATCAAATCGTACCTCCAACAATTAACCTAGATAATCAAGACGAAAATTGTCATCTTGATTTTGTTCCACATAAAGCACGTAAAGTTGAGAACATGGAATATGCTCTGTGTAACTCATTCGGCTTTGGTGGTACTAATGGTTCAATTCTCTTTAAACGCGTATAAGCCGTTTTTTGTAGAAAGTTGAAAAATACCTAAAGGCCCAGGATTATTCTGGGTCTTTTATTTTATCCTTTTACTGCTAGTTGTTTTATCATGTGCAGATTGATATCAATAACATAGATGTAAGGTGTGTTAGATGTATTGGGTAAATGGACAACAGCAACAAAATGTAGATGCCAGTGATCGAGCAGTACAGTTTGGGGATGGCTGTTTCACAACACTTGCTGTTGATCAGGGTGACCCCATTTTATTATCTGCACACATAAATCGCTTAAAACAAGGTTGTAACGCGCTTTTTTTACCGCATCCTAATTGGTCTGAACTTAAAAAGCAGATCATTGATGTCGCTTCTCTGGCTCAAACAAAAAGTGTTATTAAGATTATTATTAGTCGTGGTTATGGTGGACGAGGATATTCCCCCAATGGATTTATAACACCGACGGTAATAATCTCACTATCCTCTTATCCTACCCATTATCTCCACCAGCAAAGTGAAGGTGTATCGCTTGGTATTAGCCCCGTTACCTTAGGGCAAAACCCTTTGCTGGCAGGTATTAAACATCTCAATCGTCTAGAACAAGTCCTTATAAAATATCATTTAGAAAAAACAGAATTTGATGATGTTTTAGTGTGTGATAATGAAGGATATTTAGTTGAAGCTAATGCAGCGAATCTTTTTTGGCGCAAAGGAAATAGGCTTTTTACACCAGATCTGACTAATTCAGGGGTAAATGGCATTATGCGTCAATCCATTTTTCAATTAGCTCAAAAAAATCATTGGAAAATTGATATTGTGAGAGAAAAGCCCGAAACACTTTATCAGGCTGATGAAATATGGTTAACAAATGCGTTGATGCCAGTGATCCCCGTTTCACAAATCACTTTTTCAGATGATAAGTGCTATCAATATCCTAGTAGAGATTATTATCATGTTGTTTTACAACACAGTTTGTCACTTAAATAGAATTTAATGAGTTATAAATGAAGATAAAAAAAATAGTATGGATAGTTTTTTTTGCCTTACTGATTAGCCTTGGCGCAGTTGCATTGTATATGATGCAACATATTCGAGGTCTAGAAGAAAATATTGTTGTAAAACAAGATGAAATGCTACTGACTGTGCCAGCAGGAACAGGGCGTGTTGCCATGGAGCAACTATTAATAAAAAATAATTTGCTTAATGAAGGGGATTATTTTCAGGTTTTATTAAAAGCTAAACCAGAATTAAGCCAATTTAAAGCAGGTACTTATCGTTTAACAAAAGGGATGACATTGCAGGATGTTTTACTACTTATCAAAAGTGGTAAAGAAGCTCAATTCTCTATCCGTTTTATTGAAGGAAGTCGCTTAAAGGATTGGCAAGCTATTTTTGAGCAAGCGCCTCAACTTGCTGCTGTTGCACACACAATGGATAGCGATAAGTTACGTCAAGAAATAGGCATAAAACCTGAGATTTCTAATCTAGAAGGTTGGTTTGCACCAGATACATACCATTACACAGCGGGTACGACAGATGTCGCAATTTTAAAACGTGCCTACCAGCAAATGGAAAAAACATTAGAAGAAGAGTGGATTAAACGCGATAGTGATTTACCGTATAAATCGGCTTATGAAATGCTTATCATGGCATCAATTATTGAAAAAGAGACGGGTATTGATGCTGAAAGAACAAAAGTTGCGTCTGTTTTTGTTAATCGATTAAAAACTAATATGCGATTACAGACTGACCCAACGGTCATCTATGGTTTAGGTGATAAATATAGAGGCACGATTTATCGTAGTGATTTAAATGGTTACACACCTTATAACACGTATCAAATTGATGGCTTACCACCAACACCAATAGCAATGCCGAGTGTTGCTTCAATTAGAGCCGCTGCACATCCAGCAGATACACGCTATCTCTATTTTGTTGCGGATGGAACGGGTGGTCATAAATTTTCAACCACACTCAATGAACATAATAAAGCCGTCGCACAATACCGACGCTTACAACAAAGATAATTATGAACAACAGTAAATTTATTGTAATTGAAGGACTTGAAGGCGCTGGAAAAACCAGTGCGATCCAAACAGTTGTTGATACCCTAAAAGATAAAGGTATCACTAACCTAGCATTTACCCGTGAACCGGGCGGTACTCCGCTTGCTGAAAAATTACGTGAGCTTATCAAGCAAGGTATTGAAGGTGAAAAAGTCACGGATAAAGCAGAATTATTGATGCTATACGCAGCGCGTGTTCAGCTTATAGAAAACGTAATAAAACCTGCACTTGCGGATGGTAAATGGGTTATTGGTGATAGACATGATCTCTCTTCTCAAGCCTATCAAGGTGGTGGACGCGGCTTAGATAAAGATCTTATGTTGTCACTTCGTAATACTGTCCTTGGTGATTTTCGCCCTGACTTAACCTTATATCTTGATTTAGATCCTGCTATTGGCCTTGCTAGAGCGCGTGCTCGAGGCGAGCTAGACCGGATTGAAAAAGAATCAATGGATTTCTTTTATCGTACTCGCGAACGTTATCAAGCATTGGCTAAAGATGATGATTCCATTATTACGATAGATGCCTCTCAAGCGATTGAAAAAGTACAAGCAGACATTCGTCAAACATTAACAGCATGGCTAGTTCAGCAGGAAAATAAATCACTATGAATTGGTATCCTTGGCTAAATCAGGCATATCGACAACTTATTAGCATGTATCAAGAAGGGCGCGGTCATCATGCCTTGCTTTTACATGCGATAGAAGGCATGGGAGGAGAAGCACTCTCTTATGGGTTAAGTCGTTGGTTAATGTGCCAGAATAAACAGGGATTAAAAAGTTGTAATGAATGCCATAGCTGCCGATTGATGCTTGCTGAAACACACCCTGATTGGCATGTTTTACAGAGTGAAAAGGGTAAATCCTCGATTGGTATTGAAGCAGTAAGAAAAGTCACTGAAAAGCTGGAGCATCATGCTCAGCAAAGTGGTTTTAGAGTAGTTTGGATAAAAGACGTTGAAGCGTTAACAGAAGCCGCTGCAAATGCATTACTCAAAACGTTAGAAGAGCCACCTAAAAACACCTATTTTTTACTGAATTGTCAGCAACCAGAAGTTTTATTAGCGACATTGCGTAGCCGTTGTTTTTATTACCATCTAGCAACGCCAGATCTTCAACACGCAACGCACTGGTTACAGCAACAATTACCAAACATACCTTATGCGAATAGTGTGACAGCATTGAATTTATCGCAGAACGCTCCGATTTTGGCGCTTTCATTATTGAAAGATGAGTGGAAAGAAAGAGAGACTTTTTGCCAAGCGTTATACACCAGCATACAACAACGTGATTTATATGCATTTCTGCCACAATTAAATCAAGATAATGCCGAGCATCGCCTGTATTGGTTGTTATCACTGCTACTTGATGCATTAAAATATCAAACTAATGCACAAGCCTATTGCGTGAACCAAGATCAGCAAGCATTGATTATGGCGTTATCACAATGGCCTTCGGATATTTTATTATCCACTATTGATGGATGGAAACAGTGTCGTTATCAGTTAATGACCATTCCAGCATTAAATAGAGAATTATTACTAGTAGAACAACTGCTAGATTGGGAAAATCAGCTAGTCACAAAAAATTAATTAGCTATATATTAATTATGATTTAGCTGTAATAAAAAACACCTATAAGTTGTACCAAATAAATGAGAGTAAGTTATGTTTTTAGTTGATTCACACTGCCATCTCGACTGCTTAGATTATGAAAAATTACATGAAAATATTGATGATGTTGTCGAAAAAGCACAGCAGCGTGATGTTCAATATATGTTAGCAGTAGCAACCACATTACTGGGTTTTAAGAGTATGCGTGAGCTAATCGGCAAACGTAACAATATTGCCTTTTCTTGTGGGATACATCCTTTAAATTTAGATGAAGGCCATGATGTTGAGGAATTAGCACGTTTAGCTGCCGCACCTGATGTTGTGGCTTTAGGCGAAACAGGGCTAGATTACTATTACCAACAAGAAAATGCGGCACTGCAACGTGAAATTTTCCGTGAGCATATTCGTATTGGACGCCAAGTTAATAAACCCGTTATTGTGCATACACGTAGTGCTCGCGAAGATACGTTATCTATTTTAAAAGAAGAAAAAGTTCAAGATTGTGGCGGTGTTCTGCATTGCTTTACAGAAGATAAAGAGACTGCAACAGCATTACTTGATCTTGGAATGTATATCTCTTTTTCCGGCATTGTGACATTTAGAAATGCTGAACAAATCAGAGAGGCCGCTCGTATCGTTCCTCTTGATAGAATTTTAGTCGAAACAGACTCTCCTTATTTAGCGCCAGTTCCTCATCGCGGAAAAGAAAATCAACCGGCTTATGTCCGTGATGTTGCAGAGTATATGGCAGTCTTAAAAGGGGTGAGTGTTGAAGAGTTAGCGCAACAAACAACGCGTAACTTTGCTAAGCTCTTTCATATTCAAAACTTACCTGCTTAATAGAATTAATCAGGAATTAAAATAAATAATAAGGTGATGGAAATGGCAGAAGAAACAATTTTCAGTAAAATTATTCGTGGTGAAATCCCAGCTAATATCGTTTTTCAAGATGATACAGTGACCGCATTTCGTGATATTTCACCTCAAGCACCCACTCATATTTTAATTATTCCCAATAAACTTATTCCTACTGTAAATGATGTTACTGCGGAAGATGAACAAGTATTAGGACACCTTTTTGTTGTTGCTGCAAAAATTGCACAACAAGAAGGTATTGCTGAAGACGGTTATCGCTTGGTGATGAACTGTAATAAACATGGTGGACAAGAAGTTTTCCATATTCATATGCATTTACTTGGTGGAAAACCACTAGGACCATTATTAAGCCAGTAATGGGTGTAATGCTAACAGCAGGATAACAGGAAGTAATACATGATAAGACAAGGTAAGACAGTTTACTCATTACTTATCGCTATGTTTATGACGACATTGCTCTCTGGATGTTTATCATCTCATTCGGATAATAAACTCTACTTCAATCGTCAACAGGCTATTATTATGGAGCCTTCAGTATTAGTTGTGGGCGTTGTTGCGGGCCAGCCAACCATCGAACACCATGCTAATGGCACAAAAGCGACAGTCATGTTATCAAATACACAATCTTACCCTGTCTCTATTCGCTATCGTTTTTATTGGTATAACGAACAAGGGCTTGAAGTTTCCCCTGCTGGGAATGTAAATGATGTGACTATTCTTGGTGATGGTGATACCGAAATTAGTGGTGATATACCAGATAAGACCATTAGTTATGTCAGAGTTTATCTCTTTACTTAGGATAAGGTAACGCGAGCATGAAAAGAGTTCTATTTGTGGCGATGTCTGTGTTTTTATTAGCAGGTTGTCCATCCATGTTGCCACAACAACCGCCAGTACCTGTTGAACCTATTGGGCCAGTGACGCCTACCGAGCCAGTAGAGCCGCCTAAACCCATAGAGCCACCAATTGAAATCGTACCAACGCCACCTAAAATCACGAGTATTAATTGGAATGCAGCTGTCACTCCTTTAATTAGAGAGATGGCGGTTACTGGTGATTTAGAAACGGGTAAGCTTATCGTTGTTGATAACGTTAAAAATAATTCAGGCGGGAATATCCAAGCGGTAAATGCAACCAATACCATTATTGAATCAGTTAATAGTATTAGTGCATTGCAAACCGTGCCTTATACACAAATGATGTCAGCACGAAAAGCCCTTGGTTTATCAGGTGAAGACAGCTTAGGCCTTCGTAGTGCAGCGATTGGTTTAGCCCGTTATTTGAAAGCTGATTATATTTTATTCTCAACAGTTGATGGTAAAAAAGATAATCGTGTGATCAGTATGCAGTTAATGTCAGTTTCTTCTGGTGAAATTCTTTGGAATGGACGCCATAAGGTTGAGTGATCCGCACTACTCAAGTTTGCTTAATGCCTTGCAAGCGCTTTTCCCTGCAACGGCATTAAGCAAATGGAAAATTACGGCATTAGAAGGATCAGGTGGTGGCGCTTTTCGCGTGCAATGTGCAGATATAGATTGGGTTGCTCGCTATTATGGTGATGAAAAAAGGGCGCTTTATGTACATGGAAGAAAAGAGTATGCCATTTTAAAACAGCTTTCAGGATCTAACTTATCACCTAACGTTGCCACCCGTTATAAAGAGTGGTTTTTTCTTTATTGGTTAAAGGGCGACCATCTAACCCACCAATCACTTTTTAATACTTATTTAAAACCGCTGGCTGAAAAAATAGCCATACTTCATCAACACACGCCGTTAGGTTTCCCTCTCAACTTAAATCATGAGCTATTAGTTTATTGGCAGAGTATTGATAGAAAACGTTTATCTGCTAAATGGTTACGCTTACAACAATATTTTTTACGCCAACCGCGATGTAATCTCATAAAATACGCGCCTGCTCACATGGATTTGCATGTTGAGAATATTCTTCTTAGTGATTCCGGTATAAAATTTATTGATTGGGAATATGCCGCTGATATTGATACCGCGGATTCGTTGATGACGTTCTTTGCAACAAATCAACTCAATGAATCGCAGCAAAATATGTTTTTAGATTATTATTGTTCGTATCATTGCCATTATGCTCAACCCAAAGAGACGGATGTTTCTTCTGTGAAGGCGTTGAGAGAGCGTATTCTTTCAAGAGAACCATTCATTTTTTATATGATGCTAATGTGGTATGAAGTCCGTTGGCAACAAACAAAAGATGGATCATTTTTAATAATGTCTGAACCTTTACGTCGCTATTTCAGTCTGACGAATTAAAGACATTATCTTGTCACAATTACAAAGAGAGGAATGTTATGGGTCCGGTAATGCTTGATGTTGAAGGATATGAACTCGATAGTGAAGAGCGTGAAATTTTAAAGCATCCTCTTGTCGGTGGATTAATCCTTTTTACCCGCAACTTCCACGATGCTGAACAATTAAATGAATTAGTTCGCCAAATTCGTGATGCATCTCATGAGCGCCTTGTGATAGCAGTAGACCAAGAAGGGGGACGAGTACAGCGTTTCCGTGATGGTTTTACACGCATACCAGCAGCTCAATCTTATGCGGCATTAAATGAAAGTTATCAAGCGAGCCATTTAGCACAAGAAGCTGGATGGTTAATGGCATCAGAAATGATAGCTATGGATATTGATATCAGTTTTGCGCCTGTACTTGACTTAGGTCATAACTGTATTGCCATTGGTGAGCGCTCTTTCCATGATTCACCTGAAATTGCTATGACAATGGCTGAGAGTTTTATTAAAGGTATGCGCTCTGCTGGCATGAAATCAACAGGCAAACATTTTCCTGGTCATGGTGCGGTAAGAGCGGATTCTCATAAGGAAACGCCTCGCGATGATCGCTCTTTAAATGATATTCGCCAACGTGATATGTCTATTTTTAAAGATTTCATTCAACGCCAGTTATTAGACGCCATTATGCCCGCTCACGTTATTTATTCTCAGGTTGATGAGCGCCCTGCAAGTGGCTCATCGTACTGGCTAAAATCCATTTTACGTGAACAATTAGGGTTCCAAGGCGTTATCTTCTCTGATGATTTATCGATGGAAGGTGCTGCCATTATGGGAAGCTACGCGGAAAGGGCACAACGTTCACTAGATGCTGGTTGTGATATGCTTTTAGTGTGCAATAACCGAAAAGGGGCAGTGAGTGTGTTAGATAACCTGTCCTCTGTCAAAGCAGAACGCATTTCCACATTGTACCATCACCGAGGTCGTTACACATTGAGTGAGCTACAAACCTCTGATCGTTGGAAAAAAGCGAATCAGTTGCTGACCCAATTACAGGAGCAATGGCAGGAGCGAGCATGATTATATATTTACATGGTTTTGATTCCACAAGTCCTGGAAATCATGAGAAAGTTTTACAGCTACAGTTTATTGATCCTGATGTCCGTTTTTTAAGCTACAGTACGTTGCATCCTCGTCATGACATGCAACACTTACTGAAAGAAACGGATAAAGTGATTAAATCCACGAAAGAGCCCGTATTAATTTGCGGCGTAGGATTAGGTGGATATTGGGCAGAGCGTATTGGTTTCTTATGTAATATTCGTCAGGTAATGATTAATCCTAATCTTTTTCCTTACGAAAACATGACAGACAAAATCGACAGACCTGAAGAATATTTAGATATTGCAACGAAATGTATTAAAGATTTTCGTTCTAAAAACAAAGATAACGCTTTAGTGATTTTATCCCGTAATGATGAGGTTTTAGATAATCAGCGTTCTGCTGATGAATTATCGCCTTATTACTCTGTAATTTGGGATGAAGTGCAAACGCATAAATTTAAGAGCCTCTCTGAGCATCTATTTAAAATTAAAGCGTTTAATAGCAAAAACTAAGACTAAAGTGATGTGTTTAAAATGGATGGCGTTTGTTCCATCCATTTTTTTGTCTTAAATACTCATACTTTCCTTTCTACCTCTCTCTTTTCAACACTTGTTTTGATCCTTTACTTTTATCATTTCAATTATCACGAGTGATTTTAACAGTCCTCTTTGTTCTTATTGTTTTAATTCATTGTATTTATTGATAAAAAAGGATACCTCTATGTTTTTGGTGGTCATTTATTCATCACTCAAAGGCAAAAAACGACTATTTTCTTCAAAAAATAGATATGAATATTCAAATATTTTTGATATAAATCAACTTTGGTATGACCATCTTTCCAATTAACTTGCTTAAGAACAAAAATAACAGCCGAAACGATTTAACTGTCGTTATTTAAGTAGATTTCACTAAGGCTATTTAAATAACAACAGTAAATATCTTTATGGAGTGACGTTAAATGTCATTAAAAAAAATTGTTATTGTCGGTGGTGGTGCGGGTGGTTTAGAACTGGCGACCAAATTAGGCAATAAATTAGGACGCAGCAAAAAAGCAGAAATTACCTTAGTGGATCGCAACAACAGCCATTTATGGAAACCCCTTTTGCATGAAGTGGCAACAGGCTCTTTAGATGATGGTGTTGATGCTTTAAGCTACCTAGCCCACGGTTATAACCATCATTTCAATTTCCAATTAGGCTCATTAACGGGGCTTGATCGCGAACAGAAAAACATCACACTGGCTGCTATTTATAATGAAGAGCAAGAGCTACTCGTCCCTGAACGCACGTTAGACTACGATATTTTAGTGATGGCATTAGGCAGTAAATCAAACGATTTTGGTACTCCGGGTATTAAAGAAAACTGTATTTTCTTGGATAGCCCGCAACAAGCACATCGTTTCCATAACGAAATGTTGAATTTGTTTTTAAAATACTCAGCAGATACCAATGCACAAGAAGAAAACCGTAAGGTAAATATTGCGATTGTGGGTGGTGGTGCTACGGGTGTTGAGCTTTCAGCTGAATTGCATAATGCAGTACGCCAACTTAATAGTTATGGATTAAAAAAATTAGCGCCTTCAGCATTAAATATTACGTTGGTTGAAGCAGGAGAACGTATTTTACCTGCATTACCAGTGCGTATTTCCAGTGCTGCACATCAAGAATTAACAAAATTAGGTGTGCGAGTGATGACCAAAACCATGGTCACAAGCGCAGATGAAGGTGGATTAAATACCAAAGAAGGTGAGCATATTGATGCTGACTTAATGGTGTGGGCGGCAGGTATTAAAGCGCCTGATTTTATGAAAGAGATTGCCGGTCTAGAAACTAACCGTATTAATCAGTTAGTTGTTAAACCTACCTTACAAACAACCTTAGATGAGTCTATCTTTGCTATTGGTGACTGTTCTTCTTGCCCAAGAAAAGAAGGAGGTTTTGTTCCTCCAAGAGCACAATCTGCTCATCAAATGGCAAGTCGTTGTTACAGCAATATTTTAGCAATGTTAAAAGATAAACTGCTAAAAGATTATGTATTTACCGACCATGGTTCACTCGTTTCACTTTCTAAGTTTAGTACCGTAGGTAGTTTGATGGGGAATTTGATGAAGGGTGACATGATGATCGAAGGGCGCATTGCGCGGATTGTTTATATCTCTTTATATCGAATGCATCAGATTGCTTTGCATGGTTACATCAAAACAGGGCTTATGATGCTAGTAGGATCAATCAACAGAGTGATTAGACCTAAGCTGAAACTTCATTAATTTATCTTTTGCTTTATAGATAAGACAAAAGTTGCCTTTTTAAACCCTCATATTATATGAGGGTTTTTTATCTATTTTTTCTTTTAAATTAAATAATTAAATGAGAATATCTAAATAAGATAAATAATCTTAGCATAAAGCACTAGATGATTTATCTGTTTATATCGAAAATAACCAATAACTCTAAAGCTCAATAGAACAATGATAAATATAATTTTATTATTAAGGTTAAACTTGTAATATTAAAGATAGCACTTGTTTTTATTTATTACGCTAAATTATTTAAGACTTTTCTTAAATAAAAAATGATGTTTAATTCATTAATTCATCAAATAAAATGTTATGGTATTTCGCAGGTTTGTATTAGAAAGATAATAAGTGAAAATTATTAGAGATATGCTTAACTTGTTATTTTTACTCATATTTAATAGGATAAAATTGTTTTATAAATCTTAAAATTAAATTTTATAATATGAGTTAAATATGAAATATCTCCTATTTTTAGACGACATTTGTTAACTTGGTGTTATCATAATGCTATATTATAAATAGCGTAGCGTTTTCTTTTTTTTTTAGCTAAATAAATTAAGATCAATCTTAATATAATGTGTAAATCTTAAGAATGTAGTCAGTATTTATTTAATTAAGTAATTAAAACAGAAATAAGTGGTGTATTTAACATGTCATAAATACGTAGTTTACTTATTATGTTAATCAGCATGGATGTTGAATTAAGCTATCAGATCAGAGAATTCATTTATTGAATACTAAATATATTAGCCAGTTAGAGCGAAACAGTGGCTTTTGTTATGTATCTGAGGCAATTAAGGATAAAACAAATAAAAAGGGGTAAAAGTGGGTGTTAATGTCAGAAAGTACACACTATTAGGACTAATCATTGTATTAGCTATTCTTTCATTTATTGCATGGAGGTGGGTATTTCCCCAGCCTCAATACGCTCATGTCGTTTCGGCGACACCTATTAAATCGACCGTTTTTGTGACAGAAGAGTATTGTCATCGAATTGGCTTACCCACACCTTTTACACCAGAAAAATTGTCACGATTTCACCCAGCAGAGCAAGAGTGTCGAGTGTTTTATATGATTGAAGCACTTAATAACAGCAATATTGCTAATTTCCCTTATCCTCAATTTAAAGAGTGCATTCCGATTTATCGTCAAGAGCGCAGAGTTGTGGGTTATGATGTGCTTTATACTATCGATGGAACGCCGGGCAAAGTACGAACGACATTTAAACCCGGTGAAATTATTGCGTTAGATTCTGATGGTCGGCTGATTTTAGAACAAGAACCTTATTGTTCTATGAATGAAAAAGTACCTTGCCGTAAAGAATAAACCTAATGATATAAAAAGAAAGGCGTAATGAAGTTACTTCAGTTACGCCTTTTTGTTGATCCAATAACCATTAAAGAGTGGTTATTTTATGCTCATCAAATGCACTTAACATATCATCAATAAAAGTGAGTCGCTTTTCACGCTCAGTTAAATCTGTAATAAATTTCAGTTTTGATGGCCCATCTAAGCGGAAAATTGCCGGTTGCTCTTGAAGTAAGCTGATTAAATAACCCGGATCGACTTTGTTTTTCTCACCAAACTCAATAAAGCCGCCTTTATCGTGCGCTTCAATTCGGGTGATACCCAAGCTCATCGCACTTAAGCGAATAGCGGCATTCCGAAGTAGATAACGTCCTGCATCAGGTAATTTACCAAATCTATCAATTAACTCTGCTCTTAGATCATTAAGCTCTGTTAAGTCGATAGCACTAGCAATTCGCTTATAGAATGAAAGTCTGACATTTACATCAGGAATGTAATCATCAGGCAACAAGACTGGCATTCTTAATTCAATTTCAGTTTGTTGATTGGTGAGATCTTCAAGTGATGGCTCTCTACCTTCTTTAAGTGCTTCTACGGCGCTTTCTAGCAATTCCATATAAAGTGAGAAACCAACAGTATTCATTTGACCGCTCTGTTCTTCACCTAATAATTCACCGGCACCTCGAATTTCTAAGTCATGAGTCGCTAATGCAAAACCTGCACCCAGATCTTCCAGCGAAGCAATCGCTTCTAAACGTTTATGGGCATCTTTTGTCATTGCTTTCGGATGTGGCGTCAACAAATAAGCATAAGCTTGATGATGAGAACGACCTACACGGCCACGTAATTGATGTAATTGCGCTAAGCCAAAATGATCTGCTCGTTCAATAATAATGGTATTTGCAGTAGGTATATCGATACCTGTTTCAATAATCGTGGTGCAAAGCAACACATTAAAACGCTGGTGATGGAAATCATTCATCACACGCTCAAGTTCACGTTCACGCATTTGTCCGTGACCAATACCAATACGTGCTTCAGGAACGAGTGCAGCCAGTCTTTCACGGGCTTTTTCGATATTTTCGACATCGTTATACAAGTAATAAACTTGTCCGCCACGCAAGGTTTCACGCAAGATAGCTTCACGCACGACTAAATCATCATATTCACGAACGAATGTTTTTACGGATAAGCGACGTGCTGGTGGTGTTGCAATAATGGAAAGATCACGCATGCCACTCATTGCCATATTCAGTGTACGAGGAATAGGCGTTGCGGTTAGTGTTAAAATATCGACATTTGCGCGCATAGCTTTGATACGCTCTTTGTGACGAACACCAAAGCGATGTTCTTCATCGACAATTAATAATCCTAAATCTTTCCATTGAATATTCGGTTGAAGGAGTTTGTGTGTACCAATCACAATATCAACTGTTCCTTCCGCCAGTTTTT
The DNA here is from genome assembly GCF_015475555.1 of Proteus sp. GOKU. Taxonomy (NCBI): domain Bacteria; kingdom Pseudomonadati; phylum Pseudomonadota; class Gammaproteobacteria; order Enterobacterales; family Morganellaceae; genus Proteus; species Proteus sp. GOKU. Next base: position 1,564,637 of record NZ_CP034105.1, read on the forward strand.
CGGTAATTTGTTGCTGCTCTTTTGCACTACGAAAACGTGAGATCATCTCAATATTAACGGGCCAATTAGCAAAACGATCGCGGAAATTATCAAAATGTTGCTGAGCTAATAGGGTGGTTGGTACTAAAATGGCGACTTGCTTGTTGTTGTTAACTGCAAGAAAAGCAGCGCGCATCGCAACTTCTGTTTTACCAAATCCGACATCACCACAGACGAGTCTATCCATTGAAATGGCTTGGCACATATCGCTAAGTACCGCATTGATAGCCATTTCTTGATCAGGCGTTGTTTCAAAAGGAAAACTTTGGCGGAAAGATTGGTACTGCTCTTTGTCCATTTTAAAGGCAAAGCCTGTTTTTACTTCACGTTGAGCATAAACATCTAATAACTCGGCTGCGACATCACGTACTTTTTCGGCCGCTTTTTGACGTGCTCTTACCCATGCATCGCCACCCAATTTATGTAATGGGGCATTTTCATCTGCACCACCAGAATAACGGCTGATCAAATGCAGTGATGAAACAGGAACATAAAGCTTGTCATTACCTGCGTAGCTCAACATTAAATATTCAGCTTTAACGCCTCCCGCTTCTAGGGTTGTCATACCTTGGTAGCGACCAACACCATGCTGAAGATGGACAACAGGTTGTCCTATGGTTAATTCAGCCAGATTACGAATTAAGGTATCTGTATTAATAGCACGACGATTATCTTGACGACGACGATTAACACGTTCACCTAACATATCGCTTTCACAGATCATGGCTAACTGGCGATGGCTATCAATAAAACCATGTTCCGCAGCACCAATGATAAAGTAAAAACCTTTCTCTTGGGCGTCAGATAATTCAATGATCTGCTTGGGTGCTATTTTTATCCGTGATAAAAGCTCTTGTACGGTTTCGCGTCGACCTTCACTTTCAACAGAAAAAATCACACTGCCTGAAAATTGTTCTTGGAATCGGCGTAAGTTATCTAAAGGTGATTTGCTTTGAGCGTTTATCGATAAATCAGGAAGCGGTTGATAGCCTAAATTGGTCTGTCCGGCTTTTTCTGGCAACGTTTCTGTTTTAAGTTGAATACGAGGCCACTGTTTTAGTTCTTTATTAAATTTATCAACATTCAGCCAAATATCATCCGGTGGTAACAGCGGTCGCATAGGATCAACGCGGCGGCTTTCAAAACGTTGATTGATGTCTTGCCAAAATTTTTCTGCAAAATCTTGCAGATCTTGCGTCACTATCAATGTGTTTTTAGGGAAATAAGCAAATAAGTTAGATAAAGGCTGTTCAAAAAACAGAGATTGCCAATATTCAATTCCCGTTGGCAATATGTGTTTACTTACTTGCTGATAAATATGTTCAGGATCACGTCTTACATCAAACCGTTCACGCCATTGGCTACGGAAAATTTCTATCGCATTTGCATCTGTTGGGAACTCATGGGCAGGCAGTAAATTAATTTGATCAACTTCTGCTAATGTCCGCTGTGTGTCAACATCAAAAGTACGCAGGCTATCTATTTCATCATCGAAAAAATCAATACGATAAGGAAATTCACTTCCCATAGGAAATAAGTCTAATAATGCACCACGCGTTGCGTATTCCCCATGCTCTAAAACTTGTTCGACATGGCGATATCCCGCTTCATCTAATGTTTTACGTAAATTATCACGAGAAAGTATCTCTCCTTTTTGCATTACCAACGCATGACTTGCGAGATAATCCGTAGGGCAGACTTTCTGCATTAACGTATTGACAGGTAAGATTAAAATTCCCTTGAGAAGTGATGGAATACGGTATAGCGTAGAAAGGCGGTTTGAGATAATTTCTTGATGAGGCGAAAAACTGTCGTATGGCAGTGTTTCCCAATCCGATAATGTCTCTACTGGATAATCACAAAACTGACGGATTTCATCTTGCAAACGTAATGCATTTTGCATATCACGAGTAACAAGAACGACTAATCCAGAGTGACGTTTGATGATCTCTGCACATTCTAGAGCACAAGCGGCACCAGTCAGTTGACCTAGCTGGCGAGTATCCCCTTGTTTTATAGGAAGTTGATAACGATATTCTGAGGACATAAGCGTGTAATGTGAACTCTTTGTTGTAGTTAACTCCCAACACATCTTTAGCTTAATGGCTAAAGCTTAAACTGGCGGGCAGGTTAAGATAAAAGAAAAAACCACAGTTTGGGAATAGAGTGGTTCCATTCAGTAAGACTACCCTTTATTATCCCTGAACACTTCGCATTAGCAACAGGAACAGCACAGATTTCATGTACAATTCTGTCTCATTTTATATAGGGCTCCGTTATATGCGGGGTCGTGCGGTCGATAAGTTCGGTCGCTTCGTCTCATGGCTATCCGCTTTAGGGATTATGTTAGGTGTAGCGGCGCTGATAACAGTGACCTCTGTCATGAATGGCTTTGAACGTTCATTGCAAGAAAGCATTCTTGCTTACATTCCACAAGCAATAGTGACATCACCTAACGGGCAATTACCCCGAGATCCAAATATAGCTGAAAGATTACTGACGCGTGAAGGTATCATAAACGTTACCCCTTTAGTAGAAGGCGATGTTGTTTTGCAAAGTAAAGACAATATCAGCGTCGGTGTCATGCTGGGCATAGAAAAAGAGCAAGATGAACCTTTAACACGACATATTCGGTTTGGGGATTTTTCTATGCTGAAAGCGGGCGATTATGGTGTGATTTTAGGAAGTGGCCTCGCTAAACAGTTAAAAGCAAAAGAGGGGGATAGCATTCGCCTTATTGTTCCAAGTGTAAGCCAATTAACGCCAATGGGAAGATTACCTAGCCAACGGTTATTTACCGTTAAAGGTATTTTCCAAAGTGGTGGTGATGCAGATGCTTCACAAATTTTAGTGAATCAGCAAGATGCAGCACGTTTAATGCGTTATCAGCCGGGTAATATTACCGGATGGCGTCTTTTCTTCTCTGATCCTCTCAATATTGAAAAATACAGTGCGCAGCCTTTAGATAAAAATCTAAGTTGGAGAGATTGGCGCGAACGTAAAGGTGAATTTTTCCAAGCTGTTAAAATGGAAAAAAATATGATGGGATTATTATTAAGCTTAATTATCGCAGTGGCGGCTTTTAATATTATTACCTCACTTTCTTTGTTGGTGATGGAAAAACAAGGTGAAGTCGCTATCTTGCAAACGATGGGTTTAAAACGCTCTCAGATTATGTCCATCTTTATGCTACAAGGTGCAGGAGCAGGTATTTTAGGGGCGGTAGCTGGTGGACTTTTAGGCGCATTACTTTCAAGCCAATTAAACGTCATTATGCCGGCGGTAGGACTTATCCCTCAAGGTGTGGAATTACCCGCAACACTTGATTGGGGCAGAGTCTTTATGATTGGTTTCTCCGCTATTATCATTTCCCTTTTATCCACTTTATACCCGTCTTGGCGGGCCGCGGCTATTCAGCCAGCAGAGGCGCTACGTTATGAGTAATTCTTCTTTAAATAAACAGCCAATGGCATCAGAAAAACAAATGCAAATTAACGAAGATGGTTTATTGGATTGCCACGCCCTATGTAAACAATACCAAGATGGTTCTATTTCCACACAAGTGCTGAAATCAGTCTCTTTTAAAATGGATAAGGGCGATTTTCTTGCCATAGTGGGAAGCTCAGGCTCAGGAAAAAGTACCCTATTACATTTATTGGGTGGGCTCGATTCTCCAACATCGGGTGAAGTCTTTTTTAAAGGGCAATCACTTAATAAATTATCCTCTTCTGAAAAAGCGGATCTGCGTAATAGCCAATTGGGTTTTATCTATCAATTTCATCATCTATTACCGGATTTTACAGCGCTTGAAAATGTTGCTATGCCGCTGATGATTGGTGGTACAAGCGCTTCAATGGCAAAAGAAAAAGCGATGTCTTTACTTGAAGCCGTTGGGCTAAAAGATCGCGCTCATCATCGTCCTTCAGAGCTTTCTGGTGGTGAAAGACAACGTGTTGCGATTGCAAGAGCATTAGTAAACGATCCTGCATTAGTTCTTGCTGATGAACCGACGGGTAATCTTGATCAGAAAAATGCAGAAGGGATTTTCGAATTGTTGATTAAGTTAAACAGAGAAAAACAAACTGCTTTTCTAGTCGTAACGCATGATTTGTCATTGGCGGCTCGTTTTCAGCGCCAACTTGAAATGAAAGATGGTCAACTACAGTCACAAAACGCAATTTCAGGAGTGAAATAATGGCGCAATTGCCACTTGCATTAGTGACCGCATTACGTTTTTCAAGAGGACGAAAACGTGCGGGAATGGTTTCTTTAATTTCAGTTATTTCAACACTGGGCATTATGCTTGGTGTTGCTGTCTTAATTATTGGCTTAAGTGCCATGAATGGATTTGAACGTGAATTAAAAAATCGCATTTTATCGGTGGTACCTCACGGGCAAATATATTCAGTAGAGCAGCCATTTGTACAATGGCAATCAGCATTACCTCGTATTGAAAACACTCAAGGTGTTGTCGCGGCTGCTCCTTATATTTTACTCACTGGATTGTTAGAAAAAGGAACAGAGTTAAAGGCTGTGCAAGTTATGGGCGTTTCACCTGAAAAGCAGGGTGATATCAGCCTGTTACCTCGATATGTCCAAAACAATGCATGGCAAAATTTTAAGGCTGGTAAGCAACAAATTATTATTGGTCAAGGTGTTGCTGATGCACTAAAAATCAAACAGGATGATTGGCTCACCGTATTAATTCCAAATAATGATGATCCCACAAAGCTTTTACAACCTAAACGTATTCGCTTACAAGTCAGTGGTATATTTAAACTTAGCGGTATGCTCGATCATCAATTAGCGTTAATTCCTTTAGCGGATGCCCAGCAATATATGGATTATGGGCAAGGCATTACTGGGATTGAAGTGAAAACGGTAGATCCTTTTTTCGCCAATGAAATTATTCATAATGCAGGTTTAAACAGTAAAGAATATGTTTATGCCAAAAGTTGGATAAGTGATTATGGTTATATGTATAGCGATATTCAGATGATCCGCAGCATTATGTATTTATCAATGATCTTAGTGATTGGTGTCGCTTGTTTTAATATTGTCTCAACGCTGATTATGGCGGTAAGAGATAAAAGTAGTGATATCGCTATTTTACGAACATTAGGCGCACGGGATAGCCATATTCGTAATATCTTTTTATGGTACGGCTTATTATCAGGCATGATTGGCTGTATCGCTGGTGTGATATTTGGTGTGTTGGTTGCTTATAATTTAACGCCATTAGTGTCTGTTATTGAATCATTAACAGGACATAGTGTGTTATCTGGCGATGTTTATTTCGTTGATTTTCTGCCTTCAGAAGTTCATTTAATTGACGTTTTCTCTGTATTTATTACCACTGTGATCTTAAGCCTGATTGCAAGTTGGTATCCTGCTCGTCGAGCCACTAAACTAGATCCTGCAAGAATTTTAAGTGGGCAATAAGTTTATTGACATACAAAGAAGAAAAAACGCTTAAACTAGTGAAGATAAAAAACGCGATATTTAAATTTGAAAACCAAGGATTGTAATAATGAAACTTAAACTTCGTCATCGTCGGCTTAGGAAGTTTCGTAAAATTAAGAATTTACGCAGACAACATTCACGTTGTCGCTATTTTCATCTAACCCATAAAACGGAACATGAAATGAATTTACCCAAAGTTGTCGTATTAACAGGGGCTGGCATTTCGGCTGAATCAGGAATTAAAACATTCCGATCAGAAGATGGATTGTGGGAAGAGCATCGCGTTGAAGATGTTGCAACACCTGAAGGTTATCAACGCAATCCCCAATTGGTTCAGCAGTTTTACAATGAACGTCGTCGCCAATTGCAACAACCCTCTATTCAACCCAATGAAGCGCATTATGCATTAGCGAAACTAGAGCAACGCTTAGGCAAAGAGAATTTTTTACTGGTAACTCAAAATATTGATAATCTGCATGAAAAAGCAGGTAGTAAACATATTTTGCATATGCATGGTGAATTGCTAAAAGTACGTTGCCCTCAATCTCGCCAAGTATTTGAATGGAAAGGGGACTTAGAAACGACAGATCGTTGCCATTGTTGTCAATTCCCATCACCATTACGCCCTCATATTGTCTGGTTTGGTGAAATGCCAATTGGCATGGAAGAGATTTATCGCGCTTTGGCTGAGGCCGATATTTTTATCTCTATCGGTACCTCTGGAAATGTTTATCCAGCAGCCGGTTTTGTCCATGAAGCTCGGTTAACAGGTGCTCATACTGTTGAGTTAAATCTTGAACCCAGTTTGGTTGAAAGTCAGTTTGAAGAGAAACATTATGGCCCTGCGAGTCAGGTAGTTGATGAATATGTTCATAAATTGTTTGAATTAATTAATGATCCTAAAGCTGATTTGACGCAATAATTATTTTATAGAGTTCCCTATTATTGTTCTTAGAGAGATCTTAGGGGGCAAAATGGATAAATTATTAGAACGTTTTTTTGAATATATTAATTTTGATACACAATCAAAACCATCTTCAAAAATGTCACCAAGCAGTGATGGACAATTAAAACTAGCCAAGGCATTGGCTCAAGAATTAAAAAAACTGGGCTTTTCTGATGTAACGCTCAGTGATAAAGGATGTGTAATGGCGAGTTTACCATCCAATGTATCTTGGCCAGTGCCAGTTATTGGCTTTATTTCGCATCTTGACACAGCGCCGGATTTTTCTGGTAAGCATGTAAAACCACAAGTGCTTGAAGATTATCGTGGCGGTGATATTGCTTTAGGTATTGGTGATGAAGTGTTATCACCAGTAATGTTCCCAATCTTACATTCAATGATTGGTAAAACATTAATTACGACGGATGGCAAAACATTACTGGGTGCGGACGATAAAGCGGGTATTGCTGAAATTATTACTGCGATGGTGCGCTTAAAAGAAACAAATCGACCTCACGGGGATATTCGAATAGCTTTCACTCCTGATGAAGAAATTGGGCGTGGTGCGCATTATGTCGATTTAAAAGCATTTGGCGCAAGCTGGGCTTATACCGTTGATGGTGGTGGTGTTGGCGAACTGGAATATGAAAACTTCAACGCCGCATCCGTAAATATCAAAATTGTAGGTAACAATGTTCACCCAGGTAGTGCAAAAGGGGTGATGGTTAACGCATTAGGATTAGCAACGCGCATTCATCAAGAATTACCTGTTGATGAAACACCAGAAAATACCGACGGTTATGAAGGTTTTTACCATCTGCAAAGTATCAAAGGTTCGGTAGAAAGAGCGGAAATGCATTATATTATCCGTGATTTTAACCGTAACTTATTTGAAAAACGCAAACAGAATATGATTGCGATTGCAGAGAGAGTGGGTAAAGGCCTACATCCTGATTGCTATATTGAGCTAACAATTGATGATAGCTATTACAATATGCATGATAAAGTTGTTCAATTCCCACACATCATTGAAATAGCCAAACAAGCAATGATTGATTGTGAAATTGAGCCAAATATCAAGCCTATTCGTGGTGGTACAGACGGTGCTCAACTTTCTTATCGTGGATTACCTTGCCCTAATATTTTTACTGGCGGTTATAATTTCCATGGTAAGCATGAATTTATCTCTTTAGAAGGTATGGAAGCAGCGGTGAGTGTGATCATGCGTATCGCTGAAATTACAGCTGAAAGAGAAAAGGCTAAAGTGATTAATTAATTGCTTATTGAGCTTCGAAGATAAAAATAATAGCCGATATTTCGGCTATTATTTTTTAGATACGCTTATTAATTACATTTTTTGGCTACATTGTTTATCTACATTGTTAGCTCAGATGACTTATTTACGCTCTTTATAATCTTGCTCAACAGAAGCTTTCCAATCTTCATTTAACTCTTTACCTTCAATTTTAGACTGAACAGCTTTATTAACCGATTCATAGGCATTTCCATAACCTTTGGCATCTTGAATATATTGAGTTGAGTTAGATGATTTTATACCAATACTTTCCGCTGCACTTATCGCATCAAAATTGGCACCTAGAAAGATAAACTCCCAGTTTTTTTCTTTTTCTGCTGAAGTAATTAATGATTTCACTTTTTCTAGCGAATATTCACGACTACTGTTTTCTTCACCGTCAGTGATGATCACCATCATGACATTTTTATACGGTGAATTTGGTTTATTCCCTTCAGTGATCGCATTTCCCACCGCATCTAGTAATGCAGTATTACCTGATGCAAAATAATCGTTAGTAGTTAAATCTTCTATCTTATTAATATCTACGCGGTTATGTAATTTTTTAGCCTTACTATCAAATAAAATCGTGGTGATATAGACTTTTTCCGGGCGATTTTTATTTTCAGCTAAAATGGTATTAAATCCACCAATGGTATCCTTTTCATATCCTTGCATTGAACCACTTTTATCTAACACAAAAATGATATCCGTTTGCGCTGGTGATGCTTTCATACTTGCTATTTCTACTGTTTCTGCAAATACCATGGTCGGTAAAATAAAAGCAGCAATTAAAACAATAAACTTTTTCATAGACGACTCCATTGTCGAAAAAAGAAGTAAAGCAGTAAAAATCTAATTTTATCTTAGAAGGAATTTATAAAATAAAATAGGAGAAATAGCTGAAAAAACAGACAGTGCATTAATAGGTAAGCGTACTTAATTAAAAATAGAATGATTTTGTAATAAAAGACTTGCATATTATTTAATATTAAACTTTTAATATAGGCTTAATATGAATAACTCTTTGATAAATTGATTTTATTGAATATCTCTTATAATCAAAGCGAGATAAATAAATATAATATAAGGATATTGAATGGAAACCATAACAGGAAAATTACTAACGCCTGTAATAGAAGAGCAACTAAGCTCTCATAAAAAGGAAGTGATTAAAAAATCTGATCGACAGTCATTTATTATTATTTCTAGCTATTTTATGATAACTTATTTAATCTCATTTTCTCTTTATGCAACAAATAGTAAGCATACGTTATTACTTTTTTTCTTACAAAGTACATTTTTTGTTTTTATTCCTTTTCTCTTTCGTAATACAAGATTACTTTTAAAAGAAGCGATAAATTATTTAATTCGTTAAATTTTATAAAAAATGATATTTTAAAATATTTTATGAACTATAAAGCCCTGCCATTTATATGATAGGGTTTTATGGCTAATATTATATATCTTAAGTTAAATGGAGAGCTGGAACGCTAATATGGGAGTATGTAATTGTGAAAACAAGCACATATAGTATTTGGGAAAATAGGATTAATTAATGAAAAGTATTACTAGATTATTGCTTGAATCTGGGATAAAAAAAAGAGATATAAAAGCATTGAGAAATGAATGTTTTTTTTCTGGGATAGACTTTGAAATATCTATAAAAAAATTAGCTAAAATGTCATTTATAAGTGTAATAGGATATTTATTACTAATATTATTTTTATTACCTTTTTTTAATTTTTTAGTTGATGATGATTTTAGTGTCAAATCTTATTTATTACAAATACTATTGTTTACGTTAATTCCTTTTTTATTTAATAATACAAGAGCTTCAATGAAAGAAGCTCTCTTTTATAGTAAATTATTACTGAAAAAATAAAATTTTAATATTTAGTGTGTCATTAAAAATTTCTATTATTGCTGGTTTTGATATTGAGGGTAATCTAATTTTAAAGTCAGCATTCTAATGCTAGAAATAATTGTCCTGTATATGTAGGATCATGATTTTTTAATATAAAGCGGAAAAAATCAAATGTAGAATTCAGTGAATTATTGTCTGCCATGGAAGATCAGCTTATTATCAATAAAAAAGCCCTACCATTAATATGACAGGGCTTATAACTTATTATTGAAAATTAGTGATAATTAATCTTCAAAATACCAATAACCTTGATTAACTAACTGAGTTAATAAACGCACAAATTTTGGATCAGCTAATGCATCGCCCAAGTGTTGTTTATCAATATAATCATATTGGCAAAGTGCATCCACCGCTTCTATATGATCAGTATCCATCAATTGGCCATTTACAAAACAGTTATCGCCAACACGTAACGCACGAAGGCCATTTAAACGATGAAGCTGCTCACCTTGTTGCAGTAAATCGTGAATTTCTGCATTTTCATATAAAGGTTCAGGAACTGCGAGATCAAGTTCATGGCGAGATTGAGAAATAAATTCACCAAACCAATGACGAAATACTTCTGGCTGAGCAAGTAAATCTTCCATCATGTCATGAAGTTTATTTAACTCTTGATGTTGCACTAATGCTGGGTTTTCACGCGGTGTTAGATCTGGGTCGCTATAACGATAACTACCTAAATCATTTGCTAACACATAGTCAGCGAAACCACTGAAAAGTTCACGAGCATTAGGTGCTCTGAAACCAACAGAGTAGTTTAGCGATTCTTCAATCGCATAGCCTTCATGTGGGAATCCAGGTGGGATATAAAGAATGTCGCCCGGTTCTAATTCTTCATCAATAATTGCTTCAAAAGGATCAACTTGCAGCAGATCAGGGTGAGGGCAGTGTTGTTTCATTGGGATTTTTTCACCCACACGCCAGCGACGACGACCTTGCCCCTGAATAATAAAGACATCATATTGATCAAGGTGTGGGCCTACACCACCACCGGGAACAGAGTAAGAGATCATTAAATCATCAATGCGCCAATCGGGTAACACACGAAATGGCTTCATTAATGCCGCACTAGGAAAATGCCAGTGATCGACGGCTTGTACAAGTAAAGACCAATCTTTATCACCAAGTCCTTCAAAGTGCTCAAAAGGCCCGTGTTTGACTCCCCACTGTCCGTCTTGACAGCTAACAAGACGGCTATCTACTTCATCTTCCATTGCAAGACCAGCAAGTTCGTCAGGAGATAAAGGATCAACAAAACGAGAGAAGCCGTTTTTAATTAATAAAGGGCGTTTTTGCCAATGGCTTTCAAGGAATGATTGCCAATCTAAATTAAGTTTATAGTCCATTGTGTATATCCTGAATTCGGGAAGCCTGAAGCCATAGTATAATGAATTCTAACTTCCTGCTAAACATTCCTTTGAGCAATGTGAGTAATAGCGATTAACACAATAGTAACTGAACAGATATCATGCATAACGTCGTATAATTGGCGGTGATTTAAAAATAGAAAGAAGCGTTTTATCAATAATGATTATTCACGCTCAGTAGTAAGTTGCTGCTCAGCAAAGGTTACAGTGATACGAGCGCCACCTAAAGGGCTATCGGTAATAGTAATTTCACCACTGTATTGTTCAATAATATCTACCGCTATCGATAATCCTAAACCTTGCCCCGGACGCAGTGTGTCTGCTCTAGTTCCTCGCTGAAAAATAGCCTCTCTTTTTTCAGGGCTGACACCCGGACCATCATCATCAACAACAATCATTACGCTGTTTTCATTATTGCTAACATTGATTTCAACGAATTCTAAGCAGTATTTACAGGCGTTATCCAGAATATTGCCCATCACTTCCATAAAGTCATTTTTCTCACCTAACCACATAATTTCAGGTGAAACATTGAGTGTTAAATCAACACCTTTTGACTGATAAACTTTACTTAATGCACTACAAAGATTATCAAGTAATCCTGACAGTGAATGAAGTTTTCGCGTGGTAATATCGTGATCACCATGAATGGATGCGCGGTGTAGGTAATAACCCACTTGTTGTGAAATTCGTTCAATTTGGTCGAGCATAATAGGCTCAGCTTGCTCTATCGTCATCTGCTTGCCTGATCGCAAAGAGCGTAACGTTGATTGCAACACGGCAAGTGGCGTTTTTAAGCTGTGGGTAAGATCCGATAAACTTGTACGATATTTACTGTAACGACTGCGTTCATTACGCAATAACACATTTAAATTTCGGACTAAACCTTTTAACTCTGTTGGCGGGTTTTCATCCAAATCATTACGCGTACCTTTTTCTAATGCGCTGATTTGTTCAATAACTTGTTTTATGGGTCTTAAACTCCAATGTGCAGCTAACCAAATTAAGGGTACAACTAAAAATAGATTCGCAAGAATGATATATAAGAACCAGTCCCAAACTTGACTGACTTTTTGCATACGCTGAGGAATAGGATCGATAACTGCGATTGCCATATAAGGCATATTATCAGCTGCCGGATAATGATTAATCACAACAGAGTGAGTTAAATACTCATTACTGGAATATTCATCAAGGCGTTTAAGATAAACACGATATTGCGGTAACTGCTTTAACATTAAACGTGTTGTTTTGACATCAACAGCGATTTCAAATAAGCCTTCTTCATGGCGCCATTTATGTTTAATGCTATCAGGAATCGCTTTCGGCAAGTCGGGGGGCGTCCATAATACACTGCCTTTATCATCAAAAATAACCACCAGCGAGGTATTGTTATTATTAAGGTTTGTTGGAAACTCAATATTCAGCTTGCTCTTATCCCACTGCGCTAAGCTGTAGTAAAGATTACTTTGACTACGCATCAACATAAAAGTGGTTTTATCCACGCTGACAATCGAACCGACAATAGCAACTAACCCATAAGAGAGTGTAAGTGCCAAAATAATGGCACTCGTTGCAAGTAAAAAACGAGTTCGTAATGAGAGTGGAGAGCGCTGTTTTTTTTGCATATTAAGGTTTCATATCAAAACGGTAGCCTTGCCCGCGTACTGTAACCACCACGTCATCAGGGTATTTTTCTAAGATTTTTTTACGTAGTCTGCCCATCAGTACATCAATAGTGTGACTCTCTTTTAATTCAGCATCTGGATATAACTGACGCATTAATGCATCTTTACTAACAACTTTATTTTGATTGCGCATCAATGTTTCTAAAATTGTATATTCAAATGCGGTTAACTTAATCTGTTCTCCTGAAATCATGAACTCTTTACGTGATAAATCCAATTCAAAAGGTTCAATAGCGAGGGTTTGCGATGCAATTCCCATGTTTCTTCGCATTAATGCCTGAATACGTGCAACAATTTCCTCAAAATGAAAGGGCTTTGTCACATAGTCATCAGCACCTGCATTTAATGCGGAAACTTTTTCTTGCCAACTTTCACGCGCCGTTAAGACCATTATGGGTAGGGTAATATTATTTTCTCGCCATCTACGAATAAGGCTAATGCCATCTTCATCAGGCAATCCTAAATCCACAATGGCAACATCAGGTGTACCTTCTGCTATAAAACTATCTGCTTCTTTGGCATCTTCTGCTGCATCAACCTGATGCCCAGCATCACGAAATTGCACAGATAAATGATGGCGAAGTAAGATATTATCTTCAATAATTAAGATCCGCATTATTCCACCTTGAGTACAATCAGCAAAAGTTCACTGTTGTAAAATAAATGTAGGAAATGATAGTCAATCTATCATATAAAAATATGGGCTCATCATAGACAATCTATCGCTTAAAAAACACTGTATCCAGCAAAGTGTTTAAGTTATAGATAGTTTTCTTTGTTTTTTGGTTATAAAAAAAGGCAGAAATTATCTGCCTTTTTAGAGAGGTTAATTAGTTTAATTTATCAACAAGTTGAGTTGCAAAACCAATATAACTTTCAGGTTTCATTGCTTTTAAGCGTATTTTTTCATCTTCTGGTAGTTCTAAACCATCAATGAAAACGGCCATATCTTGTTCTGTGATGCGTTTACCACGAGTAAGCTCTTTTAGCTTTTCGTAAGGCTTTTCAATGCCATAACGACGCATTACAGTTTGAATCGGCTCTGCTAACACTTCCCAGTTGCAGTCTAATTCTTCACGAAGATGATTTTCATTCACTTCAAGCTTATTAAGGCCTTTCATGGTTGATTGATAAGCAATCAGTGCATAACCGATACCAACACCTAAATTACGCAGTACTGTTGAGTCTGTTAAATCACGTTGCCAGCGAGAAACAGGCAACTTGCTAGAAAGATGTCCCATAACGGCATTTGCTAACCCTAAGTTTCCTTCAGAGTTTTCAAAATCAATAGGGTTCACTTTGTGAGGCATGGTTGAAGAGCCAATTTCACCCGCAATCGTTTTTTGTTTAAAGTGATTCAGTGCTACGTAACCCCAAATATCACGGTCGAAATCGATCAAGATAGTATTGAAGCGACTAATACAATCAAAAAGCTCCGCAATATAATCGTGAGGTTCAATTTGAGTGGTGTACGGGTTCCATGTAATACCCAGTGAAGTGACAAATTCTTCACTAAATTGATGCCAATTTACTTCAGGATACGCAGCTAAGTGAGCATTGTAGTTACCTACTGCACCGTTGATTTTACCTAAGATCTCAACTTGTGTTAGTTGACGATATTGGCGTTCCATACGGTAGGCAACGTTAGCAAACTCTTTACCAATTGTAGAAGGTGTTGCTGGCTGACCATGAGTACGAGAAAGCAAAGGTAAATCACGGTATTCTTGAGCCATTTTGCCAATGGTATCAATGATTTCACGCCATGCAGGTAATAAAATTTCTTGGCGCGCAGTTTCCAGCATAATGGCATGAGACAGGTTATTAATATCTTCAGAAGTACAAGCAAAGTGAATAAATTCAGAAACCTGATGTAAAGCAGGGATGGTCGCCACTTTTTCTTTTAAGAAATATTCTACGGCTTTTACATCATGGTTAGTGGTGCGTTCGATAGTTTTAATGCGTGCTGCATCTTCTTCATTGAAGTTAGCAACAATTGCATCAAGGTAATCGTTTGCGTTTTTTTCAAAGGCTGGAACTTCTTTAATGTCGGCGCAAGATGCCAGCTTTTGCAGCCAGCGAACTTCTACCTGTACACGGAATTTCAGAAGACCGAATTCACTAAAAATAGAACGTAACGACGAAGTTTTACTACCGTAACGACCGTCAATCGGTGAAATCGCTGTCAGCGAAGATAATTCCATTGTTGGCAACTCCCAGGTTGAATTTAAAGTATTAACATTGAGCGAGAAAATCATCAGCTTGTCGCAGAATAGTCTTTTGATGCAGTAAAAAATCAAAACGACGACCACCTACTTGACGCCAGAGCACAGCACTACGAATGCCAGTTAATAATAACGCTCTAACTTTAGCTTGAATAATAGGGTTCTTTAACAGATCAATTGCGCCGTGAACCTGAATGCGAGGGCCAACAGGGCTAACTGCATCAACATAAACGCCCGCAAGTGCATTAAATACACCTTCAGACATAGGTTCGAAATAACTTTTTTGGCGCTCTAATTGAGAAATTTTTTGCGATAAATGAGCGCTGTAATCATCATTTCTATTGATAAGACGCTCTAGATTGATTAAGCCTTGCTGATAAGTCATCAATTCAAGCGTTAGCTTTTCTCTTCTTACCGCCTGATGAATGGCTTTCAGTGTTTGAAAGCCTAATTTTAAGTGGCTGATTTGATTGCCATAAACATCTAGTGTTGAAGTTGGGTTGAGATTAAAAACACTGTTAACCATTACTTCAACATCGTTCTCGTTCGCACTACCTTGGTAAGCAATTTGCTGAACGAGACGACTTGCTTGGCAGATACCTGCCAATGCAAGTGTTATATCACGAAAATCTTTAGCCACATCTACTCCTGAATACGTGTTTCAATGATCCCGCCACCTAAACAGACTTCGTCTTGATAAAAGACGGCTGATTGCCCCGGGGTTACAGCAGCAACAGGATAATCAAAGCGGACTTCAATTTTATCTTCACCTAGAGGTGTTACTGTACACGCAATATCAGGTTGGCGATATCGTGTTTTAACAGTACAGCGGAAAGCTTCAGTTATAGGTTCTCTTGATACCCAGTGTAACTGCTGAGCAATTAGACCAACAGACATTAATCTTGGATGTTCATGACCTTGAGCGACAACAAGAATGTTGTTTTCAACATCTTTATCAACTACATACCAAGGATCTTCTCCGCCATCTTTAGTACCACCAATACCTAAACCTTTACGCTGACCTAATGTGTGATACATCAAACCTTGGTGTTCACCAATAGTTTCACCATCAACAGTCACGATAGCGCCGGGTTTTGCAGGCAAATAGCGCGATAAGAAATCGGTAAATTTACGTTCACCGATAAAACAAATACCTGTTGAATCTTT
The DNA here is from genome assembly GCF_015475555.1 of Proteus sp. GOKU. Classification (NCBI taxonomy): domain Bacteria; kingdom Pseudomonadati; phylum Pseudomonadota; class Gammaproteobacteria; order Enterobacterales; family Morganellaceae; genus Proteus; species Proteus sp. GOKU. The sequence goes on from NZ_CP034105.1 coordinate 1,580,747, forward strand.
TTTCTTTGCTGTTGCTAAATCAAGCTTTTCAGCAATTTTTCTGACTTCAGGTTTTTCCATTTCGCCAACAGGGAAAAGGCTTTGTGCAATTTGCTCATGACTTAATGTGTATAAGAAATAGCTTTGGTCTTTGTTATTATCAACACCGCGAAGTAATTGACTTTTACCATCAATATCACGACGACGAACGTAGTGACCTGTTGCAATGTAATCAGCACCTAAATCTTCAGCTGCATATTCTAAAAATGCTTTAAATTTTATTTCTTTATTGCACAGAATATCTGGGTTTGGGGTGCGACCAGCTTTATATTCGGATAAAAAGTGTTCAAAAACATTATCCCAATATTCAGCAGCAAAATTGATGGTATAAAGCTCAATACCAAGTTTATCGCACACCGCTTGCGCATCGGCAAGATCGGTAGAGGCTGAGCAATATTCTGTATCGTCGTCTTCTTCCCAGTTCTTCATAAACAGACCAACGACCTGATATCCCTGTTCCTTAAGAAGATAGGCTGAGACGGATGAATCTACGCCACCGGACATTCCTACGATGACTTTTTTTTGGCTGTTATCTGACATGACTGGATCTCACTGCGGAAAAATAAGCGCCATACTTTACCATATCACTGACACAGGTGCATCAAGTCTTACTCTGTTTTTGATGCTTTGTTTTTTCCTTTTCTATTATTTAGTTAAAGGGGGTTCCAAAGCTACTCAAGATAGAGAGGGGATAGCGTTCACCTTGTTGATAACATAACAGGCTTTCCCTCACCAGTGGTGAGCGTAGTTGCTGGCTATGAATAATTTCATCAGCACTAACCCAGTGACAACAATTAATATCGCTATCTTGGGGCTGTGTTTCAAATTGCTCTTGCGACTCAATAAGAAAAAGAAAACGTAGGAAAGGGGTTTTATCCGGCGCAATCCATTGATGTAATTTAAGAAAGTGTTGAACAGGAAGTGTTAACCCTGTTTCTTCCCATAATTCACGCTGAACAGCCTGAATCAGTGTTTCATTGGCTTCTAGGTGCCCAGCAGGTTGATTCCATGTTGCTTTTCCATTGACCGTTTCTTCAACAACAAGAAATTTATTTTTTGCATGAACGATACACGCGACAGTCACATGAGGTTTAAACAAAATCAATCTCCTTCCATTCACCGGGTAATAAGTTATCCAATGTAATATTTCCCATACTAAAGCGGATCAAACGCAATGTTGGATAACCGATATGGGCGGTCATTCGTCTCACTTGACGGTTTTTACCTTCAAATAACGTTATTTTTAACCAAGTTGTCGGGATAGTTTGACGTTCTCTAATTGGAGGGTTTCTCTCCCATAGCCATTCTGGCTGTTCAACTATTTCGACTTGTGCTGGTAAAGTTTTGCCATCTTTAAGCTCTAATCCATCTCTAAATTGTTGTAATGAGACAGTGTTTGGAACGCCTTCAACCTGAGCATAGTAGATTTTTCCTGTTTTTTTACCCGGTTGTGTTAATTTTGCTTGTAGCTTCCCATCATTTGTTAAGACTAAAAGTCCTTCACTATCTCTATCTAAACGTCCTGCTGCATAAATATCACGGATAGGAATAAAATCTTTTAGTGTTTTTCTGCCATTCTCATCCGTAAATTGCACAAGAACATCGAAGGGCTTGTTGAAGATAACGACTTTACGCTCACCTCTTGGGCGCACTGGTTTTCTTTGTGCTGATGGAGTGTGGTGTTTTCTCGATTTAGCGCTATTTTTAATTTGATTTGCCATAGTTAATTTTTGTAAAAAATGGGAGATTGATTATACCTTAAAAGAGAAGCGATTGGCGTTAGCTGAATAATCAAGTAGTATTGACAGGTCTCTTACAAAAAATTAACAAAGCGTGCGCTTACATGAAAGGAGAGGTAAATGGAAAGCAAAGTAGTTGTTCCGGCTAATGGCGCTAAAATTACACTAGATGCTAAAGGTAAGCTTGTTGTTCCAAATAATCCGGTTATCCCTTATATCGAAGGGGACGGTATCGGTATCGATGTCACGCCAGCAATGTTAAAAGTTGTTGATGCAGCAGTTGAGAAAGCTTACGGTAAAGAACGTAAGATTGAGTGGATGGAAGTCTACACCGGCGAAAAATCAACGCAGGTTTATGGTAAAGATGTTTGGCTACCAGAAGAAACCTTAGATCTTATCCGTGAATATCGTGTTTCTATTAAAGGTCCTCTTACTACCCCAGTTGGCGGTGGTATCCGTTCATTAAACGTTGCGTTACGTCAACAACTAGACCTCTATATTTGCCTACGCCCAGTACGTTATTACAAAGGTACTCCAAGCCCAGTCAAACAACCTGAACTAACAGATATGGTTATCTTCCGTGAAAACTCAGAAGATATCTATGCAGGTATTGAATGGAAAGCGGGTTCAGCAGAAGCAGATAAAGTCATTAAATTCCTGCAAAATGAAATGGGTGTAACCAAAATTCGCTTCCCACAAGATTGCGGTATTGGTATCAAACCTTGCTCAGAAGAAGGAACTAAGCGTTTAGTTCGTGCGGCAATTGAATACGCTATCGATAACGATCGTGATTCAGTTACATTGGTACACAAAGGTAATATTATGAAATTTACCGAAGGTGCCTTTAAAGACTGGGGTTATGAGTTAGCACGCGAAGAATTCGGTGGTGAATTATTAGATGGCGGTCCTTGGGTGAAAATCAAGAATCCAAAATCAGGTAAAGAGATCATCGTTAAAGACGTTATCGCAGATGCATTCTTACAACAAATCCTGTTACGCCCAGCAGAGTATGATGTAATCGCATGTATGAACCTAAATGGTGACTATATTTCTGATGCATTAGCAGCTCAAGTTGGTGGTATCGGTATTGCACCGGGTGCAAATATTGGTGATGAGTGCGCTTTATTTGAAGCAACACACGGTACAGCACCAAAATATGCAGGTCAGGACAAAGTTAACCCAGGCTCTATTATTCTTTCCGCAGAGATGATGTTACGCCACATGGGCTGGACAGAAGCCGCTGATTTAATCATTAAAGGTATGGAAGGCGCAATTGCCGCTAAGACTGTAACTTATGATTTCGAACGTCAGTTAGAAGGTGCTAAACTGCTGAAATGTAGCGAGTTTGGTGACGCGATTATCAAACATATGTAATTGTTGATTTGATAAATAGTTAACGGGAGCTTATTAGTTCCCGTTTTTTATTGTCAATTTTGAAACGGTTATCAAAAAGTTATCAAAACGAATTATCAAAACCACCTGAAATTTGAGCAATTAAATCACGATTTTTATCCAATCTTTCCCTCGATCATCATGGTATTTATCTGTTTGAATTTGGTTCTTATGACCCAGCAAATCTTTAGTATTTATACCTTGTGCTCTATATAACCTTTCAGATAAAGAACGCTGTTCATGAAATGTTGCAGGTGTTCCTTCTCCCCAATCAATATTCGTTTTATTTCTCGCTTTTTTAAAGTTAGTCGTTAGCGTATTTGCAGTAACTTGATCACCACGTTTAGATTGTGAAGTGGTATGAAAATAATGAATAAGATAAGGGCTAATCACGCGATCACGACAACGGGCAACAACATCACGTAATGACATATTTAATTGTTCAGAACGTAGTGATAATGGAATAGCTAATTTAGTACCCGTTTTCTCTTGAGTAATATGCAAATGATCATCCCAAATATCACTAAACTTCATTGCGGAAATATCACCTAATCGTTGCCCAGTAATTAACGCAAGCAACATGGCATTTCCCACATAACGATGTTGTTTATCAGCAATCTCAAATATCTTTTTCCATTCATCAAAATTAAGGCGTTGGCGAGTTACTTTTCGTTTTGGCTGTTTAGTAGCGAGGGCAGGGTTATAACCGGGAGGAACTTCACCTGCATGTTGTGCTTCTTTAAATACATCAATTAAAACAGAGCGAATCACTTGTGCCATTCTGTGTTGGCCATTAGATTTATATTCATCCAGAATTTCAGCAATATCTCTGGCATCAACAGCGGGTAATGGTTTCATGGATAAGGCTTGCCTCATTAAATCTACCGGCTTCCTTTTTTGTTTATAAGTATTTGGCTTTATATCGCCTTCTTTTAAACGCTCTTCTTGAATAACCCAGTATTTATCTAACCAAGTATTAACCGTGATTTCCTTACCTTTTATTTTTGCCACCCGATCACCAATAGCCATAACTTGTCGGCTACGTTGTTCCGCTAACCTTGTGTTAGCTTCAATGGCTATTGCTTTCGCCTCGGCTTCATTATCACCGAGGGCATGATATTTACCTGTTACAGGATGGCGGTAACGCCAATAAACCTTGTTAGCTTTACGACTAAATAATGGGTAAAGATTAGGGATATTGACGTTATTTTTACGAGGTCTGGCAGCCATCTTTGAGGATCCTTTGTAAAATAGGGTTATCGTTGTTATTGATAACCGGTGATGTCAAATTACCGACAAGGTCGGCATCTTCTCTCACGCGCCAAATGCCACCTTCTTTCCTTGCTGGTGGATAGAACAGGCCACCACGAGCATATCGTTGTAGCGTTCCTAACTTTGGTGGACGACTTTTATATCTTTCTTGCGCCCACTCCTCTAAAGTCAACATTTGCATATTTTTCTCTCCACACTGTCCGTACACAGTTTAAATAGATATTAGTTGATACTGGCGGTTATTAGCCCTTTTTCTCTTTATAAAGTTCATTAAAGCGACGTAAGAAAAGGGCTTTTGCTTGTGGTGGTGTTAGTGGGTTAACAACAAAATCACTTGCTGGAATACCTTCAAGCATTAACCAGTTACTACCGGCATCAATTTCTAAATCACGCTTTTCTGTGGCCAACATCATTAAGTCAGCAAAATGAACTGCATCAGATTTAGATTCAGGTAGCCCAAACTTTTTGCGGATCATCTTTTCTACACGTAATTCAATTAATTTATATTCAGGCAATAGCTTTTTAAGTTGTGATGGTAGGTCTTTGACATAAGCTTCGCTGGCATCATGAAGTAGGGCTTCTAAAGCATATTCAGGTGCAACTAAATAGCTGACATATACCGAGTGCTGAGCCACAGAATAGAAATTATCAATCTGACCATTAAAACGACATTCATTAGCAAGGCCACTGGCAATATCTTGAATATCTATATCTTCGATCCGTACATCGAGATAATAGAAATGTTTATTTGTTGCTGTTGCAATATAAGACATTATTCTCTCCACACAATTTTTAGGTAATAAGAATTCCTCTCGAATTAATCGAGATTACATTTCCCTGGTGTTGCTAATAAAAAATAAAAATGGATTTATACTTCACACAATAAGAAAGGGCACTAGCTACAGTAGATAGCTGATATGGACTGTCATGGATGAATGCCAGTACCCTTGCTTATTGTTAGATTTAATAAAATGGCTGACTGAGCAGAATATTATCACCACACCACCGTTAATGGTTTAAGACTCAGCCAGCCATTGTTTCTCTTCACACGTTCTCTTCACACATAAAAATCATTTACGTTCACCAAAACTCGAAATTAAAACTCAGTTTGCTATATGTTCAAAATATAGCAATGAGTATTGATAATAGCAAATGCTATTTTATCCTGTTGGTTATGTATTTACTTATTGCATTGATTTTAAATGGAATGTAAGTATAAAAAAATAAAAAATACTCTAAGGTATTATTTTTTGATTGAGGTAATATCGCTTGATTTCGATAAAGAATATTTGCATTATAGTTCACCACTGTATATATAAACAGTGGTGATGGTATCTTAAAGGATCATGGAATGGTGGAAATTTTAGAAAGGGTAGGAGTAGGTTCGTATAGGAAGATAGTCATTAGTAGAGCAAAATGTGAGGACTATCTTCTAAAATCGCGAACAAGAAAAACAACAACCCCAAGTAAAACACTAGATGAAATATCAATTAAAGGGACTCGTGAATCATCAACAGCAAGGAAACCTTGAGTACCACCTTCAAGGAATTTATAAACAGAAAAAGAGTTACCAATTTGAGCGATAACTAGATCATCAGTGCCTGGTTGCAGATGAGTATCAACTATAGCAATACTGCCAGCAGGGGCTTCTGAACACCCACTATTTTTCTTAAGTATATAAGCTTTATATGTTTTTAGAGGTTTTCCTACAGGTGATAAGATTGCATCTCCTGTATAACCATTCTCATCCCATACCGGTATTTCTAGCGATCTATCAGCCCTAAACTGAGGTGTCGAGTTTGGGGATTCCATATCACCCACACCATTAGCCAGCCAGTCAATATTGACAGCTAATGCATTAGCAATATCCACTAATTTAGAAGAACCTTTCGCATTGCCATTAACCAATCTCCAAATCGTTGGTTGTGCAACACCAGACGCTTCTGCTAAAGCAGCTTGCGTCATATTTCCTCTTGTTTTCATCGCTAATTTCAAGCGTTCTGCAATTGTCGTTTTCATGTCTCGGAATTTATAAGTTTGAGTATTGAAAATCAAATTGCAATCGCTATTGAATGTTTTAATACTCATTGCTATTATTTATCCATCTTTTATACGTTTGAGGTTATTTATGAAAAACAAGGCTATTGAAAAAGCGATAAGCATTGTTGGAAGTCAACAAAAGCTAGCTGCTTTATGTGGAGTGTCTCAGCCAACAGTATGGCGTTGGCTTCATGGTGGTGGAATGGATTCTAAATATGTCGTGAAAATTGTAAAAGCGACAAGTCACCAAGTTCGTGCACAAGACATTTCTCCTGAATTAGGTGAGTTACTAGCTCAATAGCTATAACCACAAAATAACAAAACCGTTTAAAGCAGTTAACTACAAGAATTTATTAATGGTGGTAGGAAATGAGTAACCAATCAATAAAACAGGTAGTGAAAGAAATGTGTGAGGCAACAGCTGGTGGGCGTGAGGCAATGGCTGGAGCACTTGGTCTGTCTTTAACATCATTCAACAACAAGCTTTATGAGAAAAACGGTTGTCGCTCATTTGATTTAAATGAGTTATTAGCGATGCAAGATATTTCTAAGACCGTTTTATTTGCTGAATTTGTCGCTCGTGAATCAAATCGTTTACTCGTTGACAGAATTAGTCCGGCTGAACTGGATGAAACGGAATTGTTTGTACTACGTAGTGGTGTTGACGAAATGCAGGGGCGTTTAGCGTTATTTATGAAAGATAGCTTGGCTGATGGCGTTATTGATAACGAAGAAGAACAGAAAATAAAAATGATGTTGGATGGATTAATTTCGCAGATCCGCACATTTATGAATGCGTTTGTTTCGTTACATCAAAAGAGAAATTAAAGATGGCTATATCCAGAAAGGGTGAAGCCAAAGGTGTACGGCCTCTGGCTTCGGTTTGCAAATTTCAATTGTGTGAAGAGAAATTAGCATGAGTAGATTAGCGCATTTAATACCTAAAAAGCAATTCCGTTGTTTACCTGTCTCGGGTAGTCAGTCATTTCGCTATGTAGAAATCATAGCCTCTGACGAACAACCAGACAACTACAAGAAACCTGCATATTTGGTAGATAGACAGTCTCTTAAAAAGGCATGGGCTGATTTTTATTTTTCAAGTGGAGAGCGGGGCAATGAGCAATGAGAACCCAAACCAACTTGACCGCTACTACAAAAATTACAGAGGTATCGTTGTTCATGTTGTTCGTTATGACAGAGAAAAACAGTGCGTTATTTTTATGCTGGATGGTTGTGACGATCCGCAATGTGAACCCTTGCAACGATTTAAAGAGAAGTACACACGTATTAAGTAATGAGGTGGCAAGATGAGTTTATTATTACTAAAAAGTCGCCCTTTAGTCGTTATTCCTGAATTAGCGGTACGCCTTGGTTTAAATGAGGCGATGCTGTTACAGCAAATTCAATATTGGCTAACTGAAACTACTTCAGGTGTTGAATATGACGGCTCACGCTGGATTTATAACACAGTCGAAGAGTGGAAGAATCAATTTCCTTTTTTCTCTGAATCAACGATTAAACGTGCTTTTACTAATTTAAAAAAGCAGGGCGTTTTACGCATCGAGCAAATCAATAAATCGAACCATGACCGTACTAATTATTATGCGATTAATTACGATCACCACTTACTGACCGATGAGGTCAATATGACCCAATCGAATAGCGATAACTCATCTAATCGAACAGTTCAAAATGACCTTATCGATAAGCGCAAATTGAAACCTTCAAGCAGTTCAAAATGCGCTGTTCTGAACGGGTCAAAATGGCCTGTTCTTACAGAGAATACAACAGAGATTACTTCAGAGAATACAACAGAAACAGATCATTCGTCGCAGAATTCTGGCGAATCCAGCGACCAGCCGAAAAATGATTTTTTAACTCGTTATCCCGAAGCTGTGATTTACAGCGCTAACTTCCAAAAATGGGGTGATGAAGGTGATTTGAAAACGGCGAAATGGATGTTTGGTCGTGTTAAAAAACTGAATCCATCTGCGCTAGAGCCTACTTGGTATGACTGGGCGAACGATATTCGTTTGATGCGTCAAATCGATGGACGTACTCATGAGCAAATTTGTGCCTTGTTCGATTGGGCCAACAAAGATTCATTCTGGCACCAAAACATTTTAAGTTCTCGTAAGTTACGTAAACACTTTGATGAGCTGATCGTTCGTAGTCAAAAACCAAAGGATGAGCCAAAAGTTCAAGTTGATACCGTTGAACGTGACAGCGCATTCTCACGCTTGATTGGTTCTCGTTCTAAACCTCAAAACCGTATTGAAGAGATCGCACTTGAATTAGCGGGTAAGACAGGCATTCGTCGTATGAGTGAGTTTTCTGGTCGTCAAGCATGGAACAGCATTTGGAAACAAGCGACCGAAATGTCACAGGAGGCTCAGTAATGCTAACTAAATACATTTTGTTCGTTGGGTTTTGGTTTGTGGTGACATTGCTAATTGGCTTATGGGGGGCTTATGCCTGAACTCATGCTCACGTTGCCATTTCCACCTAGCGTAAATACTTATTGGAGAAATACCCAAAGAGGAACCTTAGTCAGTGCAAAAGGGCGAGTCTTTAGAGCAAATGCGATTGCAGCAATCTATGAACAATTAAAGCGTAGACCTAAGGCTATTGAGAGTGATGTGTTTGTTTCAGTGAAATTATATCCACCAACTAAACAAGCCAGAGATATTGATAATTTCTTAAAGGCACCTTTTGATGCGCTTACTCATGCGGGTGTATGGGGGGATGATAAGCAGATTAAAAAAATGGATGTTGAATGGATGGACGTTATTAAAGGCGGGAAGTTTGAAATAACCATTCGTCAGCATAGTAAAAGCGTGATGTACGGTCACGAGTAAAACGTGGAGAGAAATAACATGAATGGATTAATTGTTATTGATGAAATTTCGACCGCTCCTGAGATCACAGGAGCGTCTATTGCTACTGCTAGAGACTGTCCGTTTGGGAAGAACATGACCAGTCCTAATAATCCTCGCGAAACCCAACCGCATTTCTTTGAGAGTAAAACGGATGAGCTGATCCGCATGGTGATGCTGAATAAACAGGTGAGTGCATGAAATTATTATTAACTCCCTACATTCAACCTGAACTGGGTGTTGTATTACTTAAACCAGGCGCTGAATTACTCGAGCAATTTAAGAAGCACCACCGTGTGATCATCAGTGATGTGCCAAAAAGCTTAGATGTGTTGCCCTCAGGTGCATTAACAGGTGATGAACAGCCAATTTTAAACAATAAGCACATTGTTCAATTTCTCAATAACAAAAAAGTGATCCACACCATCGATAAAGTATCACCGATGGATACGTGGGTTATTCGTCATATTCAATGCTGTCAGATTGATAACGATGAAGATAATTACCATCATCACGAGTTAGTAACTACATTTCATGAGGCGGGTGTGATCCGCACCTGTTGGCATCATGATAATCATATCCGCAATTCATCAGCCGGGGGGGTTGCTGAATTGGCCCATAAAAACCGTATTAATTGGATGTTAGACACTATTCGTTTTCGGTTGAGATTAGATAGTGGCCACCAGCTAACGATACCTGATTTTTTCTCATTTGCAGTAATGCATAACCTGGTTGATGAATTACCAGAAGCGATATTACGTCGTATTTTAGATTGGTCAGATAAAAAAGAAGAACGCAGAGTTCACGGTGGTTTTCCTGAATCTGACATTATCCCAAGTAACGTAACCGCATTATCAGCAATGAATGAGCGTTTAGATGCGATAAAACCAGTTATTAAAGTTGCTGTCGAACCGGAGCCACCAGCGTCATTTCTTCTTAAACCTAAAATGCAACGTTGGGAAAATACCCAATGGCTTCAATGGGTAAAAACACAGCCATGTTGTGTTTGCGGACAACAAGCTGATGATCCACATCATATCATCGGTCATGGCATGGGAGGCATAGGCACTAAGGCTCATGACCTATTCACTATTCCATTATGTCGCATTCATCATGACGAGTTGCATCGTGATCCCAAGCAATGGGAAACCATTCACGGCAATCAAATCGAGTTGTTATTTCATTTTTTAAACCGTTCATTAGGTATCGGTGCATTTATTTAACGTGTGTACGGCACGAGGAGTATTAGCATGAAACTAGAGTCAGCATTAAAACAATTTTATCCAAAGTCACCGATGATCACCGATACGTCAAACTGTACAGATCCCAACAGAATGAAGGGGATGGATACCGCAGGAGCACTTGGCATGACGGAACATCGTGCTAAATTTGGCATGTCTGCGTTTTTTGCTAAGAATGACGTGAGCGAAGAGGATAAGTTCAGCACCGTAGAGCAGTTAACACAATATGCATTAAGGGGAACACCAAAGCTGGTGGCTAAATCAGCAGGTAATAAACTAGGTTACTGTTTGGTTATTTTATCAAAGATGGCGTTTGAAGATTATTCTCGTTCAGCAGGTTCGGTTTGTGAATGCCAAGCATGCAAAGGTAAAGGTATAGTTTACAATTGTAAAAATGTTATTAAGCATGCAGGCATTATCAATCTTAATGGTGATGTTATTGTTGAACCTAAAGTAAAAAATGAGCTTGTTGGTGAGTTGTGCCAAATCTGCAATGGAAAAGGAAAACTAAGCTATCGTTGTCGCTGTAAAGGACGCGGAAAGGTTTTAGATGAAGAGCAAACGGAATTACAAGGCGGTGTACCTGTATTTAAAGATTGCCCTCGTTGTTCTGGCAGAGGTTATAAAAGGATGCCTTCTTCAGTCGCATATCAGGCTATTAGCAAGCTACTTCCAGAATTAAATGAGAGAACATGGCGCAGAAATTGGAAACCGTTTTATGAAAGTTTAGTTAATAAATGTTTTATCGAAGAAAATCGTGCTGAGCAGATATTTATTGAATTGGTTAAATAATAATAATGTTTTTTTTGTTTTGTTTTGTTTTGTTTTGTTTTTTAGTATTCATTTGTTTTTCTTTTAATTAATACGATTTGTCAGTAGATGATATGTAGTTGATAGAATAATTTTTTAGATTAAGCAATAACTCAAAGGAAAAGTAAATAAGGTGATGTTTTATTTATGTTATTGTTTTTAATATTTATTAAATCTAATTTTATATTTGATATCTAGATTACTTTCTTGACATGATTTAGGTTTCTGCTAACTTCAATATATAAGTTAAATTACTGTTAATTTATTTTAACAAATAAATGAAATTAATATATTAGGTGGTAAAAATATGGAAATTCGCACTAATAGTTCAAGTTCCGAGCTGTTATTTTATTCCTCTAGTGTGGCTCAAAGGAGAGTAATCGAACTTTTCAGTAATCAAGAGGAAAATAGAGGTAAGCCTTTATCAAATTCAGATAAATTAGATAATGCTAATTCTGTTTTAGGTTTATTTACATCTGTGGCAAATGCTGTAGGTTTTGGTTATAAACATATGGGAAAAAACCCTGAAGAGGAAGAGAGTACTCTTTCTGTCAATATCTGTAATTTATCTAATTATAATGTTTATATTCAGAATATCATCCTTCCGGATAATGCTAAAAATATAAAGCCTAAAAATACATTTTTCCCTCTAAGTCAAGGTGAATCGGGCACAATTGATTTATCCATAAGAGTGAGCCTGAAAGATAATGAAAAATTTGAGTTACCACTAATTGTTTTTGATGATGACGATCACCCTAATTACTATAAATTAACCCTTATTTCAATTTCATATGGTAATGGGCATGCCATAATACCAAAGAAAATTTACACTGTAGTACACAATGAGAATAATCATGAGCATCCTGAGGAAACACTTGAAGGAGAATTTAATAAGAGTGAAAAAGAACCTATCCAGTTAGAAATGGCAGAAATAAAGAAGATCGAGAGATTTAGTCGCCTTTTTAGCATAGGTGTCGGCATACTTCCTGGTTTTGTATCAAAGGCTGAGGCACAACAGAATAATGACTCCAGCTTAAATATTTTCTTTATTAATGGAGAGAACTGATATGGATAGAGCATTTGACGAATATACTGGCTATAATAAAAATGAAGAACTTGTCAAACATCATGTAAATTATCTAAGAACACAAGACTCAAACAGTCGTGGACTACCAGGTTTGGATTTTGTTTCGATTCTGACTGGTATTGGAGTGTCTATTACCTCGCAAGTATTGAAAGGGAAAAAGAGGCGTGCCGAATTAAAAAAAGTCAGAACCACTCCACTGGATATTAGGCTGAATAACTACACTGATTCACCAATTATAATTTCTTCTGTAAATAGCCCATGTAGCCACAGTCTTGACAGTATTCTAGTTCTTCCTTCTAGCCAAAGTACTATTACTGTGCATTTTTCATATACTTTAGATAATGAACACATGATTAAATCATCATATGTTGGTTTGGCGTTTGGTTCAGGAGAAAATTACACACATTTCAATCTTGAATTTGAAGCAAATTTTAGTTTTTCTAACCATTCAGATAAAAATCCTCAAGGTAGCTTTAGAGTAAGCAAGATTGAAGTTTCAGATTCAAAAAATAAAAAAGGGGAAAATTACTTTAAACAAGAAGGTAATAGCTCTGAACTTAAACTTTATAAGATGCGCCCTTTAGCTAATATGATGAAGCTGATAACAGTAGTTACAGCCTCATCATTAGACTTTGAATCCCCTTTAAGTATTACTTTTTATGATTCTGTACGGGGTTAGAAAAGTAAGTTATTGATAGGTATTCTTGCATTTTGTCCGGTACTGCCTTATCATCTTTAAATAGTGGGCGATTTATTACTTACCACACTAAATTTTATCAAGACCTCGCTTCGGTGGGGTTTTTTGTTATCTGCAACCTGTAAATAATCATTACAGGTCACATATTAGTTATTAAGGCGTCTTGTTTAATTGTTTTTCGGGGAAAGTAAAAGCATTACTCCAGCACCTGCCAAAAGGCCAGAACAAGTTCGATTAAAGATAGTCTTAGCCTTTGGTTTATTGAGTAATTTTTTCATGTGCAAACCCAACAAGGCGTACAACATGATCGCTATGAATTCAAGAAGCAAAAATAGTGAACCAAGCACTAAAAACTGTTGACCAGCCTCAATTTGAGGGTTAATAAACTGAGGAAGAAAGGCTGTGAATATTAGGATTGCTTTTGGGTTTCCTGCTGCCACAAAAAACTCCTGTTTTGCTAATTTAAATATGGATGTATCCCTTTTGGATTCGGTGATACTGAATTCAGAGGTTGGGGATTTCCATAATTGGTATGCTAGCCACAGAAGGTAAGCAACTCCAGCAAATTTAATTGTGCTGAAAATGACTTCTGATGTTTGTAATACTACAGCTAGCCCAAACGAAGCCAGAACAATCATAATCACAAATGCGAGCAACCTACCGAGACCTCCAGCACATGAATGAGTGAAGCCATAGTATGCTGCATTATTAATTGAAAGTAGGTTGTTTGGTCCCGGCGCGAGATTTAAAGCAAAGCAGGCTGGGATGAAAAGAAGTAGTGTTGAAAGTTCCATATAATTCCATTTGTATTTTTTAATGTGCGTTTGCAAGTTAATCATACATATAAGCTGAAAAAGAATCATTCAGAAGATCGCTTAGGCGGTCTTTTTTCGTATATAGCCACCGCAAATCATCAAATCACATAGTTTAATTACTGCAATGAAATTGCGGTTGGCTACCTATTAACTAATAACCTCCGCCGAGGGGGTGAGCCATGAAAATGAAAGAAAATCCAGACTTATGGGAGCAGATACTTAATTGTCTCTATTCGGTTAGAGAGCAAGGTATATCAGCTTCTTTGGCTGGAGGTATGGCTATTCTCCGAGGTTTATATAACGGCGGAGGATGGAAGAAAACCTCCATTGACGGGATCATGTGTGCTGTATTCGCGTGGTTCGTAAAAGACATTCTGATCTTATTTAATATTAATCATGAGTTTGCTTATGTGGCCAGTGTGTTTATTGGATATATCGGCGTTGATACAGTAAGCAAGATTATTAAAGGCAAGGCAGGGCTGAGAAATGACTAAATCTAATCGTGAACCGGCTCGCGGGGAACGAAATAATAATCCAGGCAACATTGACTATAACCCACGTAATAAATGGAAAGGTTTGGTCGGTATTGAAACTGGAGTGCCTAACCCTCGATTCTGTGTCTTTGAGTCTCCTGAGTATGGCATCAGAGCAATTTATAAACTAACTCAAACATATCAACGTAAATATGGTTTGAACTCAGTATCAACAATTATTAATAAGTACGCACCGCCAGTTGAAAATAATACCTCTGGTTACATTAGTCGTGCATCAAAAGAGATTGGTGTTGGTGTTAATGACAAGATAGACACTCAATCAAAACAGGTTGCTATCTCTTTAGCAAAAGCAATCGTAGGCGTTGAGTTGGGTTATCAGCCGTATTCACAGAAAGTATTTGAAGATGCTTGGTTGTTGTTATGAGTAAATTAAAACCTTGGGTTCCATTAATTTTTTGGGGTGCAATGTTGCTCTTCTCAATGCTATCGATGAAAGAAGTTATTGAGCTTAGTAAAGAAAATAAATCACTCACCGAACAACTCTCACAACAAGTAGAAATCAACAATAAATATCAATCTCGCATTGATAAATTAAACGAACTCGATATAAAACACACTACGGAACTTAACAATGCAAAAGCTGAAATTGATCAGTTGCGTGATACTAGTGAGCGTAATCCTGAGCGGGTGTACATCAAAGCCGAATGCCCCAAAGTCTCAGCCACTTCCACCTCCGGCATGGCTAATGCAACCGCCGCCCGACCTACTGACACCGCTATCAGAAATTATTGGTTACTCAGAGAGCGAATTGCACAGTCAGAGCAAGTGATATTAGGATTACAAGATTACATTAGAGCGGAGTGTTTGAAATAAAAAAAGACTTAGTTATGTATTCGCAACTAAGTTAGCAACAATGACACCTGTCAGTTATTTTTTCTAGGAGTATTACTTATAGTAGTTGTGTAACTCGAAGGATATTCTGTGAAAAATTAATTGCTGAGGTCATAGACATGGGTATTTTTTCTAGAATAAGTAACTTATTGTTGGTGATTATAGGTTTGTCGATGATATCTGTTTCTTCTTATGCTGATCCAGATAATGGGCATGGAAGAGGTCACAATAAAGGATATCAAGGTGAGAAACCAAACAAATGGCATAATAAATCACAAAATAATCACTTTGATAATGAAACCTCTTTCTCAATTTCTCTATCTTATAATGAGGCTAGAGCAATTGCGTTGAATGGTGGATTTACTGGATATTCATCACTCCCTCCAGGTATTGCTAAAAATTTAGTAAGAGGAAAGCCATTGCCTCCTGGTATTGCGAAGAAAATGGTTCCTGAAAAAATGCTTAGCCAATTACCTTACTATCCTGGTTACGAATGGCGCATTGTTGGAAATGATTTGGTATTGATCGCATTAAGTACAGCGATAGTCACTTCAATTATTAATAATGTTTTTGATTAAAACATAGTGAGTTAAATATATTCGGTATCATTGCAGGGTTTTAATCTATAAAAATAACCCTGTGAGTTTGGGCTCCCACAGGGCTTTCACTAGTATGTGTGAAAACAATAGATTACCAATATCCAGTAAGCCAATCTGTTAATAATCAACGTAAGTTTTTTAGAAAAGAAATATGAAGGAGATTACTTGCTATTGGGATGATTCTTAGATTAATAAACAATAAATACTGTATATTTAAACAGCATTCTCGGATGTTTAAGGGTACAAAAATGTGGAGCTAGATGGCTTCATTGTAAAAACTAAAGGAGTAGTGAATATGTTAGTTATTAAAGATGATGGAAAGTATGCACAAGAATATATTGAATTAACTTCAGACCAAATTAAGGGGATGGTGCGTACTCCGCTTGGAGAGTATTATCAAGGTGCTTTACTTATTTCTGTTATTCGACGTTCATTTCCAAAACCTGTTGGCCCTACTGGTCACTGGCAGCAAGATCCTATTTTAGGTCGAGACAATTATTTCGTGGTTTTTTGTTTGGAAAATAAATTGTTTTTGTATAATTTTATTCCTGTTATTAATTCTACACGAGATGATTGGTCAACAGACGATAGCGTCGCAGCACCACTGAACGCTCACAGGGTTGATGAGGAAGATGATTTGATTAAAATGGTTCAAGGTATTGAATTTCCATACGCTAATGAATTTTAGTTTATAAAACTCTACCTATTTAAATAAATACAGCCTCGCAATAGCGGGGCTTTTTAATGGATGCAATCAATGAGCCGTATGTACCCATGAAACCTATTGTTGAAGGGATGGGGTTAAACTGGAAAAATCAATTCAGTAAGATTAAGCAAAGGTTTTCCAAAGGTATGGTGGAAATCACCATACCTACAAAAGGTGGCGACCAATCTATGATTTGCCTACAACTTAGAAAACTTTCAGCTTGGATGCTGACTATTTACCCCAACAAGGTCAAACCTGAAATTCGCGATAAAGCAATTCAGTTTCAAGAGGAGTGTGATGATGTCCTTCATCGATACTGGACAGAAGGGCAGGTTGTTAACCCCCGAAAATTAAGCGTGATGGAACAACTTAATGAGGCTTGTGCTGATTTTAAAAGAGATGAAGCATCGCCAGTAAGTTTGGCAAGGGATTGAATGCCTGGAAAGACGTCAAATCTCAACATGGGCGTAAAATTAAGGATCTTGCTAATCAAGCAGGTGAACTAATGTTAGAACTTATTCTTGTTGAAATAGGAAAAGGCAAAACCACTAAATCAAAATAACAAGAGAGGTGCCCTTAATTTCAAGGAGATGAAAACCTCATGAGCATATTAACGGAACTATCGGCTGGCGGTTTTTTAATTCTTACATTCTGGTTATGGTGGGTAATAGATGACTACGACAAATTAAGCAAAGATTACAACACGGCAACCAATACCGCTGATTGTCTATTGCCATACATACCCGAGCAAATGACATGGGGAGAATCGTTAATGTTAAACATCTCCCTGTTATCGGTTATTGAGCAATGTAACTCAGACAAGAAAGCAATACGGGAAATTGAAGAGAATAGATAAAAAAATACCCTATGAGTTTGGGCTACATAGGGCGGTTAAAATGAAGCAAAAAATAAATACTTAGTAAGTATACAGTTATTACCAGGAATAAAAAGCGCCCCAATAGGAGCGCAAAGTAGAACACATAGAATGTATTAGATATCAACACTGGGTTGATGGAAATTTAAGTATAATTACCTGTACATAAACTTACAAATCCAACCCATCTATTATTGAAATAAATCAAATCGATTTCCATGCATTATTAATGCGTCGCATTGTCGCTGTCTCCTATGTTAGCTATGACCTGCATTACCTCACAGTGAGCGCATAGTGAGAATCAAAAACAATGAATCCACTCAATTCTACAAACGTCATTCTTAGAGTGATGTTGATAGAGTTTATATAGATAGCCATCAGTTAATCGCTGGTGGCTTTTTTATTGGAGATAGATATGTCAGATAACACTATTCAATTAAAAGTCTCAGTAGATACATCAGACTTAGATAAGTTAGAAGAGCAACTAATCCGCATTAAGCAACTGATGCAAGATGTAGGTGTGAAGCCTAAATCAACACCACAGTTTGCTGGTAAGTTATTTATCAAAGATACCTTTGTTAATTCCGCAGAACTAAAAGATGTGGCTATCAGTAATAAGTCAGAGCATGACATCAATGCTCAGCTAGCAGATTTACGTATGCGAGCTGATCGACAAGATATTGCTATCACTGAGTTAAAAAGAGTAATGGAAACTCAGAATAAAGTATTTGCAGATATGGCAATGGAATTCACTAACAAAACGTGGTGCAGTCAGAAGTAAAGGAAATAACTATGGCTAGTCAAGGTTTTAAGAACCCCAATCAATTCAGAAAGCAATTAGATGAACAATTACAGGATAAGTATTTAAATCCTAACGGGTATCAGCCAAAGGATGAGATTAAGAATCCTATCCCGCCACCAAAGAAACCTTAATCATAATAAATTGATTTTATTATATATAATTCAAAAGGTACTCCCGGTGGGGTACCCTCTCCACGGGGCGACGCGCACGCGGGAAACGGCGCATTTTTCAATTTTTATCGGTCGTCACCACCAGTATAATTATTTGATAAATATATATTAAAAAAATAACAGTGATGAATTTGCTTGTTTTTTGTTCACCACTATCTCAAAGCTTTAACTCTCATTTTTATTGTTTTACATCTCATTTCACTGCGCATTCACCGCGCAAAATAACCCATAGAACCTTACAGAAAGTCGAACCTGAGAAATCCCGTTAATGGTGTTTCTATGGGGCGGTTATTTCTGGTGAACAGGTTCGCTTTTCTATAAGGATTTACACCATGAGTAATGTAGTCGTTATTCCTGAATTTAATTTTCAAAAAATGGTTATGGCATCTGACGGTAAAGTGTTCACAACGAGTAAAAAGATTGCTGAGTATTTTGGTAAGCGTCATAAGAATGTGTTGAAGAAAATAAAGCAAACAATCAGTGATTGCCCTAGTGAATTTGCTGGGCTCAATTTTGAGCCCACTGATTACATTGATAAAAATGGTGATATTCAGCCAATGTATAAGTTATCCAAAGACGGATATATGCTATTGGTAATGAGTTTTACGGGTAAATCAGCAATGCTTATTAAAATAAAATTTATCCAAGCATTTAATTGGATGGTAGATCAAATCAATCGCTGGAAAGGTTTAGGTGAAGAGGCTCAGCATCGGCACGCATTAAAATCTGCTAAGTCGGAGTTAAAAGGTCGCCTTGGTAGCCAGTTAATGAATAAACGTAAGAAAGAAAAGAAAGCATTGCAATTGGAATATGAGCAAATACTTTCACTCACACAACCCAAATTATTATTTGTAGATGAATAGGCCATAGTGGCCTTTTTTATTATTGAATTCGTTATGATCAGGAGTGGAATAAAACAAATGAAATATGGACAAAGAACTCAAACACCTAAAACTCAATATCAGCCAGATAGCTGCACTTTCTGGTGTCCATCGGCAAACTGCTTCCGCTCGTCTTAATCATTTAGAGCCTGTTGCAGGCAATAGCTCAAATCTAAAACTCTACGCACTCACTGATATTTTATCTGAAATGATGAAGGCGCCAGCCCCTGTCGATAATCAGAAAATGTTACCTCAAGATCGGAAAGCGTGGTATCAGTCTGAGCGGGAGCGTTTGAAGTTTGAACAAGAAGTGGGAGAGTTATTGCCTGCCTCAGACGTTGCACGAGAATATTCAGCACTGGCTAAAGCGATGGTACAAGTGTTGGAAACGTTACCTGACATATTAGAACGTGATTGTGCATTAACACCGACAGCCGTATCTCGTGTTCAAGGTATTATTGATGATCTTCGCGACCAGATAGCACATCAAGTCTTAAGTGATCAATCGGATGGTGAAGAGAGCGATGAGGATGAGTTATGACAGCAACAGTGTCAGCAACCACATTAAGAAAAAATGTGACACAACTCATTAAAGCACCGAGGCGAATGCCAGTTGCGGATGCTGTGGCAAAATATATGCGCGTACCTGTGGGAGCGGGTAACTCTGTTCCTTGGGACCCAGCAGTATCTCCTTACATTGTTGAACCTATGAATTGTTTATCGTCACGGCTTTATGATGCAGTGATATTTGTCGGACCTGCGAGAACAGGAAAGACGGTCGGGTTAATTGATGGGTGGGTGATTTACAATATTGTGTGCGACCCTTCTGATATGTTGCTGGTGCAAATGACGCAAGACAAAGCACAAGAGCACAGTAAAAAACGGCTTTCTCGCACCTTTCGTTGCAGTCCTGAAGTCAGCAAACAACTCAGCCCTCGTCGTAACGATAATAACGTGTTTGATAAATACTTTTTATCGGGCAGTTTTTTAAAAATGGGGTGGCCATCGATTAATGTGATGTCCTCATCTGATTTTAAGTGTGTGGCACTCACCGATTATGACCGTTTTCCAGAAGACATCGACGGTGAAGGAGATGGCTTTTCTTTAGCCTCAAAACGGACAACCACTTTTATGTCAGCGGGTATGACGCTGGTGGAAAGTTCTCCGGGGCGTGATATCACAGATACTAAATGGAGTCGCTTATCGCCTCATGAAGCTCCGCCCACAACGGGCATTCTATCGCTCTATAATCGGGGGGATCGCCGTCGCTGGTACTGGCAATGTCCTCACTGCCACGAATATTTTCAGCCTATTTATGATGCGGTAAAGGGGTATCGTGACAATCCAGATCCCGTAGAAGCGAGTGAATCTGCGTATGTGGAATGTCAGCACTGCTTAGGTCGCATCGAACCCCATCAAAAACGGGAACTCAATAATAAAGGGGTGTGGTTGATTGAAGGGCAGTTCATTGATAAGCAAGGGAAGATCTCAGGCACAGGGCGTCGTTCGCGTATTGCCTCTTTTTGGATGGAAGGACCTGCTGCTGCTTATCAAACGTTGTCTCAGTTAGTTTATAAATTACTGACTGCAGAACAAGAATACGAATTAACCGGCAGTGAAGAAACCTTAAAAGCGGTCACCAATACAGACTGGGGTTTACCTTATTTACCGCGCACAGCACAAGAACAGCGCCGGAGTGATGAACTTATAAATCGTGTAGAAAACTGGGAAGAGTCAGTTGTGCCAGATGGCGTGCGATTCTTGGTTGCCACAGTTGACGTACAGGGCGGTAAAAAACGACGCTTTGTGGTTCAGGTGGTCGGTTACGGTGAAAAAGGCGAACGCTGGGTGATTGACCGCTTTGAAATCACCCAATCCCTACGTTATGACAACAACGGTGAATGCCGTCGAATTGATCCGGGCTCTTATCCTGAGGATTGGCAAGTATTAATCACCGATGTATTAGAGAAAACCTATCCATTGCAACATTATCCTCACCATGAAATGGAAATCATGATGTTGGGCGTGGACTCTGGTGGTGAAGATGGCGTTACTGATAATGCTTATAAATTTTGGCGTCGCTGTCGAAAAGAGGGATTACACCGTAAAGTCTATCTCTTTAAGGGCGATGGGCATAAACGCAGTAAGCTAATCACCAAATCATTCCCCGATAACACCAGTCGTTCTGAACGGCGCGCCCAAGCGAAAGGGGATGTGCCTCTTTATTTACTGCAAACGGATCAACTCAAAGACCGGATCAGTTCTGCGTTATCGCGCGATACCGTCGGACCTAATTATATTCATTTCCCTGATTGGCTGGATGAATCGTTCTATGACGAGTTGACGTATGAAGAGCGTGATGAAAAAGGGCATTGGGAAAAGCCGGGTCGAGGTGCTAATGAGGCATTTGACCTGATGGTTTACGCTCATGCCTTGGTGATATTAAAAGGGTACGAGAATATTAATTGGGAAAAACCGCCTAAATGGGCGAGATTGCCTGATGTAATGCTTTCCTCATCCCCGTCAATTGCCGATATCGCCACAGAGCCTGAAATAAAACCCTCACCCGAAATCCAAAAACAGGAAACGCCTGCCGTATCAGCATGGGCACCGGTATCAAACAGCGGAGGCTGGATATGACGAAAGAAGAAATTGAACACATGATTGAGCAATACCGTTTAGCGGAAGAGGCGGTATTAAAAGGCAAATCCATCACCTTTAATGGACAAGCCATGACAATGGAAAATCTCAACGAGATCATAAAAGGTCGTGAGCGTTGGGAATCTCGTTTGTCGGCGTTGATATCGAGAAAACGAGGTAATCCAATGTATAAATTAGCGAGGTTTAGATGACATTATTAGACAGCGCCATTGGTTATTTCGCCCCAAACTGGCAAGCCTCACGCCTCCGCTCTCGATTACAAATTAAAGCTTATGAAGCCGTTTTACCCACTCGTACTCATCCCGCTAAACGTGAAAATCGCAATGGTAACCAGCTAACTCAATTCGGTGGGGCATCATTACGGGAGCAAGCGCGGTGGCTAGATAACAATCATGATATCTCTATCGGCATTCTCGACAAGATGGAAGAACGCATTGTCGGGGCAAAGGGCATTATTGTTGAGCCTCAGCCCTTAGATGGCGCAGGGCAAATCCATGAGGATTTAGCGTCGCAAATTCGTCAAGCCTGGGCGGAATGGTCCGTGTTACCCGAAGTGACAGGGCAATTTAGTCGCCCTGTATTAGAACGTTTATTGGTGAGAACGTGGCTACGTGATGGTGAAGTCTTTGCTCAGCTCGTCAAAGGTAAAGCCAAGGGGTTAGATCCTCAAGCCAATATCTATTTTTGGCTCGAAGCCTTAGAGCCTGACTTTGTGCCTATTCACATGAATATGCCAGAAAGTAAGATTATCCAAGGCATTAAGTTCAATGAGTGGGGGCGACCCACAGGGTATCAGGTATATAAAAACCTCCCCCAATTCAGTGCCAATTTGGGGGATATCAAAACCATCGATGCTGAAAATATGTTGCACCTGAAGTTCACTCGTCGGCTTCATCAAGCGCGGGGTGTCAGTTTGTTTTCGGGGATCTTAATGCGCTTAAGTGCGTTAAAAGATTACGAAGATGCGGAATTGACCTCCGCACGTATTGCAGCTTCATTGGGGATGTACATCAAAAAAGGGGATGCCGGCTCTTTCCCTGAAGGTGAATACGACGAAGATGAGCAACGTAATATTGATATTCAGCCGGGCATGATTTACGACGGTTTAAAGCCGGGTGAAGAAGTGGGCATGATCAAATCAGACCGCCCCAACCCTAATCTACAAACCTTTCGCAATGGGCAATTACGTGCGGTTTCTGCGGGTAGTCGGGGCAGTTATTCCAGTATCGCCCGTGACTATAACGGCACATATAGCGCTCAACGACAAGAGCTGGTGGAGTCATTTGAAGGCTATAACATTTTTCAAGACACCTTTGTGGCGGGCATTAGCCGTCCGATGTATCGCAATTGGTTAAAAATGGCGATAGCCAGTGGTGTGGTCGCCGTGCCACCTGATGTTGACCCTAAATCCCTGTTTAATGCGGTTTACAGTGGACCTGTGATGCCGTGGATTGATCCGAAAAAAGAGTCTGAGGCATGGAAAACCTTATTACGGGGTGGTGCGTCAACAGAAAGTGACTGGATACGCGCTAAAGGGGGCAACCCTGCGGATGTGAAACGTCGTCGTAAAACCGAAATTGACGAAAATAAACGATTAGGACTGGTATTTGATACTGATCCTGCTAATGACAAAGGGGCACAAGATGCTAAACAACAAGAACCTGATAACGATGCCTAAAATGTCGGGGCCAGTAACTCAAAAAAACTGGTTTCGCATGCAGGCTAAAGAAGACCAAACTGCAGATATCTATATTTATGATGAGATCGGTGGGTGGGGAATTAGCGCAAGACGCTTTACGGAAGATTTACTCTCGCTGGGTAATCTCAGTCATATCAATCTGCATATTCACTCTCCCGGTGGTGAGGTGTTTGATGGTATCGCCATTTATAACCAACTTAAAAACCATTCCGCAACAATCACGGTTTATATCGATGGATTAGCGGCTTCAATGGCATCAGTCATTGCGATGGTGGGTGATACGGTCATTATGCCGAAAAATGCCATGATGATGATCCACAAACCGTGGGGCGTTTCATGGGGGGATGCGAATGATATGCGCGAATATGCTGACTTGCTCGACAAGTTAGAAAACGTATTAATCCCTGCTTATGTGGCGAAAACAGGGAAAACAACCGAAGAAATTACCGCCATGTTAGAGCAGGAAACATGGCTTGATGGTGACGAGTGTGTTGAACACGGTTTCGCCGATAAAGTGATTGAGCCAGTAAAAGCAATGGCAAGTCTTACATCTAAACGAATTGAGGAATTTTCATCTATGCCAAGTGAAATTAAAAATCAAATTACCCCTAAAAACACGACCACATCTATTCAACAACCTATTACAGCCCCAGCACCAGCACCAGCACCAGAGCCACAGCCTAGCGCCACCTATACGGATGAGCAAACGCGCTTAAATGGCATTAAAGATTTATTTGCCATGTTCGGTGGTCGTCACAATGATTTGATGATCACTTGTTTAGCGGATGCGAGTTGTTCTGTTGAGAAAGCGCGTGAGCAATTACTTAACACAGTTGCAAAACAACAAAATCCTGAACCATCAAATAAAGGTAATGCGCATATTTACGCAGGAAACGGCAATATCGTCGGTGACAGTGTGCGTGCCTCTGTGATGGCGCGTGCGGGTTATCAGGATTATGAAAAAGATAACGCCTTTAATAGCATGACATTGCGTGAATTAGCGCGCGCATCACTGACAGAACGTGGTGTTGGTGTGGCTACGTATAATCCGATGCAAATGATTGGTATGGCCTTTACGCATAGCACCTCTGATTTCGGTAATATCCTGCTGGATGTCGCGAATAAAGCGATTTTGCTCGGCTGGGAAGAAAACGAAGAAACCTTTGAAAAATGGACGAAAAAAGGACAGCTCAGTGACTTTAAAACTGCACATCGTGTTGGGTTGGGGGCATTCCCTTCATTACGTCAAGTGCGTGAAGGTGCTGAGTATAAGTACGTTACGCTCGATGATAAAGGCGAAACCATCGCGCTGGCGACCTACGGTGAGTTATTTAGTATTACTCGTCAAGCCATTATCAATGATGATATGAACATGCTGACGGATGTGCCCATGAAGTTCGGTCGTGCAGCTAAAGCGACAGTCGGCGATTTGGTGTATGCGGTGCTTATCGACAATGAAAAAATGAGCGATAAAAAAGCACTATTTAGTGCCGATCATAAAAACATGATCACCGGCGGGATGGATGTGGAAACCATCAGTGCAGGTCGTACTGCTATGCGTCAACAAAAAGAAGGCGAACGTTCATTAAATATTCGTCCCGCGTTTATGTTGGTACCGACCACACTGGAAACACAAGCTACCCAAGTGGTTAAATCAGGCAGTGTGAAAGGCGCTGATGTTAATGCCAATATTATTAACCCAGTGCGTGATTTAGCGGAAATTATTGCTGAACCTCGTTTAGATGATGCGAGCGAGAAAGATTGGTATATGGCCTCACGTCAAGGTAGCGACACCATTGAGGTGGCGTACTTAAACGGAATCGATGTGCCGTATATTGACCAACTTGAAGGTTTTACCTCAGACGGTGTTACCACAAAAGTGCGTATTGATGCGGGTGTAGCGCCAGTTGATTATCGCGGTCTGCTGAAAGTAACTGGTAAGTAAGACGTCTTTTTTCTTCGTTTTATCCTGATGCCCTGATGGGCTTTTTTTATATCTAAAATCCGGTGCTTCGGCATCGGAAGGAGTTTTTATGGCTAAAAATTATGTACAACAGGGTGGCACAATTGCCGTGATTAACAGCACAAAAGAGATCATTAAAAGTGGTCAACTGGTACACGTTGGCACTATTGCTTGTGTTGCGATCACGGATATTCACCCTAGTGAGAAAGGTGATGGTTTCTCAGAAGGTGTTTTCTTACTGAACAAGAAGGCGGGAATTGCCTTAAAAGCCGGCACTACGGCGTCCGTTAAAGACAATATCGTGGTGGATACAGGTGGCACACCTGCTGGTGTGGTTTGGGATGATGCGGATGCATCGAGTGAAAATGTTACGGTTAAACTCAATGTGTTCGCACCAGCGGGTACGCCATAAGGTAGGAAACGATGAATTCATTTGAACGGTTGGTAAAAAGAATGGATAACGTGACCGAAGAACGGATGGGGATTCCCATCCGTATTAATGGTGTTTTTTATCAAGCACTCGAATCTCACTTTATCCCTGAATTGGGTCCGATAAGTGGTGATGGGGTGAGTTATGTTATTTTTTCGTCAACCTATCAACCTGACCGTAAGGATACTGTTGAAATTGATGGGAAAACTTACCAAATTACTCGATATCAAAAGTTTAATGGTAAACCCCATATTTGGATTAAATAGGTGGGTGATATGAAAGGATTAGAGCAAGCCATTAAAAACCTGAATAGCATTAATGATGAAATGGTACCGAAAGCAACGGCAATGGCGATCAACCGTGTTGCTCGCCGTGTCATTAGCCATAGTGTTAAACGGGTTTCAGCTGAAACCAAAGTGCCTCAACGCCTGATCCGTCAACGTGTTCGACTTAGTCGAGCGAGCAGTCGCTATAAAACGCCTCGTGCTAGATTAGTGATAAACCGGGGTAATTTACCCGCTATTGCTTTGGGTAGTGCTCGCGTTCAACTATCAAGAAAACGAGGTAATCAGAAAGGAGCAGGGAGTGTGTTGAAAGTGGGCAAATTTTCTTTTCCTAATGCCTTTATTCAACAGCTTGATAATGGGCGCTGGCATATTCTTCAGCGCGTTGGGAAAAGTCGTTATCCCATCGAAGTAGTTAAAATTCCGCTCGTCACACCGTTAACAACGGCTTACACCGAAGAGTCAGAGAAGCTTATTGAATCTGATATGCCTAAAGAAATGGCATCGGCATTAAAGCAACAATTACGGCTTTATATAAAAGGGAGGGGTTAGTGATCAAGCACACGCAGATCCGGCACGCAATTAAAGAGGCAATTGAGCCTCATGCCAATGGGGCGACAGTATTTGATGGTCGCCCTTTTTTTGTGGATGAAAACGACTTCCCAGCGATTGCTGTGTATATCACCGATGCTACCTCAACAGGTGAAAACCTCGATGAAGATAGCTGGCAAGCGATTGTTCACATAGAAGTTTTTCTCAGTGCGAATAGCCCTGATGCTGAATTAGATAAATGGGTTGAAGCTGTGATTTATCCCGCACTGACCTCCATTCCCGCACTGTCCGATCTTATCGAAAATATGACCCCTAATGGCTACGACTACCATCGTGATGAAGAAATGGGGTTATGGGGTTCAGTCGATCTCAATTATCAAATTAGTTACTCAATGTAAAAGGAATCATTATGCCTACACCAAACCCATTGGCACCCGTAAAAGGTGCTGGTACCACGCTTTGGATTTATAGCGGTACCGAAGATCCATTAAAAGCGCCGTTTGATGATACAGATTGGACGCGACTGGCGAAAATTAAAGAGTTACAGCCGGGTGAAATTACCGCAGACAGTTATGACGATACCTATCTTGACGATGAAGATGCAGATTGGAAAGCGACTGCTCAGGGGGAAAAATCAGCAGGTGAAGCCAATATTACGCTGGCATGGAAGCCGGGTGAGCAAGGACAAAAAGATCTGGTTGATTGGTTCCAACTGGGTGATGTTCGTCACTATCGCATTCGTTATCCGAATGGGGCGGTTGATATTTATCGTGGCTGGGTTAGTTCGCTTGGAAAAACAGTGCCCGCAAAAGAAGTAATTACCCGCACGATTAAGATCACTAATAGTGGTCGTCCAGCTCTTGCTGAAGAAATTAAATCAGCGTCAGAGCAAGGAAAAAGTGCGCCCGTTATTAAAAAAGACAATGAATAAAAGGTAACAGTATGTTTTTAAAGAAAAAAGAGTTTGCTTATGGTGGTAATTCTGTTGCGTTATATGAATTATCAGCACTACAACGCATTGAATACTTTGATTTTTTAGTCGAGCAAGCAGAAAAAAATGACGATATTGAAAAAGTGGAAGGCGTTAAAAAAACCGCCCTGATTATTCGTGCAAACACAGAATCGAATGCCTGGTTAGTGTCTCGTTCATTAGCGCACGGTGGATCAGATGATGTTGAACAAATTTATAATGATGTTCTTTCTACATGGAATCCTGAAGCACTCGGTCTCGCAGCTAAAGAGGTGTTGGTGATTAGCGGAATGGCGCAAACTGAAAACACGGAAAATGAAAATATTCACAGTGATGCACAGGAAGAGTCACTGGAAAAGTAGTCGCCCGTGAACATCAATTTATCCTGCGTTTGTCACATGAATTTAAACGTGCTGATTGGCGCAGGATGCTCAGCGAAATGACAGCGACTGAACTCGCTGATTGGTTACACTTCTTTAATGAAACTCCCTTCACCCTCCAACTCATTGATCATGCTTTTTCTGGACTTAACTTCACTGTCGCCAGTGTTTTTGGTGGCAGTGATAATTTATCGCCAGAGGATTTTAGCGTGTTGTTACGAAAACCCGCTGTTGATATGGACGATGAAACCATGATGGCGGTCAGTGAAGGGATAGCGGGCGGAGTACGATATGAGCCAACAAATAGCCGATCTCACGATTAACTTAGGCGCTGAGACAGCAGATTTCAGCCAGCAAATGGGGCGTGTTGAACGTCAACTGCAAGAAACCGCAGAAAAAGCAGAAGCCAGTCAACGACGCATGGCTCAACTGGTTGAACAGCAAGCGCAATCTGCTCGCAGTTCTGCAGAGAGTACTGCGCAATCTCTTCAAGAACTTAACAATCAACAAGAAATTTCTCAGCAACAACGAGCGGATTATTATCAGCGGATCGCACAGGAAGAAGCGCGTGCAGCTATTGAATCACGCAAACAAGCCGATGCTTTTTTAGAGCAAGCTCAAAGTGTTGGGCAAACGAGAAATGCACTCGAACAACTCACTGAGGTTTTAAATAAATCAACAAAGGCTTATGACAAGCTCAAAATTACAGGTGAGCAGTTTGCCGAAATTCAGAATGTCACTAAATCAAGAATAAGGGCAATACAAGATCAGCAAGACGCGAATACTGAGAGATATTATAAACAAATTGAAGCCGTTAAAGGCCTATCCGGCAGTGAATCGGCGTTAAGAGCGATTCAGGCTCAGTTAAACCAAGAAGTGAAAAAAGGCACTATCCATCAGCGCGATTATCAGGTGCTTATTTCTGCTATTACTTCAGAGTCAATGAAGTTACGCCGAGAAGAAGAGTCTCTAACACAACAAAAAACACGGTTTATTCAGCGACTAAAAGAACAGGTTGCCACTCAAAATTTAAGTCGTGAACAGATGTTGCGTTATCAAGCTTCTCAACTTGGCGTCAGTTCTTCAGCCGAGATCTATATTCGTCGATTATCTGAATCGAACAAAGAAACTAAAGAGTTTGATAAAAACAGCAAGTCATTATCTGGTCGTCTTCAAGGTATTGCCAACTCCTTTAATATGGGCTCACTGGTTCGTGGTGGTATTTGGGGAGGAATTACTGCCGGTCTAACGGGCGTTGCCAAATTAGCTTATGATGCAGAAAGAGAGTTTTCTCAATTTAATAAGCAGTTGATCTTAACAGGTAACTACGCAAATAAATCCGCGAGCCAATTAAATGAAATGGCACGGACACTGGCTGGTGGCGGTATTACGCGTGGTGAAATGGCATCATCCATTTCGAGTGTTGTCGGTACAGGCGTATTTTCAAATAATGAGATTTCCCGTGTTTCAAAAGCGGCCGCACAGATGAATTACATCACAGGGCAGGCGATTGATACCACGATTGATCAGTTTAAACGCCTGCAGGATGAACCGCTTCAAATGTCGCTTGAATTGGAAAAGTCTAATCATCATTTGACTGCGGCTCAATTAGAGCAAATTCGAACGTTAGAGTTACAAGGTAATAAAACGGAAGCAGCTAAATTGGCGATTGATGCTTATGCGCAAGCTATAAATGATGGCGCCATTGAGATCCCCAACAAGTTGGAGGGAATAGAATTAGCCTGGTTCAATATTAAAAAAGCAACAAATGACGCCAAAGATGCCGCATTGAATTATTACCGAACAAGAACATTAAAGGATGAAATCCGTGAGCATGAAGAAATGCTGGTTAATTTTCAGATAAACCCATTTACTGAAAAACTGCATTATGACAAAACAGGTCAAACAATTGATGATGTTAAGGCTCATTTAAAAGAATTGAAAGATCAGGCAGCTGATATAGACCTAAAAAATGCCCAAGCCCAAGCAGAAAAAGACAATGAGCAGTTTAAAGTTAACCAAATTAAAACTCAGGAAAAGTGGAGGAGTTACTTTAGTTGGGAGACTCAAAGGTTACAAAAATTAGCGGAATTAGAAAAAGAAAAACATGCACTAACACAAGAACAGTATGAAGAAGCTAAGGCGATGATTAATTTTCGTTTAAGAGATCGCCAAATGCCGGGTACAGGGAAAGGTAAGGGATACGTTGTGCCAGCTGGTGTTCGTGAAGAGGAAAAAGCCTCTCGAGATTTATTAGCATTGCAAGCTCAATTGAAAATCCTTGAAGATCACAAAGGTGCTAATGATGTTATTAGTCAGCAACGAAAAGACTTTCAAAAAGAGCAGGCACAATTTGCAATCTTAGAACAAGCACAGTTGACTCGTCGATTAGATAATGTTGAAAAATCGCTATTAGCCAATAAGGAAAGTATCCTAATTCAAAAGGAAGCATTAGCGATAGAAGGTGATAAGGTTGCCTTACAAGAACGCTTAAATAAGATGCAAGATCAGGCTGATAAATATATTGCTCAGCAATCGGAAAAACGTAAAGCGATTGAAGAAAGTATGGGTAAATCAGCAAGAGAGCAACAACGTTACTTAGAACGCGCTCAACTTCTTGCAGGCCAAAAAGAGAATCCACAGCTAAATAATATGTTAGCTGAGCAACAAAAAACTTATGAAGTTGAAGATCAGAAACGGGCTGATTGGTTAGCTGGCGCCCAAACGGCATGGGGTAACTATAAAGACACCGCGCTTGATGTTAACTCTCAAGTGCAAAATGCCACTTCTATGACCCTTAATGGGTTTAGTAGCCAGCTAACTAACGTATTATTTGAAGGTGAAGCCAATTTCAAAGACTTTACAAAATCTATTCTTAAAATGTTAACGGATATTTTAATTAAAATGTCTCTAGTTAAAGGAATAGAGGCGATGGGGTTTGGTTTTGGTGCCCCCGTTGCGAATGCGGACGGCGGGGTTTACAACTCAGCCAGCCTAAGCGCTTACAGTGGGCAGATCGTGCATAAGCCTACCATGTTTGCATTTGCGAAAGGCGCAGGCTTGATGGGAGAGGCTGGGCCAGAAGGTATTTTCCCTTTGCGCCGTGGCGCTGATGGAAAGCTGGGCGTTATTGCGAAAATGCCTAATCAAGGAGTAGGTGTTACTCAGATAAACCATATAACTATTCAAAATGATGGTAGCAATGGTCAAATAGGGCCTGAAGCCTTGAAAAAGATTTATGAAATCAGTAAACGTGGTGCTCAGGACTATATTATGAGCCAGCGCCGGGATGGTGGAGCTATGTAGATGGAAACATTTAAGTGGAAAGTTAAACCTGATATGAAAAAGGAGTTTGAGCCTCGAGTAAAATCAGTGAAATTTGGCGACGGCTACGAACAGCGTCGCCCTGACGGTATTAATAGTAATCTAAAAAAATACAATGTAACGCTGATCTATATAAATAGTGAAAGCTTGCAGATTGAATCATTTTTAGAAAAACACGCCGGTGTTACCGTATTTTTATGGAAGCCTCCTCATCAATCAGATTTAATTAAGGTACTATGTCGAAAATGGTCGTCTTCAGTTAGTATGATTAGAACTGAAATAACGGCTGAGTTTGAGCAAATCGTATTTTAATTAGTGCAAACCACTTCGAGAGATTTTCGTTTACTTCATTTTAAGCCCAGTCCAAGCTAATATAAGGTAAATTAATCTAATATTAGGGGAGACAATGAAAGGTTTCGGAAGGATTTTATTGGTTGTCGGCATTATAGCAGCGTTTGCTGCTTTTAATATGGATGTCAGTGTTCCCACTGGCTATGGGGCTCGCGTAAATAACATTGGTTTAATGTCAGATAAGCAAAATTATATTTTAATTAGCTGTTTTATGATTTTTTGTGGATTAATGATGGTGGTGTTCAGTGGTCGAAAGCAACAGCCTCACGACACAGCTAATTCTACAAGCGTGTTATATGTAAGATGTCCATACTGTGCTGAAGATATACACCCGGAAGCTATAAAATGTAAACATTGTGGAAGTGACTTATTGAGTAAAAATAAGGATGAAAAAAGTATTACTACAGTTTCTCCTTCAGATATTGTTATCAAATTAAAAGATAACTATATGATAGATGAGGATGGTGTTGAGAAATTTGTTTCTTTTCTTTCTGAAAAATACAATAACGATAAGGAATTATTGTGTTTATCTGAAAGTGATATTAATAAAATGATGGAAGCTATCCCAGAAGAAGTTCATGAATCATTTAAGAGAAAAGTAAAACATTTTATTCATGAATTAAATAAGTAGTCTCAATCTGTCAATTATAACCCGCTTCGGCGGGTTTTTTATTGGAGCTAATATGCAACATATTCCTCCTGAAATGCGAATTAGTGTTACCGAACTCTCCTCAACTGATGCTTTGCTTGAGCTTTACGAATTTGATTTAACTAAAATAGGCGGTATTCGGTACCGCTTTTTTGATGGACTCAATCAACGTAAAGAGCCGTTAATCTGGCAAGGAAATACCTATGAGCCTTACCCCGTGAAAGGTGAGGGGTTTTCTTTTAATGGCAAAGGCCCATCAGGGCGACCCACTATTACATTGTCGAATTTATTCGGGCTGATTACAGGGATTGCCACTCAGCTAGATAGTGCAATCGGTGGGCTGGTGGTGCGTCGCATTGTCAGCACACAATTTTTAGATGCAGTAAATTTTCCCCAAGGCAATCCTAATGCTGACCCATCACAAGAGATTGTGACACGTTGGATCATTGAGCAGATGACCAGTTTAAATTCAGTAACCGCTACCTTTATGTTGGCGACACCCAGTGAAACCGACGGATTGATGCTTCCTGGTCGCGTGATTTTGTCGGATATCTGTCCTTGGGGATATCGCTCTGAAGAATGCGGATACAAAGGGCCTCCTGTTGCCGATGAATGGGGAAAACCAACCACCGATCCGTTAAATGATAAATGCGGTAAGCGTCTGAGTGACTGTAAGTTACGAAAAAATGAATCACGTATAGGTGCGTTTGTTTCCACTTCTCGTATTGGTAATAATTAATTCCCTCCTAAGGTATTTCTTATGATTGAACAAGCAATTTTGGCGCAGGCAAAAGAGCAAGCGCCCTTAGAAGCATGTGGCTTATTGATAAGTACCGCACAGGGTGAACAGTATTTACCTTGCGTTAATCAGCATGCTGATCCGAAAAACCACTTTACGATTTCTTTTGATGATTTTATTCGAGCCGAACAGCAGGGCGAGGTGATCGCGGTTGTGCATAGTCATCCTGAAGGCCAACAGTACCTCAGCACATTAGATAGACAACTGCAGGTGAACAGCGCATTGCCGTGGTGGGTGGTCTGTGATGAAAAAATTCACTGCTATCAGCCAGTGCCTCATCTCTTAGGTCGCCAATTTATTCATGGCTCAACAGATTGTTATGGGTTGTTTCGTGATGCTTACCATTTGGCAGGACATGAATTGCCTGACTTTGAGCGACATGATAATTGGTGGCGCCAAGGCAAAGAACTGTACCTCGATAATATGGTGAGCAGTGGTTTTCGGCAGGTAAAAAGAGAAGCCCAACCCGGCGATATTATTTTGTGTTGTTATGCCAGCTCTCGCGCTAATCACGCGGGGATCTATTTAGGCAATCAAACGATTTTGCATCACATTCCAAACCAACTTAGCAAACGCGAGGAGTATAACGAACGATGGCAACGAATGACGCACTCAATTTGGCGTTACCGCGATTGGCAACCTTCCGACTTTACGGGAATTTGCAACGATTTGGACGTCGCTTTGATTTAAATGTGAATACTGCCTCTGAAGGGCTTCACGCGCTTTTTATTCAAATCCCCGCATTACGCCTCGCCATTCGTGAGGGTTGGTATCAAGTCCGTATTGCGGGTACCGATATTTCCCCGCAAGAAGTTCACCAAAAATTCAATGAAACCTTACCTGATAACGCGGTCGTCCATATTGTGCCGAAATTATCAGGGGCTAAAAACGTCGGCGTTTTTCAGTTTGTTGCGGGTGCTGCCTTATTTTCATTGGGATGGTGGGGACCTGCGTGGATCTCCGCAACAGTGGCGACTTCTTTGATGGCAGGTGGTGCTGCCATGATGATTGGGGGTGTCGCTCAAATGCTGATCCCCGCGCCTAAACCTCCTAATTTATCTCGTGGCGATGAAGAAAAAGGCAATACCTATTTTAGTAATCTTGATAACGCGGTTGCTCAAGGAATGCCGGTGCCCATTGCGTATGGCGAAATTATGTGTGGTTCACGCGTCATTTCACAATCCGTTGAAATTATGGATGACAGTGACGGTGAAGATATCGATGCCGGCAAACACGGTGGTTAAGAGGAGCTTGTATTATGGGTAAAGGTGGTGGCGGTCAAAGAACACCGTATGAGGCACCAAACGATTTAACATCACGTCAAAAAGCCTCATTAATTGATTTAATCAGTGAGGGGCCAATTGAAGGCCCTATTCATATTCAAGGCTCGATGGATGATTTAGGGTGTATTTACTTGGATGATACGCCTGTGATAGACGGCTCTGGCAATAGCACGATTAATGGGATGTATGCACAATGGCGGGCGGGCACATTAGAACAGCCGGCAATGAGTGGCTTTACGGCGTCTGCGAATGAAGTGCCAGTGGGGATTGAGGTTAAATATAACTCACCCGTTACACGTACCATTACCTCGCCTAATATTGACCGCTTACGCCTAACCTTTGGCACACAAGCACTGGTTGAAACCAAAGATAATGGTGATCGCGTACCCACTTCTGTTCAATTGCAGATCCAAGTTCAGCGCAACGGCGCATGGATAACGGAGAAAAATGTCACGATTAATGGCAAACGCTCTAACTCACCTTATTTGATGGCCGTTGTGTTGGATGATTTACCGCCCGTTCCGTTTAGTGTACGCATGATCCGTATCACTCAAGACAGCACTTCTGACAAAATTCAAAATAATACCGTTTGGTCGAGCTATTCTGAGTTAGTGGATATTTCACAAACCTATCCGGGGTCTGCCGTTGCAGGATTAATGTTTGATAGTGAACAGTTTGGCAATAAATTTCCTCGCCGTAATTATTTAATTAAAGGTCGTATTATTCAGGTACCCAGCAATTATGATCCGGATAAACGGGTTTATACAGGAATTTGGGATGGCACCTTTAAACCGGCATTTACCAATAACCCCGCATGGATATTATGGGATTTATTAACCCATCCGCGTTATGGCATGGGGAAACGTCTTAATATTAGTGAAGTCGATAAATTCGCCCTGTATGCAATCGGTCGTTATTGTGATGAGCAGGTTGATGATGGTTTTGGTGGAAAAGAGCCCCGTATGAC
Source organism: Proteus sp. GOKU (assembly GCF_015475555.1). Lineage (NCBI taxonomy): Bacteria > Pseudomonadati > Pseudomonadota > Gammaproteobacteria > Enterobacterales > Morganellaceae > Proteus > Proteus sp. GOKU. The sequence goes on from NZ_CP034105.1 coordinate 1,616,484, forward strand.
GTGTAATGCCTACATTACGGATATGCGGAAAGCCTATGATGTCATGGGCGATATGTGTGCCATGATGCGCATTATGCCAGTCTGGAACGGGCGAACATTAACCTTTATTCAAGATAGACCGTCTGATGTGGTGTGGCCTTATACCAACGCCAATGTGATAGATGGTAACTTTCAGTATAGTTTTAGTGCATTAAAATCGCGTCATACCGCTGTCGAAGTTCGTTTTATTGATCCTGATAATGGCTGGAAAACCAGTGTTGAGCTGGTTGAAGATGATGCCAGTATTGCCCGCTTTGGGCGTAATGTGATGCGCGTCGATGCCTTTGGTTGCACTAGCAGAGGGCAAGCTCATCGGCATGGTCTTTGGTTATTAACCACGGAAAAATTAGAGACACAGACGGTTGAGTTTACTGTTGGCAGTGAAGGCTTGCGTCATATGCCGGGTGATATTATCGAAATTGCCGATAACTACTACGCAGATAATCAAATTGGTGGGCGTCTGACACACATTGATTATCTCGCTCAAACATTAACCTTAGATCGCAATATCGACATACCCCAAAGCGGTAAATCAAGCGTTACGCTCATCAATGCACAAGGTGATCCACAATCTTATGAAGTGTTGAGCTATCCCGCATCCAATCAAATAAAGCTGGATACTTTACCGTTAGGGTTACGCGAGGGCGGAATTTGGACGTTGACGCTTCCGTCTTTACGTCGCCGATTATTTCGCGCTATCAGCTTAGCTGATAACGGAGATGGCAGTTTTACGGTTATTGCAGTGCAACACACGCCAGAAAAAGAGGCGATTGTAGATAAAGGCGCTAAGTTTGAGCCTAAGCCCGATACGCCATTGGGGGGATTTATTCCACCGGTTGAAAGCCTTTCCGTGGATATCGAATCGGATGCGAGTGCGTGGCAAGTGGAGGCGAGTTGGAACACGCCTTATTCCAGTCGAGGAGTCGACTTTTTATTAAAACTCACTACGGGTGATCGCATTGTCGGCACGGCATCAACCACGGATACGATGTATCGTTTTGGTGGTTTGCCTCAAGGAAATTATGTTTTATCCGTCGTGCCTCAAAATGATCGGAAACAAAAAGGCGAGGTGGCCACAACCTCATTTGCGATTAATCCACCCTTGCCACCCAGTTATATTGAAGTGGAATCAGGTTATTTTAGCTTGGGTATTATTCCTCGTTCTGGTGGTCAAAATAGCTTACGCGCACAGTATGAGTTTTGGTTTTCAGAAAAGCAGATCACGGATATTCGCGAAGTAGAAAGTCGCGCTGAATATTTAGGTGTCAGTACGATGTGGGTTATTCAAGGGCGCAACCTAAAGGCAGGGCATATCTATTATATTTATGTTCGTAGTGTGAATGCCGTTGGAAAATCAGTGTTTGTTGAAGCCAAAGGGGAGCCTAATAGTAACACCAAAGAAATACTTGATGAACTAGACGGCCAATTTATGACAACTGAGGCCGGAAAGCAACTCAGTGAAAAATTAGATTGGAATGCTGAGACAGCAATTATTCTTAGTAATGCTGACTCTCAACTATCACGCAGTTTGTTAGTGAAACACGGTCAATCACAGGCTGGGATCAAAGAGCTATGGCAAGTCCGTGCAACGGATAACGAAGCATGGGCGCAGGAAGTTAAAGAAATTTACTCCGCTGTTGGTGACAACAAATCTGCAATTAAAGAGACTCAAACTTCAATTACTGAGCTAAATAAAGCCTTCGGTCAAACAACTACGGAAATCCGCACAGAGTTAAAAGCAACTAACCAAAATTTAGCTGACACCAACCAGAAATTAGACAACACCGATAAGGAAATGGGGCGTATTGCTGCGGATGTCGTGACAAATAAGGAGGCGATATCTGAAACGAATAAAGCCATGGCTAAATCCGAAGAGCAGGTACAAGCCCAATTCGGCAAACAGCAGGGCATGATTAACCAGAAAATGCAGGCTGAATTTAGTCAATCTGGTGACGGTGTTGTCACTCACTCAATTAATATCACGATTGTTCATAACGGCACTAAATACAATGCAGCAGGTCAGGTCATTAGTGCTCAAGTTAAGAATGGAAAGCTCGAAAGTTTCATAGGTTATAACGCTAATAATTTCGCTTGGTATAACCCTGTAAACGGCAAGATGGAATTATTCATGTACGCCAAGAATGGGCAATTGCTTATCAAGGAGGCGTTTTTAGATAAAGCGAATGTTCGTGAAATGGTGTTATCTGAAGCTATTAAATCCAAGGATTACGAATTTGGCAAGGATGGGTTTTATCTTGATGCTAATACCGGTGATGCTGAATTTAATAATGGGACATTTAGAGGGACTATCGATGGCGCAGATGGTAATTTCACGGGAACTGTTTATGTTGAAAAATTATTAGGGGATGTGAATTCAAGCTATCATTTTTCAGGTGAAAAAAATACTCAAAACCTGAGTCGTGAGGGATACGTGAATGTTAGCGAAACAATTATTTATGCTGGAGGCATGCCGTATGATGTGTTTATTTCATTTCCTTACTTATCACTAATTAGCACATCAGATAGATTATTAATGGAATCACATTTATACCTCACAATTGATGACACTGATTACGCAGTCGAATTTGTTGAAACCAATACTATCTCTAATGGTGGGCGATTGGAGTGTACTGGTTCATTCGGATTTATTGTTAAAGCCGGTACCGTAAACAAGCGAATTACAATTAACGCAAGCACTCGTGGAGCTGGTGTTATAACTACTAATTTAAAAGGCTTCCTCGTCAATGCAGGTAAGCTTGAGTCAACATCCTTTTCCAAAGAATAATCACTAGGAAATAAATTATGATATACACAACAGGCACTGTTAACACAGTGTCAGGGTCTGCTATTGTCAAAGGCACTGGCACTAAATTTAAAAATAATAATCCTGCCATTAATATCGGAATGACGATTTTAATTAAATCAGGGAATACTAATATTCCCTACATGATTAAATCCGTTAATTCCGACACTGAATTGGTATTAGCACAACCGGCATTAGCGACTGCAACGAATACAACATTCTCAATTCATATTACTGAGCCAGATAATAATAGTGATGCAGCTAGAACAATGGTTGCTATTAATAGTTATACGCAGTATTTTCTCGATGCAATGAATACGTGGATGACTCAGACAGGGCAGACAAAAGTTGAAATGCCAAATGGTGAGATTGTCACACTCGATAGCATTAAGAAGATGCAAGGTGATATTGCTAATAAGTTAGATACTAAGAAAGGCGGTATTCAGCGCGTTGAGGGGGAATTACGATTAAGTAGCGCTATCGGGGTTGTAAATAACAATGAGAGTAATGCGGCATGGATATCGTTAGTCCGTGGGCATCCTGACATTTATATCAAAAGAGAGGGGGTATCAAACTGTCTCTACTCATTTCCAGATCCGAAATTAGGAAATAGAGCATTGATGGGAGTTGGTGATTACGGTATTGGTGGTGCAGGTCTTAGCGAACCATCATTAGTCTCATGTTTTTATGGCTCATCTTCTGGTTCACCAGGGTTTCCAAGTAATGGTGCCGGCTGGCAATCTACATATAACGGAAATCGCCGAGCTATGTTATTTATGAATACATCTGGCATATTAATGAGTCGTTTCAGTTCATCAAATGATGTTGTTGATACTACGACACCTTGGAATGCGATATGGAGCGCCAAAAACACAACGGTAGACAGTAATGGTTTTATTAAACGTGCATCTCCAATCATCGACATCAATCCAGACGGCACATTCACTACTAACGATGAATCAGAAGGCGCTACGGTTACTCGAGTAGCTCAGGGCGAATACCTTATCGAGGGTGTATTAGGTTTTAACTCAGATGCAGGATGGGGCGGTGTTGATGGTGGTATTGAAATTCCACTCGATGTCAATAAACAGCCGTTGATATGGGTTAACTCTAAAATTAACAAAGACGGCTCTATTCTCGTTAAAACGTATCACCGCACTTACCCTAATGCACCTAAATTTGCCCGTAATGACATTGACGGCTTCAATGACGGTGATCCGATTGATATCCCTGATGGTCGTTTTATCTCTGTTCGTGTGCAGATGCCTGAGCAATCAATCTATAACGTGAGAATGCATGAGATGGAAGAAGCACAGAAAGCGGAAGAGGAGCGCAGACAAAAAGAAGAGGAGATAAAGGCTAAATTTGGGCTGGGTAAGAGTGACATATTGGTGTAACCAGTAACCGTGCTGGCTCAAGATTATAACTTATGCTGTTATAGCATTGAGCTATATATGAGCCAGCAGTCTGCTTTGTGCCAGAAGCGGACATTGTTCACATCTACCCATATAATTTGCGGGAGATCAGTCCTAGGGGGGGGATAGTGGTTTAATAAATTTATCCACATGAATAGAGGTGATATGATCATCTCGTAACAATAAAGGTGCTTTAATGAAAAAACGAAATTTCAGTGCAGAATTAAAAAAGGGGGAGGACACTTCCAGCTAATTGTGGAGCTGAACTATAGAGTCGCTGATTCAGCTAATGCCATGAATATTTGTCTTTCCAGTATGGCTTGGTGGGTAAAGCAGTTACAGGATTAACGGACAGGAAAACGTTGGCATATCTCGTTGTCGTATTCGGCCTGTTCGCTCAGAAATCAATTGGTTACCCTATGTCGTTTTCGCCTAATAGTCGGTTTACAGTCAAAGCACTGGAAATGGTTTGGGAAATACGGGGGTGCCCAATGGGTAGTCGTGCCCAAAGCGATAGTAATAATGCCTTTTTCATTTTTTATCATTGAGTTTGCTATTTATTGGGTTCACATGAATACAGCGTTATTACAGCCTGCTTGATTGTTTTATTTTTATGTAATGACATGCATTTACATTTAGCACGATTTTATTATTGACTTTTTAGCAAAAGATTATTGAGCGAATGACTATTTTTAAAATAGTCCTAATGTCCTATTATTTTTAACATCAAGTTATCAAGAATGTTATTTGTTAGTGAGTTATCAATTAATAGTGATAGAACTAATAATGAGTATTGATAATTAATATGAATAAACTTAAGAGAGATAATACAATGACTGTTCCTATGATAGGTGTTGGTACGTTTCGTTTAAAAGATGATGTTGTGATTGCGTCAGTAAAAAATGCATTAGATGTTGGGTATCGTGCGGTTGATACCGCTCAAATCTATGAAAACGAAGCTGCTGTTGGGCAGGCAATTGCCGAAAGTGGTATTGCACGCGATAAACTCTATATTACGACCAAAATTTGGATTGAGAATTTAAGCAAAGATAACCTGATCCCTAGTTTGAAAAAAAGCCTGAATGATTTACAGACTGACTATGTTGACCTAACCTTGGTTCACTGGCCATCTCCAAATGATGCGGTTTCTGTTGAAGAGTTCATGCTTGCTTTATTAGAAGCGAAAAAACAAGGTTTAACCCGTGAAATTGGTGTATCAAACTTTACTATTCCATTGATGGAAGAAGCAGTTGCTGTCGTTGGTGCGGAAAATATAGCCACCAACCAAATCGAATTATCACCTTATCTGCAAAACCGCAAAGTGGTTGAGCGAGCAAAAGAATTAGGTATTCATATTACATCGTATATGACACTAGCGTACGGCAAGGCATTAAAAGATGATGTTATCCAGTCAATTGCGCAAAAACATAACGCAACCCCAGCTCAGGTTATTCTGTCATGGGCGATGGGAGAAGGTTATTCTGTGATCCCATCTTCCACCAAGCGTGAAAATTTAATCAGTAACCTAAAAGCCACAGAATTACAGCTTGACCAAGAAGATCGTGATGCAATTGCAAAACTGGATTGTAATGATCGTCTTGTTAGCCCTGAAGGCTTAGCGCCAGAGTGGGATTAACGTTTATTCCCGTTGGTAAGCCATGATTATGGTTTGCCAATCAGATCTAAATAGGTCGTCAGGCAGTCAATAAAAGCGCGAATTCGTTGGCTGACGACCTTATCGCTGTAATAGACAGCATGAAAAGGCAATGGAATAGGCAGGATCTCATCAGGCAATAATTCAATCAGTTCTCCACGTTTAATCCCTTCGTTCACCATAAAGTCAGACAAACAGGCAATTCCTTCGCCATTAACACACAACTGCAATAATGTTTCGCCACTGTTTGATGATATTCCATCAGCAACATCAACGAATAGCCCATTTTCGGTCTTCACTGGCCAAGTATTGAGTGATGTTGGCTCTGTAAATGTCAGGCAAGTATGGTGACGTAAATCAGCTACAGATGTCATTTTGCCAGTGGTTTCAATATATCGAGGTGAAGCCACTATTTTGCGGTAGCTATTAAATAAGGGACGAGCTCGTAAACTTGAGTCTGCTAACTGTCCAGCCCTGATTGCAATGTCAACCTTACGTTCAATCAAATTAACAAATGTCTCAGAAGAGACGAGTGATAATTCAATATTAGGATATTGCTGCCGAAAAATAGCAACAAACGGAATAAGGAGATGCAAAGTGACGGGCGTTGCTGCATCAATACGCAATAAGCCTTTGGGTGAACTTTGTGTATCAAGGAGTTCATCCTCAATAGTTTGCATTTCCTGCAATACATTTTTCATTCGTTGAAAATACAGTTCACCTTCTGCAGTAAGATCAATTTGTCGAGTTGTTCGTTTGAGTAAATTAACGCCCAATTTCTCTTCCAGCTTTTTGACCGTTCGGCTGACCGCAGAGTTGGCGATGTTTAGCTTGTCCGCTGCTTTTGTAAAGCTTTTTTGTTCAACGACTTCAATAAATACATGTGCTTCGTCAGATGTAGCCTTCATTCAAAGTTCCTTTCAGATCTGAGGTGCTTAACGCGTGCCAATTCATATGATTAATAGAAAATGCGTATTTCGAGAGAGATGATAATACAGTGAGGACGTGCTTGTCGAAAAAACCAACGTATACGTTTGATTGTGTACGTTGGATGTGTTGTTCTATCGAAGTTAATAGTAAGTAAAACGACAGGGCACTACTAAAAGGTCACAACCGTTTTAATGTGAGAGTTTTCGCTGTGTAATAGGGCTTGAGGAAGTTGCTCGAATGCAAACGTATCGGGAATAGGACATATTAAGTCACCTGTCATTATTTGTTTGATTAATGCCTCTCCTGACAACATTAATTGCGTAATTGCAATATGTTCACCAAACTGATGAATGGCAGCCAGAGCAACTTCGTGATAAGAAATGGCCGTTGTAAACGCAGGATCAACAGGCAATTCAATTCGACCTAATATAGACACAATATGTCCATTCGCTTTGAGATGTGGGACTAATAAAGACGCATATTCGGGACCCGTGGCATCAAAGATAGCAAAATAGGTTTTATCAACCTTCGAATGGTGTCTAAATATTTGCTTAATTCCGAGTTTTGTCGCGGTGTCTTGTGTGGCACTCGCAGAAATAACATCGACAAGGAAACCCCGCTGTCGCAGGATCTGCACCAAAAATTGATTAACCGCACCTAGCCCTGAAACTAATACACTTTCGCCGTTATTCACGGGAACTTTTTCAGCTGATTGCCATGCAGTGAGTAATGGGCATGGCGCCGCTGCCGCTAATGAAAATGACATTTCTTCCGGTATCATCATCACACTATTGGCATCGAGGATGGTATATCGGGCAAAACTACCGGGTTTTAACAAAGGGGCATGGTAACAAACTCGGTGGCCAATCAGCTCGGACGCGACATTATGTCCAACAGACACAATAATACCAGCTCCATCAACGCCTGGGATATGCCCCGAAGCCCAGTTGAGAGGGTTGTTCTGAATAAATTTATAGTCAACGGGGTTTATGCCTGCTGCGGCATTTTGTATTAAGATCTCATTATCCGCTAATTCTCTTGTTATTGAGGTACGTTGGATAACGGAATGCTGAGAGGCATCATATTGCCAGCTATCGTATTCTATGCTTTTTATCATAATGGTCTGATTTATATTGGAAATAATAAAGCCCCTGTTTGATGAACAGAGGCTATTGTGAATCACTTATTTGACTGTCGGGTAATCGATATAACCCGCAGCACCGCCACCAAAGAACAATTCTCTTATTGGTTCATTCAGCGGAAGATTATGTTCTAATCGATAAGGTAAATCTGGATTGGCAATAAATGGACGCCCAAACCCTATCAAATCAGCTGAATCTGATGCTAATGTTTGCTCCGCACGCTCCGCAGTATATTGCCCTGAGTAAATCATTGTACCGTGGAAAACAATACGCAATGCTTCTTTAAAGGCCATTGGCATAACTGGTGCATCTTCCCAATCGGCTTCAGCGATATGAATGTAGGCAACACCTATCTCATTTAAGACGGCGGCAGCGGCAAGATAAGTTGCTTCTGGTGTCGCATCTTCAGAGCCCATCAGCGTGGTCAATGGTGCTAAACGAACACCCACTTTTTCACTACCAATAGCATCGGAGACGCTTTGTGCCACTTCACGCAAAAAACGTAATCTGTTTTGCAATGAACCACCGTATTCGTCATCGCGTTGATTTTCTCGTGAATCAATAAATTGGTTGATTAAATAACCATTCGCAGCGTGTAATTCTATACCATCAAAACCGGCTTCGATTGCATTACGCGCAGCTTGAACATAGTCTTGAACAATACCTGCAATTTCTGCTGTTTCAAGGGCGCGAGGCATGGAGTGTTGAACCATCTCTCCAACGCCATCTTCAGGTCCACGACCTTCAGTATCCACAAAGACTTTAACCCCTTTAGCTTGAATAGCTGATGAGGAAACAGGAGCGGCATTATCAGGTTGTAAAATGGTGTGGGAAACGCGTCCAACGTGCCAAAGCTGTGCAAAGATTTTACCGTCCGCTTGATGAACAGCATCGGTGACTTTTTTCCAACCATCAATCTGTGCTTGCGTGTAGATACCTGGCGTCCAAGCATAGCCTTGCCCTTGGCGACTAATTTGAGTGCCTTCGCTAATGATTAGTCCAGCACTGGCACGCTGAGCATAATATTCAGCCATCATTTCAGTGGCGATATCGTCTTTACCTGCTCGTGAACGAGTCATTGGTGGCATAACAATGCGGTTTTTTAATGGTAAGCCACGTAAGTTATAATGCTCAAATAACATGATTCTGCTCCCGTATTTATCTCTTGCTAATCTGTCTTAAAACGTGATTAATTCATCACTGAGTGATAAAAATATAATCAATTGCAGATGCAAGATAAATATCACTCATTACAATACACTTTTGCGAAAAGTAGAATAATCACGATTCATCACTGCATTTTGAGGCGAAGGGCATTTGAAGGGAATTCGCGTTCTAGCGCGCGCCCAAGTCTTCGTAGATACCCAATATATTCAAGTTGGAATATTAAAAAAATAAGCCCCTCATTACTGAAAGGCTAATTGTCATAGGCGAATTAGTTCGTTTGTGTTTTTTGCTGATATGCATTTATCAAAACGATAATTAATGCTAAGGTTGCAATAATTGCCCCCATAACCGGAACATAGGCATAAGATAATCCGCCCGAAATCACAGCACCTCCTGCAACGGCACCAATGGCATTTCCAAGGTTGAATGCACCAATATTCACGGAAGAGGCTAACCCTGGAGCTTCACTTGCCACACGCATCACCCGCATTTGTAATGGCGGAACAACACCAAAGGTAGCGGCTCCCCAGATGACCATGGCAAACGTAGCACCTATTGAGTTTTGTGCTATAAATGGCATCAGTAACATGATGGCGGCAAGTAATAGTAAAAATCCTTTTAACGTCCCATCGACAGAACGATCTGAGAATTTTCCACCTAAATAGTTCCCAATTGAGAAACCGACACCAATCAGAACTAACATGACCGTAATCACGCCTGTACTCGCATCTGCAAGATACTCAAGTACTGGGGCTATGTAGGTGTACAATGTGAACATTGCACCGGCACCTAACGCGGTTGTTAAGAGTGCAAGTAACACTTGTGGACGCATCAACACAGATAGCTCTTGTTTAACATTAGGACGCACGCCAGCATTGCCTTTAGGAAGTGATATCCATAAGAAAATCATCGTGATGACCCCTAAACCGGCGGTGATTAAAAATGAAGAACGCCAACCTATCGTATTCCCTATCCATGTCGCAGCGGGAACGCCCCCAATATTCGCGATGGTTAATCCCATAAACATCGTGGCGATTGCACTTGATTGTTTTTCTACAGGAACAACGCTTGCAGCCACGACAGCTCCTAACCCGAAAAATGCACCGTGATTTAAACTGGTTAAAATTCGTGATAGCAATAAAAATTCGTAGTTGGGTGCAAGCGCAGATAAGAGGTTTCCAAGCGTAAATATAAACATTAAAATCATCAGTGCTTTTCTTCTCGCCTGATGAGATAACAATAATGTCATGACTGGAGCGCCCACCATGACACCAATGGCATAAGCGGTAATGAGCATGCCGGCAACAGGAATAGAAACGCCAGTGCTATTTGCGATAACAGGCAGTAATCCCATTGGGGAAAACTCTGTCGTGCCAATACCGAATGCACCGAGTGCAAGGGCAAATAGAGGAAGATTTATTTTCATTATTGTCTCGATAATAAGTGAGAAACAGATGACTGAATTTCGTTAAGTATGTCACAAAAAATTAAGGGATTAATTACTCAAATCAGCAAATGATTTCTATTAAAATCGCAATAATCAATGAAAGGATTGTTAGCGCTATTTAAATATACTCATTGAAAGAGGGAGATAAAATAGCATATCGTTCCTCATTTTATGGTGATTATTGGTGAAACTCTGGCAATACTGACAGACTAATGTTTCTTCAATTGGGCGTTAATTACGGTGAAATTGTAAGCCAATATGATTAACACCTGAGGCATTCATTGCGCTTAACTCTTTGATCAATCCATTTCGACCTGTTTTGACGCCAAAACTTAGATTTATTAGAATTTATATATCTAATATATAGTTTTCTATAGCCCCATATGAGGCTTTATCTTACGTTAATTGTTTATTAAAACTCAGTTGTATACCTAATATGTGGTTATCAAAACCAATAAAAGTATTATGGTAATCAATTGGTTATAAAAAGACATAACTATCGTCTTTTAGGTCTTTGAAGAGTAAATATACTTTAATAAACAAATAGTTAATGATGGTGGATTTATATAATGTTACGCCACATGGGTTGGACAGAAGCCGCTGACTTAATCATTAAAGGTATGGAAGGCGCGATTGCCGCTAAGACTGTCACTTATGATTTTGAACGTCAGTTAGAAGGCGCTAAACTGCTGAAATGTAGCGAGTTTGGTGACGCAATTATCAAACACATGTAATTGTTGATTTGATAAATAGTTAACGGGAGCTTATTAGTTCCCGTTTATTTTTTGTACTATAAAATTCTTCCCCAAAATATCCCCAAAACTCTTCCCCAAAACTGCTCAATTAAACAGCAATAATTTGCCATTCTTTGCCTCTATCGTCGTGGTATTTATCAGTCATATTTTGTGTTTTATGCCCCAATAATTTTTGTGTATTAATTCCTTGCTCACGATAAAGTCGTTCTGATAAAGAACGTTGTTCATGGAAAGTTGGTGCAGTACCTTTTTCCCAAGTTAACCCACATTTATCTCGCGCTTTTTTAAACGTTGTGGTTAATGTATTTGGTGTGACTTGTTCGCCTCGTTTCGCTTGTGCGGTGGTATGCCGATAATGCACGAGATATTTACTCACAACCGCGTCACGACATTGAGCAACAACATCCTTTAAGGAGAGATTGATAGCCATATTCGCAATTCATCAGCGGTGGGTTGCTGAGTTTGCTCATAAAAATCGAGTCAATGGGATGCTAGACACTATTAGTTTTCGTTTGAGATTAGATAGTAATTAGCGGAAGGCCAACAAGTTTCATTCACCATGGAAAATGGTATGAAAGGTCTAGCAGCAGGCAACGTGGTGGCTCTCTAAAGGCGCTATTACTATTCGCCTCTATTTTAAATGCCCAAGGTGTCGTTGTTCACAATATAGAACATCACAGTTTGATGTCATAGTGAACAATCCACACGGCGCAAAATGTATCTTTTACAAAAGTGTGATGACAGCTCAAATGAGTTAAGTATTAAATAGTTGAATATACAAAACCTCGCTTCGGCGGAGTTTTTTGCTATCTACAATCTCATATTGGTTAAAGGTAAAAAATTTAGATTTTGGCCTTGAAAAATACTTGCTCGTTCATATTTATATTTTGGGTAAATAAGATACCGCCCATAATTCACTAAATACTGAAGGAGGAGTTATATGCCTAACATTAAACCTTTTTCATTATTCCCAACATTATCTGACAACTTACTTTCAAATCGTTTTGATCAGATAGATCGCCTGTTTAGTCAGTTAACAGGCAGTAAGCCCATTGCATCACCTGTACAGACTTATAACTTGAAACAGATTGATGATAACCATTATGAACTGACAGTAAGTGTGCCTGGATATCAAGAAAATGATTTATCGGTTTCATTAAAAGGAAGTCGTTTATTGATTGAAGGGAAAATAGAAGAAAAATCAGAAGAAGACAATGATAAATGGCTCCACCGAGGCATATCTCAAGGGCAATTTACATTGCAGTTTGACCTCGGTAAAAATGTTAAAATAGATAAAGCCGATTTATCAAGTGGACTTCTGACTATTGCTATTGAGTATGAATTACCGGAAGAAGAAAAACGGCAAACAATAGCGATAGAAAATAAAGACAAAAGATAATTGAGTTAGATAACGTAAATAAGATTAAGGCTACGCATAATGTGTAGCCTTAATTGTTTTTGTGAGGGGTTTAAATTTCACTAATTCAAAGTTGAGTTCACAAGGTTTGTAAGTCGAACACAATTAGAGCAGGTTGTCTGGTTTGAGCGAATTGCAGATGTTACGATTAAAAAATAAGAAAAAAGCATATGTTCATTCACGCTATTGCCTGAATAGCTGACACGCAGATACCTTTTGTACCCAAAAATTGTTTAAGTTTAGGCCACGTAGATATGAGTTGGCTTGAATGAATCTCCTCTTCGGAGCTTACATGTTGGTCAAAGACAATTGGTGGAAGTTCTATTATTGGCTGTATATTTATCGACTCTTTAGCCTTCGAAAGCATTGTTTTAATAGAATTAAACAAGAATAAGTTGTTGTTTTCTATATCAGTTAGTCGCCTTTGTATATCCGATTTAGAAATCATTGTAATAAAAGAGTTATAATTCAGCGTCTCCATTTTAGTAGGACTTACTCCCAAAGTAATAAATACTTCTTTTAGACTTCTACTTTGTTGTTTATCAAAGATGTCTTTATAAGGTATTTCTGATTCAAAAGAGATCAGGCTTTTACTTATACCTGGCTGAGAAACTTTTGATGCCTCATTCAATAGTATATTTTTAAAATTTTTTAGGGTAATGATACTTGGAGCAACATCAACCTTTGAAAATAGCCTGTTATACTCAATTGTAGATAGTTTCTTTCCTTGCAGGAAAGAGATAATGGCTTGGAAAGTAGAATTATTCATTCCACTTCCCGATTGGGCAAGCCCAGGCATTGCAGTTGAGTTCATGGTAAAATTAGGGGATTTAAACTTCATGCAGAATGGACGATATAAATAGCCATCCCCTTCCTGGGAATTCCACAAAAACATTAGTTCTACATTAGGTTTATTTTTCGGATTCGCATCATTATAAGCGTATTTTAATATGTTAATTAAGTTTTGGGATTGCCCGTCAATATCAAAATATTCACCTTCCTTGAAGTTATAGGCAATGTTCTCTCTAAGGAAATCAACTATTTTAAAGCCTGAACGTATATCACCACTAAAAGCTACACAGAGATTATCAGTAACTTTGTGTATTTTTTGCACACAGTTATAATAATGAGTTTGTCCATTGGACTTTATTATTGTTGCCTGAATATCTGCCACGCAAACAAAACCATTAAAACAGTTTCCTCCAACGACCCAAGTCATAATGTCTTTCCTTGAAAATTAGATTTATTGTCAATTTTGACTACAAAATTTTAAGTATTGTATAACAATACCTGGTGAAACTTGGATTGGCTATTATTTAATTAATATGGATTCAGTAACGTTTTCCCAACTTACAAATCCAACATGTTGTCAGTAATGTCTGCTGCTGGCACAGGGCTGATAAACAGCCCTGATAGATTTATACTTCAATTGACTCAGAAATCTCCAATGCATCATCGACTTCAATGCCAAGGTAACGAACCGTGCTTTCCAGTTTTTTATGCCCAAGTAATAGCTGAATTACGTGAAGGTTCTTTGTTTTCTGGTAGAGATATGCTGAGCAGAACCTACTCGGGATTGGAAAATATAGTCCGCACTATGCAAGTGAGCCATTCTTATCCATGCAGCAACGGAATTTCTAGTTCCTTTAGTCAGCTCAAATTGGACAGGACTACCAGTCTTTTGTTGTAACACTGTTGCTCTGCTGGAGACTGAACTGCCATATGCAACATCTGATACCTTCAACTTAACGAGATCACAGCCTCGAAGTTTACTATCCAAGGCTAAATTAAACAAAGCTAAGTCGCGAATTTTCCCTTCTAACTCTAGTCTAATACGGATTCCCCAGATATGAGATATTTTAAGCGGTCGTTTTTGCCCAATGATACGATTTTTATTCCACGGTGACTTAGACATAATTAAATCTCCTATGATGTAAAGATTTAATTATGATTGTTATCCCGAAAGGAGCGAAGAGCGGACATTAACGCCAATTAAGGCGTGAAACACGCAACCACGAAACTCAATTTGAATACTGTAAACATTGAAATCAACCTAAACCAAAAATGCCAAGTGTCCTAAATCACTCTTGAATTGTTTGTTATGTGTCTTCGATACCATATTTAACTAGCTTCAAAATACTTTCATAATCTAACTTTGTTATTATCTCGATTGTTTTTAAATCATAAGTAGTTGGAGATAACCTCATTTCGTTAATAATGATGTTTTTACCTTCAAGCTTTTCAATTAACTTATTTTTTATTTCTTCCGGTACTTGACTGCCGATAAATACTTCAGCAATTTGGTTTTGCTTTAATTTTACTAACTGGGTATCTGTATTAGATATCTGCATAACTGCACGAACTTCATCTTCATACTCCCAAACTTTTGACTTGGTCAACATGAATTCTAGCACTTTGTTATTATTAGCATTTTCTACATAATCGAATTGTGATGGCCGCATATTACGATACTGTACTGGAAACAATGGAAAGTATGTCTCATTACTCCTATTTCTGATTTTTTTAAACTGGTCTGTTTCCACATGCAACGCGTCATTATTTTCGGTATTTTTATATGTTTTTATTGCAATACATATTCCTTTATGATTATCACCGTAATGAGACCACATTAAAAAATTTTTATGATCTCTTGTAGCACAGAATACTGCTAAATTATCTCTAAGACTTTCAATGAGCTGTTTTATAAATTCTTGCTCAGAAGTTAAAGCCATCGCTTTCTTAAAGCGTTCTCCAACTTCAACCGGTAATACTTCATTACAAAATCGTTCGATTCTCTCAGGGTCTAAATTTATTGTGGGTAAAAAGTCATACGGATCATTAAAATTGTTCACCTTTGAAAAAAATATTCGATCATTTATCAATATATCTAACGTGTATTTATCCAACTCCATAGTATCAGAGTTATATAGCTTTCTATATTTATAAATCAACGACATAGCTTTACCTTTTGACAGTCTGTTTTAGTTTCTTCAAGTTTATTTGAAAATGATTACATTATTGATGTGTGTAAATAGATCTCAGACTCATCGGTTGTACGAATCCAGATTTAAGATATAACGCTTGTTCGGCGGTAAGGCCCATATTCAAACACGGACTTTTCTGCCTTTGTAAATTTAATAGGTAGAACACTACATCGCTTTTTTATACCTGACAATAGGTTATGGTACAGTAGGTATTTACATTTACTACAATTATGGATTAATCCGTCTAATAAGCGTTATCGATAAAATATAGGCAAAATATTTAAACGTCCGCTCTTGGCACTAAACTGCCTGTAAACAGAACTCAAGAGACTAATTTGAGCGAGGAGCAGAAGTTGGTAGTTGTTCTAATTGCTGATAATGTCATTAATTAAATTGTGGTGTGTTAATCAGCGGAAAGAAAGTTACCGAGAATTTTTATATATGCCAATAGAGCAGGCTCTAGTTTACCAATTTTGTTATCAAAATCCCTATCAAGAACCATATAGTTCATTGCAATTGTCTCACACCGCCCGTACTAACAGACTCTATGGATAGCTATCTTGGCTCAGGTTTAATACACTCTTCATCAACAAACATATAATATGATTAACAATGTCCAACTGCTTACATTAAATCGTACGCAAAGCAACAGGCTTACATGAACAATGGAATAATTTTTTAAATTTGTCGAAGTTAATACACTTTTTATTGACAAAATTACAAGGTATTCATATTTCATTCACAAGTATTGGTGTGATTATTAACCATAATGTAGTAAAAACTCAACCATGGATATAAATTTAAAATTCATTTATTCTTTATGAGGTTCAGTCATAAATATCAATGAATTAGTTTATGAATACTTATCTTATAGAGGTTTCAGAGTACATATGAGCAAAGGTAAATTAGAACGTAGTTTATTCCCCAGTGTAGTATGTCATTTTACGAGACGCTCTAATGTTTTAATTAACATATTAGTGAGTAGGTTTTTTAAAGTTTCGTATGCAAAGGAAGAAATAATTGGGACGGATGCGACTAGAACATTTGGTATCCCCATGGTTTCATTTTGTGACATTCGCCTTTCTCAGTTGAATGAACATATAACAAAGTATGGAAAGTATGGCATTGCCCTTAGTAAAGATTGGGCAATCAGTAAAGGATTAAATCCTGTTAGTTACATTAGCAAGAATTGCTCGCTTTTTGATCGTCTAGATATGAGGTTACGTGAGTTTAGAGACTCTATGATGCATCTAAAATCAGATGGCTCTTATCATGAATATAAAATGGAGTTAGAACGATATAATGATTTCATTAATACAATGAGGTACATGAAAAATTATGAAGGAGATTTAATTAGAAATAACAAACCATTGATAAAAAATTATCGCTTTGCAAATGAACATGAGTGGCGTTACATCCCCAGCATAGAATCAGATATTATTCCAATAAGAAAAGTTCTCTCAAATACTAACTGGAAAACCGAGGCAAATAATTCAATAGTTCAAAATACAGCCTCTCAATTGAACTTTTCATTAGATGATGTGAGATATATTTTCATTAAGGATGATGTCATGAGTCATAAAATAATAAAAAAATTACAATCAATTCTTGATGAAAAAGACTTCGCCTTGGTTATGACGAAAGTGTTAATAACAACTCAAGTAATTGATGATTTTTGACGTATATTTATCTTGGATAAAATCTTTAAACTTTTATCTACAAACGTTGTTAATACTTGTTCGCTCTTGGCACTGTGTGGACTGTTTGATTAGCTTTAGCCTTAAATCATCGCAGTATTAGGTCGAATCCGATCATCTATATCTAAGTTGTTAATATGAAATCATACACCACACAATAAAAAAATGCCGATACGCTAGGAGTCATATCGGCATATAAAATAAACGCAAGAAGCAATGTAAGTCATGTCGCACTAATTCGTATTAAACCTGTCAATTCGATACACATGTAATGATAATTATTCTCATTAATATATTCAACCCTAAATTAAATAAGGTTACTTTGTAGCCTTTCCGTCTACGCCGACCACAGAATCAACACCTACTTATACCGTTCACACAAGAGCTGTGAGTCGGCATCTTATTAACTAAAATAAATCGGTAAATGTTATGTCAAAAGAAATAAACGAATTACAGTTTAGTCTTCACTATGCCTCAGAAACAGACAGTGAAATGAATACCTCTATCATTTTAACGGCGAATATCCATACGGCTGATGGTGAAACTCAACAACTGACACAATTAATTTGCACGACATCTCCTGAAGGGAAAAAGCAATATCGAATCGGTACACAAAAGATTAATGGTGCAGGTGACCCATTGCTGGTGGCGATTGAATCTTATTGACGTAAAAATACACAAGAAATCCGAAAACGTCTCCGCCTGAATTGATGGATTTTATGCCGATGTGAAAGAAGAAAATTACGGAAGAAGGGTGTGGGGTAATGTCACTGATAGTGTATTAGCTAATCGATAGCCCCACGTGAGTGGGGCTTAATCGTTAACCACCGCGAGACATTTTCTCAATTTTTTTATCCGTATTGTATTGAGAAAGGGCATAAACTGACCAGATAGTCGCAGGGATCCACCCAATTAAGGTGATTTGTAGGATAAGGCAGAAGATGCCAGCAAATGGGCGACCAATCGTGAAAAATTGTAACCAAGGTAGTAATAACGCCAGAATAAGTCTCATAAAACCCCCTCTATTATTAGAAATGTCAGTTTATCAATAATTAAACCAATAGCAAATAACAAGGAATATTGCATTTATTCAAGGTGAAAGTTTGCTTTTGTAGTGTTAATACTAAGGATTGAATTTATGGTGGGAGCATTAGGTAAATTAAATATTGATTTGACGCTGAATACGGCAAATTTCACAAATCAAGCATGTGATATATTAGAAATGATGCCACAGAGTACAGATAAGAATATAATAGAAATCGTAAGTGAATCTAAACTCAGTTATGAAAGTTGCGAATTTTTATTAACTCAATTGGAAATGGCAGGATTAATTTTAAGACAAAATAATTTTTATAAGCGAACAAGTAAGAAGGCTATTTAAATACTTTATGTTATAACAAAAGATATCAGTTTATATTTTTCTTGCATAAAAGATGAGTTTATACTTGATGAGTCGTAAATAAAGATAAGATTGAATAATATATTATTATAAATAAAAATTTAAGATAAAGTTTTTCGATTAATTGACGATATACATAATTACTTATCTTAAATTAGAGATTGGGCTTGTGAAAAAAATATTACTATTATCACTACTGTTTAGTTCTTCTGTGTTTGCACAAAATGTCGATGTAGGGCAAGTCTGTAAAGCGTCTGCGGCAACCATGTTTGGTCGAGATCATAAGATTATGCAATTAGATACTATTGAAAACGGCATTGCTTATGTTCATTACATTCGTTCAGTCGATAACAGTCGCTGGGCTATTAAATGTAAACTAAACGGTGAAAAGGTCATTTGGGCATCAAACAATGCTGATAGTTCGGGGCGATGGAGAGACGATCCTTTAGATAGTATTGTGAAATATTCTGTAAATGGCGGGGATATTACGATTTCTGAAATTTATAGTGATGGTTCTAAAACAGAAAAAACATATCCAATAAAAGAGCTATAAATTATTACCTGTTTTTGCACTCTTTTATGTTAAATATAAATACAAGTCAGAAGTTTGATAATTTCTGGCTTTTTTTTACCTCAATAAAAGATGTAGATGCAATTATATAATAATGACGCATTGGTTGTGCTGAAAGCGTTACCAGAGAATTGTATTGATTTGATAGTGACTGAACCCCCTTATTTTAGGGTTAAATCTTGTGCATGGGATAATCAGTGGGTAAATGAAGCTGAATATTTAGCGTGGGTAGATGACGTATTAACTGAGTTTTGGCGAGTATTGAAACCGAATGGAAGCTTGTATTTATTTTGTAGCTCTAAGCTTGCCTCTGATATTGAATTATTAGTAAAAGGGCGATTTAGTATGCTAAGCCATATTATTTGGGCTAAACCTTCTGGTCCTTGGCGACGCCAGAATAAAGAAAGCCTACGTGCATTTTTTCCTTCGACAGAGCGAATATTGTTTGCAGAGCATTATCAAAGACCTGTACAAGCGAAAGGGGCTGGGTTTGTTATAAAGTGTCGTGAACTCAAACAACAAGTATTTAAACCTCTTATGGATTATTTTATCGATGCACGATCAGCATTACAGGTTAGCGTTAAACAAATAAATAAAGTAACAGGAAAGAAAATGGCAAATCATTGGTTTGGTCGCAGTCAGTGGCAATTACCATTAAGGGATGACTATCAAAAGTTACAAATATTATTTTCACAACGAGCTACGCATATTGATCAATTATCACCGTTATTACGTACCTATGATGATTTGCTGTCAGAACATAAAGTTTCTCAGATACGTTATCAAGCATTGGTTGAAGAATACGGATTATTGAAGCGTCCTTTTTTTGTTACGGCTGATGTACCTTACACTGACGTATGGACATATCCTCCCGTGCAATATTACCCCGGCAAGCACCCTTGCGAGAAACCATCAGATATGATGGAACATATTATTCGCTCTAGCAGTCGTGAAGGTGATTTAGTGGCTGATTTCTTTATGGGATCAGGGGCAACGATAAAAGCGGGATTAAAATTGAATAGAAAAGTGCTGGGAGTAGAGTTAGAGAAGGAGAGATTTGATATGACGAAAGAGGAGATAAATAATTATTTAAGAAATATATAAAATATAAATAACTTCTTAATAAGAGTTATTTTCCCTAAGAGTAATTTAAATGTTTTTAATTTTAATAACGCAATAAAACAATTGAATATTATCCAGTTATTTATATAGTAAGTAATATTTTATTGTTAAATAATTCTTAATTAAATGGGCTTTAGATTTTCTTTATTAGATGTCTATTAAATGATGGATTATCATTTTCTATAAATGGAGATATATAAATTGGCAAATATTATTTATTTAAAATTAAATGGAAATAATCAGGGTTTAATTTCAAAAGGGTGTTCTACATTTGATTCCATTGGTAATAAATATCAATCTGGTCATGAAGATGAAATTTTAGTTTATGAATTTTCATCAAATCTTTCAATGCATCAAAATGTAAGTTTTCAACCAATAGATATACGTAAGACAATTGATAAGGCATCCCCATTATTATCTCAATCATTGGTCTCTAATGAGTTATTAACATGTGAATTTTTCTTTTATAGAACATCCGGTAATAGTGGATTGGAGTTATATTACAAAATAAAATTAACGGATGCTTCAATAGTAAATATTAGTTGTTTCTATCCTAATTCTATAACACATAATGAAGTTCAACCCGAAGAGTCATTATCAATACGGTTTAAGTCAATAACATGGGAACATGTAACCGCAGGAACAAGTTCTTATAGTATTTGGGATGAAAGGGTATTTTAATGTTTTTTAGTTTTGAAGAAAAATTTGAAAGATATGCTAATGATATTAAAAGATTATCCGAAGTATCCGCAAGATACCTACTTACAGATGATTACTGTAAACAAGGATATAGAAGTGAAATAGCAGAAGTTGTAAGGTTAATTCGAGCTGATTTTTATCGTGCTATATATAATCATAGAGAAAGACATAATCGTGTTAACAGCTTTAGAGAAAAAGCAAAAGAGGCATTTGGTGTGGGTTATCTGCCAGAAATAATGCAGTATCTCGATGAAATAGAAACTGAGTATGAAACTGAAATGTCTGCTTATTCTCAATTAAGAAAACGAAGCAAAGAGGTTTATGAACTAACTAAAACTTTTTCTGGAACGGGATGGTATTTTTATCTTAAAGGTAGTCAAACTATTATAGGAGGAGGAATACAAAGTGCTTTTGGATATTTAAGTTTTAAAACAGGCCGTAAAATTAAAAATAAAGAGATGCAAGGTGCTGGGATTATTGGTTTATCTCTCGGTGGAGGTAAGGTTTTTGACGGTGTATCAGATATAGTGTATGAATTTACAGATGGCGATATTAATTTTGGTGGAGATCCCGTTAAAGAGAGAATTCAGAAAGGATTTGAATTTTTAGGTTTGAATGAGAGCCATGGTGAGATAGGTTATGATGTTATTGATATGACTGTTAGCGTATATAATGGATTCGCTGCTTTTGCTAAATATGATTCACCTAATCGTATTATTCATTTACCTGTCACGATGGGCGGGAGAACTTATAGAGCAACACATTTTGATCGGTTGTTTACCAGCAAAGGTACTCGCTTATTTCGTTGGAGTTCATTAGATTTTAAGCGAAAATTTAGTGTTCATAGCAATCCTATATTACTCACTACTTTAGGCTATAATATGGGAAAACTTATCCTAATATTGAAAAAATATAATAACGAAGAATCAGCTATTGAAAATATTCAATAAATTAGATTAATGCTCTAATTAAAAACAGATCATTTTTTCATTATATAGGTCGTTACTGCAATTTTCTTTACTCTAAAGAATAAAATTAGTGATATTTTATTCTTAATACAATCATAGATAGTAATTACTAAACTCATGGTGAAGTAAATAAAAACTAAAACTAAGAATGAATAGAATAGATGAGGTGTGGAGCCTGATGTAATTATGCAAATGAAAACTATAGTAAGTGAAATAAATAATCCTTCAAATAAAATACGATCAAAGATAAATGTGTCAAAAAACCATTTTTTAAAACTTTCTTCTTTATTGGCTTGGTTGTTATAAGTTTGATTTATTTTTTTTATATCTTTGTCCGATAAGTTGTTCATTATTTTATCTATATCGAATTTTTTCATTATGTTTTTATCTCTAAATTATATCTTTATATTCAATAATAACATAATTAAATATAAAGTTGAATTATAAGATTTAATTATATTTATGAAGTGATACTTTTTAATAAAAAGGATTTTAAGTGCAATTAAAACGAAAATCAATTGTATTAAGTAGCACGAGTGCCATTACTATAGCCTTAAGTCTTATTAGTTATTTGGAAAGAATAAAATACAAATCCTATTATGATGCGAGTTTAGCTAAACGCTGTCAACGTGCTATTACTCATCATAGGTATTAATCAATAATGAATTGGAAATTTTATATCGCTACTATGATGATAGTTATTATTACTGATGGCTGTAAATGAACAATCAAAAAAACTCAATAGATTAAACGATGCTAATAGGGAGCTAACCAGTTGTTTAAAAGGGCTAGTAAATATAAATTACAATTATCAAAAACGGGTAACTCTATTAAATCAGCTAGATATTAAACACACTAAGGAATTAGTTAATGCGAAAAAGGAAATTGATAGGTTGCGCATTCTGGCTGAGCATAACCCTAAGCGGGTGTATATCAGAGCCGAGTGCTCCTCCCGTATCACTACAAATTCCGCCTCCAGCATGGATGATGCAATCCCCACCAGACCTACTGACACCGCTCTCCGAAATTATTGGCTACTTAGAGAAAGAATTTCCGAGTCGGAAAGAATGATTAAGGGATTGCAGGAGTATATTAATATAAAATAGTTATTTTTATGTAGTTGCAAATGTGTATAGGATTGGTGTCAGTACTGCTATAAATTGAAAAAACGCTCCCATAATAATTATTTTTTTTGAAGGGTTTGGATAGTTTGATATGGCGTAGTTGGCTAAAGCTAAGGCTCCAACTATAAAATATAATGATAACTCTTTATGATTATTTTCTATATAAACTCCAATGAATAGTAAAATAAAATATCCTAAAAAAGCTAAACAAGATAACTTTATTTTTATCCTATTTGGTTCGAAATCATTAGGTTCAAATTGCCTTTCGTTTTTCTTTACTTTGCTCATTTATAACTTCCGATTTTTTATTGATATATGGTAATTAAACTTGAAGATTTTTATTGTTTCAATTGTTTTATTTTGGTATTTTAAATTTATTTATTATAAACTTAATAAATTATAATTATTAATTGTCATATTAATGAAGTTTTTAAATTATTTTATAATTAAATAAAAAATCATGTAGTAACATTAGGATTATTTTTAAAAGGTACTCCCAATAGCCTCCCTTCCCGCGGGGCGGGGGCTTCGCGGAAAACGCCAAATTTTTTCATTTTATTTCAATATCATCACTACTTAATCAACCTATTGATTTTTAAATATATAAATAATAAATGTTGATTTGTGGGGGTTTTTTGTTCATCAACATATTTTACGTTCCATTATTTTCTACAGAAATTTTTCTTAATATTCATAAGAATGTGATGTAGTAACTTGTATTAATTACATTCAGCACGTATATCATAATTTATTATTCACAATGGAATTTTCATAATGAAACTTGAAAAGAAATTAATGTTACGTGTTTTTGGTGCAAGTAAGCGTGGTAAAACACAAACACTAATTCAATTGATTAGAAAATTAGGATCAGATAAAAGCTATTCTGTTTGTTTAGAACCGAAAAAAAAACCTTTTGCTAAAAATGACGAAATAGCTATTTTTGAGAAAAAAGGTTTAAAAATAGGGATATCCACAGGTGGTGACAACGAAAAAATTATAAAAAAAGCAGTAGAAGAGTTAATTGGAGAAAATTGTAATTTCATAATTTCTGCAACAAGAACTAGAGGCCAGACAAAAAAAGAACTTTATAAACTGGTCAACGAACATGAATACCAAAAGCAATGGTTCAAGAAAAATACCAATATAGATTATTGGTGTAATAAATGGCCTCATAAAGGTGATGCTTTTGAAAAAAGAAAAACCGCATATTTTAAAAAATTAAACGAAATAGACGCTCAATTTCTTTTTGACTATATTGATTCCCTAACACAATAAAGTTAAATACCATTGTGAACACCCGCTTAATGCGGTTTTTTTTATTTCACTATTTACATGCAATGATGGATCAAAAACTCAAACAGCTAAAACTCAATATTAGCCAGGTAGCTGCATTAAATGAAGAGGAAAAACCTGCACTTGCTGAGGTTTTATTTGCAGGCCAAATATCAACCATTAGTGTGACAACGGGGGAAGAGAATGAAATGGATAAAATAACCAGAAAAATTAAAGTTAATGAAAACGAGCTACGTGTTATTTTAAAATAAGTCCAAAGCCACTTTAGCTAAGTGGTCTCTTAGCTCCCACTTTCAAATAACTCCTCATTATCACTAATGCCTATTTTTACCTAATAATAGTGAATCGCTTACAATTACCGTATTAACTATTCAAAAAGTGGAATATTAATATAATATTAACGGAATTAATTAATGTAGGCTTTTTTAGTAAGCAACAAGGAATTTGTATGCGTTTTCTAATGTCGATTATTTACCTTAATCTGAGCTTGGCGTCTTTTCCATCAATGGCAATTGATGATGTTGATGACGATGGCACTATGACTGCCAGCTATTCAGGAGAATTATTTGATTGTCGTCAAGAGTTAATTAAGTTAATCGCCAGTAGTAACCATGCGTTAATTCGAGCGGAGCGTGTCACTACAGATAAGCTTGATCTTTTCATTGATAGGCGTGAGGGAGACGAACTGATAATTCAGCTTTCTGATAAAAGCCAAAAACCATCTAATGAATCTCCTGGTGCAGGCATGTTGGGGTGGGTTTCATATGATCTGAAAAGAAATCAACTGGAAGATGTAAGCACCAGTGAGGCCTTAACGTTCAATCATTCTCAAGGGCAAAGAATGCAGTCATGCCTCAAAAAAGAGGAAGAATGTCATCAAATTTTGAATACTATCCGACTGCAACCCTTCATCGCACAGTCACCAAAATGGCGTGTAATAGGGAAAGGAAGAGCCTATTTTCACGCAGCTCCGACAGAGCAATGTCGCCATAATAATTGGTTTGTAGTACCCGGCGATATTCTTCAAATCAATGGGATGAGAGCGACAAAACCAGTTGATGGAGATAATAATGATTGGTTATTGGTTGGATACGGTGATGCGCATGGATGGATAAATGTGAATAGATTAGAGCCAGTAGATGAACCGACAGAGTAAACGCTGGTCATCATTTATATTTACTTAGACTTAAAAGAGTACAACGACTCTTGGCTGTTTGCTTTGAGCGAGTAGCGGAAATTG
The DNA here is from genome assembly GCF_015475555.1 of Proteus sp. GOKU. Classification (NCBI taxonomy): domain Bacteria; kingdom Pseudomonadati; phylum Pseudomonadota; class Gammaproteobacteria; order Enterobacterales; family Morganellaceae; genus Proteus; species Proteus sp. GOKU. The sequence continues at coordinate 1,642,350 of NZ_CP034105.1, forward strand.
ATACTCCGGTATATCTTCCATGCTTTCTGAGTCTTTTAAATCAGCATTGGTAGATCACTTATTGGGTTTATTTTCAATATATTGGGATAATTGGCTTAGATAAGACATTGATAGGTTTACTCATGCTAACACCATTATCAGAAATTATTGGTTATTCCGAAAGCGAATTACAGAGTTAGAGTAAATAATTAAATGGTTGCAGAATTACATTGGAGAAGAATGTTTGAAATAAAAAACATTAATTAAACTCTCAGCATTATTTTGATAAATAAAAATGAAATTAAATTTTAATTCATTAAAATAATGTTATTTTTAATACGTATTAATACCTATTGGTTTATATTATTTAAAATTAGTTTATCTAATTGTCAGGTTTTATTTTTAATTGTTTTTTTTTGCAAATAGTATTTTTTTTAATTGACTCTGGAGTTGACTCCATACTTATACTTTAATCAGAAACACAAGTAAGGACTAACAAAAAGCCTTAATAAATAATTATTACTCCCTAGGAGGATTTATGAAAAAATTATTAATGGTTGGAGTGTTAAGTGCAGCAGTGTTAAGTTTATCCTTTAATGCAATGGCTAATTATAATGAAAATCACCAAGCAAATAGTGGTGGATTTGTTTCACAATCAACATCTGTTACTAGTATATCAAATGTAGATAATCTCCCAAATAATAGCACAATAATTATTGAGGGATTTATTGTTAGAAATATTAACCATAACGTCTATGAATTTAAAGATGATTCTGGAAGTATCCGTGTAAAAATTGATAATGATAAGTGGAATGGACTTAATGTCTCATCTGATACAAAAATTCGGATAGAAGGCAGAGTTGATAACCACCTAGTTCAAGATGAAATAAACGTAGGTAGAATATCTCTAGTAGGGCAATAACAACTAATCAAGGTCGTGCAAAGCATGACCTTGATTTTAATAGAAATTACAAAAAATAAAAGGGAGTGTAATAATGAGACTATTAAAAGATCCGATTAGTTATTTATTTATAATAATCTTAATTGCTATATCCTTTATTTATCGTGACTCGATTTTATTACTTTATAATTATGTTATATCTCAACAAGATTCAATTTCTAAAATTTTAGATAGTGTTAATAAAGTTGCAGCGCTATTATAAATAGCTACCAGTTAATCGTGATATAACATATTGATTGCGATATCTACGTCGATATCTTTTAATTACAAAATTTCATCGTCAAATATACAGCACAAAATTAAAACTAATAATGTTATTTAAGAGCATTCCTTGATAAAAATATTTCTCGCATCATTGGTGTAATTTCCCAACAATCACTTAGATCTTCATTATCAAAGCTACACCAATGAAAAATAGTATATGCATGTAGAGGGTATTCTTGCTGTAATAATGTGCTAACTTCTGATTTATATTTATCAATATGAGTGTCTTGCTCTTCTAGTGCTTGCAGTATAAGCATCATTAGTGTGAACTTTTGGTCATCATCAGATAGTTTTTTATAATGTGAAATATATTTATCTATATGCTGAGGGATCGAGACAATATAAGCCCAATCTTGCATCCAACGTTCATTGGGTAAATTCAAATCTGTGGCTAATTGTTCGATTGCAACAGCTGTTTCATAACGTGGAGAAGGGGGATTATACATAGTAAGGTCCTTATTGATTTTGTATCTCCAAGTAAAAAATTATTGTAATAGTAGCAGTATAATTAAAAAATGATACTAATAAAGCTATGTTATATAGTGTTACCACTAACTCAGTAGAGTAAAATCGTGTAAAATTAACTTTTGGTGTTATTAATAGTGTTAGTTGATGGTTTTTAAATTGAATATTTTAGGGTGGCATGGCTATTATATAATATAATTGTTGTTTTCTTCAAAATAAATAGATTGGGACTGGCATGAAAAAATATTCTTATTCTCAGTTATTCAGTTACACATTTGCAATTTTATTTATTATAACTGTATTCTTCTATTGGAAATTTGAGGTTAAAGAGTACGTTATAATTTCAAATATATCGATTAAAATAGCATTGGGGATCTCTGCTATTGGCTCACTAGTCTGCTTTTTTTTCATATATAAGAAAGCAACTTTTAATAAGACAGTAAAAAATTTATTAATGTTTCCTTTAGCATTATTTATTATTATATTTATTAGTGAATACTTTATACTTTCTAGTATCGTTTATTTTACTGGTGGAGAGATAAGCAGTTACAAATCCAGTTATTTATACGTAGAAGGAAGCAGATCATGTTCTGGTATAAAAGTAAATGATGAAAATGAAGGTGAAATAAAGGTTTGTGCTAAAATTGTTCACGGTAATATTTATGAAACTGGAAATGCAGTAATTTTGAAGAAAACAAACATGTTAGGTTTTGAGTTAATATCAGCAAAAACATACTAATATAAAACCGAAATAAAAACCTCATTATTTAATGAGGTTTTTATTTGTTGATTTTTTAAAATGGGAAATAAAATTATTAAAAGTTCATTCTAAATCCTACTGTTGCATATATTGGAGTTTCTATTTTATTACCATTTTGATAGTTTATTTCGGTATAAAAAAGAGCATCATTACCTATATTTGTTGTCAAACCAACGCCGTACTTACCCACATTCCCAGAATAATGACTATCAAATGATATGTTATTAATCTCTACTGTATTATTTTTAATAAATTCACGAGATATTGCTGCTTTTATGTAAGGCTTAACATTGTGGTTTGCAATCAGTAAATTACTCTCTAATGTGGCTCCAAATGCACCTTTTAAGCTATCAGCATCGTGGATATTTACTTTCATACCATTATCTAATACATAATGTGACTTACCAATATGAGAATAAAGGATCTGGTTATATGGTGTAAGTAGCAATTCATTTGAAATTTCAATAGGGTAGCCTATTTCTGTCGATGCTGTAACCGTATTTTGATTGTAATTTCCTTTAACTCTATTTCCTTCATTCATATTAGTGTTGATTTCATTATTAAGGTGATTCATCTTAAATAAAGAATCCACATAAAAACCTGAGTAATTAAGCCATGTTAAATAGATACCACCGCCATAGCTATTAATATCACCATTATTAATATTTTCGGATTTGATCTTACTCTTAGTATAAGAAGTTATTAAACCAAATAGTAATTGATCATTATTTATGGCTATTTTCTTATCTATACCAATTTGCATTCCATTTAAATTAGAATGGAATTGACTATAGCCTTTATCGTTAAAATGAGAATTATCATTTAAGTATCGAACCCATACACCTAGATCATTCGTATTTTCACGTAAGAACCCCATTCTTTGGCGTAAAGTACTCGTTTCAATACTCAATATATGCTGTGGTGCTGAAGCCATATTAATAACGGCTTGAGCACTATTACTTAATATAGGCTGACTCACACTTGGCTGTTTAGAGGTATCAGGCTGTTTAGAGGTATCAGGCTGTTTAGAGGTATCAGGCTGTTTAGAGGTATCAGGCTGTTTAGAGGTATCAGGCTGTTTAGAAGTATCAGGCTGTTTAGAAGTATCAGGCTGTTTAGGAGTATCAGGTTGTTTAGAAGTATCAGGCTGTTTAGAGATATCCGATTCACCATCTTTTCCACCTACAAGATACCACTCTGTATGACCATCATTAGTTTTACTATTTAGCTTATATTTCCAAACACCAACTTCAACATTACCGCCTTTATTTAATAAATTAAAACTAGCATCACCACTATTTACATAAACTAATTGAACATTTTTAGGATCAGAGATCTCCTCTCCGCTATCATTTATTTTTAATCCAAAATGTCCAGTTGCATGATCTGAAATATAAATATTATCGCTCAAACCGTCGGCTAAGCGGCTAGTTAAAATAAAAGTACCTTCACCAGTGAGTGTTTTTAATTCAAGTCGATTAAATTGCATGCCAGAAGCATAATAATCCATTTCAAGTTGGCTACCAGCTTGCATCTCTAAATTGTTAATATGAGTGATTAATTCTGGGCCTGGTTTTTCTTGTCTCGGGGCATCACCATCATCACCATAAATTTCGTTCCATGAAGGTACAATATACGTTTTACCTGCTAGTGTTAAATTTTCTATAAAGATGTTAGCTGAAGGAACAGGATCATTTTTGGATACATCAGTAGTTTCAGTATCAATGTTATCAATATATAATTCGGCACTTTTATCTATAAATAATTTACCTATAGATGATGAATTTGCGTTCATATCAATATTACTTGTACCTGTTACTACAGTATCTTTAATCGTGGGAATACCCACGTCTTTTATACCATGATCATACATACTAATATTGGCATCATCTTTAACAATTGTACCTATTGCTAGGCTGTCACCATTCATTCGTAATACTGACTCATCTTCAAGAATAATATTTTGAATTTTATGGTTATTATCTATATAAAGATTTGTTTTATTGCTATAAGTTGAATTAGATGTAATTTCATTATTAAAGAGATGATTGCCCGTTGTACTATTTTCTTTGGCATAAACTGAACCCGCTAAGAAAGATAATATACTTATAGTAATAATATTTTTACTAAAATGTTTATTCAGTAGCATAAAAAATGACCTTTTTATTTTTTATTGTGAAATAACTATTAAATTATTCTTAATGATCATATTGTTTGCTTTATTTATCAATTTAAATAACCTTAAAAAAATACATTTAGAATATAATCTTTCTTAAGGTGAACTCTATTAAAGAAAAATATAATTATTTATTATATAGAATAATATATCTTAGGTGAGTTATTTGGCTTATGGTGTTTTTTATTTTAAAAAACACCATAAGATAAAGATAAGAGAGTAATATAATAGCTAGCTATTATATTTTAGGTGCTTTGTATACTAAGATAGCAGTAAATATAGCCCATAAGAAACTGATGACTTTAAACCATTTAGGATACTTTTTTTGTAGAGAAAACCAGCAAAAAATAAAAGGGACCCACAAAGTGGCAACGGCTAAAATGGCAAATTTTGTTTTATAAAACCTTTTTGCTTTGAATTCTTTTTTAACTCTTTTTTCAATTTCTTTACCATTTCTTTCTACTTCAGCTCTTTCACTATTCCATGATGGATATTTATTATCTAACCAGCGAGTTATACCAAATAATGAGGTGGTAATTCTATTCTTTGCATGTTGACTGGTGTCACCAGAATATTTAATTTCTTGAATAATTTGAAAAAATGATACGGTAAGCCTAAGAAATTCACCGTTTAATTTTTCAAAATGCAATGGTTTGTCAGAGTTAGGGCTTTTACTTTTTTTCTCTGATCTTTCAAAACAACCAATCATTGTAGAAACTTCATCAACAGCTTTATCTACAAATTTATTAAACTCTATTTTTTGAATTTCTTGTGGTGATGGGCCATCATCAGAAAGACTAATTCTGTATGTAGTTCCTAAACCAGGAAAAATTGAGTTTCTTTTTCTTACATCGGCTTTTACGGTTCTTTTAGGGTTTAGAAACATGAATGATACCTATCTATTTTTTAGTCATCATGAATATGTTAATGTTTTTCCTAGAAATAAACAACGAACTATATCGCAAATATCCTATCGATAGCGCACTGCCAGTCATCTTTAAATGATGATTTTGTAAAACCCTGTAAGTCAGACCGTTCTGTTACTGTTTTATGCCAATATTTTCTCTTTTACAAATGGGGAATTATTATGTCTACAATGAAAACAGAAGTTATAGTTATTCGTTTAACAAAAAAAGAACGTGCATTATTGGATTCAATAAAAACAGCACCACTACTTGCAGATTGGATGAAGGAATTAGCACTTTCTAAATTACAAGAGCAAGATATTTCATCTAATAAATAGCTACTAATGCCGACGAGAAGGAATTTAGTCGGCATCATTATTTTATTATTTATACTATAAAATAGAATAGTAACAGTAATAATAGATTATAATTTATGCATGTTAAATTTTAAGGTAATAAGTATGGATACTAATAAAACTGAAAATAAAGTGGTGGGAAAGGGAATATTAATGGCATTTTGGGTGGGAGGATTGGTTGTTGCAGGATTACTTATCTACAATGAACTAAGCTCACATTCTAATTCAGGTGGTTGGTCAAGCTTATCCAGAGCCATAACAGCGGCTTTTATTATTTTGGGTGCTGGGTTCTATTGTTTTATCTGTTTTTTTATTGCATTAAATGAATGGTTAGATAATCGTAAAAATGAATACGTTAATATAGTGAGAGTTAAAATAGCCTTAATACTGCATGGCTTAGTTTCTATAGTTGTAGGGCTACTTGCTTCACCATTATTATTTAAGTGATATTAGCTTAATGAAACAAGCTGAGATAGATGTGAACAAAAAAACAGCTATTGATTAATAACAGTCTGATGTATGTACTCGTTGAAACTGATTAAGTGACATGGGATTAAATAATTTTAGTCTGAAAAAACAGTTAAATAGAGTTAAAGAGACTTGGATCTGTTGTAATGAAAAATGATATCAATAATGATTTTTAATAAAAAAGCCCAATGTGGCGGCATTGGGCTTAGTGACTCGAATAGATGGGTATAAAAAAACTATTAGAGATCGCTATAAATGTAGTGAATTTTCATTTTATAAATTAACAATAAATGCTTTTTTTTTAGTAAAAAGTGCTTTTGCACCTTATGTCGTCCAGTTTTAAGACAAATTGACGTTTTTTCATTCTTTTTTGTCAATCGGGCTTTTGTAGATCCACTTGTTTTTTTACTTTTTGCTATGTGAATAGATAGGCGATGTTCTCTTTATCAATACTTGGTAGATAACGATAAGCTGATTATAATCAAGAATTAATAAACTCTTTTATCGAGTATTCCTTGTAAAATTGAAGATGTAACATGAATAAAAACAATAAATTATTTATTACAGAACAACAAAAAATAATGTGTGAAAAATATGATGTTTCACCTCAAGAACCTGAAGAAATGGTCGCGATTGCTCTAGATAACTTAAGTGGTAATCCTATTTATGGAACTCGTATAAAACAATCAGAAGGCGATACTATAAGTTGGTTTTTTTATTGTGAGAAATATTGTGCAAGAAATGATTTTTATCAACCATTACATACAGAACATTTGGAAGAACTGCTACCTGAAGTAATAAATTACCTTTATTTACCAGAAGGGTATAATTTTATTATTGATAGAGAAGGATATGAAGATGTTTGGTTTGAAGAGACAAATTAAATAAGTATTTATCATTATTTTATAATTTTTAGACTAAGTAGATTTACATTTTATATATATTCTTATGCATTGAAATTTATAACTATGTTAAGAGTACACTAATATAAAAATGTTAAGTTATTTTAAAAATTAAAAATATTAATTGATATTGGTCTTGTTTTTAACATAAAGACAATGACAGGCAGGTCGGTTTGGGTAAATATCATAAGAGCATTTAACTCACAATTAATAAGGAAGGTAGCTATTTATGTTTCCAGAATATCGTGATTTAATTTCAAAACTTCGCCAAACTGATCCTCATTTTCGTGCTCTTTTTGAACAACATAACGAACTTGACCATAAAATTGTTAGATTAGAGCATAAAGACAGAAGAGGATATGGTGAAGAAGTTGTTGAGCTAAAAAAACAAAAATTAAAACTGAAAGAGGAAATTCATCAAATCCTCAAAAATCCACCGGAAGAAGAGTGAGTAATAAAAAATAATTACTCTATAAATACATAAAGATGCAGAAACCATCCAACTAAAAAGGGATGGTTTTTCGTTTTTAGAAAAACAGTTTATTTTTGAATGAAAAATTATATAAACCAAATGGTTTTATTTATAAAAAAGGCTACATTGTAGCCTTTTAACTGTCTAGGTTCTAAAAATAATAATGATAATTTAGTTATGTATTATGTCAAAATTCGTCTTTCCAAAGCACATCAAAATGATGTAAGTTTATTTTATAAACAGCTCTAACATTATCATTAATATAATGTTTATAAATATTTTCGTCAGAAAAATAAGTAGACACAGCTAACTCACATTCTGATGATATTTTTCGTGGTGCATCAATAATTTTTGAGGACAAATTATCTTGTTGGAGTTGTTGCTGAAGTTTTTTTACAGCATATTGTTCATGAAAAAGAAATAAGTAGTTATGCATCATTTTTGCTAATTCCATTATCTTTTGCTTTATTTACAGCATAGGTATAAATAGCAGCAACAATGACAGCAAACAATAAACCAATAACAACAACTAGTTTACCATTATCCGTAACACCAGCAGGACTTGAGGCATAAGAGAAGTTATGAGCAAAAGCGGCTCCTACTAACATACCCATGACGCTTACAGCAGCGTCTGAGTTACCTTGACCAGCATTAGCTAGTTGTCGTAATGGGCAACCCGTAATGAGAACACCACATAAGCCTACAAGTACCATAGAGAGAAAATTCCATAGTCCATCGCTGTGGGCTATAGGTTGATTTTCAAAACCAAGGTTAAACTTGCCTAAATAAAGATTACCTAAAAAAACAACAAGTGTTAATGCGATTACACCAAACGCCATATTATAGTTACGTGATAAAAATACATGCTTTGCCATTCCAATAAAGCAGAATCTTGTGCGCTGAATAATAAAACCAATAATAAGTCCTGCGATAATAGACATCCACACTGGCGCATGACTTGCTCCAGGGCCTTTTACACTGGCATTGAATATATCACTGTTCCATAAGAATAAAGCAAATAGGAATACACATATAATAGGTAAAATAAAACCTTCTATAGGGGATTGGCGATAATTTCTTGGGAGAGAAAATCCTTTTTTAACAAATAAGCTACCTATGCCGATCCCTATTATTAATCCAACTAATCCTATTACAGCATTCAAATCACCGGCACCGATACGAAGTACCATTCTTAATGGGCACCCTAAAAAAACTAAACAGCCTGCCATCATTAGAAAGCCTAGTGTAAAACGAATAATAGGTGCAGAGCCTGCTTTTGATTGAAATTCTTTGAAGATAAGAGCTGCAACAAAAGAGCCAAGAATAAAACCGAATATTTCAGGGCGAAGATATTGAACTGTTTCGGTGTGATGTAAGCCCATACCTCCTGCGCTATCGCGAATAAAACAAGCCACACACACACCCATATTAGGTGGGTTTCCGTTAATGCCGAGAAGTAACGCGATAGCACCAATAACAAATCCAGATAGAATTAAAACCCATTTTATAGACATTAAATGCCTCCGTTGATGGGGGAGTCCCCCTGACTAATAGAACCTATTAAGTACGGAGCAACTATATATAAGAATAACGTATGATTCTTTTATATAGATCACGTCAAAATTAATAAAATAAATAATATTAAGTTTTACAATTTAAGAGTGTTAATTTAATTGGCAATAAGTTAATTATTATTTAAATAACTTATTGCTAATAATGAAGGATGGAAGTTGACTTTTATAAGTCGGTTAATTTAATTATTTATCTCTTTTTTCCATTTTTTATATGCATTTGTAATTACTGGTGCAATTTTGTCATAATTATCCCATGAGTTTTCAACGTAATATGAAGAAGAGAGCCCCTGAGCTAGAACACGCTCGAAATCTTCGAAATAGTTATTATTTTCTGATTCGTAATAATGTTGTGTAAAAGCATATCCTTCATCACTCAAATCATCACTAATAAATTTTTCGTCGCAAACTTGGATAAGAAATGCAAGACCATCCATTTCTCTTTTACGTACCATTTCTAACTCTTCAATTGCATCTTCTTGTAGATCTTCACTTTCTAAATTGTTTTCAATAATCCAAGTCAAATAGAATCCTATATGTATACCTCCATTTTCAGGTGGTAGGTCATCAGGAAAATCACCATAAGCGTGCCAGTCGATTCTATCAATTGCCATTTTCTACCTATATTAGTCAGTGGAGATAATTTGATTATAGCGTGTATTATCGATATACAAATAGTAGTATTACTATAAAAATCAAATTACTAGTGAGTAAGAATAATATATTTATTTAAGAATAATAAATCAATATGTTAAATAATTCTGAAAATAGCAGGCTAATTTCAATTATCATATTTTGATTTTGTTTGTTATTTTAATCATTATTAGATGATATTTTATTTTTTAATTAAGATAATACTTATCCCTCTTTTGTTTTTATTTGAGATAATGCTGACTTAAGAAAAATAATGGAAGTTACTTTCTAACTGTTAAAAATACTTAAAGGATATTTATGAAAAAGCTTATTCTAGCATTGGGTCTATTATCAATTTCTTCTATCGCTGTTTCTGCTGATTTATCTAAAGCATGTGAAGATTATTTTAAAGAAACTGACTCTTATGTTGAGTTAATGGCAAAAAACGATGCAACTAAAGCTCAAGCAGAAGCGATGAAAGCGCAATATGCTCAAGCTAAAGAACAATTTGCAGCATTACCTAAAGATGTTCAAGAAAGTACTTGTAAACAAGCTTTAGATTCTTTAGAGCAAATGAAAAAAATGTCAGCAGCTCAATAAAATTTATTTTGTTGCTATAAGCCTTATAACTTCAATTGTTATAAGGCTTTTTTTGAGTAAAAAACAAAAATATTCCCTATATTGTATTATTTTTCATTTTCTTTCTATTTTTATTTATTCTTCTTACTTTAATTTTTATTTATTTGATGTTAATTTAAAATGCCTTCTCTAAGAAAGAGTATTAATAATGAATATTGTAGTCTATATTGCAACAAGTTTAGATGGTTATATTGCTGATAAACAAGGTAACATTGATTGGCTTACCAATATTGAAAACCCTGAAAATTTAGACTTTGGTTTTGCAGACTTTCTTAGTGGTATTGATGCGATTGTTATGGGAAGAACAACCTTTGAAACAATAATGGGGTTTGATATTGAATGGCCCTATGAGCAACCTGTTTTTATACTAAGTAATACGATTAAAGAATTACCAGTTTCATTGCCGAATAATGTGAGTGTTTTATCAGGAAACGTCACTGAAATAATAAAAAAACTTGAAGGTGATGGCTATAAAAGAGTATATATTGACGGTGGAAAAACAGTACAAGGATTTATTAATGAAGGTTTTGTTGATGAACTCATAATAACTAGAATACCTATTTTATTAGGTGAGGGTATACCGTTATTTATACCAAATGATAAAATAATAGAGTTTACTCATCATAAAACAGAAATATATCTAGATTCTTTTGTTAAATCACACTATAAAAAACGTAATTAAATTTTATTTAGTCTATTCTATGGGCACTTAATTGGTGCCTTTTTTTATTTCTATATAAAAATAATTTAATATGGTTGTTACTATACATTTCGCTTAAGCATGATTTCTATTTATTTATATTAATTATGGATGATCTTGCTTTCCACAATTCTTATTATTTCACTTAAGTTTTTTGTTTATTCTGTATTTTTGGTGTTTTTATAGATTAAATTGTTTTTCATCATCATTTTATGAGCTGATTTTTCTATTTTTATATAAATGGCAAAATTTATTTTGTTGGTGAATTGATTTTGTGGAATAATTATTTACTCCTATTTCTTATTGATATTCAATTTATGTATTACTTTTTATTTCTATTACTTTCTGTATTTATAAGCTCTGGATGTACCACTAGTAAAACAACTCAGGCCAAATTAATTGAAACTCACGGCAATAATTCCACTCCTGATAGTAACGTAGTTAATAATAACTTGGTTTTTATGTTAGGAAAGCAGTCTCGTTTTGAAATGGAAGTACAAGAAGAAAAACAAAGGCTTGGACAAGTTTTTAAAGTTGGTTTAAATGAGAAAAAACCATCAATAAACAATCAGTATTTAAACAATAATAATTCAACATTAAAGCCTATTCAGAAAATAAGTTTTACCATGCCAGTTCCTGAGCCTATCTGGAATGAGAAAAAACAAACAGTTGAATTCAAATGGAAACAAAAACCACATTATACTTTTGATGCCTACTAATACTTTAATATCAATTTAAAATTTAATTTTTTATGGAAAAATTATGCGCACAGCAATCACTTTATTATTATCTTTCCTATTACTTGGTTGTAGTACTGATAACGTTACTTTTAGTACGGGTAATTCAGGAAGCCACAGAATAGGTAGTCCAGTGTGTTCTACATTAGTTTGTGGTAAGAATACTCGAACACCAGGGGAGCAAAAAGCAATTAATGAAGCTGTTCATGAACAACAACGGGCTATTATGCGAGGAGAAAAACCTGATTTACGGATCATGGCTTCTTATTAAAAATTAACACTATTATCTATGCCAGTAATGACTACTGGCTAATAATATTTTTTAGATTTTATTAATAATAAAATTAGCTCTATTAGCTATTTCTATTTTAGGTAACTCTATTAAATTATAATTATATTTTTTATAAACAGCTATCATAGCTAAATAAGTTTCTTTAGCTTCTTTTTCTGTTTGTTTTCTTTCTTGATCTTGAGTATAGATTTCAGTCCAAGGTGGTGCAATAAACACATTCGTTGAATAACGAAATAGAGTAATTGCCTTATCAAGATGCTTGGGAATAGCTAAACCACATAGGAGTAAATATCCTGCAATATCAGGGATACCTCTATCATAGAAATAGGGCATTTTATTATTGTTTGCTTCATGCCATGAACGTAATTCCCAAATTAACATTGCTTGTGCAAAAGCATTAGGATCTATCCATGGTAATGCATTTCCCTCAATAATGCTTTGGTCTTGAATAATAGCTCTTCCTGCTTCTAAAGAGCAGGGATAGCCTCTATTTTTAAGTTCGTTTATTAGTGTGGTTTTCCCAGAGCCGGGACCACCAGTTAGTATAATGCGATGTGATTTTTTAGGCATGATGGCTCCTATAATTTTATATAATTAACAAGAAAAAAGAGAATAAAGATGATATGTAGGTAGGGGAGAGTTAACACGAGAATTATTAGAGATTAAATATACCTAAAAAATAGAACTTGAAAAAGTGCATTAGCATTAAATGTTAATATAAATCTTAACTGCTTTTATTTTATGAAAGATCAAGAAAATAGCGTAATAAATTACGCTATTTTTAGAAGAGGAAACTTAATGGCTAAATATTACGGGATACAAGGTTCTGGTGCATAGGTACTGCTTGGGAAAGCTTTAGGTAAATAACTACATTTTTTGATTGTTTCTTGTGCGCCTTCTTTTGATTCAAAAAGTGCAACACCAATTACACCTGTATTTCTTTTGTCACCTTGAGCATTATAATTTACATATCCTTCTTCAGGTGCGCCAAAACGAAAAGCGGCAACTTGTTGCTGATTTTTTCTAAAACCTTCAACAAATAAAGTATCTCCAGGTCTTAATAAATAACCTCTATTTTGATAAGAGCCAGCAGTTCCACTGATAACATCTAAGCCATCAACAGTAATAACAGCTTCGTATATTATTTTATGGCTAGTGTTATGTAAGAAAATAATATATCGCTCATTCTGTTTTCCATACAATAAATATTGATCATTTTGCGTAAAGTATAATGGCATTATATTTCTGTTTTCAGTTAAAACTGATATCTGTAATGGACTTTTGCTAACCCGTGTAATTTTTGAGTAAGAGTTGGATGGAACACCACTTTGATAAAATATAGATGTTACCTGTGAAGGCGTTTCTGATAATCGATATGCTTCAACACTTTCAGTAACAGAAGGTAAACTTTCTCCCCATTTTGTTGAAAGAGCTCTATTTTCAGTTTGCTCATTAGCAACACTTAGGCTAGTGGGATAGTTTCTCTCAATTGTTGTACAGCCTGAGGTTAGTATTAAAATACTACTCAATAATGAAAATGATGCGATTGTTTTGAATAGATTCATATTTTTTCTTTCCTTAGTATATATACGAAATTCGTTTCTAAATTTATTAATACTAAATTAGCGTTTGCGTTTTAATTTGTCTCTCAGTCAATTCTTAGGATAGTAATGTTTAAAGATAAATAACTGTAATTTAGGATAGTTTGAAGTCAAATATTATGAATTTATGGATGGGTGAAATGAAGTATATGAAAAGCAAAAATAGGATCTTTTTATTTTGAGTACTATTTTCCCTTATTTTCTTATTTAGGCATTTTATGCCAATAGCGGTATCGAATAGCAATTGAAAGAAGAGGAATTTGATTCTATTATAGAACGTATATGTTTTATTATGATCTGTATATAAGGATTGTCGTGGGTATTGTAAAAATTTCTGATGAATTACATGAGTACTTGCGAAAAGCAAGCAATGTGATGTCACGCTCTGTTAATGCTCAGGCTGAGTTTTGGATAAAAATTGGCATTCAAGCAGAGTTAAACCCAGATAAAACGTTTCCAATGATTATTAATGAAATGCTGGAAAAAGAAGCCATCAAGCAAGAAGTAGAATAAGAGGAAAAAAGAGTGGATAAAATAACGATTAAGACAGCTGATGAAATTGAATTAATGCGTGAATCAGGGCGTTTATTAGCAAAAGTTTTTACAATGCTTGATGATTTTATTGTACCCGGTGTTTCTACACTGGAAATTAACGATAAGGTTGATGATTTTATTGTCAATGAACTTCAATCTAGGCCAGCAAGTAAAGGCCAATATGGCTATGAATATGTGTTAAATACATCTATTAATGAAGTTGTTTGCCATGGTGTACCAAAATCAGATGAGCGCTTAAAAAGTAAAGATATTATTAATGTTGATATTACACTAGAAAAAAATGGATTTATTGCTGACTCTAGTAAAATGTATATTATGCCTGAAGCGTCTCCTATTGCGCGCAAATTAGCAAAAACAACGTATCAAGCAATGTGGGAAGGTATTAAAGAAGTAAAACCAGGCGCGACATTAGGTGATATTGGTCATGCTATTCAAAGCTTTGCACAAAGTCATGGATATAGCGTAGTGAGAGAATACTGTGGGCATGGAATAGGAAGAGAAATGCATGAGGCGCCACAAGTACTACATTATGGTATTAGAGGGCAAGGCGTTGAATTAAAAGAAGGTATGACTTTTACGATTGAACCAATGATAAATCAAGGTGGCGCTAAAATAAAAACTAAAAAAGATGGTTGGACTGTTGTGACAAGAGATAAAAAGTTATCTGCTCAATCAGAGCATACTATTTTAGTCACAGCAACAGGGTATGAAGTACTCACTTTACGTCCTGAAGAAGTATTACCATAATTGCAACTCGCTTATATTTATAGCCATTTTAAGAAAAAATGTTTTTTATAATCTAAAAAAATTGAATTTTTAATTAAAGTGGCTACTTAATATCCTTTATTTTTATTTATATCAATAAATTAAGTCCTAAGCTCAACAGTTTTATAAATCTGAGTTGTAAATTACACTTTGAACACTATATTAATATTGATACTCATTAAGTATTTAACGAGTCATCATTAAATGATTGCAGGATGCGATTATTACCCTATGGAAAAATAAGGATGTTAATATGGAAAACATTTCAAAAACTTTAGAAGAGTGGGGATCTTGGGTTGCCAATGATCAAGATGCTATTAATTTATTGAATAACAATAAAAAAGAAGTTATTCCAGAGCGTATAAAAATAAGAAGAAAATGCACCTGTCATAATGCTAATATTATCAATGATTTAATGAAAAGATTGATGGTGCACAATAAAGAAGATTATCAGTTACTTATTAATTATTATGTTTTTGGTAAAACATTTATTCAGCTTGCAAAATATGATCGATGTTCGGATACGTATATTGGTAAAAAGTTAAAAAAAGCGGAAGGAATAATTGAAGGTATGCTAATTTTCTCCAGAGTTAATTGAGACTACCAGCAAAAACTCGAAATTGATTAAAATAATGCTTTACGATCGTAAAATAGAGATTAAGCTAATAACACTTAGAGCAATTAAGGTATCAAAATACGATGTTTACTATAATTTTTGGACTTCAAAGATTGTATTTTAAATATTGTATTCTAACTATTGTTTTAAGTATTGCTAATAGGATGTTTAGCAAATTAAATAAATTAATTTAAACCCAAGGAGTGGAAAATATGTCAACTACATATCCAATTGTTTTAGTTCATGGTTTATCTGGTTTTGATGATATCGTCGGTTATCCTTATTTTTATGGTATCGCTGATGCATTAGAAAAGGATGGTCATAAAGTTTTCACCGCATCTCTTTCTGCATTTAACTCTAACGAAGTTCGTGGCGAACAACTTTGGGAATTTGTGCAAAAAGTTCTTAAAGAAACCAAAGCAAAAAAAGTAAATTTAATCGGTCATAGCCAAGGTCCATTAGCTTGTCGTTATGTTGCTGCAAAACATGCTAAAAGCATCGCTTCTGTTACTTCTGTTAATGGTGTAAACCACGGATCAGAGATTGCGGATCTAGTGCGACGTATTATGCGCAAAGATAGTGTGCCTGAATATATTGCTGATGCAGTTATGAAAGCTATTGGTACTATTATTTCTACATTTTCAGGTAATCGTGGTAATCCACAAGATGCTATTGCTGCATTAGAAGCATTAACGACTGAAAATGTGACGGAATTTAATAAAAAGTATCCACAAGGACTGCCAGCCATTCGTGGTGGTGAAGGTAAAGAAGTCGTAAATGGTGTTCATTACTATTCATTTGGTAGCTATATCCAAGGTTTGATTGCCGGCGAAAAAGGCAATTTACTGGATCCTACTCATGCTGCAATGCGTGTATTAAGTGCATTTTTTACTGAGCGTGAAAATGATGGCTTGGTAGGTCGTACAAGTATGCGATTAGGTAAACTGATTAAAGATGATTATGCTGAAGATCATCTAGATATGGTCAACCAAGTTGCAGGGCTAGTCGGGCGTGGTGAAGATATTGTTGCTATTTATACCAACCATGCGAATTTCTTAGCAAGTAAAAAACTTTAATTATCTTGCATACTGGTTGTGAAATAATCTAATACGAATGGCTCTAATTAATTTAGAGCCATTTTTGTTTTAATTATTGCTGGTTAATATCTTTATTAACACTGATAGAAATAGAATAGCCTAATAAATAAAGAGCTTGCTCTAGACTATCCACTTTTGAAGTTTGATTAATTTCGAGTAAACGCTCTATTTGTGAACTTGTTAAATTCATCTTTCTTGCAAGATCGGATTTTTTTGTCTTTGTTTCTAACATCGCATTATGTAACGCAATTTTTAAACAGCTAATAAGAGGTAAGTAGACAATAAAATCACCAACTTGTGCTTTGGATGGTGTCGGAATAGGCAATTTACTCGCAACAAACTCTTCAAGACCTACATGCAAAATATCAGAGGCTTCTAGCTCAATATCATCTTCTGTATAAGCAACAGCGTGTATATTATCAAAATCACGGTAGGTGATTTCGTAAGTTTCACTTTCTTCATCAAAATGAGCGACTGCTGGATAGCTGAACATAAATAACCTTTTATAGAGTTGAAAGCCATATTTATAATGAAATCACACAATATAATGTGTTTTCAAAATTCTTGTGTATAGTACTAAAGTAAAATTTTATTTATCTATTTGATATTAAATAGTATGTTAAAGATTAAAGCATATTTATCAAAAATTATCTTCATTTCTCGCTAATGTGAGAAAAAGTGAAGTAGATAGTATATCGCTTGTTAGTTGTTAGGTATTTTTAGAAAGGAGTTGTTTATGTATCCCGTTGATTTACATGCTCATACTATTGCTAGTACACATGCTTACAGTACAGTTAGTGAATATTTCCAACAAGCTAAAAAGCAGGGAATTCAATTATTTGCAATTACTGATCATGGCCCAGATATGGATGATGCACCGCATGAATGGCATTTTTCTAACTTACCGGTGATCCCTCGTATTATTGATGGTGTTGGTATTCTTTATGGTATAGAAGCGAATATTAAAAATATTAAAGGTGAAACAGATTGCAGTGAGAAAATGAGCAAGAAATTAGATATTGTGCTTGCTGGTTTTCATGATCCTGTAATGGGTTCATTAGGTTTAGTTGATAATACAAAAGCGTTAATTGCAACGATAGCAAGTGGTTGTGTTCAAATGATCACACACCCAGGTAATCCTAAATATCCCATTGATATTGCTGAAGTTGCAAAAGCAGCTGCCACTTACAATGTTGCTTTAGAAATGAATAATTCATCATTTATTCATTCTAGAGTAGGGAGTGAGAAAAACTGCATAGAAATAGCGAAAGCAGTGCGCGATGCAGGAGGATTAATTGCATTGGGTTCTGACTCACATATAGCTTCTTCACTAGGGAATTTTGATCGAGTATTGGAAGTGTTAGCCCAAATAGATTTTCCACATGAGCGTATACTGAATGTAACTCCAAGAAGAGTGTTAGATTTTCTAAAATCACATGGTAAAAAAGAGATCCCTGAATTTAGCCATTTTTAATATTGGTCTAAACCAGTAATAAGAAAGCTATCCTAAAATAAGATAGCTTTTATGCTGTGCTAAACTTAATACTTACTGATGAAAAACAGTTAATTCTTGTTTTAATCTATCAGATTGTGTTTGCAAAGAATCCAATGAACTGACTAGTTCCCGTGTCATTGTTGAGTTAGCTTGTGTTGTTTGGTCTAATTGATTTATTGCATCTTCAATTTGGGCAATACCATTACTTTGTTCATTTGTAGAAATAGAAATATCGTGGATCATTTCATTAATATTTTCAGTATGTTTAGAAATATCTACCATATTATCGTTTGCGTCAGCAGCAAGCTGAAAACACTGATTTATTTTTTTACTTGAATTAGCGACAAGTATTTTTATCTCTTTTGATGCTAAGTTACAGCTAATGGATAATTCTCTTACTTCTTTAGCAACAACAGCAAAGCCTTTTCCGTGTTCACCCACTCTTGCCGCTTCTACGGCAGCATTTAAAGCCAACAGGTTTGTTTGGAAAGCGATATTGTCAATTGTAGAGGTAATATCGTTAATTTGTTCAGAGAACGTGACAACTTCATGCATATTTTCAACAACGTTAGCGAGCATTTCATTACTTTGATGGATCATCGTATCTGTTTTTGTTACTAGCTCACATGATGTTTGTGTATTTTCTGCATGTTGTTTTGATGTCACACTTAATTGTCGTATTCCTGCTGAAGTTTCGAGTACAGCTGCTGATTGTTGTTCAACACGAATGGCAAGATTATTGTTCATAACAGCAATATCACTTAGTTCGGAATTAATAAGGCCGGAGCTGTGATTGATGTTATTGACGATCCGTTTTATCTGGTCTCGCATTTTTTGAATATTGGTAGTGAGAATATTTATTTCAAATAGACCTTTTGTGGTGACATCGGTCGCTAATTCTCCATTACTAATATCTTCGATATTTTTCATTATCGCGTTTAAAGGCGAAATAAAGTTTTTTCGCAGTACGACTTGAACTAAGAAGGAGAAAATAACAATCAAAATTGAAATGACGATTAAGCTATAAATAATTTTATCGTACAGTAACTCACCTTCGCCCAATGAAGCCGTGTAGTAATTTTCTAGTTGTTGATGATAGTTGGTATAGGCTTGCTCAAAATTATCTTGATAGGTTTGTGTTGGTTGATTTAAGTATTCGTATGTTTTGCCTTGTTCTAGAAAGGCTAAGAATTCAATTAATGCTGCATTAAGCTCAGTATATTTCTGCTCTAATTGTTGTATATAGGTTTTATTTTCAACATTATGGGGAAAACTATTGAAACTTTTCCACCCGTTTTCAACGAGTTGAAGTTTTTCTTTAGCTTGTTGTAATAATGAAGAGATATCTGTATTTGCGGTAGCCATTTTATTAATAATTAATAAGTGGCGAGAACTGGCTCTATTTAGAGTATTACGTGTTTGTAAGAGATTTTCCCAAGTATTATTTAATAGCGATTGTTCATGGTAGATATTGTTTAGTGTGTTTAAGTTTCTCTTGTAATCATTGACTGAAGAGAGGAATAAAACACAAGCTAGACCAAGAAGTAAGATTAAAGAGCCTGTAATAAGCCAAACTAAAGTGGTTGTTTTTAAACTCGACATAGTCAAAGAGACGTTTGGCAAATAACGTTGTTTGAAGTTCTTAAACATGTAATGTTATTTCCTTTTTCATAAAAATATAACTGTGTAATTTATTGATTTTTAAGTTTTATTTTTACTTCCTGTAATTGGTATAGACAAAGAATTAAGAAAAAAATAAAAATATTTTTTTAGGTCACTCTTTGATTTAATGCCATATATCCTTTTGATTTTTTCAAATACTAAAAAATAGTATCGGCATTTTATAAATATTCTTTATGCTTATTTATTACTCTAATTAATAAATTTATTAAATGTATTAATTGGTCTTGTAACGCTTTGATTTTCAATTAATTTATCTTAAATATTAAAAGTTAACGATAAATAATAAAAATGAGATAAAAGATATCATCTCAATAAATAAGTTTTAACTTGTTGATTTATTATTATTTTTATGTGACTGGTTAGCTTATTTTTAAACAATTAGATTTAAATAGTGTAAGTGTTTCTATTTATAAAATAAAAAGGTAATAATGATTAAAACAGCAATAAATTAAATTATTTTTTGTTGGTTTAAAAGAATAAATAAGAGAATCTAACGTTAAAAAGGGAGGGGAATAAAAAGATCACAGAAGAGAAAAAGTAAGAAAACAGACGAAATCACTATAAACGGAAGGTATATTACCCTCCCGTTTATAAATAAAGCTTACATCAATGATGATCCTAATGATGTGTGAAAATCTCACATAAGGTTAAGAATAAAAATAAGCTTTTAAAGCGAAATTCCTGAGAACGACATAAAACCAAGAGACATTAATCCTACCGTGATGAATGTGATCCCTAACCCTCTCAATCCTTTGGGAATATCTGAATATTTCATTTTTTCACGTAAACCAGAGAGTGCGATAATCGCAAGTAGCCAACCTATGCCACATCCAGCACCATATATCACTGATTCAGTAAATGTGTAGTCACGTTCAACCATAAAAATGGTGGCACCAAAGATAGCGCAATGAATAGTCAATAAAGGCAAAAAGATCCCTAATGAATGATAAAGTGAAGGGATAAATTTATCTAAAAACATTTCTAAAATTTGAACTAATGCGGCTAAAACGCCAATAAAAGTGATATATCTAAGAAAGCTAAGATCAATACCTTCGACTACCGCGTCTTTCTTTAGAATGAAATGATAGATTAAATTATTGATAGGCGTAGCAATAATAAGTAAGGCAGTAACAGTAAGACCTAGTTTTAATGAGGTTTTTACTTCTTTAGAGACAGCAAGAAAAGTACACATTCCTAAAAAGAAACTTAATGCCATATTCTCAACAAAAGTTGCCTTAATAAATATATTAAGGTAATTTTCAAGCATAACCCCTCCTATTAATATGTTTTTTTACTAATTCTAGTAAAAACAGTGCATTAATATAAGTGGTATTACAAAAATATCTTTAAAATTAGATCTAAATGACATTTTTTGACTAAGAAGGCGTTTTATTTGAGATAAGGAAAGTGAAATTTTCAGATAAAGATAATAAATATGGCATTCAAATGAATTTTCTATTCAATTCGTCATTTTTTACTTTTTAGTGGATAAGGTAAAACAATGCTAGAAATAACAAAGCACCAATATCTATTGATAGAATATTGGTGCTCCGATTAGAGAATTTTGATAATTTCTATGAAAAGATCTACTGAGTAAAATTGTTTATGACTTGAGGTTATTTAACATTAGTGTTTTATAATTATTTTTCTCAAGATCTTTTTCTGTAAAGCCAAATTTTGCGGCTAAGTGCTTTAATTGGTCAGCGTAGAGCGGGAGTTTGCTTTGGTCGTCCGTCATGATAGCAAATTCAGCAAATGAGCCTAGTTTATCTAATTTATCGATAGTGATATGAAACTCATCTAGAAAATAGATTTCTCTTGATTTTGTGTAATTGAGAATACAGTGGTAGCCAAGTGTGGTAAACATAGAGACTGTTTTTTCTGCATCTTCAATACGAACAGCTTCACATTGTGATAGATCAGGGCCTTTAACGATAAGAAGGTTTATTCCTGTGGGGAGCATTCTTCTTACACATAAACTGATAGTAGGAGCTGAAAATTTAGTATTATTATGCTCCATGTACCAATCTGTTTCTTGATTCTCTGGCGTAAATAATGTGGCGCCTGATTTTTTTAGTTCATTAATAAATTCTTGTGGATTTTGAAGGTGATATTTCAGTTCGGCTTCAAATTTACCTTGAAAGTGATCAGACATACGTTTTCCCTAATTTAGCGTTAATGCATTATAGCATTAGTAAAGTATCCTTCTGAGGTAAAAACGAACGTTTAGTGTTATTTCATTATTTTCTATTTTAAAAAATGATGATGAAGGATTATATAGAAATATTTAAATAGAGTAATGGATAGAATGACTATGAAATAAGGAGAGGGGAATATAGTGTTATTAATAAAAGAAGGAATAAGAGAAAATAAAAGGGGCATTGCCCCTTTTATTTTTACAGAACACCTTCAAACGGGTTCCAGCTTTGATCATTTTTGGTTTCTTTCAAGTAATACGCATAGTTGGCTGTTATAGCCCATAAAACGTTAATTGCGATACCTACAGCATTGATAACACCGTTATTGACAGGTAAAAAGCCAATAATAGTAAAAATAGCAATGTTAATAGCAAATAATGTTAATGCCTTGCGCCATAACCCTAAAATAAGAAAGTAAATAAAACCAAAGAAAAATGCCCAGATATTCATTCCGATAAGAATACGCTTACCAAAGGAAAGTGCTTTATAAGCAGCTTTATATTCTGGTGTTTTAGGTGAGCCATATTGATCAAAAAATGAAAAACGCTCTTGCCATTTTTCGGAAATTTCTTTATTCATTTTAATTCCTTTTACCATGTTGATTAAATTTAGTCTTAATAGGAAAAGCATCTTTACATAATTTAACATTATGAACAATATAAATTTATTAAGGAAGGATTAATATAGAAGATTATATAAAAAGCATTAAAGTAAATATGTTTTTAATCATTTTTTAATAATTATCTTATTGCTTCAGAATATATTTTTAATTACTACTCTTAAAAATAAGGGCGATAAAATAAAATATTATTTTGAATGAATTTTATGGTGAAAAGAATAAGAAATCTGGTTTATGACGAATACCAGATTTCTTATGGAGGCAGGTGATTAACGCACGACTAATACAGATGATTCTGCGTAACTGACCACGGAAGATGCAGTAGAACCTAGAAGATAAGTTTTCATACCAGGATTACGAGAACCAATGACAATCAGTTCTGCTTGAATTTTTTTTGCGGTTTCTAAAATTTTATCGCGAGGATTACCTATAGACACATAAAATTGAGTTGTACTATTGGGAATATCAATGTGCGATAAATTTTCTTTTAGCGTGGATAATGCAATTTCAATACGTTGTTTGTCACTTGCTAGTCTATCTTGGCCTGCGAATGCAAATCCGACAAAAGACTCATAACTTGGAATGACTGATAAAAAATGAATATTCAATTTGTCAGCGACAGACAATGCTTTTAGATGAGACACAACCTTGTCCAATAAACCAAGCTCTGTAAAATCAACGGGTACTAACACTGTTTTTGTCATAGTGGCTCCTAATTAACCTTTTATTATGATTAGGGCTTTAATATTAATTTTTTGTGCATACAAATATGAGTTACCTACTAATCTTATCAGTCAAAATGAAAAACTGCACAAAAATTGAGATTATTTTTATTTTTTGAGAGTTATGTATTTTTTTATATGAAAAAAAGTGAAAAAAACTGCTGTCTGAGTCAATAAATGTGTAGCAATATCAAATAGAAATTATAAAAAATGAGAAGTGATAAGAAGTAATAGAAAGGATACTTTTTTATAATAATGATCATCATAGATATCACTTTTTATATATTTATTGATATATGGTAAAGCTTATTTTTGAATATTCTTTAATGGATTAAATATAATTTTTATTCAATATTAATCAGAAGTTCCGGACTCTAAAGAAAAAATTAATAATTATAGAAGCTAAAATAAAAATTTAAGTTTTAAATATTATGTTGTTATTTTTCAATGTGTTATGTTGCTTTTGTTATAATGATTAAATATATTCTCATTCTTAATGATAATAAGTACTATTTAGCATTAAAATAGAGAGACGGCATATTACAAATGAGATTGGTTTTTATTTTTATTACAGTTAATTGATTGAAAAAATAAACAAAAACTATATTTAAATAACTATATTTTTATTTTTAAGTGTGCATAATATCCGTAATGTTAATTTTCATCGCAAAGGACGTAAAATATGTTACATCAAGATATGATCAATAAATTGAATGAACAGTTAAATTTAGAGTTTTATTCAGCAAATCTTTATTTGCAAATGAGTGCTTGGTGCGACGATAAAGGATTCGATGGTGCAGCTAAGTTTTTAAAAGCTCACTCACGTGAAGAAATGGAACATATGCACCGTTTATTTGATTACTTAAGCGATACAGGTGCTATGCCTTTACTTGGTGCGATTGAAGCTCCACCAGCTGAGTTCTCATCATTATCTGAGTTATTCGATAAAACTTACGAGCATGAAAAACACATTACATCTGAGATTAATAAATTAGCACATGTTGCAATGACAACTCAGGATTATTCAACGTTTAATTTCTTACAATGGTATGTTGCAGAACAGCATGAAGAAGAGAAATTATTTAAATCAATCCTAGATAAATTAGCAATGGTTGGTGACAGTGGTAAGGCTTTATTCTTGTTAGATAAAGATCTGAACACATTATCAACATCTGCACATGTTTAATTATTAATAAAGCGTTAGATTGCTTAAGTTAATAAATGAATTATTGCGCTCTGCTGTGACTGAATAGCAGGGCGTTTTTTATTCTTCTGTATTGCCTCCATTCTTATTCCTATTTTTTATCTCTTCCTCACTTTTGTTTGCTCATTTTTTATCCTAAAAATTCTTTTTGACTGTTATTCATGCAGGGTGTTTATTTTACTTTTAGTTGTATTCGGTTATGTATTGAACTGTTTAGACTGTCAATATGGGTATTATATTTTTTCGAAGTGTAAAAATGGGTGATATTTGAAACAGAAACTGGTCTAAATAACATATATTTTGAGTGCTAGTTCACAACCTTTTATTTCTAATATCAAGAAGCGAAGATCTTGACGTAAATTTGCTATAAAATATTTCCATAAATAAAAAAATCACCTGTAATTTAAGAGGTTATTATGTCATTAAATACACTTAAGACATCTTGGGGTAAATTATCGGCTATCGCTGTTTTATTCCTTGGTATGTCATACCAACAAGCATTAGCACACGCACACTTAAAATCACAGTTACCTGCTGAAGGTGCTGCTATTGAACAATCTCAAGCGCCTAAGGTTATTACGCTAGACTTCTCTGAAGGTATTGAATTAGCTTTTAGCAAAATCAAAGTCACTAATAGTGATGGTAAAGAAATTACCGTAGGAAAATTGAGTTTAGACCCTGTTAACAATACTAAATTATTATTGCCTTTAGAAAGTGATTTAGCAGAAGGCAACTATTTGGTTAATTGGAACGTTGTTTCTGTTGATGGGCACAAGACAAAAGGTTCTTATCAATTTAGTGTAAAATAATGACACCTGAAGACGTTTATATTTTATGCCGTTTTTTCCATTTCGTGGCAGTCATGTTTATGTTCGGACTGAGCTTCTCGGCTGCCATTCTTGCAAAAGATAAATTCATTCCTCTTATTCAAGTTCGTTTGCGTCCTGCATTAGCCATTAGTACTGTCACTGTCTTTATTACGACTTATCTATGGATGGTTGTACAATCCGGTATTATGGGGGATGGATGGGAGGATGCTTGGTCATTTGAAATATGGAAAGCGGTATTAGGTACTTCGTTTGGTCAAGTTTGGCAATGGCAATTAGTTTTGGCAACCATTGCGTTAGCTGTTTTATTTATACACCAACGTTATATTCGTAACTTCTCTCTATTAATTGTTGCTTCAATTATGTTGATCTTACATGCATTTATTGGTCATGGTGCAATGTTTACAGGATCAGAAGCGATATTTTATAAAGTTAACCAAAGTATTCATCTTATTAGTGCCGCATATTGGTTTGGTGGTTTATGGCCATTTGTCGCTTGTTTGCAGTTTTTACGTAATAAAGACGAGCTTGCAGATGGGATGATCAAACCTATCATTGGCACAATGAAGCGATTTTCGCTTTTTGGTCATATTGCTGTTTTATTGGTTACTATTACCGGTATTATCAGTGCCGTTATGTTAATCCCGGGATGGCCAGCAGTACAATTATCATCTGAATATCAAAGTATGTTATGGCTTAAGATTAGCTTAGTGGTGTTAATGCTTGGTTTAGCCGTAATCAATCGTTATGTTTTAGTACCTCATATCCGTAAGAAAAATAATTTTCAATGGTTGCTAGTGAATAGTTGGCTTGAACTATTACTTGGAACAATGGTTATTTTTACTGTCGCCATCTTTGCGATTAACTCACCTGTATAGATTGTTATATAATCGAAAAAACCTAATTTCTTAAGTGAGATATCCACATGAAACGTTTTTTATTAGCGGGAATGTTAATGTTGTTTTCTTTTCAAGCATTCTCGGCAGCACCTATTTCAACGGTCAGCAAGCTTCAATTTGGTGACGATTGGCCATTTACACGAGAAGAGGTGATGCTTAATTGTCGTGCTGATGGTGCTTGGTTTGTGATTAATCCAGCAACACTGATGCAGTATCCACTTAATGAGATTGCAATGAAACAGATGGAAAGTGGAAAAGTAAAAGCACAATTAATTGATGTTATTTTACTGCCAGATCCGAATATACCAGAAAAGAAAAAATCAGTAGAAGTGATACAGAATGCGATTAA
This sequence comes from Proteus sp. GOKU, assembly GCF_015475555.1. NCBI lineage: Bacteria > Pseudomonadati > Pseudomonadota > Gammaproteobacteria > Enterobacterales > Morganellaceae > Proteus > Proteus sp. GOKU. Next base: position 1,669,260 of record NZ_CP034105.1, read on the forward strand.
GTCGCTCTGTGAGAGCAATTAATCAAGTGATTAATAATATAACTAATAATTTTATATTTTTATCACATTGATTTAAATAATAAAAATTATAAGCGAAGATTTTTTGAATAGAAAATGGTGTGCTACTAGGTTGTTTACTGGATCTTTACATATTGTTAGCTAATATTTAACAGTAGGTTGTGAGATAGAAAAGTCTGAGTTAATCCTCGATTTTTGTTTATGCAGTAATCAGCAATTACTTTTTAGCGCACGGCTCGCAATGAGCCATTTCCCTAAGCCAGATAAATGATTTATCTGGCTTTTTTTATTCGCTTTAGCATCTCGTTACGCCACTTTTAAGATCCAGTGGTGGTTATCTTTATCATAAGCATGACGATAAAGCAGAATATTTTTATCTTTCAGTTGAGCTGGAATACTTGTGTTTTCATCCCATCCATCTAATTGCATGCAAAACTCTTTGTCATAATCACATGGAATATGAATATAAGTTAATTGATTATCAGAAGAGTGTTTTAAAGTAATATCTTCAATTTCATAGCAAGCAATTTTTAACGTTGTCTTTTTCATAATAAAGCTCCGGTTTAAGCGATGTCGTGTTGTGTTCCGTTGTGTTTTGTTGGTGGCATTTATTTTAAAGAATGCTTTTTGACCAAACAAAATTAAGCATAGTATAAATGGAATCTATTTCCAAAATATTTTTTTGAAATAAAAAAAACGGATCATTTTTTGTGATCCGCTTTAAATAAATTATCTGAAATAGGGCAGAATTATCTAATTTTTAAGGCTTAGGTATTGCTGTTCCCCATTCATCCCAATCTTTGGGTTCCTTGTCATTTAAAATGAAATTCTGTTCCTGTTTGGCTTTCGCTTGTAATGGTGTGGAAGGTGGTGTTGCAAAAGTGATCCCACCACGTATAAATTGCTTGAATGTACCACTACGAATAACTCCGCCAGTTAAACCAAACGAGAAGTTATATCCTGATGAAAGCCAAAACTCTGTATTATTTCGAACAAGGTATTGGTATTTTTTACTAATACGGATGTGAATTAATACTCTGTCAGACATGTTTCCTAGTTCAAGACCTGTCACTGCACCGACCTCAAGACCGCGATAGTAAATTGGCGTACCAATTTGTACTGAACCTGCCTCCGTGGCATTTAACACAAGATTTAATCCATCGAGATAGCGTGAGTCTGTAATGTTGGATGTTTGCAATTCAAATTGACGATATACGCCACCATTGCCGGGCTCTGCTTTAATATAAGGTTGAATCAGTGAATCCAAGTTATCTAATCCTGATGCTGTTAATTCAGGAGTAACAACTGCAAAGCGGCTGCCAGATCTTGCAAAGGTTTTGACATAATCAGGGTAGAGAACGGCTGATACAGTTACCGCTTTTCTATCTGGCGAAAGGATTAATGATTCGACTTGCCCAATATCAATTCCTAAATAGCGAATAGGCATTCCTTCAGAGAGTTTACTTGCATCGTATGTTTTTAGCGTAATTTGTGCGCCTATAGCTCGGGCACTAGTTTCTGATGGATAGAGTTTGTAACGTGAAACATTATTATTGATATTTTCGAAGTTATCAAAACTGATTGCACCTTTTAATGCGCGATTTAATGGTGTCGCTTCAACAGTTAATCCTGAGCCATTAACGGAGACTTTAGCGGCACCTTCAGTCCAGAAGACACTCTTTTCTGTGAGTAGATGACGATATTGTTTAGAAATATAAACATCAATATCAAAATCATTCATTAAAGGCCGAACATCAGTAATTTCGCCGACTTGAAATTGATGATAAAGAACCACTGAACCTTTTTGGATACCCGGAAGGCTTGAGGCTTTTAAAGTCAGTGTCACCGGTAATTCATTACCATTAATACTGGCTTTCGCAAAAAAGTCATTACGGTAAAGGCGATACTGTTCTTTAGGTGCCCCTTTAGTACCTTGAATAAGGTGAATACCTCCTTCAAGCCACTCTTGAGGTGTCGCACCTTGAACTTCAATACCATTTAGACCCATATTGACGTTGATTCGGCTATTGGCAACAAATTTACTATTTTCATAAATATAATGCTTATATTCAGGGGCAATAATTGCATCAAAGATAACGCCATCATCACTCATATTACGCTGAATGATTTGCCCAATAGTAATTCCTCTGAAAAGAATAGGTTGCCCCGCATCGACTCCCCAGCTTTCTTCACTGGTTAGAGAAATAATTAATCCATCTTCACCATATATTGCTTTGCCCGCATCGACAGAGGTGGCTGATTGCAAAACAAATTGCTGGTTTTCTTGTGCTGGAGGGCTATTTTCTGGTGAATCAAAAGCAATTGCGCCATTGATTAAAGCAGAAACGCTTTCCATTTTTACAGATACGCCACTTTTTAAATTGAAATTACCTTGAAAGCCAGAGACGTTCCAGAAATGGCTATCTTGACGTATTAAGTGGGCATACTGTTTATCGATACTAAGTTCAATAAAAATACCCTGATTATCAGGGCGAATCGCATAGCTATACACTTTACCAACAGGAACTTGGCGATAATAAACTTGAGAGTCAACATTGAGCGATCCCAGTTTATCTGCCGTCAAAGTGATTAATTGCTGATTTTTATCGATATTAGCTTGAGGACGAACTTCTTGAGCAATAAATTTAAACTGCTTTTCGCCGTCACCGGGTAACATGCTGATATAGTTACCACCCACTAAAGCATCTAGCCCTGATACACCAGAAAGGCTGGCTTTAGGTGTAACTAGCCAAAATTGTGTGTTTTTGCGCAATGCGGTCGCGAGATCTTTGCGGATATCAGCCGTAACAATAACTCGACGTAAGTCATCGCTTAAAGTGACATCTTTAACAAGACCCACATCAACGCCTTGATAGCGAATAGGTGTTCTGCCAGAGACAATTCCTGATGCGGATTGAAAATCAATCGTGATTTTTACGCCCTTATCCTGCCAATGTTGGAAAAGCAACCAACTAGCAATAAAAATGGCGATAACAGGGAGTAGCCAAAATGTCGAAATTTTACGCTTGCGGCGTATTTGGGCTTGTGTGTCCTGAACGTCGTTTTCTTCTTGTTGCATAAGTATCCCATAGTAAACGACTATCCAACCATTCAACGGCAAGGATAGTAAGAATAACCGCAGTACCAAAATAAAAAGCCGCTGGGCCCATTGTGAAAGTCATCAGTTGATCTCGATTAATCAATGACATCATCAGCCCAATCACAAAGAGATCAAGCATTGACCATCGTCCTATCCAAGAGACAAAACGGTATAGTTTCATTCGTAGTAGAGGGTCAATACGAGAATTAAAATGAATGCTTAATAATAAGCCCAACATAATAATAATTTTGAAAAAAGGCACAAAAACACTGGCAATAAAAACGATAATCGCAATTGGTGTATTGCCTGAATTCACTAAGGAAAGTACGCCTGAAAAAATAGTGTCTTCACTGCGTTGACCATTTAAATAGAAGATAGAAATAGGCAATAAATTTGCAGGTATTAGTAAAATTATTGCTGAAATTAATGCCGCCCATGTTTTTTGTAAACTCATTGGTTGTCTTGGGTTATAGCAAGATTTACAACGTGGACAGTGTGTTGATGGTGTTTTTTTAAAATGATAATGACAAGCATGGCAAGTTGCAGGACTTTTTTCTATCTCTTTTTGTGGGTAAAAGCGTTGCCAAAGTTGGTCCATATTAATGTTAATTAGCATTAATAAGCTGAGTATCATTAAAGAAATAAAAGCAATTAAACCATTGCCAATATAGACAGTTGCATAATCGCCTAATTTTATTGTTGCAACACCAAGTCCAATCAAATAGACATCTAGCATTACCCATTCTTTTAATTTCCCTAACATCAATAAGACCGGGCGAAGATTAAGGCGCAAGCGAGATCCTAAATGGAGATATAAAATAGCGATGGGGAGGCTAAGCGGTGCTGCAATAGCACAAAAGGCTACCATCGTTGCGGTAAGGGGAGAGCCTTGCTCTGACATCATGCGAATACCATCAAGCACATTCGCCGTTATCATTGTGCCTAATAGATGAATTTTAATTAATGGCTGAGTAAATGCTATTGATGCCAAAATAAGCATTGTAATAGAGAGAATAAGTAGGCGAGTTAATGACCAATATCGATAAGATGCAAGTTTTGCTTGGCAACGAGGGCAATAAGCATCCTCTCCACGCTTTAATGCAAGAGGGAGTGTCACGAGATGATCACACTCCTGACAGCGTATTGATTTCTTTTCCTTTGTTGCGATATTGTTCACTATGTTGCTCGTTAATTCGCCTAAGTTGGTTTTCTTAAGAGTTATCGTTTGATTAAGCTAAAAAAAAGTACCTATACTCAATGGTTCACAAGTTATCATTTTTATTATATTTATGCCTTTCATTTTACAATACTAAGTGTCTGATTTTTTTTGTGGGTGTTAAGGGAATATTATCGTTTTTTTGCCCAATTCTTGAAAATGGAGTATTCAACCTCAAGATAAAATAGGCTAAATTACGAGTATGTTATCTATTTTAGTTACGCAAATAGGGTTTAATGATGCCAAAATCGCTTTTTTATCAGGAACTCACTGATAATTTGTCAGCCTTGTTGTCTGGTGAAAATGATCTTATCGCATCACTTGCTAATACCAGCGCTCTTCTTTACGAGAAGTTAGATACGATAAATTGGGTTGGGTTTTATCTTAATGATGGTGATTCATTAGTCCTTGGCCCATTTCAAGGCAAAATTGCTTGTGTCAGAATAGGTTTTGGGAAAGGAGTTTGCGGAACTGCATACTCTGAAAACAGAATTTTAAGAGTAAGTGACGTTCACCAATTTAGTGGTCATATTGCTTGTGACAGTGCAAGTCAGTCTGAAATTGTTCTACCTTTAGAAGTAAATGGACAAATTATCGGCGTTCTCGATATTGATAGTCCTATTTTTGATCGTTTTGATAAAAAAGATGAAAATGGGCTTAAAGCGTTGTGTGACGTGCTCTGCGAGCATTTAAAAACTTGTCATACAGCAAAATATTGTGAATTTTGTGTAAGTTAACAGGCGTTTGCCATAGAAATTGTTGGCAACACTATTATAATGTCGCTTGTTCATGCCTGCGCTGGTTGGCAAAACCGTTGTAATCAGGAAATTTCATGGAAAATCAACCTAAGTTGAATAGTAGTAAAGAAATCATCGCTTTTTTAGCTGAACGTTTCCCTAAGTGTTTTATCGCTGAGGGTGAAGCTCGCCCTTTGAAAGTTGGCATTTTTCAAGATCTTGTTGAAGATCTAAAAGATGAAACTCAACTGAGCAAAACACAGTTACGTTCGGCATTACGCTTGTATACCTCAAGTTGGCGCTACCTTTATGGAGTTAAAGAAGGGGCAAAACGTGTCGATTTGAATGGTAATGACTGCGGCGAACTGGAAGCTGAGCATATTGAACATGCTCGTACACAATTAGCAGAAGCTAAGGCGCGCGTTCAAGCTCAGAGAGCAGAACAACGTGCTAAGAAGCGCGAAGCTGAAGGTGATAAGGAGACCAGCAAACGTCCGGCAGCGAAAAAGCCAAATAATACGCGTCGTCAGCCACCTAAAGAGGGTGAAAAACGACAGCCTCGTCCTCAAAAAGCGACTCAAGCACCTCGTAAAGCAGCACCACCACGCCAAAATACCGAAAAGTTAATTCCAGTGAAAGACACCTCAGTTCTTACTGTTGGTCAATCGCTGAAAGTTAACGTTGGTAGCAGCGTGATGGATGCGACAGTGCTAGAGATAGCGAAAGAGGGTGTACGTGTACAATTGCCTAACGGTTTGGCAATGAATGTACGCACGGAACATTTAAAGTTCTGATACGGAGGCCAACCAGAGCATGAACAAACTTTTAAATGTGGCTTTTGCAATCGGATTAACGTTAACAGGCACTTCTGTTGTGATGGCTGAGAAACCAGCCACTCCAGCAATGGTAACCATTGATCAGTTACCCGAATTAAAGCAAGAGCCACAACATTCTACTGTGAGCGAGCGAGTAACCTCTCGTTTTGAACGCTCTCATTATCGTCAGTTCTCGCTAGATGCGAGCTTTTCTGAAAAGATTTTTAATCGCTATCTTAATTTATTAGATTATAGCCACAATGTGTTGCTAGCATCAGATATTGCCCAGTTTGATAAAGAAAAAACCAAAGTAGGTGAATATCTGAAGAAAGGTGAGCTTCAGCCCCTTTATGATCTCTTTAATTTAGCGCAAAAAAGACGTTTTGAACGTTTTCAATATGCTTTAAACCGCCTAGATAAACCCATGGATTTAACTGGCCAAGATAAGTTTGAGTTAGACAGAACAAAAGCGCCATGGCCTCAAACTCAAGCTGAGCTAGATAAACTTTGGGATGAAAAAGTAAAATATGATTGGTTAACGCTGAAGCTATCTGAAAAAACAGATAGTGAAGTTAAAGAGACACTAACTAAGCGCTATAAAGCTGCGTTACGTCGTCAAACACAAAGCCAAAGCGAAGACGTTTTCCAAATCATTATGTCGGCATTTGCCCGCGAAATTGACCCTCATACAAGTTATCTATCACCAAGAAATACAGAAGCCTTTGACTCTGAAATGAGTCTTTCTTTAGAAGGTATTGGCGCTGTATTACAGATGGATGATGATTACCCAATGATCAACTCTATGGTAACCGGTGGTCCGGCTGCAAAAAGCAAAGAGTTGAAAGTTGGCGATAAAATTATTGCAGTAGGGCAACAAAATAAGCCAATGGTTGATGTTGTCGGCTGGCGACTTGATGATATTGTTGCGTTGATTAAAGGGCCGAAAGGTAGCCAAGTAAAATTAGAGGTTATTTCTGATGAGAAAGGCGCTAAACCAAGAACAATCACTTTAGTCAGAGAGCAAATTCGTTTAGAAGACAGAGCTGTTAAGCTGACTGAAAAAGTCATTAATGGTGATAAAGTTGCAATTTTGGATATTCCAAGCTTCTATGTTGGCTTAACCAATGATGTGAAAACACAGTTACAAAAAGTGGCGAAAGATAATGTTTCATCTTTAGTTATTGATTTACGAGGTAACGGCGGTGGAGCATTAACAGAGGCGATTTCACTTTCAGGATTATTTATTCCAAGTGGTCCTGTTGTGCAAGTCAGAGATAACAATGGTCGTGTACGACAAGATTTCGATAAAGATGATGTCGTTTATTATAAAGGGCCACTAGTTGTTATCGTAAATCGTTTTAGTGCTTCTGCCTCTGAAATTTTTGCTGCTGCAATGCAAGACTACGGACGAGCATTAATTGTAGGTGAGCAAACGTTCGGTAAAGGAACGGTTCAACAATATCGCCCATTAACCCGTGTTTACGATCAAATGCTAAGCCCTGATTGGCCTGGTTTAGGTTCAGTGCAATACACCATTCAAAAATTCTATCGAATTAATGGTGGGAGTACTCAGCTTAAAGGGGTAACACCTGATTTATTGTTACCAAGCTTTGATAGTGCTGAAATGGGTGAAAGTTTTGAAGATAACGCATTGCCTTGGGATAGTATCTCTCCAGCAAGTTATCAGCTATCTGAGTATTCAGACAAACTGAAAGCGGCGTTCGCACCATTAACTGAACAGCATACTAAGCGCATTGCAAATGACCGAGAGTTTTCATACATCTTTGCTGATATTCAGCGTTATAACGATGCTAAAGCAAAAGGTGAAGATAAATTTGTTATCCTAAACTTTGCTGAAAGAGAGAAAGAAAACAAAGAGCTAGAAGCCATTAAATTAAACCGCATAAATGAGCGTTTTAAATTAGAGGGTAAGCCTGCGTTGAAATCACTCGATGATTTGCCTAAGGATTATGAAGGTCCAGATCCTTATTTAGATGAAACTGCTAAAATTGCAGTGGATCTCTCAAAAGTGCTTAAGCCTAAGAAATTATTAAATTAAGTTATCAGTTATAACAACAGATACTTAAAGCACCCCCCCAATAGTTGGATAACCAATTGCTGGGGGGTTTTTATATTTATATTAATCGAGATATAAAATTGTCATTGCTAATCAATGTTTATCAGGCATTCCATCAAAAAACTTTTAAAAGAGCCAATAATATCTTTTTGGGGGGGATCATTCATATTTTTAGTTATTTAGTATATTAAATTACCAGTAATATAAACAATTATTAATAAATGGATATTTAAATTTTACTTTATGTAACTTAATTTTTAATTCGAAATATATCTTGAATAACTTTGTAAGCTATAAGAGAGAATACTAGGTTGATTTTTAGATAAGAAATAAACTTCTTTTCATATAAGTGGAATAAAAAGATAAAGTGGTTATTTATTGTGATTAAGATCTCATTTGATGGCATGTCTATTGCAATAAATGTAACATGTTGTGACAATGATCTCTTAAATTGACATAAGATTACTATAGTATACAGATTATGAAATATTTGCGTCATTTTTGATTATTGGCGCGTTAGCTAAAATCTTACCTAAATGATGAGTTATCTTTATTCTATGAGTTCAAAATGTATTTTTAGAGCAACATGTCATAACTGAAATATTATATTTTCAGAGTAAGGTTCTCTACGTAAGGGATCATGACTAAAGGCAAATAATCTACAATTTGCTTATAGGATTTTATTACGAAAAAATAAGTAAATATAAATATGGTGAGATATCCATATTGGATTTTTTATGCCAAAAAATGACTCTATTGCTTGAAATTGGTGCAACTATAAATTTAATCAAAGGTTATTTTTTAGCTAAATAAAGAAATGGTGCTTTATTAAACTTGCTGAGTATAAATCAGCATAACTTAATTCAAATATTTATTAACCAGGTTGCATTAAGATGAAAGTAAAAAAATTAGTATTGTTTATGCTGTCTCCTTGTTTTTTAGCGGTAGGCGCTGCTAATGCTGCGAATTGGGAAAACTCAATTAAAGAAAGCGCATTTATTTCAGATTCAGAACTTGAGCTCTCTACAATTAATATGTGGAAATACTTAAAAACTGAAAACCGCTTTGATAAAAATGAGCAGCGTTACAGAAAACAAGTTGCTAATGCTTGGGGTCAAAACTTCCAAGCTGATTTCAAATCAGGTTATTTAGGTGGCATTCTAGGATTTGATGTCTCTTATTATGGTGGTATCAAATTAGGCGCAAGTAAAGACTTCGCCTCTCGTGCAATCTTATTTAATGATGATGGCGAAGCAAAAGGCTATAACAAAATTGGTCAGCGTTTTGCAAAAGTTAAATTCGATTTAGATCCTGTAATGATTAATGGTAAAGCAGGTTGGTTTACTCTGAAAAATACGGGTATTTTTACTAACTCACAGCGTCTGTCATTAAACAGCTACAATGGTTATGCAACCAATACAGCACTGGGCGATTGGAACTTAGATTTACTGTTCCTTGACGGTAAAGTAATGCGTCGTGATAGCCCAAATATCGACAGAATGTATTTCAGTGATGGTAATGGCGTTAGACATAATATCGACCATGTCCTTACTGGTGGTATTAACTACAACTCTAAACCGTTAAAAGTATTTTATTTCTATGGTCAAGCGGATGATGTATTCCGTCAACACGGTTTAGAAGCAAAATATAAATTAACCTCAGATGTGACTATTGGTGGTGTTGTTTATTATCACGATTACGGTAGTGATGGTAAACGTACATTAAGTGATGCCAATAAAGGCAAACGTAACTTTGATAATGATGCATGGCACTTTGCAGGTACTATGGAATGGCGCATTCCAGAGTCTCCATGGACAATTCGTACTGGTGTGACTTATACCGATGCTGAAAAAGCTAATGGTGTTGGTCAATTCGCTCGTAACCCAATTGGTAATACCCGTGGACGCTTTAACTCACCAGCTTACGCAGATATTGACTATGTACGTGATGGTGAGGTTATGGGTGCATTAGAAGCAGCATATAAAGTTAACGAGGAATTGTCTGTTGGTGCGCGTACTAACTATAGTGAATTCAGCTATTCTGGTGAAAGATTAAAACAAGGACAGTTTGGTTTATTTAGTTATTGGAAGCCAACCAAAAATCTTTCTGTTTCCTTAAGCGGTGGTATTGGCTGGCACCACCAGCAAGAAAACGACTATACCACACCAAAACTTTATGATGGTCACTCACAACGAGCTCACTCATTATCAGGCTCTATGACAACTACATATCGTTTCAAAATGTAATTTATAGCGTTAACTGTTATTGCTTATATCAGATGCACGACTTGCATACGTTGTAAGTCGTGCATAAAAATACAGAGACAGTTACTCTACCGGTGTTCGCGTCGCGTGAGTTATGATTTTTTATGATAAGCCCATTGCCACTATATTAAACGATACAAACCATTCCTGAGTAATCCCTTCAGTTTTACAAAACAGAAAAATCACATCATCTATTATCAATCCCACTTTATACTTAAGTTTTAAATGATGCCTAATATTAGGTGTTCACTGGCTATTTTTTTTATCAAAATGTAAAGTTATATCGTTTTTAATATTAAATAAGTTAAAAGGCTTGATAAAATCTAAAAAAGCCTTATTTATAAGACAGTTTTTGCAATGTGATAATTAGATAAAATAGGAACAGTATCAATATGATGAGAATTGCTTTATTCCTGTTAACAAACTTAGCCGTTATGTTTGTTTTTGGGATCATCTTATCTTTAACAGGTATACAAGGTCGTAGTGTTCAAGGCTTGATGATCATGGCGGGCTTATTTGGCTTTGGTGGCGCATTTATTTCACTATTAATGTCAAAATGGATGGCATTACGTTCAGTAGGTGGTCAAGTTATTGAAAACCCAACTTCAGAAGTAGAGCGCTGGTTATTAGATACAGTAAGACGCCAATCTGAACAAGTCGGTATTAAAATGCCACAAGTGGCTATTTATGATGCGCCTGATATTAATGCGTTTGCGACAGGTGCTCGTCGTGATGCATCGCTGGTGGCTGTGAGTACCGGTTTGTTAGCCAGTATGAGCCGTGATGAAGCAGAAGCGGTTATTGCTCACGAAATTAGCCACGTTGCTAATGGTGATATGATAACCATGACCTTGCTGCAAGGTGTTGTGAATACCTTCGTTATCTTTATTTCTCGTATCATTGCCCAATTCGTTGCCAACTTTATCTCTAATGATGAAGAGAGCGAAAATAGCAATGGAAACCCGTGGGTATATATGGGTGTTTCAATGGTTCTGGAAATTGTATTCGGTATTCTTGCCAGCATTATTACAATGTGGTTCTCACGTTATCGTGAATTCCATGCAGATGCAGGCTCTGCAAAGCTTGTCGGTCGTGAGAAAATGATAGCGGCATTGCAACGTTTGAAAACAAGTTACGAGCCACAAGAAGAAAGTAGCATGATGGCTTTCTGTATTAATGGCCGTAATAAGTCATTCAGCGAGCTATTTTTATCTCACCCACCATTAGATAAGCGTATTGAAGCGCTACGTAACGGTGAGTATCTGAAATAAGGTTGAAAGTTTAATCGCGAACTCTCAAATGAAAGCGCTCGATATGAAAGTATTGGGCGCTTTCTATTTATAAAGAACAGGATGTTTAATCTAAATATTCGCCAAAGTATATCGCCACTTTTTCTTCATCAATTTTCAGATTGCCTTTCCAGCCCGCCCACGGCATTTCCATATCAGAGCGACCTTTTGTGTTATTAAGTTGATTTTCTGCAATAGTAATATCGCCGAAATTAGCCCAATGATCCAAAGATAATGGAATATAGGCATTAGGAATAACACCAATTAAGGCAAGTGAGTGCAAAACGCCTCGTTTGGTATATCTATCACCAGAAATTAATTTAGCCTCATTTAACCGCTTTTCAAATTTACCCGGTGTCTCATCTTCAGGCGCATGACGTAATAACTGGAGTAATTGCTTGAAGATCTCTTTATCTGCTGGTGTTGGGCTAACAGGTGCGACAGTGAGTAGATGTTTTAAATTCAAGTAAGCGTAAGAGGGATTGCCTGTATAAGAATTACCGTAATAGAGACAATATTGAAAATAACTGTCATTAATATGTTTTTGCTGATCGCTGTCACTACAAACCCAACAGCAGGCATATTGAGGTTTCTCTTCATAATCGTGTAATGGCAAATTTTGTAGTTTATGAAAAGCGCCTAAAACAGAGCGACCTCTAAGATAACTGCCACTGACACCCGCAATAAAAGCATTCAAGCAACGTTCTTGGGTGAGGAATGGATTATCCTTTAAGCTATTTAGTTTTGTAATAACATCAGCGTGATCAGCAAATTTTTCTATAATATTAGGTTGCCAATTGGCGTCAGATAACAAGTTTCGTTCTTTGTCTGAAAGAATATCAAGCTGATACAGTGAGACTTGGCGTTCAGGATCATATTGACTGTTTTCATATTTATAGAGTTTACGCAAAACGCGCATAATTTTTTGCACGATCTTTACCTTGTTATATTTATAGGGCTTTTATTGGGCTTCAATTTACTAGGTATTGCAATACTCAGTGTATTCGTTAATTTTATTTTTGTGAGCCCATTAGATAATAGTCATCCTTTCCATCTTTCCCCGTAGATAGGATCTGCCAACCATTTTTGAGATAAAATGCCAGTGCTTTTTCATTTCGCGCTAAACATTTCAGCGTACCTATATCTGTAAATGTAGCTTCTGCGGCTTTTAAAAGCGCACTACCAATGCCGCGTGGTGGTTGTTTCGGGTCGACATATAAATTGTGAATGAAATTATTTTCACGAAAAATTGATACAAATCCAATCAGTACACCATCTTCTTCTGCTACCCAAATTTCCTCATCTTGTGTTGAATTATCGAAATCATTCAACTGGTAGTTGGATGTATCTAACCAAGTGAATGTGGATTGTCGAGAAGTTAGGTACAGCAAGCGAAGAGAAGAGCGGTCGGTTTCTTGATAAAGCCTTATTTGCATGAGATCTCCTGTCTTTTTTTCGCCAGTATAAAGCTAAAGTAAAAGGCCTGATTTCGGTTGAATATCGAAATCAGGCCTTGAAAGCTATTTAACCAAAGTGTCCAACTTTATGAGGTCACTTTATCAAATGAACTGGCTTTATCAATAGAGGTAGATAAAGTTTATTTTACTGTAAGTTCAGTCTCTTCATCTTGGTTGAAGACGGCTTTATCGGTTTGTCCCATAATCTGACTGGTGATTGTACCCGCAGTCATTGAACCACTAACGTTTAATGCTGTACGTCCCATATCAATTAACGGCTCTACAGAGATTAACAGAGCAACTAATGTCACAGGTAAGCCCATTGCAGGTAAAACGATAAGCGCTGCAAATGTTGCACCACCACCTACACCAGCAACACCCGCAGAGCTAACAGTCACAATAGCAACCAAAGTTGCGATCCACATTGGATCTAATGGGTTAATGCCCACAGTAGGTGCAACCATCACAGCTAACATCGCAGGGTAAATACCCGCACAACCATTTTGACCAATTGTTGTACCAAAAGATGATGAGAAACTTGCAATAGATTCTGGTACACCCACACGCTTAATTTGTGTTTCAATATTTAACGGAATACTTGCAGCACTTGAACGGCTTGTAAATGCAAATGCTAATAAAGGTCCCGCTTTTTTGAAGAATTTAATCGGGTTTAAACCTGTAAAGCTGACCAGTAAACCATGAACAACAAACATTAAGCCAATAGCAACATAAGAGGCAACAACAAAGCTTCCTAATTGAATGATGTCGTGCATATTTGAGCTTGCAACAACTTTGGTCATCAGAGCCATGACACCGTAAGGTGTTAACATCATAACAATACGAACTAGCTTCATGATCCATGATTGTAAGCAATCAATCGCGACTAAAACTTTCTCACCACGAGGCTGATCTTCTTTGAGTAATTTCAGTGCAGCCATACCTAAGAAAGTAGCAAAGATAACAACACTAATAATCGATGTTGAGCTTGCACCTGTTAAATCAGCAAATGGATTTTTAGGAATAAATGACAAAATAAGCTGTGGCATCGTTAAGTCAGAAACTTTGCCCATATAATTTTGTTCAAGCGCAATCAGGCGCTGTGCTTCTTGTTCACCTTGCACTAAGCCTTCTGCTGTTAAGCCAAATAAATTAGCAATAACAATACCGATTAAGGCAGAAATAGCTGTGGTGAATAATAGTGTGCCAATAGTGAGACCACTAATTTTTCCTAGTGATGATGCTTGATGTAAACGAGCTACGGCACTAAGAATAGAGGCAAAGACTAATGGCATAATGATCATTTGTAACAGCTGTACATAGCCATTACCCACGATATTAAACCAAAGAATAGATTCTTTAATAATAGGATCGTGTGAGTCATAGAATGCGTGTAGTGCTAGTCCAAAAGCAACACCAAAAACTAAACCAACAAGAACTTTCTTTGAAAGGCTCCACTGACGTTGACTTAATTTAGCCAAGATGAGTAATAGCACAACAAAGACGAGTACGTTAATGATTAACGGAAAATTCATCTTAACTCTCCAACGAGATCTTTATTTATATAATTTCGACGATTGTATGCGATATGAGTTCTTAGGTAATAAGAAAGGATATAACAGCACCAATTCGTTATATGGTAACAGGATTGTTAATAACTTTTTATAATTAATTATTATTTTATATAATCGTTTGGTTATAAAGACAAGGAAAGTAGGCATAAAAAGATGTAAGAATTTATAAATAGATAGAGAAACGTAGGGTTTTGTCAGGGGGTGTTAAAAATTAGTGCGCTTATCGTGGTACATCTGTAACCAGTTGTTGACTTGCGAAGGCAGGGTAACAGTAAGGTGAGGAGGTAAAAAAAGTGCGCCAACAAGGATCAAAACAGAGATAAATCTCTCGCCTTTTTTATTATTCTTTTTGCCTAAAATAGGTAATGCAAAGCGCATTTTTAACGGCCATAAGAAAGGAACGCCAGCGGGAGTTAACATATCGGCAATGAGATGGCTAAGATAGCCCAATAAAAGGGCATGGAAGATATCAGCAGAAATATCCCAACGTGGTGAAACTTGGGTTTCCCACAAAATAGCCAAACCACAAAATGCAAGCAAGCTATGTGTAAAGCCTCTATGACCACAGAGTTTTGATAGAGGTAGAGAGATAATACGGAATAATCGCCCAAGAATAGAACCTGGGTGATCTAAGTCAGGTAGAAGTGAGCCCAATAAGACAGCAGGGATCATGTGAAACCAATCACCATGAGCAAGAGCTGGCGTTATTTCAAGCTTCTGCGCTAACACAAGTGTTGCTACAGAAAAAAGTAGATGTCCTTCTGCTGTCATTCCATGTCTGTTCGTTTGCTGTTCATTTATACAGTAATGAAGTATAAAAGGTTTTGACGATAACTAACAGACAAAAAAGATAAAAATTGCCTTAAATATTAAGGAATAACAGGAATATTTTATTTGATTGATTTAAAAATGATCGAATTTAGGATAAAAAACTGAAAAGTCAGATAAAGGCAAGTAGGCATTAAACGAAATGTACAAGTGGATGCCTTAAAGATAAAAAGAGTGAGGAGAGCTGTGAACATTAAAAATAGAATAAAAAGGATATCTTACAAAGCAGGATATCCTTTTCATTTATGGAAATTAGCCCAATAAATGCAGTCGCGTTAGTTCGTTGAGTGACGCAATTTTTACATCAGCTAAGCCCCATTGTTTATCATTAAATTGTTCTGTTGCTGGCACAACGATAGAGCGCATTCTTGCACCTTTACAAGCAATCATACCATTACGAGAATCTTCTAATGAAACACAGTGGATAGGATCAAGATTAAGAGCTTTAGCTGCGTTTAGATAAACTTCTGGGTGAGGTTTGCTGTGTGGCAATTCATCAGCAGATACGACGGCAGAGAAGTAATGACGAATATTAAATAACTCAAGTACACGCTCAAGCATAAAGTCAGGAGATGCGGATGCCAGTGCAATTTTTAACCCTGATGATTTGCAAAGCTCTAAAGCATGCTCGACACCCGGTAATAGTGGCTTTGTTTCTTCGACCAATTTGACAACACGAGAAACCATTTTTTGTTTTGCTTCTTGTTTTGAAAGGCCTTGCCAAGGTGATGCTCTATACCATAAATCAATGACTTCGTTTATTCTTAACCCAACCATATCGGGCATTGCCGATGCAAGGGATAAATCGACGCCTAATTCAGCAAAGACCTCATGTTCTGCTTGCTGCCAAAATGGTTCAGAGTCGATTAATAAACCATCCATATCAAATATTGCAGCTTCAATAGGGAATTTAAAAGACATGTTACTCTCCATAAATAAGGTCTATGTTGTCGAGTGGCGATTGTAGCAAGAGTTACAAAGAAAATCTTTTTAATCAGTTTCTTATTTATTGTGTAAAATAAATAGAGAGAATAGCTACTATTAATTTATTGTCGTATTAGCCGTTAATTAGACTACGATAAACAGATAAATATTGACGAATTCTACTAGTGAGGATGTGATGAGTTATCAATATGCAGGATTGTATGCCATTTTAAAGCGTGTACTTGGTTGGCTTATTTTTATTCCTGCCTTTATTTCGACAGCCGTATCATTGACAGGATTGGCTGCAATACAACGCCCAAGTGGTGATGGTGTAAATGCCGTAATTAATGACTTTTTTCGTGTATTAGCGGAAATGGTGCAATTTAATACACCTTTCTTAGATTTTTTCTGGCGAAATTCACCTATCCCCAATACACAAATGGGATTTAGCCAAGAAAATATCACTTTTTTTGTTATCTTTCTTTTTATGTTTGTTGGCTTAGCATTTAGTGCATCAGGATTACGAATTTATCGCCAAGTGAAATACTTGAAAGAAAATATACAAGATCAGCTGATTATCGAGCGCGCAATGAAAAGTGGTGTGACGGCTGAGGAATTGCAACAAAATATCAAATTGCCTCGACATACTATCTTTACGCAAATTATGGTGCTTTATCTATCACCTCTAATTGTCATTGCAATAGGCTATTTCTTGATGAAATTCTTAGGATGGTAACACTGCTTTAAAGTGAACGAGGACGGTTCATTTATATTAACTAAAGGGAAAAATAAACCTCGCACAACTGAATCTGGCGAGGTTATATTTTTAGTTTATGTATTTTATCCCAGCACGACTTCACTCGTTTCCTATTAAGGTTTTGCTAATAGGTCATCAATTATTTTTCTGACTTCTAAATAATTTTCTTCTCCTCCAAATAGATTGCAACGGTTAAGGAAGAAATAGAGTTGGTAAATAGGCTGACGTGATAAAAACTTATCTGATAGTGGCCAAACACTTTGATAGCCATCGAAAATATTTGCAGGTACTGCTGTGCAAAGCGGTAACATCGCGATATCACACTCTCGATCTCCCCAATAACAAGCAGGATCGAACACCGTACCTTCTGATTGACCAATTGCAGCGCAGTTTTTAGGCCATAAGTTGCCGTGAAGCAGGGAGGGTTGTGGATTATGATCAGCAAGGCGATGATTGATGATTTGAGTGATCTCATCAATATCTCCAAAAATCATGCCTTTCTCAGAAGCCAGTTGTAGCTGAAAGCCAATACGCTTTTCCGAATAAAAGTGATTCCAGCGTTTTTCCCAGCTATTGAGTTGAGGAGTGGTATCGATTTGGGTATCGAAATCAAAACCATAGCTAGGTTGATCTTCCCACTGATGTAGCCTTGCTAATTGTTGCCCAAAACAGTAGGCGCTATGAGGTGTAAATGGTTGAACAGGCAAAAATTCAAGGAGTAGGAAGCTGGCATCTTTACTATTTCCAATACCAAGAACCCGAGGAGTTCGAATTGTTTGGCTTTTTGCCAACATTTCGAGTTGTTCTGCTTCATTTTTAAAATTAGGCAGAAATTCACGCAAGTTGGATTTCACAAAAACAGGCGTATCACCATAATAAATTTTCCATGTATGATGAATATCGCCACTAGAAAGGTGAATTTTTTCGTTTATCTTTGCTGAAAATCCTAAGTTTGATTCCAGTAAACGACCTATATTCTGCCACATACTTACACCTCGCAAAGTTGTTTACTTAGTAGACCCAAATAAAATAATAACGAGCGATGTTTATACTATGACAATAACACTTTAATTAAATCAATAAAGTATAAAGCTAAAAAACGGGATGATTATCCCGTTTTTGCTAAGATAAAGAATATTATCAGGCGCTAGCGGGTTTTGTTTGTCGCTTTATTTTTGCCAATTTAATCTGATTACAGAGTAGCGCAATAATAAAGAACACAGCTTGCGTTAGCACAATACATGGGCCTGTTGCTCCATCAATATGGAAACTAATAAATGTTCCTATAACGCTAGAGGCAACAGAAAATACAATTGCTAACATAATCATGCGTGAAAAACTGCGTGTTAATAAATACGCGGTGATCCCCGGTGAAATAAGCATGGCGACAACTAAAATAATCCCAACAGCCTGCATTGAGGCAACGATGGTTAATGCCAAAATAGACAATAATCCATAGTGTAATAATGTGACAGGTAAACCGACAATTCTTGCTTGGTTAGGATCGAAGCAATAAAGCATAAAATCTTTTTGCTTAACCAGCATAATAGTGATGGTGATTGCACAGATAATACTAATTTGAGTTAATACATCCGGTGTAATGCCTAAAATATTACCAAATAAAATATGCATTAAATGTTGGTCGGTATCGACACTGGCAAAAATGACCAAACCTACTGCAAACATGCCAGAGAATACAATTCCCATCACGGTGTCTTCTTTAATACGACTATGATCCTTTAAATAACCCGTGGCAAAAGAACAAAATAGTCCAGAAAGAAATGCACCTACGGTTAATGGGATTGCGGTGACGTAAGCAAGAACGACTCCAGGTAAGACGGCGTGAGAGATAGCATCCCCCATTAAAGACCAGCCTTTTAATACCATATAACAAGATAAAATAGCGCAGGCGATACCTATAATAATGGCTGCAATAATAGCGCGTTGCATAAAAGGATATTGAAAAGGCTCAATGAAAAATTCCATCAACTCATTCATAGTTTCACCTCTTCTTGTTTTGTTGATCCTTTATGCTGATGAGATTGCGTGATCAACTGTTGTGAACTCTGACGAGCACGACGGCGAGCAGCTAACATGCCGTGTTTAGGTGCAAATAAGAAAGCCAACAAAAAGAGTGATGTTTGCATTGTGACAATCACGCCACCTGTTGCACCATTAAAGAAATAGCTAAGATAAGCACCTACTGCACTTGTTATTGTGCCAATACAGATAGCAATAATTGCAAGTCGTTTAAATTGGTCTGTGAGTAAATAAGCTGTTGCTCCGGGGGTTACTACCATAGCAATGACAAGAATGGCACCAACAGTTTGAAGAGCTGCAACAGTACATGCGCTCAAAAGAGTAAAAAAGATAATTTTTAATTTTAGTGGTGATAAGCCGATTGATTTTGCATGAACTTCATCAAAGAAAACCACCAGCAAGTCTTTCCAGATACAAAATAAAACTAAGAAAGAGACACCTGTAATAATCACAACTTGCCATACATCTTCATCAGCAATACCTAAAATATTTCCGAGAATGATGGTCTGAACGTTGACGGCTGTCGGTTTAAGCGAAACCAGCAACAGACCAAAGGCAAAAAAAGTGGAGAAAATAAAGCCGATAACGGCATCTTCACGAAGGCGTGTGATATGACGAATAAATGTCATTGATAATGCAGCGAGCAAACCCGTAAAAAAGGCACCGACTGCATAAGGCAAACCTAATATATAAGCCCCTGCAACACCGGGAACAACTGAGTGGGAAAGGGCATCTCCCATTAACGACCAACCTTTCAAAATTAGATAGGATGAAAGAAAAGCGCAGACAGCACCCACTAAGGCACTTACCCAAATCGCTTTCACCATATAGTTATATTCAAAAGGTTGTAGGAGTAAATCTAGCATGGCTAATCTCCCTGTTTGCGCTGGCTTTGGTGCGCTGGAGTGTGTTCTTCTTGATGACCATAGAAGACGGCAGCACGTTCATCATCAGTAATGACAGTGAGTGAGCGTGGATCGTCATCATCATGAAGATCAGAACCCGATAGGCTGATGTGGCGTAATACACCACCGAATGCGTGTTCTAAGTTTTTCTGTGTAAATGTTGTTTCAGTTGGACCACTGTCTAACACGGTTCTATTGATCAAAATAACGTGGTCACAAAACTCAGGAACACTACCCAAATTATGCGTTGAGACTAAAACTAAGTGGCCTTCTTCGCGTAAATTGCGTAAAAGCTCGATGATGGCATTTTCTGTTTTAACATCGACACCAGTAAACGGTTCATCAAGTAATAAAACAGTACCTTCTTGAGCCATTGCTCGTGCTAAGAAAACACGTTTTTTCTGACCACCTGAAAGCTCACCAATTTGGCGATGTCCTAAACCTGACAAGCCAACGCGTTCTAATGATGCTGCAACAACTTCATGATCGCGTTTTGAAGGAATACGAAAAAAGCCCATTTTTCCATAACGTCCCATCATCACAACATCAGAAACGAGGACGGGAAAATTCCAGTCAACTTCTTCTGTTTGCGGAACATAGGCGATCATATTTTGTTTTAATGCCTGTTGGATCGGGCTATCGTTTAATGTCACTTTACCTTTAGAGGGCTTTACCAGCCCCATAATGGTTTTAAATAGTGTGGATTTACCACTGCCATTGATGCCCACTAGGGCACAAATAGTGCCACCAGTGATAGAGAAGCTTGCATCAAAAATAGCCGTATGACCGTTATTGTAAGTAACCGTGGCATTATCAACAGTTAATGTAGGATTAGCTTTTACATTGCTCATTGCCCAAATCCTTTCGCAATTGTATCTACTGTAATAGTAATTAAATCAATATAAGTAGGAACCTCTCCACCTTCAGCGGAAAGTGAGTCAACATAAAGAACACCACCGTATTTTGCGCCAGTCTCTTTGCTGACTTGTTTAGCGGGTTTATCTGAAATTGTACTTTCGCTAAAGACAACAGGGATCTTGTGTTCTCTAACTGTATCAATCACATATTTAACCTGTTGTGGTGTGCCTTGTTCTTCGGCATTAATTGGCCATAAATAAACTTCTTTAAAGCCATAGTCATTGGTTAAATAGCTGAATGCACCTTCACTGGTTACTAACCAACGCTCTTCTTGTGGGATACGAGATAATCTTTCTCTTAATGGTGCATCAAGTTGTTTAATTTTTTCTGCGTAATTTGCCGCATTTTGATTATAAATAGCTGCATTGTCGGGATCATGTTCAACAAGCGCTTTGCGAATATTTTCAATATAGATTAATGCATTATTCGGTGACATCCATGCGTGTGGATTAGGATTGTTTTTGTAAGCGCCTTCACTGATTGCCATTGGTGTGATGCCTTCAGTGACAACAACAGCAGGTACGTTACGTAATTCATTAAAAAAGCGTTCAAACCAACGTTCAAGGTTTAAACCATTCCATAAGATAAGATCTGCTTTTTGAGCTTTTACAATATCTTTAGGAGTGGGTTGGTAATCGTGAATTTCAGCGCCGGGTTTTGTGATTGATTCAACAATCGCAGCATCTCCAGCTACATTTTGAGCGATATCTTGAATAATAGTAAATGTGGTGACAACTTTTAGTTTATCTTTTGCTTGTGCAGGTGCTGTTAAAAATACGGATGCCATAAGGCATAAAGCTGTAAGTGAAAGTTTGTGTACAGAGCGAAATATATCCATATTATTATTGCCTTATAGTTGCAGAGTTATTTTCTCAATTGATAATGATTATCAATATCATTTCAAAAAAGTCAAGTTATCTCTGTGTAAAAAGCTTCATTTGATAACGACTAGAAATAAGATAACAACATGTATTCCAATAAATGTTAAGTAGATTGTCGGTTTTTGTCACAAAAATTAACAATAGTTCGTAACTATTTGTGTAAAAGGTGATTTATATTATTAGTAAAAGCTCACTTTTCTCCATTAAGCTAATGATTATTATGTTTCTATACTTTTTATCGTTATCTATAAACGCCACTCTTATATTGTATTAATGCGTATTATTCGTTTGAAAGGAGTTCTCTAAATTTATTACAAATATTCTGATTGAGCGATTTTATGAGGAAAACAGGAAATAGGATGGATTTGAGATAAAACGCACACACTAGAAGTAGTAATAGATTGATTTATTTCTCGCGCTTTGCCATATTTTAGCATGCATTTTTATGTGAAAATAGAATAATATATCCACAACCCATTGATATATAAATATGTCTTGTACAACCCTTTATGCAAAAGGATAAAACGTGAAAGTAAAAATCATCTTTTCTTTGGCAATTTTGCTTCTTGCTGGTTGTGCTGATCATGCTCGTCAACCTATTCAAAAAGAAACATCACGCTTTTTAAGCCAAAAACCAGTGAATAACCGCGTTAATAATGCTTCAATCTCAACGGCACAATGGAAATCAACACCTTTTGATAACCATATACAGCAAGCATCAAACCGTTACGATGTCGATGAAACATTAATTAAGGCGATTATCCAAGTTGAGTCAAACTTTAGACCTGAAGTTATTAGCAAATCAAATGCAGTTGGATTAATGCAAATTAAAGCATCAACTGCGGGAAGAGATGTTTACCAAAATAGGGGTAAAGCAGGGCAACCAACAACAGCTCAATTAAAAGATCCCGCTATTAATATCGATTTAGGTACAGCTTATATTCAATTATTAAGAGAACGCCACCTTGTTGGTATTGCCGATCCTGAAACACTTTATTACGCCACTATCCTTGCTTATGTGAATGGCGCTGGTGCTTTATTAAGAACATTTGATAAAGATAGAAATAATGCTATCGCTAAAATTAATTCAATGAGTGCGGATGATTTTTATCGTTATGTCGAAAAAAATCATCCGGCTTCTCAAGCGCCGCGCTATTTAGCAAAAGTGAGAGCGGCTTACCATGCGGGCGATAATTAATCTGGCAAATTAGCGGCTGCTTGAGCCTGTTTTAATAAAGCAGGCAAATCAGCAATAATTTCAAGAACACCGTTGATCATAAATTGAACGCCCATACAGATTAATAAAAATCCCATTACGCGAGAAATAGCGTCAATACCACTGTGGCCTAAATACTTCATAATGCTGGTGGAGCCACGAAGTGATACCCAAACGATAACGCTAATTAAAAAGAAGGTTGTCACAGGGGCGATATATAATACCCATTGTGCAATATCAGTACGTGATGGGATTGACGCTGCTGTACTGATTATCATTGCAATCGTTCCGGGACCTGCTGTACTTGGCATTGCTAAAGGAACAAAGGCAATATTAGGCTCTTTGGGATTACGATGTGGATTGTTATCGTCTGAAATAGGATCATCGACATTAGGTGTATTTGGAAACAACATACTAAAGCCAATAAAGGCAACTATCATTCCGCCTGCAATACGAAGGCCGGGGATAGAAATACCAAAGGTTGTCATTATGATCCGCCCCGCATAGAACGCGATGGTCATAATGACGAAAATATATACACACGCCATTAACGATTGCTGATTACGTTGTTCCTTTGTCATATTGCCTGAAAGGCCAAGCCAAAGAGCAACAGTCGTTAATGGATTAGTTAAAGGCAAAAGCAAAATAAGACCAAGACCGATAGCCTGAAAAAACTGGTAAACAGAGTGCATGGAATATAAAAGCTCCCAATAACAGGTAATTAAGGAGTAATTATGATAACAAATTAAACGAGATAAAAGTTATTTTCCTCATAATATTCTTAATGTGTATTAGTATTTTTTCATAAGCCATTCTAAGTGCACTTTTACTGCCCCCCAGTCATAATCAGTAATGCTATAAACGCAAGTATCTCTTTTTTGACCATCTGTTGTTAATCTATGATTACGCAAAATACCATCCAGCTTTGCACCAAGTCGCTCAATCGCTCTACGGCTAGTCTGATTTAATATATGAGTGCGAAATTCAACAGCAATACATTGCAAGTCTTCTAAGGCATATTTAAGTAAAAGATATTTAGCTTCTGTGTTTATTCCGGTTCTTTGTGCTTCTTTGGCATACCATGTTGAACCAATTTCTAATCTTGGTGTTTGATTATCAATATTCATAAAGGTTGTTATGCCAACCACACGGTTATTAGCTTTAGAAATAATGGAAAAAGGCAACATTACCCCTTTTTGTTGTAACTGAAGCTTATGCTCAATATCGCGTTGTAATTCTGTTACTGAAGGAACGGTGGTATACCAAAGTTCATCGGGTCTATCTTTTTCAATTAGCTCATAAAGTTCGGAATAATGTTCCATGCTAAGAGGTACTAAACGTACAAGTTTTCCTTCCAGTGTTGTCCACTCTGTTATCTTTTTCATAATAAATATTCTCTGGGGTTGTTAATAACAATGCGTTTCTTAAGAATACTTTTTATACATAACAAATTTATGAATTGATATGGTTATTTAAACGGTTATTAAAAAGTAGGCAAAATTCAGAATGATGAAAATAGAGAAAAGAATGTGAGTGATTCTTTCTCAACAGAGAATGACTGCCTTACCACAGGTGAGCAAGCATAATGCGTGTTAATCTATAATCCAGTAATAGTGATATAACAGAAAACACAATAGATTGGTAAAAAGATGACAGATTTAATTGAATGGGACGATTTTCTACGTGTAGAAATGAGAGTAGGAACGATTATTAGCGCAGAAATAAATAAGAAAGCTAATAAACCTGCTTATGTTATGGAAGTCGATTTGGGCGAATTAGGTATAAAGCGTTCAAGTGCTCAAATTACGGTAAATTATACACCCGAAGAACTTGTCGGCCGTCGTATTTTATGTGTATGTAATTTCCCAGTTAAACGCATTGCAGGTATAAAATCTGAAGTTTTAATTACAGGGGCACCTGATGAAACGGGAGCAATTGTATTGGCTGAGTTTAACTTACCTTTACCAAATGGTTCTCGTCTGGCCTAAATAAGTATCTTGATAAGACACTCTTAAATAGTGATGTTCTGCTGAGTTTTGATATAGTAATTATTCAATAGCAGGATAGATATAAAGGAGTGTCTTTTGTTATTACCTCAATTGCATTTGCGATGTTATACACAAGAGACGGTATCTCATCAGCATGATAATTTATGGCAGATTATTTTTGGGCTTTCGGGTTCGATGGAAGTCAATTTCAATCGAGAAGACTTTCTGATTTCTAATCAAAACTGCTTGATTATCCCTCCAACTATTCATCATGCCTTTTCAGGCAATATAGATAATAAAAATCTTATTCTAGAACTTCCTGCAACCTCGCAATGGCAATTAAGTGAGAAAGGTGGGCAATTTGCATTGTCACCGGCAGCGATTGGGTTATTAGAATGGCTACATCAATACCCTCAACCCCCAGATCAATACTCCACGATCACGCGCTTATTACTCGCTCAAATGGAAATACAAAAAGGTTGGCGCGATAGTTTGGATACTTGGCTAGTGAATAAATTACATACACCATTAACAACACATGATATTGCTTTAGCTTTTAATACATCAGCGAGTACATTACAGCGAAAAATGAAAGCAGAAGTGGGAGTGTCTGTGATGCAATATGTCACTCAACAGCGACTTAGCAAAGCCGCTGAATTATTAAAATACACATCAGTAAATATTGAAAATATTGCCCTAGCAGTTGGGTATGACTCGCACTCTGCATTTAGTCAGGCATTTCGCCAATGCTTTAATAAAAGTCCTACTGAGTATCGGCAGGATTAAGCCATTACACCACTTTATTTTCTGTCGAATAAACACGAGGACATAATTTATCGAAAACGAGCGTAAATAAATAGGTATAGATAAAGAAGAACACTAATATAGTGACTTCCATACTTATCGCTTTGATAAAACCTACATTATACCACCACATATAAAGTGGAATGGTAAAGAAGAACAGACCTAATTCAAAACTTATTGCATGGGTAAGTCGTACCATGACTGTGCGTTTTTTGATCTTTAATTTCGACTCAATTAATTCAAAGAAAGAATTGAAAATATAATTCCAAATCAGAGCAATAACAGAAACAGCGATTGCAACGGGAAGTGAATTATGTGATTGGCTTTGGCTTAATATTGCCAGTAAAACAGTGCTTAATAAAATGGCAAGAGTTTCGAAGGTAATAGCATAAACCAACTTACGAGGGCGGGGCTTTAGATAAAACACGTTATACACCTTTATGTTAACAATGAAAGTTCTGGCCCGCCCCAGAGAATGTTATTTTTAAAGCCACGGTTTCCGCTTAATTGATACTGATGGTAATAAAATCCTATAAAAAAGGCAAAGTTTGTCTATAAAGGGTAGGGAAATAGCCTTTGATTAATATCAGAGGCTATTTTTATAGATAAGAAGATTAAGCGTTTTGTTTTAGAAATTTCTTTGTCATTCCTTGGCTTTTAGGAGCAACGGGTTGATAACCTAATTTTTCATAAAACTCAGGTTTATCTGCAATCATCGAAACATAAGAGTCTTCAAACGTGGCGGAAGCCAGATAATCATCAATGTACTTCATTATCTGTCGGCCAAGACCTTGTCCTTGATAATGAGGATCTACGGCAATATCCACGACTTCAAAGTTACAAGCACCATCACCAACCACACGTCCCATAGCAACTAATATTTTGTTATAACGTATTGAAATAGCATATAAACTGTTTGGAAGCGCAATGCTGGCAGTTTTTACTGATCGTGGAGATAAACCAGCCTTTAGGCGCATAGTACAATATTCTTCAACAGTAGGTACACTTTCGTGGATAACAAATTTCATAATAGGGCTCTTTTTTGCAAGTGAATATGTTGACTTAAAGATACTGTATAAAAATACAGTTTTCAAGGTCGATAGAGATAGACAAAAAATTATTATGAAAAAAATAATAAAAACCTAAAAATACATTAAATGATAATAAATACGAGGAAGAACACAGATAACTGAGAAAAAATGTAATATTACTATTACCAGTATTAGAGTAATTAAAAATTAGATATACAGCTAAGTATATTTACATGAAAATAAGGATATTTATGAGTGGTGAAATCGCGTTGATTATTCTTGGAATTATCTTTATCGGAATGGCTATTCTATATTTGATGCCTGTTTATTATTTCTTTGTCATTAAATCGTCATTTAAATTTATTCAGCCACCATTAAAAAAATCAGTTTTGATATCGTTGGCCATAATTTTTTTTAATATCCTTTTTTACTCTAATAAAAATTTAATACCAATTAGTGAACTCAATGTTATAGAGAGTAACGAACATAGGTTTATCTTTCTAGGACTGTTCTATTTTTGTCTTCCTTTTTTTTATCTTCACATCTTTAGAAAACGAAATCCTAAAATAAGAGGATATTGGATAGCTTTTACATTGTCATTTTTAGCTTATAACGCAAATTATTTACCACAAAAAATGATGGGAGATAGAGAAAACAAGATTATCTCTTATTTGCAAAAAGGTAACATAAAAGCTTTGGAGACCGTGTGGGGAGGACGATGTCCTAATAGTTATAGTATTCAATTTGAATTTTTTAATAACAAAGAACTAATAAAAACATTTGATAGAAAATCACTTTTATTTTTAACTGAGTGTTTTAAAAAAAGTAACCAGAGTATTACTTATAACGGAGAGTCTATGACAGATAATTATCCGTTATTCTATAATGAATTTTCATGGGCAGAATGGCATGAAAATATTATTGAATTATTTGTCAGTAAAGAGTTTTATGATACGTTACGAGAAAATGATAAGAAAGAGATTGCTAAGGCTATTTCAAGAACCTTGCAAGGTGATCTAAATTATGAAGGTGACTTTGAAAATTATACTAAAAAAATAGATTATGTTTTTCAACAACAGCCAGAATTCAAATCTTATATCGTTTTTGATAAGAGTGAATTTGAACTCGCACTGAGAAATTCCTATCTAAAATATGCTCACTACCTCAGAAAACACCTTGATGTAAATGATCCCACAGTTAAATTAGGATTAGCAATTATTGATGATGATGTTGAATATGTCATTCGTGTTGCAAAGCAAGAACCTAAATTATTTACTCAAATTATCGCGGATAGTACAGCATTAAAGTCATGTGAAGATGGTGACAGACCTTTTGACATGAATATTTTTATATTTAGTTCAGGTAGTAAAGAACTAGTTACATCATTATTAGATAATAACCTTGTCAATATTACGGATTACCAATGTATAGGTTATAACTATTTAGCAGGTAATCTAGGCAGAGAAAAAACATGTTATAGTTATCTGCTTAGATTCCTCGATTACAATTACATAATTAAAAATAAAGAAGATAAAAAAGAATTAGAAAAAAGGATATCAAGCCAAGTAACACAATGTGATGCGTGAAATTTTATTATGGTTTCTATTTCGTTTTTTGAGGAAACACAAGCAGATAAAGGCATATGATCTTACTGTCTGTGATAGTGTTCTCCTGAGTTGCGGTAAGGTATTCAAGAATGAAAAAGATATTAAATACGCCATGAAGAGCCAGTTTTTGAGAAGGGCGTTGATCCATCAAGGATGGATGGGACTAAAACTAGAGTGAGAATAAGTATATTTACTTAATATAAAATAAGGATACTTATGAGTGGTGAAATTGCTGTTTTCATAATGGCTGTCTTTTTTATTGCAATGGCCATTTTGTATTTAGCCCCCGTTTATTATTTTTTTGTTGTTATATCAGCATTAAAATATATCCAGCCTCCACTAAAAAAATCCATCTTGTTCTCTTTGATTTTAATACTAATTAATATAGCTTTCTATTTTAATGCCACTTTAGTTTCAAAGGGAGAGCTTGCTCTTATTAAGAACAATGATCCTCAATTTATTTTTCTAGGTCTGTTATTTTTCTGTCTCCCATTTATTTATCTTCATATCGTCAGAAAAAGAAACCCTAAAATAGTGGGCTATTGGATAGCCTTCACATTGTCATTCTTAGCTTATAACTCATATTATTTTCCACAAAAAATGATAGGAGATAAAAAAGAGAGAGTTATTCAGCTGTTACAAAGAGGTGATTTAGAAGCATTGGATAAAGTTTGGAAAGGGCGTTGTCCTGATCCTTATAGCATTGAAGTGGAATTTTTTTATAACACAGATTTGATAAAAACATTTGATAAAAAATCACTCTGGTTTTTAACTGAATGTGTAAAACAAAATAAGAAGAAAGGATCTCTTTATCTATATTATAAACCGACTAACTATCCGCTGTTTGATAGAGAGTTTTCAATAGCAGAATGGAATGAAAATGTTGTTGATTTATTTATCGATAAAGAATTTTATAGCACTCTTCCAGAAGAAGAGAAAAAAGAACTTGGCGATACCATAATACAAACTTTTCAAGAAGGATTAATGTATACAGGCTCCTTTGATGATTATGCGAAAAAGATTGACTATATTCTTCAACAGCGTCCTGAATTTAAAAACTATATTAATTTTGATCGAAAAGAGTTTATATACGCACTAAGAAATCACCGATTAAATTATGCTCAATATCTTAAAAAACATCTCGATAAGAATGATCCTTTTATTAAATTAGGTTTTGCAATCATTGAAGATGACATTAAATATGTTGTTGATGAAGGAAAAAAAAATCCTGAACTCTTTACTCAAATTCTTATGGATACATCAACATTATCTGCATCTGGTTGTGATAAAGGGGTTATGCCTTTTGATATAAATACCTTTATTTTTAGTAATGGAAGTAAGAACTTAATTCTAGCGCTGCTGGATAATAATCTAGTAAATACAAGTAATTATAAATGCAAAGGATATAATTATTTGGCTGATGAACGTGGCAAAGAAAAAACCTGCTTTAGCTATTTACTTCGACATCTTGAATATAATCATGCCATCAAAAATAGAGATGATAAAAAAGAGATAGAGAAACGAGTATCGAGTCAATTAATACAATGTGATGAGTGAGATTTTTTTGTCGTTTCTATTTCGTGTTTTCTTGGGGAAATATAGGCAGATAAATGTATAAATCTTTACTGTCTGTGATAATATCCCCCCTGAGTTGCGATAAGGCTCAGTGATGCTATGGCTATTCATAAAATGAATATGCGTACATAACTGTGTGCAAACCTCGCGAGGTAAAGTGAGAACTTGTCGTAACGTACTGAATATAGATGAAATAAAAAGCTTACAAGTGATCTTGCGTGAGGGTCACCACTGTAAATAAGGATTTTAAATGCCAATTATTACTCTTCCTGACGGAAGCCAACGTCAATTTGAAAATGCAGTTTCTGTCATGGATGTCGCTGCAGATATCGGTCCTGGACTTGCGAAAGCATGTATTGCAGGCCGTGTTAATGGTGAGCTGGTGGATGCTTGTGAATTAATCGAACATGATGCAAATCTGGCGATTATCACCGCAAAAGATGATGAAGGTCTTGAGATTATTCGTCACTCTTGTGCCCACTTACTGGGACATGCAATTAAACAATTATGGCCAAACACCAAAATGGCGATTGGTCCTGTTATTGAAAATGGATTCTACTACGATGTGGATTTAGACCATTCTCTAACACAGGAAGATTTAGACACTCTAGAAAAACGCATGCTAGAGTTGGCGAAAACAGATTATGACGTTATTAAAAAACGCGTAAGCTGGGCTGAAGCTCGTGAAACATTTGTTTCTCGTGGTGAAGACTATAAAGTTGCTATTCTTGACGAAAATATTAGCCAAGACTCTCAACCTGGTCTTTATCATCACCAAGAATATGTTGATATGTGCCGTGGACCACACGTTCCAAATATGCGTTTCTGTCATAACTTTAAATTGCAGAAAATCGCAGGTGCATATTGGCGTGGTAACAGCGACAATAAAATGCTACAACGCATTTATGGTACAGCTTGGGCTGATAAGAAACAGTTAAAAGCTTACTTAGATCGCTTAGAAGAAGCCGCTAAACGTGACCACCGTAAAATTGGTAAACAGCTTGATTTATATCATATGCAAGAAGAAGCGCCGGGTATGGCTTTCTGGCATAATGATGGCTGGACTATTTTCCGTGAGTTAGAAACATTTGTACGTTGTAAATTAAAAGAATATGATTACCAAG
Source organism: Proteus sp. GOKU (assembly GCF_015475555.1). Classification (NCBI taxonomy): domain Bacteria; kingdom Pseudomonadati; phylum Pseudomonadota; class Gammaproteobacteria; order Enterobacterales; family Morganellaceae; genus Proteus; species Proteus sp. GOKU. Next base: position 1,700,402 of record NZ_CP034105.1, read on the forward strand.
AAGTAAAAGGTCCATTTATGATGGATCGTGTTCTTTGGGAAAAAACAGGTCACTGGGAAAACTACAAAGAAAACATGTTCACAACATCTTCAGAGAACCGTGAATATTGTATTAAACCAATGAACTGCCCAGGTCACGTACAAATCTTCAAACAAGGTTTACGTTCTTACCGTGATTTGCCATTACGTATGGCTGAATTCGGTAGCTGCCATCGTAATGAACCATCAGGCGCATTACATGGTTTAATGCGTGTTCGTGGCTTTACACAAGACGATGCGCACATCTTCTGTACTGAAGAACAAATTTTAAGTGAAGTAAATGACTGCATCAAATTGATTTATGATGTATATTCTACTTTCGGATTTGAAAAAATCGTTGTTAAGCTGTCTACTCGCCCAGAAAAACGTATCGGTGAAGATGCATTATGGGATGTTGCTGAAGCAGACTTAGCAAAAGCCTTAACTGATAACAATATTGAATTTGAATATCAGCCAGGCGAAGGGGCGTTTTATGGCCCTAAAATTGAATTTACACTTTACGATTGTTTAGATCGTGCATGGCAGTGTGGTACAGTACAATTAGACTTCTCACTACCAGGTCGTTTAGGCGCATCTTATGTTGCCGAAAACAACGAGCGTAAAGTACCTGTTATGTTACACCGAGCAGTGCTAGGATCCTTAGAACGTTTTATTGGTATTCTGACAGAAGAATACGCAGGATTCTTCCCAACTTGGTTAGCACCACAGCAGGTTGTCGTGATGAATATCACGGATGGACAGGCTGATTATGTACAAAAACTCGTCAAAGAATTGCAAGATGCCGGAATTCGTGCAAAAGCAGACTTGAGAAATGAGAAGATTGGCTTTAAAATTCGTGAACATACTTTACGTCGTGTTCCGTACATGCTTGTCTGTGGCGATAAAGAAGTTGAATCAGGCAAAGTGGCGGTTCGTACTCGTCGAGGAAAAGACCTTGGCAGTATCGACGTTAACGAATTTAAAGAAAAGCTTCTGCAAGAAATTAGAAGCAGAAGTCTTCATCAGTTGGAGGAATAAGGTATTAAAGGCGGAAAAAGAATTCAATCAACGCGTCAGAATCGCATCAATGGTGAGATTCGCGCTCATGAAGTTCGTTTAACAGGTTTAGATGGCGAACAGATTGGAGTTGTTAGTCTGAAAGAGGCTCTTGAGAAAGCCGAGGAAGCAGGTGCTGATTTAGTTGAAATTAGTCCTAATGCCGAGCCGCCGGTTTGTCGTATTATGGACTACGGCAAATTCCTCTATGAGAAAAGTAAGACTCTCAAAGAACAGAAAAAGAAACAAAAAGTTATTCAGGTTAAGGAAGTTAAATTCCGTCCTGGTACAGATGAAGGCGACTATCAGGTCAAACTACGCAACCTGATTCGTTTTCTTGAAGATGGCGATAAAGCCAAAGTCACACTGCGTTTCCGTGGTCGTGAAATGGCACACCAACAAATCGGTATGGAAATGCTTAACCGTATCCGTGAAGATTTGGATGAACTGGCTGCTGTTGAATCTTTCCCTAATAAGATTGAAGGGCGTCAGATGATCATGGTGTTAGCGCCGAAGAAGAAATAGTCGGGCAATTCAAGTAATAGCGTCAGCCTTTAGAGGCTGATTGCTATTCGCCTTATTATTTTATGTTATTAACAATGCGAAGTGGATTATAGAAATGCCAAAGATTAAAACAGTACGCGGCGCAGCTAAGCGCTTTAAAAAAACTGCTGGTGGTGGCTTCAAGCGCAAGCATGCTAACCTCCGTCACATTCTGACTAAAAAATCAACTAAGCGTAAACGTCATTTACGTCCAAAAGGCATGGTCTCTAAAGGAGATTTAGGTCTGGTCGTAGCTTGCTTACCATACGCATAAGTATCACTTTTTTAACAGAATATAGACATTTAGGAGTTTAATATGGCTCGTGCTAAACGTGGTGTTATCGCCCGTGCTCGTCACAAGAAAATTTTAAAGCAAGCTAAAGGTTATTACGGTGCACGTTCACGTGTATATCGTGTAGCTTTCCAGGCTGTAATCAAAGCTGGTCAATATGCGTACCGTGACCGTCGTCAGAAAAAACGTCAGTTCCGTCAGCTGTGGATCGCGCGTATCAACGCAGCAGCTCGTCAGAACGGTATGTCTTATAGCCGTTTCATCAATGGTCTGAAAAAAGCATCCATTGAAATCGACCGTAAGATTCTGGCTGACATCGCTGTATTCGACAAAGTAGCATTCGCTGCTTTAGTTGAAAAAGCGAAAGGTGCTCTGGCTTAATTATTTATTAAGCAATGGAAGAGGGAGTTTTCTCCCTCTTTTATTTTGTCTAAATTTGTGGCTTAATGATATAAATTCAATAAGTTAATATTTTAAGAGACATTATCAATGTTAAATATCGCTTTTTTCCGTTTCTTTTTTTACTTTAGCGCCTAATTCAAGGGGGCTTTTGCGCGTAAGAAAAGAAACGAAAAGTAGCGCCTGAGCCTCCAATATGGAGGCTTTTTTGTTTTCAGATCCCAATACTGGGTTAGAAACCAAAAAGGGCAATTTTATTCGTCATCATTGATAACAACTAATAGACCTCATCAGGTCAAAGGAAGAGGAAACGATGCCACATCTCGCTGAACTCGTTGCTCAAGCTAAAGCAGCTATCGAAGAGGCACAGGATGTTGCTGCGCTGGATTCGGTTCGTGTTGAATACTTGGGGAAAAAAGGTCATTTAACGCTTCAGATGTCCACGCTGCGCGACTTACCCGCGGAAGATCGTCCAGCTGCAGGGGCTGTCATTAATCAGGCTAAACAAGAGGTTCAGCAAGCGCTGAATACTCGTAAAGATTATCTTGAATCAGCACTATTAAACGAACGTTTATCTGCTGAGAAAATCGATGTGTCTTTGCCTGGTCGCCGTATTGAAAACGGTGGTCTACACCCAGTAACTCGTACAATTGAACGTATTGAAACTTTCTTTGGCGAATTAGGGTTTTCTGTAGAATCTGGCCCTGAAATTGAAGATGATTATCATAACTTTGATGCGTTGAATATTCCTGCACATCACCCAGCAAGAGCTGACCACGATACTTTCTGGTTTGATGCAAAACGTTTACTGCGTACACAAACATCCGGTGTGCAAATTCGTACCATGCAAGATAAACAGCCACCTATTCGCATCATCGCTCCAGGTCGCGTATATCGTAATGACTACGATCAGACTCACACACCAATGTTCCACCAAATTGAAGGCTTAATTGTTGATAAAGACATTAGCTTTACCAATTTAAAAGGAACACTACACGATTTCCTGAAAAACTTTTTTGAAGAAGATATGGAAATTCGTTTCCGTCCTTCTTATTTCCCATTCACAGAACCTTCCGCAGAAGTCGATGTAATGGGTAAGAATGGTAAATGGTTAGAAGTGTTGGGTTGCGGTATGGTTCACCCAAATGTATTACGTAATGTAGGTATCGATCCTGAAGTTTATTCAGGTTTTGCGTTCGGTATGGGTATGGAACGTCTGACTATGTTACGTTACGGTGTCACTGACTTGCGTTCATTCTTCGAAAACGATCTTCGTTTCCTCAAACAGTTTAAATAAGGTGGGATTATCTCATGAAATTCAGTGAACTTTGGTTACGTGAGTGGGTAAACCCAGCGATTAGTAGCGAAGCGCTTTCTGAACAACTGACAATGGCTGGCCTTGAAGTTGACGGTGTTGAAGCTGTTGCCGGCGATTTTCACGGTGTGTTTGTAGGTGAAGTTGTTGAGTGTGGGCAACACCCTAATGCCGATAAATTACGTGTAACAAAAGTTAACGTAGGCGGTGATAGATTACTTGATATCGTTTGTGGTGCACCTAACTGCCGTCAAGGACTAAAAGTTGCGGTTGCAACAGTTGGCGCTGTATTACCAGGCGATTTCAAAATTAAAGCAGCAAAACTGCGTGGCGAACCGTCCGAAGGTATGCTGTGCTCATTTTCTGAATTAGCAATTTCAGAAAATCATGAAGGTATTATTGAATTACCTGCTGATGCACCTATTGGCATGGATATTCGTGAATATTTAAAATTAAATGATAATGCGATTGAAATTAGCATTACACCAAACCGTGCTGATTGCTTAGGTATTTTAGGTGTTGCTCGTGATATCGCTGTTATCAACAAAATGGAATGCCGAGTACCTGATATGTCGCCTGTTGCGGCAACATCATCAGCAACATTCCCTGTACGTGTTGAAGCACCAGAAGCATGTCCACGTTATTTAGGTCGTGTTTTCACCAATATGAATGTGAAAGCAAAAACACCTTTATGGATGCAAGAAAAGTTACGCCGTGGTGGCATTCGTTCTATTGACCCAATTGTTGATATTACCAACTTAATTCTACTTGAAATGGGTCAACCGCTACACGCATTCGATCTTGATCGCGTTGAAGGTGCTGTTGTTGTTCGTATGGGTAAAGAAGGTGAGAAACTGACTTTACTTGATGGCAATGAAATCACATTAAAAGATGATGTATTAGTTATTGCTGATGAAAAACAAGCATTGGGTATGGCTGGTATTTTCGGTGGTGAATCATCGGGTGTTAATGAAGATACGAAAAATGTCTTCTTAGAGTGTGCATTCTTCTCTCCATTATCCATCACAGGCCGCGCACGTCGTTATGGCTTACATACTGATGCTTCTCATCGTTTTGAGCGTGGCGTTGATTCTGAGCTGCAATACAACGCAATTGAGCGTGCAACTAAATTACTGCTAGAAATTTGCGGTGGTGAAGTTGGTGAAGTGATTGATGTAACCAATAAAGCACATTTACCAAATATTGCACCAGTCAAACTAACACGTAAAAAATTAGACCGTTTATTAGGTCACGTGATTGATGATGCACAAGTTCTGGACTCATTAACCCGCCTAGGTTTCAAAGTTTCTGTTGAAAATGACGGCTGGTTAGCAACAGTTCCTTCATGGCGTTTCGATGTTCAAATCGAAGAAGATCTAATTGAAGAAGTTGCTCGTATTTATGGCTACAACAATATTCCAGATGTACCATTACGCGCTGATTTAGTGATGACCAATCATCGCGAAGCAAACTTATCATTAAAACGCGTTAAAACAATGCTAGTAGACAATGGCTTCCAAGAAGCAATTACTTATAGTTTTGTTGATCCTAAGATCCAATCTTTATTACATCCAAATGAAGAAGCATTAATTCTGCCTAATCCAATTTCAGCGGATATGTCAGCAATGAGACTGTCTCTATTAACCGGATTATTGACTACAACTGTATATAATCAGAACCGTCAACAATCTAGAGTTAGGTTATTTGAAGCAGGTCTGCGTTTTGTTCCTGATAATCAAGCAGAATATGGAATACGTCAGGAACTTATGTTAGCTGGTGTGATCGCGGGCAACCGTTATGAAGAACATTGGAGTTTAGATAAGCAAACTGTTGATTTCTTTGATTTGAAAGGTAATATTGAATCAATTCTGGAATTGACAGGCCAGCTAGATGAAATTACATTTAAACCAGCTAGTCATTCAGCGCTTCATCCGGGACAAAGTGCTGGGATTTATCTGAGAAATGAATATATTGGCTGTATTGGCGTTGTTCATCCAGAGCTTGAACGTAAACTTGACTTAAACGGTCGTACGGTAGTATTCGAAATACGTTGGAATGCAATTGCAAATCGCAGTTTACCACAAGCAAAAGCAATTTCTCGTTACCCTTCGAATCGTAGAGATATCGCTGTAGTTGTTCCGAATGATGTTGCTGCAGAAGATATTTTAGCCGAATGTAAGAAAGTTGGCGGAAATCAAATAGTTGGCATAAACTTATTTGACGTGTATTGTGGTAAGGGAGTAGCAGAGGGCTATAAAAGCCTCGCTATTAGCATAATCTTGCAGGATATCGAGCATACACTGGAAGAAGATGAGATTGCTGCAACAGTGAGTAACTGTGTAGCAGCATTGAAACAGCGATTCCAAGCATCCTTGAGGGACTAGACCTATGGCGCTTACAAAAGCTGAAATGGCAGAAAATCTGTTTGAAAAACTTGGTGTTAGCAAACGCGATGCAAAAGACCTTGTAGAATCCTTTTTTGAGGAAGTGCGTCGTTCTCTTGAAAATGGGGAACAGGTGAAGCTGTCTGGATTCGGAAACTTTGACCTGCGTGATAAAAATCAGCGCCCAGGTCGTAATCCGAAAACTGGGGAAGACATTCCTATTACAGCTCGCCGTGTTGTTACTTTCCGCCCTGGACAAAAGTTAAAAAGCCGGGTTGAAAGCGCAACACCAAAAGAATAAGATTTAAAAACATCCAAAACGGCTTTCTTTGAAAGCCGTTTTTTTATCGCTTTTATTTGTATCTGATTTTGATGATAGTCGTATTGGGATGTTTATATTTATCAATATAGTCTGAATAGATATTTCTATTTGGACGGTATATTTTTATTTTCTAATTATCTTTCCTTTTTATTCTCACTTCTTATTTTGACTCTTCCTTTTTATCTCTTATTTACATCAATACTGAGAGAGTTAATCCTAGTTTTTTCTTCATTATTAGAGACAAACTTGCATGTTCTCAATTTAGTTTTTCATCATTGAGTGTGAACATGTTATGTTGCTAAAAAATGACTTTATAAATAAAAATAGTAAAAACCGTTGTTGCATGGATAGGGAACGAAATGAATAAAGAAGTTAATCCTCTGATTAAATTTACCAAGAAACAAAGCATTGGCGACAGAAAAAAACTGTTTCTAATGGCACTAGTATTATGTTTCTTATTTGTTTTTTCCCTCTCTGTCGGTGAGATTTCGTTATTCCCACATCAATGGTTAACAGATGAAGCCTATTTATTTGTTTGGCAGATCCGTTTACCCAGAATACTTGCTGTCGTGACTGTTGGTGCAAGTTTGGCAATTGCGGGTGCTATTATGCAGGCTTTGTTCCAAAATCCACTTGCAGAGCCTGGGTTATTAGGAGTAAGCAGTGGTGCGGGAGTGTGTGTTGTATTACTTATTGTTTTACAAATAGGTTTAAGCTCTTGGTTAATAAGTAGTGCGGCGATATTTGGTGCATTAGGAATTACTATTTTATTAATGTTTTTTACTCGAATTAAAAAGCTGTCTAATGCTCAGTTATTATTAATTGGTGTGGCATTAGGCGTTATGGCGAGTGCAATAATGACTTGGTTGGTTTACTTCAGCTCAGCTTTGGATTTAAGGCAATTAATGTATTGGCTGATGGGGAGTTTTAGCGGTATTGATTGGCGTCATCAAATCTTATTTTGGGCTCTTATGCCTATTCTCTTGATCCTTATTCTACAAGCTGATGTTCTTAATTATTTATCTTTAGGTTCGTTTAGAGCAAAACAATTAGGCATATCCGTTAATCAATGGCGAAATTGGTTTATTTTAGCCGTTGGGTTATTGATAGGGCTGAGCGTTGCTTTAGCGGGGGCTATCAGTTTTGTAGGGCTTGTTGTACCGCATTTATTAAGATTATCTGGGCTAACCCATTATAAAACGTTACTACCCGCGTGTGCGCTTGCTGGTGGCGTATTGTTATTGCTTGCTGATCTGCTATCTCGCTTGATTTTAAATGGTGCAGAAGTTCCGATAGGTGTGATTACAGCAACGCTTGGTGCACCTTTATTTATTTGGTTATTGGCAACCAAAGAGATGGGGCGTTTGTAATATGGCGTTACTTAAACTTAATAATTTAAGTGTTGATGATCGACTTAACGCATTTACAGAGCAAGTAAGTTATGGCGAACGTATCCACTTAATTGGTGCTAATGGCGCAGGAAAAAGTACGCTTTTAATGGCGATAGCAGGAGAGTTTTCGTTTAGTGGAGAAATCATTCTAAACGAAACTTCAATAAGACATTATAAATATGATGATCTTTCTAGAATGCAGAGCATTGTTATACAACAATTGGAAGCTTTGTCATTTATGCCTGTTTTTCATTATCTCTCGCTATATCATAAATTGTCGAAAATGGATATTCAGCAGTTAAATATGCTGTTAAGTGATTTTAAAATTGACAAGTTATTGTCAAAAAATATTCATCATTTATCGGGAGGCGAATGGCAGAGGGTCAGAATTGTTGGCGCATTTATCCAATTATGGTCAAGTTATGATTTAAAAGGGAAATTAATGTTACTTGATGAACCAACTAATAATTTAGATGTCGTACAGTTGGCGATTTTGGACAAGTGGGTTGATAAGTTTTGCCAACAAGGTGGCGCCGTTATTATGAGTACGCATAATTTGAATCATTCCTATCAAAAAGCAGACAGAGTTTGGCTCATAAAAAATGGATATTTGGTTAATTCTGGCGCATCTGCACTCTTATTGGACGAAAAATTATTATCAACTACATTTAATACAAATATCAAGTGCATCAATGATGTTGATCATATTGATTGGCAGGTTTTGCAATAATATGACTGTTGTTAAGCTTATCCCCAAGTAATTATTAAGGTTTTTTTAATGTTTTCTTAATAAGACGGATGCCGGTGAACAATAGTTTGTATATAATTGTTTTTTATTCATTCATTAATTAGGCTACATTTTTATGAGTCACTTCCTTCCTTTCTCTCGCCCTGCGATTGGCGATGAAGAAATCAAAGCCGTTGAGGATGTACTGCGTTCAGGTTGGATTACAACAGGCCCTCAAAATCATCAATTAGAGCAAGATTTTTGTGAAAAATTTGGTAGTAAACACGCTATCGCAATTTGCTCTGCCACTGCGGGTATGCATGTTGTTTTAATGGCGATGGGAATTGGCGCTGGTGATGAAGTTATCACACCATCACAAACTTGGGTTTCAACGATGAATATCATTACGCTACTTGGTGCAGAGCCTGTAATGATTGATGTTGACCGTGATACCTTGATGGTGAGTGCAGAAGATGTCAAAAAAGCGATTACACCTAGAACAAAAGCAATTATTCCGGTTCATTATGCCGGTGCGCCTTGCGATCTTGATGCCTTAAGAAAGGTTGCAGAAGAGGCGGGAATTCCTCTGATTGAAGATGCTGCACATGCTATTGGTACTCGCTATAAAAATGAATGGATTGGTGAAAAAGGAACCTCTATTTTCTCTTTCCACGCAATTAAGAACGTAACTTGTGCAGAGGGCGGATTGGTTGTTACTGATAATGACGAATTAGCTAATAGAGTACGTTGCTTAAAATTCCATGGTTTAGGGGTTGATGCCTTTGATAGACAAATTCAAGGTCGTAAGCCTCAAGCAGAAGTTGTTGAACCTGGCTACAAATACAACTTATCTGATATTCACGCAGCGATTGCTGTGGTGCAATTAGGGCGTTTAGATGAAATGAATGCTAAACGTGCTGAGTTAGTTGCACTGTATCGTGAAAAGCTTAAAGACTCACCATTAGAGATGTTGAGTGTCCCTGAATATTCACATTTACATACTAATCACTTGTTTATGGTGAGAGTCGATAAAAATGTGTGTGGTATCGATCGCGATGCCTTTATGGAAAAATTGAAGCAAAAAGATATTGGTACAGGACTTCATTTCCGAGCAGCACACACACAAAAATATTATCGTGAGCGCTATCCTGCTTTATCCCTTCCTCAATCAGAATGGAACTCTGCAACGTTATGCTCGCTGCCGCTGTTTCCTGATATGAGTAATGAAGATGTTATTCGTGTTGTAGATGCGATCAATGAAATTCTTTCGGAGCATATTTAAGTGTCAACATTTGATGAAATCAAGAAAGTATCGGTTGTAATCCCCGTTTATAACGAGGAAGAAAGCCTTCCTCAGCTTTTAGAGCGTACAATTAAGAGCTGTAAACAGTTAAAACAAGAGTATGAACTGATCCTTGTTGATGATGGTAGTAGTGACAATTCAGCTAAGATGTTAGAAGAAGCGGCTGCAATTGAAGAAAATCACGTTATTGCAATTATTTTAAACCGTAATTATGGTCAACACTCCGCAATTATGGCTGGTTTTAATCAGGCTGATGGTGATCTAGTGATCACACTGGATGCTGATTTACAAAATCCACCTGAAGAGATCCCAAGACTTGTCGCGACGGCTGAAGAAGGGTACGACGTTGTCGGAACTCGTCGTCGTAATCGTCAAGATTCATGGTTTCGTAAAACCGCTTCAAAAATGATCAACTCAATGATCACTAAAGCAACGGGTCGCTCTATGGGCGACTATGGTTGTATGCTTCGTGCTTATCGTCGCCACATTGTTGAAGCGATGTTACAGTGTCACGAAAGAAGTACGTTCATTCCCATTCTTGCGAACACATTCGCTCGTCGTACTATTGAAATCGATGTTGCTCACGCAGAGCGTGAATATGGCGATTCAAAATACAGCTTTTTAAAGCTTATTAATTTAATGTACGACCTATTAACTTGTCTTACCACAGCACCATTACGTTTATTAAGCATTGTCGGCAGTGTTATCGCTGTTTCTGGCTTTGTTTTAGCATTACTTCTTATCGTTTTGCGTATTATTTTCGGTGCAATGTGGGCCGCTGAAGGTGTATTCACACTTTTCGCAATCTTATTTATGTTTATCGGTGCGCAGTTCGTTGCAATGGGCTTATTAGGTGAATATATAGGCCGGATTTATAATGATGTAAGAGCGCGTCCTCGGTATTTTATCCAAAAAGTGGTTGGCGTTAATAAACCCAACGAAGATCAGGAAAAAGACTAATGAAAGCAATAGTATTTGCCTATCACGATATTGGCTGTGTTGGTTTAAAAGCACTTGAAAAAGCAGGTTATGATATTCAGGCTGTATTTACCCACACTGACGATCCTAATGAAAATCATTTCTTCTCATCTGTTGCTCGCGTGAGTGCAGAAATGGGATTGACAGTATTTGCACCTGAAAATGTCAATCACCCATTGTGGATTGAACGTATTCGTGAAATGAAACCTGATGTCATTTTTTCTTTCTATTATCGTCACATGTTAAGTGATGAGATCCTGAATTTGGCACCTAAAGGCGCATTTAATTTACACGGCTCTTTATTACCAAAATACCGTGGTCGCGCACCAATTAACTGGGCGATTGTGAATGGTGAAACAGAAACGGGTGTTACTCTGCATAAAATGACAGCGAAAGCTGATGCGGGTGATATCGTAGCTCAAGAAAAAGTTATTATTGCAGATAATGATACCTCTCTGATTTTACATGAAAAAGTAAGAGAAGCCGCTGATAAGTTACTTTCTAGCGCATTACCACATATTGCATCAGGTGATTATTCAACAACTGCACAAGATGAAAGCCAAGCAACTTATTTTGGCCGTCGTTGCGCTGATGATGGTTTAATCGATTGGAATGCAGATGCAAAAACAGTCCACAACTTAGTGCGTGCTGTTACAGAACCATACCCAGGTGCATTTACTTTCTTGGGTGAACGTAAAATGATTATCTGGCGTTCACGCGCTGTTGCTGATAATCAAGGAAAACGTCCGGGTACTGTTATTTCAACAGAGCCTTTAGTGATTGCGTGTGCGAAAGGTGCAATTGAAGTTGTTACTGGTCAAAGTGAAAATGGTCTTTATGTTCAAGGAAGTCGTTTAGCGGCTGAAATGGGTATTGTGACTGATGTTCTCGTTGGACCAAAAGCAACTGCACAAGTTAAACGTCGCAAACGTGTTCTGATTTTAGGTGTAAATGGCTTTATTGGTAACCATCTAACAGAACGTCTATTAAAAGATGATAACTATGATATCTATGGTATGGATATCGGTTCTTCTGCAATTGAACGCTTTATTGGAAATCCACGTTTCCACTTTATTGAAGGTGACGTGAGTATTCATACAGAATGGATTGAATACCACATTAAAAAATGTGACGTTATTCTGCCATTAGTTGCTATTGCAACACCAATTGAATATACCCGTAATCCATTACGCGTATTTGAATTAGACTTTGAAGAAAACTTAAAAATTGTACGTTATTGTGTTAAATATAATAAACGTATTATTTTCCCATCCACATCAGAAGTTTACGGTATGTGTGATGATAAGGAATTTGACGAAGATAATTCACGTCTGATTGTTGGTCCAATCAATAAACAACGTTGGATTTACTCTGTATCTAAACAGTTATTAGACCGAGTTATTTGGGCTTATGGTGCCAAAGAAGGTCTGAAATTTACGTTGTTCCGTCCATTTAACTGGATGGGCCCTCGTTTAGATAACTTAAATTCAGCACGTATCGGTAGCTCTCGTGCAATCACACAATTAATTCTGAACTTAGTTGAAGGTTCACCAATTAAATTGGTTGATGGTGGTGAGCAAAAACGTTGTTTCACTGATATCAATGACGGTATTGAAGCTTTATTCCGTATTATTGAAAACCGTGATAACAAATGTGATGGTCAAATTATTAATATCGGTAACCCAACTAACGAAGCAAGTATTCGCGAATTAGCAGAAATGCTGTTAGATTGCTTCGAAAAACATGAGTTACGTGGTCATTTCCCTCCATTTGCAGGCTTCAAGAAAATTGAAAGTAGCAGTTACTATGGTAAAGGCTACCAAGATGTTGAACACCGTAAGCCAAGCATTAAAAATGCAGAGCGTTTATTGGATTGGAAACCAAGTATTGAAACTCGCCAAACAGTAGAAGAAACATTAGATTTCTTCTTACGTGGTGCAGTTGAAGAATTAGGCACTAAATAGGAATAAATAATGAAGAAAGTTGGTTTGAGAGTTGATGTGGATACTTATCAAGGAACGAAACAAGGTATTCCACAACTGCTGGATGTATTTGCCAGACATAACATTCATGCCAGCTTCTTCTTTAGTGTTGGTCCAGATAATATGGGGCGCCATTTATGGCGTCTTTTAAAGCCAAAATTTTTATGGAAAATGCTGAGATCGAATGCGGCATCACTTTATGGCTTAGATATTTTATTAGCAGGAACAGCATGGCCGGGCAAAAAAATTGCTAAAAATTTAGGTTATTTGATGAAAGAAGCCCAAGATGCGGGACATGAAGTTGGCTTGCATTCATGGGATCATCAAGGTTGGCAGGCAAAAGTAGGGCGTTGGTCAACAGAAGAATTAATGCAACAAGTTCGTTTAGGTGTTGAAGCACTGGAAAAAGCACTTGAAAACCCTGTAAAATGTTCGGCAGTTGCTGGATGGCGAGCAGATGAACGCGTATTAACAGTTAAAGAAACTTTTCAATTCGATTACAATAGCGATTGTCGAGGAACGCATCCTTTTAGACCTATTTTAGAAAATGGTTCTATCGGTACGGTGCAAATTCCAGTAACATTACCAACTTATGATGAAGTGGTTGGTACAAAGGTAAAGGATGAAGATTTTAATCAATTTATTATTGATGAAATCAAAAAAGACAGTGGAATACCTGTTTATACTATCCACACCGAAGTTGAAGGAATGTCAAAAGCCGCTCAATTTGAGCAGTTACTGGCAATGATTGCAAATGAAGGCATCGAATTCTGTCCGTTAAGCGATTTATTACCACAAGATAAAGAAACGCTTCCGATGGGTAAAGTTGTTCGATCTGACTTTCCAGGTCGAGAAGGCTGGTTAGGGTGCCAACAAGAGGTCTAACGAAACTATGTTGAATAACCGGGCGAGTAAAATCGGGGCCATCCTCTTGGCTCTTTTTTTTGTTCTTACCTACTTATTTCCATTGAACAGCCGGTTATTATGGCAACCAGATGAAACCCGTTATGCGGAAATTAGCCGTGAAATGGTGGTGAGCGGGAACTGGATTGTTCCTCATATGCTCGATATTCGCTATTTTGAGAAGCCCGTAGCAGGTTATTGGATCAATAATGTTAGCCAATTAATTTTTGGTCACACTAACTTTGCTGTGCGTTTTGGCTCTGTTATTTCTATTCTCTTAAGCACATTACTTGTCTATTTATTGGCAAGAATGATGTGGCGTAACCGCCAAGTCGCTTTTGTTTCTAGTTTAATCTATTTGTCCATGTTCTTAGTGTTTAGCGTAGGCACTTACAGTGTATTAGATCCTATGTTGGCACTTTGGGTTACCGCGAGTATGGTTTGCTGTTTTTGGGCACTTAAAGCCACCACAGTCAAAACACGAATATTGGCGTGGATAACATTAGGGCTTGCCTGTGGTATGGCATTTATGACCAAAGGATTTTTAGCATTAGCTATTCCGGTCATTGTCATGATACCTATCACACTGTATCAAAAACAATTTACGCAAATGTTGCTCTATGGCTTATTTGCCGTATTTAGTGCAGCATTAATCAGTTTGCCATGGGCATTAGCTGTGGCAAAAGCAGAGCCTGATTATTGGCATTACTTTTTCTGGGTTGAACATATTCAGCGTTTTTCGGGTGAAGATGCTCAGCATAGTTCTCCATTTTGGTACTATATCCCCGTTGTTTTATTAGGTGTGATCCCTTGGCTTGGACTACTCCCAGGCGCATTAATGGGAGCTTGGAAGAAAAGACGTAAACGTCCGGAATTATTCTTCTTATTATGCTGGTTTGTCGTTCCGTTCTTATTTTTTAGTATTGCGAAAGGTAAGTTACCGACTTATATGTTGCCATTTATGGCACCACTAGCAATGTTAATGGCGAAATATGGCGTAGATTGTGCCCGCAAATTTAGAATGAAAGCGCTACGTATTAACGGTTATATTAATATCTTTATTGGTGTTGCTGTTGTTATCGCTATTTTAGTTATCCAACTAGTTTCTTCAAAACCTATTTATATGCCATATGAATGGTCTAAATGGGTATTAGCTATAGTGGCATTCTCATTATGGGGCATTATTGGTTATCTTTGCTCTACACTTAATGGAAAACACTGGTTATGGGCGGCGTCTTGTTCATTAGGCGTAAGCTTATGTATCGGCCAAGCAATACCGAATAGCAGCGTAGATAGCAAATTACCTCAAGAGTTTATTCGCCAAAATATAGAGACGTTAAACACAAGCAAATACATTGTGAGTAATAGTGTAGGTATTGGCGCGGGATTAGCGTGGGAATTACAACGTAGCGATATCTATCTTTATGAAAGAACTGGCGAATTAACTTATGGTGTTGAAGAGTATCCAGATTCTCAGCATAAATTAATTAAACCTGATAATTTTGCTCAGTGGTTAGAAGAAGCAAGAAAAGAAGGTCGTGTTTCAGTTATTATTACGTTTAAAGATCCTAAGAAATTAGCACAATTGCCAAGACCTGAAGAGCTGGTGACAAACCATCGAGTTGCTATTTTAACTTATGAGAAGCGTAATTAATGTCATTTGTCTTATTGCTAATCGTGAGTTTTTTGACCTGCATAGGACAGGTGTGTCAAAAACAAGCGGTGGTTAGTTGGCAAAGTGACTCATTAACAAAAGCCAGAAAAACAATTTTCTGGCTTTTTGTTGCCATTGCAATGCTTGGTTTGGGGATGCTTTTTTGGTTACGGTTATTACAAATTCTTCCGCTAAGTATTGCTTATCCTATGTTAAGCATCAATTTTATTGTGGTGACATTAATTGGTCAGTTTGTTTATAAAGAGCCTGTTAATGTGAAACATTGGATTGGTATCGCGTCAATTATGGTCGGCATTGTATTAATGAGTATGCAAGCATGAAAGGCTATTTATGGGCAATTGGAAGCGCGCTATTAGTGACAGCAGCTCAATTGTTGTTAAAGTTTGGCATGTCTGAACTACCGGAGCTACAGCTAGAAAAACAATGGTTTGATTTCACATGGTTATGGGCGAATATAACGCCACTTGCTATCGTGTTTGCTGGTCTTGTAGGCTATGTCCTTTCTATGGTTTGCTGGCTATTCACTTTGCGCACCATTCCTTTAAATAAAGCCTATCCCCTGATCAGTTTGAGCTATGTGTTTGTTTATATTCTTGCGGTGATGTTACCTTGGTTTCAAGAAACACCATCATGGACAAAAACAGCGGGTGTAGTATTTATCATGATTGGAGTGTGGCTGATAAGTCAAAAAACAAAAGAGACACAATCACACTAACTTAATGATTATAAAATTTATTTTCTGATCCTTGTTGTTAATTGTGCGATTTATTCTACTAATCATCACTCATTCATCTTCAATAACTTGTTTTTGCTTAAAAAAGCAGATAGATTTTAAAATCTATGGTAACAATAATGGTGGATATAATGAGAAAGTCTGTTTTCTATCCTTTCTTACTCTGTATTATTCTGCTGGCTGGGTGTTCATCTAGCCCGTCGAAGCGTATTCCACCAGCACCTCCCTTAAAGACACAACTTTCCGATCCTATCATGGTGATAGTGCAATTGAAGTCGCAACTTGAGCAATGGTATGGTACGCCATATAGCTATGGTGGAATGACACCTTCTGGCATTGATTGCTCAGGTTTTGTGTATAAAACCTACAGTGATCGTTTTGATATAAAACTTCCACGAATGACCATTGATCAAACCAAATATGGTACACAAATTAGTAAAAGTGATTTAATGCCGGGTGATTTGGTTTTCTTCAAAACTGGCGGTGGTGAGAATGGGCTTCATGTCGGTATTTATGATACTGATAATACATTTATCCACGCATCAACTAGCAAAGGGGTCACTCGTTCATCCCTTGATAATGTCTATTGGAAAAAAACATTCTGGCAAGCTCGCCGATTGTAGTTTCGTGCCATTTAACAGCCTAATATATTGAGAGTTATGCTATCTTATACCTTATTTTCTTCATATAGGTATTCCTTATGTCAGGCAAATTGCGTCTGTTAATTTCCGAGTCTTATGATCCTTGGTTTAACCTTGCTGTTGAAGAGTGTATTTTTAGACAAATGCCCGCTGATCAACGTGTGCTTTTCCTTTGGCGTAACGATAATACGGTGGTTATTGGTCGAGCACAAAATCCGTGGAAAGAGTGTAATACTCGTAAAATGGATGAAGATGGTGTGAAATTAGCCCGTCGCTCAAGTGGTGGTGGTGCAGTTTTTCATGATCTTGGTAATACCTGTTTTACCTTTATGGCGGGAAAGCCAGAGTATAATAAAACGATATCAACACAAATTATTCTTGATGGATTATTAAAGGCAGGCATTAACGCTACGGCGTCAGGGCGTAATGATTTAGTGGTTCCTCAAGATGATGGTGAAAGAAAGGTTTCAGGTTCAGCCTATAAAGAGACTAAAGATCGCGGTTTTCATCATGGCACATTATTAATAAATGCTAACTTATCTAGATTAGCTAATTATCTCAATCCAGATCCGAAAAAACTTCAAGCTAAAGGGATCACTTCTGTACGCTCCCGAGTAGCTAATTTAGTCGAGCTCAAACCGGATATTACCCACGAAAAACTCTGTGAAACTATCACTGAAAGCTTTTTTGATTACTATGGTGAGCGAGTAGAAGCGGAGATTATATCACCACAAAAATTACCTGATTTACCCGGTTTTGAAGAAACGTTCGCGAAGCAAAGTAGTTGGGAATGGAATTTCGGGCAAGCTCCTGCATTTTCACATCTTTTAGATAACCGTTTTAAATGGGGTGGTGTTGAGCTGCATTTTGATATTGAGCGTGGCAATGTTATTAGAAGCCAAATATATACAGACAGTTTAGATCCTGCACCATTAGAAGCATTATCCGAGATGTTGGTAGGGCAGCGTTATACACCTGAGTCTTTAAAAGGGCTTATTGAGCAACTTATTGTGCTTTATCCTAATAATAAAATAGAGCTTAATGAGCTTCAAGAATGGCTTGTGACAGCGATAGCGTAATTTATTATCAATGTTAGAAAATAATCGAAAACAAAAACCAGCTAAAAGAGCTGGTTTTTTTCATGAAGAATAATGTGATGTGAAATTGATTAGTGATTTTCACATGACATAAAGCAATGAGTGTCTGGCATTTTGCCATTTTCTCTAAATTTAGCGGGTGTAGTATTGAAATGCTTTTTAAAGATACGTGTAAATGTTGCTTGAGAGCTAAAGCCATACATTAAAGCGATATCTAAAATAGACATATCTTTTTCTTGTAATGATTTAGCTGCTTCTAATAAGCGACGTTTACGAACATATTCGCCTAATGTACAACCTTTAAAATCTTTAAAAATGCGTTGCAAGTGCCACTTCGAGTAGCCGCTTTTATTTGCAATCGTATCGATTTTTATACCTTCGTTACGTTGTAACTGGGTTTCTAACCATTTCAGAATATCATTAACGACATTTTCAGCCATAAAACCTCCCACAAAAATGGTGGGGACACAGTGCCCAAGTAAATAGAATAGTAACGTATGTTATTTATAATCTATTTTAAGCATGGGGAAAATAACAGGTAGGCAAAAAGTGCTTTTCGTGATTGATAATCATTATCACAACGATAGGTGAGGCTTATATAGCTCAAGTAAGGTTCAGTTTTATGAATCTTTATAATTAAAAATGTTATTTTGTATGATTTTTACTTTGTTGAATTTATTGATTTATTTTTTCAATCTAATAGCTCTGTTATACCTTTTATTTTTAGCTTTGTTATGTTTTTTTGTGCGAAATACAAGCTAATCATTGATTAAGGTGTATTTTAAAGTCAATTTATTTGACTAAATGTTGAAAAAGTAAAATAAGATTTATTAATCAATTGGCATAGTATTACCTACACTATTTTATTTTCAATTGATCAGTTTATTGAGAATAATTAACTCAGTCACCACTTAGTAAATAAAGTTAAGAGGTGACTGAGTAACAATAACCGTGGCTAATATTCTTTTAAGGACGTAGAAAAACTTGAGGATATAAATGTTCTGGATGAGTATTAACACTCACATCTGCGCCATACCATTTTTGAATATTCTCTGTTGTTAGCACACTGTGTGGTGTACCTTCACAAACTAACTTTCCTTGATGTAGTAATAAAATTCTATCAGCATAAAGAGACGCCAAATTAAGATCATGCAAAACACAACACACCATAAGATTTTGTGTTTTTGCTAATTGCTTTAATAAACGTAAGCTATGTTGCTGGTGGTAAAGATCAAGTGCGGAGGTTGGCTCATCAAGGAATAAGACAGCTTCTTGTGGCATAGGGTGCCATAATTGCGCTAGAACTCTAGCAAGCTGTACTCGCTGTTGCTCACCGCCCGATAATTGGCGATAGTCTCTATCCTTAAATTTTAAACAGTCCGTTTGAAGCAGTGCAGTCTCAATCGCAATTTTCTTATGTTGCTGTCCATGGGGAGTTCTTCCCATAGCAACCACTTCTTCTACTGAAAATGAAAATGAAAGCTGACTGTTTTGTCGCATAACGGCGCGGTTTTGTGCTAATTGTTGGCTATTCCATTGTGAATAGGTTTTTTGTTTAAAATAACACTGACCTTGCGTTGGTGTTGTATAGCCTGTTAATAAGCGCAATAGTGATGATTTTCCTGCACCATTAGGACCAATAATGGTAACCAATTCCCCTGCATTAAGTGAAAGTGACACATCATCAATAATGGTCTTGTTACCAATTTGGTAAGTTAAATTATTTCCATAGAGCAATGGCGTATTTTGTTTTTCAATCATGACATTCTTCCTGCGGGTTGTCGTAAGATCAGCCAAAGGAAATAAGGGCCACCAATTAATCCAGTAATAAGCCCCACAGGGATTTCAGCTGGAGATACCAGCGTTCGTGATAATGTGTCAGCAGCGAGTAACAGTGTTGCACCACCTAAAATGGTGGCAGGTAATAGCCATACATGATTACTACCAATACGCATACGAATAAGGTGTGGAACGACAAGCCCAATAAATCCAATAACACCACTCAGTGCAACAGCACAACCAATTAAGATGGCGCTAAGAAGTAACAAAATAAACTTAGTTCTTCTTACATTTAGTCCTAAGTAATGCGCTTCTTCATCACCAAGTTGTAATAGATTTAATTTATGGCTTTGCCAACATGCCAAAATACTGACGGGAATGATCACAAGGGTAGCAATAGATAAGGTTTTCCAGTCAATCTGGCTTAATGAACCCATCATCCAAAGAGAAAATTGACGTAATTGTTGGTCAGTGCTGATGTAACTTAATACACCAATAAAGGACATACAAAGTGCATTGATAGCGATACCAGCAAGCAATAACCGCGCTAAATTACCATCACTCAATTGATGTAATGAGAAAATAATCATAGCCACAATTAAACCGCCAACAAAGGCGGCGACAATATGGCTGTAGAATGCAAAAGCTGGTGAAAAAGAGAAAGGTAGAATAATAACGATAGCAACCATTAGTGCTGCACCGCTACTAATACCCAATAAACCGGGATCAGCTAACGAATTTCTAAATAATCCCTGCATTATCGCGCCGGATATTGCTAAAGCACCTCCAACAAGAATGGCTAATAATACGCGAGGTAAACGGATATCTAGCCAAATTTGCCATTCCATATCATCAAAAGAGCTATTCCATAATGTATGAAACGAAAGGGCTAATGCTCCGCTATTCACAGAAATTAATGTAACAGTGGTGAGTAAAAAGAGTAAAACTAAAATACTCATCCACGGTGAACGAAAACGAGACATTATTGCTCCAACGCTTGACGAATTTGATGCATGACTTCTGGTGTTGAAAGGGTAAAGCCTAATAAACCCATGTCATCAACAACAACATAATGCTTATTTTTACCCGCAGGTGTGTATTTTATGCCGGGTAATTCCCATAGTTTTTCAATGCCGCCAATGCCTTTAATGCCTTCTTTGGTTACAAGCAAAATATCCGGTTGGCTTGCTATAACACCTTCTTGAGAAAGTGGGCGATAGCTTGTAAATCCTTGCATGGCATTTTTACCACCAACCAGTGAAATAATGGTATCTGCGGCAGTATCTTGACCAGCTGCCATTGGAATCACACCACCATGACTCATGATATAAATGACTTTCTTATCTATAGGAGAGGTTGAAATTTGCTTGATAGAGAGAGCGAGTTTCTCTTTTAGTTGATTGCCTTCTTGTTCTTTATTTAACACAGTCGCAATGGTGTCTATTTTTTCATTAATGGCTTCTAATGAATGTGTACCTGTAATGGTTTTTACAGCGACTCCAGCCTCTTTAATACGGCGTAATGCCAAAGAAGGGCGAGCTAATTCGCTAGTAATGATCAATGTTGGTTTGACAGATAAGATCCCTTCAGGGTTTAGCATGCGCATATAACCTACATCAGGAAGTGTTTTCACTTGTTCAGGAACTAAGCTGGTACTGTCTCTTGCAATAATCTGCTCACCTGCACCTAATGCGAAAACAATTTCTGTAATATCACCACCAATAGTAACGATGCGTTCATTGGCTGAAGTGATGAAAGACATTACGCTACACAGGATCAAAAGAAGCCATTTTTTCATTAAATCATTCTCCGATTAGGCGATTTTAGTGAGAGTATTCACTTGTTCACGCCATTGTAGTTGCTCGGCAGTACCTTCAGTACGTTGTCCATAGAGTTGAGCAATTTGCTGCCCCTTGCTATCAAAGATCTCAAGGCTAGTAACAAACCCATCTTGAGTTGGTTTGCGTGTTACCCAACTTTCTGCAATTTCACTTTCAATTAAATGAAGTGTAAAAGCAGGATTGAAAACGTTGATCCAAACTTGCTCGCTATTTTCAAATTGATGAGGAACTAGGCGGTCAATTTGGCCTGTGAAAATTTGTACACAGCCACGGCTACCGACAAATATCATGATCTCGTTTTGTGCTTCTTTTGCGAGTTCTAACAAGGTTTTCAGTGCGTTATTATCGACTTGATAAGCAAGATCGTCAGGAACAGCTTTGAATGCTTGTTGACGACTTAAGTTATTTTCTTTTAGTAATTTGAAGAATTGGTGAACATCAGTCATTGAACGCCATTGTTGTTCAAGTTGTTTCGCTAATTCATTACTAACAGGTGTGTTTGAGTAGGGTTCAACAGGTGTGATATCGAGAATTGGGTTTTCTTCCAATAAGAATGATTGAATAAGTGCATCCCATTCATCCATATTCGTGTTATCTGTCGCATAGACTTTATGTAATGCATCACCATGCATATCAAAGAATTGAATGCTATAACGCGTCCCTTTTGATGTCTCTTCGGTAAGTGCAAAAATGCTTGACCAATAGGCAAAGAAAAAACGTAAATCCATTGCACGCGGATTTAAAATTAAACCAGCGTGATCGCTAAAACGGGCATTTGTGTATTCACCAAGATGTTCATGAACAGCAATATCATTACGAGTAATTGCTTTGACTTCACCTACTTTACTTAATGTTTTTAATAATTCTTGTACATCATTGCGTAGGCGTTTTGCATCATGTCCTACACGAGCGTGAGTGAGTTCAGCTTCACTGACATTTAAGTAAGAAGCGAGATCACGCGCATATGGCGCTTTTTTGTCCGTTTTAGCTTGCAGGTAGCTCTCATAAAGAGGTTTATTCACAGAAACTCCTATTATATCGTTGATTTTATTGTTAATTACCATTGATAGCTCACAAGTACTTTTGCATTTCGGCCTTCTTGAGGAATACCTGCAGAAGAATAATAAGTTTTATCAAATGCGTTACTCAGTACAAATGAGGTTGTTAGCCCCTTAAGTGAGGCATCACCTTCATAACGAAGGTAAAAATCGTTAACGCCATAACCCGCTTGTTGGCGATTAGTTGGACGATTAAAACGGTCATGGTTGGTGAAGTCCGTTTTTTTGGTGAATTGACCAACCCAACCCACAGAAAAATCAGTACTTGGTACAGGAACATCAAAGCGGCTGGTTAATGTATCTGGCTCAATTGAGGTAATTGAGGCATTAGTCGCATTATCTTTTCCTTTGGTATGGTTGTAGGCTAAATCCCAATTAAAGAATTTTGATTGGTAACTCATAGATACATCCCATCCCCAAATAGTTGCTCTTGAAATATTTGTTGATTGTGTATATCCCTGAAAAATAGCGACATCTGCATCAATATAATCTTTTGCGCGAGTATTGAAATGGGCAGCTTTAATTTTCAGATTATCATTATTAGATAATAAGTCGTCGAATTGAAAACCGAATCCGTATTCAGTTGTTGAATTGGTTTCGGGCTTTAAATTAGGATTTGGGCGCCAATAGTTTGTTGGCGCACCAGGGAAAGGTGCATCAAAATGTTTTGCATCGTTATACATCTCACCTAAAGTTGGTGCTCTAAACGCCTGTGAGTAAGAGGTATAAAGCATCGACCAATCAGTTGGTGTGATACTGATTGCTCCTTTTGATGACCATTTATCCGCAGTAATATCATCATAACGATCGTTTTGGCTTTTATATTTGTCAAAACGCGTTCCTAAAATTAAGGAGACAGGTAAATCACGTAAAGTGACTTCATCTTGTACCCACCCTGACATAAAGCGGATATCAGCTTGTGGGAAGCTTTCAGCATTTTGGCTTGGTGACTGTTTTTGTTTATAAACCTCGCCACCATAAGTTAATCCATGTGATGCAAAGCTGTATGTTCCTACTTGTGAGCGGTTTTCGAGTTTTACGCCATAGGTTTTTTGTTCTCGACCTTCAAATCCTTTTTGTATCGTTTTGGCATTGATATCAACTTCACTGTAATAAGCCTGTGTTTTCAAATTAATCCATTGTGAATCTGAAGGATCAAATTGATAGGTTAACTGAACATCTTTTTGTGTTGTGGTGCGATCAGTTTCTACATTTGCAAGTGTAGGATTTGAGGGAACTTGGGGATTTTTGGGTTGATTTGTATTGTTATGATAATAGCGGAATTGTCCACTTAACGTGTTGCTATCATCAATTAACCAGCGCCCTTTAGAAAGAAGATTAATAATGGTTTCGTCATTTTGAGCACGATAACCGCCACCATAACGAGTATCGCCTTTATCGCGTGCTGATAATGCAACAAGTCCATCAAGGTTATCGTGTTTGCCAAAAGCAGTAACACCTAAACCTTGGCTATGTTGAGCGGTATTACCAAGACCAGTAACACGTACGCCACCTTGTTGGTTTTTTGAAAGCAAATCACTTACATCAACAGTATCGTAAGCGATAACACCGCCAAGAGCTCCACTACCATATAAAAGAGCAGAAGGGCCACGAATAACTTCAACTTGTTTTATAAGTAAAGGATCGACAAAAATACTGTCGATATGACCGGTGTCTGTTCCTTGGCGCACGCCATCTACAAGTGTCAGTATTCCATTTTTACTGTATCCACGCATACTGATGGTTTCACCATTAGTACGACCTGCACCTGAAATAGAAATTCCGGGTACATGACGAAGTAATTCAGAAGCACTTCCTGCGGTTTCTGACAACGCATTGTTATTTTTTATAACCGTTGACATCATGGGTAATGTAAAGCTGTCGCGTTCATTACCTGTCGCATAAACAGTAAGTACCTCTGATTTTCTTCCCTCATTAGTTTGTGTTTTTTCTTGTGCAGACACACAAGCAGAAGAGACAGCAACAGCTAGCAAACTAAATTTTATCAATAAAGATGACTGAGACATGCAGATGGATCTCCGTTATTTAATGGGCTGTTAAACAGCCCTTTGTTATGTAAATCATTGCTCCTCATCTACCAGCGATAACTGACGGACATTTTGATATTTCTGCCTTCTTGTGGCACACCTAATGCCGAGAAATATTCTCGATTAAAGGCATTCGCGAGTACCAACGCAGCTTGAATATCTTTATTGTTTTGAGATTGATAACTAATTGAGAAATCGTGAATGCCATAGCCCGGATATTGAGCAATAAGCTCTTGCATTCGATTGGTTGTTTTGCCTTTTACGTGAGGTGCTCTTCCTTTGTGTGTACCTTTATTTTCTGTTGCACTGGCAAATTTTCCTGACCACCCTAATGAGAAGGGAGTTTTAGCAATAGGAAGTTGAATAAAGGTTGTGAGTACTTCAGGGCGAACAGGCGAAATAGTTTCATGCGTAGTTAATTCAAGGGTTCGAGTACGGTTATAACCTAGCCCAATAGAAATTAATGGATGTGAATAACGTAAGCCGAGATCAACACCGTCGATAAGTGCTTGAGGAATATTAATGGCTTGCAGATGAAGCTTTTTCGTTAATACACGAGCATCCCAAATATCATACGTAATATAGTCTATCGCTTTCGTATCAAAATAAGCCGCATTCAGAGAAAATTCATCATCAGATGCTAATAAGTGTGAAAAAGTCAGTTTTCCACCATATTCCCAAGTGCGATTTTTTTCAGGGCTCAGATTAGGATTTGGGATCCAAAATCCTTTTGCAGTACGACCAAAAATAGCGGGTATTTCAAAATGAAGAGAGTCGTTAAACATTTCATTTAGCGTTGGCACTCTCATATTGGTTGAATATGAAGTATAGAGCTGTAACCATTGTGTTGGTGTAAAGGTTAGAGCAATATTTTTACTAATATCACTTTCACTTGTTTGATGAAAATCGGGTTTATGTTGTTTAAAATCCTCTAAAAGTGAATTTAACTCACTTTGAGGTTTGTTTTTATAATAGTGATAACGCAAACCTGTTGTTAATGCTAAAGGTAAATGTGGTGTCGAGAGCTGACTTTCCACCCAACCAGCAACATAAACCATTTTTGCGAGAGGGAAGTTTTTTGCCGCTTGGTTGGAAACCATTTTTTGTTGATAAGCTTCTGAACCTAAAATGATTTTTTGATTTAATTTATCTGAATAGGAAAGTTGAGAACTATTCTCAATTTTTAACCCATAAGTTAATTGTGTCCGATCTTCATTTCTACCTATTTTCCCTTGTTGGTTTTTTCTACGTTGATAATCAGAAAGGGAAGTATCGGTTAAAAATATTTGATTAATATTGAATTGTGAGTAATACAAATGACTGGTTAAATTAACCCAACTCTGTGTTTCAGGCTCATAATGATAAGTGACAGAATAATTTTTCTGTTTAGATTGGCGTTCTACTTGGTTACTTTCGTTCTTACCAAATCCACCCATGCGATGTAAAACTTCTCGCTGAGTACCTTTATTCTCATAATGTCGTGCTGAAAAAATGAAAGTTTGGTTTTCAGTTGGGTAGAGATAAGCTTTAGCAAAAAAGTTGTTAATATGTTCGTGGTTTTCGAGTTTATCACCATTCGCTAAGCGAATAGGACCCCGTTGGCGCTGACTGTAAGCAAATAAACCTTCGGCAATATCGTGTCGCCCTGCAATAATCCCCCCATAAGTGAAGTGCTTATCTGCGGATGAAAGTGAGGTAAATAATTTAGCACTGAGTTTTTCATCTATTTTCAATAAGCTGCGAGGATCAAGCGTTTGAAACGAAACAACACCGCCCATTGCCCCATTACCGTGTAATACAGGGGATGAACCATGTTTTATATCAATGCGTTTCACTAATGAAGGATCAAGAAAAATAC
Organism: Proteus sp. GOKU; assembly: GCF_015475555.1. Lineage (NCBI taxonomy): Bacteria > Pseudomonadati > Pseudomonadota > Gammaproteobacteria > Enterobacterales > Morganellaceae > Proteus > Proteus sp. GOKU. The sequence goes on from NZ_CP034105.1 coordinate 1,726,744, forward strand.
CACCTAAGTTGTTGATAGTATTTTCTAAAGGTTGCTCGATACCATCGACTAAGATCTTAACGCCTTTTTGGTCGTAGCCACGCATAAGGATGTTCGCGCCATTCGTGACACCTGTTCCTGATAGGGTTGCACCAGCCACTTTATTTAGCATTTCACCAGTAGTTGATGCGGTTTGTGCTTGAGGTGTCGAACTATCAAGAATGGAATGAAAATCGTGATTTGTTTTATCAATGGAATGACCGAGAACCGTAAGAGAGTCCATCTCTGTATTGTCTGATTGTGCAGAGGCAATAGGGGTGTACAACAAGCAAAGAGCTGTCGCTATACCTGAATATTTGAAATGTTTTTTCAGCATACACATACCATAAATGTCCATAAAAAATCCTTGTATATGGAGTTATTTAGCTGGCTGCCTAGCTGAGGGAGTAGGTGGCTTGCAAGTTATTGTCAAAATGATTATTTAGTCAGGATTAATTTTCCTGCCTTTGTTTGGCGCAGTTGATACAACTCTCCGTTGTGTTGAATGTAAACCACGCCATCTTTACCCAATAACTCAATGCTATTGATTGATTGAATTATTGAAGAATGAGAATTTTGTTTAGTTAAAGAACTATCCAAATTATTAGCTTTTTTATTCATAATATACTAAGAGTAATAAGCGTTATCATTATGATAATCATTATCGTTAACAAAAGTGTTTAGACAAGCTTTTTTTTAACGTAAACAGGTAAATTTAAGTCATATTGTGAATAACTAAACGCTATACGATGAAAATTAAAACAATGGAATAAAAGAGACTTATATTTTTCTCAAAATATAACGTTAATAAAGGGGGGGAGTTTGGATGAAAATAGAAGACAAGATAAAAGGGGTAAAGATTACCCCTTAATAAATAAGCTTATTGAAATCGACTCTCAACGGCTTGTGCTAATAATTCAAGAAGTTGTTCTGTATCATTCCAACTTAAACAAGGATCAGTGATCGATTGTCCATAATTAAGCGGTTTATTTTGTACGACTTTTTGTGAGCCTTCTTGTAAAAAGCTCTCAGCCATCACACCTACAATCGCTTGTGAGCCATCTTTAATTTGCTGACCAACATTTCTGGCTACTTCTAATTGGCGACGATGAATTTTTTCACAGTTGCCATGACTAAAATCGATAATAAGATACTCTGGTAAATCCACTTGCTTTAGTGCATCAACCGCATCAGCGATATCGCTTGCGTGATAATTCGGCTTTTTACCTCCACGCATAATAATATGACCATAAGGATTACCACTGGTTTGGTAAATCGTCATACGGCCATTTTTATCAGGCGATAAGAAAGTATGACTTACACGAGAAGCGCGAATAGCATCAATGGCAATACGAGTATTACCATCAGTGCCATTTTTAAAACCCACAGGGCAAGAGAGTGCTGAAGCCATTTCACGATGAACTTGGCTTTCAGTTGTTCTTGCACCAATAGCCCCCCAACTAATTAAATCAGCAATATATTGGCCTGTGACCATATCGAGAAATTCAGTTGCAGTGGGCAAACCTAACGCATTTATCTCAATTAATAGCTTTCTCGCAAGGCGAATACCTTCGTTGACATTGCATGAGTTATCAAGGAAAGGATCAGAGATTAAGCCTTTCCAGCCAATGACTGTACGTGGCTTTTCAAAGTAGGTTCTCATGACAATTTCTAAGCGCTCATGATAACGTTCTTTTAGCTGATTAAGCTTAGTCGCGTACTCTTTGGCGGCTTTAGGATCATGAATAGAGCAAGGCCCTACAATCACTAATAGTCGTTTGTCTTCGCCAGTAAGGATCGCTTCAATTCGTTTACGTGCTGATGTGATATTTTGGATTATCTCATCAGAAATGGGGAACTCTTTTGCTAAGGTTTCTGGTGTTACCAGACTGTCTAGCACCTTAGTCCGTAGTTCGTCTGTCTTTAACATAATTCATCTCAATAAATATACAGGGTAAATCTACCCAGTGATTAAGATCACAATAAACGAAATTCAGCTAATTTCAACAGCGTTCACAGAGAAAAACGAATAAAAAAGTCGCCAGAAAGAGTTAAAACATTCTTCTCGCTAATCCCATAGAATCAATTACCTTGGTTGAAATTTCTTCAACAGAATAATTCGTGGTGTTGAGATAAGGAATATTGTTTTTTCTAAAAAGGGCTTCCACTTCAGCTAATTCAATTCTGCATTGGCGAATCGAGGCATAACGGCTATTTTCGCGACGCTCACCTCGGATAGCAGCAAGACGTTCTGGCGCAATGGTTAAGCCAAATAATTTATGTTGATATTCTTTTAATTCAGCGGGAAGTTTTAAGAAATCCATATCATCCGCAGTAAAAGGATAGTTTGCGGCTTGAATACCAAATTGCATTGCCAAATAGAGGCTGGTGGGCGTTTTTCCACAACGAGAAACACCAATTAAGATCACTTGAGCTTGGTCGAGATTTCGTAATGATATGCCATCATCATGGGAAAGGGTGTATTCGATTGCAGCAATACGAGCATCGTATTTACTAAGGTTTTTTTCGGTTAATCCATGAGTTTTGTTTAATTTTGGCGATGCTTGAATGCCCACTTCTTTTTCAAGTGGTATTACTAGGGATTGCACAATATCCTGACAAAAACCTTCACTGCTATTTATTATCTGTTTAACTTCAGGGCTGATAATAGAATAAAAGACAAGAGGCTTAGCACCACTCTTTTTATAAATTTCGGAGATTTTCTGTTTTATTTCTTCAGCTCTTTCCACAGTAGAAACAAAAGGTAATGTATAACTTTTCATTTTTAATGGAAATTGAGAAAGTACCGCATGGCCTAATACTTCTGCTGTAATCGCTGTACCATCAGAGATAAAAAAGACTGTTCTATCAATGGGTTCATTATTATCACAATTAATAGAATTCAAGCTTAATATCATAACGCTCACCTTTTTTTAGCTGAATTAGCAAATCAAACAATATTATCTAAAGCATTTTTAGTGATTATAAAGGATAAAAAAATAAAGTTTTCTGGTTGATCGATTCACCTTTCTATATTCAGCATCACATTGTGATACGCTTATTTACGTTGTCGTTTTGACAGCGGGTTTTTCTTTTTTTCTCTCTCTCATAATTGTTTAAAAAAGGATTGTTCTCAATGTCCAGCAATAGCCTCACCCCGTGCAATGTGCTTTGGTATAACCAATTAGGTATGAATGACGTTGATCGTGTTGGTGGGAAAAATGCTTCCCTCGGTGAAATGATCACAAACCTAGCGGAACTGGGTGTTTCTGTTCCTAATGGGTTTGCTACCACAGCGCAAGCGTTTAATGATTTTCTGGAACAGAGCGGTATCAATCAGCGTATTTATGAATTACTTGATAGCGTTGATGTTGATGATGTTAATCAACTGACTCAAGCAGGTAATCAAATTCGCCAGTGGGTAATTGATACACCTTTTACGCCTCAGTTTGAAAAAGATATTCGCGATGCTTATCTCACATTAAGTGAAGGTGAATCTGAAGCTTCATTTGCCGTTCGTTCATCTGCGACTGCAGAAGATATGCCTGATGCTTCTTTTGCCGGTCAACAAGAGACGTTTTTAAACGTTCAAGGTATTGATGCCATACTCGTTGCAATCAAACACGTATTTGCCTCGTTATTTAACGATCGCGCAATCTCTTATCGTGTTCACCAAGGTTATGATCACCGTGGTGTTGCATTATCTGCGGGTGTTCAACGTATGGTACGTTCTGATCTTGCTTCTTCAGGTGTGATGTTTACCATCGATACTGAATCTGGCTTTGATCAAGTTGTCTTTATTACATCAGCTTATGGTTTAGGTGAAATGGTTGTACAGGGTGCTGTTAACCCAGATGAGTTTTATGTACACAAGCCAACTTTAGCAAAAGGTCTACCTTCTATTGTTCGTCGTAATCTTGGCTCTAAAAAGATCCAAATGGTTTACGCAGACAGCGTTGAACATGGTAAACAAGTCCGTATCGAAGATACGCCAGAGTCACTGCGCAATCGTTTCTCTTTGACTGATCATGAAGTTCAAGAGCTGGCTAAACAAGCTGTATTGATTGAACGCCACTATGGTCGTCCAATGGATATCGAATGGGCTAAAGATGGACATAATGGTCGTTTATACATCGTTCAGGCTCGCCCAGAAACAGTTCGTTCTAACCAACAAGTTATGGAGCGCTATCAATTAAATGAAAGTGGCTCTGTTATTATTGAAGGCCGTGCTATTGGTCATCGTATTGGTACGGGTGCCGTCAAAGTTATCCATAACTTAAGTGAAATGGATAGAATTGAAGCGGGTGATGTGCTGGTTACTGACATGACAGACCCAGATTGGGAACCTATCATGAAGAAAGCTTCTGCGATTGTAACTAATCGTGGTGGTAGAACTTGTCACGCAGCTATTATTGCTCGTGAATTAGGTATTCCAGCTGTTGTAGGTTGTGGTGATGCAACAGAATGTATTGCGGAAGGACAAGTTGTAACTGTTTCTTGTGCTGAAGGTGATACAGGATTTGTTTACGATGGAAAACTGGATTTCTCTATTCAGAGCTCCGCAATCGATAATATGCCTGAATTAGGGCTCAAAATCATGATGAACGTCGGCAATCCTGATCGTGCATTCGATTTTGCAGGCTTACCAAATGATGGTGTCGGTCTTGCGCGTTTAGAATTTATTATTAACCGCATGATTGGTGTGCATCCTCGCGCATTACTAGAGTATGACGACCAAACTGAAGCACTGAAAGCTGAAATCAATGAAATGATGGCTGGCTATGAATCTCCAGTTGAGTATTACATTAGTAAATTAACGGAAGGGATTGCAACATTAGCAGCGGCATTCTGGCCTAAACGCGTTATTGTTCGTTTATCTGACTTTAAATCTAACGAATATGCCAATTTAGTAGGTGGCGATCGTTATGAGCCAGATGAAGAAAACCCAATGTTAGGATTCCGTGGTGCGGGTCGTTATGTTTCTGACGATTTCCGTCGCTGTTTCTCGCTTGAGTGTGAGGCGGTAAAACGTGTTCGTAATGATATGGGTTTAGAAAACGTTGAAGTTATGATCCCATTTGTTCGTACTGTACGCCAAGCTGAAGAAGTTATTGACGAATTAGCGGCAAATGGTTTGAAACGTGGTGAGAATGGCTTAAAAGTCATTATGATGTGTGAAATTCCATCAAATGCCTTATTAGCAGATAAATTCTTAGAACACTTTGATGGTTTCTCTATCGGCTCTAACGATATGACCCAATTAACATTAGGTCTTGACCGAGATTCAGGTGTGGTTTCTGCACTGTTTGATGAACGCAATGATGCAGTGAAAGCATTGTTATCAATGGCGATCCAAGCCGCTAAACGTAATGGAAAATATGTGGGTATTTGTGGTCAGGGACCTTCTGATCATGAAGATTTCGCACAATGGCTAATGGAAGAGGGAATTGATAGTTTATCTTTAAACCCAGATACTGTAATTAAAACTTGGGTAAAATTAGCACAATAGAATTAATATCATCGCTATAAATAAAAGCTCACAATATAATGTGAGCTTTTTTTATACAATTATTAAATAATAGGCAAAAAAAAAGCCTATCATGGGCTGACAGGCAAAGACTACACACAGCAATATTTTATATTCTTTAATCTCGCCAATTAATCTATTAATATGAAAGGCGAAATTATTAATTCGATGAAACATTTGTTTCGTTGATATTTATATTAAGAGAAATGCGTTAATTATGCTCTAAGAATTATCTCAATAAAAAGAATATAGGCTTATTTGAAAGTGAATATAACTTGCTGGTAACAAACAGGTTTAAAAAAATGTAATTTGTTTCAAATTGTAAGTTTTAATATAAAAATATAATGATTTATTCCTAAATTGATAATCTTTATTAAACCTTACTCTGTTATTTTTAGAGCATGTAAGTAGCTACACTTACATGCTCCATTATTATTTATTCTTTTTCGATAAAGTTTTTATTCATAAATTCTACTGTTTCAGTTAAATCAGGATTAGGTTTTGGTACTTCATTAATCCATGCATTTAATAAGCTATGTGCAACAGCAAGAACAACAGGACCAATAAATAACCCAATCATACCTAATGTTAAAATCCCACCAATAACACCAGTAAGAATTAATACCATAGGCAAATCAGCGCCCATCTTGATTAAATAAGGTCGTAATACACCATCCATTGTCGCAACCGCGCCACCCCAAATCACCATAACAATGCCCCAAGTGGTATCACCTGTCCAAAATAGCCATAAAATGGAAGGGATCAATACTAATAAAGGACCTATTTGAGCAAGGCAGCAAATAAACATAATAACGGTTAATACAGTAGCATAAGGTACGCCAGACACTGCGAGACCGATACCACCAACAATCGCTTGAATTAAGGCGGTTAAAACCACGCCTAATGCGACAGCGCGAATAGACATGGATGCAAGTAAGATTGCAGCATCACCACGCTGACCAGCTAAACGAATGGCAAAATGGCGTAACCAAGATACGACATTTTCGCCTTGTAAAAACAGTAAGCCAGAAAATAACAACATCACACCCAAATGTAAGGCAAATCGACCAATATTTAATGCTTGAGCAAAAAACCAGTTTGCAGCTTGTCCGACATAAGGTTGGATTTTTGAGATTAACGCGTTACCGCCAGAGACAAGGATAGAATGCCATGTATCATAAAGCTTGCTCCCTATCATTGGGATATCGTTAAGCCATAATAGTTGAGGTGGCTGAATACTCGAAGGTGATTTTGCTAATTCTATTAAAGGCGCACTATTATCAATAACACTACTAATTAATAAGATAATAGGGATAACGAAGATCAGTAATATCAAAATCATCATTATCATGGTTGATAGCCAACGATATTTTACCCGCTTTTCAATAATAAGAAGTAAAGGCCACGTTGCAACAACAATCATTCCAGCCCAAATGAAACCCACAATAAAGGGATTTAGTATCCAAAAACTGGCAATAATAAAAAAAGAAATAAAAAGAACTGTGAATAAAACTTTGGGTATATCTGTATGGATCTGCGGTTTTTCCATGGTTTTAAATCCCTACACGAATAAAAATGCTAGAAGCAGATGAATAAACATTGCAAATATCACGTTGTTTATATCACTACGCAATTTGCCAGAATTGTATGATAAGGTGAACAGGTATCGGTCTGAAAGTACAAAATGAGGCAAAGTACCTCTTAGCATACATTTCAACATCTAAAATTAAGCAATGTGGACTATTAGATTAAAGAGCTATAACAAATGATCCCACGTATATCGCAAGCACCGCAAGTCAGTGAACTCACAACAGAATTTCTTGATACTCTTCTAAAAAACGGTTTCACCGGTGATATCTCCAGCAGTTACGCTGACAGACTCACTATGGCAACAGATAATAGTATTTACCAGTTATTGCCACAGGCTGTTGTTTTTCCTCGCTCAACAGCTGATGTAACTATTATTGCTCGCTTAGTTGATGAACCTCGATTTCATTCACTCTCTCTGACTCCTAGAGGGGGCGGTACAGGCACCAATGGCCAAGCGTTAACGGATGGTATTGTGGTTGATTTATCTCGCTATATGAAGCGTATTATCGAGATAAATCCGCAGGAGCGTTGGGTAAAAGTGGAAGCAGGGGTGATAAAAGATGAGTTAAATCTCTTTTTAAAACCTTATGGCTTCTTTTTCGCACCTGAGCTATCTACCAGTAATCGTGCCACATTAGGTGGAATGATTAATACCGATGCATCAGGACAAGGTTCAATGGTTTATGGTAAAACCTCTGATCACGTTCTTGGTGTTAGGGCAGTTTTGTTAGGTGGCGAACTGCTTGAAACGCGCGCTATGGATACAGCGCTAGCCGAAAATATTGCCCAAGAAAGCTCCGCAATAGGTAAAGTTTACCGTACCGTTTTATCTCGTTGTAAAGAGCAACGAAAGCTCATTCTTGAAAAATTTCCTAAATTAAATCGCTTTTTAACAGGGTATGATTTGCGTCATGTCTTTAGTGATGACATGAAACGATTTGATTTAACGAGAATTTTAACAGGCTCTGAAGGCACACTCGCTTTTATTACTGAAGCGACACTGGATATTACGCCAATTCCCAAACAGCGCAGTTTAGTCAACGTAAAATACGATTCTTTTGACTCTGCATTGCGTAACGCACCTTTTTTAGTTAAAGCGAATGCACTTTCTGTTGAAACGGTTGATTCAAAAGTATTAAATCTCGCCCGTGAAGATATCGTGTGGCACTCCGTGAAAGAGCTGATTACAGATATACCCGATAAAGATATGCAAGGACTTAATATTGTTGAATTTGCGGGTGATGATGAAAACCTTATTGCTTCACAAGTTGCATCATTATGCCAGCGCTTAGATTCATTAATGAAAGAAGGTCAGGGCGGTGTTATCGGTTATCAAGTCTGTGAAGATTTGGCGGACATTAACCGTATTTATGCCATGCGTAAAAAAGCGGTCGGTTTATTAGGTAACGCCAAAGGACAAGCAAAGCCAATTCCTTTTGTAGAAGATACCTGTGTGCCACCAGAACATCTTGCTGATTATATTACCGAATTTAGAGCATTACTTGATAGTCATCAGCTCAATTATGGCATGTTTGGGCATGTTGATGCCGGTGTGTTGCACGTAAGACCTGCTCTTGATATGTGCGATCCACAACAAGAATTATTGATGAAATCTATCTCAGACGACATTGTCACGTTAACAGCCAAATATGGTGGGTTACTCTGGGGTGAACATGGAAAAGGCTTTAGAGCGCAATACAGCCCCGAATTTTTCGGTGAAACGCTTTATCATGAACTGCGTCAAATCAAAACGGTGTTCGATCCTCGAAATAGATTGAATCCTGGGAAAATATGTCCTCCATTAGAGGTCGATGAACCCATGAAGCAAGTTGATACCATCAAACGAGGCACTTTTGATCGCACAATCCCTTTGTCTGTGCGTCAAGATTTCAAAGGCGCACTGGATTGTAATGGTAATGGGCTTTGCTTTAACTTTGATGCCAAAAGTCCAATGTGTCCTTCAATGAAAATCAGCGGGCAACGCATTCATTCACCTAAAGGACGAGCCGCACTTGTAAGAGAGTGGTTACGCTTATTAACAGAGCAAGGCGTTAGCCCAAAACAACTTGAATCTAGCCTTGAAAATAATAAACCTAGTTTAAGAGGTTTAATTGAGAAAACACGTAATACATGGAAAGCTAAACGTGGCGAATATGACTTTTCTCATGAAGTGAAAGCGGCTATGAATGGTTGCTTGGCTTGTAAAGCCTGTTCAACGCAATGCCCGATTAAAATTGATGTGCCATCATTTCGTTCTAAGTTTACTGAACTTTATCACCAGCGTTATTTACGCCCGTTAAAAGATCATATTGTCGCGAATGTTGAATTAACAACGCCGATTATGGCGAAAGCACCGGGATTCTTTAACTTTTTTATGAAGCAACCGTTGGTGCAATCATTAAGTAAACACACGATAGGAATGGTTGATTTACCTTTGTTGTCATCACCTACATTAAGACAGCAATTGGCTGGGCACAAAGCGTTAGATATGACGCTAGAAGACTTAGAGCGTTTATCTGAAAAGCAACGAAGTCATCATGTGCTGGTGGTGCAAGATCCGTTTACCAGTTATTACGATGCAAAAGTGGTTGCCGATTTTATCAAACTAATTGAAAAAATTGGATTTAAACCTGTTTTGCTGCCATTTTCGCCTAATGGAAAAGCGCAGCATATTAAAGGTTTTTTACAGCAATTTAGTAAAACGGCACAAAAAACGTCAACCATGCTTAATCGTGTTGCAAAATTAGATATTCCAATGGTGGGAGTTGATCCTGCATTAGTGCTTTGTTATCGCGATGAATATCGTGAAATACTGGGTGATAAGCGTGGGGATTTTAATGTTCAACTTGTTCATGAATGGCTAAGTAAATTAGTATCTGAGCCAATAGCAGTTCGCGATGATGCTGAAAAATGGTATCTTTTCGGGCACTGTACAGAAGTGACGGCGCTACCACAAAGTATGAAACAGTGGCAGGCTATTTTCCAACGTTATGGGCAGCAACTCGAATTTGTGAGCACTGGATGTTGTGGAATGGCAGGTACTTATGGACATGAACTGAACAATTATGAAAACTCGTTGGGCATTTACCAACTCTCATGGGGTAATGCACTAAAAACATTACCAACAATGCGTTGCTTAAGCACAGGATATTCGTGTCGTAGTCAAGTAAAACGTATTGATAATATTGAGCTAAAACACCCACTACAGGCACTTTTGGAGATTATGCCATGATATGGAAACGTGAAACGACAATCGAGCATCTTAATCATATTGGCCAAAACAATATGATGAGCCATTTAGGTATTGAATTAACGTGCCTCGGGGATGATTATCTTGAAGGAACAATGCCAGTTGATCACCGCACTAAGCAACCTTTAGGGCTTTTACATGGTGGTGCTTCTGTTGTTTTAGCTGAAACATTGGGCTCTGTTGCGGGTTATCTTTGTACCGAAGGTGAACAGAAAATTGTGGGTTTAGAAATTAATGCTAATCATATTCGTTCAGCGAGAGAAGGCAAGGTAAGAGGTGTATGCAAACCGATTCATTTAGGACGTTCACACCAAGTCTGGTCAATAGAAATCTTTGATGATGAAGATCGTCAAGTGTGTATTTCTAGATTAACGACATCTGTTATTTCTTAAAGAATAAAAAAGACAAACGCACAGAGTGAAATACTCGCTTTGTGCGTTTTTTGTGTTTATAGATAATGTCAAAAAAATAAAAATAGAGAGAGAAAATAGAATTACTTCTTTATTTAGATTTTATTTTTAATGATAATCATTATCTTCATAATAAAAGATAAGACGATCAATAATGTTTACTATTTCTAAATTTAACACCACAGTATTATTAATTGCAGGTTTATTAATCAGTGGGTGCGATAATAATTCTACCTCTGAAACGAGTAATGATATAAGTAATATTTCGGTACAAACTGTTTCTGGTTTTAATATGGCTTATCCCACTTCGTTTTCCATGAGCAGAGAAGATACTGAAAATTATTTTAAATCATTACCAGATAATATTCAGGATGTCACAACGGAAATGATGGTTTATAAATCAGAACCCATTTGTGATTTGACAGAGGTTCGTCTGGTTTATTTTAAAATGATCGATGCAATGAGTTACGATGTAGATGCAGGAGCGCAAGGTATTGTAGATAATATCGCCATCATAGATGGTATGAATGAAATATCTACATCGATAAAACCATTAACTATTCCAAATGTGGAAAGTCGACATGTCTTTTTTGAAGGGAAATATGCAAAAGAGAACGTGAGTTATGAAGGTATTTTAGCGGCTGATCTTAAAACGAATCGAGTATGGCAATTGCAACTGATTAGCAACTTCAATAGCCAATCGGACAAACAAAAAAACAGTCAAATTCTTGAATGTACAAACAAATATATTCAAACCATCACTATTAATAAATAACATCAAAGAGCACACAAACCAATAAGAGGTCATCATATAAGTGGTGCTATCTTATTCCTCATCAAAGCATAAAAATGAATGTGAATAGGCTCAATAAGCGAGATGTAAAAGCACATTTTTATGCTTTTTTCTCTAAATTTCAGTGATAACATATAAAGTGTATTTATTTTGCAACTTATGTGCGTATTGTGCGAAATATAAGAAAAATTAAAAGTTTTATTTTTTAGAATGAAAAAATATAAAAGTGTTATATTACATTGCGTTAACATGTATTGTTAACAAAATGAGTGCAAAAATAGAACAAAAAATACACATTTACGGAATATCCTTTCAAAAGACATGGTTGAAGTGATAAGGGTTATCATTACCATTAGTGTCAGGAAAGATATCAATCTCCTTTCGAAATGAGGTCAGAAATGACAAACAACGTTGAAACTTTTTCTCTTAATGACACAGCTTGGCAAGGCATTGTATTAACGGATAATGCGGCAAAGCATATCTGCCATTTGGTTGAGAAAAACCCTGAAAAACAAGGGCTTTCCTTAAGTATCAAACCCTCCGGTTGTACAGGGTATGGTTATGTTATTGAACTCGCTACTGCCCCAAATGATGATGATCTTGTTTATGAACATAATGGCGCAAAACTCTTTGTTTCATTAAAAGCAATGCCATTTATCGATGGGTTGGTTGTTGATTATGTTCGTGAAGGACTTAATCAAATGTTTAAATTTAATAATCCTAAAGCTCAAAACGTCTGCGGATGTGGTGAGAGCTTCGGGGTATAACATAGTGAAGTCAGATTATGTCTCAGAGCAATGTTGAAATTGGTGATGAAGTTCAGGGATGGCTAAGCGATCACCACTATAAAGAAGGTTTTTATACCGATATCTCAACCGACACCTTAGAAAAAGGATTAAATGAAGCGGTTGTACGTGCAATATCGGCAAAAAGAAACGAACCAGAGTGGATGCTGGAATTTCGTTTAGATGCTTATCGCCATTGGTTAGAAATGGAAGAGCCACATTGGCTAAAAGCAGATTATCCATCGCTTAATTATCAAGATTATAGCTATTACTCAGCACCATCTTGTAGTTCATGTTGTGCTAACGGCAGTTGTGCTGGTGGCACAAATGAAGCTGTTACGAGCGATAAACAAGCTGCACAGGATTATTTAACCAAAGAAGTTGAAGATGCTTTTAACCAACTCGGAGTGCCTGTAAGAGAAGGGCAAGCTGTTGCTGTTGATGCCATTTTTGACTCTGTTTCTGTTTCAACAACATATCGTGAAGAGCTTGCTGAACATGGCATTATTTTCTGTTCATTTAGCGAGGCTATTCAAGAATACCCTGATTTAGTGCGCCAATATTTAGGCACCGTTGTCTCAAGCCATGATAATTACTTTGCTGCGCTGAATGCTGCGGTCGCATCTGATGGTACCTTTGTCTATATTCCCAAAGGGGTTCGTTGCCCAATGGAGTTATCGACTTATTTCCGTATTAATGCGGCTCAAACGGGTCAATTCGAACGAACAATTCTGGTTGCTGATGAAGGCAGTTATGTTAGTTATATCGAAGGTTGTTCAGCACCTGTTCGTGATAGCTATCAGCTTCATGCTGCTGTGGTTGAAGTCATTATCCATAAAGATGCTGAAGTAAAATATTCTACAGTGCAAAACTGGTTCTCTGGTGGCGACAGTGAAGGCGGTATCCTTAACTTTGTGACTAAGCGCGCTATTTGTGAAGGCGAAAACGCAAAAATGTCATGGACGCAATCAGAGACAGGATCTGCAATCACATGGAAATATCCAAGTGTGATTTTAAAAGGGGATAATTCCACCGCTGAATTCTTCTCGGTTGCTTTAACGAATGGCAACCAACAAGCAGATACGGGGACTAAGATGATCCATATCGGCAAAAATACCAAATCAACCATTATCTCTAAAGGTATTTCTGCGGGTAAAAGTCAAAACAGTTACCGTGGGCTCGTAAAAGTACTTCCTGGTGCACAAAATGCTCGTAACTTTACCCAGTGTGACTCCATGTTAATTGGTACACAGTGCGGTGCGCATACTTTCCCTTATGTTGAGGTAATGAATAATTCAGCACAGCTTGAGCACGAAGCGACAACGTCACGTATTGGTGAAGATCAGTTGTTCTATTGTCGCCAGCGTGGATTAAGTGAAGATGATGCAATCTCAATGATTGTAAACGGATTTTGTAAAGATGTGTTCTCAGAATTACCGCTGGAATTTGCTGTGGAAGCACAAAAATTATTAGCAATCAGCTTAGAGCATAGCGTCGGTTAACTATTAACCAAATTCTGAGTATAAAGATACCGAAGGCATATATTATGTTAGATATTAAAAATTTACATGTCAGTGTTGAAGGCAACGAGATCCTCAAAGGATTAGATTTGCAGGTTCGTGCAGGTGAAGTTCACGCAATTATGGGACCAAATGGCTCAGGTAAAAGTACGCTATCTGCAACGCTTGCTGGTCGTGATGAATATGAAGTTGATGAAGGTTCGATTACCTTTAAAAATAAAGATTTATTGGAATTAGAACCGGAAGATCGCGCAGGTGAAGGCATCTTTATGGCATTTCAATATCCTGTTGAAATACCCGGTGTCAGCAATCAGTTTTTCTTACAATCTTCTGTAAATGCAGTGAGAGAATATCGTGGCCAAGAGCCGTTAGATCGCTTTGATTTTGAAGATTTTATTGAAGATAAAATCAAATTACTGGATATGCCACAAGATTTGTTAACACGCTCTGTCAACGTGGGATTTTCTGGTGGTGAGAAAAAACGTAACGACATTTTGCAAATGGCTGCGTTAGAGCCTGAATTATGTATTTTAGATGAAACAGACTCGGGTCTTGATATCGACGCATTAAAAATCGTTTCTAATGGTGTTAATAGTTTACGTGATGGTAAACGTGCCTTCATCGTTGTAACACACTACCAACGTATTCTTGATTATATTAAACCTGATTTTGTGCATGTGCTTTATCAGGGGAAAATCATTAAATCAGGTGATTTTTCATTGGCGCAAAAATTGGAGGAACAAGGTTATGGCTGGCTTATTGACCCTCAATGAAAAGCGTGAAAAACAGCGCCAAGTTGAACTGCGTAATCAACAAGCATTAAAAATGTTTTCAGCGTTATATCATCAACGTAAAGGTGACGATAATCTCAACGCTCGCAATCATTGGTTACAAGTTGAGAAAGTAGGTTTCCCTACTTACCGCCATGAAGATTGGCATTATACGCCATTAGAAGAAACACTAAGCCAGTGCTATCAACAGTTGCCACCTTTTGATGTACAAAGTTTAATGGCTAAACATGCATTATCTTTTGATTGCTACCGTATTGTTATGGTGAATGGCACATTTTCACCGATAGAAAGTAGTAAAGATTTTGGTCCTTATCAAGTTACTTTACTTGATAATCAAAGTGAATTACCTAAAGCGGTAAATGGTGAAATCTTCCTGCATTTAGTTGAAAGTTTAGCGCCACATCCATTGCTTATTACCCTGAAAAACGGTGTTATTGCGGATAAGCCACTCTATATTCTCAATATTACTCAAGGTGATCAAAGCACAGAGGTAAATAGTGCAAATTATCGTTTTCACCTTGATGTCGGTGCGAATACTCAGATGCAAGTGGTAGAACACTATATCAGCAGTGATAGTGAAAACCGTCATTTTACAGGTGCAAGATTAACCGCAACGATTGGCGATAATGCCTCTTTTAACCATATCAAATTAAGTTTTGAAAATGGAGTAAGTCAGCATTTTGCCCATAACGATCTGACGATAGGCCGTGATGCTCGTGTTAACAGTTATGCTTTCTTATTAGGCGCTAAACTTAGTCGTCATCACACGAGTTCTGCACTAAAGGGTGAAAATACAGAGCTTTCAATGAATAGCGTTGTATTACCTAAAGCTGGAGAGATTGCAGATACTCGTACATGGCTAGTTCATGGTGAAAAAAATTGCCAGAGTCGTCAACTGCATAAAAGTATTGCGATGGATGCAGGGAAAGCCGTATTTAACGGTATGATCACGGTGACACCTCAAGCATTAAAAACAGATGGTCAAATGACTAATAACAATCTGTTGCTGGGTGAAAAAGCGCAAATCGATACCAAACCACAACTTGAAATCTATGCCGATGATGTGAAATGTAGTCATGGTGCTACTGTGGGACGAATTGATGATGAGCAGCTATTTTATCTGCGTTCACGAGGTATTTCCTTAAGTGACGCACGTAAAATGATCATCCATGCATTTGCGGCTGAATTAACTGAATCGCTAGAAAATAGTGTGATCAAAGCGCAGGTATTAGAAAGAATTAATCAGCGCTTATTAGAGGTATAAAATAAGGCATTATGACGCATTCCATTGAAAAAGCGCGAGATGATTTTCCAATTCTTTCACAGCAAGTGAAAGGAAAACCACTGGTTTATCTCGACAGTGCCGCAAGTGCTCAGAAACCGGCTTGCGTCATTGAACATGAAAAACAATTTGCCTTAACACAATATGCCGCGGTTCATCGCGGCATTCATACATTAAGTGCAAATGCGACAACGTTAGTTGAAAATGTCCGTAAAAAAGCCTGTGATTTTTTAGGTGCCAATAGCGAAGAAGAGATAATTTTTGTTAAAGGAACAACCGAAGGGATCAACCTTATAGCGAACGTTTATAGCCAACGATTTTTAAATGATGGTGACAATATCATCATCACCGAAATGGAACATCACGCAAATATTGTTCCATGGTATATGTTGGCAAAACAGTATGGCTTTAATGTCCGTGTGTTACCGTTATTGCAAGACGGTACACTCGATTTAGCTCAATTACCCCGTTTAATCGATGAACGAACTAAATTACTCAGTCTCACTCATCAATCAAATGTATTGGGCACAGTGAATCCAGTCGCTCAAATTATTGGTGATGCTCGTCAATATGCTATTGAACAAGGTGGTGAATTACATATATTGGTTGATGGTGCTCAAAGTGCAATGCATCAAACAATTAATGTTTCACAACTTGATTGCGACTTTTTTGTTTGTAGCGGTCATAAACTTTATGCGCCAACGGGTATTGGTTTGTTATACGGCAAGAAAGCGATACTGGATGAATTACCGCCTTGGGAAGGCGGTGGCGCAATGATAAAGCATGTTCATATTAATGGTGATATTACCTACGCAGATGCGCCTTGGCGCTTTGAAGCAGGGACACCGAACATAATGGGAATGATCGGCTTAGGTGCGGCATTAGATTATCTTTCACAAATAGGCATGGATAACATTGCCGAATATGAAAGTAGCATAATGAAGTATGCCCAAGAGCAGTTACAAAAAGTAAAATCGTTAACGCTTTATGGCAATGATTCTCGACAAGGAGTGATAGCGTTTAATTTAGGCAAACACCATGCTTATGATGTTGGGGCATTTCTTGATAATTATGGTATTGCTATTCGTACAGGGCATCATTGTGCGATGCCAATTATGGATTATTATCAAGTTCCTGCGATGTGTCGCGCATCTCTTGGGTTGTATACCAATAAAAACGATATAGATGCACTGGTTAATGCGCTATTGCGTGTCGAAATGCTATTAGGTTAAAGATTAAAATAAAGAGGTTATTCATGGCAGTTGCTAATTTGCCAGATGAAGCAAAATTATTACGCAATTTTTCTCGTTGTCAGGATTGGGAACAACGTTACCTTTATATGATGGAGTTAGGTGAGCGTCTTCCTCCTTTAACAGATGAACAACGTATTTCAGCTAACTTTATTGAAGGTTGCCAAAGCCAAGTTTGGATCGCTGTTTCTCTTAATGAGAATAAACAGTTAGTGCTGGCTGGCGATAGTGATGCAGGTATTGTAAAAGGCCTCGTTGCCTTAGTGATTATCTTATTTCAAGGTAAAACTATCGAACAAGCATTAGAGACAGATATCAAACATTACTTTTCATCATTAGCACTAGAAAGCCACTTAACACCTTCTCGCACGCAAGGTTTGCATGCGATGGTTACGACACTTATTAAGCGTTTTTCAGAATACGCTGTAGCATAAATGTTACCTGATCCCGCATTAATGTTCTAAACTGACTTATTATATGAAAGCATAACAATGATAATGTTATCATCATAATAGTCAGTTTATTTTATTTCTAACACACGGGATAAACGATGAAAAAATGGTTAACTCTCTTAGGGGTATCGCTGTTAGGGATGAGTAGTCACTTATCTTACGCGACAGAATATCTACTACCTGCTGATGGCCAGCGTATTATTGGTGAAAATTTTTCATATATAGTTCCCGATGATAAACGCTCATTAGAGGCTATTGCGTCCGAATACCAAGTGGGATTGCTCAATATGATGGAAGCGAATCCTGGTATTGATCCTCTTTTGCCTGATGCAGGTAAAACTTTAACAATCCCATTGCAGATGATTTTGCCTGATACTCTACATAAAGGTATTGTTATCAACCTTGCTGAATTACGCCTTTATTATTATCCAAAAGAGGGAGGAACTGTTGATGTTTACCCGATTGGTATTGGTCAATTAGGGCGAGAAACACCGGAGATGGTGACATCGATTTCTCAATTAATTAAAGATCCCACTTGGACACCAACGGCGAATATTCGCAAAAATTATGCGGCTAAAGGGATCACGCTACCAGCTGTCGTTCCTGCTGGTCCTGAAAACCCAATGGGGGCATATGCCTTAAGATTGGCACATAGTCGAGGTGAATACCTTATTCATGGTACTAATGCTGATTTTGGTATTGGCTTAAGAGTGAGTTCAGGCTGTATTCGTTTACGCCCAAATGATATTGAGACCTTATTCAACGTGGTGCCTAAAGGTAGCCGAGTTCAGGTTATCAATAAACCGATTAAATTTACTGAAACTGCAGACGGCAGACAGTTTATTGAAGTTCATCAGCCACTATCACGTAACGAAGATGACGATCCGCAAACGATGCCTCTTACATTTACAAAGCAATTTAATGCTTGGTATGAAAGTGGCAAGGTTAATAAAGATAAAGCAGATGCAGAGCTGATTCGACGTTCGGGTATACCTGTGGATGTGACAGCATATTAATCTTTATAAAATATAATGAGCTAAAAAAACAAAGCCCTAACAATGTTAGGGCTTTGTGATTAATGCTTACCTAAAGCTGTTTTCAGCTTATCGGTGAGTCAAATTACTTTTTATAAGTAGTGACTTGGTTATCTAAACGCTGATTTGCACGAGCTGCTTCGTCGTAAGCTGATTTAGCTTCAGCGCGAGCAGATTGTACATCACCACTTAGTTGCTGAACTTGAGTATTCAGGCGGCTTACATCAGAAGAGATTTGATCTAATTGTGCATTATTACTAGAAGAACAACCTGCTAATAAGCCTGAAGCCAGAATTACCGCACCTAGTACAAGTTTCGCTTTCATAGTTACAACCTCTATTATTAGTTTGTGTAAAGGAACAAGTAGCATTTATATGAAACCATTAATAAGTATGGCACACATATAGGAAAATGCTGGATTTATTCGTAATAAGTGTATCTTGCGTTTCCTATAACAATAGGAAAAATAACACTTATATTGTAAATTTTCAGCACAATAAATGCGCGTTTTCTCACAAAAGTTCATTATTAGTAAAAATCCTAATCATTAAAAAGTGATTTAATGACTAAAAATCACACAAATTGACATTGGCGATTTACTCGCAACCTGATTGATTAATAGCTATAAATAGATAAAAAAGAGAGTGGGATAAGAGAAAAAATGAATCTAAAAAAGAGTGACAGAAAAAAAAGAAAGAAAAATATTAGAAATAAATTAGAAATAAATAAAAAACGCCACTCAAGGAGTGGCGTTTGATGTATTCACGTTGTATAAAATTACAGAACGTGAACAGATGAAGTATTTGTTGTACCGCTATCAACCAGTGCACCGGTAACCATAACAACACGTTCACCAGCATGCGCTAAACCACTTGCTAATGCTGCTTCTTTACCGATACGGTAGAAGTCATCAGTAGAAGAGATTTCTTTAACTAATTGAGTGGTTACACCTTTAACTAACAGTAACTGACGAGCTGTTTCTTCGTTGTTTGTTAATGCTAAGATTGGTGCTGTTGGGAAATATTTACGGATAGAACGAGCTGATTTACCACCGAAAGTTGCAACAACAATCAGAGGTGCATCTAAGTTTTCAGCCATTTCAACCGCACCGCGACAAACTGCTTCAGTTACGCGTAATTTTGCAGCTGTTTGTTTGTAATCAAGACGAGATTGCATGATACGGTCTGTACGATCACAGATAGTTGCCATGATAGTCACAGCTTCTACTGGGTATTTACCTTTTGCACTTTCACCTGACAACATAACAGCATCAGTACCATCTAAGATAGCATTCGCAACGTCACCCGCTTCAGCACGAGTAGGGCGTGGGTTTTTGATCATTGAATCTAACATTTGCGTTGCAGTGATAACCACTTTACGCGCAGCGTTACATTTTTCGATCATCATTTTTTGTGCGAAGATAACTTCTTCAACTGGGATCTCAACACCTAAGTCGCCACGAGCAACCATGATACCGTCAGATGCTTCTAAGATCTCATCAAAATTGTTTAAACCTTCTTGGTTTTCAATTTTTGAGATGATCATGATGTTTTCGCCGCCGTGCGCATTTAAGTGAGCACGCATTTCCTCAACGTCAGAACGTTTACGAATAAATGATGCAGCAACGAAATCAACGCCTTGCTCGCAACCAAAGATAAGATCTTGTTTATCTTTTTCAGCTAATGCAGGTAAACCGATAGAAACGCCAGGTAAGTTAACACCTTTGTTTTCACCTAAGTCACCGTTGTTTAAAACTTCACAAACAACTTCTTTATCAGTTACAGCAGTGACTTTCATGCCGATAAGACCATCATCAACTAAAACGGTGTTACCAACAGTTAAGTCTTTAGCGAAACCTTCGTAAGTTACAGCAACGCGGTCTTTGTTACCCACAACAGTTTTGTCTGTAGTGAAAGTGAATGTTTGACCAGCAACTAAAGCGACATCATTACCACCTTCTAATTTGATGGTACGGATTTCTGGGCCTTTAGTATCTAATAAGATAGCGGCTTTTTTGCCTGTTTTAGCGCAAACATTACGCAGATTTTTGATACGGTTGCCATGCTCTTCATAGTCACCGTGAGAGAAGTTTAGACGCATAACGTTCATGCCTGCGTCCAGTAATTGATTCAGTTTTTCTTCAGATTCGGTTTTTGGTCCGATGGTGCAAACAATTTTTGTCTTTTTCATGGCAGTCTATTTAATGGTTGTATTGTAATGGATGAATAAGGATTAATGTCGCCGTTTTCTATTAACAGTATCAACGGTGCAAAACAGGGTGTATAAACTCATCTCTCATAGATAAGTTGCGCAACATGTTAATGGTTCAGCAACATCATAAAAATCTTGTCACTATTTTGTATCAAAGGTTGGCAGACATCTTACATTATAGTCTATCACGATTCATTTGTTCTGTTTTCTAAAGATGCCCGTAAATCAATACGCTGAAACCTTTCAACAAAATTATGTTTCGTATTATAGAGGTTAATTTCTATGAAGAAAATCGAAAAAAGGTAAATTTAAGTGATGTGATCAAAATACGGAGCTGACTGCTTGTTTTTTAAACACTTTGTTGCGCAATAAAATATTGCAAGCTAGATTAATTATTTTGTAGGGTAGGTAAGAAGAATAAAAATAAGAAAATAGAGAAAGAGAAATGGTGCGTCCAAGTGGACTCGAACCACCGACCCCCACCATGTCAAGGTGGTGCTCTAACCAACTGAGCTATGGACGCACTGTATTGAGATGTTATCGAAAAATAAATGGTGCGTCCAAGTGGACTCGAACCACCGACCCCCACCATGTCAAGGTGGTGCTCTAACCAACTGAGCTATGGACGCATTATCTATTAGGTGACAACGGGGACGAATATTAACGAGATGATTCGATTCTGGCAAGAGGAAAAACACAAATTTATATTCAACTGCTCGTATTTAAAGCTATTTGTTGATATTTGTGTCATTCCCTTGCCGAAATAACTGTTTCTGTTTAACGCTCTGAGCGTAATAGTACCACTTCATCAGATTGACGTTGGATCCACCAAATGCGGGAACCCATCATAATTGCTGAGGCAGTTAAACCTAAAATAAAGCCAATCCAGAAACCAGCAGGTCCCATCGCTTCAACAAAGTAATTAGTACGCCCTAATATATAACCAGAAGGTAGTCCAATTACCCAATAGGCAATAAAAGTAATAAAGAAGATAGAGCGGGTATCTTTATAACCTCGTAATACACCTGAGCCAATAACTTGCACAGAATCTGATAACTGATAAAGCGCAGCGAATAACATAAGATGGGAAGCTAACGTCACCACTTCAATATTATCGTTATACATTAACGCGATTTTTTCTCTGAAGATAATAGAGAAAATCGCGGTACAACTTGCCAACATTAGTCCAACAGCAAGCGCTGTAATGGCTGAAATACGTGCTTGTTCTGTAGAGCGTTGCCCTAAGTTATGACCGACACGGATTGTTGCTGCTATTCCCAATGAAAGAGGGAACATAAACATTAGTGAACTAAAGTTAAGTGCTATCTGATGACTGGCAACCGCAGTAACGCCTAAAGGTGAAACTAATAATGCAACAACGGCAAATAGTGTTACCTCAAAGAATAAGGCTAAGCCAACAGGTAATCCTAAAAATGTAATACGTTTTATCGTGTGGAAATCAGGACTGACTAAACGTTTCTTTGGCATAACATCACGTTGTGTCGGTGCTCGACGCACGTAATAACGCATCATTAAGAACATCGCCCAGAAAACAGAAGCCGTTGCAACACCACAACCAATACCCCCTAATTGTGGTGCGCCAAATTTACCGTAAATAAAGGCGTAGTTGACAGGGATATTAATTAATAGGCCAACAAAACCAATTATCATGCCAGGTTTTGTTTTAGATAATCCCTCACATTGACTTCTCAGTACCTGATAGTAAAGGCAACCAGGTGCACCCCACATAATGGCATGAATAAATCCAATGGCCTTTTCGGCTAATTCGGGTTCTATATCATGTTGCGCTTCAATAATAAAACGGCTGTTATAAAGAATAGCAATTACCATGATTGATAAGAAAGTGGCGAGCCAAAAACCTTGCTGTGTACGATTAGCAATGTGTTTTCGTTGTCCTGAACCATTTAATTGAGCAACGATTGGGGTTAATGCCATTAATATCCCTTGGCCTAATAAAATCGTTGGTAACCAAATAGACGTACCTACTGCCACCGCCGACATTTCTGTGGCATTTACAGCACCCGCCATGACAGTATCAACGACACCCATTGCTGTCTGGGAAAACTGCGCGATGATAACGGGGATACCGAGAGCAAGTAAGCTACGCGCTTCTCTTATGTACTTCTGCACGCATACACCTTTATTTATTATAAGAAAACGAAAGGAAAGGAAGAGAACAAACGTCGTATTGTTAAAATGACGTAAAGAGATCCTCAAGACCGCTTATTCTAATGATAAAAGTTTAATTAGCAACGAAAGAAGTTTAGCTTTTCAAACACAGGATTTTGATAATTTATTAGGTGTTTTTACGTTATATTTAACGGTAATCCTCGACAAGGAATAAATACGATAATTGTTCCTTTGTATTAATACGAGCTATGTTATCCTTAATAGCATAAGCCTAAATTGAGTTTACCAGTTTATCGATCCAAGGAGATGTAAGATGTTTACAGGTATTGTTCAGGGAAAAGGGCGGGTTATTGCTATCGAAGATAAAGGCGATTTTCGTACCCATATCATTGAATTACCCAAAGAGTTAGTCGGCAATTTAGAAACAGGTGCTTCTGTTGCAAATAATGGTTGCTGTTTAACGGTCACTAAAATTGAAGGTACACATATTAGCTTTGATCTAGTGAAAGAGACATTACGTTTAACTAACCTTGGTGAATTAAAAGTCGGTTCTGAAGTGAATATTGAACGTGCGGCTAAATACGGTGATGAAATAGGCGGGCATGTGATGTCTGGTCATATTGTCACAACTGCCGAAGTTGCCAAAATTATAACATCAGAAAATAATTTACAAATTTGGTTTCGTATCTTTGATAAAGCATTAATGAAGTACATTTTACACAAAGGTTTTATTGGTATTGATGGAATAAGCCTAACTGTGGGCGATGTGGTTAATAACCGTTTTTGTGTCCATTTAATTCCTGAAACGCGCGATAGAACGACATTAGGTCGCAAACGCCTTGGTGATAAAGTCAATATTGAACTTGATCCTCAAACTCAAGCGATTGTCGATACAGTAGAGCGCGTTATGGCGCAACAAGCACAGCAACAAGCTTTATTAGCAGCACAACAAAATGAAAATGAAGAACAAGCTTCACATAATTAATAATTAATGTTGTTGCTCTTAAAAGATAATCAAAGAAAAAGCCAGTTTATCAATCAAACTGGCTTTTCTCTTTTTATAAAAAGAATAATTAGCGAGGGATTTGTAAACCGCCAATATGACCTTTAGGGCTTAGGACAATTTGCCATAACTGAATATCTCTGGCACGAAATGCACCCGCACAGGCATTAAGATAATAACTAAACATACGTTTAAAGCGTGGTGTGTAATTAGATTCAATATCTGGCCAATAGGCTAAAAAACGCTGATACCATGCCATTAGTGTTTTATCGTAATCAGCGCCAAAGTTATGCCAATCTTCCATTACAAATTTACTGTCCATTGCATGAGCAATTTTTTGAATAGACGGTAAACATCCATTAGGAAAGATATATTTGCTTATCCAGCTATCTACATTTACTTTGTCGCGGTTAGAACCTATGGTGTGCAATAAAAACAGACCATCTTCCTTTAAATTACGACGAACCACATCAAAATAAGTGGCATAATTTTTAGGTCCTACATGCTCAAACATACCTACTGAAACTATGCGATCAAACTTTTCATGTAAATCACGATAGTCTTCTAAAATAATATTAACATCAAGTCCTTGGCATCGAGCTTGTGCAAGTTTTTGCTGTTCAACAGAAATAGTGACTCCCGTTACAGAAACGCCAAAATGTTTGGCTGCATAGCCTGCAAGTCCACCCCAACCACAGCCGATGTCTAATAAGGTCATCCCCGGTTTTAAATCTAATTTTCGGCAAATTAAATCTAATTTATGTTCTTGAGCTTGAGTTAAATTATCTGCATTTTTCCAGTAACCACAGGAATATTGCATATTAGGATCAAGCATGGCAGTAAATAGATCATTACCAAGGTCGTAATGCTCTTTACCTACCATCCATGCACGTTTTTGTGTTTGCAGATTAAAAAGGCGGGCTGTCGCAATCTTGAAAATATCGCGTAGGTTTTGTGGGAGCTTATTTTCAAGACCAGCACGTAAAACTTTATGAAAGAATATATCTAATCGTTCACAATCCCACCAACCATCCATATAACTTTCGCCGAGACCTAATGAGCCTTGCTGTAATACTCTTTTATAAAAATTTTGATTATGAACCTGAATATCATAAGGTTCTGAGCCATTAACTCGAATATCAGCATGAGCTAACAGTTCTATTGCGATCTTTTTATAAGGATCGTTGGAGGTCTTTCGGCCTTCTTCTACACAAGATGTACTCATATACTCTCCGCGTAAACTAAGCGGGTTTTGAGACATAAAGCTAAGAAAGGATGTGTGCAGATTGACAGTATTAAAATGGTATTGTGTTCAGTCTGAATTGAACGAATAGAATTAATAAGACAACTAATCTGACATAATCAGCGAATAATCTGTTTAATGTCTCAAAATCCGAAAGAAAAATAAATAAAACGCTATTACAGCGTATAGGTAAGTATAGAGATGTAGAATGTTTTTCTCTAGAAAAGAAAAAGGCCATTTTTTATAAAATGGCCTTTTTAAGATGATTCTTAAAAGAAGGAGCGCGATTATTCTGCGGTTTGAACTGTGTGTTTGGTAACAGATTTATTACGCTGAATAAAGTAACCAACTGCCATTGGGATTGCTGTTAACGCCATAATTGCCGTGGTGTTAATCAAAGGTTGTTGGCTGATAAATGCAGAGACAATAAAACTTGCTAAGCTGCAAAGACCTAGTTGAAGCGCATTTTGTAACGCAGCAGCTTTACCACTGATTTCAGGATAAGCGGATAAAGCATTAGATACTGCGATTGGATAAGAAGCACCATTCATTGCAGCCATAATACAGAACGGAATTAAAATAGTTGTTAATGTTGGTTCAGTAAATTTAGCAACAAGGTATAACGCAGTCATACTGACAGCATAACCAATTAATAACAGTGGCAGCAGTGTTTTACCTGTCATTTTTGACAGTAAAATACGACAACCATAACCACCCACCATAAATGCAATAGTTTGTGGAATATAACTTAAACCGATATCCTGAGGAGAGTAGCCCATCTTTTCAAGAATGATTGGTGAGCCAGCTAACCAAGCAAAGAAACCTGCACTACAAGAAGCGTAAACTAATACGTTACCTGTATAGAGAGGGGATTTTAATAAAGTCATAAATGACGCAGAAGATTGGTTTGCATCTGTAACTGATTTTTGTTTAATGTTTTTTAGCATTAATGTCGGTAACATGAGAACTAACGTTACGGCCATTAACAGCATAAAAATCATACGCCAGCCACCGTGATCTAATAACGATGCACCGATTAAAGGCGCAAGTGCTGGTGATAATGCAACCAGTGGCATAATTAAAGCAAAAACGTGTTGAGCGCGAGATTCATCAAAACGGTCGATGACAAGAGCTTGCCAAATAACAGCAGCAGAGCAGACGCCGAAAGCTTGTAGGAAGCGCATAGCAAGTAAGCCAGTTGCACTTTCAACCCACAGCATACCAAGGCAGCCTAAAGAGAAAAGGCTTAAACCAATAAGAAGAATAGGTTTACGACCTACTTTGTCAGAAAGTGGTCCCCAAAGTAACTGAGCAACAGCAAAACCAAATAAAAAGATACTTAAGCTATTACTAATAGCACCTTCGCTGATAGAGAGTTCACGCTGCATCATACCAAATGCAGGTAAGTACATATCAATAGCTAAGTAACCTAGCATACTCAAACCCGCTAGGTACACCATAAAGCTCATAGGTGTTTTTGATTGTGTGGATGTTTTAGAATTCATTTTATTTTCTATGCTATGTGATGTAGAACATTTTATGTATTGTAACTAAGACCTATTTTACTTGTGAAACGGGAATATTTGGTTAATGCTGTGAAAAATTTTCAAAGGAATAAACTCTATGTGGTCAGAATACTCTTTAGAAGTTGTTGATGCAGTCGCAAGAACAGGAAGTTTTAGCTCGGCTGCTCAAGAATTGCACAGAGTGCCATCCGCCGTTAGTTACACAGTTCGGCAATTAGAGGAATGGCTTGCCGTTCCTTTGTTTGAGCGTCGTCATCGTGATGTAGAATTAACCGACGCAGGTAAAATTTTCATCAAAGAAGCACGATCTGTTATCAAAAAAATGAATGACACTCGACATCTTTGTCAACAAGTTTCTAATGGATGGCGCGGTCAATTTAGTATAGCAGTTGATGGCATTGTTAAACCTGAAAGAACACAACAACTTATTCTCGATTTCTACCGCCATTTTCCGGATATAGAACTGTATGTCTACCCTGAGGTGTTTAATGGCGTATGGGACTCCTTAGTTAATGGTCGTGTTGATTTAGCCATTGGTGCAACAAGAGCCTCACCAATAGGTGAACGTTATAGCTTTAGAGATATGGGATTTATGCCTTGGCGCTGTGTTTGCCATGTTGATCACCCTTTAGCGAAAGCACAACATCCATTAACGGATGATGAAATGCGGCCTTATCCAAGTTTATGTTTAGAGGATACCTCACGCAGTTTACCAAAGCGTGACACTTGGGCGCTAAATAATCAGCGCAGAATGGTTGTTCCGACATGGGATATGGGGCTTGAATGTTTGTTAGCGGGATTATGCGTTGGAATGGTGCCTTGGCACCGTGCTGAACCTTTAATTGAACAAGGTAAGCTGGTGACTTTACAACTGGCACAACCATTGCCAGACAGCCCATGCTGCCTGACGTGGGTCGATAAAAGTGAATCGCCCGCTTTGACATGGTTGTTAGATTATCTTGGAGATAGCCAAACCTTAAATGAGGAATGGCTTCGCTAGAAATCAGATAGCTAAATAAATATGAATTAGCGACGGTAGTCGATAAAAGGACCGTCAGCAACTGAACGGCGCTCAACTAATCGTGGATGAACTTCGATTGTTTGGGCGTCTTCGCGTTTATTGACGATACGATCAAGCAGCATCGATAATGCCATTTGACCTAGACGTTCTTTTGGCTGGTGAACGGTTGTGAGTGCAGGCGTAAAATAACGTGCATTACGAATATTGTCATAGCCAACAATAGAAATATCTAAAGGAACACGCAGGCCAAGTTCATCTGCAGCACAAATTGCGCCCATCGCCATCACATCACCACCACAAAAGACAGCCGTCGGGCGATGTTTTTGGTTTAGCATTTGGTACATGGCTTTATAGCCAGATTCTGGCTCGAAGTCGCCTTGTACAATCCATTCGTCTTTAACTGTGATTTTGGCTTCTTCCATGGCTTTTAAGAAACCTTGTAAGCGACCACCACCTGTATTTCGTTCTAATGGACCAGGGATAATACCAATATCACGATGGCCTCGCTCAATAAGGTAACGACCTGCAATATAACCACCATGGAAAGCGTTATCGATAATGGTATCTGTAAAGTCACCACGCGCTTTGCCCCAATCCATGACAACCATTGGAATATTACGATAGCCCTCTAAAAGAGTAAGAAGGTGATCGGGATATTCAGAACACATGACTAATAATCCATCAACACGTTTTTGTGCCAGCATCGCTAAATAGGCTTTTTGTTTATCGAGGTTATTATGTGAATTACATAAAATCAGTGTGTAGCCTTTGCTGTAACAACTATTTTCAACAGCTTCAATCACTTCAGCAAAGTAAGGAGCTTCACTGGACGTGGCTAACAGGCCAATAGATTTGGTGTGATTGACTTTTAAACTACGCGCAACGGCACTAGGCGAATAATTTAATTCTTTTATAGCGGCCCAAACTGCTGCCCGTGTGTTCTCAGCAACAAAACGTGTTTTGTTGATCACATGAGAAACAGTCGTGGTTGATACGCCTGCGCGTTTTGCCACGTCTTTTATTGTTGCCATGGTGTGGAAAACTCCTGACCTTCATTGGTCTCTTTTATCTAATTTTATGGTTTAACTGCCAGTATAGTCATACATAGGGCAAACACTGGCAATAATTTAGCGATTAGCTGTGAATTTTGTATGATCTAGCTCAAAAGTGAAAGTATTAATCAATGTTATAAATTGTGCACTGGTCGCTATTTTAGCAAATTTTGATATGTGATAATAATTAACCATGACAAGGTTATGGTTAAAAATGTGTATTATAATCATTTTGAGGGAGAAATAGATGGATACGGATCTGAAATTTGGTTTGAGTACAGCAGTAGCAGCGCTTGTTATGATCGTTTTATTTTCTACTATGATGTTCTAATCACTGCTTTATAGAATATCCGATCAATTTAAATAATAGATTATCGAATATCTGAATATAACAAAGGGCTCAAGGCCCTTTGTTATTTTGTCACCAAAAATGAATCTCAATCACTCACCTTTGATTATCAAGCTCAATTAAGCAAGGTTAGCTTCAACAAATGACCAGTTAACCAGTGCCCAGAACTCTTCTAAATATTTAACGCGCGCATTACGGTAGTCGATGTAGTAAGCATGTTCCCATACGTCTACTGTTAACAGTGGTTTGTCTGCACCTGAAACTGGAGTTGCAGCATTAGAGGTGTTAACAATTGCAACTGAACCGTCAGCTTTTTTCACTAACCAAGTCCAACCTGAACCGAAGTTTTTAGCTGCTGCATCATTAAATTGCTTTTTGAACTCTTCAAAAGAGCCAAATGCTTTGTTGATAGCATCAGCAACTTTACCTGTTGGTGCGCCACCTGCATTGGGTGCTAAGCAGTTCCAGTAGAAAGTGTGGTTCCATACTTGAGCAGCATTATTAAAGATACCGCCGTCAGTAGATTTGATGATTTCTTCTAAAGATTTGCTTTCTAAATCAGTACCTTTAACCAGATTGTTTAAATTGGTTACATAGGTTTGGTGGTGTTTGCCGTAGTGATATTCTAAAGTTTCTTTAGAGATGTGTGGCTCAAGAGCATCTAACGCATAAGGTAATTTTGGTAATTCGAAAGACATTGCGTACTCCTTTAAACTATCTATTTCGGGTTTTGTGCCTGAAATCATTCAATCAAAATCATTTGAATTGATAGAATGAGGCAAATGAATCACTAAGTTGTTACTATTTTGCTAATTATTTTAACAAAAATCTGCTGAAATAACAGCTAAATATCTTTTATCTATAGTTATAAGCCATATAGATTAATTATACTCATAAGAGTATATCCCTCTTGCCTGCACGTAAAGTGACAAAAGCGTATTTGTAATGAGATAAGTAAAAAAGGTAGAGAGTATAAATTTTATTCTATTAATATGATTTAATCGCGTCACCTAGTATGGATGGATTGGGGTAAGAGACTACAATTGATACATCGTAACAAATTTATTCTCAAAGGAATGTACAAATATGAAAAAAATATTTATAGCTATTGGCATGATAATATTTTTATCTGGGTTTGGATTTAAAAGTAATGAACCTTTGAAATTAGATTTTGGAAGATCAATTGATGATATTCCTTTTATAAAGAATGGTGTGTGTGAAACAGAGAAAGATCTTATCACTTGTTTTTTTAATAATGAGCCTCCGTTTGAGAAAGATTCTGATAGAAATGCATTAAAATTTTATAAAGGTAAGTTAATTGGTGTAAATCTATCCTATTTTGGTGGCGATGATATTGATTCGGTCTGTAATCTTTTAGCTCAGAAAATGAAAAATATTTATCCTTTAGTTAAAGATAAAAAAGCATTGTTAGCTGAGGTAAATAACTGTAAGGAGTTAGAGATAATTGAATATGAGTCATTAAGTGAGAATAAAATATTTGTATTTTCTGAATTAGAAAATATTGAGGCTAAAGAAGGGAATATAGAAATAATGTACTCACATAAGCCTTATTATTTATACATTTATCGTAGTAGCGATATTTTAGATTGAATTTACGCAAAAAGAGTGTAGGAGTTAAAATGAGTTATAATATTGCACTATTTGATTTTCCTATTCCGAATGATTTTGAAAAAGCGTGTGAATACTTCGAAAAATATGAAGATGAAGATATTCAGGAATTAAGCCCATTAATGTTGCGTTTTTATCAAGAAATTTCTCATCTATATCCGTGCCTTTGCGAATTACCTGATGATGAAATAGATGATAGTGTGTGGTGTGACGGGCCTTTAATTAATAACTTTATGACTAAAATCCCAGTTATTGGTTTTGTTTATTCTAAAGTAGATGAAGCTCTTCCTGTAGTTATTAAATTAGCAAATAAAATGGGGATCTCAGTCCTTGATTGGCAGCAAGGAACGGTATTTAATGCTAAACAATAAAAATGATATTTGAGATGATATAAGGGTTGACTTAAATTTGCCGACAATAGTTTAAGTTTTTTCAAGGGAGTGATAAAAGCATGCACGGAAGTATTATTTTCAAGTATTTTTCTATAAAAAGCTTAGTTCAGAGCCTATTCCTGCTTATTTTTTGTAGTGTGCTAAATGGTTGTAGCATGTTCTATGGCATTGCATGTAGTACCAGCATTTTATTTACACCGTCAGAATCGCAAGAAAAAATCTATATGCCGGAAGCTATTGTTAATCAATATTATGATCAACAGGTTGAAATTGGCGTATTTTCTGGTTTAGCACCATATTATATTGTGGAAAACCCAGAATGGGTTACTGTGACATTAATGGTGAAAAATAAAGATGGGGAGTGGCTTTCTCTTATTACATATGAAGATTGGCAAAAGCATGTCATACGCCAAGAAGAGCGTCCTATCATTTTTGCTCGTTTACAAGGAACAGCACCTAAAAGTGGCAATGTACGGATAAAAATAAAAGCCACAGTAGGGCGTACTATGTGTGGTACAACGGATCCTGTTTTTGCTTTACAAGTCAAAGTGAGAAAAGAATAAAGCTATCCGTAATACTTAAATATATTTATTTTAATTAGGTGAAGATTACCTAATAAGACTCGTCCATTTTATCTTATCTATAAATACTCTAACTTACTAAAATCTAATACTATTATAAATATTAGATTTTAGTATTGTTTGTATAGAATAATTTAACGGAATATGATTTTCAGATCACTTGCTTACTCTGTAATAAGCGTATACATCATTTTCACTACAACTAAGAATAGAAATAATGCAAATATTTGGCGAACTCTAGGAATTGGTAGGCGATAAGCAACTTTTACACCGACAGGTGCGAAGAGTACGCTGGTAATGCTTATTCCGATAAAGGCAGGTAAATAGATAAAGCCGAAGTAATAATCATCAATATTTGTTTGATTCCAACCATAGATAATACCCATGATTGTGCCGATAGAAGCAATGATGACACCAATCATTGAAGAGGTTGCAATACATTTACGTGTATTAAATCCCCAGTGACTTAAAAGAGGAATGGTGATAGTCCCACCCGCAATACCGATAAAACTGGATATAAAACCAATTAAAGAACCACCACTTGTTAACGCTGGTTTTGAAACAATAGGATCTTTCACATTTTCAATGCGTTCTGCTTCTTTCTTTTTAGTTAATAATCCATAGATGGTATATACCATGAAAATACAGAACACGATTTGCAATATCGTATTTGACATTTTTTGTACCAGAAATGTCCCCACAAGCATACCAATGATAGTGCCGAGAGATAATAGAGGAAATTGCTGCCATAAAATGGCTTTATGTTTGTTATGAGAATACGCCGAAGATGCTGTGGAAAATATAATGACAGAGAATGAGGTAGATAAGGCAATTTTCATCACCATATCTGTTGGGATAGCTTGTTGACTGACTACATACATAACCACCGGAACAATGATTGCACCGCCTCCTATACCAAGTAGCCCAGCAAAAAAGCCAGTGATACATCCCACTAAAAGAAACAGTAAAATCATGTCCATAGTTAATACTCGTCAGGGTTTATAACAAACCCATTTATATACATTATATCCTTTTAAGAAGGTAGCGTTTTATCTTAATGTATAGATTATGAAATTTAATGTATTGATTTTGATATGAAAATTGTTATTTATTTTCTTGTTACTTCTTTTATATAAAAGAATATATAGCTAAATATAATTCAAATAAAGAAACATATTAAATATTTAATCTTGGGTTTTATAATAAATTATACTTTTAAACCATAAGCTAAAAATAACTATATTAATTTTACAGGGAAAATAAATCGGAATATGACTAACTTATTTTTATTTATTTATAGAAGCCTAAGGTGGCAAGATTTTTCTTATTTAAAATAAGATAACGAAAAGTTATAGTACTATTTTTTATGATCTATACTGTCAGATCAAAATATTAAGCAATTTAGAAAGAGTCATACATTTATCCATAATGTTGGCGAGGG
The DNA here is from genome assembly GCF_015475555.1 of Proteus sp. GOKU. Lineage (NCBI taxonomy): Bacteria > Pseudomonadati > Pseudomonadota > Gammaproteobacteria > Enterobacterales > Morganellaceae > Proteus > Proteus sp. GOKU. The sequence goes on from NZ_CP034105.1 coordinate 1,760,045, forward strand.
CGTTGTTTTATTTAATTAAAATAGATTTTTATCTTATTGGATTTATATTTTATCTATCTTTTTTTGACTTTATAAAGGAATTTGTATGAAGAAGACGGTGTTATTACTATCTATAATCACATTATTATCAGGGTGTAAAATAAACGAGGCTATTCGTTCAGTTAATAGTGCTGTAAATCAAATAGTTCCATCGATGGAATCTCCAGTAACTGAAGCGACTTATGCGGGAATATGTAAGGACTTTAGTGATAATGAGATTGCGGCGAAGAAAAAATGGAGAGGGAAGTGGGTTATTTTAGAAGGAAGAGTGACCACTATCGCAAGTTTGGAAGAAGTCGTCAGATACGACCTCTATAAACCAACACCACCGAAAGTTGTTGCTATTTCATTTAATAATAAAGCCAGTGCTTCATATACTTTAAAACCAAGTGAAGAAGATAATGTTCTTAAAATTAAGAAAGGACAAACTGCAAAAATAAAAGGTGAGATAAGCGATATTACTGATGCATTGGGTTGTTTGATCCTTTTAGAAAACGGAACCATACAGTAATAAGTTACTTAAATTGAACCAATTGATTCGAGCATTGACGATTTTCTTAATTGAAATGCTTTCAGCCTCTTAATTGAGGCTTTTTATTTTTCTTAACGTTTTAGTCAGTGATTGTGTCGGTACTAAGAGATAAAATAATAAGATAAAACACACTCATAAACATCTGTAACGTATTGATTTATTTTTTATGTTTTATTGTGTATTTTCTCATCAATAATACTGTGGTTTAGTACCAACCTATTGTTTTATATCGATAACTAAACTTATATAGAGGTTTCTAATATAAAGTGGTATTCTTCTTTCATGTTTTCCCCTATAAAGCATATCGAATATAAAAGGCTGTAAGGACTTACAAATGACGACTATTGAAAAAATTGAACGCCAGATCAATGAAAACCCAATTATTTTATACATGAAAGGTTCTCCAAAATTACCAAGTTGTGGTTTTTCTGCTCAGGCAGTTCAAGCTATCTCTGCTTGTGGTGAGCGTTTTGCGTATGTTGATATCCTGCAAAACCCAGATATTCGTGCAGAATTACCAAAATATGCACACTGGCCAACTTTCCCACAATTATGGGTAGATGGTGAATTAGTCGGTGGATGTGACATCATTTTAGAAATGTATCAGCGCGGTGAATTACAGAAGTTATTAAAAGAGACTGCTGATAAGTATCGTGGTGAAGAAGAAGCACAGTAATTAAATTTTATCGTTTCGGTATTGAAACGTATAAAAATAGTGAGATCTTCAATAAAAAAGCCAGTTCACATCATTGAACTGGCTTTTTTCTGTTATTCATAAATGTACCTGAGACACCATGACTTTAAGGTGTAGGTAATGGCCATCCACCAAGCTTTTTCCAGCGGTTAACTAATTCACAAAAAAGTAATGATGTACGATTTGTATCGTATAACGCGCCATGCGCTAATTTGCTATCGAAGGGAATGCCAGCAGTGATACAGGCTTTAGCCAAAATTGTCTGCCCTAATACTAATCCACTTAAAGCCGCTGTATCAAAGGTGGCAAAAGGGTGAAAAGGGTTACGTTTTAATCCGGCACGCTCAGCCGCAGCCATTACAAAGCTGTGATCAAAATTTGCATTATGCGCCACAATAATGGCACGATTACAGTCTGCATCTTTCATTCCTTTACGTACCATTTTAAAAATGGCATGAAAGGCTTCATATTCACTGACTGCACCACGTAAAGGATTGGTTGGATCAATACCTGTAAATTCTAAGGCTGCCGGCTCTAGATTAGCCCCTTCAAAGGGTTCGACATGAAAATGTAATGTGTTGTCCGGTTTTAGCCAACCTTGTTCATCCATTTTTAATGTAATAGCGGCGATTTCAAGTAAACCGTCTGTTTTCGCATTAAATCCACCTGTTTCAACATCAATGACAACAGGGTAGTAACCCCGAAAACGGTTACAAAGCTTATTGGGATTATTTATATCAGGCATTAAGTTGTACTTATCCGACAAAAATAGAATATCGGAAATTGATAATCAGTAAGGCCAGAAAGATAAACATGTTATCTTTCTGGTTTTAATAAAAATTAGTTACCTAGAGCGTGACTTGCACTTTTGTTTTCGATGAGCTCGATTTTGTATCCATCAGGATCTTCAACAAAAGCAATAATTGTTGAGCCACCTTTTACTGGGCCAGCATCACGGGTAACATTACCGCCAGCTTGACGAATGGCTTCACAGGTTGCAGCAACATCATCAACACCTAATGCTACATGCCCAAAAGCAGTTCCCATTTCGTAGCTATTTACACCCCAGTTATAGGTTAACTCAATAACCGCACCTGTGCTTTCATCACCATAACCAACAAAAGCTAACGAGTATTTATATTCCTCATTCTCGCTAGTGCGTAGAAGTTGCATACCTAAAACCTTGGTATAAAAGTCGATAGAACGTTGTAAATCGCCCACTCGGATCATGGTATGAAGTACTCGCATATAAACCTCTTGTGTTTTTTTAATGATTAAACCCTACAGATAAACTGATGGCGGAGTACTATAACGCGTTAAAGCCCTAAAGTTCAATTTTACTACGCCTTTAACAGTTCAATAAATCATGTTGTGCAGATAATATCTCTATTAACTATACTCTATTGTAACAAACAATAGGGAGGGAAAATCAAATGCAAGAACAATTAGAATTTTTTGATATTCCTAGTCCTTGTATTGGACGTTGCGAAATGAATGCGCAAGGATATTGCGTGGGGTGCTATCGCAGCCGTCAAGAGCGGTTTAATTGGTCAACAATGAATCAACATGAGAAAAGAAATATATTACGACTTTGTCAGCAACGTTATTTAAGATCATTAAAAAAAATGGGTTCCGCAATTGAAAAAGAGAATGATCAACTCAATTTATTTTAAATGTTCCACTTATTTTTTAATATTAAAATAATAATTAACTATCTTTTTAATTCATTATTGTTATTTATTGTAGTTATGTGGTTTATTATTTTTTCTTTATTAATATAAGGTTATAACTTTAAAGTGCTATTCTGGTTATTTATTTTTAACTGTTTGATAGTAATGCTATTTTTCTTGTTTTTAGTGTTGAGTTTAAAATAATAATAATTATTATGTAAAAAAATATAGATTAGTTTTTATAACAAGGTTATTCTTTATGGACTTTCGTTGCTAGAAAGAAATGGTTTAATTATATCTGGAAAATAATTACTTATCTAATAAATAGGATTATAACTATATTAGTTATTAAAGGTAATGTTTTAATTAAAAAGAATAGGTAAATATTGTATTAAAAATGAATATCTAAACTTTGTAATAAGTTGACTGAAAATGCTAATTAAGGAGAGATAAGTGGAATCAACATTAGGAGCTGATTTAGCGCGTTTAGTTCGATTATGGCGTGCTTTAATTGATCATCGTCTCAAACCATTAAAATTAACCCAAACCCATTGGGTTACTTTGTATAATATCAGCCAATTACCTCCAGAGCAGTCACAAATCCAATTGGCAAAAGCAATAGGAATCGAGCAACCGTCTTTAGTGAGAACCTTAGATCAACTGGAAGAAAAAAAACTGATTTGTCGGCATACATGTGCAAATGATCGCAGAGCAAAACGTATAAAATTAACAAAAGAATCTGAGCCTTTTATTAATGAGGTTTACACAGTAATAGAAAAAACGAGACGAGAAATATTAGGTGGTATCCAACTAGAAGAAATCGAAAGGTTAATAGGTACAATCAAAAAATTAGAAAAAAATATAAATAGGCTAAATGACTAATAATTTCAAATTTAATATATATTCTATTTAAATAATATTAATTATATGATGATAACTATACTCTAAATAGTTCAGTACTCAGCTAGATAACAAGTGAATGAGTCACTAGGACATATAAAATATGTAACTAGTGTGAGTAAACGATGTCAACAACACTGAAACTTGAAATATGACGCGTATATAATGTAAATCATTATATAGTTTGAATTGTGATAGCTAGATTATATATTTGTTCTCTCTTTAGGTTACTTATTATTGAGTCATAAAATAAAACAGGCAACTTTAATGTTGCCTGTTTTTTGTTGCTAATTGCTAATTATTAGCGAGGAGAAACAGTTAAGTTATTTCCGTTACCGATAACGGCAACACGTTGACCTTGACTATAAACAGTATTATCTGCTTTTTGAACGATAGCGACAGTTCTACCACTATCTAAACGAACTTCAATTTGAACACCCTTAGTGGTGTTTAATGCGCCTTGTGCTTGTTGTCCCGCCATACCACCAGCAATTGCACCAGCAGCTGTTGCAAGGTTACGGCCTGTACCACCACCTACTGTGTTACCTAACATACCGCCGAGAACGGCACCACCAATCGCACCTAAAATATTCTCATCGCTACCTGCTTGAATATTCACTGCACGTACAGAAACCACTGTACCATAAGTAATATTTTGAGCTTGTTTTGCTTGGCTTGCGGTGTAAGTGTCACCGGATAGTGAATTTGTATTCACACAACCAGTAAGTACAGTCATTGTAAAAAGACCAATAAGTAAATGCTTAAACATAGTTACTCCTAAAGAAAACCTGAGGTGGGTTGCTCAGATTATACCAATGTTATCTAGTATCAGTTATAGCTCGTTTTTTGCGTATGTCGACACTGATTTTAATAATATATAGCTTACTATATAGTAAAGGCCGATAGTAAAAACAGAAGAGATTTCTGAAAAAAGAGAATATAACATTATATGTTAAAAATTTGCATCATCTTGATTATAAGGAAAAGAACATGATAGCAGGGCGGTACATTGGCGTGATGTCTGGCACAAGCTTAGATGGTGTTGATGTTGTATTAGCTGCAATCAATAATAAGTTCGTTGCACAACAAGAAAATCACTTTCTGCCTTACCCGCAAAATCTACGCCAACGAATTTTAGCTGTTTGCCAAGGGCAACCTACTACCTTGCATGAAATCGGCCTATTAGATGCCCAATTGGGCGAACTTTATGCGCAAGCAATTATAGAGTTACTCGCAAAAGTAAAACTTAGTGCGAGTGATATTACGGCGATAGGATGCCATGGACAAACCGTTTGGCATGAGCCAGAAAGTGATATGCCATTTACTATGCAAATTGGTGACAACAACCGTGTTGCTGCATTAACAGGAATTACGACAGTGGGTGATTTTCGTCGTAGAGATATTGCTTACGGCGGACAAGGCGCACCTTTAGTACCCGCTTTTCATCTTGCTGTATTAGGGCATTCTGTTGAAAAACGTATTATTTTAAATATCGGTGGTATCGCCAATATTTCATTGTTATTACCTGGTATTGCAGTTAAAGGCTACGATACAGGCCCTGGAAATATGCTATTAGATAGCTGGAATTGGATCCATAACCAAACACCTTATGATGATAATGGTAAATGGGCTGCTACTGGCACTGTAAACCCAATTTTATTGCAAGATATGCTTTCGGATCCTTACTTTTCGCGTTCAGCCCCTAAAAGTACAGGGCGAGAATATTTCAATACACAATGGTTAAATTACCATTTAGCAAGAGTGCCTAATGTTTTTCCTGAAGATGTACAAGCAACTCTGGTTGAATTAACCGCGATAAGTATTGTGCAACAGATCCAACTAAACGGTGGATGTGAACGTTTACTCGTTTGTGGTGGTGGAGCGCGAAATGGGCAAATTATGCATCGTTTAGCTTCACTATTACCGGGTACAGAAGTCGCGACAACGGATAAATATGGGTTAAGTGGTGATGACATGGAAGCGTTAGCATTTGCTTGGTTAGCTGCGCGCACCATTGCAAATGAATCAGGGAATTTACCTTCTGTAACAGGGGCATCAAGAGAAACCGTTTTAGGGGCGATTTACCCTACAAATCCTCGTTAAGCGTGATATGCTGAACGCAGTTTCTCAAAAGAGAGAGTGAAAAATGACAGAACTTGATTTTATTGATGTTGCAGATTTACGCCGTGAATATATGAATGGTGGACTACGACGTCATGAGTTAACTGAACAGCCATTAGTTTTGTTTGAAAAGTGGCTAAAACAGGCTTGTGAAGCGCGTTTGAGTGATCCTACTGCAATGTGTGTCGCAACAGTTGATGAAAATGGGCAACCTTATCAACGTATCGTGTTATTAAAACACTTCGATGAACATGGTTTAGTCTTTTACACCAACTTGGGCAGTCGCAAGGCGAGTCATTTAGAGCACAATCAACGAGTCAGTTTATTATTTCCTTGGTATCCCTTAGAAAGACAAGTTTGCTTTTTAGGGAAAGCAGAAAAACTTTCTCCTATTGAAGTGATTAAATATTTCCATAGCCGCCCTAAAGATAGTCAAATTGCAGCTTGGGCTTCTCAACAGTCTTCTCGCATTTCCGCAAGAGGCGTGTTAGAAAGTAAGTTCTTAGAATTAAAACAGAAATTCCAAAATGGAGAAGTGCCATTACCGAGTTTCTGGGGTGGATATCGTGTGACATTTGATTCTGTTGAATTTTGGCAAGGACGAGAAAATCGTCTGCACGATCGCTTTATCTACCAAAAATCACCACAAGGATGGGACATTGAGCGATTAGCACCTTAATAGTGTGTTAATAAATTTGCCTCAAAAAGTCTTTTTCTACTGGTACTTAATGTAGTGGCGCTTTATGCTATACCACTTATGTTTCACTTATATTTTAAATAGACAAAAAACAATAAACCGATGGAGTCATTGATGTCTAGCAAGAACCTAATCACACAATTGCAGGAGCGTGGGCTAATCGCTCAGGTCACGGATGAGGCAGCTTTAGTAGAGCGTTTGGAGCAAGGTCCTATCGCTCTCTATTGTGGCTTCGATCCTACCGCTGATAGCCTGCACTTGGGGCATTTGGTTCCTTTGCTGTGTTTAAAACGATTCCAACTAGCCGGGCATAAGCCTGTGGCGTTGGTGGGTGGTGCAACGGGTCTAATTGGTGATCCTAGTTTTAAAGCCACCGAGCGCAAACTGAATACCCAAGATACTGTTCACGAATGGGTAGAAAAAATTCGTAAACAAGTGTCACCTTTCTTAGATTTCAACAGTGGTGAAAACAGTGCGGAATTAGCAAACAACTATGACTGGTTTGGTCAAATGGATGTGCTGACATTCCTGCGTGATATCGGTAAACACTTCTCTGTGAACCAAATGATCAACAAAGAAGCGGTTAAACAACGTTTAAACCGTGACGATGTGGGGATCTCTTTTACTGAATTCGCCTATAACCTATTACAAGCTTATGACTTTGCGTCATTAAATACACATTTAGGTGTTGAATTACAAATCGGTGGCTCTGATCAGTGGGGTAATATCACTTCAGGTATCGATTTAACCCGTCGTTTCAATCAGAAACAAGTATTTGGTATGACCGTACCATTAATTACTAAATCTGATGGAACTAAATTCGGTAAGACAGAAGGCGGTGCGGTTTGGTTAGATCCTAAGAAAACCAGCCCATACAAATTCTACCAGTTCTGGATCAATACGGCAGATGCTGACGTTTATCGCTTCTTGAAATTCTTCACATTTATGAGCATTGAAGAAATTAATGCACTTGAAGAAGAAGATAAAAACAGCGGTCAAGCGCCTCGTGCTCAACGTGTATTAGCAGAACTCGTTACTGGTTTAGTTCATGGTGAAGAGGGTTTAATCGCCGCTAAACGTATTACAGAAAGCTTATTCTCTGGTGCAATTGCAGACTTAACACAAGCTGACCTTGAACAATTAGCACAAGACGGTATGCCAACAATTGAGTTAGAAAAAGGCAGTGATTTGCAACAAGCACTGGTTAACGCAGAATTAGTTCCTTCTCGTGGTCAGGCTCGTACAATGATTGGCTCTAACGCAGTTTCAATTAATGGCGAAAAACAAGATAATCCTGAATACGTCTTTGAAGAAAAAGATTTCTTATTTGGTCATTACTCCATTTTACGTCGCGGTAAAAAACATTACTGCCTCGTTATCTGGAAATAATTGACAGTAAAGGGCAGCCGGTGAGTTGCCCTTTTTCTTAATAACAATAAATAAACGTATATACCTCGCCTATGATGATAAAGCTTGGGTGTTGTGTGTATTCACAATAATCGGTTTATGTCATGAAAAATATACTTTCTATTCAGTCACATGTTGTTTTCGGTCATGCAGGTAACAGCGCCTCTGAGTTTCCAATGCGTCGTATGGGGGTGAATGTTTGGCCTCTAAATACAGTGCAATTTTCAAACCACACGCAATATCCAGAAAAATGGACAGGCTGTGTGATGTCAGCAGAGCACATTACTGAGATTGTTGATGGTATTGCCGCAATCGGTAAACTCTCACAATGTGATGCAGTACTAAGTGGTTATTTAGGATCGGCTGAACAAGGTTTGCGTATTGTTGATATCGTTAAAAAAGTAAAACAAGCGAATCCTAATGCATGGTATTTTTGTGATCCTGTAATGGGACATCCTGAAAAAGGGTGTATAGTTCCTCCTGCTGTTTCAGGTGTGCTGTGTGAAGAAGCATTACCTATCAGTGATATCATCGCGCCTAATTTATTAGAACTTGAAACATTAAGTGGCGGCAAAGCGCTTCATAACGTTGATGAGTGTGTAAATGCTGCCCGTGAATTGTGTAAACAAGGCCCTAAGGTTGTATTAGTAAAACACTTGTCACGTGCTGGATATCGTCATGACCGCTTTGAAATGCTGTTAGTAACCGCAGAACATAGCTGGCATGTTAGTCGTCCATTAGTCGATTTTGGTGAGCGTCAGCCTGTGGGTGTCGGTGATTTAACAAGTGGTTTAATGCTGGTGGATTTACTCAAAGGTGTTGAATTACAAACCGCATTAGAACACGTCGCTGCGGCAGTTTATGAAGTGATGCTAAAAACGAAAGAGATGAATGAGTACGAATTGCAACTCGTTGCTGCTCAAGATCAAATGGTGCATCCAACGCATAGATTCTGTGCAACACAGATAGATTAATTGCAATAAAACACATTTAATTCAAATAAGAACGGAGGCTTAATAGTTTCCGTTTTTTGTGGGAGCGTAGTTATAATATATTGATAGGTGATTGTTTTCTGCAATAATATTATAAGCCGTTTATTTCCTCTTCGCTCATTAGATTATTGATAAATACATTAAATGAAGGTGCTAAATAGAGTTGAGCATTTTTATGGTTTTCTTTAAGTGTTAGATCATCGTTAAAAGAGTCTACTGTGTAAAATAGAATACTATTATCATCTTGATTAATACAGAAAAAATTCCCACCCCAATCAATAGCAAAAGGGATAATGTTTTGAGGAATAACGTTTCTTTCAATCATATAATAGTAACAATTATCAATTAATGAAGTACTACTACCTAAAGTTAAATTATAATATTTAATGGACTTAAACTGTGCAATTTCGAGAGGATCAATATCTTCGTTAAAATACCACCAACTTTTTAAAGGTATCCCACCATTAAATTTTAGATAATGTTCAATAAAATAATTTGGGAGTTTATATTTTAAATTATTTTCCAGTTGTTCTATTTCCAATAAAGAGACCGTTTTTTCACAGTATTCGAAATTATTACTCATTATCTTTCCTTTATTTTCATATTAAATATCTTTTTTTAGTAAGTTTTCTATATTTTTAAAATCAATAGCATAATCATTAAGCACAATGCCTTTAAAGGTTACCAACTTATTAAAGAATTCTTGTGCATGCAATGCCATTGTTTTTATTAGCAGATCTTTTTTTATAAAAGCTTTATGGGATTCGTTAGCAGTGATAGTAATAAGCACATTGTCATTGATAGGCTGAAATTTTATTTCAATAGGTTGGTCAGGAAAGTTAGTTTTAAATTCTTGATTTTCATTTATTTTAACTAAACCTTCAATTAGATAGCTCCACAATTGGTCAACATAATCCCACATGCTTATATCGATTATTTTAATATTATAAATAGATAACTCTATGGCACCATCAATATAGAAAGTATCCTTTAATAGGCCATTATAGTTATTGATATTAATAAAATCATCTTCTATTTTTAAATAAGTTGAAATTTGGATCATGTAATATCCTATTATTCCAGTAACGTAATTTCCCTGAGTACTTTTTTTATTCCACCGCCCAATCTTATTCTACTTAATCCATAATGAGCAAATGCTTTAGCCTTATCAATATCATTTTTCGCTAACCAATATTTCGCACAGATATGGCTTAAGGAAGTTTGGGTTATTGTATGTGTTAAATAAGTAGGTAGAAGAGCCTTTTCTATCATAATTGGTGTTATGGGTGAAAAAATCTCATCAACGGATGAAAAATGATCGAAATAATCGGTTATCTTTGTTTTAAATAGTGTTTCTATAAAGTGATAATCATGAATTGTATCGATACTAAAACCATCTTGAGGGTGGATCCTAAAACGAATTAATGCATCAATTTCTTTATTCGAAAAAGGGGACAAATTAGGAATGATGGGAGAAACACCTAAGTTAATAAAATATTTATCACCCGTTGTTTTTCTCTGTATGTTTACTGATTTGATAAAGAAGTTAGATGATTGATAAACATTAATATTATTGATTTTGATAAAACCTTGTTTAACAAAAAACTGGCTAAATTCATTCATCGCTATCGCTCACCATAAATACGGATCACTTCACAGGTATTAATATCTAAATCAACATTAATTCCACCTGAGTTACCTGCTGTTGCATCCATCCAATTGTTTTGAGTAATTTCTTGTTGATAGAAATGGATCGTATAAAACTGGTACCCATTATGAGTGTGAATTTTGTCTTCAAACTCAATATAAAGGTTTTCTATTTCAAAGCCTCTCGCATGAGTGATATCACTGTGTTTCACTGCTTCGATTGCCTTTAACAAAAAGCGTGTATGCTTTTTATCCATTTTTACAATGTATTTTAATTCCATTTATCTATTCACTCGCTATGGCTTAATCATTTTCTTAGATATAGATGTGAAAGGGTATTACTTTAGGTAACTACATTTATTGTCTATACGTTTAAAAGAGAATAGCTCAGGCAAATCGATTTTACTTGAGCTATTTAAATTTAAAAGGATCAAAGATTACTCTTTAATTAATCCTTCAGTGACCAGTGCGCTATGCACATTAGGGCGTTGTGCAATACGTTTTAAGTAATCTTGTAGATGTGTTAAATCAGTTAAATCTAAACCAACATGCGGTGCCCATTGGCTTAATGTAAATAAATAGGCATCAATAACCGTAAAATGCTCACCACATGCACATTTTTGTTTGCTCAATACATCATTAATATAAGCAAATTTACTTTTTAATTTAGTTTTAACGACAGGTACATAGCTTTCAGGTGTATCTGGTGAAAATAGTGGGCCATAGCCTTTATGCACTTCACTCGCGAGAAAGTTTAACCACTCAATTTGATGGTAACGTTCTAGTGATTTTGGTGGTGCAATTAAATTTCTATCCGGTTTTAAGTCTGCAAGGTATTGAACAATTGCAACACCTTCAGTCAAAATATCACCATTATCTAATTGAAGGACAGGGACTTGGCCTTTTGGATTGATGGTTAGAAAATCTTTCCCCGATTCTGTTTTTTTAGCGCGTAAATCGATGCGCTCTATTGAAAAATCTAAACCTGTTTCACGTAAAACGATATGAGGGGAAAGCGAGCAACTACCTGGCGTGTAGTACAATTTCATGTTGAATAGCTCCCTATCAATAAGGTGGTGAATTAGCTTACAGATATCAGAATATCTTCACTAATATAAGATGATAAAAGGTTCTAAGAAATTAGCAAACTCAAATGATGCGAATAAAAAAGGCTTTTGTAAATCTGTGAACAAGGCTGTTAATTGATGAAAATATACGAAATAAATACTCCTTATATTTATAATATATAAGGAGCATGTTATTACGACTCTTCAAACGAAGGTAAGAATGAAATATCAAGGTAATAAATTTTGGGGTTCTTTTTATCAACATAGACTGTAACAAGCTCTCTATTAATATAAGGAGTAGGATCAAAGAAGATATAACCACTCTTATAACGAATTAACCGATTGTTTAGTGTATCGTGATAATCAGCGATAATTTGATAGGGAGAACGGTGATTAAAACTGATATTACTATTGATAATAATTTCAGAAATTTTCACATTAATAGGCATTCCATCACGTTTTAATCGTTGATCCCTTGTGGCTCTTCTTTTGATAAAATACAAAGGGATAAGCCCAGTTGATGCAAATACTAATCCGAAAATACTTAATATAGTCCCAGCGCCATATAAGCCCAAAAAGTTGTTAATAGTTGCTCTTTGTGGATCATTTGGAAGATAAATAACATTAATCTTTTCACCAAGATAAAAGCGGGACTGACTACCACCTTCTGGTGAACGAAACGTTATTTCTCTATTATCTTCAGTATTAAACTGAATAATAGGGTGATAAAAATAGTCACCATCAGAAGATTTACTCACACTTTGGTCAATAACAACACCTGTTGTTTCTATTCCATTCCTTACTACATTTAATTCAGATTTAATAACAAATAAAGCTACAAGAAAAATAATCGCACCAATAAGAGCAAAAATATAAAACAGAAATTTAAATTTCTTCATACATTAAATCCTTTTATTAATATGTGATTATTTTATCGCTAATATAAAGAAAAGATTATAGGAATAAACTAAAAAACAAAAGTGAAATTTATCTAAAACGTAGCATTATTAAAAATGAGAGGGAGAAGGGATATATTAGATAAAAACTCGATAGTAAATCGAGTTAAGCGTAAAAACAGTAGAAACAACATAAAAAAACCAGCCTTAACAAGGAGGCTGGTTTCTATTATTTATAGAACAGAATTATTTCAGTTCTAATTCATTCATTGCAGCGATGCTGAAACCACCATCTACGTGAACAATTTCACCTGTAATACCACCAGATAAGTCAGAGCATAGGAATGCTGCTGTATTACCTACATCTTCAGTGGTTACAGTGCGACGCAGAGGAGTGACTGACTCGCAATGGCTTAACATTTTACGGAAATCTTTAATACCAGATGCCGCTAATGTACGGATTGGACCAGCAGAGATACCGTTAACACGAATACCTTCAGGACCCATAGCATTTGCCATATAACGAACGTTAGCTTCTAAAGAAGCTTTAGCCAGACCCATAACGTTATAGTTAGGGATTGCACGTTCAGCACCTAAATAAGTCAGAGTTAACAGCGCTGAATTTGGATTTAGCATTGCACGGCTTGCTTTCGCCATTGCAACGAAGCTGTATGCACTGATGTCGTGAGCAATTTTAAAGCCTTCACGAGTTACTGCATTAACGTAGTCGCCATCTAATTGGTCAGCAGGAGCAAAACCGATAGAGTGAACAAAACCATCATATTTTGGCCAAACTTTTGCAAGTTCTGCATACATAGTATCGATGCTTTCGTCTTTTGACACATCACACTCTAATACGATATTTGAGTCTAATGATGCTGCAAACTCTTCAACGCGTGGTTTCAGTTTTTCATTTTGGTAAGTAAATGCAAGTTCTGCACCTTGGTCACGCATAGCTTTGGCAATACCATAAGCAATTGATAATTTACTAGCAACACCAGTAATAAGAATGCGTTTGCCGGTCATAAAGCCCATAGCTGTATCCTTGTTTTTTCGTAAATCGCGATAATAACATCATTCACAGTTTTATTTATCTGTTAGGTTATCACGCTTATTGTTAATAAACGTGGCTGATTCTACCACGACATTTGTAAATTTGTTTAATTTCCCTAGCACCTCCGAGGAGTTAAGGGAAAAGGGTGAAATAATGTGCAATCAACATTATGCCTATATTGTTTACACTTAAGTCAAATCTTGACGCCAAGCTTCTGCTGTTAAGGCTTCACCAAAGTGACTTGCGACTAATCTCCTCGTGACTTCATGTAACGGCGATGCAAGAACTTCTGCTGTATTGCCACGTTCAACGACTTCACCATTATCCATCACAATAATTTTATCGCTAATATGTTTTGTCATGCCTAAGTTTTGTGTCACATAAATATAGGCAATATCATGAGTCTCTTGCAGTTCTAACATCAAGTTTATAATTTGTGAGCGTAAAGACATATCCAGTGAAGCTATTGCCTCATCGGCAATAATAACTTGAGGTTGCAATATCAATGCTCGTGCAAGCGCAATTCGTTGGCGCTGACCTGATGCAAACATATGAGGGTAATAGTTTGCATGTTCAGGTAAAAGACCCACTTGGCGTAATGTTTGATAAATTCGTTTCTCACGCTCAATCGCACTTAAGTCTGTATTTAGGCGTAAAGGGATCTCTAATGTTTGACCGATACGTTGGCGCGGATTTAATGAGTTAGTGGGATCTTGAAATATCATTCTAATTCGCTGACTACGATAAGGGTAATCACCAAAAGTGAGTTGATGCCCATTAATAAAAATATCACCACCCGTAGGCTCAGTCACACCTGACAACATTCTCGCGAGTGTAGATTTTCCTGAACCATTAGCGCCAATAATGGCTAAAGTTTGTTTGGGTTCTAGCGTAAAACTGACAGGTTTTACGGCTTCCAACTGTTGACGCCGAAATAATCCAGTACGATAGCGAAATGTTTTTGATAGGTTTTTTACCTCAAGCAGTTTATCGAACATCAGTTGGCTCCACATTTAATGGAAAATGACAAGCCACGGCATGGTTTTTAAATAAACGTAACCGAGGTGCTTCAATACATTGTCGCTGCGCATAAGGGCAACGAGGCCCTAAACGGCAACCCACTGGTAAATGCTCAAGTGAGGGGATTGCACCGGGTAATGTATTTAAACGGCTCTTATGTGCCAATGAGTTGGTAAAATCGGGAATAGAGCGGATCAACGCTTGAGTATAAGGATGATAAGGTGTGACTAACAACTCGTCAGGAGATGCTGTTTCGACCGTTTGCCCACAATACATAACCGTAATTTTATTCGCCAATTTACTCATCCATTGCAAATCATGGCTAATCAACAAAATGGTCATATTGTTATTTTGATTGAGTCGAGTCAGTAAACGAAAGATTTGGGTTTGTGTTGCGGGTTCCATTGCGTTAGTGGGTTCATCCGCAATCAGTAATCGAGGTTGATTTGCAATAGCAATAGCAATCATCACCTTTTGGCATTCACCCTCAGTTAATTCATAAGGGTAACTGCGCATAATGTCTTTATGATCTTTAATACCCACACGGTGCAATAGTTCAATTGCACGGCGTTTTCGCCAATGAAAGCGTTGCCACCAATGCCCTTTAAACGTCCAGCCGGGAATTGCCTGTATAAGTTGTTGCTCAATTTTTGTGGCAGGATCAAGACAAGATTGTGGCTCTTGGAAAATCATTGAGACATTATGGCCAATGACACGACGTCGTGCTCTTGGTGATAATTTAAGTAAGTCGATATCATCAAAACGGAAACGATCGGCTGTCACACTGATATTATCTTTCGTAACGCCACAAATTGCTTTTGCAATTAAGCTTTTACCTGATCCCGATTCACCAACAAGGCCTCTCACTTCACCTTCATTTAAGGTAATAGAAACACGATCTACCGCTTTTACTGGGCCATCGGGAGTCATAAATTCAATGGTTAAATTGCGTATATCTAATAAAGGCATTATTCAACTCCCTCATTTATTGCACGCTGTAAACCATCACCTAAAAGGTTCACCAGTAAAACACTTATCATAATAGTGGCGCCCGGAATTAAGACTGTCCAAGGAGCAACATAAATTAACTCTAATGAATCACCTAACATCGCGCCCCATTCGGGTGAAGGAAGTTGAGCACCTAAATTGAGAAAACCTAATGCTGTAATATCCAGAATAGCAATTGAGAATGCGCGTGTTAATTCAGAAACCAATACAGGCGTGATATTAGGCAGTACTGTGTACCATAAAATGGAAATATTCGATGCACCATCAAGTCGAGAAGCAATAACATATTCTTTGTTTAATTCATCATTAACAGCGGAGTAAATCATCCTGACTAAACGAGGTAACAACGCCAACCAAATTGCTATCATGGCATGACCAAGACTTGTTCCTACAAAAGCCACAACAATAATAGCGAGTAGCAAGGATGGAATTGATAACAAAGTGTCTAATATATGATTAAGAACAGCGGATTTTAAGCCATGCGTCATGCCTGCAAAACAGCCGATTATTAATCCCATCAGTGTTGCTGCAAAAGTGACAATAAATGCACCACCAAAGGTCATGCTGGTACCAATTAAAATTCGGCTAAATACATCGCGTCCTAAATCATCTGTACCAAAGAAATAGGAGACATTGCCGTTTTGATACCAAGACGGAGGCGTTAGTTGATGACCAAAGAACTGTTGGTCGAGCGCATAAGGCGCAATATAAGGGCCTATAATACTGAGCGCTAAGAGAAAAAGAACACCATAAAACCCTACCATTGAGATAACGTCTTTAGAAAAACATTGCCAAATCACCGCTGCGGGTGTGGGTGTTTTTTTCTCTTTATAAAATTGGCTATCTAAAGGCATATCCCACCTTGTGTTTCATTGGGTTGCTCATTGCGCCCACAATATCGGATAAGACGTTGACGATAATGACCATTGAACCCACCAACATTACGCCAGCTGAAATAGCAGAGTAATCCTGTTGGCGGATAGCTGTGACTAACCAACGACCTAGTCCTGGCCAGTTAAATACAATTTCTGTCACCATAGTGAGTGTAAGCATGGTGGAAAACTGTAAGCCTAATTTAGGGATGATAGGGGGTAAAGCATTATGAAGAATATGGCGACGAATAATTGTAAAACGTGAGAGACCTCGAGTTGCGGCTGCCTTCACGTAGTTCTCTGACATAATTTCTTCCGTACTGTTTCGCATTAAGCGAATAACTTCAGTGGTTGGTGCAATAGCCAGAGTTATTACGGGTAAAATTAGATGTTGTAATACGTTAATGATCATTTGTTGGCGATAAGGTGAATCAGATAACCATGCATCCACTAATGCAATACCAGTAATAGGTTGCAAGTTATAAAGCAAATCAATACGACCTGAAACAGGCAGCCAACCTAATTTTAATGAGAAGAAAAGAGTTAACAGCAATGCAAGTCCAAATACAGGGACAGAAAAACCTAAGAGTGCGAAGTTACTGATAATAATATCAGCGGATTTATTACGCCAAACCCCCGCAATAATACCAGCAGGAATACCTACAATAAGGGCAAAAAGAAAGGCTAATGTACAAAGCTCCATGGTTGCTGGAAGTGCTTCCACTAATTGTGCTTTGATGGGCTCACCATTGATAGAGGAAATACCAAAATCAAAGTGGATCATATTATGGGCATAAAAAAAGTAGGCGTCAGTGAGTGATGCGCCACTTAATGGGGCATTGGGCGTGTAATAGCTTAGGCTGAAGCTCACTAGCGACAAGAAGAACAGTGTCACAAGTAATAAAAGTAATCGACGTATTGAATAAATAATCATGGATTATTTTATAGCCTCTTTCTTGTGATTTTGTTCGTCTACTTCTGCCTCTCGATAAACACCAGCAAAAGACGCATTACCAAAGGTGCTTAATACCAACCCTTTAATATCATAACGATATGCTTGCATACGTAAAGAGTTAGCTAAAGGTAACACCGGTAACTCTTGAGCAAGAACATCCTGAGCTTCATGATAATAATCCATTCTTGAAGCAAGTTGCTGACTATAAAGCGCTTTTTTTAAAATATCATCAAAACTAGGTAAACACCAATGACTCAAGTTAGTTTGTGAACCAATTGCCGCACAGCTAAAAAGAGGACGGAAAAAACTATCGGGATCGTTACTGTCAGTTGACCAACCCGATAAAGTCATATCATGGGTGCGATCCATCATGCTCGTTTCTTGGTATCGACCTTCAATAGGCCGAATATTCATTTGAATGCCGACTTGCGCTAAGTCTGCTTGAATAAGTTCAGCCATCTTTAATGGACTTGGGTTATAAGATTGTGAAGCGCTAGGTACCCAAAGATTTAGTTTTAGTCCATCAAGGCCTAACTCTTTAAGAATTTGTTTTGATTTCTCAGGGTTATATTCTGTAATTTTTGCTCGATTATCATAAGCCCAAGATGCGCGGGGGAGCACGGATGCCGCTGTTTCAGCTGTACCATAATAAATAGATTCCATTAAACGTTCATTGTTAATGGCATAAGCAATAGCTTGACGAACTTTAAGATCATTGAGTGGTGGTTTACTGGTGTTAAAGGCTAAATAAGCGATATTCATACCAGAACGCAAGGTTAACCTTAGTCGCGGATCGTCACGTAAGACTTTTAATTGGCTTGCTGCCGGATAGGCTAGAACATCGCATTCACCAGTGAGTAATTTAGATATACGACCTGTACCACCTGCACCCATATCAATAACAACCTGTTGCATCTTTGGTTGGCCTTTCCAGTAATCTTTATTTCTAAATAAACGAACAAATTGCCCCGGTTGATATTCATCTAGAAAGAAAGGGCCTGTTCCTACTGGTTTCCAATCAAGTAGTGTTTGATCGCCTGATTTTTCTAAATTCTGTGCGTATTCAGCAGAAAGAATAGGGGCGTAATGTGTTGCTAAATGCCATAAAAAAGAGGCGTCAGGCTCTTTTAAGCTAAATTCTACTGTGTATTGGCCTAGTCTTTTTATCGATTGGATATTATTGGCAAAACTTAAGCTATCAAAATAGGGATATTTACCGCCATTAACTTGATTGAAAGGGTTTTGTGGATTAATCATCCTTTCAAAACTAAAAATAACATCATCAGCGGTAAGTTTTCGTGTTGGTGTAAACCAAGATGTTTGTTGAAAAGAGACATTTTTACGTAAATAAAAGCGGTAGGTTGCGCCATTATCTAATGTTTCCCATCGAGCTGCGATTTCAGGGATCAAGCGATAAGTGTAAGGGTCAACATCTAAAAGACGGTCATAAAGCTGTGCAGCCAGAGGATCAATAATTAATCCACTACTTGATAATTGTGGATTAAAGGTATTTACACTGCCATCAACACAATAAACAAAGCCATTTTGATTAATTGGAGTTGGCTCAAGCGTTATAGATGGCGCTTGTGTTTTGGGTGCTACATCCGCGATACAAGTTGCACTTGTAAAGGTGAGTAGCAAAGTACCAATAAATAAAATAGGGCGCATAAATAATGTCTTTTAGAGAAACGATTTTGCTATTGTAACTTAAAAAACTTTCTATCCCCAAATAGTCAAAAAAACAAAGTGAGAAAAATTCTCAATAAAATGCTTTACAAATGCTAATGATAAAGATTATCATCCGTATTGTCCTTCGGCGGTAAGAGGTTTTCCGCAGAGGGCACGACATTGCTCACATTGCTTCCAGTATTTTTTTACTAGCCAGCTCGGGTGCTGGCTTTTTTTTTGTCTATTGTTTACAAAATTCTCTAGCGATTAAAAAACTAAATTTATCAATATATTAAGTTATTATTTGATGTTTTTTAATTAGCCCTCTAAATTGATCGTAGCTTAGTGATAACTTTTCAGCAGCCTCTTTCTGGTTATATAAACTCTCTTTTAATGCATCATTAACTAATTTTTTTTCTATATCATTTTGCCATTGGCGTAAATCCAACGGTAATGTAGGTATTGAAAAATTTTCTTTAGATGATTTTTTTAATATGGGCGTTTTGGGTGTTTGAAGGCCAGCAAAGGGATCAATAATAATATTATTAAGTACACTATCACTGGTTCCATGACGATAAACTGAGCGCTCAACAACATTTTTTAGCTCACGAATATTACCGGGCCACGAATAATCTAAAAGCACTTGGCGCGCACTATCACTAAAACCAGGAAAGAAGGGTAAACCTAACTCTTGGCACATTGAGATAGCGAAATTTTCAGCAAGCAACATAATATCGGCACGCCGTTCTCTTAATGGTGGAAGCCTAATCACATCAAACGCTAACCTATCAAGTAAATCAGCACGAAATTTACCTTCTTCCGCCATTGCGGGTAAATCGGCATTTGTCGCGCATATAAGCCTCACATCAACATGTAGAGATTGACTGCCTCCAACACGCTCTAAATGACCATACTCAATAACGCGTAAGAGCTTTTCTTGTACAAGCATGGGGGCTGTCGCCAGTTCATCAAGAAAAAGAGAACCTCCATCGGCACGTTCAAAGCGCCCTTGATGACGATTTTTAGCGCCCGTAAAAGCACCTGCTTCATGACCAAACAGTTCAGAATCAAGTAAATTATCATTAAGTGCAGAGCAGTTGATTGAAATAAAAGGCCCTTGCCACCAAGGAGCAAGGTAGTGTAATCGATGAGCGATCAACTCTTTACCTGTACCTCTTTCACCAATAATTAATACAGGCTTTTTTAATTGAGCAAGCGCTGAGGTTTGTTCTAATACATCAATAAATTGACTATCAATACCGATTATTGTCTCTAAATTCTCATTCATTGGTTAAATTCACCATATTGAGGTATTTTTTGCCAGTCTATCAGGTGTTCGAAAAATAGGCGAATAATATAAATCACCAATTATTAATAGGTTAAGTGAATTCTAAAAGTTGGCACGCAAATTGTATTAACTAAAGTATGCAGGCGTTACGAGAGTACGCCATTATTGAAATAACTTTACGTCACTAATTAGCATAGCTATTAAGGATAACATCATGGGTATATTTTCACGTTTTGCTGACATTATTAATGCCAATATCGCTTCTTTATTAGATAAAGCGGAAGATCCTGAAAAAATGATCCGCTTAATGATCCAAGAAATGGAAGATATGTTAGTTGAGATCCGTACAACTTCAGCACGTACTTTAGCTGAAAAGAAAGGATTAGAACGCCGTATCGAACAAGCTGAAAAACAGATGAAAGATTGGCAGGATAAAGCAGAGTTGGCTCTTATTAAGGAAAAAGAAGATTTAGCTCGTGCGGCATTAATCGAAAAACAACGTGTAGCATCAGTTAATGACACATTGAAACACGAACTAATTATTATTGATGAAACGCTAACGCGTTTAAAAGGTGAAATTAGCGAGTTAGAAAACAAACTGACTGAAACACGCGCAAAACAGCAGTCTTTAGTTGTGCGTCATCAAGCAGCAAACTCATCTCGCCAAGTTCGTCGTCAATTAGACAGTGGCAAAATGGATGCAGCAATGGCGCGTTTTGAGCAGTTTGAACGCCGTATTGATCATATGGAAGGTGAAGCTCAAAGTTACGGGTTAGGTAAAGAGAAATCATTAGACCAACAGTTTGCTGAATTAAAAGCTGATGACGAAATTAGCGC
Organism: Proteus sp. GOKU; assembly: GCF_015475555.1. Taxonomy (NCBI): domain Bacteria; kingdom Pseudomonadati; phylum Pseudomonadota; class Gammaproteobacteria; order Enterobacterales; family Morganellaceae; genus Proteus; species Proteus sp. GOKU. The sequence continues at coordinate 1,781,409 of NZ_CP034105.1, forward strand.
GCAATTAGCGGCATTAAAAGCTAAAATCAATATCAACAAAGAGTAACAGCAAGCGTAATAACCATCTTATAAAGGATATGTAATGGGCTATATATTTCTGGGAATACCACTGACCATTTTTATTTTGTTTATTCTCCCTATTTGGCTGTGGTTGCATTACAACAGCCAGAAAGGTGGAGGCAATGTTCAGCTAACCCAACAAGAAATGCAGCGACTGAGCGCGCTGGTGGATAAGGCTCAGCAAATGCAGGAGCGCATTAAGACATTAGAACAAATACTTGATGCAGAACATCCTAACTGGAGGCAATCATAATGACGATGCAGAGCAAACAATTGTATCGCTTGCCACAAGAGGGCGTGATCCGTGGCGTATGCGCAGGCCTAGCCCATTATTTTAATATTCCTGTTTTACTTGTCAGGGTTATTGCGGTGATTGCGCTGTTTGCTGGCTTTTTTGGTTTAACTATTATTGCTTATCTTGTCTTAAGTTTCTTTATGGAGCCTGCTCCTGCTAATTACCTGCAAGGTGAAGATCAGCAAGAGAGCTTAAAAGAAATTCTAAGCGGAGTAGATAATCAATTGATGCAAGGTGAAAAACGTTTACAACAAATGGAACGTTATATTACCTCTTCTACTTATCAGTTAAATAAACGCTTTCGAGATTTGTAATATTTTTGCCATTTAATCTGATAAGACGCTCCATTTTAGGAGCGTCTTTCTTTCAATCTGTTTATCTTTTCAACGCTTGTATTGTGAGAGAGTAAAATTTCTGATTGAGGAGCATATTGTGAATTCCAATCAAGTATTTATTTCCTTAAAAACAAATAAACTCGCCCAATTAGCCAAAAAAGGGTTAACATTTGGGTTAATGTTATTCACTTTATTTGGGCCAGCAGCAATCACAGGCGGTATATTAAAACGAGTAAGTAGCAAACCGTTACGTTGGCTGGTTCTATTGATAGCTGAACCTATTATCAAAGCAGGCTTTAATAAGCTATCGCGTCAAGTGTCTTGGGAGAAACATGAAACGCCTACAAAATGAACTTACAGCTTTTATTAATCGCGGTGTTGATAGACATCTTCGTTTAGCCGTAACTGGATTAAGCCGAAGTGGTAAAACAGCATTTATTACCTCATTAGTTAATCAACTTATTAATGTGCACACAGGGGCGCGTTTACCGCTATTTTCAGCAGCACGAAATAAGCAACTACTAGGTGTAAAACGTATTCCTCAACATAATTTAAATATTCCTCGTTTTACTTATGATGAAGGAATGGAGTCACTTTATCATACGCCGCCAAGTTGGCCTGTTCCTACTAAAGGGGTTAGCGAAATTCGTTTACAGCTTCGCTATCGTTCTAATGAATCTTTAACACGTTTTATAAAAGAGACATCTTCACTTTATTTAGAAATTGTTGATTATCCCGGTGAGTGGTTATTAGATTTACCTATGCTCGAACAAGACTATTTTGAATGGTCAGAGCAAATAAATAAGGTTAATCGCCAAAGAACATCACCAGAACAAAATTGGCAATTACTTCTTAAAAAGTGTGATCCCTTTGCGCCAGCTGATGAAACGTTATTAGCCGATATTGCCTCTGCTTACACTGACTATTTATTAGCATGTAAAAAAGAAGGGCTTCATTTTATTCAACCAGGACGTTTTGTATTGCCGGGTGAATTAGCGGGAGCCCCTGTTTTGCAGTTTTTCCCTTGGGCTGATTTACAAAAATACGATATCGCTAAATTAAAGAACGCTGATAAGCGTACTAATATTGGTATGCTAAAACAGCGTTATGAATATTACGGACAGCATGTGGTAAAAGGCTTTTATCGCGATCATTTCCAAGGATTTGATAGACAAATTGTCTTGGTTGATTGCCTACAACCTTTAAATCAAGGCGCAGATGTTTTTAATGATATGCGCCAAGCATTAACACAATTAATGCGCAGTTTTCATTATGGAAAAAGAACCTTACTTAGACGTTTATTTTCACCTTGTATCGACAAACTTTTATTTGCAGCCACAAAAGCTGACCATATCACAGTTGATCAACATGAAAATTTAGTGTCATTGCTCCAGCAGCTTATTCAAGATGCTAAACAAAATGCTATTTTTGAAGGGATCAGCATTGATTGCATGGGGCTTGCTTCTATTGCAGCGACTGAAAGTGGGATTGTTGATCATCATGGTGAAAAAATTCCAGCATTAAAAGGTTTCCGTTTAAGCGATAACAAACCGTTGGTGTATTTCCCTGGTGAGGTTCCTAAGCGATTACCTGAAAAAGCATTTTGGGAAAAACAAGGTTTTAGTTTCGAATCTTTTAGACCACAGCAAATATCAAGAGATAGTGCGGTTCCTCATATCCGTATGGATAGTGCAATGGAGTTTTTATTAGGGGATAAATTAAAATGAATGAGCCATTAAAATCGCGAATTGATTTTAAAGAGCCCATACTTCAAGAAGAAGTCATCTTGAAAAAAGGTGTTGGCTTTAATGAAAATGAGCAATTTTTGCCTATTGATCCTCAATTAGATGAAGAGAATGAAGGGCAATTAGAAGGTGATGTCCAATCAATTTTAAAACCGAAAAAAAGTGTTTGGAAACGGTTATTAACGATTGCGAGTACCATTTTAGGGATTAGTGTTATTGCTCAAACTGGACAGTGGATTTATGACTCATGGATAAATTCTGACTGGATTGCGTTGGGCGCAGCCAGTGCTGGTGGGTTAATTGTTGTTGCGGGTATTGGATCAGTTATAACAGAGTGGCGCCGTATTTATCGTTTACGACAACGCGCAGATGAAAGAGATAAAGCAAAAGAATTACTTTATAGCCATGCGATGGGGAACGGCCGACCATTTTGCGAAAAACTCGCTAAACAAGCGGGTATTGGCTCTCAACATCCGGCATTAATTCGTTGGCAAAGTGCATTACATGACACACATAATGATAAAGAGGTATTAGAACTTTATAGCCAACTTGTTCAACCTATTTTAGATAAACAAGCAAGAGCCGAAATTAGCCGTTCTGCCGCTGAATCAACCTTAATGATCGCGGTTAGTCCGCTGGCGATGGTTGATATGGCCTTTATTGGTTGGCGTAATATTCGTTTAATTAATCGCATAGCAGAAATTTACGGTATCGAATTAGGCTACTATAGTCGTTTAAAACTCTTTCGCCTTGTTCTGGTTAATATTGCATTTGCGGGTGCGACAGAATTGGTTAGAGAAGTCGGAATGGACTGGCTTTCACAAGATCTTGCAGCTCGATTATCAACAAGAGCAGCTCAAGGTATTGGAGCCGGTTTATTAACGGCACGCTTAGGAATAAAAGCAATGGAGTTATGCCGTCCTTTACCGTGGATTGATGATAATAAACCTAGGTTAGGCGATTTTAGAAAAGAGCTAATAGGAAAATTAAAAACTACAATGGGTGGTAAGAAAAAGGAATAAATTATTATTTTCACCTTTTAGTCATTTTAAATAAAAACCGTAGAAGCCTTTCTGCGGTTTTTTTGTATAAAAATTGGCAAAAGTGTTATTTATATAAAATAACCATAATGAAGGAAGTAATAAGATATTATTTTAAAATAAGGCATTAAATAACATAAAGTGTTTTTGTTATTTTATTGGTAATAGGATTATTGTTTTAACAAGAAACTATTGTGATAAAAAAATTTAAAAAAGAGTAAGTTCTTATTGGGGAAGGATGGTTTATAACTAATTGTATTTAAAGGTTAATGTGTGCTTCTATAGTGAAATGTTTGTAATTTTAATCATAATATTCCTTTTTTGAAAGAAAATAGTATTGAGTTTAGTATGATAAATAGCGTTAAATATCACCGCAAAAACGTACCACAGAGCTATTTTCTCAATATATTTTCAAATGTCTAATTTGTAAGCGATTTGCTATTTAATAAATAGAGAGATTTTTTATTTATAAAAAATAGAAAAGTGGTTAATAAATAATCCTTCTAACTAGGTTAAAATAATATGAATGAAATACAAATGTCAGCAATAAAGAAACTCTCTAAACAAAGACGTCAGCTCTATTTGAGTTCGGCATTTAATGTCTCAAATATCGATAATCAACTCAGCATTTTAATCCCTATTCTTAGTGAGACGATTAGCGAGATTAAAAAGAGACAATGCCAAAAGCAATCTAAGTCATTTCAAATAAAAGAGACATCCCAATTTTTTGAATATCTGACTGAGTCGGATAAGAAAGAAAAGGCAATAAATGCATTAGAGTATCTCCTTTTTTGTTTTGATAATGGATGTAAAACTATCAAAAAGGTGATCCGTCGAGAACTAAGCCCTTTAGTAAAGGATGTCGAATATCTTATCGATTTTGAACTAAAAAAAATAATAAAACCCTCTTCATTTTCGTTATTCGGCTTTTTTAAAGCATAAATAATCTTGGTTAAAAATCAGGAGATTAATTTAGTTGTGTAAAAATAAATGCTAGTAGTGTCAACCTTTGCTGACAAGCCCCTTTATTTCGTTGATATTTATGTATAATATCTAGAATTAGTTCAGGGTCACTCAGTATTAAGAAGGTTTATAATGCGTTTAGAGGTCACTTGTGAAGATCGCATCGGGTTAACCCGTGAATTATTAGATCTGCTGGTATTAAAAAATATTGATTTGCGTGGAATTGAAATATTCCCAATAGGTCTTATTTACCTGAATTTTTCACAGATTGATTTTGATATTTTTCAACCATTGATGGCAGAAATACGTCGAATAAATGGTGTTATTGATGTGCGTACTGTTGCATTTATGCCATCAGAGCAAGAACATCGTGCAATTTGGACATTATTAGAATCTGTCCCTGTTCCTGTTTTTTCTATTGATACCAAAGGTAAAGTTAAGTTACTTAACCCTGCGACGAGACAGCTTTTTGGTTTATCTCCAGATGACCATTCTGAGAAAACATTTAACCAGTTTATCCCTAATTTTAATATTCATCGTTTTTTAGAACAAAAAGAGCACTTTATTCAAATGGTGCCTATTACTGTGAAAAAACAGAATTTTGAAATGGAAATAGTCCCAATTAAACTTACAGACGATAACCAATATAATCATTGTGTTGGGGCTTTTGTTTTACTGAAGTACCATGAAATTATTTATGATCACCCTAAATTAGTAGCTAATGATCAAAGTGGCTTTGACCAAATAATTGCTGTAACGCCTAAAATGAAGCAGCTTATTACCCGTGCAAAGAAAATGGCGATAATGAATGATCCATTATTATTAGTGGGTGAAACGGGTACAGGAAAGGATTTATTAGCAAAAGCCTGCCATTTACTAAGTAACCGTTTAAGGTATCCATTTCTTGGGTTAAATTGCGCATCAATGCCTGATGATGTTGTTGAAAGTGAGCTATTTGGCTATGCAGCGGGCGCTTATCCTAATGCTATTGAAGGAAAAAAGGGCTTTTTTGAGCAAGCCAATGGTGGCACTGTTTTACTTGATGAAATCGGTGAAATGTCACCGCAAATGCAGATCAAACTTCTACGTTTTTTAAATGACGGAACGTTCCGCAGAGTGGGCGAAGAAGAAGAAGTTAATGTCGATGTGAGAATTATTTGTGCTACTCAGAAAAACTTGTGGGAATTAGTGCAAAAGGGATTATTTAGAGAAGATCTCTATTACCGTTTGAACGTATTAACACTGACATTACCGCCATTAAGAGAAAGAAAGGACGATATAATTCCGTTGGTAACTCATTTTATTAATCAGTACTGCCAAGATCAAAAAATGGGTGTGCCGTCCATTTCTACCGATTTCTCAAATTATTTAATGCAATATTCTTGGCCGGGTAATATTCGTCAATTACGGAATACTGTTTACCAAGCAATGGCACAGTTAGTCGGGAATACATTGCGTGTTCAAGATATTACGTTACCTGAGCATACGGATGAGACATTATTTGATGAGAACTTATTAGAAGGCTCGTTAGATGAAATGACAAAACGCTTTGAAGCCTCTATTTTAACGCGTTTATACCGTGATTATCCAAGTACACGTAAATTAGCAAAACGCTTAGGTATTTCTCATACTGCTATTGCGAATAAGCTAAGAGAATATAATCTTACGAATAAAAAGAGTGAGAAGTCTGAAGATTAATTGAGTAGTAAGATGAGTAATAAGATTTTGTGCATAATAAAAATAGACGAGCATAATGCTCGTCTATTTTTTTATTAATATTACTTCAATGCTTTTAATGCATCATCATAATTTGGCTCAGTTGTGATTTCATCAACCAACTGGGTGTAGATAACAGTGTTATTTTCATCTAAAACAATCACTGCACGGCTCGTTAAGCCAGCTAATGGGCCTGATGCAATTGCAACACCGTAGTTTTCTTTGAATTCAGCACCACGCATTGTAGATAATGTCACAACGTTGTCTAAGCCTTCAGCACCACAAAAACGCGCTTGAGCAAAAGGTAAATCAGCTGAAATGCATAAAACAACGGTGTTATTTAATTCATTTGCAACTTTATTAAATTGGCGAACACTTGCAGCACAAACACCAGTATCTACACTTGGGAAAATGTTTAGAACTTTACGTTTACCTGCAAAATTCGCTAAAGAAACATCATTAAGATCTTTACCAACAAGAGAGAAATCTGCAGCTTTTTGGCCTACTGCTGGGAAATTACCCGCTAGTGCCACTGCATTTCCTTGTAAAGTAACTTGATGTGCCATTGTTGTTCTCCTTTATTAGTTGTCAGACTAACTGTTATTAATACTCATTATTAACGATAATTCTCGTTAATGCTTAACCATTATTAAAATTTGCCACTATTGGCATAGTCACCACTAAAAACATAAAAATTTATAAAATATTTGTAATCAGTGATTGTGCCTTTTTATCAGGCTCTTATAATTGTGCAGTTCATTCTCATACAGATTACAGGACGAAACAGACATGCGCAAAATATTCGTCATCTCATGTGCACTTGTCGTTCAAGGATTACTCACATCGCAGGTAAATGCGGCAGTAGTCCCCGCAGGAACGATACTCGATAAAAAACAAGAAGTGGTTCGACATTTAAAAGATGAACCTGCATCACTCGATCCTATTAATGCAGTAGGGTTAACAGAAGCTCAAGTGCAACGTGATTTGTTTGAAGGGTTGACGATAGAAGATGAGTATGGACGCCCGATTCCGGGAGTTGCTCAAAGTTGGCGCACAGAAGATAATCGCGTGTGGATCTTCACTTTACGTGATAATGCGAAATGGTCCAATGGTGAAAAGGTAACAGCAACAGATTTTGTCTATAGTTGGCAAAGGTTAGTTGATCCTAAAAACCTTTCACCTTTTGCATGGTATGCATCACTTGCATCGATTGAAAATGCACAAAAGATTATTGATGGAAAATTAAAACCAACATCATTAGGTGTAGAAGCGATTGATGAAAAAACACTAAAAGTCACGTTAGAACGCCCAGTTTCTTATTTTCCAAATTTAGCGACTAATTTTTCGTTATATCCTGTACCTCATCATAGTATTGAAAAATATGGTGCTGAGTGGGTTAAAGTTGGTAATTTAGTGGGAAATGGGGCTTTTGTTTTAAAAGACAGAGTGGTTAACGAGAAGATTGTATTAACGCCAAATCCTTATTATTGGGATCATAAAAATACAGTATTGACTAAAGTTACTTTTGTGCCTATTAATCATGAATCACATGCGACTAAACGTTATTTAGCCGGTGATATTGATATTACAGAGTCATTCCCGAAAAATTTATATCATAAATTAATGAAAGATATTCCTAATGAGGTTTATATTCCTGACCAGTTGGGGACTTATTATTATGCTTTTAATACTCAATCAGGGCCAACAAAAGATATTCGTGTACGTAAAGCGTTAGCGATGGCGATAGATAGAAAAATTATCACTGATAAAGTATTAGGAACAGGGGAGAAATCAGCAAACCGTTTTACACCTGATGTAACGGCAGGCTTTACCCCAGAACCTACAATTTATGATGAATACAATCAAGATGAATTAGACAGTCAGGCTAAGATCTTGTTAGCGGCTGCTGGATATGGCCCTCATAATCCATTAACACTCTCATTACTATACAATAATTCAGAGAATCATCAGAAAATTGCTATTGCAGTTGCTTCTATGTGGAAGAAAAAGTTAGGAGTAAAAGTCGAATTACGTAATCAGGAATGGAAAACATATATTGATAGCCGAAATTCGGGGGATTTTGATGTTATAAGGGCATCATGGATTGGTGACTATAATGAGCCTTCTACTTTTTTAAGCTTATTAGGTTCTAAACATACTGGTAATATCCCTAAATATCAGAATAAGCAATATGATGAAGTGTTAACCTTGTCTGGTATGGCTATTGATGCAAATGAGAGGAATAGTTTGTATAACCGTGCTGAGCAAATAATTGCTGAAGATGCACCAATAGCACCTATTTATCAATATACAAATGGACGATTAATAAAGCCTTGGCTAAAAGGTTATCCAATTAAAAATCCAGAAGATGTTGCATATAGCCATACGCTTTATATTCTGAAGCATTAAGGTAGAAGCTAAATTAAAACCTTAAAATTATGCCTCAAAGTTAAAATCTACTTTGGGGCATTTTTTATTTTAGTTACAAATAGAAAATGTAAAGAAATTATGATTTATACGTTGATATGTATCAATAAGAAGAAAACTAAAGAGGTCTAAAAAATAGAAGAGAGTATAAATAAAAAAGAACCCCTTTAGAAAAAGGGGCGTAGCAAAATAAAGCAGGATGACTTATCGTCCGGATATAAATTATATTTTTAAGGCTTTCTTTGCACGCTTTTTATTGTATCTAACTGTTACAGTGATTAATAAAATATTTATAACAAAAAAAATCCCTCTGTTATAAAAACAGAAGGAGACTCAAAAGGAATAAACATTGCAAGTGATATGTTAATACATTTTTATGGTATTGTTTTGACCAATTGTGCAATGTGCTTGATGTTAAATATTATGTCTTGTTTTATTTATAGATATAAATGCTTAATCATAATAAAAACTAATATATTTATCATGGTATTTGAGTGCTTTAAACGTAGATCTATCTATTCGCTTTTCTTTATTGTTAAATAAAATCATAGATTATCAATGGTTATTAGAAAGTCGTTTAAAAACGGAATCCTAGAGATAATTGTAAAGCACTTAATTCAAGATGACGTTTATTTGCCGTGGTATCAGAGTAAAGATAACCCAAACTAAACGAAATATTCTTAACAGGATTATAATCGATGCCAATTTGACCAATGACACTTGTTGTATTAACGATATGAGTATCTGTTGTATTTATTTCAGAATGAGATTTGTCTTCCTGATACTTTAATTTATTAGGCCCCATTTGGGCGTAAATAGAAATTTCAGGTGTTATTCTATAAGTTGGGCCGATTAATAGACCTGTGGTTTTTGTTCGGTATTTTATTGTTGACGGTGTGGTAAAACGAGGATCAATAAAATATTCTTTACGATCTGTGTTTAAATGCAGTAGGGAAATTAATATTCCCCAAGTATTTTCTGTTTCATATCGATAACTGATTATCTCTCCTTTTGCGGTGTCGCCTTTTATTTTGCCGTAAATATAACCAGCAGAGAGGGTGTGTGTTTTATCATAGGCATGTAATGTAGAAGAGTAAGATAAAGCTAAGGTAATTAAAATAAGGGCTAATTTATTCATTGTAGAGTTTCTATGTTGATGTGTAGAACGTTATTTTTAGTAAAATAAATGTTGATTTCAATATTAATTGATTGAAATTACTCTTAAAAAAAGTTCGCATGCTTATTCTTAAACCCAATAAAAATAAAACTACTATAAATAGCTAATAATTAATTAATATAAATTTTATTAATTATTTTAGATGATGGTGTAATGAGAGGTCATTATTTAAATAAAAGGGAGTGGAAATTGAGCGTAATAGGTGAAAATACTCACAATAAGTTTTAATACCTATTGTGAGCTAGATTTTGGCGTGACTTTCTATTTCTTATCTACAACTTCAATCAGTGTATATTTCACACTTGGTGCATCTGCTGGAGGATTAGGAATATCTGTAACATTAACTTTCAATGTGTATTCAGTGCCTGCTTTATATTCAAAACCATCAATGTTTTGATAGAACAGAGACCATTCGCCTGAAGGTAACTCTTTTACCTTCATACACTTCATTGGTGCGACACCAACACAATCATATAGTTGTGAATCCACTAGAAGCGTTTTTGTTGTCCCTGTAGACGGAGTTGTATTTGCACTTTCAGTTGAAGTTGCGTCATTGCATCCAGCCAAAAGTAAAAATAAAGGAATAGCGATAAATTTTTTCATATTGATGACCTTATTTTTAGGGTGCAATAAATGTATTAAAGAATATTTAGTATACACCAGACAGATAATTATTATAAATTACAACAGGTAACTTTTTTCCTATAAATAAAATAAGTTACCTGTTGTTATTCTAGGTGTTAATATCCTAACGTAACTATTAGTATCCAATTTAGTGTAATAATCCTAAAGTGATAAAGATAAATAGAAGTTTGGGATGAATTAAACAAAAGTAGCGTTGATATACAGCTAACTAGAAAAAAAGGATAGAATAACAGTTCAAAATAGAGCGTTATAAAATGAAGGTAGACTAATCATATTTGACAGTTGAGCATTGAATTCAAGTATTGCCTTTAAAGCAAAAGTTATGGAGGAAGCTAAGTGAAAACAGTTAATGACTCTGTTATACAAGATGCAGATGCTATTTATACAGCACAACTTGATGGGCATGGAGGAGCAACAGAAATCACAACGGAGACTGTTGCAACAAATGAAAACCCATATTGGGTGCATTTAGATTATCGCAAACCACAAAGTGCTCAATGGATACAAGAGACAGAATTACTTCCACCTATTGCTAAAGATATATTGCTTGCAGAGAACGTCAGACCAAAAGCACAACGTATTGGTGAAGGTATCATTATCAATTTGCAAACAATTAATAATAATCCTAATGATAGACCTGATGAGCTTGTTGCTTTTAGAATTTATATTAACAGTCAAACGATCGTTTCAAGCCGTCACCGCCAAGTTAATTCGGTGGATTCTGTTATTCATACTTTAGAACTGGGTAATGGGCCTGAAAATAGTGGTGATTGGCTAATTACTATGGCTGATGCTGTGACCGATGAAATAGGCGAATTTGTTGAGACTTTACATGACCAATTAATTGAATTGGAAGATATGATCCTCGAACAACAAATACCCGCAAGAGGTGAACTCGCATTATTAAGAAAACAATTGATTGTTTTACGTCGCTATATGGCTCCGCAACGAGATGTATTTTCGAGACTTTCTATCGAAAAACTACCGTGGATGAGTGATAGTGATAGAGTCACGATGTTGGAAATCTCAGAAAGACTTTCTCGACGTTTAGAGGATTTGGACAGTAGTATTTCTCGCACGGCAGTGATTGCTGATGAAATAACATCAATGATGGCTGATGCGATGAATAGACGTACTTATACTATGTCACTAATGGCGATGTTATTTTTACCAACAACATTTTTAACAGGGCTATTTGGTGTCAATTTAGGTGGAATACCCGGAAATGAATTTCCTTATGGTTTTACCATCTTCTGTTTATCTCTCTTTGTTTTGATTGTGATTGTTACTTGGTGGTTAAAGCGTAGTAGATGGTTGTAAATTTTCAGCAAATTAATCGTAACTAAATGGATTTAAAAAAGAATTCTCTAACCCTGTTTGAGATATATCAATTTTTTAAAATAGAACATCTGGCATTATAACTCTCGCAGGTGAATACAACGTTGAGCGATGAACGTTGTGCTCCATAATTGTAGTTTTTCTCATATTGAGTTCTTAATACAGAATAATTGACCATTATTACACCGATGTTTCTTAACATCGGTTTTTTTTTGCTTAAATTTATTATTGGCTATTATTTAGTCATAAAAATCCTAAGCCCCGAATGCAAGGCTTAGGAGATAGTGCACTATTTCACTTCAACAATATCGAGTTTATTTTGGCTAAAGTCAGGACGTTCATCATCGTCTTCTTGGAACATCACTGGAACGGCTGGAATATCGTCTTTATCAAAAGCTAAATCGCCACCATTAATGACTTCATCACCATGTTTGATATTCACAAAATCAAATAATTGAGTATCACATAAATGTGAAGGGACAATATTTTGTGTTGCTCTAAACATAGTTTCAATACGACCAGGATAACGTTTATCCCAATCTCTTAGCATCTCTTTAATCACTTGGCGCTGAAGGTTAGGTTGTGAGCCACAAAGATTGCATGGAATAATTGGGAATTGTTTAGCTTGTGCGAAACGCTCAATATCTTTTTCACGAGCATAAGCAAGAGGACGAATAACAATTTGTTTGCCATCGTCACTCATTAATTTAGGTGGCATACCTTTAAGCTTGCCACCATAGAACATATTTAAAAATAATGTTTCTAAAATATCATCACGATGGTGGCCTAAAGCAATTTTAGTTGCACCAACTTCTGTTGCTGTGCGATATAAAATACCACGACGTAAACGTGAGCATAAAGAGCAGGTTGTTTTACCTTCAGGAATAATATCTTTAACGATCCCATAGGTATTCTCTTCAACAATTTTATATTCCACACCAAGTTCATTTAAATACTCAGGTAAAATATGCTCAGGGAATCCGGGTTGTTTTTGGTCTAAATTGACTGCAATAAGTGAAAAGTTAATTGGCGCACTTTTTTGCAGATTCATTAAGATAGAAAGTAGCGTGTAGCTATCTTTACCACCAGAAAGGCAGACCATGATTTTGTCGCCATCTTCAATCATATTAAAGTCAGCGATAGCTTGCCCAACATCACGGCGTAAGCGTTTTTGTAGTTTGTTGAAATTATACTGCTCTTTTGGGATGCTCATTTTTTACGGTTCTATATCGTTGCTGATTATTCTGTAACTTGCTAACCAAGGCTTTGTTCTTCGCTGTTTTGATACCTTAACAACATGATAAATCAATAAAATATCTTATAGGCTCAAATGATAAGTTGTGTGAAAAACAAAGTTATTTATGGCAAGAAAATTGATAAGTCGACAATGATACCAGATGGTAGGGTGGTTTCGATATAGATAACTACAGTTAAGCGCTTTCAAGGTGGTAAAAAGTAAGAAGTAATAGTGTATATGATTGTTCAGGTTGATACTTAGTTAAAATTTATTATCGTGTAATTGGAGGAAATTTTGGTTGAGTTTTTTAAGCAATGGTTTCAGGAAATCCGCGAGGATGCGGTAAAAGAAAAAATGAATAAAGCTAGAATGAAAGGTGATGAGAGCAAATGGAAAAAGGAAATTTGGCGTAGCCCAGATAAGAACAGAGCAATTAAAGAGAGGTTTTGTGCTGAAGGAACGCGCTTAAAATATGAATCACGACCATGTAATAAAACTCATTCTAAAGAATGGTTATATGACTTCGTATGGAGAGAGTTCGATAGTCAGCATAATTTAAAACGAGTTATTCTTGCAATGGAAATTGAAGTATCTGATCAGTACTTTAATTATGATTTTAGTAAACTTCTTCAAGCAGACTCAGAATATAAAATCATGGTATTTCAAGTTAAACTTGAGCAGGAAGTGGAAAAAGTTTTTGAATTATTAAGTACAGCTGTACTTAATTATCAGTCAAAAACTGCTTCAAATTATCTTTTGGTTGGATGGTGTTCTTCGTTGAATGATTTTATTTTTAAAAACATTGAAGTTAGCACTCTTGAATAGCTTGTATTGAAAAATAATCATTTATTGCAGTGATGAATAAAATAATAGCCTTATCTGAATAAGGCTATTAAATTTTTTGTGTCACGCAGCGATTATTATAGGCATAAACCTTAATAAGGCATCGTTGGTAGTTCACGTAGAATAGAGTTTTTTCTACGTTCAGCAGTTAATTGTGACAATTCATTGTCGGAGACAAAAATTAAGGCATCTTGAGGACAAAATTCAACACAAGCTGGGCCTTGTTCTCTATGATTGCATAAATCACATTTAACGATATCAATTTGAAATTGCTGGCCAAGATCTAAACAAGAAGTGGGTGCTGAATGCGCTTTTTTCTCAAGCTCAATGGCTCCAAACGGGCAAGCTAAAAGACAAGCTCTACACCCAATGCAATTTTCAGGGTGTGTTTCGACAAAGTTTTCACCACGCACTAATGCTTTTGTCTGGCAAGCTTGGGCACAAGGTGCATCTTCACATTGATGGCAAACAGAAGCTGTAAATTGATGCATTAATTTAATAATGCGGATCCTTGGATGAAAATTCTTTTTATTGAGAAAATCATTCCCATCTTTTTCTGATGTATGACCGACTGAACAAACAACTTCACATGTCTTACAGCCAATACATTTTTTAGAGTCAATAACAATTTGGCTATTCATCTCAATACCTATTTATAGGGGTATATACTTTATAATATATCGATGAACAACTTGTTTTAGTAATATTAATCAAATTTATATCGAATAAATAAGGTTAAATAATAACAATAAAATAAAAAATAGTTTTTTAAGCTGAAATCAAATGAGAATGAATAGTATTTAATAAGATGATAAGAATAAAATTTTATAAATATATGTAAATAAGCGTAGCTGAAAAACGGCAATCTTATTTAGATTGCCATTTCTTTAATTGGTATCTGTTATTAAAACTTATGATGTTAATGTCGCTAATTTAGTCGCAAATCCCATAAAGAAAAGCCCGATAACACCATTACCTAGTTTAGCGATATTTTTACGTGAGCCGAAAAAGCGAGCAAGGGCTACACCACCAAATATCAGAAAAGAAAGATAGATAAAACTAAAGGCTTCAAGCATGGAAGCGAGAATTAAATAAGATAATCCCGTATGTGCATAATTAAAATCGATAAACTGCACAAAAAATGAGATATAAAATAAAATCGCTTTAGGATTGGTCATACTTAATGTAAGCGCTTTTCTAAAAACGTGTTTCTGTACGGTTGTTGTTTGTTCTGAATGCACTTTTTTGGAGAAAAAAGTGGCATGGATAATTTTTATTCCCAAATAGAGAAGATAAAAAGCACCTAAAAAACGAACAATAGTAAAAAGTAAAGGAGAGGCTTTTATTACCGATGCAACACCAATAAAGGCGAGAAAAATTAAAATAGCATCACCTAAGAAAACACCAAATGCGGCACGATATCCATCGCGAACACCGCCTGATGCACTTGTTTTTAGTACATAGAGTGTATTGGGGCCAGGAACAAGAATAATAAAAAACATGCCTGCAAGGTATGTCCAGATATTGAGTACACCAAATTGTTCAAGCCACACGTTAACCCCCCCAATCTTACTTTCTCTGTATTACTTAATGAATTGCTATTATATAAAGAGAATCCACATTATTTAAACGCATATTTTTACTCATATAGAAGATAAATGTTTGATGCTTACTGCTTTCTGGTCAAATAGTACTTCTTTACCACTTCAATAGATTACTGAACTGTTTTGCCTTTGTTTTCAAAATTGGTTCACGATTAAAAAAATGATAGGGTTTCAAATAGAAAGATAAAATATTGCAAAGGTAAATTATGGCTTTTTTTATGTAAAGACGGTAGATCTCTTAAATTAACTAGACTATATTTATCTGTGTTTTTATACAGTATTTTGTCGATCAATTAGGGTAAGGGAAATGCGATGTTAAAAGTGATTGCTGAAGATTTTATTAAAACAGAAGCGATAGAAATTGTTTTACCTCTTTATCGTGAGCTTGTTGAAGCGACTAAGAAAGAGCCTCTTTGCATTAGTTACAATCTATATGTTGATGAAAAAGATCCTGGTCACTTTGTTTTTATTGAACAGTGGCCTGATCATGCTGCACTTGATGTGCATTGTGCTAGTGAACATTTTCAGCGATTAGTTCCTATGATTAATGCATATACAAGAGCAGAGCCTAAATTTTTACTTATGGCAGATGCTTTTGATGAAAAACAAAAGTAATAAAACTTGGCTCATTTATGGTGAGTACATTAGATAATAAGAAGTAAAACAAGAGAGAAGGTGATGTTAGCGAAGTATATATCTCAAATTGTAAACCAAGAAGATAGCTATCAAATTTTAAGCACCCAGAATTTTTTAGATAACTTAACAGAAATAACCAGAGCAACTCATACTTGGTTATTTCCTGATGGTGTCATCTTGAAATGTACAGAAGAGATAGAAACAGAACACTATGATAATGACGCTCAATGTCCTGAGCATTGGATCACTTGGGAAATTGTCGAATCGAATAACAAAACTATTTCTCCTTGTAGAAAAGAATTTTTTAATTTATGTCAGCAAAGTTTTTGGTTAAAAATGCAACTTGCTAATAATGGATAAAAGAGAAAACCACTTTATAAGTGTTTTTTTATACGCATTAAAATTAATAAAATAACTTATTTCTATACTATTTTAAATTTTAGATTAAATATTCATTAACATTTTATAGACTAAGATAAGTATATTTGACTTAGTGCATTTTTTTATCTTAATGATTAAGAGTAAATAGAACGACAATAGTGGTTTAAATATAATTAAAATTGATAAAAATTAAGATCAGTCTTTTTTTTTCATAACGTTATAGCCTTAATATTTCCTTAATAATAGCAAAAAATAAGGTGAGTTTGTTGTTGAGGGAAATGGTGTTTTAATTATAACTTTAATCATAAGATTTTCTTTATAAAATATTAATAGTAACGTATTATTTATAAATAAATTTTATTGAGTGCAGCACTCAATTTAACAAGAGAGCTAAATTCTAATTTAGTTCCATTTGTCTATCCTTTTGCTTTTATATAGAGAATAAAGATGAATCGTAATTTATTTATTTCAGCTTCACTATTAGCTATTTCTACACTTTCTTTTAATGCACAAGCAGCATTAGATAATACTTTATCAGTAGGTTATGCTCAAAGCTCAATTAAAGTGGGTGATGATAAAATCGACGATAATCCTAAAGGAATTAACTTTAAATATAATCATGAGTTTGATAATGATTGGGGTGTTATTGGATCACTGACGTACACAAAATTAACTTATAATTATTATAGTCGTTGGGGAAAAATTGGTTCAACTGAAATTGATTATGTTTCATTAACTGCTGGGCCTAGCTATCGTTTTAATGACTATTTTAGTGCCTATGGTTTGATTGGTTTTGGTCATGCTAGCCAAGAAGATAAATATTATTATGGTAATGACGAATACAGCAAAACATCTATGGCTTATGGATTAGGTTTACAAATTAATCCAATCCCAAACGTGGCAATTGATGCATCTTATGAATATTCAAAATTTGATAATGCAAAATTTGGTACTTGGGTATTAGGTGTTGGTTACCGTTTCTAATATTAAATTAATAACTAATAGTTTTAAAAGGTCACGCTATGTGGCCTTTTTATTTTCTCTAAAATATAAATTAAATAATATTAAAATAAATCATTTTATTTGATTTTAAAATTTGTTTTTACTCTATTATTAAAATAAATATCTTATTTATTTGCCTTTATTTGAATAGTTCTCTTTATTATTCTTTCATTAAAGTTAAATTATTTATCTAAATTTCACTTTGATTTATTATTCTAAGTGGAAACAGCACTTTTATAGTGTTGAATTAATTGCAATTTAAACTATTTTCTCTTGCTGTTTCTCATTTTATTAACTAAAGATAATATTGAGATATATAATGAAAAATAAATTATTGTTACCAATTGCAGCAATTTTCTTATCAATAACGGCATTTAATGCATCTGCTACATTGAAAAATACATTGTCCATAGGTTATGCACAAAGTCAGGTAAAAATAGATGGTGATAAGGTAGATGAAGATCCTAAAGGATTTAATATTAAGTATGATCGCAAGATAGATAATGGCTTTGGTATTATAGGTTCGTTTGTTTATAATAATAAAAAATATAATTGCCAGGATGAGGATGGTAAAAATACAGAGCATAGTGATGTAAGTTATTATTTAATTTCAGGTGGACCAAGTTATCGCTTTAATGAGTATATTAATGCGTATGGTTTAATCGGTACAAGTGTTTTTAATGTTAATTATAAAGACATTTACGAAGAGCATCGTGAAAACAAAGTATCTATAAGTTATGGATTAGGTTTACAAATTAATCCAATTCCAAACGTAGCCATTGATGCATCTTATGAATACTCAAAATTAGATGATCTGAAATTTGGTACTTGGGTATTAGGTGTAGGTTACCGTTTCTAGTATTAAGCTAATAAATAATATTTTCAAAAGGTCACGTTATGTGGCCTTTTTTGTTTTCAGTAAGTCAGATTTTTAAAGTGAGATGATAGAGTTTTTATCTAAATAAGATGATGTAAAATACCTTATTAATATTAAATTTCATTTTAGTGATCTGCTTCATACTATTTTATTAAACTTTATTTAGTTAAATTTTGATTTCTTATTATCTGCAAGGTAATCGTTAACTCTGTTTTTTTATTATAGTTAAATTTATTATCTGGTTTATGTGGACTTTACTTATTTTTTATATCTTTCAGGTTGTTTTGTTATTCCAAATAAGAATAAAAATATAGATATTCTTTTTCTGATTTTAACTATAAAAAGCTAATAGTTATCTTTTAGTGATTTATCTTCAGTCGAAAGTTTTTATTTACACACGCTATATTCAAAACTGCTTCGCTTAAACTATTGAGGTTCTATCTATGTTTAAAAAATCATTGATTGTATTAGCCCTCGCACCTTTTTTTGCACAAGCAGCGCCAGTAGATAATAACGATGATCTTGAGATGCCAATGTCTGCTGCAAGTGTATCGACACCTATTGTTGAGCAATATGGTGGAGTCAAAATAGGCTCTGGTTTTATCGATACTTCAGTAAATAACAATTCAATTATTATTGGTAATACGGCGGATGATGGAGATATTCCGATCGAAAATCCCAATAAATTCTTACCTAAAAATGGACCTAAACCTCCTGTTGCAAAATATAACTCTGATATTGCTATTGGTAATAGTGCCTATGCTGATAGCGATGGAAATGGTCAACAAGGCGCACCTGCAATTGCTTTTGGTAATGCAGCAGTAGCTAAAGGTGAAGGCTCTGTTGCTTTTGGATCTAAGGCAGTTTCAGATGGCTTAGGTGGTATAGCAATTGGTGATGCTGCAAAACAAAGCAATGGCGGCATAAGTATTGGTAGTAATGCTAATGCTGGTAAAGGAGAAGATCTATTCGGTGGTGGATGGTTAATTAACCACAGTGTTGCCATTGGTACTGATGCAAGAGTTGTTAATGATGCTAAAGATTCGATTGCGTTAGGCGCCAATTCAGTTGCAGGTAAAATGTCTGAAAACAAAGCTTTATTTTTGAAAGATGACGATAGAGCTGGCCAAAATATTGGTGAGCTATCAATAGGGCAAAAAGCAGCAAGTTCAGATTTTGATGAAAGAGACACTTATCGTCGTATAACCAATGTTGCCGGTGGTGCTGAAGATACAGATGCAGTCAATATCGCTCAGTTAAAAGCAGTTAATGACACGGCAGTTGATGCGAAAGCAACCGCAGATGAAGCTAAAACTACAGCAACTACAGCTCAGGCAACGGCGGATGAAGCTAAAACTAAAGCAATAACAGCACAAGCAACGGCTGATGAAGCTAAAACCACCGCCAATACAGCGTTAACAACAGCAACGGATGCAAAAACCACCGCCAATACAGCATTAACAACAGCAACGGATGCAAAAACCACCGCCAATACAGCACTAACAACGGCAACGGATGCAAAAAACACCGCCAATACAGCGTTAACAACAGCAACGGATGCAAAAAATACAGCGAATACGGCGTTAACAACAGCAACGGATGCAAAAACCACAGCCACTACGGCGTTAACAACGGCAACGGATGCAAAAAATACAGCCAATACAGCGCTCACTTCAGTGAATGAAGTAAAAACAACCGTAAATGAAGTGAAAGTCACCGCGGATACAGCATTAACAACGGCAACAGATGCAAAAACCACCGCTAATACGGCGCTTACTTCAGTAACTGAATTAAAAACAACCGTAAATGAAGTAAAGATCACGGCGGATACAGCGTTAACCAATTCAACAGATGCAAAAACGACAGCTAATACTGCATTAACAAATGCAAATGAGGCTAAAACAACGGCAGGAACGGCACTAACGACCGCTAATAAAGCTCAAGATAGTGCAAATAAGGCACAAACAAGTGCAGATAAAGCACAAGTGAGTGCTGATAATGCAAACAAAACGGCTGTTGATGCGAAATCTATTGCTAATACAGCAAATACTACGGCTAATAATGCGTACTACACTTCTAATATTGCAAATAATACTGCTAATATCGCGAATAACACGGCAAATATTGCGAACAAAACTGCAAATAATGCATGGAATTTAGCGAACCATAATAGTGCCCGTATTGATAGATTAGAAAGCCGTATGAATGATTTTGATGATAAAATGAAACGTGGATTTGCTATGTCAGCGGCAACTGCTAACTTATTCCAACCTTATAGTGTAGGAAAGTTTAACGTCAGTGCAGCCATTGGTGGATATAATTCTGAAAATGCGATAGCGGTGGGTAGCGGTTATCGTTTTAACGAGAATATTGCAGCTAAAGCCAGTGTTTCGACATCAACATCAAATTCAAATGATTTAATGTATGGAGCTGGTGTCAATTTTGAGTGGTAATTTAGCTTGATGCATTGATTAAAAAAGGTTGGCGAGATATTTGCCAACCTTTTTTATTTTATATGAATGTAAATACTTATCGCTATATTTTGGATTTTGTCTTATCAAAAATTTATTCAATATACACAATATGTGTGTTTTTTATTCGAGTGGCTTGACTGTTAATAAAGGATCTTTAAGATGCCGTATTTTATAGAGAGGTAAGTATGTTAACTGTAATAAAAGCAGAGCCTTCACACTATGATGAAATGATTGCAGTTTGGGAATCATCCGTTAGAGCTACGCATACATTCCTATCTGAAGACATTATTTTATCGCTTAAAAAAGATATTTTAGAACAGTATTTTCCTATGCTTAATACCTATATTGCGATAGATAATAATAATGTTATTCATGGGATCTTAGGCACAGCAGAAAATAAGTTAGAAATGCTATTTGTTGATGCGAATTCTAGAGGACATGGTTGCGGTAAATTGCTGACAACTTTCGCGATAAATACACTGCATGTTGATGAATTAGATGTAAATGAACAGAACCCTCAAGCAATTGGTTTTTATTTTTATATTGGGTTTGAGCAAATAGGACGTTCTGAATTAGATGGGCAAGGCAATCCTTTTCCATTGTTACATTTAAAATTAAATAAAAATAAGTATAAATACTAAATAAAGAAATATTAAAGATACAAAATAGGGAGAAAAGTAAAAAAACTCTCTATTTATCTTATATAAATAATAAATATCCACTTAAATTTGATTTATATCGTAATAATTTCCCTGCTTTAATGAAATAATTTTTTCATAATTAAATAAATTTAACACAATAGTGGCATGATTATGAAAAAAACCTTGATTGTTATTTTATCTTTATTTTTATCGTTATCTTTACTGCCTGCATGTTCTGAATCACAAGAAAATAAAGTTATTGAATATTGTATGGATACATTAAATGTCTATAGTAATGTGAGCAAAGATCAATGTTTGTGTTTTTATAATGAAGCAAGTGATAAATTTTCTTCAACTGAAATAGATAGAATGGTTAAATCGCCACCAATAAAACAAGATAGTACGCTTACAAGAGAAGGCACAATGTTTTTAACTATTGCTCATTCATCTAAATGCTTTGAGTAAATTAGCATACCAAAGATAAAGCAGAGAAAAGCGCTGATGGAGCGCTTTTAATTTTTTAGGCTGAATTTTTACCAAAGATATTGCATAAAGGGTAAATAAGAAAAAATTAAAGCAATAAGTATAAATAAGATACGAAATAACGTTTTTTGTGTTTTTATTGTGGCGTAAAGCATTACGATAATAATAGCTACGCAGATATACCAGTAAAATGCACCAAAGAAAGCTAAGGTAAAGATAGCATCAATGATAAAGTTACTTTCACTCATTTTATTTCTCTCTGAAATAAAAAATCACCCGCTAAAATATAAGCAGGTGAAGATAAAAGTGATTATGATTTCCAAATAATATGGAACATAGGTTGTAACGGATCTCGACTAATTAGGACTCGACCAAAAATATCATCTATATCGGATTCATCGTCTGGAGCGAGGCCAATAATCACTTCGCTAAAACGGGCAGATGTGACAGGCAGACCAACAATAAATTGCCAATCATTACCTAATGGAACCACTTCAGCTGCGCCTCTTTCTTCAAATTGCAGGTTAAACAATAATTGGTCTGCAACATCCAAATTGTCCGCTGCTTGGGCTAAAAATAGATCATAAGCTTGTTCTAAAGCATCGTCTTCACTGATTAAGGTCGGTTCATTCATGGTAATGCCTGTCTATTGTTCCAATAATTATCACGTTATTTGTATCGCATTTTTACTAATTTAGCACGGTTATCTGTTGCTAGTTTTTAGTAGTCTTTTGATTATAACATTTCTGTTATAGCAGAGGACTAAAGAAATAACAGATACGCTCTAATACACGATTTAAAAATGGTCGTTTTTCCCATTCATCCATAGTTAATTCTGTCGAACGGGCAATATAATCGTATTGGACAATGCTTAAATCACTACCAAAGCCTTCATCATCAATGACAACAGTAATTTCAAAGTTTAACCATAAGCTACGCATATCAAGGTTAACTGAACCTACCATGCTGAGCTGCCCATCAACCATCACGCTTTTGGTATGTAATAAACCATCTTCAAACTGAAAGACTTTTACACCTGCCTCAAGCATTTCTGTAAAAAATGCTCGGCTTGCCCAACGTACAAGGAATGAATCATTGCTACGAGGAACGATAATACTCACATTAACACCTCGCATTGCAGCGGTTGAGATTGCATGGGCAAGATCATCGCTAGGTACAAAATAAGGTGTTGTCAGTACTAATTCTTTTCTTGCAGAGTAAATGGCTGTAATAAGTGATTGTTGAATTAGCTCATCAGGAAAACCTGGTCCTGAGGCGATGACTTGTGTTGTATGACCGCTTTCTTGTTCACAAGGCATAATATTATCATCAGGAGGAGGTGGTAAATGGCGTTCACCGGTTTCCATTTCCCAGTCAAAGGCATAAATCATACCTAATGTGGTCGAGACAGGGCCTTCCATTCTGACCATAATATCAATCCATTGACCTACACCGGAATCTTGTTTGAAATAACGAGGATCAACCATATTCATACTTCCTGTGTAGGAAATATAATTATCAATTAATACGATTTTTCGATGTTGGCGCAAATCCATGCGACGTAAGAAGAAACGGAATAAATTAACATGCAGTGATTCAACAAATTCAATACCGGCGGCTCTCATTACATCTGGGCCGTTAGTACGGAAGAAATTCCAACTACCCGCAGAGTCAACCATGACTCGGCATTTTACACCACGTTTAGCAGCTCTAATTAAGGCGTCGGTTACTTCATCGACTAAACCACCTGATTGCCAAATATAGAAAACCATTTCAATATTGTCACGGGCATTATTAATATCGCGTGTAATTGAATTGAGCGAATCTTCACAGGTGGTTAAAAGTTCAATCTTGTTACCTTTAACACCTTTAATACCTTGACGTTTAGCCGTTAATTGGAAAAGAGGCGTTGCAACATCGCTCGTGCTTGTCGCAAAGATATGCTTACATTTTCTCAAGTCTTCAAGCCACGCAACAACAGAAGGCCACATCTGCTTCGCATGTTCAACACGTCGCTTTCCTAGGTGTAATTCACCAAAAGCAAAATACGCAATAACTCCGACTAATGGTAGGATGTAGATGATCAATAGCCATGTCATTGTTGATGTAACAGGTCGTCGGTGCATCAGGACACGAAATGTGACCCCCGCAATTAATAGCCAATAGAAGAAAAAGGTTAGCCAACTTAATACAGTATAAAATGTTGTCATAGTAGAGCTATTTTCCGTTGAAAATGAATTGCATGGATAAGCTAAAGGCAATTTACTAAAAATAGTTCATTATTTTTGTTATTTGCCGAATGTTGTTATTAAATCAGGATTATTATCTCTGTCAAATCTCTTTCTTAAAAGATAAGCATTAAATAAGCAATAAGATACAACTCTTTATTCATTTTTTCTTTGTGAGAAATGCTCAAATAATGGATGAAATTCAAGCAAATCATAAATCACCTCTTGGATCACAAAATGAACGTCTTATAATAGTCCACTTATTCGAAAAAATAGGTGCTGATAGCATGAGACACAGTAGGACTGAAGTAGCTCGTTGGCGTATGATGAGACAAGCTATACGTAAACGACGTCGATGGTTAGAAGGACAATCTCGTCGTAATTTCCGAATTTATAAACTGCGTAAACTTGATACTTCTAGAAAACATAGAGCACTTTTATTTGTACAACACATAGAATGGAACTCATAATTTCACTTTTTAGCGGCTAGTATCAATCATTTTACTAAACGTTATTGAATATGATTGCTATTTGCATTTAAACTAGGGGCATATTTTTTCTTTAGGTGAAATAAGATCAGTTATGCGTTGGAAGCTTTGGGTACTCATATCACTTTGTCTACATGCCTCACTTGTTGCGGCTGCGATGTTATATGTTGTAGAAGATAAGCCAGTTACACCTGAGCCTATCTCTATACAGATGTTGGCATTTGCAGCAGATGAGCCTGCTGGCGAACCAGAACCTGTGGTTGAAGAAGTTACTCCTCCAGAACCTGAGCCGGTTGTTGAGCCAGAGCCTGAGCCAGAACCTATTCCTGATGTAAAACCTATTATTGAAAAACCAATAGAGAAAAAACCAGAACCAAAACCGAAACCTAAGCCAAAACCTGTGGACAAACCGAAACCGCCTGTTGAGCGACCACAACCTTTAGTTGTTAATAAAGGTAATGATCTCAAAAATCTTAACCCGACGGCAAAGCCAAGTGATAAAGGCGATGAAAAACCGGTTGCAGTGGCAAGTAGTGGTGAAGGTAAAGTACCGAATGTAGTACGCCAAGGTTTACCTGAATATCCATCACGAGCACGAGCTGTGGGAATGGAAGGTTCAATTAAAGTTCGTTTTGATGTTGATGCTGATGGAAGAGTTGATAATGTAGAAATTATTTCTGCTGATCCCAAAAACGTGTTTGAGCGCGAAGTAAAAAGAGCAATGCGCCAATGGCGTTATGAAAAAATTCCTTATAAAGGAAAAGTGGTTCTGATTGAATTCAAAATGACAGGGATCTCAGCAAGCTAATTTTTATCAATTAGGCAGTTAAATAAAATAATATCACTATTTGATACCAGATAAATAAAAGGCACTTTTATAAGTGCCTTTTTTAGTTTCAATTTTTAATGCTTTTACGCTATTCGTCGTAATCGAATTGCCGTAATGGTGTTTTATTCCATTGTACTTGTTAGCGTGAAATGTGCTTTACCTTCAGGTAAGCGACGCGCAGAATTGTTCTCATCAACGGCAACGTAGGTAAATACTGCCTCTGTTGCACGATAACGTTGACCAACAGGCTCTGTGGCGACTTTCTTAACCCAGACTTCAATATTCACAGTAATTGAAGAGTTACCTGTTTTTAAGCAACGCGCATAGCAACAAACGACATCGCCAACAGCAACAGGTTTAAGAAAGGTAATGCCCGTTACGCTTACAGTAACGACACGACCTAAAGCAATTTCTTTCGCTAAAATTGCACCACCGATGTCCATTTGGGACATTAACCAGCCACCGAAAATATCACCATTGGCGTTAGTATCAGCAGGCATGGCAAGGGTACGTAAAACGAGCTCACCATTAGGCAAAGATTGTTGTTCAGTCATGGGATATAAAGTATCTGTAAATAATGTTGAAACTTACTCGTCATACTTTAAGCTGTAGCGTTGTTGACTGCACTCATTCGCACCAGTCACATACTTATGTATGCTCCTAGCGACTCATTCGCTTGCCGCCTAGCTACAGCTTAAATTATTTAGAGTACCTACTAGCCATACTCAAACAAGAGTATCTACTGGCTATACTCAAATAAGAGTATCTACTAGCCATACTCAAACAAGAGTATCTACTGGCTATACTCAAACAAGAGTATCTACTGGCCATACTCAAACAAGAGTATCTACTGGCCATACTCAAACAAGAGTATCTACTGGCTATACTCAAGTAAGAGTATCTACTGGCTATACTCAAATAAGAATATCTACTAGCCATACTCAAATAAGAGTATCTACTAGCTATACTCTAATAGTTGCGCTTGAGTTATTTAGAGCACACATCTCTCAATAAAATAAAAATGATTATTCAGATTTTGAATGAGCATCGTGTGATGTCGGTTTAGATGCTTGTTTTGTCATGTCATCTGATAATTCGTGTTCACTATTTTCTGTGGCTTCGTCTTCAGATTGTTCTTCTGGTAAACGGTTATTCCAGATATAAACCACACTGGCGATAGTAAAGACAAAGGTCAAAATAGTTAAGCCAAAGACTTTAAAATTAACCCAAGTCTCCTCCGCCAAAGAAAATGCCACATAAATATTACCAAGAGCACAAGCAAAAAAGAAAATCACCCATGCAATATTGAGTTTCTTCCAATTTGCAGGTGGCATTGCAAGCTCTTTGCCTAACATTCTTTCCATTAGCGTTTTTGGCGTAAATAACTGCATTCCAATTAAAACGATGGCAAAAATGGCATAAATAGCCGTCACTTTCCATTTAATAAAATCGGCAGAATGGAAGAAAATAGTTAATGAGCCAAAAATAGTGACCACAATGGCGGTAATGAGCGGCGCTTTCTCAACTTTATGGAAAATAAGCCATGTCAAGCCGACTGAGATCCACGTCGCGATAATTAATGCACCTGAAGCATAGAAAATATCTTGCCATTTATAGAAGATAAAAAACACTAATAGTGGAGCAAAATCAAGTAATTGCTTAAGCCAGCCATTTTTCATAACAGATAGGAACCTATGGTAATTAAATTCATAAACTTGGCTATTCTAATGCAAAGCGACAGAAAATGGGTAAACAATTGCATATCTTTAACGACATAGTGTTAATTTATACAAAAAACGTTATTTTTATCTGAAATAACTCAATGAAAAATCAACGTAATTGCATTTATGTAAAATTAAAACGCAAGCTTGAGTTATGAAAGAGGATTTAAATATTGCACTAGTATATGATTCATTAACTCATCATTATCTCCCGCCACTTTTTTGATGAATGCATAAATAAAAAAGTATTTCTGATAAGAGGAAATCAATGAACGGAAAAAGAATAATAAAATGGATGCCAGGATTAGGCTTATTGTTTAATTATAAGCGTGATTATTTTGGCTATGACTTAAAAGCAGGGCTTTCTGTTGCTGCCGTTGCATTGCCGGTCGCAATTGCTTATACCGAATTGTTAGGGATTAACCCGATTGTTGGATTATATGCCTGTATTTTCCCCATGATCATTTATGCATTATTTGGTACTTCTCGCCAATTAATTACGGGGCCTGATGCTGCAACGTGCGCCGTTATTGCTGCGGTGGTTATTCCATTATCTGCGGGGGATGAAAATACACGATGGCAACTTGCAATTATCATGACGGCAATGACAGGTTTTTGGTGTATTTTAGCCAGCCACTTTCGGCTGGGGGCTTTTACTGATTTTCTGTCTCGTCCGATCCTTCAAGGGCTATTAAATGGTGTTGCGATCACCATTATGGTGGGACAAATTAGTAAAGTTTTTGGTTTTGACACTTCTCCAGATCATTTAATTGAAAAATTAATTGAAGTCCCGTTTCGATTAATGGATGCACATCTACCTACTGTATTGATGTCAGGGATAACACTCGCCTTATTATTGGGTATTCGTTATTTTCGTAGCCGATGGCCAGCACCATTAATCGCCATGGTTGTGATGACTTATCTTAGCTGGCAATTTGATTTAGCAAGCTTTGGTATTGCTATCGTAGATAAAGATGCAGGAAATGTTGATTTGTTTTTACCTGTTGTATCCATGACAGGATTTCATCCGGGTGTCTTGAGAGAATTATTAGTTCCATCTATAAACTTGGCAGTTATTAGCTTCGTGAGTTTTATGATGACCGCCCGCAGTTTTGCCAGCAAAAATGGTTATGATGTCGATGCAGACCAAGAATTAAAAGCATTAGGTATTGCTAATATTGCGGCAGCGCTTTCTCAAGGATTTGCTGTAAGTGCAGCAAGTAGTCGTACCGCAGTCAATGATTCTGTTGGTGGTAAAACACAATTAGTTTCTATTATTGCAGCTCTGGTTATTTTACTCGTTCTGTTATTTATGACCGATTTTCTTGCCTATATTCCATTATCTTCACTAGGAATTGTATTGATCGTTTCTTCATGGTCATTGCTGAGCATTCGTCATATTTGGTCCTATCGTAAGCGTAATAAACAAGCATTTACATTGGCATCATTCACCTTATTAGCCGTGTTATTAGCAGGGCTGATTAACGGTATTGGTTTTGCAGTTTTATTAGGTTTATTACAATTCTTGCGCATTGTTTTTCGACCAAGTGATCAACTATTGGGTGTTGATGAACAGGGCATGGTTCATTCAATGAATAAGGATAATGGTATTGAGCCTATCGATGGTTTAATGATGTATCGTTTTAATTCACCGCTAACTTATTTTAATGTGGGTTATTTTAAAAAGCGGGTACTTCAACTTGTTGATAGTGCGCCTCAACGACCAGCATGGTTAGCTGTGGATGCAGCTGTAAGCTTTACCTATGACGATGTCAGCGTGTTTGCTGCTATTGATGAATTAATACGGGAACTGCGAATAAAAGGCGTGAAATTGGTTTTAGCAGGGCGCAGAACAGAATTAAATCGCTGGATTGAACGTAACAGAATTTCACTAAATGAAGATGACTTAATTATCGCCCCTGATCTCTATTTTGTGATCCGACTGTATCAAAGCCGACAGCAAATCAAAGAAAAACAGAAAGAAGCACGAAAAGAGGCACTAAAGCAAGAAGCTGAAAGCCAAAAAACCGAGAATAACGAAGACGCGATATTAGACGTACCAATAGAGAGCCATCCATCAACACCTTAAGTATTTTGGTTAAGTTTTACGAGTAATGATGAATAAAAAGCAAAATCCCGTGATAAGTCGTTAGCTTATACACGGGATTTTTTATTGGTCAATTTTGTAGGTCGCTATGTGTTGAATAAACTAGCGTGTTTGTTGTGTTGTGTATTTGTTTTCAACCAACATAAACAAACGAAATAGGTAGATAATCAGCCAAGCTGAAGCCATATTTTTCAGAAAATAGAATAAGAAGTTATGGACAAGATCAGGTAGTTGAATTGTAAGATTACTCACAAAGCCAATACCAAACTGCAATAAGATCCAAATACCTAAAGCAGGAATAAGGGAGCCAGACTCACTAAACCCAATCTTCCAACCTAAACGTATTGCACTTCCCATATTTTGTTGGCGCACTAAGACAACGGGCGCTAATGCAAAACCGATTAGCAAAATGATGCCAGGAATAATCATCACCATAAAACCTGCGCTAATTAAAATAGAGCACAGAACAATCAGTAAAAACATTTTTGGTAAGCGAGGTAAACAGGCGTTAAATGTTTGACCTAGGGTGACATTGTGACCTGCAGAGATTGCCATAGCGAACATCAATAAGGTTAGCACCAAGATGCTTTGCTGTAGTGTTTCAAATGCATACAGTGATAACACTTTTTTGGCGATACCCACGACACTGTTTGACATTGCTTCTAATTCAGCAGGAGAAGTAGAAGAAAGCTGTGTATTTTTAAAATTAGCCACAAATTCAATCATCAATTGGTATTCTTGAGGATTAGGGCCAATTAAGACATGAACTATCGCTAAAACAACAGCAAGGATAGCGGAAAGAGTAACAATGCTACGTCGTTCATTCTTATAAAAATTCAGACTGTCTCGGTAGATTGTGCGTGCCGTGGTAGGCATGAAACTGCTCCTATAAAAATAGACTGTGTCAATGCGCGCTATTGTACCTTCTACAACAGCAAAAAGGGATATTTTCTCTTACTTCTCTTATTTAGTTTTTTCTTGACGGTAATAATCAAAATATCCCTCAGCATTTAAAATAAAACAAACATCATTTTAACATAAAAATAACTTTATTTTTAAATATATCTTTTTAGGATGTTTTTTATTCAAAAAATATTACTAAGAATAAATTTAATTATAAGAAAAAATTGTATTAATGAGTAATTTGATGTGGATCAATTATAAATAATCGCATTGATAAATAATAAAAAGAGAAATAACACTTTCTGCAAAAATAATTCCAAAGTTGTGATCGGTATTAGATCATAATTATTGATAAATGGTTATATTTTTAGCGGAGATTTTACTTATTACAGGAATGGGTTAAATAATGAAAAAACTTTCTGCGCTTATTTTAGCGGCTGCAACTCTTGCGCCTTCTATTTCTTTCGCTCACCAAGCGGGTGATTTTTTATTCCGTGCGGGTACTGCAACTGTTCGTCCTAATACAGGTTCTGATAATGTATTAGGTTTAGGTAGTTTTAATACAAACAATAATACTCAATTAGGTTTAACCTTTGGGTATATGGTAACTGATAATATTGGTGTTGAATTATTAGCAGCTACTCCTTTTGAACATAAAGTTTCTTTGGGCCCAGTAGGTGAAATTGCAACTGTTAAACATTTACCACCAACATTAATGGCACAATACTACTTCGGTAGTGCAGAAGATAAACTGCGTCCTTATTTAGGTGCAGGTCTTAACTTTACCACTTTCTTTGATGAGAAATTTAACTCAACAGGTAAGAGTGCTCAGCTATCTGACTTGAACCTTAAGAGTTCATGGGGCTTTGCAGCACAAGCAGGTTTAGATTATAACCTTGATAAAAACTGGATGCTGAATGCGTCTGTTTGGTGGATGAATATCGAAACTGATGTTGAATTCAGAGCTGCTGGTGAGAAAAAATCAATTGATACACGCCTAGACCCATTTGTATTTATGTTTGGTGTGGGTTACCGTTTCTAATTATTCTTTCTTTAAAAGAATATCTCATAATGAAAAGCGAAGGTTATCTTCGCTTTTTTTTGTTTTTTAAATTTAAATAAAACCTTTCATTTTTAGATTATATACAGTCTCTAGTTTATTGTTTAATACACTATTTATGGGTAATTAAAAATAGAGATAAATAGAAAAAGATGCATTTTAAATAAAACATTTAATATTAAAATAATAAGAAAGGTGTATTTTATATATATCTTTTATTTACACCATCTTAATAAGATAAGAAAGAGTATTTTTCTTTATTAAAAACTAACGAGCTTTTAATAAAGAAAGGAGAGTATTAAATAGGTGTATTTAAAATGCGTCTTTAATTTGATTTTAGTAAAAGTGCTTTATCTATCAAGAGATAGAAAGAAATAAAAGAAGAATAAAAAGGGTTTAAGATAGGGCATATTTATAAA
The DNA here is from genome assembly GCF_015475555.1 of Proteus sp. GOKU. NCBI lineage: Bacteria > Pseudomonadati > Pseudomonadota > Gammaproteobacteria > Enterobacterales > Morganellaceae > Proteus > Proteus sp. GOKU. The sequence continues at coordinate 1,813,083 of NZ_CP034105.1, forward strand.
AACATGAAGATTAAATTTCAATCAGTAAATGATTAATTATTCTTTTGTATTACTCTTTTTATGAACGATTATTAAGGCTAGGAAAAAATAACCTTTTTTTAATCTATTGGCGTTTTTTATAAAAATTGATCTTCTTTATGATAAAAGAGAATGCCAAGAGTGAAATACTTGGCAAAAAAAAGACCACCGAAATGGTGGTCTAAAAAGTAAGGCTAAAGGAAGACTAGAATAAAGAGGAGATCAGCGAATAACCATTGAGTTGATAACGCCTTTTACACCAGTAACTTTGCGTGTTGCTTCAATGGCTCGATTAGCATCCGCTTGAGAAGAGACAAAACCACTTAGTTGAACTTTGCCCTTAAATGTCTCGACGCTAATTTGTGTTGAATTAAGATTTTTTTCACCTATTAGTGCGGTCTTAACTTTGGTGGTGATCACGGAGTCATCAAAATAACCCCCTGTACCTTCTGATGTTGCAGTAGGTGAACATGCAGATAAGGTAAACGCCATAAGTAACGCTGCCATAACAGCGGATATTTTTGCCCATAGTTTCATCATCAAACTCCTTTTAATCACATTATTGATTGAGAATTTTTGAAAGAAAAATATAAAGCGCTTTATAAAGTATGTGCAAAAAACAAAACTTTGCCAAATTTTTATCAGTACAGTTCAAGTCTCTTTAAATAAGTGAATAGGGAACATTGCACCATTTTATGCGGGTTAAGCAGTAAAATAGGTAATAAAAAGCGTGAGTTAATTAGTGTGGATTTCAGAGTAATCCGCTTAGAAAAATAGCAAGCTATCCTTCTAAAGCGGATCAAATAGGAAGGTTAGGCAGTGGTTGCCGCTTTCATTTCTTTAACAAATTGAGTGAGCGCTTTAAGCATGATATCTGGCTGGTGTAGGTTCTTCTCAATAATTTGAACAACCGCTGAGCCTGAAATTGCGCCAGCCGCGCCATTTGCAATCGCTTCTTTCACTTGTTTAGGCTCTGAAATTCCAAACCCTTGTAATGCCGGAGGAGCATTATAGGTTTTTAGTTTGTCAGTAAGATGTGTCAGTGATTGTTCTGCACGTTTATCTGTACCCGTTACACCCGCTCTTGATAATAAATAGGTATAACCTTTACCTGATGCCGCTAATTCTTGTAAAAGTTCATCGTCAGCATTAGGTGGGCAAATAAAAATAGGGCTGATATTGGCGCGTTGCGCTGCTTCACGGAACTCTTTTGATTCACGCAGAGGTACATCACCAATTAAGACGGAATCCACACCAGCTTGTTCGCATTTACCATAAAAATTATCAATGCCATTACTAAAAACGAGGTTGGCATAAACTAATAGACCAATAGGAATATTAGGATGTTTTTTACGCACACTTGCTAAAAGTGCAAAGCAATCAGTAGGGGTTACACCTACATTCAGTGCTCGTAAATTAGCACCTTGAATGGTAGGACCATCAGCAAGTGGATCGGAAAATGGAATACCAATCTCTAATGCATCTGCGCCACCTTCAATTAACGCATCAATTATTTGTAATGACAGCTCAGGAGAAGGATCACCTAATGTGACAAAAGGAACGAATGCGCCTTGCTGTTTTTGTGCTAATGCTTCAAAGCATACTTGATAACGGCTCATTAGATTTCTCCTCTTGCTGCTAAAATATCGTTTACAGTAAAAATATCTTTATCACCACGACCGGATAAGTTCACGATTAATAACTGTTCTTTGTCAGGATTTTGTGCAATTAATTTCAGTGCATAAGCCAATGCATGAGAAGATTCTAAAGCCGGAATAATCCCTTCACGGCGAGAAAGTGCTTTAAATGCTTCAATGGCTTCATCATCGGTAACAGAAACATAATCCGCACGACCAATACTATTTAAATGTGCGTGCTGAGGTCCGACAGATGGGAAATCAAGACCTGCTGAAATTGAATATGACTCTTCAATTTGTCCTTCATCTGTCTGCATAATTGGGGATTTCATACCAAAATAGATCCCTAATTTACCATGTTTCAGTGGGGCACCATGTTCACCGGTTTCAATACCTTTACCCGCAGGTTCAACACCAATCAATTGCACTGAAGTTTCTGGAATAAAGGAAGCAAATAAACCGATAGCATTAGAGCCACCGCCAATACAAGCGATAGCAGCATCAGGTAGACGACCTTCACGCTCTAGAATTTGTGCTTTGGCTTCATCACCAATCATACGTTGAAATTCACGGACAATTGTTGGATAAGGATGAGGGCCAGCCGCTGTTCCTAACAAGTAGTGCGCGCGGTCGTAACAACCAGACCAGTCACGTAATGCCTCATTACAGGCATCTTTTAAGGTAGATGAACCACTATGAACAGGAATAACCTCTGCACCCATTAAGCGCATACGAAATACGTTAGGTGATTGACGTTCGACGTCTTTTGCACCCATATAGATACGGCATTTCATATTAAGCAGTGCGCAGGCTAAAGCCGTTGCAACACCGTGTTGACCTGCACCCGTTTCTGCAATGATTTCAGTTTTACCCATCCGTTTTGCTAGCAAGGCTTGACCTAATACTTGGTTAGTTTTATGTGCACCACCATGCAGTAAATCTTCACGTTTTAGATATAAACGAGTTCGAGTACCTTCTGTTAAATTACGGCAAAGCGTTAATGCCGTTGGTCTGCCCGCATAGTTTTTTAATAAATCTTGGAATTCTTGCTGAAATGACGGATCGTTTTGCGCATCAATAAAAGCTTGTTCGAGTTGATCCAATGCAGGAATTAAGATTTCAGGTACATATTGGCCACCAAATTCGCCAAAGTAGGGGTTAAGTTTTCTCATTGTGATGTCATCCTGTTTAAAATTATATCTTTGTGAAATTTAGTTTAGCTGTAATTGTGCAAATACTTGGTTCAGACGTTGCGTATCTTTTATGCCAGGAGCCGATTCTACTCCGGAGTTAAAATCAAGCCCGATACAGCCTGTTTTAACCGCATCTAAACAGTTTTCACTGTTAAGACCACCTGCAAGTAATGCTTTTTCACGTAATGTATTAGGAATTTTTTGCCAATTAAATGTTGTTCCTGTGCCACCCGTTCCGTTATCAAGTACATATTTATTAACGAGTGCAACGGGGTGAATATCTGTGTGGTTTGCCATATTTATTGCTTGCCAGATTTCACAATTAGGTTGGATTTTCTGGTGAAGTTGCTCAATAAATTGCGCATCTTCTTGTCCATGTAATTGAATGGCAGATAAATTAAGTTTTTCGGCATAGTCACAAATAAGCTCAATAGGCTGATTTTGAAACACGCCCACAAACGCTAAGGGAGCTTGTGCTATTAACTCTTGTGCTTGTGACAACGTCACCTTGCGCGGAGATTTTTCTGCAAAAATCAACCCTGCATAATAAGCACCTGCTTGATAAACCGCTTTTACATCTTGTGTACGAGTTAACCCGCACACTTTATGCTTTCCCAAAACTAGTGCTCTCACTGCTTGGTCGATATTGTCTTGTGACATTAAAGCACTGCCTACCAGAAAACCATTAGCATATTGGCTTAGCTCTTGCACTTGCTGGTGGGTATGAATACCTGACTCACTGATCACGATTGCATCTTTGGGCAATCTTTGGCTTAACTGCTGGGTACGAGTTAAATCGATAGAGAGATCACGCAAATCACGATTGTTAATACCGATGACTTTGGCATTAAGATTGATGGCACGCTGACGCTCTTCTTCTGTGCTTACTTCGGTTAATACACCCATATTTAATTGATGAGCAACGGCTGATAGCGCACGATATTGCTCATCATCTAAGACAGAAAGCATTAATAAAATGGCATCTGCTTGATAAAAACGCGCTAAATAGATTTGGTATTCATCAATAATAAAGTCTTTACACAAAACGGGTTGATGAACCGCTTGGCTGACTTGACGTAAATAATCAAAGCTCCCTTGGAAATATTTTTCATCAGTTAATACTGAAATGGCAGCTGCATAAGGCTGATAAATTTTTGCGATCGTCGCAGGATCAAAATCAGCACGAATTAAACCTTTTGAGGGGGATGCTTTTTTACACTCTAAAATAAAAACAGTATTAGGCTGAGTTAATGCCTGATAAAACGATCGTGTTGATGGTGCTATTTGATGCACAAATTCTGATAGGGGCTGGCTTGCTTTACGTGCAATCAGATATTCAGCTTTATCTTTTACAATGGCGTTTAATACAGTCATGCTCTTATCCTCTTGCTGCTAATGCAGTTACACGATTTATTGCTTTACCGCTATAAATGGCGTGCATAGCAACTTCAGTATTCATTTTTAAATCTTCTTGCCCATGTAAACGCATTAATAAAGCGACATTAGCGGCGACAGATTCGGTATGTGCTCTTTTTCCTTCACCTTGTAGTAAGTCTGCCAATAATTGACGGTTTACTTCAGGCGTACCACCTTCTAGATCAGTAATGGCACAAGGGCGAAGACCAAAATCACTTGGTGTGAGTTCATAACGTGTAATTTCACCATTACGTAATTCAGCCACTTGAGTGGGCGCATGTAGTGAAACTTCGTCCATTCCGCCACTGTGGACAACGGCAGCACGCTCATAACCTAATACTTTTAATGTATCTGCAATAGGCATCAATAACTCTGGACTATATACACCAATTAACGCTAATGGCGGGCGAGCAGGGTTAATTAAAGGGCCTAATACATTAAATAATGTGCGTGTTTTCAGTTGTTGGCGAACAGGGGCGGCAAAACGAAAACCACTGTGATATTGAGGTGCAAATAAAAAGCATAAACCCACTTCATCCAGTAATTGGCGCGCATCATCAGCACTTCTGTCTAAAGGGATACCAAATGCCGCCAATAAGTCGGAAGATCCAGAGCGACTAGATACGCTACGATTACCGTGTTTCGCCACTTTGATACCGACTTCAGCTGCAACAAATGCGCTTGCTGTTGAAATATTAATGCTGTTGGCACCATCTCCCCCTGTGCCGACAATATCGCAAAAAGTGTAATCAGGGCGAGGAAAGGGTTGTGCATTTTCAAGTAATGCGCGCGCTGCGCCAGCAATTTCTTGAGGATGTTCACCGCGCATTTTCATGCTGATCAAAACGGCCGCTAATTGTGATTCCGTTAATTCACCGCGAATAATGGCGCTAAACAGTGTTTGGCTTTCTTCTAATGTTAACTGTTGTGCGCTAAATAATTTATTGAAGATAGTTTCCATTTTATGCGTCTCCTTTAGGAGTTAATGCCCATGCGATTGTTTGTTCTAAAAGTTGTGCGCCTTTTGTGGTTAAAATTGATTCTGGGTGAAACTGAAAACCACAAGTTTTATGTTGACGGTGACGCACCGCCATAACAGTGTTATCGCACCAAGCATTAATAATGAGTTGTTCTGGAACTTGTTCTCCTGAAAGCGAATGATAACGAGCAACGGGTAAAGGGTTAGGTAAATTCACAAACATTTCGCTGTTATCGTGCTCAGCTAATGTTGCTTTGCCGTGTAAAATCTCTCCACATGAAGAAACTTTGCCACCGTAAGCCTCAATAATGGCTTGATGACCTAAGCAAATACCAATCACAGGTAATGTGCCTAATACACGTTTTAACAGTTCAGGCATACAACCTGCTTGTGAAGGTGCTCCAGGTCCCGGAGATAACAGTAAAATCGGGTTATCGAGTTCGTGTAGTTTTTGTTCAATAAAATCGGCAGTGACGCTATTGCGATAAATCACAACGTTATTGCCAAGGCTACGTAATTGATCGACAAGGTTATAAGTAAATGAGTCGATGTTATCGAGCAGTAAGATAGTCGCCATTAGCAAGCCTCCTGCAATTGTGTATCTGTATGAGCTTGTAAAATAGCGTTGATTACTGCTTGGGATTTATTGCGTGTTTCTTCTGCTTCCATTTGAGGATCTGAATCAAGCACAATCCCTGCACCGACTTGAATAGTGGCAATATTATTTTCAACATAAGCAGAGCGAATAACTATGCAAGTATCAAAATCGCCAGTGCCAGTAAAATAACCGATAGCACCACCGTAACTGCCACGTTTTGTTTTTTCATAACGAGCAATTAATTGCATTGCACTGACTTTAGGCGCGCCCGATAGCGTCCCCATATTCATACAGGCTTGATAAGCATGGAAAATATCTAAGTCATCACGTAGTTTGCCTACGACTCTTGAAACTAAGTGCATTACAAAAGCGTAACGGTCAACTTTTGTTAATTCCGCGACATAACGGCTGCCTGCTTGGCAAATACGTGCCAAATCATTACGCGCTAAATCGACTAGCATTAAATGTTCAGAAAGCTCTTTCGTATCAGTGCGCATTTCAAGTTCAATTCGACTGTCTAAATCTGCATTAATCGAACCATCTGCATTACGTCCTCTTGGGCGAGTTCCTGCAATTGGGTAGATTTCAATTTGTCGATCGCTTGTTTGATATTTCAATGCGCTTTCTGGTGATGCACCAAATACTGTGAATAAGGCATCTTGCATATAGAACAAATAAGGGCTTGGATTTTTCTCTTTCAACACTTGATAAGCAGCAAGTGGCGAAGGGCAAGCAACTTGAAAGCGACGTGATGGAACAACTTGGAAAATATCACCACGACGAATATAGGTTTTCATTGCCTCAACGATATCGCCATAACCTTTATCATCCATATTGCCCTGTATTGTTGATTCTGTAGCTGTTAAAGCGCGGCGAATAGGGTGTTTTAATGGTTGTTTTGCCAGCGAGATTAATTCGGTTTGTCGCGAAGTGAGGCGCTGACACTCAGTTTTATCGTCAGTAAACGCAATGGAAATTAACTGACTATCTTTATTCTGATGGTCGATCACGATTAATTGTTCTGCCAAGTAAAAACAGTAGTCAGGGCATGAAAAAACCGTGTCTAACTCAGGGATAGGTTCAAATCCACTGACTAAATCGTAAGCAAATAAACCGCCAACAAAAATAGCATTAGCATCTTTAGTGTCTTTATTAGCAAGAAAGAAGCGTAAAGCATCAAATACGCTGGCTGATTTTAATTTGCTTTCTTCATCAATATCCTGTGCAGGTGCTGAAAAAGTAAAAACACACTGTTTATCGCTCTCTTGTGTTAAGAACGCTTTTTCTTTTAGTGCGATTTTTAATGTAGGTAATAAAGCTTGTCCATTAACGCTTAATGCATCAATAGTGACTTGATTTTTCACTGCACTGATACGCAATGCGCTATCAACAATTAACAAACTTTTTAAGTTTGCTTTCGTGTCAACTTGTGCCGATTCTAACAATAATGTGTGATGTCTGTTTTCACATAATGTATTGAAAAGTAAAGCAGGTTCGCTGTGGTAAGGCAGTGGCGTTGCCTTGGTATTAAATGAGAATGCAAGTGATGTATTCATTATTATCGCTCTATATTATTTTTTACTAACCGTTTTTAATGCATAAAAAAACCCGCGTAGGCGGGTTTTAGATATCACTGACGTAAAGCCGGAGATCAAACCGCCCATAAAAGAGTATTGCGCCACCAAAGAGCGATAAGATGTTGATTGATATTCATAAGATCTCCTTACAGCTAACGACAGATAATAAGTTAATAGACTAGCTCGTGTTATGTACTAGTAAACTGGATTGCGTTAGGTTCGTCAAGTACTTTATGGCATACTCTTTAAAAATTATTATCTTGCTAAGATGAAAAGGGAGAAGCGATGACAGAAGTGCTATCTGATTTAAGAGTGATTTATGATTTGCACAGCCACACTACCGCGTCAGATGGCGAGCTTTCACCAGAAGAATTGGTTGATAGAGCGATAGAGCGTCAAATTAATGTCTTAGCTATTACCGATCACGATACAACGGCGGCGATTACTCCTGCTAATGATTATATTGCAGAAAAAAATCTGCCTCTTACCCTGATATCAGGTGTCGAAATATCGACTTTGTGGGAGAATATAGAAATCCATATTGTTGGATTGAATATTGATATCAACCATAACGCAATGAAGGCACTTCTTTCGTCACAAAGCCAATGTCGCGAAACACGTGCGATAATGATTGGTGAGAGATTAGAAAAAGCAGGTATTGCAAATGCATTTGAAGGGGCAAAAGCCTTAGCGCATGGTGGACAAGTTACAAGAGGTCATTTTGCCCGTTTTCTTGTGAATGAAGGGCATGTTGCCTCGGTTAATAAAGTGTTTAAACGTTATTTAGCGAAAGGTAAAACGGGTTATGTACCACCACAGTGGTGCTCAATAGGTGACGCTGTCACGGCAATTCATGAAGCTGGTGGTGTTGCAGTATTAGCGCATCCGGGACGATATGGTCTATCCTCTAAATGGTTAAAACGATTAACGCTTTATTTTAAACAACTCGGTGGTGATGCAATCGAAGTGGCACAATGCCAACAACCACCACAAGAACGGGAACAACACGCAGCATTAGCGCAACTTTATGGGTTAAAAGCTTCGTTAGGTTCTGATTTTCATCGCCCTTGCTCGTGGATAGAATTGGGGCGTAATTTATGGTTACCCAGTGGCGTCGAACCCGTTTGGTCGCTATGGCAAGAGTAACATTAGAAATTCGTTGAGGGATGTATGAGCCAACTTTTTTATATTCACCCTGATAATCCGCAGGCTCGTTTAATTGAACAAAGTGCTGATATTTTACGCAAAGGCGGTGTGGTGATTTATCCAACAGATTCTGGCTATGCTATTGGCTGTTGTTTAGAAAATAAAGATGCAATGACGCGAATTTGTCGTATTCGCCAATTAGATAAAAACCACAATTTCACACTGATGTGCCGTGATTTGTCTGAAATCGCTAATTATGCTTATGTTGATAATGTGGTGTTTCGCTTAATAAAAAATAATACCCCAGGTAATTACACCTTTATCTTAAAAGCAACTAAAGATGTACCAAAGCGCTTGATGAATGATAAACGTAAAACTATAGGTTTGCGTGTTCCTTCTAACCCAATTGCACTGGCATTGTTAGAAAATATTGGTGAACCATTAATGTCAACAAGCCTGATTTTACCGGGTAATGATTTTGCAGAATCTGATCCGGAAGAAATCGAAGATTTATTAAGCAAACAAGTTGATTTGGTGATCCACGGTGGCTATCTAGGACAAAAACCGACAACGGTCATTGATTTAACGGAAGATACCCCAGTTATCGTGCGTGAAGGTACGGGTGATATTACGCCATTTCAGTAAGTGATTTGGTTGATTAAACTAAATTGGGAGTCAATGACTCGATAGTGAAGAAATTTATCACGAGATAAAGAGATAAAAGGTGAAGGGATCTATCGCTTGTGTTAAATTTATACATTGCGATAAAAATCACGGTGTCTGTTTTTGAAATCGGTTATACCAACGCGCATTTTAAGCGCTAAGCACAGTAACTTGATAAGCAGACAAATGGTTAAGCTGTCATTATAGTTTTGCCAACATCGTTTTATCGGCACTATTTATCACAATGTTGATGTGAAAAATCATCAACATTGTTCACTATTGAATCAATAAGCCTGTGTTTATTTCTTATTTTAATAAACATGGGTTATTTTTATTTAATTGATTTTTAAAAAATAATTCTATTTTTATGACGCCTGTGAAGGCGACACATGAGGTTGTTTCATGAGCGATAAATCGCAACGCACTGAAAAATTACAAAAAATCCTTGCTCGTTCTGGTCACGGTTCTCGCCGTGAAATTGAAGGTTATCTTCAAGAAGGACGTATCAGCATTGATGGTACAAAAGCGAAATTAGGTGATCGTATTGATGTCACCACTACAGCAAAAATCCGCTTAGATGGCCGTATTCTAAATATTCGTGAAGCACAAAAAGATGTTTGTCGTGTGCTTGCTTATTACAAGCCTGAAGGTGAACTGTGTACTCGCAGTGATCCGCAAGGTCGCCCGACTGTTTTCCAACGTCTTCCTCGCCTTAACAATGCTCGCTGGATTGCGGTAGGTCGTCTGGATGTGAATACCAGTGGATTATTGTTATTTACAACAGATGGTGAATTAGCTAACCGTTTAATGCACCCTAGCCGTGAAGTTGAGCGTGAATACGCAGTACGTGTTTTTGGTGAAATTGATGATGCCAAAATTCGTCAATTAACGCGTGGTGTACAATTAGAAGATGGTCCTGCCTCATTCCGCTCTGTTTCTTACCGTGGTGGTGAAGGAATTAACCAATGGTATAACGTTTCTCTTACCGAAGGACGTAACCGTGAAGTTCGTCGTATGTGGGAAGCGGTTGGTGTACAAGTTAGCCGCCTTATTCGCGTTCGTTACGGTGATATTGACTTACCAAAAGGCTTACCGCGTGGTGGTTGGGTTGAACTTGGATTAGATCAAATCAACTATTTACGTCAATTAGTTGAATTAAACGACGAAACAGTAACCAAAGTTGCAGTAGAAAAAGATCAGCGTCGCATCAAAGCGAATCAGATCCGTCGTGCCGTTAAGCGTCATACTAAAGTCTCAGCACGTACTTCAACATCACCTGCTAAAAGAGCGTCAAGTCGTCGCCAGTCAGCAGGAAATAAAAAGTAATTAGCGAATAATTATTTATTATTTTAAATTAAAATATCATTTCTCATAAAGAAGCACCCATTGAAATTGGGTGCTTCTTTTTTTTGATAGCTTTCTTTTTTCCATAAATAAAACTATGATGCACGGATTAATGAGATGAGAAGTCATTTTTATTAAAATAATATTTTATTTGTATATTTTACGATAAGGTATACGCGATATATGCATCGTTCTTTTTATTTAACAACAATGTTATGTGCGACTACTCTTACTACGGGTTGTGAGCCAACGACTAATTCAAATTCACAGTCTGGTGTGTTTTATATTAGTAACAATAAAACAACACCGTTAGTCTTTCAAATTGATAATAATTCTTTTTGGCTTAATACCGGTGAAGTGAAAGAAATAAAATTAGAGAATGGGAAGCATGTATTAGTTGATGCTGATGGGAAGAAGAAAACCTTTATGATTTATCCCGGTAATCATGGCGGGATAATTAATCCATCTAGGGAAATCTACTATAGTTTTACTTCTATTTTTTCTCCTAAAGAAGACAGTGAGCATTTGTACTTAACAATGCGTTCCGTTTGGATTGATGGCCAGCTTGTACATGGTGCTATTAATAGCTCTGATGCTATGTTTATTGATAATAATGTTTTCCGCTGTGAAATCCCATTAAATGAACCTATCCCAACTTATTTACCTGATTGGAGTAATAAGGGCGTGGTAAATGTATTAACTAAGTGTTTTTCCCAATCTGAATTTCAAGATTTTATATCAAGAAAGCCATATGGTATTCATGTTTATTCAGGACGTAATTTATTAGAAGCACATAAAGAAAATGATAAATACAATTGGATAAATGATGAAAATACGCGAACAGATGATTTTATTCCAACATTGAGTCATATTGAGTTTAATAATGGCGAAATGCTGAAAGAAGCTAAAAGTATTTATAAAGTAACCAATTCCTATTTAGCTTCACGTGATCCGAATGAAAAGCAAAATTACTATAATGAATATCATTTTCATATAATGGCAATGGCTATGGTTTATAGTCAGCAAATACAAAATGATATATTCGATGATAAAGAAGCTTACTTTAAACTGATAAATGAAACAGGGCGTATATTTGGTGCTGGTATATTAAGTGAGCCCGCTTTAATATAAATAATTATTCATTTTTATATAATTGAAAAGGTGATAAGGGATTATTACCAATCTATGCCTTTTTGTGCTTTTATTCCGCTATCAAAAGCATGTTTAATAGGACGCATTTCTGTCACAGTATCTGCTAACTCGATTAATTTTCTATGGCAGCCTCTTCCAGTGATAATGACATTTTGATGAGAAGGGCGAGAGCTAATAGCTGAAATAACCTCATCTAATGGCAAATAGTTAAAGCTAATCATATAGGTAATCTCATCGAGAATAACGAGGTCATATTCTGGATTATTAAGCAGTTTGAGTGCATATTGCCAAGTATTTAAACAAGCGGCTGTATCTGCACTTTTATCTTGCGTTTCCCAAGTGAATCCCGTTTCCATCACATAGAAAGGTACGCCAAATTGTTCCAGTAGGTTACGTTCACCGTTTTCCCAAGTTCCTTTAATAAATTGCACAACACCGACCTTTTTTTGATGACCCACCGCACGGGTCGCTGTACCCATAGCTGCGGTTGTTTTTCCTTTACCATTACCAGTAAAAATCATCACAATACCTTGTTCTCGTTGAGCTTGCTCAATTCGGGTATCTACTTTTTCTTTTAAACGTTGTTGACGTTTTTGGTGTTGTGCATCATTCATTGGACTACCTCAAACTTAGATTATGTTATTCAGCAGGACCTGCTTTGCGACCAGGTTGTGCATCTAAAGATTGTCCTTTCACATCAATGCTGTCATCACTCATCAAATAGAGATATAACGGCATCAAATCTTTAGGTGTTTTTAGTTTTTGTGAATTTTCATCAGGGAATGCACTCGCTCTCATTGCTGTACGAGTACCACCAGGATTGATGCAGTTAATACGTAAAGTACTTTCGTTATATTCTTCATTCAGTACCTGCATAAAGCCTTCTGTTGCGAATTTAGATACAGAGTAAGCTCCCCAACCATAACGACCTTGGCGACCCACACTGGATGTCGTGAGGATAAGACTCGCATGAGGCGCTTTAAGCATCAATGGCAACAGAGCTTTTGTGAGCATAAATGTCGCATTAACGTTGACTTGCATAACGTCATGCCAAAGGTTGCTTGGTTGATTAATGATAGGCTCAACAACACCTAATAAGCCGGCATTTTGTAGTACGCCATCAAGATGAGGGAAGCGTTTAACGAGAGTATCCGCAAATTGCTGAAAATCGTTCTCTGTCGCTGTAAGTAGATCAAGTGGATATAACATAGGTTGTTGACCACCTGAAGTGATGATATCTTCTTGAACATCCTCAAGTTTTGATAGAGTACGGCCTAATAAGATAAGTGTTGCGCCGTATTGCGCATAAGTTAGTGCGGCTTCTTTTCCTATGCCATCACCGGCACCCGTTACTAGAATAATTTTATCTTTTAGCACGCTATGATCGGGTTGATATTGCAACATATTGATATCCTGTCTAGTAAAAAGTAAATAAAGTGTAACGTCTTATTTGTCTAGCGACCAGTTTAGTCTGACTTTTTGTTTACAATTTATGGCTGTTTTCTTTATGGTATTAAACATAATCATGCCTTTGTTGCTGGCGCTAAAGCAGAATTTCGTTAAACTAGGCGTATTGGTTTGAGTCAGTGTTATTAACCTTAAAAAGAGGTCTTTGTGGAGTATATTTTGCAATATGGGCTGTTTTTAGCAGAAATTGTCACTGTTGTTGTGGCGATTATCGCTATCGTGTTGTTTTTCGTCGTGATTGGAAATAAAAAGCAAAATCGTAAAGGAACATTAAAAGTTACTGATCTTGCTGAAGCCTATGAAGAAAAACAGCGCGTTATGCAACAAGCGAAAATGGACGATGCTGAATTAAAAGTCTGGTATAAAGCGTTTAAGAAACAGCAGAAAAAAGAGAATAAACAGAGTAAAAACAATGCAAAAGAAGGTAAAAAAGGCGTTGTGAAACCTTGTTTATATGTGCTTGATTTTAACGGTAGTATGGATGCCCATGAAGTGGGTGCATTACGTGAAGAAATCAGTGCCATTCTTTCTGTTGCACAATCGGGTGATGAAGTATTACTGCGTTTAGAAAGTCCGGGTGGCATGGTTCATGGTTATGGATTAGCTGCAGCTCAGTTAACACGTTTAAAAGAAAAGGGCATTAAACTGACTGCAGTTGTCGATAAAGTGGCTGCCAGCGGAGGATATATGATGGCATGTGTAGCAGATAAAATTGTTGCTGCACCATTTGCGATTATTGGCTCGATTGGTGTTGTAGCTCAAATCCCTAATATTCACCGTTTACTCAAGAAAAATGATATTGATGTTGAGTTACATACTGCTGGCGAATATAAACGCACATTGACCTTATTAGGCGAAAATACCGAAGAAGGACGTGAGAAATTTAAGCAAGATTTAAATGAAACACATTTGTTATTTAAATCATTTGTGCATAAATATCGCCCTCAACTTGATATTGATAGTGTTGCAACTGGTGAGTATTGGTACGGCTCAGAAGCACTAAACAGAGGCTTAATTGATGAAGTTGGTGTGAGTGATGATTGGTTAATCAATCATATTAATGACTTTGAAGTCCTCTCAGTCCAATATGTTACCAAGAAGAAAATGGTTGAACGTGTTACAGGCGGTGCAATGGAAAGCATTGATAAACTAATGATGCGTTGGGTACAGAGAAGTAAAAAACCGCTGCTATAAGCCAATAAGTACGCCATAAATGATATCAGCAATAGGATTATTGCTGATATCATCTTTCCTTACCTATCACTATTCCCAACTCTTCCCAATAAATATTCTAATCTTTTATTTTAAAAGCTTTTATTTTGATAAAACAAAAAAAAGCCAGTGAAAAATTCACTGGCAATCAAAGAAATAATTGATATTGCTTATAACAACAACAGGGTAAATATTTCCTCTTTCTAGGAGGCTTCAATATAGCCGTAAATAGAAAATAAAAATAATTGATATTACTGATTGTATTGATAGGTAAGTGTAATTGTGAGTTGAGATGTGATAGAAAATACGCATTACGTTTAGGTTGAATTTTTATTCTTTATTTTTGTTTAATTATGCCAGTTATTGGCATCTGAGTGAATGCAATAACTGGCAAGTAAAGTCTCTTTTTTGTTATCGATTAAAGAGTAAATGAATTTACTTTAGTGATTAAACAAAAATAATCACGAAGATGATTTATTCTAAATGGTATTTGTCAGATAACACATGAGCTAAATGCTTAAACATATTGAATGCCGCTGTGCTTTTTGCAGTAGGTAAACCTTGTTCATCTAAAAAAAATTCGCCTTTAAATACGAGGACATTACCTTTCTGTTCAACCGAATCAGCACGCATACCGTGTATATAATCTTCATGTTCACATATGATTTTATTCGCTTTTTCAAGTAGCATCTCTGTTGTAATCGGCGTAGTTTGTGTTGACATAATATGTGCTCCTTAGAAAAATAATTTGTTGCGCCTCACTTTTTATCAGGTAGAGTGTGGCATTTTTAAAAGCTTAGCTACTCTATATGTAGCAAACAATGATTTGCCTGTACCCGATCAAAGCGATGAGGTGATTAAAATACCTCAAAAAAAGTCACGAGTTTTGAGCTCGAACAAAAGCTTTGAATAAAAACAGGTTGATATATTGCAAAACTAACGCAATATAAAAAAGAGATTTTAAACATTTTTTTAGTTGAGGGTATTAAACGATACCGTCATAACAAAGTTTAATTAGGTAAAGGTAATTATGGGTAAAGCTCTTGTTATCGTGGAGTCCCCGGCTAAAGCCAAAACGATCAATAAATATCTTGGCAATGACTACGTAGTTAAATCTAGCGTGGGTCACATTCGTGATTTGCCAAAGAGTGGTTCTGGCAGCCAGAAGAGCGAAAACTCATCCGCCACGAAAGGCGTGAAAAAAGTTAAAAAGGATGAGAAATCAGCCTTAGTCAGCCGTATGGGAGTTGATCCCTATAATGGATGGAATGCGAATTATCAAATTCTACCCGGCAAAGAAAAAGTCGTGGCTGAACTAAAAGCATTGGCTGAGAAAGCTGATCATGTCTATCTCGCAACGGACCTTGACCGCGAAGGAGAAGCTATCGCGTGGCATTTACGCGAAGTTATCGGCGGTGATGATGAACGGTTTAGTCGAGTGGTTTTTAACGAAATCACTAAAAATGCCATTACACAAGCTTTCCAAACTCCGGGTGAGTTAAATATAGATCGCGTTAACGCGCAACAAGCACGTCGCTTTATGGATCGTGTTGTGGGCTATATGGTTTCGCCTTTACTTTGGAAAAAAGTTGCTCGCGGATTATCTGCGGGTCGAGTGCAATCAGTTGCTGTGCGTCTTTTAGTTGAACGTGAGCGTGAAATTAAAGCCTTTGTTCCTGAAGAATATTGGCAATTACATGCATCGCTGTTAACGCCTGATGAACAGCCATTGCGTATGGAAGTCACGCATTATAATGACAAAGCCTTCAACCCTGTTTCATCTGATGAGACTCAGGTTGCGGTTAAAGCATTACAGAATGCGACCTTCACGGTAAAAGATCGTGAAGATAGACCAACATCCAGCAAGCCAAGCGCACCGCTTATCACATCAACCTTACAGCAAGCGGCAAGTACGCGTTTAAGCTTTGGTGTGAAAAAGACAATGATGCTAGCTCAACGCCTTTATGAAGCAGGTTATATAACCTATATGCGTACTGACTCGACTAACTTAAGTCAGGATGCAATTCAAATGGCGCGTGATTATATCAATGAGAATTTTGGTGCTAAGTATTTGCCGAAAGAGCCAAACGTTTATTCGAGCAAAGAAAACTCTCAAGAAGCGCACGAAGCTATCCGTCCTTCTGACATCAACGTTATCGCAGAATCTTTAAAAGATATGGATAACGATGCCAAACGTTTATATCAACTGATTTGGAATCAATTTGTTGCTTGTCAAATGACACCAGCAAAATACGATTCGACGACATTAACAGTCGAATCAGGTGATTATAAACTACGTGCTAAAGGTCGTACTTTACGTTTTGCAGGTTGGACGAAAGTCATGCCAGCGATGCGTAATAAAGATGAAGATAAAACCTTACCAGCCGTTGATGTAGGGGCAAAACTGGCTTTAGCTGAGTTAGAACCCACTCAACACTTTACTAAGCCACCAGCACGTTTTAGCGAAGCGACTTTAGTTAAAGAATTAGAAAAACGCGGTATTGGTCGTCCTTCAACATATGCATCTATCATCTCCACTATTCAAGATCGTGGTTATGTGAAAGTCGAAAACCGTCGTTTTTATGCAGAAAAAATGGGTGAAATTGTAACTGATCGCTTAGAAGAGAATTTTAGCGATTTAATGAATTACGATTTTACTGCGCAAATGGAAGATCATCTCGACCATGTTGCTAATAATGAAGAAAATTGGAAAGCGGTATTAGATGCATTCTTCACCGATTTTAGTCAGCAATTAGATGTTGCTGAAAAAGATCCTGAAGAGGGCGGAATGCGACCAAATCCAATGGTTATTACGTCAATTGAGTGTCCAACTTGTTCTCGACATATGGGAATTAGAACGGCGACAACAGGCGTATTCTTAGGATGTTCAGGCTATGCATTACCGCCTAAAGAGCGTTGTAAGCAAACCATTAACCTTATCCCTGAAGATGAATTATTAAATATTCTTGAAGGGGAAGATGCAGAAACTAACGCATTACGTGCTCGTCGTCGTTGCCCGAAATGTGGTACTGCAATGGACAGTTACCTGATTGATACTCATCGCAAATTACATGTTTGTGGTAATAACCCTGCATGTGATGGTTATGAAGTTGAAGAAGGTGAATTCCGCTTAAAAGGTTATGAAGGGCCAGTTATTGAGTGCGATAAATGTGGATCTGAAATGCACCTGAAAATGGGGCGTTTTGGTAAATACATGGGTTGTACAAATGATGATTGTAAAAACACCCGTAAGATCTTAAAAAGCGGTGAAATTGCACCACCGAAGGAAGATCCCGTTCCACTTCCTGAATTGCTATGTGAAAAATCAGACGCTTACTTTGTCTTACGAGACGGTGCTGCGGGTGTCTTCTTGGCTGCAAACACGTTCCCTAAATCAAGAGAAACGCGGGCACCAAAAGTAGAAGAGCTAGTTCGCTTTAAAGACCGTTTAGCAGAGAAAATGCGCTATTTAGCAGAAGCTCCGGTGGCTGATCCTGAAGGAAACCCAACGATTGTGCGTTTTAGTCGTAAAACAAAACAGCAATATGTTTCTTCAGAGAAAGACGGTAAGGCAACAGGTTGGTCTGCGTTTTATGTCGATGGAAAGTGGGTTGAAAAAACCAAATAACATTGGCATTGCGTGATACATAAAAAAGCGACTAATGAGAGTTAGTCGCTTTTTTGTATTAAGAAGGTATGCTAATTAAATACACTGAAACAGTATTAATGGTTAATTTCTATTTGTCTGATATTTTACTTTGCTAATAATAAGACGGAGATACTATGAAACTGATGCCTTTGTTACTATCTGGCTTACTCTTTACTTCTGTGGCAAGTGCTGCAACGTTAGATGTCACGTTAAAAGAAGCTTTACCGACAGGTGATGGCAACGATATTGGTGTTGTCACTATCACTGAAACTGATTATGGGCTGTTATTTACGCCAAAACTCACTGGATTAACTCCGGGTATTCATGGTTTTCATATTCATGCTAATGGTTCTTGTGAGCCTGATATGAAAGATGGCAAACCTGTACCCGCTTTAAAAGCAGGTGGTCATTTAGATCCTGAAAAAGTTGGTGTTCACTTGGGGCCTTATAATAAAGATGGGCATTTAGGTGATTTACCAGGATTAGTTGTCAATGATAAAGGTGTTGCTGATTACGCAGTATTAGCGCCAAAACTCACTAAGCTTGAGCAAGTGAAAGACAAAGCAATTATGGTGCATGTGGGTGGCGACAACTATTCTGATGATCCTGCTGCTCTTGGCGGTGGTGGTGCAAGAATGGCATGTGGTGTGATTAAATAATTTAGTGCCAATATTATGAAATAAAAGCTGACAAATAATGTCGGCTTTTTTTATGCTTGTTTATAGCTTATAACTATTCGATATAACAAAATCTAAATAACGCTATTAATTACGTTAGACCGAAATGAAATAAGTGATATAGTGGTTATATATTACATCTTTATTATTCTTTTTAGTTATATGAATATAAATAGAATAACGGAATAATAAGTCTTTTGTTGAAGGGATAGCCTCTCCATGAAATTACAACAGTTGCGTTATATCGTTGAAGTGGTGAATAACGATTTAAATGTTTCAACCACGGCAGAGCGTTTGTATACATCTCAACCGGGAATAAGTAAACAAATTCGCATGTTAGAAGATGAGCTAGGTATACAAATATTTTCTCGCAGTGGTAAGCATCTAACGCATGTGACACCTGCGGGTGAAGAAATTGTAAGGCTGTCTAGAGAAATCTTATCAAAAACAGAAGCTATTCGATCTGCTGCAGGTGAACACACTTATCCAGATAGAGGCTCATTATCAATTGCAACAACTCATACGCAAGCTCGTTATGTATTACCCCCAGTAATAAAAGGTTTTATTGAGCGCTATCCTGATGTTTCACTACATATGAACCAAGGATCGCCAACACAAATTGCTGAAGATGTATGCAGAGGTAAAAGTGATTTTGCTATCGCGACAGAATCACTGCATCTTTATAACGATTTAGTGATGTTACCTTGCTATCGTTGGAACCGTATTGTAGTGGTTTCAAAAGATCATCCACTGGCACAAAAACGAGAAGTAACGTTAAAAGAGCTTGCGGGCTACGATATCGTCACCTATACCCAAGGTTTTACTGGGCGTTCTGATCTTGATGATGCTTTCGGTAAAGTAGGGCTAAAACCTAAAATCGTTTTCACTGCAACCGATGCGGATGTCATTAAAACTTATGTGAGACTGCATTTAGGTATTGGTGTGATTGCCAGTATGGCATTTGATCCTGTACTTGATAGCGATTTAGTCGCGATTGATATGCGTGATAAATTTAGTTATAGCACCACTAAAATTGCATTCCGTCGTAGTGGTTTCTTACGTGGTTATATGTATGATTTTATGTGGCGTTTTGCTCCTCATCTTACACGTAATTTGATTGAACAAGCGGTTGCATTGCGAACTAACGAAGAAATTGAAGAGTTATTTAAAGATATCGAATTACCTTTAGTGTAATACTGAAAGGCGGGTGATCCCCGCCTTCAAGCGTGTTCATAAACCTAATTTCTGCTATTACTCATTTCAAATAAAAATCCCCACTAAAAAAAGCATCTGATTTGGCAATACTTAACTGACGATACTTATTTAAAAAATCATAAAATTGCTGATTAATTAGCGGATCATCAAGTGCGCTAGCATCAAATACAGAGGTAATAGTGGTGTACTCTAAAGAGAGGGTAAATTTACGACCTATACAACTAGCGAGTAGCATTTTCGCTGATTGATAAGAAAAACGTAGACTCAAAATTTTCAGCTTTGGAACAAAAATAAGATGATTATTATGATTGAGTATCTCCGTGATCCCCGCAATAGTTATCGTTTGATAGCTATCTAATGATTTTCGTAAACCGACTTCTATTTTTTGCCCTTGGGTACGTAAAAAATCAATAAATTCTCCAAGTGCGGGGGATGTGGCATTGATTGCAGCGCCTAGTAATAACTGAATAAATGCTTGAGCAACGGAAAAATCAAAGGTTTGCTTATGAAGCTTTTTTGTTTCGATTTTATTGTGCCCTAGAAGGGGTAAATGGTTGAGGGTATCTAACCAATGTTCAGGGCGATAATAGGCTTCATTATCCTCTTTTTTTAATGCAGCAAGATGGTTTGCCATAATAGAAATAAGTCCAATTTGAATATTTTTAAGTTGTGACATTCTTTCTATTTCGGAAGGCTCAAAAGGTTTTGGTGATGCGATGATAAATTGTACTAAACCTTCGGCATCTTTTATATTTTGAGAATGTAATGCATTCATCGATAAGGTTTGCGGAAAAGGCGGTGTAACAGGCTCCGCAAAATAGCGATCAGCATTCATAATATTTTTTAGTAAATCAGATTGTTTGTTATTCATAAATATTATCCTTACACAGTTATACCTCTCCCATTAAAGTCTAATTAAGTGAAAATTCAGAGACTAAAATTTATTAACATCATGACAGCCATAACATTGTGTTAACAAATTGTGTGGTCTTTAAGCGAAATTCAACGTTATATGATATGTTTAATAAATAACCTTACCTATTTTGATAGTTTAAACATGCTGTCAGTATAAAAATAAGAAGGAGAAGCTATGTCGTTACGTTTGAAAAAAGAGAGCCATTCCACGCTCTTAGTCGGATCTCAAGAATATGAGTACTACCGTCTTTCAGAAATTGCCCACCAATTAGGCGATATTACCCGTCTTCCTAAGTCCCTGAAGGTGTTACTAGAAAACTTAGTGCGTTATCTCGACAATGAAACTGTTGTTGAAGAGGATATTAAGGCGTTAGTTGAGTGGCAAAAAACAGCACATGCATCACGTGAAATTGCTTATCGACCTGCAAGGGTGCTCATGCAAGATTTTACCGGTGTGCCTGCGGTCGTTGATTTAGCCGCTATGCGTGAAGCAGTGAAATCTTTGGGTGGGAAGGTGGATAAAGTCAATCCACTATCACCTGTTGATTTAGTTATTGACCACTCTGTTATGGTTGATGAATATGCCAGTAAAAATGCATTTGCTGAAAACGTGGAAATTGAAATGGAGCGTAACTATGAACGCTACCTTTTCTTACGTTGGGGGCAGCAATCCTTTGAACGCTTTCGTGTCGTGCCACCAGGTACAGGAATTTGCCATCAGGTAAACCTTGAGTACTTAGGCAAAGCTATTTGGTCTGAAGTGCAAAATGGGCGTCATGTGGCTTATCCTGACACCTTAGTTGGTACAGATTCTCATACCACAATGATTAACGGTCTTGGTGTTCTAGGTTGGGGTGTAGGAGGCATTGAAGCAGAAGCCGCAATGTTAGGTCAACCTATCTCCATGTTAATTCCTGATGTTGTTGGCTTTAAACTAACAGGAAAATTACGCGAAGGGATCACCGCAACTGATCTAGTTTTAACCGTCACACAGATGTTACGCGCTCATGGTGTGGTGGGTAAATTTGTAGAATTCTACGGAGATGGTTTAGCGTCATTACCTTTAGCTGATCGTGCAACAATAGCCAATATGTCACCAGAGTATGGTGCGACCTGTGGATTCTTCCCGATAGATGATATCACTCTTGATTATTTGCGTTTAACAGGACGTGAAGAACAGGAAATAGCACTAGTTGAAGCTTACAGCAAAGAGCAAGGTTTATGGCGACATACAGGTGATGAGCCCATCTTTACGTCAACTTTATCGTTAGATATGGGAACCGTTGAAGCAAGCCTCGCTGGGCCTAAACGTCCTCAAGATAGAGTTAATCTACCGAGTGTACCAAAAGCATTTAAAGCAGCAGTAGAGCTTGAAACTAATAAGAAACCACTGTCACACTTCCCTCAAGTAAAAATTGATGATTATCCTGCGTTTGAATTAACTGATGGTGCTGTCGTTATTGCGGCGATCACATCATGTACCAACACATCAAACCCTAATGTTTTAATGGCAGCCGGATTATTGGCTAAAAATGCGGTAGAAAAAGGATTACAACGTAAACCTTGGGTTAAGTCTTCTTTGGCTCCGGGCTCTAAAGTGGTCACAGATTATCTTAATCTAGCAGGATTAACCCCTTATCTTGATGAATTAGGGTTTAATCTTGTCGGATATGGTTGCACAACATGTATTGGTAACTCTGGGCCTTTATTAGCACCGATTGAAAGTGCAATTAAGGATAATGACTTAACTATTGCGGCTGTATTGTCCGGTAACCGTAACTTTGAAGGGCGAATTCATCCCTTAGTAAAAACCAACTGGTTAGCATCACCGCCTTTAGTGGTTGCTTATGCTTTATCAGGAAATATGAATATCGATCTCACTAAAGAGCCATTAGGTAAAGATAAACAGGGCAATCCCGTCTATTTAAAAGATATTTGGCCTGATAGTAAAGCGATTGCTGATGCTGTTGAGAAAGTTAAAACAGAAATGTTCCATAAAGAGTACTCCGCTGTGTTTGAAGGTGATGCGACATGGAAATCACTGAAAACACAAGATACACCTGTCTATGATTGGCAACCAGATTCTACCTATATTCGACATCCGCCTTTCTTTGAAGGAATGTCAAAAACGCCTGCTCCAATTAAAGATATTCATCAAGCCAGCATTTTGGCTATTTTAGGTGATTCAGTGACAACTGATCATATCTCGCCTGCGGGTAATATTAAGGCGGATAGTCCAGCGGGGCGTTATTTGCGTGAGCACGGTGTTGAGCCGAAAGATTTTAACTCTTATGGCTCAAGACGCGGTAATCATGAAGTTATGATGCGAGGCACATTTGCCAATATTCGTATTCGTAACGAAATGGTGCCGGGAGTAGAAGGTGGTTTTACCAAGCATATTCCAACGGGAGAAACACTGGCTATTTACGATGCCTCAATGCGTTACCAACAAGAAAATACGCCATTGGCGATTATTGCTGGTAGTGAATATGGTTCAGGCTCTAGCCGAGATTGGGCGGCAAAAGGAACACGTTTATTAGGTGTGCGAGTCGTTATTGCAGGCTCTTTTGAGCGTATTCACCGTTCTAATTTGATTGGTATGGGGGTTTTACCTTTAGAGTTTCCTAAAGGAGTAACTCGTCAAACATTAGGCTTAAAAGGTGATGAGAAAATTGAGATCACAGGGCTTAATGCATTAACACCGAACCAAGATGTCGCAGTTAATATTACTTTCGCAGATAATCACACTGAAACTATTATGGCGCGTTGTCGTATTGATACTCAAACTGAATTAGCCTATTTCCAACACGGTGGCATATTGCATTATGTTATTCGTAATATGCTTTAATTAGGTTTAGCTATAATAAATTAAACGCCTCATTATAAAAATAATGGGGCGTTTTTTTCAGTCGTATTTTATTAGGACTGTCTCAGAGATTCTAACTTAGTTAACCACTCATTAAATAAGATGCAATGTTCTCGCATTGTCGCTACCCCAATTTCAAGAGCTGCTAAAATACCAAGTAAGGTTTTTTCATACCCATTAATTAAATTTTCAATTCTTTTACTAGGAGCTGTTTGAGGTGAATTATTGATATGTTCAGGAGAAGTAAATTCTCTCAATATATTGGCAAAACTATCAGTTAATTCATGTCGTTCCATACCTTGAGCCATTTTTTGAGGATGACTAAATAAAAGCGCCTCAAATTCATACATTTGAATATAAGGTATAAACCGTTGCATTGCGTGTTCACCAAGTTTATTTGTTAATTCTTGTGTAAATGCATCTTGGATATGTTTCGCTTTTTCTTCCATGATGGATATCTGTGAGGAAGATGTTTTTCCCGGGAATGACTCAGGCAACCCATAATAATCAAAAAAGGTAGTGCAATAGCAATTTCCATCAGCCAGTAACCTGTTTTTTATATCAGGATAAACGCGTTCAAATTTAAAATTACCCCCCTTGCTTCAACAAGCTCATTTAGCATACGAAAAAAACTGATAAAGTTGCTTTTTCCAACACCATTAGCACCAATCAGTATATTGAGGCTATTAAGTGGGAGGTTATCTAGTTCTCGGATAGATTTAAAACCTTTGATAGTTAATGTATCTATTTTACTCACTGATTTTTCCACCTATCTTATAATTAGGGTGTATGTATTTTCTTTATGGCTTAAAAACAGACTATTGTTAATTCTATTTTTAAATGTGCTTCTGATGGGTCAGTATACTGGGATATAGAAGATTGTTAAATCATCAAATGAGTAGAAGAAAGAGTAGAAGAAAACGTAGCTTAAGTGGATGAAGTAACGTACTTATTATACGTTACTTTTTTATGTCCTAAGGGATCTAATAAGTTATCACCAGCCCTGAATTGCACCACCATTAAAAATGGTTTCGGCGGCTGTTGCAACTTCAGGTGATTGGTAAGCCTTAATAAAATCCCGCACATTATCAGCGTTTTTGTTATCTTCTCTTGTCACAATAATATTGGTATAAGGAGAGTTTTTATCTTCAATAAAAATACTGTCTTTGGTGGGAGATAAATTAATTTGCTGGATGTAAGTTGTACTGATAATAGCGACAGTCACTTTAGGATCGTTTAAAACCCGCGGTAATTGTGCGCCTTCTAGCTCCATAATTTTAAGCTTAAGTGGATTATCAATAATGTCGATAGCTGTAGGCAATAAACCACTGTTTGGTTTTAACGTAATCAGCTTTTCTTTATCTAATAACAGTAATGCTCGACCTAAATTGGTGGGATCGTTAGGAACTGCGATGGTATCGCCTAATTTTAACTCCGAAGGATGCTTAATTTTTGTTGAATAGCCCGCCATAGGAAAAACAAAGGTATTACCAACAGCCACTAAATTGTAACCACGAGATTGATTATCTTGGGCGAGAAAAGGGCGATGTTGAAAAACATTGGCATCAAGTTCTTTATTTGCAGTGGGATCGTTAGGTAATAAAGAACCACTGAAACTTACCAATTCAACCTCTAAGCCATATTTTTCTTTGGCGACTTTTTTGGCAACTTCAGCCACATCTTGTTCAGCACCATTAATCACACCAACCTTGATTGAATAGCTGTTTTTATCGCTATTATCACAGCCAGTTAATAACGTTCCTGCTAATAATAGCGCGCTGAAAATCCTACCAGAAAAATGTAATGGCATAATGCATTCCTATCAAAATTTATTTATTAATAAATAACTTAGAATCAGATGGATAGTCAATGAAATCGCATATGACAAATTTTCACATGATATAATTGAATGATGAAAGAGCGATAAAAAAGAACAAGATATAAACAAAGAAAATAGATAAAGAATGAATTTACAAGGTAATAGAGTAAAAACCATAAATAAAAAATCCGAGCGACACGGGCTCGGATTTGAAAATAATTAATGCTGTGCTGTTACTTATTATTGCGCTTTCTTAAATAAAAGATGGCCCATTTTATCGGCTTTAGTATCAAGATAATGCGCATTGCTTGGGTTACGTCCGACGATCAATGGCACTCGCTCGATAACATTAATGCCTGCGGCTTTCATGATTTCAATTTTCTTCGGATTATTGGTTAATAATCGAACTTCATGAACACCTAATAGGTTATACATATCAGCACAAAGGGTAAAATCACGTTCGTCTGCTTTAAAACCTAACTCGAGGTTCGCTTCAACGGTATCTAATCCTTTATCTTGTAATGCATAAGCGCGTATTTTATTTAGTAATCCAATATTGCGGCCTTCTTGGCGATGATAAAGTAATACGCCACGACCGGCTTTGCTGATTTGTGAAAGCGCAGCTTCAAGTTGGAAACCACAATCACAACGTAGGCTAAATAAAGCATCACCCGTTAAACATTCTGAATGAATACGAGATAATACGGGCTCTGAGCCTGAAATATCGCCATAAACAAGGGCGACATGATCTTTTCCTGTTGCGATTTCTTCAAAACCGACCATTAAAAACTCACCAAAAGGAGTTGGTAGTTTTGCTTCTGCGATACGTCTTAATTTCATTATTTTTGACTCATAATTTCAGGTGAAACTCTCGTTCAAGATTATACACTTTATAACGAGAACAAAGAGAAATAAAACACTGAAATGCTTCCAAGTCTGATAGACAAGGAAATTGGGTAACACACACTTATAAATTCACACCTCTACAAATTATCAGATTTTAAGCCTTATTGCATAATGATTTATTGCTAAACTATCATCGATTATACTAATTACCTTTAAGCATGAACGAAAGACAACATTCGTATTAAAGAAGAGGCAATATATTGAATAAGCAAATAACAAAGTTGATTCTATTGGGCTGTGTGTTGCTCTTAATCATACCGAGTGTTGTGTTGATATTGGGTTGGAAATGGCAACCTACCGACCACCCTTTAGGCGGTATAAGTACATTATGGATAGCAGATAGTGCAGCAAAACCTTGGGGCGCTGTGACGATTATTGTTTTGTTAGCATTGCTCTTTATGGTTTTAAAATTGAAGCGTAACCATTTTATTCAATTAGCAGTGATAATTATTGCTACATTATCTATTGGGCAATTAATTAAGGTCGCGGTTAAAAACACAGTAAAAGAGCCTCGCCCATATGTTGTTTGGGTTAGTAAAAATCTGCACATTAGCTCTGAAGCTTTTTATCAAGTTTCAAGGCCAGAGCGAGAACAATTACTTCAAAATGGGTTAGCCAACTCACCAGTGATCCCTGAATGGCAACTTAAACATTGGAAAGCAGAAACGGGTTATGCTTTCCCATCGGGTCATAGCTTATTCTCTGCCACACTCGCATTATTTGTTTTTGTCCTTTTTATGTTGCGTCGTCATTATTTTTTAGCGTCATTCGGGTTATTATGGGGAATTGATGTCACGGTAGGGCGTATTGTATTAGGAATGCACTGGGCATCTGATGTGATTGTCGGTATTCTTATCAGCACAGTGCTGGTTTGGTGTGCATTTAAGGTGATTGAGCGACGTTTATTGCTCAAATCCTGACGATAGCCCTTATTTTTGAGATACAGAATGTCTTTTTCGATATTTATGTGAAAAAATATACGAAAATCAGATGATTCTAAGAAATGACTTTCTTTGTGCGCAGTGAAAATGCTACCTTTATCTGTCTACTAAAGAAAAGAGAATAAAAAAGGAAATAATGTGAAAAAAGTCCTACTTTTTATTTTGGTTATTCTTGTTCTTGCCATCGTGGTGATAGCTATGACTTTAGGCACAAATAACGATCAGGTAGTCACATTTAATTACCTTATTGCTCAAGGTGAATATCGTATTTCTACCTTGTTAGCAGCTCTGTTTGGTGTGGGCTTTGTACTTGGCTGGATTGTAAGTGGTGTTTTTTATCTACGAGCTCGCTTATCATTAGGTCGAGCAAAACGTAAAATTAAACGTCTTGAAAGCGCCCAAACAAAACAAGAAAACCAAGAAAGTCGCCCAACGGTTGCTTCTGCTACGAAATAAGGACGATAGCTGATGCTAGAATTGCTGTTTCTGTTATTACCTGTCGCTGCGGCTTACGGCTGGTATATGGGGCGTCGTGGCGCTCAACAGGACAAACAGCAGAACGCCGATCGCCTGTCACGTGAGTATGTGGCGGGTGTTAACTTCTTACTTTCTGATCAACAAGATAAAGCGGTTGATCTTTTCCTCGAAATGCTTAAAGAAGATAGCTCTGCTTTTGAAGCCCATCTTACTTTAGGTAATCTTTTCCGCTCTCGTGGCGAAGTCGAACGAGCTATTCGTATCCACCAATCGTTAATGGAGAGTGCTGCACTTTCTTTTGATCAACGCCTACTTGCTGTTCAACAGCTAGGTCGCGACTATGTGGCGGCAGGTGTTTACGATCGTGCTGAAAATATGTTTCAGCAACTTATTGATGAACAAGAATTTCGCCAAAGTGCGCTACAATCTTTGCTTGCTATTTACCAATTAACCAGTGATTGGGGAAAAGCCATAGAAACGGCTGAAAAATTGGTGAAATTAGGTCAGCATGAATTAAAAGAACAAATTTCACATTTTTATTGTGAATTAGCACTTCAAGAAATGAGCAGTGATAATCTCGATAGTGCGCTGAATTTGTTACAAAAAGCAGGGCAAATGGACCCTCTCTGTGCCCGTGTTTCAATTATGTATGGTCGTATCTATATTGCTCGTGATGATAAACAAAAAGCCATTGATGTTTTAATGAAAGTCATTGAGCAAGATAAAGAGATGGTCAGTGAAACCTTACCTATGCTTTTTGAATGTTTCCAATCTCAAGGCGATACTTCTCGTTGGGAAACTTATTTACGTCAATGTGTGGATAGTAATTGTGGTGCGATTGCTGAACTTTACCTTGCTGACATTATTGAAGCTAAAGAAGGTATTGAAGCAGCTCAGTTATACATTAATCGCCAATTAGAGCGTCATCCAACCATGCGCCTGTTCTATCGTTTAATGCGTTACCATTTAGCAGAAGCGGAAGAAGGACGCGCCAAAGAGAGCCTTATCTTATTGCGCTATATGGTTGGTGAGCAAATTCGCACAAAACCAGATTATCGTTGCCATAAATGTGGTTTTACCTCTCATGCATTATATTGGCATTGTCCATCCTGTCGTTCATGGGATACCGTTAAACCTATTCGCGGTTTAGATGGTCAGTGACGATGTCACTTTTTTAATAGTCTCTTTATAAATAAAGGCCCTAAAATGTCATTTCATTGTGATAAAAAATCGCCCGAGCTTACCTGCGCGCCCGTTATTGTGGCACTAGACTATGAAGACCAAAAAAGTGCATTAGATTTTGCACAGCGTATCGATCCCTCATCTTGTCGTTTGAAAATTGGTAAAGAGATGTTTACCCGTTTTGGACCTCAATTTGTCACTCAGTTACAAAAAGAAGGGTTTGATATTTTCTTAGATTTGAAATTCCATGATATTCCCAATACCGTTGCAAGAGCTGTCGCCGCCGCTGCTGATTTAGGTGTATGGATGGTCAATGTACATGCAAGTGGTGGAAGTCGCATGATGCGTGCTGCCAAAGAGAGCCTTACAGCCTTTGGTAAAGATGCACCACTTTTAACGGCTGTGACAGTACTTACCAGTATGGATCAATCTGATTTAATTGAATTGGGAATAACATTGACGCCCGCAGAACAAGCTGAACGTTTAGCGTTACTGACAAAATCTTGTGGTCTTGATGGTGTTGTCTGCTCTGCACATGAAGCAACGCGTTTTAAACAAGTTTGTGGTGATGATTTCCTATTAGTCACTCCGGGTATTCGCCCGGCAGGAAGTGATGTTGGCGATCAGCGTCGCGTAATGACACCAGAGCAAGCCATTGCCGCAGGTGTTGATTATATGGTGATTGGTCGTCCTATCACACGTAGTGATAATCCTCTAGAAACACTGCAACAAATTAATCGTTCTATACAAGGTATGTAATTTAACATGGATAATAACTCTCGTTTGGTTTATTCCACAGATGCGGGTCGCATTAAAGAAGAAGAACAAAAGCCTGTGCGTCCTGCCGGTGATGGTATTGTGCGTATTCAGCGCCAAACTAGTGGACGCAAAGGCAAAGGTGTTTGCGTTGTTTCAGGTATCGATCTGGATGATGCAGAGTTAGCCAAACTGGCGGCTGAATTGAAGAAAAAATGTGGTTGTGGTGGTAGTGTAAAAGACGGCTTAATTGAGATCCAAGGTGATAAACGTGATTTAATTAAATCGCTGTTAGAAGCCAAAGGAATGAAAGTTAAACTCGCTGGTGGCTGATTTATTTAGCTAGATAGCAACAAAATTAATCATAGTGCGCTGATTTTCCATTGAGATTAGCGCATTTTTTATTGTCACATTTTTTTATTTTCACATAAGAGATGTCTTTTTAAAGGTATTTTATGAAAGCGTATTGGATGGTTGTTGCACTGTTATATTCTTCTGCGCTTTTTGCAGAAACTAAGGCAGAAAATAAGACTGAGAACATGGTTGTTCATGATAAATACTGCTCTTCGCCAGAGCAAACAATGGATGAGGTCTTTGAAAGTGGGGCACTAACCTATTGTGTTTATTCAGGTCTTTCAATTGCAGATGCTTATAAAAAATATGTCAGTGAACATGATGAAGATTATCTTGTAAAAACCATTAAGGTGAACAATAACATCCAAAAAGAGTATACGAAAGATGATGTTTCTGTTGATTATAAATGGGAAAGTCCAAAGAAATTGATGATAGAACAACAGTTTTCAGGTGGCTTTACGGAATTTCTATTAGAAGAAGATAAGAAAGGCACTAAAATCACAATTACGGGACATCCTGATTAATTGTTAGTAAAACAGCGAAGTTTATAAGTAAGAATATAGGTGACAATGTCACCTATTTTTTTGTATTTCATACTATTCTTTCTCATCTATTTTTAGATATTTCACTGGCACTGAAAGTGTTAGCCAAACACCATTATCAGCCTGATAAAACTCAAAACCTTCACTAAACATTTTTTCACTATCCACCGTTAAAACAATGGCTTTTCCATGACGATCACCAACATTCACGGCTGTTTTATAATCTTGTGAAAGATGCACATATTGGCGACCATTAGGAATTAAACCTTGCTTAAAAATACTGTCGATAAAGCGAGTTGCTGTACCGTGAAAAAGTATTTTAGGGGGAGTAATTGCTTGGTAATCAATTGTGGTTTTAAGCGAGTGTCCTTGAACTGCGCGAATAAAAAGGCCGTCTTCTGAGATAGCAAAACGCTTTTTATCATTGGTTTCTACAACGTCTTTAATTAATTCAAGAGTTAGCACTGTTCCATTTTTCTGTGCTAATGGGATCAATTTTGATATTTCACCCCATCCTTGGTCATCTAACGTTAAACCGATGCTTTCGGGAGCATGGCGTAAGATATAACTTAAAAAACGACTAACTTGTACTTTGTCTTTCATTGATTTAATCCATTTATTATTTATTGAGTTTATGACGCAAGAGAAAATATCAAGAGGCCATAAAAACATTTCCTTTCTTTTTAATGCTCTTTTTTATCGCTAGTTTAAAAATTAGAGATATAAAAAAAGCTGATAGCTCAAAATGAACTATCAGCCTTATTGTATACCGATTTAAGTCCTATTAGATAGGACGAGCGACGATATTACGAGTTTCCAGTTTTACATCTTCAATACGAACAGGAATAACATCATTGAGTTTATACGCGGTTTCGCCTTTCACAATAACAGTGCCTGTCTCTTGGCTACATTGGATTTCGTCACGTACAGCATGTAAGAATGGTGCAGGAATAAAGGCAACAGCACCATTTTCAACTAGACGAACACGAACACCACCACGGGTAATATCGATAATTTCTGCATTAAATGGTGTTTCAGTACCAGCAAAAGGTTTTAAGAAACGTGCATATAACCAATCACCCACGTCACGTTCAGCCATACGGTTAGCACGGCGACGCTCAGCAATACGAATGCCATCTTCTTCTTGCGGTTTTTCAGCGCTTTCTTTGCTAATAATCGCTTTTAGCAAACGGTGATTTAAAATATCACTGTATTTACGAATTGGTGAAGTCCATGTCGCGTAAGCTTCTAACCCTAAGCCAAAGTGAGGACCTGGTTCTGCTTTGATTTCAGCAAAGTTCTGGAAGCGACGAATACGGCTATCAAGGAATTGATTTGGCTGGTTATCAAGTTCGCGACGTAATTGGCAGAAACCTTCAAGGGTTAACAAACTTTCAGATGTCGTTTCAATACCGTTATCTTTTAAGGTTTGTACAACTTGATCGATATAAAGTGGATCAAAGCCTGTATGAACGTTGTAAACGCCAAAACCTAAGTTTTTCGCCAGCACTTTTGCCGCACAGATATTGGCGGTGATCATCGCTTCTTCAACAATGCGGTTTGCGATACGGCGTTTTTCTGCCACGATATCTAAAACATTACCGCCTTCATCAAGAATAAAACGGTAATCAGGGCGTTCTTTAAAGACCAGAGCATGTTTTTCACGCCATTCATGACGTTTTTCACTCATCTCTTTTAATAACATTACTTGCTCATGAACCATTTCATTTTCAGGTTGCCATTGTGAGTTTTCACCTTCTAACCAATCTGAAATGTTGTCATAAACCAGCTTAGCTTTTGATTCTACCCATGCAGAGTAGAAGTGAATATCTTCAAGCAGAGCACCATCTTCAGTGATGCTGACTTGGCAAACTAATGCAGGGCGTTTTTCATTAGGACGTAATGAACAGATGTTATCTGACAGTTCACGAGGCAACATTGGGATATTGAAGCCCGGTAGATAATTAGTCAGCGCGCGTTGTGCCGCAATTTTATCTAGTTCACTATTTGGCAGAATATAAGCCGTTGGATCGGCGATTGCGATAAACAGCGTCAATTGACCGTTCTCTTCTTTACGAATAAAGAGCGCGTCATCCATATCTTCTGTTGATGCACTATCAATAGTGACAAAGGAGAGAGAAGTCAGATCTTCACGAGGCAAAGTATCATGTAATGTCAGCGCTTCGTTACCCATTTCAGGCGCATCACGCTCAAGCTGATGACGCATTAAGGTCACCCACCAAGGCGCAAAGTGATCATCTTTATCAGTAATATAATCGGTTATTTCTGCCTGAAAACCTTTATCACCTTTATTAAGTGGGTGACGACGCATTACAGCAACAGCCCAATCTTGATCAACAAAGCTATGTGTTAAGCCTTGAGCAGGACGGCAAGGAATAGCGTCTTTTAAAAGAGGATGGTCTGGAATTATCCACAGACGGTTATCACCTTCTTTTTTCTGAATACGCCCGACAAAACGCGTTAAGAAAGGTTCGACTAATTCTTCGGGTTCAACCGACTCTTTATCGCCGTTTGTATGAACGGCAGCAATAACTCGGTCGCCGTGCATCACTTTTTTCATTTGCGGAGGGGGAATAAAATAGCTTTTCTGACCATCAACTTCAAGGAAGCCAAAGCCTTTATCTGTTCCCTTTACAAGGCCTTCCACGCGCGGTGTCTGGGCATGGA
Source organism: Proteus sp. GOKU (assembly GCF_015475555.1). Classification (NCBI taxonomy): domain Bacteria; kingdom Pseudomonadati; phylum Pseudomonadota; class Gammaproteobacteria; order Enterobacterales; family Morganellaceae; genus Proteus; species Proteus sp. GOKU. Next base: position 1,846,472 of record NZ_CP034105.1, read on the forward strand.
GTTGCTGTTTTAGCTGAGCAAGCAGCGGATTGTCTTGAAACATATTTTTCCGGAAAGTCGGCAGTTTTAATAATAAAAAGTGGGCAATAGTTTTATTCGATTGTGTGTAGTGACGCAAGCAATATTGCATCATAAAAACAGACAAATCGGCAAAAAATTATTCAGGATCTGTTTTTTCTTTAAATTCACAAAGATCTTCAATAATACAAGAGCCACACCGTGGTTTTCGTGCAATACAGGTATAACGACCATGAAGAATAAGCCAATGGTGACAATCAACTTTAAATTCTGCCGGAACAACCTTTAACAGTTTTTGTTCGACTTCATTGACATTTTTACCTGGGGCGAAACCTGTGCGATTACTCACTCTAAAGATATGCGTATCGACAGCGATTGTTGGCCAGCCAAATGCGGTGTTTAAAACGACATTTGCTGTTTTGCGACCGACGCCAGGTAAGGCTTCTAGGGCTTCTCTGTTTTCAGGAACTTCGCTGTTATATTTATCGACTAAGATTTGACACGTCTTAATCACATTTTCAGCTTTAGTATTATATAGACCAATGGTTTTAATGTATTTCTTAAGACCATCGACACCTAAAGTTAGTATCGCCTGTGGCGTATTGGCAACAGGGTAAAGCTTAGCTGTTGCCTTATTAACACTCACATCAGTGGCTTGTGCAGAGAGTAATACGGAGATCAATAGTTCAAACGGAGAGTCAAATTTTAGCTCTGTCGTTGGTTGCGGATTGTCATCACGCAACCGAGTTAGAATTTCAATACGTTTTGCTTGATTCATTATGCTCACAAATTAATTTTTAACGATATGACTACCACAGCCTTGTTCTTTTTCGTAAGTTTTAGTTGTCGAAGCGCTGCGCTTTTTCTGTCTTTCATCAATTAGGTATTTTGCTGCTAACATAAAGCCTAAGCCGATAAAAGCACCCGGTGGCAAAATAGCAAGTAAGAAGGGTGAGTCTAAATGTACTATCTCAACTCTTAATACTTGTGCCCATTCACCTAATAGTAAATCAGCCCCGTCAAATAATGTACCGTTACCTAATACTTCACGTATAGCACCTAAAACAAAGAGCGCCGCAGTTGCACCTAATCCCATCGCTAGACCATCAATAGCAGAAGGAAAAACTTCATTCTTAGCCGCAAAAGCTTCAGCACGACCAATAACAATACAGTTAGTGACGATCAATGGAATGAAGATCCCTAAAGATTGATATAAGCCATAGGCGTATGCGTTGATCAGTAATTGCACAGCACTGACGACTGACGCAATTATCATAACATAAATTGGGATACGAATTTCAGAGGGAACCCAACGACGTAAGCTAGAAACGGCAACATTTGTGCAAAATAGGACTAATGTTGTCGCAATACCGAGACCCAAGGCATTTGTTGCGGTTGAGGAAACCGCCAGTAAAGGGCACAACCCAAGTAATTGCACTAAAGCCGAGTTGTTTTTCCATAACCCTTGAGAAAAGAGCTCTTTAATTGAGTTCATATTAATTTGCCTCACAGACAGAGAGTGTATCCAGTTTCTCTGGTAAAGATTGTATTAACCATGCAGTACGCTTTGATGAGTTGACGACAGCACGAGGGGTGATCGTCGCACCCGTAAATTGATCAAAATCTCCGCCATCTTTTTTTACTGCCCAGTGTGGATCGTTTTCACTGGAAATGAATCTATTACTCAGTGTCGTGATCCAATCCGAAATACGTGTTTCAATTTTATCACCCAGCCCCGGTGTTTCATTATGAGCAGTAACACGCACACCAAGGACATTTCCTTTAAAGTCGGCACCGACAAGAAGTTCAATGGCACCTGAATATCCATCGGGTGCTGTAGATTCTAATGCAGCAGCGATGGGTTTACCGTCTAAACGGGCAACATAAAGTTTATGGGGCTTGGTATTACCTAACTCTGGTGCGGTAAGAAGATAGCAATCTTTAGAAAGCGAATTGTTATACATTGCTTTAGGGATCACTTGATCCAATAATTTTTGTTTCTCTAAGGCAACTTGCTCTGCAATAGTATCTGCTGTGAGGTGATAGACCACGGCGGTTAAGCCCGTAGTACAGGCAGCAAAGATAGCTAATGTGAGTCCATGGCGTTTTAAGATTTCGATCATCATTTTCTCCTTTGCATTAATGCCCGTAAACACGAGGGCGTGTATAGCTATCAATAAGAGGTACAGCGATATTGGCAAGTAATACAGAGAAAGCAACGGCATCTGGATATCCGCCATAAACACGGATAACCCAAACTAATAAACCAATCATCCCTGCATAAATTAAACGACCTTTAGGCGTTGTTGAGGCGCTAACTGGATCAGTGGCAATAAAAAATGCCCCTAACATGGTTGCTCCAGAGAAAATTTGTAATAGCGGTTGTGAGTAACGTGTAGGATCAATGCCCCAGCTAATAACCGAGCATAGTGCTAATACAGAAATCATCGCAACAGGAATATGCCAACTAATAATGCGTTTATAAAGCAGAATTAATCCACCCACTAAATAAGCTACATTCACCCATTGCCAGCCAATACCTGCAAATTCACCTTGTAAAATAGGTGTCGCTAACACTTCATCAATAGAGTGAGTTAATAAGCCCGTTTTAAAGCTATCAAGAGGTGTTGCTTGTGTAATGCCATCAACAGAGCGTCTTAAATCTTCAAGTGTTAAGCCAGATGATGTATGTCCCGTAAAGAAGATACTTAAACTATCCATTACATTGTAAGAGACAGCTTGTAATTCAACTGGAGGCATCCATGAAGTCATCTGTACTGGGAAAGAGATCAGTAAAACCACATATCCCACCATTGCAGGGTTAAATGGATTTTGTCCTAAACCGCCATAAATATGTTTTGCGATAACAATGGCAACAAAAGTACCTAACACAATGATCCACCATGGCGCTAAAGGCGGAATACTAATGGCAAGCAATACGCCAGTCAGCAGTGCGGAATTGTCTTTCAGATACAGTAAAGGATCTTCTTTTTTGAGTTTTACGCAGAGTGTTTCAGTGACAAGCGCTACGATAATCGCTAACACAATTTGGTAAATAGTTCCTAGGCCAAAAAAATAGATCTGGCTTAAAATCCCCGGCAGTGCTGCTAATGTTACCCATAGCATAACTTGGCTGGTGGACTGTTGATTATGCGTAAAAGGTGAACTCGCAATTTTTAATTTACTATTGTTATTTTGTATTGGTCTGAATTTCATCTGTGATTAATCCAAGGTAACTTCTTCTTTAGCTCGACGTTGTTCGGCTTCTTTTTTCGCTTTTACTCTGGCAATGGCAGCAGCAACAGCAGCTTTGCGTGGATCGACTTCTTCCGCTTCAGCGTTTTGAGCAGGCGCTTCATCAGTCGTTGTTTCTGCTTGAGCTTGTTGGGCTTCTTTCTTTGCTTTTACTCTAGCAATAGCAGCGGCAACGGCAGCTTTGCGCGGATCGACTTCTTCCGCTTCAGCGTTTTGAGCAGGCGCTTCATCAGTCGTTGTTTCTGCTTGAGCTTGTTGGGCTTCTTTCTTTGCTTTTACTCTAGCAATAGCAGCGGCAACGGCAGCTTTGCGCGGATCGACTTCTTCTGCTTCAGCATTTTGCGTAGGCACTTCATCAATTGTTGTTTCTGCTTGAGCTTGCTGAGCCTCTTTCTTTGCTTTTACTCTAGCAATGGCGGCGGCAACGGCAGCTTTGCGCGGATCGACTTCTTCCGCTTCAGCGTTTTGAGCAGGCGCTTCATCAGTTGTTGTTTCTGCTTGAGCTTGTTGAGCTTCTTTCTTTGCTTTTACTCTGGCAATAGCAGCGGCAACAGCAGCTTTGCGCGGATCGACTTCTTCCGCTTCAGCGTTTTGAGCAGGCGCTTCATCAGTTGTTGTTTCTGCTGGAGCTTGTTGAGCGTCTTTCTTTGCTTTTACTCTAGCAATAGCAGCGGCAACGGCAGCTTTACGCGGATCGACTTCTTCCGCTTCAACGTTTTGAGTCGGCACTTCATCAATTGTTGTTTCCGCAGGAGCTTGTTGAGCTTCTTTCTTTGCTTTTGCTCTAGCAATGGCGGCAGCGACAGCAGCTTTACGTGGATCGACTTCTTCTGCTTCAATGTTTTGAGTAGGTGCTTCTACAGTTGATGATGCTTCAGAAGCTTGCTGTGCTTTTTTAGCTTTAACACGTGCTAATGCGGCAGCAACGGCAGCTTTGCGTGGATCGACTTCTTCTGCTTCAATGTTTTGAGTAGGTGCTTCTACAGTTGATGATGCTTCAGAAGCTTGCTGTGTTTTCTTGGCTTTAACACGTGCTAATGCAGCGGCAACGGCAGCTTTGCGAGGATCGACTTCTTCTGCTTCAATGTTTTGAGTAGGTGCTTCTACAGTTGATGATGCTTCAGAAGCTTGTTGTGCTTTTTTGGCTTTAACGCGAGCTAATGCAGCGGCAACAGCAGCTTTGCGCGGATCAGCATCTTCGCTCTCACTCGCTATATTCGCACTTGAAGTTTCTAGAGCTTTTTGCTGTGCTAATTTAGCCGCTTGTTTTGCTCTGACTTCCTCTTTACGTTTTTTACGTGCGGCAATCGCAGCTGCGTTATCTGGCTCTTCACCCGCTTTAACAGAAATAATTTTGCCAATACTTTGTTTCGCTTTTACGCGAGAAAGTGCAGATTGAACTTCACCGTGCTCTTCATCATCAAGTTTAACTGCGGCACGTTGATGTCTAGCTTCACGCTCAAGTTTTTCGCGTTCCATACGTATTTTTTTCGCTTCAAAACGTGCTTTTGCCTCAGCCGCACGTTTTGCTTCCGCATCAATTTCACGTATTTCTGCTTTTTCTTGGCGATAGTATTGAACTAGCGGAATATTACTAGGGCAGACAAATGCACATGCACCGCATTCAATACAATCAAATAAATTATGCTGTTGTGCTTTCTCATGCTCTTTACCTTTACTAAACCAGTAAAGTTGTTGCGGTAATAAACCACTAGGGCAAGCATCAACACAATGACCACAACGGATACAGGCTTCTTCAAGATTATCTGTATCCATCTCTTCGACTGAAGGGATAAGTAGGCAGTTGGTTATCTTAACAACAGGGGCATTTAAGTCTGGTAAGGTAAAGCCCATTAATGGTCCACCCATAATCACCATTTGTTCAGAGCCTGCAACAAAACCAGCTTGTTTTAGCAATGAGTAAATGGGGGTACCTAAACGAGCCCAAAAATTACCCGGTGTTTTAGCGCCATTACCTGTAACCGTGACAACACGTTCAATTAATGGCTCATCATCAATAATGGCACGTTTGATGGCAACAACCGTACCTACGTTTTGCATCAAAACGCCAATATCAGATGAACGTCCTCCTGATGGAACTTCTTTACCAGTTAAGATTTTGGTTAGTTGTTTAGCACCACCTGATGGGTATTTAGTTGGGATAACACGAATAAAAATACGTTTCTCATCAGGTACAGCATTTAAGGCATTTTTTAATGACTCAATGGCTTCAGGCTTATTATCCTCAATACCAATTAACACTTCATCTGGAGACAGAAGGTGAATTAAGACCTGACACCCAGCAATCACTTCATCAGCATGTTCTTGCATTAAGCGATCGTCTGCTGTGATATAAGGTTCACACTCTGCTGCATTGATGATGAGTGTTTTAACGAGGTCGCCACCACCTTTTAATTTTGATGCAGTTGGGAATCCCGCGCCCCCTAATCCTGCAATACCTGCTTCATGGATACGGTTAAGTAATGTATCTCTACTTTCTGATTGGTAATCGATGATAGGGGATTTCTCTCGCCATTCATCTTTACCATCAGATTGAATTCTTACCGCAATTTCAGGTAATCCAGAAGGATGAGCACTTGGAAATGGTTCTATTGCCGTAACTGTACCAGAGATAGAAGCATGTACAGGTAATGTTCTGCCAACCCCTTTTGTTAATGGTTGACCTTTTAATACATGCTCACCTACGCTGACACAAAGTTGACCCGGTACACCTAAGTGCTGATGAATAGGAATAATCACTTCATCAGGCAATTGCGCGATACGCATTGGTGTACGACTTGACTGTAATTTCATTTCAGGAGGATGAATACCGCCTTTAAAATCCCAGATTTTATCTTTTTTAAATAACGAAAAGAGATTAAACATGAGCGTTATCCTCCGTCTTTAATGACGGTTCATCTTCAGGTGTTTCTTCTGGCTCTGCTGGAATGTTTTTTACAGGGATTGTATTTAAATCCCATTTCCAGTTTGAGGTTGTGACTTTGACAGGAACCAAGGTGATACAATCAGTAGGGCAAGGAGGCACACATAAGTCACATCCAGTACATAAGTCTTCAATAACGGTATGCATAGCACGTGTGGCACCCACAATGGCATCAACAGGGCACGCTTGAATACACTTAGTACATCCTATGCAATTATCTTCATCAATTAAGGCGACTTTTCTAATTGGATTTAATGCTTCTTCGTCACCATCAAGCGGTTGAGGATCAACGCCCATCAATTCAGCTATTTTTAACATCACTTGTTCGCCACCCGGCGCACAACGGTTAATCATCTCACCATTGTTTGCGACTGCATCCGCATAAGGACGACACCCAGGATGACCACATTGTCCGCATTGGCTTTGAGGTAATATTGCGTCAATTTTTTCGACAATAGGATCTTCTTCCACTTTAAAACGGCGTGCGGAATATCCCAGAATTAGCCCAAAGATAAGACCTAGCGCACCAAGTACGCCAATTGCTATCCATAAAGAATTCATTACAGTTTCACCAAACCACTAAAACCCATAAAGGCGAGAGACATTAAACCTGCGGTAATTAAACCAATTGAAGCACCTTTAAATGGTGCGGGTACATTGGCGACGGCTAAGCGTTCTCTAATAGCGGCAAATAATACCATTACAAGAGAGAAACCAACGGCTGCACCAAAACCATAAACGGCAGATTGCATAAATGTGTGGGCTTGATTGATATTTAATAATGCCACACCTAATACAGCGCAGTTTGTGGTAATTAAAGGTAAGAAGATCCCTAATAAACGATAGAGTGTCGGGCTTGTTTTTCTTACGACCATTTCAGTGAATTGTACAACTACTGCAATAACTAAAATAAAGCTCAGTGTGCGTAAATAAAGTAAGTCCAAAGGAACTAAAATAAAATTATCCATCAGCCAAGAACTAATCGAGGCGAGAGTCATAACAAAGGTTGTCGCAAATCCCATACCAATCGCGGTTTCTAATTTTTTTGATACACCCATAAATGGGCATAAACCAAGGAATTTGACGAGTACAAAGTTATTCACCAATACGGTGCCGACGAATAGAAGCAAGTAATCAGTCATTGTTATGCCAAAATTGTTAAACAGAGAAACAAAAAGCCTCCTGAAATAAAGAGGCTAAACAAGCGTATATAATATCAAGGGTAAAGGCGTGAAGTTATCGAACTTGTGTGAAAGTTTCACGAACACGTTTAGAGTACTTGATATAAGGCACAAAGCAGACAGTCGAGAATACAGACCATAGAAGGGATTGTAATGCTGTTTGGTCGTCAACAGGTGCAAAACCAAAGCTCTTAATTGCTAATAGTAAATTGATTAGCAACCAAAAAATGAACAGACGTGGAAAGTTTTTAGCGCGATAAAAAAATTGTCTTAGTAGATAAAGCGTAAAGCTAAACATTACCCACGTTGTTAACGCAGAGAGATACCAACTTGATATCAAATGAAATGGAAGCTGGTGGAGGATCGAAAAGTCTGAAAAATATTTAATAATATACAGAACAGACATCAACCCAGAACCAATCACTGACAAGATCATATAAGCCAATGGCGCAAGCAACCACCCTGTAATAGGCGCTTTTCCTGAAAGGTTATTCTGCGTGTTTGCTTTGAGATCAAATTTCATTAATTAATTATTCCTACTCGTATGTATAGAACTAAACGGGATATTATCACAAACTTTGTTATTATTTATTTAGCTACAAAAGTGAAAGTGATTTTTGTTAATAAAAAAGCATATAAAAATAGGATAGGGTTATGGCAATTAAACTCAATGTTGGGATTATCGGATATGGCTATGCAAGTAAAACCTTTCATGCTCCGCTAATAACAACAACCGAAGGTTTAAATCTTAGTGCAATTTCAAGCTCTGATGAAAATAAAGTTAAACAAGATTTTCCTCACATTACCGTTTATGCAGACCCCCAAGCACTTATTAATGATCCCTCAATAGACTTAATCATTATTCCAACGCCGAATAATACTCACTATTCACTGGCTTCACAGGCTCTAGAAAAAGGTAAACATGTTATTGTTGATAAACCGTTTACATTGACACTGGAAGAAGCTGAAAAATTAACTCAGCAAGCAACAGATGCCGGTAAACTTCTCTCTGTTTTTCATAATCGTCGTTGGGATTCTGGTTTCTTAACCGTTAAAAAACTTTTAGCTGATAAAACACTCGGTGATATCAGTGCCTATGAAGCACATTTTGATCGTTTCCGTCCAACAGTTCGTCAACGTTGGCGAGAAGATGCAGGAATTGGCGGTGGGCTTTGGTACGATCTCGCGCCTCATGTTCTTGATCAAGCGGTTTGCCTATTTGGTGAGCCTAAAGCAATTACTGCGGATATTGCTCAATTACGTCCTAATGCAAAAAATGCCGATTACTTTCATGCATTACTAGAATATGACAATCTTAGAGTCGTTCTTCATGCTTCTATGTTAGTTGCGTCTCCAACACCTATTTTTGCTATTCATGGGACAAAAGGTAGCTATGTTAAATATGGTTTAGATACCCAAGAAGACGCCTTAAAAGCCGGTTATCTCCCTAATCAAACTTATAATTGGGGAATGGATAGTCAAGATGGTGAATTAACAACACTGTCAGAGTCTGGTGAATTAGAAACAACCACACTCACTACACTTTCTGGTGATTATCCTGCTTATTATCAACAAATTTATCGTGCAATTACATTGGGTGAAGAAAACCCCGTTACGCCAATACAAGCAACAGCCATTATGCGTTTGATTGAAGCTGGCGAAATTTCTAATCGTTTAAAACAAACCATTACGCTATAAGTAAAAGGGAGCGCTAAATCTAATGTCTTGGTGGCAAAAACTAAAACTTGATCCTTTTCTCATGATTATGATTTGTGTGGTGACGCTGGCAACGCTGCTACCCGCACAAGGCGATATTAAAGTCCTGTTCCAATATCTTACGACCGGTGCGATAGCACTGCTGTTCTTCTTGCATGGAGCGAAGCTTTCTAGAGAGGCGATACTTGCCGGGCTTGGGCATTGGCGTTTACATCTTACTGTATTTGCCAGTACCTTTATTCTTTTCCCTATTTTGGGGCTAGGGTTACAAGTTATTGTGCCTGAATGGATGTCACCAACTGTCTATATGGGTTTTTTATATCTTTGTGCGTTACCTGCAACGGTTCAATCTGCCATTGCCTTTACTTCTGTGGCTGGGGGAAATGTAGCGGCTGCTATTTGTAGTGCATCTGCGTCCAGTATTCTTGGTGTTTTCCTTTCGCCGGTATTAGTCGGTTTTTTAATGCAAACGCAAGGTTCTGCGGAAGATTTCGACACGGCAGGGGCTATTCAATCAATCTTACTGCAACTGATGGTACCTTTTATTATTGGCCATTTATCTCGACCTTTAATTGGTCGTTGGGTTGATAAACATAAAAAATTAGTTAATAGAACGGATCGTTCCTCTATTTTACTGGTGGTTTATGTGGCATTTAGTGAAGCTGTTGTTGAAGGGATCTGGCATAAAATTGACGGTTGGTCGCTATTAACGATTGCAGTAGTGAGCTGTATTTTGTTAGCAATTGTCATTTTTGTGAACGTATACAGTGCTAGACTGCTTGGTTTTAATAAAGAAGATGAGATAACCATTGTTTTTTGTGGCTCTAAAAAGAGCTTAGCAAATGGTGTACCTATGGCGAATGTGTTATTTCCTGCGGCGACGGTTGGAGTAATGTTATTACCATTAATGATATTCCATCAGATCCAATTAATGGTTTGTGCTGTGTTAGCACAGCGCTACGCTAATCAAGCGAAAGAAGCTGAAAAGAAATAACGTATTTAAGCTGGTGGATAATCAATAATATTAATCAAATATTGATCATTAGATAAATAAGAGAAAGCATCGATTTAGTTTTTTATCGGTGCTTTTTTATTTGTTATAAAAGTCATCATTCTTGTTATGGTCACTATTTTCTTTTTTATCTGTTAACGAAGGTTGTTGAGATTTAAAGGGAAGTGGTAAGCCGAATACAAGATAAATTAAGAAAACAAAACCCATATTTAAATAGTCGGATTTATTGTTTTTTACATCAATTTTTAATTCACAATCGATGGGTTCTAGCTGATCGTTAATATTATATTTGCCTTGGTAAAGCTCATTAAGCATTGCTTGCGCTTGTTCAAATTCTTTATAGTTAACCAGTAGTTTTACGCCGCCAGTAGCTTGAGCATACACTTGGTTATTCCAAACAATATTTTCATCTAAAAGAATAGCATCAATGCCTTCAGACTGAAGAAAGCCAGCCTCAATAGAGGCATCAAGTGGAGATAGATATTGTGCTAATAATCTATATTGACCTCTTGTCGGGTGAATATTCCACATAGCTTTTCCTTAATAATAAGTAACCCCTTGAAAATTAATTTTAGTCTAAGAGCCATTAATAATTCCATCTATTTTCAATAAATATAAAAAAACCATCTGATTAACAGATGGTTTTAATCAAAAAGCTATTAAATATTAACGTGAACTGACTTTCTTAATTAATGCATCACGTTCTGCTTGGCTAATAAATGCCATTTTTAAGCCATTAATCTGTGTCTGGCGGATTTGCTCTGGCGTTAATCCAGCCGCTGGTGCCGCAACGGTATATTCGTGTTTTAGCTCAATACCTTCAACCGCAGGATCGTCGGTATTAAGAGAGGCAAGAATGCCATGCTCTAAAAATGTTTTTAATGGATGCTCTGCTAACGAATTGATAGTACTGGTTTGAATATTCGATGTTAAGCAAGACTCAATACCGATTTGATGCTCGGCGAGGTAGTCCATTAAACGAGGATCTTCAATAGCTTTAACACCATGACCAATACGGCTTGCACCTAATTCTTTAATCGCATGCCAAATGCTTTCTGCACCCGCAGCTTCACCTGCGTGAACAGTAATATTCCAGCCAGTATCACGAGCACGATTAAAATGGGGCTGGAATAAATGGCCAGGGAAACCTAATTCATCACCCGCTAAATCAAGCGCAGTAATTTTATCTTGATGTTTTAGCAAGCCATTAAGTTCTTGTTGGCAGGCATTTTCACCAAAGGTACGGCTTAAAATACCGATTAAACGAATGTCTACATCGTGAGACTGCAATGCACTCTGTACGCCATCAACAATAGCTTCCACGACACCTTCAACAGGGAGTTGATGTTTCATTGCCATGTAGTAAGGAGAAAAACGCAGTTCAGCGTAATCAATACCCGCATTAACCACATCCACAACGTTTTCATAAGCAACACGACGACATGCATCTAAGTCGGCTAAAACCGCCACACCCCAATCTAATTTTTGTAGGAAGCTAACAAGACTTGGCTCATTCTTTGTGATTTGCACATGAGGGCGCAAAGCTTCTAATTCATAAGCCGGCAGTGCAATATTATGCTGTTTTGCTAACTCTAAAATGGTTTGAGGACGGATATTACCATCTAAATGGCGATGTAAATCGGTTAAAGGCAACTGTGTGTCAATCACGTGTTATTTTCCTTTTAATAGAAATAATGAAAATCTATCGTTTATAGTGATTTTCTTATAATCGGTAAGTTATAAAATAGTTGCGGGTTATTATGACTGATTTTTATTTTATTCACTAACAAATAAACAGAAATTGGTTATTTCTGAAGCTAAAAATGACTATTTTTCTCAGTTTTAAGTTAAAAAGTAAAAAATTAAAAATAGGGCTGTCTATTTATTAACTACAATATTCAATGCAATTGACGTGTATTATCAAACTAACTGATACATTGATTTTTAATCTAAAAATAGAGCTGTCATCATAATTGAAATATCCTATCAATTGTTTTGATAGATTTCTAAAAGATAGACGAACAGAAAAAATAGTCAAGATATTGTTTTTTTACTTCATTATTCAATGGATTACCTGTTTTATGTGTTTTTATTGTTGGTCGGTTGGTGTATTTAAAACTATTTTATGAAAACTTTATATTAAAAATTAGCTGTATTTAAATTTATTAGAATTAATTAAGTGAAAATAAAATAAATAATAAAATATCCATGTTATTAAATAGGGAATAAAGAAAATAAAATTAAAGTCATAATGTTTTTTCGTTAAATCGAAGTATTTAATTGAATGAGGTCATTTAATTATGACTTTTTAATATAAACCTATTATTTAAATTATAAGGTGAATAATTATGAATGAGAATTCTGATTTAAATATTGAAAAAAGAAATAATGAAATTAAAAATCTGTTGGCTTCAACTTTACTTCCACCTTCATCAGAAAATAATCTTACTTATGGTTCGCAAGTTGTCACCGGCGATGGGACAATTGCATTAGATTTAGTTGTTGTTATTGATACCAGTGGTTCAATGTCTGATGAATCCTCTGATTTAAGCAAAGAAGTTGATGCCGCAATACAAGAGGCATCAGAAAAGTGCCCATCAAAACTTCGAGTGACTTTTTTAGGTATAGAAGGCACATGGGATGACACTAAATTTGATCAATCAGCCAGTGATTATCTAAAAGCCTTGGGTGTACCTGAAAACCGTTTACAGGCAAGAAAGCCGTTTAAAGAGGCTGACGGTCGTGATCATGCGGGCAATAAAGAGGATTTATGCCGTGCAGTGATTGATTTAAGTAAGCACTTTGATTGGCGTGATGGTGCGCGTCGTGCCATTTTTGTGTTGGGTGATGAAGGTATGGAAGGTGGCGGCGGTGTTCTTACCAATGCTGCTGTGATAAAGAATAATGAAGCGATTGCTGTTGCTCAGCAGGAGAAAGTTAAAGTGTATACCTATCAAGGCACGCCTGACGATAAAATGACTAATTTAGATCGTTTCCCAAGTGTTGCAGATAGAGACAGTATCACAAAAGAGTATGTACGCTTAGCGAAGCAAACAGGAGGGCGCTCTTATATCTACACAACAGGTATTGCTAAGTTTTCATTAGTATTGCAAGAGATCCTCTGTGATAGCTTAACACCGCCTAATATTCCTAAACCCCATGAGAAAGAGACCAATTGTAGCCACGTCTGTGAGCAATTAACCTCGATTATTTCAACAGTAAATACACTTGCTGGAATAATTAGCAAAACCATTGATTCATGCTGTAAAGATGAATGGAAAAATCACCATACTCCCGCTAAAGATTGTGATTGTTAATTAAACGGTAATATAAAAAAACACCCCAGAGCTATTCATAATGGGGTGTTCTATTTACGCTTCTAATCGAAACTTAATTAATGAACTTATTCTGCTGGTTGCTGCTCAGGAATTAAGATTTCTTGCTCTTCGATGATAGCAGGATCTTCAGTCATCTCTTCTTGATAACCATCTTCTGAATAATCAGAATCATCGTAATCGTAAGATGATGCGCCCATACCGAATAACATTGCTGCTAAACCTAACATTTGAGGAGCTTGAGTCACATCCATAAACTCATCAAAAGTATAGGTTTTACCATTCATGGTAAATTTATCAGCAGCATAGTTCAGTTTCATGCTTAATGCTTTACCATCTTGAGCAAGTAACATCAGTGGTAATGCATCTTTCTCATCTTGAGAAATTTGGTTGATATTTTGTTGTAACTCAGTTTTTAACTGCTCAACGTCAGCAGCCGTTGCTACTTCGATCTCTTTTTTCTCTGCATCTGTTAATGCGGTTTCTTGGTAACGAGCCGCATCAAGATATTGAGTGGTGTTACGGAATTCAGCTAACATAGGAAGAGATAAATCAACATTGAAATCAATGTTTTTAAACAGATAGTTAAATAATTCTGCTGGCGATTTCTCTTGGCTTTCTAATACTTTAACGTTAAAAGCATTTAAGTCTAAGTTAAAGGTTAACTTACTTGCACCACTTTTATTTGTTAAAGACGCTTCATCAATACGGAAAACTAAGCCTTTCTCCAGAACATCACGAACGGCTTGTTCAACCATTTCTGAATTATCGAAATGATTTTTATTCCATGGTAATAATGAGTTGTTATAAACTTTGGTTAATAACAACATGGCATCTGGATCAGCTTTATCAATTGAATAGCCAAATTTGCCTGCACCAAATTCTAGTCCCGCAACATTCAGTGACTTAAAGTAATAAGTTTGAGAGATATTAAAGAGTTTATCTTTGATATCACTTTTTGTTGTTAGAGAAATATCTTTCAGTGAGAAATCAGATGCTTTGTCTTTGCTAGTATGTGCAATTTCAGCAAAGCTTAATAACTGCTCATTAAATAAATATTGATCGTTATTAACTTTAGTTCCAGCGACAGAACCTGCAATATTTTTAATTGTGAAAGTTTCTTCACCATCTTTAGTCACAACAACTTGATCACCTTTTACAGCGGTAGTGAAGTTGGTTGCGTTTTTATCTGATGAGAATTCAATTGTTAATGGTGTTGTTTTAACTGTGCCACCGTTTTCAGCGAAATCGATAGGATTTAGTTTAGCTTCACCTGATACTGCGCCATCAAAAGCCAAAGATGTATGCATATCAAAAAGAGATTTATCTTTAGTCAGCTTGAATAATTCTTTAGTTGTATCATTGTTGACCAATGTATTATTCATCGCTGCTAATTTTGGTGCTAAATTAAATTTAGCCAGATCAGAAAGAGGGAATGGACCGTGATCGATATCAGTAGTAAAGATAATTTCTTCTACTTTTTTATCCTGGTCTTCAACGACTTCACTAGCATCTTTTGAAATCACGACAGCAAAGTCTGCATTAGAGGTGAATACCCCTTTTTTATAGTCACGAATTTCAAGTTTAATATCAGCGCCAAATTGTGCATTTTTAGCAAGTTGCGCTAACTGGACATTAGCTAGTTTCGTTTCTTCCTGTAAGCGACTTTCAATTTTGCTGCCCATGTACCACGACGCACCAGTCCAAACAACACCCAATGCGACGATAACACCAACAGCGACAAGCGATTTCTTCATAATTCTAGTCCATCCTCTGTGTACATCTGGCGATGTACGTTATAAAGGCTGTTTTGTAACCCTTAAACAACCCGATAAATTGGTGATAAATTTTACTAAATTTAAATATAGATAATCCACATATATACATCGCCACCTATATTAACTGTAAATATAGATTTAGTGGAATAAAATCGCAATCAGAACTTACTTAGTTACTCGCTAACATAATGAGTTTAAAGCAAAATGAATATGATTTATAAGATAAATTAAATAAGTACCAAAAACGTCTTTTTTCTTACTCATTTTTAGATTTAGACAATATTTAATTGTGATGTGATTCTATTTATGATGAATAATAAAGGCTCATAATAAGTGTGGATATAAATATGAAAGCTTAAATAATAAGATTGGCAATAAAATAAGATTGCTAACCGTACTTTCCCAAAAAAATCAACAGATTTCATTCTGTTATAAATTTCATAAGCTCGCTTTAGCTCTCATATTTATTATTCTGTTTATGGCATGATACTGGTATCCGAGTTATTTACTAGAAAGTGATTCGGAATTAATCAATTATTCTGTGTACTTAAGGAGATTGAAATGGCAGCCACTCGCATTGAAAAAGACTCAATGGGGCAAATCGAAGTACCTGCTGACCAGTTATGGGGAGCTCAAACGCAGCGTTCTCTTGAACACTTCCGTATTTCAGTTGAAAAAATGCCTGTTGCACTTATCCATGCGCTTGCTATCACGAAGAAAGCAGCCGCTGGTGTTAACATGGATTTAGGTTTATTACCAAAAGAGCGCGCTGATGCAATTATCGCAGCTGCAGATGAAGTGCTTGCAGGTAAACACCCAACTGAATTCCCATTAGCAATCTGGCAGACCGGTTCTGGCACTCAATCAAACATGAATATGAATGAAGTGTTAGCTAACCGTGGTAGTGAGATACTTGGTGGTATCCGTGGCATGGAACGCAAAATCCATCCGAATGATGATGTTAACAAAAGTCAGAGTTCAAATGATGTGTTCCCAACTGCCATGCATGTCGCTGCTGTTATTGCATTACGTCAGGATTTACTGCCAGAATTAAAATCACTGCTGAAAGTATTCAAAGAGAAAGCAGAAGCTTTCCATGACATCGTTAAAATCGGTCGTACTCACCTGCAAGATGCGACACCACTGACATTAGGTCAAGAAATCTCCGGTTGGGCTGCTATGCTTGAGCACAGCATCAAACATATCGATGATTCAGTTCCTCATGTTTGTGAATTAGCGCTAGGTGGTACAGCCGTGGGTACGGGGTTAAATACCCATCCAGAATATGCTGTTCGTGTTGCTAAACGTATTGCTGAATTATCAGGTCAGCCTTTTGTAACGGCTCCTAATAAATTTGAAGCATTAGCAACTTGTGATGCATTAGTTCATTCACATGGTGCATTAAAAGGTTTAGCTGCTTCATTAATGAAGATTGCTAACGATGTGCGTTGGTTAGCTTCTGGCCCTCGTTGTGGTATTGGCGAAATCGCTATCCCAGAAAACGAACCAGGTAGTTCAATCATGCCAGGTAAAGTTAACCCAACACAATGTGAAGCATTAACGATGTTATGTGCTCAAGTAATGGGTAATGATGTTGCTATTAATATTGGTGGCGCATCAGGTAACTTTGAACTGAACGTTTATCGTCCAATGATCATCGATAACTTCTTACAATCAGTCCGTTTACTGGCTGATGGTATGCGTAGTTTCAATGAGCATTGTGCAATTGGTATTGAGCCAAACCGTGAACGTATCAACAAACTACTGCATGAATCATTAATGCTAGTGACTGCGTTAAATACCCATATCGGTTACGATAAAGCCGCTGAAATTGCGAAGAAAGCGCATAAAGAAGGCTTAACGCTAAAAGAATCCGCACTGAAACTGAACTACCTAACATCGGAAGAGTTCGATAGCTGGGTGCGTCCAGAAGATATGGTTGGTAGCATGAAAAAATAAGTGTTAAATACACTTATTTAACTGATATTAAATCCCGCTATAATGGCGGGATTTTTAGATCTTATAGGAAAAATAATGACTGAAGAAATTACCTTTACCGCGACAGAAGTTAATTGCTATGTGGAAGATGATGTCACCATTATTGGAATAGGGGATGATGCCGTTTCTCCTGATCATTTCATTATTCTTTCAAGATTTGATGAAGAAGATGAAGATATCGATAATTCGATTGGTTTAATGACTCATTTATCTGATGTTGAAGCCATTAATACGCTCGAAAAAATCACGCTTGATCGAAAAAATATTTTTTTTGCATTAAAAAACAATGTGGTAATAACAATCCATTTAGATATTGAAGACAATCACTTTGTTCATCTTAATGATTATCTTCTACAAATCCTTCAAGGAAGCTCAATTAAACTTATTGAAAAATAAGATATTATCTATTTTTCAATATACAAATGCATTCTTGGAATAATTAATTGCAGCTTTTTAGCTTTAGGGCGATGACGAATTTGAATATTATCGGCATCATAATCAGGAAGCTCGCCAATAATAGGTTTAAAGTCGCTCTCTTTATCAATATAGAAAGCTAATAAAGGCAAGGGACACGCATATTGCACTTGTTTTTGAAGTTCTGAATACCAAACACGAGCAATAGGTTGAACTTTGACAGGACGTTTTATTTTTAGTTTTGCATTTTCAGGTAATTGTGAAAGGGTGATGATCTCTTTATCAATACGCTCAGCCCATTGTTCACTAGTATAAGGTGGCACTGCGCGATTGGCTTCACGGCTTTTTTCTAATTGAGCCAAAACATCGTTACGCGTTAAATTCTTAATAATATTCTTATTTGCCCAACCGAAACGGACTGTATCCGGATCAGACAAAAGGGTGAGGGTACGATAAGCATTCAGCGTAATTAAACCTTTTAGCTGATTATGGACAAAATCAAAACGCTCTTCCTTCGATATGCCAGACTCTTTAGTGACAATATCGGAAAGCTGTTTTTTTAATAAATTAATTTTCTCAACGTGTTCTTTTACAGACTTAAAAGTTTGATTATCTGTACTAAAACAGAGTACACCGGGTAAACGAATAGCACGTTTACTACTGATGTGTGGAGCATTGTCATAAATAAAGAGATTCGCTATTAGCTTTAAAGTGAGATCTCTGGCTTCCTCATCATAACAGGGTGACACTGTAACGCGAACGAGCTCATCATGTTCTTCTTCTTTGCTTACTTCAGGCAATTCAAATACGGCTGATGGCAATAAGGTTAGATTTTTCAACACATCAGTTAGCGTTTTAATCTCAGTTTCTAATTGTTGAAAACAGAGATTGAATTGCTCAATTAAATCATATCGACTCATCTTTATATCCTTATTTAGTTACAACATACAACTAGCCTTTGTTTAAAACAATACATTAGCATCAGTGAAAAGTACATCGCTTAACAGGGGGAAAATGCCCAAAATACGGCATACTGTTTATTTATACAGTATGCCGTAAAAAGGGCATATTTTGATGATGTTTTTCCTAAAAGAGTGTTATTTGATGGCTTTTAAATCAATAGCAGCTTGTTTTTCACTCGATTGTATTAACGGTTCATGAATAACATCACAACCTGGTTTTGTTGGTGGGCAGTGTTCTGTAAATGCACTTGAGAGAGAGGTAAAAAAGAGAAACAGCAGGGTAATAGATAATTTTATGATAGGCATAATTGTTGTTCCTTCTTAAAGAATAAGCCTATACCTTAAGAAAGGAGTGCAAAATCGACAATATTAAACCGTGTTAATCCGCTTTTGCACTTTATCAATTATCAATAAATTTACTGGGCAACTTTGTTTAAATGCAAGGCTATCAATAAGGCTGCTAACATTAAAAGGGCAATAAATAATCCTACACCAAGCCAACCGAAACTCACCCAGAATAATCCACCCACTGTACCTGCAAGGCTAGAGCCCGCATAGTAAGTAAAGAGATAAAGTGAAGAGGCTTGGGCGCGTCCTCGTTTAGCGCGGCGACCAACCCAGCTACTTGCAACAGCATGTGCTGCAAAGAAACCCGTCGTTAAGATAAGCATCCCAATAAATATAACGGGAAGTGATTCAATCAAGGTAATCAATATACCGATTAACATCATTGAAATCCCAGCAATAAAGACTTTACCCAATCCATATTTAGTCGTTAATAAGCCCGCTTTGGATGCGCTATAAGTACCACTTAAATAGACGATAGAAATCAGCCCCACAGTAGTTTGACTTAATGAATAGGGTGCATCTAATAAACGATAGCCAATATAGTTAAATAAAGTGACAAATCCGCCCATTAATAAACCACCTTCAATAAATAACAAAGGCAGTCCTTTATCTCTAAAATGCAATTTAGTGGTAATAAGAAGATTACGGGGTTTTAATGCTGTCGGTCTAAAGTGCTGTGAAGCAGGCAATATCTTCCAGAAAGTAATCGCAGCAAAAAGGGCAAAAATACCGAGAATAACAACGGATAAGCGCCAAGAATAATAATCACTTAATACCCCTGTAATAACGCGGCCGCTCATTCCTCCAATCGAGTTACCACTAATATATAAACCCATTGATAACGCGAGGTAAGCTGGATGAATTTCTTCACTTAAATACGTCATTGCCACTGCGGCTACGCCACTTAATGAAAGTCCAACTAAAGCCCGTGTAATTAAAATACCTGTCCAGCTATTCATCGTTGCACTTAATAATGTAAAGAATGCAGCACAAAACAGTGCGATAACCATGACATTTTTACGACCAAAGGCGTCTGACAGTGGGCCTGTGACTAACAATCCACACGCCATTAAAGCGGTTGAAAGTGAGAGCGCTAAACTACTGGTTGCAGGGCTTACTGAAAATTCATTAGATAACACCGGCAATATGGGTTGCACAAAATAGAGTAAGGCGAATGTCGCTAAACCAACCATAAAAAATGACACTGTCACTTTTATATACAGCGCATCATCACGCTGAATATAGTGTTTAGGGTTAGATTGGCGATGAGCAGGCTTTTCTATACTTGATGTATTGTCTGAAATATCAGTGCCTAAGCTCATACTTTT
Organism: Proteus sp. GOKU; assembly: GCF_015475555.1. Classification (NCBI taxonomy): domain Bacteria; kingdom Pseudomonadati; phylum Pseudomonadota; class Gammaproteobacteria; order Enterobacterales; family Morganellaceae; genus Proteus; species Proteus sp. GOKU. The sequence continues at coordinate 1,866,761 of NZ_CP034105.1, forward strand.
ACTGTCTATTTCGTGAGTATCCATATTGATTAAACTTCCATTACTTAAATTTGATTTATGTCAATGTTAGAAATATTTGATTTTTTTGTCTAATATATTAATCATTAGAAATAAGACTTTTAAAGTATCAATGACGATATGAGAGAAATATGAATATTGAACTTAGGCATTTACGTTACTTTATTGCCGTAGCAGAAGAGCTTCACTTTGGTAAAGCAGCAGAAAGATTAAATATTTCTCAGCCTCCTTTAAGTCAACAAATACAAGCGCTTGAAAGTGAAATAGGTGCTCGACTTTTAGAGCGAACTAACCGTTCAGTTTCGTTAACACCCGCAGGACAAATGTTTTTAAAAGAGTCCTACCAAATTATGGCGCAGGTCAACGCAGCAGCAACACGCGCCGCTAGAATGGAAAAAGGTGAGCTAGGTGAAATTTCAATTGGTTTTACCTCAACGACACCTTTTATGCATTTAGTCACCTTGAGTTTGCGACAGTTTAGAGAGAACTATCCTGAAGTCGGTATTCATATGCATCAAATGAATACAAAACAACAGATATCGCCATTACTGACAGGGCGAATTGATCTGGGGATCATGCGAAACACGACGCTACCCGAAAATTTGCACCACCAGCTATTGTTTCGTGAGCCTTTTATTTTAGCGGTTTATGAAGGGCATCCTTTGCTTGCTTACAAAGAAACGGGCGTCAATATTCAAGATATCGGGCAATATCCTTTCGTTTTCTTTGAAAGAGACGTTGGTACGGCACTTTATGATGAGATTATTCAATTACTTAGCTTGTCAGGAATTACGCCAACTATTGCACAAGAAGCGGGCGAAGCCATGACGATTTTAGGGCTGGTTGCCGCAGGGCTTGGTATTTCGATTGTGACAAAATCATTTACGCGAATGAAAGTCGATGGTGTGCATTATCTACACTTTGCGAATTCTCAGGCATTCTCTGAAGTTTGGTTAGTTTCTCATAATAAACGCGCTATTCCCGCGGCGGCGAATCGATTAACGCAATTACTATTAAAAAATATCTTAGATCACCAAAAATCTTGATTTATCTGTGTTTTTGATCACGCTTTTTATGTAAGTATTGTACAATTATCACAAATTGACGACATAATCGGTAATGAATTATTTGGAGCCTCGAATTAATTATGGCTCCTTAATTAAGGATGCATTCAATGGGGAACCAACCAAGTCACATCGATCACGTAAAACAATTTAATCTTGGCACAGTCTTTCGCTTGATTGATGAACATGGTCCCATTTCTCGTATTTCACTGTCAAAAAAGGCAGAGCTTGCCCCTGCAAGTATTACTAAGATCACGAGAGAATTAGTTGAAGCTCACCTTATTCACGAAACAGAGTTTCCTGATGTAGGGTTTCGTGGCAGACCTGCGGTTGGATTAAAATTAGAAAGCCAAGGCTGGCAATTTCTCTGTATCCGCGTCAATAAAGGTAGCTTGCTTTTTAGTTTAAGAGAATTAGATAGCAAACTGGTTACTGAAGATACGTTCGATTTCCCCAAAGAATACAGTGATGGTTTTCTTAATCACTTTTTAGTTGCAATTGATAAATTTTTCGAGCGTTATCAATCTCATGTTGAAAGATTAACGGCAATTAGCATTACAATGAATGCCATTGTTGATCCCATTAGTGGCGTTATTTACAGCTCACCTTATTATGATATTAAAGATATTCCACTTGCCGATAAAATCCATGAAAAAACAGGTGTTTCTGTATTTCTACAACATAGCGTAACAGCATGGACAATGGCAGAATCTTTATATGGTGCGGCAAAAAATAATTCAGACGTTCTGCAAATTGTTATCGATGATATTGTTGGTGCTGGCGTGATAAGTAATGGAAAAACATTACACTCTAACAGTCATAGCGCCGTTGAAATTGGACATACTAAAGTTATCGACTCCCAAAATAGCTGTTATTGTGGGGCAAAAGGGTGTTTAGAAACAGAAATTGCTATTCCTCAATTAATTAAGAAAGCCCAATTATTAGCTCAAGAAGATCCCACTTCGTTGCTGAACAAATATCCTATTACTGTTGAAACATTGTGTGATGCAATATTAGTTGGTGATAAAGCAGCGCTTGAAATTGTTAATTTAGTTGCTCAGCGATTAGGTTTTATTTTGGCTGTCATGATTAATATCTTTAATCCGCAAAAAATATTAATTGGCTCACCGCTTTGTCGAGCTAAATCCATTCTTTTTCCTTTGATCTTGAACCAAGTTCAACATCACGTTATGCCACGTTATGCGCAGTCTTTAATTATTGAAGAAACAGAGTTAAGAAACAAAGGAACATTGCCTGCGGCTTCGCTTGTAAAAGAAGCGCTCTACAATGGCTCTTTGTTAATTGAGTTGATGCAAGGCTAGATTAAGTGAAAAAATCGTAACAAAAGTGTTTTTCAAGCGTAAATCTGTCAATTGATCATTAACGAATTCTCTATTTTCGACCAATTAACTAAAAAATTGAGCTATCTCAAGCCACCAGAAACAGTGTTACCCTAAACTCTAATCTCTGTCATTTTTTATGAACCTGATTTATCTGTCATAACGGAAGTAAATTATATGTTAACACGCTTTTTTGTTACGGGGACAGATACCAACGTGGGTAAAACTGTTGTAACCCGAGCACTTCTTCAGTCATTAAATCGTGGCGGGTCAACGGCAGTGGGTTATAAGCCTATTGCAACAGAATTACATGAAACGGCTGATGGTGAACGTAATCGTGACGCTATGATTATTCATAATTCATCGCCAGTTGAAGTTCGCTACGACGAAATTAATCCTATTTTGCTTGATAATTGTTATGTTAGCGAAAATGAAATTGATTTTAATAAGATTTCAAATGAGCTCGATAATTTAAGTAAAAAAGCAGAGTGTGTTGTTATCGAGGGTAATGGCGGTTGGCGTTATCTGCTCGATGATAATACCTTTTATTCTGATTGGGTGGTAAAAGAACAAATTCCAGTTGTTTTGGTTGTCGGTATTCAACCAGGCTGTGTTAATCACTCAATATTAACAGCACAATCTATTATCAACGATGGTGTAAAACTAGTAGGTTGGGTTGCGAACAGAATAAATCCAGGATTACCTTATTACGCGAAAATTGTGGAAAGGCTGTCTCAGCATATTCCTGCACCGCTGATTGGTGAAATCCCGTATTTGTTACGTCCTGAAGAACGTGATCTCTCTTGTTACCTCGATTTAAGTCAGTTGGAAATCGCTGTACCTGCTTAAGAGAGAATATAAATAAGTAACGAAGTGGATTGCTATCTGTTTTTAAACGATACCAAACTTGTTACTTTTAAACGCCTGATGAGTAAACTCATTGGGTGTTTTTGTTTTTTCTGATTTCGCGTCAAGTATAACTAATGATAAAAATAACACACAAAATTGAAGCTAAATAAGATAGAACAAACCAGATAAAATGCAGATAAATCAGAAGAATAGTCATTGATAAACAGTGGCAAAGAAAAAGGGCGCTCATATTGCGCCCTTTTTTAATCACTAGATTTTATCAACTACAGATTAATGACGAGTATAGATGATTTTCTTACTGTCATTTTCGCAAGTTCCGACAACTTTACCATCGGCTTGTGCAACTTGGTCGTTTTCAACGACAGTTAAAGTAAAGTTAGCGGCTGGCACACCATTATTAACGATTTTTTGTTGAATAGATTCAACGACTTCATCACATCCCGCATTCGCGGCTAAAGGTGCAAACGCAACCAGAGTGGCCATTACTGCAAATACATATTTTTTCATATCATTCTCTCCTTGTTTTATGGAGTAAAACATCACTGTTTTACACGACTTTCTTACGGATTAACAGGGCGGCCAGTATTACTGTCTAAACAACGACGCGTTTCAGGCTCCCAATATGCGTAGACATTCGCACTTTTCAGACAAGCATCTCGCTCATCAATGGCTTTATCTACTTTATTAAATTCAATTTTTTCTCGCTGATTAACTTGGGTACGAAGCTCGCGCTTTTGATCCCAGTCTTCTTTCATTTGTCGAGCTTGTTCTTTATCTAAGACATTGTCATAGCCATCGCCATTAATGGTTACATTAGTTGAAGCGGCAACAGAAGAAAAAGAAGACACGGATAAACCAAGAAATAAGGAGAACACCATGGTTCTGATGACTTGTTTCTTAGTTAGTGTGTTTATCATGGTTGCTATCCTCTAAAGTTATGTAGCTATTGCTCTCAATGACTATTATATCTTAATAATTATAACTGATGCCTTAATAAAAAATGAGTTTTCAGTGCGTTTAGTTTTGACGATGAACACTTAATCCTGCAAATGACTGACTCACCGGCATCATTTCTAATGTATTGATATTCACATGAGCAGGTAAGGTTGCTGTCCAATATACCGCCTCTGCTACATCTTCAGGCGTTAATGCATTTGCATTGGCATAGGTTTGTTCAACTTTATCACTATCACCTTTAAAACGAACTAAAGAGAACTCGGTACCTCCAACAAGACCCGGTTCAATATCGGTTACACGGACTTTTTTACCTTGGAGGTCAGCGCGTAATCCTAAACTAAATTGTTTAACAAACGCTTTAGTGGCACCATAAACATTACCGCCCATATAAGGCCAAGAGGCGGCTGTTGAACTGATATTAATAACATGACCTTTATTTCTTTCAACCATAAAAGGAAGAATAGCGCGGGTAACATGAACCAGACCTTTATTATTTGTCTCGATCATCGTATCCCAGTCATCAAGGTTAGCTTTATCGGCGGTATTTAAACCTAAGGCTAAGCCTGCATTATTGACTAACACATCAATTTCACGCCATTTTTCAGGTAGTTGAGTGTGAATTTCACTGACTGCCTTTTTATCTGTAACATCTAACTGTAACGGATAAAATTGTTCACCCAGCTCTTTATGTAAGCTATTAAGTTTATCCAAACGACGAGCTGTACCAATAACTTTGTGTCCATGGCTGATAAAATGACGAGCAATGGCTTCACCAAAGCCAGCGGAAGCACCCGTGATAAAAATAATCATTTAATTACCCTCGATAGTTATAATAATTGAAAGTAAAAGGCTATCACTAAAAAGAGTCAAGTTTAAAAATTGGCTTTGTGATAAATCAGGCTAAAAACCAGATGCTTTTCCTATATGAAAGATTTTTATCTTTAATAGTAACCTGTATTTTTGTTTTTAACTGATAGAACAAGAGGGAGTTATTTCGTTGTTTTCTATTAAAAACAAGGAAGGTAAAAATCAAGCTTAGTATCACGGTAAAACAAATAAACTCAGTAAGAACATAGTGATAATAACAATGATGCTACTAATTACAGCAATCGCCAGTGTGGGGGATAAAAGAAAGCAGAAGTAACATAAGATAAAGGTCACAAGGATATGAATTAAATCGCTAAATGACTTATATAAAATCACGATGGTTTTTTTTAATTGAGAGAGAAATGATTTGTTCATGTCACACCAAAATAAATGCAGATTATCTTATTGCGACTCGTTGCTAGACTGAGTCAAAAAAATATAAACACAGTCTAGCAGAATAAGAAAAGAACGGTTATTTTTTACCAACTTGGTGACCAATAACGCCACCTAAGACACCGCCACCAATGGTGCCTAATGCGCTACCATCAGTTAAAATAGCGCCACCGATAGCACCTGCACCAGCTCCAATTGCTGTATTACGGTCGCGTTTTGTCATGCTAGAACAGCCCGCAAGTGAAAAAAGCAGAACAGAAGCGACACACATTGTTCCAATCTTTTTTAACGTGATATTCATTTTTATAAACTCCGATATAAAGGACAATATAAAAATAAACCTATCGTATTTATACTAGGATCGGAATATTCGGGAACAACGGGGAGAAAACTCTTAAAATGAGTGAATACTCATAACATATATTTTAAATGCATTTAATCAAAATAAATTTTATTATCTATATTATTATTTGATGCTCAGAAGAAAAGCATCAATGTATTATGTCATTTATATGAGTTAACGTAACAATATGATATTGATAAATAAATTAAAAACACTCTCTTCACAATTTGCATCGGGCTATTTTGGTGTTGTATTAGGGATGATTGGTACGGGGATGGCATGGCGCTATGCAGCAAAAGAGCACAACTATCCGTCTTATATTGGTGAAATATTTATTGGTGTAGGTTGCTTGGTTTGGTTAACACTTACACTATTTTTACTGAGCAAATGGCTATTTCATCGACAAGCCATTCTTGATGAAATTAAACATCCGGTTGCCAGTGGATTTACTAGTTTATTTCCCGCAACGACCGTCTTAGTCTCGATAGGGTTAAGCCCATATTTACCGTTATTTTCTCTGATACTGTTTAGCATTGGAGCAATTTCTCAGCTTGGGTATTCCAGTTGGTTGATTGGTTATCAATGGAAGGGTGAATATCCTAAAATGGCAACGACACCGGTCTTATATTTACCCACAGTTGCGAACAATTTTATTTGTACCATGGCATGTGGTGCATTGGGTTTTAATGATCTGGGGGTTTTATTTTTTGGCGCTGGCGTATTTTCTTGGTTAAGTCTAGAACCCGCTATTTTAAAAAGGATACGTAGTGAGGGATTAATGGATGAGAAATCACGGCTATCATTTGGTATTCAATTAGCACCCGCTTTAGTTGCTTGTAGTGCTTATTTGGCAATCAATGACAATCACATCGATTTCTTCGCTAAAATGTTATTAGGTTATGGGCTTTTACAACTTCTATTTATGGTGAGATTAATTCCTTGGTTTGTTAAACAGCCGTTTTCATTACCTTTTTGGAGTTTCTCTTTTGGTGTATCTGCGTTAGCAAAAGCCTCATTAAATATGAGTATGACATCTAATAGTCATTTTATGCAGTTACTCTCAACAGCACTATTTATCTTCGCTAATTTAATTATCTTATTACTGATTTGGCATTCATTATTATGGGTTTTTAAAGGACTAAAACAATTATGTTGTCCATCTAAAGCACTTTAATGAACATAGAAACAAAAGAGCCTAAGCAAAACTATTTAGGCTCTTTTTATTTTAAGGCGAAATATAATTCAATAAAATATCAAAATACCGTAATAGATAAGAACTAAATTCTAATTGGCTTTCTGCTTAAAATAGCCACCGTATTACCAATAAACATGGCTGAGTAATATAAAGGAACATAAATCAAACCGAGTGCAATCATCATAACACCAATAGATAACATCAATGCCACCGTGGGATCTGGTGATGTTAGTTCTAAAAATCCCTTATCTAATCCGGTTAAAAATCCCTTTTCTTGTAATTTTGCATATAACCATGATCCACCAACAAGAACCGCACCAAACCAAAAACTTAGCCAACATAACGCCGAAGTAAAAGACATCATATTATTTTTCATTATTTGTTTTCCTTGTCAAATAAAGCACACAATGAGTTATGATCTTTTTATAAAGATAAGCTTTTAAATTATAGCGATAAATTGAAATAGATAAATACACATATAGGTAAATGGCTACATTAATATTTAAAGAATGCGATATTATTAATTATCTATTTATTTTTAAATTTCTTATTACATATATCCACACATAAAGAAATATCGTTAATAACAATCACTTTTGAAGATAATTCAGGATGGTTATTAAAAAAAGCATCTAAACGTTTATCATATTGCTTTGAAAAGCGAAGAAGTTCCCACGTATTTACTAACGTTTCTTTAGGTAATTGACGTTTAATTCTATTTATAAATAGGCGTTTTATTAAGTAATTAACACGTTTCCAATAAGGAATGTCTATTCTAAAAATAACCGTGCAGTCATTAAGAAAGGGTAATAAACGTTTGTCATAAGCACCTTCAACGATCCATTTATCTGTTTCTTTAATAGCATTAACTTGAGATGTTATAAAATCCTCACTATTTTTATAGAATTCATCCCCAGTCATATCCCAATAAATGGCATCAAACGGATATACAGGTAAAGACAACGTGGTTGCAAGTTGCTTAGATAATGTCGTTTTTCCTGCTCCAGAAGGGCCCATAATACAAATCTTCATTTCTTTTTCAATAAGTTGCTTTAAGATAAGAATAGTATAAAAGGAAATAGAGCTAATAACGATGAAAAGAAAGTTAATTAAAAGAAATAAACGTTGGCTGATGGAAAAATATCACCTTTCACAACAACTATTTGCACCACTGTCGGTTATTTTAAAAGAGAATGAATTAGAGTCACAAGCAAATCGATATTACCGCTTATGGCGACGAGGCTTAATCAAAGAAGATTGGAGTCACGCTATTTTTGATACCGGTGTTGCAACGGTGCCTCAACGGCGACTTGATGGACGCATTGTTTATCACGAGAGAGTTTTTAACAAAGAACTAGTGCCATTAGAATACCAAGATCAATGGAAAGCATTTTGAAATTTAAAAAGCCAGCAGAGTCAGAATAAAGCTATTTTATTATTAATGGCTTAAAAAATAAAAGGGTGGAAAAATAGGTTTTAGTTAAATATGGATAAAATAAAACAGCAAGACCACCAGCAACAGCAACAGCAAGCTTTTGTTGATGACATACAAAAGGGCATTGCTTTAAAGCGAGATTTACTAGTATTAAGGGAATTACTTTTATCCTATAAATACAATGGGATGACTCAAGATGTAATGCGAGATTGTTTAAATCAATTACGAACCATTGAAGATGAAGACACTATTTTAGACTTACTCGATTTTGTCGAAGGTTTTTGTTCCTTACATTGGAAAATCTATTCCTGAAAACTGAAAAAAATTACTGGTAGATTTTCAAAAAATTCCAGCTTCTATCCTCGAAAGTGCATTAAATATTCTTAATTTTGATAAGGCTGAGTAATTTTTTATTCTCGAACTTTATCGGAAGCCGCATTGAGAGCTTGCGTGAAACGTGCGATTTCATCTTCGCTAAATTGGCTAATAAAGTAGTCTTTAATAACGCCTTGATAGATGATCCACATCTCTTTTCTTAATGCTTTACCTTTTTCTGTGATGGTTGCGAATGCTGCACGGCGATCATCATCAGAGCGAGTGCGTATCACGAGTTGTTCTTTTTCCAATCTGTCAATCATTCGCGTTAAATTATAACGCTCAATAACGACAACATCTGCAAGCTCATGCATACGTCGAGTTCCATCGACACCGCTTTCTAAACCCCAAAGAATGTCATACCACGCATAAATCGGTAGTTTTGCTTCAGCCAATTTTGTTTCAATTTTTCTAATAATTAGCTTGTGAGCTTTCACAAAAGAAAACCAGAGATCAGGTTGTTTGCCGTTCATGTTATTGTTTTTCCAATTAAGGGAAGTAAAAGAAAATAGTCGCTAGTCTATTTCTTATTATAATAAATGATAAAACATAATATGCAATTTATGGTTATATATTAGAGGGTTAAATTTTCTGATTAATAGAAAAGATAAAAAAACCGCCAGCAAAAACATAGCTGACGGATATTTTTGAAGGGTTTAGAATGCTTGACGGAAAATCTCAATGATCTCTTTTTCATTACCTTTACGAGGATTAGAGAATGCATTACCGTCTTTAAGTGCCATTTCCGCCATATATGGGAAATCAGACTCTTTCACACCTAATTCACCTAAATGTTGTGGAATACCAATATCCGCAGATAGGCGAGCGATAGCTGCAATAGCGCGTTCTGCTGCATCCATTACTGATAATCCAGTGATGTTTTCACCCATAAATTCAGCAATATCTGCAAATTTTTCTGGATTAGCAATCAGGTTATAACGCAGTACATGTGGTAATAGCACCGCATTAGCTACGCCATGAGGCATATCATATAAACCACCTAATTGGTGAGCCATTGCATGAACGTAACCAAGGTTAGCGTTATTAAATGCCATTCCCGCTAAAAGTGAAGCATAAGCCATGTTTTCACGGGCTTTTAGATTTGTCCCCAAGGCTACAGCTTGACGCAAGTTACGAGAAATTAAGCGAATTGCTTGAATAGCTGAAGCATCAGTGACGGGGTTAGCATCTTTAGAAATATAAGCTTCAACTGCATGAGTTAACGCATCCATACCGGTTGCAGCAGTCAGTCCTGCTGGTTTACCAAGCATTAACAGTGGGTCGTTAATAGAAACAGAAGGGAGATTACGCCAGCTTACAATAACAAATTTAACTTTAGTTTTGGTATTGGTCAGAACACAGTGGCGAGTGACTTCACTTGCTGTACCCGCAGTTGTATTCACTGCAATAATTGGTGGAAGTGGATTTGTTAGTGTTTCAATACCTGCATAATTATAAAGATCGCCTTCATGAGTCGCTGCGATACCGATACCTTTACCGCAATCATGTGGGCTACCGCCACCTACTGTAATTATCATGTCGCATTGTTCCTTGCGGAACATTGCAAGACCCTCAAGCACATTCGTGTCTTTTGGGTTAGGTTCAGTGCCGTCAAATACGACAACATCAATACCCGCTTCTTTTAGATAACCAATAGTTTTATCTACGGCGCCATCTTTTATCGCTCGTAGACCTTTATCCGTTACCAGCAGGGCTTTTTTACCACCCAATAATTTGCAACGTTCGCCAACAACAGAGATAGCACCTGGACCAAAAAAGTTAACATTCGGTACCAAGTAATCAAACATACGATAGCTCATGATAAACCTTCCAATATCAGATTATTATTCAGATAAATTAAAGTATTAGTGCATTCTCACCCCATTGGCTATTAAGTCAAGGTAGTAACCAATCAATAAGGTGAATCGATTCATTTAACTTTGGTTCATTTGATATAAGTCAACAGGGTATGCTTTCTTTAAAGGGCGTGAGATTGAGCCAATCTTTATCAGAGATCTTCGATGTATTAGCAGAAAAAGGAATATAGAACGCAATATTAGGAATATTAAGCTACAACAAAGTGACTTAAGGTAGCAGGTAAAAGAAGGGGGGAACGATAAAATAAAACACCCGCAAGCAGGTGTTTTATCATGTAATGTTAGGTAGTTACGATTTATTCGTCGAAGTACCAATACCCCTGATTGATAAATTCTGTTAATTCTGCAACAAAGGCTGAGTCCATCAATGCTTCACCGAGTTCATCTGCTCCAACTTCCGTAAATTGGCACAGTGCATTTGCTCCCTTCGTTTCTTTGGTAGCCCAAGCCTCTGTATTCACAAAGAAATTATCTTCAATGCGTAGGACTCGAAGTCCGCTCAATCGGATAAGTCTTTCACCATCATTCAGTGCGTTTAATACTTCTTCCGGCTGATACGGCGGTTCTGCGGGAGCGATATCCAGCTCATGGCGTGGCGTAGTGGCAAAACGACCTAACCATTGTTCAAAATCACCGGGCTTGTTGATCATCTCAATCATCATGGCACGCAGGCATTCAACTTCATGAGCTTCCATTCTTCCTGCATTGTCGCGTACAGTCAGAGTAGGATCGCCATAATTTATCCCGCCCAGATCTTGCTCCAGTGCGTAGTCTGCAAAACTACTCAGCAAATCACGGCCATTAGGTCCGCGAAAGCCGACGGAATAGTTCATGGTATCTTCGAAGGTGAAGCCATCATGTGGGAATCCCGGTGGAATATACAGAATATCTCCCGGCGCCATTTCCACATCAATAATTGGCTCAAACGGATCAACATGCAGTAATGCTGGATGCGGACAGAACTGACGCATTGGCAGGGCATCACCTACACGCCAGCGACGACGTCCCATTCCTTGAATGATAAAAACATCATAGTTATCAATATGTGGTCCGACACCGCCTCCGGGTACTGAATAGGAGATCATCAAATCATCAAGACGCCATTCAGGCAAGACACGGAACGGTTTCACTAACTCAGCTGACGGCATATGCCAATGGTTGACAGCCTGTACCAGTAGTGACCATCCTTCTTCGCCTAATCCGCTATAGTCTTCAAACGGACCATGACTCGCCTGCCATTTGTTGTCAGTTAAGCTAACAAGACGGCTGTCGATTTCTGGCTCCATCGCCAAACCAGCCAGTTCATCTGGTGTGATAGGATCGACAAAATTAGGAAATGCATTTTTCAATACAACAGGTTTTTTTTGCCAGTATTTTTCTAAAAATTCAGGCCAGTTAAGATTCAGTTTGTTAACCATGTGACCACATCTGTGTAAATAAATAAGTGGGTAATTATAGAAGTAATGCACTGCAATATTTTTGTTTGGCGTCAAATGCCAGTCAATAACATGGATAGGAATAATATCTACGATGGGAGTTTGATATGGAAAATGACAATATAAAGGGAGATTGGGTAGGGGATTTTACTTCTCTCGCAGAGATTTTAGTGCTTATCTATCTTCAATACTTAGAGAAAAGGCTTATAAAAACAAGATGACATAACCAATTGATTTAAAGTATTAAAATAAGGCTCGTTATTTTTAATTCTGTGATTTTCTTCTTTTTCTTATTTATTATAAAGTTAATAGAGTCTAGTTTATTTCTTATTAACTTTTGCCATATTTAATCGATATTTCTACGGAGCGCTAGTCATATTATGTCTTTATACTTAGAAGAAAAAATAGAACTCATTGAAAGTTACATTAAAGATCCATCCAATAATAACTTCTATGACACATTTTCGGATCGCTACGACATTATTATGGTCGTTGATTGGAGAGAGATGGATGAAGACATCATTAGCTATTGTGAGAAAATAATAAATACAAAAAGCTTATCTGTAAAATTAGATGATTGTGATAATAAGCGAGGATTTACTTTAACAATTTATTATAAAGATAAGTCGCTGATTGTACCTTATCAAGGCGATGGTGCTGATCGTGATACCACATTATTAGCGTTAAATGAGATTTTACAGCCTGATTATGAGATCCGTTTTTGTGTTGAATCCAATGGTAGCGATACACTTGTTTTTATGCCATTACCCAAATTACTTTGGCAACAACTAGAAGATAAATATCCAGATCAAGTGGCTAAACTATTTGAAAAATTCACATCAAGCTCTGAGTTCTTTGGTTGTTGATATTAAAGTAAAGAAATAGAATGAATAAAAGAGTTCTAAGCGATTGCGGTAGAATGGGGTTGGGGTTTACCGCAATCGGGAAGGTTCGTCTTTAGACATAGAGTGCATTGTGCGAATCAATTATGACCTTTTGTATTTATCTGTTCTTCACCTGAAAAACGATAAGGTTGTAGTCTACCATCAGGTAAGGACGGCAGAGAAAAATTCAAATACAATCTTTCAGGAAACTCAGAGTATTCTATTTTCTTTTTATTTATTTCAGCAAAAGAAAAACCATATTTAATAATATTATTTAGCACATTAATATCAGGATATGTTTCATCAGGCACAATCCTAAATTTAAATATCCTTGGGTTTCCCCCTGAATTAATCAATTCACAAAGAAGATATATGTTTAAATATCCATTACCGTTATCAAGAATAGTAGTGGAAGATTGCTTCACTATATATTTCGCCATAGGGATATTTCCTATATCATTAATTTACTGGGTTTATTATTACTTTAACTTTAGGGTTGTTTTTCTCTAAATCGTTAATCAATCCTTTGGGGTTTGAAATTTTTGCATCGGGATCATATATAAAGCAAACAAGTAACTCACAATCAGGATGCTCGTTATAACGTGCTATATCGACGATCAACTGTTCACCAATCTCTTTGGTTTTTAATGATTTTCTTGTTTTTTTTACTTCTATAATAATTTTTTGTTCTTTTAGAAGAAAATCAACTCGGGATGATGAGCTTGCATAACTAGGTGAGTATTCTTCAGGGCGAATATCATCAAAATCAATTCGTAGTAATGAGTGTAATAAATCTTGAACATCATATTCATCTTCTATGTCTAAAGTGTTTCTATCATTATGTCTATTTTGTAATTGCCTTGCGACACTATGAAATTTATAACAAATATTTTCAATAATACGTATTGGATCTTCTTTTTTTATAAGTGGTTTATTTTCTAATCCAAATGTATCAATTTCTGAAATTAAGGATGATATAAGAGAATTAGCTTTATCTAATCCTCTGAGATATGCATTATGAATATCATGGTCAGTAGTTCGTGATGAAAAAACCATTAATGAATAAACGATAGATGAAAACTCACCTGCATGATTATCGCCAAATATTTTTTTTATAATGATTCTAGTATCACGTTTCCATTCGTCAAATTCAGGTGCTTTTCGACTTTTTTGTTTTAATTGAGGGATTAGTTCTTGCTGTTTTTTTAATAGTTCTATTGATTTGTTCTCATCCATCATTGTGTCCTTGAATGTTTTTGAGAAATAGTAAAGGGCGGATGATAAAACCCCCATGCTGTACTACGGGGGTAGTCTTAGGGGAATATCAAGATTTCTGCATAAATGACTAAAAAAGAGCTATATTAATTAGTCATTCATATCAAAAACCTTTCCTAAAATTAATATAACATATTCTTATGTATTGGATAGTGTTAGGTATCGTATTTCCAATTTCTGAGCAACGGATACCAGACAAGAAGAAAAGGTGGTTCGGAGGTAATTTATGGCAACGCTAAATATAAAAGCAACGTTTCAGTGTGATATTGAAACATTGTGGCGAGTGATTACATCGACAAAAAATTATCAATGGCGAAGTGATTTACGCAGTATTGAAGTGATTTACGCAGTATTGAAGTGATAAACGATCATAAATTTATTGAACACACCAAAGATGGTTATTCGACCATCTTTACGGTAACAGCTAAAGTGCCATATCAACGATGGGAGTTTGATATGGAAAATGAAAACATCAAAGGTCATTGGATGGGTGTTTTTACTTCTGATAATGGAATTACTGAAATCGACTTTACGGAAGTCGTGATATCCAAAAAGATATTCTTAAGACCTTTAGTGAAGTGGTATCTGAAGAAAAGACAGAAAACCTATATTCAAGACCTAGCAAAAGCATTGGCGAATAAGCCTTAAATTAGGAATGAATCAACATAATCAACCAGACCAAAACAGAGATTTCAGTGCCTATCCGTATTTAGATACTAAGGTTCGCATAATGTATATTATGTTAAACTGGACGTAATAAGGAATAACTTCATGAAAGATAAAATATCAGCTAGATAGCACTGTTAGCCCCTATGCCTCTATTGACTCAAGTACGTGTTAAGAATTTAATAACTTCACTTCTAGCTAATCTGAGAATTTTAATGGGATACTCGATACAGCATTTACGCATAGATAAGAAACATATACTGACCTTAATCGATGAGCAAACAACTCTTCCATCCTTGTTTGTTGCAATATACTCAATAAGAAAGCTTTCACTTCTACGCTCCGTATTCAAGAAAAGGAATAGTTCACGCTGAATCTAAGTTCTTTCAATATCTAAATCAACGTTATATGAATCAGAGCGTTCAACAAATTGACCGATATGAACTCTCTGTAAGTCACGCGATTGGAATGAACGCTGCATAAAATCAATAGTTCGGAATTTTAGCAAAGTACAGCCAAGTGGTATGAAGCACAATCCCACTTACCGAAGTTTAACGAAAGAACAACTATTATGCCTAGATGAAATACTGCTACCCTCTTCTCCTTTTATATCTGAATCAGTACCAAAGGAAAACGTTAGTGTATATAAAAATAAATTGAATCCATTTGTTTCATTATTCTTACAATTTAGAACATATATAATTCATCAGCTTATGTTTAACTACGGATTGAGAATAGGCGAAGTTTTGCTTTTAACTGTGGAGTCGCTCGATGCATCAAAACCAAATCATGTAGGTGAGATTCGTTACATTCTATCTGTAAATAATTTATCTAGTCATATTAAAGACCCTCGAAAAGAGCCAATAACAATAAAAAATAGATTTTCCCTGCGTGAAATTCTTTTAGATGAGTTAGATGGTCCAACAATTTCGACTCTGGCTCCATTGTCGGACAATTTGTATGTTAGTAGAAAGAGGACTAGGATAAATAATGAATATTATCACTATTGATGAGAAAAGACTTTTTTAAAAAGGGTCATCATAGTTTCGGTCGAGAACTGATATTTTTCTCCATATCCAATTAAAAGTTCTTTTCTCAAGTAATGCATGAATAAATATGGACTCCCAATTATTTTGGCTTTGATGTCGCTTATCAAATGATCGTAGGTGGGAAAATAGAATATTCTTCAGTTCTTGCGGACTATTGATTCGATCTGCAAGAGTATATACAACCGAACTTGGTGCGCGCTTCATTTCATAAAACCGCTCTCTGATAGTAGTAATCAATAACTCAGAATCAACAATTTTTTCATAATGAAAAGCTAAGCTTTTGGCATTCGATATTTTTTTCGGTGGGTTGAATTTAAGATATATTTCAATTGCGCCGTCATGATTTCTTATTTTAGCTGTAATAATTCGTTTAGAAAGTTTTTTTTCATATCTAGGATGTAATAATATTTCATCAATATTACCTCCTACAGTAAATTTTCCTTTTTTTTGATTACATTTGCAAATAGGGATTAAATTAGCACTTAATATAGAATATTCAGGAAAAAATTCTTGAGGAAGAAAATGATCTATTTGGGTACTTAAATTGGCACCACACATTGAACAACATTTTCCTGTGTTTTTATTTCGTAATTTTTTTATGAAAGATAATTTCTCTCCTTTGCTCTTATATAAATTTTTTATGCTTTCTCTTGCATCATCTAGTCCAAACATGCCATTAATACTTAGCGCTGAACCTTTGCATGAATAGTATTCATTATATCTATCAATGAAAGTGTTCAGATTACTTTCAATTAGTCTTGAACCGGAATAATTTGCGGCCGCAATTTCTTTGATTTTATCTATATCATTTTCAAGAGGTTGATTGAAATACTTCATTTCATCATACCTCTGATAAGTGAAAGCATTTCAATTGAAAAAGAATCTCTATATAAGTCCTCAATTTCTTCAAAAGATTCATGTTCGCTAATTACCTTTTGGGCTATTTCATTAACAAGTTTAGAGCGACTATTTTCTCCAAATATAAATGATGATAATGAACCTAAGTTTGCACCTAATGTAGCCATTCCTGTTATTTTTTGAACAACATTATTTTTTTCATTTCTCTCTAAAATAATCACTTGGTCTTGAGGGACTTCTCGTACAATATAAACAGAGTGTGTTGATATTATTGAATATGAGCCTGTGACTGTCAGTATTTTATGTAAAGCAGATATTATTAGAGATATGAAATTAGGATGTAAATGAGTTTCAGGTTCATCTATCAGTAAGAGACTCCCATTCTCGATATGCATCGTCATATTGGTGATTATTTTTAGAAAGCTAATCTCACCACTACTTAATTTAAACTCATTACCTTGAATAAGTCGGATTGGCTCAAGATCTTCTTGAATAGTCCCCCAATCTAGGAGTCTGTCATTTTCTTTTTCAACATTCAAGAATTTAAGAGAAAAATATTTTTTGGATGAGCTTCCTTTTAGATAAATTTCATCATGATTAGTTAACTCACTCAAAGATTCAGAGAAAATTTTCCATCGTGACCTGCCCGCAATCGTTTCCTCGCTTCGAATAATATCTAAAATAGTTTCAGTTGTAGTTTTTTTACTTCGCGTTTGATATGATCTTGTTGTAGGGAATGTTCTGTAGTCAGTTGCTGGATTTTTCCAACGCTCAGATGGGAATGAGCGCAACTCATGTCTAGGTGCGAATAATAAAATACGGTTTACTTCTATTCTATTCCCATAAGATTTAGAGCCACTCAGAGCCATTTTTGCAATATTACTTAACGTTCTACTTTTCCCGTTACCATTACTGCCAATGATAGTTATTATATTCCGAGGGTGTTTTTTTTTATAAGAAAAATTAAAGTCAAGATTTATCCTGTTTGACTCTCCATCGTCAATATCAACCGAGAATTCTAGTTCATTATTTTTTATTTCTTGAGATTCTATCTCACCACTTATAAAAGTTGAATTTTTGAAGGCATAATAACTCTCGGAAGTTCTTATTAAAGATGTTTGAAATATTTTACTTTTAATAAATAGTTGGAATTTTTTTTTATATTTTTTCTTATTCCGTATAGTGCTCAGATCATTAATTTTAGTCAGTATAATATCTGATTTTTCTTTTCCAATAGTTCGATGTAAATATCTGTAAGTATCTAAGGACTGGCATTGCGAAAAATAAAGAATATCATCATTTGGATATATTAAAGCATGATTATTATTTGTTTTTTTTAAATACTCTATTAGAGTAAGTTCTTGATTGTTTTCTTTTACGTCGAGAATCGCTAGTTTTGTATGGAACTCAACCTTAGCATCTTCAAATTGTGCATATATTAAAACTGAGGTAACTTTTCCAAAGTCATTAAATTTATCCCCGCTCGGCGATATTAATATGTAATTGGTTTTTTTGAGATTAAATGAAGTATAATCAAAGCAATTAATTGATTCACAGAATATTAACTCTACTGCATCCATTATTTATACCTTTTTGTTTTATAGGTCAGGCAAAGAACTGAAAAATCTCATTCAACAGGGTTGCTGTTAGCCCCTTTATTGAGATAAAAAATTTCATTCTAATGCCTAAGTTCTTTATAGATAAATTGAATTGGCGCTCGCTTCACACGATTCGACTTTCCTAGATCTCATTCTAATAGATAGAACTATTTTGCCGGGCAAAACGATTCAGACAAGGCGAACCAACCTTGACAACGCTACCGCCCTCAGATTGATTGGTTCTGATTAGGTTTTTTGCGTGCATCTAAAATTTAAATGTTACAGAAACTTATAAATTACTCAAGTAGACAATCAGATGGCCCTTAAATATTCATGTGCTTGGTTATGCTATTAAGCCAGAAAATAGTGAAGCCAAGTGAGCCATCAGGAAATACTCATAATAGGCACATTTCCTGTTAGTTCCTGAAGTCCTCTTAGAGTGATTTCAACTTTTTGTTAAAAATATATTTTATAGCATAGAGATATGTACCCTGTGGTTTATGAACTTAAAACGCGAACTTTTGCAAGTCATTATTAAATAATAAAAATCTTGACCAATAAAAAAAGCTAGTTCATATTCTAAACAACTTTCTTGGAATTAATTACATCGAATTGGGTTGCAAATTAGGCAAAGTTTTTCGTTACCTATTTGCATCGGTGGGTCATATTCAACGCCCTTTATTCAAAGAAGCAAGAGTAATGCAATGACAATTAAATCATTTTGGGTCGATCCCTATGCAACATCACATAGAACACAAGTTAAAAGTGTCGCTGGTAATGACATTGAATTAACTTCAACTATTTTCTTTGCGTTTTCTGGTGGACAAGAAAGCGATGAAGGCTCTATTGGTGGTTATCCTGTAATAGCCGCTAAAAAATCAGCATTAAATATCATCTATACACTACCTGAAGGACATCAGCTAGAAGTCGGACAATCCGTAGATGTGTTGATCGACGGAGAAAGACGTCAACGTCTTATGCGCCTTCATTTTGCCGCAGAACTTATCCTTGAATTATTTTATAAAGCGCATGGCAGTATCACAAAAATTGGGGCGCATATTAGCCAAGATAAGTCTCGAATCGATTTTTTTTGGCCAGAGAATATTGCGAGTGCCCTTCCTGATTTTGCTGCAAAAGCGAATAAAATCATTCTTGAAGATCACCAAATTCAAACTGGGTTTGATGATGAAATTAATGAACGTAGATACTGGAAAATTGAAGGATTTTCTAAAGTTCCCTGTGGTGGCACGCATGTGAGATCCACAGCTGAGATTGGCACTATTAGTTTAAAAAGAGTGAATATCGGCAAAGGGAAAGAACGAGTAGAAATATATCTTAATGATGTTGAAGATAAGGTTACCTCTTTATGAAAAAAATTGCGTTAATATTAACTCCCGGCTTTGCTGACTGGGAATACTCACTCATTGCTGGAACAAGTGTCTATTACGGTGTTGAGGTGCGATTTTATTCTCCGATGCCGGGTATATTTCAGTCACAAGGCGGATTATCTGTCACGGTTGATGGCAGTTTGCAACAATGCTTAGCATGGCAACCCGATGTGGTGGTGATTATTGGCGGAACAATTTGGGAAACCCAAAACTCACCTGATTTGCGAGAATTCCTTCACTCATCTCATCATGAGAATGCCTCCATAGCCGGTATTTGTGGCGGAACGCTTGCGCTTGCTCGAGCGGGTTTGCTCAATGAAACTGCTCATACATCAAATAACCCTAACTTTTTGCTAGAAAATGCTGAAGGCTATATTGGCAATAGTCACTATCGTGATAGTACCGTTGCAGTGATTTCTGATGGCATTATTACCAGCCCAGGTTCTGCGCCAGTGAGTTTCACATCAGCAGTATTTCAAATGGCTGGAGTACCTATTTCCAGTATTAACCAATTAAAAGCAATGCTAGCGGCAGAACACCTCTAACATTGATTATTTTAATACGGCTTAAAACGAGTTTAACTCATTGAAAATAATTACTTTTAATGATTAAGATACTCATTAAATATATGTGCGCCTAGGATACGGATCACTTCTGAACGCTCATCTAAAGAAGAATCCCCTTTTCTAACATAAATACTAATAAATACAGGCTCATGATTATTTGACCAGACCATCGATGTTATTCCTCTGATCCCATAATCACTTGCGCCTGATCTATCTGCAATTTCCCATCCTTTAGGAAGAGAGGCTCTAAGCATATTGTCCGCGACTTTATTATTTATCATCCATTTTTTTAACTAATCTTTTGATGCATTACTGAGTACATCTCCAGTCAAAATATTCTTTATACTCAGACTCATTGCATTCGGAGTCGTTGTATCACGCAAATCCTCCACGGGATTAATAGTGAGTTCTGGCTCATAACGATCAGAACGAGTCACCGTATCTCCTATCGACCTCATAAATGCTGTAAGCCCTTCTGGACCTCCACCGGATAAAATAGCAAAATTTGCCCCAGTGTTATCACTGTATTCATTGGCGGCTTCGCAGGCTTTTTCTAAGGTAAATGGCTTATTGATATAATTCTTAGCAACCGGTGAATATGTCACGATATTCTGTTCAGTGACTATCATAGAGTGATTTAACGAAATTTTTTTGGCATCAAATTTTGCTAGGACATTAGCGCAGGCAATTGATTTTACTGTACTATCTAAGGGAAAACGCTGATCTCCATTTATAGAAACAGAACTATTATCTGAATATAAAATTGATAAACCTACTTTCCAACCTTCTTTTTCATATTGCTTAACTTGATCATGTAGAGTTAGCGCAAAAGCAGAAGATACAATCGGCATACTTAAAACTAATGTGGCGAGTGTTTTTAATCGTAATCGCATAAAAAACCTTAACTCTTTAAATATACAGGGATTATTTTTATCGCGATTATATTTTCTTTTGCATAATTAACAAATGATCATAATTTTTAGTAGCATATAGAAAAACTTATGGCTCCAATTGAACGGTCGAAATAGATATTACTCCGTCACTTTTTTCACAAACGTGGCATTGGCATCTAAAACTTTTCCGTCTTTGCTTATCGGTAACATTAATCCAATTTCTGTACCCGTTTCTTTATCCACTAATATTGAATGTGGCTCGTTTTTCTCGAAAAGATATTTTTCTCCCCATTGTCTAAAAGCAACGACTATTGGGAACAGATTTTCACCCTCAGACGTCAATATATACTCTTGATACGCGGTTCCATCAGAGGCTTCTTTCATTTCTAAAATATTGGCTTCAACCAATTTGCGTAATCTGTCAGATAAAATATTACGCGCAACACTTAAATTCTTTTGAAAATCACGAAAGCGCCTAATTCCATCGAAAGCATCTCGAATAATAAGTAATGACCAACGATCACCAATTAAATCCAAACTTCTAGCAACAGGACAAGGCGTTTGAGATACGGCATTTTTATTGGACATAAAATTCTCTTTTTAAATAAGTAAATTTCTAGTTGCATTTTAAAACTAGTTACCCTATTGTTCAACTGGTTTTAATTTGAAACTAGAATGCAGGTGTTAAATGAAAGAATTAATCGCAAGTCCCAATACCCATTGTCATATCAGCCATAGCCTTGAAACTAAATTATCCAATAGCCTTGTTCTGCTTTTTGCAGTTGCTAGCGGGTTAAGTGTGGCAAATGTCTATTACGCTCAACCATTGCTTGATGCCCTTTCACTTGAATTTGGTATAAGTAATGCCGCAATTGGCAGTGTGATCACTGTAACTCAAATAGGATGTGCTCTTGCCCTTTTATTCTTAGTGCCACTTGGCGATAAAATAGAACGTAAAAAACTCATGTTATTACAGTTGGTTGCGCTATTAATATCGCTTATTGCTGTAGGAGTGGCAAAGACGCCAATGACATTGATGATAGGAATGCTTTCTGTTGGGATGTTGGGCACGGCAATGACTCAAGGTCTTATCGCTTATGCGGCAAGTTCTGCTAGTCTTGGTGATCAAGGGCGAGTTATTGGTACTGCGCAAAGTGGTGTTTTTATTGGTCTGCTATTATCACGTACTTTTTCTGGTCTTATCAGTGATTTAGTAGGTTGGCGAGGGGTTTATATCTGCTCAGCTATCTTGATGCTAAGTATTGCATACCCACTATCGCGTCGCTTGCCAAACCTAAAAGTTGTGGCAAAAGATATAAAATATCATCAATTAATTTTCTCTCTATTTTATTTATTAAAAGAACAAAAAGTATTACAAGTTCGAGGATTTTTAGCTTTACTGATGTTTGCTGCCTTCAATATTTTTTGGAGCGCTATTGTTATTCCATTAAGTGATGCACCTTTTAATTATTCTCGTACAGTGATTGGCTCTTTGGGATTGGTTGGCGCTATTGGCGCATTAGTCGCTTCAAAATCAGGTGGTTGGGCAGATCGTGGTTATGGAAAACGAGTTAGCTTTTATGCGTTAGTTATTTTAATTTTAGCTTGGTTCCTAATATCATTAATAAATTGGTCAATATGGGCATTGGTTGTTGGTATTATTTTATTAGATGCTGGCGGACAAGCATTACATGTTACTAATCAGAGCATGATTTATCGCACTAAGCCGGAAGCCAACAGCAGAATGATCAGTTTATATATGATGTTTTATGCAATAGGCAGTGGTTTGGGCGCGATCAGTTCAACGGCAATGTATTCTTATGCTGGTTGGAATGGTGTTTGTATTTTAGGTGCATTAGTTAGTTTATTGGCGCTTATTATTTGGTGGATAACGCGCAATCGCTCTTTTTGAAATCACAAATATTAGAGGAAGGCTTTTTTAATATTTTATAATAAACAGTAAGTTATATTACTTCTTATTAAGAATATCAGCCTTCTTCTCTATTATTAATCTCTTATGATTTATAAAAACGACAATGAATTTATTAAGCAACCTGTAATTATATTCGGTTATGTACTTTCTTTTTTTATGGTCTGATTTCCATGCTCGATAATGAGTCATCATTAAAAGAATAAGTTTCAAATGTGTATTATAAATGACGAAACAAAGAATATTTATTTAAGTGTGATCATGTTATCACCTTACTAGTCGGATTCGTTTAATTCTATTATAAATGCTCGAAAAACCGCAAAAATCACGCCAGTGTCAGTTCTTTCCTATATTCGCTCTAATTACCCTGCTTTACGCTAACATTATATTTAATGTGAAAATAAATATTTATAAACGGAAACTAAGTATTTTTATTTATACTATGCGAGGATGAATATGAGAATTGTACTTTCTTTAATATTGAGTTCAACACTATTGCTCTCTGGTTGTTCTGCCTTCCTTTTTAGCCTAGGCAGCAATCCAGAAATGACACTGAGTAATATTAAATTGATGGAAAACACCACTAAACTAAAAGTGCCAGCTATACCACCAGGAACAAAAGATGGTGAATATTTACGTTATTATCCTGGGGGCCAAATTAAATATAAATCATGGGTAACTAAAGGTTGTTTTGACCGTTACGTTAATGCTTATTATGAAAATGGTAAATTACAAATGATCATACCACTGAAGAATTGTGAAGTTAACGGTGTGGTAAAAAGTTACCAGACTAACGGCAATATATACAGTGAAATTGCTATGCGTAACGGCTTACCGCATGGCGCTTTCAAGTATTATCATAATACACCTAAAAATAATGTTAATTTGCAGGGATATATAGAGAATAAAGCTCTTATTGGTGTAATAACTCAATATGATGAAAACGGAAAAGTGATTAATAAAGGTCAAGTGTTAGATGGTAAGGTTAAAATCTTAAAATAACCTGATTTGAGCTACCGGCTTTTTGTTATTTATGAAAGCCGGTTTTATTTTATTCTGCAAATACGATTTATCTCTTTTTTATATTAAAGTATTGAGCCAACGCTTTATAACCTTTCTCGCTGATAGTCACTTCTCTATATCCTTGATGCCGTGTTAACCACGCTTGTGCTTCTGCGTAATTAAGAAAAGCAGCACCAATTTGTCCGCCTAAATGGAAACGACGTTCACTCCAATCTAAACATGGGCAGCAAATATTACGAGAATGCTTTGCTTGAAATTCAAGACCCATATTTTTAAATCGCTCAAGACCGAGTGCTGTAATAGCGCGGCCGTCTTCTGTTATCCATTTTTGCTGACAAAGTGAATGGTAAATATCGACAGCAACTTCACCTGCTAAATGATTATAACAAGTTCGTGCCTTCCTTAAGTTTTTGGGCGTTGTGATTTTAGCTTGTGAAATATGGTCGGTTGAAAAGCTCATTAACTTTTCAATCACGTTGGCAATTTCATCGTTAGCTAATCGGAAATAACGGTATTTACCTTGGGATATGACAGAAATAAGGCGATTACTGAGTAGTTTTGATAAATGGCTACTTGCTGTAGAGGCAGAAATATCAGCCACAATACCCAGCTCAGTTGCTGTCCATGCCCTTCCATCCATTAATGCACAGAGTATTTTTACTCTGGAAATATCAGATATTGCTGCACCCACAGCGGCTATTGCTGATTCTACAGTATGTTGATATTCCGATTTCATCTCTGATTTAGCCATTTAAAAATTAAGCCCTTTGATAGCATGTCATTAATGGGGTAATAACGTTATTGTAGCAAGTTATCTAGCCTATTTAATTACAGACTTTCTGCATCAAATGAATATTCACGAGCCAAAGAAGCAATGCTAATTTTGTAAAAATCGAAAATAGACTCTCGACCTTCTTGTTGTGCACTTTTATGTAAAATATTTTTCTTCCATTGCAAAACAGCTTCTTCATTTTCCCACCAAGAAAGTGATAATAATTTTCCTTCGGTTGATAAACTTTGAAATCGTTCTATTGAAATAAATCCCTCAATATCTGTTAGTAATGGCTTTAAATCAGCCGCTAAAGATAAATAACGATCCTGTTTTCCTGATTTAATTTTGACTTCAAATATCACGGCAATCATTAGTGCTCTCCTTTAATTGGGTGATAGTGAGTGTATTGATAAAAAATAGACAACACTTCGATAATTGTTGAAATGAGAGTAATTATCTATTTTAAAAATAAAGCAGAAAGAGACTATAAACATCTTCTGATGAAACTAAATCTTCTGATGTGATTGACAAAGTTTTTTCACTAATAATGCTGTTGCTCCCCCAATTCCACCTATAACAGTGCCAAATATTAATAGATAGATAAACCCTGTATAATTACTTAAATTTATTCCCATAAGAGGAATAGTAAACATAATAGCAATGGCAGTAACTAATAAAGAATGTAGTATGGTTCGTTTATTTATTAAATAACCGGCTAAACAACCACAAAGAAATAATAAAACATAAAATATAATGTTTACAAGATACAGCACTTCCACGCTTGGTTGAGGATCTTTAAATATATAGTTAGTTATAATCTGCAAAATATATCTTGAAAATACAAAAAAAATTATACAAATAACATAGTTAAACCATAATCTATTTTTTAAGGGAAACTTAGCCATTTTATCAATCCTCTCCACATAGATAAGTGACCATCATCGAAACAGTAAATGAGCTTAGGCCACTGATCCAATGTGTATTTAATGGCTTTGCCCAGTGGACGAGACGCTAAGACAATTAAAGATCCATAAAATCATCATGTTCTGAATAATAGTTAAGTGCATTAACTAAATCATCTAATGTTGCAGATGGTTTTTGTTCTAATGCTAAATCAATAACATCCGCAAACTGCTGACCAGAGTATAAATAAACGAGATGATTCATTTGCACAATATCGGGGTAGATTTCGTTATCGTTATCATCAACGTCAGGATAATCTGCAATAAAATACTGTTGCCCTATTTTTAATTTGTTTTCAATATCATCCTCACCGTATAAACAAAAGTTATCATCTCGCAACTCAATTTGTTTCATTGCCAATATAATATCTGTTAGGTGATATTGGTGATCTTTTTGCAACATATATAAGCTCTCAGTCAATTTAACAGTAAATTATTACCGACAGCGTACAACGTTTATAGAGAGTGGCGCTATAACTTAGTCCTATTTTCGTGAGAATTGAACACATAAAACCCCTAAAATAACCAAACCAATCCCCAAAATCTTACTTAATGGAATCGAGTTTTGGCTCATACCAAACCAACCAAATTGTTCAATTAAAGTAGAAATAATGAGTTGCCCTGCAATCACCATCACAAAAAAGGTCGTGCTGCCAATTTTTGGTACTAGAATTAACGCAGACGTTAGATAAAGCATACCTGCAATACCGCCAAACCAGATCCAAATAGGTTGACTAAAAAGCTCAGTACTGAAATTAGGCTTAGGAACTTTAAAAATAAATAAGAGTGGAATTAAAACCGCAATACTGATTAACAGCGATATTGCACTTGCCCATAAAGGATGGCCTAATTGGCGCGCTAATATAGCATTACTGGCGGCTTGAATGGGCACCACTGCACCGGCAAGTAATGCCAAAACTGCGAGCAAAAGCCCAGATAATGATAGTGTTGACATAGTAACCTCTTAATAAATTACGACTAAAAATAAATTAAGGGGATGTTAGTCAATGATGTTATCTTGAGGAAATGAACAATTTTATAAGGCACTATTCGTGATATGAATAACTTAAGAAAACTAGATTTAAATCAGTTGGTTACTTTATTTTATCTATTGCGAGAACGCCATGTAAGTCGCGCAGCAGAGCGATTACATAAAAGTCAGCCAACGGTAAGTCATACGCTCAATAATTTAAGAGAGTTGTTTCAAGATCCGCTTTTAGTGAGAAAAAATGGGCAATATCAATTAACCAGTAAAGCGGAATCACTTTATCAACCACTGACTCAAGCATTGGAACAACTCGATAATCTTATTGCACAACAAGACTTTCAGCCGAAGGATTGTAAAAGACGCTTTAATATTGCGATGTCTGATTATGGTGCAACGCTAATTTCAACCAAGTTAATTCATTATTTACATACTTATGCCCCTGATGTTGATTTAAAAATTTGGCACAGCAGCCGAGAAGAAATGCAAAGTAAGTTAAATGAAGGAAGTTTAGATTTAGCGTTTGGGGTGTTTAATATTTTTGATAATACATTACGTTCGAAATCTATTTTTACCGATAAAATGGTAAGTGTGGTCGATAAAACAGTGTATCCCGAAAAAACAATAAATCTAACAGAGTGGCTGTTAGCGCCCCATATTTTAGTCAGTATGAAACCTTTCGATGCCAATGAAATAGACCATCAACTTCAATTAATACATCAACAACGCCGTATTGCGGTTACCGTACCCTATTGGCAAATTGCCCCTCAATTATTAGAAAATACGGATTTAATTTTGACGATTGCTGAAAAAGCCATTCCTAAAAATATGCGCCAGAAATTTTCTATATTTACCCCTCCCATTGATATTCCGGAATTAGAATTTCAGATGATCTGGCATCAACGTAGCGATAATGACAATGCGCTTAATTGGCTAAGAAATACCATTGTGGCACTTTTAAAAGAAGAATAAAAAATCATATTCTTCTTTTAAGTTGGTCTCTATTTTAAAAGTAAACTCAGTGTATTTATTCGCCCATTATTCCAATCAAAATGCACTAAACGCCCTGTTTTATCGAAAAAATACCATTGATTAAATTCACTTCGATATTGTGGCTCTAAGTTTGTTTGCCATTTAAGCTCGAAGGTACAGTGATTTTGATTGCTATATAAACGAAATATCGTTAATTCATCTTTTTGCCAATAAATTAACGTGGCTGTTCTTTTTATTAAATTAAATGAATGTTGTTCTTCAATAGATTGTGTATTAGGTAGTTGTAATCGTTGCGTATAGTGTGAGTCTGCTGAGGTTAGCACGCATTTATCATGCTTTACGCCATAGTATGAGTTAGACATAACATCATATTTTAATCCCTCATTTAAATGATGAGGTAGGCTTTCTCGTTGAGTTAACCTACGTTCAGGTAAATCATATGACCAGCGTTCTTGGGGATCACTATTAATGAGCCAATATTCAGTATCATTGTGGCGAAGGATCTCGATAACATCGCCATTCAAGGCATCTACATTCCAAACGATTTTAAAGTCATTTTTAGTATCAACAACTTGTACTGTATTGTTACTGGCAATAGTCCAAAAAACACCATCAAAAACACGAGTAAAAACAGTGCATTTTAGAGTGCCAAGCTCTTGAATAGAGTGCGTTGTGATTGCTAATGAATTAATTTGGAAATAATCGCCTCTTGGCGCTAATAATAAAGCACTTTGGTGATTTTCTGCGATAACAATATGATAAGTTGGCGTTAAATCATGCCAAAGTTTTTTCCCAGCTGCATCAGTTAATAACACTCCAGATCCACCCAAAGCGATAAGATATCGGTGATCATTTAAGGCAACGACATCATAAATAGCGTAAAGCCCTTGTTCTGGAATAGTCGCTGAAATAAAGTGATTTTGTGCATCTAAGGAATAACGTTTAGCCTCAGGAATATCACTATAAGGCATATCTGTTTTTAATAGTTTATTGGTACTTTTATGAATGAGTTGGCTAATTTCTTTTCTTTCTAGCACAGAATTCGCACTATATTGATCAACAATAATGGGTCGAATAAGTTGGTTAATTAGTTGTTCTGTTAATTTAGTCTGCTTAGGCAGTGCTAATAGCTCTCTGACTAAAATGGCGCGTTGAATAGTTGCAAGTGGATCGTTACATACTTTTTTAATATCATCTTGATATAAATGAAAAGTATCAGGTAATAGAAATGCTGATTTTACAAGACTGCGTAGGCTTAATTCTCCACCAGCTTGATAGGCTATTTCTAACCAATGCTTGGCTTTATTACGGCTGATTTCATTGTTTAATTGCCAGATAATATCGATAGCTTGTAAATAATCTTCACAGTCAACCAGATATTCAGCCCACTCTTCACGCATTTTATCTGCAATATCAGGATGTTTTTCTTGTAACTGTAATACGACGTAGGAAAAAGCATTGTGTAGGCGAGCATAAATAACAGCAGAATCAATATCGCCCGCTAAGCAATATAAACGAATAATACGATCAGGTCGCATTCCCCACATCCGTGCCAGTTCCGCCGCGTGTTGATAGCGTTGAAAGCTTTCTAAATAACTCAGAGCTTCTTCTTTTTCTTGTAACAATTCAGCGAGAACAAACAGCGCTTCTTCATTACAGCCAGCTTTATCCAGCTTTATAAACTGTTGACGATAAAGTTGTTTTAAATAATTTTGCAGTTCATCCCCAAGATAAAGACTTTTATACCCTTGTTGATCGGCTGATATCTCTAGTTTATTTCGCCCTTTTAATCTCCCTAAATAAGGTGAAGGCGTTGTTTCTTGGTTTTCTTGATATTGACTAAGCGGAATACCATGACGCAATGCTTGATCGACATTACCGTCTTCAAACATTTTCATCATTTTATTAATATAATCCGCTTGTTGCTTACTCATCATAGAGGCTAATCCACTTTTAATTGAAAGCTTATTTAGCCAACGTTGCCACGGTGATAATTGAGATATCGCTTTAGATGAAGAATGCATTGCATTACGATTTTGAGGCGCCAGAAATTTATTAATGATTTTCTGAGTCAGTGATAATGATGCTTTTGCATGAGGTGCTTGTGTTTGAGATGACGACGAAGCGTTTTCAAATACAGTTTTTATAAATTGCTTTTGTTGATCTGCCGCCGGTGGAATATAGTCACCAATAATTGTTCTAATATTTTTCTCTTCTGACAATGCTTGAGGTTTTATCTCATATAGACTGGCGTAGTTATCAGTTTCTTCAAAATGAATCTCTTTAATATCAAGATAATCAGCAAGTGAGAGAGGTTCAGCTTGTGAAAATAGAAGCGTTGTTACAACACCACTACGCACTAAAGCAAGATCTGCATAAGGCAGTTTTTTTATCTCATCATTATCTAGAGGTGCTGTGCTATAAAGGCGACCGTAACGAATTAAAGGCCATCCTTCAATGGATGAGCAATCCACTGTTTTATTTTCAGTAAAACAGAGAACATCTCCTTGTTCGAATCGATAAATACGACAGTTAGCTTGCCAATGTTTTATTAAATAAGTCAGCCGTTGAGTTTCGTTAAACCAGTCATTCGGTAGCCATAAACCTTCAATTTGGCGATATCCCAATAACATTGGATGACGAATATAATCGTTATGCATTTTGGGTGTCACCTTCTTGTTCAATGGTATACAGATTTAGGCGTAATTGTTTTTGGTATACATCATAAACAACGACTTGAGCATGATCCGTTAATGCAGCAAATAGGCCTTGAGATGGGCTAAATGAGTAACGTGTAAACGGATTATCTGCACGATATAAGATTTCTATCTCACCTTTTGAATAACTGGCAATGTTTCGTTTGTTTGGGCTGATCATCAAAATATTTAAGGTGGTTAAATCTTTTTCTATAGAGCCATCGAGTGTTGGATAAAAAAGTCCTATTCCTTGCCATCCTTGAGGTAAGTCTATTTGATAGCCATAAACCTCATCAATTTCCATATTATAAACATGCCAACTTTGTCGATTAGTGCCTAGCGAAATAGCACAAGAGATTGATTTAGAACCATTGGTATATTTATGGTGATAAGCAAATAATACAGCTCTTTGATAGGAAATAAATTGAGTAAAATAGAGTCGGTGTTGGTATTTCTTATGAGAAAAGTTTGCACCCGTGACCATTTGGACTAATTCACTACTGTCATTGAGATAAATATACACAAGTAAGTTGTCTGCTATTTTCTCTATACCAAGGACTTTCTCTTCAACGATTTTAAAGCCGTTTTTTTCTTCATCATAAATATTGGATGAGAAAGCGACTAGCCGTCTTGCTCTATCATGAACAAATAAGCTGGAATATTCTTCCTTATTCGATAAATAAGCACTGGCAAGTGTATTACCCCGTCCAATACCTGCTGAAAACTCTTCATCCGAAGGTCGAGGTATATAAGAGAGTTTGGGTAATTGCCAAAAGTAGAGGCCATTGTTATTGGAAAGTAATGCGCCCACTTTTTTTCCGTGACACTGTAACGCTAAAATAGTATAACCATCAGGATACATTTGGTATACAAACGGTTTTTTAAGCGGATTGTTTTGATTCAATCTATTGAACGGTGGAATTTTAATAACCACTAACCCAGGTTTACCTAATAAAGTGACACCCACTGCGCTACCATGAAATGAGATAACAGGTGAAAACATCAGTGACATTTTGTGTTCATGTTGATGTGTATTTTGCACTGAAGGCGGTCTTAATTGCCCTTTTAATAATCGTGAACTTAGTGCTCTAGGTGGCGTTGGCAATACAATATGGCGCTGAAAATGCGGCGTGCGAATTTTGACATCAATCGTTTTATTGAAACAATCATCTGCCGTTAATTCGATATGATGGCTTGATGCAATCTGTTTCAATATAGGTTGTTTTAATATAGATTGTTGGTGAGCGCCTGTAACTAACCAAATCTCACCGTTTTGTACATCAACATCTTCTGCAATAACGTTTTGCCAATGCGCGATGTTTTCTTGTAAAACAGGTGAATAAGTCCGACGAGTCAATAATTCGTGTAGATCATTTATGGTATTTAACGGCATTAATGGAATGATTGATTGCAATGTTCCCCACATTAATGTGCAACCCGCTTTTTCTGCCCGTTGTGCCAATATAATAAGCATTGCAATATGCACTAGGCGACATTCACCCAGTTGCGAAATACCGGTATCAAAAAGCACAGTGATCTGATTTAAAGATTGTTGAGATTTATAGTTTGGTGCCAAAAAGAGATGTTCTGCATTAATGGCGCGTCTCATAAATTCATCAGGTACTTCATCAGCCATTAACCATTCACTAAGTAACAGGTTTTGATAATTACCTTTACGCTGTATTTGCCCTATACCATCTTGTTCAGGTAAGCCACCGAGCTGCTTTCCCTGTACAGGACCTAATAGACGACTTAGGCGTTGTAATAGGTCAGAGAATGCAGGAATTAATTCGGGATCTAACCAGCTAAGCCAAGTTTGCCAAGGTTGTAGCGCTTCGGGCAACGATGTAGGTTGTGTTGTGGGTAATGACATGATGATAAACCGATCCTTGTATCACATTATATTTCACTCAAAACACAATTGGGTGAGTGTATCCCGTAGCGTTGGTGTTAACGTCCACTGATTATCTAAAGGGATCACCGTTTGAGGTGATGGTAAGAGTAATAGTGGTTGGCGTTTAAACTGCTGGACTAAGGCTTGCTCCACCAGCCCATTAGGTAATAAAAGCTGTTGATGTATAGGGAGCCATAATTTTGCTGTTTCAGTAGATGGCGCAATCAGCGTTATATTTTCAGCCCAAGGTAAATCAGCCTGTTTCCCTAACACAATAAGTCGATATTGACTGGTGATCACTTTTAACCGTTGTTGCTGAACATCAGGCAAATGAATAATGCGTTCAATAAGCTGTTTAGCCGTTATACCTGTTGCAAACACCCCTTGTGGTTTAGGAGGCGTTGCATTAGGTTGCCAAGTCAGTGGAAATGTTAGGCTCATAATAAGTGACTAAACTGTATCGCTAATTGTGTACGTAATATGGCAAGCTCTTCACTTAACATCTCGGTTGAGAAGTTGGCATCTATTTCTCGTAACGTCAGTTCAATATCCGCTTTAGATACGGGCTCTGCATTGAGAACATCTGTTGCTCTTTCAATTAAACGGTTCATACGAGATTGAGGTTGTAATGTCGCCTCTTCTACGGAGCTAAATAGTCGAGAATTCATTGAAAGTGAGAGTTCTTGTCGTAAGATTTCACGTCCTTGTTGCTGGGCATCTTCAGTAGGCAGTACATACAGTAAAGGCCAGAGATCTTGCTCTGTCGCAGTCTCTCGATTATTGAGTACGGTTGCGGCAGCAATAAGACGCTGAACACGAACAATACGTCTATCTGAAAGCGTGATCCCTGCATTTCTTAATGAACGCACAGCATTAGCCAGCAATGGTCTAACTTGCGTTAAATCGACATTCTTAACCGCAAGGTGCAATTCATCTAATTGAGCAATATCGAGTTGAGCTGAAAGTTGAGTCAGGCTTGAAGCCCATCCGCCTTCGAGCATAGCTTCTAATTGGTGATCGGGTACTGAATCAATAAAAAGATGAATAAGAAAGCGATCTGAGAATGCGCCAAGGTTCGGATCATCAGGCAAACTATTAGCCGCACCAATACACACTTTTAATGGACTAATAATATCGGTATGACCACGCTTAAATCGACGCTCATTTAAAATGCCTAATAAGGTATTTAAAATTGCAGTCGAACCCAGAAAAACCTCATCAAGAAAAACAATATCCGCTTCAGGTAACATTCCTGTGATATCGGTTTCGACTTTACCTTCTTTTAGTTTTTTGAGATCAACAGCACCAAATAACTCTGAAGGTTCGGTAAAACGCCCCAAAAGGTATTCAAAATAACGTCCGCCCAATGTTTGAGAAACTCTACGGACAACGGCACTTTTCGCTGTACCTGGAGGGCCGATAACAAGTAAATGTTCATGAGCAACTGCGGCTAAAACAACCAGTTCAGCAAGTTGCTCACGTCCAATCATACCTTGCGTTGAGTGTTGTATTGCTTTGCGAATATTATCGATAATTCCATTTATATTTGATGTCATATGTTTACGCACAAATTAAGAGTTTAACGGCGAGATACCTGCATTATGTAAGTTTTTATTTTCTGACTCAACTTCTCAATCAATGGAAAGTATTAATTTTATTAACACTCTTTTCTTCTTTCTGTTGCAATATCAAATGCCAAACTTCTTAAATTAGGTGAATGATTAATTAATGCGCGATGCGTTGAGGCTTGGCTAATAAAGGCAAAGCTCTCTCCCCAAGGATGTTGATAGCGATCACGTACAATAGGCGCTCGCCAATATTGTAATAACCCCTCTAAAGGAAGGTGGTCGTCACCGACTGTTAATGTTTGAGCCGCTAATTGCGGAAACTCACGTTTAATATCTTTGGCTTGTAAATACCAGCGATCTCGACCATAAATGGCGGCTTTTAACGTGATATTGTTATCGCTCAAATACCATACTTGTGGCACAGTTTGTTCATCTGCGTTAATTCCTGAAACCGCATCAGTAAAGCGTTTAGCACATTGTAGATTTTGTGCCAGCGCCTCTCTTACTCGCTGATTCTGTGCTGAACTGATTGATGTTTTATAAGGGCCTAAGCGATAGTGCTCCCAACATGCTTCATCATAGATATCAAAATCACTTAACGCTCTGCCGTAGCTATCGATTACCACAGGATCAGGTGGCAATAACTGGTATACAAAAGGACAACCGCAAACATCATCAGGAGAGAATCCATAAAGATAGCGACTTCCTGCGTAATAACCTGTCTCCATCATGGATAATGCTTGAAATGTACCGTGCCAAGGTGGACCAAAAGCGTACCATTTAGCTACTAATGCCCTGTTTTCTGGCGTGGTATGGCGTAACCAATAGCGTATTGCGAGATTAGATGCAGATTGTGCAATAAAAATAAAAGGCTGGTTCTCACCAAAAATAGTTTTCAGCCGATTAACTTCTCTATCAATAGCATCCACCAGCAATCGATGATCAGCTCGCCAGTCATGGGCAAGGAAAAACAGATCTTGCCCTTCGCGATAACCTAATGCTGTTTCAAGCACATCTTTAAGCTCTTGAGTGACAAGTGTGCTCACTAAATAAGGAACAATCGAAAATGCGTGCAATTGCTCGGTGGCTAATACGCGAGGTGAATACTGAGCGTTGGGATGTTCATATTCATAATCACTTTTTGTAAAAACACTACGATGATCACCCCAAATAAAGGCCTGCTTTTGTCTATCAAAAAGCTTAGTCCCTAAAATTCCCGGTAAATAAATAATAGGAAGATTCGGGACTTTATCATCAAGTTTCGCTTTACGAATTTGAGCCGCAATAAGCTGAGCACGTATTAATGACCATCCTCTATTAAGTGGCATATTTTTAGCGTCCTTTTAATGGAATAAGCGTGATCGGCACATTTTCGCTACCAAGATGCGTTTTTTCGGCTTCAGTAACAGGAAAATGAGCGCGATCGTAAACCTCAAACAGCTGGCAAGGTTCATTTTGGTGATGATAAAGACGAATACCCTCTGCTTTAGGGCTACTTTTCGACAACATAAAGCGATGACAACTATTGGTGCTTATTGGACCAACAGGCTCTCCCTGCCGAGTGATAAATTGATAATAAATCGGCGAGTCATTTTTTTGTTCAATATGACATGCCTGAACAGGACCGCGGAAAGGATGTGTAATACAGATAAAATCATCAGGGATATGTTCTGATAATTTGTCGGTGTTAGATCCAGCCCAAGGTAAAATAATGGAAGGCTGAAAATGACAGTGAGGACACTGCCCATTTTCTAAGTGAGATTGTGCAATTAACCCACTGCGTTTCACTAACAAGGTGTGACATTCTGGGCAATAAGAGTTTGCGCTGTCTGTATCAAACACATTCCCCACATAAACATAGCGCATACCTTCATTTAAGGCTTGCTGACGAGCTTGTTCAAGAAAAGGAATCGATGTGCGTTCAACGTGGCGATATTGGTAATCAGGATGGAAACGAACATAGTGCAATGGAATATCGGCATCAAGATACCTCAGCATCCAATCTGTGACTTTCTTCGCTTCTTCCAGAGAGTCATTACGCCCTGTCACACATAAGTTAGAGACTTCAAGGTGCGGGCTATTTGTGGATTTACGCGCATCATAAACTTGTTTAATACCATCAAGAACGGGCTGTAATCGCCCTCCTGTATGTTTACGATAAAAGCTATCTTGCATTGATTTTAATGAAATACTAAAGATATCCATCACACCTAGTAATTCATCAATACCTTTCTCGCTGATATAAAAGGCACTTTTATAGAGATTTTTTAAACCATGTTCACGGGCAAGCTTCGCCGTATCCATAACAAATTCATGCCAAACAATCGGATCGTTATAAGTCCACGACAAAACACGAATATTATGTTTTAACGCATAATTGACCACATCTTCAGGACTGTAGTAAGCCACATTACTATCTTGTACATAACGGGCTTGGCTCGTACTCCAGTTTTGGCAAAAATCACAACGTAACATACAGCCAATATTACCTAACGATAAAATACGTTCACCGGGTGCATAATGGTAAACCGCTTCGGTTTCTATCGACTCTTGTGTCATGGGGACAGATTTACCGTAGTTTAGCGTGACTAAACTGCCATTTTCATTGCGTCTTAACTTACAAGTCCCTGTACGACCTAAGTTAATTTTACATGCTCGCGGGCAAAGCTCACACTGAATGCGATCATTTGAAATAGGATGCCATAAGCGTGCAGGATGCCCTGTTTGTTGCCATTGCTTCATTCTTGCCATGAGTTATTCCTTTTTATCATTACAATGATGGTTATTTTCACAAAAAGGCAAAACGGTTTTTTGTCGGGTTCCTGTTTGCCAACATTCCAATACATGACGCAATTTCCAGTAAAAAGGATTTCCTTTTGCTGGCGTGTTAATTAAATAGTGACATTCGCCTTGCGGAGTTAAATGGGCGATCAATTTAAAAC
Source organism: Proteus sp. GOKU (assembly GCF_015475555.1). NCBI lineage: Bacteria > Pseudomonadati > Pseudomonadota > Gammaproteobacteria > Enterobacterales > Morganellaceae > Proteus > Proteus sp. GOKU. The sequence goes on from NZ_CP034105.1 coordinate 1,903,873, forward strand.
CGGGACCAAAGGTATAAGGCTTGGTTTTAATGGTGTCGCTATTCCCTATCTGGGATTGCGTTAAGAAATCAGCATTCTGCCTTGTGGCATGAATGGTTTCTCGATTACCGCCTTGATAAGGGTAACGACCCGTTAATAGACGATTAAGCCACAATGGTTTTTTGATACTATGCTGAAATTCAACGTAAGGACGTTCCATTTTCTGACTGGCAATTAATGCACTGGCATAGGTTTCACGAATTAATGTAGAAAGCGCCTCTTGTTCAAACTGCCAATCTTGAAGATGGTATTGCAGAATATTGAGAATACTCCAGCGACAACTTGGCCAGAAGTCTGTATATAGTGCGCGTGATCCTCTCTTTAGCACCTTTCCTAAGACTCTATCTGTAAGATGCTGTATCCATACATCAAAAAGCCGTGATGCGTTGAGTTGTTGAGTAACGCAATCCCACTGAGACAGCATTTTATCTTCAGGTATATAAGGTAATAAAAAAGCGAGCGCTTTTTGGGCGAACAGATCTTTTTTATCATCTTGCATCTGACGAAAGGTTTCAAAAGTATGCTGTTGAGTTTGCTGAATAAGTTGCTCAATACGTAAAGCCCTTGTCGGTGGATGCCAACGATTAGATAACGCCGGTTTTCCATCAAAGAGTGACGTACTATATTGATTAGCGTAAAGGACATACCCGCGTTCAGGATTGTATTCGGCGGGCAAATCATCGAAAGGAACATAACCTTGCCACTGATGTAATGGCTCCGTCAAACTGAGCACTAAACTGCCTAATTCGCTATGGCGCTTAGGAATATATCCCATACTTTGTAAGCCAATATCACCGTGGATATCGGCATATCCCACCATCATAGGGGAGTTTTTTACATGTCTTAAAGCTTCTCTAAATGATGTCCAGTTATGGCATTTTGCAAGCTGATAAAAAGTAATATCGCCACTTGGATTATCTAATGCAGGCCAGCGTAAAAATAAACCATAGCCCGCTTTTTCAGACATTAATCGACCTTGTGAATAATCATAAGTCACAAAAGTATGTTGACGTTTTGAGGTTAAGCCAATGGTGTGAGTTCTTTTTGTTAATGGCTCCCATCCCTGTATGGTTTCGACCTTCTCATTTTCTAAATCAATGCGTCCCCAAAATAAATCTTGGTTATCCGCCATAATGCCGACCATTCCCCACGCGGCATGAGTATTGCGTCCCACAATAATGCCCGGCGAACCCGGAAAATGTGAACCCATCACACTTAAGCCTTCTTTACTCTCTAAACGGCATAATAGATTAAAACTTGGGTTAACATGCCCCATATGGGGATCGGCAGCCAACATTGGTTTGCCAGACTCGGTAAGCGAACCATTGACGGCAATTACGTTAGAACCAGTATCTGGTGATGCTAAACCTAAATGTTGTAAGCCTTTTAATCCCTCTTTAAACGCAGCAATCACTTCAGGATAATATTCACTCTGTTCATCTAAAGGAAATGGCGGGATTTGCTCTCCTTCAAGGCTAAAGGTAGATAAAAGTTGCTGATGTTGAGATGGCGTCAGTCGATTAGCTAAACGAGTGTGAAATAATTCATATTGCCAAGCTGAATTAATAAAATATTTCAGTTGCCCTAACAGATAGCTATCTGTTGTGGTAAATAATTCGGGCTTGTAGCGTAGTAATAAACACTCTATTGGGCGAATTTTTAGATCTTTTATAGCTTGGTTTATGCCTGCAATATACGCGGTAATATGTTGAAATTGAGTCGCTTGCCAGCTATCGGGTGGCGCATTTTTATCATCAAGTTCTGCTATTTTGGCAAGTTCAACCAAGCCTAATCGACGTTGGAAAATATCTGTTCTAAGCGCACCGTTTCCCATCACTTCACTTAAACGACCGCTAGCGACTCGACGTGATAAATCAAGTTGCCACAAACGTAAATAGGCTGCGCCATAACCTTGCCCATAAAAAACCGCATTATCTGTATCACCTTTGATACTCAGCAGTTGCTCTGTTTCTAGTGACAATGTCACGTTACCCCATTGCGAAGTGAGCGTCCTTGGCTTCATTTGGACTCCTTATTCATCAATGTGTATTGGTTAGCAATACTTTGGGCATAATCCTTAAAGTCATTTAATGGTTCACCCGCTGTCCATCCTAATAGCTGTTCTGCTTTAGAAGATGAATAGGTATAGGTGCTTCCATCCATAATACGTAGTGCTTCACAGGAAAGTGGCATGGAAAAACCAAGCAAGGCGAGCTTATCCATCAACCATGCTAAAGGTCGTAAACTACTGCGATTTTTTATCGGTAATGGCGCGGTTTTTTGTATTTCGCTAAGTAGTGTGAAAATTTCAGGCATAGAGAAAACATCACCAGTAAACAGCACTGTTTCTTGAGGTTTATCTAAGGCAAGTAAGCGTAATAAGCCATCACATAATTTATCTACATGGCAGAGTTGAAAAGTACTGTTTGTACTAACTTGAAACGGAATTTTTTTATTGAAAAAAGCAGATAACGTCTGTGCTAAAACGCTATTGTCACCTTGACCAAATACACCGCCACAAATTGCGATTTTAATCGGCATTCCTTGTTGCTGGTGGCGTTCAACTAATACATGGGCAACTTGCTTTGTTTCTTCATAATAACTACGAAAATAGCCATTATGACGATGAGTTTCATCAAGCAATACCCCTTGAGTTTCGCCTAATGCAGCGGTGGTACTGGTATATAAAATCTGAGAAATTTGCGCTCTTTTGGCTTCATTAAGCAAATTCAATGTGCCAGTGACATTGGTTTGATACATCTTTTGATGTTCAGAACGACTAGGTGCAATTCCTACGCGATAATCAGCAGCTAAATGAATAATAATATCTTGCCCAATAAGTGCATCGCGATATGTATCAGGTTGGAGTAAATCTCCTTTTATCACGTTTACATCCGCTGGCAATATAGGGCGATCAGGGTGAATTTTATGGGGATCACGACACAATACCGTTAATTCATCACCAAGCTCTGCAAGCTTAGGTAATAAATAAGAGCCTATAAATCCATTTGCACCAGTGATAAATATTTTCCGTCTATTCAATGTGATTACCCTTCCTGATTAATAAAAAACACCAGTGTGGCTAACATAAAAAAGCCATCATGCGTTGCGGTCATCGGGCGAGAATGCATCGAGCCAATTGGACAATAGCGAGTGAAGCTATATTGTTGTGGTGAAATTGACGAAAGTGAGCCGTGATAACCCAATGTTTGTAAGCGTGCAAACCACTGTTTTTGAGCTAGCTGCAAATGATGCGCTACGGGACCGACAATCAATTGAAAACCAAAATTAAGCCAATATTGAGGTGCAAATTGAGTGTGGTAAGTGATCCCCCAGCCTGAATTTGCATTGTAAAGTGTGGGTTTTTCATTATTGAGTAAGTCACGAGACAATGAATATTCGTGCGCTTGCGCCATTTGTTGAAGCTTTACTGTTTCTGGCAATGGGGATAATGAAGGTAATGCAATAGAAAGTTGCTGATAAAGCTGTTGAGCGCAGTTTTCATTCTCTAATAAGATAAAACGCGGTGAGCTACAAACTTGCTGTCTAAATAAACAAACGTCTTTTAAAATAAGGGAAATATCAGGTAATGAATGACCTAAAATAGCCATTGCACTTATTTTTGGCCCTAGCTCAATTAGTTTAATCTGTGCTGGTGCCACTTTGCGATAATGCTGAATAAGCGCATCACCCCCCGCCAATAAAATAGCTTCAACCCCGTTAAGAACAAGCTCATCATTTTGATTTTCACTTGACCAATCAAGAATTTCACACTCATTTTCATTTAGACCTAAATAAGCACGTAAAAGATAAAGCCATTGTGTTGATAATCGCGCTTTTATTCGGATAGGACTACCAATTAAATAGCCCGCAAGTAGTGCTTCTAATGTACCTAGGGGATCTTTTTCTGATACCACAATTAATAGTTTATTCGGCGCTCGCCAGCTTTTGCCCCCCAATTCATTAGCCACTTTTTGCGCTAATATGTCGCTATAAGCCCACTGTGTTAAACGGTTAAGGCAGAATGCTTGCGTCAAGGGATCATCAGAGAATAGCCAATTCTCATTAAGGCAGTGTATTAAACACTGTTTAATGTTTGCTAAACGAACGTGTATTGCTTCTGTCATTTTACCTGTGCCGCACAAGTGCCCTCTGGTGAAGTCGCTCTGCCGATATAGTGAATATAGGGTAATGGATGACCACAAGCGCATTGTGTGCCCCATAAACCTAAGTCTTGGGTTAATAGGCGCTGAGAAGCTAATGAATCAAAAAAAGGATTTTCAAGTTGGATAAAGCCTACTTTCCTTTCTGGTGCTCGATCACCTGTTTCATCAATAATGGCAAAACGAGAGTAAGCAGGAACGTGGAAATGACCTTCACTGCAACTAATGTAGTGTAAAGGATGCTCTGTCATGCCATAAATATCACGAATATCAACATTGGGAGCATGTAAGGTTTCTTTCAATCCTTGAATAATATCTGGGCGTTCTAGCTGTTTTGTCATCCCTTTCCATCCCCCGCCTGTTAGCCCTTTAATCGGCGATAATAGAGTGAATGTATCAGGGCGACTTAAGCATAAATGTTCAAAGAAAAGGGTTAGCCCAAGAATATAGATAGGCGCTGGATCATTCGCCCAACGTTGTAATGTTGACCATGCTAGTTTTGTATCAAATTGACCGTGTTCTGACACAGTGAAAACCAGCTCTTTAATGGGAGCACATTGGGTAAATTTTAAGAAAGCTGTCGCAAAACCAGCATGATCGCCAGATTGAGGATCAGGAGACAACATGAGAAAACGAGCGGGAGTGGTTGATATTAAACCGTTGTGATAGAAAATCTGCGTCATTGCAGTTTCAATGCGCTTTAGGCTAACATCATCAAAGAAAACTTGTGTCTTTCCTTGTTGCCCTGTTCCTGAACTGTTTAGCCAGATACCGTTACGATGTGTGGGAGTGGCTAAATCCATAGTTTTAAATAAATTAACTGGAATAACTGGCTGAGGCATTTTTTGCCATAATGATTGATAGTTAGCATTATTTTGGCGATGCCAGTTATCAGCTTCATTCATAGATGCAGTAAAAAGCGCATCATCAAAACTATCAACAGCATAAGGTTGAGCGAGATTAACTAAATTATCCATCTGATGATGCTGTTCTTCTGACATGTTGTATCCTTACATTGATAAGGGCTATATCAACATAGTCATCAATTATTCTTACTTATTGAATGTAATTATTCTTAAAACAGGAAGGATGTGATTAGATTTCACCATTCTTATGTTTTATATCACATTGTTTTATCTAGATTGAATAATCGCAATCTGACAAAAAGGTGTTTCTGCTTAAAAATAAAGAAAACACCTTAAAAATAAAGGTGTTCTCTTTGATGATTATTATGTGTAGTTCACTATTTTGCGTGAACGTAGTAGAGCTTATCCATTAACTTTTTACGAACGTCATTTGCAATAAAACTGGCATTAAGAGCATCAATATTACATTGCTGAAAGTCTTTTTCGCTCCAACCAAAAATATCATGTAATAACTGATACTCTTTATTTAACGAAGTATTGGCAACTGTTCGCGCATCAGTATTAATATTTAATTTAACGCCCTGCTTTTTTAGCTGATTAACGGGATGTCGATCTATTTGCTCATAGATATTGCAGATAATATTACAACTTGGGCAAACCTCTAATAATATATTTTGAGATTTAAGCCTGTTAATGACTTCATTATCTTCAATACTTCTTACACCATGACCAATTCGAGTAACATGCAGTTTATCCAATGTTTCAGTAACGCTTTCAGCGCCTTTCGCTTCCCCTGCATGAGCAATTAAATTCCCTCCTGATTTTTTAACATAATCAAAAGCAGCAATATGATTATCTAAAGAAAAACGCGCTTCATCAGCCGCTAAATCAAGTGCGACAACACCTTTATTAAGGTATTCGACAACTAACTTGGCGGTTTGCAGACTCTCGAACGCACTAAAATGACGCAATGTGCATAAGATCAATCCCGCTTTAATATCGTATTTTTGAGATGCTTTATTCATTGCTGAAATAACAACTTCAACAACGTCTTTATCTGTTAAACCCTGTTTTGTGTGTAATAACGGGGCAAAACGGATTTCAGCATAAATAACATTGTCTGCTTTCAACTGATAAAACAGATCGTCAACAGCCAGTGTAATTGCTGATTTAGTCTGCAAAATATCAATTTGAGGCGTGACTTTACTTAAAAAATCGCCCAAATCAAAACAGGGTTTATGAGCAACAAATTGCTGATTAAATTTATCAAAGCTTATTGTTGGATCTAGCTGTTTAATATAAAAATAGCTTAAACAGGTGTCTAAATGCACATGAAGCTCAACTTTAGGTAATAAACTGGGATTGAATGTCATTAATATAGTCTCTAAATATTAGGAATATCATGATAGTAATAATCTCCACCAGCCTAAAAAAGGACATATGTCCTTTTTTGAAAAGTATGCTATTTTCGATAATAAATTGAAGCTTGATCGTGAAAGGAAAATAAAAGTGAAAATAGTTAATGATGAAAAAAAACGTAACGCTTTTATTTTAATGCATCAACTTGATACTTATTTATCTGATGCGTTGTTGTCTTCTATGCGATTAATGGAAGTGAAAACGGGGGAATATTTAATAACGCAAAATAGCCAAGCAACACATTTATACTGTCTAGTGGAAGGCAAATTACAGATTGAACGTTATGAAATAAACGGTGAGCATGTGGTTTTTTCTTTTGAGCAAGCTTTCTGTGTTATTGGTGATTTAGAACTGTTTTCAGATAAAGATGAAATGGTGTTTAGCACTGTACAAGCCTTAGTTCCTTCCTATTTATTAGCGTTACCTCTTTCCATTGTCAGACAAAAAGCATTGCAAGATGCTAATTTTCTCACCTTTATTTGCCAGCAGTTAAGCCAAAAACTTTATCAATCTTCATTAAGACACTCTCAATCACCCTATTCTTCAGAATTCAAATTGCGCCGATATTTATTTTTTAAAGCACGACAAGAAGGACTCTCTTTTCAATTAGAAAAAAGAGACTCATTAGCGGCAATGCTTGGGATCTCAACCAGACAATTAAACCGCGCTTTAGCGCATCTAGTCAGTATTAAGGCGATTAAATTAAAGAGTAAATCGATAACAGTGTTGGATTGTGAATGTTTGTCTCAACTTAATGGCTTGGCTCTATAAACATGTTATTGATAAACAATTTCAAGATCTAACGTGGCATTTGCTGTTCCGGGAAAAACGTCCTTCTCCATTTGCTTGTAATAACCCCTAAAATTCAAAGTCACTTCACCCTCATTTTTTGCGGCACTAACCACAGTATTACGTTTATTTAATTCTAATGTCGTCCAATTACTGCCATTAACGCTGTACTGTGTTTCAACGCCAACACCTTTGGCAGTATCAGATGATGTATTTAATGCCAGTACGGTGCTATTTCCTGAAAATGCACTGCCTTTAGGCGTTAAAATAACGGGCAAACCTTCAGGACAATCTAAGGTTATATGCCAATCTATTTTTTCGCTCGTTGAATGAATTTGTCCGCCAAAACCATTTTCACTAAGGGAGATATGCCCAAGGTTAACGTCTTTAATTTTAGATGACTCTAATATGCAGGTGCTCGCTAATAACCCGTATTACAGATTAATTTTCTTTAAATAAAGTAATAGTAAATAGAAATGGTATTATTCATTATGGCTAAAGAGTTAATGAACCTGTTGCAATCAAGCTTTAAACACGATGGTTATAATGGAATGATAAAACTTAAAAATGAGGATGGAGTATCATGAAAATACAATATAAAAAGATGGCCACTTATTTTTCATTTCTATTTATTGTTTTAGTATTGGGTACGTACTATTGGCTTAAATTACCCTATTCTTTTTCTTATCAGCGTCAACTTGCTACTGATTTTATTAATAATATCAATAATGAAGAATATGAGCAGGCATTTAGTCTGACACAACAAAATATGTATACAGGAAAAACATTAGAAGAGTTTAAAGCTAAAGTGATGAGAGAAATCCCTGCTTCTGGATATCAATTTGCTTATAGTTTTCCAAAACAAACAAATGGGAATCGTCTACGTCGCTGGTTTAATGGCACGGAAGTGGAAATGCAGGATGTGAACATCGAATTTAAAGGTCCTACTGATCTTCGGATCACGCTAAGGCATACTGACGATGACAAATGGGAAATCTTTTATATTACGAGCCATGCGGGATAACAACGCATCATCTCTATTTTATTCAGTTCATTTTATTGCCACTCTCACGGCTTTCTTGTACTCTGCATCGCTTCTTCTATTTCATTGTAGGTAAAAATAGTAATGACCGGACACGTTTCTAAAGATCCTTTGCATGGCGTTACTCTCGAAATGCAAGTAAATGCGCTGGTGGCTAAATATGGCTGGGCTAAATTAGGTCAACTTATCAAGATTAACTGCTTTAGAAGCGATCCTAGCGTGAAATCAAGTTTGAAATTTTTGCGCAGAACCCCTTGGGCACGCGCTGAAGTGGAAGCGCTCTATCTTGATTCTCTTGAAGCTGATATTGATGATGTGATTGAAGTTATCGACCACCCAGATTGTGATCCTTGGGCGAATAGCCGTAGAAAGTAATCATATTAGATTATTTTGTAGAAAGATTGATATGGGCTTTATATAACAAGATTGATGGTAAGTTATTTTATATAATTATAAAAATAGCGCTTCTTACTATGGCATTCTAATAAGAAGCGTTTTTGTTTTTATAAATTATACTCTTGTGAAAGAAGACCACGTTTTACCATATTCAATAAGTTCTGATGATTTAGAAACAACAGTTAAACAACTGCCTTCAGGGTGCCGTTTAAGTCGTGTTAAACCTGTATATATTAATGATAATGTTTTTTGTGTTAAATTATCATTATCTACAAATATGACTAAAGCTCTCGATTCCCATCCCTTAAAACTATGTAATGTGGTTGCTTTTATTCGAGCATCTCCCATATAAAAGCTCATTTTTTGGCGTTTTGATTCTTTATCATCAAGATCATAGGTATGAATAACTTTAATACCTTTATTTTTTAATTGTTGAACAACCTTTAAACCAAACTGTTTAGAAGTACATAAAAATGTGATATCTGCAATTGCAAGTGCTTTAGGTATACCTGTTGTTGATAGAGAAAGTAATTCAGAACAACAAATAGCATCTTCATTATTAGAATCCACATGAACCCACTTTAAATAACAAGGCTCAAGTTCCATACCAAATTGACTATTTTCAGGTAAAAGCGCTAATTCTTTTGGTAAAAAGCGATTAGCAAAATCTCTAGCTTTTTCTATTGTTAATAAAGGTAAACGATAACAAACATTAAGTTCAGCCCAAGCTCCGCTAAAACCAGCGCCTTTCATTGCCTCATCAGTCCAAGATTTTGCAGTATCATAAATATCTTGAGTTATATCAGCGACTAAAAGCATTTCACCCATAGGTTTACAGACTTTGCGTAATACTGACCACCAATTAGGTAAGAAATCCTGTCCTTCATCAACTAACACGGCATCATATTTTATATACTCATTATTTTCTTTATCTAATATAGTATTAACTAAAGTAGGTAATGAGTATTTAAAAAATTCGTCAGTATTATTTTTACATAACCCTTCATATTCTTGTGTATAGCCTAAATTATTACATATGCATTTACACCAATGATGAAAATTAAGCCAAGTAATATCAGAATTTATTTTCTTTCTCGACTTTAAATGTCTAACTGTAATATCCTGTAAATAGTGCATCAAGGTAATATTATATGTAATAACTAAGACTTTTTTATTCTCACTTAATAACTCCGCTGCTCTTGCTGCGAGTACTAATGATTTTCCTGAACCTGCAGCACCACGTATTCTGCGATAACCTGATACTGTTCTTGTTGTAGCTAAATTTTGTTGTATTTTATCTAATATGATTGGTTTTCTTTGTGTTTCTGAAAAATCAGGTTCAATTAGCCAATTCTTAATATCTTTATAAGTATCGACATTCATTAGTTTTGAATATCTTCTATTTACCTCTGGAAAAACAGTATAAATATCACCATTTTTTAGTGCATTCATACCAGAAATTGGACTATAGCTAGGAAACTCTTCCATTCCTCTAAATCTAAGATTTTGTTTAAATAAATTTTTTACATATTTATCATCTGCAAATGGGAATATGACTCCTGCTGTAATAACAGCAAATCCAGCATTTTTTTCTAAACGTGGGCAATAAAGATTAAATAATTCTTGTTTATAGTTATAAACTTGCTCTATTGGATTTTCTTTTTGCCTGGAAAATTTCACACCGTCTTTCTTCGCCCATAATACAGGTATGCAATTTTCTTTTTCTTCAATGAAATAATCCATTGCAGTGAAATTCCAATCTTTCACTTCAAATACGGCGATACCAATTTTAGGGTTAAGTAATACAAAATCAGGTCGCAATCCATTAAGGTGAGGTTGAATATAAATTTCCCATTCTAATGGTAAATATTTATTAAAAAATTCAAAAACTTTTTTTTCCCCTTGCGTTAATGGTTGTCGTAATTTATTGAATTCAGATATTGATGGTGAGATGAAACGTGACATTGAGTTCTCATTTTTTATATTAAATTAATGGAATATAATTAATTAAAAATAAGGTGATATCAATTAATGCTATCACCTTATTATCTTTAGAATTTTGGTAAACTATCCAAATTGTCACGTGTTGTACCATTTGGTTCGGTTGTAAGATAAACGCTATCTATAACACGAACTGTAGCACCATAACTCCAGTCACCATTTTTATCTTGAATAGCAGTTTGAAAAGAGGCTAAATTTTCATTGATAAGCTCAGCAATAAATTGTCTAGCATTGATTGTGGCATCAATATCTGCTTTGCCAGCTTGAATAGTTTTCACATAATCAATATGCTGATTCTCAGCATCCATTTTAATAGCAACAATATAAAAATCCGTCATCTCATTATCCTATATTTTCTTTTAACGGAAATAATTAATACACTTTAATAAAATTAAATCAACTGATTAAAAAGCAATGTATTTTGGTATTTCATTAAAAATAACAATAAGATTTAATAAGATAGGAATAATATGTATTTATGCAAGTATAATTACTTATATTCACAATATTGTGATCTAGATTAGTGTTATAATTTCACTCATCCCTAAACTCTTTTGGCGTCATACCAAATTCTTTTTTAAATATAGAGTAAAAGTATTGCAATGACGGATAGCCACACATCACTGATATTTCTTGGATTGCAAGTGTTGTGGTGGCTAATAAATTTTGAGCTCGTTTTAGTTTCTCTTCATAAATAACGGTATGAATTGTCTTACCAATCTCCTTTTTAAACCGTTGCTCTAAATTAGAACGCGACATATTAACTGCATCTAAAACTTGCTCTGTTTTTATCCCTTTACAGGCATTGTAATAAATATAATGCATAGCCTGCACAACGGTAGGATCGTTAAATGAGTGAAAATCGGTTGAGCGACGTTCGACTATTTTAACGGGTGGAACCAACACTCTTTGCTGTTTATTAGTTGGATGCCCTTCCAGCGTTTGATGTAATAGCTTGGCTGCTAAATACCCCATTTGTCGTGAACCTTGCACAACAGAAGATAATGCAATGCGAGATAAATAACGTGTCATATCTTCATCATCAATACCGATAATGCTTATTTCTTCAGGCACATTAATATTTAAATTATCGCAAACTTGCAGTAAATGACGTGCTCTTGCATCGGTGACTGCAATAATCCCAGTTTGTGGTGGTAAAGTTTGTATCCAATCGGATAAACGATTTTGCGCGTGTTGCCAATTCTCTTGCGTAATATCCATGCCGTTATAAACAATACCCGGATATTTTTCGCTGGTGACTAATTGTCGAAATGCGTGTTCTCGTTCATTAGACCAATGAGGATGATCTTTTGCTGGTAAGCCATAAAAAGCAAAATGTTTAAGCCCTTTCTGCTTTAAATGTAAAAAGGCTTGTTGAACTAATTCATAATTATCAGTAGCGATATAAGGAACGGGGGGATAATTTTCTTCTCGATGATAAGAGCCGCCGACACCAATAACGGTTAATGGTGATTGGCTTAAATGCTTAGCAATAATCGGATCATCAAAATCAGCAATAATACCATCACAAACCCAATGGTTTATATTATCAAGCCGAGTACGGAAATCTTCTTCAATAAATACATCCCAATGGCACTGTGATGCCTGAAGATACTCTCCAACACCCTCAACCACTTGTCGGTCATAGACTTTATTAGCGTTGAATAACAGCACAATACGAAAGTATTTATCTTTTTTCATTTTACTCTACCTAATTATCCCGCTAGGCATTAAACCACAGCTTTAATTTTGCTAGAACTTGCTTTCATCGCTATGTGATTACTATCACACAAGCCAAATTTCGTAATAGCAAAGTAAAAAATAGGAATAACCAATGTTAATAACAACGAGTATTTTGTTTTTAAACACGGTTGCCGAGGAGATTTTTCATGTATCAGAATAACTTTAATAAATTAATTTCTAGGCAAAATACCTATAGCGCAAAATGGTGTAATAGTAACGCCAATGTTATTCCGTTATCTGTTGCAGATATGGATATTCCTGCGCCTGATTTTATTGTTAATGCATTGACTCAATTTAATCTCAAAGGAATTTATGGCTATACCGACCTTAGCCATGATTGGAATAACGTTGCTGTAAATTGGTTTAAAACGCAATATCAGTGGATTGTTGAGCCTGAATCTATTGTTTTTTGTCCTCGCATTATTCAAGCAGTTTCGCTTTATATTCAAAACTTCACACGCGTTGGCGATAAAGTCGCAACCTTATCACCAGTTTATCATCCTATTAGTAATGCGGTTTGTGTCAATCAACGTGAACTATTAGAAAGTCCGTTGATTTATCGTGACGGCTATTATGAAATTGATTTTGATGACTTAGAAAGTAAGTTTAAACAGTCTGTCTGCTTTATTTTACTATCGCCACATAACCCAACAGGAACGGTATGGCAAAAAAGTGATCTATTAAAAATAGCGGAACTTGCACAGAAATATCAGGTTTTTATTATTTCTGATGATGTACATGCAGATTTTGTTTTTGATGGCGCAACTTATCACCCTATTTCATCAGTAAATAGTTATGTAAAACAACACTCTTTTATTTGTACCTCTCCTGCTAAAACATTCAATTTAGCTGGACTCGAAGTCGCCAATATCGTTATTGCCAATCCTGAATATCGTGAAAAATTCAAACAATGCTTAATTGCTGCGGGTATTCATAATCCTGGTTATTTCTCAGTTCCCGCTTTTTTACAAGCTTACACCTTACAAGGCGAGCAATGGGTTGGTGAATTAAAAACGTACCTTGCTGATAACCGACGTTGGGTAAAAGAACAATGTGAACGTTACTTTCCTGATTGGGTTATCACTCAAAGTCATGGCACCTACATGCTATGGATTAACTACCAAAAAATGCAGTTATCTGAAGAACAACTAAAACATTGGTTTGTTTCATTAGCTGAAGTGGAAATGAGTTGGGGGCGTGGTTTTGGTGCGGTTGGGGATGGTTTTTTCCGCATTAATGTCGCGACACCTCGTTCAATATTAGAAACCGTTTTCACTCGGCTTATTCGTACCTTACCTCACGCCAGTTTGGAATAAATTACAATGAAAACGCAAACGATAAACAGCTCGAGAACACCGACATTACTCGAATCACTCTTTCCTATATTCACCATGGTGGTGCTATTAGGAGGAGGCTACGCCGCTTTCGATTTACCACCAGAGCCTTTAATGGTGCTGTCTACGGTTGTAGCTGCGCTATTAGTGAAACGATTAGGGTATCGCTATGACGAGATCTTAACGGCAATCTCACAAAAAATTGCTAAAACCATGCCAGCATTGCTGATTTTAATCAGTGTAGGCTTGTTAATCGGCACATGGATGATTGGTGGCACTATTCCATTGATGATCTATTACGGCTTAAAAATGATCAGCCCAGAAATGCTTTATGTTACGGCATTATTGGTGACATCATTAGTGTCGGTTTGTACGGGAACTTCATGGGGTTCAGCAGGAACTATCGGCGTCGCCTTTATGGGTGTTGCGGTTGGTATGGATGCAAACCTTGCTGCAACAGCGGGTGCCGTAGTTGCTGGTGCCTATTTTGGTGACAAACTTTCACCGCTATCAGGTGATACTAACCTTGCCGCAATGGCTGCAAGGATAGACCTCTATCAACATATTTGGCACTTACTTTACACCACACTGCCTTCGCTGATTTTAACCGCGATTGTGATGACGGTTTATGGCATGAACGGTGATTTAGCAGGACAAGGTGTGCCAGAAAAAGTGACATTAATTACCAATGGTCTTGAGAGTGTTTATAACTTCAATCTAATCCTTCTCATTCCTGTATTAGTGATTTTATATGGTTCAGTCACGAAAAAACCAACTATCCCTGTGATGTTAGCCTCTGCCGCCATTGCGATGTTTAACGCTTATCTTATTCAAGGTTTTGGATTACATGACATCGTAAAAAGTGCTGTTGATGGCTTTAATGTTTCAATGATCCAAGGGAAAGAAGTTCCTGAATTATTAGGTAACTTATTAAATCGTGGTGGCATGAACTCAATGATGAGCACCCTGCTTATCTGTTTCTGCGCCCTCTCTTTTGCCGGTACTTTATCGTTAAGTGGCGCATTAGAAGTGATTGTCCATGCATTGTTAAAAATGGTTCACTCAACCGGTTCAATGATCTTAGCCACAATTGCTTGCGGGCTAACCATGATTGGCGTGACCTGTAATGGACAAATTTCAATCCTTATTCCTATCGAAATGTTACGCGGTGCCTATATCGAACGAGGCTTACACCCTAAAAACCTAGCCCGTACTGTAGAAGACTCCGCCACTATCTTTGAACCTATTTTACCGTGGACAGCCGCAGGCGCTTATATGGCAGGTACGTTAGGTGTTGCAACCTTAAGTTACTTACCTTGGGCCGTATTGTGCTGGAGTGGCATCTTCTTTGCCATGCTGTGGGGTTTCACGGGCTTTGGCATTGCCAAATTAACACCAGAAGAGCAGGAAGAGATGACTGCTGAGCTTGAATCACATTCAGAATTACAACTTGATACTAAATAAGGACGGTTCCATGTCTTACTTTGATAAAATTGAACAAATTCAATATGAAGGCACAACAAGCGATAACCCACTAGCGTTTCGTTACTATAATCCTGATGAGATAATCTTGGGTAAACGAATGGAAGATCACCTAAGATTTGCCGCTTGCTACTGGCATAACTTCTGCTGGAATGGTTCTGATATGTTCGGTATCGGTACTTTTGATAGACCGTGGCAAACACCAGGTGAAGCATTAGAGCAAGCAAAACGCAAAGCCGATGTTGCCTTTGAGTTCTTTCATAAGCTCAATGTTCCTTTCTACTGTTTTCATGATGTCGATGTTATTTCTGAAGGTAATAACATCAACGAATATATCTCTAATATGGCGGCGATCACCGATGTATTAGCGAAAAAACAAGAAGAAACCAACGTTAAGCTATTATGGGGAACCGCAAACTGTTTTACCAATCCTCGTTATGGTGCAGGTGCAGCAACTAACCCTGATCCTGATGTTTTTGCATGGGCAGCGACACAAGTTTGTGAAGCGATGAAAGCGACAAAAACGCTGGGTGGCGAAAACTATGTCTTATGGGGTGGGCGCGAAGGCTATGAAACGCTGCTAAATACAGACTTACGCCAAGAAAGAGAGCAAATTGGTCGCTTTATGCAGATGGTTGTTGAGCACAAACATAAAATTGGTTTCCAAGGCACATTACTGATTGAACCAAAACCACAAGAGCCGACAAAACATCAATACGATTACGATACTGCGACTGTTTATGGTTTCTTAAAACAGTTTGGTCTTGAAAAAGAAGTCAAAGTAAACATTGAAGCCAACCACGCAACGTTAGCAGGACATAGTTTCCATCATGAAATTGCGACAGCCATTGCGTTAGGTATTTTAGGCTCTGTTGATGCTAACCGTGGTGACCCTCAATTAGGCTGGGATACAGACCAATTCCCAAATAGTGTGGAAGAAAATGCACTAGTAATGTATGAAATTCTTAAATCAGGTGGGTTTACAACAGGCGGTTTAAACTTTGATGCTAAAGTTCGTCGTCAAAGTAATGATAAATATGACCTTTTCTACGGGCATATTTCAGGAATGGATACAATGGCAATGGCATTACGCATTGCAGCAAGAATGATCCAAGATGGTGGCCTTGATAAATTTACGGCGCAACGTTATTCAGGCTGGAGTGCAGAGTTAGGTCAAAATATCTTACAAGGTAAATTAAGCCTTGAAGAGGTGGCAAAATATGCCCAAAGCAATACCTTAGCGCCACAATTACAAAGTGGACGCCAAGAAATGCTAGAAAGTTTAGTGAATCGCTATATTTTTGGCTAATTGCATAAACGTAATAACACAGCGGGTTTTCCGCTGTGTTTATTAATTAGATAAAGGTCATGGGGTAACTTTATGTATTTAGGGCTAGATTTAGGTACTTCAAGCGTTAAAGCGATTATCATGAATGAGCAAGGCGACGTTATCGCCAGTCATTCCGTTTCTTTAGCAATATCACGCCCTCACCCTCAATGGTCAGAACAAGATCCCCAGCAATGGTGGCAAGCAACGGAAGACGCCATTCTTCAGCTTGGACGCAGTTATCCAATGGATCAAATCGAGGCGATTGGGCTAAGCGGGCAAATGCATGGTGCCGTTTTGCTTGATGCTCAACAAGCGGTGTTGCGTCCTGCAATCTTATGGAACGATGGCCGTAGTTTTAAACAGTGTCAGGCACTTGAAGCGCAATATCCTCAGTTTAAAAAGATCACGGGTAACTTAGTTATGCCTGGCTTTACTGCGCCAAAACTGCAATGGGTTGCTGAAAATGAGCCTGAAATTTTTCAACGCATTGCACATGTTTTATTACCTAAAGATTTTTTACGTTGGAAGATGAGCGGTAATTTCGCCAGTGATATGTCGGATTCAGCGGGTACGCTTTGGCTAGATATGCAAAAGCGAGA
Source organism: Proteus sp. GOKU (assembly GCF_015475555.1). Lineage (NCBI taxonomy): Bacteria > Pseudomonadati > Pseudomonadota > Gammaproteobacteria > Enterobacterales > Morganellaceae > Proteus > Proteus sp. GOKU. Next base: position 1,921,076 of record NZ_CP034105.1, read on the forward strand.
TTGGAGTGATGAGCTTTTAAATGCCACAGGGTTAACGCGTCGTCAAATGCCTACGTTGTTTGAAGGCAATCAAATAACGGGCTATCTATTAGCTGATATCGCTAAAAAATGGCAGATGAAACAAGTGCCTATTATTGCTGGTGGTGGCGATAATGCCGCGGGTGCAATTGGTGTCGGCGTTTATCAACCCGGTCAAGCGATGCTCTCTTTAGGTACTTCAGGTGTTTATTTTGTTGTTAGCGAAAAGTTTCTCCAAAATAGTGACAATGCAGTACACAGTTTTTGTCATGCATTACCTAATACTTGGCATTTAATGTCTGTGATGCTAAGTGCAGCATCGTGCCTTGATTGGGTGTGTCAATTGACAGGAATTGAGAGTGTGGGTGCGATGTTTGAAGAGATTGAACACGCGACTTTTGCTAATAGCCCCCTGCTATTTTTACCTTATCTATCAGGCGAACGGACGCCTTATAACAACCCCGATGCGAAAGGTGTCTTTTGGGGATTAACCCATGAACATCAACGTGCTGACTTATGCCAAGCTGTTCTTGAAGGCGTGAGTTTCGCGTTACGGCAAGGGATTGAAGTTGCTGATAATGCAGGTCAATTAGCGGATAACATTACGTTAATTGGTGGTGGTGCAAGAAGCGAATATTGGCGACAACTGCTTGCCGATATTACAGGAAAAACCCTCGATTATCGCCAAGGTGGTGATGTTGGTCCTGCTCTTGGTGCGGCAAGACTGGCACAATTAGCAGTAAACCCTGCTCATTCATCACAAGTCATTCTTTCTCAACCTAAGCTTGAGAAACGCCATACACCAAATTTAGAAAAACATAAAACATACGAAAAAAAATATCATGCCTTTAAAAAGTTATATTCATTGATTGATACGATGGAAATATAACTATATTGCGTCAATATCAGGGTAAAAGAATAGCGCTAATTTTTCAAAAGTTAGCGCTATTTTATGTTCGCTTAATTAAAAAAGAGTCACTAGTTCACTTTCTAATAATTTTGCTTCTGTAAGCCAAGCTGAGAATACATTTTCTCTTTCTCGACTATCAGATAAATTTGAACCCAGTTCTTTGATTTGATTGTTAAGTGTTATGTAATTAGCGAAGAATTTTTCTGCAAATTCAGGTGAGTCAATTAATGCAACAAGGTCGCTTCTTTGTTCGTTAAATCCTTTGACCATATCATCAATAACTTGTTTAAATTGCTCTTCTTTTTTATATTTATCATAGCTATCCCAAATCTCTATAATCACACCAACAGCCGCTAACGCCGCATTGGCACCTTTAGCAAAATTAATAGCACCATAAGGTTTAAATTTAAGATATTTACCAATATCAAGACCAACAGTTTTAGCAACAGACACGATGCCATCACGTGTTGCAAGTACAGTTTTATTATTAATAAAATTGCCTTTTAGGACGTTATTTATTCCCATTTTACCTAGGGATTTAATTGTATTATTAAAATGGCTCACTTCACTATCAAAACTAGTTTGTATTTTTTCAACTTCAAGATTAATAACACCCATCTGACTACGAAATTCATTTTGCAGTTTATTATTAATCATGATGCCTTCATCACCAATTTCACGCTCATAAAAATCACTAAATGTTTCAATGCTACACCCTTTGGCTTGCATGATTAAGTCAGCAAAGTAGTGAGTAACAAAATTACTCAATGTAATTTGAGTTTCACTAATTTGTGCTTGGGTATTTCTCATTTGATTATCTAAACGCTGATAAGCTTTTTCAAGTTGGCTCACTTCATGGGAAATACTAGCATTAGCGTCAATAGCTATAGGCAATTGCTTATGAAGAATATCACTGATAACGCTTGTACGCATTTCAGCATCTAATGCCTCACTTCCTCCATTTTGAGTAATTTTATTTGCTGTCGCTGTTTGCAAATGAGTAATATGAGAAAGTGCTTTAAATTGCTCAATATTTTCAAGCCAGTAATCAATACCTTCATCAAAAGGATTGGCGGCAACAGCAACAATAGATAATGTATTAATCTCTTCTTGTGTAAGAGATATCATATCTTGTAAACGACCAATGACATTTTGTTGTTTTATATTAAGATTTTCTTGATAGTCATCTTCATCTTCAACATCGGCAACTTCATCGAACCGGCTTAAGACAAAAATAGTACGTGGCAATAAATTTAGAGTACGGAATAACCAATACATATCTTCTTTATGACTTTCTTTAATCGGATTGGTTGAATTCATAACATAAAGAACAAGGTGTGCATCACTGACATGTTTTTTAGTGAGATCTTTATATTTTTCTACCTCAAATGTTTGTGCATTTTGCTGCTCTTTAAAACCAAATAACCCCGGAGTATCGATTAACACGAACTCTTCGCCAATTTCATAAACTTTAACTTCATTAGAAGATTCCTGATGGCTAATTTTCATCGTGGATTTATCTAGTTTTTCCATCCATGCAGCCGCTATTGAGGTTTTCCCTTCTGAAAAACCACCTATTAATGCAACTTTTAACTTTTCATCAACTACATGAGCAATATTATTTTCTAATTTTTTAATTAAAGAAGGATCAATGGAAACACCTGCTTGAGCACCTTGTTGTAAAAAGCGTAAGAGTCTATTCAATAAATTAAGGATTTGAGTTTGCTTTTCGTTAAAGTTAGTGAGTGTATGTTTCATTACAAATTACCTTCTGTTTGAATACTTCTAGATAAGATTTTTAGTTTTTGATTTGAATTTTTTAACAATACTGCCGTTTGGTTCATTTTGATTATTGGCTCATCAAGTGATTGTTTAATTGTTTTTATACTATCTTTCATTTTAGGAAGAACTTGATCTAAATTGTCGTTTAAAGTTTCTGTCAAATGAGATTCAATTTTGCGTAAGTTTTCGTTAGTTGATTTTTTTTGTTGAGACATTTTATAATTACTACTCAGGAAACCCACAACTGCTTTACCAATAGAGACAATTGCTGTAAATGCTGACGCAGCAATAATCCACGCACTAGCTCCACCTGTAATTGGTATAAGTGCCAACCCAGCTAATGCACCCAATAAACCAGCTTTATTTATCCCACTGTCAATGTTGATTTTTATATTGATATTGTTATCTAATTTAGCTTTATTCAATTTCTCAGTTAGATGCATTAAATCTTGTGTTTGCTCTTCATAACGCTGAAAAATATCAGAAGCCTCAGTTTGAAAATGCTCAATTTGTTGTTTGATTGTATGAGGTAAAGAGGCTGAAAGTTTACTCAATTCTGCTTTGACCTTTTGTTCTAAAATCCCTTTAAAATGATCATTACTAATATTATCTTCAATACGTGAATAAACATTTGTACGTATATCATGTATAGCATCACGAATAAGATTTGCGATATTGCTATTTAATCGTGTTTGCATGATGCGGAAGCTTGAATCCAGTAATATCTTTGATTCTTCACACTTGACAGAAACATCATCAGCGAGATCTTGATAAGTTTTTTCTACATCATCAAGCCCTTTGGTAGTTTTGTTAAGAGCTTCTTTAGCTTTATTAAGATTTGCTTGATAAATTTTATTTTGGCTATCGGGTAGTAATTCTTTTTCCAACAAATTGATAAAATCAAGAATACCAGTCAATTCTAATAAATCATATTCCATGAAATCTTGTAAAAATTTAGTACGACGTTTGGCATTTTGAGAATGAGGAACTAAACAGTCTGTCGATGCTAAAAAAGCAGGTAATGCGGTTAATGCAATTGTTTTTTTATAATGAGAACCAAGTTGTTCACTCATTTTTTCATCTAATACAGACAAGCTGCTTGATTCATCATCAGATAGCAATGGCCTATTTTTTAATGTTAATTTTGGATTGGTTACTTTTTTATTAAAAATTGACCATACTTCTGTTTGTGAATTTAAATGTTGTTTTATTTTTTCTAATGTTCCTTTTCTTCCTTCATCCCCTGTTTGTGGTGGTGCTGCTTTATTTGTGATGTAGAAGACAGCATGAGCTCGTTCAATGGCATTTTCAATTTCTTTTAAAACAAGTTCTTCTTTTCCTTCAATGCCTGGAACATCTAATAAAGAAAAAACATTTCCATTTAGTGTTAAATTATAACATTGAGTTTCTCTTGTAAAATCAGCGCGGCCATCACCAATAATCTCACCATCAGCATATTGAGATAATAATGCATGTTGTTTTTCTAATAGTGTTTCTAATTGTTCATTTTTTTTTGTTAACGAAATACCCTCATTCTTTAAAAACTGTAATTGATCTTCAAATTGTTGCTTTTCCTGTTCTAACCTTTCATTTAAATTTGCTAGCTTAGAGTATAAGGGTTTTTGTTTTTCTTTAATCAATAGTTTGCGTGAATTATATTGTTGATGTAGGGTTTTGCATTCGATTCCAGTTAAAATAACTTGTTTTTCTAAATTACTTAATGTGATTTCTTCAGGTAGTTTATTAAAAAAAAGAAGAAATTTCTGCCATAATGATGCCTTTTTTTTATATTCAGAAATTTGAATATTAATATCATCAATTTGCTGCAATATCTGAGTGTTAATGCGCTCTTTTTGTTCTAATTGATTTTTAATTTCATTAAGGTGCGGTAAAAACTCAATATCACTTTCTTTAATTAATTGTTGGATATCATACCTTTCCTGAGCGTGGAAATCATTTAATTCATTGATTTTTGATGTTATTTCCTCTGCATTATGCTTGATTTCATCTATAGAGTTTTTAGTTTTTTCAATATCATCAGAGCAGTATTGATAATTAGCATATTGTTGACGGTATTTCTTCTGATTCTCTAATTTTTTTGATTCACGCAAAAGTATTCGCAGTGTTTCAATTAATGTTGATTTGCCTGCGCCTGTTTCCCCATAAAACGCGATAGTAAAAATATTCCATTCTGCATTCTTTTGTAAAGAATCAAGATCTTTTTTTAATACTTCTTGAAATTGTTCTAATTTATTTCGTGCATCACTTCCTGCTTTGTTTATTATTTCATCAGATGATTGCTCACACATCGAGTGTATAAGAATTGTAAGTTCATCATTGATCTTTCTATATATTTCATTGGGGTTATGAAGTTTTATTGTCATTAGTTAAATCATCTAAAAAATATGTCAGTAAAAATAAAATGTATTATTTTATTTTAATAATTTAAGCTAATAATTAAAAGCTCTAATTTACCTTTAAGATTGAATTGATAATAACGAAACAACTCAGTACTTATATCTTAAAAATAAATATATTACGTATATAAAATACTCATTTTATGAGTTTTTTATTGAAATTGACTAAATATTTTATTTTAATTTTGTGCAATATTTTGTGGTTAGGAATTTTAATCTCTTAGCCCTGATAAATAAATATATCAGGGCTAATTAAAAAATTAACGATATCCGCTACGATGGTTTTTAGCTGACCAACTATAGGTTTCATCACTAGGGGCTAGTTTTTGTTTTTTCTTGAGGGCTTGCGCTTTTTTGGTGGCTTTTTCAACTTCGAGGGAGATTTCGGTAATAATGGAGTCTTTGACTTTATTCATTTCGGCATTGGTTAATTCACGCCCTAATTTCTTTCTCTCTTGACCTATCCTGGTTTTTACTCGCATTTGTTGGGCATCTGTCATCTCTTGGAGTGTCAATTTCTTCATTCTTTTACCCTACCTATGTTGAGAGAGGAGTCATCAATATAACATTATTAATGCGCCTCTCCAGCATTATATTTAGATTTAAGGTAATTAAATTCTGATTATATTGAAAATGCATTACACACGTAATAAGCGTGTAATGCATAAAATTAAGAGATAAGTTTAAACAGAAAATTTAAACTAATTGAAGAAATGCTGTTTTAAACCCATCGATATCTTGCTGTGTTGTTGCCCAAGAAGTACAAAGACGTAAGCAGCTCAAGTTAGGATCTTCAAGTAATACACGATGAAAAACAAACTGTTGTGTTAATTTTTCCGCAATCGTGTTTGGTAAAATAACAAAAACTTGGTTAGATTCAGGTGGCGCTAAAAATTCAAAACCTTGCGCAGTAAAGAATTCGGTTAATTGTGATGCCATTTCATTAAGATGTTTACCTAATTTAAAATAGAGATCATCTTTAAATAAAGCTTCAAATTGCGCACCTAATAACCAACCTTTCGCTTGTAATCCACCCTTTTGTTTTAAGCTAAAACGAAAATCAGATTTTAGTGCAGGATGACAAATCACGAGCGTTTCAGCTGACATTGCACCGATTTTAGTGCCACCAATATAAAACGCATCCGTTAAGCTGGCGATATCTTCAATAGTTAGATCACTTTGTGCAGACATTAATCCTGCGGCTAAACGAGCACCATCAAGGTACAACCATAAATTATGTTCGTTACAAAAGTTACGTAGCGCTTGCAACTCCGCTTTGCGATAAACCGTACCAATTTCTGTGGCATTTGTTATATAAACAAGTTTGGGTTGAACCCAATGTTCATCATTATGCTCAGCAAGAATAGGTTTTAATAACTCTGGTGTTAATTTGCCATCAGCGGAAAATGTTGTGATGACTTTATGCCCTGTTGCTTCAATAGCGCCTGTTTCATGTGTAGCAATGTGCCCAGTACTGACAGAAATAACAGCTTGGTGTGGACGTAAAAAATGAGAGATAGCGGTTAAATTAGTAATGGTACCACCATTAAAAAAGTGAATATCCGCATCAGGTTGTTGAATACGCTGTTTTATTGATTGAGCTGCTTGATGACAAAGCTTATCCATGCCATATCCATCATAGCGTTGCCCCACTGTATCAGTGATTGCCTTCATGACCGCAGGATGTGCAATTTCATTATAATCATTTTGGAAGCGGTACATGTGTTCTCCTGTCGAATGTTGTGTTTTTATCGTGTTTTATAAAGCAAAACGCTCTACATCTAATCAATACACAGATTGAATGTAAAGCGCTTTAATATATTGAAAAAGTCAGTTATTTAAAACCGATTATTTAATACGAATTATTTAAAGCAGACCTCGCCCCAACGCGCCAAACCAGCAGTAACCGAGCCAAAGTCATTACCTTTAACAATTGGAATATTAGGTAGTTGCTGTTCAATGGCTTGGCATAAAATAGGTGAACGCGCAGAGCCTCCTGTCATAAAGACAGCATCGGGTTTTATTCCCCCTTGCTGAACCGCATCATTAACTAATTCAATCATTTTACTTTTTGGTGATTCAATAGATTCAACCATCTGATCGCGTTCGATAGTTAATTCTAAGGTTTCACTTAATAGTGCGATATTAGCAATATATTCAGGAGAATCTGATAAAGCGATTTTAGCTTCTTCAGCACGTCTAACAATGCTATAGCCCAATGTTTCATTATAAACTTCAATAAGACGCGTTATTTTTTCAGGCTCTTTTGCATCTCGTCTTAACTGATTTAATACAGCAAGGTTTTGACGAGAATAAAAATCTTTTTGCGCTTCGACATTATTAATTGCGATAGGATCCCAGAACTGTTTCAGCGGTAATTTAATACCTGAAGACGTTAATCCGGTCATGCCAAATAATGGCATAAGCTGTTTAAAAGCAAGGTAAATATCAAGATCGTTACCACCAACACGTTGCCCACTATGGGCAAGTAATGTATTTGAACGGTCGGTTTTACCTTTATAACTTGGCCCCATTTGAATTAATGAGCAGTCAGTAGTACCACCACCAATATCAACGACTAATACGGTTTGGTCTTTAGTTAACGTTGACTCATATTCAAGCCCTGCAGCAACAGGTTCAAATTCAAACATAATATTCTTAAAGCCTGCCCTTTTAGCAGCACGAATAAGAATACTTTCAGCTTGTCTATTTGAAGCCTCGCCACCTAACCCATTAAAGTTAATCGGTTTGCCAATAACGGTATCAGTGATCGCTTCTTGTGTGCTTTTTTCTGCTTGATGCTTAATATTTGCCATCATGGCGCAAACTAAATCTTCAAAGAAGCTAATTTGTATATCATGTAGACCAGAAGCACCTAAAAAGGATTTCGGTGATTTAACGTAATAGACATCACGAGGATCACGTAGGTATAAACTTAGTGCAGATTGTCCGAAGAGAATATCTTCAGGAACTAATTCAATATCTTCTTCTCGATTAAACGCAATCGACTTTCTTAGTAATTGTTCGCCAACTTCACTGGAAGGTTTAATATTTAAATGGCGAAATAAGTGCTCAGAAACGGATTCACGGGTTGGCGCACAAAGGGTTGATGGAATATACACATCATTACCTTCTAAAGGCAAAAGAGTGGGTTTCCCCTCTTTCATAATTGCAACAGAACAGTTCGATGTTCCATAGTCAAAGCCAATAAACATTCAGCCTCCCCAATAGACTTCATTAAAAAAAGACTGAGCACTCTACATCAAGCTTTTTGCAATTACCATCAGATTATGAGGTTTAAAAGAGAGAAAAACCCTTTAGAGTCGTAATAAAAATTGTTGGATTAGTAGCTATTTTCATCAGTAATCTCATACTCTAGGGTATATTTATCAAGCAATGTTTCCAATGCGAGTTTGATATTCTTTTCATCAGGTTTTACATGAGTAATAAGCAGAAATTCAAATGCACTTTCTCCTTGTTCATTCCATTGGGCTTGTAATGCTTTATTACGATGTTGACCAAACTTTAATTCAAAAAGGTGTCTGTTTAAGACGCCTTGTGCATTTTGGGCAGAGGCAATTAAACTCATTTTATTGAGTTTATTTCTTATCAAATAAATTCCAGCTGTTGATGGGCTATCTTTATAATTTTGTTTTAACTCTTTTCTAATAACTTCATTCATGATGATTGTTCTCATTCATTGGGTATAAAAGCAAGTTGGTTGGCGTATTGTTGAATATCATTAGGCCAATCTTTTGTAATGTTTAAAAAAAGTGTCTGATCATCTGCAAATAATGCTCTTAAACTGGCTTCATAATCAGGTAAGTTTCCTGCAACTTCATTTAAAAATTTATAAGCTGCAGTTAATCTGTTGCGTTTCAAATCATCAGCCATACTGAGCTTTTTAGCCTCATCAACTAATCGACGAATGGTCGCTGATGCTCCACCGGGTTGGGTTGCTAACCAAGCCCATTGTCTTGGTAATAATGTGATCTCTTTTGCTGTTACCCCAAGTTTAGGGCGACCACGAGACTTATTTGTTACCGTTGTCTCTTCTGCGATATCAGCTTGTTCACCATTTAATTCGGGATAAACCTTTAATGAGGTTTCAATAATATTAGGAACGGTTGTATCGAAATTAAATTCTAAACGAGCCCCTGTTTTATCATTGAAAACAAAAATAGGTTCATTCGTACTTGGTAATGATTTGATTTTAATAATTAATTGTTCAAGTTCACCTTGTGCAATTCTCTGTTGTTGGCAAAAAGCCGTTAGTGTCGCTTTCATTGTTACCTCTATTTTTACCCTGATAAAAATGCATTTTAGATTTTTTTAATACAAAGTCAATTATACCCGGGTAAAATAATTGGTGATGGCATAGAAAAAATCTAAAATGGGGATAGATAGTTAAAACAACAATAAAAATAGGAAAATGAAAAAAGCACATTTGTTCCCTATTAAATTCAATATGCAAAGGGAAAATAGGTAAGATAAATAAGCCAATTTATTAGATATTTTTTATGGAGAAATAAATGAACACAATTCACTTATGCGTAGTAGGAATTTCAGGTTATGAAGGACCTGATTTTATTTTAGGTGCTTTTGACAATGAAGATGCTGCTGAAAAAGCAAAAACGACATTTATTAGAGAAAATCAAAGTGAAGACAACCAAGTTAAAGTCCTCGCTGAACAAGGCCGATGGATAGAAGTCGAAGATGTGAAATTAAACAGTTTTAGCTGCGATATTCCCCTTTCAGATTTTTATTACCTAGTTTCACGTTTTAGTGAGGGTTTTGGTCAGATCTATCGTGATATTGAGGCGATTTTTGATAACTATGAAAATGCGCTTGTTAAATTAGAACAACTCGAAAAAGAGTATGAAGGATCTGATGCCTCATTCCCTGAATATTTTGCGATTGAGAAGCTACAGGCAAATCAAATTAATACTAAAACCGTAACGCAGTGGTTAGAAAATGACTTTTTCGGCGATGATAACCGTTTATTGTGATAATTTTCTTTCGATATTGCGTTGATAGTCGCTATTGGCACCGAATTGTTCTTTTAAGAAATCAACAAATAGCGTTATTTTGCGCGGAAGATTTTTTTTGTCAGGATAAACTGCGTAAATAAAGTGCTCAGGTAAATCGAAGTGCGTCAATATAGGGATAAGTTTTTTACCTGAATTTGATAAAGCTGTTTGAGTAATAAAATGAGGGAGTAAAGCAATACCTATTCCCTGTAAAACTGCTTGTAATAATGCTTCACTATTATTGGCACGATAACTACCTTTAGGAATATGGCTATATTTTTTACCTCTTTGATAAAAAATCCACTCCATACCAGCTTGATATAATGAATACGATAAGCAATTGTGATCTTTTAGCTCAGAAACTTGCATGGGTTCACCATATTTATCAAGATATTCTGAAGAAGCGTAAAGCTGGCTATAACAAGGTGATATTTGACGCGCTATTAATGAGGAATCGGGTAATTCACCAATTCTAATTGCAAGATCGTACCCTTCTGCGACTAAATCTGTGACTTTGTCATCAAATAAAAGTTGTACATCAAGCTCTGGATACTTCTGCATAAATAAAGGTATTACTCTAGCAAGATGTAACGTACCAAATGACATGGGCGCTGAAATTTTAATCCTACCTTTGGCTTTATCGCTAAATTGTGAAACCGCCTCTTCTGCCATTACCGCTAACTTATAAGACTCTCGAATATAGTTAATATAAACAATGCCTTCTTCAGTTAAACTGACATTTCTTGTTGTTCTATGAAATAGGCGTATACCTAGCTTCTCTTCAACACCTTGAATAGCTTTACTGACTGCTGATTTTGTCATATTCAATGTTTTGGCTGCTTTGGTGATACTCAAATGTTCAGCCACAGCAATCAGAATGGGAAAAACGTTCATATCATTCATATTGTCAACCTAGAGTAAACAGTGTGTTTTCTTGCCAGTATTATCAAAAAGGAATATTTTAAACCCACACAAAAAATGATTTATATAGATTTAATATTATGAATAACAAGTATATTCTCTCTCTTGTTGCGGTCTTTTCTGGCGTTTTACTTTCATTAATGATTATGAGTAATAGTTACTTAGCCAGTTTTACAACACCATTAACCGCATCATGGATAACACATGGTATAGGGACTCTTTTCTCTTTAATTATATATATTTTATATTTAAGAAAGAATCAACAGAACAAGAAAAATAATAATAAAATAAAAACCCTATGGTATTTGGGTGGTATACCAGGGGCATTTACAGTGTTATTAGCTGCAATTACAGTAAATAGCCCATTATCGCTCTCTGGGAGTATTATTTTAATGATAACAGGGCAAATTCTTTTTAGTGTTATTGTTGATGCAATGGGATGGTTCGGGGTTGAAAAAAGAAAAATCACCCTACGCGATTTATTTATGTGCTTTTTACTTATTTCTGGTAGCGCATTATTAATTATAGGTAGATAACTAATGAGTATTTTTATTTTAATTGCATTATTTAATGGTGTCTGCATTGTAACTAGTCGTACTTTAAATGGTAAGTTAGCACAAAACAGCAATGCTTTTTATAGCTCTTTAATCAATCACTTAGTCGGTTTTGTATTTTTAACTATCTTTGTTTTATGGGTAAAAGATTACCATTCTATTGAACTATCTACGATCCCTTTAATTGCCTTTGCTGGTGGTATTATTGGTGCGTTCTTCGTTGTCATTAATAGTTATGTTTTACCGCTATTGGGAGTTATGTTAACGTCTGTTTTAGCTATTTGTGGACAAATGATCTCAAGTCTAGTTATTGATATATTCGGTGGTGTTGAAAGTAATAACCTACTATTGCAAATAATAGGTGTTTTGCTGATTATTGGTGGTGTTTTAATAAAATTTACTAAGCAGTCTAAATAAAAAATAAAGGGATATTTAAAATTCCCTTCTATTTTTTGGCAATAAATTTATTGTTGAGATCGGACATTAAGTAATTTTTATCACAACTCATCGTTATTGTTAGATTGGGTTTTAATCCACCTAAATAGCAGTCAATTGAGTCGGTAAATAAATGAAATAAACACCCCACTGCAATGGCTTTTAATTTCCATGAGGGTAAAAACCATATACCTAAGTAAATTAAAGCAGCCCAAACCGTATGTAATGGATGAAAGCCTACGCTACAACGGTTGGGATCAAAAATAGGTGTTGCTAATAAATGGTCAATATCAATGGCCATTGTACCTATCATAAGAAGTGAGGCTACCTTCCAATTCTTACCCCAGAAAAGATAGCCTAATAAAATAGGTGCTAAAAAGTGTAAACTGTAATGTAAAAGTGTTCTAAAAATCTCAAATATCACTTAAGCCTCTAAACTAATCATAGGTGGTGTTATACCGAATAAGCACCTATAGCATACAAACTCCCTAATATTAAACAAATTGAAGAGCTGACATACCAAAAAAGATCGCTATTACCCTTAAATCTATTTTTTATTAAAGGAAAACCAACACCACGCAATAGAAAAACAGTTGCGATTAAAGAAAGGATCACTTTAGTGAAAGGTAAGGTAATAATAGGATTTACAGCACTAAAAGCATAAAGTGACCATATTGTGAGAATAATCCCAACAGTGATAGCTGTAAAGTTTGGATACCAATGCCCTTCTTTTGCTTTTTTTACAATAGATTCACCGGCACCTAAAATACGATAACCTTCTGCTCCCCAATACAAACAATAGAAATGCAGTAATGCGGCAAATAAAGTACCTAACGACGCAAGATATAACGATATTTGTGAAAATAAGTTCATAGAAAACTCTGTGATTAGTGCCTAATACTAGGTAAGAATGGAATTGAAGTAGTCTGATTAGGCGCTATTGTGGCATAAGAATAAATAGGTAAAAAAGAACAATTCAGTCTGATTACCTATTTAATTGTTATGCATATCTTAATTTTATTCGCGAGCTTCTTCGCCATTAGCTTTTAAAATAGGCTTCATCATCCAATGTTTTTCAGACCACCCATAAAAAATAAGATGTGATGCTTTATCATCATAATTATAGTCATTTGGCGTATTTATTACGGTCATTAGCCCATTCCAAATTGGCATAAACAGCGTTTTGAAATATTGAGATTGGGTATCAATATAATTCTCTGCCCATAAGATAAATTGTTGCAGTTCTTCTTGTGATAAATAAGAAAGGTAAAAAACACATTGTCGCCATGCATAAGCCGCATTTTTTATTGTGATTAATGATGCGTGATAACCACGATAAGGAGCCTGTAAATAGCGATTGATGACTTGCAGGCATTGTTTACTCATATCAAGCAAGAATGGCTTTAATTTGTCAGCAAGACCAATACTATTAAAAATAGTACTAAGATTATGGGTTGTTAATATGTAGGACTGTTCAAGTATTCCCCCATTTATTGCAGGAGAATAAGAGCCAAATTTTTCATTTGTTCTATCTTCGCACCATTTTAAGATCACTCGGGATGTTGCATAAGGGTCTCCCCCTTGTGTATTTGCAGAGGATAAAGCCGTGAGCAACTCATGTTTTAATAGTAAATAATCAATTCTATAATATTGCGAATATAGGCTGTAAGGTAAAACGGAATCAGCATTTTTTACCAATATATTAGCGATTTTCTTACTAAACATTCCCATAAAAATGTCTGCAGCAAGCTCTTCACTCCATTTAATACTTGGATCTACTTGAGATGTCAGTGAGTTTAGTTCTTGTAATAAAGGATTAGGTAACTGCGTATGTGGAAAATAACGAAAGTTTAATAACAGAAACTCATTTAATACTTCCGTGAAGATAGTTTTGTTAGAAATTTGTTTTGTACGAAACTTATCAATAATCGCAACCCACGGGAGCTCTTCTAATTGTACTTGATGTTGTAAATCTAATAGTAATAAAGAGCGACGTTGTTTAAATGCTCGATAGTTTTTTTCGTAAAGATGGCGCAATGGGATATCTAACAAACTATTAGCACGTAAACTCGCTGTAATTTGAGGAATAATATTGCTGAGAGCTTCTGATGATGTGATTAACTTTTGCTCGATAAGTTGGCTTGCAGTGGTATTAAAACTACGCATTGTTTTATACGTAATTATACTTGGAATAGGATGATTTTTTGTTAAGTTAAATTGGTTTGCTTCACTTTCAGAAATAGCTTCTGTGGCAATTTCTTTATCATCAAAGCCATTATTAATATCTAAGCTATCAAGTCGGTTTAAAACGACTCGACTTAATGTGTAATGTAATGGTGCTTGCACATCATCTTGTTTTATTTTTTGTTTTTTATCACTTTTTTCTGAATTTGGCTCGCCATATTTCTCGATATGACGTTGCAATAAAACACGAATATGCTGTGCTTGATGAAGTTCTAACTCATTTTTCTCGAGCGATAATTGCTCAATAGCAATACGCAATTTTGCAAAGTCACCTTTATTTTTTATAGGTTTATTGCAAAGGAAATATTGTTTACGTAGTTGGAAATACTCAGCAAGAAGATCTTTTGCCGATTGTCTCCATAAAGGTGTAATTGTATAACTTGATGACTTATCAACAATCTCTGAAAGTAACGCTATCATTTTCACTTTAAAAGGATGCCAAATAGTCACGGCTTCTTTTTGAGCTAATACACGTTTATTGGGTTTTATTCTTTTAAGATCGTAAATTGTCATATCAAGCTCTTGCACTCTTACTGTGCTGCTAGAAATAACAGGCTGTTCGACAATATGAGGGTAAAATCTTAATACTGAAAACCAAGGTGAAACTATATCAAGCAAGTCTCTTGCGTAAGCTTGAGCTTTATTTCTGATCAACCATGCAACAGTGAGCAAAACGCTCTCTTCAGGAACGGTAATAAGATAGTTTTCATTATCTAAACATTTATTAAGAACATGCATTCCTTCATCAGTTAAATAGTAGCTATTTAACGCTAATCGCTGATTTTCAGGCGAGGTTTTTATTTGCAGTTTATCTAATAGGTGCTGCTCTTCAGGTGTTATTTCTCCACCCGCTAACCAATTACCTGTCGCGAATCCACCTTTTATAACTTCAAGCGTGATCCATGCTGGTGTATTTTCGAATGGTGTTCGGCTGCCATAATTGGCTTGTCCTTGCAGTATTTGGTGTAAGACGGCTTCCCATTGTTGAACTTTGTTGTTATTTATCTCGGGTTGGCTTAGCGTTTTAGCCAATTGCGATTGTGCGTAAGAAAGTCCAACAGGTAATAGGTTTTGTTTATCAGCCATGATATTCACCAAATAAAGAGAGGTATTCGAGATGGTTTTTGATTGCTTTGAAAGGAGACAAGCAATAGAAATTATGATTAATGAGGGATCCAGAAGCAGGAGTTGAACCTGCGCCCTTTCGGTCCGAAGCCAAATGCTCTGCCACTGAGCTATTCTGGAATACGTTGTGATTATAAGTGATAAACAAAAAATATCATCTAAATTGTCTTCACAATGATTAAAATAGTGAAAAATACGCACCTAAATAAAACAATATGATGATAGTATCTGTTGAATATATAACGGTTTTATAAAGGATTAAAAATGAAACCATTAGCACAATCAAATTTATCAGGGCTTTCGTTGCCATTTTATTTTTCTGATTGTAAAGGATCTGAAGTTGGAACATTAATGACAGATGGACATTTATTAACGTTTGTCTTAAGGGATATTTCATTTAGTGGACCTTCATTTAACTTACTTTCATTTCCTGAAATTAATAAAGAAGAAGTGATTGGATTATTTGATATAGATGAATTTGACACTGTACAAGGTGTTTTTAGTATTGAATATCCAATAACGATCGTGGAAGCAGGACTAGAGACCATTGCACCTATTATTTTGCAATTTGATTATACAAACGATAAAAATGATATCTCTTATTCATTTAATTATCATGATGTTAGCTATAAATCTGAGAGGTTATTTTCATTTGCTGAAAATGCGCTTATTGATTTACGGCAACGATTACCTGAACATTGCCAAATAAATTGTTGTTTATCTTGTAAATATTCAAGCTACCATCCTGTAGGTAATAATGATTTTGGTGATTTAGCTTGTTTTAAATCTGCCAAAAATGCGCTTTCATACGTTAAGGATAAATGTTCATTATTAGATGTATGGGATAATATATATCAAGAAAATCAACTTTCTCAGGTACAAGAAACGTTTATTTGTTCTGAGTTCATTCATTGTAGTGAAGAAGATTGGTTATATAAGTGCTATTAATCTTATATAAATATTGTTGTGAACTTTACTAGATTAAAATCTTATTAAAATAAATATCCTACCTTAACTTGAATTTAAGGAATGGATATTACCTCGGCATTACATTGTTCCCTATTATTTTTAGGGAAATAAAGATTTATGAAAAAACTTCTATTGAAGATAACATTTGTTTTCTTCAGTTGTTTTCTGACATCGGTTATTCATGCCGAAGAAAA
Organism: Proteus sp. GOKU; assembly: GCF_015475555.1. Classification (NCBI taxonomy): domain Bacteria; kingdom Pseudomonadati; phylum Pseudomonadota; class Gammaproteobacteria; order Enterobacterales; family Morganellaceae; genus Proteus; species Proteus sp. GOKU. The sequence goes on from NZ_CP034105.1 coordinate 1,937,675, forward strand.
TGAAAATATCATTAAACTAAGTGTAACAGAGCCTAAAATTGATCGTTACGTAGAGGTTCTTAATATACCGGGTATTTTTGTTGCCAAAAATGAAATTTCTATTGGTTCACCATTACAACAACAGATGGTGACAGCGGTCTTTGTTGAAGAAGGACAATGGGTAGAAAAAAATCAGCTACTAGCAACATTAGAATCACCTCTTCAAACAGCCGCGGTAATGCAGTTAAAAGCAGAAACCGAAAAAGCCACGGCTTATATACAACAGCAAAAAGTGTTAGCAGAACAGGCACAAAAAGAATTAACTCGTTTAAGCGCTTTGGCTAATAAAGGGGTTATTTCAGCCAATGATTTTGAAAAAGCCAAATCAGAAACATTGGCTAAAAAAGCAGAATTAGAAGCCACTCGTGCAGAATTACGCCAATTAAATGCGCAACTAGCAAGGGAACAAAGCCAAGAAGATAAATCTAAAATTATTGCCCCAGTCGCTGGTGTTATTAGCGAACGTCATGCAATGAATGGCACTCTTTCTGACAATGCTTTGTTATTTAAAATTATTGAAAATAATGAAATAGAGTTTGAAGCTAATGCGCATTTATCTGAGCTATCACAAATTAATCATTCATCAGATGTAAAAGTCAAAGATTACACAAATAAAGAACTATCTGGTGCAATTCGCTTTATTTCTTCAAAAATAGAGACCTATTCCCAGTTAGGAAAAATTAGAGTTTCATTAACAGACAAACATAATCATCGTATTGGTGAAATGGGTGTCATGGTTTATACCCAACAGCCACAACAGAGAATGACACTTCCGTATAGTGCAATCAGAACCGAAGCTAATGGCATTCGGAATATCTTTATTGTTAATCATGATAGAAGAATTGAAATTCAACCTGTTGATATTGGTAGTGTTCATAATGGGCGAGTAGAAATATTAAGCCCATTATCTACTGATATTAAGGTTGTCGCTTATGCTCAAGCTTTTTTATCTCAAGGTGATCTTGTCCAATGAAGGATATTCAATGAAATTACAATTATCTTCATGGGCGATAACCAAACCAATTCCAACCATTGTTATCTTTTTGGTATTGACTATTGCGGGTATCTTTTCATTTATTCAATTACCTGTTACGGCGAATCCGGTTATTACTTTCCCTATTGTAACCGTCACAATTACACAAGATGGCTCTTCGCCCACTGAATTAGAAAATGCGGTAACAAAGCGTGTTGAACGAGCTGTTTCAGGTATTCCGGGTATTCGTCATATTACTTCTTCAATTAGTGAAGGTGCTTCTTCAACGGTTATTGAGTTTGACTTAAATATTGATGCTTATATAGCAACGAACGATGTCCGTGAACAAATTGTGCAAATTAGAGGTGAGCTACCTCAAACTATTGACGAGCCTTTAATTAGTCGTGTAGATGTCGAAGGTGGTGCCATTTTACGTTATATGGTCTCTTCCTCAACGATGTCACTGACCGATTTATCATGGTATGTCGATGATACTATTAGTAAACAACTCGTAATGGTTTCAGGTGTACAAAAAATAAGGCGCTTAGGTGATGTTGAGCGCGTTATTCGTGTCGAACCTGATGCACAAAAATTAGCGGCATTACAGCTCCCTATTACGACGATTAATGAACTTTTACGAGGTGTTCACCAAAATTCAGCGGGAGGAAGTACCAAATATAATACACTGCAACATACCATCCGTGTTTTAGGTGAAAAACAAAGTGTTGAGGAAATTAAAAATATTCTATTGCCTACTGATAATGGGCAATGGATCAAATTAGGTGAAGTCGCCAATATCTATGATGGGCAAAAATCAACTAAATCTATTTCTCAACTTAATGGCAATGATGGTGTTGGATTTGCGATATATAGAACAAAAGGTTCTAGTGATACGGTCGTTGCTGACAATGTCGAAAAAGTATTGGCACAACTAAGAGCAACTAACCCAGATATTAATATTGAGCTTATTTCATCAACAGTAAAATACACCGAATCGAGCTATCATTTAACGATTAAAACGTTAATTGAAGGGGCTTTCTTAACGGTTATTATCGTTTTATTTTTCTTAAAAAGCTGGAGAGCAACATTAATTGCCGCAATTGCACTCCCTTTGTCCATATTACCCACATTCCTTGTTTTGCTGCTTTTTGACTATAGTTTAAACAATATTACGTTATTAGCATTAACACTTGTTATAGGTATTTTAGTGGATGATGCTATTGTCGAAATTGAAAATATTCAAAAGTATATTGAACATGGTGAACGGCCCTATATTTCTGCATTAAAAGCATCTGATGCTATTGGGTTTGCGATAGTGGCTATTACCTTAACAATTGTGGCTGTATTTCTTCCTGTTAGTTTTATGGGCGGATTTGTCGGTAAATATTTTATTCCTTTTGGTATCACTGTATCTGCGGCGGTATTGTCTTCCTTGCTAGTTGCTCGCCTAGTAACTCCGCTAATGGCTGCTTATATTTTGCTGCCTCAGACAAAAAGCAAAGAACACAAAACACCTCGTTGGATTGGTAAATATACTTATTTTCTATCACTAACCTTAAAACACCGAAAACTCGCTTTATCCATTGCACTCAGTTTTTTAATTGGATCAATGGCAGCCATTCGTTTATTACCCGTCGGTTTTATGCCCGAAGGTGATATTAGTATTAGTCAAATTAGTGTTGAATTACCGCCCGGCTCTCCAGTTGAACAGACACAAAAAGAGATTAATCAGTTAACTCGTTTATTAAAAGAGAGAACGGAAATTAAGTCTGTTTATACTATTGCCGGCATTGCTGATGACTCTGATGGTATTGCTCAACATAAAGGCGAGATAATTCTCACCTTATCTGAGCCTAATGAGCGTGTTTTATCACAAAAAGAGTTTGAGCAAGAAGTGACAACGCTCTTTAATCAGCGCGCAGATATTAAGTTTTCATTTAGTAACAGCAGTGGTAATAAAGAGTTTTCACTCGTTTTTAGTGGGAATGATGCTGAAGAATTGGATAGAGAAATACAAAAATTAACCGATAAAATAGCAAAACTTCCAGGATTTAATAATATCCAAGTTGTTAAGCCATTACTGCGTAAAGAGCTTATTGTTACACCGAAGCTAGATAATTTAGGCCGTACTGGAATAAATGTTGAAGAGATTGCGAATACATTACGGATTGCCACAATGGGAGAGGCAAATTCTCGTAGTGCTAAATTTAATCTACCCGATAGACAGTTAGCTGTTCAGGTTATTTTACCTGAATATCAACAAGATAATATTGAGTTACTTAATAATCTCTATGTAAATAGCGCTGGGCAACAACCCGTTCCGATTAAAACAATGGCTAAAATAGACTCAGGAGATGGTCCTTCGCAAATTGAGCGAATTAACCGTCAAAGAAAAATAGCGATTGAAGGTAATCTGGATGGTATTAGTTTGGGTGAAGCAATCGAAGCTGTAATGGCACTACCTGAATATCAACAGTTACCGCATACCGTGTCACAAGTTGAATACGGTGACACAGAATATATGCACGATATGCTAATGCGTTTTGGTTCAACGATGATTTTTAGCATATTACTCGTTCTCGCTATATTAATTGTGTTGTTTAAAGATTTTATGCAACCAGTAACTATTTTGGTCGCATTACCCTTTTCTATTGGTGGCGCTATTATCGCTTTAGTCTTATATGGTGCGATGATTGATCTACCTGTGATTATTGGCATTCTTATGCTTATGGGGATTGTCACTAAAAACTCGATATTATTAGTTGAGTTTATTCTTGAAAAAGAGCGTGCTGGGTTAAGTCGTGAAAAAGCAATTTTAGAGGCAGGTCAAGAGCGTGTTAGACCGATTATTATGACCACGTTTGCAATGATTGCAGGAATGATCCCTCTTGTTTTAACGACTGGTGCGGATGCGGGTTTCAGAGGACCTATGGCTATCGCGGTTATTGGCGGGTTAATCAGTTCAACATTATTAAGCCTGTTATTTGTACCTGTTATTTACACCTTTATGGATGATTTTAAGCACAAATTATTACCGATATTAGCCAAATTAACGTCAGTGACACAAGAAGATAGAAATATTAAGCAGTGGTAGCCATGCCATTGTGACAAATTAAGAAATACGCCGCAGGAGATACTCCCTGTGGTGTATTTTTTTTGCTCTAGAAAAAATTATTCTGTTAGAAATAACACACTATAATTTAATAAAAATATACGATCAGAGCGTGTCATAACATGTTCTTAAGAGTATAGTAGTCAATCTTTCAGCTAGACTAGATATAACAATTTTTATTATGGAATCAGCGTTTTCTGCTCAAAATATTCGACATATCCTTGCTAATAACACACCTATTATTGATGTGCGTGCGCCTATTGAATTTAATCAAGGTTCAATCCCTAATGCGATTAATTTACCTTTAATGAATGATGAAGAGCGTGCTGCTGTGGGAACTTGTTATAAACAACAAGGCTCACAAAAAGCGGTTGATTTAGGGCATCAATTGGTTAGTGGTGAAATTCGTGATAACCGTATCGCAGCTTGGCGTGAAGCTTGTGAGCAATTTCCAAATGGTTATATTTGCTGTGCTCGTGGAGGAATGCGTTCTCATATCGTTCAGCAATGGCTTAAAGAGATCGGTATAGATTATCCATTAATTGAAGGTGGATATAAGGCGCTAAGACAGACTGTTATTGAAATGACCAATGAATTAGTTCAACGCCCTATTATCTTAATTGGTGGATGTACTGGTAATGGAAAAACGACTTTAGTGCGTTCATTACCAGAGGGTATTGATCTTGAAGGTATTGCGCACCATCGAGGTTCGTCTTTTGGTCGTACAGTAGAAGCGCAATTTCCTCAAGCGACATTTGAAAACCACCTTGGTGTTGAGATGTTGAAAAAATCACCGAAATATACACGATGGGTGCTTGAGGATGAAGGTCGTGCTATTGGAGCCAATGGATTACCTGAATGTTTGCGAGCAAAAATGCTTGATGCTTCAATAGTTGTTGTGGATGATCCCTTAGAGCGACGCATAGAACGTTTGAAAGCAGAGTATTTTGATCGTATGACGCACGATTATCTGGAAGCGTATGGCGAAGAGAAAGGTTGGCAAGCTTACAGTGATTATTTACATCATGGTTTATTTGCTATCCGCCGTCGCTTGGGCTCTCAAAGAGCAATGGAATTAACGCAGTTGCTAGATAATGCCTTAGAAATTCAGAAAAAAGAGTCTAATACAGAAGCGCATTTTTCTTGGTTAACCCCTTTACTTAAAGAATATTACGATCCTATGTATCGTTATCAATTAAGCAAAAAGGAAGATAAGATTATTTACCAAGGAAGTTATGAAGAAGTCATGCTGTGGTTTAAAAGCTAATAAATAGCTAAGATTTCCTGTATTAAATACAGCGCATACCAAAGAAAAGCCCCGTAAGTTTATATTATGGGGCTCTTTTTTGTTTACTTGAGCCAAATTTAGTTCGATATACCCAGATTCCTAAGATTATCACTAAACCAAAGAAGAAAGGCACCGCTAAAGAGAGTTCAAGGAAAATAAACCGATTAATGTTAATTCCCTGCCCCTTATTTGAGAGTTGTAAAGCTAAAGGCAAAGCACATAATCCAGATAGAAAGCCAATCCCAATTAAGCGATATAACTTAATACGGTTCTCTTTTTGTGTTGGCGCGTCTTGTTTGCGCTGGTATTGAATATATTTCCAACATAAATAAAGCAACCCTAATACAGAGCCTAAATGTTGTAATAATTTATAGATAGCAATCTCTTGGCTATCGGTCATTCCTTGTAGTAATTGTGCTTGTAGTACAGAAAAAAATCTGACGGCGGTTCCTGTTTCGTGAGTAAAAGAATCCCATACAATATGAGTTACCGCGCCAATATACAGGGATAAAACAAATAAGCTTAATGCTCGAATATTGGGTTTTATTGGCTCATATAAGGGGATCGGCGATACGCACTTTAATGGCTCCCGTAGTAAATAATTTAGAATAAAAACCAGTAAGCAAAAAGGAAATGCTGTATAAAACCAGCCCAATAAATCATGTGCCGTTGTCGCTGATTGATATAGGCCAAAAGAATAGAGTAAATCAGGTGAAGTACTTCCTACAATTAATGCAGGTAAACTAAGGCTTTTTCCTATTCGGGACTGCTTTATGGGGAAAACAATAGAAGGATGTGAAAAAGTCCACGGCATAGGAATATCTCTATAATATGAAGATGAATAACAAAAATTAGTATGAGTATATCAGTAGATTAGCTAGGCTTTATCTGATATCACAACGATTATTAAGATTAAATTAGCTCATTGTCATTAATACAAAAATGCCATTAATGGTGAGAACATTAATGGCGTTAGATGATGGGGTTATTGATTTTTACACACTATTTTTTTGCAGAGATATCAACAATTCGTTCTTCTTTAGGTATGTTGATAGTAACTTTTTGCTTAATATATTCAATTACTGCCGTAGCTGCGCTGGTATTAGGAATATCTTTAGCATTTCGACCCTGAGTGAAGGCTGTAAAACCATCTCCGCCTCTCGCTAAGAATGAATTAGCAATAATTGGATAGTAAGTATTATCTTCAACACGTTTTCCATTGATAGAAACTGAGACAACACGTTCGTTTACAGGTTTAGTACTGTCATATTTCATTTCAAAACCACTAGATGCCTGCAATACACCATTAGTTAAATTTGCAGAATGGTTCATTAAATCCCGTAAGTCTTTACCGCTCAATTCCATATAAGTTAAATCATCTGGGAATGGGAACATGCTAATAATATCCCCGATCGTAATATCTCCTTTATGGATCTCGTTACGAATACCGCCACTATTAACAAAAGCAACTTGTGCCCGATTATCTGTGACTAAAAAAGCATCAGTAATTAAATTACCAATTTCAGAAGACTCACCATAAGAACGCGTTAGTTCATTCTGAGTATTGCCAATTTTTTGTTGTGCTATTTCGTCTAATTTTTTAGTCCATGTTTCTATTTTTTTCTGCGTATCCGGATCAGGCTTGTGTTCATCAGCAAAGATATTAACTAGCTCACCTTTATAGTTATCAATTTTTTTAGTTTTGTCGTTTATATCTAACACCAATTTTCCAACGTTAATGCCATAAGCATCCGTAGAAACAATCAACGTGTCGTTTACTTTAATAGGTTCTGGAGTACCCACATGAGCATGGCCAGTAATTAAAATATCTAGCCCTTTTACTTGTTGTGCTAATTCAATATCTTTTTGTAGCATACGAGCGACATCTGCCGAGCCGAAACTGGATTGTCTTGCTGGAACACCTTCATGAACGAGTAATACGGTTATATCAACTTTTCCTTTCAGTTCATTAAGATATTTATTAAGGTATTCAACTTCATCTCTTGCCTCAACACCCTCTCGTTTATCTTTATTAACCGTGTCATAGAAAGCAAACTTACCATGCAATCCAATTACACCAAATTTCACGCCTTCTTTTTCTACTATAATATACGGTTTATCCCAGACAGCTTTGCCGTTATCTTCATAGAAAACATTACCTAAAAGCACAGGGAATGTTGCTTTTTTAAGTTGAGTCACCATGTTTTCGACACCATGGTCGAATTCATGATTACCCACGGAAGCTGCATCAAAAGACATCTCGTTCATGATATCGATGATGGCCTCACCTTGAGTTAAAGTACTTAAATAAGGTCCTGTAAAATAATCACCAGCATCAAGAAATAAAACGCCTGGATTATTTTTTTTAGCATCTTTAACAATGGTCGCAATATTTGCAAACCCACCGACTAATCTATCTTTACTAACATAAGGTGCTTTAAAAGGAACGGCATTCGCGTGTAAATCGTTAGTATGATAAATAGTAATTTCTTGAGCGAATACGGAAGAACTTCCTAATAAAGCGCCAATTAACAGAGGTAATATAAGAACGGGCTTATTCATAATAATATCCTGTAATAATAAAAATACTGAAATAACCTGGTTGATGTTCGGTATTTAGTTAATAATACCTGACTTGTTAAAAGTATGATAACTATCACAGTGCGTTAGCATTACGCGTAGTTGAATTATGTTATTATCATTTTGTGTTGGTTTTTTGTGATAAGAACTGATGAAAACAGTAAAGGAAATTAATGTTAATGTATGTAAAACAGAGGGTTGTGAGCATTTTTCTGAAGTTGTAGAAAATGCCTATGTGATCCCGTCTTTTAAATTAGGTTTTCCTGCCGTTTATTGCAATTGTTGTGGCGGTAGTAGCGTATTAATTAATAATGAAGATATAAAGGCATTATTAAATCCTTATATTGATTTTTTTAATTTAAATATTAATGAGCAATGCCCAAATTGTGATTCATCAGAAAAAATACTTTATGGCAAGACAGGAAAAGGAACAGTACGCTATCAATGTAAACAGTGTAATACGGTTTTTTCTCTTAAAAACAATATAGACTCAAAGTCTATTAATAATAAAATAATAGAACTTCTTATTTTACAATCGCAAACACCCACTTATATTATTAAGAATTTAAACATTACCCCTGCTCTGTTTTATAGAAAACTATCTGCTATTGAAAAGATAATAGAAATAAAAACAAGGCAATATGAAAAGTTATTAGATAAAAATAAAACTTATGATTTGCAAACAAACGTATTTACGTTGAGTTGCCGTAACAACACAACAAAAGGCTTTTCAAATGAGCTTTTTGGGATGGTAACCTGTTGCTCTAAAACAGGTTATGTTTTTCTTCCAAGTGTTAATTGGAGTGAAATATTAGTGAGCTCTGATAGTCAATATCATAACAACACTAAAAAAGAGACATTAGATAATACTCAAGGTGTATTACTCGATAATATTATTATGCGATATGAGCAAATAAATAGTAGAAAAAGTTTTGGTCAAATTCAATACACAGAAAAGATTTGCTCTGAGCATATTATTGAACCTGTTGTTTTATCACATTTTCACTTTCTTAAATTAAAGTTTATTCTACCAATAAGTATTAAACATCATTTTATTTATCATGATAGCTTTATCCGTGGTGGGTGTATGGTTGCCTACGGTAAAGAAATAAAACAAAAAACATCTAACCTTTATTATGTGGTTTCAAAGGGAACACGCCTAACATCAGATTTTAATTATAAAGGAAGTTATACACTGGGTTGGTGGAATAACAAATGGTATGAGTTTATATCTCAAGATAATCAAGAGTTATTCTATCTATGTAATTTGGGGTTAAATAAAACAGATGATGTTAGTTTTTATACTAAAATATCCCCTTCTCTTGATTACAGCCATCTATTTATTCAATCATTTAAAGAAAAATTTCCTGATGTATTTTTGAAAACCTTATCGCCTAGTACAGTAAAATTATTATTATCTATTTATAGTTTTTACTATAATTATTGTCTTAGTAATGAAAGTGGAACGCCAGCACAAAGAATGGAACTAATAAAAGAAAAGATAACGATAAAATCACTGTTTAATTAAAATAAAAATACCTTATCATTACCGTTTGATCTCGAAAAGTATAATCGGATATTTCCAAAATGGAAATTAGAGATTGCTTTTTTGTCATTAGGTTTCAGTTTCTTTGACGACTAGAATGCCTCTTCATCAGAATAATTGAGGTGGCTGGATGACAAAATATATCCTTTTTAGCTTTTGCTTAGTGTTGATTTACCCTCTTGGTGTGGACTTACATTTAACGGGTTTAACGGCAATCGCAAATGATTTAAACGCATCGGAAGTGACATTACATCAAGCTTTTTCAATTTATTTAATGGGCATGGTTTCATCCATGTTAATTGCAGGATGGTGTAGTGATAATTTAGGACGTAAACCTGTTGTATTGCTTGGAACCGTTATTTTCTTATTGGCATCATTTGGTGCTGGAGTTTCGGTAACGGAAAATAACTTTTTGATCGCACGCTTCTTCCAAGGTATTGGGGCTGGATTTTGTTATGTTGTTACTTTTGCGATATTACGAGATACATTAGCTGAAAAACAACGCGCTAAAGTTCTTTCTATGATAAATGGCATTACTTGTATTATTCCAGTATTAGCGCCTGTTTTAGGTTTTCTGATCTTATTAAAATTTAAATGGCCGGTCATGTTTTATGCCATGGCAATCTACGCGTCATTAATCTTTATTTATTGTTTCTTTGTGATAAAAGAAACCAAACCAAAACAGTTGGCTAAAAGTAAAAATAAAACGACTACACTCACCGATGAATCTTTTTTAAATAGCTTCTTTTTAAGTCGTTTGCTTATTTCATGCTTGGGAATGAGCGTGATCCTGACTTATGTTAATATCTCTCCAATCGTGATTATGCAGCAAATGCATTACACCACTGGGCAGTATTCAACAGCAATTACATTGCTTGCGATGGTCAGTATGGTCACTTCGTTTATGATGCCGAAAATATTAACAAAACTCCGCTATGAAACTATTTTGTATACGGGTTTATCAAGCTTTTTGGGTGCGGCTATTTTTCTTTTCATCGGAAAAAACAGTGATCCTCGCTGGTTCTTTGTCTCATTTTCATTATGTGGCGCGGGGTTTGCGTTACTATTTGGTATTATAATGAGTCAAGCACTCTCTCCATTTAGCCAGCGTGCTGGGCTTGCCAGTTCAATTTTAGGGATTTTGCAGTTGAGTTTTGCATCTCTTTATATCTGGACTATGGGGTGGTTAGGAATATCTGCAATTAATATGCTGATGATTATATTGTTTGTAAGTAGCTTTATTGGTTTTACCTTTTTGCATCTCTTTCGTTCTTCTGGACAACAACAAAAGGTGAATTGTGATGCATAAGCCATTACATCGAATAGATTTGAATTTATTGGTTATTTTTCAAATTCTTTTACAAGAGCGTAGTGTTACATTGACTGCAAAATGGTTGTCTATTTCACCTTCTGCGGTGAGTAAAGCATTGGCTAAATTGCGCGTTTGGTTTGATGATCCTCTTTTCGTTCGCAGCCCTCAGGGATTAATTCCAACACCTTTGACATTAAGTATTGAAGAATCTCTTTCCGATTTTATTAATATTGGTAACCATATCGCGGGTAAGCAAAATAGCGAGACACCTAAAGGTGTTCATTTTAGTTTAATATTGGAATCCCCTTTACATCAGGTGTTATTGAATCAATTCCCTTTAGAAATATTGAATTATTATCCTCAATCAATGGTGCAAATACGAAATTGGGAATATAACTCACTTTCGAGCATTATTGACGGTGATGCTGATATTGCTTTTTTAGGTCGTGAATATTATTCAGGCTCTAAAGAAGCATTACATTTATTACCTGAAGTCATCGATTGTGAAGAGCTTTTTCGTGATACGCCATTAGTTTATGTGCGAAAAGATCACCCGTTATTAAAAGAGCCTTGGAATTTAGAGACATTTTTACGCTATTCTCACATCTCAACAGAATATGATAAACGACCTCATTGGGCATTAGATGATATTTTGGCAGAGCATGGGCGTTTACGTAATATAGCCATAACTTACACGTCATTTGAGCAAACTTTATTTATGATTTCTCAACCTAATCATGAACTTATTACTTGTTTGCCTGGATATTGTGTACATTATATCTCTAGAGCTTTACCTAATTTAGTGACATTACCTCTACCACTGCCACACAGTGTTTCTGAACAGCTTGATATCTCATTTATTTTACTGTGGCATAAACGCCATGCGTATAATTCTAAAGTGTTGTGGTTAAGAGAAACTATCAAAAATAGTGTTAATCAATTTATGCAGAAAAATAGTCGTTAAAAGTCTTACTGCTATTTATTTAGTTTCTTCTGTATTTACCGAAAATTATTAGCAGGATTAAGATTATTATTAATAAATAATCTTATCCTGTTTTTTATATCGCTATCGTATACCACCCTATTTTTAACCTCTTTTTATACTCTTTCTGACATCAGAGGATCATGTTATGCACTTTATCGTGCTTGATCTCCTTATACTTAAAATATATAGTTGCAATTGCAATGATTGCTTTTGCAATTTAAATAATATTTAAAGAATATAAACTGTAGAGAGTACAACATGAAAAAATCACCTGATAAAAAGCTAATTTTTTATACCTCTAATACGCCTAATGGCTTAAAAATTAGTATCTTTTTACATGAAGCTCAATTAGCACATTCTAAAATCTATTTGGATTTATCGACGGGCGTTCAGCGTAGCCCAGAATATTTGGCGATCAACCCAAATGGAAAAATACCTGCAATTGTTGACAATGAGGAGGATATGACTGTTTTTGAATCAGGTGCGATATTAACTTACCTCGATGATAAGTATAAAGTATTTAAATCGGTATCAATGAAAGAGAATTTGAGTATCCAGCAATGGCTAAATTTTCAAATCGCAGGTGTTGGCCCTATGATGGGGCAATTATGGTGGTTTTTGCATGGTTCTAAAACACAAAATCTTGAGGCAATTACACGTTATACAAATGAATCTTTGCGTCTATTGGGTGTAATTGAACGACAACTCACAATAACGCCTTATTTAGCAGGAAATCATTACTCAATTGCTGATATTGCAACTTTTTCATGGTTAAGAACATGGGAAGAGTTAAATTTAGATCTTACAACATTCCCATATGTTATTGAGTGGCTGGATAAAATTAATCAACGCCCTGCTGTTAAAAAAGCGATATTAGCAAATTGCCAACCTAAAAATGAAGAGATATTGGCTTAATTATTAGATTAAATATGCAGAATAATTAATGCTGATCTTTTTTATACTCACCTTAGTTTTTTAAGTTTAAGGTGAGTAAATAAAATATTTTTATATTTTCCCTTTTATAAATAATGTGTCTTATTGTGCTATCTAAATCTTCTCTTAATCTTTCTTTAATTTTATCGCAGATAATAAACAATGAGTTTTTATTAAAATGCGATTTAGTGATTTAAAAAGAGAATATGATGGATATCAGTTTAAAACGTATCACTTCAGATAATTATGAAGAAATTAGCTTGCTTGAAGTGGAAGAATATCAAGAAGACTATATTGCTTCTAATATATGGTCTTTAGTTGAGGCGGCTTATAACGAAAACTATGTCGTCAGAGGTATTTATTTATCAGATAAACCAGTTGGCTTTTTTATGTGGGTAAAAGAAAACTCGCATAAAATTGCTATCTGGCGTTTTATGATAGATAAAGCACACCAAAATAAAGGATTAGGCAGAAATGCCCTTCAGCTTGCTTTAAATGAAATTAAACAAGATAAAGAAATCAATGAAATTGAGATCTGTTATAACCCATTAAATCCAGTGGCTAAAACATTCTATGCCTCTTTTGGTTTTGAAGAGATAGGTATGGATAAAGATGGGGATGATATGTTAGCAATAATAAGAGTAACACAATGAAAAATATAAAAAATAATAGCAAGCAAGAACAGATAGAACAGTTATTAAGTCCTATTTCAGAGAATACACCGGGTATTATTATACAGGCTCGTTTTGATGATGGTGTTATATATCAAGCTCAAAAAGGTCTTGCGAATATATCTAAAAATCAATTAATTGATGAAAATAGTGTCTTTAATTTGGCTTCTGTTTCAAAGCAATTTACCGCTTTTTCTATATTGCTTCTGGCTAAAGATGGAAAGTTATCACTTGATGATTCAATTCTTATTTATTTGCCGGAGTTAGGTGACTATGCCAAAGCGATCACAATTAACGATTTAGTTTCCCATACCAGTGGATTAATTGATTATATGGAATTAGCGTTTGAGCGAGGTGTTTCTTACACAACGCAACTTACGCCAGAAGAAAGTTTTGCTGATATTGTAAAGCAAACAGAGACTTACTACCCTATTGGCAGTAAATTTGAATATAACAATACTGGATATTTTTTACTTTCTCAGATCATTGAGCGAGTAACTCAACAACCATTTTCAGTTTTTGCTCAAGAGCGTATCTTTGCGCCATTACAAATGAACGATACGTTTATTGTTGAAGAATATCCTACAATAAATCCTATTGTGTCTGGATATGCGGAAAATGAGCAAGGAAACTATGAGTTATCAGAAAGTCCTTGGACACATACTGGAGATGGTGCAGTACATTCAAGTGCGAACGATTTAATGAAATGGGGTGAAAACTTTAGTACCGCAAAAGTGGGTGGTGCTGAGCTTATTGCGAAAATGACACAACCTTTTCCTAATTCTACGCGTGAAGGTAAGCCGATAATTGATTATGAAGCTTATGGATTTGGCCTTTTTATTAATCATACACTGGGTGAAATAAGTTTTGAACATTCAGGGGGTTGGATGGGAACTTCAACCTATTTTATGCGTTTCCCACAATCTAAACTCACTATCACCGTTCTATCTAATCGTGAAAACTATGATATTGATTTACTTGCAACTAAAGCCGCAAAAATTTTGCTTAATTAGTCGGCAAAAATAGAGAAAATGAAAAAATAGCTCTTATTTAAAATAGAAAAAGGTGCAATTGCACCCTCTTCTATTTTATTTTTTAAATGTAGATAAGAGAAATTATAATCCCATAATTTGTCTATTCTTAGGATAAGAAAGAGTATAATTCAATGGTAATGATTTTTCCTCTTTGGCACCTAATGTGATATCCCATTTAATTTCACCAGTATCTTTATCAAGCACACCATCTTTATAAATGGCATCTGCTACATTGATATTGTTTTCTTGGCTAAGTGGTAGTTGATCGTAAATAGTGACTTTTACAGGAGAGTTATAAGTATTTCTTACTTTAATGGTATAACTCTCTTTTTGTTCAATCGTTGTACCAATAAAGATAGGCTCTTTTCTTATTTTCTCATTGTTAATACGGCTAATTTGAATATTTTTATCTATTCCAAATGGAATGCTAAGTAACTCTGTTAATTCGTTGGTATTAATATAACTATTACCAACAAAGCTATTCATATAGTAGATATTCGCACGACCATTAAGTAAATTTAAGTTTTCCCAATCTTTAACTTCAGCTTGTAAATAAACTTCTTCAACTAATTTAGGCGTTGTTAAATAGCGATAATCCGCAACAACTTCTTTTTGATTAATCACTAATGTATTAGGCTCTGTGCTATTTTTTAAGGTGTAAGGTAACGCGATAGCATGGCTTAAATTGATACCATTATTATTGGTTGTTACGTAACGAGTCACGCCTTTACTTAGTCGCTCTCTTGGTGCCATGCTTTCCCTTTCACTCATTTCTTCTAACACTGGAGCTGGCATAGCCATCCTCATGTCCATATTGGATTGTTTAAATTTCGAAGTGTTATTATAAAGAGATAAATACCAAGGTGATAATGTTGGTGCAGTGATATTAAGTGATGGATTAGTAGATGTTAAAACCAGTTTTACTTTATCCCAATTTAAGCCTGTATTTTGAATAACATCCGCTTTATAGGTGAGTAATATTGGCTTATCCATTCCTTGGCTTCGGATATCATAAGCAGGTGACCATCCAGCATCTGGCGTTATATAAGAAATACGCATTTTGCTGGTTAGATTTTTTGATGTGCCTAAAGATAAAACAATTTGTGTTTTCTCTTGCGCAATAATTGGCATATCAATTTCTAATTGTCGGTTTAACTCTTCTAATTGTTCTGTTAATTCAGCAATTTCTTCACGCGCCATTTTTTGCTGATTTAAAATAGATGTCATTTTTTGGCTAATAAAATCAAATTTTTGTGATGAGTGTTCTAATGACTGAGTTTCACCATAACCAAAAAATGATTGGTCTTTTAATAAAGTAATTTGTTCATCACCCACATTAATATTGATGTTTAATACTTCAATTCGCTTATTAATGTCTTTCTGTTTTTCCATCAATACTGCAATGTTAGAAGGGTAACTAGGAGCAATAGGAATTTTTTTAACGTTAATGGTATTAATAATCACATCTTCATTATCAATGCTAATTGATAAGCTTCTAGGATCAATATTGTCTGCAACATTAGATAAAACAACTTCACTCTGCCCTGCAGGTAAGTTAAGAGTGACGTTATTTTCAAGTTCAGCACCCCGTAAAAAAATCGTTGCTTGGTTGAGTTTTATATCGTAATTAAGCGGTTTAGTCGGATCTACTGAATTGATTTCATTAGCAAAAACACTAGTTGCACTAATAATAGATAATGTAATAAGCGATAGCGTTAATTTATTGGGTTTAATCATCATTTTTATTCTATCCGTAGTTGATGAGCAGTATTAGTGAGAACTTCAAAATAGAGATGCACTGTTGCACAAGTATATTTAGATAGTATTGCATCTCTAATAAATTTGATAACAGAATAAACTTAAAATCTGATAGTTACGAAGTGGAAAAAACAGATAAAACAGTGTGTTAGCATTTTTAATTAAATGAATATTTAAATAATAAGGATTATCTTAATGATGGTGCAATATTTAGCTTTTATTAGCTTTATATCGTCTTGTTTAGATAAAAATAAGCAGAAAAGATTAATACACTCTGGCAATAGCAATAAAAAAGGCAGTTTAAAAATAAACTGCCCAGAATAAAGATATTTTTATCAATTCTTATTTAACAACTTCACCGCTATCGATAACAGTTTTGCGTACTTTATTAGAGAAATCTTGTGCTTCTTTAATAATAGCTTTTTCATCAACGGTTAATAGCTGACGATCTTCCATTAAGATCTTTCCATCAACGATGGTGTGGCGAACATTACTGCCATTTGCGCCATACACTAATGCTGCATAAGGACTATACATTGGCACCATGTTAGGCGATTTAGTATCAACAACGATAATATCAGCAAGTTTGCCTGATTCTAAAGAGCCCAGTTTATCTTCCATATGTAGTACTTTCGCTGAACCCATTGTTGCCAGTTCTACTACGGTTAATGGTGGCATAGCAGCACGATCTTTATTCTCTAATTTATGGATTTTACCCACAAGATTTAGCTCATTCATGGTCGTTAGCGTATTACTCGACATTGGACCATCAGTCCCTAAGCCCACACGAACACCCTTTTCTAACATCGCAACGACAGGCGCTACACCTTTTGCTGATTTAGTATTTGCACTGATATTATGAGCAACACCAACATCATATTTTTTCAGTAAATCAATATCTTTATCATCAACCATAATTGCGTGAGCAGCGATAACTTTATTATTTAGCGCCCCGATATCTGCCATATATTGCACTGGACTTTTACCGCCAGTACGTTTAGCGATTTCTTCTTGTTCACGGTCGGTTTCAGCCAAATGGATCATAACAGGAACATCAAGTTCTATTGATAATTTAGCAATTTTCTGAAGGTTTTCTGTGGTATTTGTATAAGGAGCATGTGGTGCAAATGCTGGGATAATACGAGGGTGATCTTTATATTCTTTAATAAAGTTTACTGCGTATTGGATACCTTCTTCTGGTGTTTTCGCATCTGCAACTGGGAAATTAATAACAGATTCTCCTAATACTGCGCGATTACCCATTTTATCGACAGTTTTAGCGACTTCATCTTCGAAGTAATACATATCAACGTAAGTTGTTACACCACCTTTTACCATTTCGATATTTGCAAGATTGGCACCCACTCTGACCATTTCGCGAGAAACCATTTTGCTTTCGAGTGGGAAGATATAACGGTGAAGTCTGTCTGGTACATCATCGGCTAAGGAACGAAATACAGTCATCGAACCATGCGTATGGGTATTAATTAAACCCGGCATCACAATATCACCATCAACATCTAACACTTTATTGGCTTGATATTCTTTAGAAAGCTCGGGGCCACCAACGGCAATAATTTTATTTTCTTTTACGACAACAGTGCCCTGTTCAATGATTTTATTTTGCTGATCCATAGTTAGAACAGTACCGTCAACTATCATCAAATCAGCTTGTTTTGCCGCGTAACTAGAAAAGGAGACCGCCATGACAGCCAAAGCAAGCATAGATTTAGAAAATGACATCATTACCTCTCGTCTTGATGGGAAAATTTTCCTAAGATTATAAATAAATTCATCGGCTTTTGATATTAACCGAAAGTGAATGAGATCACCGAATAAATAATTAATTGAAGTTATTATCGCAATCGGTGTCTAAATTTCTTGCAGTTAGTCTTATCGATAGATACGAAATATGTCGTAGAGAGTGGCGAGATTAAATGAGGCATGTAGCGTTTATTGTTAATAACAAACGCTACACTGGCTGGTTATCTGTCTGTGAATGACAAGAGTGAGTTACCAGCAACGGTTATTATGATATCCACGATTATGATTTCTATCATCTTGATATCGGTTGTGTCGGTATGAACGATTATTATCTCGTTCAGTTTGGATTTGATTTGATAATGAATCTAAATCTTTAATTAATGTTTGGGCTTTGTCATCTGTCTCTTTGACGCCTTGATCATAAAGCTTATTTAGCTCATAGCGTTTATCTTCAAAGCTGCGCACTAAGTTAGAGTAGCTATCACTATAATTTGATTGAGCTCTATCATGGTAGCCGTAGCAATAAGCACAGGCAGAAGCTACCGATGAATATAGAAATAAAGAAGATAAAATAACAGATAATAGGACTCTCTTTTTCATGGCAATGCTCCCTAGGTTCATCTAATAGATGTCAAAAGACCATTTTAACATAGTGGTTATTATAAATTTATGTAAAATTGCCAAATTATTACCTGTTTATTTCTTGTTGTTTGACTTAATACCCTGATTCTTTGTGTATCATTGAAGCATTATATGATTTCATGCGTTATAGAATAGAAAAGCTTAATGGTTTTTTAGGATGTTATTCTAAGCAGCAATTAAGGTAAGAAAGCGAGCGAGAGTTATATGACCGTTTTTAGTGAAAGAACCTATGTTAATGTATCAACTTAGGATTCTTTTTTATTATAAAAGTCATTTATCTTATCCATTAGCAAAAAGTTGGCAGTTGCAGTGACTTAAATTTATAGTGTCACTAATTTGAACACCCTTTGTTATCTAAATTTCTTGCAGTTAGTCTTATCAATCAAGGAGCGGTTTAATGAGTAAAACGTTGCAACCGGGTGAAAATACATCACTCAGCGAAAATAAAGGACAAGTTAAAGTCTCTCATGCAGTAGGCTATAATCTTGATATTAATCTGACTGCATTTTTAGTAACTGGCTCAGGAAAAGTCGTTAATGACGACGATATGGTTTTCTTTAATGCTCCTCATCATGCTTCTGGTGCAGCTTCGTTTATTTCACCGATAACTCAAGGCTCAACAGTTATTCATAGTATTGACTTTGATTTTTCTCGTTTGCCCGCAAATATTACCAAAATAGCAATTACATTAACGCAAGATGGCAGTGCTGGCGGTTTCGCTGTTGTTAATCAATTAAAAGCACAAGTGCTGATAAATAATGAAGTTATTGAGTTAGCGCCGAGCCAGTTTTCACAAGAAACAGGCATCATCGTTTTAGAACTTTATGTTCGAAATGGTCAGAATAAAGTCCGTTCTGTGTGGCAAGGTTTTGCTTCTGGACTTGCGGGCTTATGTAACCTTTACGGTGTTGAAGTTGAAGAGCCTGCTCCAGTTATTGCACCACCACCTGCTCCCGTAAATATACAAAAAAGCGTAGTGAAACTGACTAAACCTGATAGTAGTCATCGTGTTTCATTGCTAAAAGGTAATGATGCACCTAAGCGTATTTTAGTCAGTGCAACATGGATAGATAATGGAGATGGAAAAGATAATGATGATTTAGATCTTCGTGTGGGAATTTTACGCCCGAATGGTCAAATGTCGATTATTCAAGCGCCAGATAAAAGCGGCGCTTTTAATTCTGATCCTTTTGTTTTCCATACCGGTGATGTGGTGAGTGTGAGTCAAGAACAACCCGGTTGCGAAACCGTTGAGATTAACCCTGCTATTTCCCAATTAATGGGCGGTAAAGTCGCGTTGGTTTGTAGTGTTTACTCTGCAATTAGTAACGGTTGTGTTTCTGTTGCCTCATTAAAACCAACAATGCGTATGGAATATGGCAATCAAGTGGTTGAATGTTCTTGTGAATATAAGAAAGGCTTTTTCAATAATATGATTTATACCTATGTGATTGGTATTATTGAAATTGATCAAGATAGCATTACATTAAAACCATCAGGTGTAACATCAAGAGCAGGTAGTGAAGCGACACCTTGGTTAACTCGCAATGGTAATGAGCTTAAATTAACAATGGATGGCCCTCATGTTTTTAAAGGGAAGAAACCCAGTATTTTAGGCACTAAACGTTATGTCTGATCTCATTATAAAAAAGAAATAATCTAAAGTTTATCTTAAAGAAAAACGGGCAATAATATCTATGCCCGTTTATTTATTAAAAGCATTTATTGCTGATTAAATTAAGCGCGCTTTTTTTGTTGTAAAAACCACTTATCTAATTCATTGGCAAAAAGTTGACGGTCGCGTTGGCTTAAACTTGCAGGACCTCCAGTTTGAATACCGCTTGCTCTCATCGTATCCATAAAATCACGTATATTTAGACGTTCCCGAATAGTTGCTTCAGTATAACGTTCGCCTCTTGGATTTAGAGCGACTGCGCCCTTTTCTATGACTTCGGCTGCTAATGGAATATCAGCGGTAATAACCAAGTCATCTTTATTAGTACGGCGAACAATTTCGTTATCAGCAACGTCAAACCCAGCAGAAACTTGTAATGTACGTAAGAAAGGCGATGCGGGCACGATTAATCGTTGATTAGCAACAAAAGTAATAATCACTTTTTCTCTATCTGCTGCACGATATAACACTTCTTTGATTACTTTTGGACATGCATCAGCATCAACCCATATAGGCATAACAACACTCTCTTGATTATTCGGTATTAAACAGTCGGTATTAAATGGTCTGTATTTGTGGCGTTTAAAATAACACATTAATCCTAACTAAGTGACTGAAGCTTTGCTCTTTCTCGTTTTTCTGACTGTTGATTAGCCCAGATACTAATTAATATCACGATCATGCCTAGAATTTGTAAACTCGTTAATTGTTGTCCTAACAATGCCCAACCTAAAATAACCGCGCTTAGTGGGCTTAAAAAGCCTAATGAAGCCACAGAGCTTGGTCCCAATAATGCTAATCCTCTAAACCAGAAAATATAGGTTAATGCCCCACCGATTAAGGTTAAATAAGCCAAGCCTAAAAGATTAATTCCTGTTAATGAAGGTAATGCGGGTTCGAAAAATAACGCAAAAGGTAATAATACAGCGCCACCAGCGGTTAATTGCCAAGCTGTAAACGTTAAAGGTGTAACAGGCGGTTGCCAACGACGACTTAATACAGTACCTGTCGCCATAGAAAATGCACCGCCTAATCCTGCAATTATTCCGATAGGATCAAGCGCTGCATTCGGTGTCAATATCAGTATTGCCACACCAAAAATACCGCCTAATGCGGCTGAAATAGACAACCATGATAACCGTGTTTGTAATAACCACCGAGATAAAAATAAGACAATTAAAGGCTGAACGGCACCCACTGTTGCAGCAACACCACCAGGTAAACGATAGGCTGAAATAAATAATAGCCACCAGAACAGCGAGAAATTTAAAATCCCAAAATAATGACACGCAACCACCATATACCTTGTGGCAGTTGTCTCATGATAATTAATAATAAAATTCCTGCAGGTAATGCTCGTAATGCAGCTAACGTCATGGGAACATTAGCGGGCAACATTTCCGTTGTCACAATATAAGTGCTCCCCCATACAATAGGAGCTAATGCCGTTAGTAGTAATGTTGTGTATCGATTCATAAAATCACTCGTTTAGTTGTTACCACACCGATTTATCTTGAGGTCAAGATAAATTAATAATACCTTGACGTCAAGATAAATAATTGACATTATGAATGCATGGACAGAATAGATAAAATTACTAAACAATGGCAGCGTGAGCGCCCTGATCTTGATATTAGTCCGATGGGATTAATAGGTCGATTGGGGAATATAACTTTGCATCTTTCGCGCGAAATGGAGAAAGTTTTCTCTCAATTTGGCTTAAATACGTCAAGTTTTGATGTTCTTGCTACACTACGACGTGCAGGAGATCCTTATACCCTCTCTCCTGGTGAGATGTTATCAACACTGATGGTTACATCAGGCACGATGACAAATCGTATTGATCAATTAGAAAAAGCCGGTTGGGTTATTCGTAAAGTTAATCCAGAAGATGGGCGTGGTTTTTTAGTCTCGCTAACACCTGAAGGTCTGGAATTAATCAACCAAGTAATAGAAGCACACGTTGAAAATCAAAAACGTTTAGTCTCAGGTTTATCACAACAAGAACAACAAGCATTAAACCAATTGCTTAAAGTTTTTCTTAACACATTAGAATAGTATTTTATCCGCTTTTATTTTCTTTCATTTAACCTAACTCTCTCGATAATGAAGGTAAGAATATAAACCGAGTGTCTTTACTTACCTTTTTTTCACTACTTGCTTAAAAACCCTTCTATTTGTGTTATTTCTGTTTATTTAAGCAGCTAATATGCATGAAATCACACTTTTACTTTGATTTAAATCAAAGATGTATTCTATTTACCATTTTGTGGTTGATGAATGCCAAAACTTAAATTATAAAGCGAATGATAATAATTATTGATCTCATTAGGATTCGCATTATGTGTATTCAATTTAAGTCTTGCTTCGTATTATCTGCTTTAACACTCTCACTCTCTCAATATGCTATTGCTGATAATGTTTCGCCTAAAGAAGAAACACTGGTTGTTACTACAACACGTAGCGCATCTTCGTTATGGAATAGCCCTGCTACCATTCAAGTTATCGATAAAGAAACATTAACTCAGTCAACATCTTCTTCTATTGCAGACCAATTACGTGATATCCCCGGTGTTGAAGTCACGGATAATAGCCTTGCTGGCCGTAAACAGATCCGTATTCGTGGAGAAGCATCATCACGCGTACTTTTGTTAGTTGATGGGCAAGAAGTAACCTATCAACGAGGTGGTCAAAACTTTGGTGCTGGTATTTTAATAGATGAATCTGCATTAGAGCGCATTGAAGTGGTTAAAGGCCCCTATTCTGTGCTTTATGGCTCACAAGCTATTGGCGGTGTAGTGAATTTAATTACTCAAAAAGGTGGCGATAAGCCTTTTGGGGGAAATGTCAAAGTCGTTTATGACTCAGCAACGATGGGCTGGCGAGAGTCTGCGTTAATTTCAGGTACTGTCGGTGATTTTGAATATCGCCTTAATGGAAGTTATGCCGATCATGGTGACAGATATACGCCTGATGGGCGTTTACCTAATACGCATTTTAGAAATAATGGCCAAGGTGCATGGTTAGGCTATAAAGTGGATAAACATAAATTTGGTCTTTCACTTGATCGCTATGATTTATCTACGCAATCTTATTACGCGGATGAAGGAAAGTATCAAGAGTTTAGCGTTAAAGTGCCTAAACTTGAGCGTGAAAAAGTCGGTTTATTTTATGACTATGAGGTTGATGCTGATTATTTCAAAAAACTTCATATTGATGCTTACACACAGCGTATAGAGCGAAAATTTGAAAACCGAGTGGGCGTTGTTACACCAACAGGTAGCCCAATGATTGGTAATTTGACGGTTAAAAATAGAACCCAATCGGAAGATACACAGAATACTTATGGCATGACTATGCAGGCAAACTTTACGTTACCTGCAAATAATGAATTAATTTTAGGCACGCAATATCAACAAGATAAAGTAAAACAAACCTCTGTGGGTCAAACATCTTCAAATAGTACAACCGGCTTCCCTCCTGCCGTAAATTACGAAAAACAATCCCTGTTACATAACCGTAGTCAGCAAACGAACGTGTCTGTTTTTGCCCAAAATGATTGGAAAATAACAGAGGATTGGTCATGGACAATGGGTGCCAGACAATATTGGTTGAAATCAGAATTACAAGATGGTGATGAAACTGTTCATCACAATAAAACAGGAACAAGTTATAAGACATTAGGCTCTGATCCTGTAAGAGATAACGCTTTTATTGTGTCATCGAATGTGCGTTATTCTGGATTTAAAGATACAGAATTACGTCTCGCATTTGCACAAGGTTATGTTTTCCCAACGCTTGTTCAGCAATTTATGAACACGACTGCTGGCGGTGCGGTAACTTACGGTAATCGCGATCTTGAAGCTGAACACTCTAATAATGTGGAATTTGGTGCGCGCTATAAAGGGAATAACTGGTATATCGACAGTGCGATTTATTATTCTGAAGCCAAAGATTACATCACATCTATTGCCTGTGCTGGGGAATCGATTTGCGAAGGAAATAGCAAAACAGGACGAGCAGATTATTTCTATTATGACAATATCGATCGCGCTAAAACCTATGGTATGGAAATGATGGCTCAATACCAAGGTTGGTCAATTACACCTTATGTTTCTGCCAATGTGATGCGTCGTCAATTTATAGGTTCAACATTGAAAACATGGAATACTGGCGAACCTACATTAACAACTCGCTTTGGTGCTAAACATTTATTATTGCTCAATAATATGAATTTAATGTCAGATTTATATTTAAGAGCGGCAACAAAAGCGAAAGATCATAGTAATCCAGAAAATAAACAGCACTATGCTGGTTGGACAACGGTTAACCTTTCACTGAGTACAGAATTTGGCAATAACGATCAATACCGTATCAACTTTGATTTAAATAATATTTTGAATAAGCGTTATCAAACGGCTCATGAATCTATCCCTGCTACGGGTATTAATGCTGCAGTTGGTCTGACATGGGCATTTTAATTATGAAAAAAATAGCGATCGTACTCAGCTTGTTATTGTTACCTTTTAACTTAATAGCAAAAGATAACGAAGATAGTGACCGTTGGGTTATTGCCGGTGGCTCTATTACAGAATTAGTTTATGCCATAGGTGCTGGTAATAAGGTTGTTGGTGTTGATGAAACGACGTCTTATCCTGAACAAACGCAAGCATTACCTCATATCGGATACTGGAAGCAGCTAAGTACAGAAGGCATTTTGTCTTTACGCCCTTCTACTTTTGTAACTTGGGATGATGCTGAACCTAAAATGGTACTGCGCCAGCTGGCACAACATAATGTAAAGGTGATTTCCTTACCAAGAACACCCGCCACATTTGAATTAATGCTTAAAAATATTCGTACCTTAGCGATTTCATTAGATAAACAAAAGGAAGCAGAAGCATTAATTGGTTCTCTTCAATCTCGTTTAGCCGTGATCAACGCTAAAAATAGTCAAATTAAGCAAAAAGTGAAAGTGATGTTCTTTCTTTCACCTGGTGGTGGAATTCCTCAAGTTGCGGGAAAAACCAGTGTTGCGGATGCCATTCTTCATTTAGCCGGCGGCGAGAATATTGCTACGCATGAGAACTATCGTATTTATAGTGCAGAGGCGATTATTGCTGCCAATCCAGAATTAATTGTTATTACAACGCAAAGTCAGAAAAACCAAACCGGTGGATTAAGAGCCTCTGAAGGGCTTGCTTCTGTGCCCGGTGTTTCAATGACTCAAGCATGGAAAAACCAACGCATTATTGAAATTGATCAATCCCTTATTTTGGGAATGGGACCTCGTATTGTGGATGCCGTGGAGTTATTGCATCAACAGTTTTATCCCGCTGATCCTGTTAATGATAAATAAGTAGGAATGATTTAATAATGAAAGAGTCAGTCGCAACACATAGCACGCAATCTTCAACTGAAATCGATCTTACTCCCCATTTTGCACTTGAGGGTGATAGCCCTTTTCGCGATAGACATGCCACCATGCCGTGGAGAGGCTCTGTACCTATTGCAAAAGAAGAGCAACAATCAACATGGCAAGCTTTATTAGAAAGTAAAACACCTGCATGTAAACGTTTGTTGTATATCCACATTCCTTTTTGTGCAACTCATTGTACATTTTGTGGTTTTTATCAAAATAACTACCACGAAGAAGCCTGTACACGCTATACCGACGCATTATTGCGTGAGATATCGGCTGAATCAGATAGCTTACTTTATCAGTCTGCACCCATTCATGCCGTTTACTTTGGTGGCGGAACCCCTTCTGCATTATCGGCAAAAGATCTCTATCGAGTGATCACGCATTTGCGCCAATCACTTCCTTTAGCACCCGATTGTGAAATTACGATTGAAGGTCGCGTTTTAAATTTTGATGATAATCGAATTGATGCTTGTTTAGATGCAGGTGCAAACCGTTTTTCTATTGGTATTCAAACCTTTAATAGCAAAATTCGTAAACGAATGGCAAGAACATCAACGGGTGAAGAAGCCGCTAAGTTTATGAAAGGACTCTGCTTACGTGATAGAGCTGCTGTGGTGTGCGATCTGTTATTCGGATTACCGGGGCAAAATGCGGTGAATTGGCAAGAAGATCTCACTATTGCCCACGATATTGGTTTAGATGGTGTCGATCTGTATGCATTGAATTTGCTTCCTAATACACCATTAGGTAAAGCGGTTGAAAATCAGCGAGTCACTGTGCCAACGCCGATAGAACGGCGTGCGCTATATCTTCAAGGCTGTGATTTTATGGAGAATGTAGGTTGGCGTCAGATAAGCAATAGTCATTGGGCTAGAACAACCCGCGAACGTAATCTCTATAATTTATTAATTAAACAAGGTGCGGATTGCCTTGCCTTTGGCTCTGGTGCTGGTGGTTCGGTTAATGGTTATTCATGGATGATTGAGCGTTCACTGGATAGCTATTATCAAAAAATTACAGATAGCCAAAAACCTTTAATGATGATGAGTCGTACAACTGACAGTGGTTTTCGTTGGCGTCATGAATTACAAGCTGGCATTGAGTGCGGGCGTGTTGATTTAGCTAAATTAAGCCCGCAAGCAACTCTGCTCTCCCCTTTATTAAATCAATGGTATCAAGCAGGCCTTGTTGAAGATGATTTTCTTTGTATGAAACTCACCAATGAAGGTCGGTTTTGGGCAAGTAATTTGCTGACATCCTTACAGCAGTTAATTTTGCAATTAAATACACCTCGTTAATTTTATTACCCTAAATATTAATTAAAAGATGGAAATAACATCATGAATATAGAGCTACAACAATTTTTAATAACTGAGCCTGATGGAACGCTAGAAACTATTGCTACGCAATTTGATACAACCTTGTTAGAGGTTGTGAGACATTTGCCATCACGCTCATTAATGAGTGGTGAGCAATTCGATACAGTGTGGGATAACGTGATGAAATGGGGTAATGTCACCACACTTGTGCATACTCAAGATGTTATTTTAGAATTTAGCGGTGAATTACCAAGTGGTTTTCATCGACATGGCTATTTTAATTTACGTGGCAAAAAAGGAATGACAGGCCATATTAAAGCCGAAAATTGCCAATATATTGCAATGATCGAGCGTAAATTTATGGGTATGGATACCGCCTCTATCTTATTTTTCAATCAAGAAGGCGTTGCAATGTTTAAGATTTTCCTTGGCAGAGATGAACATCGTCAATTATTGCCAGAGCAATTATCAGCCTTCCGTCAATTAGCACAACAATTAAATAAGGAATAATTGCTCGTGAAAACATGGGTTATTTTTGGCGCTGGCGGTAAAGGTGTTGGCGCACATATTGCTGATATTGGCGTCGCACAACAACGCCCTATTGTGGCTTTAGTTCGTTCCAAAGAAGCAGCTAATCGTTTAGAAGAAAAAGGGATCAAAACTGTTATTGGTGATGCGATTGATGCTAAAGCTGTTGAAGCTGTTTTAACATTAGCAGGAAAAGATGCAGATATTATTTCCACAATGGGCGGTGAAAATGATTATCTGGCTCATCGAACCGTCATTGATATTGCGGAAAAGATGGGTTTTCAACGTATGTTAATGGTTTCTTCTTTAGGATGTGGTGATAGTTGGGTTGCCTTATCTGACAGAGCCAAAGCGGCATTTGGTCAAGCCGTAAGAGAAAAATCATTGGCCGAAGTGTGGTTACAAACTAGCCGTTTTGATTATGCAATAGTAAGACCGGGTGGATTACTTAATGGTGAAGAAACGGGCAAGGCTCAGCTTTATCAATATGAAGAGACTCATGGTTTAGTGAATCGTCGAGATGTTGCGCGTTTAGTGACTCAGCTTCTTGAGGCTGATCTTCTAGATGACCAAGTTTATGCTGTGGTTGAACCCGGCTTAGTACCTTCCAAGTAGTAAATAGATTACGCTTCAAGTTAAGTTCACGATAAAGAGATAGCGAATTGGCGTTATCTCTTTTTTTCTTACTTCAGTTATGGGCAAAAACTCACAATATGATGAGTTTTTCTCTTACAGCTAAAATTCCTTAACAGACATTCGTCACTTTACTGTCTTAATAGGGGTAACTTGTGGCATAATGCCGCCCCATTACCTTTTGTCATTCACTAATAATGAGTATTCGTCTTGTTAATCAGCAATAATATCACTATGCAGTTTGGCTCAAAGCCACTGTTTGAAAACATTTCTGTCAAATTCGGTGGCGGAAATCGCTATGGTTTAATCGGTGCCAACGGTAGCGGTAAATCAACCTTTATGAAAATTTTAGGTGGCGATTTAGTGCCAAGTAGCGGCAACGTATTCCTCGATCCTAATGAACGTCTTGGTAAACTAAAACAAGACCAGTTCGCTTATGAAGAGTTTACTGTGCTTGATACCGTGATTATGGGTCACACTGAACTTTGGGAAGTGAAGCAAGAGCGTGAACGCATCTATAGCTTACCTGAAATGAGCGAAGAAGACGGCTTACGTGTTGCCGATCTTGAAGTGAAATTTGGTGAAATGGACGGTTACACCGTTGAATCTCGTGCTGGCGAATTATTGCTAAACGTAGGTATTCCATTAGAACAACATAATGGTCCTATGAGTGAAGTGGCCCCGGGTTGGAAATTACGTGTGTTACTTGCACAAGCCCTGTTCGCTGATCCTGATATTCTGTTACTGGATGAACCAACGAATAACTTGGATATTGATACCATTCGTTGGCTTGAGCAAACGCTAAATGAACGTAACAGTACCATGATCATTATTTCCCATGACCGTCACTTCCTCAATATGGTATGTACGCACATGGCTGACTTAGACTATGGTGCGCTTGCGGTTCATCCGGGTAACTATGATGAATATATGTTTGCTGCAACCCAAGCTCGTGAGCGTTTATTAGCGGATAATGCAAAGAAAAAAGCACAGATTAGTGAATTACAATCTTTCGTAAGTCGCTTTAGTGCTAATGCTTCTAAATCACGCCAAGCAACCTCTCGTGCAAAACAGATTGAGAAAATTCAATTAGCTGAAGTTAAAGCATCTAGTCGCCAAAACCCATTCATTCGCTTTGAACAAGAGAAAAAATTATTCCGTAATGCGCTTGAAGTGGAAAATATCTCTAAAGGCTATGATGACAATGCCCCACTATTTAAAGACGTCAATATGATGCTTGAAGTGGGCGAAAAAGTTGCCATCTTAGGTAATAACGGTGTGGGTAAATCGACAATGATCAAAACATTAGTCGGTGAATTAACACCTGATACTGGTCGTTTAAAATGGTCTGAAAACTCAAATATTGGCTATTATGCACAAGATCATGCAACTGATTTTGAAGTCAATATGACTGTGTTTGATTGGATGAGTTTATGGATGAAACCAGAAGACGACGAACAATCTGTACGTAGCGTATTAGGTCGTTTACTGTTCTCTCAAGATGATTTGAAAAAATCTGTTCAAGTTTTATCGGGTGGTGAAAAAGGTAGAATGTTATTTGGTAAGCTAATGATGCAAAAACCAAACATTCTGATTATGGATGAACCAACTAACCACTTAGATATGGAATCTATCGAATCACTGAATATGGCATTAGAACTTTATCAAGGTACTTTGATTTTTGTTTCTCATGACCGTGAATTCGTAAGTTCATTAGCAAACCGTATTATTGAAATAACACCTGAAAAAGTGACTAATTTCCAAGGAACTTATGATGAGTTCCTCGCGAAGAAAGGTGTCACACTTTAATTTCATAACCAAATTAGAGTAATAAACAGTTAAAGGCTCGATATTATTTATCGAGCCTTTTTTATTGTGAGCAAAAGAACCCGATAATTTCGCCCTCCTATTTTTATTGCATTTATGACTTATTCTATTTTTTATCTCAATACAAATAAAAATGATTATCATTTATATTGACTGACAGTCGGTCGTTGGTGTATGTTACCGACCACGAGTCAATCATGGTTTATTTTCATTTTTGGGATCATTATGTTGCTATTACTTCAATCGACACATTATCCAAATAAGCAATTAAAAAATTATTGGAAATGTGGCTACTCTTTTGTTTTTCCTACATTAATTTCATTAAGCGCAGTATCGCCCTCTTTTGCTTCAGAAAATATTGAAAAAATAATTATTACTTCAGCGCAAAACACTCAGTCTGATACACAACCTTATGGTTATATTGCGAAAAAACAGACAACAGCGACTAAAAGTGATGCCACTTTATTAGAAGCACCACAAATGGTTTCTGTTGTTAATCGCGCTCAATTAGATAACTTACCCTCTGAATCTATTAGTCAGGCACTGCGTTATAGTTCAGGCGTTGTGAGTGAAAAATTTGGTGCTTTTGGTAGCGGTATTGATTACTCGAAAATGCGCGGATTTGATGCAGACTACTATCTAGATGGATTAAGAATGCTAGGTAATAGTGGTATTTGGGCACCTCAAGTTGATAGTTGGAGTTTAGAAAGTTTAGAAGCTGTACATGGTCCTGCATCTGCATTATATGGGCAAGGTGGTGCAGGTGGCGTGATTAATATGATATCGCGTCGCCCTTCCGCAGAAGCGCAACACCAAGTGCAATTACAAGCGGGCAATAATAAAAATCATGGTATTAAATTTGATACTACATCAGCAATCAATGAGGATGAAACATGGTTATATCGTGTTTCAGGGTTAGCGCTTGAACAAGAGTCTCAAATCCCCTCTTCTCGTCAAACACGTTTTCTTATCTCACCAGCTATTACATGGAAACCGAATGATGCATTGAGTTGGACACTATTGGGTCAATATCAAAAAGAGCCTCGTCTAGGTTATTACAATACGTTACCTGCTCAAGCTTTAGGTTTGTTACCGAATCCTAATGGTAAAGTTGATCCTAATCGAAATTATAATAATCAAAGCCATGATAATTCACATCGCAAACAACAGTCTCTCACTTCATTATTTGAATATGACCTGACACCTCAGTGGCAATTTAAACAAAATACCCGTTTTATGAAGGTTGATACTGAAATTAGTCGTGATTATACCCGCGGATTTTTACCCGGAGATCGCCTGTTAACGGCGGTTTATCAAGAAGCACCGAGTAAATCGGAAACGTGGGTAACAGATACTCAGCTGATAGGGAAAATAGCAACATGGGATATCAATCATACGGTTATGGCAGGTTTTGATTATCAACATGGCTATATGACTAAAGATTGGTGGGGCTCTCAAACAGTTAGTTTTGATCCTTGGGCATCGCATCATAAACCTGATTTTGAGCCTTATCCTGTTTCACGCACTTCAACAAAACAACAATTTGATCGCTATGGATACTATTTGCAAGATCACTTGCGCTGGCAACAATGGAATTTACTGTTGAGTGGCCGTTATGATTCTGCTGATTTAGATACACATAATCAAATTTCAGGCATGACAAATTCAAGTCATAATACGGCATGGAGCCATCGTGTTGGTTTAAGTTACCAATTTAATAATGGATTCT
Organism: Proteus sp. GOKU; assembly: GCF_015475555.1. Lineage (NCBI taxonomy): Bacteria > Pseudomonadati > Pseudomonadota > Gammaproteobacteria > Enterobacterales > Morganellaceae > Proteus > Proteus sp. GOKU. The sequence continues at coordinate 1,969,448 of NZ_CP034105.1, forward strand.
CACCTTGGATAAGTACATCAGATAGCTTTGATCCTGTATTGGGTACAGATGCAGATGGAAAAGCGTTTATTCCAATGAAATCAAAACAGTATGAAGCCGGTATCAAGTATCAAAATCCTGAATTAACACAACTCGTTAGTGTTGCTGTTTATCAATTAACTCAAGAAAATGTCACAACACATAATCCGAGAAATCCCGATTATTATCAGCAATCTGGGGAAATTCGTTCTCGTGGGCTCGAGTTCGAAAGTAAATTAGCGTTAACACCACAAGTGAATATGATGCTCAATTATGCCTATCTGCATAATATTGTGACATCGACTAGTGATCCGACAACGTTAAATAAACATCCTGTTCAAGTACCTACTCATACGGGTTCTGCATGGATAGATTACCGTTTTCAGCAGCCTTATTTAGAAGGCGCATTATTAGGTGCTGGTGTTCGCTATTTAGGTTCAACTTACGGTGATAATACAAATACGTTTAAAGTACCCGCAGTATGGTTAGGTGATGTGAGTTTGCGCTACCAATTATCGTCAATCAACCGTGAATTGCAGGGATTAGAGTTAGGATTAACTGTCAGTAATATCACAAATAAATCCTATGTTGCGAGTTGTACCAGTTCAACTTATTGCAGTATTGGTACAGATCGCGTGGTTCTTGGTGTATTAAATTACTATTTTTAGGAAATGAACATGGATAATTATCGACGTTCATTACTAAAAGGTGCCAGTGCATTCTCTTTATTATTAGCGAGCCCTTTTCCTGTTTATGCAAAATCAAAACAGAGGGAAATTGTTGATATTCTGGGAAGAGAAATTGCATTACCACAAGAATTAACGCGTATTTATGTGGCAGATAGTGGATTGTTTTTACTTTATGCTTCATTAAATAAAGGCGCTCTTTATGAGCGTCTTATCGCAATGCCTTCGGCTTTTCGTACCGCCGATTTAAGCTTGTATCATCAATATACTCGAGCATTTCCGCAATTATTGGCACTACCTGAATTTACGGCTATGTCGAGTGGACACTTTAATAGTGAAAAGCTTATCGCGCTAAAACCTGATGTCATTATTGTTGCCGTTGGGACTTATCGCGCGATCAGTGTTAATGGTGTGCTAGATTTATTAACGAAAGCCAATATTCCTGTCGTCGTGTTTGATTTGAGTATTGATCCACTTAATAACACCCCAATTAGTACATCTATTATGGGAAATATGCTTGGTAATCTCCAACAAAGCCAAGCAATGAACCAATTTCGTGAAAAACAACTCAGTTATATTTCTCAGCAATTAGGAAAAAAGCCATTTAAACGTCCCAATGTGTTATTTGAACGAGCTGCAGGCTTTACACCAGAATGCTGCCTTTCATATGGCAATGGCAGTATGGGACAAATGCTACAAAATGCAGGGGGTAAAAACTTAGGAACGGAATATATAAAAAGTACTTATGGCCTTCTGAATCAAGAAACCGTGATTTACTCTAAACCCGATAAAATCTTTTTAACAGGTGCGGATTGGAGTGGTTATAACCCTTCTGGTGATTGGATTAATTTAGGGCCTGGTGCAAATTTAGAGTTGGCAAAACAGCAACTTGCGATTTTAATGCAACGCCTTGCTTATAAAACACTCGATGCAGTTAAAAACAGACAAGTGTACGCTATTTGGCACTCTTTTTATGACAGCCCTTTTGGTTTTATTGCTATTTTACAAATGGCGAAATGGCTACATCCCGAACGTTTTTCTCACCTTGATGCGGACGCTATTTTTCATGAATACCATACCCAATTTTTGCCAGTAAAATGGGAAACAGGTTATTGGGTGACATTACTAGATGAAGATAAGGAATAATCATGTTTGATATCTATTCACCTGATCCTTTACGGATAAAAGTTGAGACACAATCGGCAGGAAAAAGAACTATTTTATATTCTGCAAAAGGTCAGCCGAATTATATGTATGTAATGCCCCGTTTTCGATTAAACGAGGTATTGGATTGTCTTGATAATACTATTCACCCTGCTTTTATTGTAAATGGAAAAGTTAAAGATGCTTTTTTCTATGCGTGTTATCCCGCTTCATTACATCAAAGCGAATTATTAAGTTTACCCAATCAAAAACCAGCCAGTCAGTTAGATTTGTTAAGCTTTCAACAATGCGCTCAACAGACAGGAAAAGGATTTCATTTAAGTACCCATGCGGAATGGGCTGCGCTTATGTTGTGGTGTCGTCATCACAATATGGTTGAAGATGGAAATACGGATTATGGGCGTAGTTTTCTACATCCTGAGCAATGTGCTAATCGAGTGGATGGCAAAGATGCTGGCGACACTGATTTTATCACTGGTGATCCAACCACAATAACATCACCACAGTGGCCGAATTGGTATCATGATAATAGTTTATTTGGCATTAGTGATTTATGTGGCAACCTCTGGGAATGGCAAAGTGGAATGCAATTAAATGCCGGAGAAATACAGATAATTAAAGATAATGACGCTGTATTTTGTGGTGATCCAACAATAACGGAGCAATGGCATTCAATAGCATTATCAACAGGTAACTTATTGCCTATCAATCATATTAATAGCGCAAAATACGATGCACCCTCTGATTATTGTGAGGGAAATGCAGGTACGCCTATTTTATCAACGTCAATAAAACACTATAACGGCGCACCCGCAGATAATAGTTATCCAGCGGGACTAATGGATGGTGATTTTAACGCAATAACGCCTGTTGATGATCGTGAAGTACCGATGTTATTTAAAGCATTAGGATTATATCCAGCAATAAACCAGCAAGATCACGATCAGGTTTATTTACGAAATTATGGCCAACGCTCTTTAATGCGAGGTGGAGCTTGGTATTCACAACAAGTCGCAGGAATGCGGACTTTATGTTTAAGTCATAATGCACTACATCGCAGCACTTCTGTCGGTGGACGCCTATCTTGGGTTGACATAAGCAGTTAATTAACCCAAAAAGTTATCATTTATAGACATTTTTGCATAAATTAATTTACCTTAGTATACATTATGTGAATAATAGCGTTAATAGTAATCATTATTATTCGGTGACTCATTGTGATTAATTTTTATGCATTTAAATTGAAACCGGTGGCATTACTCTGTTCTGCCACCCTTCCTTTTATTTTGACTACACAGGCTTTTGCAGAAGAAAAAGCAAAAACGGAACAAGTCGAGAAGCTTGTCGTTAGTGCTCAAGCGCTAAAAGTAAATACCAGTTTGCAAGAAACGCCTAAATCCGTTTCTGTCATTTCCCAAAAAGATCTCGAAACACATGCTCCTCAAAAACTTGATGAAGCCTTACGTTATACCTCTGGTGTTGTTTCTCAGCCCTTTGGTGCCGATAACGATACTGATTGGCTTCGTGTGCGAGGTTTTGAAGCGGCAACTTATTTAGATAACAGTCGCCTTTTCCGTGATGGTTATTACACATGGCTACTTGAGCCTTATGGTTTTGAACAGATTGAAGTGGTAAAAGGTGCATCAGCTGTATTATTTGGTGAGTCTACACCCGGTGGTGCGGTTAACGTCGTACAAAAGAAACCCAGCTTTAAACCTCAAAATGAAGTATTTCTTGAGGTAGGAAATAATGATCAGCGTGGGTTAGGCTTTGATGTTTCAAGTACAACAGATGATAAACGTGTGCGCTATCGCCTTGTTGGCTTAATGAAAAAATCAGATGGGGAGTTATCTCACACTGATAACGAGCGGATTTATCTTGCGCCAAGTGTTGCGATTAATCTAACTGACGATACATCACTGACCTTTATGGCGACCTACTTGCATGATGATGGTACACCGACTAATCCTTTCTTCCCGGCTGCGGGTACATTAATTTCATCTCCTTTTGGTAAAATTAAACCGTCAACTAACTTAGGTGAACCGGGATACGATAAATATAAACGTACTCAAATTTCAGCGGGTTATTTATTAGAAAGTAACATCAACGATGTTTGGCGTTTTTCTCAACGTTTAAACTATGGCTATAACGATCTGTTATTGCGTAGTGTCTATGCATTCCCTAATTCAGATGTTACGGCAACAGAACTTGGTCGTGGCATCGTTTTCCGTGATGGTAAAAACCAAAGTATCTCTTTTGATAATAACGTTGTTGGTGAATGGGATACGGATAATTTCGAACATACCTTATTAGCGGGTGCTGAATTGCAATATCACCAAACCAAAGGTGATGAGCAAGATAATTACAGCTTTGGTACGATTAATCCGTGGAACCCTATTTACGGCAAATATACCCCGCTTAACCCTGCTGATAACATCAATCGTACCATTGATAAAACTCAATATAGCCTTTACTCACAGTATCAAACTAAATTTGATGGCCGCTGGGTTGCAATGGCGGGTGTACGTCAAGATTGGGTGAAAACAGAAAATAAAGCACAAGCAAAAAATGAGGATAAATCACGCACTGATAGTGAATTTAGCCTCAATGCAGGATTAATGTACCTAGCAGATAACGGCCTATCTCCTTATGTGAGTTATTCCGAGTCCTTTGAGGTGATGAGTACTATCGATCCTGCAACTAAAGATCTGTATAAACCATTAAAAGGTGACCAAATTGAAGCAGGGATAAAATATACACCTGATTTTATGGATGGTTACTTTAATATTGCTTGGTTTGATATCACACAGAAGAATGCGCTTGTTGCAAATCCAACGACTTTTGTTTCAACACAAACCGGTAAAGTGACATCAAAGGGTGTTGAAGTAACAAGTGAAATGCAATTAACGGAACGTTTAGCGTTAAAAGCCAATTACACCTATACCGATATGCAAACCGATGACACGGGTAATAAAGGTAAACAACAAGCCGGTTTAATTCCTAAACATACTGCATCTGCTTGGGGTAGTTACACTATTCCAATTACGGGAACCCAAGATTTAACGTTAGGAACAGGTGTGCGTTATTTAGGTAAATCTAAAGATAATCCTAAGAGCAGTGATTTAACCGTACCTAGTGCAACATTATGGGATATGGCTGCAATCTATAATTTCAATAAACAGTGGCAATTACAGTTAAATATCAACAATATTCTTGATAAAGAGTATCTCTCTGGTTGTGATTATTACTGTTATTACGGGCAATCTCGCTCTGTTTTATTGAATGCTAAATATCGCTGGTAATTTTCTTTATCATTCCGTCTTTTATTGTTAACTACACAATAAAAGACGGAATATCATTTTATAAATGAGTGACCATGTTTGAACTCTCAAATATTCAAATGGATCGCGGTGGACGTACTATTCTATCAATTCCCTCACTGCGTATTTCAGATCTAGGATTAACCATTGTGCTTGGTCATAATGGCTCAGGTAAATCGACTTTAGTCAGTTTGTTATCCGGTCAGCAAGCGCCAGATAGTGGATCTATTACACTAAATAACAGCAATATCTCACATTATAAGCCCCGTGATTTGGCTAAACAGATAGCCTTTCTCCCCCAAAAACTGCCTGCTTCTGCGGGATTAACTGTCAGAGAATTAGTGCGTTTAGGACGCTTTCCTTGGCGTGGAACATTAGGCCGTTGGAATAAAAAAGATGACGAAATTATCACCATAGCGATGGAAAAAGCAGGAGTTCTGCCCTTTGCAGACACACTTGCTGATGATTTATCGGGTGGCGAACGCCAACGAGCTTGGGTTGCAATGTTACTCGCTCAGCAATCACCTATTTTAATTTTAGATGAACCAACATCAGCACTAGATATACATCATCAATATCAACTAATGGAATTGTTGAGTGAGTTAAACCAAACTCAGCATGTTGGTATTATCGTTATTTTGCATGATCTTAACCTCGCCTTGCGTTATGCCACTCATATTATCGCGCTTAAAAAAGGTGAAATTGCGTTTGAAGGTGAAGCATCATTACTTTTTGATGATGAGCGACTTTCTGCACTTTATGAAACACCAATAAAGCTGATTGAGCACCCTGATAATCAAGGTTCACAACAACATAAGGTGGCGGTGGTATGCGTGTAATATTACAAAAAGTAGTTAAATCACTATTTTTTGGTCTGACTATTTTATTTATTACTCCCATTGTTAATGCTGCGCCAAATAACAACAAAATACCGCAACGGATTATTGTTTTAGATTGGGATTTATTGGAACAAATATTAACGCTGGATGTTATTCCCGTTGGTGCGACTGAAATTGCGGGATATAACCAATGGGTAGCTCACCCTATAGCCCCAAATTCTATTGAGGAAGTGGGTATGCGGGCAGAGCCTAATTTAGAAAAAATGGCATCGTTAAAGCCAGATCTTATTTTAGCATCTAGCTCACAACAAGATTTATTGCCTGTATTAAAAACCATTGCTCCTGTTGTGTATTTGCCTAATTTTTCTCGCCAAGATAATGCAGCTCCGGTTGCTTTAGCGCATTTTTATACCCTCGCCGCTCTTTTGGGAAAAGAAACGCTTGCCCAACAAAAATTAGCTGAGATGGAAAGTACTTTTGCACAATTAAAAGAAAAACTACAACAGGCATTTATTACGTTGCCAGAAGTAGAAGTGATCCGTTTTTCTACGTTAACGTCCGTCTTTTTATACACAGAAAACTCAACAACCGAATATGTCGTTAATAAACTGGGATTGAAATCGACAATATCATTACCTCCTCAACCTTGGGGAATTGATCAGCGAAGAATGAATGTATTACAGCAGATTAAACAAGGCTATGTTCTTTATATGTTGCCATTCCCCGATGAAAGTAAACTGCAAAAATCTGTGTTATGGCAAGCAATGCCGTTTGTTCAGAATGGGCATTTTCATTCAGTGAAACCTGTATGGAATTATGGAGGAGTAACATCGTTAACGTTAATGGCAGAAGCAATTACCGAAAGCTTATTAGATATGGCACCGAATAATGAAAATTAAGCAATATACTTTCTATTTTTTGGCGATCATCTTATTAAGCATTATCAGCTTACAAATTGATAATTCTCTTTCATTATCTCGCCAATGGTATTTATTGGGAAATTCAGAAATACACGCTCCATTTGCTGATGTTTTTTTTATTCATGCACAATTACCACGTTTAGCAATGACTCTGCTTATTGGGGGGATCTTCGGGGTTGTTGGTAGTTTAATGCAGCAATTAACGCAAAATAACCTAACATCGCCCTTAACATTAGGAACTTCATCAGGCGCTTGGTTAGCTTTAGTTATTGTTAATATCTGGTTCACCGATTGGGTTGCGGATCACAGTGCATTAGCTGCGACAATGGGCGCTTTATTTGCGTTTGGTCTTGTGATTATTATTGCTGGCATTCGTAATATGACCGGATTACCTCTTGTTGTTTCCGGTATGGTGGTGAATATATTATTAGGTGCTATTGCAACCGCATTAGTGACGTTAAATTCTCAATTCGCTCAAAATATATTTATGTGGGGAGCCGGAGATTTAGCTCAAGATGGTTGGGATACTTTTTTTTGGTTATTGCCTCGAATTGCACCTATTTTACTCATTTTTATTTTTGCACCTCGTATTCTCACACTATTACGTTTAGGTCATGAAGGCGCAACGGCTCGAGGGCTGTCTGTTTTACCTGCGTTTGCCTTTTTTATTATATTAAGTACTTGGTTAGTTTCTGTCTCTATTACCGTTGTTGGGGTGATTAGTTTTATCGGATTACTTGCACCCAATATTGTTAGAACATTAGGCGCAAGAACTGCTCGCCAAGAGCTTATTGCAAGTGGCCTAATGGGAATATGTTTATTGCTTATTACGGATAGCTTGGCGATATGGATTGGTCAGTGGCTTAATACCGTTATTCCAAGTGGTGTTACCGCTGCTGCAATTGGCGCACCTGCATTAATTTGGTTTAGTCGTAAAAAAATGCGGGCTCAAGATCAACTTTCGATTTCAATTAATTCTCAGGCTAAAACAGTATCAAAATATACCGTGATAGGAATATTTGTATTATTAATACTCGGATTAGCCCTTACTCTGTTCATTCATATTAATGAACAACAATGGTTCTGGGAAATGCCTTCTGTTTATCAATGGGCATTACGATCGCCACGTTTATTGGCTGCATTATTCGCAGGTATTGCGCTAGCTATTGCAGGTGTTATTTTACAACGTTTAATTTATAACCCATTAGCTAGCCCAGATATTTTAGGTGTTTCATCAGGTGCTACTTTCGCATTGGTTTTTTCAAGCTTAATTTTAGGGAGTGTATTACAAACATCACAGTGGGGAGTTGCTCTATTAGGCAGCTGTGTTGTTATGATTACTTTATTAATCTTAGGTCGAAGGCACCAATATGCACCCGCTAGCTTAATATTAACGGGTATTGCGTTAACCGCGAGTTTAGAAGCCTTTATTCAATTTTTCTTAGCTAAAGGCTCTTTAAGTAGCTATAAAATACTGTTGTGGTTATCTGGTTCGACTTATCGGGTTAACAGTGAACAGGCTCTCTATTTTGCATTCGCGGTCACATTGATTGTGGGAAGTGTTTTTTTATTAACGCGCTGGCTTGCTTTAATATCAATTGGTCGGGATTTTGCTTCAGCTCGTGGATTACATACAGAGCGTGCCAGTATTATTTTATTAATCATTGTATCGTTGTTATGTGCCTTAGTAACTTCAACCGTCGGCCCTATTGCCTTTATTGGCTTAGTCGCTCCTCATATGGCGGTATTACTTGGCGCTCAAAAAATCAAATCGCAATTAATTGTTTCGGGGTTAATTGGTGGAACCTTAATGGTTTGGGCTGATTGGCTTGGACAAATATTTATTTATCCTGCACAAATTGCGGCAGGAACTTTAGTGGCGATTTTAGGCGGTAGCTATTTCCTTTGCTTAATGCTGTTAAATCGCAGTCGCTGATTTGAAAAGCCTAAGATATCGGCACTAATTTTTGCTGATATTCTTAGGCTTTGATCGTTATTAATTACGCATAGTTTTTACTGTTTTTATTGCTTTTATGATTAATACGTTGAAAACCTAAAAATGCAATTAACATCACTAAAGCACTCGCTCCAATCGCAATCCATACGCCAGATTGAACACCAGAATAATCAACAAGTTGCCCTGTTAATGTTGCACCAATTGCTGTACCTACATTTAATCCTGCAAGTAACCATGTCATTCCCTCTGTAAGCTGATTTTCGGGTACACTCTTTTCAATAAGTGACATTGTCACGATTATCATAGGCGCGAAGAAGATCCCTGAAATTAATACGACTAAACTTAAGCTGTAAATAGAGCCTACAAAAACAAGAGGAAAAATAGTGAGGAATGTCGCGATGCCACCTAGGCATAATAAACGGTGCAACGGTATGGATAATTTTAACGTGCCAAAGAATAAACCGGCAAAACAAGAGCCAATTGCATAGGCTGATAATACAAGGCTTGCACCTGCGGGTATTTTTTGGGCATTGGCAAAAGCCACACTAAAAATATCAATAGTACCTACAATAACACCCATAAAAATCATAATAACAGTTAAGATTTTTACGAGAGAAAAACGGATCACAGATTGTGTTTTATAAGGTGTTAATTCTGATGATATCAGTGTTATTGCAGGCTCTGTATTGCGTTGTAAAACAAGTAAGAAAACACCAATAATAAGAAAAACAGCAGCCATTAATAACCCTGCTTGTGGGAAAAAAGCGACACTTAATGTGACAGAAATGGGTGGACCAAGAATAAATGTGACTTCATCAAATACACTTTCTAATGAATAAGCTGTTTGTAAGCGACTATCTTCTTTGTAAATTGCGGTCCATCTCGCTCTGATCATCGCTGAAATACATGGCATAAAGCCAGTTAATATTGCAAAAATAAATAATAAACTAATATGCCATTGTAACCATGTTGCTAATAGCATTCCCCCTATTCCAATAACACTAATTAATGTGAATAAAGGTAAAACTCGATATTGCCCATAAGTATCAACTAGGCGTGATATTTGAGGTGATAACACCGCGTAGGTAAATACAAAATTAGCAGAAATTGTTCCCGCTAATGCATAGCTGCCTGTAAGTTGTGAAATCATCATGATGATACCAATACCCATCATCGGTAGTGGTAATCGTGCAACCATTCCCGCTAAGGTAAAAGATAGCGTGCCTTTATAGCTAAATAGGGTTCGATAAGTGCTTATCATAGTTTTCCTTATGTTTACCCTTGCCATTTTAGCGAGGGTTAAAGATAATACATACATCTCGTATGTATAAATCATATATACATACGAACTGAATGTAAATATACAAACAATACGTATGTATATTTTGAAAAAGGAGATGAAATGGCTAGACGTACTCGTGCTGAAATGGAAGAAACACGGCTGTTATTGCTAGAAACGGCAAGAAAAGTCTTTTGTGAACAAGGTTATGCAGACGCATCGATGGATGATTTAACTGCGCAAGCGGGATTAACTCGAGGCGCGTTATACCACCATTTTGGTGACAAAAAAGGATTGTTATCGGCTGTTGTTGCACAAATAGATGCAGAGATGGATGTGCGTTTGCAGGCTATTTCCGATACGATTAATGATCCTTGGTTGGCATTTTCAATGCGTTGTCATACTTATTTAGAAATGGCTTTAGAGCCTGAAATTCAACGTATTATTATGCGAGATTCACGTGCTGTATTAAGTGATAAGCTGACTGAATTACCAACACATTGTGTAATATCTATGAGCAATATGATTGATAAACTTATCGAGAATAAAGTACTTGTAAAGACTGACTCAAAAATGTTGGCTCTATTTATTTATGGCAGTTTAGAAGCCACTGCTTTATGGATAGCAAATAGTCTTGATGGTCAGGCACAGCTAGAACAAGCTAAATCAACATTAGATACTTTATTAAATAGCCTACGAATTTCTGCAAAATAAATAAAATATAGCGAGGTTCACGGAGATAACCCTCGCTAGTGTCTATTTTATCTTTGGTATTCAATCAGCAAAAAGGCTCAATATTGCAGTTTCAGTGATTATTATTGGCATATTAAGCGTCTTTTTAGGTTTTCTGTTTTGGGTATCATCTCCAATAATGGCGATTGTTGTTATGTTAATTTGGGGATTAATGTATGGCGGTGTTTCAGTCGCACTGATGACATGGATCATGACAGCAGTTCCTAAAGGAATTGAATTAGGAAGTTCTGCTTACATTGCAATTTTTAATTTAGCTATTGCGTTAGGCGCTTATTTAGGTGGCTTAAGCGTTGATAATTATGGATTAAACTCAGTATTACTTATTGCTGTATTGTTTATTGCATCCGCTTTATTATGTGTTTTTGCATCGAAATACACGAAGTATTCAGCTAAATAACAAACTCAAGTTTGCCATAAATAAAAGGGTAATAATTATTACCCTTTTCTCTTTTAGATACACAATAATGTGACACTGTCACGATAAGCTTTAGTCTATTTTAGTAACTGAGTAAATTGCTGATATAGCATATTACCTAATGTTTTTGCAGTATATTCATCGCTATGACCTAAATTATCAACAGCGGCATGCATACCATGATAAATCAATGTACTGGTTAATTCTGGTTGTGTAACGTGCCAGGTTTTATTTTCCGTACCTGAAATTAACAGTGATTGAATTTGCTGTAATGCTCTATTTTCATGAATATTACTGCTTTGATGAAAAACTTGATGAAAAAGCATATCGTGTAATTCTTGTTTTTCAACATAAGCAATAACGCTGATTTCACACCATTGTTTTAATTTTTCACGGTGATCTTGTTGTGAGCAGGCATTCATTGCGTTATCTATTTTATTTAAATACCAATCCATATAACGTGTTCTAAGCGCATCAAGAACATCTGTTTTAGCAGAAAAATAGTGATAGTACGTCCCTTTCGCTACCCCTGCTTTTTTTACAATATCGCTAACGGTTGTGGCATCAAAACCTTTATCAAGAAATAACGTTTCTGCGGCATTCATTAACTCTTCTAAACGAACCTCTGCGGGTTTTGTTCTCGGTTTATCTGTTGTTTGTTCTTCTAATGACATTGCTTATCTCCCTCAAAGTCGCGTGTAAAGAGTACTCTATATTAAAGCGACTCACAATGATGATAAATGAAACTCATTATCAATAACCATTGACCGACGGTCAGTCGAGTATTATTATGCCAGTATTATTCATCATTAAGGCAATAAAGCTTATGACTTATTTAAAACGACTGTCACTTATCTGTGCCATTTGTTTAGGCACTTTTATGGCAACTCTTGATATTAGTATCGTCAATGTGGCTCTACCAACCATTCAAAATGATATTCATGCTGATATGGCAACCTTGCAGTGGATTGTTGATGCTTATGCGCTTTGTCTATCAGCCTGTATTTTGTCATCTGGTCCTTTAAGTGATCGCTTTGGACGAAAAAAAGTGTGGCTATGGGGCGTGATTATTTTCACGTTAGGTTCAGTAATTTGTGCGATTGCACAGCAACATGAAATATTAATTCTTGGACGTATTATTCAAGGTATTGCCGCGGCTGCACTTATTCCGGGCGCATTATCTTTAATTACTCATGCTTTTCCTATTGATATTGAAAGAGTTCGTATCATCGGAATTTGGTCTTCAGTTAGTGCGTTATCACTTATCATTGGCCCTATTTTGGGTGGTGTTTTAGTTCATGCGAGTGGTTGGGCGAGTATATTTCTTATTAATATTCCTATTGGGATTATTACTGTTTTATTAGGTTGGTATGGATTAAGTGAAAGTGCCGATCCTGAAAATGTTGCTTTAGATCCCTTCGGTCAATTAACCAGTATGTTGGGATTAGGATTGCTGACTTATGGCTTAATTGAAGCTGGCTCTGTGGGTTGGACACATTATAGAACGGTATCAACACTGATTGCGGGTGTTATATTTTTTACCCTTTTCTTAATGATAGAAAAACGTGTTGAACGTCCATTATTACCACTGGCTTTATTTAAAGATCGCACGTTCTTTCAATATAATCTTTCTTCTTTTACCTTGGGTTTTGCCACATATAGTAATGTCTTTTTTATCGCTTTCTTTCTGCAAAAAGCACAAGGCTGGAGTGCATTAGAAACAGGTTGGAGAATGGCACCAGAATTTATTGCAATGGCACTATTTTCCATGTCTTTTGGGCGACTCTCTTCTTATTTCTCAGTTAGAAAATTGATGATCTGTGGTTTTTTATTTATCGCGATTTCTTCTTGTCTATTAGCGACATTAGCAACAGATAGCCACTATGGAATAACAGGAAGTTACCTCTTTGTATTAGGCGCAGGAATGGGGTTATCAACGCCAGCAATAGGTGCTTTAGTGATGAAAAGTGTGCCATCTTCTCGTTCTGGTATGGCGTCGGCAACCATGAATGCATTAAGACAAACTGGTATGACAATGGGAATTGCTTTATTAGGTACATTGATGGTGCAACAAGCAATCCATTATATGGTTATTCAAAGTCAGGTATTGGGAATATCTGTAAACTATATCGATATTGTCAGTTTAGTGACTGAAAATACGACAAATAATTTAGACAAAGGATTTGTCACTTTGTTACCTGAGGCATTTAATTCGGGATTTGCTTACGCGATTGCAACTGCGGGGATCTCATGTTTTGTGACACTATTTATTGTGCTCTTTCCTGTTAAAGCAAAACATAATGCACTTACTCAACAGATCACAGATTAATATTTATAAACGCTGAGCTAGAAACTCAAGAAAAGATTCAATATTACGTGAAAGTGAGCTACGAGTTGCATATATTGCCACTAAATTAATTGTTGCGGGTTGTTGAGGAAATTCAATAGCCCGTAATTTTCCCGCTTCAATCATATCAAGACAGCAATGTTCAGCTAAAATAGCAAATCCCAATCCTTTTAATACCGCAGATTTTGCCAATATGGCGCTGTTTACTCGGTAATTGCTATTAATGGTTATTCTGATTGGTTTTTTATCTTCATCCATAAATATCCAAGGTTGCCCTTCTAATGCACTTAAACTAGAAATACAAGGCAATTTACTTAATTGTTCAATATATGTGGGTATTCCTGTTTTTTCTAATAATTCATTAGATGCCACGACAATACTGCGCCATGATTTAATTAAGCGAGAGTGATAACTACTATCTGCTAAATTTCCACGATGAAAAGTTAATAGCAAATCAATATCATCATCGATGATATTTCTTGGCATTAATTGGGTATCACATTGAATAAGTAAATTAGGATGAAGTACAGCAAAATCGGCCAAAATATCACCAAGTAGCTCACTACCATATTCACTCGGAATAGTTAAACGAAAATTGCCCGTTAATGGCCCATCACTGGTGATATTGCTGACAACATTATCCAACTCGGTTAAGGTTTTATTTCCTTGCTGATAGAGTGTTTTGCCTTGTTCAGTAAGGCGCATCTTTCGAGTTGTTCTGTCAATAAGTTTACAGTTGAGCTGCTGTTCAAGTTGTTTAATTGCTCGACTGATATTTGAGGTAGGCATAGATAATAGCCGAGCCGCGGCTGCAAATTGCCCTTGCTCTGCTACGGCAGAAAAAATACGTAATAAATTAAGATCAATTTGCATAAATAATTCACTGCCTACTGTATTTCTATTATTCAAGATAGGCAGTGTATCATTCATTCTCTTTTCTCTCGTTAATAATTAACAGTAACCATGAGACATGAGTTTTTGATAACGTTTATCTAAAAGTTCTTCGGTTGAGTAGCTTTTTAATAATGCTAAATCAGTTAATAACTGTTGCTTAAGAAATTCTGCAGCTTGTTGGTGATCACGATGGGCTCCACCTAATGGTTCGGGAATAATGGCGTCGATAATACCTAATGCTTGTAATTTAGGTGCAGTCATTCCCATAGTCTCTGCCGCAATTGGCGCTTTATCAGAACTTTTCCATAAAATAGAAGCACACCCTTCTGGTGAAATTGCCGCATAAGTACTGTATTGCAACATATTAACTTTATCACCAACACCAATTGCTAACGCACCGCCAGAGAATCCTTCACCCGTAATAGTGCAAATAATCGGTGTTTTTAATCGTGACATTTCAAGAATGTTACGAGCAATAGCTTCTGCTTGTCCGCGCTCTTCAGCGCCGACACCAGGATAAGCGCCCGCAGAATCAATAAAAATAATGACAGGTAGATGAAAGCGCTCTGCCATTTTCATTAAACGTAATGCTTTTCTGTAACCTTCTGGTGATGGCATACCAAAATTGCGAAGAATTTTCTCTTTTGTATCACGGCCTTTTTGTTGCCCAATCACCATGACTGGCATTTTGTCTAAACGCGCTAAACCTGCAACAATCGCTTTATCATCGGCATAAGCTCTATCCCCCGCTAATTCCTGAAAATCAGTAAAAATCGCTTTAAGATAGTCAAGGGTATATGGGCGCATAGGATGACGAGCGAGTTGCACAATTTCCCAAGCACCTAAATCAGTAAAAATAGATTTTGTCAGCGAAAGGCTTTTCTGCCTTAAACGTGCAATCTCTTCATCTAAATTAATACCTGTTGGTTCATCTTGAGATTGCTTAAAGGTAAGCAATGCATCTATTTTTTCGTCTAATTCAACAATAGGTTTTTCAAATTCAAGATGAATAAAAGACATAACGACCTCAGATTTAGTGCAGTAAATAAAACAGTTATTGATTCAGTCTAGAAAAAATAAGAAGGTGGTGATAGAGATAAATTTGATAAACACTATTATCAAAAATGGGATAATTAAACATTACAGCGAGATCAGTAAGAAAAAATACAAGATCAAAAAGAGCTTTTTCTCTGACTTTAAGCTATACAGAAATTACTAAGTCATGTATTAATACACAGTGCGAATTTGTTCTTTTTTCACCCGTAAAAATCGCGCGAATGATAAAACACTCCATAAAATACAAATAATTAGAAAAAAATAATATGTTCTCAAAAAAAACACGATCAACAACTGCACTGCTATTTTCATCACTTCTTCTTACGATAGGAAGAGGTGCAACATTACCGTTTATGGCGATCTATTTATCGCGGGAGTATCAATTACCGGTTGATGATATTGGCATTGCTATGTCTATTGCATTAACAACGGGTATTTTTTTCAGCCTGGGCTTTGGGATGCTTGCTGATAAATTTGAGAAAAAACGTTATATGCTTCTATCTATTATAACGTTTATCTTTGGTTTTGCCGCAATACCTATGGTTCATAGCACTGTTTTAGTGGTTATCTTTTTCTCGGTGATTAACTGCTCTTATTTAGTATTTTCAACTGTGTTAAAGGCCTATTTTTCTGAAACTTTATCGGTTTCAGCGAAACCTAAAATATTCTCTCTAAACTATACCTTTATTAATATGGGGTGGACGGTTGGTCCGCCTATTGGCACCTTATTATTAATGTACGGAACTCAATTACCCTTCTGGCTTGCTGCTATTTCTGCCAGTATTCCACTTTTTATGATCCAGTTATTTGTTCAGCGTTCTAAAGCAATAAATGTTGGTGAAGAAAATAGTGTGAAATGGGAACCGAAAATAATGCTAAAAGACAGAGCATTAAGTTGGTTTGTGCTCTCGACTTTTTTCGGTACATTAACATTTGGCTCTTTTGCGTCATGTATTTCGCAATATATTTTAGTGGTTTACGATGCAAAATTAGCAGAGTCGGTTATTGCGGTTGTATTACCTGTAAACGCTGCCATTGTCGTCTCTCTACAATATATTGTCGGTAAACATGTTACAGCCGAAAGACTACGTAAATTAATGACGCTTGGTACGCTATTTTTTATGATGGGCTTACTTGGTTTTATGTTTGCAGGCAACAATTTAATCTTTTGGGCATTAGCTATCGCTGTATTTACCTTGGGTGAATTAATTTATGCACCTGGTGAGTATATGATGATTGATAACATTGCACCATTAGGAATGAAAGCAAGTTATTTTTCGGCTCAGTCATTAGGTTGGTTAGGTGCTGCACTTAACCCATTAGCCAGTGGTTTTATTCTGACTTCATTCCCTCCTATTTCTTTATTTGCGATTTTAATGGTAATTTGCGGTCTTGCTTGGTTTTGTATGATCCAAGGAATGAATGTAAGTCAAAAAAGAGCCGTAGCACTGTAATATAGCACTGTAATTTTGGTGACTAATTAACATAAACAAAAAAGACATCCAATGGATGTCTTTTTTATATGGAATTCTTTTGCGAGTAGTTCGCTACTGCTAATTAATAAGGTTATTTAGATGTTCTTTTTAGTATGGTTTCAATGCTAATGGGGAAAAAGTCATTCACATCGACACCGACATTAATTGCGTTTTTTCCTAAAACATCTAAACGTTTACGTTGAGAGGGATCTTTTTGTGAATTATGAACATGGCCATATAAATGAATAGAATCACGGAAAAAACCTGCCCATTCCAATATAGGGTAATGAAACATCACAATTTTTCTTTTTTTATAATCCAACTCAAAATAATCTTTTACCCATTCAAAAACAGATGCATCAAATTCAGGATCGTCTAGAAATTTGTCGTGATTTCCGCGGATAAGGTACTTTTTACCCCTTAATCGGCGCAAGATTTGATTAGCATCTCGCCCTGTTCCTCGATAAAGAAAATCACCTAAAATGTAGATTTCGTCATTATCAGAGACGTAAGCATTCCAATTATGAATTAAAGTATCATTCATATGGCTAACACTATTGAATGGACGATCACAAAGATTGAGGATGTTTGAATGGCAAAAATGTGTATCAGAAGTAAAATAAATCATAGTAAATTCTTAATAAGTAATAAAAACCTTAACCTTAAGAAAATATTTTCCCTCGGTCTGTATAGTGATATTTTTTCAAAATAATTTCCTCCTTTAGTTAAATATTAAACAATAAGCACAATATCATCTGTTTTATTGTCGTTGATGTTGTTTGCGGTAACCAGATAAAGAATTACCTGTTTCTCTTTTAAAGTATCGGCATAAATAAGAGGGATCATCAAAATGAAGTTTTATTGATAACTCATTTACCGAAAGCGAAGTGTGCATTAATAATGCTTTTATTTCAAGGGTAACTTGACGATTAATCAAGGTCTTAGGGGCATCATTAAAAAATTGCTTTGTTATTTGTGATAAATAAAACGGTGTAATATTAAGCTTATTTGCATAAAAAGCCACCTCTCTATGCTCTAAACAATGTTTTCCAATCAATTCCCAAAATTGCCAACAAAGCTTTTCTTTACGGCTGAATTCTTTTTTGGCGATAGAAAAATGTGCGGGTATTGATTCAGTAATAGCAAAAAAGAGATTTTGTAAGTGATTTTTTAACATCAATTTTCTGTGTTCAGAATAACTGTTATCTATATATTTTAGTTGTTGAGTCCATCTGTTTAAGGCTTCATATTGCTCTTTTTGTGGGTGGCAAACAGGATTTTCATGGAGAAAAGCAAATAAAGTATTAGAAAGAGAATAAGCAATTTCTGAGGCAAAAGATTTATCGAGAAAACAATAAAATAAGCGAAAGTTTGCCGATTTCTGACTCAAAACTGTCATCATATCATCGCCTAATATAAGAATATCATTCGCTTTTATCGCTTGTTTTTGAAAACCTATATTAATTATTGCTCTACCTTCTAAACAAATCATAACCACAATATAGGAGAGTGGTAAAGGGTAACCGGTTTCATTCGTCATATTACTTTCACCAATCATGGCATGTTGTAATGACGCATTAAGTTGTGACAACACTTGACTCAGCATAATCAAATAACCCCTTTTAATTTTTCTCTAGTGCTTTTCTGTTTTTATATTTGACGATATTGAACTTAATAACAACTATTTCCTTTTATTTAGTTGTCAAAAGTACCGATTTTACCTCTTTTATGACATTCGGTTCTTTATCTCTTTTCTTTAGAATACACACATCTTAAAGACGTAAGATAAATTGCAGAATATTAAAAAATTAAGAGAAGTTATTGAAATGAAAACATTAAAAACAGAAAGGCTTGTATTGCGCCCTTGGAAACTTTCTGATGCGTCAAGTTTGTATCAATATGCAAAAGATGAACGTGTTGGTCCAATTGCAGGTTGGCCTGTACATAAAAGTGTTGAAGAAAGTGCCGAAATTATTCGTACTATATTTATGCGCGACGAAGTTTACGCCGTTACGCTAATTAATGATGATCAAGCTATTGGTTTGGTTGGATTATCTTTCGCAAATAAGAGTAATTTCCCAATTGGAGATAATGATGCTGAAGTCTCTTATTGGATTGGTGTTCCATTTTGGGGTAAAGGTTTAATACCTGAAGCTGTAAAAGAAATTAGTCGGCATAGTTTTGAAACACTGGAATTAGATAATTTATGGTGTGGTTACTTCGCTGATAATGAGAAATCTCAAAAAGCACAAGAAAAATGTGGATTTAAATTTCATCACGTTATTGAAGAGCAATACGCAGAATTTTTAGATGAAGTGAAAGTTGAAAATATTTGCCGCTTAACTAAAGATGAATGGGTTGAGATCCAAAAACAGACCTATTAAAACAAAAACACCAGACTGTGAAATTCACATTATCTGGTGTTTTTTAATATTAATACGACTATTTAATTAAGCACTTGCTAATGCTTGGGATAAATCAGCAATTAAATCTTGTGGATTTTCTATACCAATAGATAAACGAATTGTCGTGTCTTGAATACCAATGCTATGTCGTAATGTCATTGGTACACCTGAATGCGTTGTTGAACCCGGATGGCAAGCTAGAGATTCTGTTCCCCCCAGACTTACTGCAAGTTTAAAAATTTTCATTGCATTAAGAAAACGGAAAGCTTCACTTTCTCCGCCCACAATATCAAAAGAAAAAGTGGAGCCTGCACCTGTGCATTGTTTGGCAAAAACCTGAGCTTCAACAGAATTTTTATCCGCAAAAGGTAAATAGTGAATTGCTTTTACTTTTTCATGGTCACGCAGAAATTCTGCAACTAATAACGCATTCTGATTGGCTTTTTCCATTCTAATTTGTAACGTTTCTAAAGAGCGACCTAGCATCCAGCAAGAATGCGGATCAAGTTGTGTCCCTATTGCTCCTCTTAATAATCTGATTTGATTAATAAGTTCACGAGAGCCCATTGCAGCACCTGCAACTAAATCTGAATGTCCACCCACATATTTAGTCAAAGAGTAAACTGAAATATCAGCACCTTGTTCTATTGGATGCTGATATACAGGACCAAGCAATGTGTTATCACAAACGATAATAGGACGATAGCCTTGTGTTTTTTCTAATTGGTCAGCAACGTTTTTTAATGCTTCGATATCTACTAAGGAATTAGTTGGGTTTGCAGGAGTTTCTGCAAAAATAACGGATACACGCCCTTTTTGACGGGCTTTATCTGCTTGTTCTTGAATAAGTGAAAGATTAAGTCCATCAGTAAATGGTGTTGCTTGAATACCAAATTTAGCCAGTGTTTTGGCTATTAAAGTCTCGGTTCCACCATAAAGTGGCTGTGAGTGCAAAATAACATCACCAGGCTGTGTTAATGCCATTAATGTTGTGGTGATTGCAGACATTCCTGATGAAAATAATACGCAAGATTGTGTATTTTCATAAACAGCTAATCTGTCTTCAACAATTTCACTATTAGGCTGATTAAAGCGAGAATAAACCAAACCTGCTTTTTCGCCTTCAGGCAAAGGTTTTCTACCACTTACGGTATCAAAAAAGTCTTTACCCTCTTCAGCGCTTTTAAAAATAAAGGTAGATGTTAAAAATACAGGTGGTTTAACTGAACCTTCAGAGAGTAATGGATCATAGCCATAACTCATCATTAGTGTTTCTGGGGATAGTTTATGCTCGCCGATATATTGTTTTTTCAGTTGAGAGTCAGTCATTTTTTTATTTCTTATGTTTAATGAAGGATCTTTATCATACTGAAAAAAATTCATGTTGTTAGAATGTTTTATATAGAATAAAAACCAGTAGTTATATAAACATAATGAATTCAAGTATAAAAATAACTTTAAATAAAAAGTTCTATTAATTGAGCAGTATTTAATCAAGGTAATTTGACTAAATAAAAGTTGATTATTCTAGTTAAAAAAGGAAAAAACAGGATGAACTTAAAGATAAAAAGAATAAATGTCTCTTTTTACCTTTAAGTTAAGGAATATTACCAAGCTCTGACTGCATCACCTTTATACATTTCTTTGAATTTTAACTCTATTTGTCTTGAATGCAGAACTGAAATCAGCTTTTTTATATTTTCATCATTTTTGTTATCTTCACGCGTAACGATAACATTAGCATAAGGTGAGTTTTTATTTTCTAAGATCAACCCGTCACGAGTCGCAATTAGTCCCACTTGAGATGAAAAGTTATTGTTGATGATAGCCATTGTGACACTTGGATCATTTAATGCTTCAGTGAGCTTAGGCGTATCGACTTCAACAAAAGTGATTTCTTTTGGATTATAGATAATATCGTCTACTGTTGGTGTGAAACCAACATTATCGCTAAGAGTAATAAGATGATTTTCTGCTAGTAATAAAAGTGCACGCCCTTTCATACTAACTTCATTTGAAATTGCAACGACATCACCAGGTTTTAATTCATTTATATCGCTAATTTTTTTAGAGTATGCGGCTAAAGGAAAGATATACGTTTTACTGGCAATATGAAATTGGTAGCCATGCTCTTTCATTTGAGATTGAAGATAAGGAATGGATTGAAACGCATTTGCATCAACTTCTTTATCGTTCAATGCCTTATTAGGCTGAACATAATCATTGAAAGCAACAATCTCAACATCTAACCCTTCAGTTAATTTCGCTAAACGAATAACTTCATCCCAAATCACTTGATCAGGCCCTGTATTAATTGCCACTTTTACTCTATGTGTATCTTCTTGTGAGCAAGATACAGTAAATAGTGATATTGAGGCTAGAAGTAAACCTGTAATAATTTCCTTCATATCTCCCTCTTAAACAGACTTCGATAAAACAGCGCCATAAAAATCATTTTGATTAAGAAATATCCTAACAGTAGATTAATAACAAGGAACAAGAAATGATACAAGTACCCAGTGCATATAAAGAAAGGAATATTGTTTATATTTTTACAATACATTGTTTTATAAAACAAAAAAATAACACGTCATATTATGATGTGTTTGTTATTTAATTGTAGATTTATTCATTAACAATTGTGTTTATGCAATTATCAGAATACGCATCTTCAGCGCTAAGATAGGATGACTCAGTGACACAATAGTTATTAAATTGCCATTTAAACTGAATTTCATCACCTCTCTTATTTTCTAAAATAGAATAACTAGAGAAACGAATTGGTGTAGGTTTTTGTAAGTTGTTTCCTACTTTTTCCGCACTTAACAAAACAACGTGGTCTTTTCTCTCAATGAATTTGAAATCAGAGATGGTGATATCTGTACCTTTAATCTTATTGTTATAAAGACTCAAAGCGTTAGCATATATGGACGGAACAATATAAACCTTTTGATCACTTCCTTTGATATAAACAGTTACCATATCAACAGATGTTGAATCATTTAATGGTCGTATAGACTTAACAACGACATCAAGAACACCATCACCATTAAAATCGATAAGATTTACTCCATATTCGAGTTTAATATCTGCTGATGCAGAAGCAAATGGTAGCGATAAAAAAAGTAATCCTAGCCCAATTTTTAATATCTTATTCATTGTATTCACTTCTTTTTTTGCTTATTACTTGTGCATCAGACTACTTTGTAGCATTGATTAGTCAAGGCATTTTATGTTTCAAAATAATACAAAATTTACAATTGTATCATGTATAAATTATTTTCATGCTAATAACTATACTTATTTGACTATTATAAAAAGAATATATTTTTAATATTTATATTTTTTAGATTTAATATTTAGCTTTAATATAGAGCAATATAATTTTTAAGATCGCTAATTCTTTCTTTTGTTTTATCTTTTAAGCAACTGCTATATACCATTGGTGCCAAACTACCTCCTTGATAATAGTCTGCTTCATATTGGCAAGAGAGATCTCTAAAATTAATCCAAACCAACTGTGCTTGCTTAAGTTGATCTTTTCGACCACCATCTAATTTGGCATAATATTGCTGATAAATACGGTTAAGTTCTTCATCTTTTTGCTGAAAATCTTGATGCACACATTGATTAATTTCAGTTTGAGTCGCCGCATTTCGACAATCAAAATTATCTGCTTGTAAATGTATAGACCAAAATAGTATACCGCCAGATATCGCACCGAATAAGATAAGTTTTTTCATCACACCGTCCATTTTTGATTAAAAATATCGCTAAAGATATTTACTTCATTCCTTTACCACTTAATTTAAAAGATAAAAACAAAGTAATTTCTTTATCAGTTTAGCAATATTTCTTATATGACAATTACGTGAAAACAACACAAAAGCATTCTATTTTAGATAATCAAATTTAGATAACAACATTTAACCTTGAGTAATTGTACTGATATTTTGTTTGAAAAAAATGTTTATTTAATACAAATTTAAAAAAATGATAACTCAATATCTTTTTTATTTAACAATAAGTGCCATTTACAAAAATACTAAGCAAAATAGTAGTCAAATTCTCTTGTTTATTTTTTTCGTACTGAAATATTTTTATTAAAAATATCTAATCAATTTTACTTTAATAAGTAACTCATCTTACCAGTTTCCATTTAAGCAAATTTTAATAAAATTACTTCAATTAATTAGACTAATCAGTCTAATTAGTACATATTATATAAATGTGGTCATAAATGGTTTATTTATAATACTCACGGGTCTGTACCCATCGTGGATTTTTCAAGCTATGAAAAAATGTTTCAAATCAATTTGGTTTTATTCAGGGCTTATTATACTTATTTTTGTGATTATCATTAGTCGTGGTCAATATTCTGATTTTGAATTGGATAATCATGCATCAGTGATAACACCGATTAATTTTGTTTCTAAAACAGATACTTTATCTGGAACCTTAATTTTACCGGATCAGAACAACATAAAAGCTGTCGCTATTTTTGTTCATGGCGATGGCGCTCAAGATCGCTTTTCTAATAGTGGATATTTGCCATTAATTAATAGCTTGTTGGATGCTGGTATTGGTGTGTATACATGGGATAAAGCTGGTGTGGGCGAAAGCCGAGGAAATTGGTTGCTTCAATCTATGCAAGATAGAGCAGATGAAGCACAAATAGCCTTACAGGTTATTCAAGACAAATTTATAAATACAGATATTAAAATTGGTTATTTAGGATTTTCACAGGCTGGATGGGTTATCCCTATTGCAGCTACGCATTCTAAACCTGATTTTTCCGTTATTATCGGTGGAGCTGTAAATTGGCGAGCTCAAGGCGCTTATTATCACCAAGTACGTTTAAAAGCCGACAATATTGGTGATAAGGAAATTACTCGAAGAGTCTCAGAGCAACTGCAACAAGATGATCGTGTATTTGGTGTTAATGGCAGTCATGATATTTCAGCGCAGGGAGATATGTCTGATGATCGCTTCTATTTTGTTATCCAAAACTATTTAAGTGATTCATCTAAAGATTTACCTCATATGAATGGACGAGTACTGGCTATGTTTGGTGAGTTAGATCTTAATGTAGATGCACCAAAAAATGCATGTTTATATAAAAATCTATTAGGAAATCATGTAGATAAAACAGTCACCCTATTCCCTAATGCCTCTCATGGCTTATTAAAAGCGCCTTTCTTTAACTATCAATTAGAAAATCAATGGCCTTGGTGGAAAAAGATGCTTTTTATTTATCAAGGGCGAGATAGCTATTCCTCAGATGCTTTAAATTACTTAACATCGTGGATCACTGAAGATGGGATAATATCTTCTCATTATGTTGATTTTAAATGTGAAAGTAGCGATACAAATTTAAAATAAAATGTAGATAACGCCTAAATCAGAACAACTCTTTAGGCGTTAAAGTGTGAGAAACTCAAAAATTACATTATAAATCAATTTGATATTCAATAACCTCTCTAATTTTCCTTAATGCGTCACGCAATAAATCAATATCAATTGAAGCTAATGCAATACGAATGGCATGAGGAATATTGGTTGTTGTGGCATAAGGCTCAGCGGTCGCAACAGATATTTGTAATTGATGTAATGAAGCGACGATTTTATCCGCCCTAACATCTTCAGGTAAAGGGATCCATAAAAAATAGGAAGTTGGATGATGAATATAAGAAAGCCCTTCAAATATTTCACTCACTATTTTTTGTCGTTGCTGTGCATCTTTACGTAATAAACGTTCTAGCTTATCAACAACGCCATCTTTCACCCATTGGCAGACAATTGAAGTCATTAATGCAGGTGTATTCCATGTCGTTACTCTCATTGCTCGTTCTAACGATGAAATAGTGTTTTTGGGAGCAACAATAAAGCCGACTCTTAACCCGGATGCTATATTTTTAGAAAATCCTGAAATGTAAAATGTAATATCTGGTGCTAAGACAACAATTGCAGGTGGTGCTTTTTTAACTAAAAAAGCATAGGTCGCGTCTTCAATTATCATAAAATGGTATTTTTTCGCCAAAGCAATTAATTGTTGTCGCTGTTTTAGTGTTAATACCCATCCCATTGGATTATGCAGTGTAGGAATGCAATAAAGTGCGCGTATTGCCCTTTTTTTACATAGATCTTCCAGTTTATCTAAATCTGTTCCCGACGGTGTTATGGGAATAGGTAATATTTCCAAATGATGAGCGAGTGCTGCTAATTTAAATCCGGGATAACTTAATGCATCTACTGCAACAACATCCCCCGGTTTAAAAGTACTTAATAATGTAATCGCAATACCTTGTTGTGCGCCGTTAGTAATAATAATATTTTCAGGTTCAACCGTGATTTCTTTATTTTTAAGATATTGAGAAATTACTATTTTATCGTGCAATTTGCCACTGTGTGGCTGATAGCGAAGTAATGATTCGATTTCACCTGATGTCGCTAATCTTTTTAGCTCGGTACGCAATAATTCAGCTTGAATAGGCAATGAGGGATAATTGAAATTAAGATCCAACATATCTGCTGCCGTAGGATTTTCTATTCCATGATTTATCGGAAGCGACAACTCACGAACAAAAGTCCCTCTTCCCGTTTCACCAATGATCAAACCCATACTTTCTAACTCAGCGTATACACGACTTGCCGTTGCGAGAGACATTTTATGCTCTGTGGCTAAATGTCGATGTGTTGGTAAACGTGTACCCGGTAGTAATTTTCCTATACGGATCTCGTTCGCCAATTTATCAACTAAAGATTTATAACGGGGTTGAACCATTGAGATTGTATCCATGACAATTATTTGATTGTCATAATTGTGTTCCATAAGATGGAGCTCGGCAAGTTACATCGTAGATACAAGTTTTATATAAATAGGTTTTTATATATCTGTTGCTATTGCGAAACTGTAATTAATTGTTTTTTATTAAAATTTATCATAATAAAAATGGAAAATCGTATGCAGCAAATTAATCAAAAAGAGCGAACAAATGGCTGGGTAAATGGATTTATTGGTATGTTGATTTTTAGTGGTTCTTTACCCGCAACAAAAGCAGCTGTATTAGGTTTTGATCCTTTATTTTTAACTGCGGCGAGAGCAACGATTGCAGGATTATTATCTTTAGCAATGTTACTGCTATATAAAGAAAAACTACCTACATTTAGACAGTGGGTTTCATTAACCGTTGTCTCATTAGGTGTTGTCGTTGGCTTTCCATTATTAACAGCTATTGCACTACAAGAAATAACTTCAGCACACTCCCTTGTTTTTTTAGCTTTATTACCGTTATCTACGGCAATTTTTGCAGTAATACGTGGTGGTGAAAAGCCTCGCCTTATTTTCTGGCTTTTCTCTATTATTGGTAGTTTATTGGTGATGGGTTATGCCATTTCTCAAGGTGGAGCATCATCAATCAGCGCAGATTTATTAATGATAGCGTCAGTGATTGTTTGTGGTTTAGGTTATGCCGAAGGTGCGACATTAACAAAAGCATTAGGCGGCTGGCAGGTTATTTGTTGGGCATTAATTGTATCTTTACCTCCAATGCTTATTCTTAGCTTTATTCTTATGCCTGAAGAGCTTACGACAATTAGTGTATCAGCATGGGTGGGCCTAGGTTATGTTTCGATTTTTAGTATGTTGATTGGCTTTATATTTTGGTACAAAGGATTATCACAAGGTGGGATCGCCGCAGTAGGACAACTTCAATTATTACAACCCTTCTTTGGATTAGGTTTGGCTGCTGTGTTACTTCATGAATCTGTCAATTTATTAATGTTGTTAGTAACCATTGGCGTTATTTTTTGTGTTGCTGGCTCACGAAAATATGCCTAATTAAAATCAAACAGTTAAAACTAAAAAACACGCTAAATAACCACATTTAGCGTGTTTTACTCTTCAATTAAATTGGCAACTTCGAGCAAGTTATTATCAGGATCACGTAAATAAACCGACATAATAGCGCCAGTTGCACCCGTTCTAGGAACAGGCCCTTCTTCTATTTTTATACCCTGTTGATTTAAATGCTCAATAATCTCTGATAACGGTGTTTGTGTTAAAAAACACAAATCAGCCGAACCTGCGGTTGGTTTTGCCGCTTTGGGAAGAAACTCTTTTCCCACTTGATGAAGATTTATTTTTTGAGAACCAAAAGTGAGAGCTTTGCGCCCTTCTTTAAACGTAATAACGTCAAAGCCTAATACACGGTGATAAAAATCACAGGTTATCTGAATATCAGCAACAGTTAATACCAGATGGTCAAGGTGTGTAATTTTCATCAGGCTCTCACTTTTTATATATTAATTAAAGCTCACACTTTGTTTTTAAAACAGCGGTCTTTCTATGGTGATCCAGTGCCAACTCAATTAATTTAGTAATTAATGATTGATAGCCTAAACCTGCACTTTGCCATAATTTTGGATACATGCTGATATTGGTAAAACCAGGTAGTGTGTTTATTTCATTAATTACAACACGATTATCTTGTGTTAAGAACACATCAACACGAGCCATACCTAAGCAATTAAGAACACGGTATGCTTTTAAAGCAACCTGGCGAATATGCAAACTCGTATTTTCATCCATGACTGCTGGAACAACGACTTTAGCACCATCTTCATCAATATATTTTGTGTTATAAGCATAGAAAGCATCGTTTAATACGATTTCACCACAAGGGCTAACTTCTGGAGCTTCATTACCTAAAACAGCACACTCTATTTCACGACCCACAATCGCACTTTCAACAATCACTTTAAGATCGTATTCAAAGGCCATTTCTAATGCCGCGTTAAACTCTTCTTCATTATTAACTTTGCTAATACCTACAGAAGAACCTAGGTTTGCTGGCTTAATAAATAAAGGAAGTCCTAATTGACGAACCATTTCGTTGTAAGGAATGTCGTTAATTTGATGCGCCATAATAGTAATAAATGGCGCAATAGCTAACCCAGCACCATCAAGTAGGCGTTTAGTAATATCTTTGTCCATACAAGCTGCTGAACTCATGATATTTGGCCCTACATAAGGCATATCAATCATGTGTAATAAGCCTTGGAGTGTGCCATCTTCACCGTACGCACCATGAACAATTGGGAATACAACATCGATTTGAGGTAATGCTTGGCCATCTTCAAGTGAAATAAATTGGCCTTTTACACTACCAGGAATAATAGCAACCGCTCTTAAAGGTTTGCTTAATGAAATAGTTTTAGGATTATCGCTATTTAGTAAATAGTCAGTTTCTGAATATTCATGCCACTGACCCTGTTCATTAATACCGATTAAGCAAAGGTCGAATTTCGTTCGATCTAATTCATTAATAATGTTTTTTGCTGACTGTAATGAAACTTGATGTTCTGTGGATTTACCACCAAAAATAATAGCGACTCTTAATTTACTCATTTTCTAACCTTTTATAGGACAGCTATAGCGAATAGGTAGCAATATATCATGATAAAAACCCCCAATGTAGGTAGATAGTTCTTATCTGCGAAAAATTACGATAAAATGATGAAATTCTATGATTTAGAGTGTTAAAACGTCACTATTTCAAGATATAACGACTCAATTACGACAACAATTCTATTGGTATAAGGTAGACACCATGACTGATGTAAAACAACCGATTGAAATGGATATTACTGAGGTCGTAAAAGCAACAGGTATTGCCTCTTCAGCAATCCGTTATTATGAGAAAAAAGGACTTATTAATTCGATAGGACGTAAAGGAATTAAGCGTGTATATCATCGCGATGTTCTGAGTCGTTTGGCATTAATTTCTTTAGCACAACAAGCCCACTTTTCTTTAGATGAAATAGCCCAACTTAGCGCCAACCAAAGGATACCAACAATAGATAGAAATGTTGTTCATCTGAAAATTGAAGAAATTGATAATAAAATCAATGAACTTAAACGTCTTAAAAAGGGGTTAGAACATATTCAAGTATGCCCCGAAGAGAATCACTTTCAATGCAGTCGCTTCCAAAAGATCTTAGCCTTAAGCTTGAAAAAAAGAACAAATAAAAAATAACAATCATTCCTATTATGTAATAACTTATTAAATATTAATCAGTTGCATTACCTTCACTTCCCTCTTGACTTGAAGTTAACTTCAAGTTGTAAGATGCGTATCTCTTTAATCTAGTTATCGCATCAATGGAGATCTCTATGCCTAAATCAGTATGGTGGCTGGCATTTTCTTTGGCTCTTTTCACAACAGGAAATGCATTAGTGCTTTCTGTTGCTGTTCTTGTCGGTGAACAATTAGCCAAAGATCCTATTTATTCAACAGTTCCCTTATTAAGCCAATATATTGGAATAATTTCAGCAACCATTCCAATGGCTCACTTTATGATGAAATACTCACGTAAAGCCGGTTTTATTATTGGTAATATCGGTGGGTTAATCGGAGCATTATTATCTATTGCAGGTATCTATTATCATAATTTAGTGCTGTTTTCTTTTGGTACTTATTTTACGGGTATTGCTATTGGTACAGCACAACAATATCGTTTTGCTGCGCTTGAAGAAACCCCTGTTAATATGCATGCAAAAGCTATTGGCTTAGTTATGAGTGGTGGTATTGTCGCGGCTATTGTCGGACCAACTCTAGCCATTGCAACACGCCAATTTTTTACAGATTATCCGTTTATTGGGCCATTTACGGCACTAAGTGTTATTTATATTTTGGCATTTGGATTATTGTTAAAAATTCCACTGAAAAAGAGTGTAAAAACAAAAACTGAAATTGATGAAAAACCAAGAAGTTATCATCAATTATATAGTCAACCATTATTGTTTTTAGTGACTATTGTTAGCGCATTAGGCTATGGCGTTGTTGTGTATATGGTTGGTGCCATTCCACTTTCTATGAAACAAAATGGTTTTGAATTTGCCACAATTGCTTTTGTATTCCAATGTTATATTTTGGGTATGTTCGCACCCTCTTTTATTACTGGGCAACTTATTCATCGGTTTGGAATTAAAATCTTCTTTTTCACTACAATACTCTTATTAATCATTGCATTAAGTATTAATTTACAAGGTAACAGCTTTTATCATTACCTTATTAGCTTTGTTTTAATTGGTATTTCATGGAATTTGAATTTAATTAGCTCTACGCATTTGCTATCTAAAACATATCTATCTCACGAGCGAGCAAAAGTACAAGGTACAAATGACTTTTTGATTTTCTTCTTGGGAGCATTAGGAAGTATTACGGGTGGTATTGCTTTCTATTTAATCGGTTGGCAAAGCACTAATATTGTTGGTATTGCTGTTGCAACGGGGGTTTTGTTGACAGCAATTAAACTCCGAAAGCATTTACCTGTTTCAGCACAATAGAGCAATCTTATAGATTGATGACAAATAAAATGTGTTCTTTATTTGTTCATAATTATCTTAAGCCCGCTTAAATAGCGGGCTTTCACACAAAATGACACCTTTTGTTTTTCTTACGGGATTGCATATCGGAAATCTATCTTGATAGAATTACATTACCGATTAACTTTTAAACTTAGATGAAGGAGGCTAATTATGTTTTTGTGTGATCTTATTGAATACTCACACTTCTTTGGTAATCGCCACAGCTCAGGCTCTCACAGTATTTTACTGCGTTAACCTGCCTGAGCGACGTTAACTATTACCTCTCCTCAGCTTACAGGGTTATCGCTTGATATTACCCAAGGCATTGTTATGCCTAAAAATGAGTAAGCTATGAGCACATTATTATCTACACAAAATCTATCTTTCCATAATAATCACGGTTTATTATTAAACGATATTTCTTTAGCACTGATTAAAGGTGAGAAGATTGGTTTAATTGGTTATAACGGTTGTGGGAAAAGTACATTATTAAAATTACTGTCACATCAGTTATCACCAAGTTCAGGTGCTATTTCTGTCGCTAATCAAACGGTTATGGCATATATAGAACAGCACTTACCTACTGAATTACAGTCAATGACTTTAATGGATGCTGTACTTCATAAATTACCTGAAGAATACAGATTATCTGAAGGTTGGCGAGCCGAGTTATTGCTAAGTGAAATGGGATTTAAACTTCACGAAAAAGATCTACTTGTTTCGCAATTAAGTGGTGGTCAACACACTCGTTTATTATTAGCGAGAGCGTTAATTATTGAACCTGATTTATTATTACTTGATGAACCAAGTAACCACCTCGATTTGCCTACTATTTTATGGTTGGAAACATTTTTAAAACAGTGGCGAGGTAGCTTCATTCTGGTTTCACATGATAATACGTTATTAGACAACGTGACGAATTGTACATGGATCATTCGTGATAAATCGCTATCTATCTTTCGGTTACCCTGCTCTCAAGCTCGAGTCGCACAAGAAGAGCAAGATATCAGTGCACAACATCGTCATGATGCGCAACAAAAAGAGATAGATAGAATAGCCCAAAGTGCGAAACAACTCGCAATATGGGGGCATGTTTATGATAACGAAAGTTTATCTCGTAAAGCCAAACAGATGGAAAAACATATTGTTCGTTTAAAAGATGAACAAACTGAAGTGACGGCTGGAAATCAATGGGTATTGCAGTTTTCTGGCACAACATTACGAGCTGATAGACTCTGTGAATTAAATCAACTCGCTGTTATTCCTGCTGAAAATGCGCCTATTTTATACACTGTTGAAAATCAGCGTATAAAAAGTGGTGATCGAGTAGCAATAATTGGTGCTAATGGTACAGGCAAATCATCATTATTAAAGATGATTTGGTCACTAAGTTTAGCTGAAATAAGTGAACAAAATGCAATAAAGCTACACCCTCGAGTTGAATTGGGTTATTACGATCAAAAAATTGCGCAATTAGTTGATAATGATAGCCTTTCTGATGCGTTAAAACCTTTTGCACCATTAACGGATGAACAGAGAAAAATGGCACTTATTAGTGCTGGCTTTGTTTATACGCGTCATGGGCAGAAAGTGAGTACTTTAAGCGGTGGTGAACGAGCGCGTTTATTATTCGTTGGTTTGAGTTTAGCAAACTATTCTTTATTAATGTTGGATGAACCTACAAACCATATTGATATGGAAGGTAAAAAGGCATTAGCTGAGCAGATTAGCCAATTTCCTGGAGGTGTTTTATTAGTTAGCCATGATAGGGAGTTGATTGAAAATAGCTGTAATCGTTTTTGGTATATTCATAACGGTGTTTTAACAGAACATCATGATATTGAAGCCATTTACCAGCTTATTTCAGAAGAAGAAATGTCAGAAGCTTTGCTAATGGATAAACTTAATCAGTTGCAGGATATCCCATCAGCTCCATTGATTTCACATCATGATGATGATGAAAAACTCTTCAAGTTAATTGAGCTAGAAGAGAAATTAGAAGCTGATTTAGCGCGTAAAACTAATCATCAAAAACCTGCTTTGCAGGCTCAATGGAAGTTAGAGATTAACCAGCTAAAGCAATCACTTAAGTTAATTTAAGATAGACAAGATTTTGTTTAAGTAAAAGGATCACAATGTGATCCTTTTTTAGTTATTCTTATTTTACCAACTGATATTCAATCAGATATAAAGACTGGGTTGTCGGATAAATCTCTTTGATCAGTGCTTTCAGAACGGGAAGTGTCATACCTTCTTGTTGTGCATGATACTCATTGATATCGTCATAACGTAAAGGCGATACCGCTATAATTTTCAATTTTCCATAATGAGTACGATGTTCATTAGCAAATAATTCAACAATGCTTCCCGGTTTGTAATCACTTTCACTTTCATCACGGATAGTAATCACTTTTTTTTCTTCAAGAATGGAAGGAATTAAACGTTCAAAAAAAGTAATTTCTGTTGGTATTGCTGACATAATATTGACTCATAAATTTATTGATAACTTGCTGATTATCTTATCATGCAATAACTATATTTTATTCTTTTTTGTCCGTTGGTGAGTTATTTAATGCCTCTGTCTGAAGCAACCTAGACTTACGTTCAATCCCCCAACGATAACCTGATAATTCACCATTTTGTCTAATAACACGATGGCATGGAATAGCAACTGCAAGCTTATTAGCTGCACAGGCATTAGCGACTGCGCGATATGCCTTGGGTGCTCCAATTTTATCGGCAATCTCTTGGTAAGTCATTGTACTTCCAAAAGGAATATCTAATAATGCCTGCCAAACTTTTTGTTGAAATACAGTACCTTGGATATCAAGAGGTAAAGATAAAGGTTGTTTAGGTAATTCAATAAAACCGATAACTTGTGCTATGACTTGCTCAAATTCCTCATTTGCGCCAATTAATTCCGCCAGAGGAAATTGTTTTTGCAAATCTTCTAATAATAGCTCGGCATCATCCCCTAACATAATGGCGCAAATCCCCTTTTCACTTTGCGCCACAAGAATACTTCCCAAGGAGCACTGAGCAATAGCAAAAAAGATAGCAATATTCTTACCACCTGTACGCCAATTTGTTGGTGTCATTCCTAATATTGCTGTTGCATTCTCATAGAAACGGCTATTAGCATTGAAGCCTGATTGATAAATCGCATCTGTAATACTGCCATCTTGAACTAACGCTTTTTTTATTAATTTTTGGCGATAAGCATTAGCATAATCTTTTGGCGTGATCCCCATCGTTGATTTAAATAAGCGATGAAAATGATACGGGCTTGCCATAACATGCTCTGCAATACAGGTAAGCGACACGTCACCGTTATTTTTTTCAATAAAACGGCAGGCTTGCTCAATAAGTTGATTATGTTTATTTTCCATTATGGTAGTCCTTTAAATGCGGGATTATGGCTATTATCGGCAGACATAATGAACAAAGAACTCCGTTTATTGCTCAATTATTCTGGCTCTTTAGATAATGCCCATAAATAAAGCGATGCCGTAGAACCATAGGGTGAATAGCGTTTTCGGTAAAGTTCAAAGCGTACTTTATCTAATGTTTTATGACGATAAAGACGCATGATCCCGCGTTGAATAGCCAAATCTCCCCAACTTAAAATATCTGGTCGATTAAGTGAGGAAATTAATAACATTTCGGCAGTCCAAATCCCAATACCTTTTAGTTGAATTAAAGTATCGATAACCTCTTTATCTGTCATATCAGGGATTTGATTTAAATTTAATTTTTCTGAAATAACGGCGTCAGCAATACCGATAATATAACCGGCTTTTCGCATTGTCATGCCACACTGTTGTATCTCTTGTTCTGATAATTTTGCGATGTGTTCTGGCGTGTAAACACCTTCACATAATTTGAGCAACCGCTGATTAACGGTTACGGCGGCAGTAACCGAAATTTGTTGTTCAATAATGTTTTTAACTAATGCTGTAAATAGGTCAGGCGTTAATGGACGTTTGATTTCTCCCATTCTTTCAATGAGTTCAGCTAAGCGCTTATCGCGTTTTTTTAATGTGTTTATCTCTGTTTCGCCATACTGAAAGTGCATAAGTTAACTTAATTTAAATAGAATATTTATCTTAGTATAACGTGAAAATAAGCGTACTACGCACTCCATTTCTTGCTTTTTTTCTGAACTTTCTGCCTTTTATCTCAGGTAACAAAAGCAATATCCGACAAAAAACGTAATTAATTTCTTTTTTTAGAAGAAATTAATAAATTACAAATATCATTACATTTAAAAACTATATTTTTATATTTAATATAAAAAGTTATAAGAATATAAAAATACTAAATTGAAATTACCACCTATACTTTATTTGATTTTTTGAATTTTTACTTAGGTCAATTCTTAGTTATTCTGTAATTACAGGATTTAATATGAAAAATTATACACTTAATTTACAAAACAAAGCTGATGCGCTGGCAGTAATGAAGAAAGCAATGAGCTTTACTATTCCTGCCGCATTAAGAGTTGCAGTCAAATTAAATATCGCGGATTTATTAAAAAATGGCTCTAAAAATATTGATGAATTAGCAGAAAAAACAAATTCATCACCATCTGCATTAAATAGAATATTAAGAATGCTAGCCTCTGAGAAAATATTTTATGAATTAGAAAATCAAAGTTATTCACTTACTCCAATGGGTGCTTTTTTATTAAGTGATCATGAATATAGCTTACGTGATGCCATTTTAATGCTGACAAATGAGACACTGTGGGGTCCTGTCGGTGATATCTCTGAATCTGTGCGAGGAAATCCTGCCTTTGAAAATCTTTATGGCATAAGTTTTTATCAATACTGGCAAGATAATGTAAGAAAAGATCATGATTTTCAATCAGGTATGAGCTCGCTTTCAAAGATAGAAAATTATTTCATTATTAAGCATTATGAATTTCCTGAAAATGTAACTATCACAGATATTGCTGGCGGATTAGGTGGATTGTTATTAAATGTATTAAAAGAAAACCCGACGTTGAAAGGACAATTATTTGATAGACCCCATGTGCTGGAAAGAACGTTGTTAACTGAATTAAATGATGATAACCGTTGGAGTTTGATATCAGGAGATTTATTTGGAGAGTACCCCGAATCTGATATTTATTTGATTAAATATATTATCCATGATTGGGATGATGAAAGTGTTATTAAAATTTTTAAAAATTTCCGCAAAGCAATGAAGCCCAACTCAAAAATACTTATTATTGAACCGGTTATTTTTAAAAAGAATGTACCTGATATGGCGAAATATATGGATCTTCTCTGTATGTGTGCTTTTCCTGAATCAGGTGAGCGTACAGAGGCAGAATTTATTGCTTTACTCGATAAAGCGGATTTAAAAATTAATAAAGTGATTAAAACAGAAACCTATAATTCAATATTAGAAATCGTTATTAAATAATCTATGGGGATAGAGATAGTCATTTATTTATCGCAAAAAAAAGCCACTTTTTAAAGTGGCTTTTTAGTTTATAGGTAAAGATTATGCAGTTAATGCCAGTTTAGCACCAAACAGTAAGAACACTGCACCAATACAACTATTTGATAATGAAGCTAACCGTTTGTTATGTTTTACTTTATTAGTAATAGCAACACCGCCAAAAATAAGAATTGATAAATAAAGCATACTGCATGTTTCTAAAATCGCACCCAATACAAAAAATGGAACACCTGCATTTTCATATTTAGGATCGATAAACTGAATGAAAAAAGAAACATAAAAAATGATCATTTTTGGGTTAAGCATACTCAAAAATAACGCCTTAACATAAAGACCATCTTTTGCTTTTATTGTTACTTCAGAGACTTGCTCTGGAGTCTCTTTTTTCTTTTGGAACGTTGTATATAACGTTTTCAGCCCTAAATAGGTTAAGTAAAGAGCACCGGCATATTTAATGACAATAAAGAAGACGGGTGAAGTCTTGACTAATGAAGCAACCCCCAAAAATGCCAAAAAGATTAATAATGCATCACCCGTAAAAACACCAAGAGCGGCTTTATACCCCCCTTTTACGCCATGCTTCGCACTGGAAGTAAGGACGAAAATCGAGTTTGGACCTGGTACTAAAGTAATAAAAATAACGCCTAAAAGGTATGTCCAAATATTTGAAATACCGATACTTTCTAACATACGACGCCTTTTTTAAAAAAATAACATGCTGAATATGTGAGCTATCATATCCACAATAATTCTTTTGTAAAACAATAATCTTTATACTTAATAAAGATAAGTTAATTACTCTGCTTTTTAGTGACAAAGGCAGCCTATAAGTCTTTTTTTGTGTTTGATTTTAGATTAAAAAACCAGTTTGAATGTGCGTTATAGTATGATGCTGAAATTAAAAATTATACAGATTTAACATCTACTAAAAATCATTGTTTGCGGAATTATAAACTGCATTATGGTTTAAATTTAGATGCAATAGCCTATTGTTTGTTTTGTGTTATGGTTCATTATTCTTTTTGTGATCTTGAGCGATATGTTACTTTTAAAATTAAAACAGTCTCATTTATTAATTTCATGAAAAATAAGTGTTTTTATGCGTATTTAGTAAGTTAATTAGCACGAAAAGCGAGAGGATAAAAAAGATTATATTTACTAAAACCATTATTCTATATTGTTTTTTATTTTTAGCATAAGAAGCACCCTTACTCCTGATTACAGTTTAAGAGAATAAAATGGATTTAAATACCTCATCGTTACCTCAAAAATCGCAACAGAAAATTATTATTGTTGGTGCTGGTATTGTTGGTGTCATGCAAGCTTGGTATCTTGCGAAAATGAGTAACATGCAGATTATCTTATTAGATAAAGCAAATGCTGGGCTCGGAGCAACAAGTACCTCGTTTGCTTGGCTAAATGTCTCTTACGGTCGTCCTGATGCTTATCAGCAATTACGGGCTAAGGCTATTCATTGTTGGCGAGAGTTGGATAAAAAGACACAAGGAGAACTGAATATTGATTGGTCTGGTGCTATAAGTTGGATGTCATCTGATAAAGAAACTGCTCAATTTATTCAATCACATCATCAAGCGGGTTTTAATGTTCAAGCATTAAATAAAGAACAATTACTTCATAAAGTACCTAAATTATCTCAAGCACCTGAATTAGCTGCATTTGCGAGTGATGAAGGTGCTGTCGATCCTCTTCTCGTCATTAAAGTGTTATTACAACAAGCTCAAGAGATGGGTGTGAAATACTACGCTAATACCGAAGTTATTCGCTTATTAGAAGATGGAGATCGCATTATCGGCGTAGAAACAACGAAAGCTAAAATGCATGCTGACCATGTTATTTTAACAGCGGGTGTTGGTGCTTTAGCGTTGTTATCTAAAAAAGGTATTGATTTACCGTTATATTCATCGCCAAGTATTTTACTCAAATTAATGACGGATGCAGAACGCCCTTTTTTACCTTGCATTATCTCCACACCAGAGATGGAGTTACGCCACTTTGCTCAAAATGAGATTATTGCAGCTGAAGATTACATTGATAATAGTGATGAACATCACCCTGAGCGTATTGCATGCCATGCACAAGCGACTTTTTATGATAATTTTACACAAACAGGTAAACTAACAATAAAACAGGTCGCTGTTGGTGAAAGACCTATGCCTAAAGATGAAATGCCAATTATTGGAGAAAT
This sequence comes from Proteus sp. GOKU, assembly GCF_015475555.1. Taxonomy (NCBI): domain Bacteria; kingdom Pseudomonadati; phylum Pseudomonadota; class Gammaproteobacteria; order Enterobacterales; family Morganellaceae; genus Proteus; species Proteus sp. GOKU. The sequence goes on from NZ_CP034105.1 coordinate 2,008,022, forward strand.
ATCTCCTTATCAGGGATTATATCTTGTTACTATGCACGCTGCCGTGACGTTGTCACCTTTATTATGTGAATTAGTTGCACTAGAACTTATTTACAAAAAAGCGGAACCTCTATTAACGCCTTACCGCGTATCACGATTCAGCTAGAGAACCATTATGGATGCACAACTGTATAAAGAATTTAAAATAGTAGAAAAAGCCTTTTGGTCAGAAATTTGTGAAAATAATATTCGTATTGGTGATCATACTCACTGCTTTATGACACCAATGGATGCTGCCATTTTTAACTTTATTTATTTACGCCAAGGCGCAACAGAAAGCTCATTCCAGCAAGCCAGTACCCTTTTTACATCGCAGAAAAAAGATCATATTTTGGTATTACCAGAATCATTACTACCTGAATTTGAAGTGATAATAAAAAATGCAGGTTATACTGGTGATGGTATGACAACCGCAATGTATTTAACATTATCAGAAGCGGTATTCCCTTCTTATAAAAATAATCCTTGCGATATTATTTTAACCAATCACAACCTTGAACAGTGGGCTCATCCATTAAAAACGGCATTCCCAGTGGGAGATGATAGTGATGATACGATTGTTAATGAGTATATTCGTTATCACCAGAAAGCGTTAGATAATGGCGCTGCTATCTTCCATTACGCGTTATTAGTTGATGGTCAGCCGGTTTCTTCATTAACGTTAACAATACATGATAAATTAGCGCGTTTTGATGATATTGGGACAGATATTGCCTATCAAGGTAATGGCTATGCGACACATTTAATTAAGCATGTTTTAGAGTTTTGCCGTGAACAAGGCGTTGAACGTTGCTTCTTAGATGCATCAGCAGATGGTTTAGCGCTATACCGTAAATTTGGTTTTAAATCGCTCTTTAACTATCTCAGCTTTATTAAAGAATAAAAGCAGCTATATGAATAGGCTCAATCATGTTTGTTGAGCCTATTTTTTTATATTAATAAAGGCTAAGCCTTTTCTCAGCATCTTGTTTATCTTTATCGCTAATTTGTCTTAACACACGACAAGGATTGCCAACAGCAACGCAATTAGCCGGAATAGATTTTGTTACTACACTTCCCGCACCGATAACGCAATTATCACCAATAGTTACACCAGGTAAAACAATACATCCTGCGCCTAACCATACTGAATTACCGATAGTAATAGGTAATGCATATTCAAGTTCACTACTGCGTATTTCAGGATCAATCGGATGAGTTGCAGTTAAAATGCTGACATTAGGCGCACACATCACATTGTGTCCAATTTTTACAGATGCACAATCTAATATCGTTAAATTAAAATTAGCGTAAAACGCTTCGCCAATTTCAATTAACTGGCCATAGTCACAATGAAATGGTGGCTCAATAGTGAAATTATTGCCTGTTTTCCCTAAAAGCTGTTTTAAATATGCCTTTCTTTTTTCAATCTCAGAAGGTCGCGTCATATTAAAATCATAAATAATTTCACGCGCTTTTACTCTAAGTGGCTCTAAACTATCATCTTTACTGGCATGATAAAGATTGCCTGATACCATTTTTTCATATTCTGTCATTGTAATACTCCGAAATTGAAATAAAACAGCTTAGGTAAACATCAATATTTATTTCCTTATTCTATCGTTTATTAACTTAAATTAACGGTGCTTTTTGAGTCCATTAAGTGCGGCTTGATGAAATTGAGCATTTAAATTAGCGGTTAAGCTTTGTGAAATAGCGGTCATTTCAGGCCCCGCTAAAGTAGGTGAACCTGTACCAAAAGGAGGACGGGGATCATATTCAATTGCTAATTCAACTAATTGAGCAAAAGGTGTGCCTAACAGTTGTTCTAATACTAATAATGAAGCGTCGAATGAACCAGTTGCGGGTCCTGAGGTATAAATATTGCCATCAATAACAACTTCACTTCCCTCTACTGCTATCGCTCCCATATCCGGTAACATCGGAACAACATTAGAATTACTGGTCGCTTTCTTACCTTTTAATAGTCCAGCCGCACCCAAAACTAAAGAGCCATAACATGTACCAATGACATAACGCGCTTTATTACCCATTTTGGCGAAGAACGCCAATGTCTGTTCATCTTCAACAATCTCTGGTGGCACCATTCCAACCACTAATACGTCTAGATCTTCTGGGCACTCATCAAAAGTCATGGTTGGCATTGTTGGCCAGCCAATATAGCCTTCCACTAACTCTTTCTTTTTCCATATAAAATAGATTTCTGCACTAGCAATGGTAAATACTGATTGAGCACCATTAATATCCATAGGCATAAAACCGGGGCAAACAAAGATACCGACTTTAAGAGGTTTGGATTGTTGCTTACGCCCTTCCTCAACAAGCTTAATGATTGAAGGCATATTCTTTCCATACAGCATTTCATTATGACTCATTTTATTTTCCTATTTTGTACTGATTAGTAAAATAATGACATTTGTTTTATACTGAGTAAATACATTTCTTACTAAATGGTACAAAATGCAAAAGAAAGGTCGCCCTCGCCGTTATGATAGTGATGCTGCACTTGAAAAAATAATGGCATTATTTTGGCGTAAAGGATTTACAGCAACATCTATGGATGACTTAGTCATTGAAACGCAAATGAATAAGCCTAGCCTGTATGCTGCATTTGGTAATAAAGCGGCATTGTATGAAAAAGCGATTGAGCGCTTTAATCATATTGCTTCCACGCGTTATCGTCATGAACTTGAGAAACAATCTGATCAAGATAGAGTGACAGAAAGAGTAAAGCGTTATCTGATTTCAGCTATCCATTTTTATACTGATAGCGAAGGATTAACCGGCTGTATGGTGCTTTCAACGGCGGTGACTGAAGTTGAAGATCCAGCGATAAGAACGATGTTAAATCAAGTCATTAACGCACAAACTCAGCAAGTTGAAGATGCCTTACAAGCAGCATTAGAGACAGGTGAATTAAAAGAAGGAACGGATGTTCACACCATTGCATTGGGTGTAGTTGCCCTTTTACATTCAATTTCTTTGAGAGCAAGAGCAGGAGCCTCCGTTAATGAGTTGCTGCCATTTGTTGATATTTCACAAACTTTATTAATACCTTATTTATCAGATAATAATTAGAGTAAAGGCTGTTAATACAGCCATTTTTATTAAGAGTAAATGCCATTAAAAAGCAGTGAGCCACCAGCAAAAATCAGCATAGCATCTAACAGCCATTGAAAAAGTTTTGGTGTCAGTTTTAATACCAGTTTTTTACCAAGGTAATTTCCTACAGTTAAACCACAGCCCACTAACACCCCACTAATTAAGATAAAGCTATTAACCGCACCCAGTTGGCTAAACGTTAAGGCTTTTGTGAGATAAATAACAAATGACGCGGCAGCTTCCGTTGCAAGTAATGGGCCTAATGTCAGACCATATGCAGAAAATATAGGAATAGTTAATGGCCCTGTGGAAAATACAACACCCGTTGAATAGCCGATAACCGCACCAGCAATAATAACTTGGTAAGTTTTCATTTTGATTTGATGTTTGCGTAATAAGTGGATCACAGGGATCATCAATATAAAAAACATTCCCATACCAATATTTAGCCATTTCTCTGGCATTATCCATAGTGTATTAGCGCCAAGAACAACGGCAGGAATACCGGGTAACAGATAATAAAATAGTGGTTTAAAGCGAATACTGTGTCGCCATAAATAAATACGCGATAAATTACCCATCACAGAAGCTAACGCCATAATGGGTACTGCTTCCTTAGCACCAAAAACATAGGTCAACGCAGGGATTAATAAAATAGAAGAGCCAGTCCCTACAACGCCACTGATCACTCCAGAAAATACTGCCAGTAAAATAACCGCGATAAAACTCATTATCATCCTTTAAGTTCAATAAGTTAAAGACGCTGTATCATACCTGCCTTCTTTATTTTTACCTGTGATAAAATGTCACGGTATTGTGAGTTTTAATCAGAAAGCCCGTTTTATTTATGATGCGTAAACTATAGCGAGAAAATTATGATGAGAAATCTTCCTCCATTGCCTTCATTACGTGCTTTCTTAGTCGCTTGTCATAGCCAAAGTTATACCGAAGCCGCACAAACATTATGTGTCACTCATGGTGCGATTAGTCGTCATATCCAAGTTATAGAAAAATGGTTTGGCGTCACTTTATTTAATAAACAAGGTTTATGTCGAGTTCCCACCCCCTACGCATTGACGCTGGCGCAAGAATTAAGTGAAGTTTTTGATAAATTAAATGATATTGGTTTTCGCTATGGTAATGGTGGAAGAAACGATATTTTAAATATCAGTGTTCCTACAACACTTTGTTTAAAATGGCTTATTCCGCGAATGGAGGATTTTTATCTTCAATATCCTAATGCAAATATCCAAATTGCGTCTGCAAATAGCGAGCGATTTCATTTGATTAGCCATGATGATCTGATTATTCGCCCTCAACCTCAGCAACAAGAGTATTCATCTGTTGTTTTTTTAGAGGATAAGCATTGTTTAATTGCTTCTGAAAAATTCTTAAAACGTTACAGTGTCACTAAATTTGAAGATGTTTTTGACTGCCCTGTTATCGATACGCTTACTCGTCCCGGGCATTGGCAACAATGGTTAAACGCGACTCATCTCAATACGCAGTTGTCATTCTCGCGTCACTATCGCTTTGATCATTTTCATATTTCGCTGCAAGCTATTATTGAAGGATTAGGTCTTGGCATTGGTCCTGTTTCGATTTTATCGAATGAAATAAATAACGGTGCTTTAAAAGTGTTATTTCCAAATATCCAAATTGCACCGATAAGTTATTACGCTTTAACGCCATTAGGTGTACAAAAAACCAAAACACATCTCGATTTTGAACAATGGCTTACCCAGCAAAAAAGTTAATTTTACTAATGAAATAAGCGATTGTTTTTCATAAAAATAGCGATTCCAATCTTATTAATTACACTTTTTAAAACTAGTTGCTAGCTGTTTAATTAAAAATATCTAATGATAATCTTCTTTTTATGAATAGGTAAAAACGCTAATCGTGCTGTTTTTATAATTCGCGATCTTCCTCTATTCAATCTATTTAATTCATTTAAATTCAATTCATTAAATTTAATAAATAAGTATATTAACCTATGTAAATTATTTTGATTTTAAATAATCTGTTATAAACACTTATTGTTTAACTTAAATTAACGTTCTATGCTGATATTTATATATAAAATTTATTAATTTATTTGCTGGCAACGAAGGACGATAAGATGTCTGTAGCTGTGACAAAAAAAGCAATAGAAAAACTAATTAATGGGTATGAGTCTGATCCTTTTGCACTTCTTGGTATGCATGAAACATCGGCAGGTTTAGAGGTTCGTGCTTTTTTACCAGATGCAGTTGCAGTCAGTGTCATCGATAGAAAAAACGGTCGAAATGTAGCAACACTAGAGCGTAAGCATCCTAGTGGTTTTTTCTGTGGCGTTATCCCTCGACGTAAACGTCGTTTTAGTTACTGTTTAGATGTAACGTGGGAAAATGCACAAGGTGTCGTTGATGATCCCTATCAATTTGGCATTTTATTGCAAGAAATGGATATTTGGTTTTTAGCTCAAGGTCATCACTCGCGCCCTTACCAATGTTTAGGCGCGCACCCTGCAAAACTGGGTGATATTGATGGTATTACTTTTGCTGTATGGGCACCTAACGCAAAAAGTGTAAGTGTTGTAGGCGATTTCTCATTCTGGGATGAAAGACGTTTTCCAATGCGATTACGTCGTGAAAGTGGAATATGGGAGCTTTTCCTTCCACAGGCTCATCTTGGTGATTGCTATAAATATTCTATTCTTGATGCGAATGGTGAACATCGATTAAAAGCTGATCCTTATGCTTTTGAAACACAAATACGTCCTGAAACTGCATCAATTATCAATACATTACCACCAATCAAACCGATGCCACTATCGCGTCAGCAAGCGAATCAACGCAATGCTCCTATGTCTATTTATGAAGTTCATCTAGGTTCATGGCGTAGACATACTGATGATCAAAGCTGGTTAAGTTATCGCGAATTAGCTGAACAGTTAATTCCATACGTTAAAGAGATGGGTTTTACTCATATTGAGTTGCTCCCTATTAATGAACATCCTTTTGATGGTTCATGGGGATATCAACCGTTAGGGTTATATTCACCAACTCGTCGCTTTGGCTCTCCTATGGACTTCCGTGACTTTATTGAAGCGGCACATCAAGCTGAAATTAAAGTCATTTTAGATTGGGTTCCCGGTCATTTCCCTGAAGATGATTACGGTTTACGTAATTTTGATGGCACATCACTCTATGAATATGCAGATAGACGTGAAGGCTTTCATCCTGATTGGAATACCTTGATTTATAACTATGGGCGTAATGAAGTACTGAATTACCTTTCCGGTAATTTATTGTATTGGCATGAACATTTTGCGCTTGATGGTTTCCGTTTCGATGCTGTTGCCTCAATGCTTTATCGTGATTACAGCCGAAAAGAAGGCGAATGGATCCCAAATAAACATGGTGGACGTGAAAATCTAGAAGCCATTGATTTTATTCGTCACACTAACAAATTATTGGGTACAACTTGTCCCGGTACAATCACAATTGCAGAAGAATCTACTGATTTTCCGGGTGTTACCTTACCGCCTGATGATGGTGGTTTAGGTTTTAATTACAAATGGAATATGGGGTGGATGCATGACACGTTAGCTTATATGCAACGTGATCCTATCTATCGTAAATATCATCATAATCAAATGACCTTTGGCATGCTCTATGCCTATAACGAAAACTTTGTTTTGCCTCTTTCTCATGATGAATTTGTGCATGGTAAAGGTTCGTTGATCGGTCGCATGGTAGGTGATGATTGGCAAAAATTTGCCAATTTACGTGCATATCTTGGCTTTATGTGGGCTTATCCCGGCAAAAAACTGCTATTTATGGGATGTGAATTTGCACAGTGGCGTGAATGGAACCATGACAGTAGCTTAGATTGGCACCTTCTTGAAGAGCCTAATAGTCCACACCAAGGTGTTCAACACTTTGTACGAGATTTGAATCTTTCCTATCGAGCTAATGCTCCGCTTTATGAATGTGATTTTGAACGCGAAGGCTTTGAGTGGCTTACCGTTGATGATCACGATAACTCCGTCTTTGCTTTTTGCCGTAAAGATGCACAAGGCAATGAAATTATTGTTATCAGTAATTTCACGCCTGTTGTTCATCACAATTACGTTGTCGGTGTCAATAAAGCCGGTGCTTATCAGGAAATTCTCAACAGTGATTCTGAATTTTATAACGGCAGTAATGTAGGAAACTTAGGTGAAATAGAGACAACCGCAAGTGCATTTAATGGTAAGCCTCACTCCTTGTCATTGTCATTACCCCCACTTGCGACGCTGTATTTAAGATTGAAGGATTAATATGTCTTTAGATTATGGTCGCCCTTTTCCTATGGGCAGTCATTATGATGGCTATGGAGTAAATTTTACACTCTTTAGTGAAAATGCCACTAAAGTCATTCTTTGCCTGTTTGATAAAGCAGGCAAAGAGATCCGTTACCCATTACCGGGTAAAACTGGCTCAATTTGGCATGGGTATTTGCCCGGTGCAGGGCCCGGTTTACATTATGGTTATCGTGTAGAAGGTGAATGGATCCCAGAACAAGGATTGTTCTATCAACCTCAGCAACTATTATTAGATCCTTATGCAAAACAGGTGACGGGTATTGTTGATAATACATTACCTTACACCTCCCCTGTTTTTAATGCATTAGAGCATGATGATAGTGCGATTACACCTAAAGCAGTTATCACCGATGATAGCGGCTGTTTTTGCCATTATTATAAAGAAAAAGGCACTTATCAGCGTTTAAATACACCGTGGTCAGAAACCATTATTTACGAAGGACATGTAAAAGGACTGACAAAACTGCATCTTGAAATACCCGAAAAATTGCGGGGCACTTATGCAGCATTAGGGCACCCTGCTTTTATTTCACATCTGAAAAAATTAGGCATTACGGCATTAGAGTTATTGCCTGTTCAATATCATTTAACAGAGCCACATCTTCATAAAATCGGTTTAAAAAACTATTGGGGTTATAACGTATTAGCGCCTTTCGCTTTATCGACTCAATATTATTCTAATTCAGGTCGCAATATTATTGATGAATTTCGAGAAGCAGTAAGAAGCCTACATAAAGCCAATATTGAAGTGATTTTAGATGTGGTGTTTAACCATACTGCGGAACTAAGTGATCAATTCGAAGGTTATATTGTTTCGCAACGTGGTATTGATAACCAAAGCTATTATTGGCTAAACGACGAAAATAAAGCTCAAAATTGGACGGGTTGTGGTAATACACTCAATTTAAGTCGCCCTGAAACGGTGCAGTGGGTTATGGATTGCCTGCGTTATTGGGTGACAGAATTCCATGTCGATGGCTTTCGTTTTGATTTAGCGACAAGTCTTGGTCGAGTTCCCTATTTTGATACTCAATCACCACTATTGACGGCTATACGACAAGATCCGCTACTGTCACGCATTAAACTTATCGCAGAGCCTTGGGATTTAGGCTCTGATGGTTATCAAGTCGGTAATTTCCCTGTTCCATTTACAGAATGGAATGATGGTTATCGCGATGTTATTCGTCGTTTTTGGTTATGGCGTGATGTCTCTATTGCGACATTTGCAGACAATATTACAGGCTCTGCAAAGCTATACCACAAAAATGGCAGACCTCCCTATTCTAGCGTCAATATGATAACTAGCCACGACGGCTTTACACTGCGGGATTTAGTGAGTTATCAGAATAAACATAACGAGGAGAATGGAGAATCAAACCTAGATGGACATAACACCAATTACAGTGTGAATTTTGGTGAAGAAGGTTTGATAGTTAACGAAAAAATAAGTCAATACAGATTGCTTGCAACAAGGAACATGCTGGCAACGCTACTGCTTTCTAGAGGAACACCTCATTTACTCGCCGGTGATGAAGTGGGTAATACGCAATATGGTAATAACAACGCTTATTGTCAGGATAATAAAGTCAGTTGGATCAAATGGTTTCAACAGCCTTACAACTTAACTGATTACATTCGCCACCTTATTGAATTACGTCACCAAATTACACCTTTAAGTTCGCTTAAATGGTGGGAAGAAGATAGCCAAAATGTCATTTGGTTAAATCAGAATGCTCAACCTATGAGTAATGAAGATTGGCAACAACTTCCACCTTCACCATTACAACTTCTTTTAGCGCAACAATGGATCTTAATGTTTAACCCATTAAGAAACAGCGCTGTTTTTTCTTTACCTGAAGGGTCTTGGTCTTGCTTGCTTGATACGGCTAGCTGGCCTGATTGTCACCCAACACAATCTGAGCATTGTGAAATACAACCTAACAGTATCACCCTTTGGCGAAATAGCGTTTTTTATACTCAGTCTTCTACTGAAAAATTACCCATTATTTCCTCCCAAGTTAAGTAATTTGATTGGAGTGCTATAACTATGATGACAACAGAACAAGGCCAAAAATTAATGTTGGCACAACAACTTCCTAAAGAGGCAATTGCACTCGTTTTAGCGGGAGGTCGTGGTACACGCTTAAAAGCATTGACTTCAAAACGTGCAAAACCGGCGGTTTTCTTTGGTGGGAAATTTCGAATTATCGACTTTACGCTATCAAACTGTCTTAACTCAGGGATCCGCCGTATTGGTGTAATTACCCAATATCAATCGCACTCTTTAGTTCAACATATTCAGCGTGGTTGGTCATTCTTCAACGAAGATATGAATGAGTTTGTTGATTTATTACCTGCTCAGCAACGCCGTAATACCGAACATTGGTATATGGGGACAGCTGATGCTATCTATCAAAACCTCGATATTCTTCGTAGCTACAAAGCAAAATATGTCGTTATTTTAGCTGGCGACCATATTTATAAAATGAACTATGCCCGTTTATTACTTGATCACGTTGAAAATAAATCAAAATTCACCGTAGCTTGTATTCGTGTTCCTAAAGAAGATGCATTCCAATTCGGTATTATGGATATCGATGAAAATCGTCGAGTGCTCAACTTCTTAGAAAAACCATCAAACCCACCTTGTATTCCTGATGATCCTGATCATTCATTAGCAAGTATGGGTATTTATGTGGTTGATAGAGATTATCTCTTTGATTTATTAGAAGAAGATAGCCGTGACCCAAATTCACACCATGACTTTGGTCAAGATATCATTCCTAAAATTACTGAACGTGGTGATGTTCTTGCTCACCCATTTGAACTCTCTTGTGTCAGTTCAGATCCTTCAGTACCACCATACTGGCGTGATGTAGGAACCATTGAAGCATATTGGTCTGCTAACCTCGACTTAGCCTCTGTAACACCAGAGCTTGATATGTATGCAAAAGACTGGCCAATACGCACCTTTATGACACCGTTACCGCCAGCTAAATTTGTCCAAGATAATCATGGTGAACATGGGCAGATGATGAACTCGTTAATTGCTGACGGTTGTATTATCAATGGATCAACGCTCTATTCATCTATTTTATTCCCATTAGTTCGCGTTGAATCTTTCTGTCATATCGAAGATTCCGTGATTTTACCTGATGTGACAGTGAGCCATCATTGCTACTTAAAACGCTGCATTATTGAGCGTAGTTGTACTATTCCAGAAGGTACTGTTATTGGGATGAATGCAGAAGAAGATGCTGCACGTTTCCACCGTACTGAAGAAGGTATCGTGCTGGTAACAAGAGAAATGCTTGAGCAACTCGCACGTAATGAAAAAGAAAATCCGACTAAAACAAATGCAGAACAAAAACCTCAAAATGAGGAGGCTTTTTCGTGAATGTCCTTCACTGTTGTTCTGAATTATTCCCTCTGCTAAAAACAGGGGGATTAGCTGATGTTATGGGCTCTTTGCCTTTAGCTCAGAAAAAGATAGGTTTAGATGCGCGGGTTGTTATACCCGCGTTTCCTGCTATCAAAGATAATATTCCTGATCTCAAATTAGTAACTAATATCGATACCTTTGCCGGTAATGTTTCTCTGCTTTATGGACAATACCAAGGTGTTGATATTTATCTTATTGATGCACCTCATCTTTATCAACGTACTGGTAGCCCTTATCACGATCAACATCAGCATCCTTATGGTGATAATGTTTTTCGTTTTGCCTTATTAGGTTGGGTAGCAAGCGAATTATCAGCGGGGTTAGATCCTTTATGGCGAGCTGATGTTGTTCACGCCCATGATTGGCACGCAGGGCTTGCTTGTGCTTATTTAGCAGTTAAACATTATTCAGCAAAATCTGTTTTTACTGTTCATAATCTGGCTTATAAAGGTGAGTTCTCACCTTATCATCTGCATCAACTTGAATTACCTGATTACAGTTTTTCAATTAATGGACTGGAATATTACGGACAAATTTCATTCCTAAAAGCAGGTCTTTTTTATGCTAACCACATTACGACAGTCAGCCCAACTTATGCCAAAGAGATAACCACTCAAGAGTTTGGTTACGGTTTAGAGGGATTATTACGTCAACGTGCTTATGAACAGCGATTAAGTGGCATTTTAAATGGCGTTGATGAGGCAGTTTGGGACCCTGCAACAGATAGCTTAATTACACGTCGTTATGATGTTAAAAACCTGAATAAACGTTTAGAAAATAAAACCGCATTACAGAAAAAATGTGGTTTACCTGTCAACAATACTGCTCCTCTTTTTGCAGCTGTCAGTCGTTTAACTTCGCAAAAAGGGCTCGATTTAGTCATTGAAACGCTTCCTGATATCGTTGAACAAGGTGGCCAGTTTGTTTTATTAGGTACTGGCGATAGTCACCTTGAAGCGGCATTTTTACACGCACAACAACAATATCCGCAAAATGTAGCAGTTCATATTGGTTATGACGAAAGTTTTTCACACCAAGTTGTCGCAGGTGCTGATGTGATTATGGTGCCTAGTCGTTTTGAACCTTGTGGATTAACTCAGTTATATGGCTTGAAATATGGCGCTCTACCTTTAGTGAGACACACAGGCGGATTAGCCGATACGGTTAATGATTGTTCATTAGAAAATTTAGCACATCACCAAGCTACGGGTTTTGTTTTCTATGAAGCGACACCAGACTCTTTGCGTCAGGCTATTAATCGTGCCTTTACCTTATGGAGTATGCCTAAACAGTGGCAACAAGCTCAAACTGATGGCATGAATCAAACTATTTTTAGTTGGGAAACCGCTGCAAAAACGTATGCGACACTGTATCAACATTTATAGACATGAGGTCTATTTGAGCCAGTGAATAACAAAAAGAGATTTATAATGAAAAATTTATGTGAATTTGATTATTTATCACCTGATAAGGATATTGAATCATTAAAGCGTTCTATTGTTTATAAACTAATGTTTATCGTTGGTACGTCGCCAAAATATGCAACACCAACAGATTGGTTAAATGCAACCTCTTACGCCATTAGAGACCGTTTAGTTGAACGCTGGTTAAAATCAACCAAAGCGGAGCTTTCACCGAAAGTAAAACAGGTTTATTACATTTCGATGGAATTTCTTATGGGGCGTTTTTTAACCAATGCCATGCTCTCTTTAGGTGTTTATCACGAAGTTAAAGAGGCATTAAAAGAGTTAGGTCTTGATCTTGAAAAACAAATCGAACTTGAGCCCGATCCTGGTTTAGGTAATGGTGGTTTAGGCCGTTTGGCTGCTTGCTTCCTTGATTCTTGTGCCACATTAGGTTATCCCGTTACAGGTTATGGTATCCGTTATGAATACGGAATGTTCCGCCAACAAATTCAAAATGGCGAACAACATGAAGTTGCGGATAACTGGCTTGAAAAAGGTAATCCTTGGGAATTTCCTCGTCATGATTTGCAATTTGAAGTAGATTTTGGCGGGCGTTTACAGCAAGAAGGCGAGAAAAATTATTGGGTTGATACCTTCAATGTGATGGCACAACCTTATGATTCTATTGTTCCGGGTTATAACACACAAGCGACAGATACCATTCGTTTATGGTCAGCTAAATCAAATGTGGCGTTTAACTTAGGTAAATTTAATAAAGGTGAATACCTAGAGGCAACAGAAGCAAAAGATCGCTCTGAAAATATCTCTCGTATTCTCTACCCTGATGATTCAACAACATCAGGTAAAATGTTGCGTTTACAACAAGAATATTTCTTAGTAAGTGCTTCTGTTCAAGATATTTTGCAACGCCATTATCATCTGCATCAACGCTTTGATAATCTAAAAGATTTTATTGCAATTCATCTTAATGATACTCACCCTGTTCTTGCCATTCCTGAGTTAATGCGTCAGCTAATTGATAATCATGGATTTAGCTGGGATGAAGCATGGGAACAAACCATTCATATATTCTCATACACCAACCATACATTAATGGGTGAAGCATTAGAGACTTGGCCTGTTGATATGCTTGGTCGTTCACTTCCTCGCCATTTACAAATCATCTTCCAAATCAATGATAAATTCTTGAAACAAGTTAGAGCCCAGTTCCCTAACGATAACGACTTATTACGTCGTGTTTCTATTATTGATGAAGAGAATGGCCGTAATGTTCGTATGGCATGGTTAGCGGTTATTATTAGTCATCAAGTTAATGGTGTTTCTGAACTTCATAGCCAATTAATGGTGCAATCTTTATTTGCTGATTTTGCGATGATCTATCCTAAGAAATTCTGCAATATCACCAATGGGATCACACCACGCCGTTGGTTGGCATTAGCAAACCCTTCTCTCTCTAATGCAATTGATAGCCATATTGGTACAAATTGGCGAACCAATTTAGAGCAATTAGGTGAATTAATGCCATTGGTGAAAGATAAAAATTTCTTGCACCAATTAAAAGATTCAAAACGTATCAATAAACAAAATCTTGCGCAGATCATTAAGGAAGATTTAAATATTGATATTAATCCTGATGCGCTGTTTGATGTACAAATCAAGCGTATTCATGAATATAAACGCCAACTTCTCAATGTGTTAGGCATTATCACTCGTTATAATCGCATTTTAGAAAATCCAGAGAAAAACTGGGTGCCTCGCGTATTTATTTTTGGAGGTAAAGCTGCATCAGCTTATTATAATGCGAAAAAAATTATCAATCTTATCAACGATATTGCCTGTAAGATTAATAATGACGAGCGTATTAAAGATAAACTAAAAGTGATCTTTATTCCTAACTACGGCGTAAGTTTAGCGCAACACATTATCCCCGCAGCAGATTTATCTGAGCAAATATCATTAGCAGGAACAGAAGCTTCTGGTACAGGGAATATGAAATTTGCCCTAAATGGCGCATTAACTATCGGTACACTTGACGGTGCTAATATTGAAATTGGTGAGCATGTTGGTTTTGATAATATGTTTATCTTTGGTCACAATGCGCAAGAAGTGGCAGAGTTAAGACAGCGTTATTCCCCTCGTCGTTATTATGATGAAGATATCGAATTACACACTGCGCTTAACCAAATCGCTAATGGCTTCTTTAATCCAACTTGCCCTGATAAATACAAATCAATTTTCGATAGCTTAATTGAGTTTGGCGATCATTATCAGGTATTAGCCGATTATCGTAGCTATGTTGATACGCAAGATAGTGTTGATGTGCTTTATCAAGATGAAGAGGCTTGGTTGAAAAAATCTGCGTTAAATATTTGCCAAATGGGCTATTTCTCTGCGGATCGTGCAGTAACAGAATATATGCAAAGAATTTGGAAAGCTTCTGCGATTACATTGTAAAAACTAAGCTAAATTTCTAAGGACAGAACAGTAACCGCGCTTTATTGCGCGGTTTTTGCTTTTATTGTTTAAGGCTTAATTGTGGCTTAATAAAATTAGATTTTAATACGGTAGGCACAACGTCTTGCGCCTTCTAAAATATATTCAACACGTTGTAGTTCTACCCCTAGTGTTTCAGAAAATAGCTCTTTCTCTGTATTACAAAAACCTTGGCACACTTTAGCTGCTGCACAAATTGGGCAATGATCTTCAATAAAAAGATATTCGTTATCTTTTACTTGCTCCCAGTGTGCCATATAGCCCTCTTGACTACGCAGTGTGGCTAAAATATCTAAACGTTCTGTGAGTTCATCCGCGTCTTTTATTGCTTGTGTGTAGCGCAGATAACTTTGTTTCTTTCGTGCTAAAATGATTTTTTCGATAGCACTTTCACCCAATTCTTCACGAATAGTTAGTAAAATCTGAGCGGTTAATTCAGCATGGGTATCAGGAAATTGTTTCTGCCCTAATTCGGTTAAATGCCAATATTGAATAGGTCTTCCAACACCTTTTGGCTCGGTAATCGCTTCAACAAATCCTGCATTAGCAAGTTTTACAAATTGTTGTCTTGCGGCTTCACTACTTGTACCAAGACGTTGCCCAATTTCATTTGCTTGCATAGGTCCATGTTTTTTAATTAAAAATAGAATTTTATCGCCAACAGTACGTTGCGCAGGATAATTATATTCCAAGTTTTTTCTTGACATATTAAGCGTCTCAGTATTTATTTATCCAAGTTTTATCTTGGTAATTTAACGAAGCTATGTCGTAATAGCAATAAAAGAAGGATATTTTTTCTAATGCACCCAAATAATAATAGCCAATGGCGTGATCTCTTTTCAGGGCGGAATGGTGCAATCTCCTTTGCCCTCTCTTTTGGTGTCGTGATCCACGCGATTAATATTTTAATGGCAACCACTATTTTGCCTTCTGTTGTAACAGATATTGGTGGAATGGGATTATATGCATGGAATACTACGCTATTTGTAGCTGCTTCAATTATTGGCTCAGTATTGTCTGCTCGCTTACTTAATTTATTAGGTGCTAAAGGCGCATATTTAGCTGGTACGGTATTATTTTTTATTGGCAGTTTGTTATGTGCAATAGCACCTAAAATGGAAGTCATGCTAATTGGTCGATTTGTTCAAGGCCTTGGCGGTGGGCTTTTATTTGCCCTTTCTTACGCCATGGTGAATATCGTTTACGATCAAGCATTATGGCCAAGAGCAATGGCATTAATTTCAGGTATGTGGGGTGTTGCTACACTAATTGGCCCTGCTATTGGTGGTATTTTTGCTCAATTAGATGCTTGGCGTTATGCCTTTGGTATTATGTTACCTATCATGTTTTTTTATGGTATTTATCTGTGGTTTATCTTACCAAAGAATGACAGTGACGCTCCAAAATCAACATCACAAAGCTTGCCTTATCTTCAGCTAATCATTTTAACAGCCGCAGTTTTGCTTATTTCATCAGGTAGCCTTTCTTCCTCACTTACCATTAATTTACTGAGTATCGTGGTGGTATTTGGTTTAATTGGTGTGCTTATTTTTTGTGAGAAACGCCTTACTGTTCGGTTACTACCCACTAATACGTTTAAAGGTCTCTCTTTACATGCACTTTTGTATTTAACTATTTCTTTATTAGCTATTGGCATGACTTGTGAGATCTTTGTTCCTTATTATCTACAAAGCTTACATATGCAAACACCTTTAGCTTCAGGTTATATGAGTGCATTAATGGCATTAGGCTGGACAGTTGCTGAAGTGATTAGCGCAAGTTGGCAAGGTGCTAAAATGCGTTTTAGTATTTTAAGTGGCCCTATTATTGTTTTTATCGGTTTACTTGTGTTGGCTTTTGTTATTCCAAACCCACTACTGCAATCAGAAAACGCGGTTAGTCTTTTTATTATTTTATTTGCTTTGTTCTTAGTGGGTTATGGCATTGGTTTTGGTTGGCCTCACCTATTAACACGTATATTACAAGCAGCTTCGACGCAAGATAAAGATATTGCAGGCGCTTCAATTACAACCGTACAACTGTTTGCAACCGCTCTAGGCTCTGCATTTGCAGGTATGATAGTCAATTTAAATGGCTTTAATAGTGGTACTCCTGAAGGACTCTCTTCTTCTGCATCTGCTCTATTCTTATTTTTAGCATTAGCGCCCTTAATAGCCATTTATACAGCGTGGAAAATAACGCGTTGCTCTTATTAAACCTTATTTTTAATGTCATATAAGAAACAAAAGAGGTGATATATTTTCACCTCTTTTTTATTAAATTCATCGGTTTTATTTATGAAAGAACTTATTTTTTATTCTGTCAAAATTCCTTTTAATGACAAAAGGAATTTTTATGAAAAATATTTCAGCAAAATTTGTAATTGTAAATAACAAACAGAATAAAGTTAATGATAAAGAACCATTAAATACTTATGGGATTTTTTTAAATAATATCAAGAATATTAAAAATACCTATTTAGACATCTCCATAGCTAATTGTGATAAAAAGAAAGAGATTACCGTCGATATTGCAAAAATCAGTAAAGAGTTAATATCAAAAATACGAGATTTTTATACACCAGAAGAAATATCTTCTTATAGGGTTGATATAAAAAATCAAGTAAAATCAATGGAATTACTAAATAAAGCTTATAAGAAGGTAGATAGCGATATTTTAGGTTGGTGGAGAAATGAAAAGAAAATTCTCCCTTCTTCAATAATTCATCGGGCAATTGATAATTTATACCACGATAACAAAATTATTGTGAATAAGGAGGCGAAACAAATTTTATTTTTTTTAATCTCTAACCAATTTAAGTTGGATTTAGATAAAAATGCAGCTCAAAGTACAATGATCCAGCATTTACAAAATATCCCTGAAGTCGTAAAAGCAATAGATGATTTGGGAATTTCTGATAATTCATATTTAAAATACGAGATTTATTGTTTATTGGCTGGAAATATCTACAATTTTTTATCCGGTAATGAAAATAAAGTTGATTTTTCTAAAATAAAAGAAGCGATTAAAGAAATAGCACAAAGAAAATTTGCTACTTCCAAAAATGAATTAACTCATCCTCCGTTTTATTCGGGATATACTCTGGCATTTTGTGAAAAGTAAACTATTGATCTAAAGTTAGACATTGTGTATAAATAAGTATACATTTTATCTAACTTAAGTGAAATAGGAAACCGCAATGACCTCACATCTTACACTACAAAATATTGATGCCCTCTCATCTCCTGGTGGGCATTACTCTCATGTTGTTACTGCAAATAATATGTCGTTTGTTTCTGGATTATTGCCCTTAGATAAACAAGGTAATCCATTGGCAGACAAGCCTGTTGAAGTCCAAATCACACAAGTGCTTGAAAACTTAAATGCTTGTCTTCTCGGAATTAATGCAAAGAAAACCGATATTGCTCAAATTAAAGTCTATGTGACAGATATTAACGAGTGGCCTATTGTTAATGAGCTATATGCAAAATGGATTGGTGAACACAGACCAGCAAGATTAGTCGCAGGTGTAAAAGAACTGCACTTTGGAAGCAAAATTGAAATTGAAGCCGTCGTGATCAAGGAGCAATCTCATGAATAAGTTGCCTATTCCTACCTATAAAGATGTTGCACAAGCCCATCAACGTATTCTGCCTTATCTTAATAAAACACCTGTTTTAACCTCTCGCACGATAAATGAGCTAACAGGGGCGCAATTTTATTTTAAATGTGAAAACTTTCAACGAATGGGTGCATTTAAATTTCGTGGTGCGATGAATGCATTATCACAATTTACCGCAGAACAACGTAAAAATGGTGTTGTGACTTTCTCATCAGGTAATCATGCTCAGGCAATTGCCTTATCGGCAAAGCTATTAGGTATTCCTGCAACAATTATCATGCCTGAAGATGCACCAAAGGCAAAAATGGACGCAACAAAAGGCTATGGTGGTCGTGTGATCACTTATAATCGTTATACTGAAGATCGTGAAAAAATTGGACAACAATTAGCACAAAAAGAAGGTCTAACATTAATTCCACCTTACGATCACCCTCATATTATTGCGGGACAAGGTACTGCTGCCAAAGAGCTGTTTGATGAAATTGGTGAATTAGATATGCTATTTGTTCCATTAGGTGGTGGTGGATTACTTTCTGGCTCTTTATTATCAACCAAAGCCCTTTCACCCGATTGTAAAATCTTTGGCGTTGAACCTTTAGCAGGAAATGACGGACAACAATCATTACGCAAAGGCGAAATCATTCATATTGATACTCCGAAAACAATTGCAGATGGCGCACAAACTCAGCATCTAGGCAATTATACTTTTGAGATCATTCGTAACAATGTGGATGATATTTTAACTGCAACAGATGAAGAGTTAATTTCGGCTATGCAGTTTTACGCTCAGCGAATGAAAATGATTGTAGAGCCAACGGGTTGTTTAAGTTTAGCGGCAGCTCGTCAATTCGGTGATAAATTAAAAGGTAAGAAAATTGGTATTATTATCAGTGGCGGTAATGTCGATATCGCACAATACGGTCACTTTTTAGCACAATAAACCATTGCACCTTATGTATGTTTTGGTTTTAAAAAAGCAGTATAGAAAAGCCTATACTGCTTAAAAGGATCAACATACAACCAATCAACTAAAATAACGGGGACGTTTGTTTAACCACTATTTAATTAAGTGAAAAAGTGATGCCTGCTTCTTTACATAATTGAGTTAGATTTTCTTTTAACTGTTGATTTTCTTCAGACAATAAATCAAGTTGTGGCAAACGCATATGGCCGCCTTCTAAACCACGCATGGTTAATGCTGATTTAAATATTGCCATATTCGCACCAGACTTAAGTGCATCACTAAATTTCACACAAAATTGTTGCCAATGTTTCGCTTCTGGATAGTTACCAGCAATATAGGCTTTATACATATTCACAAATGGCTCAGGGAACACACAAGCACAACCTGAAACTGTACCATCACAACCTGCATCTAATAATCCTAAGAATAATTTGTCGTAACCGTGAAGAACTGAAAAACCCTCTGCAACAGCAAGGTAACTTAATGTTGTATTGTTATCAGCAAAACTGTATTTAATACCAATTACATTTTTACACTGTTGTTGTACTCTTGCCGCTAATTCAGGCTTTATATTATTTGCGGCACATTGTGGAATGTTATACAGGTAAACAGGGAAATTATCCGGTACGCTGTTTGCCACTGTCACAAAATAGTTTTCTAATTCTCTGTCTGTCGCACCAAAAAATTGTGGCGTTACCACACCAATACCATCAGCACCAATTTCAACTGCGTGTTTGGCTAACTCAATGGTTTCATTTAATGTCATTGCACCAACATGAATAAAAACAGGTAAACGTTTATTCGCTGTTTCGACAACGGTTTTTGCAACATTTTTACGTTCTAATGCGGATAAACGCAACATCTCGCCCGTTGTACCACAAGGATAAAGACAATCGACACCCTTGGTTACTAACATTTCAGTCAATGCAGATAACGCTTTAATATCCACTTGATCGTTCAAATCAAACGGAGTAACCATTGCCACTGTAACGCCAAATAATTTTTTCATATAAAGACCTTTATTAAATCAGATTGCTTCAACAATAACTTTAATTGCCAACATGCCAGGATCATCTAACCCAATAGATTTTTCTGGGAACATACGAGCTCGACCTAATAAATTAGGTTTTTGGCGGAATTCATTAAGCGTGCTATCGACACTCTGTAATGCGGTTGTTTTTAGTTTATCGATAGCTAATGTTGGTTTTAGCGCTTCAGATAAATGGTAAAGAATATCGAGGACGGATTTTTGTCCTAATTCCCCTTTCCCTCTCGCCATCATGCTTTGATATGCAACCGTTAATAATGGCGAAATGTCGGAGGGCGATATTTCTTGAAGCTGGTTTTCCTTGCAATATTTTGCCATTGCCATAAAAGCCGTTGCTTGCAATGTACCAAAAGAAGAAGCACAGGCTTTTTGTAATGATTTACTGCATTGAAAAAGTGCTTTGCTGAGATCATCAGGCCAATCTTGCGAATCGTCAGCAATTTGTCGCCAGCCTTTTTGCATGGTGATCCCTAAATCTCCATCACCTAGGCGGCTATCTGCTTCACAAAGCATAGATTGAGATTGTTCACAAGCTATAGCGATACGAGCAACCGCTTGTTTGAGCATTTCAAGCGTAATATTCATCGCTATACCCTCCAGAATGCACAATGAGCCGGTGCATTCATCAAGGCTTCTAGCTCATCATCCAGTTTGCACAATGTTAAACTTGCCCCTGTCATTTCCATAGATGTGGCATAACGACCGACCAATGGATGCACAATGGTTGAACCTGTTTTATTAATCAGTTGTGCAATTTTGTTGTACAGAATATAAAGCTCTTCTAATGGCGTTGCGCCTAAAGAGTTAACTAATACAGAAACTTTATCGCCTGTTTTTAATGATAATTCTGCTTGTAAACGCTCGAACATCTCTTGTGCAATATCATCCGCACTGCGTAATTTATCACGCCAAATTCCCGGCTCTCCGTGAATGCCCATCCCCATTTCCATCTCATCTTCACCAATTTCAAAAGTAGGATGTCCTACTGCGGGTAAGGTGCAAGATGTCAACGCACAGCCAATAGTTCGGGTATTTTCCATGGTTTTTTGAGCAATACGCGTGACTTCATCAAGCGTTGCTCCTTCTTCTGCTTTAGCGCCCGCCATTTTAAAACCATAGATCATCCCAGCAACACCACGGCGTTTGTGTGCTTCTTCTGGTTTTGCTGAAGCTACATCGTCAGCGGCTAAAACGGTTGTACAACGAATATCATCTTCAAAATCAACCGTTTCAGTCGCCATATCAAAATTCATGATATCGCCACCGTAATTACCATAAAGTAGCAATACGCCTAATCCGTTGTTCGCCTCACGAATAGCATCTGCCATTAAATCGGCAGAAGGTGAAGCAAAAACATCACCTACAGCGGCTGCATCGAGTAGCCCCTCACCAACATATCCGGTAAATACAGGTAAGTGACCTGAACCACCGCCAGTGACAATACCCACTTTGGGCTTATCTGTTTTTTTAGAACGAGTAATCAATCTTGGCTGTGGTTGGCGATAAATATCACTATGAGCAAGGCATAAACCTGCTAATGTTTCATCGACATAATTTTCTGGCTTATTTAATATTTTTTTCATGTGATCACCCGATATTTTTATTTATCTGCTGATTTCTGACACCTTAAATAAACTGACTTTATTTAAGGTGAGTTTTCCCTGACACTTAAAAAAGTATCTCTCTATGATTAATTGTTTAGTAATAAATATTGAGTATTGAATAAGTTAGTTATTTAGCTTTAAATGCACCTCTAATTTGCATTATTACAATGAGTAGAAATACACTTGCTAATACCATCGAAATAGGTCTGTTAACAAAATTAATTAAGTCACCATCAGATTTCATTAATGATGAGAGTAAATTCTTTTCTAACATTGGTCCCAAGATCATGCCCAAAATAATCGGTGATATTGGAAATTTTCGTTCTTGAAGAAAATAACCGATAACACCCATTACCAACATAACAACAATAGAAGACATTGTATTTGTGATTGCGTAAGAGCCGACAAGACTAAATAAGATAATTGCTGGATAAATAATCGCATTATCAATAGCAACAATCTTTTTCAATAAATTGACAACAATAAAAGCAATCGGTAATAAAATAAGGTTAGCGATAAAGAAGATAATAAAAACGGCATACAACTTATCAGGGTTGAATAAAAACAGTGTTGGTCCCGGTTGCATATCTTTCATATACAATACACCGATAATAATTGCAGCCGCAGAATCGCCCGGAATACCAAAGACTAAAGATGGGATCCAACTTCCTGCTAAACTTGCATTATTACTCGCTGAAGCATCAACAATACCTTCCTCAGAGCCATGGCCATATTTCTCTGGTTTTTTGGAAAGCTTTTTTGAAACCGCATAAGAGATCCATGCTGCAATATCGGCACCAGCACCGGGTAAAGCACCAATTAATGTTCCTATTATTCCGCTACGGAAAATACCGCCCTTACGCTGGCGAACAACACCACCAATCCCTTTAAAAATATTGTAAGAGTTATTTTCAGCATTCACTTCACTTAGTGTGATTTGCTTTTCTTTCCAGCGTTCAACGTAATATTTAATTGCACCTGAAATGGCAAATAATCCTATCATTGCTGGAATAAAGCTTACTCCTTGCATTAAAGAGACTTCACCAAAAGTAAAGCGTGCTTGTCCGGTAAATTCATCGTAACCAATAGTCGCTAATGCAATACCAAAAAACAGTGCTAATAAGCTTTTTCGAATATGTGAGCCTGAAACAATGGTTGCACAGCTAAGTCCAATTAAAGAGAGCCACATATATTCATAAGAGCTAAATTTTAAAGCAAACTCAGCTAAAATTGGTGCTGTGGACGCTAATATAATCGTACCGATAACGCCACCAATGACAGAGCTTGTTAACGACATACCTAATACACGGTTTGTTTTACCTTCTTTAACTAAGGAGTGTGCATCATTGGTATAAGCCGCCGATGCAGGTGTACCCGGAATATTTAATAAGGCACCAGGAATATCACCCGCAAATATAGAAGAGGCTCCGACAGAAATCATTAAGGCTAATGCAGGAATGGGATCAAGAAAAAAAGTAAATGGTACCATTAATGCGATTGCCATTGTTGATGTCAATCCGGGAATTGCACCAACAAATAAGCCAAATAAACAAGCACCAATAACGACAAGTATTGTTGTGTAATCAATATAAGCAAGTGCGCTAATTAATATATCCATACTGTTGTTCTCTATTTATGAAAATAGTTGAGGTAGCGGTACTAACAGTACAGCGGTAAATAAGTAATACACACCTAACACCACACTGGCTGAAATAATAAAACTATATATAGGTTTTGTTGTTGCATATTTCATCATTAACGGTGCTGTAATAATTAGACCCGTTAAAATAAAACCTAGATAATCTGATGCCAAAACATAAAAAAGAATAATGCCAATAATTAATAAGACAAATTTTATTTCATGCCATGAAACTAATGGAATATCACTTTCTTGATCACGTGAAAATATATCTATTAATGAAAATATAATCATGCCACCGCCAATAATAGAAGGCATAAATGCGGCACCATATTCACTAAAATCACCTAATGAATACGCACTATAAACAATAAGAAATAAACCAAAGCAACAGAATATTAGCGATAGAATATGACGATTTAGCATAGGCATAAAAACGGCTGTTATTCAGCCGTTTCCTCAGTTATTTCTTTATAATTTCGCCAAACTTTTTATCTTCATTGGCCATAAATTGAGTGGCATCATCGCCATATAATTCAATAACTTCAAAACCTTGTTTATTTGCAAACTCGGCTAGCTCACCAGAGGCATACACTTTTTTCATTGCTGCAGTGAGTTTATCTTGTACTTCTTTATCTAGCCCTTTTGGTGCAACTAGCATATTCCACGCTTGCAGATCCCAGTTATAAGGAGTGGCTTCTTTGAATAACGGTACATCAGGATAAAAAGCAGACTTCTCATTTGACATAATTGCCATATGCTTCACTAATCCAGCTTTTACCATACTGT
Source organism: Proteus sp. GOKU (assembly GCF_015475555.1). NCBI lineage: Bacteria > Pseudomonadati > Pseudomonadota > Gammaproteobacteria > Enterobacterales > Morganellaceae > Proteus > Proteus sp. GOKU. The sequence goes on from NZ_CP034105.1 coordinate 2,032,542, forward strand.
CCGCTTCACCTAATGAAGACGTCACAATATCAACACCACCAGAAGCAAGCTCTTGTAATGCAGCACTTGCGCCTTGAGATGGAATAAAGCGAATGGCGTTATCAGGCAATCCTGCGGCACGTAACATACCAATCGTATTGAGATGCCAGATTGAATTTAAGCCACTACCCGATGCTTTTAATTTGCCTGGGTTTGCTTTCGCATAATCAATAATTTCCTGTGCATTTTTAAATGGCGAAGATTTTCCAACTTGTAATCCACCATAAATAACAGCAAGACGAGTGATCGGTGTGTAATCTTGATAAGTTAAATTCGTCATTCCCTGATGATGCATCATGGTAATTTCAACCGTTGCAATACCCAGCGTGTAGCCATCAGGTTTTGCATTTTTAATCGCATCGTGACCTACAACACCACTACCGCCGGTTTTATTTACCACGTTAACGGTCACACCCAATTCTTCTTGTAGTCCTTTAGCTGCTAAGCGTGCAACTGTATCAGTATTGCCTCCAGCAGCCCAAGGAACAACAATAGTAATCGGCTTTTCAGGGTATTGAGCAAAAGCCGGAAGTGTAAAAATGGAACTGCATAGGGTAAATGCCAGAAGTGTTTTTTTCATTATATGCACCTTTTCTCATTGCAGATTATTTGTGGTCGAATATCTTCGAGCCTTGATTTAAGGCGAGCCTGAACTTGAGAAAGCACAGGCATTGCTGTTACGCCTTTTTGTTCTATAAATGCAGAGAGGAAAGCACTGGCAAATAATACACTCTCATGCATTGTGCCTCCTGCCGCTATTTTTGAAGCAAATGCGCCGTTAAAAGCATCCGTGGCTGCCATCGTATCCACTCGCAACGATGGCATAGGGGGAATATGAAATGTGGCTCGTCCATCAAAATAGACCACACCAAGCTCATCCATATAGATAATCACTTTCTTGTTTTCATCACCTGAAATAACGCCAATAGCCTGTTTAGCATCATTAATGTCGTTTATTTCAATGTCAGCCCAATGTGATGCTTGATTGGCATTTAAGGTAATAAAATCAAGATTTGAATAGAGTTGCTTTAGGTTTTCGTTATAAGGCGCAACATTAAGTACGACTGTTTTATTAACGGATTTTGCAAACAGTGCAGCTTTAATATTGGCTTCTATATTAATTTCACCTTGGAGCAATAACACATCCGCTTCACTTACATAAGGTAAAGAAATATCAATCTCTTGATCTGAGAATGTATTGTTCGCCCCTAAATAAGTTGCTGTAATATTGTTTTGTGTTTTATCTGCCAAATAACTAATTGAACTACCTGTTGGTTCTATTTCTGTTTGAAAAATAGTAAAAGAATCAATTCCGCTTTCTTGTAAATATTTATAAGCGTATTTACTAAAATGATCTTCACCCACTTTCGTTATTAAGTGTACTTTCGCATCAGAAAAACTGGCAGCCATTGCCTGATTTGTTCCTTTGCCTCCGGGACCTATCGAGTTACTTTTAGAGTTAATTAACTCACCAACTTTTGGAAAAGAATCGACATTGGCAATAATATCGACCACAAACGATCCCAGTACACAGACTTTGCCTTCAGGCTTTCTATCTCTACGTTCTCTCACGATTAATAAATCGTGCAATAAACATGAAATATCAAAACTATCACTAAATTTACTTATTTTTTTAATTTCTTGTTTCCCTAGTATGGCGCCACCATGACAACGTTTGATCAACCCTTCTCCTTCAAGGTATTTCAAATCACTGCGGATAGTTTCCAATGTGACACTGAATTTCTCCGCAAGCTGAGCCACTTTAACTTTCTTTTGTTCCCTGATGATGGTGTAAATTTCCTGTCGCCGTTCTTCTGAAAACATATAAAGTGCCTCCGTATCATTGATAACGAGAATAAGGAGATCAGGTCAGTGATTCTGCGATGGTATTCAAAACAAAAAACCAAAAGCAAAAGCAAAACCAAATCGAAGCAATTTAGATCACATTTTTTTAACACAACATCAATTGGTATACGTTAAAAGTGAGAGGTGAAACGAGTCGAATAAAGAATGGTGATTAAGAAAAGAGAGGTAGAATCAGCCGTTCAAAGACGGCTGAAAAAATAACAACTTATATTATTACAGAAATGATAATTTTAAAATGTAAATGTCATGTTAAATAAAATCACCTTGATATTTAGTTTAACAAGGCATTGAGCAGATAAAAACCCACTAATGTGAGTAACACCACCACTAAGGTATTACGTATTTTAAGTGCTAATCCTACACATAATAAGGTTCCCCAAAGATAAGGATTATCTAAGATACCTTTAAATTCGCCCTTCTCTAACAGTACGATTGGCGCACAAATTGCTGTTAATAAACAAGGCGCAGAATATCCTAATGCTTGTCTGATCACTGACGGTAATTTGACGGGGATCGCCGGTTCAAGAAAGAAATAACGCAACATGAAAATGACCAGTGCCAAAATTAATAATAACGACCATGTCATTTTTGTTCTCCTCTTGCTCTAGCTACACAAACAGCAATAAACATGCCTGTTAATCCACCAATAACTACGCCACCTTCTATATTCAACCAACTGAAAATAATTGAGAGACAAAAAGAGACAATAACACCCACTAACGTGCTAAATGTTTTTATTAACGGAATAACAATCGCCAATAAAGTAGCAACAATAGAAAAATCAAGATGATAACGAGATAAGTCAGAAACTTGGCTTGCCATAATAATACCGACAATACTGACAGCTACCCACGCTAAATAAAAACATAATCCCGCACCTATCATATAAGCAGGTGTGAGTTTTACTTTAGGTTGTGCTGAAACAGCAAAAAGCTCATCCGTTAATAAAAAGCCTATCGTAATACGTTGGTACCATTTTAAATGGGCAACATGTGGACGTAAGGTCAACCCGTATAAAAGATGTTGTGCTGTAATAAAAAAAACAGAAACAATAATAGTCAGCATTCCTGCACCAGAAACCACTAATCCTAGTGTGACTAGTTGTGCTGCTCCTGCAAATATAATTGCAGACATTCCGACACTTTGTGCAAAGGTTAACCCTGCATCAACCGCCATTGAGCCCGCTAATATTCCCCAAGGAATAACTGCAAGGCATAAAGGCAAAACATGCAAAGCACCAAGGCCGAAAGCACGCATTACTTGCCCATCTTCATTATTATTTTTGATTTTTTCCATTTACCTGTCTTCACTTCTAATACATTAATTCTATGGAGAATGATTATCAGTCAGTAAAGATAAATGGGATTGTATAAAATTGCTATTTTGTTTTTTTATTACGCTGTACTTTTTTACTGTCATTTATTTTTACGATAATAAAGGGGATTTTAAAGAGGATGACAATCGAAGCCCTTTTAAATAATTACCCGGCGTGACACCAATGGCATTTTTAAAATGGCGATGGAAATGGCTTTGATCCGAAAAGCCACAAAGTTGTGTGACATCAGAAAGCGTATGACCTAAAGAAAGTAACTGTCTTGCTTTGCGAATTCGCGCTTGAATAAGCCAAGCGTGAGGCGTCATACCAATCTCTTTTTTAAATTGACGTAGAAAATGCCAAGGGCTTAAATTTACCATCTCCGCTAAGGTATTAAGTGAAAATTCATTTTCGGGTGCGTCATTCATTAATTCACTTACCCATTGCAACCGTTGCCCTATTGCACTCAACGGCTTTTCTTGAATTCGTGTTTTGCTATAACGCAATATCAACATTGCCATTGTTGAAAGTAACAGCGACTCTTTAAGTAGAAAATTATTAGGTTGTTCTAATAATGAAAAGAGCAATAAAAGCTGCTGGCTTAAACCTGGATCGTGAATAACGGCATCTGGAAACCACGGTGTTGAACCACGTTCTTGTTGCAAATCACGCGTTAATGTTTGCAGATATTCTGGTGTGGGATAAATAGCTTGATACGCCCAGCCAGATTCAACCGCAGAAGAGCCTGTGTGGATTTCATCTGCATTGACAATAATGATATCGCCTTTAGGTGCGATATGTTCGCTTCCTGTTCGATAAAACTGTTGTGCGCCATCGTCAATAACTCCGATACAAAAGCCTTCATGAGTATGGCGCGAGAAAGTTTGATGTAGATATTCAGCTTGCAGATAAGCAAGGCTATTAAGCTCAGGAAGGTGAATAAGTCTAGCCTGCTCTTGTCGCATTGAATATTGACTCCATCAACAATAAAAATCATCAGCTTGTATCATAAACACTATACTGATGATTGCATAAAATTGCTCAATCTTACTCATGCCGTTGATGAATTTTTGCTGGAACAAAAATTTGATGAACTTCTAAATTTGTCTGGTTAATTAGTCCCATAACCAGTCGGAAACAGTGTGACGCTAATTCAGGATTATTTTGTGCAACAGTATCTATTGGTATTGATAATGAATCATACAAATAGTGATCATCAAAACCTGCTAAATAGACTTCATTTTGCATAATTTTATTTTGACTTAGATAGCGCAACACGCCATCTAATAAGCCACAAGCAGAAGTAAAAACAAACTTAGGCGATCGCCCTAGCGATGCACACAAAGAGCCAAACATTTCATAACCTGAACTTGGGTGATAATGCCCATGAATGATCCACTCTGATTTCAGATTAATATTTGCTTGTGAAAGCCCTTGCGTAAAACCTAAAAGACGATCTTTAGTCGGTGAAAGCGTTGATTGTCCACCTAAAAAGTAAAACTCATCAATGCCTTTTGTCGAAGCAATTTCTGCAATAAGTTGTTGTGTTGCCGTAATTGAATCGGTGACAACAAAAGGCAGTGTTGTTCCTTCAAAATAACGGTCAAATAACACAACAGGTATTTGTTTACTTAAACGTTGATATTCAACATCGCTTTGTAAACAAGAAGCGACAATCAAACCGTCGATTTGTCGTGATAATAGATGTTCTATTGCTAGCGTTTCTTGAGCCGCATTTTCATCAGTACAAGAAATAAGTAATTGAATACCCGCTTCTCTACATAATATTTCTAGCTCATAAGCCACGGAAGCAAAACCATAATTAGTAATATCAGGAATAACTAATCCCAACGCATAACTACGATTATCACGTAAAGAGCGAGCGTGAATATTAGGTTGATACTGATATTGTTCCGCAATGGTCGTAATACGCGCAATGGTATCATCAGAAACACGCATCTCTTTACCTCGGCCATTTAACACTAAACTTGCCGTTGTTTTTGAAACACCCGCTAATTTTGCAATATCGGTGATCGTGATACGTTTTTGTTTTTTCACTGTTATTCTACTTAATGTCACGTTCGCTGAACTTAAACTGTTTTATCGTTTATATAGTCGTATTTAACTAAGTAATGCATTCTTTAGTTGCCAAGTTGTGAGGTTTATTGTGTCTTTCCCCAAGAAACAGATAGTCTGTTTTTCTGAAGGAAAAAAACGGCTACTCATCACGCCAGCTCCACCATTAAAGAAAATTTCCACACTAGAATTATCACATAATATTTGAAGATGTTTTATATCACCAGACCAGAAACGTGATTGCCACTCTCCGTTTTTGACACTACGGCGTTTTAACACGGCTTGGTTGTTTTTAATAGTGAAAACAAGAGTATCAGAAAAATGAATAGCGAGAGAGCCGAATAGTTCTACTTCAAGTTCAAACGAAAATCCATTAATGTCTGGCGCATCATCAGCCAAACCTTGCCAATATACTGGCTTTTGTCTGAGTTGCTGTAACTCTTTTACGGGTTGTTGATAAAGCTTATTTTCTTTTATATATAATTCACGAGGGCATGTCATTTGATGTATCCAACCATTAGCAATAGTCGGTTGATACATTTCTTCTCCATCAGGAACCCCCATCCAACCAAATAATAGACGTCTACCATTAGCTAGTGTTGTTTGAGGTGCATAAAATTCAAAACCAGCATCTAGCTCAATTAAATCACCATATTGGAATTGCAGGGTTGAATAATCAAAATCTCCTATTAAATAGGCGCTAGGGTGAGAATTTAAAAATCGATGTTGCTCTTTTTTTATTCCCTGAGGACAAGCTAATAAAATAAAGTGTCCATCAAGCTCAAAGAGATCTGGGCATTCCCACATATAACCCACGTCATTTAAACCACCTAAATGACTTCCGGCTAACTCGCCGACTAATTGCCATTGATATAAGTGAGATGCACGATAAAGTAAAACTTTACCCTGTTTATCTAACGTTTGTGCGCCTAATACCATGTACCATACATTGTTATATTGCCAAATTTTAGGATCACGAACATGACCACTATAACCTTCTGGTAGCCCTAAGACTGGCCCTAACTTATCAAAACCTCCTTGTTTATTTTCTACGGCTAAACATTGCCAAGCTGTGCGTGAGCCATCTTCAAATTTTACATTACCGGTATAACAAAGAGTTAATTGCCCTTGATGGATCACCGCACTACCAGAATAACAGCCATCTTTGTCATAAAATTCATCAGGCAATAACGCAATGGGTTGATGTTGCCAAGTAATAAGATCCTTTGAACGCCAGTGCCCCCAACATTTATTTTTATGCTCACAAGACAAAGGGTTCCACTGATAAAACAGATGATAGTATTCACCATCAAAGCAAAATCCATTGGGATCATTTAATAATCCCGTTACTGGTGCTAAATGCCAATGAGGATAGTATTTATCTTTTACAGCTTTAGTACTATTACGCATAACCGCTTGTAAAATTGCAGATAACCCTTCGCTTTTTATCATTTATGCAGACTCCACTTTATATTTCAGTAAAAGAGAAAGAACAAAGGCTGTTAAGAATGCAATCACTAAACCAATAACATAATTCATAATTGAACCTGCTTGTACAATCGCGATACCCGGAATAGCAGTAAGACCAACCGCGGTCATATAAACATGAGAACCGACAACCCAAGCGCCTCCAGCAGCACCGCCAATTAACGCAGCAATAAACGGTTTTCCATAACGTAAATTAATCCCGAAAATTGCCGCTTCAGTGATACCTAACATAGCGGAAAAACCTGATGGGATTGTGATAGCTTTAATTTTTGCATCATTGGTTTTAAACCAAACGGCAATACAAGCACCACCTTGAGCAATATTCGCCATTGCCCAAATAGGTAATAAGAAATTAACCCCAATATTAGGATTGCCTAGTAAACCGGCTTCAACCGCATGAAAACTATGATGGATGCCTGTAATAACAATCACAGAGTAGAGTCCACCAAAAATCAGCCCCGCAATCCAGCCGGCTTGTGTAATCAAGGTACTTAAGATTAATGAAATACCATCGCCTAAAAGACGACCGACTGGGCCAATGACTAATAACGCAACAAATCCCGAAATAATAACGGTTAAAAATGGAGTGATAATTAAGTCTAGGGCGTTAGGAACAACTTTACGTAATTGTTTTTCCAATACACTCATAAACCAAACGGCAAGTAATACTGGGAAAACAGTGCCTTGATAACCAATCATGGCAACTTCTAATCCAAAGAAATTCATGGTGTTAAAACCCGCAGCAACACCCCACGCATTAGTTAATGCGGGATGCGTTAAAATTCCGCCGAGTGTCGCACCAAGATAAGGGTTTCCGCCAAACTCTTTTGCGGCTGTGAAACCAATTAAAATAGGTAAAATAATAAATGCCGCAGAGCTACACATATCAAGCATGATATAGAGTGCATTATCAGGACTTACCCATTGGTTAGTTTTCATTAATCCCAATAATCCCATTAATAAACCTGACGCTACAATGGCGGGAATAATGGGTACAAATATATTAGAAAGCAGCCTTGCTATTCGTTGAAATGGATTGAGCTTTTTAGCCGCAATATTGGCAGCTTCGGATTTACTTGATTCACCAATACCCGCTGCCGCAATAAATGCAGCATGTACTTTATTAACGAGACCTGTGCCAAAGATAACCTGAATTTGTCCTGCATTACTAAAACACCCTTTCACACCCTCTAATTTATTTATTGCTTCTTTATCTGCTTTTGAGTCATCAACAAGAACAAGCCTTAAGCGCGTAGCGCAATGTGCTGCACTTGCGATATTTTCAGCACCACCTAATAAAGGCACAAGCTGGTGAGCAACTTTTTCAATATTCATCATAGCCTCTGTCATTCTTTTTTATTTATGTAGCGAGTATTAGTTTAATTACAAAAACTAAACCGGTTTAGCTAACAACTAGATTAAATAAAAATCAATTCAAGATAGCAATAAAAACTCAGGTAAAGGGTATTTAATTGTGATCTAAACTACAAAAAAGCGTGTTTATTAATCAAATTAAGACCTCTAAAAGTAATTAACAATATCGGAAAGCTAAACAAATTTTAATTTTTGTTTAGCTAAATAGGTTAATTGGTTGTTAGATAATTATAGCTTCTAAAAATGATAGCTAAAGATTAATAAAAATGACTATTGGACTAAGAAAATCATATAGATAGAAACAAGAAAATACGCCCAACAAATGTTACTGATAACATCAAAACACTTAATTAATCGTTATATATTTATTTATATAAAGCTATTAATCAAATGATTAAATATAACTAATACAAAAGCTTAAGATGACCTTAAAAACTGGTAACACTTGTAATAAATCACTTTTCTTTGATGTAAAGCAACTACAACTTTTAGAAAATACGTAGTATCCACATTAACAGTTGGGTTTTATTGCCTACGTTAAAGTGCTTATTTCTTAACAACAATAACAATAATTATTTCTTTATAAGCTTGTTAGCTTCTATTTTTTCTTAAAATGTAAATAATCAAGTGAGTAATGTATGAAAAACATCAAAGAGATGGCGTTACTTTCCACTCCTTTATCTCGCCGTCGTTTTGTCAAAACGGGTGCAGCGGGTGGTTTAGCAATAACCGCTGGTGGATTATCACTCCCCTTTAATCAAGCCGTTGCCTCAGAAACAAAACCAGCAACCAACAGTGAAAAAGTCGTGTGGAGCGCCTGTACTGTAAACTGCGGTAGCCGTTGTCCATTACGTATGCATGTGGTTGATGGTGAAATTAAGTACGTCGAAACTGACAACACTGGCAATGATGTCTACGAAGAATTACACCAAGTTCGTGCCTGTTTACGTGGCCGTTCTATGCGTCGTCGCGTTTATAATCCAGACCGTTTACGTTACCCGATGAAACGTGTAGGTAAACGCGGTGAAGGTAAGTTTGAACGTATTTCATGGGATGAAGCATTTGATACTATTTCAAATACCATGAAACGTTTAATTAAAGATTATGGTAATGAATCTATTTATCTAAACTACGGCACTGGTACTTTAGGTGGCACCATGACGAAGTCTTGGCCACCAGGTGCAACATTAATTGCACGTTTAATGAACTGTTGTGGTGGTTATCTTAATCACTATGGTGACTATAGTACGGCGCAAATCGCGGCTGGCTTAAACTATACCTATGGTGGTTGGGCAGATGGTAATAGCCCTTCAGATATTGAAAACACCAAACTCGTCGTGATGTTCGGTAATAATCCGGGCGAAACACGTATGAGTGGTGGCGGTGTTACCTATTACGTTGAGCAAGCGCGTGAAAAATCTGATGCTCGAATGATTATCATCGATCCACGCTATACCGATACAGGTGCAGGCCGTGAAGATGAATGGATACCTATTCGTCCGGGAACAGATGCTGCATTAGTCAATGCTCTAGCTTATGTCATGATCAAAGAAGACTTAGTTGATAAGCCTTTCTTAGATAAATATTGTGTTGGTTACGATGAAACCACTATGCCCGAAGGTGCGCCAAAAAATGGTCACTATAAGGCCTATATTTTAGGTGATGGCGCAGATGGTCAGCCCAAAACCCCAGAATGGGCAGCGCAGATCACCGGTATTCCTGCTTCACGTATTGTTAAATTAGCACGTGAAATCGCAACAGCGAAACCAGCTTATATTACACAAGGCTGGGGACCTCAACGCCGTTCTAACGGTGAGCTTGCTTCTCGCGCTATTGCGATGCTCTCTATTTTAACGGGTAATGTGGGAATTAACGGCGGTAATACTGGTGCTCGTGAAGGCTCTTACAGTATTCCTTTTGTTCGTATGCCGACTTTAACTAACCCTGTCACCACCAGCATTTCCATGTTTATGTGGACGGATGCTATTTTACGTGGTCCTGAAATGACCGCGACCCGTGATGGTGTTCGTGGTAAAGACAAACTTGATGTACCTATCAAAATGGTATGGAACTACGCGGGTAACTGCTTAGTTAACCAGCATTCTGAAATCAATCGTACTCATGATATTTTGCAAGACGATAAAAAATGCGAAATGATTGTGGTGATTGATAACCACATGACAGCATCTGCTAAATATGCCGACATTCTACTTCCTGATTGCACCGCATCAGAACAGATGGATTTCTGTATGGATGCTTCAGCGGGTAATATGGCTTATGTTATTTTCGCTGATCAGGCAATCAAACCTCGCTTTGAAAGTCGCAATATCTATGAAATGACAAGCGAAATTGCAAAACGTATGGGTGTGGGTGAAAAATTCACTGAAAACCGTACTCAAGAAGAGTGGTTACGTCATCTTTACGAGCAATCTCGTCAAAACTTACCTGAACTGCCGACTTTTGAAGAATTCCGTGCTCAAGGTATCTTCAAAAAACGCGATCCTGAAGGTCATCACGTTGCCTATCGCAAATTCCGTGAAGATCCTGAAAATAACCCATTAACCACGCCATCAGGCAAAATTGAGATTTATTCTTCTCAACTTGCCAACATTAAAGCGACATGGGAACTGGCGTCTGACGATGTGATTGATCCACTGCCTGTCTATTCCGCTGGCTTTGAAAGTTATGGCGATCCGACAATGGAAAAATATCCATTACAAATGACAGGATTCCACTATAAATCACGCACTCACTCAACTTATGGCAACGTTGATGTCTTAAAAGCAGCTTGCCCTCAAGAAATGTGGATCAACCCTGTTGATGCCTCTAAACGCGGTATCAAACACGGTGATTTAGTGCGTATTTATAACGATCGTGGTGAAGTTCGAATTAATGCAAAAGTCACACCTCGTATTTTACCGGGCGTTGTCGGTTTAAGTGAGGGGGCTTGGTATAACCCAGATAGCAACCGTATCGATCATGCAGGTAGCATTAACGTGTTAACGACACAACGCCCTTCACCTCTCGCTAAGGGTAATCCTTCTCACAGTAATCTTGTTGAAGTCGTCAAGGCGTAAGGAGTCTGGTTATGTCAACGCAATATGGTTTTTATATTGATTCAAGTCGTTGCACCGGCTGCAAAACCTGCGAACTGGCGTGCAAGGATTTTAAAAATTTATCCCCTGAGGTCAATTTCCGCCGTATCTATGAATATGCAGGTGGTGATTGGACAGAGCAAGATGGTGTTTATACACAAAACGTTTTTGCTTATTACTTATCTATTTCGTGTAACCACTGTGACGATCCCGCTTGTGCCAAAGTTTGCCCAAGTGGTGCGATGCATAAACGTGAAGATGGCTTTGTTGTCGTTAACGAAGATATTTGTATCGGTTGTCGCTATTGCCATATGGCTTGCCCTTACGGCGCTCCGCAATTTGATGAAGTCAAAGGTCATATGACCAAATGTGATGGTTGCTATGAACGTGTAGCCGAAGGCAAAAAACCAATTTGTGTCGAATCTTGCCCACTGCGTGCATTAGATATGGCACCGATTGAAGAGTTACGCGCTAAATATGGTGATTTAGCTGAAATCGCCCCGCTTCCTTCAGCAAAATACACCAAGCCAAATATTGTCCTTAAATTAAATGCCAATAGCCGTCCTGTGGGTGATACCACTGGTCATCTGGCAAACCCAGAGGAGGTGTAAGATGGTGGGATTGCATGAATGGCCACTAATGTTTTTTACCGTTATCGGTCAAAGTGTTGCTGGCGCTTTTATTATTATGGGATGCGCTATTCTTTCGGGTAAGCTTTCAGCAGAAATGAACCGAAAAGTGCATTACAGCATGTTTGGTCTTTGGGCATTAATGGGTATTGGTTTCTTGCTCTCCATGATGCATATGGGAACGCCATTACGTGCATTTAACTCATTGCTTCGTTTTGGTCACTCATCATTAAGTAATGAAATTGCCAGCGGTTCAATTTTCTTTGCACTGGGTGGTATTTACTGGTTACTGGCTGTACTTAATAAAATGCCGGCTGCATTAGGTAAATTATGGGTCGCGCTGGTTATGGTATTAGCCGCATTATTTATTACGGCTATCTCTCGTGTATACCAAATTGATACTGTTCCAACGTGGTATAACAGCTACACCACATTTAATTTTGTGCTGACAGCCTTTATCGGTGGCCCTATTTTAGCGGCACTTTTAATGCGGATTGCAGGCTTTAATCTAAACTGCGTCAGTGCATTGCCATTATTAAGTGTTATCGCAATTGTTGTGAGTGCCATTGTGGCAACATCACAAGGTTTTGAATTAGGTTCTATTCAAACCTCTGTACAAAAAGCGGTAGATTTAGTCCCTAACTATGGTGCTTTAATGGGAATTAATTTACCTTTAGAAACTGCTGCTCAAAATGCACTTGATGAAGTTAAAGCTATTAATGGTAGTGGCGGTGTTATCGTATTAGATAAAACAGGTAACTACACAATGAGTTTTAATTCTGAAGGTATGTATCGTGGCACAATTGGTAACGACGGAAAACCTGTTGTTGCAATTTATAAAGAGTAAATTTAAATAGCTATTGATTATTTCGCACCCAATTTTTGCCGTTATCTTCATTATTTTTAAGTCGATAAAAAGTGAAAGTTTTGGGTGCGAAAACGGTGTAATCACCCTTTTTCTCTTATTATTCTCTACTCTTTTTCCTAACGTCATTTATTACCGTTTTTTCCCTTAACTCAACTTGAAGACTATTCGCCCTAAAAAAGCTCACCAAACAATCAAATTGGTGGCAAAACAAACAAGATCGTTTCTACTTATTAAAATGATCCTTTGAAAAAGTAGCTTTTTTCTTTTTTGGATCTGTTAGAATATTCATTATGGTTATGTTGATTTAATAAGGAAATCACAGTGGAATTTCACCACGACGATCAGGAGTTAACACCTGAAACATCGCTAGTCTTGTCTGAAAAACAAGCATTATTGGATCTGAATGCAACATTCACCTCGCCCGCTCATACCAATCCTGCAATGGCATATTTAATGAGTTTAGGATCAAAACGTAGTCGTCAAACAATGGGATCGTTTTTAACTATTGTTGCTAAGATGATTGGTTTTTCTTCTCTTAAAAATTGCCAATGGGGAGCACTTCGTCGACATCATATTCAAGCTATTATTGATATGTTATCTGATGCCAATAAAGCCCCCGCCACTATCAATACTTATCTTGCTGCATTAAAAGGTGTCGCGTTAGAAGCTTGGGCAATGAAACAAATGGATACTGAAAGTTATCAGCATATCCGCCAAGTTAAATCGGTAAGAGGAAGTCGATTACCCAAAGGCAGAGCTCTAACTAGCAGTGAAATTCGTGCGTTATTTAGAAGTTGTGAAAAAGACAATTCATCGAAAGGTTTAAGAGATGCCGCAATATTAAGTGTGTTATTAGGTTGCGGATTACGTCGCTCAGAAATCGTCTCCATTAATTACGAGCATATTCAATTTCGTGATCAAGCTTTTCTTGTTAGAGGTAAAGGTAATAAAGAACGCATGTCTTATATGCCTGATGATACTTGGGATCGCGTTCAATTATGGATTGATGAAATAAGAGGCACACAAGATGGCCCTCTTTTCACTCGTATTCGCCGATTTGATGATGTCACCGATGAGCGGATCACCGATCAAGCCATTTACTATATTTTAGAAACTCGACAACAAGAAAGTGGTATTGATAAATTTGCTCCTCATGATCTACGAAGAACATTTGCCTCTGCAATGCTTGATAACGGTGAAGATATTGTCACTGTAAAAGATGCAATGGGACATGCCAGTATTATGACGACTCAACGTTATGATAGACGTGGAGATGATCGTTTAAGAAAAGCAGCTAGACATTTACGTTTTTAAGTTTTGTTTTTGAGTATCTTGCTTTTTAATAAGACAAAATACCCCCCAACTATAAACTAACTTCAAATTATAAGTCGTTTAAAACTGGGGGTTTCTTATTACTAAAGTTTATCTAAAAGGTGGTTCATTAAATGTTCTCAATTTACGAGAATGTAAGCTACCTTCCGCTTGTTTAAGCAACTCAATAGATTCAATACCAATCTGTAAATGCTCTGATACTGCACCTTCATAAAAATGGTTAGCCTGACCGGGTAATTTAATTTCGCCATGCAACGGTTTATCAGATACACATAATAATGTGCCGTAAGGAACTCGAAAACGATAACCTTGCGCTGCAATTGTTGCACTTTCCATATCAACAGCAACAGCGCGACTTAAGTTAAATCGTCTTGCTGAAACGGAAAAACGTAATTCCCAGTTACGATCGTCCGTTGTCACAACAGTTCCCGTTCTTAATCTTTGTTTTATTTCATGCCCCGGTTTTCCACTAATTATTTTTGTTGCGTCATACAGCGCACGTTGCACTTCAGCAATATTAGGAATTGGAATATCAGGTGGTAATACATCATCTAAAATATGATCATCTCGTAAATATGCATGTGCTAATACATAATCACCAAGTTGTTGGCTTTCACGTAAACCACCACAATGGCCAATCATTAACCAAACATGAGGACGTAAAATCGCTAAATGATCACAAATTGTTTTTGCATTTGAAGGCCCTACACCAATATTAACTAATGTTATTCCGGGGCCTTCTTTTGCAATTAAATGATAGGCTGGCATTTGATATTTTTTCCAAGTTAAATCGGATATTAACTTTTCAGGATCAACAGTTTCAGCCGTAATTTGTTGAAAACCAGCACAAGAAAGTGCGCAATATGGACTATTTTTATCTGCTACTTGCTCACAAGCCCAACGGACAAATTCATCAACATAGCGATTATAGTTAGTGAATAAAATATAAGGTTGAACATCTTCAGGCAATGTACCTGTGTAATGTTTTAAACGTGCCAACGAAAAATCTGTACGCAAGGCGTCAAAATGAGAAAGTGGTAAAATATCCCTATCACAAATTAATCCATCGGTAATTTCATCACCAATCTTAGATAAGTCAGTTGTCGGGAAATATTTAGCCAAAGAGGCACTCATTTTTCTATCAAAACCAACACCTGTTCCATCAATAACAAAAGGATAAGGAATTTCTTGTTTTGAGGCACTGACTTCAAAAGTTGTATAGTAGGCATCAGCAATAAGTTGCAATTGTTCTGATAAATAATTTTCAAATAAAGCGGGATTAGTAATAGTGGTAGAATAAGTTCCTGAGCGAGATAAACGCCCATAAGCTCTCGTTTTATCTTCTGTTTTTGTTTCACCAGACCAATATACCGTTAATTGAGGGTAAGCAAACAATCCTTCGGCTCTTTGTTTTACATCGGGTAATTTTCCAGATTGTGCATAATCAACAATTGCATTACGTAATGCATCAACGGCATTTTGATATTGTTGTTTTAGTTTGGTAATAACTGTTTGGATTTCAAGGTGATGAGGTTGCGACATAAAAAAAGCCTCTTACTTATTATTGATTTATAACCATAATAGCAAGAAGCCCCCTTTATCCCAAATCAAGATTTTAATAAACTGTATTCAACTTTACTTTCATTAGTTGAAATGGATAGTTTTTTCATTAGGTCAGGATTAAATTCAAATTTAATATTCATATTTTCTTCCAGCAAAGCAAATCTACTTCCTTTGTAATTAAATTTATCGCCAATTCTATCTGTTTTTCTTCTCTCTATTTCACTTTGATACAGAGCTAATGAAGCATCTAACGTTTCCTTTGATACAGGGGAATCGACAAAATTTTTCATATATAAATTCATAGAATTGTAATCAAAGTCATTTAAAATAAAATTTGATAGCTGACTCACTTTTTCAATATCAGATTCTGCAATTCTCTTTTTATTATTAACAATGATAGTGTATAAGTTACCTTCATTTTTTATATTAACAGATGTCTCTCCTGTAAAGGGGGAATACATTGAAGCAATCGGATCATGTTCTTCAAAAGAATCTTTTATCATTGGAAAAACACCTTGATTAAGCAACTCAAAAATAATCATAGTATCTTTATTATTTAATGGTTTTAATTTTCCCTCTAATACACTAATGTCAGATATATTTTCATTATTGAATTTTAAATCATATCTTGGAATATCTTTTTCTACCTGTTCCCTAAGGTTTTTGTACTTATGTTGATTTGCAGAATCATATATATTATCGATTAATTTCTTAGTATTAAGATTACCAAAATATTTTTCACTATTTTCTTTTAAATATTCACATTTATCATTAAATGATTTTTTCTCATCAAAACAATCAAGAGAAAAACCTTGTTTACTAAGAGGATTTTCATTAGCATCCATACACTCCATCAGAATCGCTCTAAATGCAATAAATTTTTCTTCAAAATTTATTTTTGTATTGTTTAATGTAGATAATTTATAATAGTTATTAATAAATGCGTCTAAATCTTCATTACTATAATTTTTTAAATCAAGATTTAGTTCATTTTTTATAGTTTCAATAAATGGCAAGATACTACTTTTAGACTTAATACTTTCATCTCCAAAATCAATCAGATAAAATATTTCATCATTATTCACACTATATTTGAAATTATTTTTATACTGTTCTCCAGCAAGTTTTTTTAGATGAAAGAAATCTTTATTTTTCTCAAAAATTGTTGCATCTTGGTTAAAGTAAATATTTTTAATTAAGGTTAATACTTTTTTTTGCTGACTAAACCCAAACCAATCTTTTATTTTTTCCCAAACACTCATTACATCAGACGGCGAATTATCTGATAATTTAGTTATTTTTTTATAATTGACACCTTCATTTAAAACCTTCATTTTAATTTTTCCATTTTTAACAAAATGAAAAATAAAGATAATAAAAAATATTATCTTTTTATATAAAAAAACATCACAAATTTATAGTTACTTAAAGATAAAGAATATTTCACTTAAATTGATGTCTCGAAAAAATTATCCTGATAGAAAACTTAATACGATAGGCAATGTAATTGCAGCAAACATTGTCTGAGATGTAATAATTCCCGCCATTAGTTCAGAGTCACCGCCTAATTGACGAGTTAAAATGTAAGAAGTTGGCGCTGTTGGAATAGAAAAGAAAATAACTAAAAGCATCATAACTAATGAAGATAGACCTAGAAAATAAGCAACGCTATATGCGATTACCGGTACTATAAGTAAACGGGTAACAGTGTTAATACCAATCATTTTGCTTTCTGCTTTTAGTGTTGATAGATGCAATGCTGCACCAATACAAATAAGGCCTAAAGGTAAACTCGTTGCGGCTAACAATTTCAAAAATTGATCGCTACCAAAAGGAAGCCCAACCCCTGACAAGTTTATTATGATGCCAATAACACAAGAGATAATTAAAGGGTTTTTTATGATAGGTAATATCAGCTGACGCAAAGTCACATTTTGCCCTGCTGTTAAACAAAGTACCGAGGTCACATTTGATAGGGGAACTAGTGTTGCTAAAATCAAAGCGGCTATTCCCAAACCTTCAACCCCAAATAAATCAGCAACAATTGCTAAACCTAAATAAGTGTTAAATCGAATATTGCCTTGAACAATTGCACCAAAGCGACCAGCAAACCACCCTGTTATTTTTTTCAAAATAACGCACAATATAGTGACAATTATGACAACAGAAAAAATAGCCCCAGCAAGGTGGGGTAATTGAGGATCCGATAAAGGTGCATTTGCCAAGCTATTTATCAATAAGGCAGGAAAAAGTAAAAAATAGTTAAGTTTTTCAGCTCCCACCCAAAATGCTGGTTCAAACGTTTTATTTCTTCTTAAAATTGCACCTAGCGCAATTAACGCAAATAACGGCCATAACGTTAATAACACATTTTGCATAATATTTATCCTAGATATACTGTGATACTTTACAATATCGCAACATCATGAGGATTGCTATTTTATGTTATTAATATAAAAGCTAATTCAAAAAATGATAAAAATAAATTTATACCGCATTTTAAGAATAGCTTTTTTATTATTAGTCCATTATAAAAACCATCCTTTAAAGATGATTAAAATACAATCAACTAATCTAAATCAATGTACATGCGGTAACAATGTAAATTTGCTTTCGCTAAATCAGAATAATAATCACGCTCTTCTAATGCTTTAAAACCCTGTTTTAAATAAAATAATACTGCATTAGGTGTTGCATCCAAAAACAATTTAGATTGCCCTCTCTTAATTGCCTCATGTTTCAGTTGCTTTAAAATTAGCCCTGCAAATCCTTTTCCCATGTATTCAGGCAATGTAAAAATAGCTTCAGCAAAACCAGTTTTAATATCTAAAAAACCCGAAGCAACAGGAATATTGTATTCTTGATAATCAATCACATAAAATGGATTATCAATAATAGCCTGCCGATATCCTTCAGGCATCTCATCAGGAGTCCAAGCGGCTAAAATCTCTGATGGATAAACATTTTCACAACCAAATCGCAATGCTTGATTTCGTAAATACCACAGCCTTTTTGCTTCCTGTGGTTCAGCGAGTCTAAGTTGAATCATACTCATTTCCATCTTATTCATTAGAATTAAGAGCCTCAAATTAGTGAAATAATTTATTCTAATATTGCCTTTTAAATTTTAATTTTTTAGTGTTACTTTTTTTAAGAGCGTGGTATGTTTTTGCAGAAGGAATAATGTAAGGAAATCTTATGCCTAATCCAATATTGCCTTCGCCAATAAAAAAAACCTCCTCTTTTGTTGCGGGTTCTCCGCTACCCTTTTATTATCAATGCATCTCAAGTGCAATTAGAGAAATCTACTTTTCCAAAATTTCACTTATTTACCATAATAGATATCAAACTGAAAATACACATCCAAAGTTAATTCTATGTAGTCATCGGAACAGTGCTTTTGATGGTTACATTGCATTAAAAGCATTTTCTAACACTCAAGCTTTAGCTTCAATTCAATTATTAAATAGTCCTTTAATGAGAGCTTTTTTTACGGGTATTCCCGTAGTTAGGAAAAAGGATAGACAACGTTTGGGTGTAAATGCAAATCTATTTTCAAGTCCTTCAGATGCTGCAATTGCACATATAAAAGCAGGCGGTAATTTACTCTTATTCCCGGAAGGCAGTAGCGAATGGGGTTTCCAGCCATTGCCTTATCAACGAGGGGCGGCAAGAATTATTAGAACATTGATCAGTGAGGGAGTAGTTTTTGATATTATTCCTATGGGCTTGTTTTATATAGCCCCTGATAAATTCAGTTCAAAAGTTGAAGTTTATATTGGTGAAAATATTCTTATAAATTCACAAAAAGATAATTTATCAATCAGAGAGTGGGAACAAAATATTCATACGGAAGTTTCTGCATCACTAAATAAAATCTCCGTTAATTGTCCAAATATTGATATTTTTGAGAAAGCATCAGCCTATGCTTTTAATAAAAATAAGGGCGGTGATTCTTATGCTGAATCCTTTATTGACTATCAAAACAATTTATATAAATCAAATAATGATAATCAAAATATAGAAAAAAAATCTCAATCTTCTATATTAATCTGGCGTTATATTTCATTTTTATTTATGTATATCTTATTTCCAATATTTTTATCGTCATTTATTGCGTCTCATTTTGCTGACGCCCGTAATACCATTAGCTTTTTTAAAATATTAGGAGGTGCAATAGCGACTGCAATTTGGCTCCCCATCTTAGTCATGCTCCTATTCTTTTTCCCTGTATTTATTGGTATAAGTTTAGCCAGTGCACTATTCGGTTTTATCTTAATAAGGAAGAAAGGCGCTCAAATATGTTAACCATGAAAGCCAGGATGCTTTTTAACCACTTATTTTCTCTACAATTGTTTATTATTTGGGCATTAGGAACTTATGGAAGTTGGTTAACGAATGCCACAGAAATGTTGTTCCCCATATTTTTAGGCTTCTTTTCATGGGTATTACTCGTTTTTGTTGGATACAAAACACAACAAGCAACCTCTTACTCTCGATTCTATTGGTTTGGTTTATTACAACTGATTGCTTGTTGGACTATTTTTCCTTTGTTTAAATCGATTCGCTATGGTTTATACCAATGGAGTTTTGATGACATTTTATATAAATTAGATAAATTCCTATGGGCTGGAAAAAGCTTGCCAGAATGGACAATTTCTCTACAGTCAGGCTGGCTAAGTGAATTTCTTTCTTTTTGCTATTTTAGCTTCTACTTCTTAATTATTGGCAGTGCCCTTTTCTTCTTTTTTAGCCGAAATAAAACACTGGCCAAAAACTATTTTTTCGGCTTAATGCTAATGTATTTTGTCGGCTTTATTGGTTACTTCTCTATCCCCGCAGCCGGCCCTTATTCTGCTTTTCCTTCTGATTTTAACTATCCAGTTTACTCTGGTGCCATGACATTATTTCTGACTGATCTTGTTGATAAAGGAATTACCGGCATGGATGTTTTTCCTTCATTACATACAGGGATCACTCTTTATATTGTTGGCTTTTTCTATTTTTCAGGTTATCGAAAAACAGCGTATTGCTTATCTCCTATCTTAATAGGACTTGTTTTAGCAACTGTCTATTTACATTATCACTACGGCGTTGATGTCATTGTCGGTGCTTTACTTGCATCATTGGTACTTTACATCACTTGTAAAAATAATAAGGTCGAATATGGAACTCATCTATAAAATTAACGAGCCTATTGCTTCTGAAGTATCTATTAGTGGGGGTAAAGGTGCGAGTTTAGCAAAAACAATTCAGTCACTGCCTGTTCCTGATGGTTTGATCCTCTCTTGTCAAGCTTATCAGTTATTTATCACGCCCTTGCTACCTGAAATTAATCGATTATTATCAGAAAAAAAGCAAGAAATTGAAGTCGTTAGTAAAAATATTCGCCATTTAATTTTACAAGCCTCCATGCCAGAGAACTTAATTCATTCTTTACGTTCAAGATTAAATGAACTCCAATTAAATAATACCGCTTTAGCCGTAAGATCTTCCGGTACATTGGAAGATATGCCTGGAGCCGCCTTTGCAGGACAACACGATACGGTATTAGGTATTAAAACTTTGCCTAATTTACTGGACGCAATTCGTCAATGTTATGCATCTTTATGGCACACGCACGTTATGCTCTATCGCCAACATTTAAATTTACCCCATACTCAAGCATCAATGGCGGTTGTGCTACAAAGAATGATTAACGTCCAAGAGAATGAAGCTGCGGGTGTGGCTTTTTCTGTTGATCCAGTTCAAGGCTCTCTTTCTACTGTATTAATTAATGCCGCATTTGGATTAGGTGAAACTGTTGTTGCTGGTGAAGATCCTGTCGATGAATTTCTTATTGATAGAGAGAGTTTCACATTAAAACAAGAAACGATTGCTCAAAAAATAAATGCCATTGTTATGGTTGATAATGGTACTAAAATCTTACCTCTTAAATCTGCTCAACAATCCATGCCCTCGCTGACAGCAGAGCAGTGTAAACAAGTAGCTGAACTTGCTATCTCAGCAGAAAAATATTTTGATTTCCCACAAGATATAGAGTGGGCATTTCATGATGGAAAATTATGGCTTTTGCAATCACGTAATGTGACACAAATTGCCCCAATTTGGACAAGAGAAGAATCAGCAGAAAGATTCCCTAATCCTATCACGCCATTAACATGGGATATGTGCGAAGCAGGTTTTCACTCATCATTAAACTTTAGCCTTAATCTTATGGGGCTTCCTTCATTTAATGGTAAATGGTTCGGGATGCAGGATTATTATATTTACGGCAACCAAAATGCGGTTTCCTTATATAGTAATCGTCACCCTACATCGATGATGAATGATTTACCTACCCTATTAAAATCTTTGCCTGAAATTGCACAAAAATTCAGTTGGGTTCAAGAATTACCTATTACTTGGATGCGTGATTTAGATAAATATTTAATCTCTATTGGCGCATTGATGAATGAACCATTGCAGGATAAAAGTTTGCCTCAATTATGGGATTATGTGCAAAGAATTAATAAATTAGGAGCTGATTACTTTTTACCAAATATTGCCATATCCTTAACTCAGCGCTCCCTCTATTCTGCATTAATGGCATTGCTAAAACTCTTCTTTAAAGAAGAAAAATATGCACATACCGCATTCGATAATTTAATTGCGATGTCTGAAACTAAAACAGGACAAGTGAATGCAGAACTTTGGGCCCTTTCTCGTTATGTTCGCCAGCACCCTCAACTTCTCAAACTTATAACATCCATTGTTCCTGAAAGTATTATGCGAGAAATTGAGGAATGTGATCCTCATTTCCACCAGCAATTTACCTTATTCTTAGCTAATCATGGCCATAGAGAACTAGATTTTGATGCATATCATCCTACTTGGTTAGATGCTCCACATATTGTATTAACTCAAATTAAAGCGATGGCAGACTTAGCTGATGATAAGCAAACAGATGATCCGTTAGGCAAAAAAATCCTACAGTCAGAAACTGAATTTTCAATTATCTCTGATGCCCCTGAAGAGTTACGCTTTTTCTTACAAGAAATTATTCGATTAGCTCGTGTTTATACTGCTCTTGATGACTTAGAGCATTATCAAACAACTCGTTTAGCCTTACCTATGCGTCGCGGATTAAAAGCATTAGGAGAGCGATTGGTTATTCGTAGTGTTTTAGATTGCCCAATGGACATTTATTTTGCCAATGAACAACCTTTAGCTGATGCAATTCTTGCAGATAATCCTACTGAGTGGAATCAGTTACGTCATAATATATACCAAAATAAAGCAGGATATCTAAAAGCAAAATCAGTCACACCACAATGGATTTATGGTGAAGATAGTTGTAATGAATTAAATACAAATGAGCATCAATTAAAGGGACTAGCGGGTAGCGCAGGTATTATTGAAGGCGAAGTTTATCTTGTTTATGGTCCAGAGAATTTTGCCGAATTTCCACAAAATGCCATTTTAGTTGCAAGAACAACTAATCCTGCATGGACCGCTCTCTTTTATCGCGCGTCCGGTATTATTACAGAAAGTGGTGGGCCATTATCTCATGGTGCGGTTACTGCTAGAGAATTGGGACTACCTGCAGTAATGGGAGTTCGCAATATCTTAAATATTTTAAAAAATGGGCAAAAAGTAAAAGTTGACGGACAAAAAGGCATAATTGAGATTTTGTCCTAATGACTTGAAAAGTATTACAGCTAGATAAGAAAAGCATCTAAACGATGCTTTTCTTTTTTTATTTTAATGATTTTTTAACTATCCATTTTACTGTTGTTTTCTTTCTCTTTTGAGATTTTATTAATATCAATTTTACGAGCAGGTGGTGCAAGTAAAGCGACCAACCCCGTTATTAATAAAATAGCATATAATACCGCTAACATAGATGGTGCATTAAATAGTAAATATGGTGTTAATAAGATAGGGCTAACCGTTAAAACAAGTGAAATAACAATAGGATAACCTATACCTATATCTCTTATTCGTTGAGATAATATAAGTGTAAATATGTAAACTTGTACTATTAAAAACGCTAATTCTATTAGACCATATGATGTAAAAGAGAATTGGTAGTAAAAATAATTTTCAGTAACTAACTCTATTTTTTCGGGATAAAGTGATATAAACCATCTATCTGCTAAGTTCTCTGCAATAGAAAAGAAAATTGTCCAAGCAATTTCTAGACCTAAAAAAGAGAGTCTCCCACGTCTTTGTTGTTTCCATTGATAAGCAAGTTTAGCTTGCATAATAAATCCCTTCATTTTTAAAGTATATCTCTATCTTTTTTATCATAATACACTTAATATTTATCTCCAAAATAATGATGTGATAATCTGATAAAAGCACGAAAATACCTTCAAATTTTGATATTTAGTGCAACAATTTGCTCTTATTATTTTGTGTTTTTTGATCTAACTAAAATATTAAATATATAAGGAGCTACTATGCTACCTATTCAGACAACCCGTTTTGCCCTTCTTCGTTAAAAACAATTTTATTACTTAACAAGAAGGGCTTTAAAAATGAATTATGAAAAAATCAACGTAGAACAATGGAATAGAAAAGAACATTTCTTACATTATCGACATAACCTACAGTGTGGTTTTAGCTTAACAACTAAAATAGATATTACTGTCTTGAAGACAGTATTAGCTAAAAATAATCTTAAGCTTTATCCTGCGATGATCTATTTAATTGCGAAAACAGTTAATAGCTACTCTGAGTCTAGAATGGCAATCAAAGATGATGAATTAATTATTTGGGATTATATCAACCCTGCATACACGATTTTTCATCCAGAGACTGAGACTTTTTCAGAGTTATGGAGCGAATACGTTGAGGATTGGCATTCTTTTCTAGAAGGATATAATCAAGATTATCAAAAATATAAAGATAATCTAAGTCTATCCGCAAAAAGTAATTTTCCCGAGAATCATTTTTGTATTTCGATGATCCCATGGATAAGTTTTGACGGGTTTAATTTAAATGTAGCTAATGTAAAGGATTATTTTCCTCCTATTTTTACTATGGGAAAATATACTCAACAAAGTGACAATTTTTTATTACCGATATCCATCCAAGTGCATCATGCTACATGTGATGGTTTTCATATGGCTAGAATGATCAATAAACTTCAAGAGTTATGTGATGGTTTTTTGGGCTAACTATATTGATTTTTAAATAAAAAAACACCGCTCTTTTATCTATTAATAAAAGAGCGGATTATTATTAAAGCAACTCACTTGAAAACCAATAATCATCTAACTTGTTTATTGATCCATTTTATTTCTTCATTAGTGAATCTAATATTACTTTCTTTAGTTGTATCAGTATCTAACAAGATTTTATCTTTTATTAATTTACTGACAGGTACAATGATATTGAAATGATCGCCATTTTTGATGTTGTATATTTTTAATGGGATATCATGCACCATTGCAACACCACGCAATTCATTAAATTCGTCCCAAAAATAATCGCGTCCCTCAAAATAAAAAGTCGGTGTTTTTATCGATTTAATGTAACGATATACAGAGCGAACGTTAAATTCTTCTTCTTTATTTCTATCGAAAGGCAATTCAACTATCATATCTCCTTCAGCTCTTAATTTAAGATCAGGTATTCCACCCAAGGAGAAAACAGCTCTAAATTTATCACTATATTCACTTGCTAATAATGCTCGAGTTCCCCCCGTACTATGCCCGACGACATAGATACGTTTAGAGTCAATATAAGGCAATGATGCTAAATATTCTCTCGCTGATTCTAAGTCTTCTAATTCACCATAAAACATTTCATAGCGACCTGGATTAGTATTTTCACCACGAAAAGATGGGATCATCAGTACCATATTAGGGTCACGGAAAGTTGCCCCTGTTTGGTCATTATCAATCGGTTTCTTTTGCCAAAAATAATCGTCGCCACCAATTCCGCCGTAGCCTCCATTTAACCAGATCACAGCAGGTAACTTAACTTTTTTATTTGCTGGAGGCGGAGTTAAATAGGCATACATATCTCCCGGCTTTGCCGGATATTTAATCACATTGAATATTTCTGGTGGCGCTTCCCAAGGCGGGTCAATATTATCAAAACTATCGGTTATAATTTCGGTTTTAAAGCGTTGATGCGCTTCATATAAAGTTTCATCACGAACTTCAATATCTGCATGAGCAGAAAATGAGCTAATGCATAACAAGGAGAGAAGTAGCGCAGGAACTACTTGTCTAAGGCACTCTTTATTTATATTCATATCAACTTCCCTATAGATTATTAATTTGGCGTGATAATAGCATAGGTTGTTTGGGGTTTATGAGTGGAGATTTTACTGAAATGTAATTTTTGTGGGAGTGCTAAAACACTACAATTCGTAGTGTTTTAATAAAATTATTTGTTAATACTATTAAATAGTATAGCCCCTACTTTGATGCTACCAATGAGATCTGATAATGCCTGTTCCAACTCTTCCTTATTCATACAATAAATATCTTTATTATCATAAGAAATGATAACTGGATAACCTTCATCGCTCTCTTTCCATTTAGAAATAACTATTTTATTGTCGCTATTGTCTAATTCCATTAATACCAAAGCCATTTCTTTATCCGGCTTTATGTCGGAAAGAAAGAAGATTGTTTTTTGTAAACCGCTTTTAATCAACTCATCAATTATTAATGTTACTTTCTTATTAGTAAATTCTTCTATTGAATTAGTTAGTTCAATAATAACTTGGCTTATCTCTGACTTATGATCATTCGCTTTTTTGGCGGCAGAAACAGATTCTTCTAATATTTTTACAAATTTCATAAACTGTATTCCATTGAAGCCATTACAGGCAAATGATCAAAATAATAATTTCTATCATAAATTGGAATCATAAAAAGGCCATAGATAAATTCCAGCACACATCCCTATGAATACTACTAATCCTACTAAAAAAAACCACATACTATTACCTTATATAGTTAAATTAATTTCTCTTAACTTATTCACTTTATCCATAACCCTATCTCTCCTTTTCTCAATATTTTTCCTTTTCACTTCTTCAAAATTAACTTTTTCACTTTTCTCCGATGAAATTTGAATCTTTCCGTTCTCAAACCAAATCACTTCATCGCCATAACTCAGGCGCATACCGTTCATCACCATTGACCACATTGAGTCAGGCGGTAAATCCAATCCCATTTTTTCGGCAAAAGCTTTGAATTCAGGTATCAAACGTTCCTGATTTTCACTTAATGACACTATTGAAATTATTCGCTGACTTTTTTATGCTCTAAAACCTCGCCAAATAATTTATCCCAATCGCTATGTTGTGAACGTAGGTCGATTCAGGCTCAGAAATCCCCCATACGGGCGGATTTTAAGCCCCTATAGTGTGGATTTTTAATATCGGGTGAACTGCCGATCCACAGTTATTGACAGGACTCTAAATATACAGGCCACTCCCTATGGGAAACCTTCCTCGATGACCTTAATCAAAAAAGACATAAAATTGTTCATGGTAATGACTTTGGAAACTCAATGAATGGACAGGAGTTATCTGAACTAAAAAACAATGTGAGAATTCTACAATATGGGTAATTATTAATTATCCTATCCCATCTAAATTAATAATAAAGTGGAGTTATATTTTTAGCTCCACTTTATTAATACTCTTTACATTAAATTTTACTATAACCCGATTCTCGATAATAAACCTCTTCTAAATCTTTCATTTATTTCTAACTCTATTTTTTCATCAATTATCTTATTATATTTTTTCTCTATATTCGAAACTTCAATTTCTATCTCTGCTACTTTATGAAACACAGGGATCAATG
Organism: Proteus sp. GOKU; assembly: GCF_015475555.1. Classification (NCBI taxonomy): domain Bacteria; kingdom Pseudomonadati; phylum Pseudomonadota; class Gammaproteobacteria; order Enterobacterales; family Morganellaceae; genus Proteus; species Proteus sp. GOKU. The sequence continues at coordinate 2,060,006 of NZ_CP034105.1, forward strand.
AAGGCATATCTTTTTCTATAAAATTATCTAAAAATTTATTATCATCTTCATTTACAGATCTAGATGGATCCCCCACCTTAAAGAAATTATTTAATATTTTATCTTGGAGTTTATCTTTAGACATTTCAGTAAACTTATCAGATTCAATTTTAAGACGATCCTGTTCCTTCTGTATTTCACTTTGCTTTTTGTTATATGAATCTACCACTTCATGGTATGAACCTGTGACTAATGATAATTCAACATGAAGCTGTCGTAATTCTCCTCTACAACTTCTTAATTCATATCCTATTTTCTCTGCTTTTTTTGACAAATCCATAGCTGATTTAAGTGTATCTATTAAATACTTTTGGTATTCTATTGTTAGAGATGGCCCCGTCCCCTTTTTATTTGCAATATATCTACTCTGTAGTTCTGAGTAATAATTTCCTATACCAAAATATGCTTTTGAATATTCATTACTTTTATAGTTACATTCCAATTCCTTAACTTTTAATGGACTATAATAATCTTTTATTAAAGTAGTCCTGAATGATTCATCATTTTTAAATTTTTCCAATAAAACACCGAAAATTAGAGTTCCAATGACAATAATTATTAAATTAAGAAAAAATTTTAAAAACTCAGATTTAGTTTCATTTTTCATATATCCTTTCCATACAGATTAATGTACACCTTTTAATTATATTAAGACAAATAGCAAGTTTATTCTATTATAGCATTATTTTAATTATCTCCCCTCTCGGAAACCGGTTACATCGGTTACACTCTACAAAAACCACCTATAACCCACTGATTATAAACAACTCCGTTGTAACTTTTTACTGGTTAAAACGGGTTACAAAACAAAGGTTAAAAAGTTACATCCTTATAAAACAATAAGTTATATTTTTAATTTGTAACCTCTTTAAACGGTTACACGTAACTACAAAGTAACCCATTTGTAACCTTTCCTAATCTCTATATTTCTACGTTTAATCAATATGATATAAACCTACTTTAATTTTGTAACCATTGTAACCGCTTTCCGAACCCCCCCCCCCCCACAAATTCTCTATTTATATAAAAGAGATTAAATAATGCATATTTATTGTACAAATATTTATATCTTCTCTATTTTATTGTTCTTGGTAATTATGATAATTTTCTATAGATAAAAGGAAGGCTGCACATCGGCAGCCTTTAGATGAATGAAGGGAGAAACTAGCTCTCGCTGTTTTCCTGAAATACCCAGCACTTAATTACTTCAGGTCTTTTAAGCGCACTCCCTATCGCCAGTGAGTTATTAAATTGACTGTTTACTACACTCCTCACGGTCTTAATACCTACAAACTTATGCATACGCCCTGCTTTTAGTAAGTTTTTAATATCCGTATTTAATAACATTGATTGCCTGTGTTCACTGGCTACCTGTGCAATATGGTTAAAATTCACAGCATAAACGCCCTGTTCAATACTATGGCTCATTATCTTGTAAATAATCAAACATATCCCAAAACTCCATAACTGGCGGTTGATCCAACTGAATGGCTTGAACACGTTGTTTAGCTAACTCAATAATAAAGTTACGGTTTGTCGGATATGCGCATCTTTTACAGGCAATACCAACGCTAATGTTTCCAATAATGCGATTAGCTGTGCATGATTCTTGGCGATCCGCTCATGGTTAATCGCCTTATCCGCAAATAACTGCGCCTGCAAATCATCTACACGCTCATTATATTGTTTTAATATTGTAGCTTCTTTCATTAATACCTTAGGTAAAAACCCTGATAGCTTTTCAATGGGATAACGTTCAAGGGCGATAGCGGCATAGTTACAACGCATTTTAGGACACACTAATTTGCAACAAACGTTGACCTATGCACACTTTGCGCCAGACTTCTTACAAGATGCCATTCAATATAACCCTTTGAAAGGTAGCACAGAATTACTGGTTTAGAGTGTCCACATATTGTCCACACTTGAACACTTAAGGGCACTTTCCAGCCCTTTTTGATGGTTTTGCGTACAAAAAAAGGCATCTTAAAAAAGATGCCTTTCTCTATAACTTATTGATTATCTTTAATTTACTTATTTTGCAGTCGTGCGAATTAAGTAATCAAATGCGCTTAATGAGGCTTTTGCACCTTCACCGGCGGCGATAATAATTTGCTTATAAGGAACTGTTGTACAGTCACCAGCAGCAAATACACCTTTGATATTGGTTTCGCCACGAGCATCAACAACAATTTCGCCCATCTTATTACGCTCAACAGTACCTTCCAGCCACTGTGTATTTGGTAATAAACCGATTTGAACGAAAATACCTGCTAATGCAATATCGTGCATAGAATCATTAGTACGATCTTTATATTTTAGACCCGTTAACTTAGTGCCATCACCATACACTTCTGTGGTTTGTGCATTTAAGATAACTTCTACATTGCCTAAGCTACGTAATTTTTTCTGTAATACAGCATCTGCTCTCATTTCCGGAGCGAATTCTAAGACCGTTACGTGTTCAACTAAGCCCGCTAAGTCAATTGCAGCTTCAACACCTGAGTTACCACCACCAATAACAGCAACTCTTTTGCCTTTAAACAATGGACCATCGCAGTGTGGGCAATAAGTTACACCACGAGTACGATATTCATTTTCACCGGGAACATTCATATTTCTCCAGCGAGCACCTGTTGCAATAATTAAGCTGCGGGTTTTTAAAATTGCGCCTGATGCTGTTTCAATTTGGTGTAATTCCCCTTCTGATGCCCCAGGAATTAAACGACTAACAGTTTGGCTATCAATCACATCCACTTGATAATCATCAACATGGGCTTTTAATGCACCAGCAAGTTTTGCACCTTCGGTTTTCGGTACTGAGATATAGTTTTCAATATCAACAGTATCCAGAACTTGGCCACCAAAACGTTCACCAATAAGACCTGTATTTAAACCTTTACGAGCTGAATAAACAGCAGCTGATGCACCCGCAGGACCACTACCCACAATTAATACATCAAATGCATCTTTTTGGTTTAACAATTCTGCAGTACGTTTTTCTGCATTGCTGTCTACTTTGTTAACGATTTCAGCTAAGGTCATGCGACCTTGACCAAACTCGTTACCATTTAAGAATACAGCAGGAACGCCCATGATATTACGTTCCTGAATTTCATTTTGGAACATGCCTCCGTCAATCGCCGTATGTGTGATCTTCGGATTTAAAATCGCCATTAAGTTTAATGCCTGAACAACATCAGGGCAGTTATGACAAGAGAGCGAATAATAGGTTTCGAAATGAAACTCACCGTCTAACTGACGAATTTGTTCAAGTAATTCTTGTGCTTCTTTTGATGGATGACCACCAGTTTGCAGTAATGCTAAAACCAAAGAAGTAAACTCATGACCTAATGGTGAGCCCGCAAAGCGAACACCTGTTTCTTTCCCTGGGTTGGTAATAAGAAAAGATGGTTTACGTACATTAGCGTTATTATCTTCACGATAAGTAACTTTATCGGATAATGGTTCGATTTCTTTTAATAGCGCTTGGATATCAGCAGAATGTTTGCTGTCGTCTAATGTTGCTACTAACTCAACTGGCTGGGTTAATCGTTCTAAATAAGCTTTCAATTGAGCTTTTAAATTATTATCTAACATTTTTGCACCCTCAATAAAATCGGGTGCCGAAACACCCGATAAATAACTTTTTTAGTGGCTTAATTCTTATTTAGATTTTGCCAACTAAATCCAGTGATGGAGCTAAAGTTGCATCACCTTCTTTCCATTTTGCTGGGCAAACTTCGCCTGGGTGGCTAGCTACATACTGAGCAGCTTTAACTTTACGCAGCAGGTCTGATGCATCACGGCCAATGCCTTCAGCTGTGATTTCAATTGCTTGAATGATACCTTGTGGGTCAACAACGAAAGTACCACGGTCTGCAAGACCTTCGTTCTCACGCATATTTTCGAAGTTACGAGTTAATGCGCCAGTTGGGTCGCCAATCATGCCATATTTAATTTTACCGATAGTTTCTGAGCTGCTGTGCCATGCTTTATGGGTAAAATGTGTGTCAGTAGAAACTGAGTAAATTTCTACGCCCATTTTTTGGAACTCAGCATAATGATCAGCTAAGTCGCCTAATTCAGTTGGGCACACAAAAGTGAAGTCTGCAGGGTAAAAGAAGAAAACGCTCCATTTGCCTTCGACGTCCTTTTCAGTCACTTCTACGAATTGACCGTCTTTAAATGCCATGTTTTTGAATGGTTTGATTGGGGTATTAATTAAAGACATTGTATTTCCTCCTGTTTGGTATGGGTCTAATGTACCTATTCCACTTGAGAATAGCTAATACATTCCTGCTATCAGTTCAATAGGTTTTACCTAATGAGTTGAAGAAATTGATAGAGATAGGTTAACGAAATGTAGCTATTAAAGCAAATGTACAACAATCAAGTTTTGCCTACTTTCTATTAACCACGCTTTCTATTTAATATCCTTACCTTCAGTAACAACACAGTTATAACATTATGAATTATAAAATTAATATTTAATCTGTCGTAGATGAATTTAATATTACTGTGCTAATTTTGCAGGCTTTAGAATAGTGTAAGTACACTCAAATGCTGCCTTTTGAATACGATAAATATCTTGGTTATCCTTTGTGGATTGCACAACCGCATCGCCCGATTGGAAACGTTGCAATTCTCCCCAAGGTGCCTTCATTGCAAATGGAGGTGTAGAGTCAGGTACGATAAAGTAATTCATCTCAATGCCTTTGGGGGTAAAAGGCTGATAATCACTAGGATAAGACGCTAAATTAATTTCACTTTTCTCTGAGGTATTGTAACGCTGGGCGAATTTAGCTTTTCTTACCAAGATCTCCTCATTACCGGTTTCTGGGCAAATATTTTGTACTACCCAATCACCTGCTTTTGCGGGTTCAGAAACTGTTTCAACCCCTTCGCCTTTAATTATTGTAGTGATGATCTCACCTTCTTTGGCAGGCCTTGCTAATACAGGTTTTGTTTTAATTGCAACACCTGTGATCCCTGCTTGTTGAGCCAGAGTAAAGTAAGCTACACGTTCTTTTTGTGGCAACTGAGAAAGATCATTGGCAAATACAAATGAAGGAATTAAGGCTAAACCTATTAATAGTATTTTTGTTCTATTTTTCTTATAGGTTTTATCGTTATTTGAATTACTGTTTTGTATATAGAAAGACATTGAATTATTTCCTGATAAATATCATCCGTACTTAATACGCTATTTAAAGTCTGTAAACGCTAGACCGATTATGGCAGGAAATAAAACAATGGCACGAGCAAAATCAGTTACCTAATCGAGAAAAGATCAAAAAATCGAGAGATCTCACAACTTATAAAAGAGAACATGTAATTAAAAGAAAAAAGGTTCAAATTGTTAAATAAAGCGTTAGGATGCCTCTCATTAGATCCATTTAATTAAAAGAAATTACTTATGCAAATAATTTACCCTGACGATTATTCAAAAACAGGCAAACCTGATGAAGCCTTTGAACAAGAATATCTTTGCGCTCAAGCGCTAAATATTCATTGTTTGTTGCTCTCATCAGAAGATATGGCATTGGGTAAATATAAGTTTTCACATCCTTTTAAATCAGATCCTCCCGTTATTTGGCGTGGGTGGATGCTAAATAAAGACGAATATCAACAGTTATACCATGCTGTTAATACTCATGGTGGGCAAATGCTTGAAACTCCTGAAGATTATATTCAAAACCACCACATAACAGGTTGGTATGAAGCGTGTAAAGAATTCACACCAAAAACAGTATTCACAACTGAGGATATTGACTTTGAAAGCTTAACTCGCCAACTCCAATGGCCTGCCTATTTTGTGAAAGACTATGTGAAATCTTTAACAACTACGAGAGGTTCTATCGCCCAAAATGCTGATGAAATTAAAGAGATATTAAAACTTATTGCACAGTTTAGAGGTGATATTGAAGGTGGTGTGAGTCTTCGCTATGTTGAGGAATTTCTTAATGATAGTGAGCGTCGATATTTTGTTTTAAATAAGAAAATATTCTCTGCGGATGATGAAATTCCTGAGTTTGTGAAGAAAGTAGCGCAACAGGTAAACACACCTTTTTATTCCATTGATGTAGTCAAAAATACAGTGGGAGAATTACGCTTAGTTGAAGTTGGTGATGGGCAAGTATCGGATATTAAAGAGTGGTCAGCTGAAAAATTAACTAAGGCTTTTCTTTTATCTGGTATCTGATGTTTTATGTTCCAACAACTATGCAAATAATATAAAGACCTCAATTAACCAACAATACTCGGTATCTTGAAGTCTTTATATATAAACTCAATATCTAACAATAAGTACCAAAAATAAGGTTAAAATAGATATTTAAAGCGGATACGGGCACCGTAACGATCTTTATCACTGTTATGTACATTAATATCGTCTTTACCATCTATACGTGAATAATAAGCACCTAAATAGGTTTTAAAGTTATCCATATCTAAAATATTAGGTAGTTCATAAGAAGCAAATACAGTGTTGATATTATACTTACCAGGATTGAGCGTCAGATAGGTATCATTTTGACCACTATTGTTTCCGCTTTTTTGATAATAAGCTTTAATATCATTATGAGCGTAAATATAACCAAGTTGAAATTTACGCCATAAAACATTACTACCAACAGAAAAATCATTTTCATCTTTAGCGTCGAGATAAGCAGCACTTAAATTTGCAACAATGCCGTTAATTGGATCATCAGCTAAAGTGTCCCATTTTACAGTTAAGCCATAACCTGTACGTCGTGATTGATCTTGAAATTTTCCATTTTCATCATCATAACCATAGGCTTTACTTATCACGTTCGCATCTATTGCTCCTGCAATAGTTAAATTGTCTTTCTGCCAGGCAACAACAGGACGCATATAAATAACATTCTTACGGTTATCAAGTTTACGCCCATGATATTCATTGTCTTTAAAAACAGAAGTCCCATCTTCAACTAAAGCATTTAGCTCAAAATACCAATCGTTATAGTGTGTGTTAACCATCATGCTACCACCATCACTACTACGACCTCGCCCTTCTTTCATCATATAGATATAGCCAAAACCATCACCATATAAATCGTTTGCTGTATTACCTGAATACTCGACAAATGTATCTTGGTTTAGAGGAAACATATCGTAAGCTTCATAACGACCAATTTTATATTGCCATTTATCACGTTGACCAAAGTAGAAAACAGCATCATCTAGATTCATTTTACCCGTCATGTCAGCCATTGGCTGAGCACGAAAACCAGCATAATTACCGTTTTTTAATTCTCGCTCACCATCCACACCAATTAAAATACGCCCGTTAAGTGACCATTTTTCATTATCATCAAAATCTTTTTGATTACCGGGCATCATTCTCATCGATGTTAGTTGCCCTTTCTTACTAGCAGCATCGATATTATATTCAACATCACCATACAATTTGAGATCACCCCAATTTGTATTGGTAGAGAAAAAGCCTGTACTTTCATTATTTTTCGTACTAGCAAGCTGAGCAGATTGTTTTTGTTGGACTTCATTAAGTTGAGTTTGTGCAATGTTTACTTTTGCTTGAGCCTCATCAGATTGCTTTTCTAATATAGCAATGCGTTGCTCCATGTTGACGGTTGTAACATGATTCATTGCTTTCTTTTCTTGGGATAAACTGTTGGAATTAATTAATTGTTCAAGGCGAGCCGCTTTTTGTTCTGCAGCGGCAGCTCTAGCTTCAGCGGCGGTTGCACGTTGTTCAAGGGCATTTAACCTTGCTTCAATTGCACTTATATCGGTTTGTGCGTTTGCACATAATGGTGTAGCGAGTATTAAACTTATCACAACAGATAATGCTTTTACTTTCATTCGAATATTCCTAAGTTAGCAAATGTTGGTTTAACAGGTACGGCAAATACAAAACTATCGATTTTGTTAATCTATAGTTCTATCTAATGAGCGTATTGTTATTTTTATTCGATAATATTATTTAAATATCAATCGGTTATTCGCATCTTTATTTCTATTCTTAACAATAAATAAACCCATATCTTCATTACCTTGCCATTATCTTTACCGATTAACTTCCAGTATCATAAGCAAGACTATGTTTGAACTGAGGTACTTATTCTCGTTTAAGTACTTACAAACACTTATTATTTTGATTTGGTATTTAATTTATTGTTATTTCAGCATATCTCTGGTTTAAGTTTTCAAATTGTTTAATGGGTTCACTAACCTAAATAAAATAATCGTTAATATGGAACATTTCCACAATCATTTGTGATTTTTTTGAGGTTGGTACAATAACCTAAGAAAAAAGACATAAATGACCATCAAAAATGAGGGCATAGAAAGAAAATAAAGTGATTTATTAAGTAAGGTTTAAACCAAGCAAAAGATAGTTAAGATCTGAAGAGACTAATTTTATAACGGTATTGTTAGCTTCTATTATTTAGCAACCTTGCTATAAGAATAAGCTAATACGGTGAAGAGAGGATAAACAAAATGAGAAAGGTGAAGAGCTGACAGAGGTCATGTCATTATAACCTCCGTCCATCATTATCATATTCTGCCGGGTTTACGTAACGCTCTGCGAAAGTAAGAAACTGGCATTTTAGGGCAAATTTGTTCTTTTACTGCTGGATTATTTTCTAAATCATCTTTGTCTATTTCATTATTTCTTCTTGAATTTTGTAGCTGAGTATCTGTTTTATTCATCTTCCCTTTCCTCTGAGATCAATGCCTCATTAATAGCTTCAATTTTCTCAACTGCTTCATTAAGAATAGAAGCAATACGTCCTGCTCTTTCCACAGAGAGCTCTTTTAACACTAATTTATGGCGTAAAACGGCTTTTAATTTCCCAACAGCAGATTCAATTTCTTCAGAAACACCACCTGCGTTTTGAGATAAATCTCTCGCATAAGCCAGTTTTCTTTGAATATTGGCATCTATTTCCTGATGTTCTGCTAAAAATGCAGTACCTTCAGCTGTAATGCTGTAGTTTTTACGGCCTTTTTCAGCAATCGTAGCAACTAATAGATCTTGCTCTTCAAGTAGTGTTAGCGTCGGATAAATAACACCTGGGCTAGGTACATACAGTCCTGAAGAAGCCTCATCTATTTCTTTAATAATTTCATAACCATGACTTGGTTTTTTCGAGATCATGCTAAGTAACAGAACTCGTAAATCACCATGATCAAACATACGTTTTAATTGGCGGCCTTGGCCTTTTCCTCTGCCACCACATCCACGACCACGTTGTTTACCTTGACCTTCAGAACCATGCTCACCATGACAACACTCACCACGCCCTTTATGTCCATGACCGTGTTCACCGTGACGACATTCGCCACGTCCTTCGTGTCCATGACCGTGTTCACCGTGACGACATTCGCCACGTCCTTCGTGTCCATGACCGTGTTCACCGTGACGACATTCGCCACGTCCTTCGTGTCCATGACCGTGTTCACCGTGACAGCATTCACCGTGTCCTTCGTGTCCATGACCATGTTCACCGTGACAGCATTCACCATGTCCTTCGTGTCCATGACCATGTTCACCGTGACAACAATGCTCACCATGATGTTCTTGGTGTTGGCTATGTTTACCTTTACCGCCACAACGCCCTTTTCCGTGACCATGTCCATGACTACCATGTTCGCCATTTTCAGCACGCTGTTGATAAAGTGAGTTTAATGCTCGAATCATCATAAATATTCCCTCATTGTTTTAGATATATCGAATTTATGTAGTGCATAATAATCCGATATATCTAAATGATCAAGTTTTAGATATATCTAAATGCACATCTAAATTGATTTTCTTATTAACAATATGATTTATCTATGATTAATTTTTTAAAATATAGGCTTAATTATGAATGATTCTCATTCTCTAGCTTGCTTTTATGTGCTATCAATGAAAAGAAAAGTAGTAGCGAAGAAGAAAAAACAAAGTATCTTTAAAACAAGTTAAGTGACACCGTCACCTAGTGCTATTAAAAAAAAAGCGAAGATAATGAGTAATAACCCACTACTTCGCTTTTTAACAAAATTTATTTTAATTGTAGGAAATATAACAAAAACGAGATATCACTACTTATTATCTAATGCTGATAAAACCACTTCCTTAATATATTGATATCCAGCTTCAATCTGTTGTTCGTCACAGGTTTCAGTACTTTTTATAGTCAACTGCAACAAATTTAAGTGTTTGATAGTTTCCCACTCATTGTCATCAAAATCACACTCAGAACAAAACTGTGCTGGTGCATCATCGCTATTACGAGCACAAAGCGTTAACAGACTTAAATCTTGTTTATGATGACTTTTTACAACCAAGTTTTCATGGATTGTTTTATTAAGGTCATTTTGCGTTTCTAGGCTCTTATTTCCTTTTCTTACAATCGCAAAATTTAGTTTATTAAAGTCAGATGCAGATAAAACACGAATGTAATAGTGCTTACCTTCTTTTTCGAAAGCCGTTGCTTGATTAAAAAATTGCTCAAGTTTGACGCGCGTTTCCCATTGAATTTGTGCATATTTTCCATATCCAGATGAAGTAAAAGGATAGAGTTGATGCACACTCCACATCGACGCTACTGCGGGTGCAGATTGAATACCATCAATTTTAGGAACATCATCCGCTTGCTCTGGGCATAATCTAGGAGGATTTGTTAAAAAACGACTAATACGTGCATCTTTAATACATACAACACCCGTAGGATATGGTGAAAATCCAGCTTGAAACGGTTCGAAAGAGACTGAATCAGCGAGAGAAAGTTGTGTGATACTTTCATATATTTCGGGTGTCAATTCAAGTAATGGGGCTTCTTTTTTTAATTTCTTACACAAAATCTGATAAGGGATAAGATCGTAATTATCATCAAGAAATAAGCTTTTCATATAACCAAATTGAGATGCATCAATATGGATATAAAATGAATTGTTGAATTTTTCCTCGCACTCTTTTCTTAGTTCAAAAAGTGGCTTTAACTTATCAACACAACCATAAGACGGTGCGCCTAATATTCCTATGACGCCAAGAATTGGCTCACCTTGTTCAATCAGACGAAAAACAATACTGCGTGTTTTTTCAATATCAGTTTTAAATGTTTCATCAATAGGCAATGCAATAAGGTTGTCATACCCCAACCCAAGTATATCCATTGCTTTTTTCCAAAATTCAAAACGGGAAACAGGAACCAGTAGTTTTCCTAAATGCATTGTTTTTGTCATGCCCGTTCCTCGGCATGTTAGATGACTAACATCATCAAAAATCCCGCGCTCATTGAGTTGTTCGCTTATTGCTAAAATATCCGTGACAGACATATTGAATAACTCAAATGCTTTTTTATCTGCAACCAAATCTCGTGATTTTGGATGACGAGCAATTGCCATTGGTAATGTTTTTAAATTTCTGAGCGCCCATAATATTTCATAGCAAGCAAGAGTATGGCTTGTTGTGATATGACCAAATGCATCTTCGGATGAAAAACCAATTAACTTACAGAGATCATCTGTAATTTTCCTTTCTTGCTCTTTTAGTAAGGGGGAATGGTTATTAAAAACATTATCTGAATTGTATACTAATGCAGAAAGATAACCGAATTTCGCCAATTGCATCACTTGTGAATGATGATGAGAAAAATAAGGTTCAATATCAGATTGATTATAAATATTTTGCTGTTTTAAAGTCTCTAAAATACTTTCATAAGCATGATCTACTGCTTTTTTTTCAATAGTATTACTTTTTATTTTAGCGTCTAAACTCTCGCTATTATTTCTTTTCACTTTATTTTCTTTAGGAAAAGAATACTCACTATTCATTAGTATTTTTGCCATCTCTCGATGATAACATGTAAGGGTATCAACGGTTCGGGTATAGTATACACGCTCTGTAGCACTCAGACAGGTTTGTTTGTAATTTGCCATCATCGCACCTATATATAAATTTTTATTATCTGTTTTAATGAGAATTATGTTTATTGATCGTTAATAATTAACCTTTATTCAAATGATATACTACATGATGAGTAAGAATCTTCTTTATTTTATTGATATTAGTTAATATTTTTCTAATTTAATTTAAGTAACTGACACTTTGAGGATAAATGATTTAGCTTTATTTGTTAGTTTCTTTAACTTATTATCAATTTTGATTTAAGTTATATTTCTGTGGATGTGATATTATTTTTGCTAAGGTCAATACTTAAATCTCCCCTAATTAGAATCAATGAGTAATTATATCGCTTAACACCCATTATAAAGAATAGATATTAAATTACTTATCTAAAATAGGAATTTATTTATTTAAATGTAATTCATTTTTTCTTCAATATATAAAAAAACACATGAAATATTGAACATGTGTTTTTCGGAATATTCGCTTTTTATGAAGGAAAATAATTCCTTACTCTTATATCAAATAAGTTTTAAATACTCTTACTTTTACTCTTTTTTGTTATAAGGTAAGATTTCAAGCATCACTTTACCAATTAAATCACCAGACTCCATTAATTGATGTGCTTTTCCCACTTCTTTTAATGGGAAAATAGCATTAATGATTGGCTTAATTTTCCCTTCAGCAATAAGTGGCCACACTTGTTGTTTCAGCTCTTGCGCAATTTGTGCCTTCTCGTCTATTGAGCGAGAACGCATCGTTGAACCAGTATGAATTAAACGCTTAATCATCATTGGCATCATATTTAAATTTTGGGGCATTCCTTTCATCATACCTACTTGTATAACGCGCCCAAATTTGCCGGCAACTTGATAATTCTTTTCTACGTAATCCCCACCAATAATATCAAGGATGACATCAATGCCTTTCCCTTCCGTTAAAATAGGAATTTCTTTAGCAAAATCGGCTTGTTTGTAGTTGATGACATAATCAGCGCCGAGATCACGAGCTACGGCCGCTTTTTCTTCAGAGCCAACCGTTGTATAAACTGTTGCACCAATTGTATGAGCAAGCATTATCGCAGTTGAACCGATCCCCGAGGTTCCTCCATGAATAAGAACAGATTCACCTTGTTTTAGTTTTCCTAACTGAAATAAATTTGCCCAGACGGTAAAAAAATTCTCAGGCAATGCAGCTGCTTCAATATCTGTTAAATTCATTGATGGTAATGCGATGTCTTCATGAGCAATACAGTATTGAGCGTAACCTCCACCAGCAACTAAAGCACAAACTCTATCTCCCAGTTGCCATTTAGTGCAGTTCTCACCTAATGCAACAACTTCTCCAGCAACTTCAAGACCCGGAATAGGTGAAGCATCGGCTGGTGGCGGATAACTACCTTGGCGTTGAAAAATATCAGGACGATTAACACCAGAAGCGGCAACTTTGATCAAAAGATAATGTGGGGGAACTGAAGGTATCGGTGATAGCTGAGATTGTAATTTATCTATACCGCCCGGCTCTGTGATGGCAATTTCTAGCATATCCGCAGGTAAAACAGTTGTTTTCATCATTTGCTCCCATTTTATTTAGTCACAATCGGAATTTAATGATAAATAAGCAAAATCAACACCCTGTTTCTGATTTTAATCAGGGTGTTAGCTTATAAAGCAATAAATAACTGAAGTGCATTGGAGAGAGATTATAACCAACCTTGCTTCTGATGTTGTATGCAAATCGGGCACAATTTTGCTTCTGGCGTCCATGATAAAAAAGCTAAACGACATTTTTCACAATGAGCATCATAATAATGATAGTGTGTGGGTTCGTTATTTTTAGCAACTTGTTCATTAACATGAATAGATTTAGGAAAACAAACCACTTCACAACTCATACAACCCGTACAGCGCTTTTCATCAAGTGTGAATATATTATTTTCAAGTTCAATCGCACCTTCATCACACACTTTGGCGCAGGCGGAACAAAGAATACAACTGTCTTTATCTAACTGAATTTGGAACCAACTGTCTTCAGGATAAAGTTGTTTTCTTGCATTTAATCCTGTTCTTACTTGATTTTTATTAAGTGGTTTCTCATCCAGTTTTTGACGAAAAAGCATAAAGCGACGCCCACTATCAATATCAGTAGGCTCTGTGATAATCAATTGCCAAATAGGCTCTTGTAACGTTTTTAATTGAAGATTTAAGTTTGCTAAAACAGGAAGCCATTTATCCACTAAAGGCTGTGCTATCTTCATGCCTCTAATTTGATATTGGCGATGCCACACTAATAATTCTTCTGTACTTGCTAACGGCTCATCATGATTAACAACAAGGTAATTATCTTGATGTGTTCTTTCATGGGGTGCGATATTTTCTATCGCATCGACAGGACAAGTGAATAGGCAATTACCACATTGAAAACAGAGCTCATTGTCTATTTTTACATCTAAGTGTGCAAAAGTGATAGCGCCCACAGGGCAAACTTTGGAGCAACTATCACATAGGCTTTGTTTGAGGCGTTTTCTAACACATTTATCATTAATAATTGGTTCAGGAGGAAGATCCACCTTAATAAAACGCCTCATACATCACTACTCCACTACTTAACAATAAAGAATGCAAAACGATTAAGAACTTCTGCAATCAGTACTATTGCGCTACTCGCTAACACCATACGCAATCCTGAAGTAAATACAGCATTGCGATATTTCCATACGCTGTATCCCATCATTAAAATACCAAGAACTGACATAAACCATGCAGATATTCTTAATCCGAATGTTTCATTATACGCAATGATAGGCGTATGAGGGAACGTTATTGCATCATTTGTTGAAATGACTGCTGACATCCATTCCAAATAGAACGGCTGTACAGCCATACGTATTGTTACCGCAAGAAAAACAACCACTAATGCACTTATTACAACCTTTTTTGCTAATTCATCATTCACAAATGCTTTAATACGAAACGCAGTTATTGATAATGCAATGACCGCACCTGCTGCAAATAATGCCCCTATAAACATAAAATAGGTATTTGCATGCATCCATGTCAGCATTGAGGTGTTGTAATACAGAGACGCCATGCAGAATATATCGATAATGCCAAGTAAACCAATAATTGCCAGTATGGTTCTATTCATATGCCCTTTTATCAAAATAACTAAGGTATAAAGGCATAATGCACCAAGATAAATTGCAGCAAATATGATTTCACGACTTAGCCATGATGAAGAGATATGGCGTAATGCATGAAAAGCATTCCAAGGATATCCCATGTGTAAAGTTGACGCTAATAATCCTAAGCAACCTAAAATGGCTGCTGTTAATAACACAGGACGCATAGCAACGGTTGCTCTTTGATTACCAATTTCTTTTTCTAGCCAGCAAAAATAAAGTGCGGTGAAAATAGTCACACCCACAGAACTTTGGACGAACAAAGTAAAGGTAACTAATGGCCATTCACTCATGCTTTAACTCCTCCCTTTTTCGTCGCACCAGTATGAGGTTTGATAACTAAATTCGGATTGGTCATCGTAAAATCGGGTAATCCTTGAACTTGGTTTAAATGCCCATACTTCGCTCTTAGATCTTTAATTTTGCCAAACTTAATCGCATTTAGCGGACAGGTATCAACACAAATTGGATTTTTGCCTTCGGCTAATAAATCGATACAAAAATCGCATTTTGACATTTGTCCGGTTTCTTCATTCATTTGTGGTGCGCCGTAAGGACATGACCAAGCACAATATCCACAACCGACACATTTAGAAGTATCTACACGAACAATGCCATCACCTTCACGCTTATGCATTGCAGTTGTCGGACAGTTTTTCACACAGACAGGTGAATCGCAGTGGTTACAAGATATGGTTAATGTATAAGCAAAAACATTATTAACCAGACCGCCTTGTCCTGTTGGAGCAAAGCCTCCGCCTTTTACTTCATAAATACGGCGAAAACGGCGTCCTACTTCCAAGTTATTTTTGTCTTTGCATGCCACTTGGCAAGCTTTACAACCAGAGCAACGAGAGGAATCAATAAAGAAACCGAGCTGTTCATCACTCACCGGTGCATATTCTTTAAAGTCACTCATGCTTTGGCTACCTCAACTAAAACGGTTAAATGCGAGTTACCATGGGCTAGTGGTGTCATTCGTGTTGATGTTAAAACATTAGGACATCCACCATGATCAACACCATTTTCATCAGGTGTCCACCATGCACCAGCTTGCAGTCCAACCACACCAGGAATAATGCGTTGTGTAACCAATGCTGGGATTTGAGTTATTCCTCTGTCGTTATAGACACGCACCATATCGCCATTTTTGATACCTCTATTTTCAGCATCAATCGGGTTTATCCATGCTTCTTGGCGTTGTGCTTCTTGTAACCAAGGGTTGGCATATTGTGTTGAGTTTGCACGGTTCTTCCCTTTCCAAGTTAGCATTTGCAATGGATATTTTGCTGTTAACTTATCTTCAGGGCCTTCAATAGCGGGAACATAATGAGATAACGCAGGAATATCCGGATTATTCATGTCATAAAGACGCTTAGAGAAAATCTCAATTTTTCCTGATGGCGTTGGGAATGGATTATTCGCAAAGTCATTAATATTTTCTTCAAAGGCAACAAAAGGTTCATCTTTGAAAAGATAACGACGTGTTTTTACTAGCTCTTCAAAATTAGGAAAATCAGGTCTATCTTGGAAACGCTCTTTATTGGTATCAACAAGATGAGCTATCCACTCTTTTTCACTTCGACCTTCGGTAAACGCCTCTTTTACTCCCATTTTTTCTGCTACATCTGTTATCCACTCATAATCAGAACGGCGCTCAAAAGCTGGCTCAACCACTTTTTCAGACAAAAGAAAATAGTTACCCGTTCCCCATGTATTACCAATGTTCCAACGCTCTAGAAAACTGGTTTCAGGTAAAACAAGATCGGCATATTTTGCAGATGGAGAGAGATATAAATCACTAGCAACAATAAATTCAACTTTTGAATCATCAGCTAATAATTTAGCTGCCGCATTTACATCTGGGTTTTGATTAACTAAATAGTTACCGGCTAAAGAAAATATCATTTTGATATTGGTATCGAGTTTATCAACACCTAAAAGACCATCTTCAACACGTACTTGGCTTGCATCATCAACCGCTTGCATCCAATTCATGATGGAAATTTGCGCTTTAATTGGGTTCTTCCCAACATTCGGACCACGCATAGATTGACGATTACCAATACCGCCGTAACCTGCCGCCCACGCCCCCTTTTTGCCCACATTTCCAGTAATTGCAGCGAGTAATGTTGAACCACGCGCACTACGCTCACCACAAATATGGCGTTGAGGTCCCCAACCTTGAATTAAGGCTGCTGGTTTTGTCATGGCATATTCGCGTGCCAATTGACGAATGGTGTTTGCGGGTACTCGAGTGATTTTCTCTGCCCATTCAGGCGTTTTTTCTATTCCATCTTTTTGACCTGTTAAATAAGCCACCAAGGACTCATTAGCAGGAACACCTTCTGGCATATGCTCTTCATCAAAACCAACGACATATTTATCAATAAAAGGTTTGTCATGAAGGTTTTCGGTGACAATGACATACATCATTGCATCCATTAAGGCATTATCAGTTGTTGGTAAAAGAGGTATCCATTGGTCAGCAAGAGATTGTGCCGTATCTGAATAACGAGGATCGACCACTATAAACTTGGTACCTTTATTTTTCATTTTTTGAAAATAATGGTTTGTATGACCAAAGATGGTTTCATTAGGGTTATGACCCCATAAAATCACTAGTGGCGTATCTTCAAGCGTATCGAGTGAACTGCCTGTTTTGGATATGCCGTAAGTATACGGAGTAACTTTGACCGTATTCCCTAAACTAACAGAATGGTAATAAGGTAAGTATCCACCTGTTAAATTAAAGAGTTTCTTCATCATGGTATCACCAGAGAAGATCCCCCCTGTTACAGCGGTATTGACGGTTAAAAAGCGGCTTGCTGCACCATGTTTTTCGGTTAAACGCGTAATATTTTCTGCAATAAGCGTTGTGGCTTCATCCCATGAAATACGTTCAAATTTACCTTCACCGCGTTTACCCACGCGTTTCATTGGATATTTTAGTCTGTCTGCATGATAAGAAAATTTACGATAACCTCTGCCTCGCACGCACGCTCTCATAACAGGCATCATTTCATCTAATTCATTATCAGGTCTTGTTGTGATCCGTGTGACAATCCCTTCTTTTATATGGGCACGAATATCGCACTTACCACCACAGTCAAAAGTACTACATGTTGCTACGACGGTAGCTGGGTTTCCGTCCATTTTTGCAATAGGCAAACTGTCATCCGCATTAGCTTGTGCATTTCGTGCGAAAAATGGCACCGTAACTAATGCAGCGCTCGCTTGAACAAAGTGGCGACGGCTTAGCGACATCATCCCTTTGTTTTTCTCACTTTTTTCTATTTTTTTCATTAGTTTATCATTCTCACATAACAACTCTCATCAGTAAAAATGATAGAATATAGTGGTAAACCCTCATTGATGTACATCAATACCACTAAAGAGGTAATAGAATGTTTCAATATTCCGCACTTCTTTGCAGATCCCCCACTTTTTATAAGGAAAAGCTAATTCAAGGTAGCATTAAGTTGTATCAAAAATACATCTAGTTAACTTTACCTAATTTTTTGTTATAAAAATAAAGAGTTATGCAAAAAAAACACGAATTTAAGGTAAAGCAGTAAATAAAATGTCAATATAAAGATAGAAAATATTGAAGCGCATCTTCATTTTTGGCTTTTGACAAGGATAATTTAGTAATAGCACTATGACTTCGTTAGAAAATCGAATAATATACCAATTGAGTATAGGGTTAGCGCAAATTGTTCTAAATAGACCTTTAAGCAAAACATTGTTTTTATCAAGATACATGTTTTGTTACATTCAGAATTATTTCCACACGTATCGTTATTCCCCTTACTAATTACTGCAATATGTGTTAAAATTGACGCATATCAATATTTTTATTTGTAATGAGCAAGCTTATGATCCCAGAAAAACGCGTCGTTCGCCGAATCCAATCTGGCGGTTGTGCAATCCATTGTCAGGATTGCAGTATTAGCCAGCTCTGCATCCCGTTTACTTTAAACGAGCATGAGCTTGATCAACTCGATAATATTATCGAGCGTAAAAAGCCCATCCAAAAAGGTCAAACCTTGTTTAAAGCAGGTGATGAGCTGAAATCACTTTATGCCATACGTTCTGGTACAATTAAAAGTTATACCATTACGGAAGAAGGCGACGAGCAAATAACAGGATTTCATCTTGCTGGTGATTTGGTTGGCTTTGACGCCATTATTAATACTGAACACCCAAGTTTCGCACAAGCTTTAGAAACGTCTATGGTTTGTGAAATTCCATTCGAAACTTTGGATGACCTGTCAGGCAAAATGCCTAACTTACGTCAACAAATGATGCGCCTAATGAGTGGTGAAATCAAAGGTGACCAAGAGATGATCTTACTGCTCTCGAAAAAGAATGCAGAAGAACGTCTGGCTGCTTTTATTTATAACCTCTCTCGCCGTTTCGCACAGCGTGGTTTTTCTCCTCGTGAATTCCGTTTAACCATGACTCGTGGTGATATCGGTAATTACTTAGGTTTAACCGTTGAAACGATTAGCCGCTTACTTGGTCGCTTCCAGAAAAGTGGCATGTTAAGCGTTAAAGGCAAATACATTACTATCGAAGATAGTACATTGTTAAGTGAACTTGCAGGCAAGCTTCCTTCATCAGTTGAAGTTTAATCTGTTACATTTCACATACTAATTTTATAACGGGGCACACAAATTTGTGCCCCGTTTTCTATTTTGTGCTATTGCATTTTATCTTCTTGGGTTATCTTTAAATTGTAGATGGATAAATCCAGCCCTAAAGAGGATATTACAATGGAAAAATATCAAAACCTTCTCGTTGTCATTGATCCTAACCAAGATGACCAACCGGCACTTCGTCGTGCTGTCTATATCGTTCAGCGTAATGGTGGGCGGATAAAAGCTTTTCTACCTGTTTATGATCTCTCTTATGACATGACAACCCTTTTATCTCCCGATGAACGCAATGCAATGCGTAAAGGTGTTATCAGCCAAAAGGCGGCTTGGATCAAACAACAAGCACGCTATTACCTTGAAGCCGGTATAGAGATTGATATCAAAGTCATTTGGCATAATCGCCCTTATGAAGCAATTATTGAAGAAGTCGTAGCACATCAACATGACTTACTGATTAAAATGGCCCACCAACATGATAAATTAGGTTCGCTTATTTTTACCCCGCTTGATTGGCAATTGCTTAGAAAATGCCCTTGCCCTGTTTGGATGGTCAAAGATAAAGAGTGGCCTGAATACGGTACTATCGTTGTCGCCGCAAATTTATCAAATGAAGAATCTTATCATGACGCGCTTAATCTAAAACTGATTGAGCTAACAACCGACTTATCTCATCGCATACAAAAAGATCCCGACGTCCATTTACTTAGCGCCTACCCTGTTGCGCCTATTAATATTGCGATTGAGTTACCTGATTTTGATCCAAATCTTTATAACAATGCATTACGTGGTCAGCATCTTATTGCGATGAAAGAGCTGCGCCAGAAATTCTGTATTCCAGAAGAGAAAACACATGTTAAAGAAGGATTGCCAGAGCAAGTGATCCCTCAAGTCTGTGAAGAGTTAAACGCTGGGATTGTCGTTTTGGGTATTTTAGGAAGAACGGGTCTTTCTGCCGCATTCTTAGGAAATACAGCCGAACAACTTATTGACCATATTAAGTGTGATTTATTAGCAATTAAACCGGATGGTTTTACCTGCCCCATTACTGTTGATAGTGATCACGACTAAACTTATTGCTCTGTTGCCATTAAAAAAGCCAGTCAAAAAAAATCGACTGGCTTTTTACTATTCGCTATCTGTATCTATTACAGCGCTTTTAAAATTGCATCCACACTGGCTTTAGCATCACCAAACAACATTTGTGTATTCTCTTTAAAGAACAGTGGATTTTGAACCCCTGCATAACCTGTATTCATTGAGCGTTTAAACACAATAACATTCTGCGCTTTCCACACTTCTAATACTGGCATACCTGCAATTGGGCTATTTGGATCATCTTGTGCCGCTGGGTTTACTGTATCGTTAGCGCCAATAACTAAAACGGTATCAGTGTCAGAGAAATCATCATTAATCTCATCCATTTCTAATACAACGTCATAAGGTACTTTAGCTTCTGCTAATAACACATTCATATGGCCCGGTAAACGCCCAGCTACTGGGTGAATACCAAAACGCACTTTCACACCACGTTGGCGTAATTTTTCAGTAATATCATGTACAGGATATTGTGCTTGAGCAACCGCCAATCCATAACCCGGAGTGATAATAACTGATGTTGAGTTTTTCAGCATATCAGCCACTTCTTCAGCGGTTGTTTCGCGATACTCACCCATTTCACCTTCTTCTGTTGAAGCTGAGCCATCAGTACCAAATCCGCCAGCTATTACGCTAATAAAAGAGCGATTCATCGCCTTACACATAATATAAGAAAGGATTGCACCTGAAGAACCTACTAATGCACCCGTTACAATCAACAGGTCATTACTTAGCATAAAGCCCGCAGCCGCAGCCGCCCATCCTGAGTAAGAGTTCAGCATCGAAACAACAACTGGCATATCCGCACCACCAATTGATGCAACTAAATGCCAACCAAATGCTAAGGCAATTACAGTCATTACGATGATTAAGAAAACTTGTAAACCGACACTGTCAGTTTTAACAAACCAAACCATCAATAAGAAAGAAACAACTAAAGCTGCAAGATTTAATTTATGGCGATTAGGTAACATCATCGGTTTAGATGACATTTTTCCACTTAATTTACCATAAGCGACAATTGAACCCGTAAATGTAACAGCACCAATGAAGATCCCTAAAAAGACTTCTGTTAGGTGAATATTCACCATTACAGGTTCCATTGCTGTATTGTGGTCAAGATAACTGTTAAAACCTACTAAAACCGCCGCTAAACCTACAAAACTATGTAAGATTGCGACCAATTCTGGCATCTGAGTCATTTCGACTTTTTTAGCTAAACGAATACCAATAACGGCACCGATTACCATTGCAATAATGATCCAACCCACATTACCAGCATAAGGCCCGAAAATGGTTGCGAACAGTGCAATTGCCATCCCTGCAATACCAAAGTAGTTACCTTGTTTAGAGGTTTCATGCTTTGATAAGCCGGCAAGGCTGAAAATAAATAATATCGCGGCGACAATATATGCCGCTGTAACAACTCCGCTGGACATAATTGTCTCCCTTATCCTTTACGGAACATTTTCAACATACGTTGAGTAACAGTAAACCCACCAAAAATATTAATACTCGCAATCAATATTGCGATAAACGAAAATAGGCTAACCCAGCCACCACTACCAATTTGGAGTAAAGCACCGACGACGATAATGCCTGAAATTGCGTTTGTCACCGACATTAATGGTGTATGCAATGAATGACTTACATTCCAAACAACGTAATAACCTACAACACACGAAAGTGCGAATACCGTAAAGTGAGATAAAAATTCTTTCGGTGCAACATTTGCAAGCCATGCAAACAATAAGAAAGCTATCGCTAATAGACTGTATTTCTTCCAAGGTGAAACTGGTTTAGCAACGGGCTTTTCTTGTGGTTTTGCAGCAGGAGCTACTTTAGGTTGTGCTGATACTTGAATTGGTGGCGCAGGCCATGTTACTTCACCAGCACGAATAACAGTCACACCACGAATAACAACATCATCGAAATCGATATTGATATTGCCGTCTTTCTCTTTACACAATAATTTCAGTAAGTTAACTAAGTTAGTACCATAAAGCTGAGATGACTGTGCAGGTAAACGAGCGGCTAAATCAGTGTAACCAATGATTTTTACGCCATGTTCTGTCGTAAAGACTTCATTAGGCACGGTATATTCGCAGTTACCACCATTTTGAGCTGCAAGATCAACTACAACGCTTCCCGGTTTCATCGAATCGACCATCTCTTTCGTAATTAAACGAGGAGCGGGTTTTCCCGGAATTAATGCCGTTGTAATGATGATATCAACATCTTTTGCCTGTTCTGCAAATAATGCCATTTCTGCATCAATAAATGCTTTTGACATTACCTTAGCGTAGCCATCACCACTGCCTGCTTCTTCTTTAAAATCAAGCTCAAGAAATTCAGCACCCATGCTTTGAACTTGTTCTTTCACTTCAGGACGAGTATCAAATGCACGAACAATTGCGCCGAGGCTTCCTGCCGCACCAATTGCAGCAAGACCAGCAACACCCGCACCAATAACCATTACTTTAGCTGGTGGTACTTTACCTGCCGCAGTAATTTGACCCGTAAAGAATCTTCCGAATTCATGGGCTGCTTCTACAACGGCACGATAACCTGCAATGTTTGCCATTGAACTTAACGCATCAAGGGATTGTGCACGAGAAATACGTGGCACACTATCCATTGCCATAACGTTAATATTCTTTTCAGCTAACTTTTCGAGCAATGCCGCATTTTGAGCTGGCCAAATAAAACTCACCAGTGTTGCACCATCTTGTAGCAACGCTATTTCATTATCCAGTGGTGCATTTACCTTCAAAATAATGTCTGATTCCCAAACATTTTGAAAAGCGAGAATTTCAGCACCAGCTTCCTGATAAGCTTTATCTTCAAAGCTTGAGGCAATGCCTGCACCATTTTCAACTGCGACTGTAAATCCTAATTTTATGAGTTGAGTCACTGTAGCTGGTGTAGCTGCAACCCTTGTTTCATTAGAAAGTCGCTCTTTGGGTATACCAATTCGCATAATTTTCCCTTCTTATCCATAGAGATCTGTTAAAACTTCTCCGTTAACTTCACATTCATGCAAAAAAAATGTTAAAAATAATAATATGCATGCCATTAATCGGAGCTCTAATAACCTACTGAAAATAAAACCAATAATCTATATCTGTGTAAAGCTAAAATTGAACTTAATTGGATCATTTTAGTCGAAAAGGCATATTTATGAATTATTCACTATATTCAGGTAAATATCTGGTAACATATACTGGTCATTTGACTCTGTGGTGATTCGCTAAATAAAATAATGCGACAAATGCTATTATTACATGTAATAATTAATCCCTATGTGATAAACCACGACGTTCAGCACATGACCAATATTAATTGCGCAAGGCGGAAGGATTTTGTATGAAGCTGAAAACCTCAGTCATCGCAGCAGCGATGTTGTCTTTAACTAATATCACTGTTGCGCAGGCTGCTCAGGAATTAACACCCGAACAAGCTGCAGAACTAAAACCATTTGAAAGAATTACAGTTATCGGTCGTTTTAACGCTATTTATGAAGCCGCTGATGCGGTATCTCGTCGTGCGGATAAAGTCGGTGCTGATAGTTTCTATATTCAAGGTCTAGATGATATTAGTGATAGCGGCAACATGAGTGTTACTGCGGATCTATACCATAAAGATGCACCAAAAGCAGATCAAGAAAGCTATCGCGTTTTTCATGGCGTGAAAGAGCTACCAAAACCCGAAGCAATTCTGCTACAACCATTTGATACGGTTTCTATCCGCGGTTATTTCCCTACAACCCCTGATATTAACGACGCAATTGCAAAAGCAGCGGCCAAAAAAGGTGCAGCATCATTCTTTATTGTTCGTAACGTATCAACGAATGATGGTGGTAACCAAGAAGTAACAGCTTATATCTACAAAAAAGATGCGCCTAAACGTGCAATTCAAGCACCAGAGGCAGTTGTTCCTTATGACTCAGATGCTGGTCGTGCACTTATTGCAGAAGGCGGAGCCGCTGCCAATAAAGTTGAGAAACCTGGTCTTGCATCAAACACTGATTTTGATAGAAGCGTAGGTGCATTTGCTGATACACAAACTTCGGGTGCAAGTGGTCGTTACACTGTAACTTTACCAAATGGTACTGAAATTCAAGAAGTTAACAAAGCAGCTGCTGCACTAATGGACCCTTTCGATACCATTACTTTTAGTGGATACTTTGTAAACTCACCAGAAATCTCGTATCAGGTTGCTAAGCGTGCAGCAGCAAAAGGCGCTAAGTTCTACCATATTACAAATGAATGGCAAAGTGATGGCGGTACAGTCACTATTACTGCTGATCTGTTCAAGTAATAAAAAATTTCCTATTGATAAAAACCTTGCATCTGCAAGGTTTTTTTTTATTCAAAATTTAATCAATCAGACATTATTTTGTAAAAGTGAATAATTTTTATGATTTAATGCATAGACAACCAAGTCAACTCTCCGTAAAATCTCGCTGTTTTTTAGTGTTTTTATCTTTATTTAAATTTGAGATATTCATATTTATTCTATTTACTGACCAAAAAACAAGAAAATACGCTATTTATTTACAATTTTAATCATGTAGGTAATTATCCTTGAATAAGAAACTTGGCTTAATATCACTCACCGCATTAGTATTAAGCTCAATGGTTGGTGCAGGTGTATTCAGTTTGCCTCAAAATATGGCTGAAGTTGCCAGCCCTGCCGCATTGATTATTGGGTGGGTGATAACAGGCATTGGTATCCTCTTTCTTGCTACATCTTTATTACTCCTCTCTCGCCTTCGACCTGATCTTGATGGTGGTATTTTTACCTATGCGAAAGAAGGATTTGGTGAGTTCATTGGTTTTTGTTCAGCGTGGGGCTATTGGGTTTGCGCTGTCGTTGCTAACGTTTCTTATCTTGTTATTGTCTTTGCTGCTTTTAGTTTTTTTACAGACACACCAGAAAACATTATTTTTGGCGATGGAAATACGTGGCAAGCATTAATTGGAGAGTCAATCTTACTTTGGGTTGTCCATTTTCTTGTTTTGCGTGGTGTTCAAACTGCCGCCAGTATTAATTTAATGGCAACAATGGCAAAGCTACTTCCTTTAGGATTATTTGTTATTGTCGCCCTATTAGCTTTCAATATGGATATATTTACCCTTGATTTTAAAGGTGTAAATTTAGGCGTCCCAGTTTGGGATCAAGTCAAAAATACCATGCTGATCACGCTGTGGGTATTTATTGGTATTGAAGGCGCTGTCGTTGTTTCTGCTAGAGCAAAAAATCGTCGTGATGTTGGTTTAGCAACCGTGCTTGCTGTTGTCATCGCATTGGTTATCTATATTCTTGTGACTTTATTATCACAAGGTTTAGTTAGCCAAGCAGAATTGGCGGCAATGAAAAACCCATCAATGGCACCACTACTTGTTCAACTTATCGGTAGCATGGGTGAGATAATTATTGCAGCAGGTCTTATTCTTTCTGTGTGTGGTGCTTATTTAAGCTGGACAATTATGGCCGCGGAAGTGCCATATATTGCAGCACTACATCACTCTTTCCCGAAACAATTAGGGAAACAGAATAAAAATGATGCTCCTTCAGCTTCGTTATGGTTTACCAATTGTGCGGTTCAATTCTCTTTAGTTTTAATTTGGCTGACAGGAAGTAACTACAACACATTACTGACTATTGCATCAGAGATGATCCTTGTTCCTTACTTCCTCGTAGGTGCATTTTTATTTAAAGTAGCAATTGCTCGCAGTAGTCGTGCTTTATTATTAATTGCCATACCTGCAAGTTTATATGGTTTATGGTTACTTTATGCATCAGGCGTAATTAATTTATTACTCTCTGTCGTTCTATATGCACCCGGTATTCTGATGTTTTTATATACACGCAAACAGTATAAAGACAAAAATCCCCTACTATTAATTGAAAAAATTCTGTTAGCTCTTGTTTTATTTGGCGCTATTCCAGCATTGGGTTACTTAACTATTTACTAAAGACAATCTGAGAGGTACTGAAGAAACAGTACCTCTCATCCTCTCTTCCCCTCAAAAACAATTTCACTTAAGTCAAAAAACTTTTCCTACGAAGCTGTTATTTTTTACACTGATGGTTAGGTATGTATAAATGAAGAAACATATAGTATGTTGTAACTAATATATAGATAGCTATTAATTAGCAAGGCAATAAAAAACCCACAGAAGCATAAACTCCCGTGGATCTGCATATGTAATAGTTTGATTAATTAAAACTAATTTGTTCCATCGCCTGCAATATGCGTTTATCTGATATTGGATATGGAGTTCCTATCTGTTGAGCAAACAGGCTGACTCTAAGCTCCTCTATCATCCAGCGAATATTTTGCACTTCTTCTTGCTGTTTTTGTTTCTCGGTTAGTTTTCCTAACCACTGTTGCCACTGTTGAATAACATTTTCAACTCGACTCATTTGAGCGCGATCGCGATTAGGGTCAATAGCTAGTTTTTCCATTCGTTTTTCAATTGCACTCAAATAACGAGGAATATCAGCAAGACGTTTCCATCCATGAGA
Organism: Proteus sp. GOKU; assembly: GCF_015475555.1. Lineage (NCBI taxonomy): Bacteria > Pseudomonadati > Pseudomonadota > Gammaproteobacteria > Enterobacterales > Morganellaceae > Proteus > Proteus sp. GOKU. Next base: position 2,087,400 of record NZ_CP034105.1, read on the forward strand.
GGTAACAAAACCAGGAAAAACTAACTGACCAAGCTGAGCTTTAATATCAGATAATGCAAAAGCAACACTAATATCCACCCGCCCTTTTAAACGCTTATTGATAGCAAATACTTGAGTTAAAATTGCCTCAACTTGTTTAGCTATTTCGACCACAGCATCGTTTAGTTCAGCTCTGACATATTCTTGCAGTTTTTGATATTCATCTTCTTGCCAAATTAAACCACCATAAGACGCCATCAGTTTATCAACACCACAAGCAATACAATCATCAATCAACTCCAACACTTTGCCATAAGGGTTAAAGTAAAGACCGAGTTTTGCTTTATTAGGTAATTTCTCATGCAGATATTTAATCGGTGACGGAATATTTAATAATAATAATCGTCTTACCCCTTCCCACATTGAAGCTTGCTGCTCCGATTCTGTTTCAAAAAGCTTGATACCCACACTATTTTTTTCATCCACGAGTGCAGGATAAGCTTTCACTGAATAGCCACCCCGTTTTTGCTCATAACGCTGAGGTAAATCACCAAAACTCCAAATATGTAAATCTTGTTGTTCAATACCATCATCTGCTACTGCTGATAATGTTTCTTGCACTTTTTCCTTTAAGTTCTCTTTTAATTTATTGAGATCTTTACTTTCTGCCAACGTTTTATTTTTATCGCCAACAACACGGAATGTCATTTTCAAGTGATCAGCAACTTGGTCAAGCTGCCAGCTTTCTCTGTCGACAGTCACTCCTGTCATACGGCGCAACTCTTTTTCAAGCCTATCGAGTAAATCACCTTCAACTTGAGGTACACGCTCTAAAAAAGCAGAAGCATAATTAGGTGCTGGTACAAAATTACGACGGACAGGTTTTGGAAGTGATTTAATTAAAGCCACAATCAATTCATGGCGAATACCCGGAATTTGCCAATCAAAACCTTCGTCTTTTACCTGATTTAAAATAGGTAATGGAATATGAACAGTGACACCATCAGCCGCAGTACCCGGTTCAAATTGATAGGTTAAGCGTAGTTTTAGATTATCTTGATGCCAGTAATTTGGATAATCTAGCGCGCTAACACGTTTAGCATCATCTTTGATAAGCATACTTTTTTCAAAGTTAAGCAGATCAGGTGATGCCTTTTGTGCCTCTTTCCACCATTTATCAAAATGACGAGACGAAACAACATCCAAAGGTATTCGTTGATCGTAGAACGTAAACATTGTTTCATCGTCAACAAGAATATCTCGACGACGAGATTTATGCTCTAACTCTTCAACTTCTGTGCGTAATTTTAAATTGTCACGGAAAAATGCATGGCGAGTTTGCCAATCTCCTTCCACTAACGCATGGCGGATAAAAAGCTCACGACATAAAAGTGGATCAATTTGACTGTAATTAATAGGTCTAGAAGCAACTATTGGTAAACCATACAGGGTGACTTTTTCATTAGCCATTACAGCGCCTTGCACTTTTGACCAATGAGGTTCGCTATATTGATGTTTCACCAAATGTTCAGCGATAGGTTCTATCCATTCAGGTTCAACACGTGCTGCAATTCTTCCCCATAAACGAGATGTCTCGACTAGCTCTGCGACCATTGTCCACTTTGGTGGTTTTTTGAACAAGCCAGAGCCAGGATAAATAGAAAAACGGGCATTTCTTGCGCCAGTGAATTCTTGTTTATCTGCATCTTTTTGCCCAATATGTGACAACAATCCACTTAACAACGCAACATGAACACTTCTAAAATCAGCAGGCTCACTATTAACAGGGAAACCTAACTCTTTAACAACTTGTCGCAACTGTGTATAAACATCTTGCCATTCCCTTACTCGCATAAAGTTTAAGAATTCTTGGCGACACAATTTTCTAAATTGAGATTGACTCAACTCTTTTTGCTGGGTTTTTAAATAATCCCACATATTTATAAAAGATAAAAAGTCAGAGTCTTTATCTTGGAAGCGCCGATGCTTTTCATCAGAGGCTTGCTGTTTATCCATCGGTCTTTCGCGTGGATCTTGAATTGAAAGTGCGGATGTAATAACCATCAATTCTTTCACTGCGCCATATTTACGCGCTTCAAGTACCATTCTTGCTAAACGAGGATCGATAGGAAGTTGTGCAAGTTGTTTCCCCATTGGGGTTAAACGATAAGCACCATTGTGGTCAGTTTCGTTTTGTAACGCACCTAGTTCTTCTAATAAACGAACGCCATCTTGAATATTTCGTTTATCCGGTGGCTGCACAAATGGGAAAGCACTAATATCCCCTAACCCTATCGACGTCATTTGTAAAATAACAGATGCAAGGTTAGTTCTTAATATTTCGGGATCAGTAAACTCAGAACGAGAAATAAAATCATCTTCTGAATAAAGGCGAATACAAATACCATCAGAAACACGACCACAACGCCCTTTTCTTTGGTTTGCTGAAGCTTGAGAAATAGGCTCAATTGGAAGTCGTTGTACTTTTGTTCGATAACTATAACGACTGACACGCGCAAAGCCGGTATCAATAACGTACTTAATACCAGGTACAGTTAATGACGTTTCGGCGACGTTAGTCGCCAAAATAATACGTCTACCGTTATGAGGATGAAATATTCGATTTTGTTCACTGTTAGATAAACGGGCAAATAAAGGTAATACTTCCGTATGGCGAAGTTGTAATTTATTCAGCGCATCAGCTGTGTCCCGAATTTCGCGCTCACCACTCATAAAAATAAGAATATCACCTGCACTTTCTCTGCTTAATTCATCAATAGCGTCAACAATGCCATCGGTCATATCCTTATCACTATCAAGTTCATCGCCACCAATAGGACGATATCTCACTTCAACAGGATAAGTTCGCCCTGACACCTCAATAATAGGTGCTTGACTAAAATGTTTAGAAAAACGTTCAGGATCGATGGTTGCAGAAGTAATGATAACTTTTAAATCAGGGCGTTTAGGTAATAGCTGTTTTAAATAGCCAAGAATAAAGTCGATATTTAAACTACGTTCATGGGCTTCATCAATAATGATAGTGTCGTATTGAAGTAACAGCTTATCTTGCTGTAATTCTGCCAATAAAATACCATCTGTCATTAACTTGACGAGAGTATTATCGCCAACATGATCGCTAAAGCGAACCTTATAACCTACAGATCCTCCTAACGTGCTTTTTAACTCATGAGCGATACGTTCAGCTACTGAACGTGCAGCTAAACGGCGAGGCTGTGTATGACCAATGAAACCTTTGATCCCTCGTCCTAATTCAAGACAAATTTTAGGGATCTGTGTTGTTTTACCTGAGCCAGTTTCCCCTGCAATAATAACGACTTGGTTATCTTTTATTGCATTATAAATGGCATCTTTCTTTTGGCTAACAGGAAGGTTTTCTGGGTAAGTAATTTCAGGACAATTGGCACGACGGCGAATTATCATCTGTTGTGCTGTTGTAATATCGTCTTTAATTGCACTTAATACCGCTTGTTTAGACTCTTCATTATTAATTTTAGCGACGCCACGTAGACGTTTTCTTAATCGTTGCTGCTCCCGCAACGATAATTGCTCTATTTCTTGATAGAGCGTGGCAGATGATAATGTCACCTTTTATTATCCTTTTTGAGGTTATTCTAATCAAAACTAATGTCCGTATGATATCACAACAGGCTATTGGCACATAAAGGCTTGATTAAATTTATTAGTATATGATTTTATATAATCAATAATTTTGAATAGCATATTCAAAGGATTGTGATGTGATATTTTAAAGATCGGGTAAACTACTCCCAACTAATAAATTTAAATAAATAGAACATTTTATAGACCACGAGAAAAGAATGAAAAAGATCCTTGTACTGAAATCCAGCATTTTAGATAGCTATTCACACAGTAATAAAATGGCCGATTACTTAATTGAAAATTGGCAAAATAATCATAAAGATGACTTGATTACAGTACGTGACCTCGCTAAAAACCCTGTGCCTACTTTAGATCAAGCTACGCTATTTGCTTTTGGCAAAGAGACAGCGATGCTTTCGGATGAGCAAAAAACAGCCAGAGCATTATCAGATGAGTTGATTAGTGAATTAAAAGCTCACGATGTGATAGTAATTACTGCACCAATGTATAACTTTTCAATTTCGGCTCAATTAAAGCATTACATTGATTATATCGCTCGTGCTGGTGAAACATTTAAATACACCGAAGCCGGCTCTGTTGGTTTACTTGAAAATAAACAAGCGGTTGTATTAACTAGTCGTGGTGGTGTTCATAAAGATCAACCTTCTGATCTTATTGTTCCATTCCTAAAACAATTTTTAGCTTTTATCGGTATCAATGACGTACAGTTTATTATGGCTGAAGGTACTGCATATGGTGAAGAATACGCACAGCAATCTCACCTACAAGCACAAAAAGAAATTGATGCTGTTGTTAACTCAAGAAGCATTACAGTAAAATAATAATTTATATTTTTCTTAAAGCACCTACTTTAGGTGCTTTTTTTATATCTAAATTTTATGCTTCATCAAATATAAAGGAATGCTAATTTTTCTTTTATAAAAAAATCATTTTAAATTTATAATTTAAAAACCTTAATGGTAAAAAAAACTAATTTTAATCAAATTCTCAAAGCATTAATAAAATACCGGTTATTTTAATAACCATATTTCATTGTTTATTCTTTTATTCATATTATAAATAAATATTTACATAAAAAACCGATTTGATTTATAAAAAATAAATCAATAAGATTTAATCGCTTTAAGTGATATAGCAGTAATTAAATAATTTTATTAATTCAATAAATGGAATTTACAATGAAAAAAAGTCTACTTTCAATATTTATTCTATCTACAACTCTTTTTTCAACTCAATCAAATGCTGTTGAATATACAGAAAAAAATGTAGGAACAATTACAATTAATGGTTCTGTTACACCAATTCCAAAATGTCAACTAGATGAAATACAACCCATTGAGTTACCGCCTGTTCAAGCAAATAATTTTGGTGATGATCATATTGCTAAAACTCCAGCTCAACCCCTTTCTATTCAATTTACTAACTGTGGTGAAAACATTAATAGTATACAATTACAAATACCAAAACAAACTAAACGACTTTTAAAAAATTTAGCTGATAACGGTAGTAATGTTGATATTGCTATTTTTGATGCTGATAAAAACATTATTGAATTAAGTAATGAAAAACCTAAAGAATTTAAATCAAATATAAATAAAGAAGATCACAGCGCACAATTCTTATTTGATGTTAACTATATGAAACCCAATGGCCTAGATGCGACACCTGGTTTAGTATCAACCACTCTAACTTTTGATGCTATATATAGTGATATCGCTATGGATTAAAAATCAATAAATCAACAAAGCTGGAATACCAGCTTTGTTTTAATACTTATACTTTCTACTTTAACTAGCAAAAGAATATGTTTAAAAAATTTAAATTTTTCGCATTATTTTTCATCTTTCCTACATATAGTCAATCATCAATAGAAATAAATAAAGATAAATTTATTTTTATTGAAAGTATCAATCAAGAAATAATTGAAATAAATAACAAAACAAACAATGATTACTTTATACAAAGTTGGATTACACATTATGACAAAGAAAATAGCAATGAAATTCCTTTTATGATAACCCCTCCTCTTTTTAAGATAGAAAAAGATGAAACCTTTTCTTTGAAAATATTTAAAACCGATAAAATAAAAGAAGAAGATAGAGAAACATTATATAGAGTAAATATAAAAAGAATACCGATCCTATTAAACGCCGACAGTAGTAAAAATATGCTACATATCTCTATAAACTCTGTGTACAACTTAATATATAGGCCTATATCAATAGAAAAAGATGCAAAAGACGCTTATAAAAAAATTGAGTTTTTAAAAAACAAAAAAAATGAATTTATTATAAACAATCCTACACCTTATTTTATTACTCTATCTTCAATTTCTTATGATGATATTTTAATAATTACTGAAAGTAAAACGCTCCCTCCTTTTAAAAAATACAATACAAAAAAAGAAATCTCGGGAAACGGGATCGTAAAATGGAAAATATTTAATCAATATGGTATTGAAATAGAGGTAGTAGATAAGGAAGTTATTAATGATTATTAATCATATTAAAACAAAAATAGCATTTTTTATTTTAATTTATATTTATAATAAACATACTGTAGCTCAAGATAGCTCACTCTCTATTTATGCTCATTCATTTTCTAACATTGATAAAGAAACGATTAAACAATTACTTGAAAATAAAAAACCCGAAGGTTTTTATCATTCTATAATTCATATCAACAATAGAAAAAAAATAACAAAACTTCTTTATTTTAAAAGTATAGACAACAAGTTAACCCCTTGTATCTCTGTTAATGATTTAATTTCTCTTGGTATTGATATCGATTTTTATTCAATAAAAAAAGAATATAAAGATATAATTCCTTTAAGTGACCATTCAATTAATTTTAAATACTCTTTTTCAAATCAAAAATTAAATTTAATTATTCCACAAAAAGCATTAATAAAAAAAGAAAACTACATTATTGATGAAAAAGATTGGGATGAGGGAGTATCTGCACTATTTAGTCAATATTCCTATTCAATTAGACATCATCAAAAAAAAACACTAGAGCAAAAGCTCAATTTACAAACAGGCCTTAATTTAGGTGCTTGGCGCATACGCAGTCAAAATAGCTTTTATTGGAATAAAAACCGTTACCAATCGAAGCTTTCATCAATATATACCTATCGCCAAATTAATTCTTTTTCTTCTCTTTTTTATGGAGGTAAGTTTTCACCTACAACACGAATATTACCAACTGATAGAATTATTGGCTTTCAATTAATATCCAATAATTTAATTTCAAGTAATAGTCTTTATGCTAACAAACCTATTATTGAAGGAATTGCTGATACTGAAGCTCAAGTAGTGATTAAACAAGGTGACAAAGTTCTTTATGAAAGTACCGTTCCCCCGGGTCCTTTTATTATAAATTCATTACCTGTTTTAGGGAGTGAAAAACTCAGTTTAGAAGTTAAAGAAGCCGATGGAAGAATAAAAACCTCAACACATTATTTCACATCATTACCTAATCAACTAAATAAAGGTGGTTATCAATATAATTTTATTTCTGGCACATTAGAAACGAATAGCCATAAAAAAAATTCTATTTTTCTTTTAAGTGAATTTTCATATGGTCTTAGTCAAAGGGTCACCTCATATAGTGCAATAAAGAAACGAGACAACCATATGAATTATCTATCTGGACTATCTCTTGATTTAGGCATGCTGGGTGGTTTAGCAACAGATCTAAGTTATGAAAATAGTAAAAATCAATTAAAATATCAATTTCGTTATCAAAAAAGCATATCAAAAACACAAACCTACTTCACATCTGAAATATCGTTTTATCATTATTTAGATAATTTTCAAAAAAAAGATAGCATTAAAAGAAACTATTTACTTTCTTTATCACAAAATATTAACGACTTAGGCTATCTTTCTTTTCAATATCACGAAAAAACATATAGAAATATATCTAAAAACTTTGAGTTAGGTACTTCTTTTTCATCATCAATAAATAAAATAAACTATAACCTTAAATATGACTTTAAAAAAGATAAATCTATTTTTGATCATGCCTTCTCACTCAATTTTCATATACCATTAGGTAATAACAGCGATCACTATCATTGGTTTAATAATCAAACAAATTATCAACATAATAAAAAACATTATATCAACACGACCAACATTGGAGGTGCTCTACCTAACTATAATTTAGGATATTCAGTAAATTATCAACACACTCATGATGAGAAAAGAAAATCCAACCGTTTTTCTACCAATGCCCGTTATCAAAACAACTATCAATTTTACACATTTAATATAAACAAAATGGAAGATAGTTATAATTACAATGTTTCTATCAATGGAGGAATTGTTCTTCATTCTAATGGTATTACCCTTACTCCTCGCTTAGGTAGAACATTTGCACTGATTAATACTCAAGGAATATCTGGAATTAAAACATCATTTTCAACAAAAGCGAAAACAGATATTTTTGGAAATCTAATTTTAAATAACATAACACCTTATCGAATAAACAACATTAAATTAAATGCGACGACATTACCCCAACAAGCAGAAACAGAAGTTTATAGTAAAAATGTTATTCCTACATTAGGCTCAGTGTCTAAAATAATTTTCCCAATAAAAATGGGTTATCGTGTTATTTTTAAATCAACAACTCCACTTCCTTTTGCATCGACTGTCACCACGTTTGATAAAAACGGTAATATTATTTCTCATGGATTAGTATCGGAAAATAATATTATTTTTCTTTCTGGTATTACAGAGAGCGGACTAGTAAAAGTAAAATGGGGAGAAGATAAGCAGTGTCAATTTAACTATGAAATTGATGATAATGAAAAGAATACCACACTAATAAAAAAAGAAATCAATTGTATTTAAACTAAGTTATCTCTACTAAGAAAAATATGAAAAAAACTATCTATTTAATGTTTACATTACTACTTATCTCTTTTTCATTATCATCAACACCTAGACGTGGTGATCATGAAATTCTTTTAAGTTGTGATATTGATTATATCTATGAAAATATCAGCGATAAAATTTCTATTAATGAAAATGATTTTTCATCACATGAAATGGGAACATTAGCCGATACTGACAGTCATATTATTATTTTTACTATAAATGATTGTTCTAAAAGCCACGGCGAAGTCCGTTTAAAAATTGAAAATTCAAGCATTGATAATAATACCGGTTATTTAAAAAACCAGATCACTGACAATAGTGCAAGTGCTAATATTGCATTTCAATTATTATACAATGAAGAACAAAGACCACTAGATCTTAATAAAGAGAATGAGTTTGTTGAAAATCTCATTGATGGCAAAGTTGAGTTTTATTTTTTTGCTAATTATGTAAAAAAAGATGATATGCCTCCAAAACCTGGTTATATACAATCCGATATTCAGTTTACTATAAAAATAAATGATGATGTTGTTGCATTTAACGATAGTTAGTGATTGCAATTCTGGAAAAGCACGATAGCTATTTATAATAGATCGTGCTTTTAACGGAATTAAATGCTTATTTAAGGCGTGACTATTTTTTTACCCATTTACCATTAATACCTTTAACAAATTCACCTTCATTAGCTCTTGCGACTAATTTTTCACCCGCAAGTCTAGCCACTGATTCTGGTGTTACTTGGTTAGTTTTAGCAACTTCAGCATATTTTGCTTTTCTGGCTTGATTGATTTCATCAACAAGTTGTTGAGCTTGTTTGTTATTTGTCTGTACAAGTTCAATATAACCGCTGAAGGTTTCCCCTACTAACCCTTGAGATCTCGCTTCATCAAGTGTTAATGCTATAGCATTTGTACTGGTTAAAGCCATTATTAGCCCAAAACTTAAGAGATATTTTTTATAATTCATCATTTACCCTTTAAAAAATGGCGCTGTTATTTTTTAAGAGATCTTCAACTTGTCTGTCTATTTTTACATTAATCTCATGTTCGATTTTTACATTCATATTAATATTTATAGGTTTATCAGGTGTCGCGACTTCTAGTCGAATACATCCTGTTAAGGCTGATGTTCCCACTATAAAGCCTGTTAATAAAAATAGTTTTTTTAAGAATAATGGTTTCACTCTGACTCACTCCCTAAATCTGATAAGCTTTTTTCTAACCACTCTTCCAATTGTGAACCAAATCGTAAACTTCGCCATAATTGGAAGACATTTTCTTCATGTCGATAATTTAGATTAACCTGACGGCGTTTATCTTCTAAAGGATTCGTTCCATGAATTTCAGCCTCTAGCACTAACTCACCCAAATTGCTTAAATTAACACGAGTCCAAGAACGACTGATCTCTAGATAACGCAACCATGCCATAGCAACACCCGCTGACATATTGTTATCATCAATTGAATCAACGAAATCTTTATCAAGTCTTAACGTTAAATAAGATGAATTAGCTAGCCAACCATCTTTAATAATCCATTGATTATTATTAATAAAAAATGGAAATTCGCCACTCACTTTACCTGATGCTGCAAATTGAGTCACTTTTAATAGAGTAAACAGATGACTTAATTGAATATTATCAATAGAAATAATCGCTGCGTCATGTTGTGGTATCGCTAATTTTGCTAAAGATATTGTTCCATCCAACATTGCAACATTAACGTTAGATAAGACTAATGGTTTACTTTCAGTTGCGGGGTAAAAACCTTGAAGATCTGCCGTAATATCGGTCATTTCAAAAAGGTTATTAACTCGTTTTATTCGTAACTGAACGGGTTGTTTAACCCCTAATTGCCATTCATCTCCATTCAAACGCCAAGGTAAGATAAAATCTAAACCTTCTAAAACACCATCTTTAAGCCACATTCCGCCTTGTTTAACAACAAGATGCCCACCAGCAATTAATCCTTGTTCAGGTGCAATAGAAAAATCAGCCTGCGTATACAATTCACCTTTATCCAGAGTAATGCCTAAATCTGTAGGTATTAGTGATTGAAAAACATTAATTGGTTGTGAAGGCCAACGCATTTGCCCTCTTAGTCTCGCACCATCCCAACGTGTATTAATTGCAATTGGTCCTATATTGGGTTTAGCGCTTAACTCACCTTTTACATTAAAATTAAAAGGTGATTCACCACTTACCGTGGCAATAAAATCTGTCTTATCTAAAAAACCACCCGCAGGGAAATCAATACGCTGACTCGTTAATTTTAGCTTTCCATTAAATGTCGGCTTTTTATCATCTCTGAACCAACGAAATGGACTTAATAAAGATAATCGTGGCGCTGTCATTGCAGTATGTTGATATTTTAAAACATCAAAACCTGTATTGAGTTTCTCAAAACTCACTAATTTATCAGTCCAATAACCTGTTCCTGCAATATCCCAATGCGCTTTTAACGGTAGTAAATTTCCATCTCCCCAATAACGCCATTGCCAAGTTCCATTATCAGGCAAGAAATCAATCGCTTTACCTTGAAAATGAATGCGGTAATCTCCCCAAATACTGTCTTGGGCAACGACTATCGCATTTAAACGCCCATTAAAACCTTTTGATGAAAAGGTGGTTCCAGCTAAAGGTAAGCGAGCATCTGTTACTGTCAGTGTTTCAGTAACGGGGCCTTTGAAACGAAATAAAGATCCGGATTGAAATTCGATAGTAGGATCTGTCAACATACCAGTGACTTTAACGGGTAATTGCGCACTGGCTTGCATTAATTCTTTATTAACAACACCGGTAATTTGAATAGGAATTTGTGCATCTAGCCAATTTACTGCCGTTTCAGGGATCGATATCACCAAATTTCCTTTCCCTGCTTTACCTTCTGTCATCACATTTAATCGTGCAGCTAATCTTAAATCCGTTAATCCTTTTTGCCATTGGGCGATATTAATATTTACACCACCTCGTAACGGTTGGTCTAATCCAAACCATTCCCAACGACCTTGCTCAATAACAATATTTTCAGGTGAGGCTGTCCAAGGCAATAAAGCCAATGCGTGACCTCCACCTTGTTCGGCAATTGAAATAGTGCCGGATTGTCCAACCCATTCAAGAATAAAAACTAACGGATGTTCATAGTGAGAAGTTAATAACGTTGCATCGATGGTGCCTTTTTCAGGTAATGACGCTATATCTAGAGGAAGCGCTATTTCAGCAGCCAGTTCAATATTGTTATCATCAGGTAAATTCACTTTAAGCTTTTTAATATCAAGCCATTGGTTGTCTCTAATGAAAATACCAAGTTGAGCATTTTCTCCTTGGTAAGTAATTAGTCGCCCATTGTTTTGTGTTTTTAGTTGTAATGCACCTTGATAACGAGCATTTTCTTTTAAGAGCACATTATCGATATTAACGGATAAATAAGGTATTGAAGTTAATAGTGAATTTATCTCGAGAGGAACAGTTGCAGTTTCTTCTTGTTTACTTGCTGGCATCATTGAAAAACATTGTTCATCAATGACGAGTTGCTGGCTATCAAATTGAAGTTTATCAATCTGATCTTTTTGATAAGTAAAAACAAAGTTATCAAGATTAGCTAAAGTACAACTCTCTGCCTTTAATGCGATATTTTCAACTGAAACGCCTAAGCGCTGTAACTTGGGCTGCGATAAAGAAAGTGTTACACCTTCAGGCAAGTAATAGTGAGCAACCACGGGCAACCAACGAGGAATAGACACCCATAAAGCAGTGCCAATTAGACCTGTGCCTATTAGTATCGTCCCTGTCCATTTGATTGTTTTTCTTAACAACACATCATATTCCTTTTAAACAAACCTGAATCATCCACTTACCTCTCTAAATTGTTTATAATGATAGTATTAATTTCTTTCATATTGGGGCTGGATAATTCTTGTTTTTCCAGCCTCTGAATAAAAATTTAATCGAGAGCAGAGAAGACTGGATGAAAATCGTTTCCTATAGTACTAAACATTATGATCGTAAACACATGGAATGGGTCAATCAACATAATGGATACCATTATGATATTGAATATTTCGATTTTAATTTGACAGAACAAACCGCAAAAAATGCCGTTGGCGCTGATGCTGTTTGTATTTTCGTCAATGACGATGCAAATCGTGCGGTTTTACAAGAGCTTGCTAGCCTTAATATACGTATCCTCGCATTACGCTGCGCAGGATTCAATAACGTCGATTTAGAAGCTGCGGCTGAATTAGGCATAACGGTTGTCCGTGTGCCGGCTTATTCACCAGAGGCTATTGCAGAACATGCTGTTGGTATGATGCTATCACTTAATCGTCGTATACACAGAGCTTATCAACGTACTCGTGATGCAAACTTCTCATTAGAAGGCTTAACTGGCTTTAATATGCATAATCGTACTGCCGGTATTATTGGCACAGGTAAAATAGGATTAGCAACATTGCGCATATTAAAAGGCTTTGGCATGAAGCTACTTGCTTATGATCCTTACCCAAATCAAGCAGTACTTGATTTAGGTGCAGAATATGTCGATTTGGCAACACTCTATGCGAATTCTAATGTTATTTCGTTGCATTGCCCATTAACCGCAGATAATCACCATTTATTAAATGAAACTGCTTTTGCACAAATGAAAGATGGTGTGATGATTATTAACACCAGTCGTGGTGCTTTAGTGGATTCTGCTGCTGCTATTAATGCATTAAAACAAGGTAAAATTGGTGCATTGGGAATGGACGTTTATGAAAATGAGCGTGACCTTTTCTTTGAAGATAAATCAAATGACGTTATTCAAGATGATATTTTCCGCCGCCTATCTTCTTGCCATAACGTGTTATTTACAGGACACCAAGCTTTCTTAACAGAAGAAGCATTGATTAGTATTAGCGAAACAACACTGCACAATATTAAAGACGTTGCTTCAGGTAATGAATGCGTTAATCAGATCAAAGCTTAATTCTAATCACTTAGAATAAATGCAATAAAAAGCCCCCTTCGCCATAAATTAGCAAAGGGGGCCTATTTTATTCATTAGCGATATGACACTTATTTTTGTTGAGTATCGATAGCTTCCGCTGATTGTGTGGGATCAAAGCGTGAAAGCGTTTCTTTCTCTTCATCTACTTTAAATTGTGAAACTAATTTAGCTAATTGATGAGCTTCATCATCCATATTCGCTGTGATAGCCGCTGATTCTTCAACCAATGCCGCATTTTGCTGAGTAACGGTGTCCATTTCACTAACAGCCAATGCGATTTGGTTAATCCCCATGCTTTGTTCATTAGAAGCAAGGGCTATCTGCTGCATAAAATCATTCACCTGATTAATGGTTGTGACGATCTCTGACATTGAGCGTCCAGCTTGAGCAACTTGCTGAGAGCCAACATGCACTTTATTTACAGAGTGTGTTATCAAATCATTGATCTCTTTCGCAGCTTCCGCACTGCGGCTAGCCAAACTACGCACTTCAGATGCTACAACGGTAAATCCTCTACCTTGTTCACCCGCTCTTGCCGCTTCAACTGCCGCATTTAATGACAAAATATTCGTTTGATTGGCAATGCTGTTAATAATGTCATTGATGTCTGCAATTTTCTTCGCGCTCTCAGAGATTGAAGACATGGTTTCTACCACGCTATCCATCACATTTTCGCCGTTTTGAGCAGATGCGGTTGCTGTTAGTGCTAATTTGCTAGCTTCACGTGAGTTATCCGCATTTTTCTCAACTGTTGTTTTAATTTGCTCCATACTGGCAACAGTTTCTTGTAATGCGCTAGCCTGCTCTTCAGTTCGAGATGATAAATCTGTATTTCCTGTTGCGATTTCACTTGCACTAACACTAATAGTATTAACGGCATTTTTCACGGAAGAAATCATATGGCTTAATGAATTTTTCATCTTATTCATTTCATTGAATAACTGACCAAATTCATTAGTACCGTGATTATCTACACGCATACTTAAATCGCCTTGACTCATCTTACTAAAGATATTGATTAATATTTTGATATTGCCAATAAAGGTATGGGAGAACCAACGTAATATAATGAAAAATAAAAGAATAACAATAATACCTGTCGTAATTGACACCAGCATTAAACGTTCTTGAGATGTTTTTGCAATATCTATATAGCTATTCTCGATACCATTAGCCACAGCGTAATATTGCATCGTGATATCATTAAGCTCATCCATTTTAACACTGGCTGAGTGTGTTGTTAGCTCACCTCTACGCAATCTCTCTAGCGCGCCAGTAAAGATATCGAGCAATTCATCAAAACGTTTTGTCATATCATCGGCTAGTTCTCGCCCTTCTAAAGTGAGTTTTTCCGTGTCTGACCAACGGTGGATCTCTTCACGCGTTATTTCAATATATTCTGCAGTTTGGTGAAAGTATTTTGCTGAGGGTTTTTCATTAACGCGCAATTGTCCATCTAATCCATTAATATTTGCCCTGATCACGGCCATTTGATATCGCGCTTTGCCCATAAGTAACATTTGCTGACTTAGGCTATTTGATGAAACGAAATTATTATAGGATCGAGTGGAAGCATCATAACTAAAATAAATAATGCTCATAATCAACGCAAATAAAATGGCCAGCATGACCTTAACGGTCTTTTCTATACTGATATTTTTAAACATGGTCATATTCCATCAAAATATACAGAATTTTTTATCTGTACATTTGTAAGATATCAGAATGCACTCTTTCTCTGACAAAGAGCATATTCCCTGGTGTAAATAAAATAAGGCTAAAATTTATTCATTAGAATATAAAGGCACGTAGGATCTGCCTTTGTTTATAATGTCGGTAATAATGAGGAAAAACTTTAGAGTGCAGTGAAAACCATTTTTCATTTATGAAATAAACGATTGTTTTATCCACCAGAATGCAAATTAACTACATAATATCCCGCGATGAGGGTGATTTTACTCAGAAAAAGATAATTTATTAATTATTTTTTAGTTTTTATAATTTTATTTATCTATTTTCTCATTACGTTCTAATAGGTATTTTTACCTATTAACATTAATTTATTTAACTTCAACGTTAATTTATAGTACGTTTTAAAAGTGAGTGATTTCCAATAAAAATAAAGCAGTTTCTAAAAACTGCTTTTATTGTTTATTTATTATGAGTAATTTGGTTTTATTAAGAAATTTAAATAATTTTCTTTATTAATAGTTTTTCAGTTAGTTCAATAAGTCTTATCACATTTAATGGAGTTTCTAATTTTTTAACTTCATCCAAAGAAAGCCATTGGAAAGATTTATTTGTTAATTGGCTATTTTTTAACGGCTTACAAAGGTAAATCATATCGATGTGATAATGAAATCCTTGTTTTTTATCGTGGATGGGTTCTTTTAAAATGGCGAGAGGTTTTACAAGTTCAATAACATCATTGTTATTTAGGTTAAGGCTAAATTCAGGTTGATAACAGAGACACTCACACAGTAAACCTGTTTCTTCTTCTATTTCTCTTAATACTGCATCTTGTGGCTCTTCATTTTCTTCTATATGGCCACCGGGTGGTAACCAACAACCTATTTTAGAATGCAAATGGAGAAGGAATTTACCCTGCTCATTGAATACAATGCCTGTTGCGGTGAAATGACTTTTAGGCACTTCGACTGTCATAATATTCTGATCCTTTACTCTGTCTATTTTTATCCAATGTACATCAATCTATCACTATTTTTGTGCTATTTATGGTCTTTCGCATTTATTGAAGATTGTTTTATTCCCATTAAAAAATCAGAAAATATCGTTTTAAACTCCTTACAGGCATTTTCAGGTAATGTCGCTTCATTCTTTAAATTAATCGCGATATGCGTGACAAATCCATAAATTAAATTCACGACAATATCAGGAGAATAGGTACAAATTTCTTGTTTGTTATAGAGGGTATCGACACATTTTTTAATTCGAGGAATAAGAATTTGTGAATCAATTTCATCCCATTCCTTCCAACCTAGAACGGAAATTATTTCTTGTAAGGGAATAAGCTTATTTTTATGTTGATAAATATGATCTACACAGAAACTAAAAATAGCCTCTAACTCTTGCCACTGATCATCATAGGTAGGAATTTGAACCAGTTTTTCGACAACTTTATCAACCTGAAAAAGGTAGCACTCTTTTAATAGTGCTTTCTTATTACTAAAGTGGTGATAAAAAGCCCCCTTTGTGACTCTTGCATGACGTGATATTTCATCAACGGAAACATCACAATAGTTCTGATTTATAAATAGTTCTTGTGCAGCTTCACGTAATGCAGTGCGCGTTTGCTCTGAATTCTCTTGTTGCCGTGATTTTATTTTCATGATAAAACCCTTAAAACATACCATAAGTATGTAATAATATATGGGTATCAGTTTCGTGTAAACTGAACAAAATATTTTCAGGAAATCATCATGTCATCTCAGTACAATGGGCTTACCCCCTCAAATACCTTATCCACTTTTAATATAGAAATTATCAAAGAACTTCTTCTCTGGATTGAGGTGAATCTGGAAAAACCGTTGCTACTTGATGACGTTGCGATCCGTTCTGGTTATACCAAATGGCATTTACAACGCGTGTTTAAACAAGCAACGGGATTAACACTTGCTTCGTATATTCGAGGAAGACGTTTAACAAAAGCGGCAACCGAATTACGATTAACTAAATTGCCTATTCTGACTGTGGCATTGCGTTATCAGTTTGATTCCCAGCAATCATTTACGCGTCGTTTTAAAGCAACCTTTGGTGTAACACCCACAGAATATCGTAAACTAGATAATCTTTGTGGTGATAACTTTCAGCCACCAATCAATTTTGATGTTGTTGATTTGCCTATTCCTAAAATTATGGAGTTACCTGAAAGTTATGTTTATGGGATGCAATATCAGTATTTTTGCTCTATCGAAGATATAGGTAAATTGCACGAAGATATTCGTCACCAATTTTGGAATGACTTTTTACTGTATACGGATAAAAACTTTACAGAAAGTACTGTACTTATTTCATACCAACCGAACACATTACGTAAAAATAAAATCCAGATTGATTATGAAATTGGGTTAAATAGCTTAGATCATTTCACAAAAACCAGTGGTTTTAGAAAAAGAGTGATTGAGGCAGGACGCTATGTCAGATTCCAATTTAAGGGAACGCTAGAAGAATATAAACAATTTGCGATGAAAATTTATTTTTATACCCTTCCCGCATTAGGTTTATGTCGTCGCTTAGGTGCTGATATTGAAAAATATGTCAGTATAGAAACTGATGTTGATTTGATGGAATTACCAAGAACCTTAGAGATAGATTATTTCGTTCCCATTCATTAATGATCCCAAAATGGCCTGAATTTTCAGGCTATTTTATTAAGAATAAATTAATTTTATAGAGACTATCTGTGCGATAAATTTTTCTTCACTTGTTTCTGTACAATAATTCACTAAATTAACTGTTTACTTATTATTAAAATAAAATTTCTTATTACATCCCTACAAAAATAAACAAGGTGACCATGCGCACTTCACTTCTATTTTTACTCTCTACTTTTTTGCTTCCTTCTTTTGCAAGTTATGCAGAAATATCGACACATTTACTTTCACGTAAAGATGGTAGTGAAATTAACTATTACTTAGATAAACGAGCTGAAAAAAATCAAACTCTCTTGGTGTTAATGCAAGGCTCTGACTGTAACAGCATTAAAAATAATACATTTATTCAAGAAACCTTTGGTCAGTGGTTACCCAATAGTGATGTTTTAATGGTAGAAAAATACGGTATTACCGCTCAATTACCTTATTCTCAATATGATGGTGAACGTGCTGATTGCCCTGAAAGCTATAAGCTTCATGATAATCCTAAGCAACGAACCGAAGATTATGAAGCTGTGTTAGATAATTTATCGTCACAGTATCCGAATATTATTTTAATTGGTGGAAGTGAAGGTGCCACGATGGTGCATTTAGTGGTAGCTAAACGCAATGATATAAAAGCGGCTATTGCACTAAATGGTGGGGGTCGCTTTTTTCTTGATGATGTTCTTTATAATATTCGTCTTACCACACCTAAAGAGCACATTAAAGATGCTCTAGATGGCTTTCAGCAATTTGCTGATGCCATCAAAAATAATCAAATCGATGATGAGCAATTTGTCAGTGAGCACAGTAAATTATGGTGGCAACAATATTTTGCTATTGATTTACTTAACGTAATTAAAAGCAATCAGCATACCCCTATCTTAATTATTCAGACACTTAATGACGCGAATGTAAATGTCGATGCATTTAATCAATTAAGCCAAGATATCAACCAACCTAATGTGAAGTTTATTAAATACGATAAGTTAGATCATGGATTTTATAATGAACAAGGCGAGCGTTTAACGAATGAAATAATCAATGATATAAAGCATTGGTACTCTCAATATGAAAAACAATCCAAAGAGTGATTTAACGGCTTATTTATTACTAGCCTTAGTCTCTATCGTTTGGGGTGGGACTTTTATTGCAGGGCGAGTTATCTCGCCTGAAATTGATGGTTTATTACTTGCTACATTGCGCTTTGTTATCGCGACTATCTGCTTGCTCTTTATTTTATTCTTAACGAAATCCAAATGGCATAAACCCACTAAGAAACAAGGTGCTGTTTTACTGTTATTAGGGCTATTTGGTATTTTCTTTTATAATTTATTTTTCTTTGAAGGTCTGAAATTAACACAAGCCTCTAGAGCTGCGTTTATTGTTGCCTGTAACCCTGCAATGATAGCGTTGCTGTCCGCTATAACCTTAAAAAAATGGCCTTCACTCAAGCAGTTTGTTGGTATTCTATTTTGCTTAGGTGGGGCTTTTTCTATTATTCTCTCCCGTAGTGATATTTCTACATCTTCTTCGTCTTCAGCTAGTTTAGGCGATTTGCTGATTGCAGGCTGTGTGCTGAGTTGGGGAATTTATACTGTATTTGCGAAACCAGTGATCCAATCTATTGGTGCTTTATTAACTGTCGCATACTCTGTTTTTATAGGTACTATTTTACTATTAGTTGCCTCTTTAATAACAGGTCGCTTTGATATTCTGCTCCATACAACATTTACTCAAATTGATATCGTGTCCTTACTTTACTTAGGAATTTTTGGCTCTGCCCTTGCCTATTACTTTTATTATGCAGGAATTAAACAAATAGGTGCGACACGCGCAGGCGTATTTATTGCATTAAATCCAATCACAGCGGGAATTTTAGGTTATTTTTTACTAAATGAAGCGCTATCAAGTATTACTTTAATTTCAGGTTTACTGATTTTATTTGGCATTTTTTTAGTCAATCGAGAAAAATAAATTTATCTTTTTCATTGGCTCACATTCTTATTATCCTATACTTAAATAGTAACAAAATTGCTTACTAACTGATTTAAAGCAGGATCTTTATATCGTTAATTCTGTATAATGATAATTATTCTCTCTTTTAAGTTTGGGATAAGAATGGAAAGCACGACTGCACTTTTACGTCTTGATAAAATAGGTTATCGAGTCGATAACAAAACTATCCTCGATAACATCAATTTTGAACTTCAACCTTCTGAATTTAAACTTATCACTGGCCCTTCAGGCTGTGGTAAAAGCACCTTACTCAAGATTGTCGCTTCTCTACTATCACCTACCAGTGGTTCAATTTTCTTTGAAAATAAAGACTATTTAACGTTTTCACCCGAAGAATATCGCCAACAAGTTTCTTATTGTACTCAAACACCGATGTTATTTGGTGAGACGGTTTACGATAACCTTAAATTTCCTTATTTCTTACGAAAACGCTCTGTGGATGATAAGAAACTAGCACAGGATTTGGATTATTTTTGTTTACCAGCATCCATTATGAAAAAGGGAATTAATGAGCTTTCGGGAGGCGAAAAGCAACGTATTTCACTGATAAGAAATCTGCAATTTATGCCAAAAATCTTATTACTTGATGAGATAACTAGTGCATTAGATGAAGATAATAAAACAAAAGTGAATGATGTTATTCACCACTATGTTAAAGAGCAAAATCTCGCTGTGTTATGGGTCACTCACGATCAAAATGAAATAAAACATGCTGATGATGTGATCTTATTACCTTCTCACAATGATGCCTGATTTTTTATTTTTTTATCAGTCACCCTTTTGTTATGAGCGAACATAATATTATGAACGAACATACGATAAGCAATGAATCTCTGATTTTCTCGCTTTTATTAGTTCTCGTGGCTATTTTTATTAGCCGTAAAGAAAAACTAGCTTTAGAAAAAGATATTATTTGGAGTACAGCAAGAGCCATTGTTCAACTATTAATTGTTGGCTATGTCTTGACCTATATTTTCCATGTTGACCATTTTATTCTTACTTTCTTAATGGTGTTATTTATCTGCTATAACGCCGCCCATAATGCTAAAAAGCGGAGTAAATATGTTAAAGATATCTTTCTGATCTCTTTTACCGCTATTACGACTGGGGCATTATTAACTTTAACTATTTTATTGCTCACCAGTTCCATTGCTTTTACACCCATTCAAATTATTCCTATTACGGGGATGATTGCGGGTAATGCAATGATAGCAACGGGGCTTTGTTATAATAATTTAGGTCAACGTTTTCAAAATCAACAACAGCAATTGCAAGAGATGTTAAGTCTTGGTGCGACACCAAAGTTAGCCTCAATGAGTATTATTCGAGATAGCATTAAATCTTCATTAATCCCAACGGTTGATGCAGCAAAGACGGTCGGTATTGTGAGTTTGCCGGGTATGATGTCAGGGCTTATTTTTGCCGGAGTTGATCCATTACAAGCCGTTAAATATCAAATTATGGTGACTTTTATGTTGATGGCAACAGCCAGTATTTCAACCATTATTGCTTGCTATTTAACCTATAAGAAATTTTTTAATCAGCGCCACCAGCTTATTAATTTTGAAAACCGCTAAATATAACTATTTAGCGATATTGAAAAAGGTCACTTAATAAAGTGACCTTTTTTATTACTTACTGAGAAGTCGGTTTAAAAGCTTATTTTAATACCGTACATCCCATTTTTTTAACTAGCTCACCGGCTTGAGATTTCACACCTTGAGCACCTTCAGGTAACTGACTCCAAAGTGTTAAACCAGTACGAGCTTCCACTTCTGCCGCCGTTACTTGGAATTCACAGAAATTTGCTTTTTTCGGTGTTTGTTGATCCATAATAAACGCTGCATAAGAGGAGCTTTCTGGTGAATCATTTAGAAAAACCACTTTAAAATATGCACTTGGAATTGTGTGATCTTTATCTGTACTTGGCAATTTACCCATATCTCTTTCGTAGATAGGCCCTGTAACAGTAAAGACTTTGTGGCCTTCTTTTGCCAAATTACGCTCTTGATCTTCTAATCGTACCCAAGCACCTTGGTTTAAGTCTGCTTTTTGCGGTGTAATATTAGAAAGATAGTTAAGCGCATTCCAACCCGGTAACGCAGCCAATGAAGCTAAAGGAGCCTGATGACCACGGTCAACTTTTAATGTGGCATTAGCATTTTTGTAATCCGCTGGCGATAAGGTTTCATCATTACCTAAAGCCGGATCTTTTTTCCAGTTACGTGCTTTACCACTACCGATACTGTCTTTAGTCACTAAATAAGCAACCCAGTCTGCAAACTTGGTTTCGCTATTATTATTTAATGTATAAACATCACGTTGAATAGTAGTTTCACTGCCACCTAATGGACAGCCAATACCACAGTTTTCATCATTCATTGCACGCATTGAAGTATCACGAGCAACAGCAGATGATTGCGTTTCAAGTTCAGGTGCTACCGTCATCTCTGAATTAGCATAACTGGTTGAAACCATAAGCAGTGATAAAACAATTGGGGTAATACGTTTCATATAAAATTCCTTTTTATAAAATGAAGAAACAAAAAAACTCGCCGAAGCGAGTTTTGATGTTTAAATAAGAGAAAATCCAATCTTCTCTTTCAGTAAATTCAGGTAATAAACGGCGAAGAAAAATGCATCATTTTAATAATGATGTACATTTCAATCACTGAATATGACTCAGAATTTTGCTACGAAATATGATGGAGGTTTTCACAACCCTAGAATGCAAAAAGCCCCGCATAAGCGAGGCATTTATTCATTGGGTTGGTGAAATTCAAATTCCCCACCATGAGAATAATAGTGAACTATATTTCCCATTTCGTCAATAGATTTTCTTAAAAGATTATTTGGTGAATGATTTATTCTCTTATTAATCTCGAAAGGGGAATTTTTTGTTACTGACGCAATATCAAGCTATGTAGTTAACATCCCATCGTTTTTCTAAACTTTCGCGTAATTCAAAGGTAAGCGAAGTCACCACATTCTCACCAACGTAGGGATATCTGGCAATAAAAATAACCTGATTATTATTGGGTAATTCAAAGACTTCCGCTTCACCTAAATGAAGTGACATCACAATTTTCTTTTTAGAAAAACGGATCGGTTTTCCATAATGAGCATGTAACCACTCTTGTGTCATTAATGGCTGTAACCCGAAAGGAAGTGCATGAGGGAAATGAAATTGCTTTGTTTTTTCATCAAATAGCGTCAGCGTGATTTCACTTAAACCGACACCATACGGCTCAAAATATAAGTGAAGAGATTCTTTTCTCATCGCTAAACTGCCACTTTTAGGTTTGGACTTATAAGGAATTAAATTTTGATCGTAAACATCTTGATATTTTTTCCCTAATTGAGCAATTAGCCCTGCAATATCTATTGTCATTACTTACATTCCTTAACAAAAAGCTCCTATAAAGGAGCTTTTTAATGAAAATAAGAAATTAACCACGTCCTTTCGGACGATTAAGAATATGATCTTCCCAATCTTCAACTTCAGTTTCTGGCACTGCAATATATCTTACAGAAATATTACCTTGGTGCATTTTTGCTTTATTACCTGCAATAAGCGGATGCCAGCTTTGTAACGTTTTGCCTTCTGCTAACAGACGATACGCACATGTCATTGGTAACCACTCAAAAGTCGGTAAATTATACCGTGTAAGCTTGATACAATCTGGCTCATAACGGAAACGATCTTCGTAATTACTGCATTGGCAGGTTTTAATATTTAGCTGATTACAAGCGACATTGGTAAAATATATCTCGTCAGTATCATCATCCATTAACTTGTGTAAACAACACTGCCCACACCCGTCACAGAGCGATTCCCACTCATCATCACTCATTTCATCCAATGTTTTAGTCTGCCAAAAAGCCTGTGTCATCTCTACGTTATTACCTTATTACTCATCTAATACGAATTAAATAACCCGCGTTGTCAGCTGATGTTCATTAACACTTAATACCAACATATCGCCTGATTCTAGAGGGCCAACACCTTCAGGTGTTCCCGTTAAAATCACATCACCAGGACGTAGGGTAAAAAAGCGAGACATATAGCTGATAAGGGGTAAAACAGGGGTTAGCATATCACGACTGTTACCCTGCTGACGAATCTCGTCATTAACACGTAACATTAAATCTGCGTTTTGCGGGTCGCCAAATGAATTGACAGGGATAAAGCCAGACAATGGTGCAGAGCCATCAAACGCTTTACTTTTTTCCCACGGCTGCCCTGCTTTTTTCAATTTACCTTGTAAATCACGCAATGTGAGATCAAGACCAATACCGAAACCCGCAATTGCACGATCAACTCTATCTTCATTAGCTTGTTTAAGTGGCTGACCAATAAGTACTGCTAATTCAATTTCGTGGTGAACCGCACCCATATCTTTTGGGATAGCAATAGGTTGGCGAATATCACACATAGCTGTTTCTGGTTTGATAAAAATCACAGGCTCTTCTGAGCGAACGGATCCCATCTCTTTAATGTGATTTGCATAGTTACTACCAACGCAAATCACTTTATTGACAGGAAAATCAAGTAACGCACCTTCCCAATCACGATGTTGATACATAATGTGTTCCTTTTAGGTAAATTGCTGTGTTTTATTTCACTGTAAAAACGCGATTAGCTCGCGTTAGGCAGTGAATTTATTTTATTAGCAACGCCATCAGCCATTGTGACAATGCTAAGGGCAAAAAAGTAAGAGCTGTTCCAATGCATAATCGTACGGAAGTTCTGTGTCACTAAATAGCTTCTGTGCAAATCATCATCAGGAATAATTAACCATACAGGCATAGTATCGTTCAATTGACTATTTGCTGGTAATTGAACACCCAATGCTTTCCATTGAGCGACCGTTTTTTTCTGTTCGGTCTTAATACCTTCAAGCTGCTGGTTAAAATCTACCGATAAAGTAACCTGTTCTCCCCAAGGAAGTCCACTTTTCCAGCCTTCCGTCGCTAAATAGTTAGCAGCCGAAGCAAATGCGTCTTCTTGAGTGTTCCAAATATCAATTTTTCCGTCACCATTGCCATCTGCGGCATAAGTTAGGAAAGAAGATGGCATAAACTGAGTTTGTCCCATTGCGCCCGCCCAGGAGCCTTTGAGGCGCTGTCCTTGAGGAACATGTCCTTCCTCAACAATCTCTAATGCTGCCATTAATTGACGAGCAAAAAGTTCTTCTCGACGGCCTTCAAATGCAAGCGTTGCAAGTGCAGAGACAACATCTTCTTTGCCTTGCACCTTACCAAAGCCACTCTCAAGTCCCCATAACGCAACAATATAGTTTGCAGGCACACCATATTTTTTGCTGATTTGTTCTAGAGTATCTTGATTCTCTTGATAGAGCTTAGCCCCTTGGTTTAAACGGCCGTTGGTAACAATGCGTGGTAAATAAACATCGAGTGTGATTTTCTTTTCCGGTTGATTACGGTCTGATTTAATCACTCGTTCAATAAAATGTGCTTCTGAAAAAGCAAAATCTATTGTTTCTTGTTTATATCCCAATTGAGCGGCTTTCAATTTCAATGCTTCAACATAAGCAGGAAATTGTGCAGAAGTTCGAGTTTCTTTAGGAAATGCTTGTTCTAACGATGCAACATCCACTTGTTTCCATCGAGGCGTTTTTTGTGTTTCAACTGCCGTTGCCTCTGGTGCAGTAATTTGTCTTTCAGCCAATTTTTGTTGGCTATTAGTACACGCAGATAACATTAAACCGGAAACAATCACAGCGATGAATGAATATTTGAACATTTATGCTCCTTTTATCTCGATGATTTATTCAGTTTTTTCTGATTTTTTTAATTCATCTAAATAAGCATTTAACATACTTTCGACAGGTGGTGGAACTTGTAAGTAAAAACCCTGCTCAACTAATGCTTTTTTGACTTTTTCAATGTCAGCATGCGCTAAACGCTGTCTATCCGCGAGATTAAGCAACATTGAAAATTGTGGTTCGCCAAAACTTTGTAATAATTCGTCCGGAATTCGAGAGAAATCATCCTTTTTTTCGATGTATAAATAAGTTTGATCACGTTTGGTACTACGGTAAATTGCACAAATCATTTTCATTAAACTCTAATTATTAAAATAAGCGACTTGCCTGAATATTTTAGTAAATATAACATGCTTATATACTTTCGTAATATCGTCTCTGGTTTTTTGTGCCAGATTATAAAAAATTTACTGAGTCAGATAGATGTCAAACACGCCCATTGAGTTAAAAGGCAGTAATTTTACCCTTTCAGTACTCCATTTAAACGATGGAACACCGAAAGTTATTCGTCAGGCGATTTCAGAAAAAATTGCACAAGCGCCTCAATTTCTGAAAAACGCACCTGTGGTTATCAATGTCTCTGCTTTAGCAGATGAGAATATTGATTTTAAAAAACTGAGGCGAATTGTAGAAGATGCTGGCTTACGAGTCGTGGGAATTAGTGGTAGTTCAGACGCTCAACAGAAAGAAGCGATAATTGCCGCACAGTTACCTATCTTAAATGAAGGTAAAATAGTTAAGCCAAGCAATCAGGCAAATAACGATAAAACGAATGAAGCTCCGGCAGTTGTTCGTCAAAAAACAAAAATCATCCATGCTCCTGTTCGTTCAGGTCAGCGAATTTATGCACAAAATAGCGATTTAGTTGTTATTAGTAATGTGAGTGCAGGTGCTGAATTAATTGCTGATGGCAATGTTCACGTCTACGGTGTATTGCGTGGACGCGTACTTGCAGGCGCATCGGGTGATAAAGAGAGCCATATTTTTTGTACACATCTGTCTGCTGAACTTGTTTCTATTGCTGGTCAATATTGGCTAAGCGACCAAATTCCTACGGACTTTGTTGGTAAGTCAGTACAACTGAGTCTGCAAGAGAATGAATTAACAATCGAGAACTTAATTTAGAGCATCGACAAGGAATCACTCCATGGCACGCATTATTGTTGTTACGTCAGGTAAAGGTGGGGTTGGTAAAACAACTTCCAGCGCGGCCATTTCTACCGGCCTCGCTCAAAAAGGTCATAAGACGGTTGTTATCGACTTTGATATTGGGTTACGTAATTTAGACCTTATCATGGGTTGTGAACGTAGGGTTGTTTATGATTTTGTTAATGTTATTCAGGGCGATGCATCTTTAAATCAAGCATTGATTAAAGATAAGCGTACAGAAAATTTGTTTATTCTCCCTGCATCACAAACAAGAGATAAAGACGCTCTCACCCGTGATGGTGTAGAACAAGTATTAGATGAACTCGATGAAATGGGTTTTGACTTTATTATTTGTGACTCTCCTGCGGGTATTGAAAGTGGCGCATTAATGGCCCTTTATTTCGCAGATGAAGCTATTATCACAACAAACCCTGAAGTATCATCTGTACGTGACTCCGACCGTATTTTAGGCATTCTTGCCTCTAAATCACGTCGTGCTGAACGTGGTGAAGATCCAATTAAAGAACATCTGCTATTAACTCGTTATAATCCGGGCCGCGTTAACCGTGGTGACATGTTAAGTATGGAAGATGTTCTTGAAATTCTATGCATTCCACTATTGGGTGTTATTCCAGAAGATCAATCTGTTTTACGTTCATCTAACCAAGGTGAACCTGTTATTTTAGATGGCGAATCTGATGCAGGTAAAGCCTATTCAGATACAGTAAATCGTTTGTTAGGTGAAGAACATCCATTCCGTTTTATTGAAGAAGAGAAAAAAGGCTTTCTGAAACGCCTTTTTGGGGGGTAAAAGATGGCTTTACTAGATTTTTTCCTGTCGCGTAAAAAGTCGACAGCTAATATTGCCAAGGAGCGTCTGCAAATTATCGTAGCAGAACGTCGCCGTGGTGATAGCGAGCCAGCTTATTTACCTGATATGAAAAGAGATTTATTAGGTGTCATCTGTAAATATGTACAGATTGATCCAGAGATGCTTTCTGTTCAATTTGAACAAAAAGGCGATGATATCTCTGTTTTAGAGCTAAATGTGACTTTACCTGAGAGTGAAGAGCCTACAAAGTAAATCATATTTTACGCTTTATCTAAGTCATTATTCACAGAGCCAGCCATGAACTATAATTAATTTGATTGGCTCTGTGTTTAATTATATACATATTGAATACACCTGAATGCGCAAATAGCGCTATATCTCGTTGCTATTTTAATCATTGGTGATAAGTCACAGGAGACCCGTTATTTCGTCATAACATTTATATTTACCAATAATCTATTTAGTCTATTTCTGCCTTCACCTTCTTTAGGTGTTTTTTGTGTGCAAAAAATAAGAGCCTCAAAAGAGACTCCTATTGTTATTCTTTATTTTGTTTATTTATCAAACTAACGTTCCCATTTTATTTTGGATGTTAGAGGTTGGAAAATAGACAATTAACAAGACTATGGATATTGCGCCAGAATTTCTGTCACTTTTTCTTCTAATAAGGCTTTACGCCAGCGTGAAATTAATTCAGGTTGCCCTTCTTTTATTTTCCAGTGAATACTTAATAACTGATTAATCTGTCTTCTTGATGCTAACAATTCAGGGTTATAGCGCTTATCTTCACTGATTTCTTGAATAACGGCTTTAATCGCTTTAAATGCTTTTTTGTAGTTTGGTTGTTCAATTAAATTACCAATAGGTTCTGGGCAATCTTCATCTTTAACTTCTTTTGCTTTAACAACAAAATCTAATAAACGACGACCATGACAACGAATTTCTTGACCTGAAAGCGATAGTGCATCGAGTTCTGCTAATGACGATGGAAGATAACGAGCAACAGACCATAGGTGTTCTTCTCTTACAACGAAGTTTAATGCCATATCTCGAGCTTTGGCTTGATTTAAGCGCCACTGAGCAAGCATTTGTAAGCACGCTAACTGTTGGTCTTTTAATTGCCATGCATTGCTAATATCACGATAGGCAAGCTCTGGTACAACCGTTTCTTGTCGACGTTCTGCAATCATTTTGCATTCATCTGCAATGGCATCCATATAGCCTGCTTCTTCAGCTTCTTTAATTAATTTTTCAGCTAAAGGCAACAGGTAGAAAACATCACCACTGGCATATTGGCACTGTTTTTCAGTTAGAGGACGCGCTAACCAATCTGTTCGGGATTCACTTTTATCTAACGCAACATTTTCATATTTCTCGACTAATGTTGCAAAACCACAAGAGATAGGATGTCCTAAAAATGCAGCCACCACTTGAGTGTCAATCATTGGTGTTGGAACACAACCAAACTGGTGAGAAAAGACTTCGAGATCTTCACTTCCAGCATGGAGAAACTTCAAAATGCCCGGGTTTGTTAATAGCTCAACGAAAGGAGCCCAATCCTTAATTGCTAACGGATCAATAAGAGAGATCTGTTTACCGTCATACATCTGGATCAAACCAAGATGAGGGTAATAGGTACGTATGCGGACAAACTCTGTATCTAAAGCAATTTGTGAAGCCTGTGAAGCGGCTTTACAGGCGGTATCTAGTGCAGTGTCTGTCGTAATCAATTGATAATTCAAAACAGGTTTCTCTTGTTTTTATGTCTAATGACTTTTTTATGTAATCACAAAAACGCCGGTATAAACCGGCGAAATTGAAAAAGGTTATTGAGTGTTGTATCAAGATTCAGTTGAGGTTTTCAACTCTTTTTCTTCATTTCTTAACTCTCTGCGTAAAATTTTACCAACATTTGATTTTGGTAATTCATCGCGAAACTCAATAATTTTAGGTACTTTATAGCCTGTTAGGTAACGACGACAGTGTGTTTTTATCTCATCTTCCGTTAATGATGGATCTTTTTTCACAATGAAAACTTTAACTGTTTCACCTGAGTTCTTGCTTGGTACACCAATTGCCGCCGATTCCAAAACTTTAGGATGTGCCGTAACGACTTCTTCGACTTCATTAGGGTATACATTAAAACCTGAAACTAAGATCATATCTTTTTTGCGGTCAATGATACGAATAAAGCCTTCGTCATCCATTGTGGCAATATCACCTGTTGCAACCCAGCCATCGTGTAGGACTTCATCAGTCGCATCAGGGCGATTCCAATAACCTTTCATTACCTGAGGGCCACGAACCCACATCTCACCACCTACCGTGCGGTCAACTTCGTTACCTTCATCATCAATAAACTTAACGTCTGTTGAAGGTACTGGTAATCCAATACTGCCACTGTATTTTTTCAGATTATAAGGATTACCAGTGACTAAAGGAGAACATTCCGTCAAACCATAACCTTCTAACAGATGTTTACCAGTTAACTCTTCCCACTCTTTAGCAACACTACTTTGAACAGGCATACCGCCGCCAACAGAGAGATTCAGTTTCGAGAAGTCGAGCTGACGAAATTCTGGATTTTGCAACCAAGCATTAAATAAAGTATTTACACCTGTGATTGCCGTGACAGGGTAACGTCCTAACTCTTTAATTGTTCCTTTCACATCGCGAGGGTTAGTGATAAGTAAGTTTTTACCACCAATTTCAATAAAGAGTAGACAGTTAACGGTTAAAGCAAAAACGTGATACAGCGGTAATGCGGTGACCACCAGCTCTTTACCTACATTTAGTGCAGGTACATAAGCCGCTTTCGCTTGCTCAAGGTTTGCCAACATATTGCGATGCGTTAACATTGCGCCTTTAGCAATTCCTGTTGTGCCACCCGTGTATTGTAAAAAGGCTAAATCTTTACCTGTAATTTCAGGTTTAATATATTGCATACGATAGCCAAAATGCATTGCTCGACGAAATGAAATTGCATCAGGCAAGTTATATTTAGGTACTAATCGTTTGATATATTTAACAACAAAATCGACTAATGTTGCTTTAGGACGAGAGAGTTGATCACCCATTCGGGTCAAAATAACGTGTTTAATATTGGTATTAAATACGATTTTTTCGAGTGTATGCGCAAAGTTGGAGACTATTACAATGGCACTTGCACCACTGTCATTTAACTGATGTTCAAGTTCTCTTGGTGTGTAAAGTGGGTTTACGTTTACGACAACCATGCCTGCACGAAGAATACCGAAAAGCGCGATAGGATATTGCAGTAAATTAGGCATCATTAAGGCGACACGATCACCTTTCTTCAATCCTAAGCCATTTTGCAGATATGCTGCAAAAGCACGGCTACGCTCTTCAAGTTTGCGATAAGTCATGACCTCGCCCATATTGATAAAGGCGGGTTGATCTGCGTAATTTGCGACAGCGTTTTCAAGCATCTCAGCAAGGGATGCGAAACGGTCCGGGTCAATTTCAGCCGGAACATCTGCCGGATAACGTTTAAGCCAGACTTTTTCCAAAGTAGTACTCCTGATTAATCGCACTTCTTGGGTTAATATTATGTTTCATTTTTAACAAAGTATTAACTCATCCTACCAGCACAAACAATTTTCTGTTGTGAAGATGCGAAGTGTGTCACTAAATATTTTATTTTTAGATTAACAAAAAAGAAGGCGGTCAAAACCGCCCTCTCTTTTATTTTTATTCAACTTTAATAACTCTATTAGATAGTTACCTAATATATTATAGATATTGATTATACACCGTTTCACACAAATGGAGATAAAATATTATATCGTCATGCGATCTAATACCCACTTTTTATTCTAAAACGGGCACGACCTGACCAGTTCCATATGGATATCCACCATAACCGCCATATCCATGGTGATAGCCCCAATATGGACCATCGCCATAATATCCCCATGTCATAACAGGTGCGGGCATAATGACTTGCTGTGTCAGTGTCCAACGTTTCATACCTGTTACATCAATACGTAAAAATGGATAACTCGCCTCACCAACTTTGCCAGTTTCAACACCTTTGATAGTACCAACAACAGTTACGTATTGATTTTTATAATCAGTGGGATCTAAGAAATGCATAACATTAGCATAGAGACGCCCAACAGAAGGCTGTTTCAATTCTGGTGCAGCATCGTATTGAGAAAGAGGCATAACGGCAATTTCTAGCTGCGTTGATGATTGAAGATTTTTAACATCAATCACACGTCCACCAAAACGCCCTTCTTGACCAATATAAAGTTCAGGTGCAGCAAAAACGCCATTTAAATTAGTCACTGGCGTTGCTGATGTACCTTTTATTGATTCAGGTATAGAGACGCATCCCGCTAGAAACAAAGCACTAGATAGAAATAGCGCTTTGCTTACCAAACGGTAGTTTAATTGTCTGTTCATAAACCACCTCATTGCAAGTCAATATTAACGTTACTCTATAATAATATTATAGCTTAGCTTCACTCTTCGGCTTCTAATAGATACTTCTAAATCTATTCACGACCAGGCAATTTTTTCCACGTTACTTCATTACGTAAATAAACTGGCTCAGCATCTTCAACTTTCGTGGCTTTACCTTCATGCCAAGCAGTTACAGCAAGAGGTAACATATCTTGTGCAGCGGGAAGCGTGATCTCAGTTTCAACAACAGTGAAAGGCAGTGCCTCTTTTAAATCAGGATATGCTTGCCAGCCTGTACCTGCAATTGCCCATGTTCCTGTTGTTGACTGTAATGCTTCAATAAATTGCTCAGGTTTCATCACCGCTTCTGTGTCTTCGCCCATCCAAACACCTGCATCATTACGCTGATATTGAGCGCAATAAATTTCACCCATACGCGCATCTATTGCTACAAGAACTTGTTTAATACCCGTTGTTCTAAAGACACCTTCAGCCATTGTGGCAAGTGATGAAATACCAATCATTGGCAACTCTGCGCCTAACGCGATACCTTGTGCAACACCTACACCGATGCGAACACCTGTAAAACTTCCGGGACCTCGCCCAAAAGCAAGAACATCCAATGATTGCAATGTGATGTTTGCTTCTTCTAAGGCGCTTTTCACCATAGGTAAAATCTTTTGTGTATGTTCACGAGGTGAGATTTCAAAACGTGAAGCAACAACGCCTTCATTCCAAACTGCAACTGAACAAGATTCTGTTGCAGTATCAATTGCTAAAATTCGCAGTGACACGCCATAACTCCGGCAAATTCGATAATTAAAAGAGGAAGAATAATATCATAATAGTGTTCAACAGAATAAACACACATTCTGTGCGATCGCTATTATGAATCCGATATTTCTTGTATTTCATTCTGCTGTGCGCGTTGGCTCAAAAATTTCATTGTTTTTTCGAGTGAACGCGTACGAGGTGATGGAGGCAAACTACTTAAAAAAACTTCGCCATAAGCACGAGAAACTAACCTATCATCACAAACTATAATTGCACCATAATCGTGTACATCACGAATTAATCGCCCAACACCTTGCTTTAAACTAATAACAGCATCAGGAATTTGGACGTCTCTAAAAGCATCTCCGCCTCGCAATTCACAATCTTCAATACGTGCTCTTAATAAAGGATCATCAGGTGCTGTAAAGGGTAATTTATCAATAATCACGCAAGACAACGTATCGCCACGCACGTCAACGCCTTCCCAAAAACTTTGGGTCGCAACTAAAAGCGCATTTCCTGATGAAACAAACTTTTGCAGTAATTGCGTTTTGCTCATTTCTCCTTGCATCAATACAGGTAATGGCAAACTGGCTTTAAACTCTTCAGCAAGTCCACGCATCATGGCATGTGAGGTACAGAGGAAAAAACAGCGGCCTTGGTTCTTTAAAATAACGGGCGTTAGCATAGCGGCTAAACGTTTCGCTGTATAAGGCTGATTTAATGGTGGTAAATAACGCGGTACACAGAGTAATGTTTGATGTTGATAATCAAATGGGCTGTTTAAAATCAGTGTTGTCGCATTTTCTAAGCCTAATCTATCTGTGTAATAAGACATCTGCTCATTTACAGAAAGTGTTGCTGAGGTAAATACCCAACTGCTTTTATGTGATTTGATTAATTCGCGAAATTTATCTGCAACAGACAGTGGTGTGATAGCTAATAAGAAATGGCGACCATAACTTTCAAACCAGTAACTATAACCCGGAATTGTGGTGTCAATCAGGCGTTTTAAACGATTGCGATAAACGGTGGCACGTTCAAAAGCACTATCAAGTAATTGGCTTCGCCCTAACGAGAGTTTCATTACGTCATAACTCAATTCTAAGGCATCATCCAGTAATGTAAGAAAACGTTTTGTTTCGCCACCTTGCAATAGCTCACGTAAATTTCCTCGATAGCCTGTTTCACCTAACACTAGGCGAAAATCCATCACCATTTGCGTTAATCTATCAGCACTTTTTTGTAACTGAACTTGATCTCTTACTTCTGTACGATAAGCAACCGTCATATCTCTGGCGAGATCAAATAGCTGTCTACTGGTAAGTTGTTGTCCAAAATAGTGGCTAGCAATATCTGGAATTTGATGGGCTTCATCAAAGATCATAATTTCAGCTTCCGGAATTAGCTCACCAAAACCAGTATCTTTAACAACAGTATCCGCCATAAATAAATGGTGATTAACCACCACGACATCTGCATCCATTGCTTTTTTACGTGCGCTTAGAACATAGCACTCTTTATAACGAGGGCAATCACTTCCCAAGCAGTTATCGTTAGTGCTGGTGACTAAAGGCCAAACTCGGCTATCTTCAGCAACACTATGACAACGGCTAACATCACCATCTTCTGTTTGTGTTGACCATTGGCGTACATACATAACATCAGACAAAACTTCAGCTTCCAGATCACCACCACTGAGCATTTGCTGATCAAGTCGTTCTAAACAGAGGTAGTTAGAGCGCCCTTTTAATAACGCCGTATTACCATCATAATTAATTGCTTCAATGATCGTTGGTAAATCTCGACTATATAATTGATCTTGCAAGGCTTTAGAGCCCGTTGAGATAATAGTTTTTTTACCCGAACGCAATGCTGGTACAAGATAGGCATACGTTTTTCCAGTACCTGTACCCGCTTCAGCGATAAGTACACCTTGCTTATCAATAGTTTCCGTTATCGATTTCGCCATTTGTCGTTGAGCTTCACGGGGATGAAATCCTGGAATAGTTCGGGTTAAAATCCCGTTTTCTGCAAAATCGTCTGACACAGGCATACTCTTTTTATAAAATAAGACGTAAATTATGCCAGTGGATAACCAAAAGTACCACCTATGCCGTTAATACAAAGGAGAATTCATAATGACAATTAAACGTATCGACCCTGAAGATCGCTGGTCTGAAGCCGTTATTCATAACGACACTATTTATTACACTGCAGTGCCAGAAAACTTATCAGGCGATATTATTGAACAAACAGCAGACACATTAGCGGCAATCGACGTTTTGTTACAACGTGTAGGTTCTGATAAAACTAAAATTCTTGATGCGACAATCTTTTTAGCTGATAAAGCCGATTTTGAAGGTATGAATAAAGCGTGGGATGCATGGGTTGCCAAAGGTAGCGCACCTGTGCGTTGTACTGTACAAGCACAATTAATGCACCCTGAATATAAAGTCGAAATTAAAATTATTGCTGCAATGTAAAAGTATTTAATAAGCACCTACTTTCCATAGGTGCTTATTTTTTGAATTTATTAGCTAAATCAAGATAGTAATCTGACAAATGCTCATCGCCATAGCTCTCACCAATATGGCTATTTCCCATAAATGTTAAGAAAAACTCAAAAGGCCCATAAAATTTTTGAGAAGTAAAATGGCGCAATATAAAAATAGTCATTTTTCTTAAGAAGTCAGGTAGATGAATAATTTTTACTTTTTTATTTAATGCAACGCCTGCAAGTTCAGCAATTTGATTTAATGACAGAACATCAGGTCCACCCACAGAAATTTCTTTCGTATTACGCCCTATCATTTTAATTACAAACTGGGCTAGATCTTTACCTGAGATAGGATTAATTTTTTGTTCACCCGAACCAAATAAATAGACTTTTCCCGCCGAAGCCATTTGTAAAAAATCTCCCATATCGCTGAAGTAGCCATTAGGTCGAATAATACAATACGATAAATTAGATTGTTTTAATTTATCGACAAAACGCTCTTTAGCTTCAAAGATTTTTAATTGGCGGTATTTATCTCCATCTATGGCGGAGATATAAATAAACTGTTTAACTTGTGATTTAACAGCTTCTTCAAGAAGGTTTACATTCGCTTGATAGTCAACATCCTGATAGGTTAATCCCTCTTTTTGCCGAGTGATCCCTACTGTAGAAATAACACAATCAATATCTTTAGTAAGATCTTTTATTTGGTCAGGATTTGTTATTGCACCAATAAAAACATCATCAATATTCGTAAACTGTGTCGCTTGCTGGCGATTTCTAACTAAAATACGTACCCAATAACCTTGTGTTTTTAGTTCTTGTACAAGAAATCGTCCTAAATAACCTGTTGCCCCAGCGACTAATATCCGTTTCATATATTCTCCTTGTTTAAACAATAAAAAGAATAGCATAAAAACAAAAAAGCTGAATTCATAAGAACTCAGCTTTTTTAATGTCACTTATTTTGCTGTGATAATTAGATTCTTTTTTATCAATATCTCACTCATTAAGTTAATTAGATTTAGGCAAATTTAATCATTACCATACCTACTAGTAATAATATAATTCCACCCCATCCTTTATAATTGAGTCTTTGATTAAATAAAATCCAACCGGCGGCGATAGTTGCAATAATTCCGAATGCTCCCCAAAGTGCATAAGCTACCGAAAGCTCTATTCCTTTGACTGCCATTGCTAGTGCACTAAAAGCACCTAACACACAAAACAGTGATAATATTCCTAACCCCATTCGGCTAAAGCCGTTAGACATTTTTAAGAATATATTCGCGACAATCTCCAGCACTACGGCAAGTATTAAAAACGCACCGTGCCACCATTCAAATTGAGCTAACATAATTAAGCCTCCTTGATATTGGCAGGAATTGGCTTATTCGCTCCTTTTACAGCACTGGCAACGTGCTTGGCTTTACCAGCAATACTTTTTACCGATTCTGTTGTTTTCTTAGCAACAGCCGATTTTTTAGTACCTGATTTGATAAGCGTGATCCCTGCAATTAACATTGCTAGACCGCCTAATTTTAATGGTGAGAGTGATTCTCCAAACCACAGAACACTGAATGTCGTAATAATGACAATTCCAATACCTTCCCACAGTGCATATGCTACACCTAATGCCACTTTTTTAACGGCTATGGCTAAAAAGATATAGGAAGTGGCAATCATTAACCACATCACAATCATACCGGTGTAACCACCGCTCACACTGGCGTACTTCATAGATAAAGTACCGATAACTTCACAAACAATAGCTAATGCTAAAAATATCCAATAAATCATTTTTTCATCTCTCATACACACTCGAAATACGCCAAAACGTTTCTTACGCAGAAGATAGAGAATATGTAGATAGTCTTTCTGGCGGCAATAGTAGCCGAACGTTAAGGCAACGTCGTTTCCTGATAACTCAGGAATAAAGATGAGAGGTTTCTATAATGCGCCACACCAGTAGTGTTCGCTGGATAAAATAGCAGAAAGGAATAACTTATAGGTAGAACGTTTAACTTTGACGCTTTTGGCGCTAGTCATGATTATTTATTCTTTCATCGCACAGACCATCCGCACGATATACTCCGAACCCTCATATAAGATGGTTAAATGTTACATGATATTTCTATCACGCCAAATTATTTAAAGCAATGCTTTTGAGGAAAAAATTTTTAGTTAATTGGTTGGTTTTATTTAAGTTTTAATTTTCTATAGCACCATAACTTGTCGGTTTAATGAATAGTTATTGAAACAATTTTCGTTTTAGCATGGGTTTTATTCATCTATTAGCAAGTAATTATGCTTAAAAACATTTGTCAGATACAAAAACACCCAGCATAGCTGGGTGTTTTTTCTTTAGAATGGATAATCAAAATCAGTTATTCAATTTCATTCCAAGAACGACCATCGCGGGTGATCATGGCAACAGATGCCACAGGTCCCCAAGTGCCCGCTTGATATGGCTTAGGCAACTCATTATCGCATTCCCATGCGCTAATGATTGAATCCACCCATTTCCATGCTTCTTCTACTTCGTCACGACGCACGAATAGCGCTTGTATCCCGCGCATGGCTTCTAACAATAAGCGCTCGTAAGCATCCGCCAAATGCGTTTGATTGAATGTTTCAGAGAAACTCAAGTCCAGCTTAGTTGTTTGTAAACGGTGTTTATGATCGAGTCCCGGTGCTTTATTTAGCACTTCGATATCGATGCCTTCATCTGGCTGTAAACGAATAGTCAGCTTATTTTGTGGTAACTCTTGATAAGTCTCACTGAAAATATTCAGCGCAGGCTTTTTAAAATAAACCACAACTTCTGAACATTTACTTGGTAGACGTTTACCTGTTCTTAGATAAAACGGAACACCCGCCCAACGCCAGTTGTCAATATCAGCGCGGATTGCCACAAATGTTTCTGTATTACTGGTTTTATTCGCACCTTCTTCATCAAGATAACCCGGCACTTTTTTACCTTGTACAAAACCACCAGTATATTGTCCACGAACCGTTTTTTCGCGAATATTGGTGTTATCAATACGGCGTAATGAACGTAAGACTTTCACTTTTTCTTGGCGAATACTGTCAGCCGTTAAATCAGCAGGTGGTGACATCGCTATCATAGTCAGGATTTGTAATAGGTGGTTTTGCACCATATCACGCATTTGACCGGCTTGATCAAAGTATCCCCAACGCCCTTCAATACCCACTTCTTCTGCAACCGTAATTTGGACATGGTCAATCGTTTTATTGTCCCAGTTGTTGACAAATAGTGAGTTTGCAAAGCGCAATGCTAATAAGTTTAAAACGGTTTCTTTACCTAAATAGTGGTCAATACGATAAATTTGTGTCTCTTTAAAGTATTTCGCCACACTATCGTTAATAGAAACCGAAGACGCTAAATCAGTCCCTAATGGTTTTTCCATTACGACACGATTAGGCTCTTTGTTTAATTTTGCATGCCCTAATCCCTGACACATCGCACTAAAGGTGCTTGGAGGCATAGCAAAGTAATAGATAGCCGGTAATTTATCTTGTTTTAGATGCTTTGATAACTCAATGAAATGGTCGGTTTCATTAACATCAAGATTACAAAAATCTAAGCGATCACTTAAACGTTGCCAAATTTCAGGGTTAATTTCTTCTTTTAAAAAGGTTTTTAACGCTTCATGAGCGACATTTTTATATGCATCAACATCCCAATCAGCACGACCGACACCAATAATGCGAGAGTCAGGGTGAATATATCCTGCTTTTTCCAATTGATATAATGATGGAATGAGCTTACGGCGTGCTAGATCCCCTTTCGTACCGAAGATAACCAGATCACAGGCCTGAGCAGTCGATATCGCTGCCATAGAACGTCTCCTCATGATGAGATTTTGTAATTTTGTTACAGAATTTTGTATTAATGTACTCTTTTGGATGTATTCAGTAAATACACTTGCACATTTTAGTCCCTAACTTACCACACATATTGTAATGCTTCATTTTATGCCTAGTGTTTTATCCTTTCTTGTAACTTTACAACAGTTTTGTATCTTGCTTTCAGCTTTGAAAGTTAGACACACGTCATACTTTAACGAAAAAAGCCCTGTTTACCGATGGTTTACACTGCAAGCCTTGTTCTTTGCGTAGTATATTTTCATAAAACCGTTATAGATTTCTCCTTTTATTGAAATTGGCAAAGCCAAGGATCTGTATATTTAATGAATATATTGGAAAGGGTTCAGTCTAATCTGGACATCTTGAGTAAATCAGAAAAAAAAGTCGCAGAGGCTGTTTTAACTGCGCCACAAACCGTTATCCATTCAAGTATTGCCTTAATGGCTAAAACGGCTGATGTCAGTGAACCCACTGTTAATCGATTTTGCCGACGTATGGCAACAAAAGGATTTCCTGATTTCAAATTACAATTAGCACAAAGCATTGCCAACGGCACACCTTATGTAAATCGTAATATTGATGATTCCGATACTGTCTCTTCTTATACCAATAAAATTTTTGAATCCGCAATGGCGGGACTTGAAAAT
This sequence comes from Proteus sp. GOKU, assembly GCF_015475555.1. Lineage (NCBI taxonomy): Bacteria > Pseudomonadati > Pseudomonadota > Gammaproteobacteria > Enterobacterales > Morganellaceae > Proteus > Proteus sp. GOKU. The sequence continues at coordinate 2,127,300 of NZ_CP034105.1, forward strand.
GTTAAAAATAATATTGATATCGCAGCTATCAATCGTGCAGTTGATATTTTGACGCAAGCTAAAAAAATCTCTTTTTTTGGTTTAGGTGCATCAGCAGCCGTTGCTCACGATGCCATGAATAAGTTTTCTCGTTTTAATATTCCTGTCACTTATTTTGATGATGTTGTTATGCAGCGTATGAGTTGCATAAATAGTACTGATGGTGATGTGGTGGTTATTATTTCACATACAGGACGTACTAAGAATTTAGTTGAAATCGCAAAAATCGCGCGTGAAAACGATGCATCGGTCATTGCCATTACCACTCCGGGCTCTCTTTTAGCCTCTGAAGCTACCCTTCCTATATTGCTTGATGTGCCTGAAGATACTGATATCTACATGCCGATGATCTCCCGCCTTGCTCAACTCACTATTATTGATGTTCTCGCAACAGGATTTATTTTACGCCGAGGACCAAAATTCAGAGATAACTTGAAGCGCGTCAAAGAAGCTTTACGTGATTCACGGTTTGATAAGTAACCGTTTTTAATTATTCTGTTAGTATTGTCACACTTCAATTTGTGCCCCTGACTAGATAAGTTTTTGAAAAATGGTAGCATATCTGCGAGCTAACTCTCGCATATAATGAAAACAGTAGTGTATGTTGCAATTAGCTTGAAGCGTTTCACTTAACATATTGGGTAAAGCACTATCTGATTTCTGTTTTATCCAATTGCCAACACCTTTCGTTCAAGGTCAACGGAGTAATACATGTCCAGACGGCTCAGAAGAACAAAAATTGTTACCACCTTAGGCCCAGCAACAGATCGTGATAATAACTTAGAAAAAATTATTATTGCTGGCGCAAATGTTGTTCGATTAAATTTCTCTCATGGTTCTGCGGAAGACCATCTTGCTCGCGCTAATCGTACGCGTGAAATTGCTGCAAGATTAGGTCGCCATGTTGCTATCCTCGGGGATTTACAAGGTCCTAAAATCCGTGTATCTACCTTTAAAGACGGAAAAGTTTTCCTGAATGTCGGTGATAAATTCTTACTTGATGCAGCGCTTGAAAAAGGCGAAGGCAACCAAAATCAAGTGGGTATCGACTATAAAGGCTTACCTGCTGACGTGGTTCCAGGCGATATTTTACTTCTTGATGATGGTCGAGTTCAGTTAAAAGTCCTCAAAGTTGATGGTTTAAAAGTCTTTACTGAAGTGACTGTCGGTGGCCCTTTATCTAACAATAAAGGCATTAATAAGCTCGGTGGAGGCCTCTCTGCTGATGCATTAACAGAAAAAGATAAGCAAGACATTATCACTGCTGCAAAAATTGGTGTTGATTACCTTGCCGTTTCATTCCCAAGAACAGGTGAAGATCTTAACCTTGCTCGCCGTTTAGCCCGTGATGCAGGCTGTGAATGCCAAATCGTTTCTAAAGTAGAGCGTGCTGAAGCGGTTGCTAATGATGAAATCATTGATGAAATCATTCTTGCTTCTGATGTGGTGATGGTTGCTCGTGGCGATTTAGGTGTTGAAATTGGTGATCCTGAGCTGGTGGGTGTACAGAAAAAATTAATTCGTCGTGCTCGTCAGCTTAATCGTGTCGTTATCACTGCTACTCAAATGATGGAATCAATGATAACAAATCCAATGCCAACACGTGCTGAAGTCATGGACGTTGCTAACGCCGTATTAGATGGCACTGATGCTGTTATGCTTTCAGCAGAAACCGCAGCAGGACAATATCCAGCAGAAACGGTCGCTTCAATGGCACAAGTCTGCTTAGGCGCTGAAAAAATGCCAGCTGCCAATGTTTCTAAGCACCGTTTAGATATGGTGTTTGATACAGTAGAAGAAGCCATTGCGATGTCTACAATGTATGCAGCTAACCATATGAAAGGCGTTAATGCGATTATTGCGATGACTGAATCAGGTCGTACTGCACGCATGATGTCCCGCATCAGTACAGGTTTACCGATTTTCTCAATGTCTCGTCATGAGAAAACATTAAATCAGACTGCTCTTTATCGTGGTGTAACACCCGTTTATTGCAGTACTCACACTGATGGTATTGCCGCTGCTAATGAAGCAATCGGCCGTTTACGTGATAAAGGTTTCTTAGTTTCTGGTGATTTAGTGTTAGTCACTCAAGGTGACCAAATGGGCACTGTGGGTAGCACCAATACATGCCGTATTCTGACGGTTGAATAACACAGAGTCCAAAATCTTAATAGCAAAACGGGCACTTTATTAAGTGCCCGTTTTTTATTTACTTATTTTTCGGACAAGAACTAGTCCAGAATATTCTCACGAGCATAAGGCTCTATTTCGCCCTCTTTACGTGTTTTCAGTAATTTTAAGATCCACGTATATTGTTCTGGCGTTGGTGTCACTAGAGCTTCTAACTCTTCATTCATTCTACGTGCAATATACTCATCATCTTTATCTTCAATATCATCCATTGGTTCACGCACAATAATATTAAGTTGATGCGTTTTATGACAATACACTGGAAACAGAGGCACAATAGCCGCTCGGCACACTTTCATTAACCGCCCAATCGCGGGTAATGTCGCTTTATAAGTCCCGAAAAAATCTACAAATTGGCTATGCTCTGCACCATGATCTTGATCTGGCAGATAATAGCCCCAGTAACCTTGTCGTACAGAAGAAATAAATGGCTTAATACCTGCTTCGCGTGAATGTAATCGACCATCAAAATGATGACGTGCTTTATTCCATAAATAATCAGCAACGGGATCTTTTTGATGATGGAACATCGCTGCCATTTTCTGACCTGTTGATGCTAACAGCATTGCAGGGATATCAACGGCCCATCCATGAGGCACCATAAAAATGACATTACGACCTTGCTCTTTAAAACGCTCAATGATTTCTAGTCCCTGCCAAGATGTGCGCTTTAATATACGCTCAGGGCCTCTTAAGCAAAGCTCTGCTAACATCACAAAGGATTGAGGCGCAGTTTCAAACATACTGTCGAGTACATTTTCACGTTGCGTTTTATTCCATGTTGGAAAACAGTATCTCAAGTTGATATCTGCACGACGTCTTGCGCTTTTCGCTTTACGTCCAACAAAACGACCAATAGAAGCAAGAAATGGATCACGCCATTTTACTGGCATATAAGCCAATGCACTTAATACACCTGCACCTAACCATGTTCCCCAATGACGAGGATGCAAATATGCACGGTGAAAAGTGGGTACATAACCCGCTTTGCTATCTGTATCTTTTTCTTTATTCATCAGATAACTCTCTGAACTGATACCCCAAATAGGCGTAAAAAACATTAAAACAAAAGCGGATGATATCAATCATCCGCTTTTATGTCTTTAAAATCGTGTTTATTGTCAATCGGCTAGCACTAATTGCGGCTTAATCTCTTTTACTTTAGCTAGATATTCTTGTTTATCTTTACCTGTTAAACCATCAGCACGAGGTAAGGTCGCTGTTAGTGGATTGACTGCTTGTTGGTTGATCCACAGCTCATAGTGCAAATGAGGTCCCGTAGAACGCCCTGTATTGCCTGATAACGCAATTCTATCTCCACGCTTAACACGTTGCCCTGGTTTTACAAGTAACTGGCGTAAGTGCATATAACGTGTCGTATATTGGCTACCATGACGAATAGCAATAAAGTTACCTGCGGCACCACTGTATTTAGCCACAATAACTTCGCCATCCCCTGTTGCTAATACAGGTGTACCCACTGGCATTGCAAAATCGACACCTTTATGAGCAGCTAAACGACCTGTAACAGGATTAATACGACGAGGGTTAAATTGAGAGGAAACTCTAAACTGCTTCACTGTTGGGAATCGCATAAATCCGCGTTCTAATCCACCAGCTTGGCTATCATAAAAACGACCATCTTCAGCAAGGAAAGCATAGTAGTCTTTACCTGCGCTGCGTAAACGCACACCAATAAGTTCACTTTGTTCTGTACGACCATCAAGCACTTCGCGAGAAAAGAGTGCTGCAAATTGATCGCCACTTTGTAGTTTTTTAAAGTCTACTTGCCATTGCAATGCTTTAGTCACTGCACGCGCTTCTGAATTCGTTAAACCTGCATTCGTTGCACTAACAGAGAAACTTCCACGAATAACACCGGTGGTAACACTGTTTTTCCACTCACCTTTTTGAAACTCTTTTGTCTCTTTAAAGCCCGTTTCTGTACGGGTATAAACACGAGTTTCACGGCGAGAAACACCCCAACTTAACTCTTTTAATAACCCATTATCATCAAGCTCCCAACTAATTGGTTGTCCGATTTTAAGGTTTCTAAGATCTTTATTTTGATTAGAAATAGTTGCGATATCAGCTGAATCAATACCAAACTGAGTCAATATTGAACTTAATGAATCGCCACTAGAGACAATATAAGTATGAGGGACTTGTGCAACTGCGGTGCTTGCATCGGAGCCATCATCAGCATCGACTAAGCCTTCGTCAGTAAGTTGATCACTACTGTCAGTGATAATGTCATCTGTATTTTCATCTTGGTTGGCAAGAGGCATTTGGATGCTGACAGGAACTTCTCGGTTTTGCTCATTTTGAAGAACCACTGGTCGCCAAATTGCGACGGCCAGTGTTGCTGCAGTTAACGAACCGAGCATGATCTTATGTGGGAGTGGTAAACTTAAATATACCTGTGCAATGGATTTCTTCTGCTGCACGTTCTTAATTCCTTATTGTGTTTCATTCAGGCAGCTCGCATATTGGTTAGCTAGTTGGGTAAGGAATTTTATATAGCTCTCTTGAGTCAGAGCAATCCCACTTCCTAGGGGGTCTAATACACCCATTTTAACCCCAGTGCCTTTCGCCACTGTTTCTATTACTGTCGGCCTAAATTGTGGCTCAGCAAAAATGCAAGTTGCTTTTTGCTCAACCAACTGTGTTCGTATTTGATGTAATTTCTGTGCACCCGGCTGTATTTCAGGGTTGATCGTAAAATGACCTAACGGCTTTAAATTATAATGTTTTTCGAAGTAGCCATAAGCATCATGAAAGACAAAATAACCCTTATTTCTCACAGGCGACAGAATATTAACAAGATTCTTATCAGTTTGCTTGAGTTGTTCGCTGAATTTACCTAGGTTTACGTCCAGAAGTTCTTTTTTATCTGGATAGAGTGTAATTAACCTTTCGTGGATCTGTTTTGCAGACGACAACGCAATCTCTGGTGATAACCAGATGTGCATATTATAATCACCGTGAGAATGATGTTCGTGATTTTCCTCATGTTTATGCACATTGTCATCATCATCTTTCAATAAAAGTGACTTTATTTCGTCAGTTTCCGCTAAAGCCAACTTATGATTGTCAGTAAGTCTGTTTAATGGCTTATCTAAAAACACTTCCATATCAGGGCCCACCCATACCATCAGGTCTGCGGAGGTGATTTTTTTTAAATCAGAGGGTTTTAATGCATAATCGTGTGGAGATGCCCCATCTGGTAATAAAACTTCTGTTGGTGTTACTCCATCAGCGATAGCAGCAGCAATAAATCCTAGTGGTCTAATGGAAACGACGACATCAGCCTGCACTGAAGCACTGAATGAGCTTATCATCGCTGTAGCTAAAAACGATTTCAATAAAAAACGGTGCGCAAATTTGTTGTTTTTATGTAACATAGGAAGAATTCTCGTGAATCATCATTGGAAATGTTATATTATAACGTTTCAATGATTCTGCAAGTGCTAATTTTATGTCTGACTTGATTTGTTTAAAATCGGTTTGTGTTTCTTTTGGTGAAAGAGAAATTTTAAAAGATATCTCTTTTGATCTAAAAGCAGGCCGTATTCTTACTTTACTTGGCCCTAATGGTGCGGGTAAATCTACGGTTATCCGTTTAGTTCTTGGTTTATTAAATCCAACCTCAGGAAAAGTTGAGCGTCAAAATGCGCTACGCGTGGGCTATGTGCCACAAAAACTTTATCTCGATCCCACAATGCCACTCACCGTTAAACGGTTTATGACACTAAAACCGGGTGTTCATGATAAAGATATTCTCCCTGCTTTAGAACGAGTTAATGCGGCGAAATTAATCAATCAGCCGATGCAAAAGCTCTCTGGTGGTGAGTCTCAACGTGTATTGTTAGCAAGAGCGTTGCTTAATCAGCCCCAACTTTTAGTTTTAGATGAACCCACTCAAGGTGTTGATGTTAATGGTCAATTAGCACTTTATGATTTGATTAATCAGCTTCGTCACGAATTAGGTTGTGCCATCTTAATGGTTTCTCATGATCTTCATCTTGTGATGGCAAAAACGGACGAAGTCCTCTGCTTAAATGGTCATATTTGCTGTTCAGGCACACCAGACGTTGTTTCTTCTCATCCTGAATTTATTGCCATGTTTGGAAGTCGTGGTGCTGAGCAACTTGGTATTTATCGTCATCATCACCAGCATAGTAAGGAGTGTCGTCATGATTGAGTTGCTGTTACCGGGTTGGATTGCCGGTATGCTCTTAGCAATGGCGGCGGGCCCTTTGGGCTCTTTTGTCGTTTGGCGTCGTATGTCTTATTTTGGTGATACCTTAGCGCACGCTTCATTACTGGGTGTTGCATTTGGTTTGCTGTTTAATATCGAGCCTTTTTACGCTGTTATTGCAGTCACCCTTCTTCTCGCTATTCTATTGGTTTGGTTAGAATTAAAACCTCAACTTTCTGTCGATACGCTTTTAGGGATCATGGCACACAGTGCGCTTTCTTTAGGGCTTGTAGTTGTCAGTTTAATGTCGAATGTGCGTGTTGATTTAATGGCTTATCTATTTGGTGATTTGCTGTCTGTAAACTATCAAGACGTTATCAGTATCTTTATTGGTGTTGTGATTGTTTTATTCGTGATCATTCGTTCATGGCGTCCTCTGCTCTCCATGACGATTAATCAAGATATGGCATTTGTTGATGGTGTGAATATTCAGCGAGAACGCTTAAAGTTAATGATGATCACCGCGTTAACCATTGGTTTAGCCATGAAATTTGTAGGTGCTCTGATCATTACTTCTTTACTGATCATTCCAGCAGCAACCGCTCGTCGTTTCGCTCGTTCTCCAGAACAAATGGCTCTGATTGCAATCGCTGTTGGTATGTTGGCAATTACAGGCGGCTTAACCTTCTCTGCTTTCTATGACACACCCGCTGGTCCTTCTGTTGTTTTAGCCGCAAGTTGCCTATTTATTTTGAGTCTATTTGCACCTGCTAAACAGTAATTATTTCCAGCACATTAGATAAATAAAACCCCAACAACACTATGTTCTTGGGGTTTATTTTTATCTTTTTTAATTGAATGTCTGAAAATCGATCTTTCTATTTTTTGCTTAATTCAGCTTCATCTATGGGAGCATAAATTAGCACATGAACATCCGCTAAAGGTTCCATTGCGCTTTTAATTTTTTCATACACCACAGACCATTCTAGGCCGCCTAAACCCGCCCCTAAAGGTGGGATGGCAATAGATTTAATATTGCGCTGTTTAATTTCATTAACCAGTGTAATTAACCCAGCCTCAATATCTTCAATACAACTTGCATTTCGCCAGTGTCGTTTTGTTGGGAAATTAACAATAAAACGAGGGTGAGTCGCTTTTTGTATTTCATAAATAAACATTACACCGGGTGTCAGTTCTTTATTTTTGCACGCTAAAGCATAAGCTTTAAAATTATCAGGCCATGCTTTTTTAAATTGTAAGGCGATACCGCGCCCCATTACACCAACACAATTAACGGCATTTACAATTGCCTCGGTGTTTGCATGTAAAAGATTGCCTCGAGTCAGTTCTATCATTTAAATCACCTCCAATCTGATGCTGATATAAATATTAAGGCTCTTCTACGATACGATTAAAATGACGATAGGCGTGATTAGTGGCAACTCGACCTCTTGGTGTGCGCTGAATAAAACCTTGCTGAATTAAATAAGGTTCTAATACGTCTTCTATGGTTTCACGCTCTTCACCAATAGCGGCTGCAAGGTTATCTAATCCTACAGGCCCACCCATAAATTTATCAATGATGGCAAAAAGAAGTTTGCGATCTAAATAGTCAAAACCTGCCGCATCCACATTCAACATATCAAGCGCTTTAGACGCAATTTCTTCATCAATAGCACCATTGCCCTTTACTTGGGCAAAATCTCTCACACGGCGCAATAATCGATTAGTAATACGCGGTGTACCTCGTGAACGCATAGCAATTTGGCGAGCGCCTTCGTCTGTCATCTCTAATCCCATAAAACTGGCACTGCGAGAGACAATGTGTTGGAGATCGTCAACATTATAAAATTCAAGACGTTGAACAATACCAAAACGATCACGCAATGGAGATGTTAAAGAGCCCGCTCGGGTGGTTGCACCCACTAAGGTAAATGGCGGTAGGTCGATTTTAATTGAACGAGCCGCTGGTCCTTCACCAATCATAATATCGAGTTGATAATCTTCCATTGCTGGGTAAAGAATTTCTTCAACAACGGGTGAAAGACGATGGATTTCATCAATAAACAGCACGTCATGAGGTTCAAGGTTAGTTAGCATCGCGGCTAAATCACCTGCTTTTTCAAGCACAGGACCTGATGTCGTGCGTAAATTAACACCCATTTCATTAGCAATGATATTTGCTAATGTGGTTTTACCTAATCCGGGAGGTCCGAAGATAAGCAAATGATCGAGAGCATCATGACGCAATTTAGCCGCCTGAATAAAAATCTCCATCTGTTCGCGAACTTGCGGTTGCCCAACATATTCGGCAAGAGATTTAGGACGAATAGCCCTATCAATAATTTCTTCTTCAGGTTGTTGAATTTCTGCTGAAATCAGGCGATCTGCTTCAATCACAATGTGTTACTCCTAAATAGCCGCGCGCAACGCTTCTTTAATAAGTGTTTCGCTATCTGTACCCAGTTTTGCCACTTTGCTGATCATTTTTGCAGCTTCTTGTGGTTTATAGCCTAATGCGATTAATGCAGCAGAGGCTTCAGCTTCAATATCAGCCGCTTTTGGCGCTTTAGGTGAAGTGCTTTCTGGTAACTCGATATCACTATTTTCGAATAAATCACCATTAAGACCTTTAAAGCGATCTTTCATTTCAACCACTAAACGCTCAGCAGTTTTCTTACCTACACCCGGTAATTTCACTAATGAAGTGATAGATTCATTTTCAATAGCGGTCACAAATTGGCGAGCAGACATGCCAGATAAAATGGCTAAAGCGAGTTTAGGTCCCACACCATTTACTTTAATTAATTCACGAAAGAGTGCGCGCTCTTGTTTTTGGTTAAAACCATAAAGTAATTGTGCATCTTCGCGTACGATAAATTGCGTGTAGATAATGGCTTCTTGACCAATATCAGGCAATTCATAAAAACAGGTCATTGGCATATTGATTTCATAACCTACACCATTACCTGCCTCAATCAGCACCACTGGTGGCTGTTTTTCAAGAATAATTCCTCTGATACGACCTATCACCCTAACGCCTCCGCAAAAATAATTACGTCAAGTTTATAACATAAAAAAAGCTGGACGTATATCCAGCTTGTGAAAAACCAAAGACATTTACCAAGATAACAACTTATCTTAATCGACCTCGCGTTAAAACTAGACGCGGATCACCTACACGTAATAAATTTTGGTTAAAGTGACAATGTGTAATCGCAATTGCTAATGCATCGGCTGCATCCGATTGTGGTGCCGCGGATAATTTTAATATTGAACGCACCATATGTTGCACTTGGCTTTTTTCAGCCGCACCTGTACCCACAACGGTCTGTTTAACTTGGCGAGCAGCATATTCAAAAACAGGTAAATCGTTATTAACTGCCGCAAGTATTGCTACACCGCGCGCTTGCCCAAGTTTAAGTGCAGAATCAGCATTTTTAGCCATAAACACTTGCTCAACCGCAAACACATCTGGCGAAAATTGAGTAATGATTTCGCTAACACCTGCATAAATACGTTTAAGTCGATTAGGAAGGTCGGGAACTTGTGTGCGAATACAACCGCTTCCCAAATAGATAAGTTGTCGCCCTTGCTGTCGAATTACACCGTAGCCTGTAACACGCGAACCGGGGTCTATACCTAGAATGATAGCCATATCAATTCCTGTTGCCGATATGGTCGATGGCGAGAGAAAAGAGCAAAAAAATCTGCTCTGCTCTTCTCTTCGCACTTTTAATAACAGCGTTGAACACCGTTATTTTCGATAATCGCTAGAACGATTACAGGATATCTTCCAGTTGTTTTGCAACTTCATCTGAGATATCACCGTTGTGATACACTTCTTGCACGTCATCACTGTCTTCTAACATATCGATAAGACGCATTAATTTTGGTGCAGTTTCAATATCTAATTCTGCTTTAGTCGATGGGATCATCGAAACTTCAGCTGATTCAGCCACAAAACCTGCTGCATCCATCGCATCTTTTACATCACCAAAAGATTCTGGTGTGGTGTAAACATCGATAGCGCCATCATCAAAAGTCTCAACGTCATCAGCACCTGCTTCTAACGCAGCTTCCATAACAGCATCTTCATCAACACCCGGTGCGTATGAAATGACACCTTTTTTGGTAAACAGGTAAGATACGGAACCATCAGTTCCTAAGTTACCACCTGTTTTGGTAAATGCATGGCGAACATCGGAAACAGTACGGTTACGATTATCACTTAAGCATTCAACCATCACAGCAGTACCTGCTGGGCCATAGCCTTCATAAATGATGGTTTCCATATTATCGTTGTCATCATTACCCACACCACGTGCAATTGCACGGTTTAAGGTGTCACGAGTCATGTTGTTCGATAATGCTTTATCAACTGCCGCACGTAAACGCGGGTTAGTTGCAGGATCACCACCACCTAAACGTGCTGCTGTAACTAATTCACGGATGATTTTAGTGAAAATTTTACCGCGTTTCGCATCTTGCGCTGCTTTACGGTGTTTTGTATTGGCCCATTTACTATGACCTGCCATGAAATATCTCCAAACGTGGTCTAATCATTAAATAACAAATTCTTCAATCGCTTGCTGATTACTGGCGGATTTTGTTAATTTTGCCGCCAGTGGCGCGTCTAGCCATTGGTATTGCGAATGCTCAGTTAGCACAATATCTCGCTCTGCGGGTAGTGCTAATGTAAACCAATGTTCCTGACAATGTGTAACATCTGGTGCATAACGATGCCGAAAATGTGCAAAAATCTCAAAAAGAATTGAGCGTTGGCAATCCACCAGCTCAAGATTTTCTTTTATGATATCAATTCCAACTTCTTCTTGCACTTCGCGCAACGCCGTTTGAAAAGGCGTTTCTTCCGCTTCTAAGCTCCCTGTCACAGATTGCCAGAAATCAGGATCATCTCGACGCTTTAGCATAAGCACCCGTTTGGTCTCTTTTGCATAAATAACAACTAAAACGGATATCGGGCGCTTATATTTCATCATTTACTCTTTATCTTCGCTAACTTCTTTTTGAGTTACTGCAATCGCTAACTCTTTTAAAGAATCTTCATTAGCAAAGCTTGGTGCATTAGTCATTAAACACGCAGCAGCTGTTGTTTTAGGGAAAGCAATAACATCACGAATGTTATCAGTCCCCGTTAACAACATGACTAAACGGTCTAAACCAAATGCTAAACCTGCATGTGGTGGAGTACCAAATTTAAGCGCATCTAATAAGAAACCAAATTTCTCTTGTTGCTCATTCGGTGCAATACCTAAAATGCTAAATACCGCTTGTTGCATTTCATTACGGTGAATACGCACTGAACCGCCACCCACTTCATAACCATTGATAACCATATCATACGCATTTGCCACAGCACCTACTGGGTGTGCAGTTAATTCAGCTGGTGATAAGTCTTTTGGAGAAGTAAATGGATGGTGCATCGCACTTAAGCTGCCGGTTTCTTCATCTTCTTCAAACATTGGGAAGTCAATAACCCACAATGGTTTCCATGCATTTAAATCGGTCAGTTCAAGATCACGACCCACTTTCAGACGCAGAGCGCCCATTGCATCACTCATTGTGCCTTTACGACCTGCGCCAAAGAAAATCAAGTCGCCGTCTGTTGCGCCTGTTGTTTCTAAAATTGAGTTAACAACATCGTTAGTCAGGAATTTAGCGATTGGGCTTTGTACACCTTCAATGCCTTTCGCACTTTCATTGACTTTCATCCACGCAAGGCCTTTAGCGCCGTAAATACCAACAAACTGTGTATATTCGTCGATATTTTTACGAGTTAATGATGCGCCACCCGGTACACGCAATGCGATAACACGGCATCTTTCATCATTTGCCGCTTGTGCAAATACACTGAACTCAACATCTTTGACTAAATCAGCGATGTCTTTAAGTTCCATTGGGTTACGTAAATCTGGTTTGTCTGAACCATAACGACGCATTGCTTCAGCAAAAGTCATTACTGGGAACGCACCTAAATCGACATTCAGAACATCTAACCATAATGCATGGATCATACGCTCCATCACTTCGCGCACTTGGTCTGCACTCATGAAAGAGGTTTCAACATCGATTTGTGTAAATTCAGGCTGACGGTCAGCACGTAAGTCTTCATCACGGAAGCATTTTACGATTTGATAGTAACGATCAAAGCCAGACATCATCAGTAGCTGTTTAAAAAGCTGTGGTGATTGTGGTAATGCGTAGAATTTACCTTTATGTACACGGCTTGGAACTAAATAGTCACGCGCACCTTCTGGTGTCGCTTTTGTCAGCATTGGGGTTTCAACATCAAGGAAACCTTCACCATCCATAAAACGGCGAACAAAGCTTGTGATTTTAGCACGGGTTTTTAAGCGATCTGACATTTCAGGGCGACGCAGGTCTAAATAACGATAAGTTAAACGACGCTCTTCAGTATTTGTTTGATTGCTATCTAACGGTAATGGCTCTGAACGGTTAAAAATAGACAGAGATTCTGCCGCTAACTCAATTTCACCTGTTGCCATATTTTTATTAACTTGGCTATCAGGACGAGCGCGTACTGTTCCTGTGACTTGAATACAAAATTCATTACGCAGTTCTGAAGCCTGAGAAAATGCCTCTTTCTGCTCTGGGTCAAAGAAGACTTGAACAATACCTTCGCGATCTCGCATATCAATAAAGATAAGTCCACCTAAGTCACGGCGACGGTTAACCCAACCACAAAGAGTCACTTTTTGGCCCACATGGGCGCTATTCAACTGCCCACAATAATTAGTACGCATACAATATCCTTTTACTCAGCTTGTTGTGCTTTCTGCTGCGGAAATTTTGGCAATAGTCTTTTTCGAGTAGTGTCAAAAAAAAGGCAGACATTATAACGAAAATTCTTCCCGGAGATAAGAGTATAGACCTAGTTTATATGATACATCTTTTCAAGGATTTGCTAATCCCCAAACAATTAATTAATAATAATTATTTATAGCGACAGAAGTCGCTTTGAGGTTTATCATTAAATTCGCCGTTTTTTGGCTTTGGCAATGGAGAAAAGATGGTTAGCTCGCTTTATATCGTACTGGGCGCACTATTATTGATTAAATTGTCCCTCAATGTCGTAAAACTCAGAACACAATATCGGGTTGCTTATGGTGATGGTGGCTTTTATGAATTACAAACAGCCATCCGTGTTCACGGCAATGCGGTAGAATATATTCCGATTTCCATGATCTTATTACTGGTCATGGAAATGAATGGTGCTTTTGTTTGGATGGTACACATCTGTGGCTCAATTTTAATCGCAGGTCGTTTTTTACACTCTTATGGATTAAAACACCGTGAACTTCGCTGGCGTCGTTCAGGCATGGCAGCCACTTACTTATCAATGGTATTGATGATCATTGCTAATATTTATTTCCTTCCTTGGATACAAATCTTTTCCTTTTATTACTAAGTCCTCGCGGGAATAACATGATCATCCATGATCAAAACCGACATCCTTGCTGTTGTGTCTAATAACGGCAAGGTATCAAAAAGGTTTATTTATTTTTTCCAATTTCTTTCTAAATAATGCAACTTTGTGAGCACCGTCGCTTCTGGTAGAATGCTTGCTTCTTTTATTCCTTAAACCTATTTTAGTTATGTCGAATTCAAAATCATCACAACAAGACAGCTTATTTGCGACACCTATCGCTAACCTCGGTGACTGGCGCTTTGACGAAAAAGTCGCTGAAGTGTTTCCTGATATGATAAAACGCTCAGTACCAGGTTACTCTAATATTATTTCCATGATTGGTATGCTTGCGGGTCGCTTTGTTACACCCAATAGCCAAGTCTACGATTTAGGCTGTTCTTTAGGTGCAGCAACCCTTTCCATGCGTCGTAATATTGATGCTGCTGGTTGCAAAATTATTGGTGTTGATAATTCACCTGCAATGGTAGAACGCTGTCAGCGCCATATTGATGCCTATAAAGCAGATACACCCGTTGATATTATTGAAGGTGATATTCTTGATATCGAGATCAACAACGCCTCAATGGTCGTACTTAACTTCACCTTGCAATTCTTAGCACCAAACGATCGCCAAATATTATTAAACCGAATTTACCAAGGTCTTAATCCCGGCGGTGTGTTAGTACTTTCTGAAAAATTCAGTTTTGAAGATAAAGAAATTGGTGAGTTACTGTTTAATATGCACCATGATTTCAAACGCGCTAATGGTTACAGTGAATTAGAAATTAGCCAAAAACGTAGCATGTTAGAAAATGTCATGCTGACCGATTCTGTTGAAACGCATAAAACTCGCTTACATAATGCAGGTTTCCCACATGCGGAAGTTTGGTTCCAATGTTTTAATTTCGGCTCTCTTTTAGCGATTAAAGGCAATAATTAATGATTAATTTTGGCTCGTTTTATCAACTTATTGCGCAAGATGAGCGCTTATTTCATTGGTTAGATACATTACCTGCTCAATTATCAGAATGGCGCTCAAATGCGTTACACGGTCACTTTTCCTCATGGGAAAGAATGCTTGATGGCTTGCCAGAGATTGCCCCTACTGAGATTGACTTAAAAAATGGTGTGATTGCTCAGCATACTCCAGCATTAAGCGCAGGCGAGCAACTGGGATTAAGCAACGTTTTAAAAAATTTAATGCCGTGGCGTAAAGGTCCATTTTCACTTTATGGCGTCGATATCGACACAGAATGGCGCTCTGATTGGAAGTGGGATCGTGTTTTACCGCATCTTTCACCACTTGAAGGCCGTTTAGTATTAGATGTTGGTTGTGGCAGTGGTTATCACATGTGGCGGATGTTAGGTGAAGGTGCAGAATTTGTTGTCGGGATCGACCCTACTCAACTTTTCTTATGCCAATTTGAAGCAGTCAGAAAATTATTAGGTAATGACCAACGCGCACATTTAATTCCTGTTGGTATTGAGCAAATGCCTGAATTAAATGCCTTCGATACCGTATTTTCTATGGGTGTACTTTATCATCGCCGCTCACCTCTTGATCATTTATGGCAATTAAAGAACCAATTAGTGTCTGGTGGCGAATTAGTATTAGAAAGCCTCGTTGTTGATGGTGATGAATTCCAATGTCTGATCCCGGGTGAACGTTATGCACAAATGCGTAATGTGTACTTTATTCCATCTGCAAAAATGCTGAAAGTTTGGCTAGAAAAATGTGGCTTTAAAGATGTGCGCATTGTCGATGAAAACACAACCTCTCTTGATGAACAACGTAAAACGGATTGGATGGTAACGGATTCATTAGAGGCATTCTTAGATGCTGATGATAAAACAAAAACAGTTGAAGGTTATCCCGCACCTAAACGCGCGATATTAATTGCAACTAAACCCTAAGCTTTATTTATTTTAAGTGTGTTACAGATAATCATTACAAAAAGGGTATCTTATAGAGATATCCTTTTTTCTATATCAATTTAAATGTTTTAAAATCACTTTTTCTAACTTAGACCTTATTACATCGATAAAATTGACTCTATAAAAGATCATCATGGCGAAATATAAAGAAAATAAACAAACTAAACAAAAAAGGATCGCACAACAAAAACAGCAATCGCTGGTTCTTAACGAGCACAGAAAAGAGAATGAAAAACGAGAACTCTTTTTTTCTAATCAAAATTTTTTAGAAAATGAGTCACCCATTACACTTACGCCATTACAGCGTAAAATCAGTGCGTTATTCTCTTGGTTTGATTATTTTACTCAATTCTTTTATATCGCTTTTATTATTACTGCATGGTGTTATCCCGCGTTGTTTAGCGTTCAAACCATTTATAATTTAACCGTTATTTTTATCTTTGAGTTTATTCTTGTTCATTCAGGTCTGTTTATGGCTGTACTAGCACGAACTAAACTTATTTTTGTTCTTATCCCTGTTTATAGCGTATTTGCCTTTATGATTAATAGTTTTATTATGGGCGATGAGAATATTGTGCTTTGGCTCTACGCGGTTATTGTCGCTAATCGCCTTATTGGTAGCTATCAAGCAAAAAGTAGAGAGGCTTGGAATAAAAACGTTCTTAATTCTGCATATATGACGCTCAATTTTCTATTTTGCATCTTCTTAATTGCAATGATCCGCTTTATTGTTCCTTATGGTGGATTAACACCTGAATATTTAGATAAAGTAAATTATTTAAATTTAATCGCTTCACATAGTGAATATTTTAATGCACCTCATGTTGGCATGGCGTTAGGAACACTTTTATATACTATTCCTTTTATTTTTCTGACAATAACAATGTTTTCACCTCTTTATAAAAAAATTAAATTTAAGTTTATTTATAACAGAGAAAAAACAACACGCGGCTCACGACGTTAATCCCTATTGATCTTGGCATGTTTATCGCTATAATAGGCGCGTTACATTCCCTATCCTATTTTATTTTTAAGAAGGCACTTCCCTACGATGAATTAAATTCTGCCAGAAAATTTTTTCAAATACCTTTTTGGGTATTTATTTTCTGTTACTGGCAGACAATAATTTATTTCGTCGCATCTAAAAAAGATCACGGCTGTCTGCCACCTATTTCGCTTAGGAGGTATTATTATGACAATAGCCTGTCACTTCTCACAACTGACTATCGAATTTAATCAGCAAACTCTTTTTCCACCGTTAACTCGCTCATTGGCTTGTCAGCAAAATGCATTGATCGGTCATAACGGCAAAGGAAAATCTGTACTGTTAAGATTATTAGCACAAAAAATATTACCAACCGCTGGTCAAGTTAATTGGAATATGCCTTTTGTTCACGTTGATCAATTAACCCGATTACAAGGCGATACACTTGCTCAAGCGTTAGATATTCATGAAATTTATCAAGCATTCCAACGCGTTGATGCAGGTATTGCTACATTAGAAGATATTGAGTTGCTCGATGGTAAATGGCAACTTCCTGTTACGTGGCAGAATTTATTAGATTCAGCACAACTCCCTGTTGCATTAGATACCCCTATTGCGCATCTAAGTGGTGGAGAACAGACACGTTTAGCACTTTGTCGCGCTTTTTTATGCGAGCAGAGTTTTCTGCTCTTAGATGAGCCAGATAACCATCTTGATTATCAAGGACAACAATGGTTAATAAAACAGTTAGCTCAGCACAAAGCAGGATCTCTTATTGTTAGTCATAATCGAAACTTGCTCTCATATGCGGATACGATTCTTGAATTAAGCGAGAAAGGTTTATCTGAATATGGAGGAAATTATACTTTATATGAGACACAAAAAAGTGCAGAAATAGCCTCGTTGGAAGCCGCAAGTGATCGACTAAACAGCCAAATTAAAAATGAGAAACGCCAGCAACAAGCGACATTACAAAAAGCAGCACAACGAAAACGACAAGGCGAATCAATTAGGAAAAGTGGCTCTCAATGCTTACTTTTATTGGATATGCAAACAAATCGGGCTGAACAAAGACAATCTGCAGTTGCAAAGCGTCATCAGCGCGTAATCGATGATATGCAATCTCAAAAACAAGGTGTCGATGAGGAAAAATCACATGTTCATCAACAAAAAATGGTGTTGAATTATCAAAGTGATGGTCACCGTTTAAATGTATTTGTTGATAATCTTCAACTTCCATATGGTTATCAGCACCCTATTTCATTCTCAGCTTACGGTAATGAACATTGGCATATTAAAGGTAAGAATGGATGTGGGAAATCAACATTATTAAAATGTTTAATTGAACAATTTGCACCGCTTTCTGGTGAGTTTCGTCTAAACAAGGACTATTGCTATCTCGATCAACACCTTGCTTTACTTGATAAAACATTGCCTGTTGCACAAGCACTACACCAATATCAGCCTGCTATTTCTATTGAGCAATGGCGAACACGCCTTGGGATGTTGAGAATTAGAGGTGATAAATCTTTACTACCGCTTGAAAAACTAAGTGGTGGCGAGCAATTAAAAGCAACGTTATTGGCCTTAACTCATAGCCCAAAACCACCTGCGGTATTATTACTCGATGAGCCAGATAATCACCTTGATATCGAGTCCAAACAACTATTGGAAAATTTACTTGTTGAATACCAAGGTACATTATTACTGGTTTCGCATGATGACGCTTTTGTGGAACGCTGTGGTATTACACATACGTTGTTATTAGACGAGATTGCATAAAAAACTGCGCCATAAAAGGCGCAGTTCTAAAATCTTTAATTTGTGCTAATTAAGATGCTAATGGTGCATGAATACTCATAATATCTTTCATCGCTTCAACCGTATCTTCATCTACACAGTAATGCGTAAATTCATCCACTTCACTGTCAGAGCTCATGGTTACACCTGCTTTACGGTAAATCATAGTTGAAGGCGCCACTTTCCCTGCTGAACTGTGTATTTCTTTTAATCCTGCATCTAAGAATTTTTGGATATTACTGAGTCTTACACCAGCCCCCGCCATAATGATAGGGCCTTGTGTTTTCTCATTTAACGTTCGTAATAATGGCAAACCTAGTTCCGCGTTTGCCTGCTGTCCTGACGTTAGAATACGAGAAACACCTAGCTGAGTCAGTTGTTCTAGCGCTAATAATGGATTAATACACATATCAAAAGCGCGATGAAAAGTAATGGCTAATGGGCCTGCAAGCTCCATTAAAATTTCCATTTTAGGTAAATCAATATGCCCTTCTTCATTTAAAAGACCAACAACTGCTCCTGAAAATCCCATATCACGGATCAAACTAATATCATTTTTCATTGCTGAAAAATCAGCTTGTGTATAACAAAAATCACCACCACGAGGGCGAACAATGGGATGAACGGGAATACGAACCAAATCTCTGACTTGTCTTAGCATTCCAAAGCTTGGCGTAATGCCACCTTCTGCTGGACTCGTGCACAGCTCTATTCTGTCTGCACCCGCTCGTTCTGCTACCAACGCACATTCAGCGCCAAAACAACAAATCTCCAACGTAGCCATATCATCCCTCTCCATCCTTAATAAAGAAAGTAATCAGAAAATAAACATCATTTCTTAGCGATTTCTAACAATAGTTGTCGAATCTCGTTATTCATTCAATTCTGCTATCAGAATTTTGTGCTGACACAAGCAAACTATTTTCTGAAAGTGTCGCTCAACACTCACTTTCTACGATTTCAAGTAACGAATAAGGATGATACTTCACTGTGACTTTTCCATTAGAAATAGCCACTGTTGGATTAGGTAAACGTTCTTTCTCACCTTTAGGTTCACTGATTTTTAAGCTAACACTCTCAGGTAACATTTCAGGTAAAAATGACATAACTTTAGTCACTAAATCAGTTGGCTCAACGGGGATCACTTGCTCAATATGCTCCCAACCTTGATACTCATATTTTTTATTTGTGGGAAAAGGTAACTCAACGATGGAAACAGATTGATTTAAAATAGTTAATGGCGTTTCTAATTGAAATAGATATATTGGCCGTCCATTAATTACATTATCAGAAATACACTTTCCACACTGGCTTAATCCTGCTCTCCACTGCTCCGCTAACGCTAAATCGTGACAACGTAACGATACGTGATCCGTGAGATGGGCGGATAAATCTATACTCAAACTATTGGCAAATAGCGTCATATTTTCTTCAAACAAAGAAAGCTCGTGAGTTAAATCATTTAATTGAGGAATTGAAGAAAATAACACCATTTTGAATAACCTTAATGAAAAAACAGAGAAAAAACCTTAAAGATAAGGCCGAGATGGTAGCATGTTCTAGCCGGAATATGTTATAAATTCAAGGTTAATCCCAATTCTTTATAAAAAACCTGTCAGGCTTTTGTCGTCAGGTTTTATTTTCTCAATAATTTAAGGTAACCCGGTGAATATTCAGGCTTTTCTTTCAGAAAAAATCAGTGTGGCAATGTGTGCTGCTGGCGCACCCGCTGATAGCGAACCTCTTGTCCGTCAGTCAGCCAAAGTACAATTTGGTGACTATCAGGCAAATGGTGTCATGGGAGCTGCAAAAAAAATGGGGATCCCACCCCGACAACTCGCAGAAAAGATCTTAGAAAAGCTCGATATTACGGATGTTGCAGATAAAGTTGAAATCGCAGGTCCGGGTTTTATCAATATCTTTTTATCTTCACAATGGGTTGCCAAGCAAGCTGAAGCCGCATTAGCAGATGAACATCTAAACGTAACACCCGTTGAACCTCAAACTATTGTTATCGACTACTCATCTCCGAACGTTGCGAAACAGATGCACGTTGGGCACTTACGCTCGACCATTATTGGTGATGCAAGTGCGCGTACTTTGTCTTTCTTAGGTCATAATGTTGTTCGTGCTAATCACCTTGGTGATTGGGGTACGCAATTTGGTATGTTAATTGCGTATTTAGAGAAAAAACAGAATGAAAATGCCGCTGATATGGCGTTGTCTGATCTCGAAGAATTCTATCGCGAAGCGAAAAAACATTATGATGAAGATGAAGTATTCGCAGAGCGTGCCCGTAATTATGTTGTGAAATTACAAAGTGGTGATGAATACTGCCGTACAATGTGGCGCAAATTAGTTGATATCACCATGCAACAAAACCAAGTGACTTATCAACGCCTTAACGTCACATTAACCGAAGATGACATTATGGGTGAAAGTCTTTATAACCCAATGTTAGCGGGTATTGTTGCTGATTTAAAAGCAAAAGGTCTTGCAGTAGAAAGTGAAGGTGCAACGGTTGTTTTCCTTGATGAGTATAAAAACAAGGAAGGTGAACCTATGGGTGTTATCGTTCAGAAAAAAGACGGTGGCTACCTATATACAACAACCGATATTGCTTGTGCAAAATACCGTCACGAAACATTACACGCTGATCGCGTACTCTATTATATTGACTCTCGTCAGCACCAGCATTTAATGCAAGCTTGGACGATTGTTCGTAAAGCAGGCTACATCCCAGATTCAATGTCACTCGAACACCATATGTTCGGTATGATGTTAGGTAAAGATGGTCGTCCGTTTAAAACTCGTTCTGGTGGCACTATTCGTTTAACCGATTTACTTGATGAAGCCCAAGAAAGAGCCCGTACATTAATCGCTGAAAAAAATCCAGATATGGATAAAGACGAATTAAATAACGTTGCTCGCGTTGTGGGTATTGGTGCTGTTAAATACGCTGACTTGTCAAAAAACCGTACAACAGATTACATCTTTGATTGGGATCTGATGTTAAGTTTTGAAGGTAACACAGCACCTTATATGCAATATGCATATACTCGTGTTGCTTCAATCTTCAAACGTGCAGAAATTGATGAAAATGCGTTAACACAACCTATCGCACTAACACAATCTCATGAGAAACAACTTGCATTACGTTTAGTCCAATTTGATGAAACCATTATGCAAGTTTCCCGTGAAGGAACGCCTCACGTTATGTGTGCTTATCTTTATGATCTGGCACAAGCCTTCTCTGGCTTTTATGAAAACTGCCCTATCTTATCTGCTGAAGATGAAAACACTCGCCAAAGCCGTCTAAAACTGGCTCGTTTAACCGCGAGAACCTTAAAACAAGGTTTAGATACTTTAGGCATTGAAACCGTAGATAGAATGTAATTCATCTCTATTTTCAAATAGCAGTGATAAAAAAACCGATGGCATTAACCATCGGTTTTTTATTATGCATTAAGTCTTAATTCAATATAGCTAAAATAACACTTCAAGCAATTGTGTAATCAAACTTCCAAATGCTACTTAATCATTAGTCTTCATTAGCAGTTATAACATCCTGACACAGTAGCCCTCTAATATCTTTTGCATCAATCCACCCATCAACACTATCTATTGGCTTGCTAGGGCTGTATAAGCGGTCATTGACATCTTTAGCGGTGAAAGCAAGCTTCTCATTAGTTTTGTCAAATACGCCCACACAGTTAACTGGAGTGAGTCTTGAGGTATTAATTTTTCCGTCAGCAGTACAACCTGCAAGAAATAATGTAGCTAATGATACAGAAATGATAATTGCTTTTTTCATAGTAGCTCCTTGACGCTTTTATTTTTATTTTTACCAAAAACCACAAAGTGGTTATTTAGTAGTCTTTAAACTAGAAATATTTAATGATTTATAACTGCTTTGAGTATAACGAATAAATGGAGAAATATTTGAGTTATTGAGCTATTAATAAAAAAATAAGAAATATTGAGAAGGAATAGAAAAGAGAGGGAAAAACAGAAAACAACGGCGGACAAATGAAAGCAATAATTAGTGTACCATACTGAATTCTCAGTAATCTAATTATCTATTAAAAATAGATTTAGCATTAATTTCATTATTCACACGACTTATTGTTTACTGCTTATCCCCAGCAATCGTGTTACCTATTTGAAGCGCAGACAAAATAGATATGATCACTTTCAGTAGTACTGAACGATAACAAGCAAATAACTTTACAGTCACGGTTAATCTACCTGAATAAAGAAATAATAATATGTCTTAAATCAAAAAAATTAAATGTTTTAAAATATACTGCAATATTTTGAAATATTTGCAATATCTCATCATTAAGTAAGAAATATTTAACAGATGTGTCAATTTTTAAACCTATACAACACAAGAGAGTTTATCTAAAAAAAGATAATTCGTCAAACCGTAAGTGCTTAGAATATAGTGTCTATTTTTTTACTTTATGTAGAATCCCACCATTAGTAAACAAATTGTCTAAAGATATTCGATATGATTAATGATTAGATAAATTTATTAATAACCATCAAAAAATGTGTTCCAATGCCTAAAATCTGTATAAACCATTTAGAAATTGGAAAAAAAATTTAATAAAAAAAAGAGCAAGAAAAATATTTTTTGTTTTTTCTTGCTCTTTTTTCTCTTTCTAAGAGTAGTCAGAATCATGTGACTAAATGCTAGAAGTGTGATCTATGACGCATTATAAATAGTCTAAAAATAGAGAAAGGTTCTAAACGAGGAAAGTTGTGTTGATAAAAACATTGTTAATTTTGCAACTCCTCGCTTTTATACAAAAGCGAGGAGTCACTGTTTCAGTTATAACGCACGTAGTGAGAAATGACGAGGTCTAAACCCTAATGCATACAGCGCAACAAAATAACTCCCTGCTCCGGCTACTACAACCAACAACAAACGTAATATACGCATTGGCATACTGCCAATATCCCAACTTGGCATGATCCACAACATTCCAACTAATACAGCACCCATTACGGCAAGTGCAATAACAAGTTTCAATAAAAACACAGGCCAACCGGCTAAAGGCTGATAGATATCTTTCTTACGGATTTGCCAAAACAACATAGAGGCATTGAAACAAGCCGCAATACCGATTGAGAGCGCAAGACCCACATGTTTTAAGCTACCAATAAACGCAAGGTTCATTAATTGTGTGAGGATCAATGTGGCAATCGCAATTTTTACGGGGGTTTTAATATCCTGACGAGAATAAAAACCCGGTGCTAAGATTTTTATGATAATCAGCCCCATTAATCCAACACAGTAAGCGATTAGCGCTTGTTGTGTCATTAATGCATCATGAGCATTAAAATTGCCATATTGGAATAAAGACGCCGTTAAAGGCCCTGATAGTACCGCTAAACCAATAGTACAAGGCAGTGCTAATAAAAAGCACAGTCTTAACCCCCAATCCATCAGTTTTCTATACTCTTCAGTTTTACCACTGGCGAAACTCTTAGATAATGAAGGAAGTAATATTGTACCTAATGCAACCCCTAATACCCCTGTCGGTAGCTCCATCAAGCGATCTGCGTAATACATCCAAGAG
Organism: Proteus sp. GOKU; assembly: GCF_015475555.1. Lineage (NCBI taxonomy): Bacteria > Pseudomonadati > Pseudomonadota > Gammaproteobacteria > Enterobacterales > Morganellaceae > Proteus > Proteus sp. GOKU. The sequence goes on from NZ_CP034105.1 coordinate 2,151,494, forward strand.
ACGGAACCAGAAACTAAAAAAGAAGCAAAAATAGTATTAATAATTAATGATATTTGGCTAACTGAAACGCCTAAAATAGCAGGTCCCATCAATTTCATCACACGCCAAACACCGCTATTTCTAAATGAGATACGCGGTAAAACAAGCATACCGATTTTTTTCAAATGTGGTAATTGATACCCAAGTTGTAATATTCCTCCCGCAACAACCGCCCACGCCAAAGCCATAATAGGAGGATTACAGTAAGGGGCGACGACTAAAGCAAAAAAGATCATGCTGACATTGAGGAGCGTCGGTGCAAATGCGGGTACTGAAAACCGATTCCAAGTATTTAAAATAGAGCCTGTCAATGAAGCTAATGAAATAAGAAAAATATAAGGAAAGGTGATCCGTAATAGGTCAGTCGTTAATTGAAATTTATCAGGTGAACTACTAAAACCCGGTGCTGTAACATAAATCACCCAAGGCGCAGCAATAATACCAATCACGGTGACCACGGCTAAAATAAGCGTCAGCATACCCGAAACATAAGCAATAAAGGTACGCGTTGCTTCCTCACCTTGCTGATTTTTATATTCTGCCAAGATAGGAACAAATGCTTGAGAAAATGCCCCTTCAGCAAATATACGACGTAATAAGTTGGGCAATTTAAAAGCTACAAAAAAGGCATCGGTTGCCATACCTGCGCCAAAAATACGCGCAATAATTGCATCACGAATAAATCCTAGTACCCGTGAAAATAAGGTCATAGAACTCACTGCGGCGAGTGATTTAAGTAAATTCATAAAGTCATTCTAATTTTTGTTGAATGGAATAAAAAGAAAGGGACTATACTCCGTCTCTAACATCGAAAAATCAATCTTCAATTAGCTAGGAATACGCTGACTCTGCTTATCTTCGACTAATCAAAGTGATTAAAAAATAGCGATTTATGGCTTTGTGAGCATTTTTTTCAACATCACTTCCAACATAGCGTGGTTCTCTCTTTCATTAAATTCAGGATCAATAATATTTCTTCCCATTGAACCATCTGCGATAACTAACAGCCATGTTGCAATTTTTTCAGGTTCAAGTGTTGAGTCTATCTGCCCTTTTTTAATACCGTTTTTCAGCATCGCAATCAAACGCTGTTTGTTGTTTCTTTCATTTTCAATAAAAATCTCGTGAATGCTCGCATTACGTGAAGCTTCAGCAAAAATTTCAATGCTGATACGTGCATATTCTGGGTGATTATAGAGCTCTATAATTTCCTTCATTAAATCGATAACTGCTTGAATGCACTCTTCTTCAGCTTCATAGCGACAAAAAATATCATCAAATAGCTGTGCATCTTCTAATGCTATCGCTTCAATAATCGAATTTTTATTTGGAAAGTAATGAAATACATTTCCTGGACTCATACCTGCTTCATGACAGATTTCTGCTGTTGATGTGGAGTGAAAACCTTTTACAGCAAAGCAACGTATTGCAGCATCAATAATATGCTTCATTTTCGCTTTTTGTTTTTCAGTAACAGTCTTGTTCATAACATTAAAAATCTCTGGACAAAATAAATTAGACTGATTAGTCTATAAATAACTAGACCAAACAGTCTAAAAAGTTAACCCTATTATTGCAGAGTAACGATATCATGCAATTACTTAATGAACACTATCAGCTTCGTGTTGCAGAGCCTTCAGATATTCCTGAAATTATTCAATTATTTGCACAAGCATTTCGTTTTAAATTAAATGCTTTTAATATTGATAGCACTAATCCTAATCAACGTCAGCAATTAGAAGCTATTTGGAATTCATTAGCATGTAAAAAAAACAGCCAACAATTTGTTGTCACTGATAATGGAAAAATTATCGCAACATTTTGTTTAGTAATAAAAGAAAACAGCTTTACCGCAAATCCCTTTATTAAAACACCATCCTTAAATTATTGGCGCTTTGGTATTATTCATTATATTAAGCAAAAGATTTTCTTTTCTTTATTTAATTATACGCCAAATGAAAATGAAGCTTACTTGGCACATATTGCCGTTTTATCCTCATATCAAGGACACGGCATTGCCTACGCTATACTTGAGTGGATAACCCAATATACTAAAGATGTTCTGAAAAAAGCGTATTTATCACTTTATGTCGATATTCATCATGAAGGTGCGCTTTATTTGTATCAAAAGAATGGATTTTATATTGAAAAAGAAGAGTCATCACGCTTAACACAGTCTATTTTCCATATTCAACATTGGTACTATATGTTGAAAAAAACGGATCAAATGGCTTATTAAATATTACGATTATCATCAAAAAGAGGCTAAAAGCACTGACATAAAGACGTTTCTAATATGATTATAAACAGTGCTTTTCTTCCATAATGACCAATATTAACGTTTAAAATAGGTTCGCGTTGTTAATGCAGTCAGTACGTGATCTCGCCACTCTTGATTAATTTGTAGATAGTTTTTGGCATACCCTTCACGTTCAAAACCATGTTTAGCTAATAAGTTTCCACTACGTAAATTATGAGGCATATAATTCGCCATAATACGATGCATCCCCTGCAGTCGTTGCATATAGCGAAGTGTTTCCGTTAAAGCTTCAGACATATAGCCTTGACCTTGCCATTTTTCACCGACTGAATACCCCAAGAAACAGGCATTAAAAGCGCCTCGCATAACATTGCTGTAATTAGCGACACCAATAATTTCATCTTCCTTTTGTGTTAATAGTAGAAAATGAAAAGCACTTTCTTGTCGGTGCAGTTCGTTCATATATTGTAAACGGTGTTCCCAACCAGAGGGTATATAATGTGTTTTATCTCTTACGGGTTCCCACGGAATTAAAAAACGACGATTTAATGTATAATAATCAGCCAATCTTTCAGCATCTCGTTCGTATGCTAAACGAATTACCATTCTTTGTGTTTCAAAACGAATTTTAGGAATTCCGCCACGATAACCAAACATTACGATCTCATTATCCTTTGATATAAATAAGTCTAATTCTGAAGCAACTCTTCTTATTCTGCCACTAACCTTAATAAAAAAATATCATCTTTAATTTACTAGGAATTATGCACATTTAGAGACAGAATAGTCGAAGAAATAAATTATTTCATTCCCCCCTTATTTTATTTAAATTATTTGCTTATTGATGGTGAGTAATGGCGCTGGTAACACAAGCCCGTACTTTGGGTAAATACTTCCTCCTAATTGACAATATGTTAGTTGTCTTAGGTTTTTTCGTCGTTTTTCCGCTTATTTCTATTCGTTTCGTCGAACAATTAGGTTGGGCTGGTGTTATTGTCGGTTTTGCTTTAGGGCTTAGACAACTCGTACAACAAGGCCTTGGCATTTTTGGCGGCGCTATTGCAGACCGTTTTGGTGCAAAACCAATGATAATAACAGGCATGTTATTACGAGCTTTAGGTTTTGCTTTAATGGCAATGGCTGATCAACCTTGGATACTTTGGTTATCTTGCATTTTATCTGCATTAGGTGGAACTTTATTTGATCCACCTCGCACAGCGCTAGTTATAAAATTAACCCGTCCTTATGAACGCGGTCGTTTTTACTCTTTATTGTTAATGCAAGATAGCGCTGGTGCCGTTATTGGTGCACTCATTGGTAGCTGGTTATTACAGTATGATTTTCATTTGGTATGCTGGGTCGGTGCTGGTGTTTTTGTTATCGCAGCCTTATTTAATGCTTGGTTATTACCTGCTTATCGTATCTCCACAACCCGAACACCAATTAAAGAAGGGTTAAAGCGAGTATGCCTTGATAAACGCTTTGTCAGTTATGTCTTAACCCTGACAGGTTATTTTGTATTATCTGTTCAAGTTATGTTGATGTTTCCTATTATCGTCAATGATATTGCGGGTACACCAACCGCTGTAAAATGGATGTATGCCATTGAAGCTCTACTTTCTTTAACGTTGCTTTATCCTATTGCTCGCTGGAGTGAAAAACGTTTCAAATTAGAACAGCGTTTAATGGCTGGCTTATTTTTAATGAGCATCAGCATGTTCCCTGTTGGCATGATCCATTCATTACAAAGCATCTTCTTGATTATTGGTCTATTTTATCTTGGTACTATTACAGCAGAACCTGCACGCGAAACATTAAGTGCATCACTTGCTGATCCTCGCGCTCGTGGTAGTTATATGGGATTTAGTCGCTTAGGCTTGGCATTTGGTGGCGCTATTGGATATACAGGTGGTGGATGGATGTATGATTTAGGTAATCAATTTGACATGCCTGAATTACCTTGGTTCTTACTAGGAACTGTAGGTTTAATAACACTTTATGCGTTACATCGCCAATTTAATCGTAAAAAAATAGAAACAGCCATGCTTACTCCCTAGAGATCAGGTAAACTCTTAGTTATCAATGATCAAGGAGTGTTTATGAAAGCAATTTTTCTAACCAGTATATTAGTATTAACAAGCTTAATCACAGGGTGTGATCAGCTCAAGCAATTTGATGTGAGTGAAAACCTTATTAATGACTATATCAGTCAAAAAATAAATCTTCAGAAACATATTGGTGAAGATGAGGTTGTATCTGCTGATATTAAATTAAGCAATCTTTCTATTCAAATTGGTCGTACTGAGCCGGGTAAAATAAATCTTTCAGGTACAACTGATCTGATAATTAATTCATTCTTTGGTAAGACTAGCGCTAAAGTTGAGCTTACGTTATCAGGGCAACCTTCTTATCAAGCTGATAAAGGGGCGATATACATAAAATCAATGGCTATTGATAGTTACAAAGTCTCTCCAGAAAAAATGGATGCTGTGGTTGTGGCACTAAAACCTTATTTGGATACAACAATCACGACTTACTTTGATAATCACCCTGTTTATGTTCTTAACCCAGAAAAAAACAGTGCTGAAGCTGCCGCGTTTAAACTGGCTAAAGGAATTGAAGTTAAACCGGGTAAATTCGTGATCCAACTCTAATAGTTACGCAAGTTGATTAAAAATATTTATCGTCATTAATGAGAAAGGCAAACCTAATGGTTTGCCTTTTTTATGAATAATAAAATACTTTTGCAAAGAAATAGTTATATTACTCTGCTTGCGTATCTTCAGTATCGTCACTCTCTTCTTCATCATCAGAGAGTTCTTCACGTAATGCTGATAATGCACCACGCGCAATACCTGCTAGTGTGCGATAAAAGCCAGTTGTTGCATGAGCTTCAACCTTACCTAAAAATGTGCCAGCCCAAGGTAACAGATATTCATCAAATAATTGTATTTGTGCCAATACTTCATCTTCTGCTGAGTTATCTTCAAGCCATGAAGCAGCAAGTAGTAAAGCACCAAAACTGTCTGTTGCATTATCTGTAACTGGCATACCCCTTGCGATCAAAAATTGACGAATATCGTCTTCTTTGATCTCTTCATAATCATGGGCATAAATAGACACAGCAGGAGTTTCGCTACCAAAAAGAGACTGATAATCCGCTTCAACACTGGCTAAATCTTTGACGCTATTTTTTAAGGTGTTAAATAACTCATCTTGCTCTAATGGCCATAGCTGGCTAAGTTTTCCTTCACCAATCATTTTAATAATTGGTGATAAAATAGGATCATTGGGATCACGTTGGAATAATGTGCCTAAAAGCCGGCAAACTATTGAAAATTCATTCATTGTATTTTTATCCTAAAAAGTTTCGCGTTATTGTGCGTTTAACGGTAAGAAAATCAACTTTTTTCGTCATTTCTCTTTTATTGTTAATATAAATCTTACTATTTTTAATCGCTTAAAACAGAAAAAGCGCGCTCTTATTATTAAGTCTTTTACTTAATATAAGAAACGCGCCTAATCCCATGCTACTTATCTTCTAAAGCAGTTTTATAATAAACGACTTTATGACAACAGCATTTTATTGCATTTGTTAACTGGCTATATCAAGAAAATTATCTCTTACACCATTCACACGAAACCACCCTGCAATACTTATTCTCTCTTTATTAGTAGGAAGTACTTCATGAGGGAATTGTTCTGAAAGAAAAACAACCAAACGTCCACCTTTAGGAGCAACTGTTGCTAGTTCTTTATCTTCCAAATCATAAATAACTAACTCGCCGCCGTCTTCTTTTTTCCAATCCTCATTAAGATACAATACTGTTGTTAATCGCCGCGTCACATTTTCTTTAAATGCATCCAGATGTTTTTTATAAAAAGCACCTTTTTCATAACAAGCAAAATGCGCTTCATATTCAAAAAGTCCAAGAAAAAACTCACGATTTACCGCACGTTGAATAGACTCCATTTGCATTAAATAATGCTGAACGGGTGTTCCCATTTCAGGTTCTAGCCAACGTATTTTATCACTTCGAATTGTTGTTTCTGCAAGCCGATTCTCATGACGACCAATACGTGCTTGTTGTGCATTACCATCAAAACAAGCGCGCAATTGTTGAACAGCCTCTGGTGTGAGGAAATCATCCCATACACACCATCCTTTCTCTGCTATTTGCTCAAGAAGTTCTGCTATATTCATTAAGTATATTGTCTGATAAACATGGGAAACTACTTTATATCACCAAGTTAAGCAAAATGACAATTTAATAAACTTATCTTTTCGATAACATCAATTAATTAGAGATAAACCCCATAAAAATCAAATATAATAGATAAAACAAAACTTAACACTACCTGCCTTGTTAAAACCCGCATTTTCCCAAGGGATATTTTATAAGTTACATTACATTAATAATAAACAAAATGAATGATTCAATTAGTAATAATAACTTGTTGATATTTTATTTACTCGCTTTTCATCTTTATCATAAATATAATTAATATTTCCTTTAACTTGAGTATGTATAATCGCTTTTTTATTTCCTAATCGTACAAATCCTGTTGGTAATGTCTTCTTTTTGTACGAAAGTTCACTAATAGACATAATATCTGTAGAGGTAATTTGATATTCAATATGGGCAAACTGCTGTTTATATCTAGTATATAAATCATCCAGATTTGTCTTTATTTCATCTAAGTTAATCTCTTTAGTGTCTCTATTTTTTTCTATAAGATGCTTTATTTCATTTTGTAAATCAGAACGAAGCGAGCTTCCCTGTCTATTTAACTGATAATTTGCTATAAAGTAAGGCTTAAATTTTTCATTCATATTGTCTTTTTCCTGAGAAGACAACATCTCTTTTCTCTTTTTTAATGAGGATAAAATATGATTAATATTATGTTGTCTATTCTCTTCTGTTATTTTAGCCTGAAAAATCTCATCTTTACTTTGAAATGAAGTAGTAATAAGATTTTTATTACTATCATCTTTTAATTTATTAATTTCTTTTTTACCTGATGATAAATTTAAATAGATGCTATCTAACTTATCAATATTATTAGAAAGATAATATTTTTCTGGGAAACTTTCTAATAGTTTATTTAGCTTTAATACTCTTTTATAAATTCCTTTTATGTTTTTTTTATCTTGTTCCTGACTCCCCGCTCTTATTAATTTTTCACTTTTAAAAAGTGTAAAACCTAACAAGCTATTTATTCTTTTTTTTACCATTAATTCAAAATCTTTTACGGATGTTAATGGATACCACTGAATAACATTATCAGAATTTGTTGTAGAAGGCGTAAATTTCAAATCACGATAAACATCAATACCAAGCTCTAATAAATTAAGATCAAGCCTCTTTGTTTTCTTTGTAACATCTGTTTCACCATAATCGATAAATTTATTAATATTTAAATCTAGTTTTAATAAATTGAAAATAAAGTTTATACCAATAGCATTTCTGGGTACGGTTAGTTCCATATTAGGATTAACCATGACATCAACATCAAAACTCCCTTCACTTCTTATCTCACCTCCTAACGAGATACTCATATCTTGATTAATTTCAAGAGTAGATTTATCGATCAATTCGTTTTCATTTTTAGTTAATCCTTGATTAATAAAATTTGAGATCTCATTAATATCAAGGCTAAATGAGAAATTAGATTTTTTAGCGTAAGTGGCACCTAATAAAGCACTTGCCATGATAGGAGTAACAAAACCATAGTCAACATTTCCTAACTCCCATCTTTTTTCATATCCACCAATTCCCGCGGATAAACCTGCAACAAAAAGATTCTTCTTATTATTAATAAAAGAAAAAGTGATCTTATTACCTTCACTTTTTGATAATGTAATAGAGTGTGACTTTGCATAAGAAGCTAATAGAAAGGCATTAACTCCTATATTACTTGGCAGTTGAAAAGCATTAATGCCCAAAAAAGCTCGAATATCACTATGGTGACTAATTGTAATATTTTCTTTCTCTTTAAGGTCTTTTACTAATGAATAAATCACCTCACCTTGTGTTACACCACTTTTGACACCTTTAACTATACGATTTAACACATCATAGTTTTTTTCTATATTTTTTTTAATACCATATAATGCCATTGGCTTGCTGTTATATGCAGTTGTCGAAGAATTAACAAGTTGTTTTATATTAGAAAATAATCCTCTAAAACCAGGATCAACAGTTTTTGCAATATTTTTCATCATTGCTTTATATTTTTTTAATGCATATTGCTCTTTAGCTTTACTAATATGTAATCTGGAATCATCAATAACAGAAGAGAAAAAAGGAATATGTCGGCTACTGAAATTACCTATTGTTTGAGTAGAAAATGGCTGACCAGAATGATAATTTTTATAATTATTCTCACCTACCATTGAGTAAAATGATAAGGGTGGCTCCTGTTTTAAACGAGTAACCTCATACTGATAATCTTTAACCGCAAAAATATTCAAAGGGTCAAGGTAGTATATTTTTATTTTATTACCTTTATCCACAATGAGTTGAATTTTATTTAATATTGGTTTAATTGCTAATATTTTATCAGTTTCCTTTAATGGAAGTTTTATTTTATGCTTTTTGATTTTAATATCATGTTCAGTTTCAGCATGGTCAGTTTGATCGTATGTTGACTCTAGTGTTGCAGGTAATCCAGCTGTGTAAAGTTGGTTATTTTTAACTTCAATTGTAATATCTAGACCATCTCTTTTTATTTTTAGTATATTATTTTCTTTTAATTCCACAATATTATTGATGCTTGATAAATCTTGTTTTAGATTATCATCAATTATATATTTTTCATATTCAACGATAAAATTACTACCAATAGTATTTGATGAAACATCATTTAAGCTATATTCTTTTTCGAGTCTGTTAAATTTAATTTTATAAAGGTCACTACTATTATCTATATTGCTATATTTATTTCCAATCAAGAACCCATTAGGATCAACATAAAGTTCTTTAAACTTCATATTATCAGTGTTTTTAGTCTCTATATTAAAAACATCATATTTAAATCCTCCTTTAAAGTGTTTTTGATATAATCCTGTAAATAAGTCATGTGTTTTACCTTTAATTAAGAGCAAGGAGCCATCATCATCAAGAGTAACACCCATATTATTTAATAATGACATATTGGTAGAGCCAAGATAAACATAGTTCTTAGCATTATTTAAGTTAAATTGTTTTTCTTCTTTTTGTTTATCATTATTTTTACGATAGCTCTCATTACCATTACCTATTGTATTTATTGAACATTTCTCTTTTTTTCCATTAAAAGTACCCATAGGTATTAGCTTACTGGGTATCGTCTCTATTTTATTATTCATGTATACCTCATTATCTTCAAATCATGAGGTAATAATCAATAAGATAATCTGCAAACGATATCTTTTTACAACCAGATTTTTATTACATTATATAAATAACAGAAAAAATGATGTTTTTTGAAAGTCAGGGCAAAAAAATAGGCAATAAACTAAAATTTATTGCCTATTATATAAAATTAGAAAAGGTATTAAATGGTTTTAATATCCACTTTTCATATCAACCACACCACAAGGTGATTCACCCTTTTCAATTCGTTGGATATTTTCAACAATTGTATCCATGGCGATATTAGGAATTGTAAAGGCGGCAATATGTGGCGTAATAGAAACACGAGGATGAGTCCAAAATGGGTGCATTCCTGCTAATGGCTCTTGAGCAAAAACATCCAAAGTCGCATCAGCAATATGCCCTTGATCTATCGCTTCTAATAAATCTTGATCAACTAAATGCGCACCCCGCGCCAAATTAATCAAATAAGAAGAAGGTTTAAGTTGTTCAAAGAGTGAAAAATTCAAAATACCATGCGTTTCTGGCGTATAAGGTAATAAGTTAATTAGTAAATTACACTCTTTAAGGAAATCATTGAGTTGCTCTTTACCATAAAAACTTTCAACATTTTTAATTTGTTTTTCACTGCGACTCCAGCAACGAACTTTAAAACCAAGTTCAGCAAGTTTAGTCGCAACACTCCCACCTAAAGCTCCAGCACCTAAAACACCAATAACAAAATCGTCATAAGAATGCGCAGGAAGTTGTTTCCATAAACGTTGTGATTGTTGGCGTTTATAATCATCCATTCGACGAAAGTAATACATCACTTTAGCAATCGCATATTCTTGCATTTGAAGCCCCATTCCGGTGTCTTCTAAACGCATAACAGGAACGCCAGTTGGTAATGTACCTGGCTTTTGTTGCTCTTGTTTTAAAATAGCATCGACTCCCGCCCCTAAGGCAAAAATACCTTTTAGGTGATTGCGACTGGCTAGCATTTCATAAGGAGGAAGCCAAACCATAGCGTAATCAGCAGGTTGATTATCGCCAGGTTCCCAAATGCGTATATTGGCATTCGGCAAACGTGCCTTCATACCATTGATCCATGTATCTGCGTCAAAAAAAGGATGATAATAAATAATATTCATTTTGCCTTCCTCCAGCATTTTTATCATAGGGTGCGAGGGTTACGTTCTGATTTCAAGTCTCTTTGAATAAGTTGTTAATAAAAATGTTGAGAATGTTAACCAGTTAACGAAATTCTTAATTCTCTTTTCAATGCAGCAATCCATATCTATATTGCTTTACTGCATAATTTGCCTAGCATTTGTGCATATTGTTTTTTATTTGACTGCTTGATGCAAAAGTTAAGGGAAAAATGCATTTAGCTGTTGACGCCTATGATCCTTTTCCATATAGTAGCGCCCCGTTGAGAGATGTTAAGTACATATCCAACAACACGGTGAGATGTCCGAGAGGCTGAAGGAGCACGCCTGGAAAGTGTGTATACGGCAACGTATCGAGGGTTCGAATCCCTCTCTCACCGCCATATTCTAAGATAGAGCCTAGTTTTTTAACTAGGCTCTATTTTTTTTGTCCAAATTTTCTACACTCTCAGTCTCTTTTTCTCTTCACGGACTTGTTTATATCCCGTAACGCTTCATTTTTTGATGATATTATTGTTAGTATATTACATATTCTTTATTTTATTTTTGCTTAATCGTTTTATTTAATAATTTCTCATCACTTAATAATCTTTGATTATTAATTTTAATGAGTTAAAACAACTTATGTAGTTGTTATTTATGTCTATCCGATTTTTATGACGTAAAAAGATTTTTATTACCCTATCTCTAAACGACATTTATTCTAAAATAAAACGCTTTTTATAATTTTAAAATAAATTTAAACTTTATTTTCAAGCAAGCAACAGAATAAATACAATAAGATACATTGCATTATCTATTTAGGTTAACTTATTAGTTTAATTGATTTTATTTTTACTAAGCTTTAAGATATGCATTAATAATTTGATGTATCACATTATTATCAGCGAATAAAAGCGATATCCTCTCTTTTCCTTATCGCCGTTATTCGGCATCTGACTTCTTATTTTGGTTTAATCCTAAATGAAAACTCATAAAGTTAACCGGGTTCGCCCCTTTAGTGCATTTATTGATGCATGTGTAAAAGAGCCTTACTCTTTTGCGCGTTTATTAAAAGATATTATTGCAGGGATCACCGTCGGAATTATCGCGATACCTTTAGCCATGGCTTTGGCAATTGGTAGCGGTGTTCCTCCGCAATACGGTCTTTATACCGCAGCTATTGCCGGTATAGTCATTGCTGTTTCTGGTGGCTCTCGATACAGCGTTTCAGGGCCTACTGCCGCTTTTGTTGTGATCCTTTATCCTGTATCACAACAGTTTGGTTTAAGTGGGCTATTGATTGCTACGCTTATGTCTGGCGTGATCTTAGTGGTTATGGGTTTAGCTCGCTTTGGCAAGCTTATTGAGTATATTCCTGTTTCTGTAACACTTGGATTTACTTCGGGGATTGCTATCACCATTGCCACCATGCAAGTAAAAGACTTTTTTGGTCTTGAATTAGCGCATGTGCCAGAAACCTACATTGATAAAGTGATTGCTCTAGGCTCTGCATTACCGACTATTCATCTTGGTGATACACTTATCGGTCTGACAACACTGTTGGTTTTAATTTATTGGCCTAAGTTGAATTTACGTTTACCCGGCCACTTACCCGCTTTAATTGCAGGTACAGCAGTAATGGGTATTGTGAATATGTTCGGTCATGACGTTGCAACAATTGGTTCCCAATTTAGTTATATGCTTCCTAATGGAACAACTGGGCAAGGTATTCCACCTATTTTGCCTCAGTTTGTTTTACCTTGGAATTTACCAAGCACAGGTACATCACTTGAATTAAATTGGAGTACTGTTTCTGCTTTATTACCCGCAGCTTTCTCAATGGCAATGTTAGGCGCTATCGAATCATTATTATGTGCGGTTGTGCTTGATGGTATGACTGGCAAAAAACACCACTCTAATGGTGAGTTAGTCGGACAAGGTGTTGGTAATATTGTTGCGCCATTCTTTGGTGGTATCACAGCAACTGCGGCGATTGCACGTTCCGCTGCTAACGTGCGTGCAGGTGCAACATCACCTGTTTCTGCTATTGTTCACTCGTTATTGGTATTGCTAACTTTACTTGTATTAGCCCCTTTCCTTTCTTATTTACCTTTAGCCGCAATGTCCGCACTGCTGTTAATTGTTGCATGGAATATGAGTGAAGCCCGTAAAGTTATTGACCTTATTCGACACGCGCCTAAAGACGATATTATTGTCTTAGTATTATGCTTATCACTCACCGTTCTCTTTGATATGGTTATTGCCATTACTATCGGTATTGTGTTGGCTTCACTGTTATTTATGCGTCGTATTGCCAATATGACCAAAATAACTGAATCCCCTTATACTGATGATGATAAGCAGTTATTGGTTGTGCGTGTTAATGGTCCACTGTTCTTTGCCGCCGCTGAGCGTATCTTTAATGAGTTACGTGAACGTAGTAAAGGTTATAAAACCGTTATTATGCAATGGGATGCTGTTCCTGTATTAGATGCAGGTGGATTACATGCATTCCAGCATTTTGTCACTGATGTTAAACATGATACCCATGTGATTGTTTGTGATATTCCTTTCCAGCCTTTAAAAACGCTGGCAAGAGCAAGAGTCACGCCTATTGAAGGAGAACTTAATTTCTATCCTTCATTACAAAAAGCACTGGATGATTTGGAATTAATTCAGTAGTTATTTATTACAATTAATATAAAATTTATTTAGCCCTTAATTTAAGTGATTTAATTAAGGGCTATTTTAATATTTCATAATTTATATTGAGAAAAAATGAATTGCATTTTTTAATATAAATTAAAAAACATTCAGATTTGAAATGTATATCGTGCGGTAATTTCTTAATATGGCTTATTTAGAATTAGGAATAAACGCATTACCAATCCCGCTTCCTTGCACACCCTTTTTTAATAAATCTTGATAAAGTGCATTCATTCCCAACCAGTGATTTTCACACCATTCAGGAGCTAATAAGGTGGGTTTTCTGGCGCTAGCACACACACGGTGATAAATCATTTCAGGAGGAGTATGGCGGATCATCTCACCCGCGGTATAAACATATTGTTCTTGCGTCAATGCATTAATACGCCCTGCTTTCCAAGCTTTAGCTATCGTACTGCCTTCAACAATATGCAATGGGTGTAATTTAAGCCCATCAGTGCCTGTCTCTACCACACGCTCTAATGTTTGCATATTTAACAGATGATCTTCTCGTGGCAGTCCAACAATAAGGTGCGTACACACTTTTAAACCACGCCGACGCGCTTCACGTGTGGTCGCTTGGTAACATTGAAAATCATGCCCACGATTAATGTGCTTCAATGTTTTATCATGAGCCGTTTGCAAACCAAGTTCTAACCATACTTCATAGCCTTTATCGCGATAACCTTGCAATAAATCCAAAACGCTGACAGGGACACAATCTGGCCGAGTTCCAACACATAATCCAACCATGTCAGCTTGTAATAATGCGGTTTCATATAAAGTACGCAAATATTCTACTTCGGCATAAGTACTGGTATAGGCTTGAAAATAGGCAAGATAACGATGTGCGCGGTTAATATTTTTGGCTTGTAATGCAATTTGTTCTTCTATCGAATGATATTGTGTTTGCTCATCAGCAAAAGAGGAAACATTACAGAAAGTACAGCCACCTCGCCCTAATGTGCCATCTCGATTAGGACAGTTGAAACCGCCATGGAGGGTGATTTTATGAATTTTTTCGTGATAACGGCGCTGAAGATCAGCGCCGAACATATTCACTACTGTATGCAGTTGCATAACAATTTTATTTGCTGGTATCTAACTCTGGGAAATTTTTCACCACTTCATCAATCGCTTTAATTTGAGCTAAGAAAGGCTCTAATTTTGCCAGTGGCAACGCTGATGGGCCATCACAACGCGCATTATCTGGATCTGGGTGAGCTTCAAGGAATAATCCAGCAAGACCAACAGCCATACCTGCACGAGCTAATTCAGCAACTTGCGCGCGACGTCCGCCTGATGCGGCACCAAATGGGTCACGACACTGTAATGAGTGGGTGACATCAAAAATAACCGGTGCGCCTTGAGAAGCCTGCATCATGACATGGAAGCCTAACATATCAACAACTAAGTTATCGTAACCAAAGTTGCTACCACGATCACATAGAATAACTTGATCGTTACCGCCTTCTTTAAACTTATCGACGATATTTCCCATTTGTCCTGGGCTTACAAACTGAGGTTTTTTTACGTTGATCACAGCGCCAGTTTTAGCCATCGCTTCAACAAGATCAGTTTGACGCGCTAAAAATGCAGGTAATTGGATAACATCAACCACTTCTGATACAGGTTGAGCCTGTGCTGCTTCATGAACGTCAGTAATAATTTTAACGCCAAAAGTTTCTTTTAACTCTTGGAAAATTTTCATCCCTTCTTCTAAACCCGGACCACGGTAAGAGTGGATTGAAGAACGGTTTGCTTTATCAAAAGAAGCTTTGAATACATAAGGAATATTCAGTTTCTGAGTTACAGTGACGTAATGCTCACAAATACGCATGGCTAAATCGCGCGATTCTAATACATTCATGCCACCAAAAAGCACAAATGGCAGGTCGTTTGCTACCTTGATATCACCAATATTCACCACTTTATGTTGCATATTTATCCCTATACTGTTTGTAATGTACTGTGTTAATTAAGTACGTTTCTTAAATTTTTAATGTAGAACAATAGGATTTTGTTCTATCGAATGAATTTGGATTTTGATCATCTCTGAAATAGGATCTTCAGGACATTGCTCAACAAAATAGTTTAAGTCAGAAATCGCCACATGGTTGCACTCTAACTGAGCAAAAATAAGTCCACGATCACGTATTTCGTAGGGATCTTCAGGATCAAACATTAACACCGTTTCACTGGCTTTTAATGCTTGCACCATATTCTTTTCTTCCATTAAAGAAACTTTCAATGTATCCAAAAGCTTACGAATAATAGAACTGTATTCTGATTCTTCTAAATCTGCCTCTAATAATACAGAGGCACCGCCTACATTCCCTTTTAACCAAACTTCTAAGGTATGTTGCGATAGATATTCACCATTTATTGGATTTAAAAATAGCGGTTGTTCATTAGGAATATCTATTCTGATGATCAGTTGTGTAGGAAAGATAACCGGGACTAACGGTAAATTTAACGCTTGTGCGATATAAATAAGAATCGAACCCAGTGAAACAGGAGAGCCGACATGTGTCGCTAATACTTTATCTAACCATAACGTATCAGAAAGGCAATATTTGCCACTTGCACCACTAAAGTGCCACTGCTTATAAAACAGTTTTAGCAGTGCTTCTATCTGCTCTTTGGTATTTCCTTGTTGGGGAATTTCAGCTTCAGCCTGTTCAACTAACTGCGCGAGTTGATAACCAACAGAAGTGGTCGGAAAATCAGGTCGAATAGCCTGAGAGATAAGGATCATGCCCTTAACTAAAGGGGCTTTATTAAATTCGTAATCAGCTATGGTTTCTATCATAATTCCAACGACCTACTGTCACACGCTCATTACCGCCATAATCACGGAAAGTTTCCACACAGCAGTAACCCTTATCAATAAAAATATTGCGTACCCCTTCACCTTGTTGCCAGCCGTGTTCCAGTAATACCCAGCCATTATCAGTTAAAAATTGACGAGCAGTTTCAACGATAATCTCGATATCAGCAAAACCATTTTTGCCAGCAACTAATGCGGTTAAAGGTTCAAAACGAACATCCCCCTGATGAATATGCTCATCATTTTCATCAATGTAAGGAGGATTACTGATTATCATACCAAATTGATACCCTGAGAGTGAACTAAACCAACAACTTTCCATAAATTCAGTGTTGTTTAATGCTAAGTTGGTCGCATTCTCTTGCGCTAATACCACAGCTTCAGCTTGAAAATCCACACCAATAACATGGCAATCTGGGCGTTCTGATGCCATTGCTAACGCAATAGCCCCTGTTCCTGTTCCTAAATCAAGAATACGAGTCGGCTCTGATGGTAGTTTTTCTAAGGCTTTTTCAACAAGGCATTCTGTATCTGGGCGAGGAATTAATGTTGCAGGTGAGACTTTTAAAGGCAGTGACCAAAACTCTCTTTCACCGACTAAATAAGCAATAGGTTCACCTTTAATACGTCGAGTCAGCAATTGCGATAATTGTGCTAACTCGTCTGACGAAAGTACCGTTTCATTAAAGGCAATTAAATAAGTGCGGGTACGTTGTGTTACGTACCCAAGTAGAATTTCAGCATCACGTTTAGGGCTGTCACTTTCAATTAATTGCAAGGCTGCTTCTCGCAGCCATTGTTCATAATTCATTAATTCAACTCAGAAAGTGCAGAAAGCTGATCCGCTTGATATTCAGTTACGATAGGCTGAATTAATGGATCTAATTTTCCTTCCATGACTTCATCTAAGCGATAAAACGTGAGGTTGATACGGTGATCTGTTACACGACCTTGCGGGAAGTTGTACGTTCTAATTCGGTCAGAACGGTCACCAGAACCCAATAAATTACGACGTTCAGAAGCTTCAGCTTCTTGGCGTTTTTGCATTTCAGCTGCACGAATACGTGCACCTAATACAGACATCGCTTTGGCTTTGTTTTTGTGCTGTGAACGCTCATCCTGACATTCCACCACAATTCCTGTTGGAATATGCGTAATACGGATAGCAGAGTCAGTGGTATTAACGTGCTGACCACCCGCTCCTGAAGAACGGAATGTATCAATACGTAAGTCACTTGGACTGATTTCAGGTAATTCAGCTTCTGGCACTTCAGCTAAGACGGCAACCGTACAAGCAGAAGTATGAATACGACCTTGAGATTCCGTTTCAGGAACGCGTTGAACACGGTGACCGCCTGATTCGAATTTCAATACACCATAAGCGCCATCGCCAACCACTTTGGCGATAACCTCTTTGTAGCCACCATGCTCACCTTCGTTAGCATTCATGACTTCAATACGCCAGCGACGTGATTCTGCATAACGGCTATACATACGGAATAAATCACCCGCGAATAATGCCGCTTCATCTCCCCCTGTTCCCGCACGAATTTCAAGGAAACAGTTAAATTCATCATCAGGATCTTTAGGCAGTAACAACACTTGTAACTGTTGTTCTAAATCATCGTTTAATGCTTGTGCTTCTTTCAGCTCTTCTTGTGCCATCTCTTTCATTTCAGGATCATCAAGCATCATTTCTGCTGCTTCGATGTCGTCTTGCACTTTTCGCCATTGGCTAAAACAAGCCGTAACGTCAGTTAATTGAGAGTATTCTTTTGAAAGCGCACGAAAACGCTCCTGAGAGGCAATAACATCGGCTTCTGACAGAAGTGCCTGAATTTCTTCATAACGCTCTTGTAGAGCTTCCAACTTAGCGACAATAGAAGGCTTCATTCGTAGATTAAGATCCTGTTAGACAAAGTTAATTATGGGTAATACCCAAACTTTCACGTAATAGATTCAGGCGTTCAATATCACCATCACTGGCGGCCTGTTGAAGAGATTTTGTTGGTGTGTGAATAAGACGATTCATCAATTGATGCGAGAGCTGTTGGATGACTTTTTCTGCATCCGCTCCGTTTTGTATCAATGTGATGGCTTTTTCTGTCATTTCTGCACGTAACATTTCAGCACTGTCTCGATATTCTCGAATTGCACCCACAGCACCTTGTGCTCGTAGCCAATCCATAAATTGCCCACTTTCTTGCTGGACAATATGTTCTGCTTGAACCGCAGCAGCTTGGCGTTGTTCACGGTTATGTTGAATTATCGCTTCTAAATCATCAACGCTATAAAGATAAACGTTATTAAGTTTTTCGACATCTTGTTCTATATCACGAGGAACTGCGATGTCCACCAGCAACATTGGCTGATTTCGGCGTTTTTTAAGCGCTCTTTCAACCATTCCCTTACCAATAATTGGTAAGGGGCTTGCCGTAGAACTAATGACAATATCAGCCTGTGCAAGACACTCATCAATCTCTGATAATGTAATGACTTCAGCATCAACTTCATTTGCTAAACGCTGAGCACGTTCTTTTGTTCGATTAGCAATAATGATTTTTTTGACTTGATGTTCACGAAGATGGCGAGCGACTAACTCTATTGTCTCACCGGCACCCACTAATAAAATAGTCAAAGAAGATAACGATTCAAAGATTTGACGCGCTAATGTACAAGCCGCAAAAGCAACAGAAACCGCATTAGCACCAATTTGTGTCTCTGTTCTCACTCTTTTCGCAACTGAAAAAGATTTCTGAAACAAGCGTTCCAGCTCTGAAGAGAGCGAGTGGTAATTTTGAGAATCGGCAAAGGCTTTTTTAACTTGCCCTAAAATTTGAGGTTCACCTAATACGAGAGAATCTAAACCACTTGCCACTCGCATTAAATGGCTGACAGCTTGATTATCTTGATGCCAATAGACACTGCTTTTCAGGTCATTTGGCTCTATTTGGTGATATTGACATAACCAGCGAATAAGCTGTTCATGGCTATTTTCTTTGTCTTCCATACTAAGATAGAGCTCAGTACGGTTACAAGTAGACAGCACGACACCGCCTCTGACAGCGGGTTGCTGTAAGAGGTTATTCAAGGCATCACCCATGGTATCGGGAGAAAAAGAGACTTTCTCACGTAAAGCAACGGGGGCTGTTTTATGATTAATACCTAATGCTAATAACGTCATATCAACTATATTGAGTTATGAATAAATACCGCCTCGCGACTTGACTTAGTGTAAACCTAAAACAGCGCATTTAGTATGGACTCTTCATTTCCGCCATTCTACTTGATGAACAGATTCAATAAAAGAGCTTACTTGAGTGATAGGAGATTTCTATACACAATTTAACGAAATATCGTTATATCATAAGGTTTATGATACTCTTTTTTTCAACTAATAACGAATTAAAGGAATGTCTCAGCTATGCGTTCACGCTTTTTTTCAACCAAACAACTCCTGCGCCTTATCCCGCTAACGGCGTTGTTGCTGAGTGCCTGTAATCTAAATCAGATAAAGACTCAAGGCTCGGCATCTGATAACGATGTGCAATGGCAAGCTCGCCAACAAGCATTAAAGAAAATTTCACAATATGAAACCCGAGGCGCTTTTGCTTATATCGAAGATACAAACAAAACCTATGCCCGATTCTATTGGCAAGACAGAGCTGATGAGCGTTATCGCTTATTGCTTACCAATCCTTTAGGCACAACAGAACTCGATTTAAATGTCATGCCTGGTGTGATTGAAGTTACCGATAATAATGGTAAAAAATATTATAGCGATAATCCTGCTGAGATGATTTACCAACTCACAGGTATGCTTATTCCACTCAAAAATCTACGTGCTTGGCTTGTTGGTTTACCGGGTGACGCAACTGATTTCGAATTAGATGCTAATCACTTATTAAAATCTGTCACATTACCTGCACCTGAAGGTGATTGGATTGTGACTTACCAAGCTTATGATTCAAGTACCACACCTAACCTGCCACAACGCCTTGAGTTAAAACAAGGTGAACGCACTATCAAATTAAAAATGGATAACTGGGATATACAGCAATGACACTAAGTTGGCCTTCTCCTGCCAAACTAAATCTTTTTCTCTACATCACGGGAAAACGCCCCGATGGTTATCATAATTTACAAACGTTATTTCAGTTTTTAGATTATGGCGACACACTAACCATTACACCTCGTGATGATACCCAGTTAACTATCTTAACGCCAATTGATGGCGTAGAAGATAAAGATAATTTAATTATTAAAGCCGCTAAATTACTTCGTGATTATTGCCAGCAACATAATGTTCCTTTGAAGTATCACGGTGCAGATATCAGTATTGATAAAAAACTGCCTATGGGAGGTGGTTTAGGTGGAGGTTCATCTAACGCAGCAACAACATTAATTGCACTTAATTATCATTGGCAAGCCGGATTGAGTGACGAAACTTTAGCCAAATTAGGCGTTGGTTTAGGCGCAGACGTTCCTGTTTTTGTAAAAGGTCATGCAGCGTTCGCCGAAGGCGTTGGTGAAATTTTGACCCCAGCAGAGCCAAAAGAGCAATGGTATTTGGTCGCACACCCCGGAATTTCCATTCCAACACCGACAATCTTCACAGATCCAGAATTAAAACGTAATTCTCCTATTCGCTCTCTTGGCGCATTATTAAAGGCTCCGTTCGAGAATGACTGTGAAATGATCGCAAGAAAACGTTTTCGTGAGGTTGAATATCTGCTTTCGTGGCTGTTAGAATATGCACCGTCACGCTTAACTGGGACAGGTGCCTGTGTGTTCGGCGAGTTCGACTCACAAGTTGCCGCTAGTGAAGTGTTAGTTAACGCCCCTGAGTGGGTGCATGGATTTGTAGCGCAAGGCGTCAACATTTCTCCTCTGCATTTATTCCGCTCAAGGATACCTGTGTTATTGCACCCGTAGGATGATGTTTACAAACCTTATGTTCATAAACACGTTCTTTACTGGTCAACAATATCTCTCTCTGGACGCAAGCCTGAGGTTTTTCTCGTGCCCGATATGAAGCTTTTTGCTGGTAACGCAACCCCGGAACTGGCTCAACGTGTTGCCAACCGACTCTACACTAGCCTAGGAGACGCGGCTGTAGGTCGTTTTAGCGACGGTGAAGTCAGTGTGCAAATCAACGAAAACGTACGTGGTGGTGATGTATTTATCATTCAATCAACCTGTGCACCTACTAATGATAACTTAATGGAATTAGTGGTCATGGTTGACGCATTACGTCGAGCTTCCGCTGGTCGTATCACTGCTGTTATTCCTTACTTCGGTTATGCCCGTCAGGATCGCCGTGTTCGTTCAGCCCGTGTTCCTATTACGGCAAAAGTTGTTGCGGATTTCTTATCTAGTGTAGGCGTAGACCGCGTTTTAACCTGTGACTTACACGCAGAACAAATCCAAGGGTTCTTTGATGTACCGGTTGACAATGTCTTCGGCAGCCCGATTCTTTTAGAAGATATGCTTCAAAAAGATTTGGACAACCCTATTGTTGTTTCTCCAGATATTGGCGGTGTTGTTCGTGCTCGTGCTATTGCTAAGCTTCTGAATGACACTGATATGGCTATCATTGATAAACGTCGCCCTCGTGCTAACGTTTCTCAAGTTATGCATATTATTGGTGATGTTGCTAACCGCGACTGTATCCTTGTTGACGATATGATCGACACAGGCGGTACATTGTGTAAAGCAGCTGAAGCGCTGAAAGAACGTGGTGCTAAACGTGTATTTGCTTACGCGACTCACCCAATCTTCTCTGGTAATGCTGTTGAGAACATCAAAAGCTCTGTTATTGATGAAGTGGTTGTCTGCGATACAATTCCGTTATCAGCAGAAATCAAAGCATTAAATAAAGTCCGCTCATTGACCCTTTCTGGCATGCTGGCTGAAGCAATTCGCCGTATTAGCAATGAAGAGTCAATCTCTGCGATGTTTGAACATTAATTTGTTATAACATTCATTGCAATTTGAGATAACTAAACCCGCTATAGCGTTTGTTATAGCGGGTTTTTTGTTGCTATTTTCTAGAGTAAGAATTTTAGGCAACAAAAAACCCGTTATTATTAAACGGGTCTATAGGTGTGTATTACAACGCATAATGACAACTATTATTCACTTAATATCAGTTATTAACTTCATTATTATTGTTATCTAATCTGATATTTATTTGTGATAACAACATTATGGATAACGGTGATTGTCATGACGACGATAACGCTCATCATGGTTACGTAACCACCAATATCTTTCTGCGATTGTTTCTCTACCACCAATGCGGGCGCCTGCTAACCACACCAAAGCACCAATAAAGATCCCCATTAAAGAGATATCTGATAAAAACTCAGGAAGTCCTAATGGGAAAATATGAGTAAGAAGCGTATAACCAAGACTACCGAGCATAACAATCATCCCCGTAGCCATACATAAATTACCAACTGCAAATGCATGTTTATATTTCATGTTGCACCTCCAAGCGCGTCGTCAGACGATTCAACAACAAAATACATCGAATAACCTTTTGTTCTTTGCAGTTATTATAGCCATAAATACTAAGAAGTTATTGTCGAAGAGATCACATCGCTCCGAAATTTATTGATAATTCTTAACAAAAAATGTGTTTTTGTCTTTCAAAAGAAGAAAATAACGCCGATTTTGTCATTTTCGCTCTTTTTGTTAAATCAAAAAGGTGATATTTCCTCTACACATCATTCCCAAAAAACATTCTATGTAATCTATTTTGTGCTTCTGAGCTTAGACAGGTAAACTATGCCCTTTCTTTTAAGACGATAACAGTGAAAGGCTATTGTGAGTAAAATTAAACTTATCGTCGGGTTAGCAAACCCCGGTGCAGATTATGCCCAGACTCGCCATAATGCGGGTGCTTGGTATGTTGATTTATTGGCTCAACGTCATCAACAATCTCTAAAAGAAGAGAGTAAATTCTTTGGTTATACCGCTCGCATTAATTTGAACGGTAATGATGTTCGATTATTAGTACCAACAACTTTTATGAATTTAAGTGGTAAAGCGGTACAGGCAATGGCGAATTTCTATCGTATCGAGCTTAATGAAATTCTAGTTGCACATGATGAACTCGATTTACCGCCCGGTGTTGTCAAAATGAAGTTAGGTGGTGGCAATGGCGGTCATAACGGTTTAAAAGATATTCAAAGTAAGTTTGCTAATAATCCAAACTTCTATCGTTTACGCATTGGTATTGGTCACCCTGGTGATAAAAATAAAGTTGTTGGTTTTGTATTAGGTAAACCACCAATGAGTGAACAAAAATTGATTGATGACGCTATTGATGAAGCACTTTCATGCACAGACATTTTAATGCGTGATGGTTATGAGAAAGCAATAAACCGCTTACATAGCTTTAAAGCGTAATCATTATATTGATAAATTAAGTAATTTTAATATTCAGAGGGTAAAGCTCCCCTCTTATTTTGTGCGATTAATCCCTGATGATTTAATCAAACGGGGATTTGCTCTATAATAGCGCCAAATTTTTTTAACAGCACACAACAGGAATACTCCCTCCTGTTGTTTTTATGTGACAAGGTGAACGTTTATGGGATTTAAATGTGGTATCGTCGGTCTGCCTAACGTAGGGAAATCTACACTGTTTAATGCCTTAACTAAGGCAGGTATTGAGGCAGCCAACTTCCCATTCTGTACTATCGAGCCAAACACAGGTGTTGTTCCAATGCCTGATCCTCGCTTAGATAAACTAGCTGAAATTGTTAAACCACAGCGTATTTTACCAACAACAATGGAATTTGTTGATATCGCAGGTTTAGTAAAAGGTGCATCTAAAGGTGAAGGTTTAGGTAACCAATTCCTAACAAATATTCGTGAAACTGAAGCGATTGGTCATGTGGTTCGTTGTTTTGAAAATGACAATATCATTCACGTTGCAGGTAAAGTTGATCCTGCTGAAGATATCGAAACCATCAATACTGAATTAGCCCTTTCTGACTTAGATACCTGTGAACGAGCAATGCACCGTAATCAGAAAAAAGCAAAAGGTGGCGATAAAATTGCTAAAGCAGAAATGGAAGTGTTAGAAAAATGCTTACCGCATTTAGAAAACGCAGGCATGTTACGCGCTTTAGATTTAACTGAAGAAGAAAAAGCAACTATTCGTTATTTAAGCTTCTTAACGTTAAAACCAACAATGTATATTGCAAACGTTAATGAAGATGGTTTTGAAAATAACCCATATCTTGAAACTGTTCGCAAAATTGCAGAAGCAGAAGGCTCTGTAGTTGTTCCTGTTTGTGCCGCTATCGAAGCAGATATTGCTGAGTTAGAAGATGCAGAGCGTGAAGAGTTTATGCAAGATTTAGGTATTGAAGAGCCTGGCTTAAACCGTGTAATTCGCGCTGGTTATGCCCTACTGAACTTACAAACTTACTTCACTGCTGGCGTTAAAGAAGTACGTGCATGGACAATCCCTGTAGGTGCAACAGCGCCACAAGCGGCAGGTAAAATCCACACTGACTTTGAGAAAGGCTTTATCCGTGCTCAAACTATCGCTTATAACGATTTTATCACTTACGGTGGTGAACAAGGCGCTAAAGAAGCAGGAAAAATGCGTGCGGAAGGTAAAGAATATATCGTTCAAGATGGCGATGTAATGAACTTCTTATTTAATGTTTAATAATTACTTATATTAAATATAATCGCTAAACCCACGGTCATTCGTGGGTTTTTTATATGCACTTCATTTACTTTTCCTAATTAAAAATCCATTTCAAATTTAGATATTATCATCAAGAATATTTCTTCCATTTTCTTCCCTAAATAGATTAATTCACAGTAATCCATAACTAATTCGTTGTAAAGTGTATGCTTTTCACACTCACCTAGTTATCACCATCACCACACATCCAATAAAAACAGCTTATCAATAAAAATATACTTTATTAAACTGATTTTTTAATCAATAAATCGAATGAATTAAATCAATATAAAACAGTAATCTATATTTAATTTTCAAATACACAACTATCACTCATTATTCAATAACAATTAAAACATTTGAAAATCTTATGTATTGGATTGATAATAAATTTGATGGTCAATTAATGACTATCTTTATTCAATAAGGATCGATTTTATTATGAATAGTAGTCTTAAATATAACGTGCGAGATAATAGCGATATTAAACAGAATAAAGAGAGTGGTTGCCAATGTGGGCAAGAAATAATAAACAACTTAAATAATTATATTAATAATCATCCCGAATGTACTATTTATCAAAATTCATTAATGAGTAGTTTAATTGCGGGTGTATATGACAGTGAGGTTACTATTGCTGATTTATTAAAGCATGGTGATTTTGGTTTAGGCACATTCAATCAACTTGATGGTGAATTAGTTGCATTCGACAGTAATGTTTTTCAGCTACGCTCTGATGGTAGTGCGCGAAAGGCATTAAACTCTCAAAAGTCTCCTTTTGCTGTAATGACATTTTTTAATTGTGATATTGAACATCACTTTTCTTATGGTGCATCACAAAAAGAAATACACAATATAATTAATCAGTATGTTCCCTCCGATAATTTGTTTTGTGCAATCAAGATTGAAGGTGAATTTGAATTAGTTAAAACACGCACCGTTCCTCGTCAAGAGCCTCCCTACCGCCCAATGTTAGAAGCTATCGAAAATCAGCCTATTTTCACCTTTCACAATGAAACAGGGATTATTGCAGGTTTTCGATCCCCACAATTTACTCAAGGCATAAATGTTGCGGGATTTCATGAGCATTATATTAATCAACAACGCCAAGGTGGTGGGCACGTTCTTGATTACTACTTAAAAAAGGGCATATTACAAGTCGGGATCATTTCTCGCCTTACTATTGATTTACCCAGCCAGTCAGCTTTTCTACAAGCTAATTTAATGCCAGACAACCTCCATCAAGCAATAGAACAAGCCGAAAATTAATTTAAAAATCACGTCATTTTATTCTCAATCCAATTTTTTATTCACTTGCAAAATCAAAGAAGGTTATATGAATACTCCTCATTGGAAATGTGGTGCAGATTTAGTTGTCAAACAATTAGAACAACATGGCATTAAACAAGTATTTGGTATTCCGGGTGCAAAAATTGATCGTGTATTTGATTCTCTTGTTGATTCTAGCATTGAAACAGTGGTTGTTCGTCATGAAGCTAACGCCGCATTTATGGCTGCCGCAGTTGGTCGTTTAACAGGCAAAGCAGGAGTGGCTATCGCAACGTCGGGTCCAGGATGCTCTAATCTTGCAACGGGCATTGCAACAGCAACATCTGAAGGTGATCCATTAGTTGCGTTGGGAGGATCAGTAAAATCCTCTGATAGATTAAAACTGGTTCATCAAAGCATGGATACCGTTACCATGTTTAATCCTATTACTAAATTTTGTGCTGAAATTGATTCTTCAAAATCAATTTCCGAAACTATGGCTAATGCCTTTCGCCATGCAGAATCAGGAAGACCGGGCTCCGCTTTTTTAACTTTTCCAATGGATATTTTAAATAATGAAGTGAGTAGCCCAATATTAGTACCTAAATCAAAATCCAATATTGGTAGTGCAAATAATGATGCCATTCAAGAAGCCGTTAAATTACTGCTGAATGCCAAAAGCCCCGTTATTTTATTAGGACTACAAGCTAGTTACCCTGAAAATGCATTAGCATTACAAAAGCTACTTGATATTTGCCCTCTTCCGATTGTAGGCACTTATCAATCAGCTGGTGCGATTGCTCAACGCCATTTTCCTTTATTTGCTGGTCGTATTGGTTTATTTAATAATCAACCGGGTGATGAGTTATTATCTCACGCTGATTTAGTAATCACTCTAGGTTATAGCCCTATCGAATATGAGCCGTCATTATGGAATCACAATAATGCCAATATTATTCATATAGACGAGATCCCCGCTGAAATTGATTTAGCTTACTGCCCTGATTTAGAATTAACAGGCAATATCAAATTGACAATTGATAATTTGACTCACTATTTTGCAAAACAATCTACATCTCAAATTACACTCTCAAATAATACTCGTCAGATTTTAGAGAAAATTCGTCACCAAAGAGAAATTCTGCAACAAAATAGTTATTTTCGGCATGGTTCTCCTATTCACCCTTTAACCATCATCCATGAGATGCAAAATATTATTGATAACGATGTAACACTCTGTATTGATATGGGGAGTTTTCATATATGGCTCGCTCGTTATCTTTATAGTTTTAGGGCAAGACAAATGCTAATTTCTAATGGGCAACAGACAATGGGTGTTGCATTACCTTGGGGAATTGGCGCTTCTTTTGTTCGACCATCCGATAAAATTATTTCTGTTTCTGGTGATGGTGGCTTTATGCAATCGTCTATGGAGTTAGAAACCGCAGTTCGTTTAAATACCAATATCTTGCATATTATCTGGGTGGACAACGCTTATAATATGGTCGAAATGCAAGAGCAAGAAAAATATGGTCGTTATTCTGGCGTAAAATTTGGAGCAATTGATTTTAAACGTTATGCCGAATCTTTTGGCGCTAAAGGATTTTCGGTTGAATGTGCATCTCAATTACGTACTATTTTACATGAAGCAATGACTGTTGATGGCCCTGCGGTTCTGGCTATTCCTGTTGATTATCGAGATAACGCTAAATTAATGGAACATATTGATTACAATTTGATTATTTAGTGTGTTCTAAACTAATTAGATAAAAGCCCTCAATAATATTAAATACTATTGAGGGCGTTCTAATATAATGCTACTGCTTATTTTGATTTAAATATTCAGCCACACGAACTTCAATATTTTTACACTTACTCTCTGATAAAGAATAGAACATAGCAATATTATTGACATCTACATTCAATAATAAACCGTAATAATAAGCATTTTTCACATCACTTTTAAACAAATATACTTCATAGAGTTTTGAGAAAGAAGGCTCTGCGAATACATTTAAAATTATCACAAAATAATGGTTGCAAATAAAAGATTAGGATGATGTAACAAAATACTGGCGCCTTGATATGTTGGAGCAAAGTGAAATCTGAAACAATATCTTTACGTCATTTTTTACTTAGAAATCAATCAAATAATACATTAATTTAATTCCCCCCCTCTCCTACAATGTGTTTTTGACTAAACAAGAATTAACTTTATTTCTAAGTAAATTATTTCCAATGTATAGGCATAATAGCATTATAAATTTTATTAAAGTTTTTTTCCGCATAAGAGTTCATTATTGAAAAAAGAATATCAGTACATGTAAATGCATTATCTTGTCCTAACAATCTATTTTCCCAATCACTAAAATAATCATTCATTAAATCCGCATTTAATTCATTTGCTTTACTCAGCAACGCATAAGCGTACATTCTTAATATTTGAGGTGATTCGTATTCTGTGCCAAATACAGCACTAGATGAGTATTTAACAAATAGCGTTGCAAGACTTAATAAATATTTTGATTTTTCTTCATTATTTAGTAACTCAATATCTAAGTTTTGACAAATCTCTTGATAATGCTCTTCTTTTAATGAGGCATGTTTAATATTGTCATTTGAAAAAACCAAGAACTTTTCAAATATGTCAACTAATTTTTGTTGATTCTCAATACTAACTAATTTTTGTTTAGACGTAATAGCGTTGCCTATAAAAGCAGAATAAAATTGATTGTAGAAATTATCTAATTTTAATGTTGGTAATATTTTAAGACACATACCTTTATGAATACTTTCATTATAACTATTTTTAAATATATCGAAATCACTATTAAATAAATTATAATAGTTAATTTTCTCAATAGCTTGGTTTTTATTATTAATATAGAGAAAGAAATTATTCCATCTTATATCATGCTCTGTATCATGCGGAAATAACATATTCGTTAAATTTTCATGACTAATTATAATAGTCTTATTCTCATCACCATAAGTATGATTATTCTTACTAAAAATAATGTAGTTATTATAATCTTTTTCACTCCAATCTACTTCATGATATCCATTACCAAAATCTTCTTTTTGAACAAAAGGTCTAACGTCACCCAAATTAAGATACTTTTCATATAATACTCTGGCTTTTTCTTTGATATTTTTATTATCATGATAAAGAGACAATGCCATTAACTCAATAAATTCATTATTATTCTTTATCATAAATTCATCATAATAATATATATTAAACTCATCTGGCTTCCTATTATTATGAAGTTCAGTAATCACATCTAAACAAAGTGGCAAATGATTTTTAACTAATTCATTTTGAAATAATCTGGTATTATTACAGAGATGTTTGAATTTAATTTCTAACAAACGCTTGGTAAAAGCATAGATTTCTTTATTATTAAGATAATATTCTTTAGATGAAATATTGTCTATTACTAAGTCCACAAGAAATAAATTATTTGCAATTCCTATGTTTTTATTTAATTTATCTATTACTTGTCTCATAAGAGATATTTTTATTTTATAGTACTTATCATCTATAGAATTAATGGTATCAAAAATTGTATGCCTACTTAAGTTTTCATCTAAAGACTGACTCATTAATTTCGAATCAAACAAATGAAATTTAGGATTAAGACTTATTTCTGCATTATCGAGTTTTGCATTTGAATAATTAGCATTGTTTAAATAAACTTTAGCGCCTGTCAAATCACTATTTATAAATATTGAGCCTTCTAGATTTGCTTGCGTTAAATCAACACCTTTAAGATTAGATCCTGAAAAATCAACACCTTTATATCCCCATCTCTTATCAATATTATACGAAGAACTAAAATTAGCCTTTCTTAGATCTTTATTTTTTAGATCAACACTAATTAAATTTTCATTACTAAAATCATATGGACGCTTAAATGGCCTAGATGTTCCAGTTAATCTTATTAATTCGCTATTTTCAACATTACTATTAATAAGTTCACTCTTATCTGTAAAATCATTTCTAATTACATTTATTTTATCAGATAATAACTTATACTTAATTAATTTTTCTTGCTGAAAAAATTTATTATCAGAGCATTTTTCTAATTTTAATTGTGCATTTGTTGAATTTATTCTTAATATTTTTTCTGCAAAATGTATATTACTTAAGGAAGGATTGCGATTTGCTAAATCAACAGCGGCTGCAGTGCTTCTCATTACATGCGCTTTAAGATATAAATACATATTACTCATAATTAACACCAATATTTAATCGATTAAAAATGATAAAAATCCAGATAATATTCATATACCCCTCTCTCATTGATTATTAAACAATCTAGTTAGTTAGCTTCTGTACCTACTAAAAAAACAGTTAAAATATTAAGGATAAATATTCCAAATTAATCTTATTTTCTTCTCTATATCTTCTTATAAGCGAATATTTTGCTATAAAAACTTTATTTGCCACCAAAACACTATTCTCTATTCCCTCTTGCGACTTTTCTATTAATAATACGTTGCAATTATTTTATAAATGTAAGCTAAAACTAAGCTTTATCTTATCGGGTTTGCTACCTTTAACATCTAAAATAACGCTAACCTACTAATATAGTACAATAAATCATTAGGATAACTATCATGTCTCAACCTCAATCACTCTCCTCTACTACGCATTTTTTTGCTGTTAGATTATTACCCGGTGAAGATGTGATTGCGGTATTGCGCCAATTTATTCAGCAAAATAACCTAAAATCGGCATTTATTGCAGGTTGTGTGGGGAGTTTAACAGATGTGGTATTACGTTTTGCAGGTCGCGAAGAAAATCGCTATCTTACAGGTAAATTTGAAATTGTTTCACTTATTGGAACGTTAGATGACCAAGGTGAACATTTGCATTTAGCGGTTTCAGATGAAAATGGATTAATGTGTGGTGGACATATGATGCCAGGCTGTACAGTGCGCACGACGCTAGAGCTCGTTATTGGTGAGTTAGAGCAAGTGACTTTTAGCCGTCAGCCTTGTGAGCACTCTGGTTATGAGGAGTTGGTCATCGCACCGCGTAAATAGCCTTTTTATCAAAAGCGTTATTGACGCAAAATAATAAAACCAATAGTAACTATCCTTTGTAAAGGTTTTTAAACTATGTCTACAACTCCTCAAATTTCGAGCCGTACTCTTGTGCTCATTGTTGTTTCTATTGCAATAAATATGATCGGTGGTCAAATCACCTCAATGGTCAAACTTCCTATCTTTTTAGACTCTATTGGTACACTTATCTGTGCATTATTAGGGGGTCCGTGGGTTGCATTATTTACTGGATTATTAACCAATCTATTATGGGGATTAATTAGTGGTCCAATGGCTGCCGCATTTGCACCCGTTGCGATGATGATAGGATTAAGTGCAGGTTTATTAGCACGTGCGGGTGGTTTTCGTTCTTTAATTCGCGTTATTGGCTCAGGCGTTGTCATTACTTTAGCGTTGATGATTGTCGCTGTTCCAATTCGTACTTATTTATTTGGTGGTGCAACTGGAAGTGGCGCAGATTTCTTTGTCGCTTATTTTCATGCTGTTGGTGAAGGGCTTATTGAATCTGTTGCAATTACTGTATTAGGTGCAAATCTTGCCGATAAAATATTATCAGCAATTATTGCTTGGTTATTAGTACGTCAATTACCACAAAGAACACAACGTAATTTTCCTGCAATGGCTAAGGTTCGCTAATAATGCATCCCTTTACCTCATTGGCATTATGGCTTTGGCTAAGTGCTAGTGTGCTTTTTTTATCATTAAGCTTACCACTGCTGATTATCAGCAGTGGTACTTTTATTAGCTTATTACTGTGGAATGCCTCTCGCTGGCGTTGGCGCTTTATTGCATGGTTGATGATCCCAATGGCAATAGGCTTATGGTTAGTTCATAGCGGTTGGCTTGCGTATTGGTTAACAGGTGGCATTTTAGATACCAGTAAACAAACTATGGCAATAACGCTATGGCTAAGATTATTAGCAATAATAAGCGGTGCTCAATTGTGGTTACAGTACACTTCAACCGAACAATTTATTAGAGCCTTATTTGCTAGCCGTCTACCTATGAGCCTTTCCTATTTATTAGCCGGCCCTTTGCTGCTTGTAGAACAATTACGCCAACAATTACACAATATAAGAGAAGCACAATTAGCGCGAGGTGTTCCTCTTGATGGTTCATTTTGGCAACGTCTAATAACATTGCCTGCCATTATCTTACCACTTATTAGCCATGTATTAAGTGACCTAACTATTCGTAGTGCAGCATTAGATATGCGAGGGTTTCGTATTATTGCAAAACGAACTACGCTTTCTCCTCCTGCCGATACACCACTACAAGAGATGTTACGCCATTTGATTTTACTGCTTATCTTTGTTGAAGGGGCTATTTGGCTATGGTACTAAGTCTTCAGCAATTTAGTTTTACCCCTAAAGGCGATGAGCAACCGATTATCGGCCCTATTGATTTGCAATTAAAACAAGGAGAGTGGCTTGTTGTTTTGGGAGGAAATGGCAGTGGAAAAAGTCTTCTTGCCCAATTACTAGCAGGTTGGTATCCCGATTTATTAACAGGTTCAGTACAAGGCTTGGGAATTGTACAAAATATTGCTCTAGATAAAAGCCGATTAGTGTCGCTAGCCCCCGGAAGACAACTCGTTCAACAATCCCCCCAACTACAGCTCTCAGGCTGTGCTTTTACTGTAGAACAAGAGATTGCTTTTGGTCCTGAAAATTTAGGGTTAAGCGATAATGAAGTGCGATTTCGTGTAAAAGAAGCAATGGGATTAACACAATGCGACAGTTTACGTTTTCGTCACCCTTCTACACTTTCAGGTGGAGAAGCTCAGCGAGTTGTGATTGCAAGTGCCCTTGCCATGCACCCAAAATTATTATTACTTGATGAAGCATTCAGTCGTTTAACCCCTAATGCAACACAACAATTACAACAACGTATAAAACAATATTCAAAAGAACATAAATGTAGTGTGATTATTTTTGAACGTAGCTTATTACCTGCAATAACGCTTAGTGAACAATTTTTATTGTTAGAAGCAGGAAAAGCAAAAGCAACAGGCGTCTTAGAAGATATATTTCCTTTCTTATTTTCAACAATTAATGCCCCTGATTCATGGCAAGCTTTAAATTGGTTAGTTGAAAACCATTATTGGAACAAAAATATTGTAAATAACGATAAAGCTTTGCTTAAGGCTTTTAAGGAGTTTTATGCTACAGCTGGATAAAGTGTCTTATCGTTGGAGTGAAGATGTTCCATCCTGTATTTCTCAATTATCTTTAACGTTAAATCAAGGTGAGTGGATAACGCTCGTTGGTGATAATGGCGCGGGTAAATCAACCTTATTACGTTTAATTGCGGGGTTATTAACACCCAATGAAGGTGAGATAAAACTCAATAATCAGTCATTATCTCAAATGAAAGCTGAACAACGCGCTCAATATATTGGTGTATTATTTCAAGAGCCTGAACGACAAATATTTCATAATACAGTAGAAAAAGAGGTCACTTTTGGTCTGAAACAACGCAAGTTTTCTAAAGATGAGATTAAAAAACGTTTAGATGAAACATTAATGCTTTGTGGTTTAAGTGATGTCGCTGATGTTCATCCTTTAGATTTACATGCAGGTCAACGCAGAATGGTTGCCGTCGCCAGTTTAAGTATTCTATCCCCTCAAATATTACTGCTTGATGAACCTACTCGCGATTTTGATGCACATTGGCTGGCTTGTTTTGAGAATTGGCTTCAAGTACAAAAAACATTAGGGACATCTGTTCTTGCTATTAGCCATGATCTGGACTTTACTGCACGCCATTTTCAGCGAGTTATCCATTTATCTTCAGGTAAATTAATTGCTGATGGCGCACCTGAAAAGGTATTAATGAGCTCAACACTGCAATCCCTTTCAGATATACCTGCACCTACGCTATACTCATTAAGCCAAAAACTAAAATTACCAACTAAAAACTCCCCCATTGAATGGGCTAAAATGTTAGTTGAAATGAATAAAAATCATAAAATTAACCCATAATAATCTTAAGGCTTATCTCTCTATTATTCGCGTTTGTTGTTGTTTATTTTGTTGCTGGAGATAATAAAATGGAAATTATTCACACTCTATTAGACTCTTTGAGTCATTTATCTCCCATTACGCTTTTTCTCTCCATTACATTAATCACAGCTGGAAAATCGACTATTGGTATTTCTTCATTCTTACCTCCTGCATCTTTAATGTTGATCTTTATTTTTGGTGCCTGTTTGCCTCTTTATTCTCCTATTTTTCTTTGGCTAGCAACCAGTTGTGGCGCTCTATTAGGCTCGATTATTAGCTATGAATTAGGCCGCTCTATCTATCGATTTCCTCGACTTAAAGCATGGGTTAAGCGTTATCAATCAAAAATTAATCGAGTTCAGCAGTTATTAAAAAATAAGACGCACTATATTTTATTTATCTCTCGATTCCTCGCTGTATTTCGTTATTTAACACCGTTTAGTGCCGGTCTATTAAAACTACCCACATACGGCATTTATATTACCAGTGCTATTTCTGCATTAATTTGGTCAGCTATGTTTGTACTGATTGCAACAGGCGTGCTTTCCATTGCCTTATAAGCGTTTTAATTACGACTAAGCTTTACTTGTTTTTTTAACACTAAAAATAATCTATTTTCCCCCTTCATCATCGGATTATTTAACGATTTTCTGATCCTCTGTTTTTTTCATTTTATTTTTTATTATCGATAAATAGGTTATTTTTTAGCTTGTTTTATCGTTTCTCTAGCAAGTTATTGATATTTTCTTTTGTGTTTTATGACTATCACCATAATTATGATTAAAAATTGCATAATTACTATGTTGATCACAAATTGTTATTTTCTTGTTTTGATTTCATTAAGTCACTTCACAATTTCTTAACGTTCCTTGTTTCTATAAAAGTTGTCATGTTGTATACAAGTTAGTGTGAAACATTCACCTGCGTTTTTATGTACAGGAACAACATCATGAGAATAAGAAAAACAAAGCTTGCCATCGGTATTGTTGCTGTTATTGCTGTTGTCTCATTAGCAGTAATCGGCAAAAAAGAGAATGCGAATAAACAATTTCTCTCTGTAGCAACCGCTTCAACAGGAGGAACGTATTATCCGATGGGAGTGGGTTTAGCAAACGTATGGAGTACGCATCTTAAGGATAGAGGCGTTCAAGTAACCGGACAATCTTCTGCTGGCTCAATAGAAAATATCTATTTAATGCAGAAGAATGAAGCTCAACTTTCAATATTACAAAGCCTTTTAGCCGTAGAAGCCTACGAAGGTGTGCGTAACTTTGAAGGTAAACCAGAAAAAAATCTACGCTCAATTTCTATGTTATGGCCGAATGTCGAACACTTTGTATTGATGAATAACAAAGTGAAAACAGGCACATTAGACGATATTCGTGCAACAAGTTTTTCAGTTGGCCCTCAAGCCAGCGGTACTGAACAATCTACAATTATTATTCTTAAAGGCGTTAATTTAACTAAAAAAGACATCACTCCAGAATATCTTGGGTATGGAGATACGGTTTCTGCCATGCGAGATGGTCGCCTTGATGGTGGCGCATTACCTGCTGGCGTGCCTGCTTCAGCGGTAACGGATATGTACGCAAGTGGTGTCAGTGCAAAATTACTCGAAGTCACCGATAAGCAACTTGATGATATCAATCATGTGGCAAATTCATGGTTTCGATTTGAAATACCCGCCAACACCTACCCTCGTCAAACTGAAATGGTCAATACTATTGCTCAACCTAATATCTTAATGACCACAACCAGTATTGATAATGATTTAGTTTATGAGCTGACAAAAACTATGTTTGAGAACCTGCCTGAGGTTCACCAAGTTCATAGCGCAGCCAAATACATCACCACAGAAAATGCATTAAAAGGCGTTTCTGTACCATTACATTTAGGGGCTTACCGCTACTACAAAGAAATCGGATTAGAGATCCCTGATTATCTTATTCCACCAGAAGCTCAAACGCAGACTAATAATAAATAACAGGAGTGAGTTATGACTAACAATGACCACCTAACTCCGGTAGAGCCACCTGCATTAGATAAAGAAGCAAGCTCCGGCAATCGCCAACTTGCAGGTATTTACCTGAAAATTACTACGACTCTTGCAATATTAATTTCGCTTTATGCTATTTATTCCAACGCATTATCAAATACTCAAGAGTTTTATCGTAATACTATTTTTCTTAGCGGTATTTTAATTTTAGGTTTTATTTTGTTTCCATTCTCTAAGCGTTTTTCAACGCCTAAATTTAATGGATGGGATTATCTTTTTATTGCTTTAACATTAATCAGTTATGGCTACTTTTTCTTTAATTATGTTGATCTTCACGTTGTGAGAAAAAGTATTCCAAATACCACCGATTATGTCATGGCCATATTAGGAATTATTGTACTGTTTGAAGCAGCAAGAAGAACCACTGGCTATTTCATTCCAGGGCTTGCCACTTTTGCCATTATCTACGCTTTATTTGGTCAGTATTTTATGGGTATTTTCGGTCATGCAGGATTCTCTGTAGAAAGATTGTTATACCGTTTATTTATGACCAGTGAAGGTATTTTTGGGATCACACTTTCAACAGCCTCAACAGCAATTGTTGTCTTTATTCTTTTTGGCTCGTTCTTAAGTGTGAGTGGTGCAACAGCGCTATTTAATGACTTAGCACTTGCTCTTGCGGGTCGTCGCCGTGGTGGTCCTGCTCAAGTTGCTGTTATTTCGTCTGCATTAACGGGTTCATTAAGTGGAAGTGCTGTCGCCAACGTAGCAACAACCGGTACTTTTACCATTCCTTTGATGAAAAGCATTGGATTAACACCTCGCTTTGCGGGTGCCGTAGAAGCAACTGCATCAACGGGCGGTATGATAATGCCACCTATTATGGGTGCTGCTGCATTTATTATGGCGGGCTTTTTGGGCATTTCTTATACCACGATTGTTATTGCCGCGATTATTCCAGCGTTGTTGTATTACGCAGCATTAATTATGGCGATTGATATCGAAGCTAAAAAACAAGGATTAAAAGGTTTAAGTAAAGAGAATATCCCACAAGTTAAAGCGGTATTAAAAGCGCGTGGTTTATTATTACTGCCTTTAGTTATTGTTATTGGCACCTTATTAGTGGGTAAAACACCTATTTATGCAGGTTTCTTAGGTATTCTAACTATTATTGTTGCAAGCTGGATTACACCTGATAAATCAGTCCGTATGACATTAACTAAAGTGGCCGATGCCTTAGCTGAAGCTGCTCGTGGATCGGTTCAAGTGACTGTCGCTTGTGCTGCCATAGGTGTCATTATCTGTGTCGTTACAATGACAGGTATTGGTGCGACATTAGCATTTAATATTGTCTCAATGACAGATAACACATTATGGATGATCTTATTAGTTGTTATGCTGGTGTGTATTGTATTAAGTATGGGTTTACCTTCAACGGCATTATATATTGTCGTAGCCGTTACAGTGTCACCTATCTTAATTAAAGCGGGTGTAATGCCTTTAGCAGCTCACTTCTTTGTTTTCTGGTTTGGTGCTCTATCTAATATTACACCGCCTGTAGCATTGGCAAGTTATACCGCAGCCAGTATTGCAAGAGCTGATCCAATGCAAACATCATGGGATGCGGTTCGCTTAGCACTTCCTGGTTTTATCATTCCGTTTATTTTAGTCTATAACCCTGCTTTATTGATGCAAGGTGATAATTTAGGTGTACTTTCTATTGGATTAATGATTATTAGTGCATTAATCGGAATTTATGCACTAAGTATCGCAACAGCAAACTTCTGGATGATTAAAACAACGTGGTTTGAGCGTATTGCATTTGCAGCAGCAGCAATTCTAATGATTAAACCGGGCTTATATACCGACCTTTTAGGTGTCGCCTTGATCCTATTGACTGGTGCATTCCATTTATTACGGTCTAAAAAACAATTAGCCAATATGGAGCATGCATCTGGAGAAAACTAGATGATACAAAAGATCTCACGCCAAAAAGCGTCGCATCAAATTCTTGAGCAGATAAAGCAAAATATTAGTAACGGGACATACCCTGTTGGTGAAAAGTTACCTTCTGAAAATGTACTTGCTGACGCCTTTGGCGTCAGTCGAGTCCCCATCAGAGAAGCATTAGGTGTCTTAGAAGCCAGTGGCATAGTAACTTCACGCCAAGGGGGCGGTCGCCGTGTCATTGACCATTCTATACTCAGTAAATATGAGCCATTAGTTATGGAAATTGCTTGTCCTGAAGAGATAGATTCGCTGCTTGAAATGCGTGAGGTCATTGAACATGAAGCGGCAGCTATTGCCGCTTTACGTCGAACACCAGAAGAATTACGCGCTATCGAAAACGCCCACGACGCTTTTGTTTTGGCAACAAGGCAAAACAAAAGCATTGGTCATAAAGAAGATTATCAATTTCATCGTTCGATTATGGTTGCCTCACATAATCCCTTTTTTGTCCGGATCTTAGATAACTTACATGAACTCTACCTTGGTGTATTAATGTATTCGTTAAGTCAAAACAAAGGACGAGATACTGAAATTGAACGAGTAATTGCAGAACATGAGGCAATTCTTGAGTCAATACGTCAACAAGATCACGATGAGACAAGCCATAGAATGCGTCTTCATTTAACCAATGTGCGTGGCAAATTAAAGCGCTTACAACAAGAACCCTGTTAATTTAAAATTTATAAAATGGATAATATTATGACTTATGACGTGATTATTATTGGTGCGGGATTAGTCGGATTAGGGGTTGCAAGTGCACTACAAGAGAGTCAACCTGAGCTGAAATTACTAGTGATTGATAAAGAATCTGGCCCTGCTGTTCACCAAAGTGGGCATAACAGTAATGTTGTTCATTCAGGTATTTATTACACACCAGGGAGCCTTAAAGCGAGGCTGGCAAAACAAGGCAACATCACAACGTATGCATTTTGCCAACAACATAATCTCTATTATGACCGTTGTGGCAAAGTCATTGTTGCCACCAATGAAAAAGAGTTACAAGCATTAGAAAATATCTATCAACGTGGTATTGAAAACGGACTTGAAGTTATCAAAATGACTGAAGCCGAGCTTAAAGTCAGAGAGCCTTATGTTAATGGTATTGCTGCCTTATTAGTTCCTGATGCAGGCATTGTGAATTACCCTGAAATTGCGGCAAAACACGTTGAAATTATTCAATCTCGTGGTGGTGAATTTGCATTTGGACAAGCGGTTACAACAATTAATGAAACCGATGATACTGTCACTGTTACAACTTCCAATAACCAATTTACAGGTAAATGGTTAATTAATTGCGCCGGTTTATTTAGTGATCGTATTGCTAAAATGGCAGGTTATGACACAGGCATGAAAATAGTCCCATTCCGTGGTGAATATTTTATGCTTAATGCTAATAAAAACTACTTAGTAAACCATCTGATCTACCCTGTTCCTAATCCTGATTTTCCTTTCTTAGGTGTGCATTTTACACGTATGTATAACGGACACCGCGATGTTGGGCCTAATGCGGTATTAGCTTTTAAGCGTGAAGGTTATAAAAAAAGCGACATTAACTTAAAAGATCTCGCCGAAGTTCTCACTTATAAAGGATTTTGGAAAATTGCTGGAAATTATTTAGGTGAAGGAATGGCAGAGCTTCGTCGTTCATATTCCCGTAAATTATTTACTGCGAATGCACAAAAACTCATTCCTGATTTACGTGAAGCAGATATTCATCCGGGTCCTGCTGGTGTTCGAGCCCAAGCATTAACTCGTAAAGGGAAATTAGTAGATGATTTCCATTTTGTAAAAGGTAAACGTTCACTGCATGTTTGTAATGCTCCGTCACCTGCGGCAACTGCGTCTATTGAAATAGGCAGAGAAATAGTAAAAGAGCATTTTTCTTTGTAATTGAAAAAATATACTTCGAGTAAAAATAACAAATAGCATTGAAATTAATCAGTGCTATTTATTTTTATATCACTCACTGCATTCTTTTAGCGCTTCACTCATTAACCATTGCTGAAATATTTCCATTGATGCTGTCATTGGCTTTGATTTTAAGTATGTTAGCCAATATTTTCCCATTTCAACTTCTATTTTAAAGGGTTGCACTAACTGACCATTTTCAATTTCTCTTGAAAACATTTTTGCTGGTGCTAATGCAACTCCTCCTTCATAAATAGCACTTTCAATCATTAAGCGTGAAGAGTCAAAAATAGAGCCCGTTATTTTTATAGGCGACATATTTGCTTTTTCAAACCATTGTAACCACTCATCTTCTCGATAAGAGCGATACAAGTTTTCATTTATTAGATCAGTTGGATGTTGTAAACGTTTCGCCGTACCCGATGAACACAATACCGTTAATGGTGCAGAAAATAATGCTTTGTTATGAGTTAATGGCCATAAACCTTCACCAAATCGAATAGCAAAATCTAATCCTTCAGTAGCCAAATTAACCACATTATTATTTGTTCTTAAATTCACTTCTATTCTTGGATATAACTGCCTAAATTCGGTCAACCTAGGTAATAACCACCCCACCGCAAATGTACCGACAGCTGCAATCGAAACAACATCGCGATATTCACCGCGTTCAAATTGTTTAAATACACGCTCAATATCACTAAAAGCCGTTGTTAATACAGAAAATAAGATTTGAGCATCATCCGTCATTTCTAAACCTCGAGGTAAGCGCTTAAAAAGAATAACGCCAAGCCGCTCTTCTAACATTCTCACTTGTTGGCTAACAGCACCTTGAGTGACATACAGCTCTAATGCCGCTTTGGTGAAATTAAGATGTCTTGCTGAAGCTTCAAATGCACGCAGTGCATTTAGGGGGAGATGTGTTCGCATAATATTCTTAACCATTAGATTTTCTATAAGCTAAGGTGATTTATTATCGATTGTCAATAAATCAATTAAATAGGATATTGCACCCTATAAATAAACGGCTCTATATCTACCCAATAACTGTCTATTTATATTGAGATTTTCTTTATTAACTTAATATGAGCAACAATGACCATGTTTAAAACAACATTTCGCCAAACAGCAGCGATCGCAGTTTCATTAATATCTCTATTAGCATCTCCAATGCTATGGGCTGACAACAATAATACAATTGAAGAGCAATTAAATACGCTGGAAAAATATAGCCAAGGTCGTTTAGGCGTGGCATTAATCAACACCGAAGATAACTCACAAATAACATACCGTGGTGAAGAACGCTTTGCGATGGCAAGTACAAGTAAGGTTATGGCGGTTGCAGCCGTTTTAAAAGCGAGTGAAAAACAAGCCGGATTATTAGATAAGAATATTACGATTAAAAAATCTGACTTAGTTGCTTACAGCCCTATTACAGAAAAACATTTAACAACAGGAATGACACTGGCTGAATTAAGTGCGGCTACATTGCAATATAGCGATAATACAGCAATGAATAAGATATTAGATTATTTAGGCGGTCCAGCCAAAGTCACTCAATTTGCACGTTCAATTAATGATGTCACTTATCGCCTTGATCGTAAAGAGCCTGAATTAAATACAGCAATTCATGGTGATCCTCGTGATACTACTTCTCCAATTGCGATGGCTAAAAGTCTTCAAGCACTGACATTAGGCGATGCACTAGGTCAATCTCAGCGTCAACAACTTGTTACTTGGTTAAAAGGTAATACAACGGGTGATAACAGTATTAAAGCGGGTTTACCAAAACACTGGGTTGTTGGGGATAAAACCGGTAGTGGTGATTATGGTACAACTAACGATATTGCCGTTATTTGGCCTGAAAACCATGCACCATTAATTCTAGTCGTTTATTTCACACAACAAGAACAAGATGCAAAATACCGTAAAGACATTGTTGCTCAAGCTGCCGAAATAGTAACAAGAAAATTATCTAATCCATCTCGAACAAAATAAATTTCTTTATTGATAATCTAGATAAGAAATTAAATATAATAATAGAGCTATTAATTGGCTCTATTATTACATCCATACACAAAATAATATCAGTGAAATAACATACAGATAAACAATTAGAGTGTAATAAAAAAGCCTCCGTTAAATTTGAACTGACCCCAGTTTATTGGACAGTTCAAATTAACTAGAGGCTTTCTCTATTAAAAATATCGTGTGATGATTTAAAATTAACTAAACCTAAATGTTTAGAAAATTAAAGTGGTAAAGCAAAACTCACTTTTACCGTTTCCATTGGTACTTCTGTTTTTATACTTTGGATGCTTGGAATTTGTGTTAAATAATCGGCATGAAAACGACGATACGTTGCTAAATCTTTAGTAACGATGCGAATAAGAGCATCACATTCGCCAGCCATTAAATGACATTCAACCACTTCAGGTAATACCTTGATAGCTTTTACAAATTCTTCAATAGTTTCAGCATCTTGCGCTCTAAACCAAATTCTTGCAAATAAAGATAATCCTGCATCAACCTTACTGCCATCTAATACAGCAACATAACGAGTGATCACACCAGATTCTTCGAGTAAACGCACACGACGAAGACAAGGAGAAGGTGAGAGTCCAACCTCTTTTGCCAGCTCAATGTTCTGGATTTTGCCATCACGCTGAAGCACCTGCAAAATATGTTTATCTATCTTATCTAATTTTATTGACATCAAAGATTAACCTTAATTCTATTTGTGGAATTTTATTGCCAATTAATTCTTTTTGTTAGCAACAAAGCAACCCGATTTTTTCGAAAACATCATATAATCTTTCCGCTAAATTTCACAGCAAAAACGATATTTCTCTTAAACTATCTCTATCAGGTGAAAAGATGGAATTTAACACTTTATTATTATTCGCACTGACTGTTTTACCGCTTATCTGCACACCTGGGCCCGATATTCTTTTTATCTCATCCCAAGGGCTATCAGGCGGTATGAAATCAGCATGGATTGCCAATACTGGCGTTATATCAGGCTATTTAACCCATGCATTACTGAGTGCGTTAGGGCTTGCCGCCTTAGTATCAGCA
Source organism: Proteus sp. GOKU (assembly GCF_015475555.1). NCBI lineage: Bacteria > Pseudomonadati > Pseudomonadota > Gammaproteobacteria > Enterobacterales > Morganellaceae > Proteus > Proteus sp. GOKU. The sequence continues at coordinate 2,194,872 of NZ_CP034105.1, forward strand.
TCACCCATTTTATTTCATTTACTCAAATGGGTTGGTGTGTTCTATATCAGTTATCTTGCAGTCAAGATGTTGATATCTGCCTGCAAAAAAGGTCAATTAGCCCTAGATGCCTCAAAAACCTCACATCTATTTCGTAAAGGTTTTTTAACCAGTTTTCTTAATCCTAAAGGACTACTCGTTTATCTCGCTATTTTACCAAACTTTATTGATAATCATAATGATGTAGCAACACAATCATTGCTGTTATCTGGGATATTTATCACGACTTGCTTAATTATTTATGGTCTGCTAGGCACCTTTTTTGCTTATATTGGCTTAAAAGGCGGTTTAAGTGAAAAACGTCGCCGCTATAACGATGGCATTGCAGGTGGATTACTCACTTTTGCGGCTATTAATTTGGCTTTAAATTAGCCTTAATCCTAAGCACTATTTATTATTCTAGTCAGTATTTGACCACAAAAATGCCTCTATTTAAGTGGTCGAATATCTGCCCATAATAATTGGCAATTTGCGGTTAACGGTCTTATTTCACCTTCTCGAATATCAGGCAACCACCACGCTCCCTGTCCTTTTGATAAACTCTGACAAGTTGCGCCCATTAAAGTCCATTCACCTTGAGTGACATAAATTAATCCTGCATGAGAACTAGGCAAAATAAGTGGCCGTGTTACTAAGGTCGTTTCTGCTTTCCAGCACGTCCGACGCACCATAATATTTAAGCATTTTACGCTGCCTTTAATAAGTTCAGATTGAACATGGATATCACCTGAAAAATCAAAAGGCTGATAAGAGTCTGTAACGGAATGACTAAGAAAACCGGGGCTATTTAAATTGATGCCATTACCTTCTAATAGCACCATTTGCCGATCAATGTCAGGAAATTGTCCTAATGAGCTATTCTCTTCGATGGAGGTTAAACACGCTCGCCATGAAAAATCATTATTAACCGGCCAACACACAATTTCTTGCGTTGTACCTTTTTGATTATTCCACGATATAAACGGTAACTCTTGTTGATCAAAACAACGTAGCTTCATTGTATCCTCCTGCAATATCTGGCTATCAGTCTGATAATGAGGTTAAGGATTAATCATTGGAGATTACCGTCAATAAATCAATAGCTAACTTTTAAAAATGTGCGCTGACGTCAGCTATTTACGTCGTAATTTTCTGCATCCCTCACCAATAATTTCCATTCCTTTTTCAGTACGACTATTCCATTGAAAAGAAGAGTTTAAACGAAATGCATGATTAAATTGAGAGCTGGTGGAAAACATTGAACCCGGTGCAATACTGACACCTCTTTCTAATGCAAAGTGATAGAGTTTATTGGCATCAAATGTTGATTCAAACTCTAACCAGAGAAAATATCCTCCTGATGGAATATTCACTTTTACATCTTCAGGTAAATGCGTTTGTATCGCTTGTAGCATCCGATAACGCCTTTGTTCTAACAATAATCTTAATCGGCGAAGATGCGTATCATAACCACCTTGTGATAAATAATCGGCAATGGCTTGCTGTGTTGGCATACTGGCAGAAACTGTACTCATCATTTGCAACTGCTGTATTTTTGTTGCATGTTTTCCTGCTGCGACCCAACCCACTCGAAATCCCGGTGCAAGACATTTGGAAAAAGAAGCACAATGTAAAACGCTATTTGTTTTATCAAAACCTTTTACTGGCATCGGTGCTTTCTGGCTGTTATAGAGTTCGCCATAGACATCGTCTTCGATTAGCGTTATCTGTTTCTTCGCTAATATGTCCACCAGCCTTATTTTATTCTCATCGGGCATTGTTCCACCTAATGGGTTTTGACAATGGCTCATCAACCAGCAGGCTTTAATATCGTATTGCTCAACCACTTTTTCGAGTTCATCTAAACAAATTCCTGTTACAGGATCTGTTCTAATGGCAATCGCTTTTAATCGCAAACGTTCAATAGCTTGTAATGCGCCATAAAATGCAGGTGACTCAATCACAACCCAATCACCCGGTTCGGTGACTGCTTGCAAACTAAAACTTAATGATTCCATTGCACCAGCAGTAATCACAATTTCATCTGGGGAGACATGAATTCCTTGTAATGCATAGCGTTGTGCAATGTTACGGCGTAACTTTTCATTTCCCGGAGGTAAATTGATCACCGAACTTTGGGGCGCTAAATGTCTTGCGGCAGAAGCCAACGCACTACTTAATTTAGGCTGAATAAATAAACTGGGATCGGGGAAAGCGGAACCAAAAGGAATAATTTCAGGATCTTTACACGCTTGAAGGACATTGAAAATAGAAGTGCTTATTTCAACATTCTCACTCATGTGTAGCCCTTTGCTGGCTGTTACTTGACCAAAACGGGTATTACGATGTGCAACGTAATAACCTGATTGTGGTCGCGCAGTTATCCATCCTTGGCTTTCTAATAACTGATACGATTGTAAAACAGTCATTAAACTTAAACCTGATTGTTTCACCGTATCCCGCAATGAAGGTAAACGGTCGCCAGATTGCCAGATATTATCTTCAATTTGTTGGCGTATTTGCGCTGCAAGCTGTTCATATCGAGTCATATAAAACTGTTTACCTCAAAACTGTTATAGTCATTTTTAAACTTATTGTCACTATTATAGCTTACTGTCATATGGTCTACTAATCCACACGATTTACCTGCTATTTACATTTTTATATCAATATAACGAGGTTTTTATGCTTGGGTTAAGTGCCTTTGATTTGGCGCGTATCCAGTTTGCGTTCACAGTTTCTTTTCATATTATCTTCCCTGCAATTACTATCGGACTGGCTAGCTTTTTAGCCGTCTTGGAAGGTTTATGGTTAAAAACTCGCAATAAGGATTATTTAGCGCTATTCCATTTTTGGTCAAAAATATTCGCTGTTAACTTTGCTATGGGCGTTGTCTCCGGTTTGGTTATGGCCTATCAATTCGGAACCAACTGGAGCTTTTTCTCTGATTTTGCGGGCTCAATTACAGGCCCTTTACTCACTTATGAAGTTCTTACTGCTTTCTTCTTAGAAGCCGGTTTCTTAGGTGTAATGCTATTTGGTTGGAATAAAGTAGGTGAAAAACTCCACTTTTTTGCAACCTGTATGGTGGCATTAGGTACATTAATGTCTACATTTTGGATCTTGGCTTCAAATAGCTGGATGCAAACACCACAAGGGTTTGAAATTATAAATAACCAAGTCGTTCCCGTAGATTGGATCGCGGTTATTTTCAATCCATCATTCCCTTATCGCCTTGCTCATATGGGTGTTGCCGCTTTCCTTGCATCTGCCTTCTTTATTGCCGCATCTGCCTCATGGCATCTGCTCAAAGGCAATAAAACATCCGCGATGAAAAAGATGCTTTCAATGTCTTTATGGATGATTTTAATTTTAGCACCAATTCAAGCACTCATTGGTGATGTCCATGGTTTAAACACCTTAAAACATCAACCCGCTAAAATTGCCGCGATCGAAGGTCATTGGGAAAATGAACCCGGAGAAGCAACGCCGTTAATTCTCTTTGGTATGCCAGATATGGATGCTGAAGAAACAAAATATAAGATAGAAATTCCTTATCTTGGCAGCATGATCTTAACTCATAGCTTAGAAAAACAAGTTCCAGCATTAAAAGAGTTTCCTAAAGAAGACCGACCTAACTCACTTATCGTCTTCTGGTCTTTCCGCATTATGGTTGGCCTTGGCATGTTAATGATTTTAGTGGGTGTTTGGGGAACATGGCTACGATATAAAAAGAAACTTTATGAATCTAAGACTTTCTTACGCTTAACTTTTTTGATGGCTCCTTCAGGACTGATCGCTATTCTTGCTGGTTGGTTTACAACAGAAGTAGGACGTCAACCTTGGGTTGTTTATGGCATACAACGAACTCGAGATGCCGTATCTGCACACGGCGAAATGCATATGAGTATAAGCTTGCTCATCTTCTTAGTTGTTTATAGCTCTGTATTCGGTGTTGGATATGCCTATATGTTAAAACTGATCCGTAAAGGTACACCGGAGGTTCATCATGGGAATTGATTTACCAGTTATTTGGTTCGTCATTATTGTATTTAGTACGTTAATGTATATTGTCATGGATGGTTTCGATCTGGGTATCGGTATGCTTTATCCATTTATTAAAAGTGACCAAGATCGTGACTTAATGATGAATACTGTTGCCCCTGTATGGGACGGCAACGAAACATGGTTAGTCCTAGGAGGAGCTGCATTATTTGGTGCTTTCCCATTGGCTTACGCGGTTATTCTTGATGCTTTAGCAATGCCTCTAACATTAATGCTTGTCGCCTTAATTTTTCGTGGTGTCGCGTTTGAATTTCGTTTTAAAGCCGATGACAACCACAAAGGTTTTTGGGATAAATCATTTATCTTTGGCTCTATCTTAGCCACCTTTATGCAAGGCGTTGTCGTTGGTAGCGTTGTTCAAGGTTTGCCTGTTGTTAATCGCGCCTTTGCGGGTAGCTATTTTGATTGGTTATCCCCTTTTGCACTCTTTTGTGGATTTGGATTAGTTATCGCCTATTCGTTATTAGGATGTGGCTGGCTAATTATGAAAACCGAAGGTCATTTACAGCAGAGTCTATATAAGGTCGCAAAACCTCTTACACTTGTTATGCTTGCAGTCATTGCAGCAGTTAGTGCATGGACACCATTAGCACAACCTACAATTGCTGAACGTTGGTTCACATTACCAAACCTGTTCTTCTTTTTACCTGTTCCTCTTTTAGTGTTGTATAGCGTTTGGTTAATTTTACGTTCAGTGAAAAAACAGGGGCATTACCTGCCTTTCTTTGGCGCACTGGCTTTAATTTTCTTAGGTTTTGCAGGATTAGGGATCAGTATTTGGCCTAACATTATTCCACCTGCAATTAGTTTTGTAGAGGCATCCGCACCGCCAGAAAGCCAAGGGTTTATGCTAGTTGGCGCACTGTTTATTATTCCAATTATTCTTGTGTACACATTCTGGAGTTATTACGTTTTCAGAGGAAAAACAAATTATGAAGAAGGTTATCACTGATCCACAAATACAAAGCAAACCCTCGTTATTAAAAAGATGGGGATGGTTGATTACTATTTGGTTTTGTAGTGTTTTAGCCTTATTCGCAGTTTCTTCTCTCTTTCGTTTTTTAATGACGTTAGCCGGAATGAAAGTCAAGTAAAGGCGAAGTACATACAGCAATATAATTAACTAGCACCGAATACGGTAAGCTATAAAATAAAAAGTAAAGAAAGGGCTGAAGTTATCTTCAGCCCTTTTATCTTTATTTAAAATAATGGGTTATTGTTTAGTATTATTACACCTTAGCCTATTGTTATCAGATGCTCTTTTAATGGCTAATTTATATAAATTATTTTGCGATAAAAGAAAATGGAAAAGGAAGCAAAAAAGTAAATATTTTCATTTTTCTATGATTAACTAAATTTAAATCAAACTCTTTGCTAAAATAACTACAAATACATCATTTTTGATTAATGGTAAGAGATAAAATCTTTTTTATGCATTTATTACGATAAATAAAGATACAAACAATCCTATAAAAAGCCATCTTCTCTAGAAATAAGATAGAATGAATGTTGAATTAGGCTTCCAAAGTAATTATGATATCGCCGCCTAGAGGATTCATATCTGTATTATTCTATAAAGACACGCTAAAAGAGTCATTTAGATATACCCATATGATTAATTCAAAAATTAAATCCCCCCCTATTAAACGTGTGGGTAATGGACAATGTCTGTTCAAAATACATATTTTGATAATTTAGAATTATCTTAATTGCTAAGAAAGATCACTTACACTAGGCTTACGTATTGTTGCTACTAAATTAAGGATGAAGTCATGAATTGGTATTTGGAAGTCATTAAAAATAATTACGCTAACTTTTCAGGCCGTGCTCGCAGAAAAGAATATTGGATGTTTACTCTGGTAAATACCATTATTATTACTGTTCTATATGCTATTTTAATGTCATCAATAGATATGAACACTGGTGAAACGAGTTCATTAGGTTCGATTGTAGGTATTATTATCGGTATTTATTCTTTAGCGATTATCGTACCTAGCCTTGCTGTAACTATTCGTCGTTTCCACGACCAAGATAAATCAGGTTGGATGTTCTTACTTGCATTTATTCCTGCTGTTGGTGGATTAATTGTTTTTGTCTTTATGTGCCTTGAAGGTACTAAAGGTGACAACAGATTCGGCCCAGATCCTAAAGCTTAATCTATTGCTGAATTAATATGACAATACAGTGAGTGTATAACTATTTAGTTTGCTCACTGTATTAATTGATTTTCCTATCATTGTTGTAACCATCTAAAATCGTTCCTCTCTTTAAATAGAATAATGCCAATACATCCCCCCCGCCTACATTGTACTTTAGTGTTTTTATTTACCTCTAGCTTTTCTAATTAATACTATCAAGTTATTACACCATGCTTATTGCGTTGATCTTTAAGTTTTTTCTTTATTGTGAGTTTGAACCTAATCACACTCTATAAGTAAAAAATACGCATTCCTTTACTAAATCAATATTAATGTTGATAATGACTATCATTATTAATTGAAAATGATAATATCTACGTCGATAAAACAATTAAATGAGTCAGGTAAAAAAACGTGAGTAACCAAAAAACACCTCAAGAAAAAAATATTTATAAACCAGCCCCTCCTCGCCTAGTTCAAGTAAAACGTATTACTGATGTTACACCGGGAATGCGCTGTATCACCTTTACGAGTGATGATTTAGATACTTACCCAGCAGATACTGCGGGTGCACATTTAAAAATATTCTTACCTTTAGAAGGCCAAGTTAAACCAACCGTACCGGGTTTTTCTGAAAAAGGCCCTAAATGGCCTGAAGGTGAACCAAGATCGATTGTACGTACTTATAGTGTTCGTGCTATTCGTCCTGAGCAAAAAGAGATAGATATTGAATTTGCCGTACATGATGATGCAGGCCCTGCCATTCATTTCGCGCTAAATGCTAAGCAAGGCGACTATATTGGGATCACTAATCCGGGTGGTCCTGATCCTTTATTAGTACCTGCTTCACATTACTATATGGCAGCCGATCCAAGTTCATTACCTGCTTTAATGGCTTTAATTGAAACTATGCAGCCTAATGTTCAAGGGAAAGTCATTATACGAGTAGAAGACGAAACGCATCGCCAAGAAATTAAACATCCTAGCGGTTTAGAGATAATCTGGTTGGTTGGCTCAGTTGAAGAACAAACTCAAAACTTAATTAATGAATTTATGTCATGGGAATTGCCCGCTGAAGATGTAGCATTCTGGATCGCAGGTGAGGACAAAATTATTCGTGCATTAAGACGCCATATTCGCCGTGATAACGGTTACGATCGTAGTTTGATTTATGCCATTCCTTATTGGCGTTTTGGTTATGACGAAGAAGGCTATCACGCTGAACGTCATCATGTTATGGATAACGAAGACATAAGCTAAGTAATAAAGTAAAGATCAAGTGTTGGCTGTACAGGCTGCATATTAAATACTTCAATAATATGCAGCCTTTTTTATTATAAAAATGTAATCAATGTATATTCTTCTTATCTTGCTGATAATTTCCATCATCATCTATATAGATGACGGTAATGACTTGATTGGTATCAACTCGTCCTTTATATTCGATTTTCTGTTTTGAAAACGGCGCTATCATTGTGGTATGAATTAAAGATTGCTCTTTATTCTCTTGTGTATATATTTTGGAAATCGTAAAAAAATAAGCTGAAGGATTACTAATCTCTAAATTCTGCTGTTCCTTTGTAATCTCAATCTGGTTAAAAATAGCGCTACTTGTTAACTCGAGTTGTTTAGGGCGATAAAAAAGCTTAATACGAGTTTGTAATGCTAATTGCAACGTGTTTGTATTTTCACCACTGTTGGGTTTAGGCGGAATATCAAGCACATTAAGATAAAAAATAGACTCTCTATCTTGAGGCAACTTATTGTCTAATTGTTGTATTCTTAATTGCGCTCCTCCATTAGAAGAAACTTTCATTATAGGAGGAATTACAATAAAAGGCGCCGTTGTCGTCTCAGGGGTTGATGAAATATCACCATCATCTATCCAAGATTGAACTAATGTTGGTTGTTCACTGCGATTAAAAATTTGCAATGACAGTATTGATTTGTCCATGGGAAAAATTAGACGTGTACGCTCAAGTACCACACTTGCCTTTGCTATGGATGTTATAAGCATAAATAATAAAATAAAACTAACATTTATTATTTTTTTCATTAGATACACTCTTTAGTCATAAGACATTACTAATGTCGCTGTGCTTGTTATTTGCCCTTGAGTAACTGAATTAACATTATAAGGATAATAATAAGCCCCCATATTTATCGAAAATGCAGAGGATAAGTTGCCACCTTGATTAACACTGAAAATACTGGTCGCACTGCCTTGAGAATTAATATTGTCAGAAAAAATAACGGGGCTATTGATATTATCGCTTTTTACTACACGGAACCCGATCCCTCCTGCACCTTGCGCTGTTGTATTAGTTAATATAGTTTTATCTGTCGCCAATAAATTTTGGCTTGATAAAAACATCTTAATATTTCTAGACGTTTTTGAGCCACTTAAAAAGTCTTGGCACGTAAAATTTAATGTAAAAGGTGTGTATCCTGCTTTATCTGCCGTTTTTGCATCTTTTACACTGATTAATGGCAATGAAACAACTAAACCCGCATTAGAAAAATTACAGGTTGTCATTACAGGATTATAAGTAATTAGCATTGGTTGTAAGAAAATATCATTTTGATCAACTGGCCATTGCCACGTTAATAAGAATTGCACAAGTTTAATAACAATATTAAGTAACCACTGAACTAACCCAACACTCGATGCATCTGACGCTAAAATAACAGGGTTAACAACCGCTGTACTTCCACTCACCTCTTTATAATTGGTCGAGGGTTTACTACTCAATAACGTAAATTTTAAGGTGAAATTAGTATCTAAATCTGATGCAGGGTGTGTTCCCGCTGAAATATTCGTTACATTATCTTTTTCTAATGCTGTTAATGTAATAGAGACAAACTGCTTCCCACCATTAAAACCAATTGTTCCCGTTCGACCATCATTAAAAGGTGAGGCAATACCCACAGTATTAGGAAATAATACCCCTCTTGCATTACATTTAAAGGTACCCGGAAATATTGTTCTACTCGTTTTTGTTACAGTTGTTGAAGCTGCATTTAAATCTGCAGATAAATCAAAGTTAATATTGGGTGCCGTAATAGTGTCCTCAGGTTTACAGTTAGCAATTGCCTGTTGGCTTATCGCACCTAATAAAATTATAAATATAAAAGCTGGTGATTTCATAGCGCTTTCCTTTATCGACAAATATTACTATTTTTATCCATCGTATTTATTAAATGCTCCACAACACATTCCATTTTTTCAGCTTTATTTAATTTTATAAAGATTGAAGAAGGTAACTCATCACTTTTTAAATAAAGCACACTTGATTGTCCGACATAACCAATACTTTCTTTTTTATTATTTAAAACTTCTGTACCGAAAGGTAAACTTTCATTATTTTCTAAAGATGCTTTAATAATAAATGTCTTACGTTTATCCGTTGTTAATGTGAGGTAATTAACTGCGCCTAAATACGGAGTAACCTGGGTTGTATTTCCAACAAGCTCAGCATTTGAAGGCATTTCTGTATTTGTTAAAGTATAATTATTTGTACGATATGGGATACTATTAGGCACTAATACTATCCCTTGATTATTGGTTAATGTGGCTTTATTTCCATTAACCATCATATTATTGGCCATAGGTGCTTCGATAAGAGTATAGGTATTCCCTGTATTACCTGAAAAAACAATATGATTAGGTACGGCAACAACTGTTCCTCTAGCGCCTAATCCTCCCTGGCGATAATTATTTGCTTCCGTATAAGATGCAGATAATGTGCTATATGGATGACGATAACTCACATTTGCGCCGACTAAATTATTTCCACCCGTTTGATTTGAACCTGTTAAAGTATAATTAACTAGGTCATCTTTACCTGCTGTTCCACTCATACTAATTGTAGATTGCTGGTAACGTGAATCAGCCGCATAAATTGAAGTATTAATATTAGCTCTTTTATCAAAAAATGAAATCGGCACACTAATATTAAAATAATAACGAGTCTCTTCTTTATTATCGTAATTTCTTAACTTTGAAACAGAAAGATTATACGCAATATCTTTATAATTATTTGAATAGCCTAACTGATACTCGCGATTACTCTCATCTGTATTCCAATAGTTTCGATGTGTCCCTGAAAGAAAAACAACACCACGCTGACCACCCAAATATTGATTAAGATTTATGGTAAACGTATTTTTTGCTCTAGAACCTCGTAGTGCATCAAACGTTGATAAATCAAGATCAGATACTGCATTATTATTATTTTGCTGTTGAGCAATATCATTTTGATAGTCTTTCCAAGCTTTATAGTTGTCATGAGCGTAAATTGAATCTACAAAACTATAATAATCACGAGTAGAATAACGATAAGCAGCCAATGTTAAATTGGTTAATGTCGCATCCATATATTTACTATAAGCAAGCCGAAAACTTTGCCCTGTTTTTTTACCTGTCTGTAAATCTGCCGTTGCATGTGTTATATCTGCTGAAATTGCCCCAAATTTAAAATTCCAACCACTACCTATCAATGCGGAGTAATAATCTTCACTGACAATACCGCCCGCATAAACAGTAACTAAATTATTAAGACCATAATGAAACTCACCTTGTGCAAATTTAGGCCGATAATTTGTATTACTAACTCGTGATTCACCTAACGTTACGTTATAACGATAAACATCTTCTTTTAACATATCAGGAACAGCTGAAAACGGGACAGTGAAAGATCCCCTTCTCCCATCTGCTTCTTGAATAACCACTAAGAGATCACCACCTCCCGCAGTAGGTTGAATATCTCGAAAGGAAAATTCACCCGGAGGCACATTTTCTTGAAAAACTAGATTTTCATTTTGATAAACACTCACTAGCGCATTCGTCTGTGCAACACCACGAATAATGGGCGCGAATCCTTGACTCGAATTAGGGAGCATACCCATTTCTGTTGCCAGTGACGCCCCTCTAAATGGAATACTGGTAAAAAGCGCCATTGGCGTATAAAAATCGCCAATTGTTAATCCTGAAGTTATTTGGCTAAATGCCTTATAAACATAGCGCGTATTGTTTTTCCATTGGCTTTTGCCGTGAGAATAATAAGAGTAGTTAGATTCATCTCTAAACTGCCATGCGCCTAAATTCACACCTGAATTAATATTGGCAAAAAAACTCTCGTTATTGCTTTTACTTCCTTTTTTTTCTTTATAGTTATAGTAGTTTAAATTATAAGATAAAATCAGAGCTGAAATACCTTGTTGCCAATAACTTGGATCAACATACCCTACCTCTGATTGTTTCACTGAAATCTGAGGAGCATTAATATCAAGCCTTAATTTATTAATATCTAATGCCGACGTCACACCTTTTGCCAATTCATTTGATAGTATTGTTTTTTGCTGTGCAATTTTTTGTTTCGCAGATAGAGATAAATTTAAACCAAGTTTATTTACATCCACGGTTTCAAAACTAATCTCTGCGTGTTCACCTATTACATTTATTTCAAATTGTCCTTTCCATACTTGATTGACATAAACATCGACAAGTTGTTTTCCTTCAGGAATTTTGTCGTCAATATAAAATCGTGAAATATCTCCATTCTTTGAATTTCCAACAAGTAAAGATGTATCAAATTCCTCTGCATACAGATTTTGAGTATAATTTTGTATTCCTAAAAAAATGAGGATTGAGAGATATCTTGGATTATTCACGATGTTATCTCGATTAGAGTTTAATATTTTGTGATTTATAAACACCAAAATCATCAACATAAACAACAACAACAGAATTATTTTTTAATTTATTAATTAATGGTAACTCACGAGAAGATAACGGTGGGATCATTTCAGAATCAGCAAGAGTAATACGTGGCATTTCTTCAGTAGAAATAGAAGCTATAGTGAAATGATATTGTGAGTTATTTTTAACTAAAACCTTATTACCATTTAATTGATAAGTTATTTTTTCATTCACTAATTCAGGATCATCTGTTAATGCGGTAGGACGATAGAAAACTTTAATTCTTGTTTTCATCGCCAATTGTAAATAGCTTTTTCCTTTTAGTGCTTGTGCATTTTCAGGAATATCTAATACATTTAAATAATAGACTTTTTCAACATTACTTATCTGTTTTTCATCGGAATTTTTTATTCTTAGAGTTTGCCCTTGTCTTCCTGCTATTTTGACAATTGGTGGATATAAATAAAAAGGTGAATTTGCATTTTCTGGTGTCGAATTCACATCTCCATCATCTATCCAACTTTGTACCAAAGAAGCTAAATCACCATTATTCGTCAATTGGATATTAACACTATCAACGCTTTCATAATAAATAACGCGAGTACCATTGATAATGATATTGGCTAATACAGTCGAGGGTAATATCAAGATAATTAAAAGGAATATTAATTTTTTCATTATAACCACCCCAAAAAAGCCAGACCCATTGAGTCTGGCTTTTTATATTATAAATAAGATACTGTATAAATAACGTTAGAGTGTACTGGCCCTGTTTTAGCCGCTGTTGCATTTGTTTTATAGTAACTGGCAATTAAGCGTAGAGTATCTGAATCTGGCGCTGTTTTATCGCCTTTAATACCTGTATCAAAGGTGGCATTTAGTGGTATAGCAACGGTTGGTGCAGCAGGTGTTGATAAACTAAAGCCGACGTTTTTTGCAACTAATGGATCATTTTCATTCGAAGTATCATTAACCAAATATAATCCACTTGTTGAAATAGTATTTGCAGATGAGAAATGTATCTTTAAATTACTTCCACTTGGAGTAGATGCAGGAGCACAATCAGAGAATGTCAAAGCAAACTCTTTTTGATTTTTGGCAATAACAGTATTTGCCGTTGTTCCAGCATCCGTTACGGTAATAGGATCTAATAGAATAGAAAAGTCCGCACTATTTCCCCCATTAATTGTACAGGTGGTATCACTAATAGCACCAGAGAAAGAAATGATCCCCCCTGCGCTGTTGGTTGCGGCAAATGCCGACGACGACAATATAGCCACTGATAATAATGACAGTGGGAGTTTATTTTTAAACATATATAACTCCAAAATAGATAAATATTTAATTAGCAAAAATAAGATTCTATTATTGCCATCATTAACTAGAGGTAACAAAAAACCCTAGTCAATTTGATATTAGTCATAACTTTAAAAACCAACAAATAAATTTATCTATTTTTTAAAATTCGTGATTTAAGTCAAATTCAATTAAATGGCGTTCATTAATTAATATATGAATGTGTTTATATTTTAATATCACTATTTAATTAAAATATTATAAACAAAAGAACAATAACAATTAACCTATTAATGACCAATCAAAAAAAGAATACTCTCAAGTTAATTAATTTACTTTGAAATTTTTCATTCAAATCAAATTCCCCATAATTAATAAAAAGATAAATCATATAAAATAGAATTAAAAAAACAGCTTAATTATAAAAATTAAAAACAAATAAAGATAAAGGCCACATTAATATGTGACCTTTTTAATTTTATACAATAATTCCCATACTCTATTTAATCATTATAAGCAGCTAACACATGCTGACATAATGTAGAGCGTACACAATCTTCTTGCATAAACTTAATCACGCCTACTCGATTATTAGCTTCAAATCGAATAAGTGCATCCGCTAATCCAGACGGTACACTAGCGGGTAAATCGCACTGGGTAATATCACCATTAACCACAACGGTGACATTTTCGCCCATTCTGGTTAGAAATAATTTCATTTGATTTACCGTAACATTCTGCGCTTCATCTAAAATAACAAATGCATTTTCAAAAGTACGCCCTCGCATATAAGCGAAAGGTGCAATTTCAACTTTACCGATTTCCGGTCGTAAACAATATTGTAAAAATGAAGCACCTAAGCGTTTCACTAAGACATCATAGACAGGGCGAAAATATGGTGCGAATTTTTCGGCAATATCGCCAGGTAAGAAACCGAGATCTTCATCTGCCTGCAACACTGGTCGAGTAACAATAATACGTTCTATTTCTTTATTAATTAAAGCATCGGCAGCCATTGCGGCACTAAGAAAGGTTTTACCACAACCAGCTTCTCCTGTGGCAAAAATAAGATTCTGATGCTTAATTGCATTCATATATTGGCGCTGTGCTTCGTTGCGAGGAGATAACACACGTTCATCACGCTTTTCTCTCGCCATACCAATGGTATCAATATCCCCAAATCCTGGTAAAACCATAACATTATCTCGATGTGCCCCATTGCGTTGTTCTTTGCGTGAGGTGCGTTTATTTTCTCGGCGTAAACGTGTTGCTGCTTTTTGTCTACTCATAGTGGTATTTACCCTTGTTAGTCTTCAAAAAGTCATCGACATCTCTGTTTTTATTCCATTCACTTACCAGTGAGTCCCCTTCAGACTCTATTTAGTCGCAGAAAACAAAAAAACCGGTCACAATCCTGAACATTAAACATCAATGAACGGTTGTTGCCGGTTTTCTGTGAGTAACGAGATATTTCCATTGCTTCTATCATTCATATTCCCCATCATGGAGTTAGAGTGAAAATTAGCGAAGCTTTATGACAGTATAATGACAAAATAAAAATATTTTCAATACTAAGATGATTTATAACGAGATGGACTTAACATAAAAATAACAATAAGTGTTATTTCAGGGGGAGTAAATGAATTTCTTACGATTACCTTTTATTTATTGGTTACTACTTAACCTCATTCCATTTATTGGTTTTGAACTTCATTCTGGCTCTCTCAAAATGGGATTCTTTTTTTATCTCGGTTTACTCACTATTACGACTTCTGGGATCTGGCTTTTTTATTGCCTCTCCTTTTTTATTAAACAAAAAACGTCTCCTAATCCTAATCACACACCTCGACAATTAGTGACAAGTGGTCCTTATAAAATAAGCCGTAATCCTATGTATCTTGGTTTTTTAGATATCAGTATCGGGTTATTTTTTATTTTTGGTAATTGGGGATTTTTAGGGGCAGCAATCGCGTTTTACTTTATTACTGATCGCTATACGATAGTACGTGAAGAGAAAATCTTAAGTGAATTATTTCCGCAAGCGTGGCAACAATATTGTCGCCACGTTCGTCGCTGGATGTGACCTAAATAATTACGATTAAGGCTGTTTACAATTATTAGCTAAACGGTAACCTGCCTTAATTGCCTCACTCTCTGTTTTAAACAAAACCGCATTTTTATCTGACATTGTTTTATAACCAGAACAATGTGCAAAATGGTAGATCTTGCTATTAACATTACCTTTAATATCTTCAGATTGTGATGTATTTACTTGTTTAGGCGTTTCAGTTTTAGCTTTAGTGACTGGCGCATTATTTGTTGCAGATAATCCGGCACCACTATTTTTATGTCCTAATTGCCACTTCACTTCACCCGTCACAAACGGATTATGATATCCAACAATGCGAGCAATACGGTTATCACGCTCTTTTTCCCACGCTGTTGGTGGATAAGCATTATCCCAAGCCATTAATAACTGTTGTTGTTGACGTGACATAGAGAGGTTATAGCGATCATGTAAATAGAAATAAACCCTTGCTACTTGTCCCTTAACTTCATTACGAGGTTCAAAAGTACGTGACGCGAAGTCAACACGGCTATGGCATTGACCATATTGATAAGGTGCTTGTGCTGGTAATTGCCCAAAACTAAAATTACTACGATCCCCGTTAACTTCACCAATAGATGGCGCTAAATTGTGTAGATCGGCTTCAATTTTTCCAAATACAGGATCGTTTTTCACACAATTCGTTCTGCCCCCATTTTGCCAACATTGACGTTGATGACCAAAAACCCATGCAGGAACGATATGCTCCCACTCAATACGTTCTGCTCTTGTTTGTTGGGTTCTAACTTTATAACCACAACTGGCTAAATTAACACGCCCACCAGATTTACCTACCCATTCCCAATCACAACCACAATAAATAGTGCCTTGTGACTTTTGATTTTGATCATAATAAATACGTTCTTTTGCTATCTCTTTCGCTTTTGTAAAATTCTCAGGGGCCTGCGCTTGAACATTTAGCGTAATAAAAAACAAACCCAACACAACCGCGGTATAGTGTAATATTTTTCTCAAAGTGGTATCTGCCTTACTCTTTATTTTATTAAACCCAATAAGAATTATCTTTAATAACCAACTGATAATCTTATTTTTATTTAGCCTAATCTTACCTTTTTTTTATTTATTTTGGGCAATCTTTCTTGCTATTTTTTGTATAAAAAATAAAACAATAAGCGTGAATGGTGATAGAAAAAGCCGTTATTCTCGACATTAACACAAAAGGGATTTGCTATGGTTTAGTCCATCAATGATTTGGAGAAATTTAAAAATGAATGAGAATATGCTGAATTTGATGGACGAATTAGTCGAGATAACAAAAAAGCATGCGAATAACGAAGATGTTAAAGCGCATGCTAGTTTAGAATCTGAGAATAAATTACGAATTCAAATTATTATTTCTGACAAAAATGAACTGGATATTACATTAAATTCATTACAACACGCGATGTGAGTCATTATACACTCGGACGCTTGCGATATAACCATAATCCCGGCAAGGATAGCCCGATAGAGAGCGCACCGACAATAAATGAAGCTTTAAGGAAATTAGTAACTAAAGCTTCAAAAATTTCCGCGCTATAGCCAATTTGCGTTAACTTCACCACAGAGATCATCGCTATATATGCATTTATTCCGGGGAACATCGGAATAACCGCAGCAACAGTAAAGACTTTAGGATGAGCTAGCCACCAGCGTGACCATTGAATACCAATGCAACCTACTAAAATGGCGGCACAAAAACTTGCCCATTCAATATTCATTCCGCTCATCACTAAAACGGTACGAGAGCCGTGCCCTATTGCGCCTAATAGTGCGCAATATTTTAATGCCCTTGATGGTACATTAAATACCATCGCAAAACCCACCGCAGGAATAGCGGCTAAGATCATATCTTCAATTAGGGTGAGAAATATCGTTATTATGCCCAATCTCTTAACCCCCATACTGCCATTGCTAAAATAACCCCTAAACAGGTGGCTAAAGTTAACATTGTTGCCATTGCCCAACGCGCTAAGCCTGTATTAACGTGCCCTTTAAACATATCAGCAACCGCATTAATTAAAGGAAATCCAGGAACCAATAATAAGACGCTGGCAGCCATTGAAATAGTCGCCGTAGCTTGAAAATAAGAGAGCTTTAATAATAGACCTGAGACTGAAGTTGCCACAAATGCAGTAATACAGAAATTAATTAATGGGTTCATTTGGCGATGTGTTAATGCTTGGCGAACAAACATACCAAGACCACCACCAATGGCTGAAACTAAAAAGCCATCCCAATTGCCACCATTTAATTTAGAGAAACAGCCGCAAGATAAGGCAACCATAAAAATAATTGCCCAACGTGGATAACGTAACGGTTTTATATGCTCAAAGCGTTTTCTTGCTTCGTGAATATCTGCAAGGTGATGTTCGACCAAAATAACAATATGCTGAACTTCAGTGACAACATGCATATTAATACCGCGATCGACAATCTTACGTGTTGATGTTTGGCAATGCCCATTAACAATCGTGGTTAATACTACTGCATTAGCAGAAATTGCACTTTCGACTTGATGTACACCTAAAGCTAAACCTAGACGGGTTGAAAGCTGCTCAACCAGCATACTTTCTGCGCCATGTTGCAATAGCAACAACGCAGTTTGAATACATAACTTGGTAATTTCACGCTGTTTATCTTGTGAAATGGCAGTGCAATCCGCCATTATCTCATTATCCATACTATGCCTTAGTTTTAATCAAAAACGAGCCATTGCTAATATAAAGTTTATCAGCATAGCTCGTTTCTCGCTCTATTATCTTTCAATACTATTATGAACAAATAAAATATTTAAGGCTGTAGGCAGATCAATGTTATAGATGGATGGTCATAAATATTGTTATAGAAAGTACAGTACAATGATTAAATATCCGATCCTTTTTTTAGCTCGCATCATCAAATAGCTATCACTGTTTTAATAAAAAAGCACTCATACAAGTGCTTTATAAATCTTCTTAATTAAAGAAATTAATAAGATTTAATTACTTCACCAATTCATTAGCTTGAATATACGACTCACCCAGAGTTTCTGCAACATATACAGGAACACCATAAACCGCAGAAATAACAGAAGAGAGTTGTACCAGTTGTTCTTTATCATTTTTTTGTGGATCGGCTGTCATTACCATACCAGCACAATATTCACTAAGAAGCGCTTTTCCCTCTTTAAGCCAGCGTCTAACCGCTTTCATCCCCTCCATATCTTCTTTTTTATGCTCTTTGTCCTTTTTATTGATGGAAGGGTAAACCAGAACAAATTTTCTTTTTTCGTTTAGCACAATATCCATTTCAGCAGTCCAGTTATTGGCATCTTCCAGTGTTTCTGGAAATATTTTCATCGTAACAACAGGAAATTGCTCAACATCCATAACGGTAAAATTTTTATTATTCAACATAATACTCATCTCTAATTAATAACAATCGCCCTACTTTAGAATGACTATCATTCTCAATCAATAAAGATCCGAGTATTTAAAATAAAACCGCATTAATAAGCAATCGCACTCACATATCAATTTAAAATGGCAATTTAAATTTAAAAATAAAAAACCCCTAAATCGAGATCTAGGGGTTGCATACTATTTTCTAACTTTTATAAAAATTTTAGCGAACAACTAAAACAGATTGCTTAGCATAAGCAACAATACCTGATGCATTTGAACCCAAGAGGTGTGTTGAAATACTTGGACGACGAGAACCTATTACAATCAAATCAGCATTAATTTTTTCAGCGAGTTCTAAAACTTTATCTCTTGCAGAACCAAATACGGCTGAAAATTCAACTTGTTCATTTGGCAAATCAATGCCATCAGCTAATTCTTGCAGTTGTTCTTGTACACGCTCAAGTGCTTTGTTTGCAAAAGAACTGAGCATGTCATAATGATAGCTATAACTAATAGAGAAACGTGAAATATCAGGAATGGCATGGAAAAGATGCAGTTTTGCACCTTCTAATTTAGCAATATAAACAGCGTGTTGTAAGGCTTTAGTCGTTAACTCATCTTCTGAAATATCAACAGGTACTAGAATTGTCTTGTACATAGCAACTCCTCATTATCAGATTATTGTCTGTTTATTATTGTAGCGTTAAACCCACAGCTTGCTTATTTAATCTTCCTCAAGATGCCATTTATGCAATTGTCGATGAATAAAAGGTGTGACTACAAGCCCAATTGATAAAATAAAAACACACTGAAGAAATAAACCATAAATTGCAATAAAAAAGCGCCCTGTTGGGGTTGCAGGTGCTGGCTCTACCGGTTGACCACTTAACATAGAGATTGCATTTAATGAAGATTCCATAAAGCTATGTCCTTCAATTAAATAAAACCCTAATACGCCGGGTAATAATCCTAAGAAAAAGAAAATAGAGCCTATTACATAATAGCGTAAGATGCGTAGAATAAAATGATCGAGCCTTAAAAGTTCTTTGGTAAATTTTTCCATTCTTATCCACTTTCTAGACTGTTTATTCGATAAACGGCTTATTGAATAAATAAGATAAGCTACGCAAAAAAATAAAAAATATGCTATGAGGGATGCTCATAGCATATTAGTAATATATTAACGAACAACTAACACTGAAATTTCAGCATAGCGAACAACACCCGCAGCCGTTGAACCTAATAAATGAGTGCTGATATTAGGTCTACGTGAACCAATGACAATTAAGTCTGCATGAATATCTTTTGCTGTGACTAAAATTTCATCACGAGGTGAGCCAAAAGTAACCGTATAAGCGACCTTTTCAGCAGGCAAATCCACCGAATCTACCAACATTTGCATATCATTCTCTGCTTTCACTGTCGCTTTATCTTTAATTTCTGGATAACCCAATGAATATGCATTAATGATTGCTGAAGAGATAGGAAGAACATGAATTAAATGTAAATTAGCTCCCGTTTCTTTTGCTAAATATACCGCATGTCGTACCGCTTTACTGGTTAACTCTTCTTCTACAATATCAATAGGCACTAAAATCGTTTTATACATAATAACTCCTCTCAACTCTCCATTTGCCTTAATCCTATCGCAATAACCCAAAGATTACTGTGAGTGAATTAACTAAAAACAACCTAATCTTAATATAAACCTACTTTAATTATTAATACTTTAATTATTAATACGTTAAGCTAAAAAATAAAAGTGATCATTCAAAATAGTTTGCATTATGTTGCTGTGTCAATGCCCATATTTGATTGCGAATATTTCGGATCGTATCAATCAATTCTGATGCAGTTAATCCTATTGGCCCAATACCTTTTTCGACTAAGATATCCGCCGCCATTCCATGTATCCAAACCGCACTTTTCACCGCATCAGACATTGCCATTCCTTGCGCTAAAAAACTGCCCATAACACCAGTTAGCACATCACCACTCCCTGCGGTTGATAATCCACTATTGCCGGTTGTATTAATTGTTATTTCCCCATTTGGAGAAGTAATCACGGTATTTTGACCTTTGATTATTGCCCAACAATGGTAAAGCTTCGCAATCTCTTTCGCCGCTTCTTCTCTATTATTTTGAATATCATTTAGCGTGCAATTAAGCAAAATAGACGCTTCTTTAGGGTGTGGTGTTAATACACATTGCTGATTAAGTGAGAGTTTTGATTGTAGCTTAGCCATTAACACTAATGCATCCGCATCAAAAACATAGGGTATATTTTCATTACGTTGCGCTAAAGCTGCTGATAAGATCTCTTTAGAGTTTGCAGATAATCCTAATCCACATCCAATCGCCCAAGCAGAAATATCTTGTTGATTTATCAATGTCAGTGCTGCTTTGAGCATAAGCTCTGGCGCACTATCAATAAAAGGAATGGGAAGTTGTGGTTGAGCAAAACCAAGAAATACCTTTCCACATCCTGCTTTCAATGCACTTTTACCGGCTAATACAATCGCGCCGCTCATTCCTTCTGCGCTACCTACAATGCCTAATGTGCCAAATGTTCCTTTATGTGTATTTCCTGATTTACGCTGATAAAGTGCGGGATAATGAGTGATCGCGTGTAATAGTTGTTCTTCATTCATATTAGTTTCCTTCCCTCCTTTTTCTGCATTTTCTCTTATTGCGGGCAATGATTGCCGTATCACATTCTGTTTGTATTAACGTTCAAAACATAACGTTCAAAACATAACGTTCAAAGTATAGCGTGATTTCAACAAATAAATGGGATCACTGGTTATTTTGTCTCTTTATCATGCTCACAATTTCAATATGATAAAATGCTTTCATTATCACTATTCATACCTTGCTGAGACTTTGCTATTCTAATGGCCTAGCTTGATATGATTTATAAATTAAAGACAAAGGAACGTAGATAATGAACGAGAAGTTTAAAACACAAGCAGATGTGGAAACATTAGCAGAAGAAGTGGCTTGTTTAAAAACACT
Source organism: Proteus sp. GOKU (assembly GCF_015475555.1). Taxonomy (NCBI): domain Bacteria; kingdom Pseudomonadati; phylum Pseudomonadota; class Gammaproteobacteria; order Enterobacterales; family Morganellaceae; genus Proteus; species Proteus sp. GOKU. Next base: position 2,216,598 of record NZ_CP034105.1, read on the forward strand.
AGTCACCTATATGTTAAAAGCATTAGGTCAAGCAGATGCTGGGCGTGTTATTTTAAATATTGAACGTGCAATTGCAGAAGTTGATGACGAAAAACAAGCAGAGACATTCCGTAATACAATTAGCCAAATTAAGACAGCCTATCGCCAATAATATGTTTATTTTCGAGTTAAGTACTTGCACATATTTTTATTCTATTTTCTAAACTTTTTGTGCTGCACAAATAAACAAAATTTAGTTTCAAACTTCCTATATACTCAATCTCGAAATAAACCATTCTTTATTCATTTAGCTACCCCTCTATCCTTGTAGAGGGGATTTTTTTCTCTTTTACCCATCCTAGATTTTCCTATTTGAATTATTTTCATATCACCTAAATGATAATGAGTTTACTTTCTTTTTGATAATTTTATCTAAGAATTGCTATCAAACCTTCTTTTTGTTTAATGTTTTTAATGTTATTTGAATTAAATAGCAGAATTAAAAATCTTCTTGTCATAACTAACACGATTAGAAATCAACCTATTCAACACGGTATATTAAAATTACCTTAATGTTAACAGATAGTTACTTGACTCTTTTTTATTCTCACTTTTATATTTAAAACGCATTTTTTGTTATTTTTAACACAAATAAAAAACTATCTTACGGGATGTAAATAAAGATAAATCCTAATATTATTATATTTTGAGTTGTTTCAGTTGTTGTTATTTGTGAACTTTTATTCAGTCAAAAAATGCTAGCTTATTGTCCCTAAACACAATTATAACAATACTGGTTAAAACCCATTGAATTAAAAATATTAACTATTTATATTTTTACACTTATTCTGATTTATCGTCACTCCTGTTTATATGTTACACTCAATAAGTACGTACTAAAAAATAAACATGAGGCTAAAATGAAACCACTTCTCTTATCTCTGCTATTATTACCTGCTGTTGCTTTTGCTAACCCAACAAAAATGGCTGATGATTACTGTGATACTTTTAAAGATATCTCAATTAAAGCTTATGACACAAAAGAGCCAGCAGAGAAAATTGCTAAAGATGCAATGGCCTCTCTAAATGCAAAGAAATTTGATTTTGCAAAATTAGAAGCAACTGAAGCACAATTCCAAGAAGGCGCTATTGAAGTTGTTAATTCTTTACGTGAAGCTAAATCTGAAATTGGCTCACGCGCAGAATTCCAAGACGGTTTAACTCAAATTGTTGCAGCTTGCAAAATTCAAATGGTTGCTGCATTAGAAGAGCAAAAAAAATAATCTTCTCATTAAAAAATGAGTAACAATCAATTTAAAGAGTAGAAATTATCCTGCTCTTTTTTATTTCCCCTCTCCATCATTTGTTCTTCTTTCCTTTAGCTTTTTTCTCTATAACTAACTCTCTATACTCTAAATAATTCAAAGTGTGGTCAACAACGCTACACCTTGAAGTATGACGAGTATCAATTATAGAGTATCTATCTATTGGTATTAAGGTTTATAATACCTCGGTAAATACTTGTTAGTACTGGCCATAAAAAGGAGATATTGTGAGCAACGAACAATCCATCCAGCGTTTAAGAAGACTACGCCAGTCCGAAAACCTGCGCGCGCTCTTTCAAGAAACAACGTTAACTAAAAATGATCTCGCTCTACCTATATTTGTAGAAGAAGGGCTTGATGATTACCAACCTATTAAAAGTATGCCGGGTGTCGTTCGTATTCCTGAAAAACGTCTTGCTTATGAAATTGAACGTATTGCAAAAGCAGGCATTAAAACTGTCATGACTTTTGGGGTATCGCATCACCTTGATGAAACAGGGAGTGATGCTTGGAAAAGTGATGGCTTAGTTTCTCGCATGTCTCGTATTTGTAAAGATGCAGTACCAGAAATGATAGTCATGTCTGATACCTGTTTTTGTGAATACACATCACATGGTCACTGTGGTGTTTTACATGGCGAACATGTTGATAATGATGAAACTATCTATAATTTAGGTCTTCAAGCTGTTGCTGCGGCACAAGCTGGCGCGGATTTTATCGCACCATCTGCGGCAATGGACGGTCAAGTCGCCGCTATTCGTGCTGCACTTGATAAAGCAGGATTTAGCGATACCGGTATTGTTTCTTATTCGACTAAATTTGCTTCTGCCTTATATGGTCCTTTCCGTGATGCAGCAGGCTCTCGCTTAATTGGTGATCGTAAAACTTATCAAATGAATCCAATGAACCGCCGTGAAGCGATCCGCGAATCATTAATTGATGAGCAAGAAGGCGCTGATATGCTGATGATTAAACCGGCTGGTGCTTATTTAGATATTATTCGCGATGTACGTGAACGTACTTTATTACCTTTAGCGGCTTATCAAATCAGTGGTGAATATGCTCAAATTAAATTTGCAGCATTAGCCGGTGCAATCGATGAAGATCGTGTAGTAATGGAGACTTTAGGTTCAATTAAACGTGCTGGTGCAGATTTAATTCTATCTTACTTCGCACTTGATTTAGCTGAAAGAAACCTACTTTAACCACCTTATACTCTGAATACTTCAAGATGCAGCTAACAACGCTGCAACTTGAAGTATAATAAGTACTTTGACATCCTCCTCCACCCTCGCTTTTTGCAACTCAGGAGGAGATCCCTGCCCCCTTTGGAGGTTAATATGGATAACTGTATTTTCTGTCAAATCGTTGCTGGAAAAGCCCCTTGCCATAAAATTTGGGAAGACGAACACCACCTTGCTTTTCTTTCTATATTTCCGAATACCAAAGGCTTTACGGTTGTTATTCCCAAAAAACACTATCCAAGTTATGCCTTTGATCTCAGTGATGAAGCCTTAGCTTTATTAGTTATTGCGACAAAAAAAGTGGCAAAAATCTTAGATAAAACATTTCCTGATGTTTCGCGTTCAGGAATGTTTTTTGAAGGATTTGGGGTTGATCATGTTCATAGTAAACTTAGCCCAATGCATGGTACTGGTGATATGACCAAATGGGCACCGATTGAAAATAAGCAGAAGATTTTCTTTGATAAATATCCGGGTTATCTTTCATCTCACGATTTTGAACGAGCAAGTGATGAAGAGCTTGCACAACTTGCAGCACTTATCAGAAAAAATAACCAATAGTAAAAAGCTAACCTGCTCTTTTTATACCTGCATAAAATATTTAAATATAAAAAACGCCCAGTCTTATTTTAAGCTGAGCGTTTTTTTATCAAGATCAAAAGCATTATTTAGCTAAAAGCTTTGCTTCCATAGGTAAATAAGGCTGAACTTTCTGTTCAAGGAGTTCAATTAATGCCGGATCGTTAAAGCGATAATTATCAGGTATTCCCAATACATGTGCTTTTTTATAGCGCATGGTCGCAGGAAAATGTGCAGATAATCGATTTAAATGTTTAGATTCCATGACTAGCACTAAATCAGCCCATTTTAGTAATTCGTTATCAACCACACATTGCGCATCTTTGCGCGTACCCGCCGAAAGTGTATTAATGCCTTCTCTATCTGCAAACAACAGTTCTGCGGTTGGGCTTCGCCATTGATTCTTACTGCAAATAAATAAGATATTCATCATTACTCACTATCAGATAACGCATTTAATCGACGCTGACTACGAGAAATTCTTGGATATTCAATTCCTAGTTGTGCAGCTCTGGTCATTTTAAGTGATCGAGTATATAAATTAGACCATTTTTTTTCTGGTTTAAACATCACTCGTGAACAACCCATTTCTTGATGTTTATTTTTGCGGTTAACACATTGGCGCCAACCACGATCTCTTTGTGTAGACATAAAAACCTCTCAGATTAAAGGGATAGCAGCCGCAGTAATACGGAGAGGGTCTAACAATGTGTATAATACATGATAAAAATAAAATTCTAAACTTAATAATAAAAGATGTCCTTTGTCTCTATACGCAATTATCCTTAATAATTAAGTTATATTATTTAAAAACGGAAAAACAAAATATTATACTGAATGTTTAATATAATAAGAGAATAATGAACACACCAACCATGGTGTTAAATAACTAACTAGTTTAATCTGTTATGATTGAATAAATTTAACTCGAGAATAAAAAATGAAAAAAATAGCATTCTTCTTTTTAAGCTTATTAATTTTAAGTACAACTGGATGTGTAACAGGTGCTATTTGGTATAGTAATCCTGTCGTGGATTCAGAATACAAAAAAAAGGCCAGTGTAAATGATAATATAGTAGGTGCTTTTGAGTATAAAAATCTCAGAATTAAATATAATCAAAATAATGAAAACCTAGCACCTATTCAATTGCCAGGATCTGGGTATGGGTTCTTAGGTGAAAACTATATTTATATACTAACTCAAGGTGCTGATGAGTTAATGCAATTAAATGAAATCATTAAAACAATCCCATTGAAAGCATTTGATAATTCTGAAGGTATCATTAGATTAGAACTTACCCAAAAAAATGATAACGTCATTGAATTTAAAGAAAATTACTATGTTTACATCAGTAAAAAATTCACATTAACTGACAAGCAAACAGAAGTATTAAAAAATTTAGGATTTAAAGAAACACGTAATTCTGATGACAGTTCATGGGTAAAAACAATACCTATCAAAGGATACGTATTTCAGAAAGATGTTATGGAAATGCCTGCAACATTGAAAGACAAATTAAACGAAAATTATAAAGTTGAACTGTATACTTATGAAAAGAGAGGCTCATTTAAACCGGGTAATTTAGCGAATAATATTATCATTACCCCACTCACACTTGTGGCGGATGTGATCGCCACTCCTGTGATTATGCTTGCATTTTCGGATTATATTTGGCGATAAAAAATTTGGTGATAATGGATCAGTTATTATTTACTGATCCATTATTAAGATAAATTAAAAATTACTTGTAAGTAATTCGAGTTGGCTTATCTAACATAATTTCTGTTTTTGCCGGCTCTGTTTGTGCAATAACGTTACCTTGGCGGATAGAATAACGCACAGGTACTTGGCGACGTAAAGCATCAAATCCGTTATCGGCTGGCAGAATAATAAAGTTTGCACTATTTCCTACTTCAACACCATAATCCGTTAAAGCGAGTGTTTTTGCGCTGTTGTGGCTAATTAACTGTAATCCGTTATCTATTTGACCATAGCCCATTAATTGGCAAACATGCAATCCCATATGTAAAACTTGAAGCATATTTGCTGTGCCTAATGGATACCAAGGATCAAAGACATCATCATGACCAAAACAGACATTAATGTTACTTTCTAGCATCTCTTTGACGCGAGTAATACCACGACGTTTTGGATAGGTATCAAAACGACCTTGCAAGTGAATATTAACTAAAGGATTCGCCACAAAGTTAATGCCAGACATTCTTAATAGTCGGAATAAACGTGAAGTATAAGCACCATTATAAGAATGCATTGCGGTTGTATGACTAGCTGTCACTCGTGAGCCCATATTTTCTTTATGTGCTAAAGCGGCAACCGTTTCAACAAAACGAGATTGTTCATCATCGATTTCATCACAATGAACATCAATTAAACGATCATATTTTTGTGCTAATGCAAAGGTTTTATGCAGTGATTCAACACCATATTCACGCGTAAATTCAAAGTGTGGAATAGCACCTACAACATCAGCACCTAATTTTAATGCTTCTTCTAATAATGCTTCACCATTAGGGTAAGACAAAATACCTTCTTGTGGAAAAGCAACAATTTGTAAATCAACCCAAGGTTTAATTTCTTCTTTTACTTCCAGCATTGCTTTTAATGCTGTTAGCGAAGCATCTGAAACATCCACATGGGTTCTAACATGTTGAATACCATTAGCAATTTGCCATTGAAGCGTTTGCCATGCGCGTTGTTTAACATCATCATGAGTTAACAGTGCTTTTCTTTCAGCCCAACGCTCAATACCTTCAAATAATGTTCCCGATTGATTCCAATTCGGTTGCCCTGCTGTTTGTGTTGTATCTAAATGAATATGAGGTTCAACAAAAGGAGCGTGAACTAAACCACCTTGCGCATCTAATGCTTCAGGATGAAAATTATTTTCAGGTTGCGGCTCTATCGCTTCAATTTTGTTGTTTTTAAGCGTAATGCGCCACAAACCTTCTTTTCCAACTAGACGAGCATGATTAATTTGTTCGATATTCTTACCCAGCATGACTTATCTCCGCTTGTCGAGCTGTACGACGATTTAATATTGGATTTAACACGGCGTAGCTAATTGCACCACCTAATACTGCATTGACAGGTACAATACCCGGTAACCAGTGTCCTGCCATAATACCAATTGCAACTGCCAGTAACGCAACCCAGTTAACTGATTGCATTTTTTCAACATTGAAAGTGTTATAACGCGCTTTATTCATCAGATAATCTGCAATAATAACGCCACCAATAGGTGGAATTGCAGCAGATAAAAAGGTTAACCAACCTACAAAGTTATTATAGAGCCATAATGCACACAGTGTACCGACAATGCCATTTATCACTGAAAGCTTTTTACTTGATAAGCCCGTAATATTGGCAAAACCTAATCCAGAGGCATATAACGCATTATCATTAGTTGTCCAAATATTTAAGCCTAATACGACAATCGCTGGAAGTAATAATCCTTGCGCAATCATCACATCAGAAATATCTGCCATTCCCAGTGAAGCGGCCCCCGCTGCACCAAAGACAAACATCAGTGTATTGCCTAAGAAGAAGGCGATAATGGCAACCACCACCGCTACTTTAGGATTTCGTCCGAAGCGTACGAAATCAGCCGTAAGTGTTCCCGCACTAATAAACGATCCGACAACCATCGCCAGCGCTAAATTAAAATCTAATGGCTGAGTCGGTTTAACATCCATTAGCGTTGAAAGCCCGCCCATATCATGTATAGCAAGATAAACAGAGTAACTTCCAAGGATTGCGATAGCAGGAACAGCAATGATAGAGAGAACAGTAAGAGCGGAAATGCCGAAGAATACAGTGATGGTCATTAAAATGCCGGAAACGGCGATGAGGAGATTAATATCAATACCAGTGGCTTTTCCTACCGGGATGGCAAACATTGCCACACCCACACCAAACCAACCAACCTGAGTACCACCGAGTAAAAATGAGGGAAGCCAAGAACCTTTAATACCGAAAGAGTAACGCGCGAGGAGATGAGTAGTAAGACCTGTTTTTGAACCAATAAAACCAAGAAATGCGGTGTAGATACCAAGAAGAAGATTACCAATTAGAACTGCGAGGAAGAAATCATTAAAGGAAAGACCAGTACCAAGAGCGCCGCCAGTCCACATACTGGCTGAAAAAAACGTTAATCCCAACATCACAAAGGTTAACGCCAATCCACCCTTTCTTGCGGATATGGGCACTGGGCCCTGACTATAATTGTTGTCCTGAGACACTTTAACCCCCTATTAATTTCACCAGGCCAAAAAAATCTGACGAATTCTATCTACATAAAAATATTATGCAAACGTTTTCGTTGTCTGTTTACGATAATTAATGGAACACTTCATTTTTTAAGAATTGATATTCATCACATAAATAGGAGAGAAATCGTTGTATTACTTGAATTTAGCTAATTATTTTGCGTGAGTTTTATAAAGGAATTTCATTTAGAAATATTTATGAAAATTTAAATATCCGTATTTTTCCTTATTTTACACAAGAAATTGTTAAATTATTTTATATAATTTTAATATCAACGAAGAGGAAATAATGATAAAAAGACAAAAAAGGAATTTACACTCCTCTTTTGCCTATCATAATTTATATGCTTAGATTCGTTTTTCTTACAGGCCGATCACCTGCAACATAATATTTAGCATGACTTTTAGGTAAAGATTTAATTCCTCTCACCTTATCAGCTAATTTTTCTGCAATCATAATTGTAGTCGCATTCAAATTCCCAGTGATTATTAGCGGCATGATAGATGCATCAATAACTCTTAAGTTTTCTATGCCGTGTACTCGACCTTCTCCATCGACAACTGCCATTTCATCCGTTCCCATTTTACACGTGCCACAAGGATGAAATGCTGTTTCAGCACGTTCTCTAACAAAAGCATCAAGCTCTTCATCACTTTGAATATGTTTACCTGGACTAATTTCTTCACCACGATAATCATCTAATGCTGGTTGTGCCATTATTTCTCGTGTAATACGGATAGCTGAGCGAAACTCTTCCCAATCTTGTTCTGTGGACATGTAATTAAACAAGATACTTGGATGTTGATGAGGATCTGTAGATGTTAGTTTTACACGTCCTCGGCTCGGCGAACGCATAGAGCCTACGTGTGCTTGAAAGCCATGAATTTCTACGGCATTGCTTCCGTTATAGTTAATAGCGACTGGCAAAAAGTGGAATTGAATGTTTGGCCACGCATATTTTTCGCTTGAACGAATAAATCCACCAGCTTCAAATTGATTACTTGCACCTATTCCTGTTCCTTGGAATAGCCATTGCGCACCAATCTTAGGTTGGTTATACCACTTTAAAGCAGGATAGAGTGAAACTGGCTTTTTACATTCATACTGTAAATACATTTCTAAATGATCTTGCAGGTTTTCCCCAACACCTGGTAATACATGCACCGGTAGAATATTAAATTCGTCTAATACCTTTTCAGGACCAATACCAGAACGTTGTAAAATTTGAGGTGAAGCAATTGCACCAGCACACAACAACACTTCTCGATTGACTTTGGCATGATGAGGCGTGGTGTTTTCCCCTGAAAAATAGCGAACACCAATTGCTTTTTTACCATCAAACTCAATGATATCCGTCGTTGCATGTGTCTCAATCGTTAAGTTTTTTCGCGCTTTAGCTTGATCAAGATAGCCTCTTGCTGTACTTGCACGGCGGCCTTTGGGTGTCACAGTTCTATCCATTGGGCCAAAGCCTTCTTGTTGATAGCCGTTAAGATCAATCGTTCTTGGGTATCCTGCTTGAACACCTGCCTCAATCATTGCTTGAAATAAAATATTATTGCCTTTTTTCGGTGTTGTCACACTCACGGGACCTTTATCACCATGATAATCATCAGCACCAATATCGCGCGTTTCTGCTTTACGAAAATATGGTAGGCAGCTTAAATAATCCCACTCTTCAAGCCCCGGCAATTTAGCCCAGCCATCAAAGTCCATCGCATTACCACGGATATAACACATGCCATTAATTAGCGATGAACCACCAAGTCCTTTTCCTCGACCACATTCCATGCGTCGGTTATTCATATAGGGTTCAGGCTCTGTTTCATAAGCCCAATTATATCGCCTACCTTGTAACGGATAAGCTAATGCCGCTGGCATTTGTGTTCGAAAATCGAACCTGTAGTCCGGACCTCCAGCTTCAAGGAGCAGCACAGTAACTTCAGGATCTTCTGTCAAGCGGGTAGCAAGAACGTTACCGGCTGAACCAGCACCGATAATAATGTAGTCATAGACCATTGTTATCTCCTCTGTTTCAGTCATCAAAAAAAGAATGGATTAAAAAACGGATGAAAACTCCCCAAGTTCAATTTGAATGGATTTTATTTGAGTGTAATTTTGTAATGTCACAAGCCCATTTTCACGCCCTACACCAGAATGTTTATAGCCGCCAACTGGCATTTCTGCTGGAGATTCACCCCATGTATTAATCCAACAAATTCCTGCTTCTAATTGGTGAATTACACGGTGAGCTGTTGTGAGATCTTTGGTGACAAGACCTGCAGCCAAACCATAAACGCTATTATTTGCGCGTAAAATCACTTCATCTTCAGTTTGATAACTAAGAATACTCATCACAGGGCCAAATATTTCATCTTGTGTGATATTCATATCATCGGTGCAATCAGTGAAAACGGTAGGTGCAACATAAGCGCCTTGAGCAAAATTATCGTCGTCTAAGCGATAGCCACCACAAAGTAATTTTGCCCCTTGCGCTTTGCCCAACTCAATATAATTCAAGACTTTTTCAAGATGGGGAAAACTGACCAGTGGGCCAAAATTGGTGTCCATTTCAAGAGGAGAACCGATCCTAATGCGTGATACGCGCTCTGTAATTTTTGCTTCAAATGCAGGTTTTAATCTTTCAGGAATAAAGACACGAGTACCATTGGTACACACCTGCCCTGAACTATAAAAATTTGCCATCATCGCAATATCAGCAGCAGTATCTAAATCTGCATCATCAAAAATAATTAAAGGTGATTTTCCACCAAGCTCCATGGTTACTTCTTTTAAACTTGAAGCAGAAGCATTTGCCATCACCTTTTTACCCGTTTCAATTCCACCAGTAAAAGAAACCTTCGCGATATCAGGATGCTGTGTTAACCATTGCCCCACATTCGCTTTTCCTGTAACAACGTTAAAAACACCCTTTGGCAATCCTGCCTCTGTGTATATTTCAGCAAGTTTTAATGCTGTTAATGAAGTCATCTCACTTGGTTTAAAGATCATGGCATTACCTGCAGCAAGTGCAGGTGCAGATTTCCACAACGCTATTTGAATGGGGTAATTCCAAGCGCCGATACCAGCAACAACTCCCAATGGCTCACGGCGAGTGTAAGCAAAAGCGGTTTCTCTAAGCGGAATTTGCTCTCCTTCAAGTGCTGGAATAAGGCCAGCGTAATACTCTAAAACATCAGCACCCGTTACAATATCGACATAACGTGTTTCAGATAGCGGTTTGCCTGTATCTAAGGTTTCTAAATGAGCCAATTCATCATTGCGTTCACGCAAAATATCAACAGCACGTCGCAAAATTCGAGAGCGTTCCATCGCCGTCATCGCACGCCAAATTTTTTGCCCTTGTTTTGCGCTCTCTACAGCCCAATTGATATCTTCTTCACTTGCAGACTGTAAATGTGCGATCACTTCACCATTAGCTGGATTAATCGCTTCAAATTGTTCACACTCAGGTTGTGCGCAATCAACATATCCACCATGAATATAGAGTTTATGTAACGGTGGGTTTGGCATAGTTTCTCCTTTATTATTAGTTTATTAAGTCTTTATTTGACTCCGATTTGTCAGTTGCATATCGATATATTCATTAGTAATGATTTTGGCCTCTTCAAGAGAAAATGGAGCATTACTTAATGCACTTCGTAGCCATAAACCATCAATTAATGCGGCTAAACCTTTTGCTGCCATACGTGCTTGATCTTTAGTAAGAACGCGCCCAAACTCGTAACTTAAATTGGAATAAAGCCTTCTATCATTAACCTTTTGTAAACGATTTAAATTAGGCTGATGCATACTACTTGCCCAAAAAGCTAGCCATGTTTTCATTGCCGCTTCACTTGTTTGAGAGGTATCAAAGTTACCTTCAACAATGGCTTGGATGCGTTGTTTAGGTGTTGCATCACTTAACATTCTTAGCCGTATCGCCACCGCAAAACCCAATTGATACTGGATATGACGCATAGCGGCTTCCAATAATCCATTTTTATCACGAAAGTAGTGACTAATAATGCCGTTAGATACACCCGCTTTTCGAGCTATCAATGCGATGCTCGCCTCTTGCATTCCAACCTCATTAATAACTGCTAATGTCGCTTGGATTAATTGCTGTTTACGTATCGACTGCATTCCTATCTTCGGCATGATTTAAAGACCTAAAAAATACATTGGACGCTTTTATTAAACGTTTTTTTAATTGAACATTCAATCAATATTAACTATTGTTTATCACAATTAATTTACATATCGATATGGGAGGACGTTGTGAAAATTTGAATCTTTGCAACTAATTCAATTAGTTAACAAAGAATGCAACTTTTAACTTTTAGATAAATAAATTTTTGGAATTTCTGATGACAACTCTTAACAGCACAAAAAAACCGCAGAAAGACAAGCTAAACTCTGTTGTTTTTTTCGCTTCAGCAACGCTAATTTTGGCGTTCTCTTTTTTCACTATTTTGATGACAGAAACAGCAAATAAATGGATTGTGGCAACACTGGGATGGGTATCAAAAACCTTTGGTTGGTACTATCTATTAGCGGCAACGTTATACATTGTTTTTGTTATTTTTGTTGCTACATCTCGTTTTGGAAATATCAAATTAGGACCTGAGCAATCAAAACCCGAATTTAGTGTTTTAAGCTGGTCTGCAATGTTATTTGCAGCCGGTATTGGTATTGATTTGATGTTTTTCTCCGTGGCGGAGCCCATTACTCAATATATGTTACCGCCAACAGGTGAAGGTGAAACAATAGAAGCAGCCCGTCAGTCGATGGTGTGGACTTTATTCCACTATGGCCTGACGGGCTGGTCTATGTATGCACTTATTGGTATTGCTCTGGGCTATTTTAGCTATCGTTATAATTTACCCTTAACCATACGCTCTGCACTTTATCCCATCTTTGGAAATCGTATTTATGGTCCAATTGGTCATACAGTTGATATTGCTGCCGTATTGGGAACTATTTTTGGTATTGCAACAACATTAGGTATTGGTGTTGTCCAACTTAATTATGGTTTAAAAGTTCTTTTTGATTTGCCCCAAGGATTGGGTGTTCAAGGTGGGTTAATTCTATTATCTGTAATTATGGCCGTTATTTCGGCAACATCAGGTGTTAATAAAGGGATCAGGATCTTATCTGAACTCAACGTACTTCTCGCATTGGGGCTTATTTTATTTATCTTATTTGCAGGTGATACTGAGTTTTTATTAAATGCACTGGTATTAAATGTCGGTGATTATACTAATCGCTTTTTAGGTATGACTTTAAATAGCTTTGCATTTGATAAACCAACAGATTGGATGAATAGCTGGACGCTCTTTTTCTGGGCTTGGTGGGTTGCATGGTCGCCTTTTGTTGGACTCTTTTTAGCACGTATTTCAAGAGGACGAACAATCCGACAATTTGTCATAGGCACCTTAATTATTCCTTTTGTTTTTACGCTGCTATGGTTATCTATTTTTGGTAATAGTGCTTTATATGAAGTGATCCATGGCAATAAAGAACTCGCACAAACAGTATTGGAAGCGCCCGAAAAAGGATTTTATTCATTATTAGAACTCTATCCAGGTTTTGGTTTAACGGCTTCTGTCGCCACAATTACGGGATTACTATTTTATGTTACTTCTGCCGACTCTGGCTCATTAGTATTAGGCAATTTCACCTCTCAATTAAGCCATGTTAATAACGACGCACCCAATTGGCTTCGCATTTTCTGGTCTATTGCTATTGGTTTATTAACGTTAGGTATGTTAATGGCGGATGGTATTTCTGCCTTACAAAACACAACTATAATAATGGGATTACCCTTTAGCTTTGTTATTTTCTTTATTATGGCAGGGCTTTATAAATCATTAAAAGTCGAAGATTTTAGACGTGTTAGTTCGCTAAATACCAATGCGCCAGCACCACTTTATGGTAATACTACGATGAATTGGAAACAGCGTTTAGGGCGGGTTATGAATTTCCCGGGAACGACCTATACACAACGCATGTTAGATTTAACCTGTATGCCAGCAATGCAAGATGTTGCTAAAGAGCTTTTACTGCGTGGAGCTAAAGTCGAATTTAATTATTACCCAATTGAAGATAATGAACGCTTACATCATTTAGAGCTTGTGGTCGATCTTGACCAAGAGCAGAACTTTGTTTATCAAATTTGGCCACAGAAATATTCAGTGCCTGCATTTACCTATCGTGCTCGTCGAGGTAAATCAGATTATTACCGTTTAGAGACTTATTTATGGGAAGGCTCCCAAGGAAATGACTTAATGGATTACACCAAAGAGCAAGTAATTACAGATATTTTAGATCAATATGAAAAGCATCTAAATTTTATTCATCTTAGTCGTGAAGCACCTGGGGCAACATTAACGTTCCCTGAGTCAAATTAAATCCTCACTTAAAATAAAAAAGGAGATCATTATTTGATCTCCTTTTTATGCGATTAATTTTCTATTTTACTGAAATAAACAGCAATCCCACACCTAAAAGAATTAATAACACTCCAATAATCTTATCGGCGACTTGCTGATGAGAAAGTATTTTAGCTCGTAAAAGCGGAGTGGAGAAAAAAAGTGCAACACAACTAAACCATATCCAATGGGCGATTGAGATAAACATTCCATAAGAAAGGTTTATCCAAAGTGGGTTACTTAAGTTGGCAACTTGCGTATAAAGTGCAATAACAAACAACATCGTTTTAGGATTTAAAGCATTAGTAAAAAAACCAACCCTTAATGCTTGGAACATATTGGGTGCTGAATTGACCGCATTCTCAATGGTCAGTTGTGTTTTATTCGTTAACGATTTAACCCCTAGATAAATTAAATATCCAACACCTAATAATTTCATAATAAAAAAGAGCGTTGGTGATCCCATAATAATAAAAGAGATACCAAATACAGTGTAAAAAACATGTACTTGTACTCCAATCGCAATACCAATTGCTGTCATTAACCCTACTCTTACACCGTAGGAATAACTATTTTTTGTCACCATAGCAAAATCCGGTCCTGGGCTAATAACTGCCAATATTGTAATCATCGCCACAGCAATTAGTTCACTCATTGTTCTTCTCACTCTCACTTTTGAATCAATAATAAGTAATAAAAAGTGACATAAAATATGTTCTTCTTTTAATGAAAACCTATTTAACTCACCGCCAATAACCCTATTTTGCTGTCTTGACTAAAAATAAAAAGCGATTTATCTTGCAGTATATCTGTGACTTTTCATCATCTATTTTTACAACTCAACTTTATCGCTTATCTTTATGAAAACACCTTCTTTAACATCATTGCGCTTTTTTAATAGTGCCGCTCAAACAGGTAGTTTTGTGAGTGCAGCAGAACAACTCCATGTCACCCACAGTGCCGTTAGTCGACAAATACGGTTATTAGAAGATGAATTAGGTATTCCTTTATTTGAACGACGTAATCGCGCGGTTTATTTAAATGAGGCGGGTCGATATTTATATAAAACAACGTCTTCAATTTTTGAACAATTAGAAGAAACCGTCTCGCATCTACGTTCCCCTTTAAATAATCCGGTGTTAGTGGTTTCCTGTGAGCCCACTATTGCGATGAAATGGCTTATTCCACGCTTATCTCACTTTTATACTTTATATCCTGAAATAACGTTGCATTTAGTTGCCGCTGGTGGCGCTATTGATTTCAATAAAGAAGGTGTCGATTTAGCATTTCGACGAGATGATTTTTTATGGCATAAGAATATTTATGCAACAAAAATATGTGATGAGCGAATTGGTGCTGTTGTAAAGCCGAATAATATTCATCATTCAAATAAGCAATTAACAACGCTCTCTCGCCCCCAAGCTTGGCAAGATTGGTATCAATATTCAGGTATACAATCTACTTATACTCATACCAGTCAATATGAGCATTTTTATCTTGCTATTCAGGCTACTCTTGCGGGATTAGGTACGACCATTGCCTCTTTTCTTATGGTACAAGATGAATTAAAAGATCAACAACTTATCGCCACACATGGTTTTGTTAAAGATAACTCAAGCTACTACTTGCTTTCTCCAAGTGAGATCATGCCCGACTCAAAACAGGATAAGTTTAAAAACTGGATCATTGCTGAAGCGGAAAAATGCGCAATAGAGACTGAAAGATCACGGGAATAATCCTATTTTTATCTCAAAAATACTCGGTTATCTGTTTGCTCCCATAAAAACAAGATGAATAAATAATTATTTTTTTATCATATTTATTTACTTCTATCTTTTTTTTAGTAATCTATGAGAACTAATAAAACATAGAATAATTTTACTTGGGAAACATAACATGAATCGTCGGTCATTTTTAACATCATCAAGCCTTGTTATTGGCGGATTATCATTAAGTTCTTTTGTAAGTTCTGCTTATGCCAATGAAGTATTAAAAAATAAATTGGTATTTAATGCAGAAAATCCGTTACTGCTTAATTTCAATGAAAACTCATTAGGTATGTCGCCTAACGCTAAAAAAGCGATTATCGATGCTTTACCCAATGCATTTAGATATCCAGATGATGCGCGTAGCGAATTAATTAGCGAATTAGGGAAAGAATTTAAACTTTCAGATAAACATATCACCTTGGGCAACGGCTCATCTGAAACAATTCAAGCAGCCGTGCAATTTGTGGCAAATAAAGCACAAAAAGAAGGTAAAGTAGTTCAACTTATTGTTCCTGATCCGACATTTAACTATGCCGAACTTTATGCAGAACCTTTAGGTGTAAAAATCGTTAAAGTGCCTGTTGATAATACTCTCGCTTTCGATTTAGCAACTATGCAGAAAAAAGCTCAAGAGTTTGATGGTATTAGCATGGTGTATTTGTGCAATCCGAATAACCCAACCGCAATGTTAACCCCTAGTGCCGATTTATCAAATTGGGTGAAATCAGCAAAAGAGAATGTCTTTTTTATTATTGATGAAGCTTATGCCGAGTTTGTTTCTACCCCTAAATTTGTCAGTGCTATTACGTTAGTAGCTGAGGGTTATAAAAACCTGATTGTAACTCGTACTTTCTCTAAAATTTATGCTTTAGCAGGACTACGTGTGGGTTATGGCGTTGCCGTACCCGAAGTGATTGCACAAATTGATACTTTTGTTTCTATTGATAACACCAATACTGCTGGTGCCGTCGCCGCACTTGCTTCGCTAAAAGATGCACCTTATGTAGAATATAGCCGTAAGTCGATTGATGTTTCACGCCAAATAGTGGTGGATGCATTAAAAGAGCTCAATATTGAATATGCACCATCTCATGCAAACTTTATTTTTCATAAAGTTAAAGGCGATGTAAAAACCTATCAAAATAGAATGAAAGAGGCGAATATTATGGTGGGTCGTGAATTCCCGCCTGCTTTTGGTTGGAGCCGTTTAACTTTAGGCACACCAGAAGAGATGAGCGCTTTCGTCATTACATTAAAAGCCTTTAGAGCTAAAGGTTGGATTTAATCTGATTTAACGCTTATTTTATTGGTTGCTTATTTTATTGATTGATTAAAAACGCCCTTGAAAATAATATCAAGGGCGTTTTTATTTATCGTTATTTATTACTGTTCTTGTAATTCTAACTCAGCAATAACAGGAAGATGATCACTTGCATCCGACCATTTAAATGTTGCTGAATCTTGTGGGATGGTCATATTTTTGATATCCCAAACCTGTCCTTTAAACGTAAAGATATGGTCGATATCGATGGCTGGATTAATTGCTGGCCATGTCCGTTTATCACTATTTAGTTTTTCAACAGGGTTCCAAAAATAGTTAATTTCTTGGATTGGTTGTTCATTGGCAGTGGAGTTAAAATCACCCGCCAATATTTTTATTGATGTTGAAATATTATCAAAGCCTGTTTCTGTATCACCAATTGCAGCATCTAGAATATGTCTTACTTGACCGATACGAATAGTGGGATCTTTTTGCCAATCAAGGTGTGTTCCCATAATAATAATTGGTGAATCAAACCCCGGTTTAGTAATTTGTGATAATAAAACAATACGTTGTTCTGCATTACCTGAAGGCAGATTAACGACCTGTGATTTATCAATTTTGTATTTTGATAAAATACCAACACCATATTGCCCACCATCAAAATCGAGCGCTTTACCAAAAGCAAACTGCATATTATTGGCTTTAGCTAATTCTTCAAGCTGGTTAATATTTTTACTACGTGCTGTTTTATTATCAACTTCAGTGACAACAATAACATCGGCATCAATATTTTTGATGGCTTGGTTAAGCTTATCAAAATTGGTAACATCCGCTGAAACTTCATTTTTACCAATATTATAGGTAGCTACTTTCAGTGTCGGTTTATTATTTTGATACACCTTATTGGGTGTACCGCCTGATTGTACAGCAAGGATTTCTGAGCCTGTGGTGTTTGCTACTGCCATTGATGACAGTAATACACCAGTGCTGACTAGGATAGATATTGCACTTTTTTTCATAATTTCCCCGAAAAATAAACAGAATGCTAATGGATGGTCAACAATAAACTATCACACTGAAAATATGACGCAGTGATACAATCCACAAAGTTATTTCGAGATGAAAAAAATCAACCTGATATTGCGACATTAAAAGCCCTTAGCGCTAAGGGGTAGGTTTAGTCTGATAATAATATCACTATAAAATAGTACCGGTTTTATTTATTTTTAATTTCCAAATAATATTCCATTACGTTATAAATAATTAATACCATCTTTAATTTATTATTTAAAATGAAAACAATGACATTTACTATCTCTAGTATTTTAGTTCAATATATTAAAGACTAATAATATTAATTTTGATTACGTATTATTACTTGAATAAAAATTTATTTTTTGTGAATTTCGCCTTAAGAATAAAATCAATACATTGATAATTAGCATCTTGCTTGCTATAACTAAAATTATTGAATAAAAATATAACTTTCAGTTTAAAGACAACAAATAAATTTTATTATCTTTAAAAATGAATAAGTAATATCTTTTTTATCACTTTCTGAAATAGGGTTACAACAGACAAGGACAGCAATATTATTAAATCAGCATCACAAAAAGGATAACCCATGTTATTACATCAACTGAAATTTCCCTTACTGTTTATTTTGAGTGCCACCCTATTAACCGGCTGTTTGTCCTTAAAAGAAAAAGCCGCGATTAAAGCGGAACAGGATAGAGCTGAGCAACAGCGTTTAATTGACGAAGAAATTAAAAGTTATGGCCCTCCCGCCGTGATTTATCGTATTGATGACCACCGCTTTTTTACCTTGGAGAAATATAATGAAAGGCGCAGTGGTTCAACTTATTACAACAATACTCAAAAAGGAATACACCAAGAAATTATTCGCTCCTCGGCTTGCCGTTATCAAGGTCGCTTAATTTGGGCAACCGAACGCGATGATGCTTTTGCTTTTCCGGGGGTATTGAGTCGTGTGACCAGTCGTTGCGCAGGAACAAAAACAGGTTGCGTTAACGTTATTCTTGTTACCCTTGATGGTGGAAAAAACTTTAGACCCACAAATGGTGGATTTGGTGGCAATACTGATCACCCCGGTTACTACTCTTCTTTTTTCGATATCATTGTCACAGATGAGGGATTTTATTTAGGAGAAACTGCTGTCAGTCGCCGAAAAGCTAATGATGAATTAGCTAAACCTTGGTGGAGAAAATTTTATTTTGATCCCACAGATTCTAATTATGTTCATAGTAGTGTCGGGGATAAAGAATCTCCCTCTTCAGCACTTAAAACGCCCTCAGGACAAACCCGCTTTGATTGCAGTGCCCCTTCTATTTACCCTATTTCACAGGCGGAAAAATGATGAGCAATCGAAACCAAACCCATTAATTAGCACCACCAAACGTTCTAAGAAAGAAGAAGGCAAAAAGCCAATAAAGTCAATAAAGCCATTCACGATAACAGCTAACGTTTAATCGCTTTATTTAATTATTCACTTTGTTGTTTTCAATAAAACGGTATCACAAAAAGGATAACCCATGTTATTACATCAACTGAAATTTCCCTTACTGTTTATTTTGAGTGCCACCCTATTAACCGGCTGTTTGTCCTTAAAAGAAAAAGCCGCGATTAAAGCGGAACGGGATAGAGCCGAGCAACAGCGTTTAATTGATGAAGAAATTAAAAGTTATGGCCCACCCACCGTGATTTACCGCATTGATGACCACCGCTTTTTTACCTTGGAGAAATATAATGAAAGGCGAGAAGGGATCACCTATTACAACAATACAAAAAACAATATCCATCAAGAAATATTATACGGATCAGCTTGTTTATACCAAGGACGCCTAATTTGGGCAACTGAACGCGATGATGCTTTAGTTTTCCCTGCGGTACTGAGTCGAAGAACAGATCAATGCGCAGGCACTAAATGGGGTTGTGTTAACGCGATCCTAGTCACTCTTGATGGTGGAAAAAACGTTAGGCCCACAAATGCGGGTTTTGGTATTCATACTGATCACCCCGGTTACTACTCTTCTTTTTTCGATATCATTGTCACAGATGAGGGATTTTATTTAGGAAAAACAACGGTCAGTCGGCGGAAAACTAACGATGAATTAGCCGAGCCTTGGTGGCGTATCATTTATTTTGATCCTACCGATTCTAATTATGTCCATAGTAGTTGGGGAGAAGAAAAAAAACCACCTGAAAACTTAAAAACTCCATCAAGACAAACCCGTTTTGATTGCAGTGCCCCTTCTATTTACCCTATTTCACAGGCGGAAAAATGATGAGCAACAATAAACCAACTCGTTGGCTAAAGCCTAAAGAGTGCATTGATGGTAGTCAAGAATGGCGTTCTATCACTCACGCTGCCAATATTGGTGGAGAAATCCATGTTAAACCCCATTTACCAGGAATTATTATTTTTGTTCACGGGGTAAATTCAGAAGGAGAGTGGTATAACGACGCAGAACGAGAACTTTGTGCTGGTCTTAATGAACGGTTAAATTTAACTAATACAGATTATCAATTAAAACAAAATGAATATTATGAACCCAAATTTATTTTAGATGAAAAAAATTATGATAATAGCCATTATATTTATGAAGAGCCTATTCGAACATTAAAAAAGTTAGGTAATTCCCCCGTGATCCGTTTTTATTGGGGATATCGAGCAACCGATGATGATTTAGGCCAATACTGTATTCCACTAAAAAATAAAGAAGGAGAAAGCTATCACCGCTTAGTTAATGAAATGCTCAATCCTGAATATAGCGATGAAGAGGATGGGATCCCGACATTAGAAGATATAGATAAATTAGATTTTATAGAAAAATATAATGCTCTACCTTCTCGTGAAAAAAGCGCTTTTATTCATGAAAATATTAAACATAAAGGCCCTTTTTTCTGGGGTGGAGGGCCATTTCAAAATGGCTGTAATAATTTAGTCAGTTTATGGAGCAAACACGGTTTTAGTAATCTCGCCATGTTATGGACAGTGATCCCTACCCCTATCCCTTTTAATATACAAGCCTTTAACCCTGAATCAGATCGGTTATTAACAAAGTCTCCTCCTCGTCACTATTATGCTCATGCTGTAAAACGGCTAGCCAATTTAGTCAAGAAAATACGTGAAAACAACCCCTATGATACTGTTACTGTTATTTCACACAGCCAAGGCACGATGATAGCGTTAGCCGCCGCAGCGATTGAAGCCCCTGATAGCCTCTTTGTTTTAAACTCTCCTTATGCCACAAAAGATAATTTCTTAAATAGTTACTCTTATGTTTACAATGAAAACATTAATGAAGCACATCGAGAAGCAACCCTAAAAGAAATTATTGATAAAATCGCAAAGAATAAAAATCGATTAAAGGGATCGCCTTGTGGATATTCAAGTCTAGTTGTCGGGGAAAGTGAAGATCAAAAAAGTTGGACTCCTGATGTAATAATATATAAAGGGAATAAGCTTGGTATTAGAGATAGCGAGAATAAAGAAAATAAAGAGAATATCGAAATTAATAAAGAAAAATTCACTAAAGGTGAATTTATTAAAGAAAGAGATAATCACGGACAGTTCTATATTTATTGTAATCCACACGATCGTGTAATGGGATCATCACCGTTAGAAAGTATTGGTTGGTGCCCACTTCCTAATATTAAAGAAAGAGGACAAATACAGCATCATCCATTATTTGCCCTTGAGCATCCACCCTATATCAGAATGTTAGCACGTAATACGCCTTGTGGTGGAAAACCTAATCCAAAAACTATATTTACTGATGCAAATAGACGATTCAGTGATGGTAATATTTTTTGGGACAGCAATACCAAAACATTAGAAGGCTTCGCATGGCCTGAGCCTTCAGCTAATATTTCACTAAATATTAATGCTCCAGAAGTACCTCACCCTATTACAGCAGCCGAATTAGCAACCTTTGATGAAGATTTTGCTGTAATAGAAAAAAAAGAGGAGAAATCAGCCCCTGAAATTGATATAGATGCTGATAAACAGAAAAAAGAGATACCTTTAGGTCAAGGTTATGGACAATTAATATATAACCCCAAAAGTAGGAGCTATGAGCCCAAAGATGCCGAATATTACTTCTATAAAGATCTCTATTCTTATCAACATCGTATTTGGGTAGAACTCACTCCCGAAGAGAGAAAAGTACTCAAGAATAATCGACTATTAGATCCTCAAGATCAAAATGCAACCACAAAGTATGAAACCTTAGAAGAGATGAGAAAACGTATTCGCGAATACAACCAACGTCCTACTGACCATGGTACATTACCAAGAAATTCACTGTTTCTTCGTCGCGTAGTCACTTATGACTTACCTATAGGTTATTGTGAAATCGGCAGAAGCCCAGAAAAGATGGATGAGTTAAGAAAATATGCGGATTGGCTAAGTGGCTCAGATATCTATATGGAAAAAGGTGAATTAGATTTACCAGAAATGCCAGATATCATCGAAAACCCGTTAAAGAAAAAATAACAATAAATGCCCAATATTCTAAATCTTAAAAATAAGAAGTCCGCTTGAATTTATTCAAACGGACTTCTTCTCTTATCAATACTTATTGATTACATTAAAGCGGATCCACTTTTAAACAAGAGACTGCGTGGCGGAAGCTTCCTTCTAATAAAGGACGTGTTTTTGCACATTCTTCATCAGCCATCGGACAACGTGTACGGAATATACAGCCTGATGGCGGATTAATCGGAGAAGGTAATTCCCCCTCTAATAAATCAATATGCTTGTTACGCTCTTTATCGGGATCAGGAATAGGCACTGCTGACATCAGCGCTTTGGTATAAGGGTGTAATGGATGATGATAAACTTCATCATAAGTCCCTAATTCCACCGCGTGTCCTAAATACATCACCAATACACGATCTGAAATATGTTTTACCACTGCCAGATCATGCGCAATAAAGATCAAAGATAATCCCATCTCTTTTTGAATATCTTTCAGCAAGTTAACTACTTGAGCCTGAATTGATACGTCTAATGCTGAAACAGGTTCATCACAAATCACTAATTTAGGCTCTAGAATTAACGCGCGAGCAATACCGATACGTTGGCATTGTCCACCTGAGAATTCGTGTGGGTAACGGTTAATTAAGTTTGGCAATAATCCGACTCGCATCATCATTGCTTTCACTTTTTCAACCACTTGCGCCTGTTTCATTTTAGGATGATAGGTTTTAAGCGGTTCGGCAATGATATCGCCAATCGTCATTCTTGGGTTTAAGGAAGCCAGCGGATCTTGGAAAATCATCTGGATATCTTGGCGAATATCGCGCCATTGCTTATTCCCCATTCCCAGTAAATCATTACCTAACCAAGTGACTGTACCGCCAGAGGCTTTGACTAATCCAATAATGGCTCGTGCAAATGTCGATTTACCACATCCAGATTCACCAACAACACCGAGTGTTTCACCTTCATATAAACGTAGTGTGACACCATCAACGGCTTTGAGGCTTTTTTTAGGTTGCCAAAACCACTGTTTATTATCTTGAACATCGAAATAAACTTTTAAGTCATTCACTTCAAGAATAACTTTTCTATCTTGCAATATGGCTTGAGTCATACCAATTCCTCCACCGCTTTAAAACAGGCACGTAATCGCCCTTGTGCAAATTGCTCTAATTGAGGTTCACTCGTTAAGCATTGCTCTGTTGCATATTGGCAACGAGGTTGGAATGGGCAGCCTTTTGGCAAACGTAATAAATTAGGCGGATTACCCGGAATGGTAGCGAGTCGCTCATCTTCACCATCTAAGCGAGGCACAGCCTGTAACAAGCCGATGGAGTATGGATGTGAGGGTTGATAGAAGATATCACGCGCTTTACCGTACTCCATAGTACGCCCTGCATACATCACCAATACTTTATCACAAATACCCGCAACCACTCCCAAGTCATGGGTGATCATAATAATCGCGGTGTTTAAATCATTTTTAAGCTCATTGAGTAAGGTCATGATTTGTGCTTGAACCGTCACATCGAGTGCCGTTGTGGGTTCATCTGCAATTAAAAGTTTTGGCTTGCAAAGTAATGCCATTGCAATCATCACGCGTTGACGCATACCACCGGAAAACTCATGAGGATACATGCTCATACGTTTATGGGCTTCAGGCATTTTTACGGCATCTAACATACGCACTGATTCCGCATAAGCATCATTTTTGCTCATGCCTTTATGAAGCATTAATACTTCAATAAGCTGCGCACCCACTTTCATATAAGGGTTTAATGAGGTCATTGGATCTTGAAATATCATGGATATTTCTTCAGCGCGCATTTTATTAAATTCACTTTGGCGAAGATTTAAGATCTCACGACCATTAAAATTAGCACTACCCGCTGTACGACCATTTTTAGCCAATAATCCCATTAACGCGAATGCGGTTTGTGATTTACCTGAACCCGATTCACCAACAATCCCTAAGGTTTCACCTGCTGATAATTCAAAGTTGAGTTTATTAACGGCAGTAACATCACCATCTGCGGTACCGAAAGTCACGCTGAGATCTTTAACACTTAATAACGACTTGCTTGTTGAATTTGTCATTTTGTTCTCCTTAACGATCTTTCGGGTCTAATGCGTCACGTAAGCCGTCACCGATAAAGTTAAAGCAAAACAGTGTGACAACTAAGAACGAAGCCGGGAAAAGTAACAACCAAGGAGAAACTTCCATTGAGTTTGCACCATCACTTAATAGTGCGCCCCAACTACTTAATGGCTCTTGTGTTCCTAAACCTAAGAAACTTAAGAAGGATTCAAATAAAATCATACTAGGTACTAATAAAGAGGCATAAACCACCACCACACCTAATACGTTAGGTACGATATGTCTTAGTACGATATTACGTGATGACACACCACAGACTAATGCCGCTTCAATAAACTCTTTACGTTTTAGACTTAAGGTTTGTCCTCTTACAATACGCGCCATATCGAGCCAAGATACCATTCCGATCGCAACGAAAATCAGTAAGATATTTTGACCAAAAAATGTCACCAATAAGATAACAAAGAACATAAATGGGAATGAGTTTAAGATTTCCAGCAAACGCATCATCACAGAGTCAACACGTCCACCAATATAACCTGCCATTGCGCCATACAGCGTACCCACAATAACAGCAACAAAGGCAGCAGCAATACCGACCATTAATGAAATACGCCCACCAATCGCAACACGGACGAGTAAATCGCGCCCAGATGAGTCTGTACCAAAATAGTGAGAAGAGGCAAAATCAGGTGCCATTGACATCATTTCCCAATCTGTATCGTCATAAACAAAAGGCGATAACATTGGGGCAAAAATAACAAATAATAAAATAAAGAAAAGTAATACGAGGCTCGTAATAGCCGCTTTATTGTGCATAAAACGACGACGAGCGTCTTGCCATAAACTACGGCCTTCAATATCTAGCTGCTCCGAGAAATTCCCCAGAGCTTCGCTGTTTTCCTTCAGTGATAACATAACGCGCTCCAGTGTCTATTAATAACGAATTTTCGGATCAATAACAGCATATAAAATATCGACAATCGCATTAAAGAAAATCGTTAATGCACCTACGATAATGGTTAAGCTTAATACCAATGAGTAATCACGGTTTAAAGCACCATTAACGAATAATTGTCCGATACCCGGCAATCCAAAGATGGTTTCAATAACCATTGAGCCCGTAATAATACCGACGAATGCAGGTCCCATATAAGAGATAACAGGTAGCAACGCAGGTTTTAAAGCATGACGCAGTACAATTCTTTTCATCGGCAAGCCTTTCGCTTTTGCCGTTCTGATAAAGTTTGAGTGTAAAACTTCAATCATTGAACTACGGGTAATACGCGAAATACTGGCGATATAAGAAAGTGACAGCGCAATCATCGGTAGCAACATATATTGCACCGCACCGCCATTCCAACCACCCGCCGGTAGCCACCTGAGTGAGATAGCGAAAATAAGAACCAGCAGTGGTGCGACAACGAAACTCGGTATTACAACCCCCGTCATGGCAAAAGTCATGACGGTATAATCCCATTTGGTGTTTTGATTCAGTGCGGCTATCACGCCTGCCCCCACACCTAAAATGACAGCAAAAATAAATGCCGACAGCCCTAATTTAGCTGAAACAGGGAATGCTTTACCGACTAAGGTGTTTACACTGTAGTCTTTATATTTAAAAGAAGGCCCTAAATCCCCTTTCGACAATTGAATTAAATAATCGAAGTATTGCTTATAAATGGGATCGTTTAAGTGATATTTCGCTTCAATATTTGCCATAACCTCCGGTGGAAGTTTCCTTTCCCCTGTAAAAGGGCTACCGGGTGCTAAACGCATCATAAAAAACGAAATCGTTATTAGAATAAATAGAGTCGGTATCGCTTCTAAAAAGCGACGAAAAATAAATTTGAGCATTGCCCGTTCCTATAACACAAACCTATTCAGGCGTGACGATAAAAAGACCTTGCCTTAAAAAAGACAAGGTCTCGCCCGATTACTTAGCAATAATGTACAAGTCTTTAGTATGTAAATTATCTAATGGATCTTTACCTGAATAACCACCCACATAAGGTTTAACTAAACGGGTGTTTACATAGTAGTAAAGTGGAACAATCGCCGAATCTTTATCTAACACACCTTCAGCTTTTTGATAAATAGCGGCACGTTCGTCATCAGATTTCACACGTAAAGACTCTTTGATCAATGCGTCAAATTCTGTGTTTTTATAGTGAACGGTGTTGTTACTGCTGTAAGACAACATCATGTTTAGGAATGAAGAAGGTTCGTTATAATCCGCACACCAACCTGCACGTGCAACATCATAAGTTCCTTGGTGACGTGTATCTAAGAACGTTTTCCACTCTTGGTTTTCAAGAGAGACATCTGCACCTAAGTTTTTCTTCCAAATTGAAGAGGCAGCAATGGCCACTTTTTTGTGAAGATCAGAAGTGTTGTACAGCAGTTTAAATTTCAGTGGATTGGCTTTGTTATAGCCCGCCTCTTCTAACAATTGGCGTGCCTTTTCATTACGTTGTTCTTGAGTCCAAGTCGCAAACCACTCTGGTTTACTCTCTTTAATGCCATCAGTGAATGGAGGGGTAAAGCCGTAAGCTGGGATATCACCTTGGTTTTTCACTTTATAAGTGATGATATCTCTATCCATTGAAAGCTTAAGTGCTTCACGAACACGCGGATCATTAAACGGTGCTTTCTCATTATTAATTTCATAATAATAAGTACATAAATATGGGCTTATGCGCAATTCATCTGGGATCTCTTTTTTCAGTTTTTGGAAAAGTTCGATCGGTAAATTGCTATATGTCATGTCGATTTCACCCGCACGATAGCGGTTTACGTCGGTGACTTCTGATGAGATAGGTAGGAACGTGACTTTATCAATAACGGTACTTTTGTTATCCCAATAAGTTGGGCTACGCTCTAAGACAATACGTTCGTTAACTGTCCAGTCTTTTAAATTATAAGCGCCGTTGCCGACGAAGTTAGCAGGTTGTGTCCATTTCTCGCCAAATTTTTCAATGACTTTTTGGTTAACTGGCGACATGGAGGAGTGAGCTAATAATTTTGGTAAATAAGGCACAGCTTCAGATAAAGTGACTTCTAATGTGTTGTTATCTAGTGCCTTAACACCTAACTCTGTGGCTTTTTTCTTACCCGCAATAATATCGTCGATATTTACGATATGTGCATATTGCAGATAGCTTTCATAAGGAGATGCCGTATTAGGATCAGCTAAACGTTGCCAGCTATAAACGAAGTCTTGTGCCGTAACAGGTTCACCATTTGACCATTTAGCACCTTCACGAATTTTGAATGTCCAAACGGTGAAATCTTTATTTTCCCAGCTAGTTGCAGAGCCCGGTAAAATTTCACCATCTGGGCCAACAATTGTCACGCCTTCGAAAAGATCACGTGCTAATGCAGATTCAGGAACGCCTTCGATTTTATGAGGATCAAGCGATTGTGGTTCAGAGCCGTTATTACGTACAAGCACTTGTTTTTCGGCTAATTTCACCCCGTCTGGAACAACAGCAGCATTAGCCGTTAATGCTGATAATCCAAAGATTGCGCTTATTGCAATCGCCAACGCACTCTTTTTAGTTAAATTACTCATCTTATAAAATACTCCCAGTTAGTGAGCTGGTTGTTAGACAACCATTCTGTGATGTTCAGTTGTGTTTTAGAACGGTTTACACAACTTATTGTTTTTACAAAAAATAAATCAATCTTGCTTATTTGCTATCAGTGCTTAATTGCCTGATAGCATTATAATTTTTTATGCCGCTAGCCTTTTTGTGTAGCTTTTTATTGTTTTACTACTTTTTAAGTTACTTTTAATGATTCAAATCGCACATAACTATAGAATATCGGTAATTTACCAGTTTTAGTTATCTGCCTTTATAAAATAGCGCTTTAAGTCCGTATAATCAAAGGGGTCTTTACCTGTAAATCCGCCCACTTTTGGACTAACTAATCTAACACTGACACGATAATAGACAGGCACTATCGCCGAGTCCTTGTCTAGCAAGGCTTCAGCGCGTTGATAGAGTTGGTGACGAGCCCCTTTATCTACTGCGATTAAGGCATTATTTAATGCATCATCGTAATCATTATTTTGATAAAAGACGGTATTTAGACTGCTAGTGGAAAGAAATGAATTTAAAAATGAGGTAGGTTCATTGTAATCTGCGCACCACGTTGCTCTTGCGACTTGGTAATTACCTTGATTACGATTTTCTAATGCAGTTTTCCATTCTTGGTTTTGCAAAGTCACATTTGCACCAATACTTTTTTTCCACATTGACGCTGCCGCAATTGCCTGCTGTTTATTTTGTTCTGAAGTATTGTAGAGCAAAGTAAAAGTCAGAGGATTTTGCCCATCGAATCCCGCTTCTTTTAATAATTCACGCGCCCTTTCATTACGTTGTTGTTGTGTCCAATAAGCCCATTTAGGGGCTTTAAAATTACCGTTGCCAATAAAAGAAGGTGTAAAAGAATAAGCAGGTATTTGTCCTTGCCCCATTATTTTTTCAGCAATGACTTGTCTATCAAGAGTCAGTTTTACTGCTTCTCGAACTCGCGGATCATCAAAAGGGGCTTTTTTATTATTTAATTCATAATAGAAAGTACATAAATACGGTGTGACATGTAAATTCTTTGGTTGTTCCTGCTTCATTTTTTTATAAAGAGCAGGAGGAATTGCGCTATTAGTGATATCGATTTCACCACTGCGATAGCGATTAACATCACTGGTTTCAGAGCTTATTGGTAAAAATATGGCTTGTTCAATAATGGTATTTTTATTATCCCAATAAAGTGGATTACGCTTTAAAGTCACTTTTTCATTCACAACCCAATTTTCAATAACATAAGCCCCATTGCCAACAAAGTTTTCAGGACGAGTCCAATTCACACCGTATTTTTCAACAATCTCTTTTTTAACGGGCTTCAACGGTGTGTGACTGACCATATCGATTAAATAAGGAATTGGTTTGGTTAAATTGACTTGCAAAGTGTGAGGATCTATTGCTTTCACACCTAATGTTTCAGGGGATTTTTTACCACTAAGAATATCTGCAATATTTTCAACATAAGCATATTCGAGATAACTGGCATAAGGTGAACCCGTTTTAGGATCTACTACTCGGCGCCAACTATAAACAAAATCTTCAGCAGTAACTGGAGAGCCATCACTCCATTTTGCATCTTCTCGCAAATAGAATGTCCACACCTTGTTATCATCTGTTTCCCAGCGTTGTGCAACGCCCGGCATACTTTCACCATTCGGCCCAACATAAGTCAGCCCTTCTAATAAATTTAAAATAATATTAGTTTCTGGTGCGCCTTCTACTTTATGCGGATCAAGAGATGAAACCTCAGTTCCGTTATTAATTACAATATTCTGTTGTTTTGCCAGAATAGTACCTTCTGGAAGAGTGACGGCATGAGAAAAAAAGGAGGTTAAGACAAGTGACATAATACTGAGTGGAAACACTGTTTTTAACGTAACTTTATTTTTCATGGGTACCTCTCCTAATAAACAATAATTTATAGCGGGGTCGCTCAATTAACGTTAGGTATCGTTGTTAAATTTTGATTGTAATATTTGTGGCTCTTAGATATTTGCTGATATTAACGAGATAAAAAATGATAACAACACCTTTCTTTTTTACACTTATCGTAAATTTTGTCAATTAATGCGGTATTCTTATCACTTAACTTTATTGAGCCCTCTAGCGTTCTATCTTGAGAAAATAAAAAATACATATCGAGAAAGGCAAAACAACAAATAAACATTAAATTAACATCATGCAAGTTTTATAGATAGAAAACCTACTTAGCTCACAAAATTAATATAATTAGGATGGGTTTTAACCAACTTGCAGAACTTTATGATGCTTCGTTTGTAAAGAGTTTCTCTTTGAAATTAATTATAAATAACAATAAATTCATCTTTAGACTGAATAATAATTCTAATTTAAAAATATTTATAGATTATTAAATATTCATTTTTATTGTTTATTTTTAAAATTTAATCTAGATGTTTAATTGAAATAAAAATAAAAAAAATTTCATTTATATTTCTATGAGTTAGATAAAAAACCTCTTTAATATACATCTCGAATATTAAAGAGGTTTTTAATTTTTAAATGATAGCTTCAGTTTTTTCAGCTATTAAGCCGACTTTGATTGAAACCATTGTAGCTTTTCATTCAATGAAACGACCTCTCCCACTATAATCAGTGCCGGGCTTTCCATTGTTTCTGCCATCTCTGCCAGTTGACGTAATTGACCAACAATCACTTTTTGTGTTGTTAACGTCCCTTTTTCGATAATAGCGACAGGCATCGTCGCGCACATGTTTTGGCTAAGTAGCATTTGCTGAATATAGGGAGCTTTACTTAATCCCATATAAAACACCAAGGTTTGATTTTTTTGTGCAATACATTGCCACTGCGCTTCATTTAATCCTTTGCCATGCCCCGTAATAAAGCGAACACTTTGTGCATAATCTCGATGCGTTAAAGGAATGCCAGCATAAGTCGTACAACCTGATGCTGCCGTAATACCGGGGATCACAGAAAATGGAATGTGATGTTCAATCAAGGCTTCTAGCTCTTCACTACCTCGACCAAAAATAAAGGGATCGCCCCCTTTTAATCTCACTACTCGTTTTCCTGCGGTAGCTTCTTTGATTAAGATTTGATTGATCTCATCTTGAGGAACACAGTGAAAACCCGCTTGCTTACCAACATAAATACGTTGTGCATCTCTACGAACTAATGCCATAACATCATCGGACACTAATCTATCGTAAACCACTACATCAGCTTGCTGGCACTGCTGTAAACCTTTAATGGTCATTAACCCTGCATCACCCGGCCCTGCGCCAACTAAAACAACACTGCCTTGAGGTTGCTGATTTTCAGATAACAGTGCGCTAATACGTCGCTCAATACCGTCGTCTCTTTGCGCTTCTATTTCGGCTTGTAATGTTTTATCTGCAAAAAATTGCTCCCAAAAATAACGTCTGGCATTCATAGATGAAAAACGTTGTTTTATTTGCTCACGTAACTTTCCAGCAAGTTGTGCTAACGCACCTAGATAATTAGGGAGTAACTGCTCAATTTTTTCTCGCAAAATACGAGCGAGTACAGGTGCTTTTCCGCCCGATGAAATCGCCACCACAATAGGAGAGCGATCGATAACAGAAGGCATAATAAAACTGGCTTGCTCTGGTGAATCCACCACATTACAAAATATCTGTTTCTCTGTTGCCGATTGAAAAACCTGTTGATTCACTTGTTCGCTATCTGTTGCAGCAATAACAAGCCATTTCCCAGATAAATGAACCTCATTAAATATTCCTGTGATACAGTTTAATTTTTGCTCAGTGTGCCATTGCATAAACTGCCCTGTAAACGAAGGCGCGATAACAGAAATAATGGCTCCCGCTTCCATAAGCAATCTCGCTTTACGTTCAGCAATCTCACCGCCTCCCACTAATAAACAAGGTTTATCTTTAAGCTGACAGAATATTGGAAAGTAATCCATATTCGTTCCCCTATTTATTGTGATGACGTATTACGGCTACGCACGCTAACCGTGTTACCTTCAACCTTGACATCAAAATGCATGATCGAGAAATTCTCATCTTCAAGGCAGAAACCATCCGTTAAACGAAAATGCTGTTTTTTTAGCGGACTGACGATATACAGCTCATTTTCATGTTCAGCAATTAATCCTCGTGATAAAACACTAGAATGTGCAAAGGGATCGATATTACTTAACGCATATAAACGCGCATCAGAATAAGGGCGAAATATGGCAACGTGATCTTGTTCCACCAGCGCACAAACACCTGTTCCCGGGGTAATATCATCTAGTTGGCAAACCGCTATCCATTGACTCATGATTGCGCCTCCTCAGTGACCAATTTGATATCAATACGTTCATGTAAACGTGCGGGACGATGTTGAAATCGTTCTTTTACCGTTTGCACTGTCGGATCAGGCATTGGATTATTAATAAAGTGGGCAAAACGTTTTAATGCTTTTGGAGAATCAACTGTTTCTTTCCATTCACAAGCAACGCGTTCTTGTAAGGTTTTAAGTTCTTTTTCCAGTTGTGCATTTAAGCCTAATTTGTCGTTAATAATGACATCACGTAAATATTCAATGCCGCCTTCTAAATTATCTAACCACACTGAAGTGCGTTGCAGTTTATCGGCGGTGCGAATATAAAACATCATAAAGCGGTCGATATAATGCACTAACGTTTCCTCATCGAGATCAGAAGCAAAGAGATCTCCGTGGCGTGGTTTCATACCACCATTTCCACCGAAATAGAGGTTCCAGCCTTTATCTGTGGCGATAATACCAACATCTTTGCCTTGTGCTTCAGAACATTCACGAGTACAGCCTGATACGCCAAATTTCATCTTATGAGGTGTTCTAATACCTTTATAGCGATGTTCTAACGCAACGCCCAAACCTACACTGTCACCAACACCGAAACGGCACCAACTGCTGCCTACACATGTTTTTACCATACGCAGTGCTTTCGCATAGGCATGACCTGTTTCAAAACCTGCGGCAATCAGTTTTTCCCAAATAGCGGGCAAATCCTGTTTGTGCGCACCGAACATCGCCATTCTTTGCGAACCCGTAATTTTGGTATACAAATTGTATTCTTGAGCGATTTGCCCAATAGCGATAATACCTGCTGGGGTAATTTCACCACCAGGAGAGCGAGGAATAATGGAATAAGTCCCATCTTTTTGCATATTCGCGAGAAAGTTATCGTTAGTATCTTGCAGAGAAACTAAATCATCACGCAAGATATACTCATTCCAACATGAGGCAAGCAATGAACCGACTGTTGGTTTACACACTTCACAGCCATAACCTTGACCATGTTTTTTCAATAACTCATCAAAGCTTTTTAGCCCTTCTACACGAATAAGATGATAAAGCTCTTGGCGAGAATAGTGGAAATGCTCACAAAGATGGTGATTAACTTCAATACCTTGTTTGGCTAATTCTGCATTTAAGACTTGAGTCACCAGAGGAATACAACCACCACAACCTGTACCTGCTTTAGTTTCCGCTTTAATGGCAGCAACTGTATGACACCCTCGTTCAATTGCTTGAATAATGTCGCCCTTTGTAACATCAAAACATGAGCAGATTTGTGCCGTTTCAGGTAGTGAATCAACACCGATTGCCGGCTTACTTCCAGCATGTGCCGGTAAAATCAAAGAGTCTGGGTGCTCTGGTAACTCAATGGTATTAAGTGATAGTTGTAAGAGATTGCCGTAATCTTCGGTATCACCCACTAAGACAGCACCTAATAGGTATTTATTATCTTCGCTAACAATCAGGCGTTTATAAATTTCTTTGCCTTCATCCAGATAGATATAGCTACGACATCCTGCTTGATTTCCATGAGCATCACCGATACCGCCCACATCGACACCAAGAAGTTTTAATTTTGCACTTAAATCGGCACCCTGAAAGACAGAGTGATGCCCTAATAAATTATCAACAGCAACTTGTGCCATTTTGTAGCCCGGCGCTACTAAACCGAAGGTTTTATTTTGCCAAGATGCACATTCACCAATGGCATAAATATCAGGATCTGTTGTTTGGCAATAATCATTAATAACAATGCCGCCTCGTGGAGCAATATCTAAATCACACTGACGAGCTAACTTATCTTTTGGGCGAATACCTGTGGAGAACACAATAAAATCAACTTCAAGAGATGTACCATCTGCAAATTGCAGTGTTTTACGTGCATTTTCCCCAGTTGATAATATTTCTTGTGTGTTTTTAGAGGTATGCACTTTGACACCCATACGCTCTATTTTTCGCTTAAGTTGTTCACCACCTAATGTATCAAGCTGTTCAGCCATTAATGTTGGCGCAAATTCGATAACGTGAGTTTCAATACCTAAGCTTTTTAACGCGCCAGCAGCTTCTAGGCCTAACAGTCCACCCCCAATTACCGCCCCTTTACGGCTAATACGTGCGCAAGATTCGATAGCGTTTAAATCTTCAATGGTCCGATAGACAAAACAATCCGGTGAGTTATTTCCCTTAATTGGAGGAACCCACGGATAAGAGCCTGTTGCCATCACTAATTTATCGTAACTGACACAACGCCCTGTATTAGTGTGTACCACTTTTTCGTCACGATTAATGGTTATCACGCGCTCACCAATTAATACGTCTATTTGGTGTTTTTCGTAATAACCTTGTTTAACTAAGGAGAGTTCTTCAGCGGTGTGATGTGAGAAATAAGAAGAGAGATGGACTCTATCATATGCAACGCGAGATTCTTCACAAAAGACGACAATATTAAATTCTTCATTGCCACCTTTATCAATCAGCTCTTCGATATAACGGTGTCCGACCATACCGTTACCGATGATTGCGAGTGTTTTCTTGCTCATTTTTGCCTCAGATTTAAAGATTTCTAAGGCTAAAATACGAAACTACTCATAAGAGATATTGATGGATATCAAATACAGCTCAATCAATTCAGCTACTACAACTTAATAGTCAATAGGTTACTACTAAAGGAGTATTTCATCATCATGTTCTTGCGGTTAATTATTCTTCTACCATAATTAATTTTAGCTACTTATAACGAAGAGTTATATGTAAGCGTAATTAAAACTTTGCGCATTGGTCACGTTTTGCCTAAGTTAATTTCACAAAGTAATAATAATTAGAGCGTGTTAACCTTTTTTGCTTATTTTTACAGCAAGAAAACCGAGTAAAGCAAACGACTCAACGAGTATGGACATTGATTGCCATTAACAATGTCCACTTAAGATAAAAACAAATGTTGGTTGAAAGCTGCCTTACAGGTTCGATTAAAAGACGTTTTACTCATTTTATTCTGCGTTGATAAACACTAGCTTAGTTCACTAGGCTAGTGTTTATCGCCTTGCCTAAAATGCTTTTAATTCGAATAAAAATTGACCATAAAAGGCTAACACGCTCTAATAAGTTATTGACATAACGATTTTAGCTACACCGTTTCAGGGAGCGTCTCATGAAAGCAAAATTATTATCATTATTCGTTGTGGGTGCCCTTTCCGTACCGGCATTTGCAGCAACACCTGCTAATACATTAATTGTGGTACAAGGGCTTGATGATATTGTCAGCCTTGATCCTGCTGAAAGTAATGAACTATCCAGTATTCAAACTGTACCTAGTTTATATCAACGCATTGTTCAACCTAATCGTGATAATCCAGAAATTAATGAACCGATTTTAGTTGAAAGCTGGCAAGCGAACCCTGAACAAAAAACAATCGTATTTAAAACTAAGCCAGATGCAAAATTTGCATCAGGTAACGCTGTACGTCCTGAAGATATTATCTTCTCTTATCAGCGTGCGATCACCATGAACAAATCACCTGCTTTTATTCTAAATGTGTTGGGTTGGAAAACGGATAACATTCATTCACTGCTGAAAAAAGTCAGTGATAATGAATTAGAAGTACGTTGGACTGCTGATGTCAGCCCCGATGTTGTGCTAAATATCCTTTCAACGCCAATTGCTTCTATTGTTGATGAAAAACTGGTTTCCGCTCATGTTAAAAATAATGACTTTGGGAATAGCTGGCTGAAGATGAATTCAGCAGGAAGTGGCGCATATAAAATGCGTGCTTATCAACCACGTCAAGCTATTGTGTTAGAAGCTAATCCACTTTCGCCAACTGGCGCACCTAAAATCGCAAATATTATTATTAAAAACGTACCTGATCCGGCATCACGACGTTTATTAATTGAAAAAGGTGATGCGGATATTGCGCGTGACTTAGGTACCGACCAAACAGCGGCTTTAGCGGGTAAAACTGGTATCAAAATTTTAGATATTCCTTCTGCTGAACAAGTTTATATGGCTTTTAATACCGCCAGTGGAAACCCAGCGCTGAGTAATCCCGCATTTTGGGAAGCATCTCGCTATTTAATTGACTACAAAGGCATTACTGAAGATTTAATGCGTGGTCAGTACTTTATTCACCAAAGCTTTTTACCTGTAGGTTTACCGGGTGCATTAAAAGATAATCCATTCACTTTTGATCCCGAAAAAGCCAAAGCAATTTTAGCTAAAGCGGGTATTACTAATGCACGCTTTACATTAGATGTTGAGAACAAAGTTCCTTACATCACTGTGGCGCAATCTATTCAAGCAAGCTTCGCTCAAGCGGGTGTACAAGTTGATTTATTACCTGCGGCTGGTAGCCAAGTGTATAGCCGTGTACGCGCTAAACAACATCAAGCAGCCATTCGTTTTTGGATCCCTGATTATTTTGATGCGCACTCAAATGCCAGTGCCTTCGCTTATAATGATGGACAATCCAATACTGTGGCTTGGTTAAATGGCTGGAAAATTCCGGAATTAAGCCAGCAGACATTGTCTGCACTTAATGAAGCGGACAAAACAAAACGCCAATCGCTCTATACTGAAATGCAAAAAGAGTTACAGCGTAGTTCACCTTATGTGTTTATTGACCAAGGTAAAAACCAGATAGTCATGCGTGATAACGTCAACGGTTATGCGCAAGGCCTAAATGCAGATATGGTCTATTATGACAAAGTAACTAAGTAATATTTTTCCTGAAACCACCCACAGTCATGTTACTGTGGGTGGTCTAATTTTTGCCATTTCACTAGGCTATTGCTGTATGAATACTGCTATGACGTTACCTATTCGTCTAAAAGGTCAGTTAATTACCTTTGCTCAAGGAATATTGACTCTGGTGCTGACTCTTTTAGGGCTTCTTGTCATCACTTTTACGCTTTCTGCTCTTTCACCGGTTGATCCCGTCTTACAAATTGTTGGTGATCACGCAAGCCTCGAAACCTATAACCAAGTAAAACATGAATTAGGGCTAGATTTACCTATCTACATGCAGTTTTTTCATTATGTAGAAGCGCTGTTACAAGGGCATTTAGGTACAGCAACATCAACAGGCCAACCTGTTCTCGATGATTTATTAGCAACTTTTCCCGCTACATTAGAATTAGCCACTGTTGCATTACTGATTGGTGCCAGTCTTGGTATTTTCTTCGGTGTTTTATGTGCGCGTTTTGTGGGAACACCTCTCGATTTTATTTTGCGAATTCTGACGCTATTAGGCAGCTCAGTCCCTATTTTCTGGCTAGGTTTGATTCTGCTATTGCTTTTCTATGCCACATTACAATGGACGGCAGGCCCCGGACGATTAGACGATATTTATCAATTCACCATCGAACCTGTAACAGGTTTTGCACTAATTGATACGTTATTAGCTGGCGATAAAGATGCTTTTTTTAATGCGATATCTCACCTTATTTTACCGGTTTCTTTATTAGCTTATTTTGCCCTTGCTTCTATTACTCGCTTAACTCGTTCAGCCTGTTTAAACGAAATGAATAAAGAGTATGTCACGTTAGCAAGAGCAAAAGGTATTGGTGAGTTGCGTATTCTTTTTTATCACGTACTGCCTAATATTCGTGGTGTCTTAATGACCATTATCGCCTTGTCTTACACTGGCATGTTAGAAGGTGCCGTATTAACAGAAACTGTCTTTTCTTGGCCGGGAATTGGTCGATATCTCACAACAGCGCTTTTTGCGGGTGATACCACAGCCATTATGGGCGGTACTTTAATTATCGGTTTATGCTTTGTCTTTATTAATAATATGACCGATATCGTTATTCGTTTGACTGATCCGAGGCTCCGCTAATGTCATTTCCATTTTTAAGAAAAATAGCGCGTTCGCCTTCCGCATTTATCGGTTTATCGTTGCTTATTGCCCTGTTAATTATTGCTATTTTTGCACCTTGGTTAGCTCCTTACGATCCGAATTGGCAACATGCTGCCCAACGTTTATTAGCACCTAATGCTGAACATTGGTTAGGCACAGATAATTACGGACGCGATATTCTTTCTCGTCTTATCTATGGTACTCGCCCAATGCTGGGTTTAGTGGGGCTGGTGGCG
Source organism: Proteus sp. GOKU (assembly GCF_015475555.1). Classification (NCBI taxonomy): domain Bacteria; kingdom Pseudomonadati; phylum Pseudomonadota; class Gammaproteobacteria; order Enterobacterales; family Morganellaceae; genus Proteus; species Proteus sp. GOKU. The sequence goes on from NZ_CP034105.1 coordinate 2,255,052, forward strand.
CTTATTACGCTACCTTTAGGATTATTAATTGGGATTTTATCTGGGTATTACGGTGGTTGGACTGAGCGTATTTTAATGCGATTCACTGATATTGTGATGTCGATGCCTTCTCTTATTCTCGCCTTCGCCTTTGTCGCAATGTTGGGGCCCGGTCTGCTAAATGGTGCATTAGCACTGGCTTTAACGGCATGGCCGGCTTATGCACGACAATCTCGTAGTGAAATTCAGCATTTACGCAATAGTGATTATCTTGCTGCTGCCGAAATGATGGGAATTAAAGGTATTCGACTGTTATGGGGACATATCTTACCACTATGTTTACCGTCAGCCATTGTACGTTTAGCGCTGAACTTAGCCGTGATTATTCTCGCAGCAGCCGGATTGGGCTTCCTTGGATTAGGTGCACGCCCACCGATGGCGGAATGGGGAGCGATGATCGCAGAAGGTATGCCCGTTATTTTTGATCAATGGTGGGTTGCGGCTATTCCGGGCACGGCAATTTTAATCAGCAGTTTGGCATTTAATTTATTGGGTGATGGATTACGTGATGTATTGGGAGATACCCATGAATAAAACACCGTTAATTGAGGTAAACAACCTCTGTATCGACTTTCCAAAGGCGAGAGTTGTCAATAATGTCTCTTTTACTTTGGGGCAAGAACGTTTGGCGGTTGTTGGTGAATCTGGCTCTGGCAAATCAATGACCGCTCGCGCATTAATGGGGCTTGTTCGTCAACCGGGAAAAGTCAGTGCAGAGACACTCAATTTACAGGGAAATAATCTATTAGATTTTTCGTCTCGCCAATGGAATAACATTCGTGGTAATACGATTTCAATGGTATTACAAGATCCTCGCTATGCATTAAATCCTGTAAAAACCATTTATCAGCAAGTAGAAGAGACCGTAAAACAACATCAAAAGCTTTCACGCCAAGACAGGCGTCAACTTATCATCGATACTCTGCTGTCTGTCGGATTACCTGAACAAAATATTTATCGTTATCCCGGTGAATTATCAGGTGGTATGGGGCAACGAGCGATGATAGCTATTGCGCTAATTAATAACCCTACTATTTTAATTGCTGATGAACCGACATCTGCACTTGATGCTCAGCTTCGCCATCAAATTCTTGAACTGATCACCACTCAATGTGAACAACGTAACATGGGCTTATTACTGATTAGCCATGACTTACCCCTTGTTGCTGAGTATTGCGAGCGCGTAATGGTGATGTATCAAGGCGAGCAAGTTGATGAACTCGATGCTAAAGCGTTACCGACTGCCACACATCCTTATACTCGTACTCTTTGGACATGTAGACCTAATGCAAGCACTTATGGCACTCAATTGCCCGTATTAGATAGAACGCTTAATTTTAAGGGGCTACATTATGCTAATTGATATTCATGATTTACATGTTCAATTCGAACAAGGCAAACAAGCAAAGCACGTTGTAAAAGGGATCAATCTACATGTTCAACAAGGCGAAACCTTCAGTTTAATTGGTCGTTCTGGTTGTGGAAAATCGACTGTTTTGCGCGTGATAGCAGGATTATTGCCAAATTGGCAAGGTGATATATCGCTTCTAGGGCAAACAATTAAACCTCAACAACGTTTTCATGGAACATTACGCCGTAATATACAAATGGTATTTCAAGATCCCTACGCCTCTTTACACCCTCAACACCGTATTGAACGTGCGTTTTCTGAACCTTTAAAAATTCACCAAATTCCTTTTGATAAAGAGACAATTGAGCAAGCATTAGCCCAAGTTGGTTTGCCTGCCGATGTGACGAGTCGTTATCCTCATCAACTTTCGGGTGGACAACGTCAACGCGTCGCCATTGCAAGAGCCCTTTTATTGCAACCTCAACTATTACTGTTAGATGAACCAACTTCAGCGCTAGATATGTCAGTGCAAGCCGAGATCTTAAACCTGCTTAACACGCTGAAAAAACAACATAATATGACTTATTTACTTGTCAGCCATGATGCTGATGTTATCGCACATATGTCGGATAGAGCGGCATTAATGGAAAATGGTGAATTGACACAACATTATGATCGAGATGCGTTATCAAAAGGAATACATCGTCTCGATTGAGATAAAAGAGAATAAATAAAAGAAAGGAACCGAGCAGTATTACGTTATTAATACTGCTCTTTTTAATAGTACTGTTTAGTCGTACCGTTTTTTAAGTATTCTGCGCTGTGTTTAAACTAATAAGCCCGGGAAAATAGAACGTAATCCGGTCACAATAAATTCAATACCTAACGACATTAATAATAAGCCCATTATACGCGTAACCACGTTAATGCCAGTTTGCCCTAAATATTTCACTAAAAGTGTTGCGCTGCGAAACAGCAACCAACAACAAAATGCAAAAAAGATACTGGTTGCAGCTAATCCTAAGAAGTTAGTAAAACCTTCCCAACGAGAACTCCACACAATACAAGAACTGATTGCTCCGGGTCCTGCCATTAATGGTAATGCTAAAGGCACAACAGCAACACTATTACGTACTGCGGATTCGTTTCGTTCTTGATTGTTTTGTTTATCTTCTCCTAAACGCCCATTTATCATGGTCATTGCAATAGTAACAATCAGCATTCCCCCTGCTATACGAAACGAGTCGATAGAAATACCGAAAATGCTCAGTATAGAATCACCGATTAGCAGAGAAGAAACTAAAATAATTGCAACGGAGCCATTCGCAATTAAGTTTGTTTTGTTACGCCCTGCATCAGTTTGATAACTCGTCATACTGATAAAAACAGGCAAAATACCAATTGGGTTTACAATCGCAAAAAGACCGACAAAAAATTTAATATAACCGGATAAATCCAGCAGTGACCCCATGAAAAGCCCCTTCTTGGCTAATAAACATGCGAATTATTCTATAAAAGATAGAGTAACTCCAAAAAATGCGCGTTACTTTAAATCAATAAACCAGTTAATTCTATTAGTTAACAAGTTTTTACCTAAAATATTCTCTTGTAAACCGATCAAAACCTAGTGGTTTAATTTTATATCGAAATAAACTGTACGACAAAAAAATCGTTGAACATTTATTACATATAAGAATCATTCTCATAAATAGCTTTGCTGAAAGGTGTCAGCTTGCCAATTTTGTGATATAAATCACGTTAATTAATTAGAAAGATGGTAAGCTGTTATCATTCGAAGAAAGAGGGTTACTTCGAAAATATATTTGTCTTTATTATTGTTTTTTTTAAGTTTTTTAAGCAAATTATGCCCTCTAATAATTATTACTGAAATAAGCACACTATCATCTATCTAGGCTATTCTTATTAGTTATGATGAAAACGGCTAATTTGCTTAAAAAATTTAACATTTTATCAGGAGTCTCTTTATGTCTGTAACTAACGTTACTGAACTCAATGATTTGGTTGCTCGTGTAAAAAAAGCTCAACGTGAATTTGCTAACTTCTCTCAAGAACAAGTTGATGCCATTTTCCGTGCTGCTGCATTAGCTGCCGCTGATGCTCGTATTCCTCTTGCAAAATTGGCTGTTAAAGAGTCTGGTATGGGTATCATTGAAGATAAAGTGATTAAAAACCACTTCGCTTCTGAGTATATCTACAATGCGTATAAAGACGAAAAAACCTGCGGGATCTTATCTGAAGATCTGACTTATGGCACAATGACCATCGCTGAACCTATTGGGATCATCTGTGGTATCGTACCAACAACTAACCCAACTTCTACTGCGATTTTTAAAGCATTAATTAGCTTAAAAACACGTAATGGTATTATCTTCTCTCCACACCCTCGTGCAAAAGAAGCAACAAACCGTGCTGCTGAAATCGTCTTAAATGCAGCTATCGCAGCAGGCGCACCAAAAGATATTATCGGTTGGATTGATGAGCCTTCAGTCGCTCTATCTAACGCATTAATGCACCATGATGATATTAACCTGATCTTAGCGACAGGTGGTCCAGGCATGGTTAAAGCCGCGTATAGTTCGGGTAAACCCGCTATCGGTGTTGGTGCAGGTAATACGCCAGTTGTTATTGATGACTCTGCTGATATCAAACGTGCAGTAGCTTCAATCTTAATGTCTAAAACTTTCGATAACGGTGTAATTTGTGCATCAGAGCAATCTGTTATCGTTGTTGACAGCATTTATAAACAAGTTCGTGAGCGTTTCTCTACTCACGGCGGTTACATGCTGACAGGTAAAGAATTAAAAGCTGTTCAAGATATCATTTTAAAAGACGGTAACTTAAACGCAGCCATTGTGGGTCAACCTGCAACAAAAATTGCTGAAATGGCTGGCATTGAAGTACCCGTAAATACCAAAATTTTAATTGGTGAAGTAAAAGAAACAACAGAAGCTGAGCCGTTTGCTCACGAAAAATTATCTCCACTATTAGCAATGTATCATGCTCAATCATTTGAAGATGCCGTGCTAAAAGCTGAAAAATTAGTTGAGATGGGTGGTATCGGTCATACTTCTTGCTTATATACAGACCAAGATAACTGCCCTGAACATGTTGCCTACTTCGGCGACAAGATGAAAACATCTCGTATTTTAATCAATACTCCAGCATCTCAAGGTGGTATTGGTGACTTATACAACTTTAAACTTGCTCCTTCTCTAACATTAGGTTGTGGTTCATGGGGTGGTAACTCCATATCTGAAAACGTAGGGCCAAAACACCTTATCAACACTAAAACCGTGGCGAAAAGAGCAGAGAATATGTTGTGGCATAAACTTCCTAAATCTATTTACTTCCGCCGTGGTTGTTTACCTATCGCACTGGAAGAGATTGCGACTGATGGTAAAAAACGTGCCTTTATCGTGACCGATGGTTTCTTATTCAACAATGGTTATGTTGATGAAGTCACTCGTGTACTGAAAAAATTCGGTGTTGAAACAGAAGTCTTCTTTGAAGTTGAAGCAGATCCAACATTAAGCGTTGTGCGTAAAGGCGCAGAACAGATGAACAGCTTTAAACCTGACGTGATCATCGCATTAGGTGGTGGTTCACCAATGGATGCTGCAAAAATCATGTGGGTTATGTATGAGCACCCAGAAACTCATTTCGAAGAATTAGCATTACGCTTTATGGATATCCGTAAACGTATTTACAAATTCCCGAAAATGGGTGTGAAAGCACAAATGGTTGCTATCACAACAACATCAGGTACAGGCTCTGAAGTAACACCATTTGCAGTAGTAACTGATGATGAAACAGGTCAGAAATATCCATTAGCAGACTATGCATTAACACCAGATATGGCTATCGTTGATGCAAACCTTGTTATGAATATGCCTAAATCTCTGTGTGCATTTGGTGGTTTAGATGCTGTAACTCACGCATTAGAAGCTTACGTTTCTGTATTAGCGAACGAATATTCTGATGGACAAGCACTGCAAGCATTAAAATTACTGAAAGAATATCTGCCTGCAAGTTATCATGAAGGTGCTAAAAACCCTGTTGCTCGTGAGCGTGTTCATAATGCTGCAACTATTGCAGGTATCGCTTTTGCTAACGCATTCTTGGGTGTTTGTCACTCAATGGCGCATAAATTAGGCTCTGAGTTCCATATTCCTCACGGTTTAGCTAATGCGTTATTAATTTCAAACGTTATTCGTTACAACGCTAATGACAACCCAACAAAACAAACTGCATTTAGCCAATACGACCGTCCTCAAGCACGTCGTCGTTATGCAGAAATTGCTGACCACTTAGAACTTTCAGCACCGGGTGACCGTACTGCTGCTAAAATTGAGAAATTATTAGCTTGGTTAGAAGAAATGAAATCTTCATTAGGTATTCCATCTTCTATTCGTGAAGCAGGCGTCCAAGAAAGTGATTTCTTAGAAAGAGTTGATAAATTATCTGAAGATGCATTTGACGATCAGTGTACTGGTGCTAACCCACGTTACCCACTGATCTCTGAACTAAAACAACTGTTATTAGATTCTTACTACGGTCGTGAATTTAATGAACATCCCGTTGTTGAAGTGAAAGAAGAGACAAAACCTGCTAAAAAAAGCAGTAAAAAATAATCGAAACACGCTGTGTTAGTGTGATCCTCAATATTTCGATTATTTGTTCTTAAATAAAAACCCAGTCCTATGGCTGGGTTTTCTTATGGCTTATTATTTATCTATATACATTTCGCTACTGATTTTTAAGATTGAGGAATATGGCGAGGTAAGTCACTATTTAGTCACAAATAATAAGTATTTACACTTAGTTGATAGGTTCAATTTTTACTATAAAAATAGTGCCTGCCTTTATATGTTTATAATTGGCTCTAAAAAAGGCGTTGAGCTACTTATCTCTTAAGTTACATCATTGCATTACCACATTATAAAAAGTGTCTTGTGAGCGATTACAGGGCTTGTCAAACTCCTCTCCTCTTTCATTAGTTGGTATAATTATTTCACTCTTACCTTATTCCCTTCATAAAATGACTATAACGAAATGTTATTTGAAACCATTGTGTTTGCGTTACGATTTGCAATCGTACTTTTATTCTTATCTGATAAAAAATAAATAGACTTAATCACATTGATTATTAATTAGTGATCAAAATATAGAAATCTAAATATTTTATATCTCTAGTTATCTTGGATTTATAAGAAACATAGTTTCAATAAAATATTATCAAAATGAGGTTTGTTATCTTGAGTCTGCTAAAGTAATAGCGTAATAAAGGTCGCTATTTGTGCATTCCACTTAGAAATTACTCCTTTAGGAGTATGAAAGGAGCCTGTTTATCCGTATTAACTGGCATACAGCGAAGTGTTTTATTTATTCAATAACAACTTGAGCATCCCATAATCAGCATCTATAAAACCCGATATAAATGTTTCATTATACCAACCATAGATAAAAGAAATATTTCTTAGTATTTTATGACTATCTTTATTCAATTTTATTAAACTATGAATAATATAAATGCATCAAATGTCTCTTTCTCTTATCATTTGTAAAAAACAATATCGACATCACAAAACAAACACCTTACGTATATTTGATTATGTCTTTTTTGATTAATGATAATGAAATCGATGAAATAAATAAATTTTCCCATAAAAAATAACATATCTTCACAGAAGAAAATCAACCGCACTGCAATTTGATATAAAAAAAGCCAATAAATTGGCTAAAATTTAAAAATATATAAACATTTTTTAGTATTATGTAATATAACACTTTATTTGAATTCTTATTTCATCCCCCTCTTTCACTCTGACAAATTAGTAAAAGAGGGAAAATGAAAAGGTTACTCTTGTTCAATACACCCTTTTAGTGTTGCCTGTGTATAATGCTTACGGCAGACTGAAACATATTTTTCATTTCCACCAATTTCAACTTGAGCACCATCACTCAGTACATTTCCTTTATCATCTAAGCGTAATACTTTATTCGCCTTTCTACCGCAGTAACATACTGTTTTAAGTTCTACGAGTTTATCAGCCCATGCTAATAAATAAGCACTACCAGTAAATAACTCACCTCTAAAATCCGTTCTTAGCCCATATGTGAGAACGGGAATATCATAGGTATCCGTTATTTCGCAAAGTTGTTCAACATGTGCCTTACTTAAAAATTGGCACTCATCAATCAATACACAGTGAATAGGCTGTTTGTTATGCTCAGCAACAATAACGTCACGAATATTCATATCATCACTAAAGAGTAATGCATCCGCACTTAATCCTATTCTTGAGCTAATCTTTCCCTTTGCAAAGCGTGTATCAATAGCCGCAGTAAAAATCAATGTGCGCATTCCTCGTTCATTATAGTTATAAGAGGATTGCAATAAAGATGTTGATTTTCCAGCATTCATGGCTGAATAATAAAAGTAAAGCTGAGCCATCAGCTCTCTCCTTAAATAGCGTTTATTTTCACGAGCGACAGTCTAACATAAACAATCTACAAGTTATCCATAACAAATATTTATTACCTTTATTTCTATTCTAGATATACCGCCGAAAGATGAAGTTCGTTGTTAATGCTAATTTTTGCTTAAAAAATAAATAGCTTTAATAAGTACTTAACATATTAAAACACACCTTGATATACCTTTATTAAAGTATGAAAGTTAGTCCGATTCCATTTTTAGAAAAAAGTCCGTTATTATAAAAAAATGAACAAAGCTTTCTATTCTTTAGCATTAGCGCTATCATCAGTTAAAAGATGCATTTCCTTACTAATATTTCCTTTATTGACTAAAGATGCCTCAACTTTTATTATTTTTTTCGTTGAGATATTAGTTTAAAAAAAAGAAATTTTACGTAAGGTTTGTATTTAGGTATTGCAGAAATTTAAATAGCAATCTATTATTAGTATTACATCAGCCAACAACATTTATTTGAGACCAGGAAAATGAGCGAATCTTTAAAAATATTAAATAACATCCGTACTCTCCGCGCACAAGCAAGAGAAACTTCTTTAGAAACTTTAGAAGAAATGCTGGAGAAACTCGAAGTTGTCGTTAATGAGCGTCGTGAAGAATTCTCATTAGAAAAAGCAGCTGAAGAAGAACGTGTTCAGAAATTACAAAAATACCGTGAAATGTTAGAAGAAGCCGGTATTGATCCAACAGACTTACTTGAAGCAAGTGCTGTTAATAAAACTGGCCGTGCTAAACGCGCAGCTCGCCCAGCTAAATACTCTTACGTTGATGAAAATGGTGAAACTAAAACTTGGACAGGCCAAGGTCGTACACCAGCTGTAATCAAACGTGCTATTGATGAAGAAGGCAAATCATTAGACGATTTCCTGCTGTAATTTAAGTCAATACTCTATTTGAAATACCCTTTTAATTATTTAAAAGGGTATTTTCTTGTTTACCTCATTTAATTTAAACAAGCGTTTAATTTTAATAGTGCTGATGTTGTTTGTATTAGATGTAGGTAAGCAAAAATAAAAAATGTAATAACTACGTTATTTATTTTTATTTATAATGAAAAAGGAGCTTTTATAGCTCCTTTTTTCTTTGATTTAATTAAACTAATATTATTAATTTTTATAATAACTTAAATACCAATCAACAAACTGTTTTACGCCATATTCTACTTCTGTATTCGGCGAAAAACCAATTGTCTCAGACAAATCTTGGCAATCAGCACAAGTAGAAAGAACATCACCGTCTTGCATCGGCATTAAATTCAATTTAGCTTTAATATTGAGTGATTTTTCTATCGCTTCAATAAATGCCATCAATTTAGTCGGTTGCCCATTACCCACATTATAGATTTTATAAGGTGCAGAACTTGACGATGTTTCACCTTTTTCTACTGTCCAGTTTTCATCTGCTTCAGGTATAACATTAACTAATCGAACTACTGATCCCACAATATCATCAACATAAGTGAAATCACGTGTCATATTGCCACCGTTATAAACATCAATAGGTTCACCAGCTAACATTGCTTTAGTGAACTTAAATAATGCCATGTCAGGGCGACCCCAAGGGCCATATACCGTGAAGAAACGTAATCCAGTTGTCGGTAATTGATATAGATGTGAATAACTATGAGACATTAACTCATTAGCTTTCTTTGTTGCTGCATATAATGAAACTGGATGATCAACACTATCTTCTGTTGAGAAAGGCTGTTTCTGATTTAAACCATAAACAGAGCTTGAAGATGAGTAGATAAGATGTCCAACTTTATTATGGCGACATCCTTCTAATATATTAATATGACCAACGATATTCGCATCAATATATGCCATTGGATTTTCAATCGAGTAGCGAACACCCGGTTGAGCCGCTAAATGAATAACTCGGTCAAATTGGTGTGATGCAAATAATTGAGCCACTTTTACTGAGTCAACAATATCAAGTTTCTCAAAATGGAAATTTTCTAGCTGTTGTAATTTAGCTAATCGAGCTTCTTTTAAGCGCACATCATAATAATCATTAAGGTTATCTATTCCGACAACATGATAACCCATTTCGATTAAACGCTGACTCATATGATAGCCAATAAAACCCGCAGCACCTGTTACCAATATTTTCATATTATCACTCAAATAACCCAATAATTTATTTTTATGTCAACGCTATCATGCTTAATATCACCTTGATTAAACATCATAACGCTTAACATCGTCATACATTACAGAAATCAACATGGCTCAATACTAAATGCATTGAGCCATACCTTAATCTCTTACAATCGCTTTATCTAGCTTTTCCCATAAAATAATCAGCTTATTACGCAGCGTGCATTTACAGGAATTATACAATGAGATTAACCATATAAATGATTATTAATAAACTTTATATCACTGTATCTTTAATGATTTTAGCCATTGTGCAAAATCTTCGCCAAACTCTTCGTGCTGTATTCCGTACTCTACGAAGGCTTTCATATATCCTAGTTTATTACCACAATCGTGGCTTTTCCCTTGTAGGTGATAAGCTTCAACAGGTTCTTTTTCAATCAGCATTGCGATCGCATCAGTTAACTGAATTTCATCTCCGGCACCCGGTGCGGTTTTCGCTAATAATGGCCAAATACTTTCAGATAACACATAACGCCCTACGATAGATAAATTCGAAGGAGCTTCTTCTTTCTTAGGCTTTTCAACAACACGAGTAATTGGTTTACTATCACCTGGACATAAATTTTCGCCCATGCAATCAACAATACCATAATTAGAGACTTCATCTTCAGGAACAGGTTCAACAAGGATTTGACTTGCGCCTGAACGTTCAAAATGAGAAAGCATCTCTCTTAAGTTAACTTTTGTTAAATCCGCACTGTATCTATCTAAAATAACATCAGGCAGGATAACAGCGAAAGGTTCATCACCAATTAGTGGCTTAGCACATAAAATGGCATGACCTAATCCTTTTGCTATTCCCTGACGAGTTTGCATAATAGTGACATGGCTTGGACAAATGCCTTGTACTTCTTCTAATAACTGACGTTTTACTCGTTTTTCTAAAATCGCTTCTAATTCAAAACTCGTATCAAAATGGTTTTCAATTGAATTTTTAGATGAATGTGTAACAAGCACAATTTCATTAATACCTGCTGCAATACATTCATTCACTACATATTGAATAAGAGGCTTATCAACCACAGGCAACATCTCTTTTGGAATTGCCTTGGTTGCAGGTAGCATTCTTGTGCCTAATCCAGCAACAGGGATCACCGCTTTTCTAACTTTACGCACTGCTGATGACATTATACTTCTCCTGCAATTCGTACCGTTCTACTTTCAAATGTGAATGGGTACAATTAAAAATAATCGCCAGAGTATACCAGCTAATATCTAAGGATAAACAGAGCCCTACCCGTTAATTGAGATAGTTCTTCATTTATGTTTAATATATGCACGATATTCTGTTTTTATTTAATCTAAATTTAACTTTTATAGATAGGGGAAAACATTAATTTAATCTGATTTGTGTTATCCCAAATTTTACATTGCCAATTTGTTCCCTCGCATTTTACTTGATTAATATATAAAAGTTGCAACGTACCTAAAGGGACACCACTATTTAATTCGAATTTTTTACTTTCTGTTTTTATTTCAGCTTTTAAACCTGCTGATGCTAATAGTATATTTTTTTTCTGAGTATGATAATAACCGAGTGTAATAGGAAATTGCCCTTTTACTCCAATCTCATTAAGCATTTTATTTAGTTTATTCAACATATTATACATACTTGGCAAAGATCGCACTTTTTCTGATGACTTTAATACATCATTAAAAACAACCCGTAAGAGTAAAGCAACCAAAAGCCCATTTTCATCATCTCTTGATATATCGACACAATAGAAAATAATTTGATCTTCTGATAAAGCCGCAATATCAAATAATAAACCCATTTTAGCGATATCATTTAATTGGCGATAATTAACGCAATATCCCGCAACAACTTGCTTAACCTGAGGTTGCATCTGTTTTATGAACGACTGAATATAATGGGTATCTTTTCGTAAGCTATTCCAAAGTGGTTCTAAATGTATACCTTCTATTAATACTGATTCAAAAAATCCAGGGCATAATACTTCAATGACTTTTTGTTTTAATTTATCAAGATGTGTTATTGGCTTAAGGAAAATCTCTTGTGCCCCTAAACGCAACATATCATCTATCTCAGCCATATTATCTGTACATGAAATAGCAATAACAGGAATAGCCAATTTTCGTTGTTCAAGATGACACAAAAAAGTGGGTCCATTCATTACTGGCATACGGATATCACATAAAATAAGATCAGGGAGCAATCCTCCCTCTAATAAAGATAATGCTTGGCTGCCATTATCAGTTGTATAGACACAAGCCTTCTCATGTGAGAAATATTCCGTCAACATGGTACGAAAAACGACCTCATCATCAATTATTAAGATTTTTTTACCCACTAAGGCTTTGTTCATTGGTGACTCCGGTAACTATCGTTTCACATGCTGATTAATTAGCGCTACATTATTAGTTTAGTTCAACATTGACGTTAATTATTCCCAATCGTTACTTTTTTCAATCTATGGGAAATCGTCATACTGATAACGTGAGTTAGGACATTATTTTGTCGAGTTTATGCCCCTGTAATAGCCAATTATTCTACTCTGATTGCTGTGAGCCTTACCATTTAGGTCAAAAAAACGCCCCAACAGCAGAAGCATTGATGCGTTCGCGTTATAGCGCGTTTGTTAAACATGATGCTGATTACTTAATAAAGTCGTGGCATCCTTCTTGCCGTGTTGCATCCTTGCATGATGAATTAGTTTCAGGTTTTCCAAATACACAATGGCTTGGACTTAATATTATCTCATCACAAGCGAGCACAAATAAAAATGAGGCATATGTTGAATTCTCGGCTTGCTTTATTGAAAGAAATGCCGATGATAAACAGTACTTACATGAACGCTCTCGTTTTCTAAAAATAGATGACTGTTGGTTTTATATTGACGGTGTGAAACCGAAAGTGGGACGAAACGATCCCTGCCCTTGTGGCTCAGGACGTAAATACAAAAAATGTTGTGAAAATAACATCAAATAACTGCAAACACAGAAGTAAAAGAAAGGATTTATCCATACATGCAACACCAAAATACTCAAAAAAAAATACTGCGTACTATTTGCCCTGATGCAAAAGGACTTATCGCTAAAATCACGAATATTTGCTACAAACATCAATTAAATATTGTTCAAAATAGTGAATTTGTTGATCATCGTACAGGTCGCTTTTTTATGCGCACCGAGCTGGAAGGTATCTTTAATGATGAAACCTTTCTTGCGGATTTAGATGATGCTTTACCACAAGGTTCAAAACGCGAATTAAATACCGCAGGCCGTCGTCGCATTGTCATTATGGTGACAAAAGAAGCACACTGCTTGGGTGACTTATTAATGAAAAGTGCATTTGGTGATTTGGATGTTGAAATTGCCGCTGTCATTGGTAACCACGACACGTTAAAACATTTAGTAGAACAATTTGGTATTCCTTTCCATCTTGTTAGCCATGAAGGCTTAACTCGTGATCAACATGATGAGAAGTTAATTGCACAAATTAATCAATACAAACCTGATTATGTTGTGCTCGCAAAATATATGCGTGTATTAACACCGGCATTTGTACAAAACTTCCCAAATCAAATTATTAATATTCACCACTCCTTCTTACCTGCCTTTATTGGTGCACGTCCTTACCATCAGGCTTATGAGCGCGGTGTTAAAATCATTGGTGCAACAGCACACTACGTAAATGATAATTTAGATGAAGGCCCAATCATCACTCAAAACGTGATTAATGTTGACCATACGTTTTCTGCTGAAGATATGATGAGAGCGGGTCGAGATGTTGAAAAAAATGTTCTTAGCCATGCTTTATATTGGGTACTTTCACAACGCGTTTTCGTTTACGGTAACAGAACCATCATTTTATAAGTTTTCTGTCACTAATAACGCACACAGTACGGCTATCTAAATGTAAACCGCGATATAAAGCATATCGCGGTTTATTTTTTATCCCTTATTAATATGGATCATATTGCTTAAAATCAATACGATAGCGCATAAAGCTTGAACAGTACGCACATTTTTACAGCAGTCAGTCGATTTTTAGCAAAATAGCGCTTTACAGATCTCAGGTATTTGGTATTATTGCGCCCGCTGTCACGGACAGCAAAACAATTTAATGTTGGTGGGATACCCAAGCGGCCAAAGGGAGCAGACTGTAAATCTGCCGTCACAGACTTCGAAGGTTCGAATCCTTCTCCCACCACCATCTCCTCTTAGCTTTACTCTCTAAAAATTCTTTTTATTCCATTTTATCAATTAAATCCAAAAATCGATTCAATACACTTGAGTGATACTTAGATTTATAGATATAACAGCTATACCGTATTTCAGGTTGAATTAATGGTATAAAGCATAAGTCTGCCTCAAATTCATTTTTCAATGGGTTTTCGTCAGTTAATAAAAGAGAATGATGCGTTTGAATAAAACGTAAACAGCAATTAAGATCATCCATTATTCTGACACACACGGTTTTTCCTCTATTCCCGATTTCACTCTCTAATTTTTTTATCTTAGCTGTCTTGTATAATGCGGGATCACATAACCATATATTTTCACTTAAAAGCCTATCAATATTATTATTCATACTATTCGCGAGTATTTTTTGACAACAAATACCTAAGTATTTATTTTCTATTTTATGAAGAAGGCTAAATTTTTCACTAATAATTTTATCAGAGCTTAATATTAATGTATTACCATCATAGTCGGGTATTTCTTCAAAATTTTCTTTTGAAAATCGCATGATATTTATATGGGAATAATTTTTATTTGCCGCTTGATAAAACTGAGTTAAATACTGGCTTTTTCCCCAATCATAATAAACATGAATGCTATTGTTTATGATCCCCGAGATATGTTTTTTAGTTATCTCTTTTTCCTGAAGATAAAGCGATTTCAAATCATTATAAAGCTCAAGTCCTTCTTGGGTTAAACTCATACCAAACTTTTCTCGCTTAAATAAACGCTTTCCTAACACGGCTTCAAAGTCTTTGATAGATTTAGCGATAGGAGGTGTCGTGCGATTCATCACACGCGCGGCTTTACTTAACGAGCCATTTTCGACTACAGCCATAAAGGCTTCTAACTTACGAGAAAAAAACATAATTCACCATTCCTTTGCTGTGTAGAATAAAATAATTTCATCAATTCATTTAATGTAAATAAAATAGTGATTAATTAATTTAAAATTTAATTTTATATAAAAGCAGTTTTATATAAATATTCCTTTACCTCCTTTTAATGAATACAATTTATAACTACAATATTATTTTTATTATGTCATCATTCCTCACATATAAAGAATAATAATACTTATATTCTTCTATCAAAGATTAGTTTATGTTTCTAGTTTGTTTAATTAATATTTTTTGTTATGCAATTAATTATTTTTATTAAATTAGCACACTCTATTTAATGGCTTTTATTTTTATCTAATTTTATCTTTCTCTTGATAAGCCGTGCCATCATTTCAGTGATTGGCTTACATTCATTTTATGATCCTGCTAGTATAAGACATCCTATTATTCAATATATAAATGGTTACAGTCACATGAAATTTGTCTCTTTCAACATTAATGGTTTACGTGCTCGCCCTCACCAGCTTGAAGCTATCATAGAAAAACATCAGCCGGATGTTATTGGACTTCAAGAAACGAAAGTTCATGATGATATGTTTCCATTAGATACGGTGGGTGCTTTGGGTTATCACGTTTTCTATCATGGTCAAAAAGGGCATTATGGCGTTGCTTTACTCACAAAAGAAAAGCCAGTTGCAGTGCGTAAAGGCTTTCCGGGTGATGATGACGATGCTCAGCGCCGAATGATCATGGCTGATATCGAAACACCAGCGGGTTTATTAACAGTCATGAACGGTTATTTTCCTCAAGGTGAAAGCCGTGATCATGAGACTAAATTCCCAGCAAAAGAAAAGTTCTATGCTGATCTGCAAAATTACCTAACCACCAGCTTAAAACCAACCTCTCCAGTACTTATTATGGGTGATTTAAATATTAGCCCAACAGATAAAGATATCGGTATTGGCGAAAATAATATGAAGCGCTGGTTAAAAACAGGCAAATGTTCTTTCTTACCAGAAGAGCGTGAATGGCTGGCAACATTAATGGGTTGGGGATTAACAGATACATTCCGCCAGCAACATCCTGAAGCTGATGATAAATTCTCGTGGTTTGATTATCGTTCTAAAGGATTCGATGATAACCGAGGCTTACGTATTGACTTACTTCTAGCAAGTCGCTGCCTAGCGGATAATTGTATTTCAACAGGAATTGATTACGAGATCCGAGGAATGGAAAAGCCCTCTGATCACGCACCCGTTTGGGCTGAATTTAAAATCTAATTAAATTAAACCTTAATTCAATAAAAGCACTTCCCCGAGATAACAAAGGAAGTGCTTTTTATTTGTACTTACTTATCCGTTGTTGTTTCTTTACTCTGCGCTTTATTTTTTGCCGCGCTTGCTTTGTTATTTCCTTTAGTCGCTGCCTTACGCTTTTTATTATGCGCGGGTGCAGGAAGATTTCTGAAAGCTTGAATATTCGGACGACGTTTCGCTTGAGTAATCAACTCCATCAAGGTGTTATTTAATGGCATCATAAAATCTTGATATTTAAATTGCTTCTCACTAATTTGCGTCAGTATCGATTCCCAATGTGCAGTCATGTCCGGTAAAGTTGCCATATCTGGCAATACATGAATTAATGCTCTACCTGCTGGGGTTGAGTTAATGGCTCGCCCTTTCTTTTGCAAAAAACCACGCTTAAATAACAGCTCAATAATTCCCGCTCTTGTCGCTTCCGTACCTAATCCATCCGTCGCTCTTAGGATTTTCTTAAGTTCTTTATCTTGAACAAAGCGTGCAATTCCTGTCATCGCAGAAAGCAATGTTGCATCCGTAAAAGGTCTTGGAGGCTGCGTTTGTTTTTCAACAATCTCCCCTTTTTCACACAGCAACTCATCACCTTTAGCCACTACTGGCAATGCAGAACCATCATTTTCAGCATCCTGCTCTTTCGCACCTAATAATACTCGCCATCCTGCTTGCGCCAAAAAACGTGCTTTAGCGATAAACTTACCATTCTCAATATCAAGTTCAATAACGCATTTACGATAAACAGCATCAGGCATAAATTGCATTAGATATTGGCGAGCCACAAGATAATAAATATTCTTCTCATTTTCACTTAATGAGATATTACCCGTTTTTGCCGTTGGAATAATCGCATGGTGAGCATCAACTTTTTTGTCATCCCAGCAACGATTCTTTTTATCAATATCTAAGGTATCTTGCGGTAATAGGCTTGCATCATGTGTGCTAATCGCATTAATAACAGCATGACGACCCGCAAAATGTTCATCAGGTAAATAACGACTGTCAGAACGCGGATAAGTGATTAGTTTATGCGTTTCATAGAGTCGTTGGCATGTATCTAAGACTTGCTGTGCGCTTAAACCAAAGCGTTTTGCCGCTTCAATTTGTAACGCGGAAAGCGAAAAAGGAAGCGGTGCTATTTCAGATTCTTGCTTATCTTGATAATCCGTTACATTGGCAGGTTTGTCTTTAATTCGCTCAACAACATGCTCTGCAAGCTTACGATTTAATAATCGCCCTTCTTCATCTTGCCAAGGTTCACAGTGCTCGCTTGGCTGCCAAATCGCAGTAAAGCGTTCATCAGCAGGTGTTACAACATGAGCTTTAACTTCAAAGAAATCTTTAGGCACAAAATTTTCAATTTCTTCATCACGACGAACCACTAAGCCTAATACGGGTGTTTGTACTCGCCCCACGGACAATACACCTTGATAACCATTGCGTTGACCTAAAAGCGTATAGGCTCGAGTCATATTAATACCATAAAGCCAGTCTGCTCTTGCTCGTGCCAAAGCAGATACACACAATGGTACAAACTCATGGTTATAACGTAGTTTATCAATAGCACGCGTCACTGCCGCTGGGTTTAAGTCATTAATTAAGCAACGACGCGCCTGTTTCCTTTGATCTTCGCTGATATTTAAATAGTTAAGCACTTCATCAACTAAAAGCTGACCTTCACGATCGGGGTCTCCCGCGTGGATCACTTCTTTTGCTTGCTTAAGTAGTGTTTTGATGGTTTCTAGCTGTTTTTTAACATCAGCTCGGGGCTTGAGTTGCCATTTTTCAGGAATAATAGGCAAATCATCTAACGACCAGCGGGCGTACCGCGGGTCGTATGCATCCGGCTCAGCTTGTTCAAGTAAGTGACCAACACACCACGTCACATACTGGTTATCACCACAAAGAATAAAGCCATCGCCCCTTTTATGAGGCTTTGGCAATACATCAGCAATAGCGCGAGCAAGGCTGGGTTTTTCTGCAATAAATAATCTCATTACGTTAGTTAGTCACTTCAATCAACGCTTTTCCAGCTACTGGTGCAGTTAGCTCGCCAATAGACGTTAATTCGATATCAAAACGTGAAGCAACTTCTTTCACTTGTTCAACGGCTTCAGGCAATACGGCTAATAATAAGCCACCTGATGTTTGCGGATCACAAAGTAATTTACGTTGCATTTCAGTGATCTCACCAATTAAATGACCATAACTTTCAAAGTTACGACCTGTACCACCCGGAACACAGCCTTGTTCAATATAAGACTCTACTTCTGGTAATCTTGGTACTTGTGAGAAATGAATCGTAGCTTGTACACCAGAGCCGTCACAGATCTCGCTTAAATGCCCTAATAAACCGAATCCTGTAACGTCAGTCATTGCAGTGACGCCTTCGATATCAGAAAAATCAGAACCCGCTTTATTCATACGACACATAATTTCTGTCGCTAAACCTTGGTGCTCTGGTTTTAACAGACCTTTCTTCTCAGCTGTTGTTAATACACCGATCCCCAAAGGCTTCGTTAAAAAGAGCTGGCACCCTGCTTTAGCTTCACTGTTTTTCTTCACTTTGCTCACAGGTACGACACCTGTAACAGCAAGACCAAAAATAGGCTCTGGCGCATCGATTGAGTGACCACCAGCCAGCGAAATTCCTGCTTCTTGGCAAGCGGCTCGACCACCTTCAATCACTTCACGCGCGATTTCAGGTGCTAATTTATTAATAGGCCAGCCTAAAATAGCAATCGCCATAATAGGTTTTCCACCCATTGCAAAGATATCACTGATTGCATTTGTCGCAGCGATACGCCCAAAATCATAAGGGTTATCAACAATTGGCATAAAGAAATCAGTAGTGCTGATAATACCTGTACCATTTCCTAAATCATAAACAGCGGCATCATCTTTGGTTTCATTACCGACGAGTAAATGAGGATCATGAAATTTAGCTTGTTCGCTATGTAAAATGGTTTCTAAAACTTTTGGTGAGATTTTACAGCCACAACCTGCACCATGACTGTATTGTGTTAAACGAATTGCTTCAGACATAACATGCCATCCTTTTTAAAAATAAGTCACAAAATCAGTTAAGTCAGCAGGAGAAACCGTCATTGGCGCTTTCAGGGCTGGCGTGCCTAAATAAAGAAAACCAATAATCTGGTCATGTTCACCACAGCCAAGTCCTTCTCTTACCACTGCATCGTGAGTCCAAGAGCCTGAACGCCAAATCCCCCCAAATCCTTGAGCAACAGCCGCCATTTGCATTGCTTGAACACTACAACCAGCAGCGACAACTTGCTCCCATTCAGGAACCTTTGGATGATCTTTCACTTTCGCAATAACAGTGATGATCAATGGGGCACGAAAAGGTGCATTTTTTGCTTTTTCTTCAACTTCTGGCCCTAAATTACCCACCACCGCCGCTTTATGCAGTAATTGGCTAAAACGCTCAATACCTTCATTTTGCATCACAACAAAGTGCCAAGGTTTAAGTGCACCATGATCAGGCGCGCGCATGCCGGCTTGTAAAATAGTATTGAGGGCTTCACTATCAGGGGCTGGAGTAGTCAGTCGGGAAGCTGAACGGCGGTTCAAAAGCAGTGTTAATGCATCCATTTTTATTCTCCTGTCAGCATTTTATTTTAGCAAGATCCCATTCTTATGGGGATGGACAGTTCTTATCAATTCGCAGTATAACAAACTGTTATATTACCACCATCCACAGATTTAGGCGGGAATTTTTCTAAAAATCAGCTGTGTGGTTATTTAATCGTAATTTATTGTTCACAAAATGATTAATCTTAGCTTACTAAGTTAATTTAAGCTTATTTTGATCTTACTTTTCTTTTTAATTCGACGAATTCCTATATTACTTTTATGCCTTTTTGTGTGAAATTATTTAGCTATTTTCACGTAAGATAAATGTTTACTTAATAACACCTTAAGCAAAAGTTATCATTAGTGGCTTCCTAAAAATCAATAACAGACATTCAATAAGAGCTATATTAGAATATTCCTTCATTGTTATTGCTATTCTCTCTATTGCTAACAACATTTTTTGTTTTAATAGTATGAGATTATGTGGATGTAGCCTGCTTACCAATAATTCTAGCATGACTGTTTAGGATTAAAATTTAGCTTTACATGATGTGGAGATAATATGAATAAAATTATGGAGTTAATCGGCGCAATATTAAAATTTAGTTGGCAAGCCATTAACTTTATCAGGAAATTAATCTTAAACGTTATTTTCTTTTTCCTTCTCTTTATGGTCATTGGTATTTTCTTAATTAGCAAAGAAGCACAAAAACCAGTGGATTATGAAGGTGCCCTTCTTGTTGATCTTAAAGGTGTGATTGTTGACCAAACTGCTACACAAAATCCTTTAGGCGAAGTTGGACGTGAGCTTTTAGGTGTTTCAAGTAGCCAGCTTCAAGAAAATTCATTATTTGAAGTTGTCGATACGCTACGCCTTGCCTCTCAAGATCCGAAAATTAAAGGTATGGTGCTCAAACTTGATGAATTTGCAGGCGCAGATCAGCCTTCGTTAAATTATATTGGTAAAGCACTTAATGAGTTTAAAAAGACAGGTAAACCTATTTTTGCAGTGAGTGGCTATTACAGCCAACCACAATATTACCTCGCCTCTTATGCAGATAAAATTTATCTCACTCCTCAAGGTGCTGTGGGTGTTTATGGTTATGGCTTTCAAAATCTCTATTACAAAACACTGTTAGAAAACTTAAAAGTCAGCACTCATATTTTCCGCGTCGGAACGTATAAATCTGCGGTTGAGCCATTAATGCGTAATGACATGTCTGCGGAATCTCGAGAAGCTTCATTACGTTTAGTTAATGCACTATGGTCTACATATTTAACCCAAGTTGCAGAAAACCGTAGCATTACCACTGAAGATGTTTTCCCGGGTGCAAAAGAGATGATTGCACAACTACGCAACGCAGATGGGGATAACGCAACGTATGCGCTAAATCGTAAATTAGTGGATTCTGTAAGCTCATACGCTCAATTTGAAGCTGATATGACAGAAACCTTCCAATGGGACAAAGAGAACAAGCAATTTAACAATATCAGCATTTATGATTATGCCGATACGCTAACCTCATCTTTACCTGCCAGTGATGAAGGTAATATTGCCGTAGTCGTTGTTCAAGGCGCGATTATTGATGGTGAAAGTATCCCCGGCTCTGCGGGCGGTTCAACTATTGCAAATCAAATTCGTCAAGCACGTTTAGATCCAAATATTAAGGCACTTGTATTACGTGTAAATAGTCCTGGTGGTAGTGTTTCTGCGTCAGAACAAATACGAAGTGAAGTTGCCGCCTTTAAGCAACAGAAAAAATATGTGGTTGTTTCAATGGGGGGTTTAGCTGCATCAGGTGGATATTGGATCTCAACCCCTGCAAGTAAGATTATTGCTAGCCCATCAACATTAACAGGCTCGATTGGTATTTTTGGCGTTATTAATACTTTCGAAAACAGCTTAGAGTCTATTGGTGTTTATACCGATGGCGTCACAACTTCGCCATTAGCCGGATTATCTGTCACAAATAAACTACCTGAAGAATTTGCAGAGCTTTTACAGCTCAATATCGAAAGTGGTTATAAAACGTTTCTTAATTTAGTGGCAGAATCTCGTAAAAAAACACCTGCTCAAATTGATCGTATTGCTCAAGGTCGAGTGTGGGTAGGAATAGATGCAAAGAATGTGGGTTTAGTCGATGAGTTTGGTGATTTTGATGATGCTATTGATGCCGTTGCTAAAATGGCAAAAATTGACCAACCTGTTATTGATTGGATGAAACCAGAGCTAAGCCTGTCAGAGCAGATCATAATGAGCTTGTCGTCTAACGCAAAAGCACTTCTTCCTGATCCGTTACAAGCTTATATTCCTGCGCCTGTTTTAAAAGAAGTTAAAACACAGACAGAGTTTTATCGCAATATGAACGATCCGCTAAATCGCTATGCGTATTGTTTATCTTGTGGTGATATTCAATAATCTTTCCACTGATACACCTGTTCACACTGAGCAGGTGTATTTCTCTCTTTTTTCTGACTTTTGATAGAATGATATTCTGATGAGTGATTTTTGTTCGTTTATATTTAAGCTATTTTTAACACAATGATTTAAAGCAGATATTAGTCAGTCTCTATTTTCTTTTTTTAGCATCCTTTCCTTTTTTTATTCTGCAAACTCCCTATAATCAGGTATTTCTCACAGCTTAATAAGAGTGCTTTGTCTGATGCAAAAGAAATCAATCTACGTTGTTTATACTGGCGGTACTATTGGTATGCAACATTCTGAACATGGCTATATTCCTGTATCAGGACATTTACAACGCCAATTAGCTAAAATGCCAGAATTCCACCGTGAGGAGATGCCCGATTTCACAATCAAAGAGCACCTGCCTTTAATTGATTCTTCAAATATCACACCTGAAGATTGGCAATCTATTGCTGATGATATTAATGAAAATTATCACAATTATGATGGGTTCGTTATTCTTCATGGTACAGATACCATGGCATTTACCGCATCAGCACTCTCTTTTATGTTTGAGAATCTTAGCAAACCGATTATCGTTACTGGCTCTCAAATTCCTTTAGAAGCCTTACGTTCTGATGGGCAAACAAACCTATTAAATGCGCTTTACCTCGCCGCACATCATCCAATTAATGAAGTGGCACTATTTTTTAATAACACGCTATATCGTGGAAACCGCACAGTAAAAGCGCATGCAGATGGTTTTAATGCCTTTGCATCACCCAATAGCGCCCCACTGTTAGAAGCGGGTATTAATATTAAACAATTTAAAATTAATTCATTTCCGAAAGGAAATGGGGAATTTACTGCGCATAATATTACGCCTCAGCCGATTGGTGTTGTCACCATTTACCCGGGTCTTTCAGATGAAGTTGTTAAAAATATCCTGATGCAACCTGTAAAAGCCTTAATATTACGCTCTTATGGTGTTGGTAATGCGCCCTCGCATCCTGCTCTACTTTCAACCCTGCGTGAAGCAACAGAGCGTGGTATTGTTGTTATCAATCTTACGCAATGTATTTCTGGTCGAGTGAATATGGAAGGTTATGCAACAGGTCAAGCACTAGCGGAAGTGGGTGTGATCAGTGGCTTTGATATGACATTTGAAGCAACATTAACTAAACTGCATTATCTCCTTAGCCAACAATATAATTACACTGAGATCTGCCGACTAATGCAACAAAACCTTCGTGGTGAAATGACATTAGACGATAACGACTAAGTTTAATCTAAAGGTAAATTTGGTGAAAAATTCCGCACTGTTATTGGTTGATATACAAAACGATTTTTGTACTGGTGGTGCATTAGCTGTTAATGAAAGCGATATAGTGATACAAACAGCCAACCAACTTATTTCTGATTTTAAGCAATCTAAAAATCCCATTATTGCTAGTTTAGATTGGCACCCTGCCGATCATCTTAGCTTTGCTGAAAATTCAGGCTCGGTTGTTGGGGAAATTGGAACGCTTAATGGATTACCACAAGTGTGGTGGCCTGTGCATTGTGTACAAAATTCTTATGGTGCTGCATTTCACCCTGAATTAAACCAAGCTCTGATTAATCATATTATTTACAAAGGGCAAAATCGCCTTATTGATAGTTATAGTGCTTTTTTTGATAACGACCATGAATATCAGACCGGCTTGCATACTCTTTTGCAGACTCTGAATATAAAACATCTTTATATTTTAGGAATTGCTACGGATTACTGCGTTAAATATACGGTACTGGATGCTTTGCAGTTAGGTTATCAAGTGACTGTCATTACAGACGGTTGTCGTGGTGTAAATATTCAAGATGATGATAGCGAAAAAGCACTAGAAGAGATGCAAGCAAAAGGTGCGGTATTAATTGATTCAGCACATTGGCTTAATCGTAACAATCAATAGGTTCGTTATTTTCTTTATCTTCATAAAATGAAAAAGGGGCTATATTTAACCAGTTCGGTTAATAAATGCCCCTTTTTTATTTCTATTCTATCCATTCAACATACGTTTTAGTCATCATCCATTGGTGTTAGTGTTGCTAAACGTTCAGATTGAAACTGAGCTTTTAATTCTTGTTTGCTCTTCATGGTAATTTGCCCATTAGTTCCCACTGTCATATGCTCAGGTGTATGGTTATTTTTCGCCTGCCATAATAAAACAATCTGCATGCAATGTTCTTTTTGCTCATCGGTCAATGCAACGCCATCAGGCCATTTACCTAGTTCAACTGCGGTTGAAATACGTTGATAAATTTCAGGGGTTACCATAGAAATAAGTTCATTAACTTCCATTGATTGCTCCATAAGCTAAATAATCATTTGAAATGGCTGAATCGTTTTTTCCATTGTTATTATTTTGTTAATTTAACTGAATTAACCGACTTGTTTTTCGCCTGTTTCACTATTCGTAAACGAAAGAGATGCTGAATTAACACAATAACGCTCCCCTGTTGGGGCAGGACCATCATTAAAAACATGACCTAAATGTGCGTCACATTGCTGGCAGCGTATTTCAGTTCTTTTCATATTGTGAGAAAAATCATCAATATAGCGAATTGCATTATCACTAACGGGTTGATAAAAGCTAGGCCAACCACATCCTGCATCAAATTTCGTCTCTGAATAAAACAAAGGAGCAGAACAACATAAACAGTGATAAATCCCTGTTTGACGATTGTGTAATAATTTACCACTAAACGGAGGTTCTGTACCTTGCTGTTGCGTCACATAACGTTGCATTTCGTTGAGTGTTGATAAATCAAGGTGATTGTTATTACTTGAAATATTCACTTTCTTTTCATTATCTGCCATATCGACCTCTTGCCCAGAAAAATGCTTTTTAAAACAACAGTGAATAATAACAAAGATTTAACAACAAATCTGAAAAATATAGTCTAAAATCATCAAGAGTAATCTTTAGTTTTTGAAATGTGATGAATTTCACATAACGGAGCAAAGGTAACTTCATTTATCGGCGTTGATCCCGATAATACACAGCGTAACATTTGGCTAAAACGACCAATCTTTAAGCGAAAAGTGTTTTTTTAATTGATTTTTTGCAATTATTGACACGATTCCGCTTGACGATTGGCGCGGTTTTGGTAACTTTAGAAGCAACTTTTTAATTCACTAAATTAAAGCTGGTGGAATACATATGACTATCAAAGTAGGTATTAATGGTTTTGGTCGTATCGGCCGCATCGTTTTCCGTGCTGCTCAAGAACGTTCAGATATCGAAATCGTAGGTATTAACGATCTGTTAGACGCAGACTACATGGCATACATGCTGAAATACGATTCAACTCATGGCCGTTTCAACGGTACTGTTGAAGTAAAAGATGGCCACCTCGTTGTTAATGGTAAAACCATCCGCGTAACTTCAGAAAGAGATCCAGCAAATCTGAAATGGAACGAAGTCGGTGCTGACGTTGTTGCAGAAGCAACTGGTCTGTTCTTAACTGACGAAACTGCTCGTAAACACATCCAAGCTGGCGCGAAAAAAGTTGTTCTGACTGGTCCTTCAAAAGACAGCACTCCAATGTTCGTAATGGGCGTAAACCATAAATCATACGCAGGCCAAGATATCGTTTCTAACGCATCTTGTACTACTAACTGCTTAGCGCCTTTAGCTAAAGTTATCAACGACAACTTCGGTATCGTTGAAGGTCTGATGACTACTGTTCACGCAACAACTGCAACTCAACGTACTGTTGATGGTCCATCTGCAAAAGACTGGCGTGGTGGTCGTGGTGCTTCTCAAAACATCATCCCATCATCAACTGGTGCTGCTAAAGCTGTAGGTAAAGTTATCCCTGAACTGAACGGCAAACTGACTGGTATGTCTTTCCGTGTTCCTACTCCTAACGTTTCTGTTGTTGACCTGACTGCACGTCTGGAAAAACCAGCAACTTACGCTCAAATCTGTGACGCTATCAAAGCAGCAGCTGAAGGCGAACTGAAAGGCGTTCTGGGTTACACTGAAGATGCAGTTGTTTCAACTGACTTCAATGGCGAAGTTCTGACTTCAGTATTTGATGCTAAAGCAGGTATCGCTCTGAACGACAACTTTGTTAAATTAGTTGCTTGGTACGATAACGAAGTTGGTTATTCAAACAAAGTTCTGGATCTGATTTCTCATATCTCTAAATAATTAGAGTTTAGAAAGTCACGATTTCTTTTAGAGCCACCTTTTCGGTGGCTCTTTTATTTTCTAGCCAGTCAGTTTATTGTATTGAAATAGTCAGTGACATAAGGTCATAAGATAATGAATGAGAAAATTTTTTCTTTGCCGATTATTGAACAAATATCACCTTACTTAAGTCGTCGGCAATTAGGCGAACTTCCTATCCTTGTTATTTCGCATCCTAAAGTACGCGCAGCTATCAGCCTTCAAGGCGCACATTTAATCGCTTGGCAGCCCGCACAAGAGCATCCTGTATTTTGGGTAAGCGAAGCCTCTCTCTTCACGCCGGGTGTTGCCATTCGTGGCGGTATTCCTATTTGCTGGCCTTGGTTTGCTTCAGCTGGTACACCAAGTCATGGATTTGCACGTATTCTTCCTTGGGAATTTAGTGCCCATACAGAACAAGATGACGGTGTTCTCATCACCATGACATTAAAAGAGAGTCAACAAACGCAAAAATATTGGCCTCATCCCTTTACTGTTATTGCTCGTTTTAAATTAGGAGCAACCTGTGAGGTTGAATTAGAATCTTACGGTGATTATGAAGCAACAGCTGCCCTTCACTCTTATTTTAATGTGAGTGATATCGATAATGTCTCTGTAACCGGCCTAGGAGGCCACTACATTGACACCGTGGCAGATAAAGAGGTTTACACTGATGAAACCTCATTACGCTTTGATGGGCGCACTGACAGGCTTTATACAGAGCCTGACGATTTTAATCTCATTCATGATGATGGTTGGGATCGGACCATTGAAGTTCACCATTACCATCATAGTGATGTCGTGTGTTGGAATCCGGGTGCAGAGCTTGCAAGCTCAATGAAAGATATGAGTGCAGGTGGCTATCGTAAGATGGCTTGTGTAGAAACTGCTCGTATCCACCAGCCATTAAAACCAGATAACGTTCATCCCGGCCGTTTATCTTTGGTAGTCCGCGTTCGTAAGAATATTGCTGAAAAATAAAGCATTACTCGCATCTTACACAATAAAAAAGCTTCGAATTTGAATCGAAGCTTTTTTATCATCACTGATTTCACTGAATTCTAATCAGATTTTTGTTAATTAGAATGTGTAAGTCACACCTGTCCACACAATCGCAGTAACAGATTTATTCACCATTGGGCTGTCTTTCACTTCACTTGGTAAATGGTCAACACGTCCCATTGCAAAGAAATTCCATTTTTCAGCAAATTTATAGTTAGCAGAGAGTTCAACATAAGGTCTCCAGCTATCATTTGGCGTATATTCTGCTAAACCACTGCGTTGTGATTCTGCATGAGTAATTCCATAAGCATAACGGTTTTGCTTTTTGTTTTCCCAAACAACACCCGCACCCGGCTGTAAAGACCAGTTACCGAATTCGAAAGGATATAAATAAGCCGCGTCAGCGATAATACCGTTACTTTTGCCTAGCAGATCACCCGATACGATTGCTCTTAAACTACCCCATGATTCGTGGTGTTTATAAGTAAAGCCACCCATCATGGTGTCACGACGACGATTCAGTTTTTTCATTTGCTCATCGTCACTGTCGCTTGGTTTATAAGCCTGAGGATAATAGTGCAAATCGACAGAAAGTTGATCTTTAGGTGTATTCCACAGGTAATATCCCGCAGCTAACGTTGCGAAATAGAAGTTTTCTGACTGGTAGTTAACTTGTGGTACTGGTAATAAATAATCTTTTGATTTAGCCCCTTTATAAGGAGTAACTTGCGCTAAAACTGAACCACCAATTGACCATTCGCCAGCAAATGCTGCTGGTGTGCTAAGCCCTGCGATAACGGCTAAAGAAATGATAATCTTCTTATTACTCACGATGATTTTCCATATTGTCATTAATAAAGTAGCAACCAAAAACCTATTTCAGTCACAAATAACTAAAACTGGTATTATTTTACCTATAATCATTTTAGTTTTGCATTAAATGTGTAGCAATCAGTGCTTGCCCTAATGCAATACCACCGTCTCCGGCTGGTAACATCATAGGGGCGAGTACTTTTTTATTGTTTAATTTTTTCTTAAACATATGTTTGAGTAATGTATTATTTAATACACCCCCCGTAAGTACAATGGTGTCAATCTGATATTTATCTGCATATTGCAATGCAATATCGCCTAAACCTTCAGCTAATAGATAATGAAATAACCATGCTTTTTCACTGACATTCAGCGCTACACTTTCCCACTGCGACCAAAAAACCGACAAATCAAGCACACTGTTTTTTACCGGCATTAAATGCCCATATTGCTTAATGATTTCTGCCTGTTTTTCTTGATGGCACGCTAATGCGGCTGTTTGTAGATAGCAAGCCGCTTCACCTTCCCAACTTATCTCTTTAGGCGCTAATCCCAATGATGCTGAAACTGCATCAAAAAAACGCCCACAAGAAGAGGCTTTAGGTGAATTTAAGCCACGCTCTACGGCCTTACTTAATATCTGCAAATCATTGCTAGGCACCATTTGGGCGATAACACTACCTTGCCAATCTTCAGAAAAAGTAGCTAAATGTGCGAACCAGTTTCGCCAAGGTTGAATCGAGGCAAGATTACCACCGGGCATTGCAACAGCCGGAAGTCCACCAATCCGCTCTGATTTTTGATAGTCCACCAGCAGACACTCCCCGCCCCATAACGTGCCATCTTGTCCAAAGCCTAATCCATCAAGCGCAATACCAATGACAGCACCTTGTTGATGTGTATGACCATGTTCAGCAAGACAGGAAACAATATGTGCATGGTGATGAGAGACTTCAATAACAGGAATATTTTGCTCTTGAGCAAACTGCTTACCCAACTGATGGCTAATGTAGTTAGGATGTGCATCTATCGCAATCGCTTTAGGTGTAAAACGATAAATTTGCTGAAAGAGCGCCAACGATTTAACCAACTGCTGTCGCACACTTAAATCATCAAGATCCCCTAAATGAGGCCCCATAATGGCTTGATGTTGACGTAATAAGCAAAATACATTTTTAAGATCACCTCCCATAGCAAGTACTGAGGGTTGCTCTCCAAAATCGTCAGGTAATGAAATCGCGTCTGGGACATAGCCACGAGAGCGTCTGATCGTCACACTCTGTTTACCCTCAATGCGAACAAGTGAGTCATCAGCTCTTTGTATGATCTTTCTATTGTGCATTAAGAATAAATCTGCAATATCTTTCAATTGCATTAAGGCATCTTCGTTACTTAATGCCGGCGTATGACCTGACGCATTTCCTGATGTCATAACAAGTGGAATATTTGTGCCACGCGCTAATAGATGTTGCAATGGGTTGGCGGGCAACATAACGCCAATTTCCGTTAATCCCGGCGCAATAAGCTCAGATAATTCAGCTACAACCGTTTTAGGAACTAACACAATCGGGGCTGCGGTGCTTTGCAAGGTTTGGATAGCCGTTGGAAGAAAATCTGGATCTTGCTTATCTGCTTTAATTAGATCAATTCCTGTGATCATCACTGCGAGTGGCTTCGCAGGTCGGTATTTTCGTTCTCGTAATAATGCAATACTCTCATTATTGCGTGCATCACATACTAAATGAAAACCACCAATACCTTTAACTGCAACAATCTTTCCAGCAAGTAACGCATCACAAGCTTGAGTTAATGCAAGCTCTTTTATTGCTAACTCTTTACCCTGATTATCTGCAAGCCAGATATGAGGCCCACAGACAGGACATGCATTAGGCTGAGCATGAAACCGTCTATCTGCGGGATCTTCATATTCATGTTTACATTCAGGGCAGAATGGAAACTCAGACATTGAAGTAAAAGGCCTATCATAAGGCATTTTTTTTATGATAGTAAAACGAGGACCGCAATGTGTGCAGTTGATAAAAGGATAATGATAACGACGATTTTGCGGATCAAATAATTCATTAACACAAGCTTGGCAAGTTGTTGCATCAGGAACAACTTGTGTATCCATTTCGCCACCACCACTTTTTACAATAATAAAGTCTGTGGGTAGCTGTTCCCATTGATAGGGTGATTCTTCTATTCGTTCAATGCGTGCTAGTGGTGGACATTCTGCTTTTAATGCTTCGATAAAGAGCGCATTTTTAGGTGAAGGGGTTAAATGCACCAATACACCTAAACTATCATTGCTTACTTGCCCTAATAAACCAAAACGATGAGCTAGTTGCCAAACAAATGGGCGAAACCCAACGCCTTGAACCTTTCCTTTCACACGCAATGCAATGCCGTTACTCATAGGATCACCAAATCAAAATAAATTTAAGCTTATTCTAGTTTAGTGATTATCAACAACTTTCATTTAGATCAGAAAAAGTGGAATTAGGTAGATTTATCATTACTTCAACAGTCACTCTTGGTGCAATTGCACACAGTAATTCATAACCAATAGTGCCACATGCTGTTGCTACATCATCAACAGGGAGTTGCTCTCCCCATAATTCAACCGGACTACCGTAACTTACATCGGGAAAATCCGTGACATCAACGGTTAGCATATCCATAGAAATACGCCCGACCAACTGTGTTTTATGCCCATTAACAATCACTGGCGTACCGTCTGGCGCATGTCTTGGATAGCCATCAGCATAACCACAAGCAACAACACCGATCTGCATATCACGCTCAGCAGTATATCGGCTACCATAGCCTATTTGCTCGCCTTTTTTGACTTGTTGAATAGCTAATATCTCGCTATTAAATGTCATTACGGGTTGTAAATCGAAATCGGCAATATCTTGCCAAACACCTGAAGGCGAAACACCATATAAAATAATGCCCGGACGCACCCAATCTTGATAAGTTTCAGGCTCAAACAATGTTGCGGCTGAATTTGCCAAACATCGAGGTAATTCGTTTACCATAGCTTGATTAATGGTATTTTTTTGTGCATCCATATTCAGTCCCGTATCTGCATTAGCAAAATGCGACATTTGAATAATAGAACCAATATTTTTGATACTTTTTGCACGAGCAATTGCTTGCTTATAAGCGTCTGGTCGGTAGCCCAGACGATTCATTCCACTATTAAGCTTAAGATAGATGTTAATGGGCCTTTCTAGTTTTGCATTTTCTATAGCGTCAAATTGCCAATCAGAATGAATCGCTGTCGTTAGGGAATAACGTTCTAATAAATAAACATCATCTGGCTTAAAAAAACCTTCCAGCAAAAGGATAGGCCCTACCCATCCCTGCTCTCTTAACATAACAGCTTTGTCTAACTCAATTAATGCAAAGCCATCAGTATGACTTAATGCTGGCCAAACACAGGATAATCCATGTCCATAAGCATCTGCTTTCACAACAGACCACACTTTACTGCCTTTGACTCTCTCTTTAATAACAGACAGATTATGGCTTAATGCATCGAGGTTAATGGTTACTTTTGTGGGTCTGGACATGGATCTTCCTCAATTAATAAGCTGCATCAAGTTTCTGCCCCGGTAAGAGCAATTTAGTATTAAAACCATCGATATAGCGAAACACAGATAAATCATCGGCAGCAATAGCAGGTTTATTTCCTGAAATTAAATCAGCTAATAGTTGCCCAGAGCCACAAGCCATTGTCCAACCTAATGTGCCATGCCCTGTATTTAATGATAAATTGCGATAAGCCGTAGGCCCTACAATAGGTGTACCATCAGGTGTCATAGGTCTTAAACCCGTCCAAAATGTGGCTTTCTCAATATCACCACCACCTTGATAGAGATCTTGTACAACCATTTTTAATGTTTCACAGCGTGATTTTAAAATATCCAGATTAAAACCAACAACTTCTGCCATTCCTCCGACACGAATTCGCTCATCAAAACGCGTTACCGCAATTTTATAGGTTTCATCTAAAATCGTGGACATTGGTGCTCTTGAAGCATCAATAATCGGCATCGTAAGTGAATAACCTTTAAGAGGATAAACCGGAATAGCGACTTTGCTTTTCAAAAACTCTGTTGAGTAAGAGCCCATGGCAACAACATAGTGATCGGCTGTTAATAATCCATCATGGCATTGAACGCCCGCTACTTTATCACCATCAAATAACAAATGTTTGATTTCTTTGTTAAATAGGAACGTAACACCCGCATCTTCAGCCATTTTAGCGAGTTTTTTCGTAAAAGTTTGGCAATCACCCGTTTCATCATTCGGTAAACGTAAGCCACCCGTTAATTTGTGGCTAACATGCTCAAGCGCTGGCTCTGCTAATTTTAATTGTTCCGCAGTTAACAATTCATAAGCAACGCCCTCTTGCTTTAAGACAGCAATATCATTGGCTGCATTATCAAATTGCTTTTGATCGCGAAAAAGTTGCAGCGTTCCACCTTGACGCCCTTCATATTCAATACCGGTATCTTGGCGCAACTGACGAATGCAATCACGGCTATATTCAGCAATACGCACCATACGGCTTTTATTCATGGTGTAATGTGAAGCATCACAATTACGTAACATTTGCCACATCCAACGTAACTGGAAAAGTGAGCCATCAGGTTTAATCGCTAAGGGTGCATGCTTTTGGAACATCCATTTAACGGCTTTTAATGGAATACCTGGCGCTCCCCAAGGCGTTGCATATCCCGGAGATATTTGACCTGCATTACCAGCGCTAGTCTCTTCTGCTGCACTGTTTTGTCTATCAACAACAATGACTTCATGGCCTTGTTGTACAAGATACCACGCACTTGTTACACCAATAACGCCGCCACCTAAGATGATCACTTTCATGGCAAGACTCCAATAATTCACATTGATATAACATAAGAATAATATTCCATACACAAAAAGCCAATATAGAATAATCATCTAGACTAATAAAAAAGCAAATTTTAGAGTTGAGTCACATTTGATTGCTATTCAACAAGTGATTTTCAAAAATAATTATTAAATTAACGCATAAAATCAACAAGATATAATTTTAACCATAAATTATAATAATATTGATTAGTAAATTATTTAAAATTGAAGAGAGTTTAAGGCGTAAGAAAAGAAAATTGATGTTTTATTAAAATCCAAAAATATACACCAATTAAGATGATAATTCTTTAATTAACTCACTTTGGTTGCTCTTTTTACTAAAAATAACCAATTTAAAGCATTGCCTAAAAAATGACACTTTCTAGCTTTTTAAAAGTATAAAAAAACCAGTATCACAAATTATATGAATACTGGTTTTTTTCTATTGTGATAAAGCAGTAAACGTAATTAGCGTTTTACTTCTTCTAGATCACTAGGTAGTGGTGACTGTAAACTTTGCCAGATAATACCACTGTCTTTACCATATTGGCGGACGCATTCCATGACATGCTCGACATCTTTTTGCTCACATAATGTAGCCAGTTTTTTATAGAATGCTAACGCGAGTTCTTTGGCTTGGATATTTGAGAAATAATAACGGCCTACGCGTGTATAAAGCCCTTTTAAGCCGTTTAAGATAAGACCATAAATTGGATTACCTGACGCAAACGCCAATCCACGGAAAATGTTGTAATCCAGTTCACTAAACTCATCAGCACTATTTTCAGTGGTAAGCTCATGGTTTAAAACTTCAATACATTTTTCAGGACTATTTCTAAATGCGGTACGTATAAAAATAGCTGAGATATTGGTTCTAACCGCCAATAAATTATCTATTAACTGTGGTACTCGATCATGATCAAGACGAGCAACTGTTTCAAGGATATTAAGGCCAGATGTTTCCCAGAAATTGTTTACCTTCGTTGGCTTTCCGTGTTGAATAGTCAGCCAACCATCACGAGCTAGACGTTGTAACACTTCTCTTAATGTGGTTCTTGTGACACCGATTAATTCAGAGAGCTCACGTTCCGCTGGAAGAATAGATCCAGGAGGAAAACGATTATTCCAGATGCTTTCAACAATATACTCTTCCGCAAAACCTGCGGGGCTTTGAGCCTTAATAACCATATTTTTATTTCTTCCGAAGCGATTTTTCTGCTAATAATGGAAAAGATAATATCAGAATGCGTAATTTTGATATAGCTCAACCATCATTAAATAGTGAATGGCATCATAAAACTTGATGTAGTTTTATCAATTTATTATTACTAAGGCGCTTAATTTCACAGCGATTAGCGCGTACTATGGTTAAATTGCGCATCATTGCGCTTAAAATCTCTATTTGGAGGATGAGAAACCTAATGGATATGAGTATAAGACAAGCACTACTAAAGAACTTTATGGGGAATTCCCCAGATTGGTATAAGCTTGCTATTCTTACTTTTTTAATTATCAACCCACTGATTTTTTTCTTTGTTGACCCTTTTGTCGCCGGCTGGCTATTAGTTGTAGAATTTATTTTTACGCTGGCTATGGCGCTAAAGTGTTACCCGTTACAACCCGGAGGATTACTTGCTATTGAGGCCGTCATCATTGGTATGACTAGCCCAAAACAGATTGGTCATGAAATTGCCAACAACCTTGAAGTGATTTTACTTCTTGTCTTTATGGTTGCAGGTATCTATTTTATGAAGCAATTATTACTGTTTGCATTTACTAAACTGCTGTTATCCATTCGTTCTAAACGAATGTTATCTATTGCCTTTTGCTTCGCAAGTGCATTTTTATCTGCCTTTTTAGATGCTTTAACCGTAATCGCAGTTGTAATCAGTGTCTCTCTCGGTTTCTAC
This sequence comes from Proteus sp. GOKU, assembly GCF_015475555.1. Taxonomy (NCBI): domain Bacteria; kingdom Pseudomonadati; phylum Pseudomonadota; class Gammaproteobacteria; order Enterobacterales; family Morganellaceae; genus Proteus; species Proteus sp. GOKU. The sequence continues at coordinate 2,290,321 of NZ_CP034105.1, forward strand.
TCTATTTATCATAATTTTGCCTCTAATCAATCAGGTGCAGAATTAAGTAATGATGGATTTATTGATACCGCAGAAAAAAAACAAACTTTAGAACAATTCCGTGCCTTTTTACGTAGCTTAATGATGCATGCTGGTGTCGGCACTGCGTTAGGTGGCGTAATGACCATGGTGGGTGAACCACAAAACCTGATTATTGCAAAACATTTAGAATGGGATTTTGTGACTTTCTTTATCAGGATGTCACCGGTCACTATTCCTGTTTTCTTCGCGGGCCTTGCAGTGTGCTACTTTGTAGAACGCTTTAAGCTCTTTGGTTATGGTGCCGAATTACCTGATTTAGTTCGTAAAGTTCTCACTGAATACGACAAGAAAAACAGTGAAAAACGTACTTCTCAAGAAAAAGCTCAACTGATGATCCAAGCATTAATTGGTATTTGGTTGATTGTTGCTTTAGCGCTCCATTTAGCAGAAGTTGGTATTATCGGGTTATCTGTTATTATTCTTGCCACTGCATTTTGTGGGATCACAGAAGAACATGCTCTTGGTAAAGCATTTGAAGAAGCCTTACCTTTCACTGCATTATTGACCGTATTCTTCTCTATTGTTGCTGTTATTATTGACCAGCAATTATTTGGCCCTATTATTCAGTTTGTTCTTCAAGCTTCAGAATCCTCACAACTGTCTCTTTTTTACCTCTTTAATGGTCTACTATCTGCTATTTCAGATAACGTGTTTGTGGGTACGGTTTATATCAGTGAAGCTTTAACTGCATTGCAAGATGGATTAATTAGCCAATCACAATATGAGCATATTGGTGTTGCTATTAATACAGGTACAAACTTACCTTCTGTTGCCACTCCAAATGGTCAAGCTGCATTCCTGTTCTTATTAACATCGGCACTATCACCACTCATTCGTTTATCGTATGGTCGTATGGTGATAATGGCTCTGCCATACACGATTGTAATGACATTACTTGGTTTACTGGCTGTTGAATTTTGGCTTGTTCCTGCAACACATTGGTTCTATGAAATTGGTTTAGTTGCTATTCCATAACAATAGATCCACAGTTACACCACATTAATAGGACTTTTATTTGATAAAAGTCCTATTTTCTTCTTTAAAAGAAGCTTGAATGTAAATATTTGTGAAATAACGGGTTTTAACTTTTTTTGCGCTTAATTTTTGGGCAGAATATACACTTATTTTATTTAATATTTAAATGGATATTATTATGCTGACTTCTCTTCGTCACTGGTCACAAAGCCGTTTTTCATGGCTATTGCTTGCATTAACAGCAATAGGTCTTGAAGGTGCTGCATTGTATTTTCAGTACGGAATGGAATTAATGCCTTGTGTAATGTGTGTTTATCAACGCATCGCAGTATTGGGTATATTAGTTGCTGCATTGATTGGGGCTACCGCACCTAAAATGGCGCTTATGCGTATGGCGGGTGGTTTCTTATGGATTTATTCCGCATACCGAGGAATAGAACTCTCTTGGGAACATACACAACTTATTCTGAATCCATCCCCTTTTGCAACCTGTGACTTTTTTGTCACTTTACCCTCTTGGTTTGCTCTGCAAGATTGGTTCCCGGCTGTATTCCAAGCAACGGGTGATTGCTCTGTCAGCCAATGGCAATTTTTAACTTTAGAAATGCCACAATGGATGCTTATTATTTTCTCTGCTTATTTTGTTGTAGGTTTATTAGTATTAATGAGCCAAATAACAAGTTCTTTTAAAACAAAAGAATAAAAAAGAAAATAGCCCTTAGCGATAAACTAAGGGCTATTTTTATAATAAAAAATTGGTGATTAAATTTTCAACCAACAATAAGCTTTAACCTGGAATACAAGCCCCTTCAATTAAAGCTTGTTCACTACAACGCTTGCCATTAGCAAATTGGCACACTGGTGTCTGACCACCATGTAATTCATAGTTTAAAGAAGGCACACCACCTGAAAAGACACAGGTTGCCTTGGCTGATTCATCTAAGGGTATATCAAGACTGGTTGTCGGTATTGTTCGACTTTTACTAACCACTTGTGTAGATGAATATTGTGTCTGCGCTGAATTACTGCATCCTGCAATAAAAGCAAAGCTAGTTAACATAAATAGATAACAAGCTGTTTTAAATTTCTTTTGCATCAAAGACACCCTAATTTCTTCCAGTTATTCCTATTAGTGTGAAGCACTTTTTGAAAGTAGATTTATAACTAAAACACCAGCAATAATTAAAGCCATACCAATAATGGCAGGTAAATCAAGTTTTTGTTGATAGAGAAATACAGCCGCAACAGAAACCAAAACTATCCCTAATCCACTCCATATTGCATAAGCAATACCTAATGGCATAACTCTTACCACTTGAGAAAGTGCCCAAAAAGAAAAACAGTAACCAATGACGACCACAATAGATGGATACAATCGGCTAAAACCATCAGAAGCTTTTAGCATTGTTGTCGCAATCACTTCCGATATAATTGCCAACATTAGGTAAGTTAATCCATTCATTTTTTCGCCTTAATCCTATACAAAGTCAATTTTGTGAATTCTATCACAAGCGAGATTAAGGATATTCACCACAACAAATAAAAAAGGCATCTTTCATATTGAATAGATGCCTTTATATCGTGGAAATACTTATTTAGTGTTGATGAAGTTGATTCTTTTGACGCGGCTCTCCACCCATCGAAACACGATAGCGATTAAAGATAAAACCACACCAAATAACTGCGATAACACTTAATATTGTTCCTGCATAGCCAAGGTTTGTCATGCCAGCATGTAAGATAACTTGATTACCAATCAATGCTCCTGCGCCAATACCGATATTAAAAATACCGGAGTAAATAGACATCGCAATATCTGTTGCATCGGGAGCTAAATCAATCACTTTAACTTGCATACCAAGGCCGATACACATAAAGCCAATTCCCCAAAATATAATCAACACAATGAATGTCGTTAAATTTTGGCTACTTATCATTAATAAACTTAAGCAAGCAGTAAGTAAAATTAGTGCAAAGAATAAAAATGATGTTGGCATCCTGGCACTGTAACGACTAAATAACACACTACCAATAATGCCAGCACCACCAAAAATAAGTAAAACTAACGTAGCAAAGTTTTGATCTAATTTTGCAATATCAATAACAAAAGGCTCTATATAACTATAAGCAGTAAAATGTGCAGTAACAGCGATGACGGTTAACAGAAAAATCCCCATTAATGGGCCACGTTTTAATAACACAGGCACACTTTTTAATGATCCCGAATGCTCACTCGGTAATAAAGGTAAATAACGCATTAATGCAAACATGGTAATTAAAGCTAAAACACCAATTCCCATAAAGGTTGCACGCCATCCTAACCATTGTCCAACGACACGCCCAATAGGTAAGCCAAGAACCGTAGCTAATGCAGTTCCTGTTGCTAATAATCCTAATGCCTGAGCTCGTTTACCAGGAGGTGCCACTCTAATAGCCAGTGATGCGGTAATCGACCAAAACACTGCATGAGAGAAAGCAACGCCAATACGACCAGCTATCAGTGATTTAAAATCCCATGCTACGCCAGATAAAATATGACTTAAAATAAAGATAATAAATAAAATAATAAGTAACTTACGTCGCTCAACTTTGCTTGTCATTATCATTAAAGGCAAAGACATTAAAGCCACAACCCAAGCATATATTGTGATCATTAAACCTGTTTGAGCAGGGATCATACCGAAGCTTTCAGAAATATCACTTAACAGTGCAACAGGAACAAATTCTGTTGTATTAAAAACGAAAGCCGCGAATGATAATATTATTACTCTGATCCATGCAGTTTGACGGCTAACTTCATTTACGTTTGATGCTGCGATATTCATAATTAATTGATGTTTTCTTAAATTATATTGATATATATGCCATGCTTTTTTATAGAAGCTTTTGTCTGATTTGCTTTTCTCACTTGTGCTAAAAATAGATTTATTAGGTTGAAAGTAAAAAAATGGCATAAAGATAAAAATGCATTTCGTTAGAAACAAAAAATAAACCAAATTATCACTAAACTTCATTGCTAAAGCGAATCAGCTATCAATTTTAGCATATTCATATCGCGATTTTAAATCCCCTTGGCAACTTCTTTTTAACGTTAACATAATCTTCCAATAGAGAGATTGTAGATATAAATGACCTATCACTACTTTATGTTGAAGAATAAGAATATACTCTTTTCAAGAGAAATATATTGTAGATTCATTGAATTAAGTTAAGAGATATTAATTTAATAGCTGGAAATAATCTTACTGTTGGACAAAAGATAAATGAAAATAGAAAAAATCTTAAGATTACTGACTCAAGTCATTAATAACTTGAAGTGCCTGCTCGCAAGCAATGTTTTTCGTGGGTGATGTTGAACCATCAAAAGCATTTTTAATAGTTGAAATTTGTTCTTTTGCAGGTCGTGGTAATATTAAATTTCCATTAGAAAGTGCTTTTTCAACATTATTTAGCTTTTCAGCTAACTGCTGACAACTTCCATTGTTATCTTTAGATTGATAAATAGCCATAAGCGTATCGCGTTTTGCTTCTACGCTAGAAAGGGTTTCACGTACTGTTGATGACGAACTTTCAATCACTTCGCGACTTTCATTCCAAAACTCAGCAGTATTATCTTTAACGACAGACACTATTAAAATAGCGGCAAGAATAGCCAGCATAATAGTTAGCGATAATATCCCTCCTGCAATAATAAGTATCTGTTTCATATTAAACCCCACATATAAATCACATCTGTTTTAATATTTCTTTTTAATATATATAGTTAAAATAAATCAGGTTCAATCTGGATTACGATTCTTTTTATTTTTTACATTTTATTACGGTGGTATACAGTTCTATTTATTCTTATTTATAAAAAAATAAGCACCTAGTTCTACTTAGGTGCCATTAAATAATACATAAATTTTTCTTGATTAAATTATTTTTTAGAGCAACATGCAATATAATTTAACACATGTCGATTCTCTCTAAAAAAATGGAACATTGATAAGAATCGTGGTCTGTTTTGCTTATTTACCAATCCATTCTTAATTATCTTTGCGGTTCTAAATAAGCCTTCATCACGAATTAAACCAACAGGTGACATTAAACTCATGTTACCCGATTTTATTTTTACTTCTGAAAAACCAATATTAATAAATAAGTCATGCCACTCTTGCTTAAACATGGGTGCTACATTTGATTTCACTACACCGATTAATTTATCTCTATTAACATCATCATTTTTTTTCATAATATCGTGAGTTAATAACAAACCACCGGGTTTTAAAACACGGTAATACTCTTTTACTAACTTTGCTTTGGCTTTATCTGCATACATTGTCAACATTGCTTCATTTATAACAATATCAAAAGTATTATCAGGAAAAGGTAAAGATAATGCATTTGCTTTTGTTAATTGGATCAAATGTGATAACTGTGCATTATCAACATTTTTTTGCGCGTGAGACAAAGCATTATCATCCATATCGATAGCAATAATATGACAACCGTATTTCTTGGCAATCTCGATTGATGTTGTCGCCATATTGCAAGCAATCTCAAGAACATGGCTTGAGGATGTAAACTGTGCATTATTAATTAACCAATCAGATGCCTCTACGCCGCCCGGTCTTAAACGTGTTTTCCCTAAACTCGCTAAGAAGGTATGCCCTGCTTTTGACGATCCTTGAGACATAGATTGCGTTGTAGTTTGATTATCCATATAGCCACCTTTAAGTTGCATTATTAATACAACTTTATAGTAAAATAGATTTAATGGGAATAGTTATCATTAATTTTCTTTTTTTATAAAGAAATTCCGAGCATACAAAGAGGTATAAAATTAGATATTGGTATATAACCAATTGAAACAAAATAGGTTAAAAAGCTATTCTGTAATTACGTCATTAAAGGTAAAGAACATTAAACTTTGAATAACAACATTGACCTTCCCCTAGGGGGAATCTTTAGAGTGATAACAATTTCACGATAAATCCAAGGAAACTGTTATGAAAAAGATTTTACCTGCTGCTGTTATTTTAATGAGCGCTATCTCTTTTGGTGCAATGGCAAACAATACACATATGAATATGGATGCATCACACAATAGCTCTCCTATGCAAAAAGAGCTCAATGAATCTATGAATAAAATGCATGCTGATATGGCAAAAGGAATGAACACTGATAATGCAGATGTTGCTTTTGCTGATGGCATGATTGCCCACCATTTAGGCGCTATTGATATGGCTAAAATTGAGTTGAAATATGGTACTGATCCTGAAATGCGTAAACTAGCTCAAGCTATTATTGATGCGCAAGGCCCTGAAATAGAACAAATGCAAAAATGGTTAGAAAAAAATAGAACCAATAAATAATAAATTTATAAGGCTGTGATTTATTAGGCACAGCCTACCTCATTTTTAATTTTTCCCTTCCAAATTCTTATTAAAGATAAATCAAATAATTTTCTAATCTTCATCTCATACATTATAATTTTACAATTACCACAACATTAATCACTTTATCCCGTATGGAGTCCATATGAATAAATTAGAAAACATGGCGTTATTAACTCAAAAACTCGCCATGCAGATTGAAAAATGGACTCACGATACTAATCAATTTGAAACTCAAATTCCGGGATTAACGCTAACACACTGGACATCTCCTACACCAATTACCAGCCATACTCACAAATCGGGGATCTGTTTAATTGCCCAAGGTGAAAAAAGAGTGATCTTAGGAGAAGAGAGCTTTATTTACGATGCCAACCATTTTTTAATTTCTTCAATAGAACTCCCTGTTATGGCAAATATTATGAAAGCCAGCAACGAGAAACCGTTTTTAGGGCTAGTTATGGAGTTAGATCTGCAAGAAATATCCCAACTCATCGTTGATAGTGAATTAACATTTAATCCAGATTCAAATGCCCAAAAAGGCATTGCAATCGGTGAATTATCAGAGCCTTTAGTCAATGCATTTATTCGCTTGCTCACTCTTCTTGATGAACCTGATAGCATTAAAATCCTTGCTCCAGGGATCAAACGTGAAATTTTCTATCGTCTACTGATTACAGAACAAGGTGAACGTTTGAATCAAATCGTTACTGCGGGTAGCCATAGTCATCAAATAGCTAAAGCCATTGATTGGCTAAAAAGTAATTATATAAAACCATTAAACATCAATGAATTGGCTTCATGTTCAGGAATGAGTAAATCTGCTTTTTATACTCATTTTAAAACGATGACATCAATGACTCCACTTCAATTCCAAAAAAAATTACGACTCAGTGAAGCCCGTCGATTGATGTTAACTGAAAATTTAGGAGCAATGACAACCACTTTCCGAGTTGGTTATGAAAGCCCTTCTCAATTTAGTCGTGAATATAGCCGATTATTCGGGGCTCCACCAGCAACCGATATTAAGATGCTTAAAGAAACAGATCGTATTTAACCGTTATAAACTCTCTTATTCTCTCTCTTATCTAACTTATATTATTCACAATCATCATTTTAGTTTTTTGGAAAAATAGGCAAGAGACTAAGAAGATCAGACATTCATTTCTAAATGGGAAAGCGATAGCATTCTCCTCAACAAATAATCCATTCCTATCTTATTTGAAGTTAAAAAATACAATCGACTTCAATTAGATAATCTTTAATCTGGCAATAGGATCTCAAAATGCAACTCGATTTCTCTTACTATAATCCAACCACCATTCATTTTGGTAAGAACTCTCTTGCTAAATTAAATGATGAATTATCACATTATGGCGAAACCATCATGCTGATGTATGGCCGTAACGCTATCAAATCTAATGGCCTTTATGACGAAGTCATGGCAATACTTAAACATGCAGGAAAAAAGGTAGTTGAGTTATCTGGCGTTATGCCCAATCCAACCTATGCGAAAATGATGGAAGGTGCTCAATTAGTACGTGAACATAATGTCAGCTTAATATTAGCGGTCGGTGGTGGCTCTGTTATTGATTGTGCAAAAGGCATCTCTGTTTCTGCTTATTGTGAAAATGAAGATCCTTTTCAAAAATACTGGGTTGAATATCAAGATGTGACAAATAAAATTGTTCCTGTCGCATCAATTCTTACCATGGTAGGCACAGGCTCTGAAATGAATGGTGGCTCAGTCATTACCCATGAAGAGACTAAATATAAAATTGGGCGTGTTTTTCCTGCCAATATATCCCCTAAATTTTCAATTTTAAATCCAGAATATACCTTTACAGTTTCTCAATATCAGATGGTGAGTGGTGTTTTTGACACGATGTCTCATTTGATGGAGCAATACTTTTCTGATCAAGGTGCAAATACAACGGATTATTTAATTGAAAGTTTATTAAAATCTTCGATTGATAATTTACGTGTTGCACTTAAAAATCCAAGTGATTACGAAGCAAGAAGTAATCTTATGTGGAATGCAACACTTGCATTAAATACCCTCACAGGATTATCAAAAACGCAAGATTGGCAAGTTCACATGATTGAGCATCAATTAGGAGCTTATACAGACTGTGCTCATGGAATGGGACTTGCTGCAATTTCTCTACCTTATTATCGTTTTATCTATAAATTTGGTATCGAGAAATTTGTACGCTTTGCCACTCAAGTATGGGGAATTTCCACTGAAGGTAAAACACAAGATCAAATTGCACTTGAAGGTATTGATGCACTGGAACATTTCACAAAAGAGTCCGGTATTGTGACTTCATTAGAAGACTTAGGTGCAACAAGAGAGATGCTTCCTGAGATTGCACAATCAACCACAATTATTGGTAGAGGCTATAAAAAGATAACAACTAAAGATGTGCTCGATATTTTGGAAGCATGTTTTTAATACCATTCTAGTATTAAGTAGATAAAAAAACGGACCTCAATGAGGTCCGCTTCTTTATATGGTGCCCAGGGCGGGACTTGAACCCGCACAGCCTTACAGCCGAGGGATTTTAAATCCCTTGTGTCTACCGATTTCACCACCTGGGCTAAATTGTATTTACTTGTTACGCTTAACATCCATTTATCAAACAAGATAGATAACAAATAAATTTAAAGCATTTACTTCTAAGCTAACTTTAGTTTTTTACTCTTCTCTCACCAACTTGGTTGCTAGTGGAAGAAAAAACGGACCTAAGTTAAGGTCCGTATTTATATGGTGCCCAGGGCGGGACTTGAACCCGCACAGCCTTACAGCCGAGGGATTTTAAATCCCTTGTGTCTACCGATTTCACCACCTGGGCTAAATTCTGTGGTGCGCCCGTAAATTCTTATTACTAAGAGAGATACTGGTATGGACGACTTATTACTTACTTCCCAATGCCATTTACAATGGACTTTCTTTTTTGCACCAAACTCTTTACCTAAAAGAGATGGTGCCCAGGGCGGGACTTGAACCCGCACAGCCTTACAGCCGAGGGATTTTAAATCCCTTGTGTCTACCGATTTCACCACCTGGGCATTAATGGAGGCGCGTCCCGGAATCGAACCGAGGTACACGGATTTGCAATCCGCTGCATGACCACTCTGCCAACGCGCCTCAACTGCTCAATCTCATTAGAGATTGGAGCGGGAAACGAGACTCGAACTCGCGACCCCAACCTTGGCAAGGTTGTGCTCTACCAACTGAGCTATTCCCGCTTTACCGAACCTGCTGATTTACTTATTTATTTCCGTAAACCGTTGTGCCTTTCGATGCGTTGCATTCTACTGATTTCCTGAATCTAGTCAACACTATATTTGCATCTTTTTGACTGTTCGGTGAATTTTCAGTCATTTCGATCAACCTTCGCGCAAATCTGACCACGCAGCGCTCAAATATTGAAACATTGACCAGAAAGTCAGCACTGTTGCGATATATAATAAAGCGAATCCAAACCACTCTGCTTCAACAGTAGGACGCCATAATAACACAACCAGCGATCCCATTTGTGCGGTCGTCTTCACTTTTCCTATCCAAGAAACTGCAACACTATTACGCTTTCCTAATTCAGCCATCCATTCTCTTAGTGAAGAGATGATAATTTCACGAGCAATCATGGTTGCTGCGGGTAAGGTTATCCACCACTCATGATAGTATTCAGTAATTAAAACAAGTGCTGTTGCAACCATTACTTTATCTGCTACTGGGTCAAGAAAAGCCCCGAAGCGAGTAGTTTGTTTCCATCTACGAGCTAAAAAACCATCAAACCAGTCAGTTGCAGCTGCTACCATAAAAATAATAGCGCAGACTAATGGAGCATCTTTGAATGGTAAATAAAACACCAAAACAAAGAATGGGATTAGTGCGACACGAAATAGAGTTAGCCAAGTTGGGATATTTAGTTGCATAGCGTTCTACACGACCTAGAAAAGTGAGAGTTATTAATATGGTGCATCAATACACTTAGTGTTTCAACGCATTAAAAATTTTTTCTGCTAATGCAGTCGAAATTGTGGGGACTTTCGCAATTTCTTCAACACTTGCGTCTCGCAAAGCTTGTAGCCCTCCCATATATTTCAACAACATTTGACGGCGCTTAGGCCCTACACCTTCAATAGACTCTAACGAGCTGGTATTTTTAACTTTTGCTCTACGTTGACGGTGCCCTGTTATTGCATGACGATGCGATTCGTCACGAATATGTTGGATCAAATGCAACGCAGGTGAATCAGAAGGTAATGCCATCCCTTCACCTTCAGGCACAAAAAACAAGGTTTCAAGCCCTGCTTTACGATCACTCCCTTTTGCGACACCTATTAATTTCGGGTGTGATTTGTCCCAATCAACATCAAGAGAATCAAATACCTCTATTGCTTGTGCTAATTGCCCTTTACCACCATCGATAAAGATAATATCTGGAACCTTAGTCTCTTCTAATGATTTACCATAACGTCGAGTGAGCACTTGATTCATCGCCGCATAATCATCACCAGGAGTAATACCACTGATATTATAGCGCCTATATTCAGATTTTAATGGGCCGTTCATGTCAAATACTACACATGAAGCCACAGTTTGCTCTCCCATAGTGTGACTAATATCAAAACATTCCATTCGTTTTATCTCTTTCATATCAAGAAGAGACATCAACGAGGTATAACGTTGTGAAATTGTCGATTGCTCGACTTGTTTTGAAGCCAATGCTGTTGCTGCGTTTGTTCTCGCCAATTTTAAATAACGAGCTCTATCACCGCGCGGTTTTGTTTGAATTTGAATTTTTCGCCCCGCTATTGAAGAAATAGACTCAGAAAGAATGGCTTTATCTTCTAAATCAAAATCGAGCAAGATTTCAGTCGGTAAAGTTCGAATTGCACTACCTTGTAAATAAAACTGACCAATAAAAGTTTGAACAACTTCATCGATTGAGGTATTTGCAGGGACTTTAGGAAAATAACTCCGACTTCCTAACACTTTACCTTGACGGAAAAAGAGGACATAAACACAAGCAATAGCACCATTAAAAGCAACACTGATCACATCAAGATCATCACCAATATTGGCGACAAATTGTTTTTCGGTCACTTGTCTTACGGCTTGGATTTGATCACGAATGCGAGCGGCCTCTTCAAAACGTAATTCTTGGCTGGCTTCTTCCATACGTTTAACCAATCCGTCAATAACTTGCGTATCATCACCTGAAAGGAAAAGTCGCACATAATTAACTTGTTGGGCATATTCTTCATCAGAAACGTAGCCTTTTACACAAGGTGCAAGACAACGGCCAATTTGATATTGCAAACAAGGTCTTGAACGATTGCGATAAACACTATCTTCGCATTGACGAATAGGAAACAATTTTTGCATTAATGCCAATGTTTCTCTTACTGCAAAAGAGTTAGGGAAAGGTCCAAAATATTCCCCTTTGGCATGTTTTGCACCACGGTAACTAGCAAGTCTAGGGTGTTTATCACCACTTAAATAAATATAAGGATAGGATTTATCATCGCGTAACAACACATTATAGCGAGGTTGATAACGTTGGATGTAGCTATGTTCAAGCAATAAAGCTTCCGTTTCTGTATGGGTGATCGTGACATCAATATTTGCGATGCACTTCACTAAAGCTTCAGTCTTACGGCTATTTACTTGTGTACGGAAATAGCTTGAAAGCCTTTTTTTCAGATCTTTAGCTTTGCCAACATAGATTACTGTGTCTGTCGCATCGTACATCCGATAAACACCCGGTTTATCAGTGACTCGGCTTAAGAATGCTTTGGCGTCAAATTTGTCTTCCACTTTGTAAATGACTCTCTATCTCAATTAACCCATAGCGTATTGCTATATGTGTTAATTCTACATCACCTGAGATTTTAAGTTTACTAAACATTCGGTAACGATAGCTATTTACCGTTTTTGTATTAATATTCAGCTCACTTGCGATTTGTGAGATTTTTTTTCCTCTAATGATCATCGACATAATCTGCAATTCTCTTTCTGAAAGGTGATGTAACGGATTTAATTCTTGCTGTAATTTTGTTAGTGCGATTTCCATCGCTAACTCTTGGCTTATATACCGTTGACCGATACAAACTTGTCGGATAGCTTGTAGAATATTTTCACAAGAAGTATCAATAACAATAAAACCTTCAATACCCAATTGAAGAAGTGTTATTGATAATATAGAGTCTATTTTTGGTGAAATAACAATGATTTTAATTGATAAAGATGATCGCTTTATTCTTTTTATAGAATCAATTAATGAGAGTGATGGTACTGAATAAATAATAATAAGATTAACCGAAAATTGTCGACAATAACGAAATGCATCACTTTCATCATTCATCACCTTTCGGACATTGATTTTTTTAATCTGACTAAGAAGTGTTTTTATTCCCAAGCTAAATATTTCAACTTGACTTATTATCAATGTATTTATCAATAACACGCTCCTTTTAAATCAAGACATAACAAAAAAACATTAGGTAACTTATCATAAATTCTAAAGAAAACATCATACTATAATAAAAAACAGCAACCTACCTCTTTCTTAGCATTAATTAATATTTATTTAATAAAATCCATTTATAAAAAAAGACTCATATATAAAAGAGTCTTTTAAAATTTAAAAATACAAAAAACCAATAAATAAAATATTATTTATTGAACATATTCATAATATCTTGTTCTGTTAGCATTGGTGTTTTTTCTACAAAATTATAATAAGGAGGTTTACTATCTATATAAATTTGCATTGTTAGTTTGCTTTCTTTTGCATCAGGGAATAATCCTGCTGATACATAGTAAGTATTGGTTTCTTTTAGATGGTAAAAAAGATGAGAACCACAATGCTTACAAAATGCCCGTTCTCCCCATAAAGATGAATCATAGCGTGTTATATTTTCTTCGCCTTCAATCTTCAAATCTGATTTGCAATCAATTGAAAAACCTGGACCACCATTCCAACGCAAACACATACTGCAATGACAAACACTGAGCGCAGATATATCTTGTGCTGTTGATAGTTTAACTTTACCGCATAAACATTGACCTTGATGCATTATGGTTCTCCTTTTCGTTAAATCATGCACTAACCATTTAAGATTATATGCATGATTTAATTACTAAAATAAACACATAGTAAACTAAAATATTACTTACACACTTGTATTGTTAGTTTGTTTTTTCGGTGGTAATGGTGAGAAATACCCGATTAATAAAATCAGTATTGCAACTCCAATAAAGGCCAATGCTCTTAGCAATCCACTACTTAATGATGTATCAATTAGAAAGAGTTTAGCAATAACCACAGCCAACAGTACACCACCAATAAACCATTGTGAGCGTGATTTCTGACGTGTCGCCATTACCATAGTCACTAATGCTGTAATCGCCCAAATAATGGCTAATACTGTTTGGATCACTTTGGAATTAATGATTGCATAACTCGACCAATCAATATCTGTTGCAAAGACTAACCCTCTTAATAAAATACCGTTTGCCCACCAAAAAATCATTGCGGGAATAATGTAATTTAATAGAGGTAAGTTATTTTGTAATAATGCTTGATACTTAGGTGACTGTTTTATTACTGAAATAAATTTATAGCCAACCCATACTCCAATAACACCCATTAGATCCATCAAATTAAATAATGGAATAAATTTAATTCCACTTTCAGTACCGTTATTAAAGTTTGCAAAGATTAAAGAAAGTGCCAGTAAGCCTAAAACAGGTGAAGTAACTAGCCAATAGGTATTTTGATACTCTTTAATCCAATTAACTCTCATTGCTAGCATATAGCTTATTGCGATAAATAAACTTATAGCAAAAATGACGCTAGCAAAATGTAAGCTCACATAAAGATACGTAACATCCATTAACCAAATAATTTCAGTTAATAAGAAAATACCAATAAAGACAAGATGCATACCATGGATCAATGCTTTTTTGATCCTTTGCTTCGGCAATAACGTATTTGCTTTAAGCAAATAGAAACCACTCGCAAAAATTGCAACCCAGATAATTGCACTGAACCAATTATCAATTAGCGAACCTGCAAGATAGATGTACACCAACATAATAAGTGCTGACATCGGCCATAATAAAATAGAGCAACTTGCCAACTCAGAAAATTGGGTTTTCTTACCCGCAAAGAACATGCCCCAACAGCTAATAAGAATAAATGCAAAGGTAATGGATTTTACCTCTGGGTAGAGCCAATACTCGCCATATTCTTGTAAAAGTAAAACGCTATATCCCCAACTTACAACCGAGATAAATAGTGTTACATATCCAATAGTTTGACTATCAATATTAGTAAATTTAGCTCGATACCACAGTACTGTGACGGCAAATACAACAATCACTTGTGTTACAATCATTAGCCAATCGCCTAACAAAATAACAGGCATGTTAAATGATAGAACAAAGGAAACCGCAACTAAAATAGTCCCCGCAATAGCAGGTTTCTTTTGTTGCTGTAAAACAGAAAATGCAAGGATCATTACCCCTTCAATTGCCCATACAATTGATGTCCATTCAGCAGAGAATGCAAATGGTACGGCTAAAGTGGCAAAGGTGACAGAGAGCATAAAGAAGGCAATTGCCAGCAATTTACCCTCTTCGCGATAACGTTTAAGTGCAAACCAACTTAGTGCAAAATAAGCTAATCCATAAAGTGATGAAGCAATAGCAACACCATATGGCCATTCTGAGGCTAATCGATGTTGGAAGATAAAACCAATTAACGGCGTACCAAATAGTAATGTGGCATCAAAAGGAATATTAAGTTTCAGTTTATTTTTTAATGTTGAAAGTTCTGTTGCGACACCAAAAATCAACCAATTTGCAATTAAAAATAGCTGGCAAGGTAAATAATCGACATGAGTGTAATTTGGTATTGCCCATATAAAACCAATACCAAAAGTAAAAGCAAAACCAATAAGATTTAATAAACGCCAAACTTGCCAATGGCTGATAATAAGAATACCAATTGAAAGAATAAGATAATAGCTAAACAATGCAATATAATTGCCACTGCCCGTAGACAATAGAACAGGTGCTAAATAACCACCTAATGAAGCTAATACCGCTAAACTAATAGCTCGATGAATAACCGCCAAACTCACACTGACCAAGCAGATAAACACCATAATAGCGAGAGCGATGCCAATAGGAATAAAGTCATAAATTTTAGTCGCAGCAAAAATAGTAATATAAAGCCCACCAATACCGCCACCTTGTAAAATTAATGCATATATCAGGTTTTTCTTTCTAAGCCACCAGCCAATACCTAATAAGGCAAAACACCCTATTCCAGCCATCATTAAACGTGTTGACGCTGAGACAAGCTCATTCTCAATACTGTATTTAAGTAAATAAGACAGGCCAAAAAAGAGCAATAACATCCCTATTTTTGCCAGCGGATTTCCTGTTACTACCCAATTCCAAATAAGCCCCAAAATCGATTTTTGTTGACGTTTTGGTCGAGGATTTAAATTAGGTCTATATTGCGATGCAGGTCTATTTACTTGAGGTGTGGCATTTCCTAAATGACCTGTTTCAGATCCCGTAAGGCTAGCACTTACCACATTCGCGTTATTCTCCACAAGCGACTCTGATGTTGATTCAGTATATGTTTGCTTCGCCTCTTTTTGATAATGACGAGCAAAACGGCTTGTTGCTACCTTAGGTTGATAAGACTCAGGCTCTTTAGGTGTAGGGACTGTTGATATTTCTGGCTTATTAGGTTGTTTGTTTTCAAGGTTAATATCATTAACCATAGAAGATTGAGTAACTGGATTTTCTTCTTTAGGAGAAACTTTATTAAATGTCGTTTCTTGTGATGTTTGTGCATGTTGATATACAGGCGTTTCTTTATTCTGCACCTTATTTTGCACATGTTCTGTTGTATTAATAGGTTCAACTGTTTTAGGGGCAACCGTTTTGGGTTGATAAGTTGAAGCGGCTGAAACTGTTGGTTGAGGCTCTCTTTTTATATCACGAGATAAATCCTTAACTTCGCTTTCCTGAGCGTCAAGCTCTGTGCGAATATCCACAGTTTTGTCTTTATTTAATAACTTAAATAATTTCTCTTGTTGCTCAGTAAACTTTTCTTCAAGCTGTTTAATTCGATGCAACAATGAGTTGCTATTTGTATAAGCGTGGTATTGCCAATACAAAGATACTACGACAAATATTGTAACAATGAGCGCCAAAAAGTCGTCCATAAACCTAATCCTTTTGCATTAAGCATCACATGATTTTGATCTCTTAACCTTAGTTATACTTTAATTTTCACAGATTTATCTTAGTTTATTCCTAAATAACCTATTTCGAGAACTCTTGATTTAAACCTAGCACATAATTTCGAAAAAAAGGTATGATCGATAACCTATCTTAATCTTCCATTTATATCGCAAAACACACTCATAATATGAAATTAAATGACGAACTAACTAATGCTATCGCTTCTGTCACAGAAGCCGCAGCTATTGCAGCAATGCCTTGGATTGGAAAACAAAATAAGAACGCAGCAGACGATGCAGCAGTCAGTGCCATGCGTGAACGTTTAAATAGCCTAAATATCAATGGTGAAATTGTCATTGGTGAAGGTGAAATAGATGAAGCACCTATGCTCTATATTGGTGAGAAAGTCGGTAATGGGAAAGGTGATAAAATAGAAATCGCAGTTGACCCAATTGACGGTACTCGTATGGTAGCAACGGGCGAAAATAATTCCCTAGCAATTTTAGCCGCTGGCTTTGAGGGTAGTTTTTTACAAGCTCCCGATATGTATATGGAAAAATTAATTGTTGGGAAGCAAGCTGCGGGTGTGATTGACCTTAACCATTGTCTCGAATATAACCTTGATGCTATTGCACAAACATTAAATAAATCTATTGAGCAATTAACGCTCGCTATTTTAGATAAACCGCGTCACCACGATATTATTAAAGATCTACGCGCTAAAGGCATTAATGTTATTACACTTCCTGACGGTGATGTTTTAGCCTCTTTATATGCCACAATGCCTAATAACAGTATTGATGTTATGTACGGTATTGGTGGAGCACCTGAAGGTGTTATTAGTGCCGCTATTGCTAAGGCATTGGGCGGAGATATGCAAGCACGCTTAATTACTCGTGATATTGCCAAAGGAAATAGTGCAGAAAATAGAGAATATGCCATTTCTGAAATTGCTCGTTGTCATAAAATGGGTACTGATGTAAATATCAAACTATCACTAGACACATTAGTACGTAACCAAGATGTTATGTTTGCAGCAACCGCAATTACTGCCGGTGATTTCTTATCGGGTGTTAATCAACAAACCCAATACCTACAAACACACTCTTTAGTAATTAATGGTTCAACACATTCATTACGTTATATTGAGAATTACCATTTACGTTAATACCTCAATTTGTCTTTCTTTCCTTGAGACATAAAAAAAGCGGCACTCGATTAAAGTGCCGCTAAATTTATTTCAAGGGGTATATTTATTGTTATTTATTCACTTCAGATTTAAGCCAATAAATTGGCTGGATTCTCAACACATAATTTCTTGATAATAGATTTATCAATGCCACGTTGAGCCAATAATGAAAGGAATACATTAGGAACAAAGCCCCAGCCATTACCTCCATTTTTTGCCCACATCTGTTTTAAAAACACATCATGGCTTAATACGATTTGGCTACCATAGCCTCTTTCAATTAAGGTTGCGACAGCTTCTACGGTATCCATAACACTTGGTGCTGCCCCTTCTTTAGGAAAAGAGATATCAAGACCAATCATATCGAACTCAAGCCAAACACCACGATCTAGCATTTTGCATTGATAATCAAAATCTTTACCTGATGGATCAGAGTGTGCCAATGAAATCTTAGCGGGATTGCATCCCATTTCAGTTAATAGAATATCTAAAACTTCATCACCACGACGTTGCCAACCCGGCATATGAATATTCATCGATGCATGAGGATTACTATTTTGTGCAATAGCAGCCGCTCTTAAGCTATTTTTCTCGCCATCTGTAAAGAAGGGAGAAACACCAATTTCACCAATCATACCTGCACGAATATCAGTGCCATCGATACCTACATTTAATTCATCATCAATGATTTTTGCCATTGCATCAATATCATCAGCCAGTCGCTCCCCTTCAAACTTCTCAATATAAAGCCCGGAAGAAGCTACAACGTTAATACCTGTTATTTCTGCAACTTGTCTTAGTTTTCTAATATCACGTCCAATAGATGAAGAGCCAGTTGCATCAACAATTGTTCTTCCACCTAACTCTTTGAAGTTATTTAATTCAAAAATAACATCTTCGATTGGTTTTTTATCCATATTATCGCAACAGCAATATGGATCGTATTTAAGTCCCCACTGAATATCTGCACTCACTTTTTTATCAACTAACACATGCGAGAATTCATAAAAAGGTTCATCAACAACACCAGAGAGATCATTAAAGAGGTGTTCATGGGGCAATGTTAACCCCATATCTTCTTTTTTCACGGGGCCAGTTACGGTTTGAATATAACCTTTCATTACGATACTCCTACGCTTTTGCTGACTTAGTGGCTCTGAATTCAGGGATTGTGGTTACAATCGCACCTACTAGCGCAAATAATGTACCGATGATTGTCACTAAATAAACAGTATTGCCTAATGAAGGTAATAATAAGTCAATTAATACAGAACCTAATAATTGACCCGCTGTTGAAGCAACACCTAACATCAGTAAGCCTAAACCACGAACTAAAATAGCCATTAATGCGATAGACATGAGTCCTAAAGGACCGCCTAAATACATCCACCAAGTACCTGGTAATTCAAGAGTGATATGACCTAATGCCATACGAACAATAAGAGCAATGGTTAAAACGGTGAAGCCAACGATAAAGTTCCAAGTGATAGACACCATCATAGAACCTGTTGCTTCTGCAACTTTAGAGTTACCTGCTGGCTGCCAACCGGCTAATAAACCTGCAAGGAAAGGTAAGATTGCTAAATAAATAAATGAGGTTGAGTGCCATTGTGGAGAAACCACAAATAAAGTTGCAACAACGGCTAACACTGCACCTAATACACGATATGGCGTGAAGTATTTTTTCTCATCTACGCCAACACCAAAGCGGTCACATAATAGACCTGATAATAAGAGTGCTGAGATTAATGCTGTTTGGAATGTTGCAATCCCTAATGCGCTCGCAGAAGCCCCTTCAGAGAAAACAACCATTGCACCACAAAGACCCGCAAACCAGTTCCATAATGGAATTTTGCGCGTTTTAATTAAACTTGGAATTGAAGCAAATTGCTGGCGATACTGTTTTTTCGACATGATGATAAAAAACATCACCACTAAACCACTAGCAAAAGAGATAACTGCGCTGGCGTTACCATCTTTTAAAACATGCCCTAACTGCCCATTCACCGCAGACTGCATTGGTGATAGCATACCTGCTAACACAGTTGCTAACATCAGCAATGGTGTTGATAAATTTTTTGTACTCATAAGATGTTCCTTTTGGATTATTGGCTATGAGTGATTTCTTTTTTTATTTTTCAAGTAATCGGTTTTTTATTAGCGCAGAGCGGCAACTCTGCGCTTTTTTACTTTTTATGACAGTTATTCTTAATTCAAATTAACGGGCGATTTGTTTAAGAATGTTGACCCACATATCGGCATAATGAGGCCATGCTAAAAACTCTTTGCTACCCCAGTGAGGAGAACAGTCACTCATAAAGCAGCCTGTTTTTCCTTTTTCGAACTGACCAAATACCAGTAATGGATCTTCACCAATATTTAATACAGTCTCTGTATTCTCTTTAGCTGAAACTTTGTTATAGCCAAGGAACATTGGCCATTCACCAAAACCTTTTACTGATGCATGCTGAGCATTCACTGCACTTGCAAATACACCTTCAGGCGCTTCAACACGATCGTCACCATCCAGCATTTCGACAGGCAGAACTTCTGCAAGTAATGTGTTTTTGTAGTTTGCTTTAGCTTCAATACCCATAAATGACAGGTAACCACCAATCATTAATAAGCCACCGCCATTCACTACAAACTCTTTAATTAACCCTAGTGCGTTAGGAATAACTTTCATGTTATAGAAAGTATCGTTTTGCAGAAGGAACGTATTTGCACCAATGTCACTAATAACAATGACATCGTATTTAGCCAATGCTTCGGCTGTTTGTGGGAATGCAACCTGAACGGTATGAGCAGGCATATAATCAACTTCAACACCCTTTTCTCTTAAGCAACTTAATAAGAACGTTGAACCTTCTTCATATTTGCTGGAAGTGAAACTATCGTAGCCTTTAGAGTGGATCATATGAATGTGCCATGACTCACCAATAAATAAGATTTTCATTTTTATTCCTCTTTCAAAAAAGATTATTTATTCAGGGGATTGGGTGACAATCTGTGAATATGTTGTTTGATTGATGCGATGTATGACATTAATATCTTCAGGCATTTCTGAAGCATTACTCGTCTCAACAGCTAATGATGAAAAAGCTGATGCATAGCGTAACGCATAAGAAAACTGCTTTCCTTTTGCCAACGAGGCAGCGAGCGCACCATTAAAAGCATCACCTGCCCCTGCTGTATTTTTTACCACTGCCGGATATGCCGGCGAGTAAATATACTTATATCCGTCATAAGCTAACGAACCTTTACTACCTAGCGTAATAACCACCTTATTTACGCCTTGTTGATAAATAGAAACTGCAGCATTTTTTGCAGATTCTAAATCGAGCACTTCTATTCCAGATAATAAACTTGCTTCCGTTTCATTAGGTGTTAATACATCTATCATTGGAAGTAATTCATTAACTATTTTGTTATACGGTGCTGGATTAAGAATAATAGGAATATTATTCTCGTTTCCAATAGCAATAATTTCTTTTAATGCTTCAATATTCGTTTCTAATTGTAGTAAAATGATATCTGCATCAATAATTTTATCTTTCTGTATTTTTACTTCATCAGCAGAAATATCCATATTAGAACCAGAGTAAATAGAAATAATATTCTCCCCACTCTCTTCCGAAACAAAAATAGAAGCTGTTCCTGTTTGGTAATTTTCAGTTTGATATATCGTTGATGTTTTTATTCTTGATGACGATATAAAATTAACTGCATAATCACTAAATTGATCAGTGCCTATCTTAGTAATAAAATGGACCTGCGCATCGGCATAACTCGCAGCCAGTGCTTGGTTACAGCCTTTACCTCCCGGTGAGAAGATAAATTTATTCGATAATAAGGATTCCCCGGCTTCTGGCAATCTAGGAAGATAGCTAATCATATCAACATTAAATGAACCCAGTACGCACACCTTATTTATTGCTGTCTTGTTTGCTAAATCGTTTTTATCAATTTGATCATTACATTCCAAAAATTGTATAATTTCTTTCTTAGCTACTTTGTCTAATGTTTCAAATTCTATAAAAGCGCCACCATGGCATCTTTTTATAATTCCTTTTTCTGCTAGTGTATTTAAATCTGATCGTATTGTTTCTTTGGTAACATCAAGTTCTTTAGCCAAAACAGAAACTTTTACTGCACCATTACCCTTGATCAGATTAATTATTTTCTTATGACGTTCTGCTTTCATTTAATGTTACCTCTATGGCAACAACTTTAGTTTATTAGTTGTTATGGGATTGTGATTACAATCATATGTTATTTATTAAAAGCAAAAAAAAGCAGAAATACAAAAATAAAAAACAAAAATAAACAGAAATAAACAATGATAATCGTAAGATTATTTAATAAATAAATTTGAGGCTTATTCTTTTTTTATAAAAAATAGAATCATTAAATAACGTAACGTTAACTTATTTAGTATAAATAAATTTAATATTAGTTTTTAGCTATCCAAAGAGAATAATATTAAAATTTTACATGCAAGAATAAAATTTACTTTTATAAATAAGACATTACAAAAAAAACATTTTATATTTCTGTAAAATAACCGTAATAATGCTTAAATAAAATACAATCTAATTGAATCGAGCAATGCATTAATTATTTTTATCATCTTTAATTTTTAGCCCATATTTACAATAAAGAAATTCTAATCATTAAATACCAAGGAAAACGATACCCCTTTACAAAATAACGCAAATTACTTAAGTAATGCAAAAGCAATGCTTAAAACACGCTCAGTTTTCATCTTTCATTTTTGTGATCCAAGTAACATTTAGTTAGATAAAAATACCATCAACTTTGTCTATTTAGTTCATCTGTAAGTCAATCTTTGAGTTCATATTGTAAATCAAGAATGGTTTTTATCTATTTTCTATACTATCTATAAATATGATTTGTTTTTTTAACCACTTCATTCACAGTAATTACATCTAGAATAAGAATAAACGCAGATAATAACTTCAATAAAAATAAATATATCGATATTTTAAACCTTTTATTTTTGTCAGAAAGTCTTTTCATCAGAAACATTTAGACATACTTCTTTCCTCGCACTTTGCCTATTTTATATTTAAGTTTATTCATATCGTCAGACACAACATAAACTCCTGACAAAAAACACAACGAAAAATAAGGATATATCAATGAAAATAAAATCACTTATCGCAATCTCATTATTAAGCGCTAGCTTTTCTCTTTTTGCCGCAGAGAGTTCAACATCATCTACCAATATTCAAGCTCAAAGCGTTATTCAGGCTCAAAAAGAGCTGAATGACTATGAGAAAATCATGATAGAAAAAGTCTGGGTAACTACAGATGCGGTCGATGAAAAAGGTAATAAAATAAGTTCAGATAATACACAAGTAAGCAATTATTTTGGCATTGCTGAATACTACCCGAATGGCACATTTATTATGTTTACACCAGAAGGTAAACAAAAAATGCAGGGCGACTGGTCAATGTCAGATGATGGTAAATTACGTACCTTAGTTGCCAAAGATACTGAAGGTAAAACACTATTCACCCGAGATGTAGAAAATATCACAGTTAAAAATGACGAGTATACCTATCGTATTTATCCAAATGCTGATGATCGTAATACCTATTTCGATATTATTCATCACGTTAAAAAGTAAATTTAACACGTTGTTTTTACCTGCAAATTAGCCCTACTCAATAAACAAATAAAAAGGGTTACTTATAAAGATAAGTAACCCTCACTTTATTTTTATAACTGACTTATCATTTCACCAACTTCCGTCAGATAATTAAAGTATGCTCTGAGATTGCCCTTCAATCCAATAAATCACTTTATGCGCTTCTTCTGGTGTAGGTACTTCCAATTTACTCAACATACGTTCCATTACTTTAGCCGGCACAGCTTCATTTCTTGCATTATTTTGCCTCAGCCATTGTGCATAAGGAACTTCAATATAAACCAAGGTGACTTTTGCATTATAACGATAAAACAAAGAGATAAGTTGATCTCGCATTTTTCGCGTAATATTGGTGGCATTCCAAACAAAAGGTTTATGCTCTCGTAAATAAATACGGGCTTGCTCTTTTGCTTGCTGTGCTATCCAACCATTAGCATCCCTATTATCAGGTTTAATATTATGCTGGCGACGGAGATCATCTAAACTCACAATCGGAATATCTGCACAATGTTGGCGAATAAAGGTATCTTTTCCCATACCCGGTAATCCACATAACACCGTAACTTCACTTCCTTTTTCAGGATAAGGCTCATAATTGCAATCAGTACTATTTTCTGTATAAAAATAGTGAAAACGAGCATCATCTGAAGGAAATGGCGCAGCTCTACGCCAGCAATTTAGCTCTTCACAATAAAGCGTAAATAACGCAATTTTATCAAAAAGAGCCTGCTCATCTTCACAATCTCGCCCTAAAACATCAGCTTTAGCCAATAATGCCAGTAAATAGCAATCTACTCTTAATGATGCAGCAAGCAGTGCTTTTTTAGGATCAGGTTTATCCATCACCCACAGCGGTAATCCATGAAAGCGAACTAAAGCCGCGATCTGCTCTCTATCGGCAAAACTCAAAGGTACTTTTTCATATAGAAAAAGACGTGTCGTTAATTCACCTTTACGAGCATGACCCGGTGAGACAATTCTCCCCTCTTCTTCTCGTGTTGTAGAACGTTTTTCCACATCATGAAGAAGTGCCGAGATCCATAAAATTTGCTGTTCTCTTTCAGTTAACGTTTTATATTCTGGCAATGATTTAACTGAATTGATTACTCTTTGTGTATGTATTGCCACATCACCTTCTGCATGATGAATAGGATCTTGCATAACACCTACCATATCACTAATTTCATCATACAGTTCACAAAGGTGTTCCCATGACATTTCAGTGTGTAATTTCTTATGAAGCATCATTGAGACTCCTGTGTTTTTTCCCAAATTAAAGGGGCTCGTCGCCAATTTTTTTTCCAATGAACATCTGTTTTAACATGATCTTTTCTAACATATTTAAAAACACGATGTGAAAAATCATCTAAAGAAAACGACTGAGCATCTCGTGTAACAATGCCTTCCATTGGGCTTGGTTTTTGCGTTAAAACATCTTGCGATTGAAAAAAACTTGCCTGCTTGGCTTGTGAAACAATCATATTTTCAAAATCAGTTTTATCCTGACATTCCGGCAGCTTAATTTCTGGCACCGTTGGCAGATCAAAGAGAGAAGCATAAAACTGCACTTCTTCCCAACTTAGCCATTTATCTTTATAACGAACCGCAAACACATAGAAATATTCTTCTAAGTGTGCATATTCAATAGAATGAATGGCATATAGATTTTCACCGAAAATATCTAACTCACCCAAATCGTTTTTCATCATTTGCCAACGTTGACGCAGTTGAGATGTCCACGCTGATTGAGTCGGGGTTGCATGCGAGCGAGCAAAAACTCCCATTTTATTTAGGCAATTATTTTCTCCATCCAGTTTTTCTGTATGGATAAGTTGTTTTATTTGGCAAATATCCCGCCACCATTGCGCATTGATACGATCGTCATTTGTTGTGCCTGGTGAAAAAGGATAGTGATAGGTTCTATCATATTTTTGTGATTGATTATTCATTATTTAATACTCATTAAGTAACAGAAGGTCTACCAAATTTAAAAAGAAATTCGGTAAGTTAATTTTTCTGTATTTGCACTATATCCTTCAGTGCCTCAATGCGTATTACATAACAACGACCTAAATAATCAAAAGAGAGAGGAAAATAAATTTAGACAGATACTACCTGTAAGTTTTCCAAAGAGCTAGAAAATTAATGTTATTTATTTTTTTGGTTAAAACTTATTAAAAGATGACAAAAATAAGTGTTACTGGGGATATTGGATAATATTTTCAGAATTAATCAGATTTTCAGGAAAAATAAGTGGGTTATCTGAAATAAATGGCATATCTAATTTTCGAGTACCAGTAGAAATAGAAACCCCTGCTTTTAACCATGCAGTAGCAACTAGTTCAGTGCAATAAACACCTTGCCCCGGTTGAATACTAAAATTTTCACCTACTCGTTCTAATGCAGTTTGCACCGCAATCTTTCTTGCTTCTTCACTTCCTTTCACTTGGTAAAAGCGAACTGAATTAGGCTTTGCTCGACTAATGAAAAATTCAAGACTATCCACAGTAACACCATCTTTTATATTACTATGTTCACTGGGTGTAGAATGGATCACTTGAATACCATTATCAGAGATCCACAGCATACCTACGTGGCTAAACCCGCTTTTATCGACTTGTTTAATTATCTCACTAATAACTTCATCCCCATCACGAAAAACTAAATCACCATTTTTTAAGTCATGAGGCAAAGCGAGTGCATAAAATGCACCCGCTAAGAATAAAGCTACAATATTAAATGTGCGAACAATCACTTGAAGGCAACTTTCCATTTACCATCTACATTAATCATTTCTTGTGCTTTTGTTTTTTCAACACCATCTTTTAAGACTGTTTTTAATGTCACAATTGCGCTCTTTTTATCTTCGCTATATTCAACGCTAACAATTTCTACCTTGCTTAAACCGCCTTGCTCTTTAACTTGTTTCCCTGTTTCCGCAACAATCATTTTAAATTTGCTATTAAATTGCTCAACTCTTGGATCTTTTTCCATTTCACCCAAATGGATTAATGCTACAGCTTTATCCCCATTTCCTTCTGCAATTGCTTCGACAAATGCAACAGCAGCTTGCCCTGGATCATCTGTTTTATCACCACAAGCTGATAATGCCATAACTGTAAATATTAAAAACAGAGAACCCACAATTTTCTTTAACATAATTCACCATCACCATAAAAAGTTATTTTGACCAAAAAAATCTTATATAAAATATTTCCTATATTAAAATATAAGATAGCAAATACATTATTTAAAATTAATTCAATAAAGAGAGCTAACTTAGCCTTTCCTATCGATAAATTATACGTGATAAAAATAAATTTCGGCATATTTTTATATCACTCGTTATTTACAGGTAGAGATTAAATGATGTTTAATTAGTTTTGCAACGTATCATAAAAAGAGTAACTCTAATTATCACAAGATCCTTACTAGTTACACAATGAAAATAATTTATTTTTTACCCTTTATAATCAATAGATAAAGAAAAAATCATCTATTTTTTTATCTCTAACTTTCTTTTTAAGAAGATAATTAAGAGCAAGCATTAATAAGAATAAATTTTATTACTTTTGTAATAACCCTAAAATAAAATTATTCTCTATTTATTGCTGTAACCACTTTAATTTTTGCTAAATATAATGCATTTCACCTTAATTTATCTAATTAACAAATATCATTTAAATTAATATTTCATAGAAAGTATCAATTTAATATTACAAATAACAATATTACAACAATCAAACAGACTAAAAAACAATTCTATTTGTTTTCACAATATGTCATCGCGTATTATTGCCTAATATTTAGGTGATTTGCCTATAACACATTGCAAAAAAATACAAATAAACACTAGAAAAATTGTGATCACATACACCTTTTTGCATCATTAATGCTATTTAAGACAAATAGAAACTGCTTTTTTATCAACAAATAGGTAATCTAGCGGTCTGATTTCGATGACCAAACATGAATAGTTAAAAGGATATTTTATGTTTACTTCACAGCTCATGCTGGTCGGTTATGTGTTGTTGGTAAGTCCTTGTGGAAATGATTCTTGTGATGCAGTTCCTGTTACAGAAACAATTTATACTAAAGATGAATGCACAACACGACTTAACTACTTAAAACAAAAAAGACCGGACCTTATTATTTTCTGTGGAGAAGTCTTGAGAGATCCTGAAGTTACTGATGAAAACCCTTATCTCACCCCACCAGATAGTGCAGATGACGTTTTCAAAATTAAGTAATTAATTTATTCTTAATTTTATGATTAAGATAAAATACAATTTAATTTGTTTTCTTTTTACGATATACTCTTTGTACTTGAATATGTAAGGACACGTATTAGGAGTCACTAATGTCTATTGCGAAACGTACCAAAGATAAACGCATTGCGTTAGGTTTAACACAATCAGAACTTGCTACTTTAGCGAGTACAACACAGCAATCCATAGAACAGCTAGAAAGTGGTAAAACTAAACGTCCCCGTTTTTTACCTGAATTAGCAAAAGCACTAAATTGTGATTTAGCTTGGCTACTTGAAGGTGAAGAACCAACCAATGCGAATTCTGAAATTCCACCAGAGAATGAATGGCAACCAGTGAGTGAATGGGATAGTAATACCCCTTTAGGTGCTGATGAAGTGGAAATTCCCTATTTTAAAAGTATCGAACTCGCAGCGGGTGACGGTTGTTGTACTAACGAAGATCATAATGGATATAAATTGAGATTTTCAAAAAGCACATTACGCCGTTATGGCGCATCTTCTCAGAACGTTATTTGCTTTTCTGTTTATGGCGATAGTATGTCACCTGTTATTCCAAATGGCTCAACGGTCACTGTTGATACAGGCAACACACGTATTGTTGATGGTGGCATTTATGCTATCGAACAAGATGCCTTATTCAGAATAAAACTACTCTATCGTCAACCAGGCGGTAAGTTGATTATACGTAGCTATAACAAAGACGAATTTCCTGATGAATCAGCAGAAACAGACTCTGTAAAAATTATGGGTCGCATTATTCATTGGTCAGTAATGGCATGGTAATCAATAAGTAAGATAATAATTTCATAGTATTGAGTTTTCAGTAACAACTTGTCCTTTAGACAATAAAACCGTTTTATCCGCTAAGGCCCTAATTTCACGAGGTTCATGAGTAACCATGATCATCGTTATGTCCTTAGATTTTAAGGAATCGATTAAATCCCAAAGCTGATAACGTGTTTCCCAATCCAAACTCGAAAAAGGTTCATCCAGTAGTAAAAGTTTGGGTTGGCTAATAAGAGCTCTCGCCAATGCGACGCGTTGCTGCTCCCCTCCTGAAATTTGATGAGGATAACGTGCTGCGAGATGTGCAATTCCCATTTGCTCTAATATCGCCGTTTCTCTCTCCTTACTTCGTTTCTGCTTTGCACCATACTGTGCTAACCATAAATTTTGTGTCACCGTCATAAACGGAAATAAATAAAGCCGTTGATTTAAATATCGACAAGAACGTAACCACACTGGTTGTTTATTTATATTTTTATCTGCAAGGTAGATATCACCAGTATATGAAGTATATCCAGCAATCGCATTTAAAAGCGTTGTTTTTCCACTTCCAGATGTACCACTTATTCCTAAGCATGTTCCTTTCTCTACGTTCAGCGAAACATCTTTTAATATACCCGTTGTTAATGAACGAATTTCTAGCATGATATTTTCCTTTCTCGCTGCAAACGATGTAACGCAAATAGTAAAGTAATCGCGATAGCGATAAGAACAAGTGCACAACCTATTGCCAGAGTGAAGTCTCCGCTGGCGATATTTAAATAAATTGCCATAGGTAACGTTTCTGTTTTTAATCTTGTTGCACCAGCTAACATTAACGTAGCGCCAAATTCGCCTAAGGCTCTAGAAAATGCAATGATGCTTCCACTCATCAAAGCGGGCCAACACAGTGGGATCTCAATAAGGAAGAATGTTTTTGTTGGCGTTAATCCTAGATTTTGTGCAGTTTGAATATAAGCAGGATCAACAGATTTAAAAGCAGAGAGGCTATTTCTCATAATAATCGCGCTAGCGACATAAGTTTGAGCAATAATAATACCCAATGGTGAAAAGAGAGAGCGAGATAACTCAGGAAAAACTCCTGTTAAAGGCCCCTGATTTCCTAACAATAATAATAATCCGATACCGATAACTAATGGAGGAGTCACCAAGGGTAAATCTAATAATGCATCAATAAAACGATGTCCTTTAAAAGGGATCCTTGCCATCGCCCATGCGGCTGGTACACCTAGGATCATAGCCAGACATAAAGAAGTTAACGCTGTACTAAGTGACATACCAATAGCAAAATGGAATTCAGGATCAGTAATGACTTGCCTCAATTCAACATAAGAAAGCTGGCATATTAGTGCAATTAGCGATCCTAAGATCAGAAATAACAACAAAAAAAGTGGAATTAATGCCCATCGAAACACGTTATTTCCTTTTTAAGATAGATATTTATTTTGCTGTAATAATGAAAAAAGCCACCAGTGAGTTGGTGGCGAAAAAACACAATTTATGTGAGAAAAAAATCTATGGTTTCGAAATTACAGGAAGAAAACCATAATCAGTAAAAGCCTTTATCCCTTCAGCACGCGTAAAATAATCAGCAAGTAATTGTGCTTCTTTTGGATTTGCTGATGTTTTTAAAACAGCAAGTGTTGCCACTTCTTCTGGGCTGCCTTCAGGAACTGGAAGTAAAACAAGTTTATCTTGGTTTTTCATTGCATCTGCATATCCAATAATGGCGGCATCCACTTCCCCATTTAATAAATACATAAGCAATTGTTTAATCGTTGCAGTGCGCACAACAACTTTATCACGTAATTTATCGCCTTGACCTGACGCATCAATCAGTTGCTCGCCACTTTTGCCTAATGCGATAGCTTTAGCATCACCCATTCCTAGTTTTAATGAGCTATTCGCCAGATCTTCTAGTGTTTTAATATCACCCACTTTATCTTTACGCACAGCAATAACTGGAATATGACGAACAATAGAATACTGATTAACGACTTGCCCTTCTTTATCTAACTTTTCCACATAATCTTGTGAACCAGGAAAGAATAAATCCCCCTGCTTAGTTAAATTAAAGCGTGTTAATATTTGACCTGAACCGCCATATTCAATAGTGACTTTATTTCCTGTCTCTTTTTCAAATACACTTACAACTTGCTCTACGGGTTGTTTTAACCCAGCTCCTGCATAAAGATGAAGCTCAGCGGCAAATGTATTATGACAAATTAATCCTAATGCTAGTCCTAAACCAGCAAGCAATTGGCGTTTCATAAAATGGTGATCCTGACTATCGTTATATAATTTTTTATATAATGAATGATATAACTGTTTAAGGCAAGAGGCGCATATAAAAAAAGAGAAAAATGTTAACAACTTATCATTTTTATCTTTTTCTTTATGTGCAAGCTCTACAAAAGAGACTGATCAAAATAAATGCTTCAAATATTTATTTTTATCAGAGATAAGTAGATCTTAAAATAGTGGTTTGCCGACAAATCCTCGCTTTCACGAGGATTTTATGACTAATTATCTAACTCTAATAATGCCAACGCAGTCACTTCATCAATCACAATATCAGTGGCGTAACCTCCTTTTATCGCCCCTATTGTTGCCTGAATATTTTCCACGCCACCTGCAATAAAAAGTCGCTGTGTTATTTGTCTTAATTGAGCAAGGCTTATTCCCATAATCCTAAGATCAATATCAGAAACCAAAGGATTGCCTTGCGCATCATAAAAACGCCCACAAATTACGCCCACAGCACCCAAATCACGATATTGAGCCATTTCACTGCTCGTTAAAACCCCCGTTGTTACCAGAGGATTGTCATCTCGTGTATTACCCACAACAAACAGAGCTTTATTACACTGATTCAGCGCTGAAAAATTACGTCTAATAATAGGCTCCGCTTGAAGTTCCATTGCTAGACGTGCGCTAGACACCACCGCAGGTACATGCAAATTAATACTGCACCCTGATAACTTGTTTGCGATTAACGCGGCGGCTTCTGTTGTTTTAAAATCAGGCTGTGGTGCCACTGCACCTATCATTTGCAGTACTGTGATGTTTTTTAATGATTTGGGTGGAAGATAATTACCCAATTTATAAATTGTTCGTCCCCAAGCAACACCTAAAATATCATCGTCATTAATTATCTGAGAAAGATACATCGCTCCTGCCTTCGCTAATCTTTCTCTGTTCATATTTAAAGTGTGTTGCGATTTATTCTTTTCTTCATCAGGTAAAATAAGCACATTATTAAGATCGAATTTTGCTTTTATTCTTATGGCATAATCAATCGTAGAAAATACTGATGAATCCAAGTTAATATTTACGAATCCTTTTTCTCTAGCTAGATGCAAATATTTCACTACTGTGACACGAGAAACACCCATTATATTTGCAACTTCACTTTGGCTGAGCCCGTCCTGATAGTAAAGCCATGCAGCATAGAGAACGGGATCATTATCAAATAAACTCGCGTTTTTTAGCGAATTATTATCCATTTTAAACCCCACAAATTTTTATAAATCTTATGACTAATTAGTTTATTTTATATTAGAGATATTATTGAAGATAAAAATGCCTTTGGCAAAATTAAGCCTTATAACACAAATAGATACATTTCATTAATCTACTAATAATATCGGCACCCTGATATTTTTCTTTACTACAAGAACCTTATAATACGTAAAAAGCCCTTAATAATGCCGTAAACAGTTCATATCGAGAAAGTTTTTTTTGAAAATACTGTTTTATTTCGCTAAAAATAAAAATATTAGCTTTAAGTTTTAAAAAGTTTTATTTTGATAAAATTAAAATCACCTAACCTTTATTGTTGCTATGAAAAATCAAATTAATTTAAAAAGGAAAAACAATGATAATTGCATACTCAACAGCACCAAATGAAACCATCGCTAATGAAATTGCTCACTACCTCATCAATGCGAAACTTGCTGCTTGTGTAAATTTAATCCCTCAAGTCAAATCTATTTATTGTTGGAATAATAAAATTATTGAAGATAATGAAATACTTATGATGATAAAATCCGAAAAGAGTAAACAACAAAACTTAATTGATACTCTTGTCGAAATACATCCTTACGATACTCCTGAAGTAATTATAATACCGATTGAAAATGGTTTTAAAGGTTATCTTAATTGGATCCATACATCCTTAAATTAAAACAATGTTAAATTTTTAGTGAGACATCTTTTCTAATATTTTTTCCAAAAAATGATAATAAATTGTAAATAAAACCCCCTTACATCATCTCAATTATTAGACAAGTAACTTATTGTTAATGTTAAATTAAATTTCTTATTCTAAATTAATACAGGTATTTTAAATATACTTTATAATAAAGAAATTTTTAATTTCAACTAATAACAATATAGATGGTTAATTAAATAAGGAATATATAAATATTTATTTTATTGGCATGAATATATTTTAAATATATAGGTAAAATAGCCTTTAATGCTAAATTAATAAACTTACCAACAGTTTATTCTTTTTATTTTCTGTTATAATAAACAGGCTTTCTCTAAATTACATGAAAAAAGGAGTGAGTTGTGAAAACAAACAGAGTCGCAAGACGTATTTTAGGTTTACCTTATAATTTAAGTCGGTCTAAAAAGAAAGTGCGTTTTTCCATTATTGCCTCTACAAACGCTGAAAATGTACCTGCTGAGTTAAAAAACACAGCTAAAGTCTGTTTAAAACAGGATCTCAGAAAGAAAGCAGAGCATAAGCGTATCTATATGAAGTTAACTGATGCTTATCCAGAGTATCTTGCAACCAATTAATATGGTTATACGCCAACGCTATTTAATAAATATTTTTGTATTCAGTTTGTATACTTAAAATATTAAAAATAGCATATCCCTTACATTACGTAAGGGATATTAGTTTTCTAGGCCAGTTTATTTTTTTACTATTTATAAAGCTCTTTTCTTATATTTATAAGTGCAACTTCTGCGATTGAAGGCTCAATTTCATCAGGCAATGTACTTAGTTGAAATGCATTCTCAATATTCTTGATAAGTGTTTCACTACGCTCTAATAATTCATTATAACTAAACTGACCAGTTTTAATTGCCAATAATTCATCTCGATTATCACACCAAACCTTCACTTTCCCTTCTTGTGCGATCCCTAATGCGATATAAAGCAATCTAAAGGTATGCATCATATTTTTACTATCGTAACTTCGTCCATGATCAATGTTTTGTTGATAACGGACATCATTACGTTGTTCAACCCACTGCCAATATTCATGATATTGTTTGCGATATGCGCTATAACCTTCTTTATTAAAACTAAGATAACCTTCTAGTTTTGCTGTTTTAGAAATACTGCTTAGCAATACATCATTTGCACTTTCTTTTTTTATTATTCCTTGATAAGTCGCTTTATCATCATAAAAAATTGCATAAATATCTTGAGCATGGGCGAGTTTTGTTAATCCAATATGTTCTTGTTTCCAATGTCGATTTTCTAACCAAGTATTGATTAAAATTGTTTTTCCGTCTTCAATCACATAACAAAAGTCGAGAATAGTTTTTAATTTTTTTTCGACTGGATTTACTATTTTTTTGTTTAATCCTTGAGCTTTTTTAATCTGACCTTGTGCATAATGCACAAATGTTTGAACACAAGTTTTAGATAAAAACCATTCTGGTTTTATTAATGATATTAAAGGGTGCCGATAAATAACCACATGTTCAGGTGAATTAAGTAGTTCTAAAATATTAGGATTAGATGCACACAATAGTTCTATAAATCGTCCTAGTTCATAATAAACGATATCATTGGTTTCATTACTGACTTGCGTCGTGTATTCCAACCCATAAAAAAGATCTCTAGGGAGATAAAATACACCTTTAATATCTGTATCCGATGTTTCCGTCGCAAGGTTATGTGAACGACTTCCAGCGATACTTTCAAATAAAAGATAAGGTTTTATATCTTCAATGGTCAGCTTCATCTAATTTCTTCCTAAACCAATTATTTAAAATATCATTATCTGGTACTGTTCTTTTTGCTAATTGAACATTTGTCTCTTGCCATAAAAAAATCACTAGATGTTGCATCGCTTCTGTTGGAACCCAAGTAAAATGCTCATCTTTGTCTGATTTAAATTCTACTAGCTCTTCGATGGCTTTTTGTTCTTCAACAGTTAAGATTTTTATCAGCTTATCCAACTCCATAGGCGGAATGTCACCCGTTTTTACTGTCCAATAAGCGGATAAAAGAGAACGTAATAGATAGAACCATTTTTTTAATTTTATTGACTCTACACTAATCTCATTCTTTGAGTTATTTTCAGGAGAATATCCACTCACAACTTTAGCAATTCCTCGATAATGATGAACAATCACTTTGGGTTGATAAAAGAGTTTTGCAAGCTCAAATAACTCTTTTTGAACATTAGGATATTCTTGATAAATTATCGGTGATTGAAGCCATTCTAATAATATACAGTTCGATTTACGTAATAAATGCAGTGCTTTGGTAATATCCCAAGCGCCGACATCAAACCAACTGTTTTCTATCCATTCAAAGGTTTCTTTAGGTTTATCGATAGAAAGATAAGCATTGCGAGGGTGTATAAAAATACCTCTCACATCATAATCACTATCTGTTGAAGCAAATCCCCAAGCTCGGCTACCACTTTCTGCAACATAAAGTAGTTTAACTTGATGATCTTGTTCTATTTGCGGTAATTTTTTTAATATCTCATTATGCATGATATCCTTATCTCCTTATTTGTGACTTTTTCACTAATTTACTTCTTAACACTAATATTCTATGGTTATAACACAGACATAAGCCAATACAAACTTAGTCAAATTCTCATTTTATCCATGTGTAATTAGGTGGTTTACAAATTAAAATGATAACCTCACAACAAGCACAAGATATCGTTCTTAATCACTGTCATTCATCACCTTGTGGTGAGCGATTTGCTATTTATTCTTGTGAGTTATCGCCTAAACAAGATTTTTGGATAATTCGTTGTAACTCTGAGCGTTATGTTATTTATAATCAACTAGAGCATTGTTATGTTGGTGTGAATGCCTATTTAGTGGGTACCTTTACGGGTAAAATTGATATCGTTGGCAGTGGGGAAAGTGTCGAGGATTTTCTGCAAGATATCTATGATGCCCAAACTGCTGGCAGTCAGTTTTATCTTCTTCACCCTACTTTTTCTAAAGAAAACAAAATTGCATTACTTAATTTAAAACAATGGCTAGGATGCGGATATACCGACACCATTAATTTACTCACCATTAATAGACATTGGTTTACTGGTAAACGCCGCCATTTACAACATATACAGATATTATTAAATAAGAGAGATATTAAGACAAAAATTATTTTAGCAGATAACACTAAAAGTATAGTTATTATCGATAATAGTACATGGTTTGAAGAGGATATAAGAAAAGAATTAAGGAAGGTTATTTTAGTTTGATGGTTTAATTATATTTATAATAAATTATTATGCTTGTATCCTGCTAAAAAATGTATTTTTACTTTTTCTAGTATTTTTTCATGTGGAAATTTACTGTAATATTCAACCAAATAGTCTTGGTTAAATATTATGAAAAAGAAAGAATTAAAAGCAATTAAAGGATTAAGTGAGGAGAACACAGAATTTCTTACATGTATTATTCTTCACATGTTAATTCCTTTGTTACCTCTTTTCTTGGAAACATGGAAAATGCAAGGATATCCATCAGACGCCACTCTGACTATTACAGCTTCAATGTACTCGATATCTATTGGCTTATCTTCTAGAAATAAAGCTATTTTTTCCCTGTGCTTTTTTATTAGTATACTTTTTTCTATGGCCTTTGGTTTTATTCTTAGTAATACAACAGAGACTTTACCTTTAGTAAAAATAAGTTCAATTACTACTATTGTCCTAATATTCTGCATTCATACTTGTGAACGCTATAACAAACATGTTGTTGAATGTATACCTTATTGGAACTTTAATAATGGGAGTTCACGTTAATGAATTTAATCACCATTCTTCCTGCTATACTAAGTTTATTAGGTACTGCAATTGCTTTTTACGCGATGTTGCAATCTACAAAGAAATTACATTCTCGTTTAAAGATAGAACGAAAACTTACATATAAATTAGCACAAGAACTTAAAAGTAGAAATATCAATTTAGATATTATTGATTTAAATAATCTCGTTGTTAAAAACAATAATGAGGAGAATATTCTTTTATTAAGGCGGCAAATTGATGATGCAATACACGTTGTTTTGCAAAATTTTGTTGAGTCAGAGCAAGCGTTAATAAAAAAATCATTGGAACAACCTTCAAAACAAGGTCAGATTCATTATCTTAAAAAGTTATTGAGTAATTCATGTCGAGTCAGAATGATTAAGTGTACCTCGTCTTGATTTTTTTATTAATAAAGATTTGTGTATTGATAAATATATAACTACTTCACCATAGTGATTACTGACTTTAAAATTGTACAGTTGCATACAAAAAAGCCACCAGTAACTTACTGATGGCTATTAGTTTTTTAACCTTTATCAACTATTGCTGATAAACGGTATTTTATTCCCACTCAATTATATTCTAGTAACTTAACCCACTGATAAATATAAATTATAATTAAATTAGATATCACTAACACCGTCACCGATACCGTCATTATAAAATCTGTCTACTTTTTCATCGGTAAGAATTGAGGAGTTTTTCCTTTGCTTCCAGCTCTGAAATACAAAGGTTGAGTGTTCTGGTGTTTTCATCTGCACGCTGAGCTTCACGCCCATATCGTTCAAGTGTTTCTCGTAATTGTCGAGAAAGTTCACTGGCTTTGGCTTTCTCAATTCGGCAGGTATTGGTGTTATCGGTACTTGCAACTTCTGTTTTCGTGGTACTGGTTGAGAACTGCACCCTGTCAAAGTGATTAAGAACACGATCAAGCAAAGCATCTGTGCGTATCGTATCATGCTGTTGTGCTTCATGATATATCTCCAACCTATTTTGCTGTTCATTGTCTGCGTGTTTACGCAGTTCAATATTTGTGGCCACATCCTTTTCATCTAATTGATTACCTGCAATCTGTTTATTCATTGCTCGGTTATCAAAATAAATACCGCCAGCAACAAAGCCAGCGGTAAAGGAAACAGCCAAAGCAATTAACGCTATGACGGTTTTATTCATTAACGAACCCCATTATGCTCTAATGAAAAATGATTACCGTCAGGACGAGTTTTAAAACGTCCGCCCCAACTTCCACCTAATGACTCCCAATACTCACCCAGTTCTTTATAGTCGCTGGTGGCTGTAAGGTATTTTCCGTTAGCATCAAATAGGTTGAAATCGACTGCTAAACGTTGAGTATGCAAACTGTTGCTAATACCCGATCCTTTCTTTGCATTAAGCTGTGCTTGTTCTGGTGTTCGATAAGCTTCACCAAACGTCAGCTTATATCCGTTCTGCTGAGCAAAGGTGATCAGCTTTGCAACCATACCTGTAAACGTATTCTGTTTATCGACTAATGACATATTCACCCCTTTATAAACTTGATGACATTGCCCTTACTGACCAACAACGTTGTGCAGATCAGGATATTGGCAAAGATGTTGTAGATATCAGCGTGATAATTAGGATCGAAGTAAGCGCGAATAGGTACGCTTGAAGAGTAAGCAAGAATGAGGAAAGCTAACCATCCACCTTTTTTACAGTGTTGTCTGCCGTCACGTTTAAAATAGAACACACGTAGAAATATGACGGTACAGATGATGGCATTAACAATAGTGAGCAATGTTTCGCATTTCATTGTTGCCCTCCTTGTTTCGGTATATCAGCCCTTCCGTATGCTTTTACGCTTAACTTAACCACAAGCAAAGCGGAAACAAAAGCACCTACGGCATCGATATGTTCGATTTCGTATTGCTCCGGTTTCACACCGAAAAGGCCAGTAACAGAAATAAAGATAGTTGCTGCGGGGCTAAAGAATATAAGACCACAAACGAAGCTTAGAAAGGCCAATAAAGACCTACGCTTAAAGTTATATTCAGTAGCTGCAGTGGTAAAGAAGATGGCCCCCAACAGTGAACCCATAACAACTTCTGCTGGAAGCCCTGCGAAGTAACCAAGAAAAGCAGTTGTGCCGATCCCAGCTTTTGTGTAGACATCTTCTTGCATGAGTGTAGTACCAGTGATTAATGAATAGTCATGATAATACATAACCAATGAGATAAACAAAAATGCAAAAAAAGTTAATAAATTGAAGTTTACCCCATAACACATAAAAATCATGAATATATACTACTGACCTATTTTTACATTAGTGGTAAAATTGCATAAATATCAAATTAACCCTTAGATTACTATGCAAAAAAAGAAATTTAGAACAGATATCAATGGAATGAGAGCAATTGCTGTCCTACTAGTTATCTTATTTCACTTTGACAATTCACTAGCTCCTGCTGGTTTCATTGGCGTTGATATTTTCTTCGTTATATCTGGATATTTAATGACCTCTATTATTTTGACAGGTATTGAAAATAACAATTTTTCCATTATTAAATTCTATTCAGCACGATGTAAAAGAATAATTCCAGCATTAATGCTTTTAATATTTATATTAGTGTTTCTATCTTATTTTTTGATAGAACCAAATGATTATAAGAAAATAGGTATTCATGCTCGTGACTCATTATTATTCATATCAAATATTACATATTTCAATGAGTCTGGGTATTTTGATGTTGAATCGATGGAGAAGTTCTTACTCCATACATGGTCATTATCTGTTGAGTGGCAATTTTATTTAATATATCCATTAATAATATTAGCAATCAGTAAGATAACGACATCAAGTAATACTAGAAAGTCTTTAGTGTTTCTTTTTTTTGTTTCACTAATATTGTCTTCAGTCATAACAAAAATAGATCCAAGCCAAGCATATTACATGATACACACAAGAGCATGGGAAATGATGGCTGGTGGATTAGCATTTGCATATCCTGTAGCAAAGGTTTCAGAAAAGAATAAAAAAATATTATTCTTTTTATGCCTAATTATAATTATATTTGCTTCATATTTTTTTGATAGCAATACACCTTGGCCTAGTTTTTATGCATCAATTCCTGTAGTAGCAACAGCTATAATATTAGCTATAAATTATGAAAAAAATTTCATATTAAGTAATCCTATTTTTCAAAAAATTGGTTTATGGTCTTATTCTATTTATCTATTCCATTGGCCTTTACTTGTCATAACTAAAAAATTAAACTTAGAACTAAGTTTGATAATATACTTAACAATCACTTTTATCTTAGCTATTTCTTCATATTATTTGATAGAGAAAAGAAGACTAAAAATAGTATTTATTATTCCATTCTATATTATTATTCTTATTGCTTGCCAATATATTGCTAAAGATGGAGTAACACAAAGGATAGATAAAAAAACACAAGAATATAGTAAGAATTATAAATTTTACTATAACCCATGGGTTTTATATAGAGATAAGCAAAATGATATATTATATTTTAACGAGAATTTACCATCTAAAAAAATAATATTGTCAGGTGATAGTTTTGCTTTAATGTATGTTGAAGCAATGAAAGAATATGGTGTTAATTTTGAATTATATTCTAATGAATCATGCAACACTACAATGATCAATGATTCATATAAAGGTAGTAGAAATTGCATTACAATGAAAAATAAATTCTTAGAAAGAATAGCTAAAAATGATGATTCGCCTGTAATTATATCACAACGGTGGGATTTGTATTTAAAAGGATTAGATAAAGTACAAACAGAAAATAAAATAAAATTATTTTTAGATAATTTAAAAAACAAAGGCCAAAATAGAAAATTCTATATTTTAGGTGATTATCATCAACCTAGTTATAATCCATACAGTTGTTTGTTAAACTCACAAACAATGCAAAGCAATTTTTTATCTGATTTACTTCACTCTGAAAGATGTGAAAAGATGGAGAGTAAAGATAAAGATAGCTTAAGGACAGATGTTGATATTGAAGGAATTTTTAAATTATTAACATTGCAATATGATAACATTGAATTCATTTCTATGAGAGATGAACAATGTAATAAATTCAGCTGTACAATTATAGAAAATGATAATCCTATAATTATAAAACCTCATCTCACAAAGTTCGGTGCGGAAAAATTCACTAAATTTATTATGAATAAGATAAATTACAAATAAAAAAACCACCTTTAATGAAGGTGGTATAAAACATTAAGAATAATAGGATTCGTTATGGAACCTATTATTCTTTCTTCTCACAAATAATTGCTTTAATTGCAACCTGCATAGAGCGCGGTAGTGATGTTGGTTTTACTTTCATCCTATTCAGGGTTATTAAAGCACCAGAAGAACTACTAATAACAAATGATTTTCCTGAAATATTAGAAATGGACACCGTTCCGCCATTTACCCCAAATAGCACAGGAAATCCAGTTATCCCTCCGTGGGTTATCAGGATACCATTTGATTTGTCTATTGTTATATTTTCAGAGACAAATGGTGGAATGCTTGATGAGCTCAAATCTGGTGCTCTCATCAAATCACCATCTTTTGAAACTGCAAATGAAACATCCATTAAAAAAGACAAATCTATAGCAAATTCATTATTCCCAACAGAAGCAACTGTAGGGAAACATTGAACACCAAAAACCTTACCTCCCTCATTCATTTCAACATCAAGACCAAGTATCCAGTTAGCTCTGCTTTGTAAGTAAAGTCTAACTTTATCTTCAAGCATTTCTATTCTAGAAATATTTATCGTTCTATATGAGTAACCAGTGTTCGACTTGTCAAATAGCGTTAAATTTCCGTCAGAACCAACTAATAACCTACCATACGTATATCTCCATATTTGGTCTTGTGGTAGCAGTGGAGTTCCATACATTTCAGTTTCAAATTCTGAGGAAGAGTTTTTATTAAATAGAGAATCAACAATAACACTGGCTGATTCATTCCCCATAATATTATAGCCATTTTGAGTGTAATGCACTCCTTCTCGTAATAACCCATTGCCAATGGTAAATGTCCCGCACCCAGAATAAGCCATCACCATCCAGTCGTAAGACTGGCATAGGTAATCTTGAGCGGCTTGTATACCATACCAAGATGTTTCTTTTCTATTCTGAGGGCATCCAACTCGATATAAAAAACACTTATTCAGCCCCATATCTGAGCGCATATCTCTAATTAGTTGATCTAATGTATCTTGATATTCCTGCTTTTTAGTTCCTAGCGTCATGTCTGTTTCACCTTGGTGAAACAGACATGACTTATATCCTATTGATATACCATCTCTATTTGCGACAAACATTGCGGAGTTAAATGAGCTAATCATCTTATCATAGACGGTATTTGATGGGGTTAATGGCTTTGATAGTTCAACAATAGATGATTCACCTCTAGCACAGGGAATAATTAGAACCTTTCTTCCTGTTTTCCTTATGTACTTATTAGCAAACGCAGCCCACGCGTGACCAGTACTTACATTTCCTGAAGAATAAGGGAGAGCTTTAATTATTTTTTTTATAGTATTATCTTTATAGTCATAATACATTGCACCATCGATAACATCTGGAAATCCATAAGTATCTTGAGCGTACCCAACCGCATTTGATTGTCCATACACAACAAATACATCATATATATCTCCATGATTAAAATATTGATTTATTAGCAAACCAGAAGCTTCACTTAAATTATCAAAATTAACATCACCAATTAAACTAGAACCAGAATCTTTTGCTAATTCAAGCAAAACATCACTTGCTGTTCCTTTTTCAGGCAATATAGTTATTGGCTGGCCATTATCATCAAATGCTAAAATCTTATTTGACCTTTGTTTTGTATCTGGAATTGTATTTATTATTTTATCGCGTACCCGTAAAGTTTTTCCATAGGAATTACTAACAATAGCATCTACATATTTTTTATTTGTAGCATCACCTTCTTTTTTAGGATCTCCTAAATTTTCAATCCTGTTATTTTTAGCATCATAATATTTAGATAAATAACTGGGCTTACGCAGACATAATGATAAAAAAACCAATGCCTTTTGAATTAACATTGTTAGATAATCAAAAGCATCTTCATGTACTTCAGCAAAGAATTTCCCCTGATTACGTAAGTCAGTTTCTTGTACAACAGGTAAATCACGTTCTAATAATATCTTCCAGTCTTTGGCTAATGGTTTATTTAAAACCACCTTACCGCCATGATAAGAACCAGCTCCCACAATAGTGTAATCAGTACCATCCTTTAATGTTGTTTCATTACCATCACTGTCAGCAACGACAACAATCAAATGTCTGCTTTCAAAGATACGGAAGCGGAAATCAAAATCCGTTGTTACTCCATTGCCCACATACTCTTCATGGCTTAGTTCAGTAGATACAGTCATTGCCCATCTCCTCTGGTGTTAATGAGGATATGATACGTTTAACTATAAAATATATCCATATTTGCAATAATGGTTATCAAATGGATGATTAGATTAACCATTTAGATAAACATTTTAATGCATTTACGTTATTATAGTTTGCGTGACCGTTTTCATTAGTGAGGACTTTAGCAATGGAAAAGAAGTATGAATACCCTGCACCAGCTAACTATCCAGATGTAGTGAATACCGATGAAGGGATTGAAAAATTAATTACGAAATCAAACCTTGAAGCACTTTTAACAAGGATGGGAGAAGATGGTCATGATGTATCAGCTCCACTTGTAGAACTGATTGCAATGAGAAACTTTATAGTTCAAAAGATGAGAGGCAATAAAAATATAATACCGTTAGTGGAATGTATTTTGTTTGAGCTTAAGAAGTAAGGTAAAGCACCGCTTAGACGGTGCTATTTACATATTATATGTATTTGTCTTTACCAATAAATTTTAAATTCTCTTTGATCTCTTTAATTAATGAGGTATTAAAATAATCTTTTTTATTCAAAAGCATACAAGCTGTTAATTTTATGCCATCTCCTTTAATAAAACTATAAAGTGTATTTACATCACTTGAAGAATAGATTCTAAAGTTATCACCATCAGGAATAATAAATAAAAACTGCCTTGTTGTTACTTCATATTTTTCCCATTCATCCCAATAGATGCTTGATATTCTAACATCATCACTACTAAATCTCCCTATAAAACAATCACAAAATTCTTTAATTTCAATATTTTCACGAT
Organism: Proteus sp. GOKU; assembly: GCF_015475555.1. Lineage (NCBI taxonomy): Bacteria > Pseudomonadati > Pseudomonadota > Gammaproteobacteria > Enterobacterales > Morganellaceae > Proteus > Proteus sp. GOKU. The sequence continues at coordinate 2,334,191 of NZ_CP034105.1, forward strand.
ACTCATTCGTCATCGGTTGCAATATTCTTTCTTTTACTATTAACACATCATATTTTTCTTTTTCTATTTCATTAATAGCTGATGGCAATAATTCATTATTTTTAAAAATTAACTCTAAAAACTTAATCATCACATCTGTTATCGAATAAAACTGTTGACCTGCTCTACCTTTAGCTGCTTCATATAGCAATCCGTTATATGCTAGATTATTAATTGATTTCAACACAAAACCATCAGTAGAAGAGGATATCTCAATTAGTTTATCATTTTTATTTTGATATCCAGATATCTCAAATTTATTATATATATAATATTTCCTTGCTAATTGAACATCATATACACTCAAAGATTTTAAAATTCTAGTTATCTCTCTTCTTTCTTTAATGTCAAAATCAGAATTGGAGATATTTAAAGTAAGATTGATATAATACTCTAACTTATCATTCTCAGTGTCTTTCATTACATAATCTATGATCTGCTCTGCATATTCAGGACCAAGAGCCTGTAACTTATTGGGATTATCTTTATAATTTATGCCATAAAAGAACTCAACTAGTCTTAAGACCTCATTCCCATCTAGGTATTCAATCAAATCACTTTTAAATTGTATTACTTGCTTAACTCCAGGTATAAATGATAGCCCTACCCACCTTGTTTTGGATAAAAAATTACTATTTTTTTTCTCTTTTTCTTTTTTGAAGAATTCAATTAGCTCTTTTTTCTTTTGTTCATTATCTGCTGACATATCACCATCTCATATCATTAATATTTCTTACATACTAATCCGCCCTATTCTCATTTCACACTCCCATTATGGTCAATAACTAAATAAAAAATTGCAATAACATAACCATTTTGGTAATTTACAACTCCTTATTTATGCGCCATAGTGATATTACATCAGCAAAATCTGATGTCGGGATTGGCGTCCTGAATCTATCTAAACGGCGCATACACCGCGCAAGCGGTTTTTTTGTATGTGAAATACAGTTACACCTATTCAATGGTGGGCTGTGTGGGGGCATCGAAAGATGCGCCAGTATCCGTTTAGGCTGGTACGCCAACCCCATACAGTTCACCACCAGTAATTGGCGTTGCTAGTGGTGATTACCCAAACTAAACGGAGTAATCATTATGACTAATCAGTTTCCTATCAATTTAAATCCTGAAATCGTTGTTAACAACAAAGGTCAAGCCGTTACCTCTTCTCAATCTGTGGCCGCATTTTTTATCAAGCGCCATGATGATGTTCTAAAGAAAATACGCAACCTTGATTGCTCACCAGAATTTCATAACCGCAATTTTGCGGAGATGTCCATTAACCTAAAAATAGGCAATGGAGCCATGAGGAAAACACCATTCTTTCAAATGACTAAAAATGGATTTGTATTTTTAGTTATGGGTTTTACTGGAAAGAAAGCAGCTCAATTTAAAGAGGCTTATATTTCCGAATTCGATAGAATGGAAGCCGAACTTGCAGAAGAACGTTATTTATCAATTGGTAATTCAACAGATAAAAAAGGCCTCATAGCACTTGTCGATCAGTTACAACGCACCATCCATGAAGGTGAGTTTATTCCTGCTGGGCAAGTTGCCAAAGAATATAGCTTTCCTCGCACTCGTAAAAATCGCATCGAATTACTGGATGATTTTATGCGTAACCCAAAGAAAGATGTTTTACACAATCTCCTCACCTATCTAAAAAAAGACGGTCACAACGTTGATGAAGCTGAAAGAACACTGCGTTGGGTTCGTGAATCGCTGTTAGAAATGAATGGTGCAATGCAAGAAATACGCACACACCATCAATATGTAGAAAGTTTGATTAGCCGATTATAGTGACAAGTAAGCACCAGTTTAGGCTGGTGCTTTTGTTAAATTGGTTTAAATGAAGATATAAATTTTTCCAATATCTCTAAATCTGTTTCACTGGCTTTTCCTAGCAAGTAATTAGCACTAATTCTTAATATTCTCCCATTGAAAATTCCAGTATAAGTATTTTCAAAAATAGGGTATTGCATTTTATTTTTAACAAAAAAAGAATAATTCAGAAAGTTATTTCCATTTATTAGTGAATTAGGATTTATTTTAACCATAACAATATCACTATCAACTATTTTTGGTGCACTTCCTTTTATCATTATTTTTATAAATTTTTCAGCAACAGACGGGGTCTTCATAGCTTGAATAAATTCAGTATTTGATTTAAAAAAATCACTACCTTCAATTTTCTGTCCATAAGATATTTGGACTTCAACTATTGATGAACATTGCTTACATACATATAAATCTGCAACAGGTGTTCTTGCGACTTCCCATCCTAGTTCGTTTACTTCATATAGCTCGCCTTTTTCATATGCAAACGTATATATTGGCATTGTTAACAACAAGCATAGAATTAATTGTATTATTTTCATTTCATCTGCTCCTCAACCTGATTCAATAATGGTGACAAATAAAACAAGTTTTGGAAAGGTAATAGTTTGAGTAAAAATGGGTTAACATTGTGGTGTAAAAACTACATGGGTCAATCTAAATGAAAACAAAAAAATTTTTAATTTACTCACTTGTATTTGCATTAGGCGCAATTAGCTACCCACTTGTAAACATGGGCTGGGAACAGATAAAAAAGGATGAAAGCATCTTTCTAACTGATTCAAATGCTAATTTCTTTAAGGAATATGTAATACCACTTCCAGAAGATGAAAAACCGAATAACAATTACGATGTTTTCATCGCTTATAGTGATGATTCTAAAATAGAATTAAATATTAAACTAAAAATGTTTACTCATGATGAAACAACTAATTTTTTAGAGTTTATCGCTAACAAACCTTCCTTAATGAAGGATTCATTACGTGAAATGTATTGTAAAAAACTAAATGGTGAACCTCTATTTCCAGACTCAACACTGTATCCATTCATAACCGCAAGAGAGAAAAATAAAAATATAATACTTAATTATTATGATAAATCAGGTGAAACGCTTATTTTTGGATTTGGTATATCCCCATTAAATTGTATATAAAAGCCGATACATATCGGCTTTCTAATAAATTTATTTCAGATTTTCTTCAACTTTATTAAGTATCGGAGTAAAGTAAGGCAGATTCTGCCCTGGTATTATTTGTCTTGCTGCTCTGATCGGGCCATCATCAAAGTTACCACTTAGAATGCCACTCGATATCTCACGTAAGTTTTCTAATGTACCAAATGTAGGGCCAGCAATCGAACTCAATACGCCTCTACTAGCATAGCGTGATTGCGTTCCTGTTCCTATCATAGGACCTAATCCAACCGTTCCTTCACTGGCTTTCTCTAATATGTTATTAAATTCCATTAATGGACCTAATATACCTGAGCGATCAACACCCTCAATAATAAGTTTCTCGGGTGACCAATCGATATCCCTGCCAGCTAATGTATTTTTAATCGCATAAGTTAATGAACCTAGCATAATTTGCAGAGCCATTCCGTAATAAAAATGAGCATCTCCAGCCTGTATTCCGCTTATTGTTGCACGATTAAATGAGCCAAAAATAAACGATTTAAATTGGAATATATGTTTTCCAAACAGACCACTAGACCATAATGGAGTATCACCAATACCAGGAGTTATAACTGTATTATTAACGTCTTTCATGACGGCAGATTCAAAAGCACCGCGAACAACAGGATCATCCCATTTACTGCTATTACCTATACGCAGTCCATCAACTGTTTCACCATGTTTAGCAAATTGTTGTTGAATACGGCCCAGCATGCCTTCATCAATACCTAGCTTGGCTAGCCTAGCATTAGAAGCCTGAGACCCTAGAATAATATCCGCAGTATTTATACCATTTATTGTCTTATGGAAAGAGTTCCATTGATTCATTAGAGTCAAATTTCCAAATTTACCAGTCATATAATCTAAACCAGACTCTAAGGCACTACGTTGAGCATATCCATCTGTCAAATCAGCTATTGCTCGACTACGGTCTGATAAGTATACATCTAGACCAACGCCCATTTTTCTTAGCTCTTCCTTACCAGCTTTCCACACATCACTACGAGATAACCATTTACCATAAACGTTAAATGTTTTACTAAAGCCATTGACCATAACGGCACGAGCAACATCAGGGATTGCTGAAACAGTCATCCCACCAAGCATAGTTAAGAAGTTGAGATTACGCAGAACATTACCAGCTCGAATAAATGCATTTGAAGGGTTATCAGGACGTTTATAGACACCTAAAGCCCTATCTCTCATCGCCATGATGTCTTCTACATCACGTAGCTTCAACTTACTTAAGCGTCTAATTTCACCTGATTTTTCTAGCGCTTGAATAGCTTCTTTTTGTGCTGCATCAAGCTCTTGATTAATAAATTTAAAATACTCCTTTTCTGACATGTTATTTTTCTTATCAGCATATTTAGTTTCAAGTTCTTTTCTTAGTACCGAAGGATTACCTTTCATGAGTTCGTCATATTCATCCTCGATGCTGCGTATTGTTCGCTCCATCGAAGATTCACCAAAAGCACGCGTTAACTCAACATTAGGAGCAGCATCTCGTATATGATGTTGCAAAACATAGCGGACATCATTCTCCAAAAATTCTTCAATTAATTCATCAGGTATCGCTAAAGTTCGAGATTTAGTTGAGCCAGGTAGCTTAACTGAAAAAGCATTGGCATAGTCTTGTGGTCTCATGGCTCCAGTAATTTTGTTAATTACTTCATCAGCAGCAACTTCCAAGTCTTCCAAAACTGCCTTTTCGCTTCTTGACCAGTAGTCCGTTAATATTTTTTTAAATTCGCTTCGTCTAGAAAGTATTTCACCTACACGATACAAGCGAGGAAAGTAGCTCATGCCACCTACAAGCTTTAAATCACTTGGTAAAAGACCCACAGCTTGTAATTCAGCCCTCACATTATCTAAAGCCGGTCGCAGTGCACGAGCTGTTTCCTGAACAACAGGGTTTGCACTTGTATCATTTCTACGCATTGCTTTTGTCACTTCAACAGCAAAATTAAAACGTCTGCCTGTTCCACCAGCAGCACGATATTTAGCATAGCCACTATTGGTAGTTATAATGACTGCAGCTTCATTACGTGACCACATTCTAATTTTAGTTTCAACAGCTGCAGGTGTCGCAATTCCTTCAAGATTCTTTGCTGTTGTGAAATTATTTTCAGCTAATAACTGAGCTGTTCTACGAGAGGTAACGGCTGGTGAATCCATTAAACGCCCGATCGGTGTCATTTTCATGACAGAATTAGCCCAATTCGGTCCTTTCATTGCTTCTTGAGCTAATGTTGTTTCTGCTACCCTTTGAGCGCCAACACTACCACCAGAGAGCGATTGAGCCAATGAGTTACTAATTTCATTAGTAGCTCTCTTTTTTACCTCTGCGCTTATCAAGTGACCAGCACTACCAACCATACCGCCCAAAATAGCACCTGCAGTTGTATGTATTACGCTTTCTTCAAATGTTCTAGTGTATTGTTGCTGATGTAATATAAACTCACTAGCTGCAGTGCTTAGACCAACCGTTGCTGCGGTAGTAGATGCTTTTGCAATAAGCCCTCCTTGCGCACCTGGAATCAACAGGCTTCCTAGTGTTATAGGATCCAATAACCCCGCAGTGAAAGAAGCTAGAGTACCTTGCCAACCTGATTCAGCTAAATGCTGTCTATCCTGATTTTCATTATCTATTTGTTGTTTTATCCATGCTGTTTCTTGAGGAGAACGTGAGTCTGCGAATTTTGTAGCCCACATTCTGTAACCATCTAACTCATTAGGATCATTGTAAGGGTTATAATCATCCTCTCTTTCAAAATCAGGCGCAGGATTAAATAACCCTGAAAGTATATTATACTTCCTAAATGCAGCGCCCATCACTGACGGGCCTTCTTCTTGAGGTTTTGGGTTAATTCCAACTTCATACGGCGTATCCCAGCCTTTAGTATATGGAAGCGTAAAGTTATTAGCAGGTCCTTCTGTTTCTGGATAAATTGGCATTATTCATTACCTCCCCAAGAAAAATAGCTACTTAATTGCTCTTTCTGCCTTTCAATACGTTGTTCATGAGCTTGTTCATACTGCTTATCAAACTCATCATGACGATCATAGAATGCTCTCCTTGCTTGACCTTTAGCATCTTGCTTAATTTCATATTCAGCGGCTTCTGCAAGTAAATCTTGATATGGCTTATAACTCTCTAATTCAGGCTTATATCTTATTTTAGAACCTGATTCATCATGATAAGGCTGTAAAGTTGGTATTCCATTCTTATCTTCTTTGGAAATAAATATGGCGTAATCACCATTCCTAGGTGTGAGATGATCGACAACTAAGATAATTTCACCATCAACTATGGGTTTAGGTTTATTCTCTGAAGTATCAATTCCTCCTGTTGTGTTATTTACTCTGAATCCTATATCTTGATTGCTTTTACGCTCTTCACCATATTTTAATTTCCATTTCTCCTCTTCCCATTGTTTTGCTTGCCATCCATCAGGCCCTCCTTTATATAATGCTTCTGGGGCATATTTCATTAATTCTGCTTTGCCGTTTATTTCAGTGATAGACCATTTTCTTGATATTTGCTGATTGGTCATCTTTTTGGTGATTTCATCATTACCACCAGCAATTCGATAATTAAGGTCATATAAAGATTCATAATCATTTCTAAATAAGGCTGCTTCATTAGTCTTATCAGTAGCAGATGGATCAATACGAAAAATCTGCCCTAGATCACTCACAAAGCCTTTTGCTGACTTCAATCGATTATTTTTATAATCAGTAGAAGATTGATCTTTTGATAACTGCTCTTTTACATCATCTGTTTGTTTATATGTTAAGTTATAAGCATGTTCTACAGATTTTGTATCATCTACACCTACGCTTCTAAGTTGATTTACTTGTAAATAAAATGCCTGCTTTTCTTTTGACATACCTGTTATTGCTGTTGGGTTTGTTTCATATAATCGACTAACAAAGTCAGCGGCAGGCAACACTGTTTTTGCATCTTGGGTAACAGCGGCAGCGTTAAGATGGGATAATAATTGCGTAGGAATAATCCCTGTATTTCCAACTAGCTTAAGAACACCTGTTACCTGTTCTTCATTGCTTAAATTAAGGTTAGCAAAATGAGATGCATAATAACTATCGGTGGCTGCTTTATTACTTTTGCTACTTGGATCAAGAGGAATGCCATAATTAATTGCATTTGAAACCATTTGAGCACCTTGATTAGCCTCCCATGCTTTATCAAACTCATTGAACTTAATACGCATCTTTTCATATCTCTGCTGTTGAGCAGCAAAGTTAGGAGCGTTAGGGTCTTTAGGTCTATTCTGTTCTAAAATATCAGAGCGGCTATCAGGGCTAACCTCTCTTGCTGCAGCAATTATGCTTCCATATTTCAATTGTTCTTGCACTTCCGCATAGGCTTTAAGACCTTTATATTCCCCATACGCTCTGGTATAAGCAGCTTCACTAGGAACATTTGTAGGCTGCAACCCTTCATCTGTAGCAGCATAAATATTTTTATTAATTAAAGATATTTCATCAGAATACTGCTTTCTTCTTTCACTTTGCGCAGCTTCACCTTGTTTTCTGATTCGGTATTGCTGCATAGGTGTTAGTAGATTCCACCATGGGCTATTAGTATTAGTAATTTGCCTACTTTGCGTTTGGTATTGTGACGCCTCTGGTTGTGGTAACCTAGTAAACCCTAGTGCAGCTTGAAGACCTGTGTTTACTTGATCGTCTGTAACACTATGCTTTCCTTCCATTTGCATAATAGCTGTTGTGATATTCTTCAACGTTTCGATATTGCTAACATCAATCGGTATATTCGGATCAACACCTAATTTATCTGAGACGAAAGCAATATATTTATCTGTTTTATTGCCATCTTTTTCTGGCGCATAACGGCTAATTATCTGGTTTATCGTAACAATACCGTTATTGCGATAAGTAAGTAGATTTTTACCTAAAGCACGTACACCATGCTCTGGTGTGGCAAAACGAACAAATTCACCATCATCTCCTATTTGCCCTTCCCATTTGTTATCAGAAACTCTGATATTACCCGGATTATTATTTCTTCCATTTCTATCATCAGGATCAGAAGAACTATTTGATGTATTACTTGGAACACGAATAACACCACCAATATCTGATGGTTCACCTATTACATTAAATGTTCCCATAGCATCAGTTGCCATTGCATTCTGTGCAGCAGTCCAAGCAACTTGATTGTTAAAATTATCTACTTTTGCTGAAATTTCTTCCTCGCTAATACCACGAGCACGATTGAATTCAACAATACTATGTTGCCCCAATGTCATAAAACTAATAAAAGCTTGAGGATTATTGAAACTATCAGAAGCATTTTTTGCATAGCCAGCGACAATCCCATCATTCCGACTAGTTTCAAATGATTGAACTTCTTTTAATTCATAAGATTTAGTCTGATTAGCATACTGTCTTTTAATCACATTAAATTGTTTAAGAAAATCTTCTTGTGAACCTTCAGGCAATTGTGACATTAACTCTTGCCCTTTTGATTCTATATTGAAAATTATTTCATCAGATTGACCAACTGCATTTTTACCTTGCTTCGTGTATAAACCCGTTTGAGGATTATTAAACAGATCATCTGCATGGTCTTGGAGTTGCAATAATGCATCTTGCGCTAGTGCAACATTGGCTCTTTGTTTTGCTTCTGCAAATAAACCGACATATTGCTCACCAACACGACCAAATCCAGCGCCAAAAGCATCAGGTGATGATTGAACAGAAAACCCATTATTTGGTAACTGCTCAGGCATAACCGTTCTATTATCGTATGTAGGAACCTTGGGCATGATTAAAATCCTTTTGGTGCTTTAGCAAATGTCTTACCCGCTTTCGCAGCACCTGAGCCACCACCACCGAACGGACTCCATGTACCACCAGCCAACTGATACGCGCCATAAGCTTGAATAGGAGCTGTTAATAACGTTGTCATTGCGCCCATGTTGCCTGAACGTCTTGCCATTTTTGCATTAAGGCGATCATTCTCAGCTTGCATACGATAGCCATACGCTTCACGAGAAGCGTTATTTACCATAGTTAACGCATCAAGCTCACCCATTGCGGCAGTATCACCCAAAATATCTAAAGCACCCGCAGTACTTAAATCAATGCCACTGGCTGACATTGTTGCCGCCTGTGTGCCGGCTAATTGGCGAGTACGTCTACGCTGTTCTTGTGCCTGAGCGTTTCCTTTATTAATTGCATCAAGTGCAGCATCTTCATTAATTTTGGCGTTTTGATTAGCCACTGATGCTTGAAATTTACCATCGGTATATTGTCCGTATGCTTGCAACGCAGAAGTACCAATCACTGCAGCCGCTAATGTTGTTGGTTCACACATTATTTAGCCCTCAATGTAAAACGATGGAAAGGTAACTGAAGTAAACCTGCTGGCTTTGCTTCTTCAATCTGAAACCCCAACCAATGGAGCCACGCCTTAGCAATATGATTACGTTCATCGACATAATTCATCAGTGTTGGGTATTGCCCTAACATCTGTTTTAAGATGGGTTTACAGCGCCGTAGAAAGGTTTTCTGATGTTGCTCTAATAAGTTAGAACCCACCAACCAAGGAACACCTAAGCCAGTCAGTAATGAGCCAGAAGCAACACCAAAAATAGTCACCACCTCATTATTAATAATGCCGGCATAGGCTTTAGTAGAAACAGATAAGCCATGTCGTAATACCTGCTCAGGTGTTTGCATTGACATAGCGTAGAACTCATCAACATCAGCTTGTCTTACATGTGGTAATAAACGAACAATATGTTCATGAGTAGCAGGAATGATTTGTACATGATGTTTTTTCATATTAGAAACCACCAGCATCAATACGCGGAATAACAGAGAGCACCGCTAACGGTAAAGGATCAACCTGTCTAATAAAGACACGTCCGTTTTTGCTCCAATCTGCATCTAAATTAATTTCAACAATGCCTGTGGCATCATCAACAGGATTGTCGTAAAACTCGAATTGACGTTGAGGATACTCATATAGCCGTTCTTTTTCAGTACCGGCCCAAATACCCCGACTACTATTTACAATTAAGCTGGCAACCTTAATAAGCTTCTTCTTATCAAGTAATGTTTCTTGCCCATTGATATGGATATCAAGCGTTTCTAATTCGCTGGTAATAGGTAATCCGATATGTACTACGGCTGATGGCGTATCAATTTCCACTGTACCATTGGTGACAATGGCCTGCGGTGAAACATTAGCATCGGAAAGAATATTAACTGTCTTACCTTCAAGATGATTTAAGCCAGCAAAGCGATAGCGGGCTATGCTCCATTCAGTAGTGGGCGTATTTTGTAATACTGGTGGAATATTGCGATTAGCAGAAATAACCACTTGATTTTCAGATACATACTGAACAATCTTACAGCGAAGCTCTTTATGTTCATTATCTTCAAAATAAGGAATATTGACGGCACTACCAATATCAGAAGCACTAAAGACAGGATCACCTGAAATCACTAATGGATAGTTTTCTTGATAGTTCCACTCACCCGCTCCACCAGTGATGGTTGCTGTTTTTGATATATCAGTATTTCTACCGTCATAACTTAAGCCAGAATCCACAAAGAAAGCATCTTCTGTACGAGTAAATAAACGGCTGGCTAATCGTTCTACATACCGAACCTGTTTACCGTTTACTGTGCGCTGAACAATAAAATAAGCTGAATCTTCATTGCCTTCACTGATGGAACATGTGGACTCAAATTTCCCTTCTGTCGATTGTGGCGCCCATGCAAAAACTTGTTGTTCTCGTAAATAGGTTAAAGCCAACATTAACCCATCGTCACGTATGCACCATGCAATAGAATATGGAACCGTAGTAAATGACCAATCAACAATGCGGTGACGTTGAAATAGGTGATTTGCCAACATAGTTAAGTCAGTGCCTTGATACCCATCCACATCAAAGGAGTACGATAAATCACGCACGGCACTACCTTTCTCTTGTATATAAAGCGCAATATTCGCAACAGAGATTGGAGGTAAATCACTTGAGCCGTTAGCACCTTGTGATGACATTGAAAAACTGGAAGGTGTAAGTACTTTGTTCTGATCGCCTGTGATTTGATATTCACCGCCTGAGGTCAATGCCACCAGCGAACCGACATCAATCAAATGGCGAATTTCATTAACTTGACGACCTGCATACGTGTAGATAATGCGATCATCATCTTGAATAGGATTGTTGCGCCCAAAGTCTTTATAGTCACCGCTACGACTGGCCCATATCGTTTGTGGGTAGGCACGAGATCCGGCAAAGAATAAACGTTGTTGATAATAAACAACGGTGCTTGGATAACCATCAACATTATTCCACACTGCACGCGCCCATTTATGGCTTGCATTATCTTCACCAACGGCATTGGATGGAATATAAGAGATCACCTTTCCTGTGGCTGTTTTGCCATCTTCACTAACAGTTTCAATTTTTACGATACCAAAACCACTATGCAAATATTCCCACTGGATCCCTGTATCACCACCCCAACCATCCCAGCTCATTCCTTCAGTATGAGACGGTCTTAGTGTTCCTGTTTTACCGCCACTATTGGCACGATAGTAGTTACTGTCAGCACGGCGTTGATCATTAAGGTTGGTTGTTTTATCTGTTTCCCATACAGGAACCGCATCAATATCACGTTGCTCTAAATAGAACTGCTTACCTATTTGCTCGGTACCAAAAATATCATGCGTAGACGTTAACGTAATTTGCCCCGTGCTTGCACTGGCATAAACTTTCATTGCCTTATCGGTATTGATATCTTCAAAGGGACCGTTCTTGGTTTCAACGGAGACTAACTTCCAATCATCATGATCGTAACGCTGTAACTCCATTGGTGGATAATCAGTATGAACAATCGTCATAACATCTGCTGATTGCGTATACTTCAAATCAAATAAATCAGCTTCTTTATAAAGTGTCGCTAATTCAAACACTTCGCCTTTATGTTCACCATCAGCATAGAGAACCTGCCCACCATCTTTAAATACGCGAATATAACGATCACCAAACTCTAACGCATAGGTTTGTACGGTGCTGAATTGGAAAGGAATAAGGCGAGACTTCTTATTTTGATACTTTGTTTCAGCAATAAATCGTGTGCCTGGTCTATTCTCAACGCCACCATATTGACGAACAATAAAGTTATGGCACTTGCGCAGTGCAGTTGAATACTTCGCAAGATCAACACGACCATATAGGCTTGGTGCAATTTCACCGCCTGAAAAACTAGGTTGAATAAGACTAAATGGCATTATGACAACCTCGCTAGTGTGAATTCATCAATATAATCAGTTGGCTCTGCTGACTCACTTAATGAATGTGCTGCCGCACTTTTAATAACACCTTGGTAAATTTGTAATGCCTCACCACCAATACCCGCATTTGATGCCAATGGACGAGCCAATTCAGCCGCTAAACGCCATGCAAGCGCATCTTTAAATAACGCATCAAACATATTGACGTCAGTAATACGTGCAACATATTCAAGCCATGCACTTGGATGATCAGTAAAAATTAATCGACCAGTCCCGTTTTCATCTGAACCAACATGAAAATGGATTGCTGTATCTGGTCTACGGTACTTTTGATGAGGTTCGACAATACCAATGGCTTTTAGACAATCATTAGGATAGCGATAGGCATACGCCCAATTAGGTGGAGGATTATTTGTATTGGCTAATGCCACCTTTTTAGTTGCAAAGTTCCAAGGAAAATCGGCCAATACACTATCACGGCATTGCGCATAATGAAGGTTGCATTGAACGGCTTCTTTGCTGGCTTCAGTCATGCTATTAATTGAACGACTATTACCAATGCGACTTAATGCAATATTGCAAATTTCAATTTCTGAGGCCATATCATTTATCTCCAATAAAAAAGGGGCTTTCGCCCCCCTTTATCATCGGGGGTTAAACCCCAAGTTCTTTCCGCTTTTCATCTATTGCGGTGCGCATTTTATCTGCGCCCATATTGTGATGAGGTGCTTTACCAAATAGCTGGGTATATTGCTCACGAAGCGCATCAAGGCTTGAATCAATTGCCACACCTGAACCGCTTACAGCAATATTACTTATGCCTTCACCAGTATTATCACCAGCCCCATCAGCCACACTATGAGTATTAAGTCGAGCATCAGCGCCACCAATTAACGCTAAGTTATTGCCAGCTATACCGTCGTACTCAACCTCTTCACCGATTTCAAGTAGACGCCCAGCGATAAATGATTTTTTTAAAACCTTATATCGTGACATGTCACACCTTATTGAGTTGCAGCATCGTAAATAGGATGAGCATCAACAGTTAGGTTGATACCCGCAGTGAACTTACCCGCTGTTAATGGCCCTTCTGCAACAACATATTGCAGGCGCAGATACTTCAGAACGCCTTGAGGTACTTTCGCCACAATACGTTTACCTGCATTTAAATCGGCAATTGGTATAGCAACAGATTCAAAGATAGATTTAGCATCAGAGAATTTATCGTCTGTAGCGGTTTCTAACTTGATTTGAACAGTCGCTTCACCTGCTGCTTTAGCCTGTTCAGTCACTTGTTCAAACAGCTCTAATGGCTCACCAATACCGATATCACGAAATGCACCATGCACTGGCGTTAAGTCGATAATTTGCTTACTTACAGCAGATGCAGTAACCGCCTGATCCAGTGAAAAAAGCGTTTCTTTATCTAAAATCATTTTGACTATCTCCAAATAAATGAAAGTTAGCGGAGCCGTTAAACGACACCGCAATAACTTATTTCACCTGATCTTCAGTCGTTAAGATGGCATCAACACGGCGAACAGGAATTTCATCGAATGAAACAACTTTCTTACCGGCAACTTCTGCCATGGAAATATTGACGTTTTTGCTGTTTTTAATTTGACGACGCATCCAGCTACGAATTTGCTGGTTACAATAAAAAACAGGACGCCCCATAGAGAGGTTAGGGATCTTCTCAATTGCTTGAATAAACAAGTCTGGTAAATCGAGTGTGTCCGCTTTTTCTGGATCTTTACCAATTTTGGATAAATCAATATTGGCGATACGGACAACATAACGCCAGTCACGAACTGAGATACCATTTTTCCATTGGAAGTGAGTACGAAAGCCTTGGTATTTACCTTTGTTCTCATCTTCTAAAGTAACTTCACCTAAATGGTTTTGTTCTAAACCTGCTTTAGAACCTTTAGGGAAAATACCGTGAACAGTGTTTTCACCCCATACGACTAACCACACAGAAGTTAAGTTACTGCCAGTACCACCAGCATCAATGATGTTGACTGCATTCTTTGCTTTCATATCGTTAAAGCGTGCAGCTAAACCCGTAAAGCGCTGAGGATGAACCGTAGCATCACCATAAATAACTGTTTCAGCCATTTGCTGGTTCATTGACTCTAAGAATGCAATTGATTCAGACAATAGAAATTCATTCTTTTGCCCGTTCAAATTAGCAAGGTCTTTATCAACTTCAGAATAGGTTTCAAGCATACCAATCGCATCAGTAACCTGTGCTGTGGTTGATTTGCTTGGTGGTACACCATAGTTAAGTAAGCGCCATGTTGCAGATGGTAAACCAGTACGAACGGTTGTACGGTGACCCGTTGGTAAGTTACCTTCAACGAAAACCATATCATCAAGGATTTCATTAGACTGATTCAGCAATTCGACGATCTTCGCTTGCTTGCTGTCAGGGCCTTGTCGTTTAGCCCAATCAACGAGAGTTAAAGCAGGCATGTTATTTCCTCTTTGTTATCCAAATAAAACATCAGCAGCACTTTTACTGCCGTTACTGTTGCCAGTGACAAGACCGTCCTCTGACATTGCTTTGCCAACACTGGCAAAGATACGAATAAGCTCAGGATGGTTACCTAGTCCTGACTCTTCTAAATACTGTTTCAGCTCAGGTGAACCAAACTTATCCATTGCTTTTTGTGCCGCACCGATAGATTCAGCGGAACCAAGCTCTTTATCTGCTTTAACAGTTTCAGCCCATTGCTCTGTCTGTTTTTGCCAACCTTCAGCAAGTTGCTTATTAATCGCTGGCATGATTTTAGAACCATAAACATCAACCAGTTTTTGCGCTTGTTCGTTGTTTAAATTCAGCTCACGAGCAATAGGCTCAAAGACTTCCAATGCACCTTTATCAAGCTCTTGACCTTCTTCTGGTGCTTTAAATTCATACTTTTCAGGCGCACCTACATCTGATTTATTGGCATCATTTTTCTTATCAGCCGGCTTGCCTCGCTCTCCACCATTCTCTTTTTCAGTGCTTTTATTAGGATCAGCACTGTTTGCTGGTGGCTCATTTTTATCTGTTGCTGATGTTTCTTGAGTAGGTTCTGTTGCTGTACCGCCACCGCCTTCACCTCCCTCGCTGTGTTGCTCGTTATACAAGCGACGCATGATTAGTTTCTGCCATAAATTCATGACTGTTTCTCCCGTTGTTAAACGCTTGGTGTAGCTGCTTCATTTGCCATTTGCGCATAAAGCTCAGGGCAAACTTGGTGTAATTGATTGAAAACTTTTAACCCATAGTTACGCTCGCCTTCTCTAAAGGCAGTTGCATAGGGATCGTTAGAAAAAGAGCTACGAAATACGCCAGAGTCAGAAATCAAACGCCAAATAACAGCACGCCCAGCCTCTGTGGACATAACTTCTTTTAGCTGCTGTTCTTCTTTCTCTTGCCTATTTTTTTGTTGAATATCGTATTCAGTGCGAGCAATTCTCTCGTCTTCATACGCATCAAATGGATGTGTCATTGAGCACCTCCACCAGCCATAACTGACAAGGCACTATCATTATCAAGATTGGTATCACTGAGCGTTTTAGCACCATCAATAGCAGACTGTGCCATTTGCATCTGTGCCATTTGTTGTTGCTGTGTTTGTCGTTGTTGACGTATGGCTTGTACCTGCTCATTGGTTGCAACGATTGTTGGAGAAACACCAATAGCCGACGCATAATTATCAATAGCATCATCAGCATTAAGCTTGTCGAGAGCTTCTGGTTTAACTCTTGCCAGATTGCCAACAAAGCCAGCAAAGCGTTCGATACTGCCAACGCCAATCGATTTCTGTGCCTGAGCCATTACAGAAATGTACTCAACCTTTAGATCCATTCCTTGCATTTCATCAGGCGCAACGGGAAGTAAGTTTTTGTTTACCAAGATTGAGAAAGTGCGATTAATCAGCTTGTCGAGTAACTCAGAATCAAGGCGTTGCAGAACAGGCCCTAATTGCAATAGCTTCTCTTCTCGCATCTCAACAACGGCTTCAATCGGCATAGAGCGCGTATTCACCATTTGCATCATGCGGAATAAATCGACAAAGTAAGCTGTATCAATCAGTTGACGGGTATCTTGAACATCTTCAAGTAGTGCTTTCAATGCTACGGGTTGAACATCAAAAATCGTTTGAATTTTATTAGTAGGATTGGCCTCATCAAGATAGTTAATGCCTCCGGGTATGGTATTTACCCGTTGGTTTTTTAATGAGGCTGGTACTTGTAAAGGTGGGTTGGTCAGCTTATCAATCATCTGCGCTTTACGTTTTTGCATTAATTGAAGTGCTTTAGTGCCACCTAACGCCAACATACCAGGACAAGATGAGCCGTAAACATCTTCACCATTCACTTCCCAACGTGGCGCCATAATAGGAAATTCATCATAGCCAGACTCACGTAACACTTTCTCGTGATCACCCGCCACTTCAAGATAAACGGATTTAAAAGGCTTGTGCTTCGCCTCTAACTTTCCTGATTGTCGTTCAAGGTTTGGATATACGGCATGAACCACTTCAACCCATTGGCTGTACTGGCTTGAATTCCACATTGATTTAACAGTGTCGCTAACGCTATCAATCCCGAACTCCATTACCAACTGGCGAACGGTCATCGTAAATTTGCGATAACAAACATCAACACTCAGGCTCGGGCTATTCGCAATGTAATAACTGCCAAGGGGGAAATGAACGGTACGAATAATACGCTGACTATCTTCAACAACCGCCATTGCAGCAGTGCCGAAAGTACCTAAATCACCATACATCAACGGTAATGACTGATAGAGATTAGAACGATTGAACACTTCGTTCATGCGTTGTTCTGTGGTTTCTAGCCAAAGTTTTACAGGGCCATAATCCATTAAATCAGGATCAGGTGTCGCTAAACGAAACCAAGGACGAGCAGGACTTGTAATGCCTGACATCATGCCACTGGAAAGCACCGATGAAGCTAAAGATGCCGTAGGGTCAATGATCTTACTATTACGGCGATCACCTCGATTAACATCAGACGCAGTAAAACGCGTACTACGAGGACGAGTGAAATCTGACAATTCACGCCAATGCGGTTCAAATGAGCTACGCTCTGTATCCAACTGATTAAGTTGTTGCAGTAGCTGTTGTTTCAATGGCGTTGACATAGTCACCCCTTATTGACCAAGTAAGGTTTTACCGCTGGTGGATGCTGAACTTGTCGCACCCTGCGCACCTGTTAGTAACGTAGACTTACGACCTGCGGCTGCACGGCGACGACGCATTTCATCATCACGACTACCCGTTACTGCCGCATCTTGTTCTTGAGGTGCTGCCTGAACAGCAGGAGGAGTTGTAATTTTTGGAGTATTGCCAAATGGATTACACATATCGACACACCTTTATAATTAACCAATATTGCATATTAAATTAATAATACATGTTATTTGACAATATTGAAAATTATAACTACCACTTTGGTTATGCAATGCCACTGCATTTTTTCTCGGTATTGTTACCACGACAGCGTGCTTTACCTTAGGACTGTTTGCCCTCTACTCCAGAGGGCTTTTTTTATGCGAATGGATCGTAATCTGAATTGCTGACATTAACGCCAGAATGAGGTGAGGAGTAATTTCTATCTATTTTGGTGACTGGATACGCGAACGTCAGTGCTAGTGCATCACCTTTACCCGGTGAACGACCAAGACGCTTTTTAATTTCTGTTTTATCTTCTAGTACAATCTTGCTATCGATAACACGAACCTTGTATTCACCACATGACAAATCATCTGCGGTTTCCTGATCATCAATAGCCCCACCAATTTTTAACCATGTCTTAACGCTGTTATGCATTTCACCGCGTTTGTTCAGCATTTGTGGATCTGTTGATGCACCACCAAACTTAACTAAACGCCACACGCGTCCCCAACTTGTTCCAATAGAGTGAATGCCGGTACCATACCCAAAGTCGATATGAACAGCGTCAGCCTTGTATTGATCTTCAAAGTCAGCAATACGCTTTGCCATAACAACATCGTCAGTTGTTTTAAAGCCCGTCCACAAGCACTTACTAAATAAACCTTGGCGTAGATAAATGACTGCATCATCAATACCAGAATAGGCAGGGTCAACACCAATAATTACGGGCGCATGAGCAACTTCAGCTTGTGTGACAATGCGTTTCATGGCTTCATCGGTTAAACCTGTTGGAATAAACTGTAGTTCTGATGCTGACGGGAACACACCACGAACACGAACTTTAAAGAAGTCGCTATCTTCGCCGTAGTCCTCTTCCCAATTTTTAATCTGCTCTTTGTTGCTACCTTCAACGGTACGGCTATCAATCTGCTTGGTGTTCCAACGATGTTTAAACTTACGAAAGCACTCACGAAAGCGCCCTGTGTTACGGGTTGGGTTACCAAATGCTATCCAAATGATTTCGGTACCTTCATCCGTTAACGCCCCTTCTGCAACTTCCCATACCAGATCAGCAATGTTAGACGCTTCATCAAACACGAGGATAATACGCTTGCCTTTGTTGTGAAGCCCTGCAAATGCCTCCGTGTTGTTCTCTGACCAAGGTACCGCATCAGCACGCCAAGCATTAGCATGATTAGGATCGTTTGAATAGATAGCTGTCTTAGTGCAAGTAAACCAATTATTGGTAAGTGATAGACGTTGCCACTTCGCTATTTCTGGCCACGTTTTAGTGCGTAGCTGATTTTCAGTGTTGGCAGTGACGACGACCTTACAATCTTCGCAGGTATCCATACCCCACTTGATGATCATTGAAATAAATGCCGATTTACCGATACCGTGACCAGAAGCACGAGCAAGTAACAATGGCTGGTGGCGTGTCTTTGGATTGCGTAGATGTTCACCGATTTCATTTAATGCTTCGGCTTGCCACTGACGAGGACCATTGTATTCTTCAAGCTCTCCACCAGCTTCACCCCACGGAAACGCGTAATACGCATAACCTAATGGATCATGCGTAAATGATGCGATATCTTCTATGAGTTGTTCTTCTGGTGACTTCTGTAAAGCTTCTGACATTACTCAACGCTCCCTTGCTGAGCACGTTTACGAGCAGATGCCAACTTATCAGCCAATGATACATTTACATCGACCTGTACTCTGTCTCTAAAAGCATTGATATCAACATGCTTACCAATCAGTTCAAGCACCTTGATTTTATCCAGTAACTTTACTTTTTTAATGCGTGTATCACCGTCAATATCAATGATATCGAATGCAGCAACACTTTTACGCCAAATAGGTGACCATTCAGATATTGGTTTAATATCGCCTTTCTCATTGAGAATATCAGCAATATCCGCATCAAGCATATCGACCAAGCGCTTGAGAACATTGTCAGCACTCATCTTGGTGCGCTTATTACGCTGTTGCATAAGTTGTGCGATACGCTCTTGAATACGGGGATCAGCCATTAGCTGTGATGCGCGCTTGCAAGCACTGCCAGAAGCATATCCAGCAGAGATTGCAGCATCAGTTTGATTATCGGGGGATTTGATATATTCCTGACAGAAACGTTCCATCTTGTCGTTGATAGGCGTTGGCTGTCGTGCAGGTTTCTTTCTTGGTCTTTTGATAGTCATAATGATGATCCACTAACATTGCTCACAAAAAATCCACCATTGTCTCGCGTATAAAATTTATGAACCTCATTTTTTACACGGAGATACCCAAATTTATAATTATTCTTCATTTCAAGATCTAACGAATCAATTATATGTAGCGATAATGGTATTATTTCTTGAGTAGGTTTTGCAATTAACAATGTGGTAACCATTTCTTTTAATTCATCAACATCATCCTTTTTTATAATAGAAACAATACTATTCATAACATCTCTTAAGGCGTAGATTTGCATATTTAAGTCAAACAATAAATCAGTTAAAGTCTTATCAACTTTAGACGCCTCAATTAATACTGAATAATTAAACATTTCTGGCATCTCAGGTCTATGAATAGTATAAACTTCAGTTCCGTCCTTACTATTAAACACTACAGTTTTCCAATTTCCTTCTTTTGATTTCTCTATATTCACGCTGTGAATCATTTCATTTTTTTCATATAAATCAGTTATATAATATAATTGCTGAAGTAGATTGAAAGCCACATTACTTGCTATATCTCTAACCGCCAATATGGTATTATTCTTATTCTCCAGTTTGATTTTCATTTCATTTTTAATTTTAGTTTCAAACTGGCTTACTGATACCTCGGTAATTTTACCTATCTCTCTAAATGTATTATTGGCTATATTATTAGATTCTATCGTTGATTTTTCTGATTTCTCTATTGATTCTTGCGTTGTTCTAAGTGATGCCCGAGTATAAAAAATAGATATAACACCAATAACTGTAGTGAAACACAGTGAGATAATAGCAATAATGATTGCCCAATCAATATCGCTACTCATAGTAGTCACATCCAGCATCAGGTCGGAAAAAAAATTTGAAATGCAATATATATTTTCCATAGTAAACCTTAATCTGATAGTAATCAGTTTATTCTACCTTCAACATCATTTCACGCCAGCCCTTTGTTACCCAACATTTAGCATCACCAGATAAACAGCATTGCTGAACGGGTAATTGTTCACCACAACGCTCACACTTGCGCTTAGATAGCTCCTCAGCTTGTCGTTTATACTCGGCATCATCTTTACGAATAAGCATCTGCAAGTATTCAACAACATCATACGGTTCACGACCAGGCCTACGCAGAACACAATTACGCTGTAACATCTCCAGCTCTTGATTATCCACCAGCAATTCAATCTTTGTTACACCAAGCTCCTTTTGGCGCTTACGTTGTAGTGCCTTACGTTCAGCAGGTGATTTAGCCATTTACTAACTCCTTTGGCACATCGACTTCACCACCTAACACCACAGCGACAGTAGCACGACAAATTGCCTCTTGAGGTGTATCACCATCGTAATAATCATCTTGTAAGTAATTACAGATAGCAGACCATGCAATTTGATAATGTCCGAAATCGTTACTCAACATCTCATTGATAAGTTCGATAGCGTAAGTCTCAATAAACTCACCACACTTTAACCAGTCGCTAGATGGGCTATATACGCAGTTATTAGCATCAACAATAAACTCTTTATAAATACGAACATCAACGCCAACGGCTTTACCTACCGCCCAATCAAGCGCTAATCCTTTTAGTTTTGAGGTTTTAATTTTCATCATTTGCCTTTGCGTGACATGTCACGATTGTTTGATTTGTTGAATAAGTCTAATAGCATCAATTTCTTGACTCATAATTTCTTCCCAAACTCATTCAACGATTAATTAACTCAGTCACGAACTTAACGAATGGTAATAAGTTCATGATTTTCTGTATTTTCAGGTAACGTTACCCCTATCTTTCCCTGCTCACCCCAAAGCTTTGACGCGCTGATATTCCACACCCTGCAATCTTCATCAAAGATGGCGTCCATAACGGCTTTAATCAGGTTATCGACATCAGGACGTTGCTGGTGGGGTTTTCCATTCATCTCAATGCGTTTTTTCTTACTCCATGATTTAGGCATAGGGATAACAAACGTTAGGTGAGCACCGCTTTCCGGTAACGTAAAATGGTTAGCTCTCATCTCGTCACAAAAAGCGTGGTACTTAACGACAACGGGTCTTTTCTTCCATGCGTCACGCTGTGTCATACGTGGCTTTGGTACAGGATTGATATAATAAATTTGCTGTTTCATGCACGTACCGCCACCAGCATTGCGTTCATACGGTTATGAATATCAGCAATCTTTCCATGCTGTAACGGTGGTAAGCTCTTTCTGACGTAGGTTAGTGAACCTTTCTGACAGATAACATACTTATCCGTAGGTTTTGCTGGCTTCTTGGTCATTAGAGAGGCTTCTTTTTTGATATCTAAATCACGTAGACGCTCCATGTAATCAGGCGCTAGCGTGTATACATAACCAATTCCGACTACCGCTCTGCGCTCAACAACGGCGCATTCAATCAACTTGATCAACGCATAATTGGTCGTTGAGCGATTTTTCTTACCATCAAGCTCTGAGGCAATCTCGGTTATTTCGTTAACTGATAGCGGTTTTTTCTTGTCATGTAATATTTCAACAACTAAATCCTGCATAAATTTCATATACGATAACCCTTAATAGATTAATCATTACGCTTAATATATCCAATTTGGTCATGTTTTCAAGTATAAAAAAACAGAGTTTTTAATTAAACTCATACCCACTTAAAACGCTCTCAAATCGTCTATACGCTGTTTTCACTACTCAGACACCCAATCGCATACCTATAACAAATAAAACTCACCAGTGTTTATTACGCTAAGAATTTTGATATCCAATAAACCTCATGCCGATTTATGTTTACGTTTTTCAGCATTTTCTAATAAATCCATCCATGCAGGTCTCGGTCTGGTTTTATCTTCAAGTCTTAACGTGGGTTTAGGTATTACCTCTCCTCGTTGTACTCGCTCAGACCACATACGGATCATTTTATTTAATCGCTTCTCAACCTCCGCTTCTGTCAACCTAAGGTCGTATACCTTTTGCCTAAGGTCAGTGAAGATCCAATACTGTACCGGATGTCTAAATGGGTACATCTCAGCACTATGGTAATTGCATCGTCTTGCTAGGTATTTATTGAAATCTCTCAGCATTTCATCAAATGGAATTCCAAAAGCATTAGTGTCTACCAGCTTGTCAGAAAGCATTGAAATGACATCAGATAACTCTGGTGGCCACGGATTACCATTGCTACAACGCTCAATGCAGAATTTAAATATCAAATCGAATTGATCGTTATTCAATCCGCTGAGTGCTCGTTTCCACATCAATGAGGGTTCCGTCCCGTTCTTGTTTGTCCATTTCTCCCCATAGAACTCCGTCATTTGTAGCCAAAGAGTCGAGATACTCTTGCCCATGTTTTTCTCTGATTTTGTGTTCCACGAGTTGTACGGCTCTTGATTTGCCACTGTTTGGATCGAATTTAAATTCTGATTTGCCATTATTATTTACTCCAGTATTGCTGTTATTCGCTTTAGCACGTTGGAATTTAATACTTTTTGCCAATGCCATTTCCCATTGTTCGTGATGTTTAGCTTTCCCCTCGGATTTCCAGTACGTAATAAATTCGGCAAGTTCAGTTGGTTTAACTGGCTCTGTTAAAGTGCATCCCCAAAAAGCAGATTTACGTAAAAAATCGCTATCAGGTTCCCATTCATCAAACATCACAAATTTACCGTCAACGCTAAAACCACCAGCAGGAACTCTGTCATTTAAAATGGCATTATCCACATCAGGCAAATTTCCTTCGCGCGTGTTACAGAGAGTTGTTTTAATACTTCCTTTCCCTTCCTTTCCTAAAGGTAGTCCTACCGTATCGCTACCGTAGTCATACGGTAGTAGGTTCATCTCTTTGATTTTACTTGGCGTTTTCTTGTTTACGACTTGATGTTTTGTGAAATTATTTATTAATCCAAAGTGCTTCCCATTTTGGGCAGAAAATAAGCTGATATAGCCACAGTTGGAAAGCTCCTGTAGTAGTACCGGAATACTACGGGAGGTTTCACGTATTGGAAAAACAGCCGCTTTTATTAGCTTTGGATTAGCATTGAAATAGCCTTCATCGTCAGCGTAATTTAATAACCCTATTGCCAATAAACACGCTGACTCAGATATTTCAGCCATATCCTCATCAGTCCAAAATGTTGGCTTAATAGTCCTGATACGGGCCATATCACCCCCTGATATTGTCTTCATAAGCAATATTTCTATTACGAGCCATCTTTAATAATCGGCTGACTTCTTTTCTGTAGTTGGATGAATTAATTGCGGAACATTCAACACAAACACCATTACTGGTAAAACGCTCAGAATCATGACCATGTCTACATAATTTTCCCGTATAGAAACGACTTAGACCATTTTCAATGGCTTGCTTTCTAGTCACAATTTTCATCATCACCTCTTTTTCTATGATTAGTTAGCAATAAGATTATCCATTATTTTAAAATAGATCAACCTAAAAAGATTTATTGGTTATCAATAAAAAAATTAAGGACCACCGAAGTGATCCTTATCTATAAACAGCCTTTGAATTATTATCGAATAAAGAAATTGATTAATTGCTCTCTGGTTGTATCTGCACCGAACTCAACACAAATATCATATAACTTATTGAGTTTACTTAGTGAAGGCTTACGTTTTGCATAGCGTAGCTGATGTGATAGATACAATTGGCTATATCCCGTTCTTTGAGAAAATGCTTCTCTTTGCTTAATCGTTAAGCTATTCCAAAATTTTTTAAAGTCGAAAACTTCCATAATTTCACCAATTTGATTAACCAATAAATAATAGTAACCGTTTAGGTACTTTACCAAAAGGGTTATTTGTTTGTTTAATACACCATAACTTAATCAAATTTGTATAAAGAATAGACACCAAAGGACTTGGAGAAATGAAAAGCATTGCTGAAATTAGAAAAGATAACCTGATTTATATTATTGAACGCTACTACAACGGCAAACAAAAATTACTGGCTGATGCGTTAGGCGTAGCACCAAGTATGATCTCTCGTTACCTATCACCAAAAGATTTAAAAAGTCATCGTGAACTCACCGATCCAATGTCACGCAAAATTGAATATGTGACTAGAATTAGCAAATATTGGATGGATGTAGACCACTTAAAAGAAGGTCATGCGGAGTCAGAAAAAGAAGAATATATTCCGACTGAAATTGGCAAGATACTCTCAGATAACATCACAACATTCATGTTAAATGATGGAATAAAATCAAGAGTTAAGCTTTCTGTCGATTCAGGGCTAGCACAATCAACGGTTAACCGCATTATCAATTGTGAAGCCAGCGCCACCGCTGAAAGCATTGATGCTATTGCAAAAGCAATGGGTCGCCAAGCCTATGAATTACTAATCCCTAAAAATGATAAAGGCACTATTAACTATGATAGAAGAGCCTATTCAAAACTTCCCGCCAGCGAACAAGCTGCTATTGAAAACTTCATTGAATTTATCATTAATAAAAACCAGCCTATCTCCCACGACTAACCCTCTCCATTAAAAAGAAGTCATATCTTGGCTTCTTTTTACTCTTAATAAATCATTAAATTTCATAGTGATAAAAACAAACATAACCATATTGGTGATTTATTTGTTTTTCATGGTTGACAATGGTTAATTTGTGGTTATTATTAAAAGCATAAGTTAACCAATACGGTTAATTTGTTCTTTAACAATATGGATAAAAGAGACTGATTTTTTAATGCGCTCAGACATAACCAATTTGGTGATTAGTCATGATCTTTTATATCAAAGACGGTAAGCATGTATTTACCTTATCTGGCTTAAATGAGTCACAGTCATTTGACAATTTTAAAGCCGGTATTGAGTGGGCTTATGTAAGAAAGCTCGCATTACAAACAGAACAATTAGTAGGTAAACAAAATGTCAGACACTAAGCACTTAAATGTGTTGATTGCAAAAGCTCTTTTACTTAACCAAGATATTAGTGATAGCGAACAAGTAGATGCGCTAACAGCTCATATCAATGGTGATATTGAAAAAGAAGAGTTTAAGCAATATGACCACTTTATTAATATCACGCTACTTGCACTTTCATTGGTTCCTAATATCAGCAGTGAACTCAGTGAAGAGCAAATCGTTAACGCTATTATGTCATTTATTGATAACCCTGATATGCGTAGCGTTCGTCATAGAGTTAATCACTTTAACTCATTAATAAATCCAAAAACCGCCTCAATTGAGGTAGAAAAAAAGGAAGTACCTCAGGACGAGGTGATTTTTCATGTCAGCAATAATAACCAAAACGGTCAACACAAAGAAACGGAAGATATTCCACAGGAAGAAAATGACCAACCTGCTTATTTTGAACCTGGTCGTTATCCCGATATTCCTAACGAGGTGTATCACAGTTCAAACGGTATCAGTAGTTCGATGTTAAAAGATGCTCGTATTAGTTTGATGTATTACGAGTTACGCCATGTAACAAAAGTTATTGAGCGTGAAAATAAGCGTTGTTTCGACTTAGGTAGCGCATTTCACACGTTAACAATGGAACCTGAAAAGTTTGATACTGAATTCAGTGTTAAGCCAATTATTCCAGAGGGTGCCTTTACAACAACGGAAACAATGAAGTCATGGATTGACGAATACAACAATAAGTTGCCTAAGAAGCTCTCACAAGATGAGTTAAAAGCAATTATTGAAGAACATAATGCCACTCTGACACCGCAACTTTCCACCAGCGGAAAAGCCGAAGAGCTAGGTCAGATATACATGCAGTTACCCGATGAATTTAAAGCCATTCCAGAGGATGGGAAATTCACAGGTGCAGCAATGAAAGCCTGTATCAAAGCCTATAACGATACTTTGCCAACACCATTGAAAACCTCAGGTAATACCGACGCATTACTTGAGCAGATATACCACCACATCAACCCCGAATTATATTTGTCAGAAGTAAGTAAGCCTGAGCCACTTAGAAAACCCGTCAAAAAAGATGACCTCATGCAGGTTATTAAAGAAGTGAACCCTGATGCTGTATTTGAAGATGAAATCATTAGCCAATGGCTTAGTGATGATTCAAAAATTCATGTTCAAACCGTTGACTATGAAATGGCAAATAACATGCGTAGCGCTGTTATGAACCACAAAGAAGCATCCAGTTTATTAAACCACCCTAACCGCGTATCAGAAGTGAGCTACTACGGCATTGATGAAGATACTGGTCTTGAAATTCGTGTTCGTCCTGATATCGAAATTCAAACAGAAAATAACCGATTAGGTTTTGACCTCAAATCAGTAGCACTTGGTCGATTTAAACAAGATGCCATTGAATCCATGATCCGCAGAGAAATCATTAATCGCGATTATCACATCAGTGCAGCTATGTATTGTGATGTAGCAATGCTGGATCAGTTCTTCTGGATATTCGTTAACAAAGATGAGCATTACCACTGGGTTGCTATCGTTGAAGCCTCTCCTGAATTACTTGAACTGGGTCGTGCTGAGTACAAAAAGACACTGCGTGATATCCGTGAAGCTATGGATACAGGATATTGGCCAGCGCCTATCACCACTACTCTCACTATCGATATCACTGACTTTGAGCAGAGAAAGTTAGAAGAACTGCAAAACGAAGTCGCTTAATAAAACTGCGCTTGAACAATCAGGCGCACGTTTGGAGTAAATATTATGTCAGAAGTAGCAACTCTCGAAAGAAATCAATCAGTAATGAATAACACATCATTACTTTTTAATCCTGAATCATTAGACCGTATTGTCAAATTTGCGGAGCTAATGGCATCAGGTACAGCAACGGTGCCAAGACATCTGCAAGGTAAACCATCTGATTGTCTTGCTATCACAATGCAGTCCGCACGTTGGGGAATGGATCCTTTCGTTGTCGGTCAAAAAACTCATGTCATCAATGGTGTGCTTGGTTATGAAGCCCAATTAGTAAATGCAGTTATTACCAGTTCAAATGCTGTTGTAGGTCGATTCCATTACAAATACGGTGGCGACTGGGAAAAGATTGTAGGCATGAAAGATAAACGTGATGAATCGGGTTTATTTATTGAAGTCGGTGCAATTTTAAGAGGTGAAGAAGAAATTACATGGGGTGAGCCTGTTTACCTTGCTGACGTACAGACGAGAAACTCACCACTTTGGAAAACAATGCCTAAGCAACAAATCGCGTATCTCGCTGTAAAATATTGGGCCCGTCTTTATTGCCCTGAAGTTATCCTAGGTGTGTATACACCAGAAGAACTTGAAGATCGTCCGATTAAAGACATCACCCCACCGAAAGAACGTGTAAGCATTAATGAAATCACTACCCAGAAACAATCAAATAATGCTGAACCTGTAAAAGAAGCTCAAGGCGAGTTTATACCTAAGTTCGATGCGCAAGCATTTAGATTAGCTATTGATGATGTTCAAACTGTCGAAGAAGCTAAAAATATTCGTGCAGAAATTGAGAACTTAAAAAATGAAATGGGGATCAACCTGTTTACTGAATTAAAAAATAAAGCAGTACAGGCATACCACCGCATTGATGCACGTAATGCCTTAGAAGCTTCTATCAACTCACTTCCTGAATCTGGCTCACCAGAAGCCACAGAAGCATTTGAAAAAGTAGACAAGCTACTAAAATCAAGCAAAAGAAAACTTGGTGATGAATTATACGAGTCTTTCTCTATCACACTTGATGATATGCGCCCTGAATACCAGTGATCCTATTTAAAGCGGAGCGATACAGCTCCGCAAGGAGTTTAAATATGAATATTAAATTACCTATCAACCCTATTCGTATGCCTGCTGTTTTAAAGCTAACAGGACTTTCTCGCTCAACTATTCGCACTTTAGAGAAGAAAGGTGATTTTCCAAAGCGTATGTATTTGTCGGTGCGCTGTGTTGCTTGGGAAGCGGAAGAAGTAGATGAGTGGTTGAAAAAACGTTCTCAATCAAGAGAGACACCTAAGTGTTACACCGAACGTAAGCGTAATGAAGCTGGTCAGTTTGTGAGTAACGCCTAACCCCTACCCGTTAACCAAAGAACTCAGTGTAAGGATGCAATGAAGAGGAATGACGATGAAACATCCATCAATTATACAAATTAGCAACGATAG
Organism: Proteus sp. GOKU; assembly: GCF_015475555.1. NCBI lineage: Bacteria > Pseudomonadati > Pseudomonadota > Gammaproteobacteria > Enterobacterales > Morganellaceae > Proteus > Proteus sp. GOKU. The sequence continues at coordinate 2,363,234 of NZ_CP034105.1, forward strand.
TATTCAAACGCTACTAATGAAAGGGGAGCATACCGCCAACGAGGTGATTAATTCAGCCATTGAGTCTGGAGAAATAGATGAGAGTGACCGCCAATTTTGGGAAAAACACAACAAGGTAGATATTTGTTATTTCAAAGCAGTTCCCAAGCCTGGTTATTCAGCGTATTACCATGAATCAAGCAAAGATGTTAAAAGTGCATTTTTAGCAACGGCTGTCATGGTTTATTGGTAAGGATGCAATGCGGAAGAATGAATATGAAAGACAGAATCAAGTTTAACGATGTAATGCTAAAGGCTGTCATAGATGGCAGAAAAACACAGACACGCAGGCCAATTAAACCACAACCAAAAGTAACCGAAGATGGGTTACGCTATCTTAGTGCATGGCAAGATGGTTACACACTATCAGAGCAAGTATGCGCAGCATGGCGGCATGGATTTGTTGATGTTGATTGCCCGTATGGTGAGATTGGCGACATTATCAACATTGCAAACAAGGACGGTAATATCAAAGGAAAAATTGAAATTACTGATGTTTGGGTTCAGCAAGTAAACAATATCAGCGAAAGTGATGCAGAAGCCGAGGGATTTAACGGGAAATTAAATGCACATACTTCTTACTTTGCTGTGGAATGGATTGCAATATATGGAATTGATAGCTGGGTAAATAACGAATGGGTATGGGTGATTGAGTTTTACTATATAAAGAAGTAAAGTCATAGTAATGTAATTCTGAAAAATATTTATCAACAGTATGAAAAATAAATGTATAAAACTTTATCGAAAGCTATTTTCACATACGCCTTCCGTGCGAGAAGATATCGATCTGCTATCCGATGAGCACTATAGAAACAAGGAGTATAATTTTTATTTTATATCATCAGCATCCTTATCAATAATTTCAGCAACTTTTTTTATAGGAATGCTTAGTTTTAATTTTAAAACAGCCAGTATGATTGAGTTAGTGGAAATATATTTATCAATATTCTTCTTTTCCATGTCTCTTTCATTAAACTCATTTTTTATTTTTTCATTATTTATATCTTCTGGTGATGAACTTGACAAAATAAAAATAATAATTTTTAAGTATAGAGTTTTTGGATTGTTTAAGTTGTTATCATTTATATTTCCTTTTCTTGGGATGTTTTTTCTAATATCATATTTCAGTTTTTTAATTGCAATTTTCTCATTAATTAGTTTTTTTGTTATGAATTATTGTTATGAAAGGTTAATAATGAAAGCAAAAAAAAGAGCAAAAAAAATTTGAAACGATGCCCTGCACTAGCAGGGTTTTTTATACCTAAAATTCAGAGGATACAATGAAGCCAATACTTGATATGTGCTGTGGCTCTCGTATGTTTTATTTTGATAAACAAGACGACCGAGTTTTATTTAATGATATTAGAGCAGAAGAACATATTTTATGTGATGGAAGAATTTTAAATATAACACCAGATATTATTTCTGATTTTAAAAATCTTCCATTTCCTAATAATACATTTTATCAAGTGCTATTTGATCCACCTCATTTAATTAGAGTTGGCAAAAATAGCTGGATGTTTAAAAAATACGGTTCGTTAAATAAAGACTCATGGAAAGAAGATTTAAAAAAAGGATTTACTGAAGCATTTCGTGTGTTAAAGCCAAATGGAACCTTATTGTTTAAGTGGAATGAAACTCAAATATCCGTTAAACAAATATTAGCTTTAACCAATGAAAAACCAACTGCCGTTCAGCGTGTAGGGAAAAACGATAAAACACACTGGATAGCATTTTATAAAGGGAACGAATGAAAAAATATGACCTTATATATTGTGATCCTCCGTGGGATTACAAAAATAAAGTTTCAAACGGTGCTGCTAAAAATCATTATCCAACAACATCCCTCTTCAATTTAACTCATATCCCTATTCACTCTATTGCATCTGATAACGCAGTTCTTGCCATGTGGTATACAGGTAATTTTGTACTCGAGGCTATTAAATTAGCTGAAGCTTGGGGCTTTAAAGTCCGCACAATGAAAGCTTTTACATGGGTTAAGTTTAACCCTTTAGCATGGCAACGAATTGATAAAGCTATTAAAAACAGCGAGTTATTTAATTATCACGACCTGTTTGAACTATTAGATGCTGAAACAAAAATGAATGGAGGTAACTACACCAGAGCCAATAGTGAAGATGTTTTAATCGCTACTCGAGGCAATGGATTACAGCGCATTAGTGCTAGCGTTAAGCAAATCGTATTTAGTTGTTTAGGTGAGCATAGCGAAAAACCGTGGGAAGTAAAAAACCGTCTTGAACAGTTGTACGGTGATGTAAATCGCATTGAGCTATTCGCTCGTAACATGTCACAAGGTTGGGATGCATGGGGCAATCAATGTCCTAACAACAGTATCGAACTTATCAATTCTCATTTTATTTGTAAGGAATAAATATGCCTGATATCGCAGATGATGCTAATGACTTAACGGCTCTACAAATCAACACCGCATTAGCAAACAGAGAGCCACCGGCCAAAAGCTTAACTGGATTTTGTATCTGGTGTCGTGAAGAGCCTGTAACAGAGAACAGCGCTTACTGCTCTAAAGAGTGTGGGGATGATCACGCTCAGTACAAAAGGAAAAACGGCTAATGATTATTTTACTCACATTATTAGCTGTGTACTTATGGCTTGCTGGATACCTGTTTTCAGAATCTAAGCACGAAAGCGACAATATAAAAGATATTGTGGCCAGACTGTTTTACTCAACAATCTGGCCTATTGTCGGTGTGCTTTACCTATCGTCACTACTTGCTTATAAAACACTTGGCGAAGAATGACCGAGCGTTAATCTTTCTCTTTTATCCATTCATCCACCATATCAGCCCACTCTTGTAACATCTTCCTACGCTGTTCAGCATATTCAGCTTTGTTGTAAACGGCTCTAACGCCATTTTGAACGTGTGCTAAACATTTCTCTATCCAATCTGAGTTATAACCTGCTTCGTGCAATAGCGTGCTTGCTGTGCGTCGTAAATCGTGAACGGTAACTGGTTCGAACTCAATACCTTTTTCATTGATACGTTTTACGGTGCCATCAATCACGTTATTCAATGCAGCATTAGAAAGTGGCTTTTTAATATCATATCGACCAGGCATTAAGTAATCACTTCCCATCGCACAAACTTTCATACCAGTTAGGATATCCATTGCTTGATCAGAGAGATAAATAACATGCTCTTTTCTCCCCTTCATTCGCCCTTTAGGGATCACCCATTGTCTATTTTTAAAGTCTATTTCATCCCATGTAGCGTGAATAAACTCAGACTTTCTGACTAATGTTAGCAAGACAAATTTAACGGCCAATTTTAAGGTTGGATAACAACTATAGTTTTCTAGTTCACGAAATAAGATACCGATTTCTTTCGGTGACATTGCCCTTTCTCGTGCCTGAAAAGTCCCTATCGAAGATGCCTTTATTGCATCTGCTGGGTTAGTAATTTCATAACCTCTATCTATGGCATAAGTAAAAACAGATCCAACAATCTCACGTACTTGTAATGCGGTCGCTTTTGCGCCTCTATCCTTTATCTTTTCACACAAAGCTCTAAGCCTTGGTGTGGTGATCTCTTCTAGCTGAAGCTTGCCGAATACAGGATAGATTTCTTTTTCAATAATTGCTTCTTTCATGGCCCTTGTAGAGTCAGCATATTGGGCATCATTAAGGAAATTGACGGTATAGTCTTTGAATACCGTCCCTATTTTTTTACTCTCAATACCGTCACGTTTCTTTGAAGCTGGCGATATGCCTGCGCTTAGCAGCCTTTTTGCTTCAATTAATTCAGCTCTTGCTTCTGCAAGCGTGATACCGTCAGCACTGTATCGACCAAAAGTAACCGTTTCTCTCCTTCCATTAAAACGATAATCATATCTAAATGAAATAACACCACTTTTTGTCACTGCAACGTATAAACCATCTCGATCAGACACTTTATAAAGCTTGTCTTGTGGCTTTAAACTTCTTAGTTTTGTATCGGTCAGCATGCTATAACCTCAATGCTGATACCGTCAAATGACAGCAAATTCATGACGGTATCAGTGTCTTAATTTTATAATTTATATTTTGATACCGTCACATATACCGTCATTTTTTTCGGTTCTTGTCAACCATCACCAACCATAGAAAACAAAAAAGCCACCAGTAACTTACTGATGGCTCTTGTTTTTTTAACCTTTATCAACTATTGCTGATAAACGGTATTTTATTCCCACTCAATCGTTGCTGGTGGTTTACCGCTGATATCATAAACAACACGGGAAATACCACTAACTTCATTGATAATACGGTTAGAAACGCGACCTAAGAAGTCATATGGTAGATGTGCCCAATGCGCTGTCATAAAATCCACAGTTTCAACTGCACGTAATGAAACAACCCAGTCATATTTACGACCGTCGCCCATAACACCCACTGAACGTACAGGTAAGAACACGGTAAATGCTTGGCTTACTTTATTATATAAATCAGCTTTATGCAGTTCTTCGATAAAGATAGCATCAGCGCGACGTAATAAATCACAGTATTCTTTCTTGATCTCACCTAATACGCGAACCCCTAAACCTGGACCCGGGAATGGGTGACGATAAAGCATGTTGTATGGTAATCCTAACTCTAAACCAATCTTACGCACTTCATCTTTAAACAGTTCTTTTAATGGCTCAACTAAGCCCAGTTTCATATCGTCTGGTAAACCACCTACGTTATGGTGCGATTTAATCACATGAGCTTTACCTGTTGCAGATGCAGCAGACTCAATCACATCAGGATAGATAGTACCTTGTGCTAACCATTTAACTTGTGGCTGTTTAACAGCTTCTTCATCAAAGATTTCAATGAATGTATGACCAATGATTTTGCGTTTTTTCTCAGGATCGTTCTCGCCTTTTAACGCAGTTAAGAAACGCTCTTCCGCTTCAACATGGATAATATTTAGGTCAAATTTACCTTTAAACATTTCCATGACTTGTTCTGCTTCATTCAGACGCAATAAGCCGTTATCAACAAATACACATGTTAAACGCTTACCAATTGCACGGTTTAACAATAATGCAGTTACTGATGAGTCAACACCGCCTGATAACGCTAAAATAACGTGATCATCACCAATTTGCTCTTTTAAACGAGCAACAGTGTCTTCAATAATTGCAGCAGAAGTCCACAGCGCATCACAACCACAGATATCTAAAACAAAACGTTTTAAAATCGCTAAACCTTGATGGGTATGTGTAACTTCAGGGTGGAATTGAACACCATAAAAACGTTTTTCTTCATTCGCCATAATAGCAAATGGGCAAGTTTCAGTGCTTGCTACTGTTACAAAGTCTGATGGAATAGCAGTTACTTTGTCGCCGTGGCTCATCCATACATCTAATAATGGTTTACCATCTTCGCTAACTGAATCTTGAATATCACGGAATAGTGCACAAGTTTCACGAATTTCAACTTGTGAATAACCAAATTCACGCTCACCAGAAACTTCGACGTCGCCACCTAATTGCATCGACATCGTTTGCATACCATAACAAATTCCTAATACAGGAACGCCTGCATTGAATACGTATTCTGGTGCGCGAGGGCTGTTGTCTTCAGTAGTACTTTCAGGGCCACCAGACAGAATAATACCATTAGGATTAAATTCACGAATTTGTTCTTCTGTAACATCCCATGCCCAGAGTTCACAATAAACGCCGATTTCACGGATACGACGAGCAATAAGCTGCGTATACTGTGAACCGAAATCAAGGATAAGAATGCGATGATTATGGATATTTGCTGTCATTTGTGGTGAATTCCAAAACAGATAAAGTCATAAAGTTGAAAGGCTTGCCAATTTATAATTAAAACACGGTAATAACTAAAACAAGCCTTTCTCGGAATAAATTACATACCTAAGCGATAGTTAGGCGATTCTTTCGTGATGGTTACATCATGGACGTGGCTTTCTTGAATACCTGCACCACTGATACGAACAAATTCAGCTTTGGTATTCAACTCTTTAATTGTTGCGCAGCCTGTTAAGCCCATGCACGAGCGTAAACCACCCATTTGTTGATGCACGATAGTTTTCAATAAACCTTTATAAGCAACACGGCCTTCGATACCTTCTGGTACTAATTTGTCTGCTGCATTGTCGGTTTGGAAGTAACGATCTGATGAGCCTTTAGACATCGCACCTAATGAACCCATGCCACGATAAGATTTATAAGAACGACCTTGGAACAGTTCGATTTCGCCCGGAGATTCTTCAGTACCTGCAAACATTGAACCAACCATAACGCACGCTGCACCTGCTGCTAATGCTTTTGCAATATCGCCAGAGAAACGGATACCACCATCTGCAATAACAGGAATGTTGCGATCTTTCAGCGCTTCAACAGCATCTGCAATAGCAGTAATTTGTGGTACACCAACACCCGTTACGATACGTGTTGTACAAATTGAGCCTGGGCCAATACCTACTTTAACTGCGCTCACACCTGCATCTGCTAGTGCTAATGCGCCTTCTGCGGTTGCAACGTTGCCACCAATAATAGGTAGATTTGGATATAATGCACGAGTATCACGAATACGCTGTAATACACCTTCAGAGTGACCGTGAGATGAGTCAATAAGTAAAACGTCAACACCAGCAGCAACTAATGCAGCGACACGCTCTTCATTACCTGCACCCGCCCCAACAGCAGCACCAACACGTAAACGACCATGTTCGTCTTTACAAGCATTTGGTTTACGTTCTGCTTTCTTGAAGTCTTTTACAGTGATCATACCTTTCAGGTGGAAGTTGTTATCAACCACTAAGGCTTTCTCTACACGTTTTTCATGCATTCTTTGCATAACAACATCTCGTGCTTCGCCTTCTTGTACAGTCACTAAGCGCTCTTTTGGTGTCATTACCGCAGTAACAGGTTGGTCTAAATCAGTAACAAAACGAACATCACGACCAGTAATAATACCTACTAATTCGTTGTCATTAGTCACAACAGGGTAACCCGCAAAGCCATTGCGTTCAGTCATTGCTTGAACTTCACGTAAAGAAGTTTCTGGTGTTACGGTGATAGGATCAGTGACAACACCACTTTCATGTTTTTTCACACGACGAACTTCTTCAGTTTGACGTTCGATAGACATGTTTTTGTGGATAAAACCAATTCCACCTTCTTGAGCTAATGCGATAGCTAAAGGCGCTTCAGTCACAGTATCCATTGCAGCAGAAAGCATAGGAACATTTAGGCGGATTGTTTCAGTCAGTTGAGTAGACAAGTCGGCAGTATTAGGAAGAACAGTGGAGTGTGCAGGAACTAACAAAACATCATCAAATGTAAGTGCTTCTTTTTTAATTCGTAACATAGCAATATCTCACCAAGGCGGCTTTTAGGAAATAGAAAATATTGCCGCGGAATTATACACACCGTAATCGGTTGCTTCTAGCTTTTTTTCAAAATTTTTATTGATCCTGCCACTAACTTAGGTAGTATCAATCAATTAAGTCTTTGTTTTAAAATTTGATCTGGCTCACATGACACTACCGATAAACAATAATATTTTTACTGTTAGCCGTCTAAATAAGACCGTTCGCCAGTTATTAGAAATGGAAATGGGTCGCATTTGGATCAGCGCTGAAATTTCCAATTTTACTCAACCCTCTTCTGGTCATTGGTATTTTACGTTAAAAGATACCAATGCCCAAATTAGAGCGGCGATGTTTCGTGGGCAAAATACTAAAGTTACTTTTCGCCCTCAGCATGGTCAGCAAGTTTTAGTGCGTGCAACAATTACATTGTATGAGCCAAGAGGTGATTACCAATTGATTGTTGAGAGTATGCAACCTGCTGGTGACGGGCTTTTACAACAACAGTTTGAGCTATTAAAACAAAAACTCAGTGCAGAAGGTTTATTTGATGCTATTCATAAAAAACCCCTGCCATCACCCGCTAAACAAATTGGTGTTATCACTTCATCAACAGGAGCAGCACTACACGACATTTTAAATATTCTTCGTCGTCGTGATCCCTCTTTGCCTGTTCTTATCTATCCAACTGCCGTTCAAGGTGCTGAAGCGCCTATGCAGATTGTTCATGCCATCGAACTGGCTAACCGCCGTAAAGAATGTGATGTTTTAATTGTTGGTCGTGGCGGTGGTTCGTTAGAAGATCTCTGGGCATTTAATGATGAACGCGTTGCTCGTGCTATTTTTGCCAGTGAAATTCCGATTGTAAGTGCTGTTGGTCATGAAACTGATGTCACTATTGCTGATTTTATTGCCGACCTTAGAGCCCCAACCCCTTCAGCTGCAGCAGAACTTATTAGTCGTAACAAACTTGAGCTATTGCGCCAATTGCAATCACAGCAACAACGCCTTGAAATGGCGATGGATTACTATTTGGCGAAAAAATTACGTGCAATAACACAGCTTCATCATCGTTTACAGCAACAGCATCCTCATTTACGTCTTGCTCGTCAGCAAAATGTATTAGCTTCAACACAACAGCGTTTAGTTGCTAGTTTTCAACGGTTATTACAAACCAAGCAACATCAACAAACACAACTACAAAAACGCCTTACTTACCAAGAGCCTAGTTCCCAAATTCAAGCATTACTTCGCCAACAACAGCTGTTGATTTACCGTATGCGAGAAAGTATTTCACAACAGCTATCTCGTCAACGTGAACAATTCGCGATTAGCTGTTCTCGTTTAGAAAGTGTGAGTCCTCTCGCAACACTTTCTCGCGGTTACAGTATTAGTGAAACAGAGTCTGGAGAAGTGCTGAAAAATACCAAACAGGTGAAAGTAGGTGATCCGCTAAAAACGCGTGTTGAAGATGGTTGGATCACCAGTGAAGTGGTTAAAACGCAAAAGATAAGAGCTAAACGTAAGACCACCTCTAAAAATGATGATTAACCTCCTATCAAATATAGGTCAATATAAATACAAAAGGAAAACGGCATCAGAATAATATTGATGCCGTTTTTATTATTTATACTTTAAGATAATCATTACGTTACATTAAAAGCGTACTTCTCCTGCAAATAAGTAGCTTCGACCTCGGGCAGTTTGAGTATTACTTCCCGGATCTTGCATCATTGGCGCTGAATTACTTCTATCAAGCGCATTAGAATAGTTTTTATTCATTAAATTATGCACTGCAAATTTCAAAGAAATATTTTTATTAATTTTGTAATTACTATAAAGATCAATAACTGTCGGGATATTATCTTGTTGCACCATAGGGACTTTACCCGTATCAAAATCAACACCTTCAGGTGAAGATTTACGCGATTTCCCTGTTATTTGGATCACTGTACCTAGTTCTAATGACTGGTCATCAAAGAAGCGAACACCAGTATCAATAGTGGCATAATACTTAGGTAATTCAGAGGCAGGTGTTTGACCAAAGTCTGTACTGGCAATCGAAGTTGGTTGAGATGTACGCTGATCGCTATAAGAAAGGTTTGTATAAAATACCCCTGCATCATAATTTGCTTGAAGTTCATAACCCCGCAAAGTTACAGGCTCAAGGCTATTGGTATACAGGAAAATATTGCCATCATATTCAATTCCCGCATAATCTTCATCCGTTAAAGAGCCGTCATTTTTACAACGCACACCACCTTTACAAACAAAATAAGAATCACTAGAAATGTAATCTTTAATTTTTGTGTGGTACCACAACCCTTTAAATCGTAAGCTGTCACCTTCAATAATTAAATCAGGACGATAGCTATTGAAACCCAATTGAACAGTATCGGCCTTTTCACTTTTTAAAAATGGATTCATTGAAGCACCACCTTCATTGGCAAAGAAAATCTCTTGTGATGTGGGTGCTCTCATCGTTTGTGCATAACTGACAAATGGTTGAAATTCAGGAATAATTTCAGCAGAAAGTAACATTCCCGGATCCCAATTTCTATCATGGCGATTGACATTCCATTCACCTTCAGGGAAGCAAGCTGCGCGTGGATCGCAAGCAGGTTTTCGCCCTTTAATATGATAATCGACATAATTTAAATTTAGGTCGAGAGTATAAATATCGTATTCAAATTTCATTTGTGAGAAGAAGCTGGTTAAATCATTTTTTCCTTGAGGCGCAAAGGAATTATATTCAACCATATTTTGTGATTGCCACGGATCAGTAGAAGGTGCAATAACACTACGTTTGTATTCTGTTGACATTAATTTTGAGCCAAGTGTTAATGCCATATCCAATTCACCGTAATTAAAGCGACTGGTATTTTTCGCCACTAGTGAGTCTGATATATTTTTGGCATTCGCTTCTCGTAAACTCACAAGAGAATCACCCTCAAATTTTTGTGAGGCTTGGCTGTGGCTAAGCAGAATTTCACCATCAAATAAATCATTTAACGGTGTATAGCGATATTTTGCATAATAATCTTTAGCATCTATTTTGCGACGATTAAAATTGTTGTTATAAAAACGACCGCTTAATTCTAATTCATGAGAATCATTCGGCTTTATATTTATTTTAGTGAGTTCTGAGTGTGGCCTTTGATTAAATTCTTTGCTTGTCGAAAATTCTTCACTATTAAAACCAGCACCATTTTTATAAGAAGACTCTATTTTGTGTCCACTTAACGCAAGCATCGCCCCCACTGTACCATTATCATTAAATAATGAACGTTGGCCTGCCACCGCAACCATACCATTATAACCTAAGCCATTCGTACCACCAGCCGCTTTACTTCTTATCCCCCAAGAGTGGTTTTCAAATAAAATATCTTCAACACCAATGGTTTTAAAATTAGCACTTCCTGCTAGGGCATTAATACTGTTTTCACCATCTTGTTGACCACGAGAAATATCGATTTTAATAATAAAATTCGGATCAATCATGGTATTAAATTGATTGTAAGGTTGTGCGCCATGCGCATATTGACTGGGTGATGTGCTATACATAGTTTGTGTAACACCATCTACCATCATATTAACGCGCCCAAAACCACTAAGTCCGCGAATATTAACACTAACACCAGGTTGGCTTACATCCATTTGAGTATACGTACCCGGTGTTGATCGTAATGCTTGTTCAACAGATTCGAGATTATTAATTTCACCAATAGAACTATAAGCGCCCGGTTTTCCTAATGCTTTCTGTTCTGGTGTTTCTTTTTGTGCTGATGAAACTTTTAAGCTACTAAATTGAACCGCTTTATCCGCTTCAGATGCGATGACAGGATGATTAACACTCGAAAATAAAATAAGAGTGCTAAGTATTTTCCTTGTAAATTTCATAATAAACCTATTCTTTATTTTTATTTAAATAGGCTCACGTTGCTTTATATAAAGTAATTAAACTAGAAAATATTATTATTGTTATATTCGATTTAAATAATAGCGCTGTCTCTCTTAAAGAGAGACAGGCTAATTTTATTAAACTTATTTATTATTACAGATTATTCTATTTTATATTTTGAGCTTTAAAATAGACTTCAGGTTGTTCTAACATCAGAATAAAGGCATATTCTTTTGCCGTATCGCGTAAGCGATTAAAACGTCCTGATTTACCACCATGTCCTGCACTCATATTAGTATCAAGTAATAGTAGGTTATTATCTGTTTTTAATTCACGCAATTTAGCAACCCATTTTGCAGGCTCCCAATATTGCACTTGTGAATCATGTAATCCCGTTGTGACGAGTAAATGAGGATAGGCTTTAGCAACGACATTGTCGTATGGGCTATATGATTTTAGACGGAAATAAACGTCTTTATCCGCAGGATTTCCCCACTCTTCATATTCCCCTGTTGTTAAAGGAATTGAAGCATCAAGCATGGTTGTCACAACATCCACAAATGGAACTTGAGATACAACACCACGGTATAATTCTGGTGCCATATTCACAACAGCGCCCATTAATAAACCACCCGCACTGCCGCCCATAGCGTAAACGTGTTTAGGTGCTCCGTAACCATTGGCAATTAGGTATTTAGTGGCATCAATAAAGTCGGTGAAAGTATTAACTTTATGTTCCATTTTACCTTGGTTATACCAACGCTTACCTAATTCACCACCGCCACGCACATGTACAATCGCATAGACAAAGCCTCGGTCTAACAAACTTAAACGAGGTGAGCTAAATGAAGGGTCAATGCTACTACCGTAAGAGCCATAACCATAAATTAAGATAGGGTTTTCACCTTTCTTAAATAAGTCTTTGCGATAAACCAATGATACTGGAACTTCAACACCGTCTTGTGCTTTTACCCAAGTACGTTCACTTTCATACAGATCGCGTTCAAAGCCTTTTACCTCTTGCTGTTTAAGCAGTTGCTTTTGGTGCGTTTGCATATTCCATTGATAAGTTGAAGATGGTGTGGTCATAGAAGTATAACCAAAGCGAAGCTCTTCACTATCTGCTTGAGGGTTAAATCCTAACCATGCCATATAAACAGGATCGTCAAACGTAACATTGGTTGATTGACCTGTTTTCCAATCAATTTGACGTAATGACACTAAACCTTGTTTTCTTTCTTCAACAACCAACCAGCGATTAAAGAGATCAAAACCTTCTAAATCGACATCTTTTTGTGGCGCAATGACGGTTTCCCAAGGCTTATCAATTGAGGCTGTTTTATAAAGACCAAACAATTCACTCTCATGATTCGAACGAATATAGAATTCGCCATTAAAATGGTCGATATCATATTCACGTCCTTCTTGACGTGCAGAAAAAATAACCATCGGTTTTTCTGGTGCATTCGCGTCAATTAAACGAGACTCTGAGGTGGTTGAACTTTCAATAGAGACCAAAATGTAGTCTTCAGATTTGCTTTTACCCATCCATGTATAAAAGCGATCATCATTTTCTTCGAAGATTTTGACATCTTGTTTACGATCAGTGCCATATTGATGGCGATAAATTTGATAAGGCAATAGTGTTTGCGGATCTTTATCAACATAAAATAGTGTTTTGCTATCATTTGCCCACACTAAGTTTGCTGAAATATTGGTTAACACATTCTCTTTCCATGTGTTATCCGATAAATCTTTATAGGCAACATTATAGTTTCTGCGCCCTTCCTTATCTTCCGCAATAGCAATACGTTTGTTATCTGGGCTAATGGTCAAATCACCTAATTGATAGAACTCATGCCCTTTAGCACGTTCGTTTCCATCAACAAGGACTTCCCACTCACCTTCGCTATTAACTGGCTTGCGCTGATAAATTGGAAAATCTTTACCTTCTTGATAAATAGTACGATAAGTATAGCCATTATAAATATAAGGCACAGACTCATCGTTTTGAGCCATACGGCTGACCATTTCATTGAAGAGTGTTTCTTCAAGGGCTTTACCTTCTTTCATCACTGATTCGGTATAAGCATTTTCAGCATTCAGATAATCAAGCACTTTAGGATCTTTGCGTGAATCATCTCGTAGCCAATAATAATTATCTGTGCGCGTATCTCCATGATCTGTCATCACATGAGGTACTTTGTTCGCTTTTGGTGGCATCACTAGGGAGTCCTTCTGATTTTGAGCCAATGCAGGTGTTGCTGAAATTAACAATGCCATGATCGCACTCGTTAATTTCAACGTCATCCGTTTTTTTGTTGCGATTAACATAACGTTTTATTTCCTTTTGACCTGTCGTTAGAACGTTAGTGTAGAAAACTCAATTGGCATTTCAACCATTATTTTACCTTTCGTCAGTAACTCTACTGGTGGTATAGGTAAGGGCTCCGCACGTTTGAGTACTCTTTGTGCTTCTCTGTCTAAAGAGCGCACGCCACTACTGAGAATTAATTCACTAGAGATGACATAACCTTGTTCATCAACAAAAAAGCGCACTTTAGAAATACCGGTTCTACCTTTGCTTTTTGCTTCTTCAGGATAGGCTTTATAGCGATTAAGGTGCCCTTTAGTTTTAGCTTGCCATAATGCTAACGCGCTTTCTGAGCTATCTGAATCGCTGTCATAATTTGCACTAACATCATTAGATTGTTGTCTCGCCGCCGAGCGACTACTTGAAGGCGCTGATTGGCTAGACACATTTTCACTAATAGTGGGTGCTGGCTTTACTGGAGAGGTAATCGGTGTCACTTTAGCTGTTTGCTCTACATTGACTCTTTTTTTCGGTTTTTCTAGCAAGATGTCTGCATTTTCATTCACAATAAGATCAGGCTGTTTTTCAGCAACATCTTGCTCTACCTTTTTTTGGCTCGCTACCGCAAGTTGTTGATCGACGCCTACAACCTGTTTTTCATCGCTGAGTGCTTGTACGTTTTCACTTAAGCTCATCATTACAGCTAATTCAGGCTCTTGTATAAATACCGTATTCTCTTTATTGAAATAAAAATAAGCCATGACAAAAATAGCATGTACACCGATAGCCAAAATTAAAGCTTTAGAACTACAAAGCTGAAATTTTGGCATTTGATCCATACAAGAAGAAATAAGCATATTCGTGTTATCAAGAAATTAAGGTAATGCGACAGGTGTTATCCAAAGATAATCGGCATGAACTGAAGTAACATCACTTCCCTCTTCTGCCATTATCACGACTGTCACGCTTTCATTCGGTGCTAAATCAGCAACGTGTAAAGGCACACCCATTACTTTTGTCGCATGAAAAGAGCCAGCAATTAAAAGTGCGGGTGTCGGAGCATCTAATAAACTTTTAGCCATTGCACGATCACGCAATTGCTGAATAACTGTCATTTTTTCTGCTTGAGTTTTATCAAGCTCACCACCATGAGAAAGCTCGATTGTTTTTTGAATGAGTTGGCGAACGGATGTATCAGTTGAATGCACACCATCAATAATAGGAGGATTTTTATACGCACTAGATATTTCACTGCGATCAATATTGGCGGCTAACAAAGGATAATCAGCACTCAACCCTGCTTTAACAATGTTGCCATACCATTTCCAAGGCCAGCCTGAATTCCATTTCAATGCAGCCATTAATCTCTCATCACGTAAGTATTCAGAGCCTGAATAACGTTTCTTTGTGTTATCAACTAATGATTGTTGGCTTGGTGTTAGCATCTCAAGTAAAACCGCACCTTGAGGGCGTTTTTTAGGCAGCTCTGTCATCAACCAATATTCAATATCATGATGATAAGCATTGTCATGTTTTTCACCAATAATCACACGTGATTGGCTTGCTAACCGTGTTAGCAGTGTATCTGCCGTGATGGATTGCCCAGTCTGAGTATCAATGATGTTTGCCGACTGAATAATTGCCAGATCTACAGTTGATGCCGGTTGTTTTTCTATCGAATGACATGCTGAAAGACTAATAAATGAAACTAGTAGCAAGATCCTTTTTGATATTGAGAAAAACATAATCATCCTATTAGTTATATATACTTATTTTAGTTGGGCGAATAGGTTAATATTATTGCTAATAATTATCAATATCATTCTTATATTAATTTTCATTTAATGCTTTTGTACCTATTTTAGAAACACAAAAAAAGCGCCTGATAAAAGGCGCTTTATGGATGGAACTATCTAATTAGAGACAATTAGTTTTGAGATTGTGCCTGAGCTTCAACAACAGCTAATGCCACCATATTCACGATACGACGTACTGACGCAATTGGTGTCAAAATGTGAGCTGGTTTAGCAACACCCATTAATACTGGCCCTACTGTTACACCATCAGAACTCGTTACACGTAATAAGTTATAGCTAATACGTGCGGCTTCCATTGTTGGCATAACTAATAGGTTTGCAGAGCCTTTTAATGGGCTATCTGGCATCACGTCACGACGAATAGATTCTACTAATGCCGCATCTGCATGCATTTCACCATCAATTTCTAATTCAGGTGCGCGTTGTTTGATTATCTCTAATGCTTTTCTGAGTTTGATTGAAGATGGACTATCAAATGAGCCAAAGCTTGAACGAGAAACCAACGCTGCTTTTGGCTCAATACCAAAGCGACGGATAGTATCAGCAGCCATAATCGTAATATCTGCTAGTTGTTCTGCGGTTGGATCTTCATTGACGTAAGTGTCCGTAATAAAGGTGTTACCACTTGGCAATAACAGTGCATTCATTGCTCCAGCCGTTTCCATCCCTTCACGTAAGCCAAACACATTTTTGTAGATTTCAAAATGTTCAGAATAGCTACCTACAGTACCGCAAATCAGGCCATCTGCTTCACCTCGGCGAACCATAATGGCACCAATCAGTGTTGGATTACCAATCATTGCACGGCGAGCTTGCTCTTGTGATACACCGCGACGTTTCATGATTTGGTGATATTCTTGCCAGTACTCTTTGAAACGTGGATCGTTTTCATTATTCACCACTTCAAAGTCTTTACCCGCTTTAATATGTAAACCCAATTTCTGAATACGCATTTCAATCACACTAGGGCGACCAATTAAGATTGGTGTCGCTAATCCTAATGTTACTAGCTCTTGTGTTGCATGCAGTACGCGATTTTCTTCCCCTTCTGCTAACACAATGCGTTTTTTCTCTTTTTTCGCTTGAGAGAAAATAGGTTTCATAAATAAGTTCGTTTTATAAACAAACTCATTAAGGTGTTCGATATAAGCAGAGAAGTCTTCAATTGGGCGTGTTGCAACACCTGAATCCATCGCTGCTTTTGCAACTGCTGGCGCAATTTTCACAATCAAACGTGGATCAAATGGTTTTGGAATAATGTATTCAGGACCAAAAGAGAGCTCCTGATCACCATAGGCAGAAGCAACTTCTTCGTTTTGTTCTGCCAATGCCAATTCTGCAATAGCATGAACACAAGCAAGTTTCATCTCCTCATTAATTGCCGTCGCACCAACGTCTAATGCACCACGGAAGATGAATGGGAAACACAATACGTTATTAACCTGATTTGGGTAGTCAGAACGTCCTGTGCAGATAATCGCATCTGAACGTACTGCTTTTGCTTGCGGTGGTAAAATTTCAGGCTCTGGATTGGCAAGCGCGAGAATAAGTGGATCGCGTGCCATTTTTTTGACCATTTCTTGCGTTAATACGCCCGGCCCTGAACAACCTAAGAAGATGTCGGCATTATTAATAACATCATCTAATGTACGAGTACCGTTATCTTCAATCGCATAAGCCGCTTTAGTTTCTGCCATATTGGCTTCACGACCGCGGTAGATAACCCCTTTAGAGTCACATACAGTGATGTTTTCACGTGTTAGCCCTAAAGCAACCAATAAGTTCATACAAGCAATAGATGCAGCACCAGCTCCTGATACCACTAATTTTACTTTGCTGATCTCTTTTTTAATAATACGTAAGCCATTGAGAATGGCTGCTGTAGAAATAATCGCTGTACCATGCTGATCATCATGGAATACAGGAATGTTCATTTTCTCACGCAGTTTTTTCTCAATATAGAAACACTCTGGTGCTTTAATGTCTTCGAGGTTAATACCACCAAATGTTGGCTCTAATGACGCAATAATATCAACAAGTTTATCAGGATCTGTCTCATTAACTTCGATGTCAAAAACATCAACGCCAGAAAACTTCTTAAACAAAACGCCTTTACCTTCCATCACAGGCTTACCTGCTAAGGCACCGATATTTCCAAGTCCAAGTACCGCAGTACCATTTGAAATCACCGCGACAAGGTTGCCTTTGGCTGTGTAGCGATAAGCGGCAAGAGGATCTGCTGCAATTTCTAAACAAGGAGCGGCGACACCCGGTGAATAAGCTAATGCTAAATCACGTTGAGTTGTGAGTGGTTTTGTCGGTGTTACTGTGATTTTGCCAGGTACGGGAAATTCATGAAAATCTAGAGCGCTTTGTTTTAATTTGTCTTCCATCTTCATATCCTTTGTATCAATAGGGTAAGGGCTTCGTTAGTATAATGGTAATGGAGCGTTAAATCATGACGGCTCCGACACTTTTTTCAAATTAGTAAACTAGATTCATTATAAACAATTAATACCTAGTTATAGGTATATTATTAACGCTATTTAATTTCATCTGTGTAATAAACTCGAACAGAAAAAAGACAATATTTGTTTATTATTTACCAGATATTAAATTAACATTTAAAATAATTAAATTTTTTATATAGTTTAAAAAAACAATAACTATTTTCACTTGTTGATTATTTTTAAAATAGTCTTACCTCTGTACAACTCATTGTAACTATAAAGATTTTATAGAATTAGATGTTTTGTTAGTCTTTTTGGTTATTTTCTTTTTTACCCGTAACAATAATTGGTGTAATATTGCCAACCGTCAATTTTATTTTCTTATTGTTTTAATAAGATGTCTGATTCTAATTTTTATTCCTCATTTGGAATTTACTTTTTTATTTTCTGCTATTGGAAAGATTACGCACATTATTATTTTTTTTTAGGGAGAGGGGTTATGCCTAGCTACTCAATTATGATAGTGGATGATCACCCTATCATGAGATATGGATTACGGCTATTGTTAGAAAAAGACAAGGATTTTGTCGTAGTAAGCGAAAGTGGCAATGCTCAAGAGGCTGTAACCGCTGCAAAACAGTTAAATCCAGATTTAATTATGATGGATTTAAATCTACAAGGGCGTTCAGGTATTGATATTATTCGAACACTTCGTCGTTCTGGTTTAACATCTTATGTTCTTGTTTTATCCGTTTCTGATTCGCGTAATGATGTTTACGCTGCGTTGGATGCAGGCGCAAACGGTTATCTTTTAAAAGAATGTGAGCTAGACATGCTATTACTTAGTTTGCGTAAAGCGGCTGTTGGGCATCCGGTTTACAGTGAGCGAGTATGGCAATATATTCAGCTTAGGCAAAACTATTCTGATCCACTTTCAGCGTTGACTAAAAGAGAATTGGATGTTCTTCATGAAGTGTCTGCTGGAATGAAAAATAAGCAAATTGCTGAGAATTTATTTATTTCTGAAGAAACAGTGAAAGTTCACATTCGTAATATTTTAAAGAAACTGCAAGTCACTTCTCGTTTAGCTGCCAGTCTTATTCTTATTAAGCATCAGTACTAAACGTTTTACCCCGACACTGGGTCGGGGTAATAAGATATATCGTTTCAGTATTTCATTTAAGTCTGTATCAAGTCATTTATTACTCGATAGGTACAGGATAGCTCAATACTTTAAAATGGTTATCTGGTAATTTTTCGATATTTAACTGATACAACTCTCGATTTATTCCATTAATCACAATATCAAGTTCGCTAAAAGCGGATTGTATTTCTTCATTGGTTGCCCATGAAGGAATACCTCTCACTCCATAATAGAAATAAATTTTACTTTTACCTGAGTCTATTGGCTGAATTTCTTTTATCTGACTAATGAAAAGATGGCCATAGCAGAAATCTTGATAAGGTTGCCAAGCTTTACGCCCTTTTTCACTAAGATTAAACACCCACTCTTCTCCATTTGCGGTTTGTTCAATCAATCCAGCTTCAACTAATGCATGCATTCTTTCTAATACCCAGGGTGCATCATCTTCATTGCTGTACACAGGCCATTTCCCTTCGCCCAAACACAATAAATAATCACTGTTAAAAAAGGCCTCTAAGGCTATTTTATACTCATCAACTTTTGGACTGTCTTTTTCTTCATCAGCCCAGCTAAAAGAAGAGAGTAAAAGCAATATAAGACTCAGTGAAATACTTTTCATATTTTCTTTTACCAACGGAAATCTTTATTCGTATTTGTATTACTCTACGCTACACAATTCGTTACACTAACGTGACAGTTTAATATCCGATATATTTTATAATGTAAATAGGATTTTTCACTACAACAAAAGCTGTTATTTTGGAATTGTATAACACTCATTCACATCAATACTAATATTACGTATTGTCATATAAGGAAAATATCATGTCCACGACAAACCTGACATATACCATGTACGGCATAAAAAATTGCGATACCATCAAAAAAGCGCGTAAATGGTTAGATGATAATCATATTCCTTACGCATTTCATGATTACCGCAAAGAGGGTTTGACGGAAGCATTATTACGCACCTTTACAGAAAATTTAGATTGGCAGACACTTGTGAATAAAAGAGGAACAACTTGGCGTCAATTATCCGATGAAGAAAAGAACGCAATCACTGATGTTACCTCGGCGATTTCACTTATGTTAGATAAACCTGCCATTATTAAACGCCCTATTCTTGCGTCATCTGACAACCGTTTTATTGTTGGTTTTGATACCAATGATTATTCGACCTTTACAGGAGCCTAATTTTTATGTCCTGTCCTGTTATTGAGCTTGCACAACAACTCATTTCGCGTCCATCAATCAGCCCTGATGATCAAGGTTGTCAGCAATTGATCATTGATAGGCTTGCCCCTCTTGGTTTTACTATTGAAAGAATGCCTTTTGGTGAAACTGAGAATCTCTGGGCTTGTCGTGGTGGTGAAGGTGAAACGCTAGCTTTTGCTGGTCATACTGATGTTGTACCAACTGGTGATCCTAATTTGTGGGATAACCCGCCTTTTGAACCGTCTATTCGTGATGGTATGTTATATGGGCGCGGGGCGGCAGATATGAAAGGCTCGCTTGCCGCCATGATCGTAGCAGCTGAGCGCTTTGTTCGCTCTTATCCTGAACACCGTGGGCGACTCGCTTTTTTAATTACATCAGATGAAGAAGCTAAAGCCGCAGATGGTACGGTTAAGGTCGTACAATCTTTGATGTCGCGTGGCGAACGCCTTGATTATTGCCTTGTGGGTGAACCTTCAAGCCAACATCATTTAGGTGATATGGTAAAAAACGGTCGTCGAGGCTCAATAACAGCAAATTTAATTATTCAAGGTGTGCAAGGTCATGTCGCTTACCCTCACCTTGCAGAAAATCCTATTCATCTTGCCTCTCCTTTTATCCAAGATCTTGTTAATACTGTTTGGGATGAAGGCAACGAATTTTTCCCGGCCACCACAATGCAAATTGCCAATATTCATGCTGGTACAGGCAGTAATAATGTGATCCCCGGTGAGCTGTTTATTCAATTTAATTTCCGTTTTAGTACCGCTATTACAGATGAAGAAATTCGTCAACGTACAGAAGCTCTATTACAAAAGCACCAACTTCGCTACCAATTAGAATGGTCGTTATCGGGTCAGCCTTTTATTACTGGGCAAGGCAAGTTACTTGAAGCAGTACGTTATTCCGTTAAACATTACACCAATTTAGAGCCAGAACTCTCCACCAGCGGAGGCACTTCTGATGGCCGATTTATTGCCCAAATGGGAGCACAAGTTGTCGAATTAGGTCCAATTAATGCAACAATTCATAAAGTTAATGAGTGCGTTAATGCAGCAGATTTACAACAGCTTAGCCGTATTTATCAGCGGGTTATGGAGCAACTTATTTTATGATAACGCCTTTAATGTTAACAGGCCGTTCTACCGACCATTTAGTCACTTTATCCGGTCAGCATCGCTTACAGTTTAATGCCACTAAGGCTTTTTTAGCGTTACAACAACAAGCCACAAAAGCAGGCTTTAAATTAATGCCAGCCAGCTCTTTTCGTGATTTTAATCGTCAATTAGCGATATGGAATGGGAAGTTTGAAGGCAGTCGCCCTGTTTTAGATGCACAAAGCCAGCCTATGGATATTCATGCATTATCAGAAGGTGAACGCTGTATTGCTATTTTAAAATGGTCAGCCTTGCCCGGTGCAAGTCGTCACCATTGGGGCACTGAGATTGATATTTATGATCCGTTTCGCTTACCTGAGGGTCAATCATTACAATTAGAACCTTGGGAATACGAAGAAGGTGGCTATTTTGCAGAGCTTAATGAATGGTTAACGGAAAATATGTCAGCGTATGACTTTTATCGCCCTTTTACTCATAAAGAGAGCGATATTGCTTACGAGCCTTGGCATATCAGTTATTGGCCCCTTTCTCATGAAGCGTCTCTTGCTTACACACCTGATATTCTAAAATCGGTGTTAGAAGAAGAGGATATTTATGGTAAACAGTGGCTATTAGCTAATCTTGACGAAATATTTGCACGTTACATTGTTTTGCCTGAATAACATTATTTTTCACATGGAGCTTCTTGTTGATCGTTAACAGGAAGTCTCCACATAAATATCAACAAACACACTAAGATTATCAGCAATAATATTCTGACCCAAAGCATAGACACTAACCACAGTGAAATCGCAAAGGTAATTAAGATCACTAAGATAGCTTTAGGTTTCGCCCCTTTAGGCATAGCGCGATAAGTTTGCCAATATCGTAAATAAGGACCAAACCAAGAGCGATAAAGTAACCAATAATGGAAGCGCTTTGACGAACGAGAAAAACACCATGCGGCAAGTAATAAGAAAGGTGTTGTGGGTAATACAGGTAAAATAACCCCCAATGTGGCTAATCCCACACATAACCAACCTGCTATAATCAATAATATCCGTTTCATGCTGTGCTTTTCCAACTCATGCTTATTGCGTTATTTTATAGAGTAAATAAAAAAGATCCTCATTCTCAACAACAATTTTAAAATATAAGGCTTATTTATGCACTGGCTTGCTGACTATTGGTGGGTAATTTTAATTCTTTTAGTAGGAATTATTATTAACGCTATTAAAGATATGAACAAAATCGATCCCAAGCAATTTCTTAAAAATAAGCGAAAGTTACCGCCACATCGTGATTTTAATGATAAATGGGATGATGAAGATGATTGGCCTAAACAAAATCAAAACAAGAAGGATGAGAATAAGTAGCTAACCACTGTTGATAACGCGATGTTAACTGAGCATCTTTTTCAGCCATTAATTGTGCGCATTGCTCTCTTAATTGCTTAGTTAAGGCTTTTTTTCCTGATAAAGAAAACTCAGCCACACACTGCTCAACTGATTTATTGTCTACAAAAAAAGCCACTAGTAACGGATAGTGTTGCTCATAACCTACCAAAAAGTTAGCAACACTCTCATAAACAGTAAGGGCTGGACGATGGGCAAATGCAAAGCCCGCCATCATTAACCAATCGTCTTGTGGTGTAGCAATATGACTTGGTATTAACTTATCTGCTAAACAGAGGTTTGTTTGCTGTTGTATCTGCGGATATTGCAAAGCAAAAGCACGTAAAGAAGAGTGCAATAACTGTTTGCCTTTTTCTGTTAATGGATAAATCGCCATTGCGGCATAACATCCACTGCTCGCCTCTTTATGTACTCCTAATCGCACTATTTGAAAGCCACATTGCATCCAAAATTGCGCTAACACTTCGGTGTAACCAAAGCTTACAGAAAGATAATCAATAGCCTGTTCTTGGCTCTCTTTTACAATATTAGAAATTAAAGTTGCTGCAATTTTTTGACGTCGATATTGAGGCAAAACAGCAATACGGCTAATACGCAATGAATTTAAACACATTGCATCGGGTGTTAAACCATAAGTCACTAATGATTGAGCAACTAAATTGCCTCTAGGCCTACGAGTGCCTAGCCAAACATCATGAGCTAGCTCGACAGATAGCCCACCTTCTTCAATACACCACACAGCACCTACGATTTTTTTATTGATTGATGCTGACCAATAACGTTGCTTTTGACCATCAAGTAAACGTCGTAGATCAAGTGGTGTTGTCCGATAATGTGCACTAGTAAGTAATTGATAAAAATCATGTAGTTGTGAAATGTTATTGTGCCAATTTCCTTGAAGCTGCTGAGCATCGACTTCACCTTGTTGCTGACAATCAAAATCGTACTCAGGCTCATCAAGCAATAACAACTGATTAAGCCAATTTTCTAGTGGGCAATCTTTAGCCCAACGAATGGGCATTTGTAATTGATAGGTACGTAAATTAGGAATGTTATCTCCTAACTTCAGCATAAAACCGCGCCCTGTTCCTTCATAGCCTTGTACTGTGGTTGTCATTAATACATTAGGAAAATAACCACACAACGCTTCTAGTTGTGCAATAGGTAGAGAAGCTGCCTCATCAATAATCAACCAATCACTTTGAATTTCGTTATTTATGCATAGCGCTAATAAATTATCAGGAGAATAAAATGAAATAGCTTTATTGGTATGTGAAGATAAAATATCTGTACTATTTTTAGCTGGTGCACATACCAGTACACTTCCTTGATACTGTTCGATAAACATTCCCGCCAGCGCTGACTTTCCTCTGCCTCTTGGTGCAATAACACTCCAAACACCGGATGTCGATAAGAGTAAACTATCTAAAATCGCTTGCTGTTCTGCGGTCGGTTTACCTTGTGGAAGCGCCCAAGGTTTAGTTTTTTCAATCAATGTAGGTAATTGAAATGACGCTGATTGTTGCCATATGATCACTTGCTCATCACTCAAAGTGATGTTTTTTAGCCACGCCATAAAATTTGGTGTTGAAAGCACACCTTGAGCATCATTCCAGCGCTGACTATCGTTATCGATATAACTATCCCAATTTTCAATATCAGGTAGACATAAAATCAATAAACTACCTGCTTTTAATGTGCCTGTTAACATGGCTAAAGCATCAGTATTAAATCCCTCATTGGCATCAAAAACAGCATGCAGAAACTCACGTCCTAACAGACGAATAGCGTGTTCAGGCAAAACAGCATTAGATTGATTGGAAGAAATTGTGATCCAATCGCCTTGGCATAATTGAGTAATTTGCTGGATCTGCGTCACTTGCCATGCAGGATCACCTGCTAATAGCAATAACTGACGTTGCCCTAATTGCGCTAATTTTTGCTGATATTGATGTAAATGAGAAAATGACACAGCTAGGATTTACCGATTAACAACGAAAGAATACCTGCTGCAATTAATGGTCCAACAGGCACACCTCGGAAAAGTGCGACACCAATGACGGTTCCCACTAATAAACCAGCAACTGTTGAAGGCTGGTTATTCATTAAAGAAACACCTCGTGCGCCTAACCAAGAAACCGCGATACCTATTGCAATCGCTAACAGTGATTTCCAGTTTAAAAATGAGTTAAGAACTTCTTGCCCTGAAATACGCCCTGTTGCAATGGGTGTCATTACCCCAATGGTCAGAATTAAGATCCCGATGGTCATGCCATATTTTTCAACAACAGGAAAATATTGATTTAGAGGCGTGATTTTAATCACTAGCAAAGCAAGCATTGCTAACGTTACAGTCATATTATGACTAATAATGCCAAGCCCGGCGAGAACCAGCAAAATTAATAGTGAGGGATCAACGTTACTCATGTTTGTTCCTAAGCCTTTCTCTTTATAGCGTTAATTGTCTTTTATTTACCGACGAATGGTATTAGTTCAAAGACGAAGAAGCAAATGTATCACAAGATTTGATATTGCCACTGTTATAGCCACGCATAAACCAAGTCTTTCGTTGTTCTGCGGTGCCATGTGTAAAGCTATCAGGCACGGCATAGCCCTGTTGCTGTTTCTGTAATCTGTCGTCACCGATCGCTTGCGCCGTTTTTATCGCCGTTAATAAATCGCTTTCATCAATACGGCCTTCACCTGCAATAAAATGTCCCCACATTCCAGCAAAACAGTCTGCTTGCAGTTCTAATTTTACAGATAAACGATTCGCTTCTGCTTTTGAGCGTGCCATTTGTTGTTTTTCACGCATTTGATTAGTAATACCTAATAAATGCTGAACATGGTGCCCTACTTCATGCGAAATCACATAACCTTGAGCAAACTCACCGCCGCCACCTAGGCTATGTTTCATTTCATTATAAAAAGAGAGATCGAGATAAATTTTTCTATCCGCTGGGCAATAAAAAGGTCCCATTATTTTTGTACCAGTGCCACATTGTGTCGTAGTGCTATTGGTATATAACACAAGTTTTGGATAGCTATATTTTTTGCCCGCTTGTGCAAAAATAGTTTGCCAAAAATCTTCTGTACTGGCTAAAACGACGCTACTAAAATCTGCGGCTTCATTATAAAGGGCACTTTGTTGTTCGTTGCGTTGTGGTGCTTGGTTGGTTTCACCTGTTAATGAGTTAAAGTCAAACCCCATAAAACTGGCTATCACTAAAACAATAATAACCACAAACCCGTATTTAGTGCGTAATAAAAGTGCAATTAATCCTAATGGAAGATTACCACCACCTGATGCGGAGGAAGATTGCCCTCTTCTATCTTCAACATTGTCACTTCTTCGGCGATCATTCCAACGCATAACTTATCCCCACTGTTTAAATAGACCACTTTAGCTTTATTATGAACAAATTTATCACTTGATTTGAGATAATAACAAAAAATTGCATTCTCTATTCCCTATTTTTTGAGAACAAGATAATAGAGACTGTTAGAGAAAATAACTCAACACATCCTAGTCATTTCATAATAGAATTCTTATTTCTTACCCTTGTGTTTTTTCTTCACTAATAAATAGATAATTTAATGACTCGAACTCAACGTTTACTCACTTTATTGCAGATTTTAAAAGAAAATCGCTATCCAATAACGGCAGAAGCGCTGGCAGATAAATTGGAAATTAGTGTCAGATCTATTTATCGTGATATTGAATCTTTGCGTAACCAAGGTGCTGAAATCACGGGTGAAGCTGGTATAGGTTATCAACTAAAATCAGGTTTACTCCTGCCACCATTAACCTTTGATATTAATGAACTTGAAGCGCTTATTTTAGGTTTACGTTGGGTAGAAAGTCATACAGATAAAGAATTAAGTCATTCTGCATTACGGGCAATTAATAAAATCAATGCCGTAGTAACAACTCAGCACCAAACCTTACTTGAACAAAACACCTTGTTTGTTCCCACTAACAGAATTATTGAAGTTGATCACACCATTGCCAAAGATATGCGTTTTAGTTTACGCGAAGAAAAGAAAGCCAAAATAGATTATCAGGATGCTCAAAAGCAATTAAGCACTCGGATTATTTGGCCTATTGCTGTGGGTTATTTTCAAGATTCTCAAGTTATTGCCGCATGGTGTGAATTACGCCAAAGTTATCGTCATTTTAGGCTTGATAGAATTATCTCTTATGAAGTATTAAGTGATAATTTGCCTTACCCTAAAAGCTATTTATTCTCACGCTGGAAAAAAGAGATCTTGAAAGAGACTCCTGACAGAAATTGACACATGGTTTGCGTAATATCTTCCTTACTGTTCTTCGTTTAGCTGTTCTAATCTAAATAATATCATATTAATCAACACAGTAAGGAAACATTATGGGTGAACTTATTCTTTATACTAATGCAATGTCTCGCGGTAACACTGCTGAGCTTTTCTTAAAAATATTAGATGTGCCTTATCAGCGTGTTGAATTAGAATATGGCGCACCAATGCGTACTCCTGAATATCTTGCTATTAATCCGATGGCAAAAGTTCCTGCATTAGTGGATGGTGAAGTCGTCGTTACAGAGACGGCGGCAATTTGTGCTTATTTAGCAGATAAATTTATTGAGAAAGGATTTGCTCCCGCCCTTAATTCACCCGAACGCGCTGCTTATTATCGTTGGTTCTTTTTTACCGCAGGCCCTATCGAATCTGCATTTACTATAAAAGAGCTTGGTATTGAACTTAATGAAGAGCAGCAAAAATCATCTG
Source organism: Proteus sp. GOKU (assembly GCF_015475555.1). Taxonomy (NCBI): domain Bacteria; kingdom Pseudomonadati; phylum Pseudomonadota; class Gammaproteobacteria; order Enterobacterales; family Morganellaceae; genus Proteus; species Proteus sp. GOKU. Next base: position 2,390,745 of record NZ_CP034105.1, read on the forward strand.
GTTTTGGTTCTTTTGAACGCGCTTTTCATTGCTTAGAGACGGGCTTAGCCAGCGCTAAACCTTACCTTTGTGGTAAAAATCTGACTGCCGTTGATGTGTATGTGGGTTATTTCCTTATATTTATGTGCAAGTATGCACTTATTCAACCTACCCCACTGATTAATCAATATATTGATAGCCTTGCGCTTAATAAAGAGTTTAAACAATTATTAGAAAGTTTAGAATTACGATAAATTTTCTTATTATTAAATGTAATTCAATCAAGCTATCTCCATAGTTGCTTGTTTTATACATTCCATTTAATACGCCCCATTTAAGACAAAAGGTCAGCTTTAAGCTGACCTTTTCTAATTACATCTTATTAAACTTGACGTAATCGTTTGCGTATTTAGTCTAAAGAAACACCGATTCGACGTGCAACTTCTTCGTATGCTTCAATTAATCCGCCTAAGCTTTGACGGAAACGGTCTTTATCCATTTTATCTAAGGTATTTTTATCCCATAGACGGCTTCCATCAGGAGAGAATTCATCACCTAATACCACTTTGCCATGAAATAGACCAAACTCAAGTTTAAAATCGACTAAAATAAGTCCTGCTTTATCAAAGAGTTCGCTAAGGACATCGTTTGCTTTATAGCTCAAACGTTTCATTTCTGCGAGGTTTTCTTTAGACACCCAACCAAAGGTTTCACAGTAAGATTCATTGACCATAGGATCATGACGAGCATCATCTTTTAAGAATAAATCAAAGATTGGTGGGTTTAAAAGTGTACCTTCTTCGATACCTAAACGTTTGACTAATGATCCCGCTGCACGATTACGGATAACACATTCAACAGGTACCATATCGAGTTTTTTTACTAGCACTTCATTATCAGAAAGCAAACGTTCCATCTGCGTTGGGATACCCGCTTCTTCCAGTTTATTCATAATGAAATGGTTAAATTTATTATTTACCATGCCTTTACGATCAAACTGTTCAATACGTTGGCCATCTAACGCTGATGTATCATTTCTGAATTCAAGGATAAGAAAATCAGAAGATTCAGTGGCATAGACCGTTTTGGCTTTTCCACGATACAACTCAGCTTTTTTCTGCATCTGACACACTCCAAAGATGTGATAGGTTTAACAAGAAATTTGCTTCCCATACTCTACTCTAGATCAGACAAAAAAGCTTTTAAAACGTGAGTACTATCACTAAAAAATCTCGCCTTTAATCTGAAGTTCACAACGTTTTATTATTAAAAATAATCTCTGTTATTAGAAATCATATTTCAATTAATTCTATTGAACAATCACACTCATAACGAAAGTTATAATCATCAATAAAAAGATCGTTTGGTAAAATCAGAATATATAAAATATAAAAAGTCAGAATAAGAATAATTATAGATTATATCACTGCATTATTTCTATTTTCAGATAATATTCTTAATAATCATTAGTTCTGTTTCATATTACATTTATTTTGAGTAATCAATAATAAAAAACCAGATTAATTTCTTTTTATTGAAATTTAATCTGGTTATCAGTATTAGCATCAACGCGTTTTAATGATTTATCTCTAATCTATTTTTATATTTAAAAAGACTTATGTTATCTCTTAATAACATCATGTTTTAATTAAATAATGTAACAGTAGATCTCATAAGCAAACCAGCCTAATAAAGCACCTGCAGGTAAATCAATTAAGTAATGTTGTTTCGTAAACATGCAAGATAATGCGATAAATAATGGGAATAAGAAAACCCAAGGCCCTAAGGTTGCATAAGCAAGACATGCGGTGAGTGTTGCAACGGAAACGTGCATACTAGGGAAGCAGTTTGAGGAATCATCAAAATACTGAACAAACTTAAGAAATTTCTCTGACGCTGTTTTTCCTGGGTTTAATGTGCGCCAATGTGCTGGAGTTGCAACAGGGAACACAACAAAGAAAAACATTTGCATGACTAACAAAACAATATAACTAAAAACAATCATAATGAATTGTCTTGAGTCTTGAATGATCCAGTTGAGGTATAAAATTGCAGGATAATATAAAAAGCTATAGATCCATGACCACCATGGCCAGAAAGGAATTTTTTCATCAATCGGTGAGTTAATAACTTTCACTTCTCTCAATGTATATCGTTGAGTAAAAAAATAAAATTGATAAACACCTACAATAAGTATCCCACTTAATATCAAGTGAATAATCATATCACCTGCACTCATAAATACCCCTTCATATAGTCAGAGAATGCTTTGTTATTTTTATTTAAGAATAAGAATTGACGCAATATTGCATAAATTTAATCGTATTGCATTAAGATTAATATTATTAATAATTTTAAATTAAACCTTATCATTAAAAGAGCATTCAATTAATGATGTTAAATCCAGCAATCTCGATTGTATTTTTATAAATAAATTTCAATTTAGATTAATACAATTAAGTTAAGATCATAAAAAAGCCGCACAATATTTATTGTACGGCTTCTCATATTTTTAAAAAATAATACTTATTTAACAGGCTTACTAAAAGCAGCTTTCAGTGCAGCAACCATTTGATCATTTTGTGATTGTGTTAATGGTTTACCTTTATCACTGATAAATTGTAAACTACTGCGGTTATTTAAATCGCCGACTTGTAATTTATAATCCGCTTCTTCAACAGTTGGTCTATCAACACCTAACGCACTCCAGTTCGCACTGCTCATTCCTTTATAGGTTACTTCAATTGAACCTTTAGAACGTGTGCGATCACCCATCTTCATACCAACACTTTCTAATGCGATTGGTAATCTATCCCAAACTACATCAAATGGTGCACGAACGATAATCACTGGAAGGCCCGCATTATCACTGCCACTTTGGACATCGATAATACCTTGTAAGCTACTGCTTGCCGTATTTTCGCTTAAATTACGCATACGGTTTAAGCCATCAACCAATTCGTTAAGCATTAAAATATTGTAACGCTTCACCTCAGCCGGATCAGTCATCTCAGTTTCGCCTTGGCGTAAACCTTCATTAGTCACTGTTAACGAAATAACATTACCTGACTGAGCAATCACTAAACGCTGACGTGTTTGGAAAGGTACGTTTTCATCTGCACGTAACCATGTGATCCAATCAGTGTGGATCTCTTTTTGCCCTGCATCACTTTTGGCAATCGCAACACCTTTCTCTTTTAAGATAGAGCTAATTTGCTCATATAGTGTTGTATTTTCAGGTGAATTTGGTAATAACAAACGACTGTTATCTGCATTATTTTCACTGCGTGAACCACTTAACAGATTCAGTGCTTGAGTTGGTGGGCGAATATCAAGCGCTAAACCAACAGGTTCAGTTTTTTTAGGGGTTGGAATGTCATATTCCCCATTTTGCAAAGGCAACACCATACCCGCCGGAATTGCTAAATTCTTTAGCCCTGCCGTCTCTAAATAAGACTCATCACCACTGACCTGACGTTTATAGCGCTGATCACTTGAACAGGCTGCCAGTAAAACCACCAGCGACAGACCCGCGACTTTCATAATCTTTGATTTATGCAATAGTGTTGCCATTAAAATTCCCTAAGTTTTACAGTATTCCCGCTGTTAACAGCGCTTTCTCAACAATTTGCTGACCTGATGATGTCAACGGAGTCATAGGTAAGCGCAATGTGGCGTCTTCAATCAATCCAATACGTTGACACGCCCATTTAGCTGGGATTGGATTAGGTTCAACAAATAACTGATGATGTAAGTCCATCAGACGTCGATTAAGTTCACGTGCTTTTGCAAACTCACCCGCATTTGCTAATCGACATAATTCTACCATCTCTGACGCTGCAACGTTAGCAGTAACCGAAATAACACCATGACCGCCAAGTTGCATAAAGTCTAATGATGATGCGTCATCGCCACTTAATAAGATAAAACTATCATCATTAACCAACTCTTGGATTTGACTAACACGACTTAAGTTCCCTGTCGCCTCTTTAATTGCCACAATATTATCCAACTTGGCTAAACGTGCAACTGTTACAGGCAATAAATCGCATCCAGTGCGACCCGGCACATTATACAGGATTTGTGGTAATGCTGTGCTTTCAGAAATCGCTTTAAAGTGCTGATATAACCCTTCTTGTGAAGGTTTATTATAATAAGGTGTAACACTTAAACAACCTGCAATACCTTTATTTTCAAACTGTTGTGTGAACCAGACTGCTTCAGATGTTGCATTAGCACCCGTACCAGCAATCACAGGAATACGCCCATCAGCCATATCTAATGTCATCAGAACAACATCAACATGCTCGTCATGACTTAATGTTGCAGATTCTCCTGTTGTACCAACAGAAACTATTGCGGCACTGCCTGCATTAACATGATAGTCAACTAATTTACGTAAACTAACCCGGTCAACATTGCCTTTTGCGTCCATTGGTGTAACCAATGCCACCATACTGCCTGTAAAATTAAATTCGTTATTCACCATAATCATTGCTCCGAGATAGACGTATACTCAATGGTACTCATTCGTTGCTCTATTGAAAACTACTTAACTCTAGGTTTCTAATGAAATTTGCTAATATTCTTTGATATGAATTAAAGAGATATAATAATTGAAGATAGTGAGCAAGGGATCTTGGCAGAAATCGAAATTTGTGTTTACCTGTTAAGAATATACTGAAAGTCAAAAGGAACCTTATTTTGCCCATACCTGATAAACATTTTCTCGTCATTACTGCATTAGGTGCTGACCGTCCTGGTATTGTTGATACCATTACACAATTAGTCAGCCAATGCGGATGTAATATCGAGGACAGCCGACTTGCGATGTTTGGTCAAGAGTTTACGTTTATCATGCTACTTTCAGGTGGCTGGAACGCTATCGCACAATTAGAAGCGTTGCTGCCCATTAAAAGTGCGGAACTGGATTTATTGACCGTAATGAAAAGAACCACCAATGGTGCGCCGATCACCTATCCTTCAACAATCGCAGCAAAAGTTGATATTGAAGATGCACCCGGTATTGTAGAACGCTTTACTAATCTATTTAGCCAACATAATTTTAATCTTGCTGAATTAATCTCTAAAACACACCCGTCAGAAGATGGCTCACCTGCCCGTTTAGAAATACAAATTACGGCGCATAATCCATTAGATGATCATGGTCTTGTTATTAATGAGAAATTTAATCAATTATGTACAGAGCTGAACGCTCAAGGCACAATAAGTATCGTAAATAGTCTGATGATGAAACAGTAAAAAATGGAGAATGACCTAATGAACCCATTAAAAGCCGGTGAAAAGGCGCCTCAATTCAGTCTGCCCGACCAAGATGGAGAAACAATTAATTTATCTGATTTCGCTGGCCAACGTGTGCTCGTTTATTTTTACCCTAAAGCAATGACACCGGGTTGTACAACTCAAGCTTGTGGCTTACGTGATGAAATGGATGCACTAAAAAAAGCTAAAGTTGAAGTACTCGGCATCAGCACAGATAAATCAGAAAAACTTTCCCGTTTCGCTGAAAAAGAGATGCTAAATTTCACGTTGCTTTCGGATGAAGATCATAAGATTGCAGAAGAGTTTGGTATCTGGGGAGAAAAGCAATTTATGGGGAAAACTTACGATGGTATTCATCGTACAACATTCTTAATTGATAAAAATGGTGTTATCGAACACGTATTTGATAACTTTAAAACCAGTAATCACCATCAAGTCGTTCTCGAATATCTCGCTCAGCATCCATAATAAAAGCTTAGTATTGATAAGATAACAGACAGTTTGCACTGTCTGTTTTTTTATCTACTTTTTATTTGTTTTTTGTTAATGCGTTCAATGCTGTCTTCAGTTTTTCTTTGTATGTTGCTCATTCGCAATTTCATCGGGTAATGCATGCAATACTGCTTTTATCAGCGTTGCTAATGGTATCGCAAAGAATACGCCCCAAAATCCCCACATTCCACCGAATATAATCACCGACAATATAATAACTAAAGGGTGCATATTTACAGCTTCAGAGTACAAAATTGGTACTAATAAATTGCTATCCAATCCTTGAACAACAAGATAAGCGATAAATAACGCCCAGAAATCAGAGCCTAATCCCCACTGAGATAATGCAATCACAATAACTGGAATTGTTGCTAAAACAGCACCAACATAAGGAACTAAAACAGAAACGCCGACGATCACAGCAAGTAATACAGAGTAGCGCAAGTCGAAGAAAGCAAATACAAAATAAGTGAAAACACCCACAATTATCATTTCGGTTACTTTGCCCCGAATATAATTGGTAATTTGCTGGTTAACTTCAATCCAAACTTGAGCTGCCAATATTCTGTTTTTTGGTAAAACACGACGAACCGCATTAAGCATCTGTTGCTTATCTTTAAGTAAGAAGAACGTCATTAAAGGCACAAGAATAAGATAAATCGACAGTGTAATAATTCCGATTAGCGAAGCTAAAGACACTTTTAATACAGATTCAGCCACCGTTGAGAACTTACTGCGTAAGTTTTCTGCCATCATATCAACAATACCCGCATCCATTAATGCAGGGAAACGATCCGGTAATTCATGCGCAAATGCATTGAACTTATTGATCATATTTGGGATATCTGAAATCAGTGTCATCCCTTGCTGCCACACAGTTGGCGCTAAAATCAAAATAACAATGGCACTAATACCAATAAAGAGTGTCAGAATTATCGATACTGCCCATATACGGGCGCACCCTAATTTCTCAAGTAAATGAGTTGGCCACTCTAAAAGATAAGCAAGCACAATTGCCACTAATAAAGGAGCAAGTATGCCACTGAAAAAATACAGAATTGAAAAGCCGGCAATCAAAATGACCACAAGGGCGATAACTTGTGGATCAGCAAATCGGCGTTTGTACCATTGAACAAGCAAGTCCAGCATGAAAATAAAGATCCTTTATAATAATCAGAATAATAGAGCTGTATGTATTTATTTACATAAGCAATAATCTTTTGACAGATTTTACGTTAGGTTTTGCTATCATACATCATTAATTATTAATTTTTCGTTAAGATAGCCATCAGGATACAGTTGTATGAAACTCAGACTTAAAAAACCATTAGTCGCGCTTCTTGTTTCTGCGTTGCTATCAACATCAGTAGTGCCTGCTCAGGCTGCGATTGATATTGAAGACTCTTTACCTGATATGGGAACCACCGCAGGTTCAACATTAAGCATCAATCAAGAAATCGCTATGGGTGATTACTATACTCGCCAACTGCGAAATAGTGCACCATTAGTTTTTGACCCATTACTTTCTAACTATATTAATAATTTAGGACAAAAACTCGTTTCGAACGCCAGTTCAGTCAAAACTCCTTTTCACTTTTATTTAGTTAACAACCCCAATATTAACGCCTTTGCTTATTTTGGGGGAAACATTGTTTTGCATTCCGCACTCTTTCGATATAGCCGAACAGAAAGTGAATTAGCCTCTGTTATGGCTCACGAAATCACACACGTTACTCAACGACATTTAGCACGAATGCTTGAAGATCAGGCTAAAACAACGCCCCTTGCTCTTGCTGGTGTATTAGGTTCTATTCTGATATTTATGGCAAACCCGAATGCAGGTCTTGCAACCTTTACAGGTAGTATGGCGGGTATGCAGCAAAATATGATCACGTTCACGCAAATGAACGAGCAAGAAGCAGACCGTATCGGAATACAGACACTCTATCGTGCAGGATTTGATCCCAAAGGGATGCCGGACTTTATGCAAATTCTTGCTGACCAAGTACGATATAGCTCTAAACCGCCTGAAATGTTATTAACGCACCCCTTACCAGATAGCCGTTTATCCGATGCAAGAAGTCGAGCAAGTCAATTTCCTGCTCGACAGGTTCCACAGTCAGCTGATTTTCTGTTTGCTAAAATGCGTGTATTAACCATGTTGACGAAAAATCCAACATCAGAGAATGCATTACAAACGATACTTGATCAGTTTAAGCAAGGTACAGCTCTTGAAAAGTCAGCTGCAAATTATGCGCTAGTACTTATCTATTCTCGTGATCGTAAATTTGATGACGCAAGAAAACTGCTCACTCCGATGTTAGAAAGAGAGCCGAATAATATTTGGCTTATTGATGCCATGACCGATATCGATTTAGAACAAAACCGTGCAAGCGATGCGGTTGCAAGATTACAACAGGCATTGAAGCAAAAACCCAATAACAATGTCCTTATTGCCAACTTAGCTAACTCATATATACATAATAAGCAATATAACGAAGCAAACCGCCTGCTTTATCGTTATACCTTTGATAACCCAAACGATCCTATCGGCTGGCAATTAATGGCAGAAAATTCAGCTAAACAAGGTGATAGAGCTCATGAATTAGCCGCTTATGCGGAAGATTTGGCCCTAAGAGGTGACTTTGAAACGGCAATTCGTTATTTAGGTGATGCAAGCCGACAAGTCAAATTAGGCAGTAACGATCAAGCTCGCTTTGATGCTCGCATAGACCAATTAAGAAAAATTCAGCAAAGAGACAGTCAATTTAAATAAGGGACAACATGACCAAGAAAGTGACGATTTATCATAATCCACGCTGTTCAAAAAGCCGTGAAACCTTACATTTACTAGAAGAAATACAAATAACACCTAATGTTATTCACTATCTAGATACAGCACCTTCTGTTGAGGAACTTAAAACACTGCTCAACGCATTAGGTTTTAATGACGCAAGAGAATTAATGCGCACAAAAGAAGAAATTTATAAAACACTAAAACTGGCTGATGAAACATCACAAGATGTATTAATTCAAGCAATGCATGAAAACCCTAAACTTATTGAACGCCCTATTGTGGTTGTAGGTAATAAAGCCCGTTTAGGCCGCCCTCCAGAGCAAGTGAAAGAACTGTTTAATTAATCTTCAAAATTCAAAGCCTATATTTATATTCTTATATATGGGCTTCTCTCTATCTACGTCATTATTAATCCCGCAACCGTTTACTCTCTTTTCTCAAATAAGAAATAAATCATTAAATGTTGTTAAATTGTAAACATTACAATTAGCAAAGTGTTTCTTATTTCCACAATAGAAAAAAACCAATCGCTTTATGCTTTCAAAAATTTTCATCTCAATTTCATATTTTTTATGAGTAAGAAATCGCCATTTTTGAAAACTTTTATTGAGATCACACTACACCGCATAAACTCACGATTATGAGAAAAAAATAATCATGCGTTTCATTTATATTGTGACTCAAGTCTCTTTACGCAAATGCATTCCTACATATCATGGACATCAGAAAATATGATAGCAGAATTGATAAACTATAAATTCTCGCCAAAATATTTTTCCATTATCATCCAAGAAAGAATTTAACAAGAAATACACATTTAAAACAATACTGCAACACAGCAATAAGCTTTCAATTTGTTATTTACTCTATCTCTTCTTTTATTGTTGTTTTTTTAACTTGATGACAATTAATCAGTGTGAAATGAAGTTGTAGATGTATATGAAATAAACAACGTTAGAGCCAACATTATGGGCAATTAAAACTAACCAATCTCCATTATTGGTGTCGGGTGATTGCTAGGCTAATAGGAAAACAGATGAATATCGTACTTAGATTAAAACTTGTCTCATTCCTCCAGTTCTTTATATGGGGATCTTGGCTTGTAACATTTGCCTCGTATCTCTTTGGAGAGCTGCATTTTAAAGGTAGTGATGTTGGGCTTATTTTCAGTGCTCTTGGACTTGCCTCACTTATCGCACCTGTCATCATGGGATTTATTGCAGATAAAATAAATAACCGTAAATTAGTGTTTATTACCCTGCATATTTTTTCCGCATTAGCATTAGTGCTAATGTCGCAAATGACAACAGTAACCACGCTCTTCTTTGCAACTCTATTACATTTATTGTTCTTTATGCCAAGTATCTCAATGGCAAACAGCATCATTTTCGAACTGTTAGAACAAAAACATTTAGAGCCTAATAATTACTTCCCGAAAATTCGTGTTTACGGCACCGTTGGCTTTATTGCCGCCATGTGGGTGATTAGCTTCTTAGGTTTAGGTAATAGCTACCACCAGCTCTTTGTTGCAGCAATCGCCTCTATTGTTTTAGCTGTATTTGCAATGTTCTTACCTGCCACTAAAGCAACTGATAAAAACGAAACTAAAACCGAAGAAGTGGCATTTAGTATCACTAATATCTTGCAAGTATTTAAAAAGAAAAATGTCGTTGTTTTCTTATTCTTCGCAACATTATTAGGATCTGTACTGCAAATTACTAATACATTTGGTGTGCCATTCCTGCAAGATATTGCACAATCTCCAAATGCAGATGATTCATTCTTTGCACGTTATCCTTCAGTGTTCTTATCTATTTCACAGATTTCAGAAGTCGTATTTATTCTATTCCTACCACTGTTATTAAAACGTGTAAGAATCGAAACTATCGTTTTATTTAGTATGGTTGCTTGGATCTTACGTTTCGGCTTCTTTGCTTACGGTGACTACACATCATTAGGTCAAATCGTCTTATTGTTATCAATGATTGTGTATGGTTGTGCATTCGACTTCTTTAATATCTCTGGTTCACTGTTCTTAGAAAAAGAGATCCCGTTACAATATCGTTCAACAGCACAAGGTATGTTTATGACCTTAGTGAACGGTTTCGGTACTTATTTAGGTGCAATGTTAAGCGGCTGGGTGATCGATTTATATACCACTAATGGCGCGGTTGATTGGAAATCATTCTGGTTAATCTTCACAGGCTACACAGTTGCAATCACTGCACTTTATCTGATTTTCTTACTGGTTCCTCAGAAGAAAGCCAAAGTAGTAGAAGCAAACTAATTATTTAACCCTCCTCCTTTATTGTTTGTGTCTCTCGCCGCTTGCCTTGTATAAAGACAAGCGGTTTTTTTATCTCTTTTTTATCTAAGAAAATAGAACGATCACGGTTCAAGAATAACAACGAATTATTACTTTCAATAGGTATTAGATTTAGAAAATAGAGATAGGATTTAAATTATTAGCCCCACCGAATAAGATGAGTGAGGCAATTTAAAGTTTGAGGATATCTTTCACAAATGGGATGGTAAGTTTACGTTGAGCAACAATAGAAGCGTGATCAAGCTCATCAAGCATTTCAAACAAGGTGCGCATTTTTCTATCTAAACGTTTTAATACAAAACGACCAACATCTTCAGGTAATTCAAATCCACGAAGTTTTGCTCTTAATTGTAGCGCTTGAATTTTCTCTTCGTCACTTAAAGGTTGCAGACGGTAGATTTGCCCCCAATCAAGGCGAGATGCTAAATCAGGAAGTTGTAGTTCTATTTGGCGAGGCGGTCTATCCCCTGTAATTAATAAACAGGTTCGTCCATGCTCTAAAACGCGGTTATAAAGATTAAATAAGGCGAGTTCCCACTCTTCATCACCTGCAATACATTGCACATTATCAATACAAACTAAGGATAAGTGTTCCATACCTTCAAGAACATCGGGAACAAAATAGGCTCGTTTATCAAGAGGAACATACCCAACAGCATCACCTTTTAGTGAAAGCTCAGCACAAGCGGCATGTAATAGATGGCTCTTTCCACCTCCGTCACGAGACCAGAAATAGATATAACTGCCATGAGATTGATGAATGGCGGTTCGAATTGCCGCGACTAACGACGCGTTTTCCCCTGCATAAAAGCTATCGAATGTCTCATCATCGGGCAGAGATAGTGGTAATGATAGCTGTGACGGCGTATTCAGAAGCACCTCACCTGAATAGTTTAATAAACGTGGTGATTCTAACACAAATTCTCACAAGGTCAGAATCAATATTAAAAAAGCACATTGCACTGATTAAGATAACAGCAAGATTATCGTGATAAGTCTATTTTATATACTCTTAATGACTTATTTATTTATCGTCTTGCTGTATCACAAATTGTTTAGTACAAAATCAAAAAACATTTCTTGTTTAATTAATCGTCTTTATTATCTAAATTTTAATTTCGCAACATCATTACCTGAAGGTTGCTGATAAATATCGAGCTTAAAATATTTAGCTGATGCATTTATATACTCAAAGATTTCAGATTGAGTCTCTTCATATTCAACCCACGTGGTTGCGCGAGTAAAACAATATAACTCTACAGGTAATCCCATCGGTGTAGGTGGCATTGTTCTGATCACTAAATACATATCAGGTCGAACATCACCCCGCATTTTTATCCAATTTAGCATGTACTTACGAAACAATTGCAGGTTTGTCACCCCTTTTGTTTCTAACCACTCATTAATATCACCAATCTCTTCTTCCTTTCCTTCTAGCATCGTTTCTATGCTCTTACGAAGCGGTGCTGTATTTTTTAATTCTAATACTAACTCTTGCGTTGCAAATGAAATCGAAGATTGGTCAATATAAAAACTGCGTTTGATCCGACGCCCTCCTGATGAAAACATCGGTTGCCAGTTTGTATATTTTTCAGTCAAAAAATCTTTGGTTGGAATACGCGAAATTGTATTATCCCAATTACGTACAGTGATCGTATGTAATGCGATATCAATAACCTCACCACTGATATTACTACTGGGTAATTCAATCCAATCATAAAGCTTTAATACTTTTCCGTTAGAGATAAGAATATTGGCAACAAAAGAGATAAGTGTATGCTGAAAAACAAACATTAATACCGCAGCAATGGCACCAAAGCTCGAGATAATAATAAGTGGTGATTGTTCAGTAAATAACGCAATGATCAGGATAAAAGAGATAATCCAAACCACGATTTTGGCAATCTCAATATAGCCTTTGATAGAGTTATTTCGATGCCACGCTTTTTTGGCATGCCTAATATTGAAGATATCAAGCGCGTTATTTAGCAATGAGGCAATATTGATAATGATAAAGGCGCGAGCAACCGTCTCAAAAATAATATTCATTTCAGCTGAAAAAGACGGTAATAGCTGATTAATATAGAGAACGAGTGTAACAGCAACAATAGATGCACTCTTTTTAGCTATATCTTCTATCGTCTCTTCATCTGAAAGTTCAGTAAATAAAAAAAGTAAACGCTTTGCTATTCGGCGGAAAATCATTTTGGCGAGAAACCACACCACCAGCAACACAATAACTAAAAATATTGTGGTAAAAATCTGCTTTGATGTAATGAAATCATAAATTTCAATGAGCTTTTCCATAAATTACGCTATACCTTTTTTGAGACGCTTCCAACCTTAAAACGAATACCACTCAAACCACAGACAAATTGCCTATTTCGCATAAGAACAGACCCCCATTGTCTCATTTATTTTATTTAAATAAACATCATGATTGAATTAATCATGCTTTTCTAAGTTTTAAACACTTAAAACATCAAAAATCTTAGTTTTTAATATGACACAAAAAACAAAGCGCAATAAAAAAGGTGGAGATCATCCACCTTTTTATTAATTTCAGCATATTGCTTTAGATTTTCTTAATCGATTACTTTTTGTTTGCTGTACCACTAACAGACTCGATAGTGTTATCCACTAATTCTGTTTCAGGGCGAACAATACTAACTAATTTAAAGATTAAGCTTAAAACAATACCTACGATAGTTGCTAATGCCATGCCTTTTAATTCAGCCGCACCAATCTGAATGGATGCACCACTCACACCAACAATCAGAATAATTGCAGTTAATATCAAGTTTTGCGGTTTGTTATAATCCACTTTTGAATCTAACAAGACACGAATACCTGATGCACCAATAACACCGTAAAGTAGTAGTGAAACTCCACCCATCACTGGAACAGGCACAGCAGCAATCGCCGCAGCGAGTTTACCGACACAAGATAATAAGATAGCGAGAATTGCCGCGCCACCAATAACCCATGAGCTGTAAACTTTAGTGATAGCCATAACACCAATATTTTCACCATAAGTGGTATTTGGTGTTGAGCCAAAGAAACCCGAAATAATGGTAGAGAAACCGTTTGCGAACATAGAACGATGTAAGCCAGGGTTTTTCATTAAATCGCGTTGCACAATATTTGCTGTAACAACAAGGTGTCCAACGTGCTCTGCAATAACCACTAATGCAGCAGGTAGGATAATAAAGATAGCACTCCATTCAAAACGCGGAGAATAGAATGTCGGTAGTGCAAACCAGTTAGCTTCTTTAATTGGAGTAATATCAACAACGCCCAAGAAGAAAGAGAGTGCATAACCTGCTAGTACCCCAATAAGGATAGGAATAATAGCAAGGAATCCTCTAAACATCACAGAGCCTAAGATTGTCACCCCTAAAGTCACCATAGAAATAAGCAGTGTTTGGGTATCAACCGGTGCATCAGCACTTGGTAATAATCCTGCCATTCCCGCAGCAGTTCCAGCTAATTCAAGTCCGATGACGGCAACGATTGCGCCCATTGCCGCAGGCGGAAACATCACATTAATCCAGCCTCGTCCTGCTATTTTAACAATACCTGCAACGATACAAAATAACACACCACAGACGATGAATCCCCCGAGTGCTAATTCATACCCTAAAGGTAATAGTAAAAGTACGGGTGAGATAAACGCGAAACTTGAACCTAAATAAGCAGGAATGCGTCCTTTACAAATAAAGAGATAAAGCAGGGTTCCGATCCCGTTAAATAACAATATTGTTGCCGGATTAACTTTAAATAAAATTGGCACAAGTACGGTGGCGCCAAACATTGCAAACAGATGTTGAAGACTCAACGGAATTGTTTGTAATAATGGTGGGCGCTCTTCTACCCCGATTGCACGACGAGTCATGCTTACGACCTCTCTTTAATATGAATGTGAAATTGGTTTGTATTTTTAACTTTATACTCGTCTTACTTTAAGCCACCGCGTTGCTAACTACGCTCACTCGAACGAGTCATCTAGCGGCACCTTAAAATATTTAGAGTATAGAACAAATAAGTGGTCCAAAAAAAAGCCGACTATCAAAGTCGGCTTAATTATTATTTTGTACCAAATATCTTATCACCAGCATCGCCAAGACCTGGAACGATGTACCCGTGCTCATTAAGATGACTATCAATAGATGCAGTATATAACTCCACATCTGGATGAGCTTCTTCTAATGCCTTAATACCTTCTGGAGCAGCAACCAGTACTAATACTTTAATTGAAGTACAGCCCGCATTTTTTAATAAATCAATTGTGGCAATCATAGAGCCGCCTGTTGCTAACATAGGGTCAACAACAAGAGCCATACGCTCTTCAATATTGGATGCTAATTTCTGGAAGTAAGGGACAGGTTTTAATGTTTCTTCATCGCGGTAAACGCCAACTACACTGATTCGGGCACTAGGAATATTTTCTAATACTCCATCCATCATCCCGATACCTGCACGGAGGATAGGAACTACTGTGATTTTTTTTCCTTTAATCTGTTCTATCTCTACCGAACCACACCAACCTTCTATTGTTACCGTCTCTGTTTCTAAATCGGCGGTAGCTTCATACGTCAGTAGACTGGAAACTTCTGAAGCCAGTTCACGAAAGCGTTTAGTGCTTATATCATGATCTCGCATCAGCCCCAATTTATGTTGAATGAGTGGGTGTTTTACCTCAACGATCTTCATAATTTCTCCTAATGTACGACGCAGCCTGACAAAAAAATCGCGAGATTATACCGCTTTTTTGCCAACATTCCATCGTTTTTCTATTGATATTGATCAAACGCACAGCTTTTAACCACACCAACATGAATAATTGTGACCTATAAAGAAGATCCTCGCAAACGTTTGCTTTGCCTGTTAGAATAGCGTCCGCACACATTTTTTCTTAACAGCAACTTGCCGTGAGGGCTCTACGTGACTAACAAATCCTCTCTCAGCTATAAAGATGCCGGTGTCGATATTGATGCAGGTAATGCTTTAGTCGATCGTATCAAAGGTGTAGTAAAAGAAACCCGCCGTCCTGAAGTTATGGGGGGTTTAGGTGGTTTTGGCGCACTTTGTGCAATTCCATCTAAATACCGTGAACCTATTTTAGTTTCAGGCACAGATGGCGTAGGAACTAAACTTCGCCTTGCGATGGATTTAAATCGCCATGATGACATCGGTATTGATTTAGTCGCAATGTGTGTCAACGATTTGATTGTTCAAGGTGCAGAACCCCTTTTCTTCCTTGACTACTATGCCACAGGAAAATTAGATGTCGATACCGCAGCACGCGTAGTAACAGGTATTGCAGAAGGTTGTAAGCAATCTGGTTGTGCGTTAGTTGGCGGTGAAACTGCTGAAATGCCAGGAATGTACCACGGTAACGATTATGATATCGCAGGCTTTTGTGTCGGTGTGGTTGAAAAATCAGAAATTATCGATGGTAGCAAAGTTAAAGCTGGCGATGCGCTAATCGCTTTAGCATCAAGTGGTCCTCATTCTAATGGCTATTCATTAGTCAGAAAAATTCTTGAAGTTAGCAATACACAAGCTGAAAGCACATCATTAGGCGATAAATCATTAGCCGATCACCTATTAGCCCCTACTCGTATTTATGTGAAGTCACTGCTTTCATTAATTGAAAATGTAGATATCCATGCTGTGGCACATATTACAGGTGGCGGATTCTGGGAAAATATTCCTCGCGTATTACCTGAAAACACGCAAGCGCGTATTGAAAGTAAAAGTTGGGAATGGCCACTGGTTTTCAAATGGCTACAAGATGCCGGACAAGTCAGCACACATGAAATGTATCGCACCTTTAACTGTGGCGTTGGATTGTTAATTGCCGTTAACCCAAATGACGTTGAAAAAACATTAGCGCATCTGGCTGAATGTGGTGAAAACGCATGGTTAATTGGTGAAGTTGCGCCACAAGCAGCTGGTGAAGCACAAGTTATTATTAACTAATGAAAGCATGTGAATGAAAAATATTGTCGTCCTTATCTCAGGAAACGGCAGCAACCTACAGGCGGTTATCGACGCCTGTAGGGCAAATAAAATCACAGGTAATGTGGTTGCTGTCTTAAGTAATAAAGCCGATGCATACGGTCTTGAACGAGCAAAACTTGCTAATATTCCAGCTTATTTTGTTGATCCGACTCTATACAATGACAGAGCGGATTACGATAAAGCGTTAATTGAAAAAATCGATGCTTATCAGCCCGATATTGTGGTTCTAGCTGGTTTTATGCGTATTTTATCGCCTGATTTTGTCACTCATTATCAGCATAAATTATTAAATATTCATCCTTCTTTACTTCCTAAATATCCCGGATTACACACTCATCGCCAAGTTTTAGCGAATAAAGACTCTTTTCATGGCGTTACCGTCCATTTTGTTACAGAAGAGCTTGATGGTGGTCCCATGATTATTCAGGCGCGTATTCCTGTTTTGCCAGATGATACTGAACAATCATTACAAGCAAGAATACAAACTGAAGAGTATCGTATTTATCCATTAGCGATCGGTTGGTTAGCTGACGAGCGATTAAAAATGCAGAATAATCAAGCCTTTCTCGATGATATTGCGCTTTTCGACAATCTTGGTTAACTATTTCGTTTAAGATAAAAAGTCACATTGTGCTACACTGTAGCTTGCGTGACTTTTTTTGTGTCACCCTTTTCTCTTTTTATTCAATGCATTCACCGAGGTGCTTATGTCCGGTGGTAAGAAAGTTCCACCTATAAAATTACGTCCTCTCGAACGAGAAGATCTCTCTTTTGTCCATCAACTTGATAATAATGCCAGCGTTATGCGCTATTGGTTTGAAGAGCCTTATGAGGCTTTTATCGAGTTAAGCGACCTTTATGAAAAACATATTCACGACCAAAGCGAGCGCCGTTTTATTGCCGAAAGTGACGGCACTAAAGTTGGGCTTGTCGAGTTGGTTGAAATTGATTATGTTCACCGTCGTGCTGAATTCCAAATCATCATCGCACCTGCACATCAAGGCCACGGATATGCTGCGCGAGCCGCAAAATTGGCGATGGATTATGCTTTCTCTGTACTTAATTTATACAAACTCTATTTGATCGTCGATAAAGAGAATGCTAAAGCGATTCATATTTATGAAAAGCTTGGCTTTAAAAAAGAAGGTGATTTAATAGATGAGTTTTTTGTTAACGGTGCCTACCGTTCTGCGATTAGAATGTGTACTTTCCAAGCGCCTTATTTTGAACAAAAAGCCAAAGAGGCGAAACCCGAAAATTTTGTTAAGCCGGGTGCGACCATTAAGCAACACGTCTGATTTATTCAGATATTAAGTTTTAACTTTAACCCTTGTTGGAGTTCAGATGTCCCAGGAACGACTCTATATTGATAAAGAGATCAGTTGGCTTGCGTTTAACGAACGTGTATTACAAGAGGCGGCTGATAAACGAAACCCGTTAATTGAAAGAGTCAGGTTTCTGGGGATCTATTCAAATAATCTTGATGAGTTCTACAAGGTTCGTTTTGCCGATGTAAAACGCCGTATTTTAATTAATGAAGAGCGTGGTTCACGCTCTGCATCAAGTCATGCTCGCCATCTTATAAAGAAAATTCAGTCAAAAGTGGCTAAAGCTGACCAAGAGTTTGATGCCTTATATAATGATTTGTTACTTGAAATGGCGCGAAATCAAATATTTTTAATTAACGAACGCCAAATCTCACCTAATCAACAAATCTGGTTACGCCAATACTTCCGTCAAAATTTAAGAAAACACATCACGCCTATTTTGATTAATCCTGAAACAGACTTAGTTGAGTTTCTTAAAGATGACTATACCTATTTAGCGGTTGAAATTGTGCAAGGGCAAATTATTCATTACGCCCTGCTAGAAATTCCATCAGATAAAGTACCCCGTTTTGTTATTCTGCCGACAGATCAAGGACGTAGTAAGAAAAAATCCATGATTTTATTGGATAATATTTTACGCTACTGTCTTGATGAGGTATTTAAAGGCTTTTTTGATTATGATTCATTAAGTGCTTACTCCATGAAAATGACGCGAGATGCCGAGTACGATCTCGCGACAGAAATGGAATCTAGTTTACTTGAAATGATGTCATCGACATTAAAACAGCGCCTTACCGCAGAACCCGTCCGTTTTGTTTATCAGCGAGATATGCCTGATGAAATGGTGGCACTACTGCGCAGTAAATTAGGTTTATCGAATAATGACTCCGTAATAGCTGGTGGTCGTTATCATAATTTTAAAGATTTTATTAACTTCCCAAATGAAGGGAGTAAATTTCTTTTAAATAAAGTGATCCCACGCTTACGCCATGTGTGGTTTGATAATTTCCGTAATGGCTTTGATGCAATACGTGAGCGCGATGTCTTACTCTATTATCCTTATCATACCTTTGAGCATGTGCTGGAATTGTTGCGCCAAGCCTCTTTCGACCCAAGTGTTATCTCAATAAAAATCAATATTTACCGTGTTGCTAAAGATTCTCGGATCATTGATTCGATGATCCACGCTGCGCATAACGGCAAACGTGTCACTGTTGTCGTTGAGTTACAAGCTCGCTTTGATGAAGCAGCAAATATTCACTGGGCAAAACGCCTGACAGAAGCAGGTGTACACGTTATTTTCTCAGCCCCAGGTCTGAAAATTCACGCGAAGTTATTTATCATTTCACGTTTAGAAAATGGTGAAATTATTCGCTATGCTCATATTGGTACCGGGAACTTTAACGAAAAAACAGCGCGTCTTTATACTGACTATTCATTATTAACGGCGAATACCGAAATTACTAATGAAGTGCGCCGCGTCTTTAGTTTTATTGAAAATCCTTATCGTCCAGTGACTTTTGAACATTTAATGGTTTCACCACAAAACTCGCGTATTCTGTTAAATCAATTAATCACAAACGAAATTCACAGTGCCCAAGCCGGACATCCCGCAGGGATCACACTAAAAGTGAATAACTTAGTTGATGAAGAGCTCGTTAATCGCCTTTATGACGCGTCAGAAGCTGGCGTAAAAGTACGATTATTAGTACGCGGAATGTGTTCTTTAGTCCCTAATCAACCGGGATTTAGTGAAAATATTCAGGTAACCAGCATTGTTGACCGATTTTTAGAACACGATCGTGTCTATGTGTTTACTAATAAAGGCGATGAAAAAATCTTTCTCTCTTCTGCGGATTGGATGACGCGAAATCTTGATTATCGTATTGAAGTTGCAGTGGCTTTGCTTGATCCTCAACTTAAACAGCGCGTTCTTGATATTCTGGATATTCAATTTAATGACACCGTAAAAGCACGTTATATCGATAAAGATTTAACAAATAGCTATGTTCCTCGTGGAAATAAACGTAAGATCCGTTCCCAGCTTGCTGTCTATGAGTACATTAAATTGTTAGAACAACCCGATCCACGAGCGTAATTCTATGCCTTTATCACAAGATGACTCTTCACCACGTCCTTTAGAAATTGCGGCTATTGACCTCGGTTCTAATAGTTTTCATATGATTATTGCGCGGGTTGTTAATGGCGCATTACAAGTATTAAGCCGTTTAAAACAGCGAGTTTATCTTGCTGATGGGCTTGATGATGATAACGAATTAAGCGAAGAGGCTATGTTACGTGGGCTTTCAGCCCTTTCTCTTTTTGCTGAAAGGTTACAGGGCTTTCCTGCGGAAAATGTCACCGTCGTGGGAACGCATACTTTGCGTGTCGCCACTAATGCGAAAGTCTTTCTTCAACGCGCCAAAGAAGTTATTCCTTATCCTATCGAAATTATTTCGGGACACGAAGAAGCTCGACTTATTTTTATGGGTGTTGAACACACTCAATCTGAAAAAGGTCGAAAGCTCGTTATTGATATCGGTGGTGGCTCAACAGAATTGGTTATTGGTGAAAATTTTGAACCAATCTTAATCGAAAGCCAACGCATGGGTTGTGTCAGTTTTAGCCGTCAATTTTTCCCAGAACAAAAAATCAGCGAATCCGCTTTTCGTAAAGCACGAGAAAAAGCCGCGCGTAAAATGGAAAAAATTGCATGGCAATACAAAATGACTGGCTGGGATGTGGCGTTAGGGGCTTCAGGAACGATTAAAGCCGCTTATGAGATCTTAGTTGAGTTTGGTGAAAAAGACGGTGTTATCACACCCGAGCGCCTGCTTATGCTCACCAAACAAGTTTTACGATTTAAGAAATTTAAAGATATCGCCCTACCGGGATTATCCGATGAGCGTAAACATGTTTTTGTACCGGGTTTGGCAATTTTATGCGGGATTTTTGATTCTTTAGGATTAAAAGCTCTACACCTATCTGATGGTGCATTACGCGAAGGTGTACTTTATGAAATGGAAGGCAGATTTCGCCATCAAGATATTCGTCAACGCACAGCAAAAAGCCTTGCAGAGCACTATAATATCGATAGAGAGCAAGCAAAACGTGTTCTTGAAACAATGCAGTCTCTCTACGCTCAGTGGGCACAGCAAAATCCTAAATTAGTTCGTCCTGATTTAGAAGCTATTTTAATCTGGGCTGTCATGTTACATGAGGTGGGATTAAGCATTAATTTAAGCGGGTTACATCGTCATTCTGCCTATATTCTTTCAAATACTGATTTACCCGGTTTTAATCAAGAACAACAACTGTTATTAACAACCCTAGTTCGCTATCACCGAAAAGGGATCAAGTTAGATGAGTTGCCAAAATTTAATCTTTATAAAAAGAAACAGTATTTCCCACTCGTACAAATACTAAGATTAGCAACTTTACTTAATAATCAGCGACAATCGACGACAAAACCCGCATCTTTGCGTTTAGTTACAGATGAAAATCATTGGACGCTTTATTTTCCTAAAAAATATCTTTCCGATAACACATTGATGGAATTGGATTTAGAAAAAGAACAAGAGCATTGGCAGTCGGTTCCAGGTTGGAAACTGGATATAAAAGAGGAATCTGCTTAACAATATGATATTATACAGAAAAAGACGCTAGTCAATGCGTCTTTTGTTGCATCTATCATACAACAACTATCACATAACAACATAGGTTTGATTTGTGACCATAATATGAACATCACCAACGCAATATTGTTCAAGATTCATATTTTTTATA
This sequence comes from Proteus sp. GOKU, assembly GCF_015475555.1. Lineage (NCBI taxonomy): Bacteria > Pseudomonadati > Pseudomonadota > Gammaproteobacteria > Enterobacterales > Morganellaceae > Proteus > Proteus sp. GOKU. Next base: position 2,412,763 of record NZ_CP034105.1, read on the forward strand.
CGGAGAAGACCGATAATCATCCTAAAATGGAATAATTAGTGTCAATGGTTATCTCCCTCGTAAGAATTAAAAAGGAATAACATGTCTCAAACAGCTATCAACAATGATACTGCGGCTGCCATCAATCCGTATTCACAAAAAGTGGCACACCTGCGTCAGCAAATTTTGAGCATCTTTCTCGAAGATGATCATTTTGTTGAAACCGTTTTAGGTGAAGCAAGTGAAAATGATAGGCTGAGCCACCATGAACTTCATGAAAAAATCACCACTGTTAGAGAATTACTACAAGATCTACACGCGGCAGATATTGCAGATATTCTTGAAGCCCTTCCCTATGACGAACGTCTAGCCCTGTGGCATTTGGTTGATAATAATGAACGTGGTGCTGTTTTAGTCGAAGCTTCTGTCGCCGTTTGGGACAGCTTAATTAAAGATATGACTGACCGTGAGTTATTACGATCGGTCGCCACATTACATGTGGATGAGCAAGCATATATCGCAGAGCACTTACCTCGCGATACGATGCGTCGTCTTCTTACCTATTTAGAACCAAGCCTGCGTAATAGAATAAGAGAAGTTCTTCAATATCCAAAAGACAGTGTCGGTCAGATGATGGATTTTGAGTTCGTCACTGTGCGAGGCAATGTCACATTAAAAACGGTACAGCGCTATTTACGCCAACGAGGCTCTATTCCTGAAGCAACGGATAAAATTTTCGTTATTGATAATAAAAATCATCTATTGGGCGAGCTTCCATTAACCACCGTTTTAACCCAATCTCCTGATAAGCTTGTCTCTGATGTAATGAAAACAGACACTGTTAGCTTTATGCCAGAAGAAAAAGGTGAAGATGCAGCGGGCGCGTTCGAACGTTATGACTTAATTTCTGCAGCTGTTGTTGATAGTAACGGTCTTCTAATGGGGCGATTAACCGTTGAAGATATCGTTGATAACATGCATGAAGAGAGCGATACCAATATTCGTCGTATGGGTGGTTTGAGCCCAGAAGAAGACGTCTTCGCACCCGTCGGTCAAGCTGTTAAAACACGTTGGACTTGGCTGGCTATCAACTTATGTACTGCTTTCGTTGCCTCTCGTGTTATCGGTGTCTTTGAAGATACCATTTCCCAATTAGTCGCCCTCGCCACATTGATGCCGATTGTTGCGGGTATTGGGGGAAATACAGGTAATCAGACCATCACAATGATTGTTCGCGCATTAGCGCTACACCAAATTCAAACCGGAAGCTTTTCTTTCTTAATTTTAAGAGAGCTTGGTGTTGCCTTTATTAACGGCGTTGTTTGGGGGGGAATAATGGGAATTGTCACTTACCTCCTCTATGGCGACCTTGCTATGGGTGCGGTAATGACAATGGCGATGGTATTAAACCTCTTAATGGCTGCCATGATGGGTGTATTGATCCCAATGACAATGATTAAATTAGGTAAAGATCCTGCAATTGGTTCAAGCGTTATGATAACCGCAATTACAGATACCGGTGGTTTCTTTATCTTCTTAGGTTTAGCAACTATCTTCTTAGTCTAAGAAAAGCCTCAATAACACTAACGCCACTGCTAATAAAATACAGTGGCGTTTTTTATATCGATAAATAATTAAGCCGTTGTTGAAAGGTAATAATAGACAAGCAACAATGCGATAATCAATGAAGTAATAAAAGTCTTTTTAACAGAGGCACTTAGTAAATAGCTGTCATTTTGATTGGTGTTATTAAGCATGGTTTTTAATACCAAACTACCACCTAATGCGACGATAGAAAGTGATGCAAACAGAACAATTGCAGCTAAGAGAACAGCACTCATTGAGATAGAGACCATAAATCCTCCGACATATCAATTGACTTCCTGATGTAATTATAACCAAGAATAGTTTTTTTGATGCCTCTTTTTGTTTTTATTTTTAATTTAATGGCAAAACAAAGAAAAACCACATTATGCATAAAAACACAAAAATAAAGTTATCATTGTAAATTTTATTGGATTTTGATTTCAACAAATAAATAAATAGTGAAATTTAATTTCAATTGATGGGAATTTAACATACAGTAGAATATTCTAATAATTCATTTTCTATCAGATCATATCTTTCATTATTAATACTGTTAGCTTTCTTAATTATCTAATAATAACTTTATTTCTGGAAAATAATAAATTAACGTATCTCTTAATTTATTATATTTACGGTTATTTAAATTAGAATAAATATATTCAGCATTAAACATTTTTTATTTAAAAATACAGAGTTCTTACTTATTTGTAAGTCATTTAATATTTTTATTTTATGTTGTAAATTATTAAAATATCGATATTTAAACAAACAAAATAACAACAACAAAAACAAGATAATCTAAAAAAACCCCAAAAAACCAGTTCATACTGTTGTTTTAATTTCATCTATTTACATTATTAAGAGCTTCCTGTTATAACTTAAACCATCATCACAACATTATTCTTTCTCGCATAAATAGTCTTTAAATAACCTTTTGCTGTTATTTATTTGCACCCTATTTTATTCGCTAATTTAAAAAGAATTTAATTGTGAACTTATTACTTATTATTTTTATCACGATGATTATTATAGGTTGTTATTATGACATCACAATCACACTCCACTCAGCCGTTGAGTCAACCTACGGCAAGACCATTGAACCGCAACGACTATAAAACGTTGGGTTTATCCTCACTAGGGGGAACTTTGGAGTTCTATGATTTCGTGATCTTCGTGTTCTTTACGAAAACATTGAGCCACTTGTTCTTTCCTGGTGATAACGCCTTTATTGCACAAATGCAAACATTAGGTATTTTTGCAGCCGGTTATCTTGCTCGCCCTCTGGGTGGCATTATTATGGCACACTACGGAGATATTATTGGCCGTAAACGTATGTTTACCTTAAGTATCTTCTTAATGGCTGTACCAACATTAGTTATTGGTTTATTACCAACTTATGCCAGCATTGGCGTTGCAGCACCATTGTTGTTGTTATTAATGCGTATTATGCAAGGCGCAGCCATTGGTGGTGAAATGCCGGGTGCTTGGGTATTTATCGCAGAGCACACGCCAAAACAACGTTATGGATTAGGTGTAGGAACATTAACCTCAGGTATTACAGGCGGTATTTTATTAGGTTCCATCGTTGCGATTATCGTTCAACGTAGCTATACCGGCCAAGAAGTGAATGATTTTGCATGGCGTATTCCCTTTATCTTAGGGGGCGTATTTGGCTTAATCTCTGTTTACTTACGTCGTTTTTTACAAGAAACCCCTATCTTTAAAGAGATGGCGGCGAAAAAAGCGTTAGCACAAGAAATGCCAGTCGTTTCAGTTATTAAGAACCACAAACAAGCGTGTTTAATTACTGCTGCGTTAACATGGTCTTTATCAACGGCTATCGTTGTCACCATTTTAATGACACCGGGCGTTATTGTTGAAGGGATCTATAAAATTGATAGAACAACGTCATTAGAAGCGAACTGTGTTGCAACATTAACGTTAACCTTAGGTTGTATATTCTGGGGTTGGATTGGTGACAAATTAGGAACGCGCGCGTCAATGACATTATCATGGGGTGGTTTGATTGTTACTGCATTCCATTTCTATGGCAGTTTAGATGCCGCGATGACAGGTTTTCAGTTAGCGTTTAACTATGGTTTGATGGGCTTTTTTGTAGGAGCGATTGCAACTACACCGATTGTTAGCACAAGAGCATTTCCACCATCAATTCGTTTTTCTGGCTTGTCTTTTGCTTACAATATGGCTTATGCCTTATTCGGTGGATTAACGCCAATGTTAACAGGTATATGGTTAGAAAAAACCGCAATGGCGGGTGCCTATTATGTCGCTGGCGTATCATTATTAGCTATTGCAGTCGCTTTCTTACCTTTAGCGTATAAAGGTTGGGCGGCAGTAAAACCCACAACAAGAGAGAAAGATGTTGCATTGCAGATTGATAAAGTGATTGGTTAAGCCTTTATCAATGTATAAATATGTTCTATAAGTATCCCCTTATATAATACCGCCCTTAAAAAGGGCGGTATTTTTTTGTGTTTTGCAGTTTTTCTGAATTTTATTACTTTGAAAATCAAAACCTTGAAAAGGTTTTGATTGAACTCTACCCTATTCAAACGTTTTATTTTCTTAATAGGGAATATTTGAAAGCTGATGGCATATCAAAACAGAAAAGGACTCCACAAGAAATTGAATATACTTGAGTTGCAAGGTTACATTCCTTGTAAAACACAAAGAAAAATTCAACAAAAACGCTGGCAATGGAAGTCTTACTCATCAGGTATACATTACTCTGCGCCAAGCAATGTATTGGAAATGGGTCGTTATAATGATCCAACAGCAAGAACAGGTATTTGCTATACCGCTGATTATGCTGTTATTGCAATTGCTGAATCTTTAGGACGCCTTTATCAAAACAGAAAAAACTTTATTATTGGATCTAGTGATTTAAAAAAAGCACAGATATATACACTAAGTACTACACGTAAAACAAAGCTTATCGATATATCAAGACTACAAGGCATACTGCATATCACCGCCGACAAAATGACGGGCAAGCATTATAACCTTACTCAATCTATTGTTGACTGGGCAGCGAATACACCAGAGCTCGATTATGATGGTATAACATATCCCTCAAGGCACTATTTGGGCATGTGTACTGCTTTTTGGGCGAAGAAAGAGCGCCTTGCTCCTTTAGTAGAGCTATCACATTGTTCTATTGATACTTATAGTGATAATAGAAAGGAAAACTTCCCACAAAATTGGTTATATGATGATATTTCAGGAATTGAGATCATTACAGAAACATTGCAATTTGATATTAATATCGACGAATAAACAGCCCAATACTGGGCTGTTTATTAAAGAGCAACGTGTTTACCAAAAAGGTTAGCTTGATGAATAAGTTCCTGCATTTGCTCACTCATTCGTCCATATTTTTTTAATGCATCTATGACATTAAGATTTTTGTCATCATCAAAAAAATACATGCTTGTTAAAAAAGAGACTTTGGTGGTCGAGCTCATATCACCCAGTAAAACTAAGATTTCATCTAAACCATCAATCAACTGGTTACCATTAAACTGAAATATGGGTAATCGATACTCGCCTCCTACTTTAACAGCTAATAGTTTATTTGCTTTCAGGCGGTTATTAATTGTCTGGCGTTTGACACCTAAAATTTCGGCGGCTTGGCTAGCTCGACATGTTCCGCCTAATGCTTTTAATTGCTCTGAAAACTTAATAGCCCCTTCATTTAAACGAGCAATTTGGCGTTGTTCCCTTGGCGATATCTCACTGGCACGCTCCAGCTGTGTTTCAAAAATAAGCCTAGCGAGTTCGTTATCTGTCATTTCTAATGCATTAGTTAAACTTTTTTTCTCTGCTAATGTTTCAACTAACTCTTGAGTTAAATTAGCCATTCTTTTAAGAACAGCCATTCTCTCTATTGATAACGCTTGAGGTGAGCTTTTTTGTATTGTGGTATTCATAACGCCTCCTTTACTCTTTGCTGATTATATGATGAGTAAAGTGTAAAAAACAAGTACGATTTACATACAATAAAGGATGCCTTATGGCATCCTTTATTCTTCTTAAGAACCTGTTTTTTTAATGGCAAAAATTACTGTGTCATTTTGCTCAGCATAGGTGCTGTGATCAGCATTAGAACTGCGATAACACCTGTTACAATACCGATTTGCAAGAAGACACTGCTATAAATTTCTAATGAAGCATGAGCACTTTGCACATCTTCTGGTACTGCCATTAAACTTGCCACTTTACCTGCAATAATTGCTGCGGCTGCCGAAGTTAAGAACCAAGCGCCCATGATAAAGCCCATTAAACGCTGTGGTACAAGTTGAGCAACCATTGCAAGACCAAGTCCTGAAATCATCAGCTCACCGATACTTTGGAAACCATAACTTGCAACTAACCACCATGAAGACACAATACCGGCTTCATTTGCCATGCTTGCACCCAGTGGTAACACTAAGAATGCAGTCGCACTTAGGAACATCCCTACGGTAAACTTATATGGCATTGGCAGTTTATCACCCATAAAGTTATACACAGCCGCTAACAGTGGGCTTGCTAACATGATCCAGAATGGATTAAGTGATTGGAATTGTTCTGGTTCAACGCTAAAACCTAACAGAGAGTGTTCTACGTTATGGATTGCGAAGAAGTTTAAAGACGTTGGCATTTGATCGTAAAGAACAAAGAAGACCACGGCTTCAACCATTAATAAGAAAGCAACAATCATCTTGCGACGTGCAGCACCTTTCATCATAAAGGTTTCGCGCGCAAAAATCAGGATGATACCTAATGAGATGATGGCTAAAGACCAGCTTGCCACTTCATTATTGTGTAACAGCCAAGTAGATAGTGCAGTTAATGCAACGATACCCACCAGCGTTAATAATAATTTTGAATAATTAAGCGGTTCAAAGTCAGGTTTAGAACCTTTATCTTTGATCCAACCACGACAAACCATAAAGTTTGCTAAGGTGATCAGCATACCTACAACGCTTAATGCAAACGCAACATCCCAACCATAATTAGCGGCTAACCACGGTGTTGCTAACATAGATAAGAACGAACCTACGTTGATAGACATATAGTACATCGTAAATGCACCGTCTAATTGCGGATCGTCTTTCTCATAACATGTTGCTAATAATGAAGATGGGTTGGCTTTAAATAAACCATTACCTACTGCAATCGTTGCAAGTCCCCAATAAATCACGTCTTTATCGTGATCTGAGAATGCCACCATTGCATAACCAATTGCGAGTACGATTGCCCCAAGAATAATAACCCTTTTAGTACCAAGGATTTTATCCCCAAGCCATCCACCGATAGCAACAAAGCCATAAACTAATGCGGTAAATGCAGCAAAAACAGTGATAGCTTCTGCTTCACCCATGCCCAGCATTTTAACCAAGTAAACGGCCATGATCCCTTGCAGACCGTAATAGCCGAAACGTTCCCATAATTCTATTGAGAAGATGAGATAAAACGCACGAGGCTGTTTAAACGCATTCAGGCTCGGTTTTTGTCCATCATCAGGTGTGTTTGCAGTTGACACTAAAAACCTCTAATTATTCTATTATGCCTTTATATTTAGGCTAATTTTTTACAAAAATTTCTTTATTTAAGACAGAGTTAAAGCTCGGTGAATTTCATACTGGATTGTTATTCTTTGAAAAGAGTTCAACGCAGAGAAAAACAAGGTTGGCATTCTATCACTGGAAAGCATAATTATCTAAGAATTATAACTAACTATTGCGTTTTATCATAGTTACAGGCATTTGTACAAAATAGTTATGCGATTAAAAAAACAGCAAACAAAATAACTCACTGATAATCAATAAATTATTTTCTACTTAATTATCCCTATATAAACAATTAAGCTACGCTACTGCTTACCCTATTTTGCCAAATTATCCCTTATTGAATAACAACGATAAAATAATGCCAGTAGCAATTTGTTTTAATTGATTAAAATAACGCCAATAAAACACATTCCTTGACTTAATTTCCATATTTCCTCCATTTTTAACTGTGAAGAAACAGGTAGAATGTCACCATTCCAAATTTTCATTTCAGTATTTCTGATTAGCTAGTTGCCAGTGGGATCACAAAAGTAATGAATAAAAACAAAAATGCTAAAAAAAGAGTTTCTCTCATTATCGCTTTAATCGTCGTAATCGCAGGTGGTTACGCCTATTGGCAATTTAATGCAGCAAAAACAGCGTCGCCTGAAAATAAAGAGGCTCAAGCAACAAACTCACAAAGTCGAGGTACATCTGGATCTCGTCGCCCGCCTTTACCTCCAGTTCAAGTTGCAACATCAATACAAGAAGATGTGCCACAATTTTTATCTGCTTTAGGTACAGTAAAAGCCACAAACAGCGTAACGGTTACTAGCCGCGTTGAAGGTCAATTAATGGCATTACATTTCACGGAAGGACAACACGTTCAGAAAGGTGATTTATTAGCTGAAATTGACTCTCGTCCATTTGAAGTTCAATTAGCTCAAGCTAAAGGACAGCTTGCAAAAGATCAGGCTACATTAGCTAATGCGCGTCTTGATTTAGCCCGTTATCAGAAATTAGCAAAAACCAATTTAGTCTCACAACAAGAGCTAGATAATCAGCAAGCTTTAGTAAAACAGTCTGAAGCGAGCATTCGTATTGATGAAGCCTCTATCAGTAATGCACAACTGCAACTCACTTACAGCAAAATCACAGCACCTATTTCAGGTCAAGTGGGTTTAAAACAAGTTGATATCGGTAATTATATTTCTGGTGGTTCATCTACGCCTATCGTCGTTATCAATCAAATGGACCCTGTTGATGTACTTTTTACATTGCCAGAACAAGATCTAGCGAATGTTATTCAAGCACGTAAAAATAATGCAGATTTACCTGTCACCGCATTAGATAGAAATAATCAATTTGAATTAGCTAAAGGAAAATTATTTAGTGTTGATAACCAAATTGATGCAACAACTGGCACCATTAAATTAAAAGCGCGCTTCCCTCAGCAAGAGACGACGTTATTTCCTAACCAATTTGTCAATGTTCGTCTTTATGTCACCACATTAGAGAAAGCCGTTGTTATTCCAAATGCAGCGCTACAAATGGGTAATGAAGGTCACTTTGTTTGGGTGGTGGATAGCGAAAATAAAGTGAGTAAATTACGTGTTGAAGTTGCCTTACAAAATGCGGAAAAAGTCGTGATAGCTTCCGGTTTATCGGCAGATCAACGTGTTGTCACCGATGGTGTGGATAGATTAACTCAGGGTGCGAAAGTCGATATCGTGACACCAACAGCGCCAAAGACGAAAGAAAATAACCGTGTTGTTGCGGAGAAAGCGTAATGACCGAAAAAACACACGGTACAGGCGGGGGGCCATCTCGCTTATTTATTCTACGCCCTGTTGCAACAACCCTTTTTATGGTCGCCATACTCTTAGCCGGGATTGTCGGCTATCGTATGCTGCCCGTTTCTGCATTACCTGAAGTTGATTATCCGACGATTCAGGTCGTTACTCTCTATCCCGGAGCAAGCCCTGATGTAATGACATCAGCGGTTACTGCTCCACTAGAACGTCAATTTGGACAGATGTCTGGGTTAAAACGGATGTCGTCACAAAGCTCTGGTGGGGCTTCGGTGATCACACTGATGTTCCAATTAACATTACCATTAGATGTTGCAGAGCAAGAGGTACAAGCTGCGATAAATGCGGCGACTAATCTGCTGCCATCCGATTTACCTTATCCACCAATTTACAGCAAAGTAAACCCAGCAGATCCGCCTATTCTAACCTTAGCGGTGACTAGCTCAACATTACCGATGACACAGTTGCAAGATATGGTTGAAACTCGTATCTCGCAAAAGATTTCACAAGTTAATGGTGTCGGTTTAGTGGCATTAGCGGGTGGTCAGCGCCCTGCTGTTAGAGTCAAACTCAATGCGCAAGCCGCAGCATCTTACGGTTTAGATAGCGAAAAAATTCGTGTAGCAATTAATAATGCGAACGTTAACTCAGCGAAAGGTAGCCTTGATGGGCCAACTCGCTCTGTGACGTTATCCGCTAATGATCAGATGAAATCATTAGAAGATTACCGCCAATTAATCGTTACTTATAAAAATGGCGCGCCCATTCGTCTATCTGATATTGCAACTATTGAACAAGCACCTGAAAACAATCAGTTAGGTGCATGGGCGAATAATGAGCAGGCGATTATTATTAATGTTCAACGTCAACCCGGCGTTAACGTCATTGATACCACTGATAATATTCGTAATTTATTACCCGATTTAGTCTCTAATTTACCGAAATCAGTGAATGTTGAGATCTTAACTGATAGAACCACAACAATCCGCGCTTCAGTTAAAGATGTACAATTTGAGCTCGGCTTAGCTATCGCCCTTGTGGTGATGGTGATTTATCTCTTTTTACGTAATGGTGTCGCCACCTTAATCCCAAGTATTGCTGTACCACTTTCATTAGTGGGTACGTTTGCCGTGATGTATTTTTGTGGATTCTCTGTCAACAACCTCACCTTAATGGCATTAACCATTGCCACAGGCTTTGTTGTCGATGACGCCATTGTTGTAATTGAAAATATCTCCCGTTATCTCGAACGTGGTGATAAACCGCTAACAGCTGCCTTAAAAGGCGCTGGAGAGATTGGTTTTACCATTATTTCGCTTACCTTCTCTCTGATTGCCGTACTGATCCCACTGCTATTTATGGGGGATATTGTAGGTCGCTTATTTAGAGAGTTTGCAATCACTCTTGCTGTCGCCATTCTAATCTCTGCGGTGGTTTCACTCACATTAACGCCAATGATGTGTGCTCGATTGCTAAAACCCGAAAATGAAATCAAGCATAACCGCTTTGAAATGGCGTGCGAACGTTTCTTTGAAAGAATGATTGCAGTGTATGCAGTTTGGTTAAAACGTGTTTTAAACCACCAATGGATAACCCTTGGCGTGGCACTTAGCACATTGGTGCTGACTGTATTGCTATATATGTTTATTCCTAAAGGCTTCTTCCCATTACAAGATAATGGGCTATTGCAAGGAACCATTGAAACCTCACAATCCATCTCTTATCAAGCAATGGTAGAAAAACAGCAACAGGTCGTTGATAAATTAATTGATGATCCTGCTATTGATAATATTGCTAGTTTTGTGGGCATTGATGGAAGCAACGCAACCTTAAACACTGGCCGCTTGCAAATTACATTGAAGCCTCTTGATCAGCGAGATTCCCGTATTGATGTGATTATTCCTCGTTTACAAGAGCGTATTGCTTCTATTTCAGGAATGACTCTCTATCTGCAACCCACCCAAGATTTAACGATTGATACGCAAGTTTCTCGTACTCAGTATCAATTTACACTACAAGCAACATCATTAGATGAATTGGCTTATTGGGTGCCAAAACTTTCTCAAGCACTAAAAGATAGCCCTGAATTAACTGATATCAGCAGTGATTGGCAAGATAACGGCATGATGGCGTATATCAAAGTGGATAGAGACTCAGCAAGTCGTTTAGGCATTTCAATGAGTGAAATTGATAACGCGCTTTATAATGCTTTTGGTCAGCGTTTAATTTCAACTATCTACACTCAAGCCAATCAGTATCGCGTGGTATTAGAACAAGATATTCGTAATGGTGATGGATTGCAGGCACTTTCTGCCGTGCATTTAACGGGTAAAGAGGGTGCGATGGTACCTTTATTATCTATTGCATCCGTTGAGCAACGCTTAGCGCCACTTTCTATTAATCATCAAGAGCAATTTCCTTCGGCAACCTTCTCATTTAATGTCGCGGAACAATCTTCTCTTGAAGAAGCGGTGAAAGCAGTGAAATTGGCTGAAGAGCAAATTTCGATGCCAAGAGATATCACGACTCAATTCCAAGGTGCGACGTTGGCGTTTGAAAGTGCGCTTTCAAGTACTTTGTGGCTAATTATCGCAGCAATTGTCGCAATGTATATTGTATTAGGTGTGCTATATGAGAGCTTTATTCACCCTATTACTATTTTATCTACACTGCCAACAGCAGGTGTCGGCGCATTATTGGCGTTAATCGCCGCAGGCAATGAGCTTGATATTATTGCGATTATTGGGATCATCTTGCTTATCGGGATCGTAAAGAAAAATGCGATCATGATGATAGACTTTGCCCTTGCTGCCGAACGAGAACAAGGTTTAACGCCTTACGAAGCGATTTACCAAGCGTGTTTATTGCGTTTTCGCCCAATCTTAATGACCACAATGGCAGCCCTTTTAGGTGCTCTACCTTTAATGTTAAGTACGGGTGTAGGGGCAGAATTACGTCAGCCATTAGGGGTTTGTATGGTCGGTGGCTTAATTATGAGCCAGATCTTAACCCTGTTTACGACACCAGTGATTTATCTGTTATTTGATAAATTATCGCTCTACATCAACCGTAATAAACACGTCGAGAATAATAACGGGGCTGTATCATGAAGTTCTTCGCCCTCTTTATTCAACGACCCGTAGCAACTACGTTGCTCAGTTTGGCGATTTCGCTATGTGGTGCATTAGGGTTTATGTTGCTCCCTGTTGCTCCATTGCCCCAAGTTGATTATCCGGTTATTAATATTTACGCCTCCTTACCCGGGGCGTCGCCAGAAACGATGGCATCTTCTGTGGCAACACCGCTTGAACGCTCTTTAGGGCGAATTGCCGGTATTGATGAAATGACATCAAGCAGTTCGCTTGGAAGTACTAGCATTACGCTGGTGTTCGATTTAAACAAAGATATCAACACCGCAGCTCGTGATGTACAGGCAGCGTTAAATGCCTCACAAAGTTTGTTGCCTTCAGGTATGCCAAGCCGTCCGCGTTATTATAAATCGAATCCTTCTGATGCTCCGATTATGATCTTAACGCTCACCTCTGATACTCAAAATACAGGGGAGCTTTACGATCTCGCCTCAACACGGTTGGCACAAAAAATCTCACAGATTGAAGGTGTGAGTGAAGTTTCGGTTGGTGGAGGATCATTGCCCGCGATACGTGTCGCCCTCAATCCCGATGCGTTATTTAACCAAAATGTCAGTCTTGATGATGTTAGAAAAGCGATTAACCAAGCGAATGTGCGGCGACCTCAAGGCTTTGTCAATAACGATGAAAGTCGTTGGCAGATCCAAACTAATGATGAACTCAGTAAAGCGGCTGAATATCGCCCTGTGATCGTGCATTACAATCAAGATGCCGTTGTACGTTTAAGTGATGTGGCACAAGTTACCGACTCAGTACAAAACTCGCGAGCCGCAGGAATGAGCGGCGGAGAGCCTGCAATTTTGCTGGTTATTCGTCGTGAAGCGGGTGCCAATATCATTGAAACTGTAAATCGTATCCGTGATGAGCTTCCAGAATTACGTGAGCTTATTCCTGCAAGCGTTGACTTAAAAGTCGCACAAGATAGAACACCAACTATTCGCGCATCATTAGCAGAAGTTGAACGTGCGTTAGCCATTGCTGTGGCACTGGTCATTTTAGTTGTATTCTTATTTTTACGCTCTGGTCGCGCCACGCTGATCCCAGCGGTTGCTGTACCCGTTTCATTAATTGGTACTTTTTCAGCCATGTACCTTTGTGGCTTTAGTCTAAATAACCTTTCATTGATGGCATTAACTGTAGCGACAGGCTTTGTAGTTGATGATGCCATTGTGGTGCTTGAAAATATTTCTCGCCATATTGAGAATGGATTAAAACCTAAAGAAGCCGCCTTGAAAGGGGTTGGTGAAGTCGGTTTTACTGTCCTTTCGATGAGTATTTCTCTTGTTGCCGTTTTTATTCCATTACTGTTAATGGATGGTCTTGTTGGGCGATTATTTAAAGAATTCGCCATCACCTTAACAACGGCTATTGCTATCTCGCTATTTGTTTCTCTAACGCTAACACCCATGATGTGCGCGCATTTACTCAAAGGGATGAAACCCAAAGCGCAGTCGCATTTACGCGGTTTTGGTAAGTTACTTTTCCGCGCTCAGCAAGGTTACAGTGTCACATTGCAAGCTGCATTGCGTCATCGACGCTGGGTTATGGCCATTTTTCTCACCACATTGGGCTTAAATGCTTATTTATACATCAGTGCGCCAAAAACGTTTTTCCCCGATCAAGATACGGGTCGTTTAATGGGATTTGTGCGTGCAGACCAAAGTATTTCATTCCAATCGATGAAAGAAAAAATGACCCGTTTTATGCAAGAAATTAATGCAGATAAAGACGTCGATAGCGTAACAGGCTTTACAGGTGGAGGCCGTATTAATAGTGGATTTATGTTTATTTCCCTCAATCCACTGTCAGAGCGTACCGATAGCGCAAATCAAGTGATTAACCGCCTACGGGCAAAATTAGCTAATGAACCGGGTGCCAACCTCTTTTTAATGCCAGTACAAGATGTTAGAGCGGGTGGACGCCAAGCGAATGCCAGTTATCAATTTACATTATTAGCGGATGATTTAAGCGAGTTGCGTAAATGGGAGCCGATTGTCCGTAAAGCTTTAGGCGAACTGCCCCAGCTTGTCGATGTTAACTCTGATAAAGAAGATAAAGGTGCTGAAATGGCACTGACTTACGATCGCGATACTATGTCGCAATTAGGTATTAACGTCAGTGATGCCAATAATTTGCTGAACAATGCTTTTGGTCAACGTCAGATCTCTACCATTTATGCGCCGTTAAATCAGTATAAAGTCGTGATGGAAGTCTCTGAGCAATATACACAAGATGTCTCTGCGTTAGATAAAATGTATGTGGTCAATAATCAAGGTGAGCGCATTCCATTATCTGCATTTGCAAGTTGGTATCCGGCAAATGCGCCATTAAGTGTTAATCACCAAGGGTTATCTGCATCTTCAACTATTGCCTTTAATATTCCTGAAGGCTATACATTAGCTGATGCAATTGATTCTATTGAACGCACAATGACAGAGTTAGGTGTGCCTAATACCGTCAGAGGGACTTTTGCAGGTACAGCACAGATTTTCCAAGAAACCATCAAATCACAGCTTATTCTTATCTTAGCGGCGATTGTAACGGTCTATTTGGTATTAGGCGTGCTGTATGAAAGCTATATTCATCCGCTGACCATTTTATCTACCCTACCTTCTGCGGGTGTGGGTGCCTTATTAGCATTACAGCTTTTTAATACGCCTTTTAGTCTGATTGCACTTATTGGCATTATGTTGCTGATTGGTATTGTGAAGAAAAACGCCATTATTATGGTGGATTTTGCAATTACTGCGCAACGTGAAGGCAAATTGTCGGCTAAAGAAGCCATTATTCAGGCTAGTTTACTGCGTTTTCGTCCTATTATTATGACAACGCTTGCCGCATTATTTGGGGCATTGCCATTGATGTTAGGTAGCGGAGATGGTGCCGAATTAAGACAACCTTTAGGAATAACAATTGTAGGTGGTTTATTAATGAGCCAACTACTAACCCTTTATACAACCCCTGTTATTTATCTATTTTTTGATGGATTGCGTGAACGTTGGCAACAACGACGTATCAGCAAAAAAGAGGCAAATGCATGAAATTGAGAAGCAAGCTGTTCTTAGTGGTTTTCGCTACTTGTATGGTGGTTGTTCTCGCCATGCATATTGGTATCCGTGGTAGCTTCCAGCAAGGATTCATTGGTTATATCAAGAAAAACAGTGAACAGCGTGCAACTCTTTTAGCTGAAGCCTTAACTGAACAATATGCTTTAACAGGAGATTGGCGTTTCCTCAATAGGGATGATCGTTCTCTTTATCAAATATTACGAAGTATTGACCAAATAAGCCAAAGTAGCGAAGGCCCTCCTCCCAGAGGTTGGCGGACACAGTTTTGGATCGTTGATAAAGATATGAAGCGCCTATTTGGACATGACAATCAATTCCCCGCAGAGACATTTAAAAAACCCATTACTTTTCACGATGAAATTGTGGGTTGGGTGATTGTCAGTGCGGCAGATAAAATCAGTAGTGAAGCTGATATTAGTTTTGATAAACAACAACTACTTACCAGCTGGATAATTGCAGGTTTAACGGTTCTTTTTGCTTTATTTATCACGCTTATTCTTTCTCGCAATATGATACGCCCTGTTAAACGCCTCGTTGAGGCGACACATAAATTAGCAGCCGGTGACTTTTCTGTGCGAGTAACGCCTACAAGTAAAGATGAAATCAGTCAACTCGCTATCGACTTTAATCAACTTGCCAGCACACTAGAAAAAAATGAGCAAATTCGTCGTGATTATATGGCTGATATCTCACATGAATTGCGAACCCCTCTTGCTATTTTAAAAGGTGAACTTGAAGCGCTACAAGATGGCGTCAGAAAACCTACAACAGAAACGCTGAACTCTCTTTTATTTGAAGTCACAAATCTGACAAAACTGGTTAATGATCTCCACCAGCTTTCATTATCAGATAGAGGCTCTTTAACTTATCGTAAAGATTTTATTGATATTAATGAGGTGATTTTGTTGGCTGTGGCTTCTTATCGCCACACATATCAAACTAAAGATATTACGCTACTCACCGAGTTAGATGATTTATCGCCACTCATTGTACAAGCCGATCCTGATAGGTTGATCCAGCTTTTCCATAATCTGCTAGAGAATAGCGTGCGCTATACTTATTCAGGTGGTCAATTACATATCAGCACCCATAAAGGGCAAAACCATGTGCTTATTACATTAGAAGATAGTGCTCCGGGGCTTGATAGTGCTCAGTACAAAGTTGTTTTCCAACGTTTTTATCGTGCAGAAAACTCACGAAATCGTGCAAGTGGGGGTTCAGGTTTAGGTCTTGCGATTTGCGAAAATATCGTTGAAGCTCATAATGGTAAAATAAGTGCTATGCCTTCCTCTTTAGGTGGCATGAAAATCCTTATAGAATTACCCGCATATTCTGATGATCTTTAAGCCTATAACCATTGAGCCAATAAATGACAGTATCTGAATCGCCCTATTCAATCCTGATTGTTGAAGACGAACCTAAACTTGCCCAATTGCTTATTGATTACCTTCAAGCATCGGGTTATCAAACTCATTGGTTAGCCGATGGCGCCGAAGTAAGCCATTGTGTAAAACAGCAACATTACGATTTAATCTTGTTAGATCTCATGTTGCCAATTAAAGATGGCATTACAGTCTGTAAAGAATTACGTCAGTTTTCAGATATTCCCATCATTATGGTGACGGCTAAAACAGAAGAAGTTGATAGATTACTTGGGCTTGAAATTGGTGCTGATGATTATATTTGCAAACCCTACAGCCCAAGAGAAGTGGTAGCTAGAGTCAAAACCTTATTGCGTCGTTTTTATCGACCACAAGATATTGTTCAAAGCGATAAATTAGTCCTTATTGATGAACAGGCTTATCAAATCCAATACAACAATAAAATTCTCGACTTAACGACTGCGGAATTTCGTTTACTAAAAGCCTTAGCCACGCAACCCGGCAAAATATTAACTCGCGATCAGCTAATGGATCACCTTTATGATGACTACCGCATTGTGACGGATAGAACCATTGATAGTCATATTAAAAACTTACGACGTAAACTTGAGCAACTTAACGATCAAATTGAATTTATTCGCTCAATTTATGGTCAAGGTTATCGTTGGGAAACCCAAGCTTACCGTTTTCGATGATATTTTTTCAGGAATACATTGAACCTCGCTACACTTAAGCGCTAGAATCCACCCCTTTATGATATACCCCTACCCAATGTGTGGGGGACTGACTTGAAATCAGAACCAGGAAATTTAACCATGTTTACACCCGAATTGCTCTCTCCTGCTGGCTCATTAAAAAATATGCGCTATGCATTTGCTTATGGCGCAGACGCCGTTTATGCAGGTCAGCCACGTTATAGCTTACGTGTGCGTAATAATGAGTTTAACCACGAAAACCTTGCTAAAGGTATTCAAGAAGCCCACGAATTAGGTAAGCGCTTCTATGTTGTGGTTAATATCGCACCGCATAATGCTAAATTAAAAACCTTTATCCGTGACTTAAAACCCGTCATTGATATGGGCCCTGATGCGCTGATTATGTCTGATCCGGGTTTGATCATGATGGTGCGTGAAGCCTTCCCTGAAATGGATATCCACCTTTCAGTGCAAGCCAATGCCGTTAACTGGGCAACCGTAAAATTCTGGCGTCAAATGGGATTAACTCGTGTGATCCTGTCTCGTGAACTCTCTATTGATGAAATTGCTGAAATTCGTAAACAAGTTCCTGATATGGAATTAGAAGTTTTCGTTCACGGTGCATTATGTATGGCTTACTCAGGTCGTTGCCTGTTATCTGGCTATATTAATAAGCGTGACCCAAACCAAGGTACTTGCACTAATGCTTGCCGTTGGGAATATAAAGTCGAAGAAGGTAAAGAAGACGATGTAGGTAATATCGTTGAAAAATACACACCAATCCCAGTTAAAAACGTTGAGCCTACTTTAGGTGTTGGCGCGCCAACAGACAAAGTCTACTTAATTGAAGAAGCAAAACGTCCTGGTGAATATATGACTGCGTTCGAAGATGAACACGGTACTTATATCATGAACTCTAAAGACTTACGTGCGATTGAACACGTTGAGCAATTAACTCAAATGGGTGTGCATTCGCTGAAAATTGAAGGTCGTACTAAATCCTTCTATTACTGTGCCCGTACAGCTCAAATGTATCGTCGTGCTATTGATGATGCAGTTGCAGGCAAACCCTTCGATCCAACACTGCTAACGACATTAGAAGGCTTAGCACACCGCGGTTATACAGAAGGTTTCTTACGTCGTCATACTCATGATGCATATCAAACTTATGAATATGGTTATTCTGTCTCTGACACTCAACAATTTGTCGGTGAATTTACAGGTAAACGTGTAAACGGTTTAGCCGAAGTTGATGTTAAAAATAAATTTGTTTTAGGTGATAGCCTAGAATTAATGACACCAACTGGAAATATTCAATTTACGTTAGAAGAGCTGTTTAACAAAAAACAACAGCCAACCGATGTTGCACCAGGCAATGGTCACATGGTTTATTTATCTGTTCCTGAAGATGTTGATTTAGATTTTGCACTGCTGATCCGCAACCTACAAGGTACAACAACACGCCAACCGCATAAAATTGATGCGGTAGAAGTGAAGTAAAGCGTCATAATCTGATTTAAAGTGGTCAATTTCAAATACAGATCACATCAATAATGATTTGTTTACCGTATCATCAGTTCCGAAAAATAAAGAACTAGAATGAATACAGTAAGACTAGGAACCACCTCCTTGGCAAATCCAATCTCCCTTGGATTTGCCTTTTCTTTTTATACCCTTCTTAGTAACTCTCTCTCACATAAAGCCCACTCCCTTTTTCGTTATCATTTGTAAAAAAAATAGTAATTTTCTCGATATCCATTACCTTTAAAAGAGTGATTCAATTAAAGGGACTCATCAATGAGTAAAATTAGTTTGCTAATCATTAATGGAAAAAGCGCTAACAACAGTGCATTGAGAAAAGCGGTTTACCAATTACGTAACGAAGGTTTTGATCTCCAAGTAAGAGTGACTTGGGAATCCAGTGATATACAACGTTTTGTACAAGAAGCTATCGATATGCAAGCCGAAACGGTGATTGCCGCAGGCGGCGACGGAACGATTAATAGTGTTGTTTCTGAATTAATTAACCTCTCACCCTCATCTTTACCGACACTTGGCATTATTCCCTTAGGTACAGCAAATGATTTTGCCACCAGCGCACAAATTCCTCGTGATATGGAAAATGCACTTAACTTAGCCGTTAAAGGCCGAGCAATACCTATTGATGTAATCGCGGTGAATAAGACTCACTATTTTATCAATATGGCATCAGGGGGTTTTGGAACCAAAATCACAACAGAAACGCCTGAAGCATTAAAGTCTGCATTAGGTGGCGCTGCTTATTTTATTAATGGTCTTTTAAGTATCGATTCTTTAAAAGCGGATCATTGCACAATTGAAGCGGAAAATTTTCACTGGGAAGGTGAGTCTCTTATTTTGGCTATCGGTAATGGCCGTCAAGCGGGTGGCGGACAGAAATTGTGTTCTGAAGCCTTAATTAATGACAATAAACTTAATCTCACCATCGTTGAAGCTCATGAACTTCTCCCTTCAATTTTAAGTAGCATGTTTGATAGCAAAAAGAATGACAAGATAATCGAGCGAGAAAGTCGCTGGGTAAACATTAGTGCTTCTCATGAAATGGTGTTTAATTTAGATGGAGAACCCCTTTTAGGGAATAAATTTGAATTTATTGTGTTACCTGAAGCGATCCACTGCCGGTTACCGCCTCAATGTGACTTGTTATCTTAATGTAGATAAATGACAATCACTCTCATCTCATCATGAACTGGAGTATGTAATGACTGATATAGTAAGTTTGTTAGGTGCTGATGCAAAATCATTATTAGAACATCGTTGCCAAACCATCCCGAGCGAAAATCTCTACCTGCCAGGTTCTGACTTTGTTGATCGTGTTATGATTGATAACAATCGCCCTAATAGCGTATTACGTTCAATGCAAACCCTGTTTAATCACGGGCGTTTAGCGGGAACGGGTTATCTGTCTATTCTACCTGTTGACCAAGGTGTTGAGCACTCTGCCGCAGCCTCTTTTGCAGCAAACCCACTCTATTTTGATCCGAAAAATATTGTTGAGTTAGCGATTGAAGCAGGTTGTAACTGTGTTGCCTCTACTTATGGTGTTCTTGCTTCTGTTTCTCGTCGCTATGCACACAAAATCCCTTTCCTTGTGAAACTAAACCACAACGAAACCCTAAGCTACCCAGCGCAATATGACCAAACACTGTATGCCAGTGTAGAACAAGCTTTTGAAATGGGTGCTGTTGCAGTGGGTGCGACCATTTACTTTGGTTCACAAGAAAGCCGTCGCCAAATTGAAGAGATCTCAATGGCATTTGAGCGTGCTCATGAATTAGGTATGGTCACAGTATTATGGGCTTATTTACGTAACCCAGCCTTTAAGAAAGATGGCGTTGATTACCATGCAAGTGCAGATTTAACTGGTCAGGCAAACCATTTAGCCGCAACAATTGGTGCTGATATCGTTAAACAAAAAATGGCTGAAAATAACGGTGGTTTTAAAGCGATTGGTTTTGGTCATACTGATGAGCGTGTTTACACAAAACTCACCACTGAAAACCCAATTGATTTAGTTCGTTACCAATTAGCAAACTGCTATATGGGTCGTGCGGGATTAATTAACTCTGGTGGTGCTTCTGGTAATAATGATCTTGAAGATGCTGTTCGTACCGCGGTTATTAATAAACGTGCTGGTGGTATGGGTCTGATCTTAGGACGTAAAGCGTTCAAGAAATCAATGAAAGACGGCGTTGCCCTAATTAATGCAGTACAAGATGTTTATCTAAATAAATCTGTCACTATTGCTTAATTGATTGCTTAACTGGTCGATTTAAACGTGAAAGCCACTCAACTTGAACTGAGTGGCTTTTATTGTTTATTGCTTAGCGGTTAAACGTTTTTGGTTTGTGCACTTGTGTTACTGCATGTTGATGGGCAGTATCTTCACGCTCGATCACTTTCATTGCATTTTGCCCAGCGGGCAATGCTCGCTCAACTAATAACTCCGCGTGAGACTTCGCTAAAATCGCTTGTAATTGCTGATGTTGACTACACCAAATGGCATCAACATCTTTATCACGTGTCGTATCACGTTGATGTGTTAACGCCACTGTTCTTGCTTGAAAACGCGCCTGTTTTCCGCCTAGTTCTAAGCCATAATCAGGAATAGTGGCATGAGGCACAACAACTTGCCCATTATCAAGCCACGAATTTACTGCATTTTTATGCACCACATAGCCTAACTCACTTAAGCCAGCTAATACGGCTGCGCATTGCTGCCTCATCGAAAATTGTTGCTCGTGAGTTTCAATCGCCTGTTTTAGCTTGGCGATCATCACATCAAGTTGTTCGGCTGTTGCTAATGAGGCAACTGCTTCTGTATCACGACTCAGTGTCAGCATCTCTTTATCATCAAAGCTTTCAAGCTCTGCACATAGACGTGCTAATTCTTCCATTAACTCAATGCGTCTTATGCTATTACGCAAGCTTTCAGCCATATTCATTATCAGTGAATCTGCCAGTAAACGCTGTTTCTTGCTATCAGAAAGCTTTTGCATTTCAATAAGCTGATTTGCATGATGATTAGTTTCTACTTCATTCCCCACTAGCCGTAACTTTTCAATCATCAATTCAATTTGGTGGCATTGCTGTGCAAATGGGCTTTGAGGCTCACCACTTTGCCATAACTGTTGGGTGTATGTGGATTGTGCTTTTAATTGCGTCAATAATTCAGTTTGAGCGGGGCTAAGTTGTGCTTTTTGCGCCTCAATTTCACCCGTTACACGAAATAGCAATAAGCTAATTTCTTCCGCACTCATGTTTTCGCTGAGTTCAATTTCAGCCTTCAAAACACTATCAGAAGCTAATTGTGATTTTAATTGTTTTAACAGTACCGATGATTTTTGTTTGCCCTGTTGGATATGACGTGCAAGCGCTTTTTCTTCAATCACTTGTTCGCGTAGATTTTTCATATCCTGTCGTAACGGTGCAATAAACTGGCTTAATTTTTCTGTTAATCGACTCACTGAATAGGCATCTAATGCATCCAATTGCGAGTTATCTTTAATCAATGCATTAAAAGCAAATTCAATTTGGCTCACACGTTCATCTTGATAGGTGAGTTGTTCAACTAATGCCTTCCATTGCTTAAATTGTTTTTTGCTATTCGCTAATTGTCGATGATAACGGATAACATTGGTTTCTTTTACAGAGACATAATGTACTGATGAACTCATCATTCACTCACTTTTTCATTCAGTAAAGAGGCATATTGTAAGGCTTCAAGAAGTTGTTGTTGTGCTTCTTGGCGATGATAAAACCATTGTGTCAACGAAACGCGATAATGATAAGGCACCACTTTACGCAAAATATCTTTTCTCCATAACTCACGAGCACAAGCCTGAGATAACCACTCATGTTGTGGCATATCGCACTCAATTCCCATCAGTAATTTGCCTTGCTGCTCATCTTCGATTAAACAGTCAAAAGAGAAAATACCAACTTGTTGTGATGGTGCAATATGATATCCCTGAGACTCAATAAAGCGTTTCACATCAATAACAAACTGATCGTTTACCTGATCTTGTGTTGCTACACTGGCTTGAGTTCGGCATAAACGGGCTAATAAACGTTTATTTTCCTCTTGTTTATTAATCTGATGGCAATGGCTTGCGTAAGTTAAATAGCCTTGTAAGTAATCACGTGGGATCTCAGGGTGTTTATTAGTACTTAATAAGTCAGAGATTTCATCAATCGGCATTGATGACATGATCACCACTTGCTTTTTCGCTCTGGTGATCGCGACATTTAAACGACGCTCTCCTCCAGTTTGCCCTAATACACCAAAATTACGTCTAAAAGTGCCTTGGGCATTACGACCAAATGTCGTCGAAAACAAAATAACATCTCGCTCGTCACCCTGCACATTTTCAACGTTTTTCACAAAAAACGACATATCTTCATCGTTATCTAAGCGCGCGCATTCTTCGGTATAAGCCTTTAAAAAATCCACGTCATAGTCATTGCGATCACGAATATGTTGGTTAATTAATTGAGCTTGTTTCTGATTAAATGTCACCACACCTACAGAAGGACGTTTATCAAAAGGCGCCTGCCATAATGCTGCTAAATGCTCAACGATTGCCAATGCCTCTTTCTCATTGGTTTGATTAATATAAGTGCCATTAATCGCCATAAAATGCAGTGGTTTTACCGTACTAATGGTTTTCGCTGAGTGTTGAGCCGGAATATTCAGCCGATTTTCGTAAAAGGCATAATTTGAGAAATTAATTAATTCTCTAAATACCGAGCGATAGTGAATATCTAAGGTATGAATAGGCAATACGGTTCGTGCCAAATGAAGCAAGTCAGGGCAATGGCAAATTTGGCTTGAGTCCCATTGCTCACTGCTTTTCTCTTGTTGTTCATCTTCCTCGTTATCGTTATCTTCGTCGTCTTCATTTTCGTTAAATTTACCGCTGAAGAAAGATGAAGGCGGCATCTGTTTCTCATCACCACTCACAATGGCTTGTTTGCCGCGATATAACGTCGGTAATGCAAATTCAATAGGCATTTGCGAGGCTTCATCATAAATAACGCTATCAAAAAGTCCTGCTTTTAAAGGCAATATTTGGCTTGCCACATCTGGCGTCATCAACCAAATAGGGCGTAATCTTAACAATCCCATTTGAGTCGCTTCATCAATAAACTCACGTAACCGTAATGCTCTAGGCCCAGTTAAGCGTGTTATTCTCTCCCAATGACGCGCATTTTCAATTTTTGATAATTCGATATTTTCAGTTAATAGCTCACGATTAACTTGTTGTAACCGCTGATATTTTTCTGTCAATTGCTCGATATATTCCTGCAATTGTTGAGCAGTATGCGTCTTTAATACTGCGTTTTTTATTTCAATTTCAGTTTTAACAGCAACATAAAATAAATCACTCAATGTTGCTTTTAAAAGCTCGACAGGATTAGAAAATGAACTTTCATTTTCATCAAGCAATTGGCGTGATAATGCTAAAACTTGCCAATCATTGTGCGTAAAATGCGTTGTTCTTTCTCGAAATAGCTGAAATTGACTTAAAAAAGGTAAGCTTTGAGCTAGTTGCTGTAATCTGGTTGTCAGCAACTCGCCTTGATTAATTGCATCATAAAATTGCTGATAACAGAGTTCGGTGAGAGTTGCTTGTAAGCCAGCTAATTTAGCGAGGCTAGTTTGCTGTGCTTTAGCGCGAACAATGGCGTTCTCAATTTCTAAACATTGCTGTTCAAAGCCCTGTTTTTTCGCTGATTGAATGGACTCAACAAAATGTTCAGGTTGAGGATATAACGCTAATATCGCAATATCATCGCAACAGGCTTTAAGCTCAATGAGAACATTATTTATTGTGTTCTGCCACTGCGTATTTTGTTGATTGAGGTGCTGTTCTAGCCCTAATTGTTGATAAATAGGTTGCAACTCTTGGTGCAACAAACGCCATTGTTGTTCTGTGGTGATGGTTTTATGTAGCGTAATATAGTGTTCGGCTTTATCTTCTATACCACTTTGCGCCATAAAGTCTTTTAACTTGCTGTTTCGACTATAATAATAAGGATTTAAGAAGCGTAAGAATGAAGGTTTGATCTTGTCAGTAGCTGCTCTTGATAACGTTGCTAACATGGCATTATCTAACGAAGCGAGTAAGCGGAAAATTAAAGGATCGCAACCTTCACTATCAATTTGCTGTAAACGTGTCTCTAATTGCGCCAATTGAGCAATTAACTGCTCACCTTTACCTTGCTTACCTTGTTCATTTAAAAACAGAGTTAACCAATGAGATAAATTTTCCCATTGTTGAGTATTACGATTTTTTAACTGCTGTTTACACTGCTCTAGTGTTGTTTCGTGAGTCGTTAATTTATCGATTGTAATTTGTTGATAAGGCAAGTTGTATACTGCATCACGTTGTTTTTCTGCTTCGATAAATAGCGTGATATTTTCATTAAATTGGCGATATAGCGTACTTTCAGGTGAGAACAATACAACACCATTTAATGGTGTGTTTTCATAATTAATCGCATACCAATCTAAACCATATAACGTTAAGTTATCGATAAGCTGAACAAAAGTTGTTTTATTATATTGAGAAAGCAGTGAGGTTAATTTATCCGAACTTATTGTTAGCTTTTGTTGTGACTCTAATTCGAGTAATCCAGATAACACTTCTCGATATGAATAATCATATTGTTTATCCGTTAGATATAACGCTTTATAGTAGGCATCTAATGTTGTTTCATAAAATTGAATTAAGTTAAGCGTTCTATCACGATTAAAAGGGGTATCTTGCTTAACATCTGCAATCAACTGCCGTTTACGCTCTAATTGTAGTTGTTCTCTAATTGCTGAAATAATCTCTCGCCCTTTAGGGTTTTGATGAATAATCAGCACCCTATCTTGCAATCCATTTGCAACTAATCGTTTATACACTACATCCAGCGCAGCAGGCTTTTGGCAAAGCACCAGTGCTGTTTTTTGCCGTCCTATTGCATCAGCAATTAAGTTAACAATAGTTTGGCTTTTACCTGTTCCCGGAGGCCCTTCTATTAATAACCCCGTTTTCTTTCTTGCCGCTTGAATAATGGTATTTTGAGAAGGATCTGCCAGCGACAGCAAATAGTTATCAGCCAATGGATCTTGTGTTTCTAACGTTTTTGCCTGTGTATTGACTTGCAACATAGTGGCAAGAGCCGTGCCGTTGATAGGTAAATTGGCAATTTGTTGTAAATCAGCACTTATCATCTGCCCAATAAAAGAGGTATGAAATAACACTGCTGAACAATGAATATAAGCACTGTTTTCTGGTATTTCTTTAGTTAATGAAGGCAACGAGCTTAGTGAATGTTCAGTTGTGGTTAATAACGACGAAAGTGTGCTCATCATTTCACTAACACTCAAGCCTGTTTGTGACATTAAGCTATCGAGCACCTTTTGCCATTCATTAACCGCAGGAATACCGACAAAATTCGCCAGAGCAGGATTTAAACGCACTGAGGCACGCTCTGTATCAAACCCAATTTGCACAGCACCTAGAGTGCCACCCAAAATATTCATTGAAACAGGCCACAAGAAAAGCGGTGCAATGCGCGGTTTTATTTTATTAGGTTGCGTATTTAGTACTAAAAAAGGAAAGCCTAAATACATGCCGTTGATACCCGTATCTCGTTGGTAAGACTGAGTATTCTGTTGTAAGAGCCACAAGCGATTATTTAATTTTTCACGCTGACGTAATACTTCACCCTCTAATGAAAACAGCCTTTTCTTGCGGTTAATTAAATGCTCAAGTAAGTTTGTCGCTTTTTCATTATCAGAACAGCATTCAATTAAATCAACACGCCCCGCATTTGGTGTTAAACGCATTCTGACTAAATTACCGCGTTGACTTGTAGAAACTAGTTTCTTAGCAAAAAAATGCAATACTTCTAAAATATATTTTTGTGATTCAGGTATTTGCCATTGTTCAATGGGAATACAGAGCATCACAATAATATGCTCAAGAGGCAATCTACGAGTTAAAAGGAAATCATCAGCCCATCTATCAATAATATCGATATTAACACGCTTAAAATCCCCTATTCTTTCACTCAGTTGTTCAATAAGTTGATATCGAGGTGTGGCTAATAATGTTTTGGCTTGTTGTTTATCAAACGTATTAATAGCAAGATTACTGGCTAATTTAGCTGCATTATTCACCAGCAAATCTAATGTGATATATTGCCCAATCTCTGCACTTAATAACAAAATATAGTCATTTTCATGCATGTTTTTACGATCAATTAATGCTCGTAGATTTTCATTATAAGCATCAGGAAATTCTGCACGAATAATCTCCCAACGAGCCACTAATTGGCTTAAAGAGGTGATTAACAAATAAAGCTGTAAGCTTTCTTCATTTAATGGAATACGTTGTTGTTGTGCTCTTTCTCGAACAGTGCATTGACGATAATAAAGCTGAACAAGCCAATGTGTTTCATCAATAGATTGCAATTCCGTGGCAAGAGGCTGACAAATTAATTGATAACCTAATGAAGGATGCTCTAAAAGCCATGAAGGTGTAATGATCTCGCCACGGTAAATCAATGGCATATTCGGATTTAAAATTCGTAACGCGAGAGTAAAACGTAAACTTGGTTCAATCTCTTGTTTTTCAACTAATGACTGCAATTGGGCGACTTGCTTTCCGCTATTATCAAATTGGCTTAACCAAGTTGTGATTTCACCATGAAGAAGTAATTGCGTTGCTTGATCCCAATATTGTGCTTGTGCAGCCACCATCGCAAACGCATCAGGTTGATTGAATTGATGATCTGCAAATTGAAATTGATAATATTGCTGGCTTCCATTGTTGTAATTAATATCGGGCGCTTGTACCGCTAAGCCTTGTAACCACGCATTAACCTCGTTCCATTGCCAGCGTTGAAAACGATCACGGCAAAGCAAACCGCGTAAAAGTAATTGAATATTGGGTTCTAAATCATCCGGTAATTCAACACCATTAGTCATGACTTGAATTAAAAACGCATTATCATGGATATGTTTAAAACAGGCTCCTTGCGTTAATTGCTCAAGTAAAATGATCCCCAAACTCCACCAGTCTGATGCCGCCGAAACACCCCCCGCTAATATTTCTGGCGCACTATAACGTGAAATTTCAAGCGGAGAGACAATATCGAGATCGAACTCAGATAAACATGCCGAACCATATTCGATCACCACAATATCAAGGGGATCACGAGCGCGGATCATCAAGTTTGAGGGCTTTAAAGCACGATGACGCACACCATGTTCAGTTAATGCCGCAATCGCCGTACCTAATTCGGAGACTAATACATTAATTTCATCTGGTTGCCAAAAGTCACCGCGTTCAATAAATTGGCTTAGTGAACCACCGTTTAATCGCTCAGTAACGTGCCAAGCGCGATTCTCCCATCGCCCCGTTTCGTAAAATACAGGAATATGGTCAGTAGAGATTAGATTTAAGACTTGATAAATAGCAGGATCAGGCTCTTCACCTTTAAGATAGAGTGTTAACACACCTTCTTGATCTGTTTTGATATTGCTTACGTTATAGCGTTCTCTTTCACTATTAATAGAATTGATACGTTGTTCAAGACGCCAATCACCAATCAATCTAAACGTTTCATTATCGCTAACGTCGTTATTTTCAATCTCATCAGCCGGATCAGCACCACATTCAAAACAGATAAAATCATCTTCTCCCATCAAGTGTCCGTTAATACACTTTCTAGGCTGATCGTGATTAAGATCGGGAATTATCGCAGGTGTATCAATGGAAGAAGATATTGGAGGAGATGGACGCCACCCTGACTCATGAATAGGTTCAATCGTTAGATCCCATCCACAAAGCTTATCATTCACTTGTCCTGCACAGAAAATTTCGGTTAACTGACGCTCAGTTTGGCAGTGAGGACAAAAACGTATCATGGTCATCCTTTATTCTATCTCTCTTATCTTTTTATCTGTTTTAATTGAATATCTTGTTGTGCTAATACTTCACGCAAACGAGCCATATCACCCTTTTGAGGAATACCTGTAAGGTAAATAAGTCCTTGGCTATCCATTGAGAGATCAAGCACTTTATCTTCTTCGGTTACGCTTCTATCAAAAGCACTAAAACGCGCACTCCCCATCGCCGTTAAGCAATGAAGTTGCTGATTATCACTGCCTCGTAACATCAAACTTTGCGTAGTTTCCACTTGATATCGACCACTCATCAACGCATCAATTAAGCCTGACATTTTAGTGACTTGAGGTTCTATCTCATCCCAGTGATAACCACTGTAAATAAAAATATCCCCTGTGAATTGCTGACGTAGCGCGATTAATAACGCATAAAGCGCCTCTGGCTGTTCAAAAGGTTCACCACCCGAAATCGTAATACCATCAGCAAATGCAAACCAAGGTTGAATTTGTTGAATAAGTGCATCAACTGAGGAGCTTTCGGCTTTGCTTTCCCATGTATCTGGTGATAAACAGCCTTTACAGCGTAAAGAGCATCCTTGAAACCAGATACCAATTCGTTTTCCTGGCCCTAATGTTGTCACTGGAAAGTGAATTCGAGATAAACTGATCTGCATTAATTTGCCTGTGGCACCAAAATAATATTGGTCATTTCACCTATTTGAATATCCGCAATTTGATAGGCTTTTCCGACTGCTAAATCACTGTCAAAAATAGCTCTTGATAGCGGGTTAATTAAATAAACCTCTAATTGGTTACGAATACCACGACCACCATTTGATAAATCAGATAAACAGTAGGATTTTAACGTTGATTTAGCCGCCTCTGATATCGACAATGTGAGTGATTGTTTATCAAGGCTAGATAAGATATTTGCGACCATTTGTTCAAATATCTGCTCTGCAACATCTTCTCGAATAAAATCAAAAACAATAATATTTTCACCAATACGGTTTAATAATTCAGGTCGATTTAAAACTAATTTAAAATGACGCTCTATTTCACTTTTTACTTTACGGCTGACATTTTCAAACGGTTCATGAGGCAGGACATTCGCCACTCTTTCACCATTATTATCAACGCGATAAATTCCAAGGTTTGAGGTGAATATAATTAAAGCTTCAGAAAAATAGACGCGATCACCACGCCCAGAAGTTAATACCCCATCATCAATAATTTGTAGGAATTTATCCATTAAATGAGGATGTGCTTTTTCTATTTCATCAAATAACACAACACTAAAAGGTTTTTCACGAATAGCATTGGTTAATTCACCACCAGAGTCATAACCGACATAACCTGGAGGCGCACCAATTAAACGTTGATCTGCATGTTCGGCACTAAATTCAGACATATCAAAACGAATATAAGCACTTTCATCACCAAACAGCAATTGTGTCACCGTTTTCGCTAACTCCGTTTTACCCACCCCCGTTGGTCCGGCTAAAAATAGCACGCCCCGAGGTCTTCCGCCTTTATTGCTACCGACACCCGTCATTGCACGCTTAATAATATCTAACAAATGCGTGACCGCATGTTGTTGCCCTTTAACACGACGTTGTATTACTTGTGGTGCGTTACGAATTTTTTGTTTATCGATTTTTTGCCAAGGATCTTCCGTAATACCGACTTTGTAACGTCTTACCGCATCACTAATTCGCGTTATTTCCACTTCTTCGATACGCGCTAATTGCACTATCGCGACTAAATCCAGCAGTAATAGCCCCTCTGTTTCATCAATAAAATCATTAAGAAGTGACTCTTTTTCACTCTCAATAAGCGATGAAAATCCTGCCAATGACACCAATAAATTAGGTGCTAGCGCTCTGCGGATCTGGCTATCGGGTTTTGCAACAGGAATGGCGCGAATTCGAGGATTATTAACGGTAAACCAATCCGGTAAATCAGTCTCTTTTTCCACTACCCAAAAAACGCTATTAAAGAAAGGTTGATTATGTTCGCCGGCGGGTCTTGCTTTAGCTTGATGAGAAGTCACTAATGCTCGTGTAAATAAGCTATGTTCGGCAGGCGTAAGATTATCACGATGAGAAAGCAAGCAAGAGGCGAAATCGATACATAACGCAATCGGCTGACCCGTTATTGTTTGCCATTTTTCTAATACGCTATTTAAGCTGTCGATATTACCTGATGCGCGATCGCCCGTGACAGTTAATCCTAATTGTTGCATTAACATTGCGCCATCTTGTAAAGATTGCGTAGGATTAGCTACCCATTGAAAACCCGTTAACGGCGTGTAAGTGATGATATGAACGTAACCCACTTCATACAAACTGTTATAAAGTGTCTGGTTAAAAGGCAGTGGTGTTATTATATTGGGCGCAATTTCACTGGCTTGTAAGTCGCGTACATTACCAAATAACACAAACTGGCTTTTCAATGGAATAAAGCGAAGTAAATCACGTAACCAGCGTGGTTTTTGAAAAGCAGTATTCATATCATCCCTTAATGAAAATAAATTATATCTTACCTTAGTTCCTCAATATACAGGCTGTTTATATTGAGGACAGTGTTAATTATCTAGAGAGTTTGATCATAAAAATGAAAATAGAGCCATAAAGACTCTATTTAAGATAAGTGTTGTTGTAAGCCACATTACCACCAGCGATGAAAATGATGTACAGGGCCGAAGCCTTGTCCAACTTCTAAACTATCGGCATGTTCTAATGCTTGCTGTAAATAGGCTTTTGCTTGTTCAACACAAGTTTGCCAATCAGAAACTTGAGGACGAATAGCCGCTAAAGCGGCTGAAAGAGTACATCCTGTACCGTGGGTATTTTTTGTATTAACGCGTTTTGAAGTAAATCGCCACTCGCCATCTTGAGTAAATAACCAATCAGGGCTTTCATTTTCAGTTAAATGTCCCCCTTTCATCAACACCGCTTTGCATCCTTGTTTTAGTAATGCATAACCTTGTTGTTTCATCGTTATTTCATCTTTAGCGACTTCACAACCTAGCAGTGCTGCTGCTTCAGGTAAATTAGGCGTGATCAAATCAACCAAAGGCAAAAGCTGATTAACCATTTTATTAACTGCATCAGGCTGCAATAGCGGATCACCACTTTTTGCAATCATCACAGTATCAAGTACAACAAAAGGAATCGCATATTGCTGAAGTTTATTACAAACCACATCAATAATCGCGGCATTAGAGAGCATACCAATTTTGGCACTATCAATGCGAACATCAGATAAAACAGCATCTAATTGAGCAGCAACAAAATCGGGGGATAAATCATAGACACGACGGACACCACAGGTATTTTGAGCAACAAGTGCTGTCATTACTGTCGTGCCATAAACACCCAGTGCGGAAAATGTTTTCAGATCAGCCTGAATACCTGCACCACCACTAGGATCGGTGCCTGCGATAGACAATGCATTGAATCTCACTGATTAACTCCTCCTTTCACCAGTTACAGAAAAGTCGGGCTCTGTTAATCAGCAGAGTTACCTTGACTTCCCTACGCTGGCATTATCCAGATCAGGTTATACGGGTTCATCTCAGCCATAAGGCGCCCCGAGCCAAAGCCTGTAAATTCAGGCGATAAGGAGTATCGCACGCTCAAGATAAAGATGCTAGTAACCAGCGAGGATCGCTTTGTATATTTTTATCCGTTTTAACGATAATCGATATATTAATTGTCAGAAGAAGTGAATATGATAGAACATTAAATTAAATAACAGAATAAAATCAATGAGTTATAAAGACTATAATATAAATCTTGATAAATTATTAAGAATAAATAGCGCCAATGTTGAAAATACAATTCACTTTTTAAATGAAGGAGTTAACGATATTTCAATAAATTATTTTGAAATTCCAATCGGATACCGTTTAGTTAAATCATTACGTAAAGATCAATACAGACTTATCACCGCAGATAAAGAAAGTGAAACAGCCTAACTTGTTGAACTTAGACTTCGGCAAGATATTGTTTATGGAAAAACAACGTGTACTCAAATAAAAGTTTGGCGTTCCCGTCTTTCTAAACATCGTGATGCAAATAATGATTTTCCACGACCTATAGTCCATCACATCCTAAATGATTATCACATTATGATCACTTTAGAAGACCAACTAGGGATAAATAAACGATTTTGGGACATAATGATTTCATGGGCTTTTAGCAAAAAATATTTTATATCTCTTTCAAATAGAACAAAAGGTATTCATTCACTAACTACGTTAAACTGTTTAGATGAACTTTATGAAAAATGGGAAAATTATTACTGGAGTAAAGATCACGATACCCATCGGCTACTTATCATTAGCCAAGAAAAATTATCTCAATAATAAACAATATATTTCCTGAAAATGTGTGAATAAACATTATTCGCACGTTTTTGCTTTAGGATAATCTGCACAAAAAACCGACATTTCGCTAAACAAAACTTACACCACTTAAACGATTTATAAACCAACACAGAATTTTTCTTTTTTTTATTTAACTCTTTTTATTCGTTACTCTATTATCCTGCTGGAAATTAACCTCTTTTGATAAGCTGATGTTATTGATATTAAATTTATCTCAAATTGATATCAATATTTCAATTAAGTCATAAAAATAGATATTTTATAGATTTTTTCTATTGAAAATGGCTAAGCCTAAATTATATCTTACAGGCCTTACTTATCAGTTATTTATTTAAAATCTAATAAAAACTTAATTTTTTATTAAAAACAATACATTATCATAAAAAAATAACAGCATTTTATATCAGACAAAATTACGTTTATAAGTACAATAAATCTATTTATTTTCTTCTTAACCGATTCTAATCCCTTAAGATTTTATTTAAGAAGTAAAGTTTCAGATACCTCTTATCTTAAATACTTGTCGATTAAATAACACTATTAGTAATGTTTATTTGTCATCACCAGAATCACTGTTTATGCCGTACTCGGAGTTATATTATGTCATCATCCTATTTTCACCCTAGCGTATTAGCCACAACGTTGTTATCTCTTGCATTAACAACGTCTGCTTTCGCTTCTGAAAATAACACAAATACCCATCAGATTATTACGACAGAAAACCAGCAAACCACTAGTAATGCGCCTCAACCTAATAATGAAGAGAGCTACTGGGGAAAATTTAAGCGTAATGTCAATCAAACTTGGGATAACGACCAATATAATTACTATTTACCAGTATGGACTTGGCATAACCGTTTTACTTACGATAAAGAAAAAACTGATCGCTATAACGAAACACCTTGGGGCTTTGGTATGGGGAAATATCGTTATGACAATGACGGTGATTGGCACTCTCTTTATGCGATGGCATTTATGGACTCAAATAACCGTGTACAGCCTATTATGGGCTATGGTTTTGAGAAAATGTGGTATCCAGGAGATAAAGACGGGTTCCGTATGGGGGCAGGATTTACGCTGAGTATTACAGCGCGCCATGAATACAACTATATTCCTATGCCACTTCCTTTACCGTTAGTTTCTGTCGGCTATGGGCATCTTTCACTACAAGCAACCTATGTACCAGGCACTTATAACAACGGTAACGTATTATTTGCTTGGTTACGTTGGCAGTAGTTTCCTTATTTTTGTCTATCAGAATAAGTGTGAGCAATAAAAATAGAACATAAAAAAACGCATCATTTAGATGCGTTTTTCTTATTCAACAAAATGACTCAATCAATCTGTAATAACTTAAATATCTTGGCTTGCTTGAGTACTATTAGGTGTTTTCTTCATACGGGAAATCTTAAATCCAACCCATAAGAATGCAATCCAGAATGGCATTAAAATCACCGAAATATTCACTTGTGGCATAAATAAGATAATCACTAAAATCATGCATAAGAAAGCAAGGCAGATATAGTTACCATATGGATACCAAAGTGCTTTAAAGAAAGGCTCTACACCCTCTTTGTTTTTTGCGGCTCTGAATTTTAAATTCGCCAAACAGATCATAATCCAGTTAAGCACTAACGTGGTTACAACCAATGCCATTAATAACTCTAATGCCTGATCAGGTAATAAGTAGTTAACTAAAATACCCAATGAAGTCGCAATTGCAGATAACAGTAACGACACGACTGGCACACCACGTTTATTAATACGAGAAAGTGCATGTGGTGCATTACCCTGTTTTGCCAAACCATAAAGCATGCGACTATTAGAATAAACACCACTGTTATAAACAGACAGTGCCGCTGTTAATACCACCGCATTTAAAATATTCGCGATTAGGAAATTATCCAAGTTATGGAAAATCAGAACGAATGGACTTTCACCTTTAACAACTTGAGTCCAAGGATAAAGTGAAAGTAACACTAATAGCGAACCGATATAGAAAATTAAAATGCGATAAACAACTTGGTTAGTCGCCTTCGGGATACTGACTTTTGGATTTTCAGCTTCAGCAGCGGTGATCCCCACCAGCTCAAGTCCACCAAAAGAGAACATTACAATGGCTAATGCAGACATAAAGCCCGTAAAACCATGAGGGAAAAAGCCTAACTCCCATAAATTACTGACAGAAGCTTGAGGGCCACCATTCCCACTCGCCAGTAAGTAGCTTCCAAACAAAATCATCCCGACAATCGCCAATACTTTAATAATGGCAAACCAGAACTCTGTTTCACCATACATTTTCACGTTAATCAGATTAATTAAGTTGATTGCCACAAAGAAGATAGCAACAGAAACCCAAACAGGAATATCAGGTAGCCAATAGTTAATATATTTACCTGCTGCGGTTAATTCTGCCATGCCGACAAGAATAAACATCACCCAGTAGTTCCAGCCAGATAAGAAGCCTGCAAATGGGCTCCAATATTTATTAGCAAAGTGACTAAACGAACCCGCAACTGGCTCTTCGGCAACCATTTCGCCTAATTGGCGCATGATCATAAACGCAATAAAACCACCAATAGCATATCCTAAGATAACTGATGGACCTGTCATATTAATTGTTTGCGCTATACCAAGAAACAGACCAGCGCCGACAGCACCACCCAGCGCAATTAGCTGGATATGTCGATTTTTCAGACCGCGCTTAAGTTCTGTCTGTTGCGACTCTCTCGCCATACATCCTCTTCTCTTTATTATTTTATCAACTTAACGTGTAAACTAATGTTTACGATTTTGTTTATTTCAAGCCACCATTAAAACACTATTCTGACTTGAATAACAAATACATTTTATGCTAGGCGAAAAATAATAAGAAAAGCTATCTTTTAGTGATGTTTAGAGGGGAATAATGTGGTAAAGCGACAAAGACCTTGTTGGAAATCCTCTCCACGATCGCAAAAATTATCTAAAGCCACAAGATAGAGGCCAAAGGTAATGGCTAATGCAATAATTAAGCTAATAATTATTTTCTTTGCGTTCAATTTAAAATCCTTTAAATACATTTTGTTAGTATGACTTATCACATTATAAGCATTCGCTTAAATACGATAACAAGACAGGGAGTTGTTGTTATAAAATCCGCAATCAATTATCTCTATGAGTAAATTTAGCATAACTTTCATTATGAAAGGTAAACGCTTCCTCGACAGACTTCAGATAATTTGCATTA
Source organism: Proteus sp. GOKU (assembly GCF_015475555.1). Lineage (NCBI taxonomy): Bacteria > Pseudomonadati > Pseudomonadota > Gammaproteobacteria > Enterobacterales > Morganellaceae > Proteus > Proteus sp. GOKU. The sequence goes on from NZ_CP034105.1 coordinate 2,449,057, forward strand.
TTTCGCTCTAAACTGTATGTAAAATGACCTTATATTATTTAATTACACATTTTGCCAACGATTAGAGATAGCTATCCATTAATATGGATTTCTCTGTCTGCCATTTTTTGTATAAGATTAGGGAGTTAATTTTGATTTTTACCTTAACTTCATTGATAGAATGGAACTGTAATGCCACAAGATAATCATCTCGCATTGGTTTGCGCGCTAAGTAAATGGATTGAGGAGCATTTAGGCCGTGTTATCCATCTTGAAGAGTTGGCGGCTTATTCTGGATATTCTCTTTGGCACATGCAGAAAATCTTTAAAGAAGTCACAGGCACCTCTTTAGGAAAGTATATCCGTCAGCGTAGATTAGCTGGCGCTATCCATTTATTACGTACCAGTGAGCGCTCTATCTTCGATATCGCCCTTGATTTCGGCTTTGGTTCACAATCTCACTTTACTTATATGTTCCGTAAAGAGTATGGCATCACGCCTTTCGATTTTCGGCAAAATCAAGAGATCGTTTTAGAAACCAAACAGCCTTTACATTTACAATCACCTTGTTGTGATTAACCCTTCCATTTATGTGGCATTATGCAGATAGCCTTTAATGTCACATAAATAATACTCAAGCTATGTGATGATAGACCGCTTCGCCCTTCCTTTATCATGATTGCTTTTATTTAATATGGGGATGCTAATGAGTATTAAGCTTATCGCTATTGATTTAGATGGAACCTTGCTCAACAAACAACACGAAATTACGCCTGAAGTAAAACAAGCAGTTCAGCGAGCAAAAGAGGCGGGAGTTAAGATTGTATTAGCTTCAGGACGCTCCTTTAATGGCATCTCTCCTTATTTAAAAACACTCGGTCTTGATACCTCTGATTGTTACTGTATCAGCAATAATGGTAGCCAAATCCATCAAGCAGATAACGGTGAGGTTATTATTCAAGATCTGCTCAATTTCGAGGATTACCTCTATTTTGAAAACCTTGCTCGTGAAATAGGCGTCCATTTTCACGTTATTAGTGACAATAAGATTTATACCACCAATAGTCATATTAGCCATTTCACCTGCCAAGAAGCCTTTTTATCTTGGACACCGCTTTATTATCGTCCACTGAATGAAATGCAAACGGATATGTATTTTAGTAAGTTTATGATTGTTGATGCACCTGCTGTTTTAGATAATGCCATTCAATATCTTCCTACTAATATTTATGAGCAATATAGCATATTACGTAGTGCTCCTTATTTTATTGAAGTGTTGAACACCAATGTTAATAAAGGGAGTGCGGTTCAAAAAGTGGCTGAACATTTAAAAATTACACCAGAAAAAATCATGTGTATTGGTGATCAAGGTAATGATTTAGCAATGCTAAAATATGCTGGTTTAGGTGTTGCGATGGGAAATGCCCCTGAAGAAGTGAAGAAAGTCGCCAAATTCGTCACACTTTCTAATGAAGAGCACGGTGTTGCAGCCGCTATCAATAAATTTATTTAAACACGATCTTTTTTGTGTTTTATCGTGAATGTCTACAAAATTATATAGCAATTGTGATCCTTAGCAGAGGATCACACTGCTTTTCGACCAAAAACATAGCCTTTTATTATTCTATAATTGCTGTTAAATGAGCGTTAAATCTGCCTTTCTTCTTACATATCCTTCAGAATTTGTTACTATCAATTCACTTTTCGTTATTCAAACTGCATTTTCACAACATATTAAGCTGTTAATTAGGCTAGATGTAGAATAACAAATATAAATCATTTATATATTTTCTTCACAGACAGGTAGTTTAAGTTATGCTTTCTACAAAAGATATGCTCGTTCTTGGAATGATGGTTTTTGCACTATTCCTTGGCGCTGGCAATATTATTTTCCCCCCTATGGCGGGTTTTCAATCGGGAAACCTCTGGTTTAGTACATCTTTAGGTTTCCTTGTTACTGGTGTCTTACTCCCTTTCCTAACCTTAGTTATTGTTGCAATTCGCGGGCGTGGTGAGCGTCTTTCTGTTGATTTGCCTTCATGGGTTGCCGTTATTTTCTGGGTAGCACTGTATCTTATCGTAGGCTCTACTTTTGCAATGCCTCGTGTCACCAATACTGCTTATGAAATGGGTTTCTTACCCCTAGGGCTTATTGAGAAAAATACGGTAACACACCTTATTTTTGCGCTTATTTTCAATATCACTAGTATGTTCTTCATGCTAAAACAAGGCACCATGATCAGCGCCATTGGTAAGTTTATGACTCCAGCACTGTTAGTCCTGCTGGTGGTTGTAGGTATTGCTGTTGTGGCTAAACCGATTTCCCCAATTGGTGAGCCAACAGGTCTTTATGCTGTTAATGGTTTCTTCTCTGGCTTTATTGATGGCTACCAAACCATGGATGTCCTTTCTGCTATGGCGTTTGGTGGTATCGTGGCTCGTGCTTTATATACCAAAGGCATTACTGAACCGCGCCAGATCGGTTTTATTACCGTAAAAGCCGGCATGATTTCAGTTTTACTGTTAGCCGCGCTTTATCTGTGCCTTTTCTACTTAGGTGCGACAAGCCACTCTGTTTCTGTCTTTGCTGATCCTGCTCTTAATGCCACTAACGGTGGTCAAATTTTCTCACGTTATGTTGATGCGTTATTTGGCTCTGTGGGTACTTGGCTGATGGGTGGTATTGTTTTATTAGCCAGTATGACAACACTTGTGGGTGTAACAAGTGCCGCTGCAGACTACTTTGCGACATTCCATCATCGCTTAGGTTATCGTTTTTGGGTTGTGGTATTTACCTTAATGACCACAATCGTATCAACGTTTGGTCTTGATACATTATTACGAGTGACTATTCCTGCGTTATTAATGATTTATCCAACATCAGTCACCTTGGTATTACTGCAATTTATTCGTAATAAATTAAAAGCACCCCGCTTTACCTATCGCTTCACAATTGCAATTATCGTCTTAATGAGCCTTTTCGATACATTGAAACAATTGAAGTGGTTAAATGCTGATTTGCTACAATTATTTAGCTATATCCCGCTTTCTGATTATGGTTTAGGTTGGGTATTACCAGGTGTGATTGCATTCGTAATTTCGCTGGTTGTTAGCTTAAACCTTAAAGAAGAAAACCTTCCAGTAGGAAATACAGCAAAATAATCAACATATAACACCTAATTTGTAACGCCGATTGTAAGTTGATAAAAAAAGCGTCTACCAAATTTCATATTGGAGACGCTTTTTTCTTGTCTATTTATCACAGGAAATTTTAAGTTCGGTATTTCTCAATCAATGCCCTTAAAATCGCTTCTGATTGAGCATCAGGGATGCCATTGGCTTTCGTTGATCTAAAATGCATTTGGAAAGCTTTTACCACTTTTAGTGCTTTATTATCTAACACACCATTTGTTGGTGTTTGATAACCATATTGCTGTAATAACTTTTGGAAATTTGCCACATCAACCGGCTCTGAAGGATCTCTACCCGCTAAATAAGTTTGCACTAATTCCTTATCAGGCCAAGCACCTATTCCTTGATTTGCTAATCTTTCCCAAGGGAATAAAGGTCCCGGATCAACTTTTCTTTGAGGTGCGATATCGCTGTGACCTAAAACGTTTTGAGGTTCGATATCATAACGTTCAATAATATCTTTCATCACGACTGACATAGTCACGATTTGATCTGCGGTATAAGAATACCAATACCTAAACTTACCATTATCACGGTAACCCAGATTGACTATCTCAATGCCAATAGAGCAATTATTTAGGCTAGTTGCATCTCCCCACTGACTAATGCCTGCATGCCATGCGATTTGTCTTTCATCCACTAATGAAGTGATCACTGGTTTTCCGTCAATAGATGAAGGATGTGTGGGGATCAAATAATGGCTGCTAACTCGTCCCCCAGTAAGAACCTTAAGTGAGCGTTCATCATCTAGCGCGGTATAGTGCATCACTAAATATTTTACACAGTCATTAGCTTCCTGCTTATTAGGAATAACTTTAACTATATATTCACCTCTATCAATAAATTCTGGTTGCTTGGCACAACTGGTTAAGAGGCTTATTGCAATAAGTAATCCTATGTAATACCGACTAGATCTCATTTCTGATCCTTGATTTAATATTCCCAAAGTTAAATTGTAATAAAAAAACCCATATTAAAGAATATGGGTTTTGTGTTTTGACGCTTTTTTATTATTGCTTTAGTTATTGCCCACTTTTTCACATCGAACTAAAGGCTCATCAGGAATAATATTCTCATCCCAAATTCCTTCTTCAATATCATCTTGCAACTCTGGATATTGGCGAATATCAAATGTAGGCAGTAAACCGGCTTGTCGTTGCTGGTTATAATCTTTAACTAATTTTAAGGCGACACCAGAAAGCAAGATGATTGCGATTAAATTAGTCATTGCCATTAATCCCATTGAGAGATCGGCCATTTTCCAAACAAGAGGCATATCCGCTAAAGCGCCAAACATCACCATTGCTAAAGCCGCTGAACGTAAAAGAAACAGCCCTGTTGTGTGATTGCGCCCAAGGAAAATCATATTACTTTCAGCATAAGCATAATTAGCAATAATAGAGGTAAAAGCGAAGAAGAAAATGGCAATCGCAATAAAGGTACTTCCCCAACCTCCTACACTCGATGACAATGCCAATTGTGTTAATTGAATCCCGTTAATGCCTTCAGGATAACTATCGAGTACGCCTGATGATAAAATGATCACCGCAGTAGCACTACAAATAACTAAGGTATCCATAAAAACACCTAGCATTTGAATATAGCCTTGAGATGCTGGATGTGGTGGATAAGGAGTTGCTGAAGCCGCGGCATTAGGTGCCGATCCCATACCTGCTTCATTAGAAAATAGACCGCGCTGAATACCTTGTGTCATCGCTTGGCTAATACCGTAAGCAATTGCACCTGCGGCAGCTTCTTGTAATCCAAAAGCACTTTTAAAAATTAAAATGAAAACTTCAGGTAAGCGCTCAATATGATCTGCAACAACCCAAAATGCTAATAATAAATAAGCCGTTGCCATAATAGGAACAACTAACTCAGCAACTCGTGCAATCCAACGCAAGCCACCAAAGATAATAAATCCGCTGGTTAGTACTAAAAAGATCCCCACATAGAGTGGATCAAAATTAAAGGCAGAAGCTGTGGCTTGAGCAATAGAATTTGCTTGAACAGCATTAAAAACTAAACCGAAGGCGATAATCAAGAAAATGGCGAAGAGAACACCCATCCAGCGCATTTTCAGTCCTTTAGTCATATAATAAGCAGGACCACCCCGGTAATTGCCATCATCATCTTTTGTTTTATAAAGTTGCGCGAGCGTACTTTCTATTAATGATGTCGCCATACCTATTAAAGCAACGACCCACATCCAAAAAATAGCGCCAGGGCCACCCGCTGTTAAAGCAATCGCGACTCCCGTCAAGTTTCCAGTACCTACGCGCGCAGCTAAACTGGTGCATAATGCCTGAAAGGAAGAGATCCCTGATTTATCTGACTTGTGGCTATTTTTTAAAATAGAGAACATATGACTAAAATGTCGGATTTGTATAAATCCAGTACGGATAGTAAAGTAAATACCTACTCCAAGAAGTAAGTAGATAAGAACATATCCCCATAAAATGTTATTCGCAAAGTTTATTAGCCCTGTCAAATTAATCCCCTTATATAATAACGTATATAACCTATCCTTACATCGCTATTGAAATAAAAAAGTAAGCAGATATCGTGTAATTGAGTCAATTACTGAATCGAATCCGTCTTAAAGTAATATCAAAGATTACTGTGTGAAAAGCGAACTAAATGTAACACAATATTGTGTGATATGTATATTTTTTGTTTATTTTTTTACATGTTATTATTTTATTTTAATTATCTCGTTAACTAAAGTAAACAATATTGCAAAATAAAAAAACCATACATATCATTAGGATAAATAATTATTTCTTTATTTTATTAACTCGAAAAAGTAAAGTAAACACTTTAGTCATTAAGTTAATCAGTCATTTTAGAAAAAAAATAAACAGATTAAAAAAACATCAATTAATAACCTTTTCTATTTATCTAAAATAAGATTTAAATGAACGATTAAAGTCATTAATTAAAGTGTTTTTTAATGTCTAATTTAACATTTTGATAATTAACATTTCAGAAATAAAGATTTTTACAACAATTAACAATAAATATTTTATATTGTCGCATTAATAAAATGCTTTAATATTAATAAGATATTAAGATTAGATAAAAAACAAACTTTGCATTTTTATTTTATCACACGCCTCTACTGCATTAATTCTAACATCGTTTGTTATCTTACATTTTTAAGAATACTGTTGATTAGTTTCTCTTCTCTTTTTTATTCAGTTGCTATTCATTAATAATTCTATTTTTTTTGAACATTAATTAAAGTTTAATAACACTTTATTTCATATTAATAAAAAAATGCAGAATCACGTAAGTTTACCTATTAACCATTTAGTTAATTTTATTTATACTATGTTTTTCCCTGGTGTTGTATTAATTTTCGCCCTGTTTCCCCAACAGGGCATTTTTTTATCCCAATATTTCAGTGTCTTATCGTAACCCCTTGTCAAGTAATAAAAAATAAAAACACATAAAACAACCATTTAATAAATTAACATTATTTACCTATTTTTAATGCAAAATCCTTCACTCTTTTCATTGATCTAAATCAAATTAAACATTCATATTATTTACTCTTTTCGTAGGTAAATTGCTTTTTTCTCCATTTTAAAATCTATTTAATAAGGGTTGAAAATGTTCGTTTTATCATTAGCCTTATTTGAATTACCTACAAAGTGGTATAACAATTAAAGATAAATAAGATTTTATTGTTATATTTAACGACCTTGATTAAAAATCGACCCAAATAAAGCACATCATTTTTACTACACATTAATGACTAATATCTTTATTTGCTTGCATTAATAAGCATGCTCTTTTACCTTACTTATATCGTTATAGAGGGATAAATAATGGGTTATAACCTTTCAGAATTGACACAAGAAGAAAAAGATAAGCTAAATATAAGTTTAGCTGCTTCAGGCGTCGCTTTTAAAGAACGCTATAACATGCCCGTTGTAGCAGATGCTGTTTTAAGAGAACAACCTCAAGCTTTTCATGCCTTCTTTCAAGAAAGGCTGGTATTTTATCGCGCAAGAAGCCAACACTATTCTCGTTTACCTTATGAACCGCAGGTAAAAAAATAGTCAAACACTCTCCGTTATTTTGATAATGATAAAAAAAGAGATAAACCAAGGTTTATCTCTTTTTCTTTCAATAGATTAACTAAAACTTGCTATCGCCTATCAATTATTTAGGAGAAACATACGTAATAGTATTGTCATCACAATTGACTTGAACATTGTAACGAAGGTCTGTTCTTGCACCTCTTACATTCAATACCATCTGATAGTTATTATCCATCTTGATAACTTCATTGGCATTAATACTTGCAACAGGTTTTGATCCTAATGCATTTTTATCATCTTGCCAGCGAGGTAAACGATTTTGTAGATAATCATTTTTTACTCGTGTAACAAGTTGATTGTTATCTAAATTAACGCAACTCGCAAAGGGAGCGGAACGCACAATATCTTCATTAACCTTTTCGATACTTTCTGCAGATGCTCCAAAAGAAACAGCAAGTAAAAGACCTGCTCCAAGTATCCCTGTTTGACCAATAAACTTGCTTAATTTCATATAACCTCCCGAAAATATCCTTTAAAACAGGATGTGTTTTCAATAAGCATAGCATATGGTTAATAACACAATTGTGACATTTGTTAAAAAATTGTTCTATTCATTCTCATCATCAAATACGATAGAAACAGATTCACGGGTTGTATGTTTCTCTCTTAATTCTTGGGCGACTAACTGAATTGCCTCTCCGCTGCTCATTCCCTCAGCCATAAGAGATTGAATTTTTTCTACTGCTTTTTGCTGCTCTTCATGTGTTAATGTAGGCATTCCTAGAAACATAATGTTACTCTTATCTTTATTAACGTCTATTTTGTATTTACATGAATGTAATCTTTTTGATTACAATTTATTGTGCAAATAATACAACACACTTTGTTTATATGGTCATAAGATGGATATGCAATTACAACAACGTGAATTAACTTATACCCCTGATCTAGCACTGCGGGTATTTTCTCCTATTGCGTCATTGCCTTGGTCTAGTTTACTTCATTCTGGCTTTGCCGAACATCCTCATAACCGTTTTGATATTGTTGTCTCCGATCCGGCTGTAACTTTGGAAACGCGTAAGCAAACAACAACCATTAAAGAAAAAAATGGTGCAGTGAAACGCTCTAAAAAAGATCCCTTCACACTTATTCAATCTGCGTTAGAACAATTCAATTTCCACCCAGAGCATAATGAATCATTGCCTTTTTTGGGAGGCGCTTTGGGTATTTGGAGTTATGACTTAGGCCGTCGTTTTGAAACTTTGCCTGAAATAGCGAAAAATGAACTTAATTTCGCAGATATGGCGATTGGTATTTATGATTGGGCACTTATTGTTGATCACCATTTAAAAAAAGCCACTTTAATTAGCTACCACAATATTGATGAGCGCTTACAGTGGTTAGAAAGCCAGACCTCCACCTCCATTGATACCCCATTTGCCTTAACAACCGATTGGCAATCAAACATTAGTAGTGATGAATATAACGAGAAAATTGCTAAAATCCATCAATACTTACTTTCAGGTGACTGCTATCAAGTTAATTTAGCTCAACGTTTTTGTGCAAATTATACTGGTAGTGAATGGAATGCATTCTTAACGTTAAATCAAGCTAATAAAGCGCCATTCTCTTCTTTTATGTGTTTACCCAACAATTTTGTGATTAGTGTTTCACCTGAACGCTTTATTCATTTAGCTGATAATAAAATAGAAACACGTCCAATAAAGGGAACATTGCCTCGTAAGGTATTACCAGAAGAAGATGATGAACAAGCACAGTTATTAGCAAACTCTCGTAAAGATCGCGCTGAAAACTTAATGATTGTTGATTTAATGCGTAATGATATTGGCAAAGTTGCAGCAACAGGCTCAGTAAAAGTACCTGAATTATTTGTTGTTGAGCGTTTCCCTGCGGTACATCATTTAGTCAGTACGATCACGGCGCAGTTACCTTCACATTTAACAGCGACTGATTTATTAAGAGCGGCTTTCCCCGGTGGTTCTATCACTGGAGCACCGAAAATCAGAGCAATGGAAATCATTGAAGAACTTGAACCTCATCGTCGTCATGGATACTGTGGTGCAATTGGTTATATCAGTTTTTGTGGCACAATGGACACCAATATCAGCATCCGCACTTTATTGACTGAAAAAAATAAAATTTACTGCTGGGCTGGTGGTGGTATTGTTGCTGATAGCGTTGCTGAAAAAGAGTACCAAGAAACATTCGATAAACTTGGGCAAATATTAACTGTTTTAAGTGAGTCTACTATCGATGACACCCATTGATACTTTTATCAATCGTTTTCAACTCACATTGCCTGATGACAAGGTAAATCAGCCTCTTCATGCCCAAAAATCGGCGGCCGTCTTGCTGCCGATTATCAATAAACCTAACCCAACATTATTATTAACTGAACGTGCATCAACGTTACGCTCTCATGCAGGACAAGTCGCTTTACCCGGCGGTAAACGTGATCCTGAAGATAGCAACCTTATTGCAACTGCACTAAGGGAAGCACATGAAGAAGTGGCTATTCCACCCAATGCTGTATCCGTTATTGGTCAGTTAGCTCCTTTACAAAGTTCTAGCGGATATTTAGTCACCCCAATTGTGGGTGTTATTCCTGCGGGCTTACCTTTACGACATAATCCTGCTGAAGTCGCCTCTATCTTTGAAATGCCATTAAGCCATGTACTTAATGCCCAACATTATCAACCATTAGATTTTCATCGTGCTGGTGAAAATCATCGTATCTACTTTTATCCCTATAATGGACATCTTGTCTGGGGATTAACCGCCGCTATTTTACATAGACTCGCTTTGCATATCACTTAATACGCTATTTTATATTCAGCCTGTGCTTTTTATCACCGCCTTCACAACTCTACTTAGCTATTTTAAAAAAATGTTGTAAACTACATCATTAACGGGACGATATAATCGTAAAAACGATCCCTTTACTATAAATAACTATATTTTATTCTTTTTAACCCTCTCTCTTATTATTAAGGAGTCTGACGTGATTAGCGTTTTCGACATGTTTAAAGTGGGCATCGGACCATCTAGCTCTCACACCGTAGGGCCAATGAAAGCGGGTAAAGAATTTGTCGATGATTTAGTCAGCCAGGAATTGATTGCGTCTGTCACTCGCGTAGCTGTTGATGTTTACGGCTCCTTGTCTTTGACAGGCAAAGGTCACCATACTGATATCGCAATTATTATGGGGTTAGCAGGTAACGCACCAGCTACTGTCGATATTGACAGCATTCCCGGTTTTATTCGTGAAGTTGAAGAAACTGGCAAGCTATCATTAGCAAACGGCCTAAAAGTGGTCGATTTCCCAGCAGAAAGTATGCATTTCAGCAATGACAACCTGTCATTACATGAAAACGGTATGACAATCCATGCTTTTGCAGGCGACAAAGAAGTCTATAGAAAAACCTACTACTCTATTGGTGGTGGTTTTATCGTTGATGAAGAAAATTTCGGTAAATCAACATTAAATAGCAAACCAGTTTCATACCCTTATGCAAGTGCAGAAGAGTTATTAAAGCACTGTAAAGAAACGGGTTTATCCATTTCTAGCTTAATGATGAAAAATGAGCTAGATCTGCATACTCAAGCAGAAATTAATGCTTATTTCGCCGATGTTTATAAAACAATGCAAGAGTGTATTGAACACGGTTTAAATACAGAAGGCGTATTACCGGGTCCATTACGTGTACCTCGTCGTGCAGCTGCATTAAATCGCTTATTAACATCAAGCAACAGCCTGTCAAACGATCCAATGAAAGTCGTTGATCTGATCAATATGTTTGCACTGGCAGTTAACGAAGAAAACGCAGCAGGCGGACGCGTTGTCACAGCACCAACAAATGGTGCATGTGGTATCGTTCCAGCGGTACTGGCTTACTACGATCGTTGCATCGAACCTGTTACACCAGAAACCTACTTACGTTATTTCTTAGCATCTGGCGCAATTGGTATTCTTTACAAAATGAATGCTTCTATTTCAGGCGCTGAAGTAGGTTGCCAAGGCGAAGTAGGCGTAGCTTGTTCAATGGCGGCTGCAGGTCTTGCTGAATTATTAGGTGGAAGCCCTGAGCAAGTCTGTATTGCTGCTGAAATCGGTATGGAACACAACCTTGGTTTAACTTGTGACCCAGTTGCAGGTCAAGTTCAAGTTCCTTGTATTGAACGTAATGCTATTGCTTCAGTTAAAGCTGTTAATGCCGCACGTATGGCAATCCGTCGTACCAGTGAACCTCGTGTTTCTCTCGATAAAGTCATTGAAACCATGTATGAAACAGGTAAAGACATGAATGCTAAATACCGTGAAACATCACGCGGTGGTCTTGCAATCAAAGTACAGTGTGACTAACTAGCACTATTTAGACGAAAAGCCATTCATTTTGAATGGCTTTTTTTATTTTGGTTACTTTATTTTTAATCATCACTTAACCCTTAGATAACTAAAGATAATAATCATAAAATACACATTTAAAATTAAGTAATATACCTTTCTATAATTTAAACCTTTCTTATTTTTCCATATTAAATATAAGCATTAAATATACGCATTAAATATAGGCTCATTGAATATTCATTTAATTTTGTAAGAAATAGAGCTTATAATTCTCAGGTGTATTTATTTCTATAAAAATTTGACTTCTTATTATAAAAATAATTAAAACCCATTGTTTATTATATGGTTAATTATTCATCATATTGAAATTTATCATTTTTTTAACATTTTGTGATTATTAATAATATATTTAAAACCACTCGATTTAATAATGATAATTATTATCAATATCATCTTTGAAATATAATAAATAATATGTTGCCTTTCGAAAATAATATGTTATCTTCTGCACCAAGTCATTGGGGAGTAGCCTGTCTTAAAATAAGAAAGCTTATTTTAAGAAATCTGTATCAACATACTCGCTTATTTTCATCAAGCGTGGTGCAGATGCCGTAATACGGTTGGCAAGACCATAGACACATGATTGTACTTCTTTGGTTGGGGGTCAATTGTGTGTATATGGAAATACCCCAACCGAGGCTTTATTATGAGTTTCTACGCTACTATCATTCTCGCCCTAGCCCTTTCTATGGACGCATTTGCTGTTGCAGTCTGTAAAGGTGCAACATTACACAAACCTCGTTTTCGTGAAGCACTCCGCACTGGATTTATATTCGGTATTATTGAAGCCAGCACCCCTGTTATTGGTTGGGCACTAGGCTTATATACTAGCCAATATATTATTCAATGGGATCATTGGGTTGCTTTTGGATTATTGTTTGTTCTTGGTAGCCGAATGATTTACCAAAGCTTAAAACGTGGTGATGATTGCCCTTGTGAAGAAGATGCTCCACAACGCCACGGCTCACTGTCTTTAATTGCAACAGGTATTGCAACAAGCCTTGATGCAATGGCAATTGGTGTCGGTTTAGCGTTCCTTCAAGTCAATATTGTTCATACCGCGATGACAATTGGTATGATGACGATGATTATGGCAACTCTGGGTATGCTAATTGGTCGTTATATTGGTCCAGTACTTGGAAAAAAAGCAGAAATTATTGGTGGGATCGTATTAATTGCAATCGGCTTTAATATTGTCTTCGAACACCTAGAATTATTTATGTACGCCAAATAATCTCTAATAAAGTATATTAAAAAGCTTAGGTTTGAAATATTACGACCTAAGCTTTTTTATTAACTAAATAAACTATTTTTTATTTCATGTGATTAAGCATGACGTTGATAAACACGAATTAAAAAGTCGGTTTCACATTCAAAGTTTTTATTTTCTGCTAATGACTGTTTTACTTCTTCACTTGCACGCCATGCAAATGGTGTCATCTGTAATAAATCAAAAGCCTGCTTGCCATTTAAATTCATCATATAAGCAACTTGATGTTCAGATACTTTATTAAATCCATCAAAATATTCTTCTTTTAATGGATGAAGATGTATTTCTGAATAAATTAGTGCTTTTAACTGATAGAGATGGCGAGGTGCTGGGGTAACAGTAATAATATAACCATTGTGTGCAATAACTCTTGCTAATTCATCACTATTACAAGGAGCATAAATGCGCACAACTGCGTTTAAAGAGGCATCACAAAAAGGTAAGCGCTGACTTGAAGCTACGCAAAAATGAATTGATGAATAACGTTTAGCAGCATATTTAATCGCGACTTTAGAAACATCCAAACCATACACTTGCGGGTTACGTGATTTTAGATTTTGATAAAACTGGTTGGTGTAATAACCTTCACCACAACCAATATCCAATACAACACTGTTATCTTCAGGCAATAATGTTTGTATTAACTCAGCCACTTTATCTCGCATTGGCTGATAAAACCCCGCATCTAAAAAATCACGGCGTGCGTTTATCATTTCAGCGCTATCACCAGGCTCTTTTGAGCGCTTAAATTGTACGGGTAACAGATTTACATACCCTTCTTTAGCGCAATCAAACTGATGATTATTGTCACAAACCCAACTGTGAGCGCGAAGAGAAAGTGCCTGATGACATAATGGACATTGATAGGACATAGTAATATTTTTTGCATAACCCAGAATAAAATTGGGAGAGATAATAACATACCTCTCCCAATCTTGCGGAAAACCTTGCTCTTTATTTTTCATCTTAAATCATGCTTTCTATGCTAAGTCGCTTAATAAGCACAACTTATAGGCAAATCAAGTTCGTTTTAATTTTTCAGTGTTAGCGATAAATAACGCAATAACTAACAGCAAGATTGCGCCTGACTGAATAAGCGTATCAACAGAGTCTTTATGCTCAACAATAATTAAACGTACGATTGCCGTTATTCCAATATAAATAAAATATCTAAGAGGGAAATGCCCGCCAGATAAAAAATACTTAACAATAAGCGCAATAAACTCAAAATAAAGAAAGTAGATCAAAATACCTTCTAACAATTGATAAGACGACTCTTCTGCACCTAAATTAAATAATAATGAAGCAATTACATATGTTTCTTTGATAAGAAAACTGACTAATACAATCGCTAAAATAAGTAATCCAATATTAAGCACCCACTGTAATATAGTGGCAATACATTTCAGTAAGTCTTCGCTTGATTTTCTCATATAAACTATAACCTAGTGAGATCATTCCATGATGTGTAAAAAATGATAAAAGGCCTATTAGGCAATTTAGCTAAATTTTAATAGATTTATGCATTCATCACACTATTTTTTATCTTTTAGAGCCAAAAAACCAAGAATAATGATGCAATAATCGCAATATTCACTTTTAAATTTCAACTTGTAAGCGGGTTTACTTATACTTAATTTAAGAGCTAATTTATTGAAAAGGCACACTATGGCTAACAAATACCTCGTTGCAATTGATTTATTAGAAGATAGCAGAATTCAGCGCATGATCGAAGATATTCGCTTCCTAGCTAGGAAACCAGAAAATTATTTCCATTTCATTACAGTTATGCCTAATTTACGCTCTTTAGAAGCTTATGGACTTAATTGTGATAGCCCGTCTGTCGTTGAGAAAAAGCAACAAGCTTTAGTTCTATTAACTGAAAAATTAGAACAATGTGTAAAAAAACAATTTAACTTACCCAAAGAACAATACCAATGTCATGCCGTTATTGGTACGCCTAATTACAATATTCTAGAGTTAGCAGAAAAAATTGATGCAGATACCATTATTATAGGTTCAAGTTCACGTAACCAACGCAATATATTGCTGGGTTCGACAGCGGATTATATTGTAAACAGTACGTCACGTTCGGTAATGGTCATTCGCAAATAAAATCACTAGCCCTCTTTTCTTTTGGCAATAATACTAGGTTATTTATTGCCAAAAGAACTCTGTGATCCCCTACATTATAAATAGCACTAAATGCACCTTAATTTTTTTATTTCAAATAGTTAACTTGTTAGAATACAGACCAAAAAACTAAAATTTCAGGTCTTTTTTTATCGCTATTTCTGCTTTTATCCTAAATTTAATTCCAATACATTTATTTTCATTCTCTATCTTCCAAACCTTAAATGAGACACTTATGAATCAAGAACTAAAACAAAAAATTTGTACATTTGAAGAAGGTTCTCCTGATGAAAATCCGTGGGTAAATGGAAAACCAACACCAAGTGTAATAAAGATTGAACCGTATAATAAATTATGGATAACATTATTTAATCAACAAAAAGAAAATATTATCCAAAAATTAAAAGATAAATGTTTAGCTATTGAACATATTGGCTCAACAGCAGTACCTGAGTTAGATGCGAAACCAATCATTGATATTGACTTAATTGTTACAGATCCCGCTGATGAACCCAGCTATATTCCTTGGTTAAATCAGTTAGGCTATGAACTTACAGTAAGAGAGCCTTCGTGGTATCAACATCGTATGTTGAAACTAGATACACCTAAGGTGAATTTACATGTATTTGCGCCTAATTGTCCTGAACATCTTAGACATATTTTATTTAGAGATTGGTTAATTAACCATAAAGAAGATAGAGAGCTGTATATCGATGCAAAACTTAGTGCAAAAGAAGATGTTGAGAATGTACATCAATATAACCAGAAAAAAGATCACGTTGTAAAAGCTATTTATCAGCGAATTTTTGATTCACTTTAAGCAATCTATTCTCCTGTTTATTTCATATCCTCACACTATTCCTAAAGTGAGGATATAAATTTTATTGTTTGTTTTTATTCAAAAGATAAAGACTGCCCTGCATTAAAATCTTTCGCATTAAGATATTTTCGCCCTAATACGCCAGTGCAATGGCATCCATAGACATCAATATTTGTATCTATGGCTTTCTTCGCGCGCTGTAATGCCGATGGTGTTGCACAACGTAAATGCAACCCGCCTACAATCGCTTGAATTTGGTTATTTCCTGTTATTTTTTTCGCGTGCCCAATGATGGATTCAATTCCTGAATGACTACAACCAGTGATAATCACTAAGCCTTTTTTTCCTTGCCAAACAACAAAGCTATCATCAAGAACATAGTCATCTTCTTCACCTGTTTCATGAATAATAACACCGTAGCGTTTATTCACTTGACGTTGAGTCACTTGCCCCGAATAGATAAAGTTTTCTTCAATCGCTAACGGTGCTTGTGTTAATTCAAAAGAGAACTGTGCTTCAAGTTTTACACGATCAAATAAAGGCGCTAACCGTTTAAATTTAATATTTTTATTGCCTAAAAAAAGTGCAGAATAACGAACAGAAAATAGATGAGGATGAGCGACAATCCGTGGTTTATGAGTAAAAAAATCCGCTGGCAAATGCGTGAGTCCACCAAAATGATCATAATGTCCATGAGACACAATAATCGTTTTCAATGTGGTTAAATCAATACCCATTTTTTTGGCATTTGAAATAAAAGTAAGGTCTTTTCCAGTATCAAAGAGAATTTTAGCTTGGCACTCATCATCTTCTAACAATAATGACAAACCAGGATAATGGTTAAGTTCAGGATTAATCGATTTGTTTTCTAGTAATGCGGTGATCGTTAACATAGGGGTTTTTAATTATTATCAGGAGATAACTTATAGTAATTAAAAAAAGAATTTGTTCCAAATATAAAAGCTACCGTTCTGTGCGATTGCTTTACCTTTTGAGTTGTATAATCGCTGTTACGTGCAAACGGAACATAACAGCGATATCACTAAATCTGCAAATATTCTTATTTATCGCTTATAAGCACATTAGGCTTATCTTACTACTCTATTTTCTTACTACCATAACAGAACGTTTTGCATAACGTGTAATATCCGCCGCCGTTGAACCTATATGATATGAATCATCTTCTGGATTATGCGAACCAATCACAATTAAATCCGCATTCACTTCATCAGCAACCTGCAATATTGCATCTCGTGGCGTACCAATACAAATGTGAGTTTGCATTCTATCGTCAGGTAAATCAAAACGCTCGATTATTTTTTTAAGCTCTTTTTCCGCAGACGTTTTTAAGCATCCTTGATCTAATTGATCACCATTCATAACAAGTCGATAATAAGAAGATTGTGGAAGTTTAGGAAGTACATACAAAAAGTGAACATAAGGATCTTCATTTTTTGCAATATTTTCCACTAACGGAATTGCTTTGTTCATTAGGTTATCTTCATCAATATCAATGGGAACCAAAATATTCTTATACATACCGTCTCCTTTTATTTTAATTGTAGGATAGTGTATTTTTAGAAAAATACCGGATGTAGTTAACATATTTTAAAAATATTTTATTTTGGAAAAATAACGTCTATTTTTCACTCAAAATAATGCTAAAAAATAAGTAAGAAAAATAAATTAAAATAAATATAAACTTTATTTTTAATAAATTTTATTTTAAAAACTGGTAATTATTTTATTAGCAATGGCATTTTACTTTTAATAAAAAGCCTTATTAAATAATAAGGCTCTCTCGTTTTACTATGTAGTCGATGCAGTCATCGCTGTGTTATTTTTGAACACCGTTTTTCTGTTTGTTCTTCTTAACGTATTGATAACCAACCGCTAATGTAATAAACCACAGTGGAGTCACACTTAATGCTTGGCGAGTATCATGTTCAAAAGCTAATAGCACTGTCATAAATGCAAAAAATGCAAGACATAGCCACGACATAATAATCCCCAAAGGCATTTTATAGATAGACTTCTCATGCAATTGTGGGCGTTTTTTACGATATGCCAAATAAGAGCATAAAATCATACTCCAAATAAACATAAATAATAACGCCGAGACTGTTGTTACCAAGGTAAATACGTGCATAACATCAGGAATAAAATAAATTAATATAATTCCACATGACAGACATAAGCTAGTAAATAACAGCCCATTGGCAGGTACAGCACGTTTAGATAATTGGCTAAATTGTTTTGGCGCTTCGCCTTCTTTAGATAAACCGAATAACATCCGGCTTGTGGAAAATATCCCACTATTCGCAGAAGAAGCGGCAGCTGTTAATACAACAAAGTTTACTAAACTTGCGGCTGCAGGTATTCCTATCATAACGAATAGCTCAACAAATGGGCTTTTATCCGCCAAAATAGAGCGCCACGGAGTTACCGACATAATAATGGCTAATGCTAATACGTAAAAAGTAATAATACGGATAGGAATAGCGTTAATGGCTTTTGGTAAGGATTTTTCTGGATTACGTGTTTCCGCAGCGGCAGTACCGACTAATTCAATCCCAACAAAAGCAAAAATAGCAATTTGGAATCCCGCAAAAAACCCACTTAATCCTTTGGGGAACATCCCTCCATCATTCCAAATATTCTCTAGTGCTGCGGTGTGCCCTGCTGGAGATTCAAATCCAATACTGATAAGAACAATACCAACAATAATTAAAGAGACAATTGCGGTTATTTTTATCATGGAGAACCAGAATTCCATTTCTCCGAAGAGTTTGACTGTCGCTAAATTTAAAATAAGCAATGTCAGCACACAAATAAAGGATGTGCCCCACTCAGGGAAATTAGGTGCCCAATAACTAATATAAGACGTTATAGCGACAATATCGGCAATCCCCGTAATGACCCAGCAAAACCAATATGTCCAGCCGACAAAGAAGCCAGCCCATGGCCCTAATAAATCACCAGCAAAATCACTAAATGACTTATATTCTAAATTCGATAATAACAGTTCGCCCATGGCTCTCATCACAAAGAACAAGACAAAGCCAATTATCATATAGACAAAAATAATTGATGGCCCAGCTAACGAAATGGTTTTCCCTGATCCCATAAATAGACCAGTACCGATAGCACCACCAATAGCAATTAATTGAATATGACGATTTGTTAGCCCGCGCTGTAGAGTGGCATTTTTCACTCTAACGGGAGGAGAAATTTCTGTTTGATCTTCCATACAATACCTGAAGTGTTTTCATATTTTCGATGTTATTTTTACCGCTATTTTATTTTTTGGCGCGGTAATGTGTTTGCGAAATTATTGTGACACAAATCTCAGTATAAGTAATGAAAAGATCACTTTTAGTAAAATGAATGATGCTTTGATAACCAGATAAGATCCTTTCTTTAATTTATTCGGCGATATTTTATCCATTTGATAAAAAATCAAAATAAGCGCTTGACCATCGCATTTGAGAGGAGAATAATCAGCGCATCGGGTTGTTAGCTCAGTCGGTAGAGCAGTTGACTCTTAATCAATTGGTCGGGAGTTCGAGCCTCCCACGACCCACCAATTTACGCTGAGAAATCAGGCAATTGAACCACTTCGCAAGAAGTGGTTTTTTGCTTTTATAGCTGAGTGTCGCAAAAGTGTCGCATTTATCTTAAGCTGAAAATGCAAAATAATACGGTGATTAAAGAAAATCGCACCCGCTTATTCTTTATCCAAACCTATAGTAGATAAAATTAATCAAAGAAAACAATTAATCTGGTTTAATTCGATAACTCAATATAAACCACCAGCAAACCTATTTTATCTCTTTTTTATCTTTAAATTCCCCGCCAAAATCATCAATCAAAACATAGTTAATGGTGTTTATTTTACTATCCACTAGGTTGATTTGCTGTTTGGAAAATGGCGCTATCATAGGAATAAGAATATTAGGATTATTTTCACTCGATGCTGATTTAATGGTGACATAAAAAGGTGTCGGATTTTCAATTGTTAATTGTTTATCTGATTTCGTAAAAATAAGAGCACTACTGACGTCGGAAATTGCCATAATTAAATCATCAGGGCGATAAAATACTTTTACTTGTAATCTGACAACGACATTAATTAAGCCTTCATCATATTTTTTATTCGCTGGCTTAGGCATGATTTCATATAAATTCAGCCAATAAAGCGTCTCTTTCTCTTTATCTGTATTGGTAAACTTATTAATCACTCGTACCTGTTGTGATTCACTCGGTTTTAATTGTAATACTGGCGGTAATGATAAAGCGGAAACATCGGTTATGGTCTCTGGGGTATTTTCTGGATTACCATCATCCACCCATGTTTGAACCACTACCGGAAACTCACCATCATTTTTTATATTTAATGATGCTTCTCTATCTGAGTGATAAAGCACCACTCTTGAGCCATCTAATGCTAAATTCGCTTTGGCGATAAACGAAAAACACAGTAACAGAATAAAAATACTGATCCTTTTCATATTTATTGCACCTGTATAATCACTTGTAATGTCGCATTAAATTTACCCGCAGTTATTTTCTCTCTCGGTAGCGCTTCTAATGAGGCATATAATGTTTTAGTTAAATCGGCAATACCATTATTAAATGAGACCGAACTAGCATCATCATAAACAGGATACCAACCATAGCCCTCACCTTGTCCTTCATTGGCTAATGTTGATAATAAATTTAATGCCATACCTGATGGGCGATATATTCTTACACCAACTCCTTTTGCCATACTGGAGTCAGTACCATAACCATCGGTCACTAAATGGGTAATTGCAGCACCATTAGGTACTGTTAATCCTAATTCAATTGCCTTATTAACATTTGCAGGTCTGGGTAAAAATCCCATTGCAGTTTGCCCTGCTCCTGTTCCACTAGAAATATTACTCATACCATCACTCGCCGGTGGTGTTAATTGGCAATAAAAATCAATAGTAATAGGTAAAGTCACTTTTTTACCACTTGCTAACTCATTAATAGTGACCAATGGGAATGAAACATAAGGCGTAACATTTCGTACAAAACAAGTGGATGCATTACGAATATAAATACGGCGAGACATGTTTACAGCAGCAGGCCAATAAGCATAAAAGCCATGATAGTTTGTCGCGTGATCTGAACCATCTTTTAATAAATAAGAGTAGTTGGAACTTTGAAAGGCGATATAACCGGCAGGTTGGTTAATAAAAGTAATTAAACCACTACTTGATTGTGCAGGTGGCATATCACTTGTTCTTTCATAGTTAATCTTAAATAACTCGACTTCCATATTAGAGAAATTTTTTGCTTTTACTAAGATCCATCCTTGGCTATCTCTTTCTAAATTCTCTAAAGCGCGAGATTTCCAATAGCGACTATAATATTCGCCTGTAATGGTGTTCTTAATACGAATACCTAACCCTCTTGCCAGACTAATGTAAGTATCATTTAAGCCTAATGCTGGATTAACTAAATTTTTGCCACCATAGCTATAATCACCATTAGTTGAGTAAAATTCTCTTAATTTACCCTCTTCATCGGCAGTGCAACGAAATAATATTTGTTCGGGATCGTAAACCTCATAACCTGCCTCAAAAAAAGAGACAAAGCCACTTGCCACTAATGTACCGGGAATTTGAAACTGATCGTTATTGACATTGATTACTTTTGGAGTACTTCCCATTGATCCTGAATCATCCCGAGCACCTTGCCAATTTTTTGCTGAACCTTTACCAGGCTCGGTATAAAGCACATTATTAGGATTTGTCGTCGTGGTTGTTATTTTATAACATGTTGCCAAAGCTAAAGAAGGAAATAGCATCAATGCCAATAAAATAGAGGACTGACAAGAAAGTAAACAGCGATTTAATTTCATAAGCATTGACCTGATAATAAAATGAGTTTATCGGCTTCTTTTTCTTCTGGTATTGAGTAAGCGATTTGGCAACTATCTTCATCTTTACCAACAGTCAGTGTCCCGTTTCTATTTTCAACCCTGACATAAATTTGGTTGCTTTGCCCCACCATACCAACAATATGTCTATCTTTATCATAAACATTTTCACCTAATGCCAGTTGGTTTTCAGGCTTAACCGAAATCAATACAGGATATCCGATTTGAGTTTTAAAGACGATTTTAGTACTTGAGCCTGAATATGGTGCTATTTGCTTGGTGTTTTCCAGTAACTCGATATTGTTATTCCTAATATTTTTCCCATCCAAGCTAACATTATTATATTGGTAAGGGACAAGAGAAGGCACTATGGCATAACCAAAGGGATCTATGCGTGCCCCCATACCATTACTCACACTCGCGCCACTTGCACCTTTTGCTTCTACTAAAGCAAAAGAATCACTAATACGAGGCCCTAACGTTACCCCACCACTGTGTGCGACTAACGCACCTTGAATACCCACACTGCCTTGAGTGTAATGTTTACCATTAGAGATACTGCCCGATAACGTGGTAAAAGGAAGCTGTTTAATTAAATGTAAACCACTGCCCACCGCTCTATTTTGTGTGTCGTAATCTGCATTCACACTATAAGAAAGTGTTTTATCTTCACCTAAAAGTCCTGATAAATTCGTTTGATAACTCGAATCATCACTAGAATGGCTAGAAGATAGCGATAGCATTGGTGAATAATCAGAACGTCCTAATGGCATAGAAACAGATAACATCACCATATCTTCCGATATCGGGTCCGTTGTTATTGGTGTGAAGGTATTATTTGCCGTCATTTGTCCCGTTTTTTGGCGACTGTAGGCAAGGCTATAAGCTATATCTTTATAGGTATTTGAATAACCAATTTGATACTGAGCATCATGCCCTTTATTACCATAATAGTTACTGATAGAGCCTGAAATATAAAGTTGTCCCCAATTATCAAGAGACTGATTAACACTAAGTGTAAACTGGCTTTCTTGGTTATAGCTGCTGGAATTCCATTCCATGTCATTGCTTGCACTTTTTCTTAATCCCAAGACATCATTATATTCGCGAAAATTTTCTGTTGAATATTTATAACCTGCAAGTGTAATAACGGTATTTGTTGGGCTAAAAGTACGGCTATAACTAACGCCTAATCGCCCACCTTGATAATTTTTGCCGCCCACTTCCGCATTTGAAAATGCCGAATTAAAACCAATTGCCCCTAATTTTGTAGCAATAACAGAGCCGACAAATACTGCTTGATATTGATGTCCTACACGCATTCCTGTATTTAGGGTTACCGTATTATTCACACCATATTGCAGAGCGATATCTGAAAAATAACTATTTTCTGAACCGAAATTATTCACTTCGCCTGCGGTAAAATTATATTTAAAGCGACCGGCCCTTACTGACTCTGGTAATGCGGTAAATGGCACTGTGAAAGAAGAAACTTTACCATTACTTTCGTTAATTTCGACTAATAAATCCCCTTCATAACTGGTTGGATAAAGGTCATTTATTTCAAATTGTCCGGGAGATACCGTCGTTTGATAAATTTCAGTGCCATTTTGTTTTATCACTACACGTGCAGTAGTCGTCGCAATACCACGAATAACAGGCGCATAGCCTTTTTGAGAATCCGGCAACATTCTTTCATCAGACATTAATTGAATACCCTTAAATGCCAGACTTGAAAATTGTGCGCCTGTTGTATAAATATCGCCGACAACTAACATCGACTTTAATGTCAATAAAGGTTTTTGTAGATACGTTCTTATCCAATTAAATTCACTATTACTTCCCGATTTCGATGAGTTATAAGAATAAGACGCCTGTTGGCGAAATTGCCAAGTTCCCAGATTTACGCCCATGTTGACACTACCAAAACCATAGTCCGAAGTTTGTCCGTTCGATTTATTCTTATAGTAATTACCAGAATAATTGGTGAACAACATGGTGTTGCCTGCATCTAAATCTTCTTCATTAACATAACCTTGTGGTCTTCGTTTTAATAAGATTTGGGGCACTGCAATCATTATTCTAAAGTTAGAAGCATCAAATGAATCTACAATGTTTTTATCAATTTGGTTTAATACTAAACATTGACCATTATCTTGATTGATCTCGTTATCAAGCAAAATGCCCATTTCATCAATCTGTTGTTGATTAAAACAAGGCGTCACTTTACCTTTATCATTTAATTGAAAACTCACTGTTTTTCTTTCAAAAAAACGATTATTAATATATATATCAACATCGTAATCACCAGGCTCCACATAATTACTGTCATGAAGCTGATTAATGTTGATATTATTTTTGCTACCTAATAATAAAGAAGGATCAAATTCATAATCATCAGCAAAGGCAAAAGGCATTGATTGAATAAATAGAGAAAATGAGCCGATTAAGAATACGACTTTTATTCTCTTATTTAATTGTGCTGTGCTTTTTTCCATGAATTTCATTTCAATGCCATTTTTATTAATGAATTAAATCTGTCGCGCTATTCTGCCCACCTAGATCATTGAGGTATTTATAGGTCATTTTATCGGGTGAAAATGAAAGCTTCCCACCATTTTCAGCGACTAATACTTCTGTTGATAACGGAGAAACCATAGTTGATTTAAATATAAATTTTTGTCCCGAAGCATTAGTGGCTTCAAGTTGTGCAAATGACACAAAGAATGGTGAATCGTTTTTAATTTTTATATTGCCATTACTTTCTTTTGAGAATGATATTTGCTTCTCGATATTATTTAGCTTTGAGGCAATCGCTGTTGGGCGGTAAAATATTTTTAATCTATGATGCACAATAACCGTAAAGCTATTTCCTTCTTTTATGTCTTTATTCAGATCTTTAGGTGGAATTTGCGCCACATTTAAATAGAAAATAGATTCTTTATCTTGTGGTAAGCCTTCGCCAGTATAAATTAATCGAGCGTCTCTCCCTGTTTTAGGATCAATACGAAAAACTGGGGGCTGAACAACAAAAGGCGCATCTGCATTATCTGGGGTCGAATTAGGATTATTTTTATCCGCCCATATTTGCATAATGTAAGGGATTTCATCGTTATTCATAAACTTTAAAACTTCAAAGCGTGAATCTGATGAATATACAATACGTGTTTTTAACATGGTGACACTAGAATACGATGCTGTGCTATAACTTAAGAAAAATACGGCAATTAACATTATTATTTTTTTCATTACTTCTCTTCCTCTTATATAAATAGAAAAATGTCTCCTTTATATAAAGGAGACATATAAGCATTATTGATAAGAAATAGAGTACTGCACGCTACCTTCTACTTTGCCTGCTGTTGCAACATCATCAGCATAATAACGCACAGCGTAATCATAAGATGCTGATTTTTCGTTTGCTTTTAATACTAAACCTTCGTTACCTACACCAGTTAAATCAATTTTAGTGCCTGTTTTCGCAGGATCAATAATTTCTAAGCTTACGTTGTTATTTGCTGCAGTATTGCCAATACGACCTTCTGTTGTCAGATTATTAGCAATAAAAATAGTTTTAATATTTGTATCTGTTGGTTTAGAACCTGTACAACCACTCACTGCGATAGTAAATGGTGTTTGACCTGCTGTTTTACCCGCAGTATCTAATGCAGTTACAGGCACTGTAGGTAATAAAACAACTGGAAGCGCTGAATTACCATTAACAGTTACAGTACAAGTTTCATCAGAAACTTCACCTTGAAAGCGAATGGTATTATCAGAAGCTGCATAAACTGTTGATGAAAAAACACCTGCGATCATCGCAGCAAGAAGTATTTTATTCATAATAAAACTCTCTCCGGTAATATATCTAAATAAGTTATTTTGGGATTTTAATAAATGAAAAGGCAGACACGAAATAAAATAGGTTCAATAACCTTATTTCATGTTTATTACGTACTAATATTTAAGTATGTATTATTATCGACTTATTTACTCATAAAATGCAACTATCTTCATCATATATAGCGGTTAATACGTATATATCTTTCGATTTTAAGCATATTCTTATAGTCTAAATACGACTATTACGCATTTTTTAACAAAAAAATGTTAATTTTATTAGGGTTAATATCAAAAATAATATTATTTTACTTTAATTTGATATTTGTCATTTTTAATAAAAAAATACCAATCATTCATTAATTATTTTTAAATTTAAAAATAAAATCGTTTCTATTCTTTATTTGATTATCTAATAATTACTTATATCACTATTTTCTTTCAGAGATATTTAAATTAGATTAATCAATTAATATTTAGTTAATTGATTAATCTAATTTATAATCAGCATATTCGTTATATCAAATTTAATACAACCATAGATTGTTTAATTTATTTTTATTAACTTATTAATAAAGTATAATGATGATATTTTTAAATAACGTCATCTTTTCACTCGTTATTATATTTTTATATTACCGTTATATATTTCTTTAATCTAAACGTAAAACATTCTCAAATTTATTTGCTTTCGATTTACTTGGGGTGATAGAAATACAAAGTCTGTTTTCTGCCTTTTTTAATAAAACCTCATAATCTCCTACAGAGAGAAAAATAATTTCTCCGGCACGATACTGTGGATCATCTGGCTCTAAATCACCACCAGTTGTATCCTCCCCTGCGCCAATAAAAATTTCACCTGATGGGCAACTGATATTTATTTTTACATCTGGATCTTCGATGTTGTCGCATAGGTTTATTGTGTAAAAACCATCATTACCTAACCCAATAAATGCAATATTACCTTTGTTCATTTCCTCTAATTCATCGTCTGGTATGCTCCACCAATCGGCTGTATCTGATTTTCTATGTTGGATTGCTTGTAAATCAAAAATTGCCAGAGTTGCTGTATCAGTCATAAAAGAAAACACGTTTGACATCTTAATGCTCCCAAAACAGTTCTAAACGTACCAAAATATCTTTTCTCTTTATATACCGGTTAATCATATAGGATTTTATCTATACTATTTAGCAAACCAATTCCCTATACTAGACCTATATTTTATAAATCAAAATGTAGCTTGAATTCATATACTCTAAATAATTCAAGATGCCGCTAGGCGACAGGTGAATGAGTCTCTAGGAGCATACACAAGTATGCGACTAGTGCGAATGAACGCAGTCAACAACACTGCAACTTGAAGTATGACGAGTATAAAAGTATGTGACTAATGCGAATGAGCCTAGTCAACAACGCTACGACTTGAAGTATGACGAATACATAACATGGACGGTCTTATGAAATCACAACTACTCCTTATCACCTTTTCCCTTTATGCAGTTTCCTCATTTTCAGCAATCGCGGCTTCAACTCAATGCACCGATATTGAAAAACAAACCAATATTGCCAATAACGATATTATATTGCTCAGTTCTTATAACGGTCCGGTTAAATCAGTCACGATGACAAGCACCATCCCCCATGACGGCCGTTTTAAAGCATTTAAAGGTGAAATTCACTTTGATGAGTGTGGAAAGTTATTAAAAGATAGCACATCAATGCAGGAGTACTTTGAAGGTAATGTAGAAACTAATTTAATAAGAACATTACCTAATAACCCTTCTGTTATCCGATATCAATTCCAGAGAAAAAATGCCTACGGCTCACACTCTATCTATATGCAAGAAACCTATCATAAAGATGAGCAGAACCGCTTCAACAAAAAAGTAATTCAATATTACTCAAATGATGGCGCTTTACTGGATACAGTCACCAGCCAATTCGACTATAAAGACGGGCGCATTATTAAAGAAACTAGCAAATCGTCTGATCCTACAACTAAGATTATCACAACAGAGTACAGCTATAATCCTCAAGGAAAACTACAATCTGTAATAGAAGACGGCAAAATAAATGTAGAGTATCAATATGATCCTGAAGGAAAAGTTGTGACTCAATCGAACTATATCAAAGGCATTAATGGAGAAGATAAAGCCTTTATCACTACTTGCCTTGAATGGGACAAATTTGCTAATTGTTCAAAAGAAGAACTTGAGAGTACGATTAAATTTGATGATGAGGTGGTGAATTTTAGTAAGGCTATGCTTCATAACGAGTTTATTTACTACGAATAATATTTATATTATGTTTTTTGTATCAAATTTAAGTTGATAATATAAAAATCAGACTATCAAAAATAGACTGGTTTTTATATTTATTACATATATTCTTATCTATAGTTAGTATCTATAGTTAGATACCCCTCGTGATACTTTCATTAAAAAACAATTTGTGTAAAACTACTTAAATCAATTAATGATGAATATGCTTTATCGCATGTTCTCTTTTAATAAAATTTAAGATGGTTCATTATATGAAATTTCCATTATTTTTTATTTTTTCTTTATGCACACTTTTTATTACATTTCCTGCTTCTGCGATATCAACATCTTGTGAGCAATCACAAAAACAAGTGAATGCATCTAACAATATGTTCATAATGATTGATTTCAATTATGGCCCAATAAAAACAATTATCACCACCAGCAAATTACCTGAAAAAGGCCGACTTAAAGCCTTTAAAGGAGAGGCACAATTTGATGAATGTGGCGTTCTTACTAAATATGATTTTTCTACACAAGAATATATTCATGAACATATTGAGACAAATCTTTTAAGAATGTCTACACCTTATAACATTAAGTATAAATATCAGTTAAAAAACAGACATAGAACACACTCTCTTTATCTAGTTGAATTTTATGGAAAAAACAATCAAAATCAGTTGATAGATAAAACCTCTCATTTTTATGATGATGATGGCTCATTAATTGGCACTGACTTTGCTGAACTAATATACAATAATAAAAAAATTGTAGCAGAAACAATTATTAAATCCACGGCTGAAAATCAAGGCAATTCAATTAAATATTATTATGATGAACAAGGGCGTCTTTTAAAAGCGATGGATCATAGTGACGTTATATTAGAATTTAATTATGATAAAGATGGTCGAATTTTGCGCCAGATGCAAATATTTACCAGTCTATATGATGATATAAGAGAATATGACAACACCTGTCGAGAATGGGATAAATATAATAATTGCTTAATCTGGGATATGGTAAGTGAAGTAAGAAAAGATGATAAATTAATCGACACTAGTACTGCCACTGTCTACCATGAATATGAATATTATGAATAAGTTACCAGTGTTATAAATTTAAAATCACACTCTATTTTTAGTTTATTATGATATTACATAACAAAGGCCACCTTATTAAATTAAAGTGGCCTTTTATTTATCTAATTTTCTATATTTTATTATGTATTCTGATATTGAGTTTCAGCTTCATCAAAGCGTTGTTGGTTTTCTTTGCTTGGCGCTTTGCCCATTAAACTAATAACAACGATAGCGATAGAGGCAAAGATAAAACCAGGAATAATTTCATATAAACCAAACCATTTATATTGCATCCACACTAACACGGTCAAAGCACCAATCAACATTCCGGCAAAAGCACCATTACGGGTCATACGTTTCCACAGAACAGAAATAAGGATCACAGGACCAAAGGCGGCACCAAAACCTGCCCACGCGTTACTGACTAAATCAAGCACCTTATTGTTAGGATCACGCGCTAAGAAGATGGCAATAATCGCAACTAATAACACCATGCCACGCCCTACCCAAACTAGCTCTTTTTGGCTCGCACTTTTGCGAATAAATGGTTTGTATAAATCTTCAGTTAACGCACTTGCACAGACTAATAATTGACAGCTTAGTGTACTCATTACCGCTGCTAAAATTGCAGATAATAGAATACCAGCAATCCACGGATTAAAGAGCAGTGAAGCCAGCTCCATAAAGATACGTTCATTTTTAGCCGTTACCGCACCCGCTTGTGCTGGATTCATTTCAAAGTAAGCAATACCAAAGAATCCAACCGCAACAGTTCCCCCTAAACAGAGGATCATCCACGTCATACCAATACGGCGAGCTTTACGAATAGTTTGGTTAGAATCAGCCGCCATAAAACGTGCAAGGATATGAGGTTGTCCAAAATAACCTAATCCCCATGCCAATAATGAAATAATGGCGATAAAATCAAGCCCTTTAAACATATCCAAATAAGATGGATCTTTCGCTTTAATGATAGCAATAGAAGTATCAATGCCACCTACTGAGAAAATAACAATAATAGGTGTCAAGATCAGAGCAAAAATCATTAACGTTGCCTGAACAGTATCAGTCCAACTTACAGCAAGAAAACCACCTAAAAAAGTATATGCAATCGTTGCAAGTGCACCATAAATCATCGCTTCGTGATAAGGAATATGGAATGTAGATTCAAACAACATTCCACCAGCAACTACACCTGATGCACAATAAATAGTAAAGAAAGTAAGAATAACAAGTGCTGAAATGATACGTAGCATTTTGCTTTTATCATCAAAACGCGATGTCAAATAATCGGGTAACGTTAATGCATTATTGTTTTTCTCAGTTTGCAAACGTAAACGCCCAGCAACTAAACGCCAGTTTAGCCACGCACCTAAACAGAGCCCGATAGCTATCCAACTTTCTGAAATACCGGCGAAAAAAACCACGCCCGGTAATCCCATCAATAACCAGCCGCTCATATCTGAAGCACCCGCTGAAAGCGCAGTAACAACACTGCCCAGTCGCCGACCGCCAAGAATATAATCATCAAAGTTTTTTGTTGAACGATAAGCAAGGTAGCCAATAAAAAGCATACCCAAGATATAGATCGTAAATGTAATTAGCATTGGCGAAGTTAAGGCCATAATTGCAGTTCTCCATAAATCTGTTTCCGATCATCGGTATGCTTTTGACTTGTACAGGAACGTTGCACTTCGTTGCGCATTAATGATCTTTTCAGTTTTTAATTAAAATAATTTCTTACAGCAACAGATAAAGCATTCACATCAATCCTAGAATAGGTTAACTGCATTTAACAAGAAATTAACGTTTAAATGTTTAAATTTTGTTTATGACTTCACACTATTTGTCTTAATTAGAAGACACATTATAAATGTAAACATCAATAAGATAAATATAATTTATTGATTTATATATAAATATATAGAAAAAATAAATTACACTATTTTTAATCACTCACAAAACCTGACTACTTTCACATTATTTATAAATAAATTGTTAACAATGTTGCACAAAGTTGCAACATGAATGATATTAATAAAAATAACGGGTAACTGTACTTGCGAATTAGAAATAGAATATAGGAGCACTGCATGAGTAGCACAACAATGGGTGTTAGACTTGATGAAGAAACCCGCAATAGATTAAAAGAAGCTGCACAGAAATTAGATAGAACATCGCATTGGTTAATTAAGCAGGCTATTTTCGATTATCTAGAACAAATCGAAAATGATCAGGTTAATCTTGGTAACTCAACATTTGCAGAACAAGATATTGATGAAAGCACTGAAATACCAATCGCTCATTATCAGCCATTCTTAGAGTTTGCTGAACATATTCATCCGCAATCTGTTCTACGCTCAGCAATTACTTCTGCATATCGGACACCTGAAACACAAGCTGTACCTATGTTATTGCAACAAGCGACATTACCTGAAAATGAAGCCCAAGCAACGCATAAATTAGCCTATTCCATCGCCGAAAAATTACGTAAACAGAAAAATGGTGTTGGACGCTCAGGGCTAGTTCAAGGTCTATTACAGGAATTCTCACTTTCTTCACAAGAAGGTGTCGCCTTAATGTGTTTAGCAGAAGCTTTATTGCGTATTCCTGATAAAGCCACTCGTGATGCACTTATCCGCGATAAAATCAGTCATGGAAACTGGCGCTCACACTTGGGACAAAGCCAATCTATGTTTGTGAACGCGGCAACATGGGGCTTATTATTCACAGGCAAATTAGTTTCGACCCATAATGAAGAAAAGCTATCTAACTCTTTAAATCGCATTCTCACCAAAAGTGGCGAGCCATTAGTTCGTAAAGGCGTTGATATGGCGATGCGTTTAATGGGCGAGCAATTTGTTACTGGTGAGACTATTTCTCAAGCACTCGCAAATGCACGCAAACTTGAAGAAAAAGGCTTTAGCTACTCTTATGACATGTTAGGAGAAGCCGCATTAACAGAGAAAGATGCACAAGATTATCTAGTCTCTTATCAACAAGCCATCCACGCAATTGGTAAAGCCTCTAACGGCAGAGGTATTTATGAAGGTCCTGGAATATCTATCAAGCTTTCAGCATTACATCCTCGTTATAGCCGTGCTCAATATGAGCGTGTTATGTCCGAGCTTTACCCTCGCCTACTCTCATTAACATTACAAGCAAAGCAATACGATATTGGTATTAATATCGATGCAGAAGAAGCTGATAGACTTGAGATTTCACTCGATCTACTTGAGAAACTCTGTTTTGAACCTGAATTAGCAGGTTGGAATGGTATTGGCTTTGTTATTCAGGCTTACCAAAAGCGTTGTCCATTAGTTATTGATTATGTGATTGATTTGGCACGTCGTAGCCGTCGTCGCTTAATGATCCGTTTAGTAAAAGGTGCCTATTGGGATAGCGAAGTAAAACGCGCTCAAATTGATGGTCTTGAAGATTATCCTGTCTATACTCGCAAAGTGTATACCGATGTCTCTTACCTTGCCTGTGCGAAAAAACTACTCGCATCACCTAATTTTATTTATCCGCAATTTGCTACACATAATGCGCACACACTGTCAGCAATTTATCATTTAGCGGGTCAAAACTATTACCCCGGACAATACGAGTTCCAGTGTTTACACGGTATGGGTGAACCACTTTATGCTCAAGTTGTTGGTAAAATTGCAGACGGGAAACTAGGTCGCCCTTGTCGTATTTATGCGCCCGTAGGAACTCATGAAACATTACTTGCCTATTTAGTGCGTCGCTTACTTGAAAATGGGGCGAATACGTCATTTGTAAACCGAATTGCTGATACCACAATTTCTCTTGATGAATTAGTGGCAGATCCGGTCAAAGAAGTGAATAGAATGGCTCAAGCCGAAGGCCAAGTTGGACTTTCTCATCCTAAAATTCCGCTTCCTCATAAACTGTATGGTGATGAACGTAAAAACTCACCGGGCATTGATATGTCAAACGAACATCGCTTGGCATCACTTTCTAGTGCCTTATTAACATCAGCAACTGAAAATATACATTGCGAACCTTTATTAGGTGATACGTTTAATTCTTCAGAGAAAACACAAGAACCTCAATCTGTGTTAAATCCAGCCAATCATGCTGATATTGTCGGTACAGTAAGAGAAGCAACAGAAGCCGAGGCAGATTTTGCCTTAACCATTGCTCAAGAAAAAGGTGAAATCTGGTTTGCTACACCACCAGCGCAAAGAGCTTCATTTTTGATCCGTGCTGCGGAGTTAATGGAACAACAAATGGGCCCTCTTATGGGAATACTCGTGCGCGAAGCAGGTAAAACTTACAGTAATGCGATTGCTGAAGTCCGCGAAGCCATTGATTTTCTCTACTATTATGCAGCTCAAGTCGCTCAAGACTTTGATAATAATACACATCGACCTTTAGGGCCTGTGGTTTGTATCAGCCCTTGGAACTTCCCATTAGCTATCTTCAGCGGACAAATTGCGGCAGCTTTAGCAGCAGGTAATACCGTTCTAGCAAAACCCGCAGAGCAGACACCTTTAATTGCATCGAAAGCCGTTGCGCTTTTCCATCAAGCAGGTGTTCCTTCTTTTGCACTACAACTGCTACCGGGGCAAGGTGAAACCATTGGTGCACGCTTAGTGGCTGATGAGCGTGTTCGAGGTGTGATGTTTACAGGTTCTACGGAGGTTGCTCATATTTTACAAAAGACCTTAGCGGGTCGATTAGACAGCGAAGGTCGCCCAGTGCCTTTAGTGGCAGAAACGGGGGGCTTAAATGCCATGATTGTTGATTCATCTGCATTAACAGAGCAAGTGGTAACTGATGTAATGGCATCCGCTTATGATAGTGCTGGTCAACGTTGTTCTGCTTTACGTCTGTTATGTATTCAAGAAGAAGTGGCTGAGAGTACTATCGAGATGCTTAAAGGTGCGATGGCTCAAGCAACAATGGGTGATCCAAGTTTACTATCTACAGATATTGGTCCTGTTATCGATAAAGAAGCAAAATCAGGCATAGAGAAACATATTCAATCTATGCGTACAACTGGCTTCGAGATTTATCAAGCATCACACAATAGTTTGTCAAAACACGCTGAAAGTAACAGTACCTTTGTTCCGCCGACTTTAATTGAATTAGATAAAGTCAGTTCATTGAAGAAAGAAATCTTTGGCCCTGTGTTGCATGTTGTACGTTATGCAAGCCAAGATTTACCTGCATTATTAGAAGAGATTAATGCAACCGGATACGGGTTAACAATGGGCGTTCATACACGTATTGATGAAACCATTGCTTATGTTGCCTCAAATGCCAAAGTCGGAAATTTATACGTTAACCGTAATATGGTTGGCGCAGTTGTGGGTGTTCAGCCTTTTGGTGGTGAAGGATTATCGGGTACGGGTCCGAAAGCAGGCGGCCCTGTTTATCTATATCGCTTATTATCTAAACGCCCTGAAAATGCCGCAACGCAAACATTAGCACGCCAAGATGAAACACTTCCTCTTGATACTTCTATGCGTAATACGTTATTACAGACTTATCATAAGTATATGGAATGGCTATCAAACAAAGCGGATAAACCACACTATGAAGCTTTAGAGAAATATGCCCTTGCATCACAAGCAGGAACACTGCGTGTATTACCGGGCCCTACTGGCGAACGCAATACTTATCAATTAGTCCCTTGTGGTAATGTGTTGTGTATTTCAGATAACGAGCAAGATGCATTGACTCAAATTGCCGCTGTTCTCGCTTCTGGTTGTCATGCTGTTGTGGTTAATAGCCCATTCTCACAAAAAACATATCGTGAATTACCTGATAGTGTCAGAAAAGCCATTACATTGACTGAAAACTGGAATGATGAGTCACTGAAAATAAATGCGGTGATTTACCATGGTGATGGTGACCAATTACGTGAAACTTGCCAGAAAATTGCTCAACGCAAAGGAGCTATAATTTCTGTTCAAGGATTCTCTCGTGGTGAAACAGGTATATTGTTAGAACGTTTACTACATGAAAGAGCATTAAGCATTAATACAGCGGCAGCTGGAGGTAATGCAAGCTTAATGACGATTAGTTAATTTCCCCTTCTCTTTCTCTCCTTGTCTTTGAGACCACCTTTAAAGTCTGTTTTCTTAAAGGTGGTTTTTTATTTTGCTACCCTATTATTTCTAAAGAGATAGTTAAAAGTGTTATTTTTTTAATGCTGTGACTATTCTCACCCTTTTTATATTTATTATTCGCGACGAATTAGTTTAGTAAATATACTTACGTCCAAGTCAACCTAGAAGTTGATTTAATTATATCTTTATGAATACCTGAAACTTGCGCCCCACTGTGGGCGCTTTTTTTTATCTATTGATGCAATTTACTCAGTACAACATTGCTTTTCATCGTTGATAGATAAATTTAGAAATAAAAAAGAAATTGAGTAAGAAAAAATAGGAAGGATTTAGAATTAATAGAAAAGAAAAAGGAGCAGGCTAGGCTACTCCTTTTAAGGTCTCTCTTGAGCGCAATTAGTGACTGCTACTCATTGATGGGGGCTCTTGGCACCAATCAAGATATTGCTCGTACTTACGTAGTGCAATATTGTAGTTACTAAATGCAGAGGGAGTGAGCTTTTTACTCAAGTCTGACTGAATTTTCTCTGTCGTAAACTCTTGACGAGGAAAATTAGTTGAAGTCAGTAATTCATCGAGCCGACGTAAACGAACCACATACTCACGAACAGTACTGTGGCTCATCTCCGTTTGTTCAAACAAATACTGCTTAAAAGACATAATGTCAAAGTAGTCAGTTTCACTATTACAGTAAATCTCACTACAAAAACGGCATAGCGCAGAGAACTTCTCTTGTAACGTTTCCCACGTTTCATCATCAATTAAATCCGTCATTTCAGAAATGGCTTCTTTATTGATAACTTGGCGATTGAATACGAGAGAGATCCGATCAAGCGCCTTGTGGCAATGTAGACAATGAGTCTGGCTGTGTTTATAGTCTTTAATGTAACGGCTTAGCGGCCGTTTCTTTTGTGTTGAAACAGACATAAGAGATAAAGCCCTGTGTTGTAGTCTTAATAAACAAAAACAAAAATAAGCAAAACTTCTATTTCTCTGGGTTTAAGCGTGCTCGCAGCCTTTTTATGGCTTGGCTGTGTAGCTGGCTCACGCGGGATTCCCCGACATTAAGCACTGCGCCTATTTCTTTCAAATTAAGTTCTTCCTGATAATACAGTGTAAGAACCATTTTTTCCCTTTCGGGAAGCAATTCTATCGCGTCTATGACTCTTTGGCGAATATCACTTTCTAATAACATCTGTAATGGATTGTCATCATGATCTTCGTCTTGAGACGGTTCACAGCTTTCACCGTAAATTTCATGCCATTCGTCATAAGAGAACAATTGGCTGTTATTCGTATCCAATAGGATCTGCCGGTATTCTGCTAACTCAATCTGCAAATGATCAGCAACTTCCTGTTCTAATGGTGGTCGTCCTAGATCCTGCTCTAATTGATGAATAGAATGCGTTACTTCTCTTGCATTGCGACGCACGCTACGTGGCGCCCAATCTCGACTGCGCAGCTCATCTAGCATAGAGCCACGGATACGTTGAACAGCATAAGTGGTAAAGGCAGCGCCTTGCATTGAGTCATAACGCTCAACGGCATTTAGCAGCCCAATTCCACCTGCTTGCAAAAGATCATCCAATTCAACACTCGCAGGTAACTTGACCTGTAATCGTAATGCTTCATGGCGAACCAACGGGACATATCGCTCCCAGAGGCTATTTTTGTCCATCACGCCTTCGGCGGTATACAAATCACTCACAACAAAAGACACCTTTGGATAAAAGACCGGAAACCATTATCTGGCGAAATAGATTTAGCAATCGGCTGAACAGTGAAGCAAAAGCGCCTCTTTTTCACCTATGCCAAATTTTCAGCAAAAGTTGGGTTTTCATTGATAAATTAATTTGTCATTGCATTACGAGAACTACTTTACCTTAAAACACTCGGTCTTAATCCTTAGAAAAACCGTTAATTAAATTGATATTTTATCTCATTAAAAGAAATCAACGCATTGAATATGCATTCTGTTCATAAAAAAATAACATATAAATCATAGTATTTTATTTTGTAAGATTTTAGCGTCTAATTGGCGAGTTAAAATACTCATAAATGATTAATTAAAAAAACGATTGTTTTGATGAAAAAACACCCACTACAAAAATTGCAGTGGGTGTCAATTGAGGATTATTTAAAGAGAAGATTAACGTAATAGAGAAAGAACAGATTGTGGAACTTGGTTTGCTTGAGCCAATACTGAAGTACCTGCTTGTTGCAGAATTTGTCCACGGCTCATATTTGATACTTCTGTTGCATAATCCGCATCTAAAATACGGCTACGGGAAGCCGATAAATTATTCACAGTGTTATTTAAATTATTAATAGTAGATTCAAAACGGTTTTGTACCGCACCTAATTTAGAACGCGCTTCATCAACTTTATTAATTGCACTATCTAATGTTGCAAGTGCATCATCATTTACAGTGAGTGTTTTTACATCAACACCCGCATTGGCAGTAAATTCGTTAGTAGCTACTGCCGATGTTGCCTTGATCTTCACTTCATCATTTGAAGCACCTGTTAACTCGAGGTCAGATGCTGAAACTAAATAGTCTTTAGAATTAGCATCATCATGATAGATATATTTTCCTTTGACTTCTTTACCATCTTCTTTATAGGTAGATAAAGTGTCACTACCTGACATTTTAGTTGCGCCTGTTAAAATTGAACCAAGATCACCTGTTGGCACAGCAGTCCCTACTTCAGTCACACCTTTTTTAGTCGTTGTTTCGGTATATAACTTATCGTTTCCCACCCCTAAAGTGTCATTATCAATTTTATCCAATTTAAATTTAATCGTTTCTTTATCATTGGTACCGACTTGGATTGTCATTTCGGTATCGCCATTCAACACTTTCACACCATTAAATTGTGTTTGTTCCGAAATACGATCAATTTCCGCAAAACGTTCAGTGACTTCATTTTGAATAGAACTAATATCAGAATTTGAATTAGTACCGTTTTTAGCTTGAACAGTCAGTTCACGGATACGTTGTAAGTTGTTATTAATTTCATTTAATGCCCCTTCAGTGGTTTGAGCAACTGAAATACCATCATTTGAATTACGAGAGGCTTGAGTTAAGCCGTTAATGTTTGAAGTAAAACGGTTAGCTATCGCTTGACCTGCGGCATCATCTTTTGCGCTATTGATACGTAGACCAGAAGACAAACGCTCAATCGCTGAGCCTAAAACACCTTGTGATTTATTTAAATTATTTTGAGTCACTAAAGACAGGTAATTGGTATTAATAACTTGTGCCATACGATATTCCTTCGACTTGATTTTAAAAATTTTTTTCATGAATAGGTTTGTTATTACGCCACGGTAATAACGTTGCCTAAACACTATCGTCATCAATTTCGAGGGTTTTACGGTTTTTGGCGTCGCGAAAATAGCAATAAAAGCCAGTCAGTTAATTTTTAAGAACTTATTGATTTAAAAGAAAAGAGAATTAAATTGAGAAAAAAATAAAAACTAAAAAAGAGTGGGTTTAAATATAAAACACAAAAAACAAAAAAAGGCCCTCTTGCGAGGACCTTTTGGATATAGAAAGGTATCTTTTGTGTCAGTGTACGAATTAACGTAACAGAGACAGAACAGTTTGTGGTACTTGGTTTGCTTGAGCAAGTACTGAAGTACCAGCTTGTTGCAGGATTTGACCACGGCTCATGTTAGAAACTTCTGTTGCATAGTCAGCATCTAAGATACGGCTACGTGCAGCAGATAAGTTGTTAACAGTGTTGTTCAGGTTATTGATAGTTGATTCAAAACGGTTTTGAATCGCACCTAAAGAAGAACGCATACCGTCAACAGTGTTGATTGCATCATCTAAAGTTTTCAGTTGAGCTTCTGCTTTAGCTTCTGCTTTAGTTACGTCATCAGCAGTTGCAACTTCAACTTCTTTCAGAGAAGAGAACTCAATAGTTTTAGCATCTGTAGCTGCAGCTGGGTTAGTCACTTTCATGTCAGCTTTAAACGTAACATCTTTCTTGTTACCATCAGCATCTTCAAGTTCTGCAGTGATGTAATGTTGACCATTTTTATCAACACTTGCAGATTTGATAGTTGCGTCAGTATTAGTGTGACCTTTGTAATCTACAGTGATTTTACCTAAGTCAGCAGCAACTTTACCATCAGCATCAGCTGGAGCTAATTCAGCAGCAGTTTTAGCAGTTAAATCAGAAGCTTTAACACCACCAAATGCTTCTGCACCAACTTCTAATTCGTCAACTTTCAGCGTTTTGCTGTCAACTTTTTTCAGTTCAAATTCAATTTTTTCTTTGTCGTTAGTACCAACGTGAACGGTCATTTTTTCTTTTTCGCCGCTCAGTACTTTAACGCCGTTGAATTGAGTTTGTTCAGAAATACGGTCGATTTCTTTTAAACGCTCGCCAACTTCTTCTTGGATTGATTTGATATCTGATTCTGAGTTAGAACCGTTTTTCGCTTGAACTGTTAACTCACGGATACGTTGTAAGTTGTTGTTGATTTCGTTCAGTGCACCTTCAGTAGTTTGAGCGATAGAGATACCATCGTTCGCATTACGTGCTGCTTGAGTTAGACCATTTACGTTTGAAGTGAAACGGTTAGCAATCGCTTGACCCGCTGCATCGTCTTTAGCGCTGTTGATACGTAGACCAGAAGACAGACGCTCGATTGCACTTCCTAAAGCTCCCTGAGATTTGTTCAGGTTGTTTTGAGTTACCAGAGATAGATAGTTGGTATTAATGACTTGTGCCATAGCTAGATTCCTTTAAAATCAAGTCGATAAAATAAAAGTTTGCCTATTCATTTACGGTGTCAATCACCGGCAACAAGTTTATCGGCACCCCACATACAACCTTTAATTTTTCCTACAAATATTTCTGCAATTTTTTATAGAATTAATATCAAGTCAATGATAAATAACGAAATTAATTTATTATTTTTTTATTCATTTTTTATCAATTTTCGTCTTAACCCTTTTCTTACCCTTCTAAATTCGACTTTGGTCATCAATAGCAATAAAAGGCTTCTATATGGCAGCCTGTTTACGTCATCAAAAATACCAAATAGACGTAAACTTTTCGCCGATTCTACCGATAACGGTTTTTGAGGATTATTTTACGAACACAGAAAGGAGACCGGTATGGCTGGTATTGCTTCACTAGGCGTGGGCTCAGGGATGCCTCTTAGCCAAACATTGGCACAATTAGAGGCGGCGGAAAATAAACGCCTTGAACCCCTAGATAAACAGATGAAAAGCTACGAAGCGCAAATTACCGCTTACGGTAAGATCCGTAGCCAACTTGATAAATTACAGAAAGCTTCTGAAGATTTAAAAAAATTCGATAAAATTGTTGCCACGAAAGTTGATGATGAGTTTGATGCTTTTAAAGTGACTACTGACGGTAAAGCTAGTGTAGGTAACTATACTGTTTCAGTAAAAAAACTTGCTCATGCACAAACATTAAAATCAATTCCAGTTAATAACGTAAAAAGCCAGATTGGAGAAACGTTAGGTGCAGGTAAAACACGCACATTAGTAATAACCCAACCTGGTGAGAAAGAACCTTTACGCATTGAACTAACCGATGAACAAACTTCAATGATTGAATTGCGTGATGCAATCAATAAAAAAGAAGGTAATGTTTCTGCTTCAATCGTTAAAGCTGAAGATGGTGTTAACCATTTGATCCTGACTTCTCGTAAAGAGGGTACGGATTCAATGATGACGATTAAAGTTGAAGGTGATGAAGAACTAAATAAGTTCTTATCTAATTCACCCGACGCGGATAGTGCACCACATACATCAGGTATGAAACAAATCGTTGCTGCAAATAATGCACAGTTAACGATCAATGGTATTGATATTGAGCGTCAGACCAATGAGATAAAAGATGCCCCTGAAGGTATTGTTTTAAATCTAAAGAAGACGACGGATAACAATAAAGAAGGTGTTGATAAACCTGAAATAGTGACTGTTGCTCGTGATATTGAGCCAATGAAAAAAGCCATTAAGGCTTGGACTGACGCTTACAATGAGTTAAGTAAAACGTATAAAGATCTCACCAAATATACCCAAGTTGAAAAAGGTGAAGAGTCGGCAAAAGACAACGGTGTGTTATTAGGTGATAGTACTAGCCGTATGATTATGTCTGAGCTAAAAAGCTTTGTGACTAGTTCACAAAATACCTCAGATATAGATACCCTAAATAAAATGGGGATTAAATTTAAAGTCGATGGCACATTAGAAATCGACAATAAAAAACTGGATGAAGCGTTAAAAGAAAAACCGGCTAACGTGAAAGAGTTTTTTATGGGTGATGGTAAAGAGACCGGTTTTGGTACACAAACCTATAATTACCTAAAGAAAACCCTGCAATCTAATGATGGTACTTTAGATATTGCCACTGATGGCGTAAAAAAACGCAAAAAAACATTAGATAAGCAAATTAAAAATACGGAACGCAATATTGCGGCTACGATGGAACGTTATAAAAACCAGTTCCAACAGTTAGATAAAATGGTCAACTCCATGACTAACTCCAGTGCCTCAATTGGCCGTCTATTAATGTAATTTTTTAAAAGTAGGACACTATGTATCAACAATCAGCCAGTAAAATGTATGCTCAAATCGACGTTGAAAGCGAGATTTTAAATGCCACGCCTTACCAGCTGATCCAGATCCTATTTAATGGGGCGCTTAGCGCCCTTCGCCGTGCTTTAATCTTAATGGAGCAAGGAAATATCGCTGGTAAAGGCGAAAATATTTCTAAAGCCATTAATATTATTGGTAACGGATTAAAACAAGGTTTGGATAAAGAGAAAGGAGGCGAGCTTGCAGAGAATCTGGAGCTCCTTTATGACTATATGGTTAATCAGCTACTCGATGCTAACTTAAAAAATAATCCAGAGAAAATTCATGAAGTCATCAAGCTCTTAACTGAAATTTCTGATGCTTGGCAACAAATCGGCACACAGATTAATTCTTATTAAATTAGAGTGGACAACAATATGGATATTATGGCGGCTTACGAGCAGGTTTTAAAATCAAGTGAGCAAATGTTAACGCTTGCCAAAGATCAGCAATGGGACAAGCTGATAGAAATGGAAATGGATTATTTAAAAAGCGTAGAAAGTATCACTAAGATGATAAAACCTGCTGACGGTGAGCTGAGACTACAACAACGCCTCACGGATATGCTAAAGAAAATCTTAGAAAACGAAAATGAGACGCGAAATTTATTACGGGCTCGTCTAGATGAGCTTGGTATATTAATAAGACAGACTGAACAAGAGCAGAGGGTACAAAATAGCTATGGTCAGTTTACAGAACATAGTTATTATCCTGATCTCAATCTTAAATAACTCTCCTCTGCGCCAAAAGCGGTTTTATTAGCTAATGGCGTCTTTACTTAGAAAAAGTCACTCTTATTATTCAGCTTAACTTGTTATCGGTAACGTAAAAATCAACGGTTACCCTTTTATATTTTTATTTTTTTGCTTTTTTGTTTTCTTGTTTTTTTGGTTACATAGATTGTACAGATTGCACTAAAACCATATCAATATGTGGAATGTTGTCTTCAAGATACGTTTCTGAATCGATAACAAAACCATGTGATTGATAAAATGAAACTAAATATGCCTGTGCCATTATTTTTATTGTATGGGTATTAAATTGACGGCACGTAGTTGCAATCGCCTCTTTTATTAACTGATGCGCAATACCACTTCCCCGCTGATTTTGAGCAACAATCACCCGCCCTATTGAGGCTTCTTTAAATGCGATGCCTTGAGGCAACAGACGTGCATAAGCAATAAGTTTCTGGTTATTTTCTTCTTTGGCAAACAAGTGCAATGTATTTTGATCTATCCCATCCAGATCTTGATAAGCACATTGCTGTTCACAAATAAAAACCTGATTTCTTAATGCCAAAATGGCGTAAAGCTCATCTGTCGTGAGTTGTGAGAATGATTTTAAAATCCAATTCATGCGCTTTATCCCGCAGTTTAAAGTAATAAAAAACAATCAATGATAATGCAATATCATCGACAAGAACTTTGTTTCATCGCTTGGTTTAATATAAAGAGTGAAATAGTGATGTTGATAGTACGTTTTTATAGTAAAAACGCAGAAGGGTAGAGACTTAATGCAGAAAAATCGGCAATAAAGCCGTAAACCTAAATACGTTCAGACTCCCCACGAGCCTTGATAACTTCTCTTATAGACTTCTATAA
Organism: Proteus sp. GOKU; assembly: GCF_015475555.1. Classification (NCBI taxonomy): domain Bacteria; kingdom Pseudomonadati; phylum Pseudomonadota; class Gammaproteobacteria; order Enterobacterales; family Morganellaceae; genus Proteus; species Proteus sp. GOKU. The sequence goes on from NZ_CP034105.1 coordinate 2,492,355, forward strand.
AGATAATCTTAAAGTCGTTCTAACCCTTTCCACGCTCTATTTTTTACTTCAGTCACTAAAATGGCTGGATTTAAGGTTATTTTTTCTGCAATTGAAAAAGCCAACTCGATAACTTCTTTGTGATCTTTCGTTTCTGTATGGTAATTAAACTCTGCAAGAGGCAGAACATATTTACCTTTCAAACCATCAATCTCTTTTTTAAATCCTTCTTTTACCATCTTTTGTGTTAATAACACATAATCTGCATTTTCAGGATCGGATAACTCAACTCTAACAGTAAACTCAGGCATAGAAACCTCCTACAGTCTGTCTATGTCTAATAAAATTCTGTTAGCTCTCGAAAGGAAGTATATTAAATCAACAATCATTTTCCTAGTAAGAAACTGTGATAAATAGTGTGATAATGATTAAAATAAAAATCGCCCACTTCACTGTGGGCGACCTATTAGCTCATAATAATCTGATAAATAATAATTTATTTAATCACATCATAGAGTTGCTGATTTGATAAATAATCCGCTGTTAAGCCTACTGATGGATTATATTGTACGCCAACGATCTCAGAGAATGCTTTGCCCTCTTTGCCTAATGATACTTTACGCTCGTCTTTACCCGTACTTTCATGGATAGAATAAGTTTTACGACGCATTGCTGTATATTTATCGACATCATTAGCAATATCGGTGTGATAGCCCGTAATTTGTGCATCCGTTAAAGCTAATTTATTGGCTAAATCACAACCCCAACGAGTTAAACAAACTTCTGCAAAATGACGAACCACTAAACCTGGTGCATATAATGCATTTTCACCTTCACTACCATCAATAGACGCATTACCGACTAATGTGGCATGACGGCCTGAAATAGGGAAAATATGCATTTTGGTATCGGCGGCAACCGTTGGGATGACACAAGTAAATCCTTTAGAGCGCTCATCTTTTGCATAAAATCCGACATATTCTTTGACGTTTTTACCAAGCGTCACTTTTTCAGGTTGGAAATTCAGTGGACCCGGAACAGGATCAATCGCAAAAATATTCACTGGAATATCTTTTAATTGAGAGTCTGCCAACATTGCATTCGCTAGCATATGGCAAGTAATACCACCACGACTCCAACCCACTAAGTTAACTTGCGTTGGAATAATGCCATCTTTACGGAAGATACGAATAATTTGTTGCTGAAGTTGTTGTTGAGTGACTTGACGATCGCCATAGTCATATTTACGCCATAAAAAAGAGCCTGTTACTTTGACATCTTCAATAGGGATGCCTGCTTTTTTCAGTTGGTTATACTGCTCTTCTGTCAATTTTTCACGTTGCCAATCAAAGTTACCTTTCATTAAGCAAAGTGCGTGATTAACATTTTCTTCCCAACCACTACCAAATAGCGAACCTTTGATATCAGAGTAATTAGGGCTTTCAACCCATAAATCATCTTCTTGTAGATTGCCACTACCCGGGCCATCAACAATAAACCACTGTGCAAACTCTCGTCCTTGGTTGTTTTGCGCTAAAGTGGAAACTAATTCGCCTTGCCAAAAGGTAGGATTATTATTATCAAATGAGTTAGAGCCGGTACCACATAAATAAACGGTTAATACTGTCATAGTTTAAATTTCCTTTTATTAATAACTAAAAAATCAAAATGATGATTTTTATTTCCTTGTATTGAGCTATTCCTTAGCCCACCAGCACATTAACCATAAGCCTTTTTTTATTCAATTATTAAAAGTAAATTAGTAGAGCTGAGATCACATAATTGAATTTTATTTAAGTAAAAGAAATGAAAAAACTCTATCAGATCAATGTAATTAAATAATAAAAATAAATTCTTTATTTTTTTATTATTTCTATTAGTAAATTAGCTTATAAATATAGTGTATTAAATAACCAATTTTTGAATTCAAAATAAAAAAAATCCCACATTAATAAATGCAGGATTTTCTATTAGGTAGAATGTCTTATAAACGATTAAAAGCAACTACTCTCACCGCAGGAATATCAGCTTGTGCTCCTTCAGCAACTTCCTGACATGCTTTTTCTAACGCAATATGGGGTGTGATCCCACTTTCTGTTTCTACAATTTTATGTCCGGCGTAGGTATCACCATTTCTGGAACGCACTTTATACGCAATAAACCAATATTCCATATCATCACCGTTTACGTTATTAATCATGTAATTACCATAGCCGTTTATGACCTGCTTTAATGTGATAATAATCAATAATTTTTAGTTTAATAAAATCGTTTTATAAAAAGATTAATGCAATAGAGGAAATTTTAAGCATCACAATCCATTTCTGATTGGATCATTTTCTTTATTTTTACTGCTTTTTCAAAGTGATCCAATTTATGTGTCATAATCCACCATGTTGCAGCTTCCATTAATAATTCAGGGTTGTCATTTTTATTTGCGAAAAAAGCATAAAAAGATAATCCCACGCCCTCTCCTTTAGCTGAAATCTTGTCATTACATATTTGAATTATTTTTTGTTGTAGTGATTTTCTCATATTCTCTCTATTTTTATTTTTCAACCTAGTAATAAATAGGAAAGAGCAAAGGCCCTATCCATGAAATTTGTTCCATAATTGAATAAGTAACCAAGCAGCAATAACCCAGCAAATCACTGCCGTAGCCAGTGCCGTAAATAATTTTACATAGTTGATCATCACATAGAGTGAAATTAGATAAACCATATAAGGAATAACAGCCCACAGGCTAAAAATAATGGTGGTGCGTAACGCTTCAATAGAGCGTTCAGAGCCCACAATATAGTGTGCAATAAGTGCGAAAGTGGGAAATAACGGAACCAATCCCGCAATGTAGTAATGGCGAGATTTCGATAAAACGGCGATTAATACCACGACAAACGCACCTATCAGTGCTTTAACCAGTAATCCCATTATTTTTTCATCAAGTTATAAAAACCTTAGTACTATCATACCTATTCATATTTGTATGTGAGCTGATTTTATTTTTTGCGGTTTAAAATACGATTAAATACGGCTCATTAGAAAAAGCCCAATAACATTATTGAGCTTTTTACCTAAAAAGTTATTTAACGATCTAGGAATAAATCAGATACTTAATTTCTAAGAAATATTACGTTCATAGTCATAAGTTCCGGTTAGTTCTAATTCACCCAACTCTGTTGTTATATAGGTGTTCGTTCGGTAATGTATTGTTTTAGTTCCAGTTAGCGGATCTTCCGTGATCCACTCAATATTACCTTCAAAGTCTATCCCTTGGTAATAAGTTGAAAAACGCTTACGTGTTCCATCATGCCAACCCACAACAATAACGGAACCTTCACCCGCCATAACTTCCTTTAATGGATAAACAGATAATAAAATAGCACCATTCCCAACATTAGCCACACAATCCTCGCCACCTACAAAAGCTGTTCCATATAATTCGCCATTTATCTCTGATTCATTACCAAAAATAGCTGCATTTTTAAAAATACTTTCAGCTTCAATAATTGAGTTGTTTCCTGTTGCAATACCAGATCCAGAACTTTCTAATTCAGTAATTACTGAATCATTACCCGTTGTCACGACAAGAGAATCATTAGTGTAACCAGAAACCACTGAATTCTCTCCACACGCAATGACTGTTGATTTATTTTTACATGGATTATTCTCATCACTTTCTTCTGCAAAACATACTTTTGCATAAACCTTAGAATTTTTTCCCGCAGAGAAGACTAGTGAGTCATTCGATGTTTCTACATAAGCATCGTCTCCAGTCGTAATAAAAAGTGATTTTTGGATCTCTTTCTGACGCTCTATATCTTCATCAATTAAATTATAAATCTTAGCTTTTTTGCCGGTATGAATAATTTGGGCATCTTCACCAATACAATTAACGATTTGCTCATCTAACGTTAAAATGGCATTTTTACTTTCACCGCTTAAAACAAGCGCTTTATTTGTAGTTACAGTTGTCATAGTAATATCCTTATTTACATTTCCATTATTTAACACACTCAAAAGACTGTTTAAATATACAGTATAATTACTAAATAACAACCTCTATACTAAATTTCAGAAAATAAAATAACGACAATATAATCAAAAAGATAAAAGTAAATAACACATAACATATTCACGATTAGTCAAATAAAGAAAAAATAAAATAGAAAAAAGCGAAAAAACCCGATGGAAGAACTTTATAAAAAATGTTCAAAGTGATTAGCAACTACGGTTTCATCAAGGCACAGCTAAATCAGAAGGGTAATGTACATCTCAAGAAATAGAATTGAGCTAAATCTAGTTATTTAGCTCAAAAGCAATATAAAGTCGCATTCTTAAGCATCTAAATGTGTTTTCTTTTTTTCTGTTGCCGTTGTTTCTTCTTTATTCTTACAACAATCATGTGAACTGTTTTCGCCATGATGATGTTTATGCATAAAGAGGTGCATTAACGGACAAAGTAATAACATCAAAATAAACCAATTATCTCTTAGAAGTTCCCACATAATCATCTCCTTAAATCACGTTTAAAAAGATGATAGGGCTTACACTAAGAGGAAGGTCTAGTATGGATTTGTTATTTAATCCGTATTTTTGTCAATTGTCTTTCCGCACCTTAATTTGAGCTTCTTCACAATAATTCTCTTTGCAAAATTTAACTTTATCCATCCTTTGCTATACTTTAATTATATTTAAGTATTGTTCACTATAACTCTCTAATAAGATTTAAAAACTTATTTAACATGGAGGTTTCAATGAAAATATTTTTTAAAATATTATTGATGATCTTATTTCTTAATGCCTGTTCTTCATATACACAAATTGATAGCAACAAAAGTGGAGATGTCATTAAGGTTAAATCAGCACTTATCGAAAATGATAATTTATATATTGTTAGTGATTCTACTAATTATCATTTTAAAGGTGAGGCTATCACTGCGTTAAAAAAATTCGCCACATCTAAATATAATGAAAAAGTGATTTATTTTAGTGCTAGCCTAGGAATAATGGGGAATGTTGTTAACGGTAGCTATATGATTTATTTAGATCCTAAAGATTTCACTATAGATGAACTCGATGATCTTGCTAGTACTTATCATTTTTATAGAAGCAACTATCAGTCTAATAATGATGAGGAAATGATTAAAAATCAGATACCTAATTATGAAAATAGATTTTTTATTATTGGAAAATTTTATGCTAATGGAGAGATGGTTAATTTATCCAATAAAGATGAATTATTAGAAAAATATTCCTTACCTAAACCCGTTTTTGCCAACGTTAATTATTATTCCAAACATTTAAAGCCATCAGATACATTAAAAACAATCGCAGTAATGCCACTACAAGCGATAAGTCTTATTCTAGTAGCACCACTTTATATTATTCTGCTTAGTGCCCCCTGAACTTCAGGCTATTATCGTTAGGTTTATTTATAAGTGTCTTTACTTAAGATGTCAGCTATTGACCAGTTAAAAAAATTGTCCCTTGGTGTGTTGAAAGCTTATAAAGCAGATAAAGAATCTAAGATGTATTGGGTAGTCAAAATCTGTAATAACAGATAATTAATCAATGTGATTTCCTATATCTAGGTTTTACACATAGATAGTAATAAATATGAGATAGCTATGAAAAAGAAAATGATTATAGGCTGTATGATGTTAATTAGTTTTGGCGCCTGTGCAGAAACCACTATTTATAACGAACCCGCTCCATTGGGATTAACATGGGGAATGTCTTTTAATGATTTTCAGAAGAAAACAGATTTCGCAATAAAACCTATCGATAAATATCCCTCAACCTGTCCAATGACGGCAATAGCCTTTGATGAAATTATTGATGGAAAAAAAGAAGGAAATTATACGGTTTATTTTTATAATAAATTCAAAGAATTAAAGTTCACGGGATTGTATGGCGTCGTCTACTCCTATGAAACAAATGATTTAAATAAATTTAAAATTAAAGATAGTAATATTATCAAAAGTCTTGATTCTCAATATAGCCAATATAAAAAAGTAGTTACTACCAGAGATGGTGGATTTCTTACTTATGATGCAAATAATATTCAACGTTCTTATTTTAGTTCTAGAGATATCATAAACCAAGATCAGAAAATTCAATACAAGAAAAATGAGGAAGGAAATTATGATATTTCCGTGAGTTACTTCTTTTATCCTGAAATATACAGTGATGATTTATCAAGAAATATCAAAGAGATCAGAAAACAATGTAATGCATCATTAGAAACTGATTGAAGCTAAAACTTGAAAAATTAAATAATAAAAGAGTGAGTGGCTTTAATATACTTTAATCTAGATGTGCAAAAGCGCACATCTATAAAATGATGTGTTTATCCTTTGTGCACAAATCGGGGCACTCATCACCATAAATAACAGACAATAGTATAAGTATTCGAATGTTTAATCACATTCGAAAGCTTATATCATCCATTTAATGATATTGAGCAAGATGCCCCATTCTGTTTTGATTAGGTGCTTCTTTATAGCTACATAAAAGAATAGCTATATAAAAGAAAAGTCACCTTTATCAAATGATAAGGTACTACACCTGCATACTCATTATTTCTTGATAAGCGGCTACCAGTTTATTACGTACTTGTACGCCCATTTGTAATGAGATACTGGATTTTTGCATATCCACCATCACATCGTTTAATTCAACACCCGGTGTACCTAAGGTAAACGCTTGAACTTTGTTGGTTGCATTCACACGAGTTTCATTAATTTTACCTACGGCTTGAACAAGCTGAGTTGCAAATCCTGCTTGTACTGGCTGGGGTTTCGCAATATTGGATGCTTGCAAAGTCTGGATTTGCATTTTATCCAGAACACTTTCAATAGCTGGAATTGACATATAAACCTCTGCGTTAATCATCTAATTCAATTACTGAATCAATGTCATAGTAAGGAAGTGAACCAACACGCTTACCGAGTTATACCCTAACACAGGGGCTTCATTCCAAAGCGAGTAATTAACGCAAAAGTTAAGGGCTAATTACGCCATTAAATGAAACGCAAAAGGCCAATAATGAGACACCTGAGAGTAGGTTTATTTATTTGCGTAAGGGGAGTCTGTTTTGTTACGCCACGCTTTTAGTATTCATCCCGAACTACAAGGCAAGGATTGTCTATGAATGCCGAAAAAACCGACGTTGTGAACCAGAATAAGGGTTTTAACGCCATTATTAACCGGATAAAAGCCGATCCGAAAATTCCGCTCATTATTGCGGGTTCGGCGGCTATTGCCATTTTTGTTGCTGCATTTTTATGGTTACAAAGCCCTGATTATAAAGTGCTTTATAGTAATCTTAGCGATAAAGACGGTGGCGAAATTGTCACACAGTTAACACAGATGAATGTACCTTATCGCTTGTCACAAAATGGCACGGCGATTATGGTGCCTGACAATCAGGTTCATGAATTACGCCTGAAACTCGCGCAAGCGGGACTTCCAAAAGGCGGCGCTGCCGGTTTTGAACTGTTAGATAAAGAAAAGTTCGGGATCAGCCAATTTAGTGAACAGATTAACTATCAACGTGCACTTGAAGGTGAGCTTGCTCGCACTATCGAGACATTAGGTCCTGTACAAAATGCTCGTGTTCATTTAGCACTACCAAAGCCATCTCTTTTTGTTCGTGAACAGAAATCCCCTTCTGCATCCGTTACGGTGGGTCTTTTACAGGGTAGAGCGCTGGATGAAGGTCAAATTAATGCCATCGTGCATATCGTTGCGAGCAGTGTTGCGGGCATGCCCGACAGCAGTGTGACCATCGTTGATCAAAGCGGTAAATTATTGACACAACCTGATGCAATGGGTCGTGACCTTAACTCTACCCAACTGAAATATGTTCAAGAGCTAGAAAATCGTTACCAGCAACGCATTGAAACGTTATTAGGCCCAATTGTAGGTCGTGGAAATGTTCATGCACAGGTGACGGCTCAAGTTGATTTCTCTCATACCGAAGAAACAGCGGAAGAGTACAAACCAAACCAGCCGCCAAACCAAGCCGCTGTACGTTCAAAACAGTTGAGCCAAAGTGAGCAAAATGGTGGCATGTTAGCTGGCGGTGTTCCTGGTGCATTATCTAATCAGCCTGTTGCTCCACCTCAAGCGCCTATTGAAGCACCAAAAGCGCAAGAAGGTGAGAAAACAGATGACGCCAATGCAACGGGTACGGGCACGAATCGCACATTAACGCGTAATCCAAACAGCAATAGCCGTTTAGATGAAACAACCAACTATGAAGTTGATCGCCGAATTCGCCATATCAAACGTCCAGTCGGTAATGTTGAGCGTCTTTCTGTCGCTGTTATTGTGAACTACAAAACAGTTGAAGATAAGAAAGAAGCGGCTGAAGGCGAAGAGCCTATTGTTGAAACTAAACTTGTTCCGCTAACTGATGAACAAATTCAGCAAATTGAAGGGCTTGTTCGTGAAGCGATGGGCTATTCCCAAGAACGTGGTGACTCTTTAAGTGTCGTAAACTCGCAGTTCAACGATATTGAAGAGAAAGTGATCACTGTTCCAGTATGGGAAAATCCAGAAATTCTGGCGAAAGCATTAGATTTAGGTCGCTGGTTATTACTTGTCATCATCGCATGGATCTTATGGCGCAAACTGGTGAAACCACAGCTTGAGAAACGCCGTGAAGCTGAAGTTGCGGCACAGAAAGCTGTACTGAAAACCAAGCTACAAGTTAAAGATGATGTTGATGAAGCAGAATTAGATGACGAAGCAAGACGTAAACAAGCACGTAAACGTGTGAGTGCCGAATTGCAGAGCCAACGTATCCGTGAAATGGCAGAGAAAGATCCTCGTGTCGTCGCAATGGTAATTCGTCAATGGATGAGTAAAGAGCAATGAGTAATAACTTAACTGGAACCGAAAAAAGCGCCGTTATGTTACTAACACTCGGTGAAGACCGAGCGGCGGAAGTATTTAAACATCTAAGTACACGCGAAGTTCAACAGCTGAGTATTGCAATGTCATCAATGCGTCATATCTCAAATCAGCAATTGATTGATGTTATGGCAAGCTTTGAAGAAGACGCAGTTCAATACGCAGCATTGAACGTCAATGCGAACGATTATTTACGCTCTGTTCTGGTTAAAGCCTTGGGTGAAGAACGTGCGAATAATCTATTAGATGAGATCTCTGAAACTCGTGAAACAACAACGGGTATCGAGACACTTAACTTTATGGAACCACAAATGGCTGCCGATATTATCCGCGACGAACATCCGCAGATTATCGCAACTATCTTGGTTCACCTCAAACGGGGTCAAGCGGCAGATATTCTTGCCCTGTTTGATGAGAAATTACGTAATGACGTGATGTTACGTATCGCAACATTTGGTGGTGTTCAGCCGTCAGCATTAGCAGAGTTAACTGAAGTACTGAATAACCTGCTTGATGGTCAAAACCTCAAACGCAGTAAAATGGGTGGTGTTCGTACTGCTGCTGAAATCATCAACTTGATGAAGAGCCAGCAAGAAGAGAATGTCATCACTGCGGTTCGCGATTACGACGGCGAATTGGCACAAAAAATTATCGACGAAATGTTCCTGTTCGAAAATCTTATCGATATCGACAACCGTTCTATCCAGCGCATTCTACAGGAAGTGGAATCCGACTCCTTGGTTGTGGCATTGAAAGGATGCGATCAAGAGCTGCGCGATCACTTCCTCAACAATATGTCGCAACGTGCTGCTGAGATCATGCGTGATGACTTGAGTTCTCGCGGCCCTGTTCGCATGTCTCAAGTGGAAGCAGAGCAGAAAGCAATTCTGCTTGTGGTACGCAAATTAGCAGAGACTGGAGAGGTTGTTCTTCATGGAGGAGACGATACCTATGTCTGATAAACATACTGATACTAACTGGAAGCCTTGGGTTCCAAAAGAACTCACTGATTGGGCATTAACTGTCGAGGAAACGACAGAAGACGAAAAGGAAGTCGAAAAACAGGAAAAAGAAGTCGTTCAGCAACAGAAAGTTCTTGAGCAAATTAATATGCTTGATGACATGAAAGACAAGGCCCAGAAATTGGGCCACGCTGAGGGCTTTGAGGCAGGGAAAAACCAGGGTTATCAGGAAGGCTATCAGGCTGGATTACAATCAGGTATTGAAGAAGGTATTCGCCAAGGCATTGCTCAACAATCACCATTAATTAATGAATGGCAAGGATTATTGGCTGAGTTTAGGCACTCTTTAAATGGGTTAGACAGTGTTATTGCTTCACGTTTAATGCAAATCGCCCTCACAGCAGCAAAAGAAGTTTTAGGTCAGCCTGCTGTTTGTGATGGTTCTGCATTACTGGCGCAAATAACCTTAATGTTGCAACAAGAACAAATGTTCTCAAACAACCCACAGTTAAGAGTTAACCCAAAACATATTCCACAGATTGAAAAAGAGCTGGGTGATTCACTTTCTGCTCATGGTTGGAAAGTGGTTGCCGATAACAGTATTCATGTTGGTGGATGCCGTGTTGTGACAAATGATGGCGATCTCGATGCCACGATTGCAACTCGTTGGCATGAGCTTTGTCGTCTTGCTGCTCCGGAGGCGTTGTAATGACAGCAAGATTAGGGCGTTGGTTAGAAAAACTCAGTGATGCAGAAGCGCGTTTAAATAAAATTCCGCGTGTACGTCAATATGGTCGTTTAACCAGAGCAACAGGTTTAGTCATGGAAGCTAAGGGGCTTGTTATGCCCCTTGGCTCTACGTGTTTAATAGAACGTACCATTGGTAAAACTGTTGAAGAAGTTGAAAGTGAAGTCGTTGGGTTCAACGGTAGCCAAATGTTGTTAATGCCTTTACAGGAAGTCGAGGGATTAACACCGGGTGCCCGTGTTTATGCACAGGCAACTCCGGGTGGTGAAAACGAAGGTCGCCAATTGCCTCTTGGTGATGCGCTGTTAGGGCGTGTTTTAGATGGCTCTGGTTATCCTTTAGATGGTTTACCACCACCAGATACCGGTTATCGCGCACCCCTGATCACACCGCCTATCAACCCGCTACAACGTACTCCTATTACTGATGTATTGGATGTGGGCGTGCGTGCAATCAACTCACTGTTAACGGTGGGTCGTGGTCAGCGTATGGGGCTTTTTGCAGGCTCTGGTGTGGGTAAGAGTGTGCTATTAGGCATGATGGCGCGTTTTACTCAGGCAGATGTGATTGTTGTTGGATTAATTGGTGAACGTGGACGTGAAGTTAAAGACTTTATCGAAAATATTCTCGGTACTGAAGGCTTAGCGCGCTCTGTGGTTGTAGCAGCACCTGCTGACGTATCACCACTTCTTCGTATGCAAGGTGCTTCTTATGCAACACGTATTGCTGAAGATTTTCGTGATCGCGGAAAACACGTCTTACTGATTATGGATTCACTTACACGTTACAGTATGGCTCAACGTGAAATTGCCCTTGCCGTAGGCGAACCGCCTGCAACCAAAGGCTATCCGCCTTCTGTCTTCGCTAAATTGCCAGCGCTGGTCGAACGTGCGGGAAATGGTGTTGATGGTGGTGGCTCTATCACGGCTTTCTATACTGTTTTAACGGAAGGTGATGATCAGCAAGATCCAATTGCAGACTCCGCGCGTGCGATTTTAGATGGCCATATCGTGCTTTCGCGTTCTCTTGCAGAATCTGGGCACTACCCTGCTATCGATATCGAAGCATCTATTAGCCGTGCAATGACGTCACTGATTGATAAAACACATTATCGTCGTGTGCAAGTGTTTAAACAGCTTTTATCGAGTTATCAACGTAACCGCGATTTAATTAACGTAGGTGCTTATGCTGCGGGCAGTGATCCTATGCTTGATAAAGCGATTGCTCTTTATCCGTCCCTCGCGAAGTTCTTACAACAAGATATCCAAGAGCAATGCAGTTATCAAAGTGCATGTGAGCAACTTAATCAACTGATCACAGTAAACTAATTCTGAACATAATCAGAGAAAGTAAAGAGGGTTCCAATGCGGGAGCAGTCACCTTTAGTGACACTGAGAGAACTGGCACAGACAGCGGCTGAACAAGCCGCTATTCAACTGGCTCAGGTCCGGCAGAGTCATCAACAAATGGAACAGCAACTCAATATGTTGATTGGGTATCAGGATGAATACCGTGTACGTCTAAATGAAACGTTAAATTTAGGGGGGATGTCGTCAGCATCGTGGCAAAACTACCAACAATTTCTCAAAACGCTCGAATTGACTATCGAACAACATAAACAACAACTTCAACATTGGCAGGCGCAACTTGATCTTGCAACTGAACAATGGAGAGAAAAACAGCAACGACTCAATGCATTTGAGACTTTGGAGCAACGCGCTGAAGATAGCCGTAAGCGACATCTTGATCGTATTGAACAGAAACAAATGGACGAGTACGCACAGCGTAGTACTTTACGGAGAACAACTTGATGGAGATAACGCTTCTGACCATGGATGTCGCCGCAGCCTCTCCGGGAACGACATCCGCTTCAAATAGTCAGCCCGGTGATAATGCCCCGACATTTGCTCAGCTTTTGGGCTCTCAACCTCAAAATGCACAGAGTGATAAAAAGACAGCTAATATCACAAACCCTTCAACGAAAGAAAACAAAGCACATTCACACTCTGATGAAGACAAAACAAAAGAAGACGGTAGTCATCTTGCGTCTGTCACCACAGAACCCAATGTGATAGAAGAGTCATCTCTTGAGAAATCTCAATTGACTCTTACTTTGCCGGATAATGAACAATTTGCGGCTATTGTTGAAAACAAAACCCCTTCTTTATTAATGTCAGCAGAAGAGCTTGCCGCTGAACTTCCTGTTCAGTTAGCAGGACTACCCGGATTAAAGCGCCTTACCCTTCCCTCAGAACAACTGACTCAAGCATTACAACAGCCTCGATCAGTTAAACGAGATGAAGGTTTAGCCTCGTTAGCACGTACTATTTCAAAAGATAACGATATGTCGGACTTCAACCTTACCGACAAGCTTAATCTATCAAAATCAGATGAAAAGTCCTTGTTAACCCAGCTACGTCCAGAGACAGCGACATTAGCAACAGAAAGTACACTTACCGCTGCTAATCAAACAGAAAAACCTTCTGCCAAAAAAGCCGATAGCATCGCAACACTTTTAACGCCTACAGCAGAAAAAGTGAATGCATTGCTAAACGGCGATAAGCAAGTTGCAAATACAAAATTAGCGGACAATGTTGCTCAGCAAATGGTGACGGGTAATCGTGTTGTAGAAACTGATCTTCACAACACCCTTTCTACCTCTTCTTCTTTGGCTTCACAAAGTATTACAGGCCATGCTCACTCTTCAGCACAACCACAAATGCAATTTTCACCAATGGCAACACAGGTATTAAATGCACAAGTGGGAACACAAGAGTGGCAACAGCAACTTAATCAACAAATTGTGATGTTTAGCCGTAATGGCTTACAAAAGGCAGAGCTACGTTTACACCCTGAAGAGCTAGGTTCATTGCATATCCGCATGAAAATAGAAGATGGGCAAGCGCAGTTACACCTTGCGTCACAAAACGGGCAAGTTCGTTCTGTATTAGAAAATGCCATGCATCAATTGCGTCAAGCTCTCTCTGAAAATGGGATCCAGCTCACGCAGAGTCAGGTGTCTAGCGACACTAATGACAGTTGGCAACAACAAAATATGTCAGATTCCTCTCAATTTAGTGGAGATGGTGCCGATAATCATCAAGGAAGCGAGGGTAATTCTCTGCAATTAGCCTCTGAAACGGCACTACAAAAGATAACCCTTACGCCTCAAGAATTAGCATCTGCTCGTGGTGGTGTTGATATTTTCGCCTAATACAAATGTATTGGGAGGACACACTATGTCAATAAACGTAAGAGTTAATGGTTTTTTCCCTATCTGTTTCTGCAATTAAAAAACAGAAATAGCGGGATAATTAAGGTTGATTTAGATGGATATGGAAGTCCACAACAGTGAACACGTATCCACTACAAAACAGGAATTTAACTGTCCATGTCTAATTACAGCAATGAACGTAAAAGCTATAGCTTAATTCTGATCATCGTTTTATTGGTGATCGCCATTATTGCAGCGGCATTCGGTGGATATAGTTGGTGGGCATTGAAGCATGCTAAATCAGGTTCAGCGGGCACTAGTCAGCAAAAAGTTATACCAGCACCCGTTTTTATGTCATTAGAACCCTTTACGGTAAATCTAATTGATGACGAAGAACACTTAGACAGAGTGCTCTACATAGGGATCACATTAAGATTGCATAATGAAGACACTCGTAAGCGTCTACATGATTATTTACCTGAGGTTCGTAGCCGCTTGTTATTACTGCTTTCTCGTCAACAGGCTAATAAGCTCGCGACAGACAATGGAAAACTCCAGCTAATGACGGATGTAAAAGAAACGCTGAGACCGACTCTCGTACCGGGAGAATCTGAACAGATCCTCTCCGATGTACTGTTTACCACGTTTATTCTGCGATAATCATTATGAGCGATAATATCCTTTCACAGGCAGAGATTGATGCTCTGCTGAATGATGACACATCAGGTGACGACGCCAAAAAAAGCGCGAACAGGGAACCTGCGATAGCGAAGGATCCGAATGAACCGGATATTCAGCCTTATGACCCCAACACGCAACGTCGTGTGGTTCGAGAACGTTTACAGTCGTTAGAAATTATTAACGAACGCTTTGCACGTCAATTCCGTATGGGGCTGTTTAACATGCTCCGTCGGAGTCCTGACATTACTGTTGGTGGCGTTAAAATTCACCCTTATCACGACTTTGCTCGTAACTTACCTGTGCCAACAAACCTTAACTTGGTGCATTTAAAACCGTTACGAGGAACAGCGTTATTTACCTTTGAACCAAATCTGGTTTATATCGCGGTAGATAACCTGTTTGGTGGTGATGGCCGTTTTCCAATCCCTGTGGAAGGACGTGAATTTACCAACACTGAGCAACGGATCATCAACAAAATGTTGAAACTGGCACTTGATGCCTACCGTGATGCTTGGGATTCCATATTCAAAATTCAGGTGGAATATGTTCGTTCTGAAATGCAGGTGAAATTTACCAATATCACCTCATCACCGAATGACATTGTTGTTACGACACCTTTTCAGGTAGAAATTGGCTCAATGGTTGGGGAATTTAGTATTTGTATCCCATTTGCCATGATTGAGCCATTACGTGAACGACTGATCAATCCACCAATTGAAAATGTTCGTCAAGAAGATGGGGTTTGGTTAGATAGTTTAGTCAACCAAGTTCAGCATTCAGAGCTTGAACTGGTCGCAAACTTTACTGACATCCCACTGCGTTTATCAAAAGTGTTAACACTTAAAGAAGGGGATGTTATCCCGATTGATAAACCAGAAAGATTGATTGCACATGTTGATGGTGTGCCCGTATTAACAAGCCAATACGGTACAGTAAATGGGCAATATGCCCTTCGTGTTGAACACCTAATTAACCCTGTTTTAAACGCTCTGGATGAGGAACAAACCAATGAGTGATGCAAATCGCCCAACTGATAATTCACAATCGGCTGAGGATATGTGGGCTGATGCAATGGAACAGCAAACTGGGAAAAGCCAGGATAATAGTTCCGATCTATTTGAACATCTTTTACCTGAAGACGATGCGCTGAATCATCTCTCTGACATCAATTTGATTATGGATATTCCCGTCAAATTAACAGTAGAGTTAGGTCGCACCAAAATGACCATTAAAAAATTACTTAGCCTGTCGCAAGGCTCTGTCGTTTCACTCGATGGTTTAGCTGGTGAGCCTCTTGATATTCTTATCAATGGCTATTTAATCGCTCAAGGTGAAGTTGTGGTTGTTTCTGATAAATACGGTATTCGCATTACCGATATCATTACACCATCAGAACGTATGCGTCGTCTGAGCCGTTAATCTATGGAACAGCTTCCTTCCTTTTCCAGCCAAGGTGCGGTAAATACTACCGCACCCGCTACAACACAAACTGTTCAAACACCTACACAACCGTTGCCTGTGGGTCAAAGCCTTGCTCAAGTTAGCACGGCACTTGCAGGCATCATCGTTCTTATTATTGTTGCTATGTGGTTATTTCGCCGTTTTGGCTTTACCCGTGGTTCATTTAAAGGAACAACAGCACAACTTAGCGTCAAAGCAAGTTGTTCATTAGGTGCGAAAGAACGTGTGGTGGTTGTTGAAATTGAACAGGAATGGCTCGTATTAGGGGTAACTGCATCACAGGTAAATCTGTTGCATAAATTACCCGTCCCTGATAAAGCCTCGCAGGAAGCGACCTCATCACCAACATCGCCATTGTTTACTCAAATATTACAAAAAACGCTAAAGCGAGATAAAGGCAACTCATAATGCATCAGTGTGTCACTTTTTTTAACGCATTAAAGCGTTGGCGTCTCTTCGCTAGTGTGCTGGTTTTAATCTTGTTACCTAGCAGTGCGTTTGCCCAATTTCCGGGCGTTATTACACAGCCTTTACCGGGTGGTGGCCAAAGTTGGTCATTGCCAGTTCAAACATTAATCTTCATTACAGCTTTAGGGTTTATTCCTGCTGTTTTGCTGATGATGACGAGTTTTACCCGCATTATTATTGTCCTTGGATTATTACGTAATGCTTTAGGTACACCTTCTGCACCACCAAACCAGGTCGTTCTTGGTTTGGCGTTATTTATGACCTTTTTCATTATGGCACCGGTTTTTGATAAAATTTATCAAGATGCCTATATGCCATTTACTGAAGATCAAATTACCTTTGAACAAGCCTTAGAAAATGGCTCTAAACCTTTGCGCCAGTTTATGATGCAACAAACTCGTGAAACTGACTTAGCTCTATTTGCTCGCCTTGCCGATGCACCTGCGTTTGAAACTCGCGAAAGTGTACCAATGCGTATTTTGGTGCCCGCTTATATTACGAGTGAGCTAAAAACCGCCTTCCAGATCGGTTTTATGATTTTTATTCCTTTTCTTATTATCGACTTAGTTGTTGCCAGTGTGTTGATGGCGCTAGGTATGATGATGGTGCCACCTGCCACAGTTTCATTGCCATTTAAACTTATGCTTTTTGTTTTAGTCGATGGTTGGCAATTAATATTAGGCTCGCTTGCACAAAGCTTTTTCAATTAGCGCAGAGGTAACCCCATGACACCAGAATCCGTCTTAGCACTAGGTACTGAAGCGATGAAAATCGCTTTATCACTAGCAGGCCCTCTTTTATTGTCCGCTCTGGTGACGGGTCTTGTGATCAGTATGCTCCAAGCTGCAACACAGATAAACGAAATGACATTATCGTTTATCCCGAAAATTCTTGCTGTATTAGCCGCGATTTTAGTTGCCGGCCCTTGGATGTTAAGTTTACTTGTCGATTATATGCATAACTTATTTACTGGCATTCCTGGGATGATTGGTTAATAGCAATGATAACCCTGACCAGTGAAATGCTTAACGGCTACATTAGTGATTTTTTCTGGCCATTTGTGCGTATACTCGCCCTTTTTAGCACTGCACCGCTATTTAGTGAAAGACAAACACCTAAAAAATTTCGCATTGCACTCGCCTTTTTGATTACCGCATTAGTTGCACCGGGCTTACCCCAAAGTAATGTGCCTTTATTCTCGCTTATTGCCTTTTGGGTACTATTGCAACAAATTTTGATTGGTACAATTCTAGGGTTATCGATGCAGTTGGCGTTCGCTTCTGTTCGCCATGCTGGTGAAGTGATTGGTTTACAGATGGGGCTTTCATTCGCTACTTTCGTCGATCCATCGGGTGGCCCTAATATGCCTATTCTGGCGCGTATTTTTAATATGCTAACAATGCTGTTATTTATGGTCTTTGATGGTCATTTATGGCTATTGTCTATATTAGTTGATACGTTCTATGTTGTTCCTATTGGAAATCAGACTTTTAACTCTTTAGGTATTCTTACTTTAGTGCAAAGTGGTGGCACAATCTTTATTAACGGTATGATGCTAGCCATGCCATTAATCACCCTACTTTTGGTACTTAATCTTTCATTAGGTATTCTAAACCGTATGACACCACAGCTTTCTGTCTTTGTGGTTGGTTTCCCTCTTACGCTGACTATCGGTATGTTAGCCTTATCCATGATTATGCCTGCATTACCTGTATTTACAGAGCGCGTCTTTAGCGATACGTTTAATCGCATCACTTTAATATTACAGCAGTTGGTTTCTTGAGATTTAAATCGACTTATTTTTAATCGCAGTCCTCGAATTAAAATTTATCCGCTTTTTTGTAGCTAATATTGTTTGTTTATTCTACAATCCTTGTATATCAATTGCTATACAAGGAGGCGTGATATGAAAGCTGACGTACAACTCAATATTCGCGCTAAAGAATCACAACGCGCACTTATTGATACTGCTGCTGAAATTCTCCATAAATCTCGTACTGACTTTATTCTTGAGACAGCGTGCCAAGCTGCTGAAGACGTCATTTTAGACCGTAGAACCTTTAATTTAAATGATGCTCAATATGCGGAATTTATAGAAATTATTGATGCGCCGGTTGATATTGACCCTGCTCTTGAAAAGTTATTAATGAGAAAACCATTATGGGAAAAGTAACAGCACCTGAGCCGTTATCAAATTCACATGAAGTGGCTGATTTTTATAGTAGTGAAAATGTATTAGATAACTGGATAAAACAAAGAGGTTTAAAAAACCAATTCTTAGGTGCATCACGTACATTTGTGGTCTGTGAAAAAAATAAAAAACGTGTTGTTGGGTACTATTCTTTAGCGACAGGTAGTGTTAACCATACTGAAGCAATTAGTCATATTCGTCGTAATATGCCAGATCCAATACCCGTGATCATTTTAGCTAGACTGGCTGTTGATAAAACTTTTCATGGAAGAGGCCTTGGTGCCGATTTGTTAAGAGATGCTGTTTTGCGTTGTCATCATGTAGCTGAAAACATTGGTGTTAGAGCGATTATGGTTCATGCTTTAACTGAAAGCGCAAAACATTTTTATCTTCATCATGGTTTCAAAGCTTCTTCGACTCAAGAAAAAATCTTATTCTTGGCATTAAAAAAGAAAATATAGTTTATTGCTTTTATAAATAAAAAAATCCCCTGATAAATAAATACCAGGGGTGATATCAAAATATCTTAAGACGATACTAAATAATTAGCGATACATTTTGAACATCGACATATCTTTCATGTCGTTAAAGACTTTATAAGAAGCCTGTAATACAGACTCTTCTTGGTAATAATCTGAAATCGCTTGTGTCCAATCTAATTCACGCAGTTCACTTAAACGTTTTGCATTTCTTAAAGAAGTATCCGCACCTAAATCATCTAAGTTATCAAGCTCTTGAAGTTGTAAACCTAATTTAGCCTCTACACTTGAAATGTTATTTAACGTTGCACGGTTAACACGGTTTGCTTCATCAATTTTTTCTAATGCCGCATCGCGATCAGCTTGTGGTTTACCTGCTAAAGGTTCACGTAACGCAGTGATAGCACCGTCTAATGCTTCAAAAATATCTGGCGCAGTCCCTTTACTCCCTGAAGATTGTAATGTTTCGATCCCTGTAAAGTTAGTGACCATTTCAATATTACTATCTACTTTTTGGGTAATTTGCTTATCACCACCTTGATAGGTGATTTTACCTGTTGCATCAGCCACAAAAGGTGGTTTATCAGATTGGAAACCTGCAAAAATATAACGGCCAACACCATCTTTTGTGTTACCAATACCCACTAACTGATCTTTTAAACCTTGTAATTGATCAGCTAGTGATGAACGGTCTTCATCACTTAATGTTGCATCGTTACCCGCTGCAACCAGTGTTTCTTGAATTTTAGTCGTAATATTAACCATTTGGCTTGCTAAGCTCATTTGCAAAGACATACTATTTTTTGCAAATCCACGCGCTGTCGCATACTGCTGATTACGAGATTCAGATTGTTTAACCATTACCGCTTGAGATGCCGCCATTGGATCATCTGATGGTTTTTCAACACGACGACCACTGGAGATTTTATTTCCTTCAGTCATCCATTTGCTTTGTGAACTAGTGATATTGTCCACTCGCTGGCTAAAAATTTGATTTGAACTTAAACGCACAGTGATATTCCTTATTCTGATGAAGGGTTACTTAGAAAACTTGCATAATGGCATCAAACATACTGTTTGCAGTTTGAATAACTTTTGCATTTGCCATGTAGTATTCTTGAATGCGATACATCTCACCGTACTCTTCATCCAAGTTCACACCAGAAACAGACTGTTGTTGTTCTACAATACTTTTAGTGATAGAAACCTGAGCATCGAAGTCAACTTGTGCGGTATTTACTTTGTTACCGACCATACTGATCAGTGAACCATAGCCACCAGCAATTGTTGTTTTTCCATCAATAACTTTTGCATCGGGTAACTCAAACAGTTTTTTCATGTTTTCGTTATCACTAGGGCCTGTATCTTTAGAGCCTGCTGCCGCAATCTTACTTGGATCGGTAATTGCAACACCCATACCTGCAATCACATTACCTACGGATTGAACAACAATGGAATCACCTTCTTGTGCTGTACCATTGACCTTGATACTCATGCCTTCGAATTTCAATTCACCTGTTGTAGCATCAGGAGTCGCTTCAAATTTACGATTACCCGGCTCTACAGTGACGTTCCATTTGCCACTTTCATATTTAACTGTATATTCGGCGGCTTTAACTTGTTTCGTATCTGCATATTCAACAGTAAAATTAGCATCACCTTTATTTTTACCGTTAGGCATAACATGAGCACCACCAAGGTCGAAGAATTTTTCACCTTTGTCGCCATTTAAATCAAAACCTTGCTCGTGTTGTTTATTAAATTGATCACCCAACACTAAAGCTAATTGATTTAATTGGTTACGACTTGGATCTAATACTTCTTCACGGCTACGATATGCACCGCCAAGTTCGCCACCTTTAATACGTTTTGCATCCACTTCACGAACTTCATCAATACCGTTGCTATAACCAATAACAAGGCGTTCGCTATTTTTGCTTGATGGAACAGCAGAAACTTCATAAGAGCGAGTACCAGATACTAATGGCAAACCATTAGCAAATGTGACGTTAACAAAACCGCCGTCTTGTTGAGTTACTTGAACATCAACCAGTGTGTTTAGTTCTTGAATTAAACGATCACGTTGGTCTAATAAGTCGTTAGGATCAGCACCATTAAAGCCTTTAGAACGACTAATTTCGTTATTTAGTTTTGCGATCTGTTTTGTATATTCATTGATATTTTTAGAGGTGTTAGTCACCTGACTATTAATATCTTTTTCTAGATCACGCAATGATTGGTCTGCTTTAGCAAACATATTAACCATTGCTTCCGCTTTACCAATAACCGTTGTACGTGCAGGATTATCTTCTGCATTATTGGTCACGTTGGGTAAGCTGGTAAAAAATTCGTCAATCGCACTTGAAACGTCATTCCCTTTATCTGCTAACAAATCATTAATTTGTGAGATATTTTGGGTATAGCTATTAAGTGCGCTTTGTTTTGACATTGCACGGTTCATTTGACCGGCAAGGAATTCGTTATACTCACGATGAATACGGCTAACATTAACACCATTACCGATATAACCATTACCGGTCATTGTGCCGCTGTTTTCATTAAAAACAGTCATTTGACGGTTGTACCATTTTACATTTTGGTTAGCGATATTATTACTCACAGTGCTCATCGCAGCTTGTGCCGCATTAAGTCCGCTCATCGCTGTATTAATTAAACTATTGGACATTTGTCTATCCTTTTACGTTTAGTCATCACCCGTATGCACGGAGCATAGCTGGCAAGTTAAATGGATGCTCTGGTCTTTATTATCGGTTCTTCCCCTCTAAACTTGAGGGGAAAGTAATTAAAATAGGTCGCTTAAATCGTGAGTATAAGTTTTAGCAACTTGCTCACCACTTTCTTTTAATTGACCAATAATTGAAACCAGTTTTTTCGCATAACCCGGATCGGTGGCATAACCCGCTTCTTGAATACGATAAGCCGCTTGTTCAGGGGTTTGAGCTTGAGGTACTTTGGCGTAACGAGGGCTTTCAGTGATAAGTCTGAGGTAATCTTGAATAGCTTCAACATAGGAGCCATAAACACGGAAATTATCACGCATTTTAATCGAATTACCATCAATCACTTCGGTTGTCATGATATTCGTAACAGGCCCTTTCCAGCTACTTCCTGCTTTGATACCAAACAGGTTATAACTTGGTTTGCCGTCACCGGTTAGAATTTCACGTTTACCCCAACCTGATTCAAGCGCGGCTTGAGCAACAACTAAAAGATGGTGTACACCAGTACCTTCTGTGGCTTGCTTCGCAGGTCCTAACAGTTTTGATGCAAAAGAAGCACTGCTTTCAGATAAGCCCTTAAGCTTACCAATCGTACTTTCAACTGCATTTTGATAAGGCTGCATAGCACGATAAATTTGCCCCAAGGCTTGTGTTGGCATGGATTGAAAAATATCACTGCCATCTAATGGCATCGGTGTTTTACCCGCCATTTCGCTAGGGTCCATCGTGACTTTGGCAGAAAGTTGTTTTTCTATCATGTCAGCAAAGCCCAAGCCTTTTTGTGATAAGTCTTGAGCGATTTGTTGATCATAAAGAGAGGTGTACATCTTGGTACTTTCTGAGTTGAACATGCTTTCTTGAGGAATAGCATCACGCATGCTTTTTAACATCATTTGAACGAAAACGCCTTCAAGTTGCTGCGCCACTTGGCGCAGCCCTTGCTGATCAGCATTTTGTCCAACCTGATATTTGAGTTTATTCAATGCATTACTATCATATGCCGGCGCTGACATCGTCGGCATCGAAGAAAGCAGAGATAAATCTTTCATCAGATAATCTCCAATCTCGCACGTAAGCAACCCGCGCTTTCCATTGCTTGCAAAATTGACATTAAATCTGTTGGTGTTGCACCCAGTGCATTTAATGTGCGGATCACTTCGTTTAAGCTTGCGCTTGCATTCACTTGCTGTAATGAGCCACCTTGTTCACTCATATTTACGCTGGTATTACGCGTTACAACAGTGCTACCACCCGCAAACGGAGTATTAGGCTGGCTTACATTCACTTGGCTATCAACCGTAACGGAAAGGTTACCTTGAGCAATCGCACAGCTTCCTAATGTCACATCACGATTCATAACAACAGAACCCGTTCTTGCATTGATGATCACTTTCGCATCTGCAACAACACGTTTAATTTCGAGATTCTGTACTTCAGCCAAGAAACGTACTTGTTCACTTTTACCAATAGGAACACGTAATTGAACTGTACGTGCATCTAAAGGAATAGCAGTACCCACACCTCGTAATTTATTAACCGTATCAGAGATGTGTTGTGCCAAAGTGAAGTTTTCTTCATTCAGTTGTAAGTTCAGCAGACCTGTTTGACCAAACTGCGAAGGCAGTTCACGTTCAATGATAGCACCGCTACTAATGCGTCCACCCGCTAACTGGTTAACTTTAACACTACTACCACCCGCAGATGCACCCGCTCCCCCGACAATAATATTGCCTTGTGCTAAAGCATAAACCTGATTATCAACACCTTTTAACGGTGTCATCAGCAACGTACCACCACGTAAGCTTTTTGCATTACCTAAGGATGAAACAACAACGTCGATGGATTGCCCTGTACGACCAAAAGGCGGTAATTTTGCAGTTACCATTACCGCAGCAACGTTTTTCAATTGCATATTGGTGCCGGGTGGTACTGTGATCCCCAATTGTGAGAGCATGTTATTCAGACTTTGCGTGGTAAACGGGGTTTGCATTGTTTGGTCACCCGTTCCATCTAATCCCACGACCAAACCATAACCAATCAGCGCATTTTCTCTTACCCCTTCAACAGAGGTGAGATCTCTGATCCGTTCGGCATGAGCGGAAAAACCGACACATGTCATCACGATAAAGAAAAGGCTCATCGCTATTTTTTTCATCTGGACCCTACTCATTAAAAAGGTGATACATTTAAGAAGAAGCGTTGTAGCCATCCCATAGACTGTGCTTCATTGATATAACCGTCTCCGATATATTCAATACGAGCATCAGCAACTTGGGTTGAATTTACGGTATTAGCACCACTGATAGTTCTTGGGTTCACAACACCTGAAAAACGGATAAATTCAGTACCTTGATTGATAGCAATTTGCTTTTCGCCAATAACATGCAGGTTTCCATTGGCAAGAAGCTGATCGACGGTAACAGTAATGGTGCCTTTAAAGGTATTGTTCGCATTTGCGCCACCTTTACCGCCAAAGTCACTATTTCCTTCCATACTCATATCTGTACGTTTATTACCAAACACCCCTTCCAAGAATCCCGGCGTAATCGCAGCAAGGAATCCTGCTTTACCATTACGGCTGGCATTTGCAGATGAGTTTTTGCTTGCACTGACATTCTCTTGCAATGTAATCGTCAGCGTATCGCCTATATTTCGAGGACGTCTATCTTCAAATAGAGGTTGATAGCCAAAATAAACAGGCTGAGTTGCCTGAAAAATAGAGCCATTGGGTGCCGGTGCAGTCGGTGCCGTTGGAACCGCCGTTGTATTACCTTCTACTAACGGTTTTTTGGGTATATATGCGCATCCCGACAGTGTCAGTACCAACAGGGCGGTACCTAAACGTTGATGACGACGCCATCTGACACTAAGCTTTCTTGCCCCAGAATTGTCAGTAATGACCTTTGTATCCATCTTCGATACTCTTTTAGTAATACGCCTGACAGGAAACCCTGTCAGGCTAATGAACAAACGAAATTAGAGTTGCGTTAGTTTCTGTAACATCTGATCAGATGTTGAAATCGCTTTACTGTTAATTTCATAAGCACGTTGAGTCTGGATCATATTGACCAGCTCTTCAGCTACGTTAACGTTAGAGGTTTCAACATATCCCTGATACAACAAACCTGCGCCGTTGATACCAGGGGCATTTTCAGTTGGTGCGCCAGAACTTGCGGTTTCTAAGTACAAGTTTTCACCAACACTTTCTAATCCGCTGTCATTAATAAAGGTTGTTAGTGTCAATTGACCCACTTGTTGAGGAGCAGGATCACCTTCAATCTCAACACTGACAGTACCATCACGACCAATCATGACCTTTTTCGCAGTTTCAGGCAGAATAATTGCCGGCACAACTTGGAAACCACTGGTTGTCACTAATTGTCCATTTTGGTCCATTTGGAATGCACCATCACGGGTATAAGCGTCTGTACCATCGGGTAACTGAACATGGAAGAAACCCTGTCCTTTAATCGCCACATCACGTGTTCCGTTTGTTGGCGCTAAGTTACCTTGGCTGTGTAAACGCTCAGTCGCAACAGGACGAACACCTGTACCAATTTGTAAACCTGACGGCGCATTCGTCTGTTCTGATGTCATTGCACCCGGTTGACGAATTGTTTGATACAGTAAATCTTCGAAAACCGCACGTTGGCGTTTAAAACCATTGGTGCTGACGTTCGCGAGGTTGTTGGAAATCACATCCATGTTTGTCTGTTGTGCATCCAACCCAGTTTTAGCAATCCATAAAGAACGGATCATGGTTTTCCCCTTACACTATTTAACTCAGTGATAGCAATTGGTTAGCTCGTTGCGCATTATCATCAGCGCTATGAATAACCTTCATTTGCATTTCGAAACGTCTTGCGTTTGCTATCATATCGACCATGGCTTCTGCTGGATTAACATTACTGCCTTCTAACACACCAGCTAACACCTTCACGCTATCATCAGCAGGTAATTGTTCACCCGCTCGCACTGTTCCTTGCTGAGATAAATGGAATAAACCATCATCGCCACGAACTAAATCGTTTTGCTCTGGTTTTACCATTTTCAGACGACCAATTTGACCCAGCATTTTGGGTGGATCAGTAGGTACATGCGCAGTCACAATACCGTTATTGGCAATACTGACATTTGCTTGAGCTGGTACTTCAATTGCACCGTTATCGCCCATTAACAAACGCCCTTGTACCATCAACATGCCGTCAGCGTTACGTTGGATATTCCCGTTTCGGGTATAGGCTTCTGTGCCATCTTCAAGTTGAACCGCTAAATAGCCGTTATCACTTAAAGCAACGTCCATTGATCGGCCGGTATAGTTCATCGTTCCTTGGCTCTGATCGCTACCTGGCGTTGATGCTACCGTTAATGTACGAGTCGGTAAGGTATCGCCATTGACAGGTACGGCTCGCATTGCACTAAGCTGCGCTTTGAATCCCGGCGTTGATGCGTTTGCTAAGTTGTTCGCCACGACAGCTTGATTTTCCATCGAATGTCTGGCGCCGCCCATCGCGGTATAAATCACATGATCCATAACAGATTATTTCCGGCGTTATTAGCGCAAGCTAACCAGAGTCTGCAGGATCTGATCCTGAGTCTTGATGGTTTGTGCGTTTGATTGATAGTTACGTTGAGCAACGATCATGTTGACTAACTCTTGGCTCATATCAACGTTAGACGCTTCTAATGCGTTGTTAGTTAATTTGCCGAATACACCAGAGCCTGCAACACCGACGATTGGTGAACCTGAACCGTTAGTTTCAGACCACATGTTGTCGCCTTGTGAGCTTAAACCGCCTGGGTTTGCAAAGTTAGCTAATGCGATTTGACCAACAACTTGGCTTTGTTGGTTTGAGTAAGTTGCCATGATCGAGCCATCTTGCTCAATACGGAAATTGGTGAATTCACCCGCTTGGTAACCATTTTGCGCTAATTTAGATACGCTTGATTCAGAGACTTTTTGCTGAGTACTGCCACTGAAATCCAGTGTGATCGTGCTTGGAGCAGAACCATTTAAAGAAGCAATAGCAAAGCCTGGTGTTGCTGGAGGAGTCACTGCAGCAGGTGTAAAGCTATTTAAAACACCACCTGTTGAATAGTCTAACGTTCCTAATTCCTGATGTGCCGATGGTGCACCAGTTGTATCCTTAGTGGATGTATCTTGCCCATAAACTTTCCATTCATTGTCATTTGTTTTTACAAAGAATAAGTTCAGGTTATGTTCGTTACCTAAGCTATCGTAAGTGGTAACGTTAGTACTAAAGTTATAAGTATCACCATCTTTAGAATCAAATGGCGCTTTAGCGGGTTTCTCTTCACCTGAATTCAGGTTAACCGCCATATTGATTTTATCGGTTGCACTGGCGTTCATCATATCGGTAGGAATAACGATAGGTGTTGGTGTCGCCCCTTTTTGAACAACGTTTTTACCATCAACAACTTGTACTGGGTAACCTGTTACACGCATACCTTGCATATTAGTCAGGAAACCATTTTTATCTTTACCGAATTCACCGTTACGTGAATAGAAAACGCCACCGTTTTGATCTTCAATACGGAAAAAACCACCGCCAGAAATCGCTACGTCTGTTGGGCGGTTAGTAGTAGTGATACTACCGTCTTTAAAGTTTTGGCTAATACCTGCAACTTTAACACCCAGACCAGCACCTGAACCGGCAAAAACGTCTGCAAAAGAAACGCTTGCACCTTTAAAACCGTAGGTTGCGGAGTTAGAAATATTGTTACCGATAGTATCTAAGTTAGCGGCTGCTGCGTTTAAACCACTTACTGCTTGTGAAAAGGACATGCGCCCTCCAAGTTGAATATGTGTTAGTTAAAGAACCTGACGAATTTCATCCAATGAAACGGTATTACCTAAGCCAACATCAAGGCGGGCACCACCATCCACCATGGACACACTATTCACCAGCGCATAATTCAGTGTCTTAACAGGGACCTGAGCATCATTAAGCGTGGCGTTAACGGTAAATTTATAACTTCCCGGTGGAACAGGATTGTCATCTTCATCAGTACAATCCCAAGAGAAGTTATAAACATCCGGTAGCATCTTTTTGTCCATATTGATTGTACGAACGGTCACACCACTCGCATTGGTGATGTTTATCGTAAGAGAATCGGTTGGACTGAGTAATTCAAAACCAAAAGGTGTTGAAAAAAGGTGTTCACTGTCAGGTGTATTTGGGTCCGTATCATCTGCTTTATACGATCCCATTTGCTGACGTGTTTTTTCATTTTGAGTGTCAGGTGTTGGAATTGTGTCATCCCCATCACCGGGTTTTTCAGTCTCACCTTTACCGTCGGCTGGCTGAAAGACAACAATTTTATTCCCAGAGACCATAACACCTCGTCCCACCAGTGAAGAGGCTTTTAACGCCTGACTTTGGTCAATCTGCCCAACAATGTTATTCACTGTTTTATTCAGTGTTTCAATGCCTTCAACAGTTGAAATCTGAGCTAACTGGGAAGTTAACTCATTATTTTGCATTGGGTTTGTTGGGTCTTGATTTTTCATCTGGGTGATGAGAAGTGTCAGGAAATTCCCTTTAATATCATCACTACCACTTTTTTTCGTATGGTATGAAGAAGGAGCATCCCCGATAATGGTATTATCATAAGGTTCATTCATTGAGGAGGAAATACCCACAATTTATTCTCCCTATTGACCTATCATCAGTGTTTTTTGCATCAGCGATTTTGCCGTGTTCATCACTTCGACGTTAGCTTGGTAGCTTCTTGATGCAGAGATGGTGTTAATCATTTCACCCACAACATCAACATTCGGCATACGTACATACCCTTTTTCATCGGCAAAGGGATGTCCCGGCTGATATTCCATACGAAATGGCGCAGGATCATCCACCACTTCAGTGACACGAACACCACCAACTTCTTGACCAGCAGGTGCGTTCACCTGAAAAACAACCTGTTTTGCACGATAAGGGTCGCCATCTGGACCCGCAACACTGTCAGCGTTTGCCATATTGCTGGCACTCACGTTTAAACGCTGTGATTGCGCTGAAAGTGCTGAACTTGAAATATCGAAAATACTAAATAAAGACATGCTCGTTACCCTACTGTTGCAATACAGCCATCATGCTTTTAACTTGCGAGTTAATAAATGTCACATCAGCCTGATACTTAAGGCTATTGTCAGCAAAATTACTACGTTCCATGTCCATATCCACGGTATTACCATCCATCGCCGTTTGATGAGGCACGCGATAAAGTAAGTCCGCTTCTAAGCGATAACCGGGTTTAATTGGGATATGGCGTTCAGATGTCATAGCCAATTGCATGCCATGAGTACCTGTACGTCCATTTTCAATGGTTTTCTTCAATTCAGAAGCAAAATCAATATCACGAGCCTGAAAGCCTGGGGTATCTGCGTTAGCGATATTCGCAGCGAGAATTTCTTGGCGTTTATTGCGTATTGAGAGCGCTTCTTGTTGAAAATGAAACGTATTTTCTAATTTATCGAGCATCTTCTATCCTTGGTGGCTAAGCCACTTACCTCAGCTGATAAAACAATTTCAGTTGACAGAATAAACGCTCAAAAAAAAGATGATTGGAGGAATAGGCGTAAATTGGATTGCTATTTATGCGTTTAAGGCGTGCAAAGTCGATGTACACTGTTATTGCTAAATAATGACAAACGCACAATTAGCATCAACTCTGTAAGGTGATACAAATTATGTTAGTTAGAACTCTTATCGGTCTATTTTCTTTTTTCTTTATGATGAATGTGAGTGTCGCAAAATCACTCCCTGAAGAACTACAAGATTTCTTTGTCGCACTTCATCAACAAGGCGATAAAGTGACTGTGACAGTTTTAACACCAGAAGATAAATGGCCTGTCTGCCAAACACAAGAGATCCAACGTCATGCTGGCGCGCGTAATTGGGGACGTCTTTCAATCCCAATTCAGTGTGATAAACAACGTCGGTTTATTCAAATTGATGTTAGCGTTAATGGTGAATACTTAATCGCGAAAAAAGACATTAATCGTGATGACATTATTGAAACTTCTGCCGTTAGCATGGCAACGGGTGAGTTAGAAAAATTACCTTATGATGTATTACGTGATCCAGCATTAATTAAAAATGCGATCGCAATGCGACAAATATCCGCAGGAAAACCTTTAACGTCCACAATGGTTCGTCGCCCTTGGGCTATTTTGGCAGGACAAACAGTCACTGTATTTGCACAAGGCCCTCACTTTCAGATCCGTTATGAAGGTAAAGCCGTAAACAATGCTGTCGCCAATGAAACGATTCGAGTAAGAGTTAAATCAGGCCAAATCGTCACCGGCGAAGCACTTGAAGACGGCTCTGTACGCATCCCTCTTTAATAGATTAAAAAGCTGATAAGCAGAATAAGCCTATATTGAATTGCTTGTTACCCGTTTCAGTTATGGCAAGCCAAGGTAAACTCTCTTGCATTACAATTTGAACAAAAACTGTATTTGTATACATTTTTTACTCTAAATAATTCAAGATGTAGCTAGGCGACAAATGAACGAATCGCTAGGAACATACATAAGTATGTGACTAGTGTGAGTGAGTGCAGTCAACAACGCTACGGCTTGAAGTATGACGAGTAATACTAAGATTAAAGTTTTTGATTCAACAGCCGATATAAAGAAACAAGATGATAGGCGAAAACACATAGGTTGTTTTACAATGGCTTCATCTGACTATTAATTGATGCCTAACAAAGGATTTTCCTATGAGTATTGAACGCGCGAATCCACTGCTTCCGATTAACGCAATTGCACAACGTAACCCAAGTGAAGTCACACAGGGTTCACGTAAATCGGGAACAACTGAACAAAAAACTGCAACAGGTGACACTTCTGTAAAACTAAGTGAAGCGCAGAAAAAACTTGTTCAACCTGGAAATAAAGACATTGACGTTGAGAAAGTTGCTCGCTTAAAAGAAGCAATTGCCAACGGCACATTAACCATGGACAGCGGTAAAATTGCGGACGCTCTTTTCCGTGAAGCTGCTGAAAGCATAACTCAATAATATTTTAATGATTATGATGGAAGAACTCCGCCAGACTTTAGATCTTCAATTATCACAGCTTAATACCATTGCGGGTATTTTACGTGCTGAACAACAGTTATTATGCGCAGGTAATATTGATATCAATGCCCTACACGAAGTAACTGAACAGAAGAATTTTGTCTTGTCGGCTTTAGGTCATACAGACCAACAGCGTCATACGCTAAGCCTACAAGCCGGTGTAGAAAAACCTTATTCAGGGTTGCCGTTCTTATCTGATTTATGGACACAGATAATAGACATCACGGCGGAGTTAAAATATCTGAATCAACATAACGGATTACTACTCGATCAACATATCACTCGTAATAGTGATGCTATCCGTTTTTTGCAGAAGAACCACAGCCCAACCCTTTATGGTTCTGATGGGCAAGCACAGCGTTCAACACTGGCTGGGCGTAAAATTCAGGTTTAGGCTTTCTCGATAATTATCAGAATTCACACGATACGCCATCAATATTGATGGCGTTTTGCTTTGCCGATAAAACACGACTCACTTTAAACCAGCAACAACAGATAACACTCCGCTGTTATCTATCATCTTCTTGTGACACTTCTCTTATCTAAAACCTTAACTCTTGCTTGGATCTTGATTATCACACCATCATCACACCATGACTGTACTTTTTATAACGCTAAAATAGATATCACTAGGCTATCTATTTATTGATGCACCTTGTCATCAATAAACCGTTATTACCCTCCTACTTTCTACCCCATTACACCTTTCAGTTATATCAACATATAAAAAAGGCCACTTAATAAAGTGGCCTTGGCTTTAACAACAGTTTATCTGTATGAATGATTAATGAGGTTGCCCACCAATCATCGACGTCATACGAATGCGACGACCTTCACTGACTTCCATATTCGACAATACGGCTAATTGCGGTAGGCTGCGACGTAAGAAACGTGACAATAATGAACGCAACGCATGATTCACTAACAATACTGGAGCTCCACCGGACATCTCTTGATGACGCACAGCATCTGCTGCTTGTTGTTCAATATTCTCAGCTAGTCCCGGCTCTAAACCACCGCCACTTTGCATAGCTTGAACAAGAATACGCTCTAAGCTTGCATCTAAACCAATGACTTGAATTTCATCTTGATCACCAAACCAGTGTTGTGTGATCGCACGGCGAAGTGCAACACGAACAACGGCGGTTAATTCAGCGGGATCTTTCTGCTCTGGCGCGTGCTCTGCTAAAGCTTCTAATATGGTTCTCATATCACGAATAGGCACTTGTTCAGACAGCAAGTTCTGTAATACTTTGTGCAATACAGTAAGCGAAAGCATATCTGGGATCATATTTTCTGTCATTTTAGGGAGCTCTTTACTCACCCTATCAAACAACATTTGAGCTTCTTGACGACCAAATAATTCTGATGCGTATTTCGCTAATGCATGGTTAAAGTGCGTTGCAATAACGGTACTTGCAGCCACAACGGTATAGCCTTGAACCTGTGCTTGCTCTCTTAAGCTGTCATCAATCCAAACTGCGGGTAAACCAAATGCAGGCTCTTGAGTTATATCGCCATCTAAAGAGCCAACGGCATTACCCGGATTGATTGCTAGCCAACGACCCGGATGCGCTTCACCGTGACCAATTTCAACCCCTTTCATTAGAATGCGATAGGAGGAAGGCCTTAATTCCATATTGTCTCGAATATGAACAACTGGAGGAAGGTATCCCGTTTCCTGAGCAAACTTTTTACGAATACCACTAATTCGGCCTAACAACTCACCATTTTGGCGGTTATCTACCATTGGAATTAAGCGATACCCTACTTCCATGGCTAATGGATCTTCAAGTTGTACATCTTCCCATGAAGCTTCAACAACACGGTTTTGTTTTTCAACTTCTTCCATCTCTTTTTGTTGTTGCACTTCAGGATTGGCGTTGCGGCGTAAGATATACCAACCTAATCCACCTAATGCAGCTGTGAAGAAAAGGAAAACAAAGTTAGGCATTCCCGGCACTAAACCTAACAGACCTAGCACGCCTGCGGTTAACAGTAGAACACGAGGATTGTCAAACAGTTGGGTAACCATCTGTTGCCCAACGTCTTCGTCTGTTGCAACACGAGTAACGATAACACCCGCTGCTGTTGAGATAATCAATGCAGGAATTTGAGCAACCAGACCATCACCGATAGTTAAAAGGGTATAAGTCGTTGCTGCATCGTTTAATGCCATTCCGTGTTGAGCGACACCGACGATAAGACCACCCACCACGTTAATCACAAGGATCATTAAGCCGGCAATGGCGTCACCACGAACGAACTTACTCGCACCATCCATTGAGCCGTAAAAGTCGGATTCTAATGAAACTTCTTTACGGCGTTTCTTTGCTTCGTCTTCGTTGATAATACCAGCATTCAGGTCAGCATCGATTGCCATCTGTTTACCCGGCATTCCATCTAACACAAAACGCGCACCTACTTCAGCAATACGTCCCGCACCCTTGGTGATAACCATAAAGTTAATCAAAATAAGGATGATAAAGACCACAATACCGATAGCAAAGTTACCGCCAACAAGGAAATGGCCAAAGGCCTCAACAACGCGCCCTGCAGCTTCTGGTCCTGTATGCCCTTCCATTAAGATGATACGTGTTGAAGCCACGTTTAATGATAAACGTAACAACGTGGTAAACAGCAAAATAGTCGGGAAAGCAGCAAAGTCCAAAGTACGTCGAGTGAACATTGCAACCAACAGCACCATGATGGAGAGTGCGATATTGAAGGTAAATAATAAATCCAATAGAAAAGGTGGCAATGGCAATACCATCATTGACAGTATCAACAAGATAAGCACTGGCCCTGCCAGTATCTGCCACTGAGAACTTTTCCAATTTCCCGGCAAGCGGAGTAATGAGGCCAAATTAGCCATGACGATTATCTTCTCCAGCAAAGTCCAGTGCGGGAGGCACTGGCAAGTTCATAGGTTGTTTAGGTTTTAAACCACCTTCGGTTTTCCATCGTTTCAGTTGATAAACCCATGCAAGTACTTCTGCAACCGCAGCATAGAGGGTTGAAGGTATTGCATGGCCTATTTCACTGTGACGATATAACGCCCTAGCAAGCGGTGGCGCTTCTAGAAGCGGAATTCGATTTTCTGCACCAATCTCTTTAATTTTTAACGCAATGGCCCCTGCGCCTTTTGCTAAAACTTTAGGCGCTGTCATTTTGTCGTTATATTGCAGTGCAACAGCATAGTGTGTTGGGTTCGTAACAATAACGTCAGCTTTCGGCACATCCGCCATCATTCGACGGCGAGACATTGCGTGTTGTTGCTGACGGATACGCGCTTTAAGTTGCGGATCACCCTCTTGCTGTTTAAATTCATCTTTAATTTCTTGGCGCGTCATGCGTAGCTTTTTCAAATGGCTACGAATTTGGAAAATAATGTCGAATGCCACCATCGGGATCAGCATAAACACCGTGATATAGACGGCGAATATCAGCAGTTGCATCGCATTCGCTAGCGCACTCAGTGGTGGAAGCGTGATCAGATGAAGAATATCGTTCCAGTTGTGCCATAAAAAAACGGTTGCAGCGATCCCCACAAAGGTTGATTTCAGTATCGCTTTAAATAACTCAGCTAACGCATTCATTGAAAAAATGCGCTTTAACCCGGAAATAGGGTTCCATTTTTTCGGATCAAACTTAATGGATTTACTACTAAAGTTAATCCCGCCTAATAAGGCCGAGCCACCAATTGCCACAAGCACTAAACCCAAAAACACAGGTGATAGCGCAAACACAGCTTGTTTAATCAAGCTACCAAATCGAGGGATCAGCAAATTCTCATTACCAATAAGGTGATGATTAAACGTAAACCCTTCTGTTAACATGGCATGTAGCCCACGAGTGATAAACCCACCACTCATCCACAGCAAACTCACACCACCCAAGATCATTAATACGGACGATAGCTCTTTAGAACGGACAATTTGTCCATCCTTTTTGGCTTTTTCCCGTTTATGGGGTGTGGGGTCCTCTGTTTTTTCGAGATCGCTATCTTCAGCCACAGTCTGTCCGATTTAGATATTGAGATTAAAAGCATGAATGAAATGACTCTAAGCATGACAAATTCAGAGGAAATTGATGGGCTGAACAATCGCAAATTTACGGGGCTTTTTGGGCTATGACAGTATGTACTTAAAAAACAACCCAATGATAAAAATGAAGATATAAGCAATATTGACGCTGATTATAAGGAAATCAGCAAAATTCACAGCAAAATTGAGTAATTTTATTTTTGATGTTTATTTCGACAACTTCAAAAGCCGCTTAAAAAAAGCGGCTTACATTTTCTTCAATAGCGTGTGCTATTAAAGCATTGTTACGTGATTTTTTATCCATAAAATACACCATCCTAAAAGAGCTGAGCATAGAGCGAATGCGTCCTGCATATCTCAACGTCCTTATCGCCCTAAAACTCATTAGAAGGTTAGAAACCTAAACTTTCCAGTAAATCATCAACTTGATCTTGATTTTTGATCACGCCAGCGTTGTTTTTATTAACCTGTGGACCATTTAATAAAGAGTCGGTCTCTTTCTTCACATTAGACTTTTCAAGTTGCTCTGGTGGCAGGTTTTCCATTAATACCATCACGAGTTGTTTTTCAATTTCTTGAACAACACTCATCATGCGTTTAATTACCTGACCGGTCAGATCTTGGAAATCCTGTGCCATCATAATTTCCAATAACTGACTGTTAGTAAAAGCCGTACTCTCAGGGATATCCCGCAAATAATTGCGGGTATCGGTTACAAGAGAGCGTACATCTTTCAGCTCTTCTGGCTGTTCAAACCATTGGTCCCAACGCTCAGTAAGCTTAGTCGCATCGGCACTTAACGCATCCTGTTTAGGCTGCGCAGCTTCGACACAGTTCAATGTACGCTCAGCTGCCTGAGCGGTCATTTGAGCAACATAGTCCAATCGTTCCCTAGCGTCAGGGATGGCTTCTGCTGCTTCGGCTATTGCTTTATCCAATCCTAATTCTCGCAAACTGTCGCGTAACATCCGCGTCAATTGTCCGATCCGGCTGATAATATCAGATGTCATTTCAATATTATCTTTCGGCATAATTGGATTCCCACTCATTGCGACTCCTTAGATGCCCAGTTTTTCAAAAATTTTATTTAGTTTTTCTTCAAGAATTGCTGCTGTAAAAGGTTTAACAACATATCCACTTGCACCCGCTTGCGCTGCTGCAATGATATTTTCTTTTTTAGCTTCAGCGGTAACCATAAGTACTGGTGTTGCTGCAAGTCCCGCATCACTACGAATATTTTTAAGAAGCTCTAGACCATCCATGTTTGGCATGTTCCAGTCTGTGATCACAAAATCAATTGCCGAATTGCGTAATTTAGCTAACGCGTCAGCACCATCTTCTGCTTCTTCTACATTCGTAAATCCTAATTCCTTTAGCAAATTACGAACTATGCGGCGCATTGTTGAAAAATCATCAACCACTAAAAATTTCAGATCCTTACTTGCCATTGAAAACTCCTTCAAAATATATCGGCAAATTACTGTGTTGCTTTTTAAACTGAACTTAATCAGATACGCAATGATTGTGTGCTGCTGATTTTCATCAGCACCGCTTTACTCATTGCGCTT
This sequence comes from Proteus sp. GOKU, assembly GCF_015475555.1. NCBI lineage: Bacteria > Pseudomonadati > Pseudomonadota > Gammaproteobacteria > Enterobacterales > Morganellaceae > Proteus > Proteus sp. GOKU. Next base: position 2,528,917 of record NZ_CP034105.1, read on the forward strand.
ATGCTTTTCACTTCGTCTACTGCGCCTAATTCAACCGCAGCGCGTGGCATACCAAAGACGACACAACTCGCTTCATCTTGTGCAAAGGTATAACTACCAGCACGACGCATTTCTAATAAACCCGCAGCACCGTCACTTCCCATTCCGGTTAAAATCACACCGATAGCATTACGCCCCGCATATTTTGCGACAGACCTAAATAGCACATCGACAGAAGGACGATGACGATTTACTGCTGGCTCTTTATTAATGTGGATCTGGTAGTTAGCACCATTACGACGAAGCTCCATGTGATAATCACCTGGCGCAATATAAGCATGCCCAGGCAATACACGTTCGCCGTCTTCTGCTTCTTTTACACTAATTTGGCATAAACGATTTAATCGTTCTGCAAATGAGTGTGTAAACCCTGCGGGCATATGTTGCGTAATTAATATCGCAGGGCTGGTAATAGGTAATGGTTCTAGAAAATTACGAATAGCCTCTGTGCCACCAGTTGATGCCCCTACAGCAATCAACTTTTCACTCGAAATCATCGGTGTAAATGACAATGATTTAGAAGGCGCTGCTTGTACTTCTCGGCGATTAATCCGCGCCAATGCTGCGGCACGAATTTTCTCAGCAATCAGTTCACTATAAGCCATCATACCTTCACGCAAACCAAGCTGTGGTTTAGTCACAAAATCAACCGCACCCAGTTCTAACGCTTTTAACGTCACTTCTGAACCTTTTGCTGTTAATGATGAGACCATAACGACAGGCATTGGTCTTAATCGCATCAGTTTTTCCAAGAAATCAATACCATCCATACGTGGCATTTCAACGTCTAACGTTAATACCTGTGGGTTGTACTTTTTTATTAAGTCACGAGCCACTATAGGATCTGGTGCACAATCAACAACTTCCATATCGCTATGACTGTTGATGATTTCTCGCATGATTTGACGCATTAACGCCGAATCATCAACACAGAGTACCGTTATTTTATTCATAACCTCTCCTTGCTGGTGTCAGCCCGTAAACGGTATGCCCATGCAAGTAGAAATCCTTGCTAAGCTGGCTTACATTCTCAGAATGTCCAACAAACAGCATTCCGTCTGGCTTAAGTAATGAGGTAAAGCGGTTAAGTAAGGTTTGTTGTGTCGCTTTGTCAAAATAAATCATGACATTACGACAAAAAATCGCATCAAAACTGCCTTCTAAATCCCATTGCTTGTCGAGTAAGTTCAAATACTGAAAAGAGACCATCTCGCTGATTTGTTGTCTAATTTTCACGTATCCTTCAAAATCGCCGACACCTTTGAGAAAATATTTTTTCAAATATTCATCATTTAAAGTTTTAAGCTCTTCCTGTCGGTAAACACCTTTTCGTGCTTTATCCAACACATTAGTATCGATATCGCTGGCAATAATTTTGGTTTTATAAGGGTTATTCCCAAAAACATCGCGTAAAGTCATCGCAATTGAATAAGGTTCTTCTCCAGTAGATGCGGCTGCACACCATACTCGGTAGACACCTCCTGCTCTTTTTCTGGCATGTTTAGCCAGAATAGGAAAATGATGCGCTTCCCTGAAAAATGCGGTGAGATTGGTTGTTAATGCATTTACAAACTCTTGCCATTCAGGGTTGCGTACATCACTTTTAAGAAACGCAAGATAGTCACCAAAGTTATTCATCCGTAATTCACGTAACCTCCTAGTGAGACGGTTATAAACCATCTCCCTTTTGTTGTTAGTCAGCACAATACCTGCCTTTTGATAAATCAATTGGCATATAGATTGGAACTGATCATCGGACAACATGAACCGTTGGGTAAAAATATCCAACGGTTGAGCAGCGATATCTGATAAGACTTCAGTAACATTACGTTTCATTGTTTTTTAATGGGTCTTTTTAAAAAATGATTTTTTATCTGCTTTTTTCAACCCATTACCTTCTAGGGATGAAGAATTATTACTCTCATCCGTGTCAGGCAACTCGAATGCCGATACAGCATCAACAAGGTTATTAGCCTGATCTTCCAATGCTGCGGCAGCAGATGCTGATTGCTCCACCAAAGCAGCGTTTTGCTGTGTCACCTGATCCATCTGACTGACTGCATCAGCGACTTGGTGAATACCTCGACTTTGTTCATCAGAAGCTGAGGCGATTTCTGCCATTAATTCAGTGACTTTATTTACTGATGTGACGAGTTCCTCCATTGTCTGCCCTGCATTATTAACGAGTTGAGAACCTTGAGAGACTCGTAAAACAGATTCATCAATCAATAATTTGATCTCTTTTGCAGCATCAGCACTGCGTTGAGCAAGGTTACGAACTTCTCCAGCAACAACAGAGAATCCACGCCCTTGTTCACCTGCGCGCGCAGCTTCAACCGCGGCGTTAAGTGCTAATATATTGGTTTGGAACGCAATACCATCAATCACACTGATAATAGCCCCTATCTTTTGAGAACTTTGTGTAATCGCATCCATGGTTTCAACAACACTATGCGTGATTTTTCCACCACGTATCGCTGTTTCAGAAGCAGACTCTGCGAGTTTGCTCGCTTGCAGGGCGTTATCAGCATTTTGTTTTACCGTTGCTGTTAACTCTTCCATGCTTGCCGCAGTTTCTTCTAACGAAGCAGCTTGTTGTTCAGTTCTTGAGGATAAATCCGTATTTCCTTTGGAAATTTCTTGAATACCAGAATACATAGCATGGCTGTTATCACGAACGATACGAATAGAACGCGCGAGCTCACCACGCATATCTCGTAGTCGTCTAAACACATCCCCTATTTCATCATCGGTGAAGACAAGAATTTCACGATTTAATTTACCGGTGGCAACATCATTAAAATAACGGCTTAAACTTGCGAAAGGTTTAATGATATTAAAACTTAGCCAACGATGAGCGGCGATTGATACAACAATAACCATCGCTATTGCACCGATAAACATCAAGATAGCAATAGTATAAGAGCGATGTCCTTGCTCTATAGATTCAGTAATTTCAGTCTGAACATAATTCATATAAGTGTTAAATGAATTTTCCATCGCTGTTTGATAACGTTCTGTTGGTTGATCTAAAAAACCTTGGAAGTTATCGTTTTTTAACATGCTATGTAATTCAGTTAATGCACCATATAAAACGTGGTAATCGTTTTTTACTGCTTCAACGATTTCTTTTTCTTCTGTTGGGATTGCCTCTTTATTAATATCAGCAAGGAAATTTTGAAAATGAGTATTCGCCGTTTCCAAACGTGAAAGTGCAATTGATTCAATAGATTGAATATAATCCGTTGACTGTTCAGTTTTCACTGCAATAGCTACACGATTAATCGCATTACGTGTTTGTATTAAAGATGCCCAACTTAATCCTAATTCATCTCGCTTAGATGTATCTATATCTACTCTGGTGATCTGTTCGTTATTCAAATGAACGATCCCTAGCGAAATACCACTAGAAATCACCTGCATAACGCAAAACATCATCAGCAATAAATAGAGACTGGTGGATATCTTTAATTTGCGAAACCTAAACATGCCTTCACCTCGTTTAAAGCGGTGGTTAAAAGCCACCGCTTGTCAGCCACTTGTTGTTGTTAGAAAGTTTCCCAGTTAGCGGGATCTTCAACACTGCTGCTCTTTTTCTTTTCTGAGGTTCCTGGTTTTATAAGTGGAGCAGCGGCTTTAACTACAGGGGTTGCATCCGATTCCTTTCTTTCTAGCGTTTTTTCTTCCTGACCCGGTAATTTGAAGATTGAAACTAAGCGGGTTAATGCAACTGCTTGATCTTCAAGACCAGCAGCAGCGGCTGCAGATTGTTCTACTAAAGAGGCGTTTTGCTGAGTGACGCGATCCATTTCAGAAACCGCAAGGCCAACTTGTGAAATACCTCGGCTTTGCTCATCTGATGCAGAAGCGATTTCGCCCATGATGTCAGTAACACGTGTTACTGAATCCACGATACGCGTCATCGTCTCACCCGCACTTTCAACGAGTACAGAACCCGTTTCAGTACGACTTACAGAATCTTCAATCAGTGTTTTTATTTCTTTAGCAGCTTCTGCACTTCTCTGTGCAAGGTTACGAACTTCTCCGGCAACTACCGCAAATCCGCGACCATGCTCACCGGCTCTTGCTGCTTCAACAGCCGCATTCAGTGCCAAAATATTGGTCTGGAATGCAATGCCATCGATAACAGCTGTGATATCGGTGATTTTCTGAGAACTTCCGGCTATGTCGTGCATTGTTTGCACCACATTAGCAACAACTTTTCCGCCTTGGCGGGCAATATCTGAGGCGTCATTAGCAAGGTTACTTGCTTGGCGAGCATTGTCTGCGTTCTGTTTTACGGTCGCCGTTAACTGTTCCATACTTGCAGCAGTTTCTTCTAATGAAGCCACTTGCTCTTCTGTACGAGCAGATAAATCATTATTTCCAGCAGCAATTTCGCTTGTGCTGTTATAAATGTTTTCCGTACTTTGATAGACACCACGAACGGTTTGAATAAGCTCTTGTTGCATATGTTTTAAACCATTTGCTAACAAGCTCATTTCATTGCGGCCATTCACTTCGATATTTGGACGTAAATCACCTTCAGAGAAGGTTTTGATACTTAATAGAAGTGAATTTAATGGTCTAATTAAGGCATTACGTAATGCAAACCAGCATAGAATTAATGCCGAGATCACGATAATGGCTAATACAACCATAGTAATGACAGTACGCTGGTGAGAAGCTTCTAATGCCACATTTAACTCTTCGTTAAATTTCTCATTACGCATGACGTATGCAAGATATTCTTTATAAAAAGCGTCTTGATAACCCGTAGTTGGTTGCTCAAAAAAGTCTTTTAAGTTCTTATCTTGAAGTAAAATTTCCAGTTGGTTTAATGCAGAGTAATATTCGATAAAACGCCCTTTTAGGCTACGAACATCATCTTCTGAGTGAACTTGATAAGCGGTGATATTCTTTTCAAATTCTTTAAATTTCTCATCTGCACGAGACATATTTTTGCGAGCAAGACCCGTCAGATAGTCAACAGATAGAGAATCATCTACATTAAGATTTTTATCTTGTAATAAGAAACTAATCGCGGCGCGGTTAATGTTATTACGAGCTTGCAGTAAGTTAGCCCAGCTTTCATCTAGGCGCTCACGTTGATCTTGTATTGTCAGTGTTTTATTAAGGTCGTTTCTTGTCTCAACGATATTTGAGTAAAAAACACCCCCTGAGACAAATTGCAAAACACCAAACAACAGAAGAATGGATAATAATCCAGTCACTATTTTCATTCGGCTAAACATAGTTTCCCTTTTTATAATAAACGGTAATGAGCAAGTTATCGGCAGACTTAAGAGAAACTTTATAGGTTTCATTTCGTCTTAGTCACGTTTTTGCCCCATTAGAAAGCGGTGGTAATACTGTTTTTAATTAAAATTATAAGTATAAAAAACTTTAAAGTTATTTCCGTCAGTAGAAAAATATTACAGCTAGGTGATAGCTACTTATAAGTTAATAAATAATAAAATAGAACTTAACTAAAATTATTAGTTCTTTTTTATCTTTTAATTTTACTTAAAGTTAATTTGATGCTTTAGCACTCGCTAATAAAATAAAAAAGATAGAAATAGCTATTCCGGCAAAATTACCGGAACAGTATTTAGATTATTTTTTAAAAAATAAAAACTTATTTAGCTTGAATTGTTGCGCTATCGACTAATTCCATTTCTTCACTGTTGAGTAATTTTTCAATATCAACAAGAATAAGCATTCTTTCATCTAAAGTACCTAAACCTGTTAAATACTCAGTAGACATTGTGACTGCAAACTCTGGCGCAGGGCAGATTTGCTCTGGCTTTAGCGTAAGAACATCAGAAACGCCATCAACAACAATTCCCACAATTCGATTTAATAAGTTAACCACAATAACAACAGTATTGTCATTATAAGTTACACTTTCTTGTGAAAATTTAATACGCAGATCAACTATCGGAACAATAACGCCCCGTAAATTAGTTACACCTTTAATAAAGCTAGGTGAATTAGCAATACGTGTAACTTGATCATATCCACGAATTTCTTGAACCTTTAAAATATCAATTCCATATTCTTCATCGCCCAGCGTAAAAATTAGAAATCCTTGTCCAACAGTTTCACCGGATAATTTCTCGAAATGTTCCGAAGCCATAATCTTATTTTATCCTCACTATTAAATGACTGCGCTTGCAGTTGTATTCTTTTTCTTATTTGTCATTTGTGTATGACTTAAACGTTGCAATTCTGGTACATCAAGAATTAAAGCCACACTACCATCGCCCATAATTGTTGCAGCAGATATTCCAGGCACTTTTCGGTAATTGCTTTCTATATTTTTAACAACAACTTGATGCTGACCAACTAATTGATCTACCAATAAAGCATAACGACGTCCGGCACTTTGAACAATTACCGCAATTGCTTGGGTAATATCGGTTTGAGCACCTTCAATATTAAATGTACGATGCAGTTCAATCAGTGGTAAATATTCCCCTCTGACCTGCAATAATTTCTCATCGCCAGCCAATGGATAAATATCTTCTTCTTCCGGTTGTAAAGAACTGACTACCGTTCCTAATGGTAAAATAAAGACTTCGTCATGAACTTTAACAGACATACCATCCAAAATTGCTAATGTCAGTGGAAGTAAAATACGAATGCGCGTTCCTTTACCCACTTCAAAACTGATTTGAATTTGACCGCCCATCTCTTGGATATTTCGTTTTACAACATCCATACCCACACCACGACCAGAAACATCCGTGACGACTTCCGCGGTAGAGAAACCCGGTGCAAAGATCAGCATAGCAACTTCTTCGTTGCTCATATTTTCAGAAACTGCAAGCCCAGAGGAAATCGCTTTTTTCAAAATACGTTCGCGGTTTAATCCAGCACCATCATCAGTCACTTCAATACAAATATTACCGCCTTGATGTTCCGCAGACAGGGTTAATTGCCCCGCTTCCGGTTTACCCGCTGCAACACGATCGGCCGGCATTTCAATACCATGATCAAGACTGTTACGAACTAAGTGAGTTAAAGGATCGATAATTTTTTCAATTAAACTTTTATCAAGTTCTGTTGAGCTACCAATCATGTTTAACTCAACTTTCTTATTCATTTTACCTGCAACATCACGCACAACTCGAGGGAAGCGACTGAAAACATATTCCATCGGCATCATACGAATTGACATAACAGATTCTTGTAAATCACGAGAATTACGCTGTAACTGAGCAATACAACTTAGTAAATCACTATATATTGCAGGCTCAAGGCTACCACTGTGCTGTGCCAACATTGACTGTGTGATAACCAATTCACCCACTAAGTTGATTAATTGGTCAACTTTTTCAACCGCAACACGAATACTGCTTGATTCTGTTTTTGGCGTAGCAGCTGCAACAGGTCTTTTCGCAGGTGCTGCCGATGCCACTGGTGCTTTAGAAGGTTCTGCTGATGGTGTCACTTTTTCAGCAACTGGTTTTTGTGCAGGTGTCGCTTGTTCTACTTGGCTTTCAACATGAACATCATCAACAGATGTTGTACTTTCTTCTGTAACTGTGTTTTCTTCTGGTGCTTTTTCTGCAACAGCCACTTTTTTAAACGAAATTTGTTCAGGTTCAATCACAAAACAAAGTACAGCGCTGATATCTTCTTCTGTTGCTGTCGTTTTTAATATTGCTTCAAGACCATGATGCTGTTTTTCAACTTGGCTAACTTCACCAAGGTGTTTTAATTCATCAAGCATTAAAGCAATATCTGTCTCTTTAAGATCAGACAAAATAATATGGTGGTAATAATGTCCATCAGCCACCATTGTCGATGTTGCTTCGACCATAGTTTCTATAGTTTCACTTTGCACACTTTCAGAGTCAGATGACAAAACAGGAGTTTCAGTCATTGCGGCCTGTGAGTCTGAAGTTTCAGATCCAGCAACAACCTCAACTTGAGGAGCGGATTGTTCTTCTTTTACATCGAGAGCCAGCTGACGCAACTTCTCACAAATATAGTTAAATGTTTCCTCATCAGGTTCTTGTGAGTTTTTATGTGCATCCAATTGCTGTTGCATAATATCTTTCGCTTCCAGAAACAGGTTAATAATGTCGTCGGTGAGCGCCATCTCATGACGTCTTGCACTATCGAGCAAGTTTTCAAGCACATGAGTGGTCTGTTGAAGTTTAACGAAGCCAAATGTTGCAGCCCCTCCTTTTATGGAGTGCGCACTACGGAAAATCGCATTCATCTGTTCTTGATCTGGATTTGCAGGATCAAGTAACAGCAAATGCTGTTCCATATCAGCTAACAACTCATCTGCTTCATCAAAAAATGTTTGATAAAACTCAGTAATATCCATCGTTACTCATTCACCTTTACGCGATTACCAACAAATTAGGGGGCTGTTCCCTGCTTTGTAGTAATATTTGTCGATTGTGATGGCAAACTTTCCCCAGAAACTCCTGTTTCAACATTTTCCTTTTTTGATTCGGGAAGCTCAGATGCAGAAGACACAGACGAACCCGTCTGTGTATTTTCTGCTTTTTCTTGTGGGGTTTCTTGCCCTGAAAGTAGAGGTTCAATTTCTGAAGCCTCTGTTACTGTCGGTGCAACCCGCTCATTTTCTTGTACAATTTTTTGTTCTGCTTGCTTCGTTAAGACCAGAATACTGATCCGTCGGTTAGCAGGTGCAAAACCATCTTCTTTGACCAAGTGAACTGTTGATGCCATACCTACAACACGCAACACTTTCCATTCACCTAAGCCAGCACCAATTAACTCTCGACGAGAGGCATTCGCGCGATCCGTTGATAGTTCCCAGTTACTATATTTAAAAGCGCCACTTGCATAAGGAATATCATCGGTATGACCCGATAAACTGATTTTGTATGGCGTGTCATTTAAAATAGGCGCAATTGCCGTCAAAATATCCTTCATATAAGGTTCAACGGTAGCACTACCGACTCTAAACATAGGTCGATTTGCTTTATCGATAATTTGGATACGTAAACCTTCATCCATCATGTCGATTAATAAATGAGGCTTCAGATCTTTTAATCTAGGATCATTTAAAATGACTTGTTCTAAATTCTCTTTTAATCGGCGGAATTGTTGCTTTTCATTAAGCTGTTTATCTTCCTGACCTTTTGGCAAAATATCACCTTCGTTATAAACAGGATCACGCCCTCCTCCAGGAATAGGGTTGGTTGCATCCCCACTAAATCGCCCTTTTTCAATAGCGACTTTTAATGGCGTACGAAAATATTCTGCTACACGAGTTAATTCTTGTGGGCTAGAGATTGAAAGTAACCACATCACCAGAAAGAAAGCCATCATTGCGGTCATAAAGTCAGCATAAGCTATCTTCCATGCACCACCGTGAGCGTGATGTTGCTTTCTCCCTCGCTTTTTAACTCGAATGATTTGTGAATTACTCTTCATAATTACTCTTCTTTCATTGCATCAGGATTTGCCTGCATTGGTGTCCGTACCTGACGTACATGTTCTTCCAACTCAATAAAAGAAGGTCTGTCTGCCAGAAAGAGGGTTTTACGTCCAAATTCAACAGCTATCTGTGGCGCATATCCATTCATGCTAGATAACAATGTTGTTTTGATGCACTCCATCATTTTCATTTGCTGACTAGAGCGCTGTCTGAGTCTAGAAGCTAATGGTGAAATAAAACCATAAGCTAATAAAATACCTAAGAAAGTACCAACCATTGCGTGTCCAATTAATACGCCCATTTCGCCAGCAGGTCTATCCGCGGCACCTAACGCATTAACAACACCCATAACCGCAGCAACGATACCGAACGCAGGTAATGAATCACCCATCGCTGATAAACCTGTTGCAGGCACTTCGCTTTCTTCCTCAAAAGTTGCAATCTCTTCATCCATCAGAGATTCAATTTCATAAGGATTCATATTCCCCGTCACCATCAGACGCATATAGTCAGTGATAAAACTGAGCATATAAACATCTTTCATAATGCGAGGATATTGGGAAAAAATGTCACTTTGTTGTGGGTTTTCGATATCTCTCTCTAATGCCAACATCCCGTTTTGACGAGCTTTTGACAATAAACGAAACATGAGTGCCATTAAATCCATGTACATCGCTTTATTGTAATTTGTGCTACGAAGTAATTTCGGTAGGATCTTCATTGTCGATACAATTGCTCTACCATTATTACCTACAATAAAAGCACCGATACCGGCACCAAAGATGATTATAAATTCGGCTGGCTGGTACAAGGCGCCTAAACTACCACCGACGAGAAGATATCCCCCGATGACGGCGCTCATAACCACGATATATCCTAAGAGTACTAACACGCGATATCCCTTTAGCTAATTTCGTTATAGAGAGAATGGCGAACATAGCAGCAAGAGATAGGAGGGGGAGAGGAAACGGCTCAGGTTATAGATAACTAAGCTCTATAACCTGATATTTAACTTTCAATCTCGAATCACATTGCAAACTGTTCAAGACCATCCAACAGTTGTAAGTTAATATCGGCAGGATTGGCGGAAAGTTTACGTTTTTTTATTGCGCGAGAAGGTGGCTGGCAAAGACTACAAACATAATTGCTAGCTGGCTGGTGTGCGTGTGTAATAAATGAACCATTACATTTGGTACAAACGGAAAGTTGCAACATGCCACTTTCAACAAAGCGTACTAATGTCCATGCTCTTGTTAGTGCTAAAATAGGTTCTTGATCTTTAACAGGCGGACATTGCTCTAAGTATAAACGATAAGCTTTAACAACAGCCTCAACGCCAACACAGCCACCATTTTTTAATAAAAAGCGATAAGCGTTATAAAACATTGAGGAATGGATATTTTGTTCCCATGTCATAAACCAATCCGTTGAAAATGGCAGCATTCCTTTTGGAGGGGGGCTCCCTCTTAATTCTTTGTATAATTTAATTAAACGCCCCCGACTTAATTGAGTTTCACTTTCAAGCATTTGTAAGCGGGCACCCAAGGTGATTAATTCCATTGCTAAGCGAATATCTTTCGCTTCTCGGACGATACTTTTCTCACTCATTGTTATGCCCGTTTCTTTGTCGCAGTAGTATCTTGTTCCGATAACTGACGAAACAAGTTAGAAGAAAGAAGAATGCCAGTATGAATTTGTTGTAAATCATCCACTCTAGATTCTTTAGTGAGTTGTTCTATTGTTTCGCTGTCTTCAAACCGGAAATTACAGATTAGTTGGTTTGTTTCAGCCAACTTAACCAATTGAGGCAATGTAAGCTCTGCTAGTGCATCCGCCATGGCGTCACTAATCCCAAGCCGAAACATTGCGGAAGCCTTTTCTTGGTTAATTAACCTTTGCGCCAAAAGCAAATACGATAAATTTATGTCATAAATATGCTTAAGCAATTCAACCGTACTCATCTCTTTACATCCCGTCCGATTATATTGAACAAAGAGGATCTTCCTAATGAAAGATCCCGAGGAAATTAATATAAATGTAATATTAAATTTCCAGGCCCCATTTTATGAACATGACACGTAGTAACACTACCTTGTATTACTTAGTTACGGTCATTTTCAAAAGTAGCGAAAAAAACATTTAAATTAAAAGTAAACTTTACTCCTTAACGATTAAGTTATTCAACGGATAAAGTAGTCTAATTTAAATACTATGTGAGTCACATCACAAAAAGATAATCATTATTATGGAATTAGTTCATTAACTATTCAAGTGATAAAAGTAATAAAACTTGGTGTAAATTAATAAGCTAATCTACCCAAATTAAAATATTAATGATAATTTTTTATTTTATACGATCTATTAAACTTATAAACCTAAAAATACAGCATAAAAATTTGACAAATCCACAATTGGAGATTTTTTTGATCACAGTAACATATATTGATATATCTCCTCCTCATCTTTATCTAAACAAGCTTCCCAGTTTTAATAAATATTTCTATAGATATTATTTTTTTCATCATTTACGTAAACCTTCAGAAATGATCACTTTTTATTTACAATTTGTTTGAAAAATAACCTATTCTAATTATTTATAGTTATCCTAAATTTTTTTATTATTTCATTATTAAAATTATCCTTTAAAATCAATATTATACAATGATGAATTTATTGGACAGAACGATAAGTCATATAAAATTAAATTCTTAGTTATGCATCTTCACCCTTAAATCATTGAATATTTATTTCCACATTATTAAAGTTTCAATCGTAACAATACAATTTAACTAATGATTATTAAGTACTATTTAACACTTAAATTACAGAACTCTTAATAAGAGTTTTATTGACTGTAAATTAGTCACAGAGAAATAATACCCACATACAAATAAGTTTTATTTATGAATTGCGGTATATATTATGAGCAGTTAAAATTTAAAACTGTCACAAGTTTAATATAAAAATAAAAGAATGCTTTTTATTTAATTAAATAAATAACACCTGTAATTTAATTATCAATTTAAAACGGAATATAAAAATAATACAATATTTAACTTAAGTTAAATTTAAAAAAACAATCATTTTTTTATAAAATAAAGCCCAACTTTATTAAAATAAAAAATGAAATAAAAATCATCTTATTTTTCACTGTATATAGATATATATTTATCAAACAATCTACAATTAATTAAAAATATAACATCCCGTAAAAAAGCATAAAGAAAAAAAGAAGATTTATAAATTATGTTTTATATAACCACACCTCTTTTATTATAAAAAAGACATTTTTTTGAAATATAAATTTCAATTTGATAAAAAAAGCTTCCAAGATCTCCAATGCAAAGTAATTAATTCATAAAATAATAAGGCAAAATATAAATTCTATTTTTCCTGTTATCAGTATTACCTCTACACAATAAATGGCGGTAATGACAAATATGACGCTCTAGAGTTAACACTTGTACACATCGACTTTTTCAATGTAAAGACAGAAAAACAAATATGATCAAAATAGCATCTTATTGATTATTCCATTGGCATTACTTCGAACTAAAAAATATCAAATGTTACTTTTTGCCCCAAAACATCTCTTAACAGCAATTTGTTTTACTCTTACAAATGATGAGTATTGTTTCACTTTTCCTCTTATCATGCGGTTAGCCTCTTTTTTTCAACCTAGCTAGCACAAGTCTCAAGACATTACAGAACCAAAAGTGCTGACTTCGTAACAACACCATTACTTAACAAAAGTTGATGTTGACGGGCTTAGGAGAGTATAAAGATTTAAATATCGATATATCTTTACTTAAACCACTAAAATATATCTCTAAATATTCCCCTATTCTAACCACTAATTTGACTCATTTTATTACCCTTTTTATGAGTAATTCCGAGTTTAAAAAGGCTTTTCCTCTCTATCAAAGCCTAATAAAAATATTGATGTATCTAAATAATCAAGACCTATATCTCATTTATTAGATTAATCTTAAAAACCAATAACAGTGCTTAGTATTCTATACCCCCAAAAGTGTTCTAAATTTTTGTAAAAGGAAGCTTTTGAAAAATATTGTAACCGTATTTTTCAAAAGTAATAATTGAGATTATTCATACTGTGAATGCAAATACTTTGTGTATTGCTTTCAGTTCTATTGAAATGAGTTACATCGTTTTTTAGTAAGCAAACATGAAATGATTACTCCCCCTTTTATACCGGCAATTTTTTAAATTAGCATTCCTCTTATACTTGGTTTTATCTTTTTTGGTAAATCGAAAAAGGTCAGTAGCACAATTATCCTTTATATATATTTTCACAGTAAATACTAATGGCACATCTATTTCATACTAAGATAATTCTCCTTCTGTAATAAGTAAGATTTACATCCTTGACAAAGTTATAAACAATATAATTTTGAAATTATTATTTTATCGAATGAAAAGAGTGGTGTGGTTTTTCTACGCTTATTATAAGATTACTTATTGGTATCATTTCCTCTACATGGTTTTTACAAAAAATCCTATAATTTTTCAAAAGATTTTCATTCATCATTGATTAGTGATTACAAACATCATGCCACAGCAATTCATCAGCTTTACTGTAGCGGTTTAAACTCACCATTTTCCTGAATTTATCCCCATTTTTTGAGAGTCTAATTTGATTAAATTAAAAACATTACTCAAAAAATCAAACTTAAATTAAATACGATAGAAAATATTGATAAAATTTTCGCCAAATACATTGAAATAATTTGAGAGTATAATTTAGGTATTAAAAAAAAATCCAATATAATCAATGGAAAACATCGATTTTCACCCCAGATTCTATACTGCGCTAAGCCCCTTAATAACGACTTTTTGTCCTACAATACGCCTAAGTGCCTCATTTAATAAGTAAACCATGGGTAGCAACCGCTTACTTGATTTTAGTTTTTCCTGTTTATTAAAAACAAAATAAACAGAGATAAATCAAATCAACCTAAAACGCGAGATTAATAAAGATGAGAAATCACGCCAAATATACTCGAACGCTGTTAAACATTTTTCATTCATAACTCATTATATACGGGTTAACCACAATACAAATAATTGTACATTAATCAATTTAGGCAAAAATGTTTGTTTTTATTAAAACGAAAATGAATATATTCCATCCTATTGCGTATTTAAATTAGCTTTTTTTGAATACATTTTTCTATTTTTTATTCCATAAAGTAATAGTTACAAAAATAATAATTACACAAACAAAATACTTTATTTCTATATATTAGTAATAATACGTAATACATGACTAAGATCTCATTATTCTCATCGGAGGAGTTAAATCTTAAATTAAGTATTATGTTGATGTTCTGAATAATTTGAGGTTTGGATAGGCAAAAATAAATGATTTACTAAGAGCATACGAAGTATGTGGCTGGTGCGAATAAGCGTAATCGCCCACACAACAGCTAGAAATATGACAAAACTCTTACTTATAAATTACAACGTTATATTCTTTATAACTTTTATCAATATTCATATTCCTTTTTGAAATAACCTTGTAAGTTGATATCTATCCAGTATCCAAATGGCAAAAAGCTCCCTATATTCAATACAGGGAGCCTTGATTAGAAAGACATTATTTTCAAAAGATCTGTTAAGCAGGATGCTCTGCCGCTATCTTCCAATTAATTGCACTCACACTCTTTTCTAAACTTACTCTACAAACAATCGCTTCTATCTCTTTTTGCTCAACAGGTGTTGCAAGTAATTCAGCACAAACTTCCAACTGGCTAGGCATCAATGTATCAGCACTACTTAAAGACTGTAATCGAACATGTAGTCCATTTATTGCTTGTAAAATGAGTGTTCTAACTAAAACTTCATCTTCTTCGTGACAAATAATTCGTATTGAGTAGCGTTGTTCAATATCTATTGCTTGATGTTGTGGCTGAGCGTTTATCCGTTGAGCAGCTTCTCGTAGTAAAATATTCGCACAAAGAATAAGAAGTGTTGCTATGGTCGCCAGTTGATATAAACCTAAGCCACATAACACGCCAATTCCTGCTGAACACCAAAGCGTTGCTGCCGTATTAAGTCCACGTATATTCATTCCTTCACGCATGATCACACCTGCCCCAAGAAATCCGATACCCGAAACAACTTGAGCTGCGATACGACCAGGGCTATCTGGCGAAGTTTCTATTGAACTTAAAATAAAAACAGCCGCACCCGTTGCAACTAAAGCGTTTGTTCTTAAACCAGCCATTCTTTGTCGCCATTGACGTTCGGCACCAATCAAAGCACCAAGGCACATTGCAATTATGAGATTTAAAATATAAGGCGTCATCGTCATGTTTATTTCCTCTACATGATGATTAAAATCGATATGAAAATTTTGCTCTGATAGTTCAGAGTGTTGAAATTAATTCATCGCCTTAGGTGGAGGAAATAAAGAGAAAAAAATGTAGCACATGGAGTTACCCTTCGTATTTTAGCTGCATAAGGGAAATCATTTGGGTAAGTGCTGAATAGGAATATATAAGAAAGAAATATTACAATGCACTGCCCACCAAAATGGTAAGCAGTTTTAGTGAAGAAAACAGCCTACCTATTATTTTGAATAAAATTATTCTCAGTTAATGGGTTTATCATTAACCTACAACTTTGTGTATCCAAGGTGTTTTCTCCTAACTAAAATTTGGCAAAAGTATAAGTAGCTGATTTAAAAATGTAAATGAACCGTACCTAAACGTAAGTCACTTTTGCTGTATTGGTCTAACAAATGTGCCTTCACCCCCCTCTTTTTCATTAAAAAACCAAATTCCTTTTGGATATTCAGGGAGTGATACTAAATACATTATACCTTCATTAAATTCTTCAATAAGTAGGATAGTCCCTTCACGATTGTCAATACCATCTGTTTTCACAACAACGCTATCATTAACCTGCATTTGTTCTCCTGATAAATATTATCATTCTCTTTTTCTTTATTTTACCCATAAAGAAAAAGCCTGCCACCATAAGGTGACAGGCTTGAAGAAAATTTTTAAAAGGCTTTAAATTACAGAGCTGTTACGTTAGCAGCTGCTGGACCTTTTGCACCGTTTTCAATTGTGAATTCTACGTTCTGACCTTCAGCCAGAGTTTTGAAACCGTTACCTTGAATGGCAGAAAAGTGAACGAATACGTCTTTGCTTCCGTCTGCTGGAGTAATAAAACCAAAGCCTTTAGACTCGTTGAACCACTTAACTTGACCTTTCATTTTGTCAGACATGTGACTTTCCTATATATCAATAAAACGTTGCCTTCTCGGCATCTACTGGCCTGAACTACCTATAACTTATGGGCACACATGAAGAAAACGGTCAAAAAGCGATGCTGTTTAAAACTCATTAACTTAGAATGTCAATCATAAATCAGGTCTGTATTGAGGCCTTACTCATTAACGCATGAGACAAGTTTAATAGCAATAGTTTTATGCGTCTAAAGATTAAAAAAATGCGAATTGCACATTAAAAATACAATTCTTCCTCTATTTTTATCACTGTGCATAAAATTTATTTGATATTTTATCTCTATTATTAACAACAACTAAGAATATTCTTAATGGTTTGACAATAACAGTTAATACCATAATTTAAAAAAACTGTTCTACCCGCTTATCTTGTCCCCGTGATAATCTAGTAATAAGAAACAAGTTTGCAACATTCATCTCTTAAGGTGTTTACAATGAATGTATTAAAAGAAATCTTAGAGCGTGATTTAGACCGGATCAATAAAGCAGAGAAAAGAGACGGGAAACCACATTTTAATAGTCAGTTTTTAAAAAACCATATCTGGTTATGTATCAGCATGGTTCTCTCTTATGTATTACTCGCTGCGTTATTAATTTATTCACCTTACTTTGGGGTTATCTCACTCGTTCTTTTTACTGTGATGTTCTTAGTTATGGCTGGTATCTTGTTATTTGATATTAAACCTATCTATAAATTTGAGGATATTGGTGTTCTCGATTTGAGAGTTTGCTATAACGGTGAATGGTATACCTTTGAAAAACTCTCTGATGAAGCCATAAATGAGATCCACCAGCACCCAGCGATATCTCAACAAATAAAAAAAGACATTCGTGAGATTATTAGTAAAAAACAAGAAATTCATTTTTACGATGTGTACTTGATGGCATTTGATCCCGTTCAACAATCAATTTCAGCATCACAATTATCCCCTCAAGCCTAATTGATTCTCCGTGTTACACGTAAAACACGGAGAATAACTTCTATTATTTAACCACTTTGTCGATAAACCAACCAAACAGATATTTAATCCACTTTTAACGTTGACACTCTGATATATCATCGTTATTATGCGCCTCGTTCTCAAGAGAACTCGCTTCCTCCATAGTTCAGTCGGTAGAACGGCGGACTGTTAATCCGTATGTCACTGGTTCAAGTCCAGTTGGAGGAGCCAAATTTAGAAAAGCCCGCGCTATTACAGTGCGGGCTTTTTGCTTTGTAAATCCATATCGTCAAAATCAGCTACCTAAATCCAATCTGGATCGTTATCTTGATTGATTATCAGATAGCTAATTTATATCTAGCAAGATAAATATCTAATCAGCGTTCCCAACGATTTCTTGTTCTAAATGTTTTTTATACGCTTCAATATCTTGTTCAATTTGTGGTTGTTTCACTACATCAAACATTCCAAAGGTTTTTAATCCTTCCATACCTAAAAATTGATTCGCTTTATGGAATGGGAAATAGACAGCATCAATCCCTTTTCCTTCAAAGAACTGTTCTTGCTCTTCAAATGATTCAAAAGGCGCATTCCAAGTTACAGAAAGAAGATATTTTTTGCCTTGTAATAACCCACCAGAACCATATTTTTTCGAAGGATCTTTTCGTGTACGGCCATCATCAATATACATTTTGCCGTACCCCGCACTAAACACATCATCAATATATTTTTTTAAGATCCAAGGACCTTCCATCCACCATGCTGGCATTTGATAAATGATGACATCTGCCCATAAATATTTATCGACTTCTTCATCATTATCATAACCATCATCAATGCGTGTTGATTGCACATTTATCTGATGTGAAGATAATAATTCTGTGGCAATTTGCGTCAAATGGTCATTGAGCTTCCCTTCAGACCCATCAAACTCTTTTGCCGCATTAATAATAAAAACATTCGTCACGTCTAAACCCCTTTACATACACATAGTTAATAAACTGACTGTAACGCAATTATCTATTACTGCCTTAACTCATTTCTCCATTATTCTTGCCTAATAATCCAAATATACACTTTCAGATCCAGAGGCTTTTAATCGTTGAATATCTTTTAGAGGTGATAACCCAAATAATCGCTGATATTCGCGACTAAACTGTGATGGGCTTTCATAACCCACAATAAATGCCGCCTCAGAGACATCACTCATTTCAATCAACATGATCCTTCTCGCTTCATTCAGTCGTAACCATTTTTGATATTGCAACGGCGTCATGCCTGTTCGATTTTTAAAGTGAAAATGAAATGAAGAGGTACTCATACCCACTAACATTGTAAGATCTTCTATCCGGATTGTTTCGCGGTAGTGTTGTTTAATCCAATCAAGAGCATGATTAATTTGCCGACACTGGGGATGTTGCGAAGCGAGTAGTTGCTGACGCGCACCATCGTTTGATCGTAATAAGTAATAAAGGATCTCTTTTTGGATCAAAGGTGCAATAAACGGTGCGTCTTCGGGTGTATCTATTAGTTTTATAAGCCTGGTTACTGCTTGTAGGATTGGTGCAGTTGCTTGAACAACTTGTTGAGCTCGGATCTCTTTATTTTCTTGTAGTAACTCAAATTTGTTTTCTGTTAGCAACTCAGGTAATAGAGAGAGATCCAATTTTAGTAATATCGCTAAAAAAGGTGTCTCTTTTGAAGCCTCACAAACTTTAGCAAAGGTCGGTATTTCTGATGATGTTAAAAGCATATTCATAGGACGATAGCAATTTGTCTCTACTCCTATTGTTATCTGCTTTGCACCTTGCGCAGCAATAGCCAAACTTGGTTCATACATCCAACCTTCTGGCTCTGTAATAGAACTATACCGACATAATGCTAAACCAGAGACAACCGTATCCCATCCCCCTTCTTTATCTCTTGTATATAGAAGAAGTGTTTTTTTAAAATGTTCAAACTCTAATACTATTGGCGTTGATAAATTCGCAGTATCCATAGTCTCTGATTCTTCAATTTATTCTGTGAATTCGTCAGATTGTATTACTAAATAGTTTGAAAAACTTTCTTTTAAAAAAGCGCCTTATCTTTTCTTACCAAGGTAAGACATATTTCATCTAGTAGAAATGTAATTTCGAGTATTATTTCTACTGATAACCATTTATTTTTTATACATTTTTGTCAAAAAAGAAACAATCTGATGCACTCTTGAGCAAACAGTTATTTTTTTCATTTTTTTACTTTACAAGGTGACCGAGGATAGCTATTATTCGCCTCGTTCTCACGAGAACTCGCTTCCTCCATAGTTCAGTCGGTAGAACGGCGGACTGTTAATCCGTATGTCACTGGTTCAAGTCCAGTTGGAGGAGCCAAATTTAGAGAAGCCCGCGCTATTATAGTGCGGGCTTTTTGCTTTCTGCTCATCCATTATTTTTATTCCTCGATTTTCTTAATTTATTTTCTTTGTGCTCTTATATATCCACCGATGTATCCATGATTTCAATTTTATCTCCACTCAAAATCATCAATAAAAGAGTGCGTTCTAATAGGATAATTTAAATTAACACTATGCCACTGACTATTTTTTAAACTCAAAACCACCTTATTTAATTTAAAAACTATAAATTAGTTATTTTTTAACCACTTAAACTATTATTTCACTTTTTTTACTTTACAAACTTCATCGCCCTCGCTATTATCCGTCTCGTTCTCACGAGAACTCGCTTCCTCCATAGTTCAGTCGGTAGAACGGCGGACTGTTAATCCGTATGTCACTGGTTCAAGTCCAGTTGGAGGAGCCAAATTTAGAAAAGCCCGCGCTATCACAGTGCGGGCTTTTTGCTTTCTACCTTCTCTATTATCAATACCATTCCTATTCTTCTCCTCTTTTATTTTTTAGATCTCTGTGTCGTCTCAAATACGTTATCTCTTTATTTTTTATCTTTGTTTTCAATCTTCAATGTAGAGAAAATAGCCATTTAAAAATGTTTACCGCCTCATTATTAGATTATCCGTTTTAGAAATACACAATATGTTGTTTATCTACGCACTTAAACAAATATCGTTGATTGTCCTTTGACATATCAAATCACTCACTATATGATACACGCCACTTAATGTTGTTCCTCCATAGTTCAGTCGGTAGAACGGCGGACTGTTAATCCGTATGTCACTGGTTCGAGTCCAGTTGGAGGAGCCATTTCTCTTTGTGTCACCCTCGTAACCTTTTGATTTTATTCTCTGTTTCACCTTACATAATTCCAAAAACATAATAAAAAAATGCGATTAAATGGTAGCTATTTAATCGTTTTCGTATTAGCATTCGTTTCCGGCTTGACTATCTAGTCCAATCCAATCCTTGATCTTTCGATTTTCCTAAGACACACGGAGCCGGTATATGACCACTGCACAACCTATCACCCTCACTATTCGCCGTCCTGATGATTGGCATGTTCACTTTCGTGATGATGACATGCTAAAAACTGTTGTTCCTTATACCAGTCGCTATTTTGGCAGAGCTATTGTTATGCCAAACCTTGTCCCACCTGTTACAACGATTGAAGCTGCTCGTACTTATCGTGATCGCATCAAAGCAGCTATTCCTGCGGGAGATAACTTCGAACCGTTAATGACCTGCTATTTAACAGATAGCACACGGCCTTCAGAAGTCGAACAAGGTTTCTTACAAGGTGTTTTTACTGCTTGTAAGCTTTATCCTGCGAATGCAACAACTAACTCAAGTCATGGCGTATCAGATATCACAAAGATTTACCCAATCTTAAGTGTGATGGAAAAAATTGGCATGCCATTACTTATCCATGGCGAAGTAACCGCTTCAAATATTGATATTTTTGATAGAGAAGCGCGTTTTATTGATAGCGTTATGTCTCCTGTGCGTAAGCAATTTCCTGAGCTAAAAATTGTTTTTGAACACATTACAACTAAAGAAGCAGCTCAGTATGTGTTAGAAGGAAATGAATTTCTCGGCGCTACCATTACTCCGCAACATTTGATGTTTAACCGTAATCACATGTTGGTTGGTGGTGTTAAACCTCACCTATATTGCTTGCCTATTCTTAAACGCAACGTTCACCAAGAAGCATTAAGACAAGCTGTTGCATCAGGAAATTCTCGCTTTTTCTTAGGTACAGATTCTGCACCTCACTTACAACACCGCAAAGAGTCATCTTGTGGTTGTGCGGGAGTATTTAACGCACCAACCGCACTGGCAGCTTACGCAACCGTATTTAAAGAACTTAATGCATTACAACACTTTGAAGCCTTCTGTTCTCTAAATGGCCCTCGTTTTTACGGTTTACCTGTTAATGAAGGTACAATCACATTAACTGAAAAAACAGTTGAGGCTCCAGCACAAATCCTTTGTGGCAATGAAGCGCTTATTCCTTTCTTAGCAAATGAAAATATTCATTGGGATATCACTGTCGATTAATCCTTCCCCTTGATATTTATCTAAAATGCACCATATAACATTTGTTCGACAGTTAATGGTGCATTACTCTTTTATCAGAGCCAGCACACATTTTTTTGTTATAACAAAAATTTATCTTTTTAATCACGATAAATCTCGTATACTGAAAAGTAACCACTTTGTGTGGGAGCTTCTCTCTTAGTCAAAACCGGTTGTATGATTAGGAGGTATTATGAGTAGAAAAAATGAAGTTATTCAGACACATCCTGTTGTAGGCTGGGACATCAGTACCGTTGACATCTACGATGCCATGATGTTGCGTTTACATTATCTTCCTGAAAACGAACATCATCCAGAAAACGCAGTTGTAGATAAGACACTTTGGCTCACAACAGACATAGCTAAGCAGTTGATTCATATTCTTCAAGCAGGTATTGATAAAATTGAATCATCTGAAGATTCTGTTTCAGACAACACCAAGCATTAATAAAAAGATCTAGAAAAGATAGCGAACGCAAAGCAGGAGTACTTGGTACTCCTGTTCTCATTTTTACCTCTCTATAATCCACCATCACATATTGATTATATCCATATATAAACCAACTCTTTCGGTATAAAAATAATTAGTTATATTAATAAATCAACTTCTATTTAATGGAAAAATAATCATAACCTTTTTATTCGATATATCTTCAAAAAAAGAACATATAAGCCGAATTGACATAAAATGATGTTGTCTTTATTTTAATAAATTAAAACGGCTACAAACAAGGAAGTTATTTGTGAAAGTATTAATTATTGATGAATGTTTTTTTACTCGTAATGGTATAAAACATTATTTTTCGAAGAGAAATGTAAGACATGAAATAGTTGACATATCATCTATACAAGAAGCAAATAATTATATTAATCACTCAATGCCAGATATTATATTTATTGATCTTACAAGATATTGTCGGGAAATAGCACATTGTCCACATTTGCAGTTCTTTTTTATTTCAACAAGAAGTTGCCGTCTTTATCTTTATATTGATGCAAACTACCCAGACAAAGAAAGACCTATCGCATTGACAAATAACTGTTTTATCTTTCCTAAAAAGATCCTTCCTTGGGTGCTTGAAAAGACATCTTTATTCACTTCTCGGTGCCAAGTTTTCTTTCCAACCTATAAACATTCATTATGCTCTATTTTTAGTTTACAAGAGCAAAAAATAATTAATTACTGGATGAGCGAAATACCTAATCATCAAATAGCAAAAAAGCTGTCTATTAGTAGTAGTACTGTATATTCACATAAAAGGCATATTACTGAGAAGATTAATGTAAAAAATAGAATTGAGTTATTTTTCATATATAACATTTTAAAATACATATATGAGAAATAATCCGATTATATTTTAATAGAAAAAATAAGCAGAAGAAAAAAGGAGTCCAATTCCCATTATTACTCACTGTAAGTGAGGTGGCTAATATGCGTGTTGGCCACCTTAAATTTATTATAATATTATGTATGTAGGGTACATGTGATATTAAAATAATTAAACTGATATAGTTCTATCTTATAAAAGATAAAGTAAAACTGATTTGTAGTGCGATCACTTCACTCTTGTTTTTAATAAAGAGTGAAGTGATTATTTAAAAGACTAAACTAATAATTAAGCTATACGCTCAATCTTAGCAGGCAAGCCTTGACGAACAGATGCACCAGATACCCAATCTAACCATGTATTAGTGATTTGACGTGTTGGATCGGCAAACCCTAAATCATTAAGGTTGATACCGTTACCAATACCTTTATCCATTGGTAATGGTTGTTCATCTAAGTAATGCTGACGAGAGCCTAACTCTTGATGCCCATATCCATGTTCAATCGCTAAAACACCCGGCATTACGCCGTCTAGTAAGCTGATTTCTGCTTCAACTTGCCCACCAGGTGTAACAATGCGAACTTTATCACCATGATTAACACCCCATTTTTTGCCATCTTGAGGGTTAATTGCGACTAAGTTACTCGGTTTCACCATTCTTAAACGTTGGATCATGCCTGTCGAACTACTTACCACATGAGATTTAAAGGACATTAATTTTAATGGCCATTGATCTTCAGGATAGTGCTGATGAATATCACTACCATCTGATAAACGCGGTGGATAATAAGTCGGGCAGCCACTATAACGTTCACCGGTTATTGCATGATGGTTTTTAGCAACTTCTTCATTCCAAATCTGCAATGGTTTTTTCCACTGTGGCCCAGTTTCATCGCCATTCCATGCTTTTTCATAAGGAGCAAAACGACCGCCACGTGTATAGATATACGCAACTTGAAGAACTTCTTCATTTTTTAACGTTGACGTTATCGCAGGTAAAATACGGTCTACACCACTCAATAGAATATCTTCATTGGTTGCTGGTGCGACAGGTTTCTCACCCATAAATGCCATATTAGCTGCAACACGTAAATAGTAGTCTTCTGCACTATTGATTGGATAGAAATTGCCATCCATATCTTCAATTGCTTTCTCACCAAAGCCCGGTAAATCTAAAGCTTTTGCCACAGCAATACAGAATGTTTCCATTGAAATTGGCTGACCATCTGCTGTTTTTGCAACACGCGGTTCAATAATCGGCCAACGCGCTGTACTTGCTTTAGTTTGAACACCAGACCAAGGTGCACTAAAACCCCAGCTTTCAAAGTTATGCGTATCAGGAACAATATAATCGGCTAGCGCTGTTGTTTCATTCATAAAGGCATCAATACCAATAATTAAAGGTAGATGCTTCGGATCTTTCAGACGCTCTTCCATCACTTGGCGAATACCTGCAATCCCATAAATAGGGTTGGTCATATTCGTTATCCATGCTTTCAATGAATAAGGATAACCTGCTAATGCAGAGCCTAGTTGCTCAGTTAATTGTCCAGCCGCAAACGGATACCAAGGTGCTTTTGCAGGATATGGAGATTCCCCTTTCTCTACGCGCTCACGGTACTCATCAGATTTTTCATAGGCTGCTTTACTGCGTGATAACACCATGCCTTTTGGTTTAACTTTGCCTTTAAAGCTATCCATTTTGTAACATGGACCATCAGTTGCACCATTAAACTTACCGCCACCAACAGATACTCCACCTTTAAGGTTTAAGTTACCTATTAGCGCATTAAGCATAATTACGCTCCATGCTGTATAGAAACCATTACCACCCATCATGCCACCATGAGAGATAACTGCGGCTTTTCGACCATATGCCGTAAATTCACGCCCTAATGCAGCAATAGTTGTTTCTGGTACTTTACAACGCTCACTGTATTCTGCCAGTGTCATACGTTTAGCGGCTTCATCAAGTAATTGGAAACTTGATTTAACCGTAACAGTAGCGCCAGTTTTTAATGTCACTGTATGCGTAGCAAACAATTGGGCTTTATCAATTTGGGTTGATGGAACTAATTCACCTTCAAGTGATAAAACTAAGGTTTGCTCTTCCCCTTCTGCAACATCATTAAAATGTGCAGTTGTCAGCATTTGCCCTGACAGAGGGTGTTTTTCATCACTGATCACAAGGTGAGTCGCATTTGTCCAGCTTTTCTCACCCACATTTTTCATTGAAACTTCGCTTGGCACTGACAGATATTCTGCATTGTAGCGATTGTTTTCAATGATCCAGCGGATCATCCCCATGACTAAAGCCGCATCTGTTCCCGGTTGAACAGGAACCCAATGTCCATGATCGTTAGCTAATGTCGTTGTTAACGGTAATGCCGGCGCAACAACTACATAATTGAACGAATCACGAATACGAGCATTAGCTAATTGACGACCTTGACGCTTAAATGGGTTACCTGATTGTGCCGGTGATGTTCCTAAGAACAGCGCAAATTCAACGTAATCCCAGTCAGGTTTAACGTGGGCGTTTTTATCTAAATCGTTCATCAACGCACCAGAACCCGCTCGGTACGCTAATCCACAATAAGAGCCATGAGCACCAAAGTTTTTACTACCAAATGAGTTTTGAGCAAAGCGACGAATAAACGTATCACGTCCATCATCACCCGCATTTGTCATTAATAATTGGTTAGCTTTAGGGCCTAAAGCAGGTTGCTTTGGATCGATTAAAGTATCTAAATCGCGAATAGCACGTAAACCATCAACATGACCTTCACCAAAGAGATCGCCACCTTCTACAATTTCTTGGATCAACTGCTCAAAACTGATGCGTTTCCATTTACCTTCACCGCGTTTACCCACACGTTTCATCGGTTCAAGAATACGAGTTGGGCTATCTAAGCTTTCCATCATGGTTGCACCACGAGCACAAGCTGTAGAACGGTTTTCTAAACCACTTTCACCCCCCATTTTTTCAAATGCTTCTTTAATTGGCATGTTATAGCCAAAGTGGTGATCATGAGAAAGTGGGTGGTAAGGGTTACCTGCAATACGTAAAACTTTATTGTTTGCTCTATCAACACGGGCACGAACACCGCATTGTGTCCAACAACCAAAACATTGTGTCATACAAACAGATTGATCTGTATTCGCTTGCCATTTTGCGTCTTTTACGACTTTACCTTCAGGTAATAAAGAGTTTCCGTTGATCCTATCAAGTGTCACTTTGCCCGAGGTGCCATCAACTAAACCATCTATGGCACGTTTAGCAACATCGCGGTAGCTGGCAGCAAATGCGGCAATACCACCGATAACTAACCCACCTTTAAGCCATTGACGTCTTGTAAACTTAGCCATGCTGCACTCTCCTGACAACCCAACGAATACTTTCTCTAAATAAAATGGTTAACGCTATCCATAATCCAAATGTACCAACAATTGCCATCAGTCCATCATTACCTAGCGTAAACTCATAAGGGTTTGTAATTATGTTATATTTTGGAATGTATTGAGCACCCATCAACATCAACCAGCGTAATACCCACGCAAGTCCCATTGATACAAATGCCATGATGGTAATAAATGCAACCGAACGTGCTTGTTTTGCCATCAAAAGTCCCATCGCGACAGAGATAACCCATAGTGTGATAACCCCCATAGCACTCCACCAGCCAAGACTTCCCATTGCTAATTGTTCTCTGATTGCTTGACCTGAAATCGTATCGCCAGCAACCCAAAAGCCCGTACATACTGCTAATAACATCAGTGAACTGACAAACCACATCGCTAATTCACGCTGATGTACCGGTTCACGACGCGTTCCTAATGCCAGTAATGTTGGTAACACTTGCATTGCACTAAAGAACAACAGTATTGGTAACCAATAGGTATACAACACAGGTCTTGCTTTTAAGATAGAGGCTTCACGACCTGTATATAACAGCAAACCAATCGCCGTTAATGAGCAAGCTAATGCAACCCAACGCGTTAATTTATATTCACGCTTCCACACTAAGCGAACAACCATCGCTGCAAAGTAGAGCATACTAAACGCTGAGAATAACGGTAGTAACAGTGAACCCCATGCCATCCATGACCACGGTGTTGGATAAGCATAGAAATGCCACACACGAGCTGTTTGGTGTAAATCTGCCGTTAATGCAAGAGGTGCCGTAATACCGGCTGTTACTGCAATAAATACAGCAACCGCTTCTAAACGTTGATTACCTGCACTGCCTTTCCAGCACTGCCAGCACGCATAAAGCGTTGCACTACAAGCAATACCAATAAAAAAGAAATATTGCACAGCCCAAGGTAACCAAAAATATTCTTGAGGGATCGCGATGACTTCTTGAATTTGAGAAACTTGCGGGATCATGAGTGAACCTCCTGCTGCCATAATGCGGGTTGTCCTTGACCTGCTAACGGTTGTACAAATGCATCATCGAGGCCGAGATAGAAAACTTGTGGCAATGTGCCGCTTTCTGGTTTTAATACTTTCAGCTCTTTTTCATGTGTACGCAGCATTTTGCTGATAGTGCTATTAGGATCTTTCATATCGCCGATAATACGAGCACCGCCGACACAAGATTCAACGCACGCTGGCAGTAATCCAACTTCGAGGCGATGTGCACAGAAAGTACATTTATCTGCTGTTTGTGTTGAGTGATTAATAAAACGAGCATCATAAGGACATGCTTGAACACAATAAGCACAGCCAACACAACGTTCATTATCAACAACGACAATACCGTCTTTGCGTTGGAAAGTTGCTTGAACAGGGCAAACTGGCACACAAGGTGGTTCATCACAATGGTTACACAATCTAGGCAGTAAGACGTTGGTTATCCCCTCTTGCCCCTTGATAGCAACCTGATATTGGTTTACTGTCGTCCTAAATTGTCCTTGAGGAGTCTGATTCTCAATATTGCAGCTTACTGTACAGGACTGGCATCCTACACAACGACGTAAATCAATCAGCATTCCGTAGCGTTTATCTTCCGAGCCCTCACGACGCTCAGGTGATAATTTAATGCCGGCTTCAGCTAAAGGAACCAGTGAAGCACCCGCAGTAAGGACCCCTAATTGTTGTAGAAATTTTCGTTTTCCAAGATCCATATTTGTCTCCAGCATCACTCAATAACACAATCTCACAATGAGTGAAGGAAATAGAAATTTAAAAGTATGTGTTTTGTTATAAGTGCATTGTAAAAATTACTGAAGACAACACCTATTGTGGTTTACCACATACCAAGTGCGAACTTGATCCAAAACAATATTTAACATTAGATATTTATGACGATAAAACAGACAATTGGGATAAGAAACGCAGTAAGCATCGGGTTATTACTGCTCTTTTTTGTACTTCCTCTACAAGCCACTGCAAAAGAGTGGACAATCGGTGTTTTAGCATTACGTGGTGATGCATCAACTCAAAGACACTGGCATCCGCTTGTTGACACCTTAAATGAACAATTTCCGTCAGAAAAGTTTGTATTAGTGCCGTTAAATCTGGAAGAGATGAAATTAGCGGTTGCAAAGAAAAATGTTGATTTCTTACTCACAAATCCTGCGCAATTTGTTCAATTAGATAATGCATTTCCATTACGTTGGCTGCTCTCTTTACGCTCCGGCTATGAGCCTGATAACACCACGCGAAATGTCATTGGTAGCCTAATTCTCGTTCGTAACGATAGCCCGATTACTTCTGCCCATGAATTAATCGGAAAACGCGTTGGCGCCATCGCACCAGACGCCTTTGGCGGCTATCTTTTAGGTTATAAAGCGCTACGAGAAGAAGGCATTGATCCTGATAAAGACTTCACATTGCGTTTCACGGGTTTTCCAGCCGACGCTTTGCTTTATCTCTTACGAGATGAAGATATTAACGCAGCAATTATCCCTGTTTGTTTACTGGAAAATATGGATCATGAAGGGCTTATTCGTAAAAGTGATTACCGCCCCGTGATTTCCTATCAAACCAATACTCCTTGCTTAACCAGTACACCGCTCTACCCTAATTGGTCATTTGCAGCACTAGATACTGTTCCTGATGAGCTTGTTGATAAAGTCACTCGCGTTTTACTCACCGATGACAGTAAACCGATGAAATGGGGAGCACCAGCTTCACATACTCAAGTTGAAAATCTATTAAGAGAAGTCAATCAACACCCTCGACAAAGACAGCTTTGGCAAGATGCACAAAGTTGGGCTATTCAGCACCAATTTATTATTGGCCTTTCATTGGCAGCCATTCTTTTTCTCATCCTAAACCAAGTCTGGATCAGCTATTTAGTTAGGCGTCGTAGTCGCCAACTAGAACATGCCCACAATCGATTAAGACAACAGAAGGAAGAGCTAGAACACGCTCAGCGCTTAAATATATTGGGAGAAATGGCATCGGGATTTGCTCATGAACTTAATCAGCCTCTTTCTGCTATTAAAAGCTATGCACAAGGGAGTGTTATTCGCCTTAAAAAAGAGAGTGAATCGCACCCATTGCTACCTGCATTGCAACAAATAGATAATCAGGCACAGCGCGGTGCTGATATCATTAGAAATCTACGTTTATGGGTTGGAAAACAAACACCTAACACCGATACAATTTTGCTTTCTCATCAAAATATTGCGGAGTGTATTCAACATATCTGGAAGCTCTTACGCGTAGAAGATAAATATCCACAGGTTTCATTGATCACCCATGTTGATGAACATGATACCCTGTGTTTACCCGAAACATTATTAGAGCAAATTTTATCGAATTTAATCACCAATAGTCTCCAAGCTGGCGCTAAAGTACTAAAAATTAGTACTCATAAGGCTCCTGATAGATTGCTTATTGTCATTGAAGATGATGCGGGTGGAATGAGCCATAGCCAACTTGAACAACCCTTTTCCCCATTCCAAACAACAAAAACGGAAGGACTTGGATTAGGTTTGGTGATTTGCCAACGTTTATTACTTTCTCAAGGTGCTGATATTCATATTGAAAACCAAAAGAATGAACAAAATAAAGTTGGAATAAAAATTACACTTATTTTCCCTAACAAAAATAAATAACGGAGAAAAAATGCCAACAATTCATCTTGTTGATGATGATCTTGCTGTCACTGATGCTTGTCAGTTTTTATTAGAAAGCTTAGGTTATTCAGCCCATGTTTGGAATGATAGCGAGTTCTTTATCAACAATGTCAATCTCTATCAGCAAGGTGTTGTCTTGTTAGATATGAGAATGCCAAAACCCGACGGCAGACAAGTCCACCAGCATTTAATTGATAAACACAGTACACTTTCTGTGATTTTTTTAACTGGTCATGGCGATATTCCTATGGCAGTTGAAGAGATCAAAAAAGGAGCTATCGACTTCCTGCAAAAACCCGTTGATAGCAATGCATTGTTATCTGCATTAGATGCAGCATTTCTTGAAACCAATACACGTTTTACCGCACATGATATTCGCCGCCGTTATGCTTCATTAACCCCAAGAGAAAAAGATATTGCTTATTATGTTATTCAAGGATTAATGAACCGAGAAATAGCAGAAGTTGCTTGTGTTTCAATAAGAACCGTCGAAGTTCATCGAGCAAAAGTGATGGACAAAATGGCAGCTAAAAATATTGCTGAATTGGTGACTGCACTACAAGGCATCGAAATAATTTCACCTAATTTATGACAAAATTTCTTATCTGCGCTAAAAAGTGTCACAATATAAGATATTCATTGGAAAAATAGTAAATAGATAGGCTTATGATAAAGTCACCCCCATTTAAAAAATCATTTTTGCAGCCTAAATATTGGCTGACTTGGTTCGGGATCGGATTACTCTATATTCTGGTTCTCCTTCCTTATCCTGTCATTTATTGGCTAGGGACACGCTTAGGCCGCTTTTCGAAAGTTTTTTTAAAGAAACGCGTCCAAATAGCGGAACGTAATCTTGAGCTCTGTTTTCCACAGATGCCAAAAAGTGAGCGAGAAGCCTTAGTTAATAAAAATTTTGAATCCGTTGGTATGGGATTATTCGAAACTGGCATGGCATGGTTTTGGCCTGAATGGCGCGTCAAACGTTGGTTTAAAGTCAGCGGACTTGAAAATGTCTCAATGATTCAAGAAAAAGGACAAGGCATTTTGCTCATTGGCATCCATTTTCTAACACTTGAACTGGGTGCTCGAATTTTTGGTATCTATAACCCTGGAGTTGGTGTTTATCGCCCTAACGATAATCCCGTTATGGACTGGCTACAAACATGGGGTCGATTACGTTCTAATAAATTTATGATCGACAGAAAAGATGTCAAAGGCATGATCCGCAGTTTAAAAGCAGGTGAAATTGTTTGGTATGCACCTGATCATGATTATGGCCCTCGTAAAAGTGTTTTTGTGCCTTTATTTGCAGTTGATAAAGCGGCAACAACAACGGGAACTTATATTCTGGCAAGAACCAGCAAACCCGCACTCATTCCATTTACCCCAAAACGCTTACCTGAAGGTAAGGGTTATGAGTTAATTATCTCTCCTCCTGTTGCTGATTTTCCTGTTGATAATGAGGAAAATACCGCTAGAGCGATGAATAAAGTGGTTGAACAAGAGATTTTACGCGCACCAGACCAATATATGTGGTTGCATCGTCGCTTTAAAACTCGCCCAGAAGGTGACGCTTCTTTATATAACGAAATAAAGAAAGTACACTAATCACAAAGTGGCTGTTCTATTCCAAAACAGCCACTTTGTAATATTACGATATACTGAAATAACAATAATAAAATCAATAACAGCACAAGCTGTAAACTCCTGCAAAAACACATTATAAGAGCAAGACCTATCGCACTTATTCTGTATCATGGCTATATTCTTATTCATCATAAAATAAGAAAACCGACTCGCTGTTGCCACGCTCAACATCGCTACGGTTATTTTCAGCCTATTCTCTTGGTTTGCTCTCTCGTTCTCGGCTAAAGGAGTAACATGGATCTCAAGCCCCGAAATAATTCTTGGAAACGTAATCTCTATATTGTCTGGTTTGGCTGTTTTCTAACCGGCGCTGGTTTTAGTCTGATCATGCCTTTTCTTCCTCTCTATGTAGAAGAACTGGGTATAACCGACCATGAAGAGCTTAATCTTTGGACGGGTGTTGCATTTAGTATTACCTTCCTTTTTTCTGCTATCGCAGCGCCTTTTTGGGGAAAATTATCAGATAGAAAAGGTCGAAAATTAATGCTGTTGCGTTCAGCTCTTGGTATGGCGATCGTGATGGTATTAATTGGATTTGCACAAAATATATGGCAATTACTGGTATTACGTGCCTTGCTAGGTGTATTAGGTGGCTTTGTTCCGAATGCAAATGCGTTAATTGCCACTCAAGTCCCCGTTAAAAAAAGCGGCTGGGCATTAGGTACACTTTCAACAGGTGCAGTGAGTGGTGCGTTAATAGGCCCTCTAATTGGCGGTATGCTTGCCGATCTCTATGGTTTACGTCCTGTCTTCTTTATTACTTCAGCCGTTTTATTTATTTGCTTTTTAGTCACCCTCTTTTTCGTCAGCGAGAACTTTACGCCTGTTTCTAAAAAAGACGCACTAACCACAAAACAGGTCTTTTCATCGCTTAAGAACAAAAGACTCGTGGTATGCCTGTTTTTCACCACAATGATCATTCAAGTGGCAACGGGCTCTGTTACGCCTATTTTGACGCTTTATATCCGAGAATTAACAGGATCAGTCAACAATCTTGCCTTTATCAGTGGTGTTATCGCCTCTGTACCCGGTATCGCTGCACTTATTAGCGCCCCTCGTTTTGGTAAATTAGGTGACCGAATTGGCCCTGATAAAGTCCTTATCTTTACCCTAGGGCTCTCTATTTTTATGTTAATTCCAATGGCGCTGGTCAGTAGTTATTGGGAGCTTGGTGCACTACGTTTTTTACTTGGTGCAGTCAATGCCGCTATGTTACCTGCAGTGCAAACACTTATCCTCTATAACATTACGCCTGCGATTGCAGGTCGAATTTTCAGCTATAACCAAGCACTAAGAGATGTTGGAAATGTTACAGGACCGTTAATGGGCGCTTTTGTTGCTGCAAGCTATGGATTTAGAGCTGTTTTTTATTTCACCGCAGCCGTTGTCTTTTTTAATCTAATTTACTCTTGGTTAAGCTTTAGAAGACCACAAGAAAAGTAGTCAAAAAATCTACAAATAAGATCAGTTAATAGTTTTTTTTCTTCAAAAAATTACACTTTTACATTTAAATGCCCAATTGTTACTTTTTTTATTCTATTTTTTGTAATTTATTGTTTATTAAGAATATTCTCACCCCCTATTTGTTAAGACCTCTAAAATTTTCTTGTCCTCTTTTTTCAAAAAATTGCAAGGTTAACTATTGCAAAATGAGATTTTTATCGACTTTTGCACCAAAAAATGGTTTATAAAGTATTAAATATACTTTTAGTCGCTGAATTCTGACAAAAGTATGTTAAAAATATATTAATTAAATGCAGTGGATATTGATAACAGAATGAAATAATTTTGTTTCACCACTTGCTGCTATTTTGTTCTTTTTACTTGCAAACGACCTGTAGAGGTTTTTTTTGGGAATTTAAGATGCAATCTACTCACTCAAAATCTAGCCGAACTTTCTTTGGCCACCCATATCCATTAAGCTCCCTTTTCTTCACCGAAATGTGGGAACGCTTTTCTTTCTATGGTATTCGCCCATTATTAATCCTATTTATGGCGGCAACCGTTTATGAGGGTGGCATGGAAATCCCCAGAGAGCAGGCATCTGCTATTGTGGGTATTTTCGCAGGCGGTGTTTATTTAACATCACTGCCTGGAGGTTGGCTCGCTGATAACTGGTTAGGTCAACGCCTAGCCGTATGGTATGGCTCTATCTTTATCGCTTTAGGGCACCTATCCATCGCACTTTCTGCGTTTTGGTCACAAGACCTATTCTTTATCGGTTTATTACTGATTGTATTGGGTACGGGGCTATTTAAAACCTGCGTAACTGTGATGGTAGGAACCTTATATAAAAGGGATGATACTCGCCGTGATGGTGGATTCTCCTTATTTTATATGGGTATCAATATGGGCTCATTTATTGCACCACTCATCACGGGTTTCTTAGTACGTGATTATGGCTGGCATTGGGGCTTTGGTATTGGTGGGATTGGTATGCTTGTTGCGTTACTGATTTTCCGCTTTTACGCAGTACCTACCATGCGTCGCTTTGATAGCGAAGTCGGTTTAGATTCAAGTTGGGATCGCCCAACTGTTGTTCGTCGTAATGTCGGTCAATGGATCTTAGCGTTATCTGTTGTTCTTATGGCAATTGTTGGTCTTATTATTTCTGGCGTTATTCCTTTTAACCCAGTTGTTGTGGCCAACTTTATGGTCTATGTAATTTCCGGTAGTGTTATTGCCTATTTTATCTATTTATTCCTATTTGCTGGATTAAGTAGTAGTGACCGCTCTCGCTTATTTGTTTGTTTCCTCTTATTGGTTTCAGCAGCCCTTTTCTGGTCTGCATTCGAACAAAAGCCGACATCATTTAACTTATTTGCTAACGACTATACTGACTTAAACTTTATGGGATTTGAGATCCCTGCGGTTTGGTTCCAATCTGTAAACGCCCTGTTTATTATTATTCTTGCGCCAGTATTTAGCTGGTTATGGCCAATGATGGCACGTAAGAATATGAATTTAAGCAGCATGAGTAAGTTTGTAATTGGTATTTTATTTGCAGCGGGTGGCTTTACCGTCATGATGTTTGCATCTGAAAGCGTTATTGCAACAGGACAAGGTGTTTCACCGCTTTGGTTAATTGGCAGTATCTTATTACTGACATTAGGTGAATTATGCTTAAGCCCAATTGGGCTTGCCACAATGACTATTTTAGCGCCTGCTAAAATGCGTGGTCAGGTTATGGGATTATGGTTCTGTGCAAGCGCATTAGGTAATTTGGCAGCAGGTCTAATGGGTGGAAATATCCGTCCAGACAAACTCGATGTCATGCCTGATTTCTTCTCTCATGTTTCTATCGCTCTGGTTATTTGTGCCGTTGTTCTTGCTGCACTGATTATTCCAGTTCGTAAGCTTTTACAAAGCGCAGATAACAAAGAGAAAGCACAAGCTTAATCTAATGCGTTAATTATTAAAGCCATGTCTAATTACTTAGGCATGGCTTTTTGCTTTTATATCCTACAATTCAAACACTGTTTTTAAGTATTGCACCCGATATTTAAAACACTTAATCTCATTACCTTCCATTTATTGATAGTTTATTACTAAGGTAATGCGATGACTGTTCTTCCTATTTATTATGTTAATGCTTTTTCCTCTATGCCTTTTTCAGGAAATCCCGCAGCTGTCGTTTTGTTAGAAGAATGGTTGCCTGATGACACCTTAATTACACTTGCTAGTGAGATTAATTTACCTGAAACCGCTTTTTTAGTTGGCGACCATATTCGTTGGTTTACACCTAAAATTGAAGTTCCTCTTTGTGGACACGCAACATTAGCCACTGCTTTTGTACTAAAAACCATAAAACAGTCCCCTCATGATCTCTTTAAATTCCAGTCTCTTTCAGGTGAGCTCACTGTTTCTTGCCATGACGCCCTTTTTACACTTAATTTCCCAGCGATACCTGCGACATTAAATAACGATATAAAGTCAGCTCTTGAAGAAAAATTAGCATTACAAATCGATGAAGTTTGGCAAGCACGTGATCGCTATGTTTGCTTTTTATCTGATCCAGAAACAGTCATTAACTACCAACCTGATTTCACTCAAATCGCACAGTTGCCTTTACCTGGCGTTATTATCACAGCTAAAGGTCATGCTCCTTTTGACTTTATTTCTCGCTTCTTCGCCCCCGTAAAAGGCGTAAATGAAGATCCTGTTACTGGCACATCACATTGTGTATTAGCGCCAATTTGGGGTAATAAACTCAATAAAACACAGTTACAAGCAAGACAAGTTTCAAAACGCGGTGGAAATATTGACTGTGTGCTAAAAGATAATCGCGTTTTACTGACAGGAGATGCTGCACTCTTTTTAACTGGCGAAATAACCTTTTAATTACAGACGGCATAATCAGTCATTCATCTACTTTGCTTTCAATTTACTCTATTTTATACTGTGGGGAATTTCTCCCTACAGTATTAAAGAAGAAGGCTTTATTGTTATGTCCATCTCTGACTTATCTCCTGAACTACAAGATAAAATTAAAAATTCAGTCACCCGTGTTTCTAAAGTCATATTTCCTACCACCACCAATCACCACTCAACACTCTTTGGCGGCACAGCATTAGCTTGGATGGACGAAGTTTCATTTATCACCGCCACCCGCTTTAGCCGTAAACGTCTAGTAACAGTTTCAACTGAGAAAATAAATTTTAATCACCCTATTCCATCAGGTACGATTATTG
The DNA here is from genome assembly GCF_015475555.1 of Proteus sp. GOKU. NCBI lineage: Bacteria > Pseudomonadati > Pseudomonadota > Gammaproteobacteria > Enterobacterales > Morganellaceae > Proteus > Proteus sp. GOKU. The sequence continues at coordinate 2,565,829 of NZ_CP034105.1, forward strand.
AATTGGTGGGTGAAGTTATTCGTGTTGGACGTACAAGTTTAACGGTAAATGTTTCTATTTTTCTTGAAGATATGTACGCAGAAGGCCGTGAAGAAGTGATCCACGGTCAGTTTAATTTTGTTGCGGTTGATAGTGACGGAAAACCAACGCCATTATTCGATAAATAGTATTTATAGAGAGATTTGTCATACTTTTTATCTCTCTTAGTTAAAAACAACATTATTTTATTATGTTCTTTATTATTTTGAATAATAACAAAGTATTAAGATCATTAATTTAAATGGATGTTTTTCAAGCAATACAAAATACCCAATAAAATCAATGAATAATACGATTACTAACATGTAAGACAAGAGTTATCCACAGTTAATGTGGATAACTGAATAAGTCCAAAAATTAGAGAACACAGATTTTTGTTACTGCAAATTCAATCTGACAAATGGTCAATTTCCTTCCCGCCGTTGCACTTTCAGCAATAACAATATCCGTTAATTGTGAATACTGTCGCCCTACTTCAAGCGCTAATTCAATGGTGGGTTCAATCAGTAAGATCACCCCAATCTTTTCAAGTTCAACAGGAAAGTCTGCAAGTGATCTAAATTGCACCACTTGTTTTATCTTATTTTTAGCAATTTCTTGTGCTTTTTCCGTTGCGACTTGATTAACTCTTGCTTGTTTTTCAAAATCACCACCACCTGAATGAAGATAAATCATATTTTACTCACATAGAAAACAAAGGCTGTTACCTTTATTATTCAAATCAAAGGCATAAAAGCCAGCAGAATGATAAAAAAGCAACAACCTTATCTCTACTTTTTATCCTATTAAACACAATACAAAAGTGCTTTACCAACCATAAGAAACACCGCCGCCAACAACACCGCGATCTTCTGTATTCCATGAAGCTGAAACACGAATAATGGCGCTTTCTGTTATTTGATACTGAGCACCCGTTGCAAATGCATTAGCATCGCGATAATTACCCACTCCGACACCTAAACTAAATGTGTGATTAGTCACGTAAGGAATATTAGCCATCGCTGCGACAGAAGCAATCCCAGCACTTGCTCTTTTATCTGCTTTATCGATTTTATTATCCATATTCTTAAGTGCAATATCATTATCAATAAAGATATTCTTAAACTTATTATTGGTATATTCATTTGCGATAGAGATAGAATCGTGTTTTGATTTTTCAATATATTCCTTCAGCGATTCATCTCTCTCATTAATTATCGTGTTGGCCACATTTATATACTCATTCCCTTTTTGAGTAACATAGCTTTGATGTTCTTTGGTTAATTTCTCATTATTTTTTCCAATAAGCCCTTCCATACCCGATGCTATTTTACTAATCTCAATATCGGTATAACTATTGGCATTTTTTTCTGATGCGTTAACCTTTCGCTCTGTTGAAAAAATAACTTCATCTTTAATATTATTAACATGTTCAACTATTTTCTTATCATGTTCATTCACTTTAAAGTCAGTGTATTCTTTACCTTTATTTTCAACTTCAATAAATTGATTATTTGTGTGTTCTTTGATCTGTTTTTCAGACTCATTGATCCTATTATTTGTGTTTTTCTCTATTACTTCCTTAATATTATTTATTTTATTATCAGTATAATTTTCCGCACCTTTTTTTATTTCATCTGTCTTTTTATTTGTATAATTTTCAGCCTCTGTTTTTACATCAGATAACTTTCCTTCATTATAAAGATACATTTCATTTTTAACTTCATTGATATAATTAACAGTATTAGCCTGATGTTCATTGATTTTATTATCAGTATATTGGTTTGATTTTTTTTCTGCATTTTCTGCGAATGTTTTTGCCTTCAACTCACTCTCTTTTAAGACTGCTTCATTTGCCTTTGTGATATCTCTTTGTATTACCTCATTATTTTCATTTATCTGTTGAGTTGTTGCTTCAATAACCGTATTTTTTTCTTGCTCAATTTTATTATAAATAGTGGTATTATTGTCATTAATACGCTTATCTGCCTCAATAAGAATATTATCTTTTTCTTTTCTTAATTGAGAAACATTAACGGCGTCTGTATTTTCTGTACCCGCTGCAACATTAATAATTTGTCGCTGATTTTTATCACTACCGATTGATAATGTATTATTACGATTATTACTGCTATTATCACCTAATATAATCGCATTACTTGCTGATCCTGAAGACTTACTACCAATAATCACTGAATTATCTGCATTATCAGAAAGGCGACTACCACTACCTAAAATAACACCATTCTCAGCATTATTGATTGTCCCTTTCCCTATACTAATTGAATCCTTACTTTCACTATAAGCCTGAGAACCAATAGAAAGAGAACCCTCACCAATTGCCATTGCACCACTTCCCAATGACATCGCATTATCACCAATTGCTGTACTTTTATGACCTATTGCGGTTGCATTTTCACCCTCAGCCCCTGCATTAGCACCTATCGCCGTTGATTGATCAGAATGCGCCCACGTATTATATCCAACTGCCGTAGATTCATTACCATCGGCTTTACTATTCCCACCCAATAAGGTTGTATTATTTGCATAAGATAAAGGTGATGATAATAATGAAATCACTAATAACCTTACCTTGAAATCTTTATTTTTAATCATATCCACATCACTCCATAATTAATAAAGTCATATATAGAATAATATGTATTTTATTTTTTACACATTATATATCTTATAAAATAAACTAATAATAAATTGAAACTCTATTAATTAAAGATAATAACATCGTCACACAATTAACTTTATTATAAATAAACATTGTGCTTTAATTTATATTTAAATAACAATCAATAACTAAAGGAAAACAGTTAAAAAATAAAAATAAAACTCAAGCTTGAAAAATAAAATTATTGATTATCTATAAAAATAAAATATTTCCACTTTTGAGATAATGATCAAATAAAAGATAGTGCTACTCTATAAATATGAATACTATTTTTTAAATATATTAAAAGAAATACTAAGTAAAACCCCTAAGCTTATTACCACTTAGGGGGCAGTATTATTCAATAAATTGTGCTTCTGCAATTAATAATTTATCAATTGATGATTGGCATAAAAGAGGTCTGAGTGCTTCAAATTTCTTTTCTGACCATTGGTAAATCTTTAAAGATAAAAGTTGCTCAATAACTTTAGGCTCAAAACGATATTTAAGGTGTTGCGCAGGTGTTCCGCCCACAATGCTATAAGGTTCAACATTTTTGGAAACAACACTATTCGCCGCAACAATAGCGCCTTCACCAATCGTCACGCCAGGCATTATCATTGCACGCATTCCTATCCATGCACCATCATGAATATGGGTATCACCTTTACCAATATAGGCTTCCTCAATCTTGTCCATAAAAGGATAAAGTGAAAACCAATCCATACGGTGAGTATGGTTGCCGCCCATTAATATCACCGCTTGCGCACCAATACAGACATAATCGCCAATATATAACTTATCAATTTCCCACAATGGTTCCCATTGCAGGCTAACCTCGTCACCATATAGATAACGGACAACTGAAGTTTCAAAACCATCATCCCAACAATCACTGTAATAACTGTGTTGCCCTTTGATGATAATATTTTTATTTTTAACTGTTTCGTGCAGATATTCTACACGCGACCAATGTTTATTTTTCATAATATGACTCGCTATAAATTAATGAGTCATCAAAGAATGCTTCATTCTCTGATGATGTGTTCGCATTCAAAACACATCGTCTTAAGCAATCCTTGGTTGAAGTAATAAGGGATTTTTTTTCATCTTGTTTACGACCAACTTTTCCAACGCAATACACTTATGCTTGCAGTTTATCTGCACCATGATAAAGATTATCAAAGAAAAAGCCACGGATAACCTTAATTACAATCAGCGATTACCCGTGGCTTGATAATATTATTTAAAAAAGTCTTTACTACCATGAGGCGCACAACGTAAATATTGAGGTGCTACTTTTATGGTTTGTTTGAGTTTTTCCGCCGCATGCCAAGGCCAGCGAGGATCATAAAGAATACCTCTGCCTAAAGCGATAAAATCAGCCTGCTCTGTCAGTAAAATGGCTTCTGCTTGTTCTGGCTCGGTAATAAGACCAACTGTAATAACTGGCAGTTGTGTTTCATTATAAATTGCTTGAGCAAATGGTACTTGGTAATTAGGGCCTAGTTTAATTTCTTGCTTTTCTGATAATCCACCAGAAGAAACATGAATATAATGGCAACCTAACTCTTCAAGATGCTGAGTTAAAGCAATCGTACTTTCTAAGTCCCAACCACCTTCAACCCAATCTGTTGCGGAAATTCTGATACCAACACAGACATTATCAGAAACTGCATTTTTCACTGCAACAAAGACATCCACTAATAACCGACTACGATTATTAAAATCACCACCGTATTGATCCGTTCTGTGATTAGATAATGGAGATAGGAATTCGTGCAATAAATATCCATGAGCACCGTGGATCTCAATAACGTCAAATCCTGCTGACTCAGCCCTTTTAGCAGCATCAACAAAAGCTTGTTTTATCTCTTCAATTTCATCGACAGCCAGCGCATGAGGTTGATGATTCTTTCCAAAAGGTATTTCTGAAGGCGCGACTTTTTGCCATCCATTAGGAGAATCTGGCGCTAATGATGCCCCACCATTCCAAGGTAAATCAGTCGATGCCTTACGTCCGGCATGTGCAATCTGTATACCGATTTTTGCAGATGAATACTGCTTAACATTATCAACCAACTTTTTTAGTTCATTACCATGTTGGTCAGACCAAATACCTAAATCTTTATAACTAATACGACCTCTAGGCTCAACCGCTGTTGCTTCAACAATCACTAACGAAGCACCAGATAGTGCTAGCTGTCCGTAATGCATAGTGTGCCATGCGGTTGGGTAACCCTCTTGTGCTGAATATTGACACATAGGTGCAACAATAATACGGTTATCTAACTGATGGGGGCCTAATTTTTTAGGGGAGAACAACAAACTCATTTAAAGCCTCCTGCTATCAATAAGAATTTATGCAAAGAAAATGTCTTCGCTTTTCGATATACCATTTAAATATACAAGTTTAAGGCTATCGGATCTTATTCATTTAGGCGATGTTTTACTTCACATTGTGAAAAACAAAGAGATCAGCATCAATTACTGATCTCTTTGTTAATTAATCATTAGATTTGGCAGGTTTCACCAATAATAGTGAAAAACGTCTTGCGATTGGCAAGACAAATAAAACCGTAGGAAAGGCAATCATCCAAGAGATCCCCCAAGAAGTTAACCACGGGGAGATAACATGCATTCCCATTCCTAGCGATTTGACGGTACTAATAAATGCAACAATACCTGACATAATAAAAGAAAGGAAAAAGGGAACAAGAAAAATCATTGCTCGAGTAGGAAGTTTAGGAATACCTAAAAAGTAATTTTTGTCCTGAAAAGACATAGATAAAGACTCCAATAATACGATTGTACAACAGCACATAACTGCCAATACAACAGGCTAAAAAAAGTTATATGCGTTGATTAACGTAAACGCTTACGAGTCTTTTTGACCAAACTGAGAGCTAGTTTATTAATAAATATTTCTTTGTCAACTAAATTATTCTCATTATCATTTAGGCGATAATTGATAAAATTAAAGTTCATCTAGATGAGAAAACACAATAGGGTTTTCTCACCTTTTTTCTACCAATCTCTTGTTGCAATTAATTCTTCTATATCAGCATCTTCAAAGCCATATTCATCAGCGATAACGCCAAAATCTTCAGCAATACACTCTCTTGCTACTGTTTCGATCTCGCTATCTTCTTCATAAAACTCTTCAGCTAGCTCATTAAATTGATCCGTGGTTTCTTGCGTGAGAATATAAAGTTCTGCCAAATTTTTAGGTGAAGTTGCTTCTATTTTTAAACAAAGTGCTTTTAATAACTCTTGCCCTTTCTTCACAAGATGTGTTGGATAATAATTATCATTGTCCATTTCTTTTAAAAAATAATGCTCTGCTAGTACTTTATTTTTAATCATTACGAACATCCTTATCTAAGTATTTATCTTAAGGTCATTAAAGTGTACTTATTATCTTAATTACGGAAAAGTATATTACGTTTCTTAATTAAATGTCTCGCTTTTATTTCTCTGAATTTATAGAATTCTCGCCAGCAAATGGAAAATAGGCAATTAATTAAAATGGCTAAAAAAATACGATGTATATTTCTTTTTTTGACTATTGCACTGCTCTCTTTTTTGACTATTAATAAATTTTTAAAAAGCTCACCTTTGGCGACCTGGCACTTCTATGGCAATAATGGTGAATATATTACAGGTCATTACTACCCACCAGCAGAAGATGATGCAACAGATGCGGTGATCTCCATTCCAGAAAAACCAGCTAAAGAAGGTTTAACAATAACCCATTGGGATACCTGCAGTATTGAACTGAATGCTGATAATAAAACACTTTATATTTCTTATTTTACTAATGGCCTTATTCAAGCTTCTTTATCAACAAAAAACACATCTTATGTTGCATTAACTGAGCTATATTTTTATCAGCCGGATGATATGCATTGGTCAATTAATCGATTAGAGGATGGGACATACAAAGGTTGGATTTGGGATAATGTTGCAAATCAGCTTATTCCTGTTCGTTATCAGGAAGATAAAACAACAATTATTGACGGTACAAAATATACTTTAATGCCAGAAAGCTATTGGCTATTTCAACGTTGGGCTAATGGCGTTTTAGTGGAAGAGTACACATTAGATGATTTACCTGCGAAAGATGGCTTTATTCCTGATATAGATAAACAACGACTGGCTCAAGCAAAAGCCGAGCTTCAAACTACCGCGAATGAATTGGTGAAACCATTAAATTTACCATTTAATTTAATGTTGTGGGATAACTCACTTTGCAAGTGATAATAATATGTGAAATGCTCCCAGAGGGTTGGGAGCATTTCTGACACAGAATGATTTAATTTATACTAAATAACACCATCTAATTTCATGTAAATTCCTTTTATTGAAAATTTAATTCCTTTCAAGTCGTTAACTTTTACTGCAAGAGTATAGATGAATAGAGTAAATAATTTAAATCTGATAAAAATGTTGCACAACAGGGATATATTAAAACAATTATTTATTTTCAATAAAAGAATAAGACATCAATTTAATAGTTATATTACTCAATAAAATCAACATTCTATATTTATATTATTTTAAATATAAAACCTTATTTGTTAAATATTGTTTTTTAATAGACTTTACTTTTAAATCTAAAAAACCTTAAATAAAGTATTTAAGTTACCTTAGCATAATAGTATGTGATATTCTTTATTCACATTAGGATATCTACGTTAATTCTATCTAAAATAAATCTTTAAAATTAACATTAAATGCCTTCACGTGATAAAAATGAAATAAATAGTATGCTTATCTCAATCTGCTCCTAAAAATTCTAGTCATTTATTTTTAGTAAAAAATATTAAATAAAAATTTATCTTACATTAAGAGTTCATTAATCAAACCTTGCTTTACATTTTATTATATTGCTCAATTTTTATTTGGCTCTTATACTTTCTTAAGACGATTTTAGGTAGGTATTATTATGAATATTTTATTAGTTGAAGACGACTTACAACTTGGTAAAGCGCTTTGTCGCGGGCTTGAAATTGCAGGTTTTCAACCATGTTGGGTCAGATTACTTGCGGATGCTCGTGTTCAATTAAGCCAGCGCCCTTTTGATTTAATGCTATTAGATTTAGGTCTACCTGATGGTGACGGGCAAGACGAACTGATCGCACTTAGAAAAAGTGGTGAGAAAATTCCAATTATCATTTTAACTGCCCGCACACAAATTGATAATTTAGTACAAACTTTAGATTCAGGTGCAGATGATTTTTTACCAAAGCCTTTTGCTATGCCTGAACTTATTTCTCGTGTAAAAGCGGTTAGCCGTAGAATGGCTGGTTTTTCTTCACAAATATGGTCTATTGGCGATTTACAACTTAATCCAGCAAACCATCAAGTCACGTTAAATGACGAATTACTTTTATTATCAGGTAAAGAATACCAACTCTTATATGAATTAATGCGTAATACTGACAATGTGGTGCGTAAATCAGAGCTGGAACAACGTCTATTTGGTTTAGACGATAAAATTGAAAGTAATTCTCTTGAAGTACATATGCATAATTTACGGAGAAAAATAGGCAAAGAGCGCATTATCACGGTTCGTGGCGTGGGTTATTTATTAAAAAAAGAAGCTAATTAAATGAAGATCCGCTCCTTCTTTATTTACACCATTGTCCTTCAGATTATCTCCATAGTTATGCTTTGGGGCGTTTGGTTAGCTTGGATACAATTTGATTATCTTGCTGATTTCGAAAAAATTTATAATAAACAGCAAGAAATTATTGCTGAGGGTTTTGCTAATACCTTAGAAATTGTTTCTGATCAGCCAGAAGTTCTTAAAGAAGTTGCTCATAACTTACAAGGTATGTATATCGATGCCATGCTTAATGGTGAAGATGATGAATTACAATATCTGCCGTGGTTTATTGCCTTAGATGCAAATAACACCCTGATTTATACTAACCGCCCTGAGTTGCCTATTCCTACAAGAGTGCTTTCATTAGCCTCAGAAAGAGTATCTGTGGCAGGTGAAAAATGGATACTCTCTTTTAGTTGGGGTGAGAAACATAAAATAAAAGTCTTTATTGGTGAGTCGGTTGAAGATAGGGGCCATGTTATTGGTAACCCTGTTGAAGGCACCTTTGTTCCTTTCCTATTTATTCTTGCGACTGTTATTTTTGCAATCTTAATTACTGCTTATTTTAGTTTACGACCACTAAGACAAGCTGCAGAGCTTATCTCTAATCGTAAACCTCGTAATTTAACGCCGATTAATGTGGGCCAGCAATTTAAAGAAATTCGCCCTATCTTTAAAGAATTAAACCAATTAATGGCAAGAATTGATGCTGCTAATATTCGTGAAAAACAATTTATGGCGGATGCCGCCCATGAATTAAGAACACCAATAGCCGCTGTTATTGCTCAATTACACCTGCTCTCTTTAGTCGATGATCAACAAGAGCGTGAAGAAATTATTGATGATATGAAACAATCTCTTGATAGAGCGGCGGCTCTTTCTCATCAATTAATTGATTTGGCGCGATTAGAATGTGACGATTTTCCATTAAAAATAGAATCTCTTGATATCTATAACGTTATTGGAAATGCAATAGCACAACGTGTTCCTTATGCAATTACTAAAAATATTGAGCTATCACTTAATGAAGGCCACGCTTTAACGCTTAAAACTGATAAACAGGCTTTACTCTCTATATTTAATAATCTGCTTGATAATGCCATCAAATATTGCCCCAAAGGTAGCCAAGTTGAGGTAACTATTGAGAATCGATACGCGGAAGGAGTTCATGTTATCGTGCGTGATAATGGCCCAGGTGTTGCAAAAGAACATATCAATGTTCTATTTTCACGTTTTTACCGTGTTCCTGGCTCTAACGAAACAGGGAGTGGATTAGGTCTCTCTATTGCACAAAATCTCGCTAATAAAATTCAAGCATCGTTAATAGTTACTGAAGGGCTAAATAATAAAGGAATTGGTTTTATTATTGTTCTGCCTTTAGAGGCTAAATCATCAGACAGCGATTAATAGATAACTGATATTCCACAATAAAGGAGGTAATTGTACCTCCTTTTTATTTTATTACAGTGATGCGCTAAAGGGGGTTATCCCCAAAGATTAATTAACCAACGTAAACCTGCCGTCACTATTGCGGCACTAAGCACAATTATAATAAAAGGTTTTTTCTGCCAAGTAAGTATGCCCGCCACACCAACCCCAATAATTTTTGAGATATCAGCAAGTTGGTCACCATCAAAAAATGTCGATGTCATCGCCACTGAAAACAGAATAACAATCGCCGATAATGAGAGGATCTCTTTCACTCTCTCTGATACACCCGCTTTATTATTGAGTAATATGCCGGAAAGACGCATAGCGTATGTACCAACAGCAAGAATAATAATTCCTGTAATAATAGATGCCGTGGACATTATATTTTCCTTATCACAAACAATACGCCTAATAACGATAATAAAACGGGGATCCCAACAGGGAGGAATAATGTGGTTGCGAGTGCAAGAATACTCCCTATTATTGCTGCATGGCGTGTTAGTTTATTTTTTAATGCGGGTAAACTTAATGCGAGAATGATGGCTGGAAACATCGCATCTAGCCCTAACATCTTTATATCTACAATAAATGACCCTAAATAAACCCCAAGCATGGTTCCTAAAGGCCAAACAAATAGAATACCCAACCCACAAGCCCAAAACGCTAATTTATTTTGTTCAGCAGTACGTTGAGATAAACCAAATACAACACTTTCATCATTTAATATATGAAAACCTAATAATGATTTAAGTCCTTTTCCCGGTAAATCCTTTACTGCCATACTAAAGGGAATATGTCGTGCATTGACCATTAATCCAGCAAGAGCAGCATATATTGCACTTCCTCCCATCGCCACAACGCCAATAAAAAGAAATTCAGAAGCGCCCGCTAAAACAAAAATGGATAACACCAATGGCACCCAAAAATCAAAACCTTGGGTATGAGCTAAAGCACCATAAGAGATACCAACGATGCCATCTGCTAATGAAACAAGCACAATATCTCTAAGTACGTTATTATCAAGACGACTGTTAATTTGCATAGAATATAGTATTTTTTATCGAACCATTCGTTCATTATGTTGAACGATTTATTTTTTTGCAAGATGATTTTTGAAGGAAGCTATGATGTCATCGCCTTGTGCGCCTATTGAAATTATTTCTCAAGCACTAGCTAGAGAAAGAAAAAAAGCGGGTCTTTCACTTGCTGAAATAGCAAGACGAGCAGGTGTTGCAAAATCAACATTATCTCAATTAGAAGCAGGACAAGGAAATCCAAGTATTGAAACACTTTGGGCAATTTGTGTTGCGTTAAACATCCCTTTTTCTCAACTTATTTCAGCGCCACAGCCTGAAGTGAAGGTAATACGTAAAGGTGATGGCTTTAAAATTAGCGCAGAAAAAGCCTATTACCATGCTTTTTTACTTTCTTCCTGCCCAGTGGGTGCAAAACGCGATATATACACAGTAATCGCACAGCCGGGAAAAGATAGAGTTTCAGATCCCCACAGTAAGAATGTCACTGAACATATTATTATTATCAGTGGTAGTGCAATGGTGGGCACTTTAGATGATCAGCAAGAATTACAACCCGGTGATTATATTTGCTATCCCGGTGATGTTACTCATGTATTACGCGCTTTAGAACCTGACACAACTGCCGTCATGATTATTGAACATCAGAATTAAGATAGTAAAACAAATTAATGTAGTGAAACGAATTTATATAGTAAAACGATGAGTTTACCGCACTGCTATACTGTAATAAAAATCCGAAACGCAGTGCGGTAATTTTATAAAGAATATCTGCTTATTCAATTACTTCTTAAGTGCTTTATCAAGATAGATCTCTCGTAGCCGTTGAGATAAATGCCCAACTTCTCCCTGATTTATATCTTCATTATCGATTGAAACAACCGGCCAAATTAATGTGGTTGCTGAACTAATAAAAGCTTCTTTTGCTTTTTTCGCTTCATCAAGCGTAAATAGACGTTCTGTTATTTTAAGCCCTTCTTCTTGCGCTAATTGAATAATCGCTTGGCGCGTAATACCGGGTAAAATATTCTGACTCAGTGGCCGTGTAATAATTTCATTATCGTGATTAACAATAAAGAAATTACTTGAACTCCCTTCTGTTATATAGCCATCTTTAATTAAAATAGCATCATCAGCACCTTGTTGATGTGCATGGTGTTTTGCTAAACATGCTGCTAATAATGCCACGGTTTTAATATCACAACGTTGCCAGCGAATATCTTCAACACTCACTACTGAAATACCTTTTTTTGCATTAGGATGGTTAATAACTGTGGAGTGCTGAACAAAAGCAACTATTGTCGAAGGAACAGATGAAGCCGGAAAATCAAAAAAACGAGAGGAATCAGTACCTCGTGTTATTTGTAAATAAATAAGCCCTTCATGAAGGTTATTCTTTTCGATAAGTTGATGATGAACATCAATTAGCTGCTCTTTGGTAATAGGAAGCGATAGAGCTAATTCTTTGCATGAACGCTGCAATCGTTGAAAATGTCCATTAAAGTCAATGAGCTGACCATCGATAACAGCAGTAACTTCATAAACGGCATCTGCAAATAAAAAACCACGGTCAAAAACAGATATTTTAGCCTGCTCTTTAGGTACAAAGTGACTGTCTAAATACACGATATCAGGCATTTTACCTCCGTTATAAATTTTATTAACAATTTATCTTAATCCACTACCTTACTCTTTCAGTTTTCTATTTTAAAGGCGATCTTCCACATTCCTACCTCTTTTTAATTATAGTTTTATGTAATTAAGTCATGTTATATAAGCAGAAATTGCTATAATTTAACTTATGTACCAAATATAAGGATAAGAGGTGGCTATGTTAGATATTAATAAAAACAATTTATCTCAGCTAACAGAGAAACTGGTTAAAAAACAATGTACTTTAATGACTGTTATTGCCACATTAGGTTTCATTGCAGGTTTTATCTGTATTATTAATCCACTTTCTTCTGGCATTGTTATCAGTGTATTACTTGGTGTTGTATTTTTTGCCTGTGCGATATCCAGCTTTATTGGTGGTTTTAATGCTCAAGTCTCTTCTGGTTGGTCAATGTTGATCACGTTATTAACGGGTTTTATTTATCTTCTGCTTGGCTACATCTTTGTCACCGACCCACTAAAAGGTATGCTTAGCCTCGCCTTTTTTATCGGTTTTTTATTTATTTTTGCGGGGATACTGCGCCTAAATATAGGTTTTAAACAGATCAAAGAGAATTTTTATGGTTGGTTTAATATCTTGATTGGATTTTTAGATTTAGTGATTGCCTATTTCTTGCTTGCTTTTGGCCCTGAAGCCTCAGTGGCATTAGTGATGGCATTGATTGGTATACAACTTATTTTAAGTTCTATCACAATATTATCGATAACCAGTGCAATAAAAAGAATGACCCATTAATTGACTATTCAGTAATAATTATCTTATCGATTTTATATAGACTAAGAGCCACATAAGTGGCTCTTAATTTATGGAATACGAAACAGTGATATTAAGCACAAGGTAAGCGTAGAGACACCGTATACATATTTTCCCCACAAAGGTAACAATTACCTGTATTTTCAAAGACCATGACTTGAATACCCAATTGTCCGACTTCAATATTTGGCAACGCATCTGCTAAAATACTTTCTAAAGCTGGCTCAAATAATTCAACCATATTAACAGGATCATTATTTGCCGTTGTATCATGCAAGAAATTCCCTAAACGAGGATCATCAGCATAGATTTCCAGTGTAGAACGATACACTAACGTTCTTTCACTGCCATTTACTTTAGAGTAGCCATTAAAGATGATAACCATTTTTTGGATATTCATTTTGGCAACGCGGTTCTTAATCTGTAAACATAATGAAGGTACAAGCCTGATATTTACAGAGTTAAAATAGCGATCACAAATTTGTGGAATAGTGACACTTATACAAGGTTTTGGTGCAATATTTTTAATTTGCTTACTGCACTCCCCCGTTAAAGAGTTATCGACAATAATACGCTCACGGCGAGAGAAACAAATATTATCGAAGATATCAACCGTAAAGAAAGAGATATAATGAATACCATTAGTTAACGCTTGATTTTCCAGCCTTACCGAAACAGCTGACTTGTCAGTACAAGGCAACATTTTTAATTGGTCATTAAAATAAAAACCAACCTGTGTGCTTTCGCTAATATCGCGTCCTAAAATTAGGTTTGCATTCACACAATAATTTTCGCTGTGATAGCTTAAAATACCATTTAACGTTGCCGGAACTTTTGGCGATGGTAATTTTTCGGTTGTCATTTCAACATAGTAATCTCTTGATTTAAGAGGTTTATCCGGCTCTTCGCTATTTTCAGATTCAGCATGAAAAACAGCAATTTGCTTAGGTTCACTCTTCTTAATTTTCACTTTAAAATTTGCGATACCGTACTTATTAGTTTTTCCTATATTAATTTTTTCACCATCGGAATTATAAATTTCTGGTTCAACCTCTAAGCTACTATTATCCGTATCGTAAACGAGCTTTACCTCTTTATTTGAAACATCTTCTCCTTCTTTATCCTGTAAATGCACAACAAAACTTTTAGACACACTTTCCCATTTGCTTGGCCATTGCATAGATTCTGAACGTATTGTCAGTAAGTCATCAAACTTCTCACAATTAGCCGCCATACAATCAGTATTAGGATTAGGCTTTGAAGGCGTAACTCGAATTTGGATCGGCGTTGCGTAATACACGATGCTTTCATCATCTTCATCTTTTAATATCAATTGCAATGACGCTACACCATTACGATTTCCCGTTAAAGAGATCTCTGTTCTATTGTTATCCACTATCGTAATATAGACATCTTTATTATTAGGTAAAACTAAAATTCCTTTAGGGCTTGTACGCCATTCGGCTAAACGCAGATTAATCCCCGTGACAATAACCTCATATTTGATAACTCTGTTCATTTTGACTTCGTTATCAGCCTCATCTGGAGATGATTTGATCTGATTAAATTCAATCTTCACATCAGCATCAATAACAACTTGTGATTGTGTATTATAAACAGGGGGCTGAAAAGCCTGAGTAGCCTTCTCACCTTGTATGATTTTTTGCAGGCGTTCTTCTTTTGTTTCGATATTCATTGAGTGATTTCCTTTCTTTTTCCGATTCCATTTTTAGCTTAAAGCAAAAATTTTGAGTGAAAATCACAATAGAAAAAAGTCAACTAAGTATTGTTGTTAGATGGAAGCAATAAACACTTAATAAACAACAAGATAAAAGAAACACCTAATGGGATTCTCGCTAATTTATCGCTGGAAAACACTTTCAATATAAAAAATAATTTAAATTTTAAAATATTTTTGCATAAAGCTATTGACTGTTATGGAAATGTGATTAAAATCAATCTCAGAAAATATTTGTGACATGAATCACATTTTATTAATAGGATACTTAATATGAAATCAATGACTTCTTTTATTACTCACCTGCACCAAGTTGTTGTACAATTATCATCAACTCGTTTACTGTAATTATTTGATTTAAAAATAAAATACAGTTCAAAGCCAGAAATAGCACCCTCATCGCACAAAAGACTATTTCTGGCTTTTATTCCCCTCTTTACACTTATCTATCATCTCGTTTACTCTCGTATTTTTCGTAACAAAAAATTCACCTCCTTGAACTAAGCTCTCATTTCTGTACTCTTAATATACAACCCATATTAACTACGAGGATATTTTATGCAGCAGCAACTGCTTACATGGATACGTCAATTCAATGAGGAGTATGCCCAAGTCGCTTCTCTCCTACTCGTTTTAGCCATTATTTTCCTTGTCGCAATCATTCTCCATTTTATTTTGCACAAGTTAGTCTTGCCTAGAATTTCTAAAGCAATAACTCAGTACGATCAGAAATGGCAACTCTCTTTAGAAATAAATAAACTATTTAGTCGTTTTGCTTTTTTAATCCAAGGCGTTGTTGTTAATATCCAAGCGCTGGTGTGGATGGGATCAGGTAAAACACAAGAAATTCTCACCACCAGCGCCCAAGCGTGGTGTTTAATTTTCGGCTTGTTGATGCTTTTCTCTATTATGGATCTCTGTATGCAGATCATGAGAAATTCATCCTCATTGGGTCGATTACCCTTAAAAGGTATTTTTCAAAGCTTAAAACTCGCCGCCTCTGTACTGATTGGGATAATGATTATTTCCCTACTTATTGGCAAATCACCACTTATTTTACTCAGTGGTTTAGGTGCCATGACGGCTGTATTAATGTTGGTGTTTAAAGATCCTATTATGGGATTAGTCGCCGGTATTCAACTATCAGCAAACAATATGATAAGCCTTGGTGATTGGCTAGAAATGCCTAAATATGGCGCTGATGGTGCTGTCATTGATATTAGTTTAACAACCGTTAAAGTGCGTAATTGGGATAATACTGTCACCACTATTCCAACTTATTCTCTGATTTCAGATTCCTTTAAAAATTGGCAAGCAATGACAAAATCTGGAGGACGTCGTATTAAGCGAAGTCTTGCTCTTGATATTAATAGCATCCACTTTTTAGATAAAAAACAACTTGATGATCTAGAAAAAGCTCACTTATTAGCGCCTTATATCAAAAATAAGGAAAGCGAAATTAATCAATTCAATGCAACTTTGAGCAATGAATGTCAAACGCCATTAAACCAACGTGGCATGACCAATATTGGAACCTTCCGTGCGTATGTTGAAGCCTATTTAAAAAACCATCCTAACGTTCATAAGCAAATGACGATTATGGTAAGACAATTAGCGCCTACCTCGGATGGGCTTCCTATTGAAATTTATGCTTTTACTAACACCACTGTCTGGGTTCAATACGAGGCGATTCAATCAGATATATTTGATCATATCTTTGCTATTTTGCCTCAATTTGGCTTACGAGTTCATCAATCTCCAACTGGAAATGATGTAAGAGCACTCAGATTTCCTGCCGAAAATAATCCGCAATAAATCATTTTCGTATTAAGTAAAAAAGGAGAATTATTCTTCTTTTTTACTTTTCTTATTAACAAATATTTTTAATCTCTTATTTTGTTATCATGTTAACAATCTTGTTTTTCTATATATTAATAAAAATCGTTATGTTATTTTTTATATATCGATCGATTGTTGATTCCTATTTATTTGATATTTTATTTACCACTAAAGTGGTATTAATCAGAAATTGTAACCATTTGTTTAATAATTATTTTTTTATATAACGTTATTAACATTTTTTATATTGATATAAATCATTATAGGTAGAAGGGTTATAACTTAACATATATATACAACTTTACTTGTTGTGAAAAATGTTAGGGTAATGTCAATGTCAAAAATTAAAAATAATACTTCTATTACTGAAATGAGTCGGCGTGGATTCATTCAGTCTGCAGCAGTTATTTCTGGTGCTGCCGCTGTTGCAGGAACGGTTTCATTACCATTCGCTGCTAATGCTCAAACTCCCCAGGGTATTCGTCCTGATGAGACTTCTGAAACTATCAAATACAGTGCATGTTTAGTGAACTGTGGTAGCCGTTGTCCATTAAAAGTTCATGTGAAAGATGGTGTTATTCGTCGTATTTCTAATGAAACTATGTATGACGATTCAACATTTGGTCTTCACCAAATTCGTCCGTGTCTGCGTGGTCGTTCTGTACGTTGGAAAACGTATAACCCAGATCGTTTAAAATACCCAATGAAGCGTGTTGGTAAGCGTGGTGAAGGTAAATTTGAGCGTATTTCTTGGGATGAAGCAACTTCAATCATCGCGGAAAAATTAAAATATACCATCGAAAAATACGGTAATGAGTCCATTTATTACCAATACGGTACAGGCTCTACCGGTGCAAACTTACACGGTAGAACTGCATGTAAACGTTTATTAAGTACTGTCGGTGGTTTTTTAAGTGACTATGGTACTTATTCATACTCTCAATTAACCGGTATTGTGCCTTATGTTTATGGCGATATGCTGGAGTCACTGTTAACAGAAATTGAGAATTCAGACTTAGTGGTAATGTTTGGTCATAACCTTGCTGAAACACGTATGTCTGGTGGTGGTCAGTTCTATGAAACGTTAAATGCGTTAGATAAGAGCAAAAGTAAAGTTATCATCATCGACCCTCGTCGTACCGACAGTGTAACAACACTAGGCGCCGAATGGATCCCAATTTATCCGGGTACTGATGCTGCATTAGTGGCTGCATTAGGCTATGTGATGATCCAAGAAGGCATCACTGATGAAGATTTCTTACGTGAATATTGTGTCGGTTGGGATAAACAAACATTACCTGCATCAGCACCTGAAAATGGCTCTTATAAAGATTACATTTTAGGTAATGGCCCTGATGGCATTGCAAAAACACCTGAGTGGGCGAGTAAATTAACCGGTATTTCCGTTGCACGTATTATCCAATTAGCGCGTGAAATTGGCGGCGCAAGAGCGGCGTGGATCTCTCAAGGTTGGGGTATCCAGCGTACTTCAAATGGTGAGCAAGCATGTCGTGCGATTATGATGCTACCATTAATGTCTGGCCATATCGGTCGCCCTGGTACAAATACAGGTTGTTGGGGTGGTAACGTTGCTTACCCAGTTGCAAGCTTTGCTTTGCCTAACCCAGTTAAGACATTGATCCCAACATTTATGTGGTCTGAAGCAATTGCTCGTGGTGATCAACTGACTAGCAAAAATGCGGGTGTCAGAAATAAAGATAAACTCGATACGGGTATTAAATTTATGTGGTGTTATTCCAGTAACGTGATTGGTAACCAACACGCTGATTTGAATAAAACACATGATTTACTGCAAGATGAATCAAAATGTGAGTTTATTTTAGTGTGGGATAACCACATGACACCATCTGCAAAATACGCTGATATTTTACTGCCAGATGTGACGACGGTTGAGACGAACGATCTTATCAATAACTCTTACGCAAGTGGTGCTTACCACTATGTCGTCCGTTTACAAAATGCGATTAAACCGCTTTGGGAAAACCGCCCTTGCTATGATGTCTTAACCGACATTGCAGAAAAAATGGGTACCAAAGAGCAATTCACTGAAGGACGTACTTACGAAGAGTGGATTGAATATTGCTATAATCAAATGCGTGAGAAAAACCCAGCGCTGCCTACATTTGCAGAAACTAATGATGTAGGAATTATCGATCGTAAATTACCTAACCGTAATCAATACGTTGCACTTGAAGCATTCCGTCAAGATCCTATCGCTAATCCATTAAAAACAGCGTCAGGTAAGATTGAAATTTATTCTGAAAAACTAATGCAAGATACTGATGGCTGGGTGTTACCAGAAGGCGATCGTATCCCAGCAATTCCAGAATATTGTAAGAATGAAGAAGGCGTAGAAAACGTTAAGCTTAAAGAGAAATTCCCTCTGCAAATGACCGGTTTCCACGATAAAGGCCACGTTCACTCAAGTTACTATAACGTTGCTATGTTACGTGAAGCTATTCCTCATCAATTCTGGTTAAACCCAATTGATGCGGCTGAGCGCGGATTAAAATCTGGCGATATCGCTGAGATTTATAATGCACGTGGTCGTTTAAATATTCTCGTCAAAGTTACAGATCGTGTATTACCTGGTGTGATTGCAGTACCGCAAGGTGCATGGCGTTCACTTGATACAACAGGTGTAGATACAGGTGGATGTATTAATACATTAACAAGCTGGCACCCATCGCCGTTTGCTAAAGGAAATCCACAACATACAAACCTTGTTGAAGTGAAACGTGCATAAGGAGTTAACTCATGAAGCAATATGGTTTTTATTTTGACTCCACTAAATGCACTGGCTGTAAAACATGTCAAGTCAGTTGCAAGGATGAAAAAGATTTAGATTTAGGCCCTAAATTCCGTCGTGTTTATGAATACGGTGGTGGTAGCTGGGCAAAACAAGACGGGATCTGGACACAAAATATCTATAGTTATTATTTATCCATTTCTTGTAACCATTGTTCAAACCCTACTTGCGTTGCGGGTTGTCCAACTGGCGCTATGCATAAACGTGAAGAAGATGGTTTAGTGGTTGTTAACCAAGATATTTGTGTTGGTTGCCGTTATTGCGAATTGCGTTGCCCTTATGGTGCGCCACAATTCGATGAGAAGAAAAAACTCATGTCTAAGTGTGATGGTTGCTACGAACGTGTAGCACAAGGCATGAAACCGGTTTGTGTTGAGTCTTGTCCTCAACGTGCGCTTGATTTTGATGATATTGAAGTGATCAGAGCAAAACACGGTACTGAATGTGGTATCGCACCAATGCCAGATCCTAGCTTGACCAATCCAAATATCGTGATCAAAGCACACAAAGAAGCTAAACCTTCTGGTGATAAAACCGGCTCAGTTCAAAATGCGGCGGAGGTATAAACCATGCATGAACTTCCTCTAGTCTTTTTTACTGTTTTAGGTTCTTCAGCAGCAGGCTTGTTTCTTATTGCTTATATCAGTAAAAAATTAGGTCAAATTGATGAAAACCAACTACGTAATGCCAATATTTTAGCCCTGATTTTAACATTAGTTGGCTTAGGTATTGGTGGATTACACGTTGGTCAACCTTTGCGTTTTTTCAATATGCTATTAGGCGTTGGTCGTTCTCCAATGAGTAACGAGGCATTTTTAAGTGGTGTGTTTACAGGTTTTGCTTTTGCAACTGTTGCACTCACTATCATGAAAAAATGGAAAGGGTTACGTGAAATTTGTAACCTATTTACCGTTATTTTTGGTCTAGCATTTGTTTGGTCAATTCCACAAGTCTATCATATTCCAACAATTGCTAACTGGAATACAGATTACACCACATTGCAATTTTGGATGACGCTGTTAGTTGGCGGCGGTGTATTAGCAATGGCTACAGGTGCAAGACGTTTAGGTGCATTGTCCTTTATTATCGGTGCCATTATTACTTTTGCGACTCGCTCTGGTTATGTTAGCTTCCTTGGCTTTACAGGCCCAGAACTCAGCGCTGATCAATCTCTATTTTGGGGGTTCCAGTTAGCTGTATTAGCATTAGGTGTGGTTATCGTAGGATTTACTGCAGTAAAAGCGCAAGCTTCAAAAATGACGCTAGCAACTTGTGCAGCCGCAGTCATTATTGCTGAATTATCAGGCCGTATCGCCTTTTATAATTTATGGCATATTACCATGTGATCTTGATGTTATGGCTGATTAGTCAGTCATAGAAAAGAGACAAAAATGCATACCCGAAAAGGTATGCATTTTTTTTAGAATGAAGAGCCAGGTTGCTGTAAAAAATCTAATTCTTCTGGGGTAGATGTTCGACCTAAAATGTCATTGCGATGAGGATAACGACCATATTTATCAATAATTTCTTTGTGTCTTAGTTCATATTGATAAGTACTTTCATCATTAAGCTGAGAAAACAATATAACCGCATCTTGATGAATTTTAGGTGATTCTGAATGCATAAATGGCATTATCATAAACTTACGTTTAACGGGGGTTAATGTCAGATATTCAGGTAACCGGATAGCTTCTTGCGCTAAGATTAATGCCATATTATCTTGAGCAAAGGCTTTAGGAGTATCACGCCAAATATTGCGTGAGAACTGGTCAAGAATAATAATCTCAGCTAAACGCCCTTCTATCGTTTCTCTCCACGATGCCAATTCGCCACGACTCGCACTTAAACATAATTCACCAAATCTGCGGCTAATTTCTTTATCAAACTGAGTATCTTTTTTAAACCATTGCTCTGGTGTGCATTCTTCAAACCAAAACGTCAAAGTTGATTGATAAGGGATCATAAAAAACTACCACGCTAATTGTTTATTAATCAAAACAGCGTTTATTTTCATCAAAATAAACGTCATTGACGGGTTACTACTTTGGTAAGTTACCATTTTAATACAGCGACGGCTATAAACCCCTATCCGAAATAGACATAAAAATAAATCCCCTTTTTAATCTTTAAAGGGGATTTAAAATGCTTCCTAGCTAACGCTTAAATCCATTAAGTCGCGCCATCCATAAGCCAATTTATCTACAAGTCTGTATAAAATGGTATTCATGCCATTTGTTACATTCTGTCGATATTATGGTGTAATTTAATTAGCCTGCACATTTTACAAACATCAAATTTATTTCTGTATCACTACATTGCCTTAAAAATCAGCATTTAAAAATTTTAATTTTTATAGTGAAACCACTAAAAAAGATCTATACCGTCTTATTTTATTTTTTTAAAAAATGTCATTTTATGACAATAAAGATTGTTATAAATAATCAATCAAATCAATATATTAGATTTTAACTTTTAATTTTTCGGCTTTAACCTTGTTATTATCTTGTGTGATTACACCGAAAAGAAACCAGAGATCAAAAGTGAGATGAATGTTTAAAATTTGCACATTAGTGATGACATTTATTGAAAAGTTTGCCCTATTCCTCTGTTTCTTTAACAATTTTGGAGTACAATTGTTTCAGTCTATTTACTGAATGATCTGTTATGTCTGCTATCTCTATTATTGGAATAAGCTACCTTATTGGGGCTGTAATATCGTTTATTATTACTTTCTTTTTAACCAAAGATCCTAGTCTTGCCATGCGTCTTTTAAGTGCGTTATTAATTGCCTTAACTTGGCCTCTTAGCTTTCCTATGGCACTTATCTTCTCTATTTTTAGTTAATTCTTTTAATTTAAACTTAATAACAGTAGTTATATTCTATTAAATTAGAATAATAGCTATTTGCTTTTCTATTCTTGAATAAATATATTTATTACTTTGTAAAAATAACACTTTTAGCTTAGATTTTATCTAAAAAAGAATATCTAATTGCTCGTTATTTTATTTAATCAATTACAACCTTATCAAGTAATATCAGTATGTTATAATTAACACTCAGTTTATCGAAAATAGAGCACCATTTTAAAACCCAATATTCGAGTAAATATTTTTATAAATTTACAATCAAACTTAATTTCATTACAGTATCTTATGTAAATTGGTCGAATACGCGTATTATTTACTATCACCAATAATAATTTTTTAATTAGAGCTAGAATATGTTTAGTGAAAATGTCATTACAGATATTATCTATTGGATTGAAGAAAATTTAGAGAAAGATCTAAAACTTGAGAATGTTTCACAGAAATCAGGATATTCCAAATGGCATCTTCAACGCATGTTTAAAGAGCAAACAGGATTAACATTGGCGTCTTATATTCGAGCAAGACGACTTTCTTGTGCCGCGGTTGAATTACGCTTACAAAGAACACCACTACTTGATATTGCGTTAAAATATCGTTTTGACTCGCAACAAACTTTCTCAAGAGCGTTTAAAAAGCTGTTTAATATGACGCCCTATAATTATCGCAGAAAAGAGAATTGGCAGGCTCATGGCTTTACATTACCGTTAAGAAAATTTAGTGGTTTTAATTTAGATATCGAAATCGTCACTATTGATTCTCTCTCTTTAACGGGAATAGATCACACCTATAAAGCCAATGCAATCGATTGGAATTTTAGTACAGAAAAATCACGAGAAGAGTACTGGAAGGTATTTTTTCAAAATGCGCTCTACAAACATGAGCGGGTTTATGCTTTACATAATATTTTATCTAAGAAAAATAATGAATTAACGATAAAATATGCAACTATGATGGAAAATAAACCTGAAGTGTATAACGCACAATTTTTGCATAAAGCGCATATCGAGAATGCTAAATATCTTAAATTCACGATCCCTGAAAAATTACTCACATTAGAGTATAAAGATATTATCTATAATATTTATGGTATTTTACTTAGAAAATTAAATATACCCAGAAAGAAAGGATCACCTGATATTGAAGAGTATATTTTTAAAGAGGAATATCCAGTTTCTAGCCTAGCTTATAAACCAATTCCTTTAGTGAAAGACGTGAATTACTATATTCCTATCGAAATTGAGCTTAACGATAAAAATAAGATAAAATAATTTTGTTCAAAACCATCTATTTCTAGATGGTTTTTTATTTAATACGCTATAAGAAATTCTTTTTTACTTAATAAAACAATAGATAAATTCAGGATCATTTTCATCAAGGTTTTCAATACAGCCACTTTCAATAAATCCTAACTGAGCCAGCATATTTCGCATTGCATGATTAGATTTATTGGTTGATGTAAATAGTTTATTTCCTTGTGTATTTTCTTGAAAATAAGTCATCAAGCATTTTCCATAACCTTTTTGGCGATACCTCTTATCTATCATCACAAGTTCAATAAATGGCTGATTAAAAAAGTGATGATGAATAACACCATAACCCACAATCTGCGCATCCACTTCAAGAAGATAAACAGCTTGGCTAGATAGCCAAGCTTTAATTTCTTCAATACGCGAAGCATCCTGTTGAGCATAAGTATCTAACTCAATAAGCGCAGAAAGATGGTGGTGTGTGGCTGGAATGATTTTCATGGTGTTAAATTGCAGTTTCAATTAGTTATAACATACATTCTATATTAGATTATTTATAGCTCACTATAAATTAATCAGAAGTGATTTACTTATTTCTGATTGGATGTTTAATTTCTAATATCCTATGGCTATATAGGAAAAATATGCTCTTTCAGTGTCACCATCCAAAGTGAACCCTTCTTTAGTGTGTCTGCTCGTTCCCAACCTTCCCCATCCACTATTATTTGTCACAACAATAACGAAAATTGCATTAGGAAAAGGAATAGGAAATTTATAGTCCCGCGAACTTCCATCATGAAACCATTCTTCCTTACCCCATTGTTGAATAACCCCTGTATCACCGCATTTCAACCATCCATTAGAATCTTTTTTAGCTGTATTTTTAGCTCCACTATTACCAACTAATGCATAGTTTCCCTTTGGTTGATATTTACCATCAGATTCACCTTTGGAATAACTATAACCAGAAGCTAAATAATTCCCTTTTGGCTGGTATCTTCCATCTGATTCGCCTTTGGAATAACTATAACCCGATGCTAGATAATTCCCTTTTGGCTGATATTTTCCATCTGATTCGCCTTTGGAATAACTATAACCTGATGCTAAATAATTCCCTTTCGGTTGATATTTCCCATCAGACTCACCTTTTGAATACGCTCCCACATCACCTGCGGTCGGTTTATTTTGGCTATTAAACTCTTTAGCCCAAGGTGTAAAATTACCTTTATCATACTGGCTACGAGAATAAATACGGCTAGTGTTATAAACATAATACAGCTGAGTAATACCCGCGTTTTTTAAAACAATTAACGTCCCCGCCATCGCTTCTGGGTAATTTAAATTTGCCGTTGCATTAGAATTTGCTGGCTGAAAATAGATACCCGCCGTTTTATAGTTGTTTAAATTTTGATTTGCACCAATTGAAATCGCCTGATTAGAAAAAATATCTTGCGATGTTACCGTTACATCACCACTCAATGGCTTATCATTAACTTTACGCGTTGTGGAAACATAACTACCTTTAGCTTGATATTTATTATCTGCTTCAGATTTTGAGTAACTATAACCCGCAGCTTGGTAATTTCCTTTCCCCTGATATTTACTATCAGACTCTGCTTTAGTATAGCTTTCACCTTTAGTTGCATAATTTCCTGATGGTT
Organism: Proteus sp. GOKU; assembly: GCF_015475555.1. NCBI lineage: Bacteria > Pseudomonadati > Pseudomonadota > Gammaproteobacteria > Enterobacterales > Morganellaceae > Proteus > Proteus sp. GOKU. The sequence goes on from NZ_CP034105.1 coordinate 2,591,196, forward strand.
GATAACTTCCTTTTGGCTGATATTTACCATCCGATTCTGCTTTGGTATAGCTCTCACCTTTATTAGCATAATTTCCAGCAGGAGCATAATTCCCTTTAGGCTGATATTTGGTATCAGATTCTACTTTTGAATAGCCATAACCTTCAGCTTGATATTTACCTACTGGTTGAAAGCGTTTATCTGCATCACCTTTAGAATAAGCGCCAACATCATTTGCATTAATATCAGCTTTTAATTCAATCCATGCATTACCTGCGACTGGCTCAACATTATTATTTTCGATTTTAGACTGCCAAGCTTTGTTTTTATGATAAACCACACTACGAATAGGATAAGGTTTACCCGCTTCCGACCACTTAGCAAAACCCTGCAATTGCATTTCACCAATAGACTCGGTGATATCGTGAAATAAACTATTCATTTTTTCACGTTCAATATCTTTCGCCGCCGGATCAGTCACTTGGTCACGTTCATAGTCATAACCATAACCTTGTGTATAAGAGACTGAGCCATCAGGTTGGGTTTCAACAGGCACAACTGTTTTATCCCCTTGTGTTGCAAAGGGGGTTTTAAATATTTTAGTCATAGGAATTATTCTCCGAAATTACTCTTCAGAAAGTTTTTACGATATTGACCATAGCCAAAAGCTTTTTTGGTTATGATGCGATATTTGACACCTACACCTGAAGGGCGAGGCATTAAATCGAAGTTTTCTAATAAAAGACGTAAACGTTCATCTGGATTAAAATTAAAAACGTAATACATATACGTCATATCAAAAGGGTCGAGCACAAAGACTTTGCTATCTTCACGCCAGAAAAAACGTTTAAGAAATTCGTTAATATTGGTTACGGTAGGGCTTTGAGTGAGATTGAAATAACGCATTCTCACTAGCATTCTTTTTTGATCTAAAGTTAGCGATAACGTGTAATCAGCATTTCGTCGAAAGTTTGCCTTAAAATTGGTTTTCTTTTTACCAAAGCCAAAACCTATCTTATTTTTATCACTAGGAGGAATATCAATGCCTAAAGGCACATCTAAAATACGTGACCATACTGATAAACCAAAATCGTTAGCTGTATCAATATTAAAGACATCTCGATACCAGTTTTGCCAAAATGAAACCGTAGATTGATTAAAGTAAGTGGCTTTTAAATGTGCTAATGCTTTTAATTTATCTGCATTTTCATATTGCCAGAGGATCGCTTTTAGTAGATCAGAATGAAAATCAAATTCTTGAATATTCATGCGATCACCACTTGTACCGCCCCTTTTGGTAATCGGGCAATTTGATTAAGTTTGATAGGAATTAATGCAACATTCCAATTTTTCCCATCTGTTGAAATCTCAACTTTAGTGACAAATAAATGAGGCTCAACCGCATTAATCGCTGCTGAAATTTCAAAAGGAGAAACCTCTCGCCCAACCACCAGCCCATTATCTCCATCTATTTCGCCCTGAACCCATTTCTCTAACGCATTAGGAATAATGGTTTGCGCATCAATATTGGATTTTTTTACAGACACACGGCAAAACACAGGCACTTCTTTCGGACGTGAAAACTTAATAGGATATTCTTGCCCACTTGCTGGCTCTATTACATTTATTTCAATATCACCATTAAATGCAGCGCCTATTGTTTTTGTTCTTAATAATGATTTAGCAATTTCATGGCTATCTCCACCTTCTACACACACATAAATGCTATGAGGTAATAATGAGATCCCATCGACAACCAACGCTTTATCATTAAAATTTTCACGAAAAGAAAGAGAATTAACGCCCTCTAATTCATATAGCGAAGAGGTAATTGCTTCTGCAACACTGACTGTATTTTTAGCTAATGTTTGTTTACGCCGACGCCTTGCCTTTATATCTGACTCAGCATAGCGACCAACAACAGCATGGGTTAAGTTATTCACTTTTTCCCATCCTAATACAGAACTTGCCACTTTATTTAATTGCCCAACGCCACAAGTAATAGGGCCATATTCTTTAGCTCGCATATCGCCTTTAATTTTCCCATTATTAGCGATAATTAATGGTGATAATGTTTCAAAAGTAGCACCTGTTATTGTGAGCGCCTGAGAGCCTTTAGGAATAATAGTACCGGGAATACCAGTAAACTCGACATCACTTAAATAGGAATGTGTGGCATTAATACGCTCTCCGCCCATTAACGCCCATATTGCATCGAGAAAAACACCACCAGCAATATCGGGATTTATTTGATTTGCAAGCTCGGCATTATTACGAACAATGGCATCTCTATTTTCAATTTCCATAGTTGCCAATACCCCTTGTGGGGTTTCTGGCGATAAATTAATAGATTGACCAAATACAGCGCGGAATTCATCTTCGACATTATTTCGTAACATCGATGTGTCTGGAACAATCACCCCTTTATTATTAATATAACGATAGTCAGCCATTCAATGTAAATCCTCCATATATCGTGCGTATATCTGCCTGATATTTCAATGTCCCCTCTTCTAGAAAAGCATGGAAATAAGTGATAGCAACAACTTCCTCTATTTCAGCAATACGTTGTCGAAATGCCATTTCGAATAAAGGAATATCAACTTGTCGGCTAAATGTTGCAGACCAATAAGGAATTCCTTTATCTTTTTTATGTAGCATTTCACCGCGTACAGCTTTAATAAAATGCTGACAAACGTTTTTTACAGCTTCATCGTTGTCACAAATTTGAAGGTTACCATCAGCACCTATCGCAAAATCATTCTGCTGGTTTATTGAAAATGTCCTCATATTGGACTCCCTGTATTATCTTTCCCTGATTGCACCCCACTATGAGTATGTGTTGAGCCGATATCTTTTCCGTTATGGCGCATCAGTCCACCTTGTGAATCGCTATTACCATTTACGGCATAATTACCGTTAACAGTCACATTGCCAGTAAATATCGTTTCAGGTGCATTGATTTCATATTTTGGGGCCTCTAATACAACTTTATCGTTGTGAAGAGAGAAACAGACTGAGCCATCCATTGATTGAATAACTAAGGCATCAATATTCTTCCCATCAATTGCCCATCCTTTGATCGTGTCAGGAAAAAACATCGCATCACTAAACGAATGTAATCGTGTTGTATTAGGTTGATCTTCCAAACCACCACGTTGAAAAATAAGGCTAATGTCGCGATCGCTCGCCTTTAGCCAGCCAAAGTCACCCGGTTTAATTGGCGCTCTAATAAAAAAACCGCCACCACCAAATCGAAACACGGGAATATTAGCAACCGGTGCCCGAGAGATTTTTTCATCATCCGTAGTTAGCATCATGACCAAGGGTTTGATCATGGCTCGATTGGTTTGTTCATCATAGTTAATGACGGTTGCGGGTAACATATCATCGGTATTCATCATTAAATGGCGAAATGCAGACGAAAAAGCCCCTGCCAATGAACCAACACTGGCAATATCATTATTGGGTTTACTCATAATTAAGCTCGTTTACACGTTGCGGTATAAGTGAAATCTGCATCATGTGAAGCCACTTTAAATTCAAGTTGTTCAATAATGTAGTCACCATTTAGTGAGGTATTTAATTTGCTATCGAGGCGAAGCATTCCGCCTAATTCAGAGGTACTATCGATAAGATAACTCACCGTTAATCCACTTTCTGTGGCTTTGGGAATGCCAATCATACCTGAGTTCATATTCAAAATACGAAATCGGCTTTTTAATGCTTTATCGTCATCTTTTACGAATAACGTGTCATCATCAATAAAAGCTTTAACATTTCCCGACTCTTGTAAACGCTCTATTTGATGTAATGCAGAGCCACAATAATACCAATTAGCAATATTCTTATCGGTCGCCTGAAAATCCAATTTCACACCACAATCATTGGCAATGGCTAACGCAATTTCACTCAATTTTTGAATAGCGCCACCACTAGAGGAAATAATTTTTCCAGAACAATGATGACTGGTTTTTGCAGATAACGTTACGGTGACATCTGGAGGAGAATCTATTTCTGCACTGACAATATCGCCAATAAAAAGTGAGAATAACCCAGAGTTAATTCGACCAACTTCTAAATAAATTCGTCGAACTTGCTTATTTTTATTATAAGGACTTGTTTCCGTCAGCAAATAATCTCTTGTCTCGGTATTAAGCCCTGTAATAGCGATTTGACATTCGTTTTGTAATGGATTTGCATATTTCTTTCCTCCTGCAGATATACGCAATCCTTCATACCATTGAAGTCTTTCACCGACCTCAATCCCCACCCTTATTCGCCGAAGATCCATCTTCATCACTCCAATACACTAATGATTGTGTTTTTGTAAATTCCTCATACCACGGTAAAGCATCATTTTCTGTTAGAAAGATTAAATTAATCCCTTGGTTTAAATAGCGATAAGGGATAATAGGTGTATTAGCAACCAAGCGAATACCCGTAATAAGGACTTCGCCATCTCGCTCAATATCACAAAACATTGTTTGATTAGCGACTTTTAGCGTAAATGTCCAATCAACACCGGCTATTTCGACAGAAAACCGCTGATTAGGAATAGCTTGTAATGGAATAACCTGCATTTTATCTATCTCCTATTTTTCTTTTTTTCCTGCTTGTGTTGATTTTTTACTTTTGACATTGCCACGATTAACTGTTGAGATTTGCTTTGGTTTTTTGGTTGATTTAGAGGATTTTTTATTATATTCGGGCTCTATTGTTTTCCATTCTGTAAATTTAAGTTTTAATTCGATGGCATTCACTTTTTGGGGATCTTCATCGTGGGTCAAACTTTCTAACAACATTGGTTGATAGGTTTTAACTCTGGTTTGAATTCCCACTAATGTGTGTTCATCATAAAGCTGCTTTATAATAGAATAACGATCCGCAATATCACCCGTTAATAGCAACTCGACACCTATACTAATAGGATTAATAATGACGTGGTCGCTGCGATTTTCGCCATTTTCAACCGCAAATTTAATGACTTGATGACTATCAGTAATTGAAACTTTCATCGGATTAACGCTATCAAATAGCGTTGCGAATGACTCTAAATCAAAGATCCTAACTTCAGTTATCATAATTAACTCTTTAATCCGCTAGAGTGTTGCTGTGTAATTTCTTTAGCATTTTTATCATACAATACTTCACCTAAAGCTTTCGCAACAGCTGGGCCATCGGTGGCTTGTGTTTCAATTCTGATTTCACCAACTTGAACATTATTTTCATGTTTGATGCTTGATTGGTTACTGATCATTTGGCTGGTTATTGGGTTTAAACTATTTGTCGAAGACAGTGTTAATCCATTATTTAACGCATTTACATCTAGTGCTGGATTGTAATACCGTGTTGCTGGTTTTGGCTGTGGTATGGTGTAATTGAGACTACCTTCATCAGATAATTGTCGCTCTACTTTTTGAACAACAGTGACCTCTTTTTCAGCATCGTCCATTCCCAAAAAGCTTTTTGCTGATTGCCAAATTCCTTTTATAGAGTCAATACCTTCATTAACCCAACCTAATATTTTCTCTATATATTCCCACATCCAACTAAATACACTAACCACTGCATCAGAGACAAAAATAAAGACACTAATTATTGATTGCCCCCACTCGATAATATTATTAATGCCCGCATTAAGCGCTATAACGAATTGATTAAATGCGTCAGATATATAATTCCAAGCAGCAATAAATTGTTCAGCAATAACCTTTGAAGCAATCTTTAAAGATTGAACAAAAACTTGCCATGCTTCCCATACCACCATTATTGCGTCTTTAAGCGCGGGGTATTGATCCAAAATACTGCCTATCATTGAATCATTACCATTAATAAAATTCATAATATCGTCATAGACGAGTTTAAATGCCGTCGCTAAGAGACCAATAACAGCTGCAATCGCTAATATAGGAAGCGCAGTTGCAAGTGAAGCAACTGCCGCAGACACCATCGCGGGCAGATAATAAATAGCAACAGCGCTACCAATAGCTGAGAAAAAACCGATAACAAAATCTTTATTCTCAATACAGAAATTAACTAATTTATCAAACCACGTTATTCCTTTTGCAAGAACAGGAATGATTATCTCCAAAAAGTTATTTTTTAATTGCCCCGCTAATTGATCAAATTTATTCATTACTGCATTAAGTTGAATAGAACTTTCGATACTTTCATCATTAATACCAGAGAATTGTTTTTGCACGCCCATTGTGCGCTCTAATTCTTCCCGACCTTTCATCATTAGTTCAATGGTTTTTTCATCCACAACACCCAATTTTTCCAGTTCTTTTTGGGCACCGTCAAAGCTCATTCCTTTGACTTTATCTGCGGTTTTTAAAAGTTGTTCAATAGGATCTTCTGTATCAGTAAATGCATTTGCCATTGCAGTTAAATCGGCTTGAGCGGCTTCTTTTGTGCCTCCCATTTCAGCCATCGCCCCGGAAAAAGCATCGATATCGATAGCCGCGATACCTATCTTTTTACTTAGTTTATCTAGTGACTCTATTTCTTTGGCGCGATCTAATGAAGCAGTGAAAACCTTTTGCAAAGCTCCCGTAATATCCTTAACTCCCATGGCGTTAAGAATATAATCCTTCATTTTTTCTACGGCTTTTTGATAGCTTTTACCTGTTTCATCAACGCTCTCGCCTAATCGACGTTGAGCCTTTGCTTCTTTAATCGCAGCATCAATACCTTGAGTTTGCATTGTGCCAATAAAAGTATCGTAATCGGCACCTAATTGTTTAATCAGTGCATCAATAACAATTTTACTTTCTTTATTTTTCTTCTCTGCTTCAGTTAAAGATCCCAATTCATTATTCAGTGAGGATAGTTGATCCTCCATCGCATCATATTCAGCATTAAGGCTTGCTAAAATGTGAGCTTCAGCTGCACCATTGTTATTGACCAATCCTCTTTGGTAATCTAACACCGACATAGAACTTTTCAGGTCATCAATACTTTGTGTTACTGAATTAATTTTATCTTGAGTTTCACTAATATTAAGATCAATATTTATTGGCTCATTGAGTGATAAGCCCAACATGCCCACTAAGATTTCTTGCAAGAATTTATCAAACTCTTGCGTCCCCATTAGCGCACTTTTGATCATGCTTTGAATTGAATTTTCAATGGTTACAGAAGCAGTTGTAATTTCATCACTATTAAATGAAATACTTATGTCATGATCTTCAGGTAATTCACCAAGATTGAGATGAATTTCTTGAACAAAGTTATAGAAACTAGTAATGCCGCCTGAAACACCCTGCTCAATATTTTTCATTTCAGCAAGAATTTCATCTGCTGACTTTCTGATATTTGCTAATGCACTATCAGATACTTCAGCCTCCAACATCAGTACCTGAGAAAATACCTGTAATAGAGACATTATCTCTCCTTTGACGCCGCAAGCGCCTCGTTATAACGATTAGTAATCGCGATCTCCCACAGATCAAAGGCTTCTTCTAGATCTATGGTTGTTTTGAGTTCTGTGAAGGAGGCGAAACCCGCGGAGATGATGACTGCAAAGAAGCCATCAGCGTTTTTATAATCGACGGGAGAGAACCGCTGAACTTGCCTAGAAGGTATTGTAGGAAATTTTGGCTCCCGTCTTTGCCGAAAAAACTGGTGTTATACTTCAGCATTTCGAGTTCCAGACGGATCAAAGCTTCCCCATCGGGCACATGATTATCAATTAATGTGCTGGTTTTTAGATAAATTTCTTGCCCTTCTTTTTCGACTGCTACATAAGCCATCATTTTTAACATAGCTTCTTTGCTAACTTCATAATCACCAATTTTGGGTGCATTTGATAAAGGGTATTTAGCAAGAATTTCTCGTCCAATCGTTGCAGGCAATCGGCTAATAATAAAAGTGTGTTCTTCACGATCACTATCAATAACAGTGATCTCTTTTGGTTTAATTAACATAATTAAATTCCATAAAAAAGGCGACCGAAGTCGCCATTAGATGAATAAGAATAACGCTAAAAATTAACGTGCTCTGACACGATCAAAGTCTTGGAAAATGAAGGTGTATTGCTTAGATTTAAGGCGAGCATTGTTTGATATTGAATTACCACGGCTACCATTAGTAATTCGGCCATTACGAGCAGTGGTAATAGAACCATCACCATAAGAAGCCACTAGTGTAATAATATCGCTTGCATGACGACGTCCTCGTCTTGCTGTATTTGCATCAAGTAAAATAGCCAAGTTTTCATCTTCTTCGCTTCCTGCTAATACGTTGATTGTCACAGTTTGAGGTGTAGGTGCCGACCAACTCACTAAATTACCATTAATATCTACTGCGGTTGCTGTAATATCGACAGCCGGTAAATCTAATGGATCACCCTCATCCGAAAATGTGGTAATAGGAATACCTGCAGGAAATGTGTTGCTTGCCTGAATAATTAAACTCAAACCTGTTGCTGAAATATCGTTCATTGTTTGTTCCTTAAACTAAATTGTGTGAGCCTTCAACTTTACGAACCCAATCGCCTTTACCGTAAATTAATACATATTTCATGGTGTATTCGGGTAAATTTGAAGGGCCTGTTTCTTCAACGATTTCAGCGTTGTACCAATAACCTTTGTTTTGTACATCGTGCCACGCTAAATCATCACCCGCTGCATCTGTAATTGCGATTTTTTGTACTTCAGTCAGCTTTTTACTGGTAAGAATAGTGCCATTGTTTAATGCTTTCGTAACAGCGCCGGCAATAACCATCATTGCTCTTGCTTCACCATCTTTATTAGCTGGAATACCGCGGGTGGAAAGTAATAAGCTTAACCATTGCTGTGCGATATAGGCTTTTAGCCATTGCTCATTACTATGAACACTCATATCTAATGGATTAGAGGCATTTCCACATAAAAATCCACGTTGATAGAAACTAATATCAGTGCCAGTAACAGCCGTTTCGCCATAATAGTTAATGCGTAATTTATCTAATCGATCAGCCGCAATATCTGTTTTAACTTGAGATGGGAAAGTGATACCAAATTGGCGATACATATAGTTAGTGGTCGCGTTTGTGCGATCAAAATCTGTTGCCGCCATAATTGCCATAGGTAGAGCTTGAACAAAAAAGCCATCATCTGTTTTTAAATTTAAGCCAGTTGATGCGGTACCGATTAATGCTTTACTGTAAATCTCGGCTTGTTTATCCGGAACTGACAAATAGAGCTGATATTTTACATTTTCGCCTGCAATGTACTCTGCTAGTTCAACGCTTTGCTCGACCGTAAGTTCGGTCAAGAATGTTGCACTACCAAATGAATCAGAAATTGTTTCGGCAGCAATAAATGCCTGAAGAGCCGTTTGTGCCACATTCCCTTCAGATGCTTCACCATCACTTAACCCCATAGCATCGGCTAAAGGTGAATGTTCCATAGTGATCTTCGCTTTTTCTTGTACACCGCCACTCATCAAGAAAGCACCATCAAGTGCATTAAAAGTGACATAGCAATTTACAAATTGAGGTTCACTTTCAGCGTTTAATTTAGCTTGGATCAGAGAGGCAACATCAGCATAAGACTCTGCATCTTTTAGAGAAATATCAGTAATATTTTTAGAGATATCACCGATAGTCAAAGTAAATGCACCTTCTTCAATCAGCTTTAATTTATCAAGAGTTGCTGCTGGTGTGCCAAATAATGTCGGCGCCCGACCTACAGGTTCAAAAGAAGCAATTTGTAGCTCTTTAGGTTTACTAATAGGCGCAGGGCTAACATAACTAAAATATTGGCGAGCAAATTTCGCTTCTGGTGATCCTGCACCAAGCAACTCATCCACTTGCCCACTGGCAAACTCAAGTACTTTACCTGCTGGAATTTTAGGGTTTGTTGAGAAAATACGGGCTGTAAGTTTGCGCATAGGTGCAGCTGATGCACCAACAACCGCGCTCGCAATATCAATATAGCGAGTTTGTTTAATAGACATATTTATCCTTAAATACGAAATAGATTAGAAATAAGTAAATTTGTTGCAGCAGTGTCTAAAGATAACGTACTGGAAAAAGTGATATTAAAATCAAATGAAGGATTATGCTCATAGCTATTTCCAGCATTCATTATCGGCGCTCGTCTAATTTCGCTCGCCCGTTGTATCCCTATTCCCACTTTTCTCATTGATTCAACAAAAGACAACGAATTAATAATCATTCGAGTCATTCTAACTAAATCACCTGCTGTTAAATTTGGATGTTGTTTAATAAAACCTTGAACCTGAAATGTTAATTCAATCAGTTGTTGTTCTTTATGGTTTGCATTATTACCTTGAACATTGTAATTCCTTTTTTGCCAACCTTGGCCAACCTCCTTTATAGGAAAAAACATAATAATATTACTATCTTGTCTTTTCTCTGGCTGAAAACCAGCAACAACCTCAACATTAATATTTGCTGATTTAAATTGTTTTAATAGTTGTTCACGAATGGCAATATTAATATCATTATCTTTCATTTCACCTCCTTAATATAACTCTCCTTTTCTTTAAAAACATTTAATTAATTTTGTTTTATAAATAATTTTATTGATTATAAATTAATTAAAGGGATTTTTAATTAATACACTCTTGGCGAATATAATCTTGTAACCCTAAAATTATCTGTTCTGATTGCGCAATTCGTTCTCTGAGTATCCAATAATTTCGGATAGCGGTGTCAGTAGGTCTGGCGGTGTTTGCATCAACCAAGCTGGTGGTGGAAGTGGCTGAGGCTTTAGGACACTCGGCTTTGATATACACCCGCTCAGGAGCGCGCTCACTAATATCACGCAACTGATCAATTTCTTTTTTTGCATGAACAAGTTCCTGTAAATGACGATTATCAAGTTGATTAAGCCGATTTATTCTTAATCGATAATCTTTATTCTCTGCAATCTGCTGAATAAGAGATTGGTTAATATTATCGTATTCCTGTTGTAAGGATTTATTTTTATCAATTAACCAAAGCAATCCTATTCCTAAGCATAAAATCGCTATTAGCATTATTTTTGATAAATAATTCATAGTAACAACCAAGCATCTTCAAACACTTTTTCTGAATAAGGTTGATAGCCAAGTTCAATATTAACAATCGCAACTGCTAAAGGAATGGTGACATTTTTTAATTGTGTATTAATTGGGTTATTAGCATCAATACCAATTTCTTTTGATGCTCGGCTAATATAGCCTTCTGTATTATTTTCGTTAGGTGGAGCATAACGGTTGATAATTGTTCTAATGGTATTTAAACCATATTTTTTCTGGTATGTCTGTAATAATTTGTAGATAGCTCGTATTCCATATTCAGATGAAATAAATTGGCAAAAGTCTTTATCTGTTTGCTCAAAGGATAATCCCTGCCATTTCGAACCATGCCGAATATTACCAGGGTTATTATTACGCTCACCTCGTGCTATTTTAGCCATTTTTAACTCCTGCTCTTCCTTTAAGGAGTTTACTCACGGAATCTACTCCGACATAACCGATAAACACACTGGCTAAGTAAGCAAACTCATGATTAATATTAAATAAAATTAGAATATCTTTAATAAACCAAGCAAACATTGCACACATCAGCCCATCTATAGAGGTTTTTTTCCATCCCCCGCCGTTATATAAACCTCGAAGAATAGCCATTCCTCCAGCTAGAGAGGCTGATATTCCTTGCTCTTTCATTGAAGAAAGAACGATAAATATCTGTTCCCATAGATCTGGATTTTCTTTCATTGTTTCTCATGGCTTACCTCCAATAGGAGGAACTGTAATAAATAATATACTCATCCACAGCACTTAAATTTAAGCACTGTTTTAACATGAGTATGTTTGTGTTTTATTTATCTAATTAGATAAATGGCGGATATAAAAAAAGACCACATTGTGGTCTTCAATTAAAAATAAAATTTAACAGATATCGTTAATTATCTTTGTTAAGAAAATCGAGATACAAAAAAGCCCCACCGAAGTGAGGCTATTTATATTCTGTTGTGAGGTCTTTAGATACAAATCTCTCATTGTGGGGAGATAGTATGCTTTTTTTTCCTGAAGGTCAATAACTAATTTCTACAAAAACAAATAAACATAGAAAATTATTAATTAACAGTCACTTCTTGAAGAATTTTTTCTGACAGAGACTCTTCTTTAAAGCATTCTTCAACTAAATGTTCAAATAACGGCTTATAGTTACTGTACGCAACAGTTTTAGAAACACCCACTACCGTTTGTACTTGTTCTAATACTTCGCTGAATTTTAAACGAGGATACCCGCGTCCTGAACATTGATTGCAAGGTTTGAAAACAGGCATTCCCTGCTTTTCGCTCTCTTTTTTATCTAAAATTTGACCACGCCCATGACAACGACATGCTAAACGAATTTCGGCTTTCCCCTTACATGTAGGGCAAACAACACGAGTTGTCTCTCTCACTTCACGATAAGAAGTCTTATTTATTGGTTTAACTTTCAGCCCATCTTTAAAGTTTTGCTCAAGCCCTTTAACCGATTTTGAGGTGTAGCTTTTAGTGGTAAAAACTTCAACCTCAATAAACCCATTACTGCAATCAGGGCACGCTTTCTTACTTGCGGCACTTCTTGCGTAATCTTGAAAAGCATAATTAGCAATAATATGTAAAACTTTGGCTTTATCGTTTTCAGTTAATTTATCAATCGCTTTATATTGATAAGCTTGGGTTAATGCATATTGGTAAAGGCTTTCTATCGCTTCGCTTGGGTTACTAATATTATGTTTAGCTAAAAACAATTCTATTCCCATGCGTCCTTTTCGCGTTACTAGGCTAATTGATGTCATTACATCGGTTACTGAAAGCGAATCTACTGCTTTAACAGTTCTTACATCACTCAATACAATGCTTTTGGGTGAAAAATATTTAGGTAAGTCTGCTAGTCTCATTTAATGCTCCTTTTGATTTCCTATCACTACTACTAATTGGTCATCCATGTACCACGACAAGGCATGGCATTTATGCATCTAAATCACCCGCATTTTACGGCGTTATCTCAACGTGATTTTTACTTACCACTCTTGCATTGGTTTATTTAGTTACTTTTTTGTACTTTTCATACTTTTATTAACTAATAGTTAATGTTATATTTTAACCAAAGTAACGTCAAGTAGCAAAGGAAATTAACCAATGGTTAAAAATGATAATAAAACGGAGTTCACAAAAAGGCTTCAAGAAGCTTGTTTAGATTCAGGGATCGCAGGACGTGGGTTAGGTAAAAGAATTACAGATGCACTCGCTGAACAAGGTATAAAAGTCAGTGCTCCAGCAGTGTGGAAATGGCTAAACAGTGAGTCAATTCCCGATCCAACAAATATCTTAGCATTAAGTCAATGGCTCGATATTCGAGCAGAATGGTTAGAATATGGACGGGGAGCAAAAAGAAACGATGGTGTTTCGGTCAATGAGATGACACCCGTTGATGATTGGGATAATAATACACCAATAGAACGAGATGAAGTCGAGATCCCCTTCTATACTACTATTGAATTAGCTGCCGGTTTCGGTAGTTGTACCACTGATAATCAGAAGGTGGAATTATTGAGATTCTCTCGTTCTACATTTAATCGCTATGGCGTTCAACCTAGTGATGCCGTTGCTTTTAAAGTTCATGGTGACAGTATGTCCCCTGTTATTCCTGACGGATCAATTGTCACTATCAGTACAGGACATACAAAAATTGTTGATGGCGGTATTTATGCGATTCAACAAGGTGATCTTTTGAGAGTCAAAATTTTACATCGACTTCCCAATAACACCATTATCATTCGTAGCTATAATACTATTGATTACCCAGATGAGCGTTCTACATTAGAAGAAGTGAAAATTTTGGGGCGAGTATTTAATTGGTCCGTCATGGGTTGGTGATCGTGATAGCTCGATAATCATGTAATACACGAAAACACTACTCTCTTTTATGTGGTGTTTTTTTAATTTACACCCATAAAATTTACCCAAGAAAAAACCCGCTATCTCTTGCGAGATAACGGGTTCTTATATGGTGCCGGCTACCGGAGTCGAACTGGTGACCTACTGATTACAAGTCAGTTGCTCTACCAACTGAGCTAAGCCGGCTAATTCTGGCGGAAGGATAGAGATTCGAACTCTAGGATGGTTTCCCATCGGCGGTTTTCAAGACCGCTGCCTTCAGCCACTCGGCCATCCTTCCATAGCGCGGAATTATGCCTATCTCTGACCCCGCTGTCTAGTCCTGATTGTAAAAAAAATGACTTTTTATCTGTTTGCTCAATCTTCAAGCGCTTTCTGCTTAAAAAATGCTAACCCACTAATATATTGATTAATTTTTGATAACTAGAGATAAAAAACCATAGTGATATCGAGAAATAAACGAAGTAATCCAAAAGGAATTAAATAAAAATAAATAAGAGGGAAAATGAAAAATAGAATTATAGATAAGAAAAAACCCGCTATCTCTTACGAGATAACGGGTTCTTATATGGTGCCGGCTACCGGAGTCGAACTGGTGACCTACTGATTACAAGTCAGTTGCTCTACCAACTGAGCTAAGCCGGCTAATTCTGGCGGAAGGATAGAGATTCGAACTCTAGGATGGTTTCCCATCGGCGGTTTTCAAGACCGCTGCCTTCAGCCACTCGGCCATCCTTCCATAGCGCGGAATTATGCCTATCTCTGACCCCGCTGTCTAGCTCCGATTGTAAAAAAATTGGATTTTTTTGTTTGTTTGCTCAAAGTTCATCCGAATATCCCTTTTAAAGTGATAACCTGTTAATATAATGACTGAATAATGGTGATTGTTTATTCAATTTTCTATTTTTAATTACATTGTCTCTTAAAGGCTCGCAAACTGAATGCGTACATTGAACCAACTCAAGCCAAATACACTAACTCGTCTATATGCCCTATTTCTTCTTTTTATGGTCATATCGCTTTTTCTATACGCTTACAGTTATTTTGACACTTGGCTGGATAGCAAAAAAAATGCTATCAACAATACGACTCTCAAATTTGCTCGACAGGTTGAAGATTACCGTTACCACTCTAATCAGCTTTTTCAGCTATCAAATAAAATAACCGATACCTCAACGTTCCCTGTATTGCCACTTAATCCAATAAAATTACGTTCTGATGTGTTTTGGCTTGAAGGGCGAGATCAAACTGTCGATTCCATTATATTCGGCAAACCCAATGAACAAACCTTTCAGCTAGCACAACGATTTGCAAATTCACTCGAAATTCTTTGGGGAGTACGTAATGATTACAGTTCACTTTATTATCTAAATGGTAAAGGGAATGATCTTATCTTAATTACGACTCATTCTGTGCTAAAACCAGAAATCCGTTACAAAGAAAGCTATTTAACATTAACGGCTGAAAATAAACGGTCTGAGTTATTGATGCAATCAACGGCATTAGATGAAAAAGAGAGTCTTTCTCCTATTAGAAAGATGTCTACAGAAAACATCTATTACTACACTTATCGTATTATGTTTAATGTACCAGGTCAGTTAACTAGCGTAGTGGCGTTTGATTTACCTATCAATAATTTCTTACCTTCAGAATTGTCTCCACACTACTTAAGGCTACTTCCAACAGGTCAGCAATCTATTTACGACAAAAATAGCATTGAAGTATCAACTGATGGCTCTTCACTGATCTTTTCTCAGCCGATTGCAGGTATCCCCTATTCACTCTCTTATGAATATCCGTTGAAATCGATTATAAAAGAGATTGCCTACAAAAATATTTGGTTATTAATCAGCCTGCTGGTATTTATTTCTATCTCCGTTTTTGGCCATATCTATATTCGTAATAAGTACGTTTTCCCTTATATCTCTATGACTCGTAATCTACGGATCAAAGAAGAGATGACAAACGACATCATTTCGAACCTTCCGATAGGATTATTAGTCTATAATTTTTCCTCTAACCATAAGATTATTAGTAATAGTCATGCGGAAAAATTGCTGCCTCATATCGATTTATCTAAGATCCGCCAAATGGCAGTTGAGCACAATGGCTTAATCCAAACGGCTATCAACAACGAAATTTATGAAATAAGAACCAGTAATAACAACAATATTGACAATACATCATTATTCATATTTCTGAATAAAGATAATGAAGCACTAATCAATAAAAAATTACAACTTGCACAGCAAGAATATGAGAAAAACACTATCGCACGACGCAAGATTTTATCTAATATGTCATTAGAATTGATGCGTCCCATCAAAGATATAAATGAGATGGTTTATCAATTCAAAGAGTTATTACCCGAAGATACCCACCAGCAATTACTTAGCTTATTATTAGAGAAAACAAATTACATTTCTGAGTGGATAGAAAACATTACATTAATTAATAAGTTAGAAAATCAAGAATGGAAAATTCATAAGGATGAATTTGAACTCTCAACATTAGTTGAATCTATTCTGATAACGGCATCACCTTTTATGATAAGAAAAGGCCTAACACTTTATTTCCACAATAATATAAGACCTGGCTTACTTTTAATTAACGATGGGCCAGCTTTAAGTAAGATTATTTTATCATTGATTAATTATGCCATTAGTACGACTAATTATGGAAAGATAACCGTTAATCTAAATTTAGCTCAAAATAAAGATAAAGAAGAAATACTTATTGATATTATTGACAGTGGAAGTGGGCTTACACCCCAAGACATTGCTAATATAAAATACCCATTCTTAGGCCAAGCAATGGGAGACAAATATTATTCTAATTCAGGTATCATTTTTTATTTGTGTCATTTGTTATGTAATAAAATACAGGGAGAATTAACGATTAAGAGCCAAGAAAGTATTGGTTCTCATTTCCGAATTGTACTCCCATACCAGCATATAGATACGGAAGAACGAACTTTTAACGTATTATTAGAGGGAATAAACGCAAAACTCGCCATAAAAAACCCTGAAATAGAAAAAATCATCTGCCAACAGCTTGATAAATATGGCGCTACATACTTTGATAAAAATAGAGAGAATCTTTATCCTGAATACGATATCATACTTAGGGATACGCCGAATGATAATCCTGAATCGCCAACAATATTATTAATGAGCTCTATTGTTGGATTTGAAAAAATATCAAAAGATTTAATAAAGTGTAACTATAACTTCGGTGATCCTTTAATAGAGGCTATTACTTATTTAATTGAAGAAAATGAGTCATTTCCCCTAGATACAACTAAAGAGAGTATTTGGGATGAAAATAATAACCTTGATAAATACGAAGTAATTCTTAATAATTATAGGAAGACGTTGAATGGTAGTGATTATAAGGAACTATTTATCAGTACTGTTCCTATTGATGTTGAAAAACTACACTTAGAAGCAACAAATAAAGACTTTCATTCTCTAGCCCAGACAGCTCATCGTCTAAAAGGGGTTTTTGCCATGTTAGATTTAGAATATCTCAGAGAAAGCTGTGAATATTTAGAGCATGACATAAAAAATCATAATGAATTAGAGATCAAAGAACGTATCACTCAACTGGATAAATGGATTCAACAGTTGCTGCAGCAAGGTAACAATTAAACATGAATAACCTTAATATTATTATTGCCGATGATCACCCAATCGTTTTATTCGGTATCCGTAAATCTTTAGAACAAATTGAATGGGTCAATGTTGTAGGTGAATTTGAAGATTCAACTTCACTTATCAATAACTTACCTAAGTTAAATGTGGATGCGTTAATTACTGACTTGTCCATGCCTGGCGATAAGTATGGTGATGGTATTACACTCATTAAGTACATAAAAAGACATTATCCTAATTTGTCGATTATTGTACTTACCATGAATAACAACCCAGCTATTTTGAGCGCAGTCCTTGATCTTGAAATTGAAGGTATTGTGCTTAAACAAGGTGCTCCGACTGATCTGCCAAAAGCATTGGCGGCGCTACAAAAAGGCAAGAAATTTATGCCTGAAAGCGTTGCTAAGCTACTTGAAAAAGTCAATGCGAATGGCTATGGCGATAAACGCTTATCACCAAAAGAAAGTGAAGTGCTGAGATTATTTGCTGAAGGCTTCCTTGTGACTGAAATTGCGAAGAAACTTAATCGCAGTATTAAAACGATTAGTAGCCAGAAAAAATCAGCCATGATGAAATTAGGTGTCGATAACGATATCGCATTACTTAATTACTTGTCATCAGTGACTATTGATAAGGAAATTAACGGCCCAGATTAATTTTACCGTAGTTACCTTAGTCGCACCGATAAAATCAGGAAGCTCAACCCTTTGTGGGAGCTTCTCTGCTTTTTAGTTTTTACTCTTTATTCCTCATTCTCCTTGGGTTTATCTTTCTCTTTCCTTGTAATATCCTCCTTGTTCACAAACTCCTATAAGCTGTATAAATTATTCTTCTATTTCTTCATACCTTTATTTATTTCCAGGCTTACAGACCGTTGTAGAGGCTTTCTTACCCTGCTTTTTAATCAACTTAACTTGTTATGATTCTGTTTTGTTTTCTCTTCTCTATCAAAATGCTTTTTAAATACATCATTTTTCGCCTTGTTTGAGCTTAAAAATAAATAAAGACTAATAAATTAGTCTTTATTTACTCGTTTTATCGTTCGCGATCTAGAATTATTCTTTAGGAATATACTTCACCAACACTTCTCTTAAAATAGAAAGTGAAACAGGTTTAGATACACAATCATTCATTCCAGCATCAATACAACGTTGCTTCTCTTCGGCAATCGCATTCGCTGTCACACCTATAACAGGCATATCACTACCCATTTCTCTTATATGTGTTGCCAACTGATAGCCATTCATATTCGGCATATTGACATCCGTCAGCACGATATCAACATGATTCTTAGCTAAATACGTTAATGCATCACAGCCATCTTCTGCTGTTGCTGTATTAAAACCGATTTTTTTCAGTTGATCGGTCAACAATAAGCGGTTTATTGGATGATCATCGACAATAAGAACCGTTAAGGTTTGTAAGCTACAATCTGTAGCTTGCTCCACCATCTCTACGCAATTAGCTTCAACTTTGTTTTGTGGTAATTGCAGTATTATTTTTGTTAATTCATTTAGTTTGTAAGTACTGCATACCCATACATTTTCAGCTATTTTCTTCGATGGCTCAAAGTAATGCTCATTGATCCTAATAAATTGGCAGTTATCTTTTCTTGGTAGATCGTAGTCCGTAATAATAAAATCGTTTGAAGATATCACCACTTCTTCAGTAAGTAATTCACAGCTCAAACCGAAATAACGAAGGTATCGACCAATAAAACCTTCCAAATAAAGATTTTTAATATCTATAAAGCAACGAACATTACTTTCTTTATAAATATTCAGTTTAGAAGACGACTCTATTCCTTCTAAGGCACCATAAAGAGGTATACGAACCGTAAAGCGGCTACCAATATTTTCTTGGGAAACAACACTGATATCCCCATCCATTAAGTTGATCAGTTTTTCACAAATAGCCAAACCTAATCCTGTTCCCTCTGATGCACTTTCTGTATTTTGAGATACTTGGAAGAATGGTTCAAACAGCTCATGTAATGCTTTATCGCTAATGCCTCGCCCTGTATCGTGAATATCAAAATAGAGATAATAATCATCTTTATAAAGATGTAAGGTAATACATCCCGTCGTGGTAAATTTAATACTGTTATTCAATAAATTAGAGATAACTTGTTGTACGCGAACAGGATCACTATTTACAATTTTTGGTACGTCAGGTTCGATAAAACAGTAAATAGCCAAGTCTTTTTTCGCAATCAAAGGTAAATAGTTAGAAATAACAAAAGAGAGCACTTGGCGACAATTAAATGGCTTAATATCAATTTTTAACTGTTTAGATTCAATTTTCGAGAAATCGAGGATATCGCTAATAATTTTTAGCAATAACGATGAGGAGTTATCCATCGTCTTTAGTAATCGAGAAGTATCATCATTTTGTGTAAGCGACTGCAATAATTCTAGATTACCAATAATGCCATAAAGTGGTGTTCGTAATTCGTGGCTGACCGTTGCCAAAAACATCGATTTAGCTTGGTTAGCTTGCTCCGCAGCTGTCGCCATATTTTGTAGTGAGCGCTCCATTTTAACTCGCGCGCTAATATCCACTAAAACACAGATAGCCACATCTTCATTTTGATAACGTGAGTTAACAAAGCTTATTTGCAGATGATTACGATTGTTGGTCACTACATCGACCATATTGCTACTTTTCTCAGCAATAATAGAAAGGATATTTTGTTTATCGCTATGGCTAAGCAAACGAAAATAGTTGTGTGCTAGCTCGTTACTTAAGATGATCATGCCATCACGTATTCTAAGAATACTGATCCCGACTGGCGCTGATGCCACAATCTTATGGTTAAACTGTTCGTGCTCTTCTAGACGAGAGGCATTATTTTCGGCTGGAGAGAATATTTTTCTCTCAAAGATCCAGACGAAAATAAAAATCATAATGGCTGAAATAATATTTAAGATCAGCGCATTAAAAATCGTGAATTTAAATTCATTTAAAATTTGTTTGAGTGGTAATGAATACACCACACTAAAAGATGAAGGTAATAATTTACGCTTAGCAACTAAATCACTAAAGTCTTCATCAAAACCAAAATAAGGAGCACTGACATCAGGAACCTGTTTAACTGCATGATAGTTATTTTCTGCTGGATAGCTTAAAACAGTAGTGTTCCTACTGTTAAGAAGGTGAATTGAAATCACCCTATCTTTGGCAGGAGAAAAATATTCAAGACGAATAGCTCTTTCAATACCAATCAGACCAATGAATTTACCTGAGGCATAAACTGGCGACATAACATATAAAATGCCACTATCCCCTTTTGCATCTGGCACTATCCAATATTGGTTAACTTCTTTACCTTGTGCGCGTTGATTAACATAGTTACGTGTATTTTCGTAAACCATTTTTTTCAACATTTCAGTATCAACAGGGGATGCGCGCAAAGGGAAGTTAATCATACACATGCTATGGGAGCCAACCATAAAGACTTGGTTTATCCCTTGTAATGCCGGAGTGTTATCTTTCCAATAATATAAGATGCTGTTAAAGGAGCGGAAATAGTTGTTTGTTTGCCCCTTAAATAATTCACAATCTGCGGTGTCATTAAGTTTATGAAGTGAGAATGGTCCTTCATAAAATAATGAGTTTTTCATGCTCGGGTTTAAATTAATTTGTTCTTGGTGACGTTCTGCGAGGTATTGTAAATCGCGGATGGTGCCGGAGGTTTGCCTAAAGAAACCAAGGAGATTAGTATAGTTATTACTATACTCCTGCCGAATATCAGACTTAGTATCATTGAAGATATTGATGAGGTAAAACATGGTTAGCAATGCACCCATCGCCCACAACATGATACCTAATATGCGAAAAAGGTAGCGGGAAATTTTTAACGATGTTTTAAAGGACGAGAGATATCTCAAACAACCACCCTAATCAATATTCCTACCGCACAAGAAACTTATTCTATTCTAGCAGAAGTTACTGAATGTCTGAATGATATGATCTTTATCATCAGGATAATTATTTCTGATGATAAACTGATCCTACCACATAAAAAAAGCAGGCAATTATGCCTGCTTTCTTTTATTTATACATCACAATAATGATAAATATTATTCTTCGTCCGCATCATCTGCTAAATCTGAATCAGGTGCTTCTGATGGCGTTTCGCTAATAACCTCATTAACTTCGTCGTCATCTAATGCATCGTCTTCATCTTCAACACGTTGCAAGCCAACAACCAATTCATCTTCTGTTGTACGAATTAAGGTAACACCTTGTGTATTACGTCCAACAATGCTGACTTCAGAAACACGTGTACGAACTAATGTACCCGCATTGGTGATCATCATAATCTGGTCAGTTTCTTCAACTTGAATTGCACCAACAACTTTACCGTTACGCTCACTCACTTTAATAGAGATAACGCCTTGTGTTGCACGATTCTTCGTTGGGTATTCGCTTTGAGCAGTACGTTTACCATAACCATTTTCAGTTACGGTTAAGATATCACCTTCACCGCGAGGGATGATAAGTGAAACCACTTTATCGTCATCGCTCAGTTTCATACCACGAACACCTGTCGCAGTACGACCCATTGGACGAACACAATCTTCCGCAAAGCGAACCACTTTGCCTTCAGCAGAGAACAACATAACTTCGTTTGTGCTATCGGTTAAATCAACACCGATTAATTCATCGCCTTCATTTAAGTTAACGGCAATGATACCTGCACTACGAGGACGGCTGAAATCTTGCAGAGGTGTTTTCTTCACAGTTCCGCTTGCCGTTGCCATAAAGACAAACTTACCTTCTTCATACTCTCTTACTGGCAAAATAGCGGTAATACGTTCATTTTGCTCAAGAGGTAGTAAGTTGATAATTGGACGACCACGAGCACCGCGACTTGCCTCTGGTAACTGGTAAACCTTCATCCAGTAGAGACGACCACGGCTTGAGAAGCATAAAATCGTGTCATGGGTGTTAGCCACCAATAGACGATCGATAAAGTCTTCTTCTTTAATTCTTGCTGCTGATTTACCTTTACCGCCACGACGCTGTGCTTCGTAATCAGTAAGTGGTTGATATTTAACGTAACCTTGGTGAGAAAGTGTCACAACAACATTTTCTTCATTGATCAAGTCTTCAATATTAATATCAGCCGTGTTTTCAGTGATCTCGGTGCGACGAGGATCGTTATATTGATCTTTAATCGCATTTAGCTCTTCACGAATAACTTCCATCAAACGTTCTGGGCTTCTTAAGATATGTAATAACTCAGCAATTTGGAGTAATAACTCACGATATTCATCTAACAGTTTTTCATGTTCAAGGCCGGTCAGTTTCTGCAAACGCAGATCCAAAATAGCTTGAGCTTGTTGCTCTGTTAGATAGTATTTACCGTCATGCACGCCATATTGTGGCTCTAACCATTCAGGACGAGCAACGTTGCTGTCGCCAGCACGCTCTAACATGGTAGAAACGCTACCTAAATCCCAAGGCTGTGCAATTAATGCTGCTTTTGCTTCTGCTGGATTTGGTGCTTGACGGATCATTTCAATAACTGGGTCGATGTTCGCCAATGCAACAGCCAGTGCTTCTAAGATATGAGCACGGTCACGCGCTTTGCGTAATTCGTAAATAGTACGACGAGTAACAACTTCACGACGGTGACGAATAAAGGCAGAGATAATTTCTTTTAGATTTAATAATTTTGGCTGGCCTTGGTGAAGCGCAACCATATTAATACCGAAAGAAACCTGCATTTGTGTTTGTGAGAATAAGTGATTTAATACCACTTCACCCACAGCATCACGTTTGATTTCAACGACAATACGCATACCGTCTTTATCAGACTCGTCACGTAATCCGCTAATACCTTCAATACGCTTATCTTTAACAAGCTCTGCAATTTTTTCAATTAAACGAGCTTTATTCACCTGATAAGGAATTTCTGTCACGATAATAGTTTCGCGGCCTGTTTTCTCATCAGTTTCGATATCAGCCTGAGCACGGATATAAATTTTTCCGCGACCAGTACGGTAGGCATCTAAAATTCCTCTGCGACCATTAATAATAGCGGCAGTCGGGAAATCAGGCCCCGTAATATGTTCCATCAACTCTTCAATCGTGATGTCTTCGTTATCAACATAAGCAAGACAGCCGTCGATAACTTCGCCTAGGTTATGTGGAGGAATGTTTGTTGCCATCCCTACCGCAATCCCTGAAGAACCATTGACTAACAAGTTTGGAATACGGGTTGGCATTACTGCCGGAATATGTTCTGTTCCATCATAGTTAGGAACAAAATCAACCGTTTCTTTTTCCAAATCCGCCAGCAGTTCATGGGCGATTTTCGCCATACGAACTTCGGTATAACGCATTGCAGCCGCCGAGTCACCATCAACTGACCCGAAGTTACCCTGCCCGTCAACCAACATGTAACGCATAGAAAAAGGCTGTGCTAAACGAACAATCGTTTCATAAACAGCACTGTCACCGTGCGGGTGATATTTACCGATAACATCCCCAACAACACGGGCTGATTTTTTATAAGGTTTATTCCAATCGTTTCCTAGTACATTCATCGCGAAAAGCACTCGGCGGTGTACTGGCTTCAGTCCGTCTCGAACATCGGGTAATGCGCGTCCTACAATAACAGACATCGCATAATCCAAATATGAGCTTTTCAGCTCTTCTTCGATATTAACTGGTGTGATTTCTCTGGCAATGTCGCTCATGGAGCCACTGTCCCTCATACTACGGATTCAAAGGTTTAGAACTATACCACAAATCGCCAATTTTTGGAAAAAGGAAACAACTAAATTAATGATCCTTTCGCTATTCTCTTCGATTTCACCGTCTAACGTTGGTAGAATCATGGCAATATGAAAATAGGAGTAATACTTTCTGATGAATGATAAAACAACCTCTTTACATGCTAACGTGGATCAGCATGAAATCGACAAGTTTGAAAGCGTCGCATCACGGTGGTGGGATCTTGAAGGTGAATTTAAGCCATTGCACCGCATCAACCCATTAAGACTCAACTATATTCAAGAACGCGCAGACGGCCTATTTGGGAAAAAAGTCCTAGATGTTGGTTGCGGTGGCGGTATTTTGTCTGAAAGTATGGCATGTGCTGGAGCTGAAGTAACTGGTCTTGATATGGGTGCAGAGCCATTACAAGTTGCTCGTTTGCATTCGCTGGAATCAGGTATTCCTGTCACTTACATTCAAGATACTGTTGAAAACCACGCGAATGAAAACCCACAAACTTACGACGTCGTTACCTGTATGGAGATGTTAGAGCACGTTCCTGACCCTTCTTCTGTTGTAAGAGCCTGTGCCAAATTGGTAAAACCCGGTGGACATGTTTTCTTCTCAACCATCAATCGTAATAAAAAAGCGTGGCTGATGCTGGTGGTAGGGGCGGAGTATATTCTGAATATGGTGCCTAAGGGCACACATGATGCTAATAAGTTTATTCGCCCGTCAGAATTACTGAGTTGGGTCGATGAAACCGATTTGCGTAGCAAAAATATGATTGGTTTACATTATAACCCGATCACTGACAAATTCCGATTAGCGCCAAATGTCGATGTGAATTATATGGTGCACACACAATCGACACATAACTCGAATTCGTGAAACTGAAAGTTTGATTTGGTTTAATAAAACATCAAACGATCACATTTTTTAAAATTGACTTTACATCGTTGTCACTTGAATTTGTGTTTCTTACTGCCTGTATTTATGCAGGGTACAGGCAGTTGTTAAAAAATTTATCCCCTATTTATCCACAGAAACAATCAGATTTGTACACTTGATCAATCTCTCAATTACCTTTATCTTGTTATCACCATTTGAACCAACCCCTATATATTGTGTTTCCTTAAATTTCACACCACAAGACTCCTTGACACAGATTGTCATCGGGAGCGTTTTTTTGCGGTATAAAATTTCAGGTAACACTAATGCAAGAAAGGTGCATCGCTCATGAATCACAGCCTGCTCGTCACAAAACGTGATGGTCATAAAGAACGCATTGACTTAGACAAAATTCACCGTGTTATCGCCTGGGCCGCTGAAGGTCTAGAAAATGTCTCTGTATCTCAAGTTGAATTACGTTCTCAGATTCAGTTTTATGATGGTATCAAAACTGCTGATATCCATGAAACGCTGGTAAAAGCTGCTGCAGACTTAATCTCTGGTGAAACGCCTGATTATCAGTATCTCGCTGCCCGTCTTGCCGTATTTAATTTACGTAAAAAAGCGTATGGCCAATTTGAGCCACCAACACTGTATGATCACGTTAAAAAATTAGTCGATTTAGGCAAATATGATCGCCATCTTCTTGAAGATTACACACAAGAAGAGTTCGAACAGATGAATAACTTTATTGTTCATCAACGTGATATGAACTTCTCCTACGCTGCGGTTAAACAATTAGAAGGTAAATACTTCGTTCAAAACCGTATTACAGGTGAAATTTATGAAAGCGCACAGTTCTTATATGTTTTAGTTGCGGCTTGCTTGTTCTCTCGTTATCCACAAGCAACACGTATGGACTATATCGAACGTTTTTATAATGCGGTTTCAACCTTTAAAATCTCATTACCAACGCCAATCATGGCGGGTGTAAGAACACCAACTCGTCAATTTAGCTCTTGTGTATTAATTGAGTGTGACGACAGCCTTGATTCTATCAATGCAACATCAAGTGCCATTGTGAAATATGTTTCTCAGCGTGCAGGTATTGGTATTAATGCAGGTCGTATTCGTGCATTAGGTAGTGCTATTCGTAATGGTGAAGCATTCCACACAGGTTGTATCCCTTTCTATAAACACTTCCAAACTGCGGTAAAATCTTGCTCGCAAGGTGGTGTTCGTGGTGGTGCGGCAACTTTATTCTATCCATTATGGCATTTAGAAGTTGAAAGCCTGCTGGTACTGAAAAACAACCGTGGTGTTGATGATAACCGTGTTCGTCATTTAGATTACGGCGTTCAGTTAAACAAATTAATGTATGAACGTTTAATCAAAGGTCAGGATATTACTTTATTCAGCCCTTCTGACGTCCCGGGTTTATATGATGCATTCTTTGCTGATCAAGATGAATTTGAACGTTTATACGTGCAATATGAGAAAGATAAAAGCATCCGCCAAAAACAAGTTAAAGCGGTTGAGTTATTCTCATTAATGATGCAAGAACGTGCATCAACTGGCCGTATTTACATTCAGAACGTTGACCATTGTAATACACATAGCCCATTTGATCCGGCTGTTGCCCCAATTCGCCAATCAAATTTATGCTTAGAAATTGCACTGCCAACTAAACCATTAAATGATATTAAAGATCCTAATGGTGAAATTGCACTGTGTACGTTATCTGCATTTAACTTAGGCGCAATTGAAAATCTTGATGATTTAGAAGAACTTGCTCGTTTAGCCGTTCGTTCATTAGACGCGCTGTTAGATTACCAAGATTACCCAATCTTAGCTGCCAAACAAGGTGCAATGGGTCGTCGTACCTTAGGTATTGGTGTTATTAACTTTGCTTATTATTTAGCAAAACACGGTGTTCGCTACTCTGATGGTAGTGCAAATAACTTAACTCATCGTGCATTTGAAGCAATTCAATACTATTTATTAAAAGCATCTAATGAATTAGCGAAAGAACAAGGCGCATGCCCATGGTTTAATGAAACCACTTACGCTGACGGTATTTTACCTATTGATACCTATAAAAAATCATTGGATGTACTGACAAAAGAACCTCTGCATTACGATTGGGAAAGTTTACGCAAAGACATTAAAGAGCACGGTTTACGTAACTCAACACTGTCTGCACTGATGCCATCAGAAACATCTTCACAGATTTCGAATGCAACAAATGGTATCGAACCACCGCGTGGTTATATCAGTATTAAAGCCTCTAAAGACGGTATTTTACGTCAAGTGGTTCCTGAGTATGAGCGTTTGAAAGGCGCTTATGAATTACTGTGGCAAATGCCAAGTATTGAAGGTTACTTGCAGTTAGTGGGCATCATGCAGAAATTCGTTGACCAAGCAATTTCAGCGAACACTAACTACGATCCTACTCGTTTCCCTAGCGGTAAGGTTCCAATGAACCAACTGCTGAAAGATTTGCTGCTCGCTTACAAATACGGTGTGAAAACACTTTATTATCACAATACCCGTGATGGTGCTGATGATGTACAGGGTGATCTGGAAGAAGTCGTTGAGACGGAAGATTCAGATTGTGAAGGCGGCGCGTGTAAAATTTAATTGAGGAAGCTATGTCTTATACTACTTTTTCACAAGTTAAAAATGATCAACTTCAGGAGCCCATGTTTTTTGGGCAACCTGTTAACGTA
The DNA here is from genome assembly GCF_015475555.1 of Proteus sp. GOKU. Classification (NCBI taxonomy): domain Bacteria; kingdom Pseudomonadati; phylum Pseudomonadota; class Gammaproteobacteria; order Enterobacterales; family Morganellaceae; genus Proteus; species Proteus sp. GOKU. Next base: position 2,619,070 of record NZ_CP034105.1, read on the forward strand.
GCGCGTTATGATCAGCAAAAATATCCTATTTTTGAAAAGCTAATTGAAAAACAACTCTCCTTCTTCTGGCGTCCAGAAGAAGTGGATGTTTCTCGTGACCGCATTGACTACAATGCTTTACCTGATCATGAAAAACATATTTTTATTAGTAATTTAAAATATCAAACACTGTTGGATTCGATTCAAGGAAGAAGCCCTAACGTGGCATTTTTACCTTTAATCTCGATCCCAGAGTTAGAGACATGGGTTGAAACATGGTCATTCTCTGAAACCATCCACTCTCGCTCTTATACTCATATTATTCGTAATATTGTTAACGATCCGTCAGTTGTGTTTGATGATATCGTTGAAAATGAAGAAATTTTAAAACGCGCGCGTGATATTTCTTCTTATTATGACGAGTTAATCAAACTAACAAATCTTTATCACATGTATGGCGAAGGCGACCATCAAGTTAAAGGTAAAACGGTTCATGTCACGTTACGCAAATTAAAGAAACAGCTTTATCTGTGCTTAATGAGCGTCAACGCACTAGAAGCAATCCGTTTCTATGTTAGCTTTGCCTGTTCATTTGCCTTTGCTGAACGTGAACTGATGGAAGGTAACGCGAAGATCATTCGACTAATTGCTCGTGACGAAGCGCTACACTTAACAGGTACACAGCACATGCTGAATTTACTGCGTTCAGGTCAAGATGATCCTGAAATGGCAGAAATCGCAGCAGAATGTGAGCAAGAGTGTTATGACCTGTTCGTTGAAGCCGCAGAGCAAGAAAAAGAGTGGGCTGAATACCTATTCTCTGAAGGCTCTATGATTGGTTTAAATAAAGATATCCTTTGCCAATATGTTGAATATATTACCAACATTCGCATGCAAGCAGTGGGTCTTAAATTACCATTTAAAGCGCGTTCTAACCCTATTCCATGGATCAATGCATGGTTAGTGTCTGACAACGTTCAAGTTGCGCCTCAAGAAGTTGAAGTCAGTTCTTACTTAGTGGGTCAAATCGATTCACAAGTTGATACTGATGATTTAAGTAACTTTGAACTGTAATACTGAGAAATAACACCGATACGTTATGGCATCTCATAAAGTGACCCTGCATCAGCAGGGTCTTTCAAAACCTTTAGAATTTCATACTGACACCCATCCTTCTTTGCTTGATGCATTAGAACATGGAAAAGTCCAAGTCGAATACCAATGTCGTGAAGGCTATTGTGGCTCTTGTCGTCTACGCCTAGTGAAAGGCAAAGTTTGTTATCGTAATGAACCTTTAGCGTTTATCCAACCCGATGAAATTTTACCTTGTAGCTGCCATCCCATCAGTGATATCGAAATAGAAATTTACTCTGAATAATTTGAATTATCTTAATTTGAGCTTTTTTCTAACACTCTTGTTCAACTTTGACTAAGGTTAAGTTAACACGATAAAAAAAGGAAAAGCATTATGAAATTAAAGTCTATTTTCTCAGTCATTGCTATTTCTACATCAATTCTGCTTGTTGCAGGCTGTTCAAGTCCACAAAAAATAGAAACAGTAAATGGGGAAACAATTTTAACGACAGATAAACCCCAAGAAGATGAAGCAACTGGGTTAATTACCTACAAAGATTCAGAAACCGGACAGATTAAACAGATTAATCGTGATCAAATAAGACGAATGGTAGAGCTTGACGATTAGCGCTCTTATAAGCCCTTCTCTTAAAGCGCCAATTCATATTTATGATTGGCGTTTTTTTATTCATAAAATCTTTTTTGTAAACTAATCATTACACTATACGTAATTAAAATTTGACAGAAATTTACCATTCTTATACTCTGCTTTTTAAGTAAATAAAATAGTCTAGTGAACAGAGGATCTTGTGAAGAATCGCACTATAGGCAGTGTTTTTATTGTTGCAGGAACAACAATTGGGGCAGGTATGCTGGCAATGCCACTAGCTGCTGTGGGTATCGGCTTTAGCACGATGATGCTATTGCTTGTTGGCTTATGGTTATTGATGAGCTATACCGCATTACTGCTGGTGGAAGTTTATCAATACAACGATCCTCATACAGGTCTTGGCTCTATCGCAAAACGCTATCTCGGTGTAGGTGGTCAAGTTATCACTGGGCTCGCACTGTTGCTGTTAATGTACGCGTTAACGACCGCTTATATTAGTGGTGCGGGTGAATTACTTTCAGCCACCCTTTCATCTTGGATTGGACATGAGCTTTCTGTCACACAAGGTATTATTATCTTTACAGTGATTGGCGGAGCTGTGGTAGGAATTGGTACAACATCGGTTGATATGATTAACCGTCTATTGTTTACCGCAAAAGTTTTCTTCCTCATATTTATGCTGATTGTGATGTTACCTCACGTTGAGTCAGTAAACTTAACCTCAATGCCTGTGGCATATGGGCTGATTCTTTCTGCTATTCCTGTTATTTTTACCTCATTTGGTTTCCACGGTAGTGTGCCAAGTATCGTAAGTTACATGAATGGTGATATTAAAAAGCTACGTATTATCTTTATTATTGGTAGTGCTATTCCGCTTGTTGCTTATATCTTATGGCAAATTGCCACATTAGGTGCTATCCCAACAAATACTTTTATGGGAATTATGGCGCAACAATCTGGGTTAAATGGCTTACTTACCGCTATTCGTGATGTTGTTGCTACACCTCGTGTGAATATTGCAGTTAACCTATTTGCGGCATTAGCTTTAGCGACTTCGTTCCTTGGTGTTGCATTAGGTCTATTTGATTATCTTGCGGATCTCTTTAAGCGCAGTAATCGTGCAACTGGGCGTGCGCAATCAAGCTTATTAACCTTTGTTCCACCTTTAGTTTGTGCGCTTTATTTCCCTAACTTTGTGCAAGCATTAGCTTATGCGGCTATCGCACTGTCAATTTTAGCATTGCTTCTACCTGCTTTATTAGTATGGAAAGTTAGACAAGAACAAAACGGTGCTGATAAATACAAAGTTAAAGGTGGTAAAGGCGCATTAGGTATTGTGTTTGTTTGCGGTCTGATAGTTATAGGTATTCAAATCGCTATTACTTTTGGTTTATTACCTCAAGTTGGCTAACTCCCTTTCTTATATCGCTTTCTTATATCGCTTTCTTATAGATAACAAAAAAGCAGGTGCTAATTTTAGACACCTGCTTTTTTTGATTCAGATATAGCGTCTAGGTTAGAAGCTTAAACCTGCACCCACATAGAAACCATCAGCTAATTTATTATTGCTTCTATTATGTGAGTTTTCGATTTCAATCACACGATAACCTGCATTAACATGCAATGGTTTAAATACCGTTAATTGAGCCCCTACATCAGCTTCATAATAAGATTTACTACCAGAGGTTAATCCTTCAGGAGATGCATAGGCTTCGCCATACACACTTAAAGAAGGCAGAACATTCCAGTTAAGGCCCACACCACCCGCTAAAGCAGCACCATCATCACCATTTTTGGGTGCTAAATAGAGAGCTTTACCACCAACACTTGCTGAAAAAGGTCCTAAAGGTAACGCAAATTTTGCACCTAAGCTTCCTACTTGGCCATCGTGATCACTACGAGCCCAGTTACCATTAAAAGAAAGACCCGCATTAGGATCACCTAAACCAGCGCGAACATCTGTATAATGTTCCCCTGCTTGAATATTCATTGATACTGCATTGGCATTTCCAGCCACAAACAGCGCACTTATCGCACCGACCAATAAATATTTTTTCATTTTTATTACTCCAGCAAATAATTGTCCTAACTTATAATTATACAACAAATTTATTAAACAACTTGGCTCAAAATTGAAAGATAATCTGTAGAATTTTCAATCTATGTAAATAAGTTACGGCTATCAATATTATTGGTCTAATTGGTTTTATTAATGAGTTCAATATTGCTAAAGTGGAATTACAGTCAATATTAACCATAATAAATATAAGGCTGTTCGCTTCGTTTTATTCACACATGCTATTTTTTTTAGATCGTTTACTATTTCATAAACTGGAGATATGTGATGGAAAAGAAAAAGCTAACAACGGCGTCAGGTGCACCTGTTGTAGACAATAATAACTCGATGACAGCAGGCCCTCGTGGTCCAATGTTACTTCAAGATGTCTGGTTTTTAGAAAAGCTAGCTCACTTTGATCGTGAGGTTATTCCAGAAAGACGTATGCACGCAAAAGGCTCTGGTGCTTTTGGTACATTTAAAGTCACTCACGATATTACGAAATATACTCGCGCTAAAATTTTCTCTAAAGTGGGTAAAAAAACAGAAATGTTTGCTCGCTTTTCAACCGTTGCGGGTGAAAGAGGTGCCGCAGACGCCGAACGCGATATTCGTGGCTTTGCGTTAAAATTTTATACTGAAGAAGGTAACTGGGATATGGTGGGTAATAACACCCCTGTTTTCTACCTTCGCGATGCTCTGAAGTTCCCAGACTTAAACCACGTTGTAAAACGTGACCCTAAAACTAACCTCCGTAATATGGCATACAAATGGGATTTCTTCTCTCATTTGCCAGAAGCACTGCACCAATTAACCATTGATATGAGTGACCGTGGTTTACCACAAAGCTATCGTTTTATTCACGGCTTTGGTAGCCATACTTATAGCTTTATTAATAAAGATAATGAGCGCTTTTGGGTTAAATTCCACTTCCGTTGCCAACAAGGCATTAAAAACCTGATGGATGACGAAGCACAAACTCTCGTAGGTCAAGACAGAGAAAGCTCACAACGTGATTTATTTGATGCTATTGAACGTGGTGATTTCCCTCGCTGGAATTTACAAATTCAAGTCATGCCAGAAAAAGAAGCGTCAAAAGTCCCTTATAATCCTTTCGATTTAACTAAAGTTTGGCCTCATGCTGATTATCCATTAATTGATGTGGGCTATTTCGAGCTAAACCGTAACCCTGAAAACTATTTCTCTGATGTAGAGCAAGCGGCATTTAGCCCTGCAAACATCGTTCCGGGTATTGGGTTCTCTCCAGATAAGATGTTACAAGGTCGCCTATTCTCTTATGGTGATGCTCACCGTTATCGTTTAGGTGTTAATCATCATCAAATCCCTGTGAATGCGCCACAATGCCCATTCCATAATTATCATCGTGATGGTGCAATGCGTGTTGATGGTAATAGTGGTAGCGGTATTACTTATGAGCCAAATAATGGTGGTATGTTCCAAGAACAGCCTAATTTTAAAGAGCCACCATTATCAATTGAAGGTGCGGCAGATCACTGGAATCATCGTGAAGATGAAGATTACTTCAGCCAACCTCGTGCGCTGTATGAATTACTGAGTGATGAAGAGCATCAACGTATGTTTGCTCGTATTGCAGGTGAATTAATACAGGCAAGTAAAGATACACAAAAACGTCAAATTGCCTTATTTAAGAAAGTTCACCCTGAATATGGTGCGGGCGTTGAAAAAGCAATAAAAGCGCTAGCAAAAAAAGACGCTAAGTAACTTATAATAAGAAGCCCTGTGAGCAACTCGGCAAAAATAATAAGGCGCCTTCGGGCGCCTTTCTTTAATATCACTTCAACAATTGCCCTTTCACCCATTGCTGTACTTGTTTACGGGAGATTTTAATTCCCCCATTTTTAAGACTTTCAGGAAGTTGAAGGCAAGCAACCGGTCTTTGAAATCCGGCTAATCGGGAGTGATACCATTGTGGTAATTGATTGATGGCTTCAATATCAGCATCAACAACTGCGACTGGGCGTTGCCCAAATTCAGCATCATCGATAGGGACAACAAAAGATTGGCTAACACTTGGATGTGTATTAATAATTTTTTCAATATCTTCTGGTTGGATCCCTTCGCCAGCACTGAAAAAAAGATTGTCCAAACGGCCTAAAACACACCACTCTTCGGCATTAAAACAGCCTTTATCTCGCGTTGAATACCAACCATCAGCCGTAAGCGATAGCGGTTTTAATTTACCATCAAACCAATATCCTAATGCGACGCTGTCAGACATTATCTGAAGCTCATCATCCACTAACCTAATATTTTTGCCTTTTAGTGGAAGCCCTACTCCTGCTTTACCATCCGCACGCTTGGCACAAACGGTCGATGCCATTTCTGTCATGCCGTAACCACACCAGCATTGAATTCCCCAATGTTCTGCTTCTTGTGTTAACTCAATAGGGATCATTGCTCCCCCTAATAAAACAGATTTTAGGGTAATAGGTTGTTGATTATTTTGCTGCGCTCTATTTTGTAAAAAACGCCATAATTGTGTGGGAACTAAAGAGGCATGGGTACAACCTTGCAAAGCATCTACAAATGGGTGCATTTCACGCACCACCAGCGTTGCTCCACGTAATAACCAGCGCCAAAGTATACCTTGTCCTGAAACATGAAATAGAGGCAAAGAAAGTAACCAACTATCTCCTTTTTCCAAAGGCATTAATGATAAAACACCCATTGCACTGCAAAGATGAGCATCAAAGGTGTGTACTGCGGCTTTAGGTAAACCTGATGAGCCTGATGTCAAAATAAGTGTTGCCATACGAGATGGCGTCCATTGGACATCATTTACTGTTTGAGTTTTATATTGACGTGACGTGTTATCTAGCTCAATACCACTAAGATCAAGCAATGTTGCATTTAAATCTAACGGCGTTTCACTCAAATCAGCATAAAAATCAATGCATAAGTGAGGCAATAATTCATCAAGTAAAGATTTTGGAAGCTGTGGATTTAAGGGTAAAACCTTTGCACCACATTGAAAAACAGCAAGCAGTGCAAAAACAAGATTGATGTGATTTTTTCCACGCAACAACACAGTGCTTTGTGTACCAACACCTTGTTTAGCAAAATTGCTAGCTAAGTGATTAATATGACAACTTAGTTGTTGCCATGTAATAGGTGAAACACCTGAAATGATGGCCGTTTCATTTGGGTATAATTGTGCCCAGTGATGCCACGGCCATTGCTTAAATGGAACTACTGTTGCCATACTGTCTCTAGCTGTTCAAGAGAGATAAGCGGAATATCCACATTTGGCCAAGGACGAATAAGTTGTTGTTTAATCAAATCAACCGTATCAAGCCCCGGAATGCTATTAGGCGTTAACCATTGTGCAATTCTGGCTAATTGAGTGAGTCCGAAACTACTTTCAATGCTTGAACTAATAATGGCATCTAACCCTAACGCATGTGCTTGTTTAACAAGCATTTGACAGCGCTCAAGACTTCCCACTAACGTAGGTTTAATAACAATCGTTGTCACACCAGGCTGTGGTTTTACTTCAAAACCATCATCACGCACCGTTTCATCCCAAGCGATATTAATACCGGTTGCTTGAGAAAAAGCCAGTGACTCTTCAGGTGTTTTGCAAGGCTCTTCTAAAAATGCAATACGGTCACGCCATTGCGGATTCACATACTTCGCAAAGCCTTCTGCTTTTGCTGGAGTCCAGCTTCGATTGGCATCAAGTCTTAGTTTTAAGTCAGGGATAGCTTCTAATAACAGGTTAACAACGATCCCATCACGCACTGCTTCATATAATCCAACCTTGATTTTAGCGACTTTTTCGCCTTCCATATCATTAAGGCTTAAAATCAAATCATCAGGATCGCCATTACATAAAGGTGCAGCACGATAATTCGCGGCTTGTGGCAATGTATCTTCAAGCTCTGCTAGTGCACAGCTAATACCAAAAGCCACACTTGGCAGTTCACTATGAACAGGGTTTTCACCCGCACACCAAGCTGTTAACCAAGATTGTGCGGCTTCTTGTGCTTGTTCTAAAGTTTCACGGCTAAACTCAGGAAGAGGTGAAATTTCACCCCATCCTTGTTTGCCATTTTGCTCTAAACAGACAAGAAAACCATCACGCGTTTTTAGCCTTTGATAGCGCAGAACAACGCCTGCATCTACAGGTAGGCTGAATGAATAGAGTTTGGCGTTTCGCATTATGGGTTACGTTTAAATCGAGTGAAATCAGGTTGACGTTTTTCATTAAAGGCGTTGCGACCTTCTTGACCTTCATCAGTCATATAGAACAGCATAGTTGCATTACCCGCTAATTCTTGAAGGCCTGCTTGACCATCACAGTCTGCATTTAATGCTGCTTTCAGGCAACGTAATGCCATTGGGCTGTTTTCCAGCATTTCACGACACCAGCGTACGGTTTCTTTTTCAAGATCTGCGTAAGGAACAACAGTGTTAACCAAGCCCATTTCTAATGCTTCTTTTGCATCATATTGACGGCATAAGAACCAGATTTCACGTGCTTTCTTTTGACCAACAATACGAGCCATATAAGAAGCGCCCCAGCCACCATCAAAAGAACCCACTTTAGGTCCTGTTTGACCAAAAATAGCGTTTTCAGCAGCGATAGTTAAGTCACACATCATATGAAGTACATGACCACCACCGATAGAATAACCGGCAACCATTGCTACAACAGGTTTCGGACAAGTACGGATTTGACGTTGGAAATCTAACACGTTCAGGTGATGAGTACCGCTATCATCGCGATATCCGCCGTAGTCGCCACGAATTTTTTGGTCACCACCTGCACAGAATGCTTTTTCACCAGCACCCGTTAAAATGATAGTACCAATTGTGTCATCATAACGTGCATCAGCTAATGCTTGGATCATCTCTTTCACTGTCAAAGGACGGAAAGCATTACGCACTTGCGGGCGGTTAATCGTAATTTTTGCAATGCCATCGACTGATTTATGATAGAGGATATCTTCAAAACCTTCAGAACAATCCTGCCATTCAATCGGTGCATATAATTTTTCTTCGCTCGGGTAAAGCATAATTAGGTTCCTTTAACCAAAGAGGGATAAAACATGATTTATCACCGCAGCATAAGCAACAGGCTGTGCCTGATGGGCATTATGACCAGCATGCGGGATAGTCGTTAATGGCAGCGAATATTGCTGCGCAATAGATTGAAACTTATTATCTTTTTCACCACAAAGCCAAATAAACGGCAAAGTGAGTTGCTGTAATTCTGTGACAAGCCAAGGCTGATGACCTAAAGAAAGTGTTTCTAAACTTTCTGCAATACAAAAACCCGCGTTACGGCGTCGTTTCTCAACGAGTAGCTGACGTTTCTCATCACTTAAATCGGCAAATACTGGTTGCTGATACCACTGCGTTAATACGTCACAGATAGGTTCATTACGAAAACGCTCGGCCCAGCGTTTATCATGTGCAATGCGACTTTGTCTTTCCGTTGCATCATATAAACCCGGATTTCCACCTTCTACAATCAATCCCATTAATCCCGTAGTATCACCAAAACATGCGTGATACATAGAAATTCTGCCACCTAACGAGTAACCAATTAACCAATAGTGGTCAATACCTTGCTCTTTAAGTGTGTCTGTTAGTAACGTACTAACTTCAACAAAATCTTTTGCGCTGATAGATGCAGAGCCACCATGACGAGGCAAATCAATCACAAGTGATGGATATTCATGGCAAGCCTGAATGACTGGCTCCCATTCACAACCTTCACCTAATAGCCCATGTAACCAAACTAACCAAGGCCCTTCATTATGGGTATTATATCGCTGACATGCTAAAGTCATGAGATGTTACCTGTTTTACCAGCTGATTTAATGTTTTTGCACCATCAGTATCATCAACAATTAATTCAATTAATGTCGTTGTTGGCGCCCCTGTCCAGCATGCCTGAACAGTCGTTAGCAGTGCATCCCAACTTGTTGGTGATACATAATGCAAGCCAAACATTGCGGCTGCATGTTTGAAATTTAATGAGTGAGGCATACAGTAAAAGCGTTCGCGCTCTGCCTCTGGCGTTGGTAGCATTGAGAATATTTGCCCGCCGTTATTATTCACTACGATAATAACATTAGGCGCATAAACTTGTTGATGCAACGCCAAACTATTTAAATCATACAGTGCAGATAAATCACCTAATATTGTTAATGTTGGCTTTCCTGTTGCTCGATGAACACCCGCAGATGTTGAAATTAAGCCATCAATACCACTCGCACCTCGATTGCTCATCACAGGATAACCTTGAGGCAATTGAGCAAATGCATCAATTAATCGCACTATCAGACTATTGCCAACAAATAGCTGTCCATCATTAGGAAGTAATTTATCTAATTGGTGCGCAACCTGTGCTTCACCGAAATAATCAGTTATTTCACTGACTTTCTGGTAGGTTTGTTTGGCTATATTAGCTAATGCATTTGTCCACAGTGAATTATCAATCGCAGGATGTGCCGTTAACCACTGCATAGGTGGTAATGTAAATTTCTCACCTTGATGATGACCAGGATCTAAGCGTCCCGGAATAGGATCAATAATCCAATACGTTTTTGGAGAACATCCTACTTGCCATTGTAATAAGCGTTTTCCTGTTAAACTTGAACCAAATTGAATAACGATTTCAGCCTTATTTAATTCTGATTTTATCTGTGGATTATTCAACCATAAATCGGCACAAGGTAACGGTTGCCCAGTTTGTGATAATACATCACTCAATAAAGGCCAACCTAATTGTGAAGCCCATTTTGCAACTTCAACACCCTCTTCTGGGCTAATACGCCCTGCAATAACCACACCTTTTTTCTGACGTAGTACATTCCACTGAGGATGCATAGTGACAGAGGTAAAAAGTGTTTCTTGTAGCCACGGTTTATCACTTTGCCACCAATTCCCTAATGCTTCAGTCCATGGTGTTGATGTTTCAACATCATCCCCATATAAAGGTTCTGCAAAAGGACAATTGACGTGTAATGCACCATGAACCAATGTATTCATTGCATTATCAAGGGTAGAAACTAACCAGCTTGCAGAAATATCTGCTGTTGGTCTTGGTAAAGAGAGTGTCTGTGAAGGATGCGTTGCAAAAATACCTTGCTGGCGGATAGCTTGGTTTGCACCACAATCGATTAATTCAGGCGGTCTATCTGCGGTTAAAAAGACAACACGTTCACCCGTTAATCCGGCTTCAATCAACGCTGGATATAAATTGGCAACGGCGGTTCCAGATGTCACGATAACAGCGACAGGCTCTTTGGTTGCTTTTGCGAGTCCCAAAGCTAAATGACCAAGACCGCGCTCATCAAAATGCGTATGGCAAACTAACTTTTGATTGGCAGCCGCCGCAAGTGTTAAAGGGGTCGAGCGAGATCCGGGGGCAATACAGATATGGCGTAAGCCATGACGAGTCAAAGTTTCGAGTATAACTTTAGCCCATTGGCGATTAAACGAACTATTAGACATTGATCATCCCAACAACGAAAACCTGCAATTGCTATTATAATATCTGTTCCTAAATACTTTTCCTTAGCCTAGTTCAATGAACAGAAGTTTTCGTTAAATAAATCGTTAAAGAAAACACTCAAAGAGTGCATTATTTAGGCTAATCATCCACTCTATTTTCAATGAGCTCTTTTTTATCGTTAAGAATAGGAATAAATAGCGCTAGTGCTCTAAAGGATAGCATCAATTAGTTAACAATTAGCAGTGGTTATTTGAAGAGTAGCACTAAATAACTGACTTTAAAAAACTACTCATCAAATTTTGATTATTACGCTGATGTTATTTATTCAAACTGAGATTATCTGTAAGAAATTAACTCTCTTTTTCCAGCAATGTGCGTAAACCTGCCGCTTTATTCTCGATTTCAGTCCACTCTTGCTGAGGATCTGAGCCTGCAACGACACCTGCACCAGCATATAAAGTTAAAGCATCATCATGCAACTCACCACAACGTAAACTAACCGCAAACTCTGCATGAGGAAGAGATATATATCCCGCAGAGCCCGCATACCAACGGCGCTCGAAAGGTTCATGCTTACGAATAAATGCACGCGCGACACTTCTTGGTAAGCCACATACGGCGGCTGTTGGCTGTAATCGTTTTAAGCAATCGATATCATCAGAATCAATTAATTTACCATGTATATAGCGACGAAGATGCTGCACTTTACGCAACCGGATAACATCTGCGGGTGACACATCGATACCGTCAACTCCACCTTGTAATCGTTGACAAATATCATCAACTACAACCAGATTTTCATGCTGATTCTTTTTATCATTCATCAGCCAATTTGCAAATTTAGTGGCTTGTTGTTCATTATCAGAACTCGCTACTGTACCCGCTAACGCTTCGGTATAAAGCATCAACTCATCACGCTTATATAATCTTTCTGGTGTCGCTCCCATAAATGCATCTGAAGGTGAAAATGCCAGCATATAGTGATAGCAATGATGATTAACATCACGGCTCGCCTTCATAAATTGGATCGCTTTCAGTGGGTTATCCAGCGTTAAGCATGTCGCTCTTGCAGGGACAACTTTTTCAAATAAACCTTGGCTAATTTCATCTAAGGCAATATTGAGATAGTGAGTCCACTGCTCTTGCGTTAAAGAGTGATTAACATGAGTAACAGAAACAGAAAGCGGTTCAATTTCTACGGCTTGATTTAATGTTTGCAGAAAATCTAATGTTTTTTGCTTATCACCTTCATCCAACATATTTAGATGAACAGAAAGCTGTTGCTGGTGGCGTCTAATCTCAATGCGAGGCAAAAAAAGATAGGCATCATCGCCTTTTATTTTATCAATGCGACCTGGAATAATGGTATCCCACGCATTTAAGCCCCAAATACGCACATCGTCACTGTTTGTATCACAATGATGTAAACCTAAGAATCGGCAAGCATCTTCAATATGATTAAAACAACGTAATTGCCCGCAAGCGGCGACTTCTTCATGCTCATCGCGATGTTGCCAATAAAATTGGGGATAATACGACTGTGCAGCAAGCCATGAGAGCAATGAAAATGAAACCTCTGATGGCAAGGTGACTTTCAAATGTAAAAGATTACCTTGTGCTGTCAGATTTATATTTTTAACTTTTTCGTACAGTGTCGAAAACACAGGATTAACCTTTTCCACTCCAAATACCCACAACTAATTAAAAGGGAGATTATACGTCTCTATACAAATTATCAAAGGGTTGATTAATTATAACCTTTGTCATTTATCAAAGTTTTGTATTTTTCATGTTACAAAGTAGATGCATTAATCTAAAAACTTAAATCGTGAACCAATCATTTAAGGCTGAACTGTATAGACGAAAAACATTATACATAAGAGGGGTTATATGGATACAACCATCTTTGAACAAGTAGATAAATTTATCGAAGCGCCCGATGTTCCTAAAGTTGCACTCGGTTTAATATTAGGAATAGATATCGAAAATGGTCGATTACCGGGTATTGTGACTTCTCCTGATTTAATTAAGATAAAAACTTATATTAATAAAGCACTTTTACTTCCTTACAAATTAGATGATGTAATAGATTTTATTGGTTACAACCAAATAAGCATACAACAACTTTCACCCGAAAATATTTTATCTCTTTTTATCAAAATGCGAGAGCATGCACTCGAATGGAATAAGATAGAATATTCAATAAAACAGCAAGCCATTGATTTGGAAATTATTGGTAGAGAAATTACTTCTACAGGTGAAAATATTATTTCCTTTATTAATCAAATGCCGTTACTTACTAAAATATCAACAACCATGCATGATCTTTCTGAGCAAGAGTTAATCAACATCAAATATACTTCTCAAGATAAACAAGTTTCTATTCAACTTATTCATATATTGGAAAGTATGAAAGAAGATATTGAAATTGAGCGAGAAAAAACACTTAAACTCAAAGAGAGTTTATCCACATTCAGAAGTAAAATCATGGGAGGAAAAGATAGTCAAAATATTGCTCATCACTCTATCTATCACGAAATTATTAATAAAAAAAGACTCATAAATGAATTTTATAATAAAAATAATGTGTTATTAAGTGACGAACGTGATTTACTGATTGAAGATATATCAATACTCAGAGAAGAATATAAAAATTATGTTGCGCTTGCTTTTACAGGACTTGCTGCAGGCATTATCGGCGTTATTATTACAGGTGGAATTTTTGGTGCGAAAGCTGAAAATATTCGTAAAAAAAGAAATCAATTGATCGATAAAGTAAAAAAACTTAATAAAGAGATAGATATTTATACCAATCTATCACTACATTTAAATTCACTTTATATTGAGCTGGAAGAAATAGAACAGCTTATTGAAGATACAAATATGGCACTAGAGCATATTGAGTATGTTTGGCAAGCCATATTAACAGAGATAGAAGCATCAATTAATAATTTCAATAAAATAAACAATGCATTAGAGCTTATTAAATTTAGTATTTATTTAGAAAAAATCATCTCACCTTGGTATATGGTCATTGGTTATTCAAAAGAGATCTTATTCTCTTTCGATAGTGCTCTCTCTTCTTTTTACTCCTCAAATTAACAAAAGGAAATTGTTATGAATAATAATGAAACTCTCATCATTTCAGAAATATCTTTTGAACATAATAAACTCTTTCATGCATATAGAAACATTCTTCATTTAAGTAATAATAAATGTTATATGAATAATGATTTTGACAATGAGCTAACCTTATTTTTAGAGAAAAATAATAAAAATATTGAGAGTATTATTTATTTTTCTCTAGTATTAAAAAGTCGATTAAGACAAAAATTACTCAATGATATATTTAAAACCATTAATGAAATTGATGAAGAGATAAAAAAAGAAACTCTTGATGTAGAGTTAAAATTAAAACTGGAAGTAGAAAAAAAAGAGATCATAGATATATATCTAAACGAGATAAACGAAACAAGCACTCTAATTAGTGAACATAATTTATTTCTATCAACTGAAATAAAGCAACTTAAAAAGCAGTTTATCACTCATAAGGTCACTCCCTTTATTATTGATAAAAAGAATTTAATTAATGAATTAACAAAAAGCATTTCAACTTTAGAGATAGATTCAGAAAAAACAAAACAAGACCTGAATATTATTCGAGAGAGTGAAGATATCTTAAATAAAAGACATTTTTTCGATCTTTTCAAAGGTTCTATTCCGTCAAAATCAGAAATTGAAGGACTTAACATTGAACCTAAAGAGAAAAACCTGCTATCTTCATTGATAGAAATACTTAATAATTTATTTTCAACTTTAAGTCATGGTTTTTCTTATACTAAAATCGTTGAAACGCGTCACCAGTTAACGGCAAATTACCTAGAACAAATTAAACAACTCAACCAATTAAGAAACAAAAAACAAAATGCCCTATTTGTTCTAAAACATTACTATAAACTAATTGATATCGACTATTACCTAAGAGTGTTTATTGAACAACTAGAACAATTAAATAAATATTGGAATAATATTAATTTACAGTTTTACGAGTTAAAAAATAATATTTTATTAACAGAAGATATTATTATTCCTCTATTTTTATTCTTAGATGATTTTTCTTTATATTACGATACGTCAGAAAAGCTAAACAGCAATACACCCTAACTAAAAAAACGGCTCTGTATTACAGAGCCGTTTTATTATCTTATTATCTTATAATGTCGATTAATTTACTGCTGGAGCAATAATCGCAAAATTAGTTAATTCAATAAGTGGTTGTGGCCACACACCTAATGCGATAACAACAATTGCACAGATTAGCGCAACAAATGTCGCCATATTTTGTGATGTTGTTGAAATTGCAGGAGTGTTGTCATTGTCTGGTTTGCGTAAAAAGACAATAGCCGCAGCACGTAGATAGTAGAATAAGCCAATCGCACTACCTAACACAACCATGCCAGTTAACCACCACAAGCTTGAGCTGATACCTGCAATGATGACATACAGTTTACCAATAAAGCCTAATGTAATTGGTACACCTGCCAGTGATAACATCATCAGTGACATCACCACAGCAACCACAGGACGACGCCAGAATAATCCTCGGTAATCTTCCAGTGAATCCATTTCGCTTTCACGATAAGGACTAGAAGCAACTGCAATAGCACCAAACGCCCCTAAGCTTGCAAACAAGTAACCCGCTAAATAAATTTCAGCTGTTTCTTGTGCTAATACAGGGCTGTATTGCAATACAATTAATGCCACTAGCAGATAACCAAGGTGCGATACTGAAGAGTAACCCAGTAAGCGCTTCACGCTCTTTTGCGTTAATGCCATGATGTTACCAAACAAGATAGAGGCAATTGCCATGAAACCTAAGATCATTCGTAAGGTTTCACTATCTGCTGCGGGTGCTTCAAGGAATAAACGCATAACAACAGCAAAAATACCAATCTTACTTGCTGTCGCTAAGAATGCGCCTGTTGGTGCTGGCGCGCCTTGGTAAACATCGGGTGTCCACAGTTGGAATGGGAATAAAGATAATTTAAATCCAATCCCCACTAACATCATACCTAAACCTGCAAGTACTAATGGTTTATGGATATTGCTATCACTTAAACTTTGTCCCATTGCGGTAAAGGAGAGGTTTCCTGCTTCTGCATAGAGAAGTGCCATACCAAACAGTAAGAAAGAAGATGCTGCTGCCGAAAGCAGCATATATTTAATACCTGCTTCCAGTGATGGGCGTTGTTGGAATGCATAACCGATAAGACCAAACAGTGGCAATGTCAGTAATTCAATACCAATAAACATTGATGCGAAGTGGTGAGCGGAAGAGAGTAAGATCCCCCCAATAACCGCAATCGCAATCAGCAAATAAAACTCTTCTTTGTTATCTTGATAGCCTTCTAACCAAGGATAAGCAAAAGCAATAGTTCCAATACCAGAAAGGATCACTAGCGCGGTAAAGAAGCTAGAGTATCCATCAACATGGTAAAGCGTGGTAACGTCCACTACGCCTAATGCATTAACGTAATAGAGTGATCCCAGCGCAATGATGAAACCTGTTGCTGTCAAAGTGGCAATAGTAAAATGATCGCGTCGCCACGCAATGGACAGCATCACAACCACCACCGTCAATCCGACGATCAATAGCGGTAGCATTGCGATCAATTGTTCAGGAGTTATTGTCATGGCGAATTACGGCCTTACTGTTGAAATAGAAGCGGAATACCAAGTCTGGAGATTTTCCATCGCTGATATTGATGTGTCTAATACTGGTTGAGGGAAGAAGCCCAAGATAACCAGTAAAACAACCAATGTGATCAGGATAAAGAACTCTCTCAGATCTAACCCTTTATAGGTTCTTTCAGCTGTTTTCGGTGAACCATAGTAAGCTTGTTGCATCATCCACAATGCGTAGGCAGAAGCAAAAACTAAACCAAAGACCGAAATAATCGTGATCAGCTTAAAGTGACCATAAGTACCAAACAGGATCATAAACTCACCAACGAAGTTACCTGTTCCTGGCATACCTAAAGAGGCAACCGCAAAGAACAATGAAAACGCTGGTAAGAAACGGATGCTTTTCCACAATCCACCCATTTGGTTCATATCACGCGTACCTAAACGCTCATACAGCATGCCACACATGATAAAGAGACCTGCTGCTGACAAACCATTGGTGATCATTTGAATAATCGCACCTTGGTAAGCCAATACAGAGCCGGCATAAATCGCAATTACGATAAAGCCCATGTGAGAAATACTACTGTAAGCCGCAAGACGTTTAATATCTGTCTGACGAAATGCCAGTAATGCTGCATAAAATACAGTAATTAAACCTAACCACATCGCCACAGGTGCCAGCAACGCTGACGCTTCTGGGAAGAGCGGTAAGTTAAAACGTAATAGGCCGTAAGCTGCTGTTTTTAGCAAAATACCTGATAAGTCAACAGAGCCTGCTGTTGGTGCTTCTGCGTGAGCATCTGCTAACCAGCCATGTACAGGAACAATTGGCATTTTCACTGCAAATGCAGCGAAGAAACCTAACATCAGGATAAATTGTAGTTCAGAGCTTAAAACCGTATGTGCTTGTAATAAGGTATCGTAGTTAAACGTCCAAATACCTGTTTCACGGTAGAAAGCCACCGCAAGACCGATAATGGCCAGCAACATTAACAGGCCACTTGCCTGTGTATAGATAAAGAATTTTGTTGCCGCACTAACGTGTTTTTTATCGCTACTTCCTTTGTGTCCCCATAAAGAAATTAGGAAATACATTGGGATCAACATCATTTCCCAGAAGAAGAAGAATAAGAACAGGTCAGTCGCTAAGAATACACCCATTACACCTGCTAAGATCCACAGCAGGTTAAAATGGAAAGCACCTTGTGATGGCTGATTTTCACTCCACGATGAAAGTACCGCTAAGATACCTAAAATCGCAGTTAATACAGTCATCAGTAATGACATACCATCAAGTGCAAATTGGATATTAATCCCTAAAGCAGGGATCCACGGCACAAAGTAATACTCTGTCCAGCGTGGTGCTCCATCAGCACTAAGTAGTTGATAATCGCCCTGCAACCAAAGTTGCACAGAAATAACGAGTGTTAATCCCATCGTCAGCAACGCAACCCAGCGAGGGACTTGCGAGCCGATTCGTTCAGCCTGCCAACTTAGCAGGCCACCGATGAAGGGAATAAGTATTAGCCAGGGTAATAACATGGCGCAATGTGTCCCTTAATTAAACCAGAAGCAGCAGAGCGATGACCAGCACTGCACCTAAACCGAGAGAAGCCGCATACCAACGTGCTAATCCATTCTCACTGAAACTTAATCCTTTATTGGTACCTTTAAGCAGGCAACCAAATAAATTAAAGAATTGGTTAACAGGATCATTCTGGATAAGCCACGCCGCCCCTTTATAAGGTTTGACAAACAGCACTTCATACAGCGCATCGAATCCCCAAGCATGGAACCACCATGTTGAGAAGAAACGGCCTGTGCGAGTATTGGCAACCTTAGAAACACATTGACGCTGTTTTAGGTATAACCATGCTGCAATGGCAACGCCTACTATCGCTACCACACCAGAAAGAATTTCTAACACATATTTACCATCGTGCGATGCGTTTCCTTCAGGGAAAACAGCACCTAACGGTTGAGTAATTAACGCACCGATAAATGTTGATAACAGTGCTAATACCGCTAATGGGAAAGTATGAGTAAACCCTTTAACTTGGTGTGCTTCGGTTTTGGTTTCACCATGGAATACGATGAAAATCAAACGGAAGGTATAAAGTGACGTAAATAACGCGCCAACTAAACCTGCAAGCATTAAGTTAAAATGCCCGTTTGAATACGCACCCCATAAGATTTCATCTTTACTGAAGAACCCCGCTGTTAACAGCGGTAATGCCGCTAATGCGCCACCACCAATTAGGAAACAGGCATAAACAAATGGGATCTTCTTACGTAATCCGCCCATCTTAAAGATATTCTGCTCGTGGTGGCAGGCAACAATCACCGAACCTGCTGATAAGAACAGTAATGCTTTAAAGAAAGCGTGAGTCATTAAGTGGAAAATTGCCGCATCCCATGCTTGAGCGCCTAAAGCCAAAAACATATAACCAATTTGGCTCATGGTTGAATAAGCAAGAATACGTTTGATATCTGTTTGTACTAAAGCTGCAAAGCCCGCTAACACTAATGTGACTGCACCGATAATGCCGACCAATTCCAGTACTTCTGGTGCCATTAAGAATAGCGCATTGCTACGTGCGACTAAGTACACACCCGCCGTGACCATGGTTGCGGCGTGAATTAATGCAGATACAGGTGTTGGACCTGCCATTGCATCGGCTAACCAAGTTTGTAATGGAAGCTGTGCTGATTTACCTACTGCACCGCCTAATACCATTAACATTGCCCAGTTAATGACACTTGAACCCACTGCTAATTGCTCAGGAGCAAGTACTGCCATTTCACGGAAGCTCAATGTACCTAATTGGTCAAACAGGATAAACATACCGATAGCTAAGAACACATCACCGATACGCGTTACGATAAACGCTTTCATCGCAGCTGCGCCATTGGCAGGATTGCTATAATAGAAACCAATTAACAGGTAACTACATAAACCAACCCCTTCCCAACCCATATACATCAGCATCATATTATCAGCCAGTACTAAGACGACCATACTTGCGATAAATAAGTTGGTATAAGCAAAGAAGCGAGAATACCCTTCTTCGCCACGCATATACCAAGATGCATACATATGAATAAGAAAGCCAACGCCAGTGATAACACCCAGCATTGTTAATGAAAGACCATCAAGAACCAGTGTAAACGGAATATTGAAATTCCCTGCTGACATCCAGTTCCATAAAGTCAGAACATAAGTTTCTTGCCCGTTAGCAAAGAAATCCATACCAGCCCAAAATGCAACAAGGGCAGATAAACCAACAGAACCTGTACCAATCCATGCTGATACGTTTTCAGACCAACGACCACGTGAGAAAGCAAGCAGTAAGAATCCCAGCAGTGGTAGCAGAATGGTTAAATAGAGTATATTCATCCGCGCATCTCACTGACTGTATCGATATTGATATTTTGGCGATGTCTATGAAGCTGTAACAACAATGCCAGACCAATACTTGCCTCTGCCGCTGCCAAGCTGATTGCCAGAATATACATTATCTGACCATCCGTTTGACCCCAAAAGCTACCACCGACAACAAATGCCAGCGCAGCCGCATTAATCATAATTTCTAGTCCGATCAACATAAACAACAGGTTGCGGCGAAGTACTAAGCAGGTAAAACCTAACACAAACAGTACCGCAGCCAAGATCAAACCATGTTGAAGAGGTATCATTTTTGCTCCCCTGCGTTTTCGTTTTCGACGAGATCGTCATGGCTCTGATCACGACCAATGTGATAAGCAACTATTAACCCAGACAATAGAAGAACAGATGCTAACTCAACAGCCAGAATATAAGGTCCAAATAAGCTAATACCGACCTCTTTCGCGCCAATCACATCTCCAGCAATTTCGCCGTGAGTCACAGTACTGATGGCGTACACTAACACCACAAGTAAAGTGAGAGATAAAAGTGCCGGCCCAATCCAAAACTTCGGTTGTAGCCATTTTTTCTCTTGATCAACGACGGATTTACCTAAGTTGAGCATCATCACCACGAAAACGAACAACACCATAATGGCGCCAGCGTAAACGATGATTTCTAATGCACCAGCAAAATAAGCGCCTAACGAGAAGAAAACCACAGAGAGCGCAATCAATGAAATCACTAAGTACAACAATGCGTGTACTGGATTGGTATGAGTGATAACTCTCAATGTTGCAAGGATGGCAATCAGCCCCGCGATGTAAAATGCAAATTCCATGAATATCGCTCCTTACGGTAACAGGCTTTTGACATCGATAGGTTTAGCTTCATCATCCGCATCACCCTTGTCTTTGCCGTTAATCGCCATACCTGTTTTACGGTAAAAGTTATATTCAGGATATTTGCCGGGTCCAGAAATCAACAGATCGTCTTTTTCATAAACCAGATCCTGACGCTTAAACTCACCCATTTCGAAATCAGGCGTTAATTGCAGTGCCGTTGTTGGGCAAGCTTCTTCACATAAACCGCAGAAGATACAACGAGAAAAGTTGATACGGAAAAATTCCGGATACCAACGACCATCTTCATGTTCTGCTTTCTGTAATGAAATACAGCCTACTGGACAGACTGCTGCACACAAGTTACAAGCAACACAGCGCTCTTCACCATCGGGATCACGCGTCAACACAATACGTCCACGATAACGTGGTGCAACATTGACAGGTTCTTCCGGGTACATCTGTGTTTCGCGTTTGGCGAAGGCATGTAAGCCAATCATCCAAATGCTTCGTACCTGGGTGCCGAAACCAGTCAATAACTCTTTTAAAGTCATGGTTCAATCACCCCTTATTGAGCGTTGTAAAGTATCACTGCAGCAGTTACCAGCAGATTAATAAGCGTTAACGGTAAGCAAATTTTCCAACCGAAAGACATCACTTGGTCGTAACGCGGACGCGGTAACGAGGCACGAATAAGGATAAACATCATCATGAAGAATCCTGTTTTCAGTGCAAACCAAACGAATGACGGTAAGAAAGGACCTTGCCAACCACCAAAGAATAACGTCACGATAAGACCCGATACCGCAACGATACCGATATATTCACCAACAAAGAATAAACCGAATTTCATACCAGAATATTCAATGTGATAACCATCAGCCAGCTCTTGCTCTGCTTCAGGTTGGTCAAATGGGTGACGGTGACAAACAGCAACCCCTGCAATCGCAAACGTAATAAAGCCAAAGAATTGTGGGATGATATTCCACACATTTGCTTGTGAGTTTACGATGTCAGTCAGGTTGAAAGAGCCCGCTTGTGCAACAACACCTAAGATTGAGAGCCCTAAGAACACCTCATAACTTACGGTTTGTGCTGATGCACGCATTGCACCTAACAGTGAATATTTGTTATTACTTGACCAGCCTGCAAATAACACGGCATACACCGCAATACCGGCAACCATCAAGAAGAACAAAATACCGATGTTTAAGTCAGCGACAACCCATGTTGAGCTAACAGGTACAATTGCAAATGACAGCAGTAAAGATGAAAACGCAATCACTGGCGCAATGGTGAAGATAAAGCGGTCAGCAAATTTCGGGATCCAGTCCTCTTTAAAGAACATTTTGATCATATCCGCAATTAGCTGCGCTGAACCTGCATAGCCTACACGGTTAGGCCCATAACGGTTTTGGAATAAACCCAGTAAACGGCGTTCCCCCATACTCATAAAAGCACCACAAGTGACCACGACAAGCAAGATCACGACGGCTTTTAAAACGGTGAGTAAAATCTCTGTAACTTCAGGAGATAACCAGCTCATTATGCAATACCCCGCAGTTGACGAACCGATACACCCACCAGCGATGGAGAAATACCTGCCATACCTAACGGCAAGCCAATTTGACCTTGAGTCAGGTGAGCACTGATTTTCACAGGTAAGGTGAATTCACGGCCTTCGTAAGTAAACATCGCTTGCTGACCTTGAGTTAACGCTAATGCCTGTGCATCAGATTCACTCAATGTTAAATAAGCAGTTTCCATACGAGATTGGATAACTTCAGCGCGTTGTGATAACTCTTCACTACCAAATAAACGGTAGCAAGGTGCGACAGTCCATTGATTTTTCTGTGCATTAAATGGCGCAGGAATATCAGTGAAGTAGCCAAGTGTATTATCACCACATTCGATTAAGCGCACACCCGGATCGCCAAAGCGTAAGCTGCCACCCACTTCTGCTTGGAATTTATTCCATGCTTGAGGTGAGTTCCAACCCGGTGCCCATGCAAATGGAATTTGCTGACGAGGTGCTGTTGGGCTGTTATTACCTTCCATTGAGAACGCAAATGGCGTGTCGATATCTTTTGGTTGACGCTGTTCATGAACAGACACATTTGCCAACATAGAAGTACGACCACTATAACGATGCGGTTCACGAGCCAGTTTCTGTCCACGAATACGGAATGATGCATTCGGTGCAGCATCAACAATGCCAGCAAACTGAGGAAGACTAGTTGCACAATGCTCAATAACACTGTCTAACTGTGTCCAATCCAACGTTCTTTCATGCCATTGAGAATCAACAGCACTCAACCAACGCCAGCTTTCATGCATCACCACTTCTTTGTTATAGAAAGAAGGTTCGAAAACTTGGAAGTAACGCTGTGCTCTGCCCTCTTGACTCACCATGGTTCCATCGCTTTCAGCGAATGAAGAAGCTGGGAGAACAAGATGTGCTTTCGCCATAATGTCTGTTTGCTGGTGGTCGATAACAATAACGTTATCAACTTTAGCAATCGCATCATCAATCACGTCTGCATCGTAATGGCGATATAAATCGTTTTCCATTACAACAACCGTGTTAGCTTGACCACTACGCATCATTTTTAATGCATCATCAAGTGGTTGTGCATTCATCATGGCAAGGCCCATGCTATTTGCATCATCAGCAACGAAAGAAAGCCCTACTTCATTACCTTTTGCTTTTAATGCAAACGCAATGTTAGCAGCTGCTTTGATAACGTCTTCGCTACCTGCATGACTACCACTGATAATTAATGGTTTCTTCGCTTGAGAAAGTGCTTGAACAACCATCTCGATATGTTTATTCAGCGCTTCATCAATGCCATCAACTGCAGGTGCTTCACCGTTAATGTTATTGGCAATCGCAAAACCTAAACGCGCTTGATCAACAACGGGTGCGCGGTAGCTCCATGCAGCAACATCATCAAGGCGGGTTTCATCAACATGAGTGACAAACAGCGGGTATTTTGCACGTTGCCCGATATTCATAATCGCAGCAATTTGCCAGTCAGCTACTTTTTGAGCGGCTGCCATTTCACGCGCTTTACCTTTCACGGCTTGACGTACAGACAATGCCATACGAGCACCGGTTTGTGTTAAATCTTCACCTAACACTAAAACCGCATCGTAATCTTCAATTTCACGTAGAGATGGGGTATGAACGCCACCTTTTTGTAAAATATCTAACATTAATGTCAGTCGTTTTTGCTCTGATGCAGAGATACCGCTATAGAAGTTTTCAGCACCAACAACTTCACGTAATGCAAAGTTACTTTCAATGCTTGCACGCGGGGAACCAATACCTACGATACGCTGGCTTTTCTTCAGCATATCTGCAGCGGCTTGAGTTGCTTGAACAGCATTAATTTCTAACCAGTTACTGCCTAAACGTTTTTTAGGCTGACGAGGTCTGCTTGCTAAATTCACATAACCATAGCCAAAACGACCACGGTCACAGAGGAAATAGCGGTTTACAGTCCCGTTATAACGGTTTTCAATACGACGTAATTCACCATAGCGTTCACCTGGGCTTGTGTTACAACCCATGCTACAACCTTGGCAAATACTTGGTGCAAACTGCATATCCCACTTACGGTTATAACGTGATGAGTGAGTTTTATCAGTGAACACACCTGTTGGACAAATTTCAACCAAGTTACCCGAGAATTCGCTCTCTAATGTGCCATCTTCAACGCGTCCAAAGAATACGTTGTTATGTGCACCAAAGACGCCAAGATCAGTACCATCGGCATAGTCTTTGTAGTAACGAACACAGCGGTAACAAGCAATACAACGGTTCATTTCATGAGAAATAAACGGTCCCAGATCTTGGTTTCTATGTGTACGCTTCGTAAAGCGATAGCGACGCATAGTATGACCTGTCATTACCGTCATATCTTGAAGGTGGCAGTTACCGCCTTCTTCACAAACTGGACAGTCATGAGGATGGTTTGTCATATACCATTCAACAACGCTTTCACGAAATTTCTTCGCTTCTTCGTCGTCAATAGAGATAAACGTGCCATCAGTCGCTGGTGTCATACAAGACATCACTAAACGACCGCGGGTATCCTCAGCATTTTGATACTGCTTCACCGCACACTGGCGGCAAGCGCCAACGCTTCCCAGCGCTGGGTGCCAGCAAAAATAAGGAATATCTAAGCCTAAATTAAGACAGGCTTCTAACAGGTTATCAGCCCCGTTAACTTCATATTCTTTGCCGTCTACATGAATCGTAGCCATAGTCAGCATGCTTCCCAAAGGCCTGCACAGCAGGCGTTAAACCTAGAATGTGTCGTGAAAAATTACCAGCGGCTTTTCAGCAAGTTAGGCTGAATACCTCTGATCAAGTTGGCATTGGTATAATCTTCTTGAATAATGCCTGCCTCAAATTCTTCACGGAAATATTTAATGGCGCTTTGTAAAGGTTCTACTGCACCCGGTGCGTGAGCACAGAATGTGTGTCCCGGACTTAAAGAACGACATAAATGCTCAAGTGTTTCGATATCACCAGGGCGACCTTTACCATTTTCTATCGCACGTAAGATTTCGACACTCCATGGCAAGCCATCACGACAAGGTGTACACCAGCCACAAGATTCACGAGCAAAGAACTCTTCTAAATTACGGGTTAATGAAACCATATTAATTTCATTATCTACCGCCATCGCAAGTGCAGTACCTAAACGGCTACCTGCTTTTGCAATCGTGCCAAAATCCATTGGGAGATCGAGGTGATCTTCCGTTAAGAAGTCAGTACCTGCACCACCCGGTTGCCATGCTTTCAGCTTAAGACCATCACGCATACCGCCTGCGTAATCTTCAAGGATCTCACGCGCTGTTGTACCAAATGGCAATTCCCATAAGCCCGGAAATTTCACGCGCCCCGAGAATCCCATTAATTTAGTACCCGCATCTGGGCTTTTGCCTTCACTTAAGCCGATATACCAATCTTTGCCGTGTTCAATAATCGCTGGCACGTTACACAATGTTTCAACGTTATTGACACAAGTTGGTTTACCCCATGCACCTGATGTTGCAGGGAATGGCGGTTTAGAGCGCGGGTTAGCACGACGACCTTCTAATGAGTTGATTAATGCTGTTTCTTCACCACAAATGTAACGACCTGCACCTGTGTGAACAAACAGTTCAAAATCAATTCCGGAACCAAAGATGTTTTTACCAAGAAAGCCTGCTGCTTTTGCTTCCTCAATGGCGTGGCGTAAATTCTTAGCCGCTTCGATATATTCGCCACGAAGGAAAATATAACCACGGTAAGCTTTCAGTGCGTGAGCGCCGATAATCATCCCTTCAATTAACAGATGTGGAAGTTCTTCCATTAAGAGACGGTCTTTATAAGTACCCGGCTCCATTTCATCTGCGTTACAAAGGATGTAACGGATATTCATGCTTTCATCTTTTGGCATCAGGCTCCATTTCAGGCCTGTTGAGAATCCAGCACCACCACGACCTTTTAGGCCAGCATCTTTAACTTCAGTGGTCACTTCCGTCGGTGACATACCTTTTAATGCTTTTTCTGCCGCTTTATAACCGTTTGTAGCACGGTATTCATCCAACCATACAGGCTGACGATCATCACGTAAGCGCCACGTTAGCGGGTGCGTTTCTGCGCTACGAATAATCGGTTTTGCTCCTGAAATTGCTGTCATGGATACTGCTCCAGTAACGTTTCAATCTCTTCAGGTTTAACAAAGCTGTGAGTATCGTCATCTACCATCATGGTAGGACCTTTATCACAATTACCTAAACAGCAGGTTGGCAGTAACGTAAAGCGACCATCTGGTGTAGTTTGACCAGGAATGATATTAAGGTGCTTTTCAATTGCTGCCTGAATGCCTTGATAACCTGTAATATGACAAACCACGCTGTCACAAAAACGAATAATGTGACGGCCAACGGGTTGACGGAAAATTTGGCTATAGAACGTAGCAACGCCTTCAACATCGCTTGCAGGGATCCCAAGAACATCCGCAATCGCATAAATTGCGCCGTCTTCAACCCAACCGCGGTTCTTTTGCACAATTTTCAGTGCTTCAATAGAGGCTGCACGCGGATCTTCATAGTGATGTTTTTCTTGTTCAATTTCAGCACGTTCTTCTTCAGTTAAAACAAACGTTGCTTTCTTTGAATGCGTGACATCAACGATTTCGATCTGCACTGCATCATCTTTTTGGTTTAATTCATTTTGCATGATTAACGATCCACATCCGACATTACAAAATCAATACTTCCCAGATACACAATCAAGTCAGAAACCAGACTACCGCGGATAACCGCTGGAATTTGTTGCAAGTGAGCAAAGCTTGGCGTACGAATACGCGTGCGGTAGCTCATTGTGCTGCCATCACTGGTTAAGTAATAGCTGTTGATCCCTTTAGTGGCTTCAACCATCTGGAATGATTCATTAGCAGGCATAACCGGGCCCCATGAAACCTGTAAGAAGTGGTTAATCATGGTTTCGATATGCTGTAATGTGCGCTCTTTTGGTGGAGGCGTTGTCAGTGGATGGTCTGCTTTAAATGGCCCTTCTGGCATATTTTTATAGCACTGTTCCAGAATACGTAAGCTTTGGCGTAGTTCTTCTACTTTCAGCATTACGCGGTCATAACAGTCACCATTACTTGCAACAGGGATTTCAAATTCAAAGTTTTCATAACCTGAATATGGACGCCATTTACGGACGTCAAATTCAACACCTGTTGAACGAAGACCTGCACCTGTCACACCCCAATCTAATGCTTCTTTAGCATTATATGAGGCAACACCAATAGTACGACCTTTCAAGATACTGTTTTGCAGTGCTGCTTTTACGTAAGAATCTAGACGTTTTGGCATCCAATCTAAGAATTCACGTAATAAGCGTTCCCAACCGCGAGGTAAGTCATGAGCAACACCACCGATACGGAACCATGCAGGGTGCATACGGAATCCAGTAATCGCTTCAACGATGTTGTAAACTTTCTGACGGTCAGTAAAGGCAAAGAACACTGGTGTCATTGCACCAACGTCTTGGATAAAAGTACTGATATACAGTAAGTGGCTATTAATACGGAATAGCTCTGACAGCATGACACGAATGACTTTAACGCGTTCAGGCACTTCAATACCGGCAAGTTTTTCCACTGCAAGTACATAAGGCATTTCGTTAACGCATCCGCCGAGGTATTCGATTCGGTCTGTGTATGGGATATAGCTGTGCCAAGATTGGCGCTCACCCATTTTTTCAGCACCACGATGGTGATAACCCACATCAGGTACACAGTCGACGATTTCCTCGCCATCAAGCTGAAGAATAATACGGAATGCACCGTGAGATGATGGATGGTTAGGACCGAGGTTTAAGAACATAAAGTCCTCATTCTCAGTACCGCGTTTCATCCCCCACTCTTCAGGTTTGAATGTCAGCGATTCCATTTCCAGATCCTGTTTCTGCTTTGTTAGCACATAAGGATCGAACTCTGTCGCACGAGCAGGATAATCTTTACGCAGTGGGTGACCTTCCCAATCAGGAAGCATCATAATACGGCGTAAATTTGGATGCCCATTAAAGACAATCCCAAACATATCCCAGACTTCACGCTCATACCAATTCGAGTTAGGAAAGATAGATGTGATAGTCGGAACATTAAGATCATTTTCACTTAACGCGACTTTCAGCATGATATCTTTATTACGATCGATTGATATCAGATGATAGAAAACGGAAAAGTCTGCTGCTGGCAAGCCTTGACGATGCGTACGAAGACGCTCATCAAAACCATGCATATCAAACAGCATGACATAAGGTTTTGGTAAAGATTTGAGGTATAGCATTACCTCAATAAGTTGTTCCCGCTTAACCCAAACAACTGGCATGCCAGTACGAGTAGGTTGGAACGTAAACGCATCTGGCCCAAATTTCTGACGCAGTTCATTAACCACCTGATCATCAATATGATCGGTCGTTTCCCACGCTGGCCGAGCGCCTTTTTGCGCTATCTGATCGGTCATTTCTATTCACCACAACTTTGATCAGGGTTACTATGATCGCAACACATTGCTCTGGTTACGTCTTAGGCAAAAGCCTTTAAATTTCGTCAGGAGTACGCAGATTTTTCACTGCGATACGTTCACCGTGTTTTCTTTCTCGTTCTGATTGCATATTGGCACGGTAAACGCCTTGGTCGCCGACAACCCATGATAATGGGCGACGTTCTTTACCAATGGACTCTTGTAATAACATTAGTGCTTGCATGTAAGCTTCAGGGCGTGGTGGGCATCCAGGAATATACACATCAACTGGAATGAACTTATCAACACCTTGCACTACTGAGTAGATGTCGTACATACCACCAGAGTTTGCACATGCCCCCATAGAGATAACCCATTTAGGCTCTAGCATCTGGTCGTATAAACGTTGAATAACGGGTGCCATTTTAGTAAAGCAAGTACCCGCAACCACCATAAAGTCAGCTTGACGAGGTGATGCACGTAATACTTCTGAACCAAAACGAGCCACGTCATGCACAGCCGTAAATGACGTCACCATTTCAACGTAACAACAGGAAAGACCAAAGTTATATGGCCATAAAGAGTTTTTCCGTCCCCAGTTCACAACGTCATGCAACGCATGTTCCAGTTTTCCCATATACACGCTGCGATGAACGTGAGCATCTAATGGGTCACTGACAATTTCCTGTGATTGCAGGGGATAACGGTCATTCTCACCGTTCGGATCTATGCGGGTGAGCGTATAATCCATTTCTAATGCCTCGCTTATTACTGCTGCGGATGTTTGCCGCTGGTTAATCGAACATGGCTTTTACTCGCAGTTTCACGGCGAGAGCGAACAGGCGTCCAATCTAATGCGCCTATGCGAACCAAATAGAATAATCCAGCTAATAAAATAGCGATGAAGACTGACGCTTCAATAAAGCCTAACCAGCCAACTTCACGAACGGAAACAGCCCAGGCATAAAGAAACAGTGCTTCAACATCGAAAATAACGAAAAACATGGCAACTAAATAGAATTTAGCTGACATGCGCAGACGAGCGCTGCCAACAGAATCAAGACCAGATTCATAAGGAACATGCTTTGCCCTTGCCTGTGCGCGTCCGCCTAAATAGCGGGCACCCAACAACATGAGCGAACATAACCCCAATGCGCCTATGAGGAAGACAGCAAATGCCCAATGATGGGCGATAACTTCAGTGGTTGTAGACATACTCATTGCTTACTCATCAAAGGTGGTGTCAATTAACCAACTCTTATCCGGCGGTTTACACCACATTTCTAATTACGAAAAAAAAGGCGAATTAAACAGACTTGCTAATTAAAGAAATAATAACAGTCTATTTATACCTTTCTTCTTTTTTAGAAAACTTTGCGACAAATCACTCAGTTTTCTATCGCGATTTAACAAATTTAACACTCATTTTTAACACCCAATTACTGGCTAATGCTAAAACGTGTCAGTCAACCGACAAACTTTATGCTAACACGCTTAGTCTAACCGATAATTCGATTTTACTACACCAGTATCTCAGGAAAAACCTGACTCAACACAGGCAAATGTGCCTTATTTTCTTGATCAAACTCACAAAATAGTCGAAAAAATACTTAATCAGTTTAAAATTTATCCAAATTTTAACAAATTAACTTTCTAATATTGTGGAGGAGGTCAAATATCCGCTTAGATTTACTTTTTTATTCTCTTAAAACCTAGACAATCTTTTTATTTGTTAACAAATCCTACAAGTGATTAACCAAGGGGGAAGGTAAACATTTTTTTAACAAGCAGTTAAGGTAGTTATGGAATGAAATGTCACAAAGATAAATACATAAAACAACATAATTATTAACATAGTGTTACTATTTCAAAAAAAGGCAATAAAAAAACGGAAATAAATGCACTTCATTGCATCTATTCCCGTTTATCATTATTCATCACTATCCAGTTTTATTTGACTCTTTTTTAATCTTTAATTTTTGTGTTTTAACGCTAAAAAATTCACACAATTATTAATGTGATTATTCAAGTTCAGTAGAGCTAATATCTTCAGGTGCAGTGACGGTATAAGGTGTTTTCTTGTTTTCAATCGCATTGAATACTGTTAACACCGCTTCATTTTGTTCATCTGAATTACGATATAACCAATATTGTGTTTCAGGTAAACGAGGTAATCCTTCGCTTTCGCCTAAAATACGTAAATCAGCATTCTGCATTTCAAGTGGACGTGCAGTGATACCCACTTCTGCATTAACCGCGGCACGAACAGCAGATAAAGAAGCTGCTTCATAAGCAATACGCCATTGAATTCCTGCGTCATCTAACGTGTTTATCGCTAATTGACGGAATGGGTTCGTTTCATCCATTACAACTAAAGGGATCGGCTCATTCATTTGTAATTGGAAATCTGGCGCACAATGCCATAGCACTGGTGCAGTACGTAACGCTGTACGTGGGTGATGACCAATACGAGCTGTTGTTAATGCTAAATCAATTTCATGATTATCTAGCATTGTCTCAATATATTGAGAACGCTTAATACGTACATCAACCGCTAAACGTGGATACACTGATGCGATACGATTTAATAAAAACGGTAATAAAGTATCAACAGAGTCATCAGAAGCACCAATACGTAGCTCCCCTTCTGCATCGCTATACGTTAATGATGCCGTTGCATCATCATTCGCACGCAGAATTTGACGCGCATAACCTAAAAGTTGTAGACCATGCTCTGTTAAAAGTTTATTACGACCATGACGGGCGAACAGCTCTCTACCCACCAATTGCTCTAAACGTTGCATCTGCTGACTCACAGCAGATTGGGTTCGACATACAGCAGCAGCGGCTGCTGCAAAAGTGTTCAAATCTGCTACAGCTACAAACGTTCTAAGCAGATCGAGGTCGAGATTCATTATCGGACGATTTGCATTAATCATTGTTTATTCTTCACTTATTTTTGATTTTTAAATTACATATACCTGGTGTTTTATATCAAAAGTCTAAAAAAGACTTCCGATTCAGACAGTACTCTACTCTGAAAAGGAGAGCAAAGACATACCGAATACTTTACATTTGTTTCTTATCGTTTACACCTCCTAGATGGAAAGGAATTGCATCTTTTTGTAACAAATTAAATTTTATTATCATTTCAAGCATTCACAAGAAAGAACTGTATACCGTCATCACAAGTTAGACTTAGATCATACTATATTGCTTTCTCATTCATAAATTTTAACATTTTGAAAATAATTTAAATTATCTTAACTATGCATTCGAGTTTAAGTATCTTCCCCTATAAACTAAATTTAAGATTTAAATTTAATTTATACTTAAACTAATTGATTGCTATAGAATAAAGTAGATTTAACCATATTATTTGAAAATTTAATATATTAAGTCAGATAATACAAATCCGATAAAATTATTCAATAATTGATTATGCAACATTCCGTCTACCTCTCTATCACATCAACTTGTTTCTAATCACCACACTAAAAAGCTCCTTTTCAATAGAATAATAATCCAGATTATTCACCAAAACTGAAACATAAATCCACCATAAGCAATACAATCAGTCATCAAAATAACATTCTAAGAATAAACTGACCTTTTACACCAAAAATAACCTAGCATCTTCAAAAGTTTGTAACGTAAGAGTAGAGTGATAGAACAGTTATTTGCTGGGACAGCCTTTTCATTTGTATCTTTCTATATGAATAGCAATCGGCGATAAATGTCGCTAAGTCGCCACAATCACAATAAAAGATACGAGTCAGACCCTATTAGGTAAACGCGCTATGAATCAGATTAAAAAATCAAACAAACTCGAACATGTCTGTTACGACATTAGAGGTCCGGTTTTGCAAGAAGCAAAACGTCTGGAAGAAGAAGGTAACAAAGTTTTAAAACTCAATATTGGTAACCCGGCACCTTTTGGCTTTGAAGCGCCTGATGAAATTTTAGTAGATGTGATCCGCAATCTACCAAGCTCTCAGGGTTATAGTGACTCCAAAGGACTGTTTTCTGCGCGTAAAGCTATCATGCAGCATTATCAAGCCCGTGATATGCGTGATATCACTGTTGAAGACATTTATATTGGTAATGGTGTTTCTGAGTTAATCGTACAAGCGATGCAAGCTTTATTAAACAATGGCGATGAAATGCTTGTACCTGCGCCTGATTACCCATTGTGGACAGCAGCCGTTTCTCTTTCAGGAGGAAATGCGGTTCATTATATGTGTGATGAGCAACAAGGTTGGTTTCCTGATTTAGATGATATCCGCAGTAAAATCACAAAAAATACCCGCGGTATTGTTATTATCAACCCAAATAACCCAACAGGTGCGGTATATAGCAAAGACATTCTGATGGAAATCGTTGAAATTGCACGTCAACATGACCTGATTATCTTCGCTGACGAAATCTACGATAAAATTTTGTATGACGATGCTCAACATCATTCTATCGCTGCAATGGCGCCCGATTTATTAACCGTAACATTTAATGGTTTATCAAAAACCTATCGTGTTGCTGGTTTCCGTCAAGGTTGGATGGTATTAAACGGCCCTAAAAAACACGCTAAAAGCTATATTGAAGGCTTGAATATGTTAGCGTCTATGCGTTTATGCGCTAACGTTCCTATGCAACATGCCATTCAAACTGCATTAGGTGGCTATCAAAGTATTAGTGAATTTATTCTGCCGGGTGGTCGCTTATATGAGCAACGCAATCGTGCTTGGGAACTGATTAATCAAATTCCGGGTGTTTCTTGTGTTAAACCTATGGGTGCATTGTATATGTTCCCTAAAATAGACCTTAATCGTTACAGTATTAAAGACGATCAGAAAATGATCCTCGATTTATTACTGCAAGAAAAAGTATTACTGGTACAAGGTACTGCCTTTAACTGGCCATACCCAGACCATTTCCGTATTGTGACTCTTCCGCGTGAAGATGACTTAGATATGGCAATTCAAAAATTCGGTCGCTTTATTGTCGGTTATCATCAATAAGATTACCTGCATCTAAAATAAAACGCAGTATAACAAGCAGTTATATTGCGTTTTTTTATTTTCTTTTCTATTAACGTTTACATCCATCTATTATCCACTCACAATAATGTCTTCAATCACGCAATTGGGAGATATTATGAGTTACTTTTTTGCCCACCTTTCTCGCTTAAAACTCATTACTCGTTGGCCTTTAATGCGTAATATTCGCCAAGAAAATGTTTCTGAGCACAGTTTACAAGTCGCTTTTGTCGCCCATGCCCTAGCGGTGATTAAGAATCGTAAATTTAATGGTAACGTCAATGCTGAGCGTATTGCATTACAAGCGATGTATCATGATGCCAGTGAAGTGATCACCGGTGATATGCCAACACCGATTAAGTACCATAATCCACAAATTGCTCATGAATATAAAAAAATAGAAAAATATGCCCAGCAAAAATTAATAGAAATGTTACCAAAAGAATTACAAGACGATTTTCGCCCTCTTATTGATGAGCAGTTACATAGTGAGGAAGAAACCTTTATTGTCAAACAAGCCGATAGTTTATGTGCTTACTTAAAATGCCTTGAAGAGCTTGCCGCAGGTAATAGTGAATTTAATTTAGCCAAAAATCGCTTAGAAAAAACATTAGCAGAAAGACATAGCCTTGAGATGGACTATTTTATAAAGGTGTTTGTACCGGGATTTAGTTTATCGCTGGATGAGATTAGTGAGTAAGCAATATTATTCTATATAAGATGAGAGTATACCAATTGACTCTCATCTTACATAAAAAGCTGAAATAATTTTACACTCTAAGAAATATCTTTATTTACTATAGAATTATGTAAGTTACTTAAGCCATAAAAGATAATCTTAGCATCATTGTCTTGCTGATTTCGCAGTATATTTATTTTTTTTGACATTCCAAATATATCTTTAAATCTTTCAAACCTGTTCATTTTTTTTATTTCAGAATCATTACGTGCTAAATATTTTTTTAATTCTCTTTCTTTTTCTTCAGTTGATATTTTTTTATCATCAATAAGATTTTTAATAGGAGAAAAATTACTACTATTTAAATCATATCTTTTACTCAATTTGTTATATGCACCATCTTTTCTATATAAAGAATTATCTTCACTCTTTTGACTACCTTTTCCTATATTATCTAACTCACCTTTCATTTGGCTATTTATCGCTTCACTATCTTTTTTTTCATTTGATAAAACAGCCATTTTCTCATCATTTATTTTTGGAATTTCAACCTTTATTGCTCTGTTAATATTCTGTAATTTACTCTGTCCACTAGCAGCTAGTTTATCTGAGTTAGGTGCTAAAAAACTGGCGATAAATTTTTCTGAAAACTCAATATTATCATTTTTAAAGTTTGATATATTGGTAATACTACTCTCCAAATTTTTATTACCTAATTTCATCATATAGATTTTAATATTTGGTTTTACTATTATCGGTAGTGATATAAAAATATTTTTATTATCTATATTTGAAATATTACCCTTAAGAGTACTTTTATTACTTCCACCTTCATTCATATTAATTTTAGCATTAATTACAGATGATATATTTGATTCTATTTTCATTTTAAACATTCCTAAATTATCTATTGGATATAGATTACTCCTTTATACGTTTCAATATGTCAAAAAACACACATACATAGATATAAATAATACATCAAATAAAAAACCACCAACCAATAAATAAAAAACGCTGTTTATTAATTAACAAACAGCGTTTCAGCAAAACAAAAGTATTAATAATTAGAATGGGAATAATAATGGGATCAAGAATACGCTAATAAACATCACAATAATGGTAAATGGCACCCCAATCTTAATAAAGTCTGCAAACTTATAACCACCTGGTTCAAGGATAAGTGTATTAACAGGAGATGAAACTGGCGTCATAAATGCGGCTGAAGCCGCCACACCAATCACCATTGCAAATGGTAATGGTGATACATGCATTTGGTTTGCGGCCGCAATAGCAATTGGTGCCATTAATACAGCGGTTGCCGTATTTGAGATAAACAACCCAATTGATGCACAAAGTATAAATAAACATACCAACATCACTTGAGGACCTGCACTACCCGCAACATCCATTAAGCCATTTACAATAAGTTCGATACCGCCTGTTTTTTGCAATGCAGCAGCAAAAGGCATCATACCCACAATTAAAATAATACTTGGCCAATGAATAGAGCGATAAGCACTTTCCATATCAATACAGCGGAATTTACCCATTAATAAGCAAGCAATAAGTGCCGCAATAAAGTTAGGGACTTCATTCGTCACCATTAATGCCACCATTAATGCTAACGAAAATAATGCATGAGGTGCTTGAGATGAAGCAGGAGCAACCGTTTCAATTTCGGCAGCTAAATTTAACACGATAAAATTACGTGGTTTAGTGGATAAAACGCGAATAAGTTTCCAATCACCAATCACCAATAACACATCACCAAGACGTAATGGCTCATCGACAATTTTCCCCGGTAAGGCGTTTCCTTCACGACGAATAGCAACGACGTTTAAGCCATAACGAGTACGAAATTTAATTTCTCTTAATGATTTGCCTAACAATTCTGAATCAGGATTCATTGATACTTCAGCAAGCCCTACGTCACGAGATTGTTCAGAAAAATATTCACCTCGTAGCACCATTGGCTCTAGCATCTGTTCACGGCAAAACTCACGTAAATCGACATCACTGGCTGACATATCAACTAATAAAACATCACGCTCTCTTAATTCAGTGCCACCGGTTGCGCTAACCATAACACGCCGAAACCGCCTCCAGCGTTCAATACCGACAACGTTTGCACCATAACGAGAACGTAAGTGTAATTCATCAAGTGAATGGCCTACTAGCGGAGAACCTTTACGAATTGCTAAACGGCGAGCACGTCCTGCTAATTGATAATCACGAATAAGATCACGGAAAGTACGGCGATAAGCTTCTTTTTGCTTACCATTATCGTTGTTTCCTAGCCACCGACGTACCACCAGCATATATAAAATGCCTGCGAATAAGACGGCAATACCAATAGGGGTAATGGAGAAAAATTGAAAACTTGGTAACCCTTCTCTAACTAATTCACTGTTAACAACCATATTAGGCGGTGTTGCCACTAAGGTCATTAATCCACTGATAAGGCCCGCAAAACCTAGCGGCATCATTAAACGACCTGGTGATGTTTTCATCCGAGCAGCAACGCTCAGCACAACAGGGATAAAGATAGCTACCACGCCCGTTGAGCTCATGAAAGCCCCCAAGCTTGCAACACATATCATTAATAGCACAAGCATTTTAACTTCACTGCTACCCGCAACACGTACAAGCCAGTCACCCATTTGATAAGCCACACCTGTTCTCACTAACCCTTCGCCAATAACAAAAAGAGCAGCAATAAGTAATACGTTTGGATCGCTAAATCCTACCGTGGCTTCATTTAATGAAAGTGTACCGCTAAGAACGAATGCGATGATGACAAGTAAAGCGACCACATCCATGCGGATTTTGTTGGTCGTAAAAAGGACAATAGCTATCAATAGCAGGCTTAAAACCCATAATAATTCGCTATTCAAAATGGCCTCGATCAGCAATAAGTGAAAACAGTTTAAGACATCAATTCACTACATTGATAAGTAGACCATTTTTACAACAATAAGTCTTCTAATATGATCAAAGAAAAGACTATCTTTTGTGCGTTATTATCACTTTTTCAGCTTGCTTCTCGAT
Source organism: Proteus sp. GOKU (assembly GCF_015475555.1). Taxonomy (NCBI): domain Bacteria; kingdom Pseudomonadati; phylum Pseudomonadota; class Gammaproteobacteria; order Enterobacterales; family Morganellaceae; genus Proteus; species Proteus sp. GOKU. The sequence goes on from NZ_CP034105.1 coordinate 2,657,014, forward strand.
TTGAATATCGTTTAAAGAATCAATAATTAAATGAATCTCATTACGGCGAGGGAGAGAAAGAGGAGCGTGAACAGCAACCACTTGGCATCCTGCATCTAAACCAGAGTAAATACCCGCAGCTGCATCTTCAAAAACCACACAATCTTGTGGTAATAAACCCAATTTCTTGGCACCTAAAAGATAAGGCTCAGGATTAGGTTTACCTCTACTAATACATTCCGCTGTAACCCAATGTTTAGGTTCAGGAATACCCGTGACAGATTGGCGCGTTGAGGCAATAGGAACAGTGCCTGATGTAACAATTGCCCAAGGAATATTTAAGTCATTAAGGCGGTTAATCAGTTCAATGGCACCCGGAAGTGGTGCTAATCCTTCGGTTTGTGTTGATTCTAATTTTTCTAACCAACGAAAAGTTTCAGTTATCTCTTGTTCGGTTGCATTAGGCATAAAATGGCGAATCGACTCAATAGCAGGCTTTCCGTGGATGTAGTCATTAATCTCTTGTGTTGATACACCTACGCGCTCACCAAATAACGCCCAACAATGTTCAACAACAGGTAATGAATCAACTAATGTTCCATCAAGATCAAACAGAAAGCCTTTACATGTGATCGCCATAATTTATGCCTACCTTTACTTTACAGTGGTGCGCTAATGATTACGCATTAAGTATTTGCTGAATTTCAACGGCGCTAAGGTGATATTGGCGAGGGCACGCTAACCAAACGTTAAGCATTCTTTGGTATTTCTCCCACATTGGTGTTTGAGAGTTAAAACCATGACTACCACTATCGAAATGCGTGTAACGCCCTTCTGTATTCACCATAAAACGCACATAGCTAAGATAGCGGGATTCTGTCGCTGCATCAAAGCCTATAAATGCGACACGGCGAGCATCAGGCATTTCTTGCTCTTTTAAGTTATCACGAGAAACTTGCAATGCATGGTACATTTCCATGACGTTAATAATGGTACGGCAGGTCTCTTCTGACATTTCATCGAAGTCACGGTCAAGTTCACGTAATTGTAATCCATACCCGCGTTCAATAATTGTCTGATAGCGACGATAACGTTCAGCGTTATCAGGATCCATCATAGTCATCATTTTATATTGATTAGAGAGGATCAAGCGTTGTGCGTGTGTCATTTCCATCATTAATTCTCCAAAGAAATCATTGAGGAGAGAATGACATTAATCAAAAGTATTGAGTAGTGTTAACTACGCGTTTTTTGATCTCAACGGGGTAATTCAGATGACAATCATGACAAACGAAGAAGGTAGAACAAATGTTCTACACATCATCAAGAAAAGAGCGATCAAGTTGCTTAAAAGCACGTTTTAATAAATGAGCTAAAGAAAGGTAAGTGGGTGTTTGCTCAACAGGAGCTAAAGCGATGCCTGCTTCTTCAAATTTCTCACGAATTTCATAAAACCAGCGTAATAACGTAGCAGGGAGTGGCGTTGCTGCACGTTTCCCCAACCACCATAATCCTTGCATTGGCAAGCTACAAGCAAAAAGCGCGGTCGTAATTGCAGGTCCCAAATTACCGCCTAATGCGATTTGCCATGTCATTGTAAAAATGGCGATAGGTGGCATATAGCGAATACCAAAGCGTGTGGCTTTGACAATCCGATTTTCAGGGAAAACAGGTGCTAACTGCTTTTCAACCGGCCAGGTTTTTAAATACTCGTTACCCAAACGAAGCTTCTTAAAAAAGCCGGGGGGAGTCACTGTCGGTTCGCTCATAATGACCTCAATCAATTTCTTCTGTAACTTTTAAAAAATATCTATAAAGAATAAAAATCTTTTAGTAGAATTAAGTATATTTTGTCTTTGTTGCCTTTACTCTGTATCCTGTGCCCATTCTAAAGGTTTGTGGCAATAAAGCGCTATATTTTGTTTGCCGGCGTGATTTTCAACCCTTTTCGCCGATTTTAACGCGAAAAGCTAATGGGTGAATAAAAATCGTCCAATTAATGATTGGCAACTATAATTAGCATCAAGTTTTTTACTTTAAGCATGATGCGCGTCATTAATGTCATCATAGGAATGCGATAGGCTTTTATGATTGACGTTTTATTAACCACCGTCTTTATAATATAAAAGACACTACGACAACAAGATAAATAGGTAATTCCATGTCAAGTAAGCTGGTGCTGGTACTGAACTGCGGTAGTTCTTCTCTTAAATTTGCAATTATCAACCCAGAAAATGGTGAAGAATTCCTGTCAGGTTTAGCTGAATGCTTCAACCTTCCTGAAGCCCGCCTGAAGTGGAAAATGGATGGCCAAAAACACGAAGCTGCGTTAGGCGCAGGTGCTGCTCATAGCGAAGCATTAAACTTCATCGTAAATACTATTCTGGCTCAAAAACCAGAACTTTCTGCACAAATCGCGTCTATCGGTCACCGTATTGTTCATGGTGGCGAGAAATTCACTAAATCTGTCGTGATCACTGACGAAGTTATCAAAGGTATTGAAGCAGCTATCCCATTTGCACCATTGCATAACCCAGCTCACCTTATTGGTATTGAAGAAGCGCGTAAAGCATTCCCTCATTTAATTGAAAAAATGGTTGCTGTTTTTGACACCGCTTTCCATCAAACAATGCCAGAAGAAGCTTATTTGTATGCTCTGCCATACAGCTTATATAAAGATCACAGCATCCGTCGTTACGGTGCTCACGGAACTAGCCATTTCTACGTTTCTCGTGAAGCCGCTAAAATGTTAAACAAACCTGTTGATGAACTGAACGTAATCACTTGCCACTTAGGTAATGGTGGTTCTGTTTCTGCTGTTGTTAACGGTAAATGTGTTGATACTTCTATGGGTCTGACTCCATTAGAAGGTTTAGTAATGGGTACTCGTAGTGGTGATATCGATCCTGCTATCGTGTTCCATTTACACGACACTTTAGGTATGAGCGTTGAAGACATCAACAAACTGCTGACTAAAGAATCTGGTCTGTTAGGTTTAACAGAAGTCACTAGTGACTGCCGTTATGTTGAAGATAACTACGACACTAAAGCAGATGCTAAACGCGCAATGGATGTTTACTGCCATCGTTTAGCAAAATACATCGGTTCTTACTGTGCACTGATGGAAGGTCGTTTAGATGCTATTATCTTTACTGGTGGTATCGGTGAAAACGCAGCAATGGTACGTGAATTATCTCTGAAAAAACTGGCTCTGTTAGGTTTTGAAGTGGATCATCAACGTAACTTAGATGCACGTTTCGGTAAATCAGGCACTATCACTACCGATAACAGCCGTCTTGCTGTTGTTATCCCAACTAACGAAGAGTTAGTTATCGCTCAGGACGCAAGTCGCCTGACCGCTTAAGTTCTTTGATGTACTGCCAGTGTCATACTGGCAGTACTGTTTTACATAACGAGCAACCGATATTTAAAGAGGTTTCCGTGTCCCGTACAATTATGCTAGTCCCAACTGATACACGCGTAGGTTTAACCAGCGTCAGCTTGGGTGTTATCCGTTCTATGGAACAAAAAGGCGTTAGCCTTAGCGTGTTCAAGCCAATTGCACAACCTCGTGTAAAAGGCGCTTTAGATCAGACAACAGCGATTATCCGCTCTCACTCCACTATTCAATCATCAGAACCTTTAAACATGGATTATGTTGAGTCTCTACTCAGCTCAAACCAAAAAGATGTTCTGATGGAAGAAATTGTTGCTAGATACCATGAAAACACCGCTGATGCAGAAGTTATTCTCATCGAAGGTCTGGTACCTATGCGTAAGCATCCTTTTGCACAATCATTAAACTATGAAATTGCAAAAACATTAGGTGCTGAAATTGTTTTCGTTACTGCATTAGGTAACAACACTGTTGAACAGCTAAAAGAGCGTATCGAATTTGCGCGTGCTGAATTTGGCGGTGTAAAAAACCAAAACATCACAGGCGTTATTGTTAACAAACTCAATGCACCTGTTGATGATCAAGGTCGTACTCGCCCTGACTTATCTGAAATCTTTGATGATTCAAGTAAAGCGATTATCTCTAATGTCGATTTAAAAACCATCGAAAAAAACAGCCCACTACCTTTACTGGGTTGCATTCCTTGGAACTTCGATTTAATCGCCACTCGTGCAACAGATATGGCAAAACACTTAAATGCGACTATCGTCAATAAAGGCGATATTGAAACCCGTCGTATTAAGTCTGTGACTTTCTGTGCCCGTAGTATTCCACACATGTTAGAGCATTTCCGTCCGGGTTCACTTTTAGTGACTTCAGCGGATCGCCCAGATGTATTAGTTTCAGCGTGCCTTGCAGCAATGAATGGCGTTGAAATTGGTGCAATCCTACTAACAGGTGGTTACCAAATCGATGCACCAATCAAACAACTTTGTGAACGTGCATTCGAAACTGGCTTACCAATCTTTATGGTTAATGCGAACACTTGGCAGACCTCTTTAAATCTGCAAAGCTTTAGCTTAGAAGTGCCTGCTGATGACCATGAACGTATTGAAAAAATTCAGAACTACGTTGCTCAACATATCAATACAGAATGGATTGATTCACTGACTGCTAACTCTGAACGCCCTAACCGTTTATCACCACCAGCATTCCGTTATCAATTAACAGAAATTGCGCGTAAAGCGAAAAAACGTATCGTTTTACCAGAAGGTGATGAGCCACGTACTGTTAAAGCAGCAGCAATTTGTGCTGAGCGTGGTATCGCAACTTGCGTACTGTTAGGCGATCCTGAAGAAATTCGTCGCGTAGCAACTGCACAAGGTGTTGAATTAGGCACAGGTATTGAGTTAGTCAATCCTAAAGAAGTACGTGAAATCTATGTACCTCGCTTAGTTGAACTGCGCAAAAATAAAGGTATGACGGAAGTTGTTGCTCGTGAACAGTTAGAAGATAACGTTGTTCTCGGCACATTAATGCTGGAAAAAGGCGAAGTAGATGGCCTGGTTTCTGGTGCTGTTCATACAACGGCTAACACTATTCGTCCACCACTACAGTTAATCAAAACTGCACCGGGTAGCTCATTAGTGTCTTCTGTGTTCTTTATGCTGTTACCAGAACAAGTTTATGTTTATGGTGACTGTGCAATTAACCCAGATCCAACCGCAGAGCAACTGGCTGAAATCGCAATCCAATCTGCAGACTCTGCAATTGCATTCGGTATCGACCCACGCGTTGCGATGATCTCTTATTCTACTGGTAACTCTGGTGCAGGTAGCGATGTAGAGAAAGTTCGTGAAGCAACACGTTTAGCACAAGAAAAACGCCCTGATCTGATGATTGATGGTCCTTTACAATACGACGCAGCTGTTATGGCTGATGTTGCTAAATCTAAAGCACCAAACTCACCAGTTGCAGGTAAAGCGACTGTGTTTATCTTCCCTGATCTGAATACCGGTAATACCACCTATAAAGCGGTACAACGTTCAGCTGACTTGGTTTCAATCGGACCAATGTTACAAGGTATGCGTAAACCAGTGAATGACCTTTCTCGTGGTGCATTAGTAGACGATATCGTCTACACCGTTGCGTTGACAGCAATTCAAGCAAGCCAACAAGAAAACGCATAATTATTGAAGTTCTCTTCAAATAAAACAACGCCAGATGATTAATTTCATTTGGCGTTTTTTATTCTACAGAATTCTTATTTGACTAAAATCCGAGGCAGTCTCAAAACACGACAACTTGATTCTGTCTCCTTTCTAAAGGAGTGTCAAATAAAATCACACATATAAGCATCCAATATAAAAACAATTAACACATTGATTTTACTTGCTTATTCATGTCTTTATTATTCAGAAAAAGATAGGAATGAGGTGAGTTTCTGTTAGTATGCTGGTGGGTGCTTGGATCATTTTGGTTCAAGCATTTGCAAGAGCCAAAAAGACGAAAGCCCCGAATTTTAATTTACTAAAATCCGAGGCAGTCTCAAAACCAGACAACTTGATTCTGTCTCCTTTATAAAGGAGTGTCAAGAGAAATGACTAAGCTTGCCCTATTAGGGCTGATTACTGTATGTATTACAGTTTTGTGTTTTGCTTTACTGAAACATGAAAGATTATGTTCTTTTAATATCAGTAGTGGCGACACCGTAGTTCAAGCTATTTTATCTTGCGATAAATAGTTTTGTGGGGGAAATTCCCCCACAATTTCTCTCAAAAGTTGTTGAGATTGGTGATCACAAGCACCCTACTTTAATCCACGAGTACACGCTGATTGGTTGCACCCCACAAAATCGACATCTCTGTAAACAGTGCACCACTAATATCTTCAACCTCTTCAGCAGTGATTTCTGCATTACCTTGCTTACCAAAGAATACGACTTCATCCCCTGATTTGATATTTTTAAGATCGGTAATATCAACAATCACCGTATTCATTGATGTTTTACCTAAAACAGGCACACGTTGGCCACCAATTAAAGCATGCCCTGCATTACTAAAGACTCGACGATAACCATCTGCATAACCGACAGGAATATTAGCTAATACTGAATCACGTTTTAGTGTGTAAGTACGATCATACCCAACAGTATTGCCTTTAGGATAATAATTGATTGAGGCAATATTGGATTTAAAAGTCATAACACGTTTGTAATCTGTACTTGCGATGGTATCACCATAAAAAATCCCGCCTACACGCACCATATCTAACCATGATTCAGGTACGGTAATTGTGGCAAAAGTATTTGCCATATGCAGAGTGACATCTTTGCGATTTAGTCCAGTAACATCCAATACCTTTTGTGATTGCTGTTTAAAACGAGCGAGATCTTCTCTTACTTTATCCGCATCTTCTTCAGGATAATGAGACATAATGCCAACCACTTTAAGGTTAGCTAACTGAGCTATTTGCTTCGCCTCTTCAAGCCCCGCATTGTTATTCACTTCTAATCCATTACGAGACATTCCACCTGAATTTAAGGCTAGATGAATAGGGATCACTTTATTTTGTTGTTTAGCAATGGCATCTAATTTCTTAGCCATATCTAAGTTGCCAATCAATTCTTCCACGTTATAGCTTGTCGCCTGAGCCATTTCTTGCTCTGTGGCATTACGTACACGCATTAAACGCCCTTGGAATCCTAGATCACGCACTTCTTTTAGCTCTTGATTATTCGTTACACCAATACATTGCACATTATTTTCAATCATAACAGGCGCAACTAATGATAAATCATGACCATATGCATCACCCTTTAAAACAGCACAAAGCGAGGATTTATCACCTAAAAGTGATTGTACTTTTTTCACATTAAAATCGAGCGCGCTACGTGAAATTTCAATCCATGAGTTATTCACAATTGCAGGTTGAACCTGAGCTGTTTGAGTCGCTGGTGGATTGTGATTAACAGGTTGTTGGCAAGCAGTGATAACAAAAAGTGGTAACAACGCAAGATATCGAATACCAAAAGACATCTTTTTTTCCTTAGTGATTGTGATGTTAAACCTATTTTTATAATTAATTAGGTACGAAAATATACACATCGTGAATATTCACTCAGGATGATAGCATTATTATTCACAAAATAAACATATTAATTCACAAGTTTTAATTAGAATTAATTCGTTTATTTATTCACTAAAAAACTTACAGAAATAATTAACTTATTGTTTTAATTGTAAATTATTTATTTTTTCTTTTAAGTGAATCTTTTTTTGAGTTATATTTTCCTTGAAAGTAATACAGGGTATCACTATTATAGTAACACCCTGTATTACTACGGTACCAGACCGTTTGTAAAATAAGGGATTGATATGCAGATAATTGAAACTAATATCTTCACTAAATGTATTACTAATTTGATAAGTGATGATGAATACGCAGAGTTTCAAAATATGCTTATTGCCAACCCACTAAGAGGTGATCTTATTGTTGGATCGGGTGGATGCAGAAAAATACGATGCCGGTTAGCAAACAAAGGAAAGAGTGGTGGCATACGTGTTATCTACTACTATATTTCTGAAGATGGGATCATTTATATGCTTTATGTTTATCCAAAAAATCAACAAGATAACTTAAGCCAAGAACAATGCAACAAGCTAAAAGCATTAACTCTATTACTAAAAGAATGGAATTATCATTAACAAATAAATTCATTCTAGATAAGCTGATTATCTTGATCTTTAGAGGCATATTATGACAACAGAACAAAAACAGTATATGGATGATAATTCTTTTAATGAATTGTTTGATAGCTTAAAAGAAGCGATACAAATACATAAAAAACAGGTCATGCCTTCTCGAGTATTTACTGTTACAGAGCCCGATGTGAAAGAAATCCGTAAATTGACGAAATTAAAACAAACTGATTTTGCTACGGCTCTTGGTGTATCTACTTCTTTAGTTCGAGCATGGGAACAAAAGCGTAGATTTCCGACAGGCAGTAGTTTGAAACTATTACGGATGATAGAAAAAAATCCAAACATTGCTAAAAGTCTGATACTTATTTGAATAATAATATTTGTAAAAAAAATGCCTTGTTGATTTAACTCAGCAAGGCGTTTTTTTAATTAATAAATTCAAAAATATCAACGAACAATAATACCTAACAGAATACCGATAACACCGAAGTCTGCATCACTAAATGTAGTGTTAGCTATACCGATATCACCAAGTACTGGTAATAGGAACACAGGTAAGAATGTGATTAATAAACCTTGAACGAATGCGCCTAAAATAGCACCGCGACGTCCACCTGTTGCATTACCAAATACCCCAGCTGTTGCACCCACGAAGAAGTGAGGAACCACACCCGGAATTATGACTGTCCAATCTAAGGCATACAGAATAAACATGCCGATAACACCCGCAGCAAAGCTACTTAAAAAGCCCACTAAAACTGCATTGGGTGCATAAGGGAATACAACTGGGCAATCTAACGCTGGTTTTGCATTAGGAACTAACTTATCTGAAATACCTTTAAATGCAGGGACAATCTCAGCAATAACCATACGCACACCTTGCAGAATAATATAAACACCTGCTGCGAAGGTTATAGATTGCATTAACGAGAACATAAACCAGTTTTTACCACCACTGACTTCACGAACAAAAGTATCGCCCGCAAATAAACATGTGATGATAAAAATAATGCCCATAGTAAAGGCAATTGCGACTGGTGTATCGCGTAAAAATAGTAAGCTTTTAGGAACATTCATCTCTTCTGTTGAATGCTCTTTATTACCAAATTTACTGCCGATAAAACCCGCAACGACATAAGAAATAGTTGAGAAGTGTCCTAATGCAACATCATCAGAGCCAGTAATCTTTTTCATATAAGGATGCGCAATGGCAGGGAAAAATACCATTGAAATCCCAACAACTAATGAACCTACCGCAACTAATACTGTGCCTTCTAAGCCCGCAGTTGCCAAAATAACCGCCACCATCATTGACATAAATAATGTATGGTGACCGGTTAAGAAAATAAATTTCCACGGCGTTAAACGTGCAATTAAGATATTAATCAACATGGCAAAAAACATAATTAATGCCATCTCTTTACCAAAGCTTTTTTGTGCAATAGAGACAATCGCCTCGTTATTAGGCACAACACCTTGAATACCAAATGCATGTTGGAAAATCGTTGAGAAATCACCCAGTGAGTTAATGACAAGACCTGCACCAGCACCTAAAATCACAAAACCCATAATGGTTTTTACGGTGCCTTTTATACATTCTGTAACTGGTTTTTTCTGGGCAATTAAGCCAATCAATGCAATCAAACCAACTAGAATAGCAGGCTCTGAAAGCACATCACTCATTAGAAAGCGGAAAAAGTCCATGATAGGCTCCTTATAACGCGCCTAATTCACGTAATGCGACAGAAAGCTTCTCTTTCATCGCCACTTTATCAATCATATTATCCAGTGAAACCACTCTTCCGTTTACAGCTTGAGAGTTAAGTTGCTCAGCAATATCGCGTGTACCTACATAGATATCACTTGGTGTGCCTTTTGCTGAACCCAGATCAACGTGATCCACTTCTGCATTCACAGCAAGATCTTTTAGAATGCTTTTGATGCTCATTTCCATCATTAAGCTACTACCTAAACCATTTCCACACACAACAGTAATTTTCATGATATTCCCCTTGGTAATTTAAATCGTCATTAATAGTTGTTGATAACGGCTAATACATCCGCTTTGCTTTTCGCATTAAATAGCTTTTGAATATCTGTATCGTTATCAAAAAGTTCGGCTAATTTCACAATGGCATTAATATGGCTATCGTTATCTGTTGCAGCCAAAACAATCAGTAATTTCACAGGATCGTTTTCATCAGCACCAAACTCAACACCTTGCTCAACAATGGTTAATGCAAGAGAAAGTTGATTAACACCATCCTCAGGACGCGCATGAGGCATCGCAATCCCCGGACCTAATACATAATATGGCCCGATTTTTTCGTGTGATTTGTAAATCGCATCGATATAACGAGGTTCAATACAACCTTTCGCAATTAATGGCTGGCACGCCACTTTAACAGCTTCTCGCCAATCGCTAACGTTTGGAACCACTTGCACCACATCCGGTGTTAATAACGTTTTAAGCATAGTTATAACCTCAATAAGACTCTCTTTGAGCTTCGTTATTAAGGATAGTAATCATTAATGGTAGCGCTATCTAGATAGATCATTCGTAATTGTGATAGCGCTATCATTTTAATGAAATGTTAATTGCAGAAAATGCCAACAATTGACACTGTATTGTTTCAGCATAATAGGAAGATTTCAGGTAGGATCTGCGGTTAATAAAATAGGCTAAGCAGCATAATCACAAATGATCAAAACACGTAAGCGCCGAAATACAGGTCGCGTCACATTACAAGATGTCGCTAAACATGCAGGAGTCGGATCAATGACCGTCTCTCGTGCATTGCGAACCCCCGAATTAGTTTCTGATAAGTTACGAGAAAAAGTTAATCAAGCAGTAGAAGAGCTTGGCTATATTCCTAATGCCTCAGCAGGGGCTTTAGCTTCGGCACAAAGCCATATTATTGCGGTACTGTTGCCCTCTTTTACAGATAGAGCCAGTGCGGATTTTATGCAGTCTTTGCAACAAATACTCAATCGCCATCAATATCAAATTTTAGTTGGTTGCTATGAACATCAGCCTCATAAAGCCAGCGATGTGATTAATATGCTATTGCAAAGTAATCCAGCTGCATTGGTTGCTTTTGGTTCACAGCTTAGCCCAACCCATTTTTTACATATCAGTAATGCCAATGTGCCTGTTGTTAGTGTCGCCAGCCAATCGGATGAACAGGCAGCAATTAGTATTGATTGTTCTTATGAGCAAGCTGCATATGATTTAACAAACCATTTAGTCACCCAAGGAAAGCGTTGTATTGGCTATATTGGTGCGTTACAAGGGCAACGCCTGCACCACCAGCAAATAACAGGTTGGTCACGAGCATTACTCAAAAATTATTTAAATGCTGAACAAAGTGTCACCACGCCCGATCCCGCTTCTATGGCATACGGGCGACAAGCATTAACAGAGATTTTATTACGCCAACCAGAACTAGATGCGGTTATTTGTAGTCATGAAAGTATTGCGCTAGGTATGATTTTTGAGTGTCAACGTCGATTAATTAAGATCCCACAAGATCTGGCTATTGCTTGTTTAGAAGGATCTGAAAATAGCGATCAGATATCCCCTTCTCTCACATCAATTCGTTTTGATTATCACAAAATGGGAAAAGAGGCAGGAAAACATCTGATAGCACTTTTACAGCGTTTGAGAGACGAAGATGATAACGCTATATTCGAAGATACCGTTATCAACTATGCTTATCGATTTGAGCTAGGGCAAAGCACCCCTTAATCTACTGTTTCTCTGCTTTCTAGGCGAGTACTGTTGTTACGCGTTAACCAAAGAGAAAGGGCTTTTAATGAATCCGGTGTGAATTCATCACAACGCTCAGTAATTTCAGAGGGAGTTAACCAACACACTTCCTCAATTTCTTCTGCTTGCAGTGCGAAAGGCCCATGAGAAACGCAACTAAATAAACTTCCCCATACACGACAACTTTCATCATCATAATAAAATTGACCATGCTCAGCAAAAGGGACTCCAGCAATACCTAATTCTTCTTCTGCTTCGCGACGCGCACTTTCAAGTAAATTCTCACCTTGTTGAACTACACCACCCGCAGTAGCATCTAACCAACCGGGATAAAAATCTTTTGTTTCAGTTCTACGCTGTGCCAAGATTTTTCCCATTCCATCATGAACAACGATATAAGTTGCTCTATGTCTTAGGTTTTCAGCTCGCATTTGTTGACGTGTTGCTTGTGCAACGACTTCATTTTTATCATCAACAATATCAACCCATTCAACCAATGCCGTCTTTTCTTGTTCCATCCTCAACAAACCTTTTTTAACCGATACTAAACGATCGTAATTTTTATCCTGAATATACCAAAATCACTATTTTTCACCACTACAATAATCATACGTGACTTGTTTTATCCATCTTGCGCTTTTTTGCTTTTTATGGTGTTAGAAGGCAGACTGTGATTATCTTGTATCTTTAGTGCCTACTTTATTTTGGAGCTTTTAATGATTGACTTATATTATGCAGATACCCCAAATGGCCAAAAAATAACGCTTTTTCTTGAAGAAACAGGCATACCTTATCAGTTACATCGCATTGATATTAGTAAAGGCGATCAATTTAAGCCTGAATTTTTAGCAATTTCACCCAATAATAAAATTCCCGCGATTGTAGATAACTCACCTACTGATGGCGGTGAACCTATCTCTATTTTTGAATCAGGTGCTATTCTTATCTATCTAGCTGAAAAAAGTGGCAAATTGCTTAGTCAAAATTTACGAGAAAAAACAACACAACTACAATGGCTGTTTTGGCAAGTGGGTGGATTTGGTCCAATGTTGGGGCAAAATCATCACTTCACTCGTTATGCCACAGAAAAAGTCCCTTATGCAATTAAGCGTTATACTGAAGAAACACAGCGTCTATATAGCGTATTAGAGAAAAGATTAGCGCAATCACCTTACCTTGGTGGACAAGAGTATAGCATTGCAGATATCGCCACATATACATGGGCTCGCCTGCATGACCACCACAATATTGATTTAGCAAATTACCCAGCAATTCAAAAATGGCTAAACAACATTAACCAGCGCCCAGCAACAAAAAAACTCTTTGGTTAATATAAGCAATTTATATATCAGGATGATATTTATTCTTTATCAAGCAAGCAGATCAGGAGGATTGTGATGAAAATACTTGTCACTGGTGGTACAGGATTAATTGGCAAAGCATTAGTTTGTGAGCTTGCACTCGCCAATAATGATATTACGGTGCTTTCTCGTTCACCTCAAAAAGTCTATTCGCATTTTTGTAATGAAATCACCTGTTGGACTCAACTCAACGATAAACAAAATCTTAATGAGTTTGATGCCGTTATTAATCTTGCTGGAGAGCCTATTGCTGATAATCGTTGGACACCTTCTCAAAAGCAGAAACTCGTTAATAGCCGTTGTCATTTAACCCAGAAATTGGTTGATTTGATGAAAGCCAGCGACTCTCCCCCTTCTGTTTTTATTTCTGGCTCAGCAGTGGGATTTTATGGTGATCAAGGCGATACTCGAGTCACTGAAGAGACGCCAGCAAATCCAGAGTTTACACATGAGCTTTGTGCAAAATGGGAACGTATTGCACTTGAAGCTCAAACACCATTAACACGAGTTTGCTTGTTACGTACAGGGATTGTACTTTCAACACTCGGTGGCGCGCTGCCTAAAATGAGCAAACCCTTTAAGTTAGGATTGGGCGGCAAATTGGGAAGTGGGAAACAGTATATGCCGTGGATCCATATTGATGATATGGTCAATGCGATTATTTTCTTGCTTAAAAACCAAGATGCTAAAGGCGCTTTTAACTTAACAGCGCCTGAGCCTGTACAAAATAAAGAGTTTACTCGCCTATTAGGAAAAGCCTTCAATCGCCCAGCTTTAATGACGGTACCCGAAAGCATATTACGTTTAGTGATGGGAGAAAGCGCCACATTAGTGTTAGGTGGGCAACAAGCCATTCCTGAAAAATTACTTAATGCTGGTTTTGAATTTCGCTACCCACATTTAGAAGAGGCATTAAAAGATATTATTACCACAGGAAAATAATCTCTTTTTCTATTTTCAATAATTCGATGTGACTAGTACGAATAAATATTCTACCTAATAGATACTCTAAATAATCCAAGAGCTACAGCTTGAAGCATAACGAGTCGATACTCTAAATAATTCAAGGTGTAGCTAGGCGACAAGTAAATGAGTCGCTAGGAGCATACAATAGTATGTGACTAGTGCTAATGAACGCTTGAAGTATGACGAGTAAGAGTATGACGAGTATACTTAGCGAGCAGGCTTATCCCCACTCCACCTTTCAAACAAATCATCAGGCAAATCAATCTCAAACTGATCGAGTACACGATTAACGGTTTGATTGACAATATCATCGATGGTTTTAGGCTGAAAATAGAATGCCGGTACAGGTGGCATAATCACTGCACCTAACTCGGAAGCTTGTGTCATTAATCGCAAATGGCCTAAATGCAGTGGTGTTTCACGCACACATAACACCAACTTACGCCCTTCTTTTAATACCACATCCGCAGCGCGAGTCACTAAGGTATCTGTATAGCTATGAACAATGCCTGACAGGCTTTTGATTGAGCAAGGTAATATAACCATTCCATTGACGCGAAACGATCCTGAAGAGATAGATGCGCCAATATCGCGATCATCATAAATCACATCCGCTAAAGCATGAATATCTTTTAGCGAATAATCGGTTTCTAATGAAATAGTACGGCGTGCAGCTTGGCTAATCACTAAATGTGTTTCAACTGATGGCACTGATTTTAGTATCTCTAATAAACGTATACCGTAAATTGCACCACTGGCACCTGTTAGCCCAACTATCAGCTTTTTCATTATGATCCTCAGAATATATACCTTTGTTAATCATTATGATGATTAACCCTCAAAAAACAAGCGTCGATGCAGAACACGCTGGCATCGACGCTTTATAAGGGGGATATCTTACCGAAAAATTAGCCTTCGTTATAGATTTCCAAATTTTCTATTTCATTCTGATCACGAATTTTATGTTCATCATCACGACGTAGATTTTCTAAGTAATCTAAATAATCTTGGTCGATATCTTTCGTAATATAAACACCGTCAAATACAGAACATTCAAACTGATTAATATCAGGATTCTCTTCTTGTACTGCGGCAATTAAATCAGTGAGATCTTGGAAAATAAGCCCATCAGCACCAATTAATTTACGAATTTCATCCACTTCACGCCCATGAGCAATAAGCTCATTGGCATTTGGCATATCAATACCATACACATTAGGGAAGCGAACTTCTGGTGCCGCTGATGCAAAATAGACTTTCTTCGCACCTGCTTCTCTTGCAAGCTCGACGATTTGTTCTGATGTTGTGCCACGTACAATAGAGTCATCAATCAACAGAACATTTTTATCACGAAACTCTGCGCGATTTGCATTCAGTTTACGTCTAACTGACTTACGACGCTCTTGCTGACCCGGCATAATAAAAGTACGGCCAACATAGCGATTTTTTACAAAGCCTTGGCGATAAGGTTTATTGAGAATATGCGCAATTTCTAAGGCAATATCACAAGATGTTTCAGGAATTGGGATCACAACATCAATGTGTAAATCATCCCACTCTTTCGCAATTTTAGCGCCTAATTTCTGCCCCATGCGTAAACGTGCATTATAAACCGAAATTTTATCGATAAAGGAATCGGGGCGAGCAAAGTAAACATACTCAAATAAACAAGGCATTAATTGCGGATTTTCAGCACATTGGCGAGTAAAGAGTTGCCCTTGCTCTGTGATATAAACGGCTTCACCCGGTGCAACATCACGTAAGAATTCAAAACCTAAAGTATCAAGTGCAACACTTTCAGATGCGACCATATATTCATGGCGGCCATCTTCTAAGGTACGTTTACCTAATACTAAAGGACGAATACCAAAGGGATCACGAAAAGCCAATAAACCATGACCGATGATCAAAGCAACACAAGCATAAGCACCGCGGAGTTTTTTATGCATTGCCGCAACGGCTGCAAAAATATTATCAGGTTCAAGAGGGAAATGGTCAAAACGGTCTAATTCATATGCCAATACATTAAGCAGAATTTCAGAATCAGAGGTGGTATTGATATGGCGACGCGCTGTTTCAAATAATTGGCGACGTAACAAATGCGCATTGGTTAAATTACCATTATGCGCCAACGTAATACCAAAAGGTGAATTCACATAAAAAGGCTGCGCTTCTGATGCACTAGAACTACCCGCTGTTGGATAACGGACATGCCCTATCCCGATAGTACCTTTTAAACGCAACATATGACGGGTTTCGAACACATCTTTAACCAGTCCGTTAGCCTTGCGAAGACGGAAACCGTTGTTACCGTCTATCGTTGCAATGCCTGCTGCATCTTGACCTCGGTGTTGTAACACCGTTAACGCATCATAAATTGATTGGTTTACTGGATTAGCTCCAGCGATACCGACAATACCGCACATGAATAGATCCTCATCAGCCAGACGGAGAGGTTATATTCTCTCCGACACGAAACTTGACGCATTTTGCAGGTAGTCAAAGAACCACCTAATAATATGGTTGAATTGAGGAATAAGCTCAGAACGTTGCCAATCAGCGCTATCTGCCATAGGCGTAAATGCGCCTAAAACAAAAAGTAATGCTGAAACTATCAGCACGCCTCTTAAAGCCCCGAAACAGACCCCCAATACACGATCTGTACCTGATAACCCTGTGCGTTGAACAAGAGAGCTAATCACATAATTCACAACAGCACCGACAATTAGTGTCGCAATAAATAACGTGACTATTGCAATCCCGTTACGAACCAGCTCATCTTCAAACCGGGTAAAATAGACGGCAAGATAAGGATAAAACTGACTAGCAACAAAGAAACCACAACCCCAGGTGATGAGTGACAATGCTTCACGAACAAAGCCACGGATCAGGCTGACTAATGCGGAAAAACCAATAATGGCAATGATGGCGTAATCTATCCAGACCATAAATTCTTTATCCAATAATGATGCTCCGCATTAATACGGAAGCATTCTAACAGAAAACGAAAACGTTTGCGTAATGCTAATTTTCGCTAATTTCAAAATAATTTACGGCGATATGAAAAATCATAATCGCCGCAATAAGTTAACGCTTTGTTACATCACTCATCTGATGACTCGTTTAGAAAAAATTAAGGCTTATATGCCCTTACCTCACCTTGTAAGCCTGTAAGCTCTTTTAAATGAGGCAAAATCGCCTGTAATTCTGACTTAGAGGCACTAGGCCCGATATAAATTCGAGTCACTTGCCCTGCAACTGGGCGGGCAGGTACGGTGTATACCGGATAACCTGAGAAATGCATTTTCGCAATAATTTCTTCTACCTTCGCCGCATTTTTCAACGCACCTAATTGAACAACCCAAGCCTCGCCTTTCGGTGGCTTAGTTTCTTGCACCGGTGGCGCTGGTGGTTGTACTGGCGGCGTAACCACAGCAGGAGGCTCTGGTGTAGGTGTTGGCTGTTGTGTTGGCTGTTGTGGTGGTTGTACCGGTGGTGTAACAGGTACAACAGCTGGTGGTTCAGGTGTTGTAACAGTAGGTTGCTCAACACCTGTCACTGCTTCAGAAAGCATACCTTCAGACGCGCCTTCTGACGGAGTAGAAGGCACTGAAGTTTGCTCTATCGGAGCGATAGATTCTATTTCTTGCTCATCACCGGGTTTGGGTACTAAAGGAATAGAGGCGAACTGGTCTTCGTTATATTTCTTATCGCCGTCAAGCAGTGCAGGTAAAAAAATAACCCCTACTGCCACCAATACAACGGCACCGACTAAGCGATTTTGAAATTTACTTGCCACCCACACTCTCCTTTTCCAAAAGTTCCATCACATGCGCGACAGTATGAAATGAGCCACAAACCACAACAATATCGTTAGGAGCAGCATCAGACATTGCTTGTTGCCATGCATTTTCAACACTATCAAATACCATTGGTTTTTCAAGATGTTGAGCTAATACATCCGCAGAAGCACCACGAAACTCATTAAGTGGAGCAACATACCAACTATCAGCCAATGGTGTTAAGCACGCTAATGTTCCTGCAATATCTTTATCACCCAGCATACCAACCACAATACGCACCTGAGTATCAGATTTTTGTGGTAATTGTGATAATTTTTCCGCTAAATATCCTGCTGCATGAGGATTATGAGCCACATCAAAGATAACCAAAGGATGTTGAGAAATTACCTGAAAACGACCCGGTAATTGCGCGCGAGACATACCTTCAACAATACTTTGCTGTGTTATTGCTTGGCTGACTTTATCATCAGACTTGAGCAAGCAACGAATAACACCCATCGCTGTCGCCGCATTAGCTAATGGAATATTAGGGATCGGCAACGCATCAAATTCACAATCAGCACAACGCCAATGCCAATGATCACCTTCAATAACAAAAGACCAATCCGTTCCTCGACGGAAAAGCTTAGCCTGTTTTTCATTGGCAACTTCAGCAATAGAATGAGGCATATCTGGCTCACCCACAACCGCGTAGTGATTAGTGCGGAAAATACCTGCTTTCTCGTGACCAATATGCTCTCTATCTGCACCTAACCAATCAGTATGATCGAGTGCAATACTTGTGATAGCAGCAATATCTGCATCAACGATATTCGTCGCATCTAATCGACCGCCTAATCCTACTTCAAGAATAACAACATCAAGTTGTGCTTGTTGAAATAACTTCAGCGCAGCCAGAGTGCCATATTCAAAAAAGGTCAGCGAGATATCGCCTCTAGCTTGTTCAATTTCTGCAAAAACTTCACAAAAAGCATCTTCAGACAGTTCTTTGCCTTGAATACGAACACGTTCTGTATAACGAACAAGATGAGGGGAGCTATAAACGCCGACTTTCAATCCTGATGCCATCAAGATTGACTCTAGCATATGACAGGTTGTGCCTTTCCCATTTGTACCTGAGACAGTAATTACCTTAGGTGCAGGACGTAACACATTTAATATTTTTCCTACCTTGCCTACTCGCTCTAACCCCATATCAATGGCGCTGGAGTGCAAATGTTCAAGATAAGAAAGCCACACCGACAAAGGCGATGTGGCTTTAGGAGCAGTTATGATATTAGACATCTTCTTTTTTATTCGTTTCGATGTTAATTTCTGGCTCGTTGTCTGTAGATTCAATTTCATCAGCAATCATTTCTTCACTGATGATTTCATCTTCATTTTCATCTTCAACTAAATCATACTGAGTCAGCTTAGCCAGTAATTCAGCCAGCTCATCACGCATTTCAGGACGACGAACAATCATATCGATCGCCCCTTTTTCTAACAGGAACTCACTGCGTTGGAAACCAGCAGGTAGTTTTTCACGTACTGTTTGTTCAATAACGCGAGGACCTGCAAAACCAATCAGTGCTTTAGGTTCAGCAACGTTGATATCACCTAACATCGCTAAACTTGCAGAAACACCGCCCATTGTAGGGTCAGTCATTACTGAAATATAAGGCAAACCACGTTCTTGCATTTTTGCTAATGCCGCACTGGTTTTTGCCATTTGCATTAATGACATCAGCGCTTCTTGCATACGCGCACCACCACTTGCAGAGAAGCAAACTAATGGGCAGTTATCTTCTAATGCTTGTTCAACAGCACGAACAAAACGCGCACCTACAACAGAAGCCATTGAACCGCCCATAAACGCAAATTCAAAGGATGCTGCAACAACAGGCATCTTTTTCAGCGTTCCTTTCATCACGATTAATGCATCTTTTTCTTGCGTTTGTTTTTGAGCAGCGCTGATTCTGTCTTTGTATTTTTTAGAGTCGCGGAATTTCAGAATATCTTTAGGTTCTAATTCGCTACCTAATTCTGTTGTGCTTCCTGTATCAAGGAAAGTCTCAAGGCGACGGCGCGCTGAAATGCGCATATGGTGATCACATTTAGGGCAAACCTCTAAATTGCGCTCTAATTCTGCGCGATAGAGTACCTGCCCACAGCTGTCACATTTAGTCCAAACCCCTTCAGGGATATTGGCTTTACGTGAACTTGTGATAGTGCTTTTGTTTAGAATTTTTTCAATCCAGCTCATTAATGGACCTTTTCGTCTGAATCTGACCTTCGCCAGTAAAATTATTGTTAGCGTATCAACCACAATGCACTGGCTGTGTGGTTAGCAAAGTTTATGATGATACCGCTTACTGAATTTCAGCGCATCTCTTTATTATGGCTATTCTACGGCAAAAACTTATGATAACTGCTCAAACCTCTTTGTTATCACTTTCTTTCTTTGCTTTTGCACTCGCTCTGCGGTGGCGTAGGATCTCAATAACGCCCGGTAAAATAGAAATAACAATAATGGCAACAATTAGCAATTTTAAGTTCTTTTGAACTATATCTAAGTCACCAAAAAAGTATCCTGCATAAGTAAATAGCAGTACCCATACAATTGCCCCAGTAACATTATAAAAGGCAAAATGACGATATGACATTTTACCCATTCCTGCAACGAATGGCGCAAAAGTTCGGATAATCGGCACGAATCTTGCCAAAATTATCGCTTTACCACCATGCTTTTCATAAAAAGCATGAGTTTTATCTAGATATTCACGACGGAAAATCTTTGAATCAGGCTTACTAAATAGTTTTTCACCAAAAAGTCGCCCAATAGAATAGTTAACGGCATCACCTAAAATGGCGGCACAAAGTAACAGTAAAACAATAATATGAACATTCACATCATTGGTTTCTAATGAAGCTAAAGCACCTGCAACAAATAATAAGGAGTCTCCGGGTAAGAAAGGCGTTACCACAAGCCCTGTTTCACAAAAAATAATCAGAAACAAAATGGCATAGACCCATGTACCATATTGCGCAACAAGCTCTGCTAAATGCGCATCAATATGTAAAATGAAATCAATTAGAAATTTAATTAAATCAACAAATTGCGTTAATATTTCCATAAATCCTCAGAAAACTGGGTGTCTTTATGATTGAGATATCTCAATAGGGTTATCCGCTAAAAATAGTGGGCCCATTGCAGGTTTTGGTAATTCAAAATGATCAGGATAATCCACAGAGACCAAATACAATCCATTCGCTTTAGCTGTTGCTGCGGCTTTGGTTCTGTCTTTTAAGGCTAATAATTCAGCCATCCAAGTAATATCCTGATTGCCACACCCTATTTCTAAAAGGCTGCCAACAATATTTCTCACCATATGATGAACAAAAGCATTCGCTTTAATATCCACAACAACATAGTCACCATATCGAGAAACATTGACATGCATAACGTTACGCCACGGCGTTCGCGATTGGCATTGGACAGCCCTAAAAGAGGTAAAATCATTTTCACCCAGTAAACATTGCGCTGCTTGATGCATACGTTCAGCGTCTAAAGGATAATGAAAATGCGTCACGCCAGATGACAAGATAGCGGGACGATAACGATGATTAAAAATCACATAGCGATAACGTCTTGCCGTTGCACTAAAGCGAGCATGAAAATCATCAGAAACTGTTTTTACCCAACGTATTGCGATATCCGCAGGTAAATGAGTGTTAACGCCCATTGTCCAAGCGGGATCTTTACGGTGCGCGGTTGTTTCAAAATGAACAACTTGCCCCGTTGCATGTACTCCAGCGTCAGTTCTTCCCGCACAAAACACAGATATAGGTTCATTAGCCACTTGTGAAAGTGCTTTTTCTAACCTTTCTTGTACACTGCGCACTTCATTTTGGCGTTGCCAGCCATAATAACGGCTACCATCATATTCAACGCCTAGAGCAATTTTGATTGTTGTGCTTTCAGAAATAACCACTGACTCAGTCAAGGATTGTTCTGTTACTTCAGCACTCACTTGCGCATTCATTAGTAAAACTGCTCCTGCATTAATTGCTCTGCAACTTCGACAGCCATTAATGCCCCACCAAAGCGCACGTTATCTGCGACTGACCAGAATTGTAAAGCTTCTGGCATACCATAATCATTACGGAAACAACCTAAATTTAAGCTCACATTACCAGATGCATCGGTGACTTGAGTTGGAAAATCATTTTCATCACTGATATTAAGATCTTCATTTTCTTGTAATGTTTCACGCGCTTCATCACTACCCATCGGGCGTGAGGTTTCTAATTGAACCGACTGTGCATTACCATAGAAAACAGGCGCTTGCAGCGTAGTAACGGAGATTGGCAAGCCTTCATCTTGTAAAACTTTACGAATTTGGTCAACCATACGGCGCTCTTCTTGTATAGAGCCTTCGTCATCAACCATTAAAGGTAAAATATTAAATGCTAACTGTTTATTAAAACGACCTAATTCAGGAGGAATACCGTTAAGTAAACGAGCACTTTGCCCAGCCAGTTCATCGACGGCTTGTTTTCCAAAACGAGAAACGGACATTAAGTTTGTCACGCTGAGGCGCGTTAATCCCGCAGATTCTGTTAATGGATTAATGGCACGTAATAATTGGCTCACCATGCTATCTGCAATTGAAACAATATTACGAGTACGGTATTCCGCAAGCATTGCACTGTTCACGCCCGGAACAACCAATGGCACATCCCAATCCATTGCAAAGATGCCACTGCAATCAATGACAATACAGCCAGCATCAGCCGCTTGTTGTGCATACTGCGCACTGATTTCTGTCGGTGCGGCAAAGAAAGCTAATTGAATATCAGCCCACTCGATATTGTGAATACCTTGAACCGCAACACTTTTGCTGTTTACACGCACTGATTTCCCAATGCTATCTTCACTTGCGATTGCAGTTAATTCACCAATGGGAAATTCTCGCTCTTGTAGCAGTTCTAAAATCGCTTCGCCAACAGCGCCTGTTGCACCAACAACTGCAATATTCCAACCTTCTCCCATAAGATATCCTCCAATACCATAAAATTTTTAAAATAATATTTTGCTTTATTTGTGTGTAGCACTTTTATATGTAGCACTAAAGCCAATTGCATTTAATGTGTCAACGGTGGTTTGATTGTCACAAATGACGTGTAGTGAAGACCACTCACGACGTACAGGGTAAAATTTGCGTAATTTATCAAACTCCCCTTTTATTCCCGCCACTTTTCGTAATGGAGCATCATCACGACGCACATCATAAACAAGATGAATAAGTTGTTTTAAAAGTGTTTGTGTTAACTCGCCTTGCACACAAATGGTGGAAATAGTAGGCGCAGGCAACAACGTTGATAATTCAACTGTTTGGGGCTGACCAATAAAATCACAATAAGCTTCGAAAACCTGCGTTGTACCGCGCGCCTTACCTTCTAAGGTATAACCTGCAATATGTGGTGTTGCGATATCAACTTTATTTAATAACTCAATAGAAAGATCTGGCTCTGGCTCCCAAACATCCAATACAACGCGTAAGGATTTACCGTTCTCAAGTACAGATAATAATGCTTGATTATCAACAACCTCGCCACGGCTCGCATTAATTAAAATGCGTCCTTCAGGTAATTTTTCGAGATTGCTCTCATTAATTAAATGATAACTTTTGTATGGGCCTGATTTATTGAGAGGTGTATGGAAAGTTAGAATATCTGCTTTTTCTAACAATGTTTCCAATGGATGAAATTCTTCATCATCACCATTATCCGCTCTTGGTGGATCACAAAGTAAAACATTGACACCTAATGCACGAAGGCGTGTTGCTAATCGACCACCCACATTTCCCACACCAACAATACCGACAACTTTATCGGTTAGTTGAAAGCTATCTTGCTCTGCTAGCATCATCAGTGCAGAAAATACATATTCAACAACCGCGATAGCATTGCAACCTGGGGCAGATGAAAAACCAATTTGTTGTTGTTCTAACCATGCAATATCGACATGATCGAAACCCGCAGTCGCAGTTCCAACAAATTTCACTGGCTTGCCTGATAATAAAGATTCATTGACTTTAGTAATTGATCTCACCATTAAGGCATCAGAATCATTAAGCTCATCAGTAGGTAATGGGCGACCAGAAACAGCTTTTACCTCACCTAATTGGCGGAAAAGTTGTTCCGCATAAGGCATATTTTCATCAACCAGAATTTTCACGGTGTTATCTCACTGATTTGGTATTTATGTGTGTAAGCAATCAATCGAAAAACAAAATTAAGCGGTCTATTTTGCCACTTATTCACAGCAAAGCCTATTATTGACAGTAAAATCTGCCTAGATTTTAAGTAAATATATGAAAAGAAGGTTTAACAATTGGGTAATCGACGAAAACGTTCCGGTGTTGTGCCAGCAAATTGTTGAAACATCGCAATAAATGAAGATGAAGAGCTATATCCCACATCAAATGCAATTTCATTCACGCTTTTCCCTTGCTCTAATAAAGAAATTGCATGTAAAAAGCGTAGGCGCTTACGCCATTCGCTAAAAGACATACCTAATTCCTGTTGGCAACGACGAGAAAGTGTTCTTTCTGAGGTATAACGTTTTTTAGCCCATTCTTCTAACGAGGTATTATCTGCCGGATTTTGCTCTAATACAGAAAGTATAGGGGCAAGTAATTTATCTTTAGAGGAAGGTAAATAAGTATGATGTATTGGTGATGCTTTAAGTTGATCAATCAGTACTTGGGCTAAGCGAAAATCTTCTTCTGTTTGTGGTTTACACACACCACGATGGAAGAAATCAGAAAATATGGTTGAAAAAATAGCACTCAATTGAATCAAACAAGGTTTATCTAATAGTCCTTCACACCAATTTGGCGCGATATCTAGCACCTTAAAAGAGAGTGTTTTTTTATTGTAACTGGCATGCCCTACATTTTTTGGGATCCACACACTAAACTCTGGTGGTGCTAAAAATCGCTGTCCCCCTGCTTCTAAGTCCATGACACCGGAAATGACATAAAGCAGCTGACCAAAATCATGTTGATGATAAACAAACTCTGTTTCAGCTAATAGTTGCTCGTCACGGAATCGAACCGTATCAGGATCAGACAATAACCATTGCATTTTTTGTTGTTCAATTGTCATCTTTATATTGTTCTCTTGTCATGTTGTCTTTATTGGCTTATCAGTTGTCTGGTTTTCATTATATATATCTAATCAGACAGGCTTACAATAGCCACCTGGTTTAAAAATAGATGTGAGAACAATGAAAAACGCAATTTTTCCGCTTTTAGCGGTGTTAATCTGGTCCATTAATGCAGTCGTCAATAAAGCAGCCGCGTCTGTTATCGATCCTGCTGCAATCTCTTTTTATCGTTGGTTCCTCGCCTTTTTAATTATGACACCTTTTTTGATCATGCCAGTTTGGCATCATCGTAAAACCGTCAAACAATATTGGTGGAAATTGTTTATTCTTGGTGCATTGGGGATGGTGATGTACCAAAGTTTGGCTTATTATGCAGCGCATTATGTTAGCGCAACATTTATGGGGATTTTGAATTCTCTCATCCCATTATTAACCGTTATTATTAGTATTTTTGTTCTACGTGTTGTACCTACAGTAGGTATTGTTTTAGGCACAGTGCTTTCAATTAGTGGCTTAGTTTGGTTAATTAGCCGTGGCGAACCTTCTCAGTTGCTTTCCCAAGGTTTGGGTTATGGTGAGCTGATGATGTTTATTGCTTCGGCGTCATACGCCCTCTATGGAGTATTAACAAAACGCTGGTCAATTGCCCTACCTAACTGGCAATCACTTTATGTGCAAATTGGATTTGGTGTTCTGTTATTATTGCCAAACTTCTTTCTCGCCGAAAGTGTTGCGTTAACAAAAGATAATATTGGATTAGTTATCTTCGCAGGTATCGGGGCTTCTATTCTTGCGCCTTATTTGTGGATTTTAGGTGTGATGAAATTAGGTGCAAATACGACCTCTATTTTTATGAACCTAATGCCATTATTTACTGCAATGATCGCTATCGCGCTTCTTGGTGAAGAAATGCATAGTTATCACTTAGTGGGTGGTGGTATTGTGTTACTTGGCGTGCTCTTAGTGCAACAACTCAGAACGCCACTGAATTTCCGACGTCCGTCTGCTCAGAAAAAAGCAGATTGTCGTCAGGAGATGTGAGTCAATGTCAAAAAGACAACAATAAAAAAATGCCGGCTAAATTCTTAGCCGGTCACATTCATAATGTTAGGTTTAATAAATAAAACTGACACAAGAAATCAAAGTATAAAATATAAAGTAATACAAGTATCCGTGGCAAACATTACCAACTTTTATATTAAATAGCTCCTACTTATTTGTAATAAAATAACCCAGATCAATTTTTTCGCGCTCTTTTTGTCTTATTCAAGTTTTCCATTCCCCTAACTCCATATAAAACAAAACATTTAATGACTTTGGGTAAAAATAAATTAAACGATTGAAATAAAATGAACCTGATTTAATTTTCTCAATGTAAACAACATATTAACAAAAATTGTCTATTTTATTAGAATAATAAAACAAGTAACTATTAGGGAGGGTATTTTTAAGCGTTATTTATATAATCTTTTTTTAATGATTTTTATTCGAAAAATATCTTTATTAGAATAATAAATTATTTTGCATAATGAATTTAAAATAAAAAAGCAGACTCCATTTAAATGAAGCCTGCTTTTTTTAATAAGAAAATATAAGTATATCTAACTATTTTTTATATTTACTCATGACTAATGAAGCATTTGTACCACCAAAACCAAAGCTATTTGACATTACAGTCTCCAGCTTCTGCTCTGTTGGTTGAGTAATGATGTTCATACCCATTGCTTTATCGTCTAATTCTTCAATATTGATGCTTGGTGCAATAAATCCATGTTCTAACATCAGTAAGCTATAAATTGCTTCATGCACACCAGCCGCACCTAATGAGTGACCCGTCATTGCTTTTGTTGCAGAGATAGCTGGTGTATGCGAACCAAACACCTCAGTGATAGCTTCAAGCTCTTTTAGATCGCCAACGGGTGTTGAAGTACCGTGTGTATTGATATAATCAACCTTATCAATACCTTGCATTGCCATTTGCATACAACGTACAGCACCTTCACCTGAAGGAGCAACCATGTCTGCACCATCAGACGTTGCGCCATAACCTACAATTTCGCCATAGATATGTGCACCACGCGCTAATGCGTGTTCTAACTCTTCAACCACCACAATACCGCCACCGCCTGCGATAACAAAACCATCACGGTTTTTATCGTAAGTACGAGAAGCTTTGGTTGGAGTTTCGTTATATTTAGTTGAGAGTGCACCCATTGCGTCAAATTCGCAGGTCATTTCCCAACTTAGCTCTTCACCACCACCAGCAAATACAACATCTTGTTTGCCTAACTGGATGAGCTCAACGGCGTGACCAATACAGTGTGCCGATGTTGAACAAGCAGAACTGATTGAATAGTTAACGCCTTTAATTTTGAACGGTGTTGCTAAACAAGCTGAAACACCTGATGCCATTGCACGAGTTACCATATAAGGACCTACGCCACGTAGACCTTTTGCTCTCATGCCATCAGAACCTTGGACTTGGTTACGTGGAGAACCGC
This sequence comes from Proteus sp. GOKU, assembly GCF_015475555.1. NCBI lineage: Bacteria > Pseudomonadati > Pseudomonadota > Gammaproteobacteria > Enterobacterales > Morganellaceae > Proteus > Proteus sp. GOKU. The sequence continues at coordinate 2,684,649 of NZ_CP034105.1, forward strand.
CACCAGAACCAACGACTAAGCCAGAACGAATATTAGAAACTTGGTCTTCAGTCAGACCTGAATCAGCTATCGCCTCTTGCATAGATAAATAGGCATAAACCGATGCGTCGCTCATAAAACGGCGGATTTTACGGTCAATAAGACCTTCAGTATCAAGCTTAACGTTGCCCCAAATGTGGCTACGAAGCCCCATCTCTTTAAATTCTTCTGAGAAAGTTATCCCGGAACGACCTTCTTTTAAAGAATCCAGCACTTCTTTCTGGTTATTACCAATGCTCGAAACAATACCCAGACCCGTGATCACTGCGCGCTTCATTCATACCTCTTTACAATAATAGTTGTAGCTGCGGGATTTCTGAGTAGCACTTTAGCGTACAGTTGTACGCCGAACAAGTCCGATCAGGATCTTTTTTACAAAAATACAGATAAGCTGATAAAACACTTTCCCCTTTAAGGCTGGCACAAGCAACCTAACGGCGCTAAGATATTAGTTAATTTTTTCGAGAAATACAGGCAGTTCCGTGAATAATAGCCCGATAAATACTGCGTCTTTAAGTTGGAATGAACTTGGTACGCCTATCTCTGAACAATTTGGCGATATTTACTTTTCAAACCAAGACGGTCTAGAAGAAACTCGACATGTGTTCTTACATGGAAATCATTTTCCATCACGTTTTGGTACACATGTACGCTCTGAATGTGTTATCGCAGAAACAGGATTTGGTACTGGGCTTAATTTTTTAACACTGTGGCAAGCTTTCGAGCAATTTAGGCAAACATCCCCTGACTCTCGTTTAAAACGTCTTCATTATGTTAGTTTCGAGAAATTCCCTCTTACAAAAAGTGACTTACAATCGGCACACTGCCATTGGCCTGAACTCGAAAAATATTCACAATCGCTTTGTGCTCAATGGCCATTAGCCATTGCGGGTTGCCATCGCATTATTCTTGCTGATGGGGCAATTACACTGGATTTATGGTTTGGTGATATCAATATCTTGTTACCCCAAACTCGCCAAGCACTACATAATAAAGTGGATGCATGGTTCTTAGATGGTTTTGCTCCTTCTAAAAACCCACAAATGTGGAGCGAAACTCTCTTTCAATCGATGGCTGATTCAATGCGAGAAAACGGTACATTTGCAACGTTTACCGCTGCTGGGATTGTCAAGCGAGGTTTGCAAAGTGTTGGTTTTGAGATAAATAAAATCAAAGGATTTGGCCAAAAAAGAGAGATGCTGACAGGTGTTTTTCCACATCCTCCCTCTCCTGAATTTCTCCCTTACTATGCAAGACCAAGTGCAACCAAAGCACAGAACATTGCAATTATAGGCGGTGGCATTGCCAGCACATTTGCCGCGCTTTCCTGCCTAAGAAGAGGTGCCAATGTCACCTTGTATTGTGAAGATGGACAACCTGCAACTAATGCCTCAGGTAATCGACAAGGTGTGTTATATCCTTTACTCAATGGCAAATCCGATGAACTAGAACAATTTTTTACAACCGCGTTTTTATTTGCTCATCGCACTTATGACAACCTAAGTAAAGCAGGTATTCCTTTTTCACATCAATGGTCTGGCGTTGCACAAATTATTTATAACGAAAAAGTTCGTAAAAAAGCACAGAGAATTATCGATAACTCTATCCCCTTTACGCAATTAGCGTGTTACCTCGATGAAGACGAAGTCAATAAACTCAGCGGATTAGGCGTTAATTATGATGCTTTGTTTTACCCACAAGCGGGCTGGCTTTCACCGACTGAGCTTACAATCAATACATTAAAATACGCTGAACAATTAGGGTTAACGTTGCGATTTAATCATCAAGTTACTCAAATAAGTGTACAAGAAGCGTCTTGGTGCTTAGAGGTTGTTCATCACGATGGAGAAAGTACAACACAATTTCAGTCACAATATGATTGCGTTATTTTGGCAAATGGACATCGAATTACAGACTTTACTCAAAGTGCAAAATTACCTATTAGCGCAGTTAGAGGGCAAGTTAGCCATATTCCAACAACAAAAACATTATCAAAACTAAAAACGGTGCTTTGTTATGATGGCTATTTTACACCTGTTGACACCCAAGATAATTTGCATTGTGTGGGAGCAAGTTTTCGCCGCGATAGATTAGATTTGGCAGTCTCAACGCAAGAGCAAGAAAATAACCAAGCTCATCTTACTCAGTGTTTAGCAAATGCGCCTTGGGTTAAAGACGTTGATTTTAGCCGAAACGAAGCGCGAATAGGTATTCGTTGCACTATACGTGACCACCTACCGTTATTAGGCGAAGTACCTGATTTTGAAAAATTGCGAGTAGCATATACGCATTTAGATAGATTTAAACGCAGAAGACAAACGCCAGCTTTAGCTCCTGCTTATCCTCAACTTTATATTATCAGTGCATTAGGCTCTCGTGGATTATGTTCAGCGCCTTTATCAGCCGAAATTCTTGCAAGCCAAATTTTTGATGAACCTTTTCCGGTTGAAGATAATGTGTTGAATGCCTTACACCCTAATCGTTTTTGGGTAAGACCATTACTGCGTGGGAAGCCGATTGAAGTGAAATAAATGTATAAGCAACCGACCTCGGTTGCTTATTTTTTACTTTTTGATTATCTCGCTGTTATATCCGAGATCATCACATCCAAAGAGAAGCTAAATCTCAAGCTTCATTGCACAGCGCGTTTCCTTTAAAAAGCCGCCGCTTTCAACTTCATCATCTAAGATTTTTTGCAAAGAATAAGGAATTTCGTTTTCTGGTAAAATAGAAAAACCTAAACGTTGATAGTACGGTGCATTCCAAGGAACATGGCGAAATGTTGTCAGCGTAACAGAGTCAAATTTATGTGCTTTTGCTTCATCTTTTACTTTTTGAATAAGTAACTTACCAATCCCTCTATTTTGCCAATCTTGGCTCACTGAAAGTTCATGAATAAATAAGCTTTCTGGTAAAACTGTCGTCATAATAAAACCAACTGGCTCGTTATCACTATTAACTGCTACCCAATGCCCTTGCTGATGAATAAACACTAAATGTTTTTCAACACTTTGTACGCCACTTTCACTTATCCAGCGTAAGTCTTCTAAAGTACTAAAGAGTTGTCCTGCTGATTGCTCAATAGCAGGCAATTTAGTGGCATCATCGATTTGTGTTTGACGGATCGTAATATCGTTATTTTTTATTTTGTTTTGTGTTGTTGTCATTTCTTTTTCCAGCTCAGGTGTTTTTATACTTTTATGCTTAATTTATTAAAAAGCCATCCTGTTGGATGGCTTATGTTAATACTAAAATGGCTTCTTATTTTTAAGTCGTTAATCTTTAGGTAATATACCGTAAGATTGGAACTTCTGAGTCTCTATAATAAAACGATTATAGTACATGTTGTCTTCTACTGAATCCTTCACCACACGGTTACTATAAGCGCGAACAACAGCAAGTGTCGCCTTATGAAGTTTATCTTTTAGTGTGTTATGGATCTTCGGATCTTCACTTTCTTGAATTTGATTTAATAATGAAACAAGCTCTTCTGCTTCAGCTTGAATATCAGGATCAGTAAATTCTGCTGTCGGCAACATATAGTCTAAATCAAGATTAACAGAATCGTGATATTCATCTTCTTGAGTAAACGGCTCTAAGTCTTTGTTGTATTCCGCTGAAATATATTTAATAAATTCAGGTTTATCAAAGCATTTATTTTTTATGCCACCATCATTATTTTTATTTCGAGTGCGAATTTCATTAGGAAATGGTTCACCTAAGGCATAAGTACACTGAAAAATATTACCATCGATTAATGTGGCATTAGTGCTACGCACTGGAAGTTCAAATTCATAGCCATTAATAATAACGGGGTGATCGACAGGTTTAAATTGATCTGTTTTTCCCTTTACTGCATAAACTTCTGAAAGGGTGTAATACATAAAATTATCAGGATTTAGTATGCCACCATTATTCTGGTCATAAACCATAAATCGGGCATCATTACCGGCACTATTTTTTAAACTATGCTCACCAGGTGACAGCGTTATATAACCATTTTTACCCGGTTCAACCTGATATTCTTTACCATCGACGCTAAAACTAATGACTTTTTCGCTTGGATTACTGTAATAAAACTTATTTTTTTTATTATCCAAATCGAATTGATCACAAGCAGATAAAAATAAAACTGCGCTAGTCAGTAGGCCTATTTTAAAGAAATTTTTCATCGTATCGTTATCCTTATCATAAATATTCTATGCAAATCATTTGCATCCCGAGAAACATTCCTAAAAAACATTTAAAAGTAATTTTACAGAAATGGCAAGGAGTTACAAAAGATAGCACTATTATGCTTAATCAATGAGAGATACATCGACTTTGAAAAATCAAATAAAAACAATTGATAAATAGTAAGGATCAATTTTTGTATAAAAACCAATCTAATTCAACAGTAAATATCTTAAATATAACTTAGAGGCTGTGATTTTAATAAGATATTAAGCAAGAAAAAAACAACCGATTTATGCCGGTTGTTCTCTTAATAGACATGCAGGATTAATTAATTGAGTTAACTAAATCATGCCAAGTAGATAAAACTAACGCTTGATCAGGTGGTGAAAGCTCACCTGCTTTTATTGCCTTTTGAATGCTCTCTTCTACACGCGCTCTTAACGCTTCTAACTGTGTGTTATTTTCTTGCTCGAGTTCAGCAATAGCCAGTGTAATATGGCCTTGTAAATATCCGCCTGCAAATAATTCATCATCAGTGGCTTGTTCAACACGGCTATCAATTTTATCTAATAAGTACGCTTCATACTCAGAAAGCATTATTTATCCTCAATATATAATGTTGCTATCTTTTATATTTACCCCATATTAACAGGATATAAATACATGTGTTCTAGCAACCTTACTACTTCAGACTCCACCCTATTGGGTAAAACCTTCACAGTGGATAGGCGATAATTATTCTCGCAATCCTTAATTAACTAAAGGATTTTCCTGATACGGAAACATCTCTTCGGTTAGCTCTGGGGTATTGTAAAACAAATGTAACGCATTAATAAATAGCTGTGCACGAGGTGGCGTGTTTTTATCTCGTAAATAAGCGAGTACTTGTTCTCTAACTTTATTTCTAAATTCATAACGGTCAGGTTCAAAGTTACCTTCTAAATTGTCACAGCTGACATTAAAAGGATAACCAGCAGCTTGGCAAAATAACCAATCTAATGCTTGAGGTTTGATTTCTACAACTTCGAACTGCCCTTGAGTGGTTTCATCTCGTCCATCTGGGCAATACCAGTAACCATAATCAACTTGTTGGCGACGAGCCTCTCCAGCAATACACCAATGTGATATTTCATGTAATGCACTGGCATAAAAACCATGAGCAAAAATGATTTGGTGATAAGGTGTCTCTTCATTTGCAGGCAAATAAATCGGCTCATCATCCCCTTTAACTAAACGGGTTTGGAAACTTTCGCTAAAACATTGATTAAAGATATCAATTAACTGTTGATAATGATGTGCTGACATTTAAAAACCATCTATTCCTAATTAAAAAGTGCAGAAAACCAAAGTGTAATAGTATCGCCATGATTGTCATGAATCAGTTTGATGCTCATCAAAAAGGAGATAATGACCAGCATAGGTCTTATTAATTTTTGCCCTTTTGTTAATACTAAGCCTGCACCTAAACGAGCACCAATAAATTGCCCACAAAGCATAACTAAACCAATAGTCCAAATAACCTGCCCACCAATAATAAAAAACAGTAAAGAGCCAAAATTAGAGGTGAAGTTAAGCAATTTAGCATGAGCGGTCGCTTTTGAAAGATTATATCCAAGTAACATGACATAACCTAAAGCGAAAAAAGAACCTGTACCCGGTCCAAAAATACCATCATAAAAACCGACACCACCCCCTAATATTGCCCCAAAAGTATAGTAACCAATACGTTGCTTACTATCTTGAGCACCTATTGATGGAGTGAGAAGAAAATAGAGACCAATGGCGATGGTAAGAATAGGAAGCGCTTGTTTAAGAATTTCGGGATTAATAAACTGCACTAACATGGCGCCAGAAACTGCACCAATAAAAGTCATTAAAATTGCAAATCGTTGCGCTTTTAAATCAATAACCTTTCGACGTATAAAATAAAGCGTCGCCGAAAACGAGCCACCTACTGATTGCAATTTATTTGTTGCGAGAGCTTGAACGGGAGGAATGCCTGCTGATAACAAAGCTGGAATGGTGATTAACCCACCGCCACCTGCTATTGAATCAATAAAACCTGCAATTAAAGCAACAAAGAAGAGAAGAAGGTAGATGCCATCTGAAAAGAGCCAATCCATTTATCTATCCGAATTATTAGGAATGAAGGACGTGTTGCTGTGTTTATCTCATTTATTTAAAAAAACCACAGCAACACGATCTGAGCATAATAAAATTAGGCGCTCACACCTTTAAAGCTAACATCAAACTTACAACAGTTTATCGACCACGTTATTGACGTAGAATGATTACCATTGCATTAACGGAGGTACAACATCACCACATTGACCACGTTGGCGCAATGCATGATCGAGCAAAACAATTGCCATCATTGCTTCTGCAATAGGAATAGCGCGTATTCCTACACAAGGATCATGACGACCTTTGGTTATCATATCGACTTCTTCACCATCACGATTAATTGTTTTACCTGTAATAGTAATGCTCGATGTTGGTTTTAAAGCGATATGTGCAACGATTGGCTGACCGCTGCTAATCCCGCCTAAAATGCCCCCTGCATGATTACTAGTAAAACCATTTTTAGTGATTTCATCTCTATTTTCAGTGCCTTTTAAGGTTACAACACCAAAACCATCACCAATTTCAATTCCTTTAACAGCATTGATACTCATTAATGCATGTGCTAAATCTGCATCTAGTCTGTCAAAAACCGGCTCACCAAATCCTGCTGGCACACCTTCTGCAACCACGGTCACTTTTGCACCAATCGAGTTACCTTCTTTTTTAAGCGCACGCATATATTCATCAAGTGCTTCTAAACGAGAAGGATCTGGACAGAAAAATGGGTTGGTTTCAACGATAGACCAATCAACAAGATCACAAGTAATTGGGCCTAACTGAGAAAGATAGCCTTTTACTTCAATACCCATTTTCTCTTTTAGGTATTTTTTTGCGATTGCACCAGCAGCAACACGCATTGCAGTTTCTCGTGCAGAAGAGCGCCCACCGCCACGATAATCACGTAAACCATATTTTTGTTCGTAGGTGTAATCAGCATGACCAGGACGAAAAACATCTTTGATTTCACTGTAATCTTGAGAACGCTGATCAGTGTTTTCAATCAGTAAACCAATGCTTGTCCCTGTTGTGACACCATTAAATACACCTGATAAAATGCGAACTTGATCAGGTTCGCGGCGCTGAGTGGTATAACGCGAAGTTCCAGGTCTACGTCTATCTAAATCAACTTGTAAATCGGCTTCTGTTAAAGGTAATCCAGGCGGTACACCATCAACAATGCAACCTAATGCAATACCATGAGACTCACCGAAAGTCGTGACTCTGAATAATTGTCCGATACTGTTTCCTGCCATCCCTTTATTCCTATCTTTTACTGTGTGATGTTATCAATATGTTATTTGCAATAAATAACAATCTACCGTCTCATTGCTGTTACATCAACGTTTATCAGTAGAAAAACACGCTGAATATTCGACGAGTTGTTCACGAGTCAGCATAAAGACACCGAGTCCACCATTTTCAAACTCAAGCCATGTAAACGGAACCTCAGGGAATTGCTCAATAAGATGAACCATACTATTCCCCACTTCACACACTAAAATACCTTTTTCACTCAGGTATTCAGGGGCTTTTAGTAAAATTTGTCTTGTGATATCAAGACCATCAATACCCGAAGCTAGTGCTAATTCAGGTTCAACTTGGTATTCATCAGGTAAATCGCCCATATCTTCTACATCAACATACGGCGGATTTGTCACAATAATATCGTATGGTGTTGGAACAATGGCATTAAATAAATCGGACTGCATTGGATAAACACGATGCACTAAACCATGATTTTCAATATTAAATTCAGCCACTTCCAGTGCATCTTCAGAAATATCAACCGCATCGACTTCAGCATCTTCAAATTCATGAGCACAAGCAATCGCAATACAGCCACTTCCAGTGCATAAGTCGAGAATGCGTGCTGGCTCTTGCTGAATTAAACCATCAAAATGATTATTGATTAATTCACCAATAGGAGAGCGAGGGATAAGAACACGTTCATCGACATAAAATTCGTGGCCACAGAACCAAGCGCTATGCGTTAAATAAGGAACTGGGATTTTCTGCTCAATACGGCTTTCGATCAGCGTAATAATTTCCATCTTTTCAGAAGTTGTTAACTTGGTTGATAACAGTGCATCTGGAATATCTAAAGGAAGCGCAATCGTCGGTAATACCAGCTGTAATGCTTCATCCCACGCGTTATCTGTGCCATGACCATAGTAAATATCAGATGAATTAAACTGACTCATAGCCCAACGTAACATATCTAGGATCGTGCTTAGATCAGCAACCGCTTCCTCTTTTAGTGTTATATCCAAAACTGTTGTCCTCTGAAGAAATAGAAAGTCTGTAGTTTGCCATGAAGATAGCGATAAATCAGCGGGAAACCATAAAAAAACATCATTACGCTATTATTACTTTTACTATAACCACACTCTTATTGCGGTTTTAAGCTTCAATCATATAGTCAAAAGCAAAATTTATAATCTATTCATAAATAAAGATTGGCGTTTTATACTTTTAATTTAACTTTTATTAGCAAGTTAATAGAATTGAACCATACTTAGAGCATGAAAGAATTAACTGTGTACCAAAATGCGCCTATAGATGTTTTTCATTTAATATGTAGTCACTTGAAAGCAAATAACTAATTTTAAAGACTATTTAAATATCTTTTTATCGTTTTTTATCGCAACCTGAAGATATAACAACGTTTTATGTTCCACAGATATTATGAGTAGAGCAACTTGTTAACCAGCCTATATTTGCTAACTATGTGACTATTTCGGCAGGGTAAATTCCCTGCCTTTTTTTATGCTAAATTTATGGCCTATACTTTTTTATCTCTGACGCTATTTCATGTACTATTGCCTTATAAAGACAGTAACACTATGAAGAATCGTAAAAAATGAATAAAAAATTTTCATTACCGCCTTCTGAAATTGAGTTGTTTCAGGAGATGATAAAAGGCACTAAGAAATTACCTCAAGATAAAATACTTCATTCGCCAAAACGTAAAAAAGTGACACATTACGCACCTGAACGTCTGCAACAAGAGCAAGTTGATGCCTCTTATTATTTTTCAGATGAATTTCAGCCTAACTTAGCCACAGAAGGCCCAATGCGCTATTTAAGAGAAGGCGCTAATGCTTATGAATTAAAAAAGCTACGTCGTGGTGATTATGTACCTGAATTTTTTCTAGATTTACACGGATTAACACAGTTAATTGCAAAACAAGAGATTGGCGCATTGATTGCAGCATGTAGACGAGAACATGTTTATTGTGCCTGTATTATGCACGGACATGGCAAACATATTTTAAAGCAACAGACACCTCTTTGGTTAGCACAACACCCCGATGTAATTGCTTTTCATCAAGCTCCTAAAGAATGGGGAGGTGATGCTGCATTATTAGTACTCGTGGAAAACGACGATATTGCTCGCCGCTAAACCTCAAAAATTCTATTGCATTAACCCTTAAATCACCTATCGGGTGAAATAAGGTGTTAATTATTTACTTAGTTAGTTGATTTAAATTTTATTTCAATGTTGAGGGCGACACTTGCCATAGCAATTCCCCTGCACCTTTTGATAAATCAAAATCAACACAGGCAATGGTTGATGTTGAAAACATAGGAGCACATACCGCAGGACAGAGTTCAGCGACAACATAACCAACTAAAGGTAAGTGAGAAATAACAAGAATATTTTTATATCCTGTATCACCCAAGGCACGTAAGTAATGTGCAACATGTGAAGGATTACCTCCAGGGATAAGTCCATCATCTGTTTCTATTTTATTAGGTAGCGCTAAATCTACTTTTACTGCATCCAATGTCTGTTGAGCACGCAAATAAGGGCTGACTAAAACATAATCAATTATATGTCCTTGCTTTATCATCCATTCAGCCATTTTTATTGATTCACTTTTTCCACGTTCAGTCAGTGGTCTTAGTGCATCGCTGGCAGCATCAAGAGCTGCTTCTCCGTGGCGCATAATAAAAATTTGCATAGTAAATTATCAAACCTATTTTATTTTTGTAATTACTGGTATTTACAGTTTTAAGATACTTAATTTAATTCAGTTTAAATCAATATATCCCCATATAAAAATCTTCAATACCTTAATTGCAATAGCATTATTAATCTTTTTAAGATCATGCTGTTGGTTTACAAATCAACATCATTTTCAGAATTTTATTTTAAAAAACTTCGTTTTTAAATTTATTTTCAAATAACTATTTTGCCATATCTGGCTATCATTAACACTTTCGACCTCTTTTTCCATTAAAAATTCACCAATTATTAATCTGACGCAAAAAGTACAAGAAAAAAGGCGCCTAAGCGCCTCAATCAAAACAAGTGTCACAAAAGGAAAAAGCAATGGTAAAGTGATGATGTTAATCGTAAAAACGTTCATTTCGTTTAGCCATTTCAACTAAACGCTCACAAGGGCGATATTTCTCTCCATACCTATCGGCAAGTTGATTGAGCTTCTCTGCCACTTTTGTTGTTCCCATACTGTCCATATAACGGAATGGGCCACCAAAAAATGGAGGAAAACCAATACCAAATACAGCACCGATATCACCGTCTCGTGGTTGTTTAATAATATTTTCATCTAAACAACGAACGGCCTCATTTAACATTAATAATAAACAACGCTCCGTAATTTCAGAGGAAGACAATTGGTTTTTCGGCTTAATTTGTAATAACCGATATATAGCAGGATCAGGCTGTTTTTTATTTTTACCTAATGAGAAAGGTAATGCATGTTTTGCATAGAGATAAAATCCGCGGCCATTTTTACGACCTTTTCTATCATCAGCAATAATGGCATCCACAGCAGGAGGAGAGGCAAATCTTTCTCCAAATGCATTCACTAATATTGGCGTTATTTTAGTACCAATATCAATCCCCACTTCATCCAATAACTGAATAGGCCCTACGGGAAAACCAAACTGAACAAGTGCTTTATCAATATTCTCAATAGGCTCTCCTTGTACTAAGCATGTCAATGCTTCACTGATATAAGGTGCAAGAATACGATTAACATAAAATCCCGGTTTATCACCAACAACTATTGCAACCTTGCCCTGTTTTTTAGCAAACGCTACGGTTGTGGCGATGGTTTTTTCATCGGTATTTTCATGCGGAATAACTTCAACTAAAGGCATTTTTTCTACTGGGCTAAAATAGTGAAGCCCGATCACTTTTTCTGGGTATTTTGCTGTTTCTGCAATTTTATGAATAGGGAGTGAAGAGGTGTTTGAAGCAAAAATAATTTTACCTTTCCCCACTTCTTCAATATCTGCGACCATTTTCTGTTTTAACGTCAGATCTTCAAAAACCGCTTCAACAATAATATTTGATTGGTGAAAACCACTGTAATCCAATGAACCTGACAGCAACCCCATTTGACGCTGACGTTCGCGTGCAGATAATCTTTTTTTACTTACTTTAGCTGAAAGCGCTTTCCAACTGTAATTAAGCGCCTGAGCAATTCCCTTATCACTGATATCTTTAATTCTTGCTGGTAAATTACCTTTTGTCGCAGTCACAAAAGCAATACCACCGCCCATTAATCCACCACCTAAAATACCGATATGGTGTAAATTATCTGGTTTTTCGGATGATCCTGTTTCATTTTTAAGTGCCGTAGAGGCAAAAAAGAGATGCCTTAGTGCCGATGAAACGGGTGTCATCGCTAGTTCGCCAAACGCATTTGCCTCTTCTTTAAAACCTGTTTGAATATCTTTCTCAAGGCCTCGTTCAATGACATGAAGAATACGTTCTGCTGCTGGATAGTGGCCTTTCGTCTTGGCTAATGTGCGTTTTTTTGCTTGCCCAAACAGTATATTTCTACCTAAAGTCGTATTTGCCCAAAAGCGATCCATTGTCGAATGCTTTTTCTGCTCTTTTTTACCCGATAAAATCCATTTAGCCGCAACTTCTAATAGAATGTCTTGTGAAACAACATCGTTTACAAGACCTAATTTTAAGGCTCGTTTCGCATTAATTTGTCTACCCGTTAAGATCATATCTAACGCAGATGTCACACCAATAAGACGAGGTAAACGTTGAGTTCCGCCAGAGCCCGGCAGTAATCCAAGTTGTACTTCAGGAAGTCCTAAACGCGTTTTGCTATTATCAGAACAAATTCGCCCATGACAGGCTAAAGCTAATTCAAGCCCCCCACCAAGGCACGCACCATTAATAGCAGCCACAACAGGCAATGGGTAGTTTTCAAGTTGCGTAAAAAGATCCTGCCCTGCTTTGGCTAATGCACTCGCTTCTTCTTTGGTTTTACAACCCGCAATCATGGAGATATCCGCACCCGCAATAAAACTGTCTGTTTTACCTGAAGTGATAATCAATCCTTTTACACCAGAGTGTTGCTGAGCTTGCCTTAAAACATCTTGAAACTGCTGCACAAACTCGGCTTTTAGCGTATTTACTTTTTCACCAATAACATCAATAGTGATAACGCCCACTTTGTCATTACGAACTGAGAATTGAAAAACAGATGATTTTTCTAGTGTTGTTTGTTGTTGTTCCATTATTCCACCTCCAAAATCATCGCTGCACCTAATCCACCAGCCGCACAAGCAGTGGTTAACCCAAACCCTCCGCCTCGACGTTTAAGCTCATGTAGTGTCTGTGTGACCATTCTTGCGCCAGTCGCTGCAAATGGATGCCCATAAGCAATAGAACCGCCTAGCACATTAAATTTATCCATATCCACTTCTCCAATCGCCTTGGATAATCCTAGTTGCTCTTTAGCAAAACGCTCACTGGCAAATAGTGTCAAATTGCTTAATGTTTGTGCGGCAAAAGCTTCATGCATATCAATTAACGTTAAATCACCCAATGCAAGACCAGCGCGAGAAAGTGCAAGTGGCGTGGCATATGATGGTCCCAATAACATATCTTTCCAAACATCGGTCGCTGTAAAAGCATAACTACGTAGATAACCAAGAGGTTGATAGCCTAAGCTTTTAGCAACAGATTCTTTCATCATCAATACAGCCGCTGCGCCATCGGTTAATGGCGTACTGTTTGCGGCAGTGACACTGCCATGGCGACGATCAAAGGCAGGTTTGAGTTTGGCATAAGAATCAAGAATGGAGTTTTTACGAATATTGTTATCTTGATGAAAGCCTTCTTTGTAAGGCGGGAAAAACGCCGTCATAACTTCATCATTTAATTTACCCATATCCCATGCTTTCGTTGCTAATTGATGAGAGCGATGTGCTAATTCATCTTGAGCAACTCTTGAAATATGGTAAGTCTTGGCCATTTGTTCCGCAGTATCACCCATACGTAACCCAGTTGAATATTCGGCAACGGCAGGTGCTACAGGAAGGAGATCACGAAATCGTAATTGGCTTAAATAGCTTAATCTCTGACCTAATGATTTGGCCTTATTAAGGCTTAATAGAACATCTGCAAGCTTTTTACTAACACCAATAGGCAAAACTGAAGAAGAGTCTGCACCACCAGCAATACCGACAGAAACATGCCCTGCCATCATGCTTTCAGCAATATTAGCAATCGCCTGAAAGCTTGTTGCACATGCTCTTGTTACACTGTAAGCATCAGTTTTTACACTTAATCCTGCGCCGAGTACAATTTCTCTGGCAATGTTAGGTGCTTCTGGCATTTGAACCACTTGACCGAAAACAAGTTGATCAATAATTTCGGGAGGAATTTCATTGCGAGTCACTAATTCTTGAACCACTGAACGCCCTAATTCAACCGCAGGTATTCCTCGATACGCAGTCGCTTGTTTAGCAAAAGGTAAGCGTAGCCCGCTGACAATAGCGATGCGATCTTTCATAGCACTGTTCGTTGATGACTTCATAACGGCTCCTGATAAAATGATTTCCTGACACCAAAGAGGTCTGACCTGACAATAGTGTTAACAAAAATTTCACTTTTCAGAAACGTCATTTTACGAGAAGTGGGAGTTAGCGCTCAATATTTCGATGAAATGTCTGAAACTTAACAATAGTGATAGAAAAGAGAATGGGGTGCTCGAGGGATATAAAAAAGGCTGTTGAATTTCAACAGCCTTAAATCTATTAATTTCAGAGGATTAACGTAATCCTAACTGGAAAATTAGGTTTTCTGCTTCACAAGAGAATGTAAAATCAGCGGTAAGTTGAACACCACCATCAACATCAGCAAATTGTTGATTGATTTTGCAAGGCTCTGAAGCGATAGATTGTGCTTTTGCACTAAGTTGATCTAACATTGCTTGCGCTTGTACTTTATCAGCGAAGACATGCTGATATGACGCTGTGCAATTCTTGTTGTCAATAATAGTACCCACATCTACACAACAGCAAGCAGCGGTTTCTTCTGCACTACAACGATTAATTGCGTCTGCCATTTTAGTCTCCCAACGAAAGAAATGTTAATTATCTATCATAATCGCAAAAAAATAAAATAAACTGCTTTAGCTCAAATTTTATTACAAATTTACAAAAATAATTGATTATCCTGTTTATTTAACAATCAAAAACATCTTTATTGGCATATTTTGTGAAAAATATGTTAACCAAATCTCAATTATTGAATCTAAATGGCAATATTTGTAAAACATACTTGCAACATTTAGGGTAATCAACTTTATACTTAATCAACTGGTCTGATTTGTCATAACGACAACCGCACCTAAAATCCAGCGCTTCTAATCAGAAGTTACTAACTTAAAAAAATTATGAGGGTTTAGGTCATGAACCGTAAAAACCTGTTTACTCGCACAGCACTAGCTGCCATTGTAGGAGCAATTTCCTCTCAAGCAGGCGCTGCCGGTTTTCAGTTAAATGAATATTCTACTTCAGCACTAGGGCGTGCATTTTCAGGGGAAGGCGTCATCGCCGATGACGCAAGCGTAGGTAGCCGTAACCCAGCAGCTCTTACCATGTTCGATCGCCCTGAGATTTCTGTCGGTGCTATCATTATTAATCCAGGCGTTGATGTTAAAGGTAAATCACCTCTTACTGGTACTGATACCACCGCAAAAGATATCGCACCAAGTGCATTAGTCCCTAATATCCACTTTGTTGCCCCTATTAATGATAAATGGGCGATTGGTGCATCAGGTACAACAAACTTTGGTTTAGCAACAGATTTTCCGAGCGATTACCCAGCAGGGCTTATCGGTGGCAAAACCGATTTAAAAACCATGAACTTAAACTTAAGTGCAGGTTATCGTGTTAATAACCAACTCAGTGTTGGTTTAGGCTTAAATGCCCTTTATGCTGATGCTGAAATTACTCGCCATGTGGGTGAAGCGGGTAAAGTTTTAGGAAATAAATTACCACCTCCGTTAGGAGGCTATGTGTCCAGTCTATCTCCAAGTGATCGCTTTGCTCAATTGAAAGGTGATGCTTGGGGCTTTGGTTGGAACGCGGGTTTATTATATGAATTCGACGAAGGCAACCGTGTAAGTTTTACTTACCGTTCAAAAATTAAAGTGAAATTTAAAGACGGTGAGTTCCAGAGCGATTTAAAAACAATCCCTCTTCCAAATGGTAGTTCTATTATTGGAACAGAAGGTGGAACCATTAAAGGTAAACTTGACCTTAACCTACCTGAAATTTGGGAGTTTGCAGCTTATCATCGTGTAGCACCAAAATGGGCAGTTCACTATAACTTCGCTTATACAAGCTGGAGCGCATTTGAAGAGTTAAGAGCCACACGTAAGAGTGATGGTCAGCAACTATTCAAGAAAGAAGAAGGCTTCCGTGATGCATGGCGTGTTGCATTAGGAACAACCTATTATCACGATGATAACTGGACATTCCGTACTGGTATTGCCTTCGATGATAGCCCAGTTCCTGCTGATAAACGCTCAATCTCTATTCCAGACCAAGACCGTTTCTGGTTAAGTGCGGGTGCAACTTATGCATTTAATAAAGATATGTCTGTTGATGTCGGCTTAGCGTATATGCACGGTAAAAAAGTCACCATCAAAGAGAAATTATCTGAAGATTTACCATTACCTGCTTATGAGTTTGAATCATCAGGTAAAGCATGGTTATACGGTATGAACTTTAACTACCGTTTCTAATTTTTCACGGTGCTTTTTATACAAAAAATGGTCTTTTTTTAAGACCATTTTTTATTTATTCATCAAGCTAACAAAGATAATAAACTAATCGATAGAATCTAAGTCATCTTCAATGGCTTTCGCATTAGGATTTTCTTTTACAGTGCCATCTGCTTGGAAATCGTTACGCTGGAAATAAGCTTCACGCATCATTAAGTATGGATCAGAAGAGTTTTGTAAAATCGCATCTGAATCGAGCAATTGTGCCCGTGTTTCAATTCCCTCTAATGCCCACTTACCTGCTGACATCCAAAACGTTAAATAACTCAGCATAGGATACGTTAAGTCAGCCCAGTCACCGCCTTCTTCACGGACAGTGAAGCTACCATAGCCCGGTACAACCACATAAGGGCCATAATCCATACCATAATGACCTAACGTGCTACCAAATCGCATTGGGACTTCTTTTTCCATCGTTTCTTTAGACATACCAGCGACATCTATTAAGCCACCCATACCAAAAACGGTATTAATCCAGAAACGACCAAAGTGTTTCGCACCTTTCTCAAAGTCACCACGCAACACACTATTCACCATACTTGCAGGCTCTTCTAAGTTACCTAAAAAGTTAGATAAGCCATTTCTTGCTGGTGGTGGCACATAATCACGCCAAACAACCGCAACAGGGCGTAAGATATAGGGATCTAAAACATAGTAGTTAAAATCAAACATCTGGCGGTTGAACCCTTCCAATGGGTCAGAGCGCCCCTCCCCATTATTAGGGGTACTTGCACATCCTGAAAGTAAGGCGACTGAAAGAGCAACACCGCACAGGCGATACTTCATAATGTTCTCCGCTAATTATCTTATGATGGGCAGCATCATAGTTCGCATATTCATAAACTCTACACATAATACTGTCAATGCATGATAAGTGGTACTTTTATTAGGTTTTGATCTTATAAGATAATTCGGTTTTTGTGATTATCTTATTGAGCTGATTTAAAATATTAGCCCAATGTTATGGACTAATATTTAAATACATGAGGTTATTTAATTATATTCTTTTATCACTAATCGCTCTTCTGGATCAGGGTACGAAAAATGCTGTGTAATAAAATCAAACTCTACTTCTGTGGTTTTAAACGGGTTCTCATCTGATTGATTACGTAAAGATAATCGTTTTTTACACTCAGCACTTTCTACTTTCAAAACATGGAATAAATAAGGCATCCCTGTATTATCCGCTAATGATTTTAGCCATTGTCGCTGCTTCGGTGTATTCGCCGGAAAATCCATAATAACGGTATTTCCAGCTTTAAGAAGAACTGCAATATGTTCGCTTAATACACTCTTCACTAACTCACTTTTTTCAATATAGTCAGCTACTGTCTTTATTTGATTTGGGTAAAGCCGCGATAGCCATTCATCTTCATTGATTAATACCGTTCTGGGTGATTTAGCAAATGATTTTGCTAACGTTGATTTACCAGAAGCAATTTTTCCACAGAAAAAATGTAAACGAGCATCAGAAGATGATTTTAATAAATCAGTACCATAAGAGTTATCGATAACACAAAGCCATTGGTCATTGATAAGTTTAAAAACATAAGTGGCTTCTCT
Source organism: Proteus sp. GOKU (assembly GCF_015475555.1). Classification (NCBI taxonomy): domain Bacteria; kingdom Pseudomonadati; phylum Pseudomonadota; class Gammaproteobacteria; order Enterobacterales; family Morganellaceae; genus Proteus; species Proteus sp. GOKU. Next base: position 2,702,624 of record NZ_CP034105.1, read on the forward strand.
TATTGTATTAAACTTTCCTTCATTTGGCATATTTGCACTTAAAAGTGTTTGTGCTAAAACAAGCGCACAATCTTCACCAAAAATAACTTTTACTTTTCCTTGAGAGACTTGTAATGAGTGATTAAAAAATCCAGCGATCGCCATAAATGCTTTTTTTAGTGAAGGCTTACCAGAAACATACAAATCATCTTTAACTACCAACGTGCCATTTTCAGTATAAAAATTCATTAGATACTCAAAATTTTCGTCAGTGATAGCTTGGTCTGCATTTGCAATTAGTTGTGTTAGCGATAGGGTATGTTGATCAACTTCTTGTGGAGTAAACATTTTTTGTCCTTATCTTTGTACCAGATAAGGAGTTTAAAATAAAAAAACCCGCTTATCTGGCGGGTTCATAATACAACCAATCCCCACCACTAAGTGATGGTAATAATAATTGCTGGAGAGGTTGTAAAATATGACATAAAAATAAACCTTATAAATAGACTAAATAAAATCTAGCAGTAATTTATTTTTTAAACAAGAATATATTTTTAAAATCAAAGCAATAAATTAATTGATGTTTAATTTCTCTTTGAATATAAAACTGTTTTATTTAACTGTTATAGATAAATAATTATTTGCTCTCATGTTGGCAACAACATGATGTTTTCTCTGATAATCTCGCCTCTTGGATTGGTGGGCAAGGCACTGTTCCATAAGAACAAAATACACAGCAGTCTCCTTCAAGGGGTTTTAATAAAGTATGACAATGTGTGCATTCATAAAACCATTGGCAAGCATCCGTTGGCATTGTTTCCATTTTTTTCGTATGACAATGCGGGCAAGTAATTTCTGACATCAAGTTAATCTGATTGTTTGACATTTTATTTCCACGTAAATTTATAAACATCATCTTTATTATTTAGAATACGCTATTTTAATTTCTTAAATAGCGTATTAAATCAATAAATTGTTTATTTATCTGTAACTTGCTGATTAAATACTTGTTGTTTTATTGCGGAAATATCAACTTCTTCTAAGTATTGAACAATATTAGGAAAAAAGAGTTCGTGATAGCCATATTCTTTTTTTCTTAATTCAGCAATTGCCTGCTCTTTTGTCCAATTCTCAAATATTAGCCGATACATTGCTATAATAGTTCCTGTGCGATCACTACCATGCCAACAATGCACTAACACAGGATCAGACGTGCTATTTATTTTACGTAATACCTCAATAACGTCCTTATCAGTAATTCTACCTGCATTCATTTTTACGTGAAAAGTTTCTAATTGCGTGCCTTTTACATCATCACTATCACTATGATATTCACGTAAGTTAATAATCGTTTTTATACCTTGAGCTTCTAACCATTTCATTTCACCCGGAGTCGGTTGTCCTGAACGGTAAACTTTTTCTGAAACTTGATAAAAATTCTCAGGGGGTACAAGCATATCTGTAGGTCTAGAGTTACACCCCATCAGCAGAAAAAAATAAGCAATAAATAAAAACTTTAAATATCGAATATTATTAATTGATTTTATGTCCATATAAAAACCTAAATTTATTCTTGGTTATTGAATGAGGAAGAAAAACAATAGAGATAATAGCGTGAATTGATAAACACTGCTCTAGGAATAATTTCTAAATTTACAGAATTGGGTAATAGATGGCGTTCCCTACAGGAATCGAACCTGTAACTAGCCCTTAGGAGGGGCTTGTTATATCCATTTAACTAAGGGAACATACGTGGGAAAATCAAGTATGACTTATGGACGGACTATATTTTACCCCCCTCACTCTCTATTAATCAAGTTTTAACGCACTGATATTGGAAGGAATTTTTTTGTTTCTTTTTTGAACAATGTAATTTGACTTAAAAAGCATCTGATAAATATCATCATCACTGATTATGTTTATTCTTATATATGTCTGTTTTATTAAAACTCTTTCAATTGCTTTAAAAACAATTTCGGTGAATATCCCATCTCTTTATTAAACATTGCACTAAAAGCGCTTGGATTTTCATAACCCAATTCTAAAGCAACTTCAGTGACTGAATCGCCTTTCTTTAAAGCGGTTAATGCATACATTAAACACGCTTTTTGACGCCAATCTCGAAAAGAAAGTCCTGTCTCCTTATGAAAAAGACGAGTAAAAGTACGTAGACTCTTGTTTAATTTTTCAGCCCACATTTCTGGTGTCGTGCGAATATTAGGTTGTGACATAAATTCAGTACACAATTCATCTAATAAAGCATGTTGCGGTAATGGCGTAAAATAAGGTAATGGTTTAGCTTGAGCTAATTCATGACAAAGTAACGTCAATAATGCGCTATCTCGTCCCCCTAAATCATAAAGTAAAGGAAGTTCATTGGCTGAAAGTAATAACTGATGAAGCAAAGGCGAAACTTGTAAAACCTCACAATATTCTGAATGGCGAGGAATCTTATTCGGCTCAATATAAAGGCTATAAGTACTACTACCCAACATTAGTACTTGATGTACCTTTTCTGCAGGTATCCACACACCACTGTAAGGTAATACAATCCATTGACCATCTTCTGTTTTAACTTTCATTACTCCATTAGGAGCATATAAAAATTGCGCTCGTCGGTGATGATGAGCTTCAAGTAATGTGTCATAAGGATAATCAGAGCCTAATGCCAAAATATCGCGAGGAAGATTATCCACATTATTGATATCGATATTACGCATAATATTTAAATTGTCCTAAATTCGTATAAACTTGTCATTATCGCGTGGGTAAGCCATCACTTTATTCTATATTGTTAATCTCCTGACTCAACAGGAGATTTGAAATGACACTCTGGCTGATTTCTTTTGGTTTAATTTCAGGCATCACAACATGGTTATTTGGCTTTGGCGGTGGTTTTGTCACGGTTCCCTTACTCTATACACTTATTCTGACACTTTGGGGAATAGACAGCTTACCTGCCGAACATGCTATGCAAATCGCAGTTGCTACCTCTGCATTAATTATGTTGTTTTCTGCAACAGTCACAACCATTAAACACCATAAAGCCAAAAGGCTTGATTGGAATATCATGTCTATTTTATTTATGGGTATCGCTTTTGGTGGGATCTTAGGTGCTCTTCTCGCATTAACAGTTGAAGGTACGTGGATCAAATGGATCTTTATTGGTTATCTCTTTGTCACTATTTTAGACTGCTATTTTCGCCCCGGTTTTATGGCTCCTACTCACAACTCAAAAAAAGTAACTAAAGCAAGAGAAACAGTTAATGGCACAGTAATTGGTATTATTGCTGCTTTTCTAGGCGTTGGCGGGAGTGTGATGACAGTACCTTTATTGCGCCGTAGAGGAACCCCCATGGCGCAATCAGCAGCAATGGCAAATGCATTAACCTTACCTTTAGCTCTCACGGCAACATTTACTTATATCGCCCTTTCTTTTACGTCACCTTTAAATAGTGAATCTGGTTTTATTGGTTATATTTGGCTAAAAGCTGCACTTATTCTGATTTGTAGTACTTGGGTTGGCTTGAAGATCTCTGAACGTTTTTTATCTCGCATTCCTGATAAATGGCACGCAAGAGTTTATCCTCTGTTACTGAGCCTTGTTTTAATTGTCATGCTGTTTTAAATCCTTTCTTCTATATAAAAGATACAAAGACAACAAGCAACGAAGAAAACAATAACGACTACACATAAGATGGTGGCTTTGAGTATTCAAGAGAGTCGCCATTTTTTTAACATTTCACCTCATCTTTTTCCTACGCGCCTTCACTTAGCGTTAATGCTATTAAGACACATAAAACAAAAGAACGTCTCTTTTTGACAATCGCGATACAGTTCTATAACGATTAATATCATTAATTAATATTTAAACATAATGAACAATAATTTATAAATTGTCTCATATTCAGTATCAGTCTGATTACGTTTTGATGAGTGTTTTTTGTACTAAAAATCACCTATTTATTTTTCTACTTTATTTGTATTTATCATCAAAATAATAAGTTAGCTATTTTTCATAAGAAGATAATTTAAGAAGAAACTGGATTTAAATAGCATCAAAAATATTATTTATTCTGATTTTTAAATAACAAATTAATTACAATATAATGTCATTTCGGTATATAAATAATTATATATCGATAGGCTTTTTTGTCAAATTTTGATTATTATTAATCATACATTTTAAATACACTTTAATAAAATAGATTAATAACATAAGTCAGTGAATTTAAAAGGAGTATCCGTAACTGCTATATCCATTAAAATCCCCTTTTCCTTCACCAAACTTCTATAATAGTATTCAATAGAAGAAAATAATTATCATTTAATTTTGTCTATTTTAGTTAATTTATTTAGTGACATTTATTAACTTCTTATTCTCTATTATTTATTATTTACAACTAACTCATCACTTATGGATTAATAAAATGGAGACGCCTTCAAATATTTATTTAACCGTCCGTATATAATATTTAGCTATAAGAAGAAACTGGAGGTTATATGAGTATTAGTCGTCGTTCTTTCATTAAGGGGATGGGGATAGGATGTGTGGGTTGTACCGTGAGTAGTTTACTCACCGGGTGCACTTGCATTTAATCCTGTAGATTCTCTTAAGGGTCAGTCAAAATTAACACCTAGCCTGTGTGAAATGTGTTCTTATCGTTGTCCGATAGAAGCTCAGGTTGTTAACAATAAGACCGTCTTTATCCAAGGAAATAGAAATGCTGAACACCAAAGTAGCCGAGTTTGTGCAAGAGGCGGAAGTGGTGTTAGCCTAGTTAATGATCCAAACCGGATTGTCAAACCCATGAAACACAAAGGCCCAAGAGGTGCTGGTGAATGGGAAGTGATAAGCTGGGAACAAGCTTATAAAGAAATTGCAGAAAAGATGAACACCATAAAACAAAATTATGGTGCAGAAAGTATCTCTTTTTCATCTAAATCAGGTTCACTCTCTTCTCACCTTTTCCATTTAGCAGCCGCATTTGGCTCTCCAAATACGTTTACACACGCAACCACTTGCCCAGCAGGTAAAGCCATTGCCGCATCCGTTATGATGGGTGGTGATCTTGCAATGGATTTAGCGAATGCTAAATATATTCTCTCTTTTGGCCATAACCTTTATGAAGGTATTGAAGTCGCCGAAACACATGAACTGATGACAGCACAAGAGCGCGGTGCAAAACTCGTCAGTTTTGATCCTCGTTTGTCTGTTATTTCAAGTAAAGCAGATGAGTGGTTCGCGATCCGCCCAGGTGGGGATTTGCCTGTTCTAATGGCTATGTGCCATATCTTAATTAAAGAAGATCTCTACGATAAAGATTTCGTTGAGAAATTTACTGTTGGTTTACCACAATTAAAAGAAGTTCTACAAGATACAACACCTGAATGGGCTCAAGCACATTCTGATGTTCCAGCTAAAGATATTGTTCGTATTGCTCGTGAGATTGCAGCAAAAGCACCTCACGCACTGATCATGCCTGGTCACCGCGCAACCTTTAATAAAGAAGAAATTAATATGCGCAGAATGATCTTCACCTTCAATGCGTTACTCGGCAACATTGAACGTGAAGGCGGCATGTATCAGAAAAAAGCAGCAGCAAAATACAATAAATTAGCAGGTATTAATGTTGCGCCTGAATTAGCAAAACCTAGCGTTAAAGGTATGCCTGAAATTACCGCAAAACGCATTGATGCCACAGCACCTCAATTTAAATACATCAATAAAGGTGGAGGAATTGTTCAGTCAATTATTGATTCAACATTAGAAGGTGTACCGTATCAAACAAAAGCATGGATTATGTCTCGTCATAACCCATTCCAAACAGTCAGTTGCCGCCCTGAGCTAGAAAAAGCCGCACAAAAATTAGACTTAATTGTTAGTTGTGATGTTTATTTAAGTGAAAGTGCTGCTTATGCCGATTACCTTTTACCTGAATGTACTTATTTAGAACGTGATGAAGAAGTTGCTGACGTTTCAGGTTTAAACCCAGCTTATGCATTACGCCAACAAGTTGTCGAACCTATTGGTGATACTAAACCAAGTTGGTTAATTTGGATGGAATTAGGTAAAGCATTAGGATTAGAAGCCTGTTTCCCTTGGGAAAACATGGGAGTAAGGCAGCTTTATCAAGTTAATGGTAGCGAAGAACTTTATAAAGAGATGCATAAAAAAGGCTATATCTCTTATGGTGTTCCACTATTATTACGCGAACCTTCTTATGTAAAAGCCTTTGTTGAACAATATCCAGATGCAATTAAGCATGTTGATAGCAACAATACAATGGAAAAAGCCCTCTCATTTAAATCACCAAGTGGTTTAATTGAAATCTACTCTGAAGAATTAGAAAGCCGTTTAGAAAACTACGGCATTCCACGCTTCCACAACTTCCCATTAAAAGAAAAAGACGAGCTTTATTTTATCCAAGGTAAAGTCGCCGTTCATACTAATGGTGCAACACAATATGTACCGTTATTAGCTGAATTAATGTGGGAAAACCCTGTTTGGCTTCACCCTGAAACAGCTAAAAACCATGGAATTAAACATGGTGATGAAATCATTCTGGAAAACAGTATAGGCAAAGAAAAAGCACATGCTTTGATAACAGAAGGCATTCGCCCTGACACTGTATTTGTTTATATGGGATCAGGTGCAAAAGCAGGTGCGAGAACAGCAGCGACTACAACAGGCGTTCACTGTGGCAACTTATTACCTCATGAAATTAGTCCTGTATCAGGTACTGATGTGCATACATCAGGTGTCAGAATTAGTCGGGCTTAAGGAAAAAAATAACGATGAACAATAATGATAAACAATTTGTCATGTTACATGATGAGAAACGTTGTATCGGCTGCCAAGCTTGTACTGTTGCGTGTAAAGTCATCAATGACATTCCTGAAGGATTTAGCCGACTTCAAGTCCAAATTCAAGGTCCTCATGACGACGAAGCAGGTAATCCACATTACCAATTTTTCCGTGTTTCTTGCCAGCATTGTGAAGATGCGCCTTGTGTTTCTGTTTGCCCTACTGGCGCTTCTTTTATTGACGAGAATGGTATCGTTCAGGTGAAAAAAGAGCTGTGTATCGGCTGTGATTACTGTGTTGGTGCTTGCCCTTACCATGTTCGTTATATCAACCCAATGACGCATATCGCAGATAAATGTAACTTCTGTTCTGATACTCGATTAGCTGAAGGTGAATTACCTGCATGTGTATCGGTATGCCCAACAGATGCGCTTGCTTTTGGTCGCATTGACTCACCTGAAATTCAGGCTTGGATCAAACAAAAATCCGTTTATCAATACCAATTAGATAATGTCGGAAAACCAAGTTTATTCCGTCGTAAAGAAATCCATCAGGGAGATAAAGCATGACTAGTATCTGGGGAGCAGAACTCCATTATACGCCAGATTATTGGCCTGTATGGTTAATGGCAGCCGGTTTATTAATCGTTGCTATGATAGCTGTATTGGTGATCCACGGCCTACTACGCTATGCCCTTGCACCAAAACATTCTGGTCATTATGAAGAAGAACGCGTTTATTTATACTCTAAAGCAATTCGTTTTTGGCACTGGGGTAATGCTTTACTGTTTATCCTATTACTATTGAGTGGATTTTTAGGGCACTTCTCTATCGGTAATGTCACTTCAATGGTGCTATTACATAAGATCTGTGGCTTTGTGCTGATTGCATTTTGGATTGGTTTTATCCTTATCAATCTAACAACCAGTAACGGTGTGCATTATAAAGTAAGATTTAGTGGACTAATTGGTCGTTGTATCAAACAAGCTCGCTTTTATCTTTATGGCATAATGAAAGGCGAACCTCATCCTTTTGCAGCAACTGAAACTGATAAGTTTAACCCACTTCAACAACTCGCTTACTTAGGTGTGATGTTTGGTTTAGTGCCGCTGTTACTGATTACTGGATTATTATGTTTATATCCTGAAGTACTTGGTGAAGGCTATTGGATGCTAAAAGCACACTTAGTATTAGGGATCGTGGCATTAATGTTTATTTGTGCACACTTCTACTTATGTACACTGGGTGATACTTTTACTCAAACATTCCGCAGTATGATCGATGGTCATCATCGTCACCAAAAACATGATGATCATAGTTCAGTAGCAGAAAAAACAGAGCATTAATTTCTCAAGCCCCCTTCTGTTACGCTCTGTTTCTTGAAATGCCCGCTTAGGCGGGCATTTTTTTGATCTAAATTCAGAAACAATTTCATAATCTTATTATTAGCAAATATATCATTTTATTTACATGTTATTCCGTGTATAGTCGGCGCCCATCCTCGCTATATACAATTTTATACAATGATATACATTACATTGCATTCGTGATGGGTATCGTTATATAAATTTCTTGATAGCGATGGATTTATATAACTAAAAAATACATTCTAGGAGTCTATCGTGAAGAAATTTATCATTTCAACAATAGCTTGTGCTATAGCACAAACATTCGCTGTATCAGCAAGTGTAGCCGCTGAAAATGCTGAAAAAATCGTCGTTACTGCACAACCAGTGAATAATAGTGAAGCCGGTGCGGGATTTGTTACTCGTGAAGTTGATATGGGGCCATTAGGTGAGAAAAAATGGTTAGATACTCCTTATACAACAAATACTTTCACTCAATCTATGATTGAAAATCAACAAGTCACCAGTGTTGCAGATATCTTAAAATATAATGCCTCTTCTCAAATGCAAGCACGTGGCGGTATGGATGTTGGCCGTCCCCAAAACCGTGGGATGCAAGGCAATGTTGTTGCTAACTCTCGCTTAGATGGTGTGAATATTATTTCTACCACAGCCTTTCCTATCGAAATGCTTGAGCGTGTAGATATTATCAATGGTTTAACTGGTTCACTTTATGGGCCAGCAAGCCCAAGTGGGCAATTCAATTTCACCCAAAAACGTCCAACCTTAAAACGCTTAACATCACTTAATGCAACTTATGTCAATGATAACCAATTTAAAGGCCATCTTGATTTAGGTGGTTTTATTGATGATAACAATACTTTTGGTTATCGCATTAATCTAATGCATGATGAAGGTAAAGGTTATGTCGCAGGTAGCAAAACACGTCGCCAGCTAATCAGTACCGCATTTGATTGGAATATCTCTCCTGATACGGTATTAGAAGTGAATTTTAGTGACTATTGGTTTAAAAAAATGGGTTATCCTGGTGCATTTTCTTATGGACCAAAAGTTACCGCATTACCTGATGCGCCAGATCCAACTAAAACCGGCTATGGTCAAGCTTTTGCGGGTGTTGATCTTCATACCAGAACGGTAAGTAGCCGACTAAAACATGATTTTAACGAAGATTGGCAAATCAGTGCAGCAATTGGCTATCAAACGGCTGATCGCGGATTCCGTTCTGTTTCTAACCAATTAAGTAATGATGGTAAGCAATTTACACCAACGTTATCAGTACCGACAACTTATGGTCGTTTTACTGTTTTAAGCCATTCTGTCAATGTTAATGGTCATGTGATGACTGGCGCACTATCTCATGATTTAATTCTCGCCACTAGCGGTTATCGTTGGGATATTTATGGCGCAAATGGTAATGATCAAAAATTCACATTACCAACTCAAGATATTAATAATCCACATCGTTATGATGATCCTTCTAATGAAGGCTTCTATACAGGCGCTGCTCGTACTAAAAACAGCCGCTCACAAGTTCAATCCATTACTTTAGGTGATACCGTTACCTTTAATCCTCAATGGTCAGTGATGGGATCACTAAGCCAAAACTGGATCAAAGAAACTTCTTATCGTGCTGGTGGTGGGAATCACACCGAAAGTGGATTAAGTCCTGCTGTCGCATTAATGTTTAAACCTATTCCTGAAGTGATGACCTATGTTTCTTATGCAGATTCATTAGAAGAAGGTGATTCAGCACCAAACACTGCCGACAACAAAAATGAAGTGCTAAAACCTTATCGTAGCGAACAATGGGAAATGGGGGTTAAATCGCAAATTGGCGATCTTAATTTAAATGCGGCTATTTTCCAATTAGAGCGCCCTTTTGCCTATGTGGGTAACGACAATATCTTTAAAGAACAAGGTAAACAACGTAACCGTGGGTTAGAGCTTATCGCTAACGGAAAAGTCACTGATGAGCTTTTCGTTTTTAGTAGCATGACTTGGTTAGATCCTACTTTAACCAACACCGGCAATGCTCAAACACAAGATAAAGATGTTGTAGGTGTACCAAAATACCAAGCTAATTTATTAGCTGAATACCATTACCCTACTTTGCCAAATGTTATCTATAGCGCCAATGTTCACTACACAGGTAAGCGTGCAGCAAATACCACTAATACAATGTGGGCAAAAGCCTATACCACACTCGATCTGGGTGCTCGTTATCAAACACAATATTGGGATAAGAAAACCACTTTCCGCCTCAATTTAGATAACGTGACTAATGAACATTACTGGGCATCTATTTTCTCTGGCAACCAAAATGGTGCTATTGGTGGTGCAAATGCTTTCTTAGGTACGCCTCGCCAAGTTTCTGCTTCTGTAAGCATTGAACTCTAAGAGGAAAACGAAATGTATAAAGGTTTTTTCAAAACCCTGTGCATTGCGTTACTGGGAGCTTCAGCTCTCAGTATCTCCTTTAATGCACAGGCGCAAAGAGTTGTTCAATATTATCAGAATCAATCCATTACTGTTCCTGATTCACCAGAAAGAGTCGCCACGAGTTGGAATGCTCAAAATGCGATACTTGCTATGCTTGGTGCTGGAGATAAAATTGTTTCCACAACCGATTTAGTCAAAACTATTCCCTTTTTTACCGAGATTGTTCCTGCTATAAAAACGGCTTCAATTTCTAGTAAAGGTAATAATGACACACTGAATATCGAAACATTAATTGTTAGCCAGCCTCAAATCTTTTTTGCAACAGGGAAGCTATCTGATGCACAAATGACGGCACTAGAAAATGCAGGGATCAGTGTTGCATTATTAAAATCAGGTTCAATGGATGCCTTGTTAGAAAGAACGTTGATCACTGGTGAGATTTTAGGTTCAAGTAGTCACCAATTAGCAAAAGATTATTTAGCCTACTTTCAGCGTAATAAAACACTTGTAAAAAGTGCGATAAGCGAGATAAGCGCCAATAAACCAATGAAGGTCTATCATGCTTTTGGTTCGCCATTAAGAACATCTGGTGCACCTTCGTTAAATCATGATTGGATAGCGCTTGCAGGTGGTGTGAACGTTGCAGAACATTGGTTTGATAATGTGCCAAGCCGAGCTGGTGATGTTTCCTTAGAACAAGTTATTCATGCCAATCCTGATGTCATTATCACTATGTATGCAAGAGACACTGAAATCATTAAGAATGCACCTGAATGGCAATCTATCACTGCCGTGCGTGAAGGCCGAGTTTACACAAACCCTAAAGGCCTATTTTGGTGGTGCCGTGAAACCACAGAGGAAGCCTTACAATTTTTATGGTTAGCGACTGTTTTATATCCAGAACAAACAAAGCATATTGATATCTCCAAAGAGACTCAACAATTCTATAAAACATTTTTTAATATCACCCTCACCGAACAGCAGCTCAAACACATTCTTAAACCTCTCAAAGACTAATTGTTACTGCCTCTTCATATTCACGATGAAGAGGCAACAATAACCCATCCTAATATGATATTAACTATCATTATCCATAGATAGTCATTTAATGATAAATACTTAGTTTTTGATCTGATAACGCATTTTCACCAATGCTTATATTTTGCCTTTGTTATATTAAAATTCACTCTTTTCGAATTTATTGGTGTGAAACGCATAAATTATACGTTTAATAGCTTTAGAAATGTTATCAGGAGGTAAAATCGTGGTAGGTAATATAAGAGGTAATTTTATGAATAGCTTATTATAAACAAGTATTAATTAGCTATTTTTTTCTCATACAAATAAATATGAGAATATATTTCTACAAACCTGAAAGCCTTAGCTCATTTGCAATACAATTATTCTTTTTTTTGTAAAAATTAAAAATTCTCATTCTCTATAAACGTAAAATGCCCTAATAAGGGCATTGATTTCATATAGAGGCTTTATTTCATCTATTAAGAAAATTCTTATTATTAACTGATTAAAGAGAAACACTATATATAAGAATTATCTTACTCAATTTAGTTATTCTAAAATGAGTTACTTTCTAATTTAAAAATATTATTAGAAAATAGAAAGAGCCTTGCTATCGAAATGAGCTGGAATATGTTGTTCATTTCGCTCAGTTTCTTGAGTCATTCCACCGGTTACTTCTTCAAAGAAGCTACCGATATTAACGCCTAGTACTTCAAGTACTCTAACTAAGCAATCAATATCAATACGGTTTACACCACGCTCATAACGGAATAACTGTTGTTCACTAATATCAATCTCTTTTGCTAACTGAAATACAGTATAACCTTGAGATTTTCTTAATGACTTAATTTTTTGTCCAACTGCATAAGCGACTGGATACTTGCTACTCATAATATTGTTCTCGCTTTTCACTTTGATTGATATCTAATTTATAATGGTGTGCTACTACGCAATAATATGTAAAATTATATATTATCGAGGACACCTTTTTGTTTTAATAAAATATTATTTTTAGTAGATAAGAAATATTACAATTCATAACATGACTTATCATATGTAAATAATATACTACGCATTTAAACACTTTCAACTAGTCAAAAAAAGACAGTGCAAGCATGATGATTTACTCATACTAGTAAACAATACCTAGGATAATGCAATATATCCTTTATTTTCATATAGTTAAAATATTTTACTTATAAAATCACGCTTTTTTTTTCTTAAACTTTACTCACTAATTAGAATTATCATCTAGTACAAGCTTAATTTAAAGTGTGATTGTTTGAATTGTGTAAAAATAAATCAACTTATGTCAGTCTAATTTATTTAAAATAATAAATTAACCTCATAAAGATGACGATTTTCTTATTTTTATTAAATAGCTTAAGCAATATCAATGAAATCTGATGAGTTTATAAACAAGACAATATTATACTTTTATATCAATACGTTACACTAGTTACACCCGAAAATAGATATAAATCACATTTTAAACATTTGTTAATTAATTTATATAAGCATAAACCCTTACTCTTTCGACTAAATATATTTCAAGTTACACAATTCTTTATTACTCTCGAATAAATAAATAATAGATTTAATTACTCATTTTTTTTGAATTTTTATTAATGAATAACTTATTTTAATTTTCAATTAGATTAAAAATCTTCTTTATGAAATAGAGAAAAAGTAAGTATTAATATAAATATTTTTGTTTTATCAGTAGGTTATTTGAAAGTTAAGTTTATCATCATAAAAACCGTTCTTTTTATGACCACATAATACTATTCTTTCTTTTTCACTCAAATTCGCGCATTTGGCACATTGCAAAAATAGAGTAATCATCACATCTTAAGTTAAATTCATAAGGGAATGAACTGTTAAATATCAATTTTAGTATGATCTAATTTTGTTAAAAAAAATAAAAATTAATCTTTTTACGTCCTAAGTAATTACACCTATTCTATATAAGAGTTATTCTTAGGCAAAAATAAACATTAATATTTTTATATAATTTATATTCCTGCTAAATGCACAATTTTCTCCATTTTTCGTAAAAAATGAAATTAACCACTTCAGGACAAATCAATTACTGATGAAATAAGTGTTTTTTGCTTTATATCATTTACTATCCAGCTCATTATGATGTAAAGATTGATAAATATCAAATTTTAAAATTAGTTTAATTTAAATCAAACAGTTATGTAAAACCCATTGCTCTATTACCACTTCAAAAAAGAAGTAGAAAGAAGATGAAACATCATTATATTTAATCTTTATTCTTACTAGCACTAACCAATGATTTATAAAAAGTAAGAAATATTAACTATAAAGCTCTATTTTTATCTTTTAATCTTCAGTATTTTTTCTTAAAAAAATGAGTGCCCTATATTTTTCAATGCTAACTTAAAATATCCTAACTCACTCATTTTATGAGAGATATTGCTCATGAAAAATTAGCAAATAATTTATCACAGCGCATCTAAGGTTATTTAATTTTATTAATAAACTGAAAACACCTACATCTACCCCCAAAAGGAGTAGATCTTTCTTTTTCAATTAGAGTAATTTTTTTAATATTTTCAGATCAAAATTTGAACTTTGCTCAAAAATAAATGCATACCTTCTACTAAGCACAATCCCTCATCCAAAATAATTGGCTTAACAATAGAAGAGCCTTTTCTTTTTTAAGCGGCTCCCTTTAAATGATAAAAACATGACAGGATGTAAAAAAGCGTAATAAAGAAACTGGCTTATGAACCCTCTTCACAGAAAACACAATGCAATAACAAGTTAAAACAGCCTTAGAAACTAAGAGCTCCAAAGGAACAAGATAATTAGCTAAGTATTCATTATTTTGAGGATAAAGAGGTGATGCAGGTACGAGGGGCTAGGAAAGCATGTCTATAAGGATATGTAGCTATAAGTGAAGCAATGAGGAACATGATAGAAAGTAGACACAGGGAAAAGATTAAGACTCAGAGAATGCAACTAAACGGCAATAATGCAGGTATTAGAAAACAAATAACTGTTATTAATTCTTTTAGAAAGATGTTAGGGAAGTAAAGAAGAAGGCATAACAAAGAGATAAAGAAGTGGTGGGCGGTATTGGGCTCGAACCAACGACCTCCTCCTTGTAAGGGAGATGCTCTACCAACTGAGCTAACCGCCCGCTTTATTATTAAATGGTGGGTCGTGGGCGATTCGAACGCCCGACCAATTGATTAAAAGTCAACTGCTCTACCGACTGAGCTAACGACCCATTTAATAATTTTGCGTAAATCTGTAAGTAGCGTTGTGAATGGTGGGTCGTGGGCGATTCGAACGCCCGACCAATTGATTAAAAGTCAACTGCTCTACCGACTGAGCTAACGACCCGTCACAATGTTCACTACTTTATGTTGTATTTTTAGGAATGGTGGGTCGTGGGCGATTCGAACGCCCGACCAATTGATTAAAAGTCAACTGCTCTACCGACTGAGCTAACGACCCATACCTAAATGTGTGATATTGCGCGAAATAACCGGATGAAGTGGTGGGCGGTATTGGGCTCGAACCAACGACCTCCTCCTTGTAAGGGAGATGCTCTACCAACTGAGCTAACCGCCCACTTCATGATGACTAAATTCTCACTACCACGCTTTAATGTAATTGGTGGGCGGTATTGGGCTCGAACCAACGACCTCCTCCTTGTAAGGGAGATGCTCTACCAACTGAGCTAACCGCCCAATCACACTAAATCATACAACTTATCACAACGAAAAATAATGGTGGGCGGTATTGGGCTCGAACCAACGACCTCCTCCTTGTAAGGGAGATGCTCTACCAACTGAGCTAACCGCCCGTCGTGATGGGGTGCATTATAGGGATACTGCGCTATGAGTCAACGATTTTTATCAGTTTTTTATCGCGAAAATGATCGTTCGTTTTATTTTTAGTCAAGATGCTTTTTTTAGCACCATAAGTGACACAGCAATTAACCAAAGTAATCCCACAGATACTCTTCGTCAAACAAAAAATCATCAATTTGAAAATTTTATCTCTGTTAAAAGCTTAATGGCATTGAGGAATTAGCATCCAGTGATAAAATAAGGCAACCATTTCGTTTTTTTGATAATCACGATTACTTATCTATATATAAGTAAGACGTACAAAGGCAATCCCAATGAGTAAAATAAAAACCCGTTTTGCACCAAGTCCTACTGGCTATCTACATGTTGGTGGTGCGCGTACCGCACTTTATTCCTGGTTATATAGCCGTCACAATAAGGGCGAATTTGTACTGCGTATAGAAGACACCGACTTAGAACGTTCTACACAGCCAGCCATCGATGCAATCATGGACGGTATGAATTGGTTAAATCTGAATTGGGATGAAGGTCCTTATTATCAGACTAAACGCTTCGATCGCTATAACCAAGTGATTGATCAAATGTTATCTGCGGGTACTGCATACCGTTGCTATTGTTCTAAAGAGCGTTTAGAGCAACTACGCGAAGATCAAATGGCGAAAGGTGAAAAACCTCGTTACGATGGTTGTTGCCGTGGTGGTAACCATAATCACAGTGCTGATGAACCTCATGTTGTGCGTTTCTTAAACCCACAAGAAGGTTCTGTCATTTTTGATGACAAAATTCGTGGTCCAATTGAATTTAGTAACCAAGAACTTGACGATCTGATTATTCGTCGTACTGATGGTTCTCCAACTTATAACTTCTGCGTTGTTATTGATGACTGGGATATGGAAATCACTCACGTTATTCGTGGTGAAGATCATATCAACAACACACCTCGCCAAATCAATATTCTCAAAGCATTAGGTGCACCTGTGCCTGAATATGCTCACGTATCAATGATTTTAGGTGATGATGGTAAAAAACTCTCTAAACGTTATAACGCAGTTAGCGTAATGCAATATCGTGACGACGGCTATTTACCAGAAGCATTATTAAACTACTTAGTCCGTTTAGGCTGGTCTCACGGTGATCAAGAGATCTTTACTATTGATGAAATGATTGAGCACTTCACTTTAGAAGCTATCAGCAAATCAGCAAGTGCATTTAATACTGATAAACTGCTTTGGTTAAACCATCACTACATCAATACACTGCCAGCAGAGAAAGTTGCTGTTCATTTAGATTGGCATATCAAACAACAAAATATTGATACCAGCAATGGCCCATCATTAGTTGAGCTGATCAAATTACTAGGCGAACGTTGCAAAACATTAAAAGAGATGGCTGAAAGTTGCCATTACTTCTATGTTGATTTCGAAACATTTGAGGAAACTGCAGCGAAAAAACATTTACGCCCAGTTGCGCGTCAACCATTAGAAGTCGTTCGCGATAAATTATCAGCAATTACGGAGTGGACAGCTGAAAATGTTCACCAAGCAATTCAAGATACTGCTGACGAATTAGAAGTGGGAATGGGTAAAGTCGGTATGCCATTACGTGTTGCTGTAACAGGCGCAGGTCAATCTCCTGGCTTAGATGTTACCGTTCACGCTATTGGTAAAACGCGTAGCGTTGCTCGCATTAATAAAGCATTAGACTTTATTACTGAAAGAGAAAACCAAGCTTAATTTACTTATTAATCTTGCTTATTAAGAAAGATACATTCCTAAAGTAGGGAATGTATCTTTTTTTTGTACTCTTTTTCAGCAATCAATAAATAATGTGAGATTAACTGATTGACAGTATTGTGCTTGTTGCCTATTATCAAGCCCGTTCCAGTATGTTGGGGCTATAGCTCAGTTGGGAGAGCGCTTGCATGGCATGCAAGAGGTCAGCGGTTCGATCCCGCTTAGCTCCACCAATATACTTCTAGAACAATCCAATATGTGGGGTTATAGCTCAGTTGGGAGAGCGCTTGCATGGCATGCAAGAGGTCAACGGTTCGATCCCGTTTAGCTCCACCAGAATTTTAAGATCCTGAAGAGAAATCTTCGGGATTTTTTGTTTTCTACACCCCTTTATTTATTTCTATTGCGCAGTGTAACCCCCATCAATGGCATAAAATGCCCCTGTTGAGAAGCTGCTCTCATCTGAAAGTAAAAATGCGACCGTTTTGGCGACTTCTTCTCTGGTTGCCATTCGTTTCATTGGATGTGTATTTGCCATCCATTCACGTACTTCATCGGGTAACATTTGCATTCTTGGTGTATCGACATAACCAGGTCCAATTGCATTGATCCTTATTCCTTTGTCTGCAAACTCAAGTGCAGCTGAACGCGTGATCCCTAACACGGCGTGTTTAGCTGCTGTATAGGCTGAAATACCCGCAATCCCAACAATACCATTAGATGAAGAAAGATTCACAATACTTCCTCCCCCACTTTTTAATATCGCGGGGATGCCATATTTCAAGCCATAAAATACGCCATTGATGTCTGTATCAATGACTGATTTCCAATCTTCAATCTCATAATCCACAATAGATGTATTATGAGGTCCTGTGATCCCTGCATTATTAACTAAGCCATGTAATGCGCCAGCTTGAACGACAACAGTTTCAATCATTTTTTCAACTTGAGAAAATGAGGTCATATCCGCCTGCAAAGCGATGACTTTTTTGCCCGTTATATCAATAGAACGAGCTGTTTTTGTTATTTCCTCTAAATGCCGACCAGTAATGAAAACCGTTGCACCACGTTGAAACAACAATTGTGCAATACCTTCACCGACTCCTGTACTTGCCCCCGTGACTAAAATCACTTTATCTTTAAAATAGTCCATCATTTCGACTTCACCTCTTATCTACTGCATCAAGTTTTATCAGATAACCACAAAGTAGTTAACCAAAGTTAACTATATGCCATCTTATTTGATTAACTTTAGTTAATCAATATAAAGTTTATTCGTAATGAATGACCTGATAATATTAACTTTAGTTAACATAATTTATGAGATAGCGTATTTATGGAGAAGTGTGAATTAGAAAATGCATTGTCATTATTACAATGCACATTAGTCGCGCAACGAACTCGTTACACCCCAGAGCAAGTTACTTGGGGCCAATATGATATTTTGGAATTATTGCGCTTACGAGGTGACTTAACCCCTTCTCAATTAAGTGATTCATTGGCGATTTCAAGACAGAATTTATCGAAATTTATGCGGGGATTAAAATCCTTAGGATTTATTGCGCAGTATCGTTCTGAAAAAGACAAGCGTGAGCTTATTACTCATTTAACTGATGAGGGTCACGCTTTTTTGGCAAGAGCGGCATTAGGTCGAAAACAAAATGCTGAGAAAATAAGTGAATGCTTAACACTCGGAGAGCAAACATTATTTATTGAATTAAGTCAGAAAATCATTAATGCATTAACACCTGATAAATCAGCTATAGATGATGATTAACATCACCGCTTTAATGGTTTTAATAGCCCTTCTAGGCCTTCAATTTTAATTGCTAGGGTCATCTCCATGAGTTGACCAAGCTTACCTTCAGGAAACTCGCCTTTCTTTGCAAACCACAATAGATACTCTTCTGGTAAATCAACCAGCATACGTCCTTTGTACTTGCCAAATGGCATTTGTGTGTTTGCTATATCGATAAGGTGCTGTTTCTCTAACATGTTCTTTACCACGTTGTCATTGAAGGGATAAAACCGATTATAGGGTAATTTAAAGATAAAAAAAGCAGTACCCTAAGGTACTGCTTGATTTTCTGTTACTTGCTTAACAAGTGACTCTGTTTACATTGTTATTTTATTCACATGCTATCTGTTTTATCTTCAAAGATTAAACAAACAGACCTGCGATAGCTGCTGATAAGAAGCTAACTAATGTAGAACCGAACAGTAATTTCAGACCAAAACGAGAAACAACGTTACCTTGTACTTCGTTTAGACCTTTAATCGCACCTGCAACAATCCCGATTGAAGAGAAGTTAGCAAATGAAACTAAGAATACAGATAAGATACCTACAGAGCGTGGTGAAATTTCAGCAGCGATATCTTGTAAGCTACCCATTGCAACGAATTCGTTAGACACTAATTTAGTTGCCATAACACTACCAACACGTAATGCATCTTGCTCTGGCACACCAATTACCCAGGCTAATGGATAGAAAACGTAACCTAAGCAATCTTGGAAACTAATACCGAAAATCATGCTGAAAATCGCATTCACTGCAGCGATTAATGCAATGAAACCAATCAGCATTGCAGCAACGATTAATGCAACTTTGAAACCGGCTAAGATGTATTCGCCTAACATTTCAAAGAAGCTTTGACCTTCATGCAGATTACCCATTTGGATCTCTTCTTCATTTTCAACAGAGTATGGGTTAATCACAGAAAGGACGATAAAGGTACTGAACATATTCAGTACTAGAGCAGCAACAACGTATTTTGGATCTAACATTGTCATGTATGCACCAACAATCGACATTGATACTGTTGACATTGCTGTTGCAGCCATGGTGTACATACGACGCTGAGACATTTTGCCTAATACATCTTTATAGGCAATAAAGTTCTCTGATTGACCAAGAACTAGTGAGCTCACTGCGTTGAATGATTCCAGTTTCCCCATACCGTTCACTTTAGAAAGCACAGTACCGATAATGCGGATCACGAAAGGTAATACTTTGATATGTTGAAGAATACCAATTAATGCAGAAATAAAGATAATTGGACATAAGACATTCAGGAAGAAGAATGCTAAACCACCTTTCATCATGCCACCGAATACGAATTCAGTACCTTGTGCGGCATAACCTAATAAGTGATCAAATAATCCAGCGAAGCCACGAACAAAGCCTTCACCAACATCAGAGTTGAGGAAGAACCATGCTAATGCGATTTCAATAACTAATAACTGCACGATATAACGCAGACGGATCCCTTTGCGGTTGTTACTCGCAACGAATGCTAATGCGCCAATAACGGCGAGTGCTAAAACGAAGTGAATGATAGAGGACATGCATGCTCCAAAAATAAAAATAAATCTTGTAGAGCATTTTATGTAACGCGTAACATTAGGATGTGACTATTGTCACAATCTCATGAAACCGCATACACACTATTTATTAAATAAGATAGGTTGATCACACTTTGGGAGTTACTTAAGAAACATTAAATGTAAATTTAACTTAAGTAAAAATGCCACTGAGAAGGTTTTCCCAGTAGCATTTGTTAAATAGTAGAATGATTATTTCGATTGATCAAGTAATCGTATCATTTCATCTTCATCGATAACGGTTATCCCTAATTCGTTAGCTTTCACTAACTTAGAGCCTGCCGCTTCACCGGCAATTACCATGTCGGTTTTTTTAGAAACACTTCCGCTCACTTTTGCACCTAATGCAACTAATCTGTCTTTTGCTTCATCACGCGTTAACTGTGAAAGTGACCCAGTTAACACAACGGTTTTACCTGCAAAAGGATTATCACCCGCCTCATGAGTTACAATAACAGGCGCTTGCCATGTAATACCGGCATCATTGATCAATTGATCAATAACCGTTCTATTGTGTTCTTCTTGGAAGAAATTAACGACATGTTTAGCCACAATATCGCCCACATCAGGAACGGATTTTAGAGCTTCAATATCTGCATTTCGTAATGCATCAAGCGTTGAGAAATGTGTTGTTAATCCACTGGCTGTTGCTTCACCCACTTCTCGAATACCCAGTGCATAAATAAAACGTGCAAATGTCGTTGATTTAGCCTTATCTAAAGCCGTGATCAATTTTTTAGCTGATTTTTCGCCCATTCGCTCCAAACCAGATAAGATTTTTTCATCTAAACGGAAGAGATCAGCAGGTGTTTTGACATATTCTTTCTCAACCAACTGGTCGATAATTTTATCGCCCATTCCATCCACATCCATGGCTCGACGTGAAACAAAATGTTTAAGCGCTTCTTTACGTTGCGCGCCACAAATTAAACCACCAGTACAACGTGCAACAGCTTCGCCTTCAATGCGCTCAACATCAGAATCACAAATAGGGCAATGTGTCGGAAAAACAATTTCTTGAGCATCATCTGGACGTTTTTCTTCAATCACACTGACAACCTGAGGAATAACATCGCCTGCTCGACGAATAACCACAGTATCGCCAATGCGTATTCCTAAGCGTTCAATTTCATCAGCATTGTGTAATGTTGCATTACTCACAACAACACCTGCAACTTGAACAGGCTCTAAACGTGCAACCGGTGTAATAGCACCTGTACGCCCTACTTGAAATTCGACATCTTTGATAATCGTCATTTGCTCTTGAGCTTGGAATTTATAAGCAATAGCCCAACGCGGTGCTCTTGATACAAAGCCCAGCTCTTCTTGTAGTGCAATATCATCAACTTTGATAACAACGCCATCAATATCAAAACCTAAATTAGGACGAACTTCTTCTACATGGTGATAAAAATCAAGGACTGCTTTGCTACCTGTGCAAAGTTTTACCTTATCACTAACAGGTAATCCCCATTTTTTAAATTGTTGTAGGCGCTCATAGTGACTTGTAGGTAATTCACCACCTTCAAGTACACCAACGCCATAACAGAAAAAGGTTAATGGACGTTTTGCTGTAATACGAGGATCAAGCTGTCTTAATGAACCAGCGGCAGCATTACGAGGATTAGCAAAAACTTTTCCGCCTGTACGTCGCGCTTCCTCGTTTAAATATTCAAAGCCTTTTTCATTCATAAAGACTTCGCCACGAATTTCAATACGAGCAGGAATATCTTCACCGTATAAACGCAATGGAATAGCTTTAATTGTTCTCACATTCTCAGTGATATTTTCCCCTGTCGTACCATCGCCACGCGTTGCAGCTTGTACTAAAATTCCATTTTCATAAAGTAAACTAACCGCTAATCCATCTAATTTTAATTCACAACAGAAAGTGATCTCTTCATTATTTTTTAAACGATCACGTAAACGCTTATCAAAAGCTAAATAGCTTGTTTCATCAAAAGCATTATCTAAAGAGAGCATCGGAATTTCATGTCTCACTTGCTCAAATGCTGTCAAAGGTAAAGCTCCAACTCGCTGTGTTGGCGAATCAGAAGTAATTAATTCAGGGTGTTCAGCTTCTAATGCTTTTAGCTCATTCATTAAGCGATCGTATTCAGCATCAGGTATTTCAGGTGCGTCCATGACATGATAGAGATATTCATGGTGACGTAGAGTAACGCGAAGTTTATCAATTTTTTGTTGAGTATTTTTATTCATGATTATCACCAAAGAAGAAAAACCCCCGCAAGCGGGGGCTTTTTTACAGACAAAAGCTATTGATTTAAATCCAGCGTCCTACGGATCCTAGATTTATAAAGCTCGATTTTTTGTGGCGTTAAGAGTTTACGTTCATCATCCAGCACAACACCACCTACATCAGATGCGATACGTTGCGCCGTAAGTAACATCAATTTAAAGTTTTGGTTAGCATCACCATAAGATGGCACCATCATAAACATTGATACACCTGGTGTCGTTAATTCAGCCATTGTATCAATATTAAATGTTCCCGGTTTCACCATATTCGCTAAACTAAACAAAACAGGTCCATTCGCTGTTGGATTGAGATGACGATGGAAAATATTCATTTCGCCAAACTGGAATCCAGCTTGAATAATACTTTGCATCAATGCTTCACCATCTAGCATTTGACCATGATGTGCACTTACGTTTAGAACAATAACCAGCTCTTTCTCTGCTTCTGTTGCTTGTGGAGCAGATTCAGCTTTTGGCTCTTCAGCCGGAGCATGATGCGAAGCCTCAGTTTCAACAGGAGTCACATGAGCCGTTGTCTCTGAAATTGACGGCTCAAAACTCGCAGATGGGCTTACTGTATTAACGTGTGATTTTATTTCACTCGCAACATTAACCACTGGTGCTTGTTTTGGCTCATCCCTAACAATCGGTACAGGCTCTTTTTCAATAACATCAAAAACACCAAGGCTAGGCTCTTGTTGTAATGAAGTATCGTGAGAGTTCCCTTTAGTTTGGGTTTCAGACATTAATGGGTCTCTATCTACCACTGAAATTTCGGGTTCATGTAGAGGCTCCGATTTTATCGGTGGCTCACTCTCCCGCTTTTCAGTAGAGGATAAAGTTGATGTCTGATGACTAGCCTCAGCATATTGTGGTTCGTCATCGTTCTCATCTGACTGATAATTCTGTTTCTGACGTTTTACTGGGCGATTACGGAAAAGCTTAGAACGCTCTTTTCGACCAATCCATAAGCCGTGTAATAACAAAGCTATGATTAAAATCGCACCAACAACGATTAATATCAGACGCAAATTTTGCTGCATCATTTCTATCTCTGTTGTCTTGAGGTTTAATAGCCACGTTGGCAAATATTACTTTTTACTAAGAGTATTTGCCAATGCTCATAAGTGCAAGCCAATACTTAATTTTCTTGTCACAAAGATACACACATCAATCTCTTATGCGCGTTTTTTAGACAATTCATGACTAGTAAGGCTGATTATCTCCCTATATGATACTAGCTTGCCCTCATTGGAGAGAATAGGAAGTATGACAAATTTGACAGAAACGAATAAAAATTTAAATGGATTTCATTATTTTGCTCTTGGTTGGCGTTTAATTACACGCAAAGGGCTGAAACGTTTTGTTATCTTACCCCTACTTGCCAATATTATTATTCTCGGAAGCGCCTTTTGGTGGTTATATGGTCAAATCGGTGGCATGGTCAATTGGATGATGGAAAAAGTTCCTGATTGGCTACAGTGGCTGAGTTATTTAATCTGGCCATTATCCGTTATTTTTATTTTATTGGTGTTTACTTATTTCTTTAGTACTTTAGCCAATATTATTGCTTCTCCGTTTAATGGATTGTTGGCTGAAAAATTAGAAGGTCAAATAACTGGCATTGCACCACCAGATACAGGTGTTGCAGGTATATTGAAGGATGTTCCACGTATTTTAAAACGTGAGTTAACTAAAATAGCTTATTATTTGCCTCGTGCTATTGTCTTGTTATTGCTCTATTTTATTCCTGCTATCGGACAAACTGTTGCCCCTGTTTTATGGTTTGCTTTTGGTGCTTGGATGATGGCAATTCAATATAATGACTTCCCATTTGATAATCATAAAATTTCATTTGCTGCAATGAAATCTTCGCTGAAACAAGACAAATGGAATAATCTTCAATTTGGTATGGTTATTAATATTTTTACCATGATCCCTATTCTAAATTTAGTCATCATGCCGGTTGCCATTTGTGGTGCAACCGCAATGTGGTGTGATCGTTATCGTAAACAACATGTACAAGACGGGCAGTGGTAAATTTAATTTAATGACGTATCAATAAACGAGAAAAACCCCGTTTTATTAAGACGGGGTTTTATTTTATCGTTTTTTTCTAGATCGTGATTTGGTTTATTTAGTTATTGAGTGCATTACTCAATTAATGAACGAATATAATCTTTCGTTTCTTCCTTATCCATCGGCTCACGCTCATTAATGCCCATTTCAAAGATATTCAATGCACCATCTAATTTTTCCATAATCTCTTCATCATCTCGAATACAGAAAATATAAGCATTTTCAAATGGTGTGAGATCCACTAATCGTAACCCTTTCTCTGCCAAAAAGTGGTTAATATATTCCAGATAAGGTAGCTCATAAGGCAACATATAAGGGTCTACGCTCACCTCATCCCAATCAATATTTTCAACTTGAGATAAAATCAATGCACTTGGTGATTCAGGTAAAGAGATGTGCTCTAACGATTTTAGATCAGGAATATCACCAAAATATTCTGTCCATTCCACATAGTCCATTAATCCTTGAGCTGAGAGTGATTCATATAACCAATTAAGGACATCTTCTTGAGCGTCGGACTCGGGTAAATTTTCACGCAAAGCTTGCGCGTCTAATTCAGGCACTGCGAGTTCAAGTGCGCTAATCAACTCTTCAATGGTTTCCATTATGACCCCTGTATTTGCAATAAACGTAATTAAAAATAGATTATCAGCCATCAATATACTGTACATCTCTTGATTTATTAATTTGTGAATCGTCTCACTGACTCTTGATTAGAACCTTTTGGAATAAAAAGACAAAAAAGTTATAAGTATATTCATAAAGCTTATTTCCATCTTTAGCTTGATGGCGTATGGTAATTTCATCTGACCTTATAAAAATCATGTACCGAGGATAAAAATGAGCAAGATTTTCGAAGACAACTCGCAAACTATTGGACACACTCCCTTAATTCGCTTAAAGCATTTCGGAAATGGCAACATTCTGGCTAAAGTGGAATCTCGTAACCCAAGCTTCAG
This sequence comes from Proteus sp. GOKU, assembly GCF_015475555.1. NCBI lineage: Bacteria > Pseudomonadati > Pseudomonadota > Gammaproteobacteria > Enterobacterales > Morganellaceae > Proteus > Proteus sp. GOKU. Next base: position 2,728,499 of record NZ_CP034105.1, read on the forward strand.
TGTAAAATGCCGTATCGGTGCCAACATGATTTGGGATGCAGAAAAGAAAGGTATTCTTAAAGAAGGCGTTGAGCTTGTAGAACCTACCAGTGGTAATACGGGGATTGCTCTTGCTTATGTTGCAGCGGCTCGTGGCTACAAATTAACACTGACCATGCCAGACACTATGAGTGTAGAACGTCGTAAATTACTCAAGGCATTGGGGGCTAATTTAGTGCTGACTGAAGGCGCTAAAGGCATGAAAGGTGCCATCGATAAAGCCAATGAAATTCGCGATAGCGATCCTAAGCGTTACCTTTTACTACAACAGTTTAGCAACCCAGCTAACCCTGAGATCCATGAAAAAACTACAGGTCCAGAGATCTGGAATGATACAGATGGTGAAGTCGCTGCTGTTATTGCTGGCGTCGGCACGGGTGGTACAATTACGGGTATTGGCCGCTATTTGAAAAAGACTCAAGGTAAAGCGGTAACAATGGTTGCAGTTGAACCTACAGGCTCTCCTGTTATTACACAAGCCTTAGCAGGTGAAGAAATTAAACCCGGTCCACATAAAATCCAAGGTATTGGTGCTGGTTTTATTCCTGAAAACCTAGATTTATCGTTGCTGGATCGTGTTATTCAAATCACTAACGAAGAAGCCTTTGATACTGCTCGTGAACTTATGACTAAAGAAGGTATTCTCGCAGGTATTTCTTCTGGTGCAGCGATTGCGGCAGCAGTAAAACTCGCAAAAGAACCAGAATTTGCAAATAAAGAAATCGTGGTTATTTTACCTTCATCAGGTGAGCGTTATTTAAGCACCCCACTTTTTGCTGACATTTCTGACAGCTAAATCGCGTCATCTCAATTGTAAAATATTTATTAAAAAAGCACCTTAATGGTGCTTTTTTTGTGGTAGAGATCAAAGTTTGTCATCCAGACAGGTGATTTATTTCTTCGAGTTTAGTATTTAATCAATTAATTATTTCGAAGGTCGAAATTAATCAGAAAATAACCGAGATGACAAAAACGAACTCTTTTATCTTTCTGAACACTATTTTTATCAGATGACGCTTTACGACTTAATATTATCTGATATTGCTACGCAAAGCAGGACAAATTCATCTACACTTACTAAGTCCTGACTTAATGTGAACAATTGAGTTATAAAAGGAAAAAATCCTATGTACCAGCAAGAAGTTACTATTACAGCACCAAACGGCTTACATACTCGTCCTGCAGCACAATTTGTAAAAGAAGCCAAAACATTCTCTTCTGATATCACGCTTATCTCTAGCGGTAAATCTGCCAGCGCTAAGAGCCTTTTCAAATTACAAACTTTAGGCTTAACCCAAGGTACTGTAGTGACTATCTCTGCTGAAGGCGAAGATGAAAAACAAGCTGTTGAAGCGTTAGTAAAATTAATGGCGGAATTAGAGTAATTCGCGGTTAAGCTTTAACTCAGTACTTATTCCCCTGAAACCATTCAGGGGAGTTAATCTCAATGATGATTTTAAAACAACAGTATTTTGCAATCCTATTCTTTTAAGATTATCACCAGCAAGTCGTAGGATAAATTATGATTTCAGGAATTTTAGCATCACCCGGTATCGCATTTGGTCAAACCCTTCTCCTCAAAGAAGAACCTATCATCATTAGCCAACGTAAGATCCAAAGTGATGAGATTGAGAATCAAATCGAACGCTTCAAAGACGGCCGTAACAAATCTGCACAACAACTAGAAATCATTAAAGAGCGTGCTGAAAAGAACCTTGGTGCGGATAAAGCCGAAATCTTTGAAGGCCATATCATGTTGCTAGAAGATGAAGAGTTAGAACAAGAAATTGTTACTCTCATCAAAAGCGACAAAAAAACCGCTGAAGCGGCAGTTCAATCTGTTATTGAAGATCAAGCAACTGCATTAGAAGCATTAGACGATGAATACCTAAAAGAACGTGCAGCTGACGTTCGCGATATTGGTAAGCGCTTAATGCGCAATATCTTAGAAATGCCAATTATCGATTTAAGCGCTATCTCAGAAAAAGTGATTTTAGTTGCAACTGACCTTACCCCTTCTGAAACTGCACAATTAAGTTTAGACAACGTATTAGGTTTTATCACTGACTTAGGTGGTAGAACATCCCACACTTCTATCATGGCTCGCTCATTAGAAATTCCAGCTATTGTAGGAACATCTAATGCGACACAAACCATTAAAAAAGACGATTATCTCGTTCTTGATGCGATTAATAACAAAATCATTATTAATCCATCAGATGAGGAACTTGAGACATTAAAAACTATCAAAGAAGAGTACCTGCACGAAAAAGAAGAATTAGCAAAACTTAAAGACTTACCTGCTATTACGCTTGATGGGCATCAAGTCGAAGTTTGCGCTAATATTGGTACAGTTCGAGATGTTGCTGGTGCTGAACGTAATGGTGCTGAAGGTGTTGGTCTGTATCGTACCGAATTCTTATTTATGGATAGAGACTCTTTACCAACAGAAGATGAGCAATTCCAAGCCTATAAAGCGGTAGCAGAAGCGGTAGGAAGTCCTGCGGTCATTATTCGTACTATGGATATTGGCGGTGATAAAGACTTACCTTACATGAACCTACCAAAAGAAGAGAACCCATTCTTAGGCTGGCGTGCAATTCGTATTTGTCTTGACCGTAAAGAGATCCTTCATTCACAATTACGTGCTATCTTAAGAGCATCTGCTTTTGGTAAACTACGCATTATGTTTCCAATGATTATCTCTGTTGAAGAGATCCGTGCATTGAAAGCAGAACTTGAAATACTGAAAAGCCAGCTTCGTGAAGAAAAGAAAGCTTTTGATGAATCTATTGAAGTCGGTGTGATGGTAGAAACCCCAGCCGCAGCAGTAATGGCTCGTCATATGGCAAAAGAAGTTGACTTTTTTAGTATTGGGACTAACGATCTAACACAATATACTCTGGCTGTAGACCGTGGAAATGAGCTGATATCTCATCTATATAATCCAATGTCACCTGCAGTACTCAACCTGATAAAACAGGTGATTGATGCATCACATGCTGAAGGTAAATGGACTGGAATGTGTGGTGAACTTGCTGGAGATGAACGAGCAACATTGCTCCTTCTTGGCATGGGATTAGATGAGTTTAGTATGAGTGCTATTTCAATTCCTCGCATCAAAAAAGTGATTCGTAATGCGAATTACGATGATGCAAAAGCACTGGCAGAACAAGCACTTGCTCAGCCAACTGCAAAAGAATTGATGGACTTAGTAGAAACTTTTACTAAAGAAAAGACACTGTGCTAATCGCATTAGCCAGAGCCCGGTCCCAACTACAATAATTAGGAGAAGATTCATGGGTCTGTTTGATAAATTAAAATCACTGGTTTCAGAGGAAAAGAAAGGCAGTGGCACGATTGATATTGTTGCACCACTTTCTGGTGAAATCGTCAATATCGAAGATGTTCCTGATGTTGTTTTCGCTGAAAAAATCGTAGGTGACGGTATTGCTATCAAACCTGCTGGTAATAAAATTGTTGCGCCAGTTGATGGTACTATCGGTAAAATTTTCGAGACTAACCATGCTTTCTCTATTGAGTCTGACAACGGTATCGAGTTATTTGTCCACTTCGGTATCGACACTGTTGAACTGAAAGGTGAAGGGTTTAAACGTATCGCTGAAGAAGGTCAGCAAGTAAAAGTCGGTGATACTATTTTAGAATTTGACTTGGCTGTATTAGAAGAAAAAGCAAAATCAGTTCTAACGCCAGTTGTTATCTCTAATATGGATGAAATCCAAGGTTTAACCAAAATGACAGGCCCAGTTACTGTTGGTGAAACCGTTATTATTCAGATTAAAAAATAATCTTCTGTAATATTCTCTATTTAAACCGCCACCCATATGTGGCGGTTTTTTTATTTATTCAAAAACCAAAATACTCTAACTAATTCAACAATGTCCTTACTCTAAATAATTCAACAATGTTATTACTCTAAATAATTCAAGATGTAGCTAGGCGACAACGTTACAACTTGAAGTATGACGAGTAACGCTACAGTTTGAATTATGACGAGTAAACGCCTGTCGACAAATAACGATCACCCCTATCACAAACAATCGCAACAATCACTGCCCCTGGATTTTCTCTTGCAACGCGCAGAGCGCCAGCAACAGCGCCTCCAGAACTCACACCACAGAAGATACCCTCTTGTTTAGCTAAAAGGCGCATCGTTGATTCTGCTTCAGTTTGTGACATATCTATCACGCTATCCACCAGCTCTTTTTTAAATATGCCCGGCAAATAAGCTGGTGACCAACGACGAATACCTGGGATCTGGCTTTTTTCTTCAGGCTGAAGACCTATAATTTGCACGCTATCAGATTGTGTTTTTAAGTAACTTCCCACACCGGTGATCGTCCCTGTTGTTCCCATACTCGAAACAAAATGCGTAATACGACCTTGTGTTTGTTGCCAAATTTCAGGGCCTGTAGAAATAAAATGAGCTCTTGGATTATCTGGGTTATTAAATTGGTCTAATACCTTACCTTCGCCCTGATGTTCCATCTGTTGTGCGAGATCTCGCGCACCTTCCATACCGACTTCACGGCTGACTAAAATCAATTCTGCACCATAAGCTTGCATTGATGCTTGACGCTCTTTACTCATATTTTCAGGCATTAACAACTTTAAACGGTAACCTTTTACCGCTGCAATCATCGCCAAGGCAATACCTGTATTACCACTGGTTGCTTCAATCAGCGTATCACCCGGTTTTATTTCACCGCGTAATTCCGCTTGTTCAATCATCGATAATGCAGCTCTGTCTTTTACTGAACCTGCAGGATTATTGCCTTCAAGCTTAACCCAGATTTCAGCGTCCACCTCTTGTGTTAGTCGTTGTAGTTTTACTAATGGTGTATTACCAATAAATTGTTCTAACCCTGCCACAATAAGTTCCTGCTCATTTGTTTGTCTGTATTAATGAAGAAATCACATTTAACTTATTAACGCAATAATATTAACGTAATTCGACAAGTCTCTTTGTTTTTATAGAAACCAAAACACCCATACCTAAAATAAGCATGGGTGAAAGATCGCGAAATAAAACGATAGATTAATAATAAAATTAGCAAAATCTGTCGTAAACCCTCACCCAATACGGACGGGGAGCAGTCACGCGGTATAGGCTAACGACACCGTATTTAAGGGAGTATCTCCCGTATATAAACGGGCTTGAGCACCTCCCATATAATAGGTATTTCCTTTTGTTGGTGCAGAAGAAATATCATTCCAAACCGCAGTAATCGGTGTTTCACTCCATCCTAATGGCTGTAAAATCAACTGCCAATAATGCCCTTTTGGCGATACCTCAATAACCTTAACAGGCAATCGGCAAACACTGTTGGCATGTACACTTAATGCTATTTCCCAAGGACGTAAAAACACATCTACCGAACCTTGATAAAGCGGTGTCACCGATAATGGCAAATGATATCCACCAATCTGTAATTGAGCACCATTAATTTCACCTTTTAGATGATTTACATCACCTAAAAATTCTAAAACAAAGCGACTTTGAGGTGATTGCCATACCTCTTGTGGTGTTCCTACTTGCTCTATTTTGCCATTCCCCATAATCACAATGCGATCAGCCACTTCCATCGCTTCTTGTTGATCATGAGTAACAAAGACACTGGTAAATTTAAGCTCTTCATGCAATTCACGTAACCAACGGCGTAATTCCGTTCTTACTTTGGCATCTAAAGCGCCAAAAGGCTCATCGAGTAATAAAATTTGAGGTTCAACAGCTAAAGCTCTTGCTAAAGCGACACGCTGTTTTTGCCCACCCGATAATTGTGCTGGATAACGTTGTGCTAAATGAGGCAATTGGATCATTTCTAACAACTGTTGTACTTTTTTATGAATAGCTTCTTTGTTAGAACGATCTCGTCGAGGCAATACCGTTAGACCAAAAGCGATATTCTCAAATACAGTCATATGGCGAAACAACGCATAGTGCTGAAAAACAAAACCGACTTTGCGATCTCTAGCATGTAATCGGCTAACATCTTGCCCCTCGAAACAAATATTTCCTTGGGTTTGATGTTCAAGGCCAGCAATAATACGCAAAAGCGTTGTTTTACCTGATCCTGAAGGCCCTAGCAGCGCCACCATTTCACCTGAAGCCACATCAAGGTTGACATCATGCAACACTTCAGTGCGATCAAAATATTTTGTGACACTATTAATTTCAATACTCATATTTTGCCTCTACTTTGTGTAAATAATAATGTCATTGCTGACGAGCTAAATGCCATTGCAACGCACTTTTAAACATTAAGGTGAAGATTGCCATCATCGCGAGTAATGCAGCCGCAGTAAATGCACCAACGGTATTATAATCTTGATGCAGTAATTCAACTTGTAGCGGTAGTGAATAGGTTTCGCCACGAATAGCGCCGGATACCACAGAAACTGCACCAAATTCACCGATGGCTCTGGCATTGGTTAATACCACGCCATATAACAATGCCCAGCGAATATTCGGTAATGTCACTCGCCAAAACATCTTCCAACCACTCGCCCCTAATAACACGGCAGCTTCATCTTCTTGACTGCCTTGGCTCATCATCACTGGTACCAGTTCTCTCACGACAAAAGGACAAGTGACAAATACCGTAACTAGTACCATTCCCGGCCATGAGAACATCAATTGGATATCAAATTGAGATAACCATTGCCCTGCCCAGCCATTGCTACCGTAAAAAAGCAGATAGAGTAATCCAGCAACCACTGGAGACACTGCAAATGGAATATCAATCAATGTCATTAATAGCTGGCGTCCCGGGAAACGAAAACGTGTGACAAGCCATGCCATACTGACACCAAACAACATATTGACAGGTACGGTGATTAACGCGATGAGTACGGTTAACCAAACCGCGTGTAACATGTCACTATCCAATAAATTCTCAGTAAATATTTCAATACCTTTTGAAAACGCGGTCATAAAGATCCACGCAATAGGCACAACTAAAAATAAAATGGATAACACAACGCCCGTAAGGATTAACCCCCACTTCACCCAATCAATTTGGCGACGATAAACAGAGCGTTGTTGCATAATATCTGACATCAATGCCCCCTCAACCGTTGTCCAAATCGGCTTTGTAATCCATTAATTGAAAACAGTAAGACTAATGAAACAAGTAAAATTACAGAAGCAACGGCACTTGCCGCAGGATAATCAAATTCTTGTAATCGAATAAAAATCATCAAAGAAACAACTTCTGTTTGCCACGCAATATTGCCAGCAATAAAAATAACAGCGCCAAATTCACCTAAACTGCGCGTAAAAGAGAGTGCGGTTCCTGCTATTAATGCTGGCGACAACTCAGGTAAGACAACCTTACGAAAAGTCTGCCAACGATTCGCCCCTAGCGTTTCAGCCGCTTCTTCATACTCAGGACCTAATTCTTCAAGAACGGGCTGAACGGTTCTTACAACAAAAGGCAAACTGGTAAAAGCCATCGCAACAGCGATACCAATCCATGTGTTGATAACTTTGATATCAAATTTATCCAATACAAAACCGTACCAGCCTTGTGTTGAAAAAAGTGTCGCAAGTGTGAGACCCGCAACAGCCGTAGGCAAAGCAAAAGGTAAATCCATTAAACCATCAAGTAGTTGTCTACCCGGAAAACGGTAACGAGTAATGATCCACGCAAGCAACATACCGAAAACCGCATTAAAAATACTGGCAACAGCTGCCGCAAGTAATGTGACTTTATAAGCAGCCACAATTTGAGGGTGTGTTATCACCGCCCAATATTGAGACCAATTCATATCAGAAAGTTGCACAACCAGCGCACTCATTGGTAACAGTAAAATCAAGCAGGTATAAAACAGTGTTCCACCTAAACTTAATCCAAATCCTGGTAATACCCGTTTGCTGGTTGTGGTAAACATTATTGACGTCCTTGCGCTAACAACTTATCAAGCATGCCATCTGTCGTGAAATGTGTTTTCATCACGTTATTCCAGTCACCAAATACCTCTTCAATCGTAAATAATGACGTTGCTGGGAACTGTGCTGACTTTTGAGCCATAACCGCTTTATCATTTACGCGATAATTAAATTGCGTGATGATCTCTTGTGCTCTAGGACTGTATAAATAATTTAGATAGGCTTTTGCCAATGCTTCGGAGTCATTACGTTGAATATTTTTATCAATCCAAGCGACAGGAAACTCAGCTAGAATATCAATAGGTGGCACAATAACTTGATATTCATCTTCGCCATATTGTTGACGAATGTTATTAACTTCAGATTCAAAACTGATCAGAACATCCCCAAGTCCGCGTTCGATAAATGAGGTGGTGGCACCACGTCCTCCTGTATCAAATACCTCAACATTCTTGAGGAATTTCTTCATCGCTTCTTGTGTCTTTTCATCATTACCATAAGCTTTTTCGAAAGCACCCCACGCGGCTAAATAAGTATAGCGACCATTGCCAGAGGTTTTAGGATTAGGGAAAACCACTTTGACATCTTCACGCGTTAAATCTTCCCATGAAGTAATGTTCTTTGGATTTCCTTTGCGTACTAAATACGCCATAGTGGAATAATAAGGCGAGCTATTATTAGGAAGACGTTGTTGCCAATCAGCAGGAATTAATTTGCCTTTATCATGCAAAATTTGCACATCTGTAACTTGATTATAAGTCACTACATCCGCGGGTAAACCTTGTAATATTGCAAGTGCCTGCTTAGATGAGCCTGCATGTGATTGTTTGATGGTAACTTTATCATCAGGATGTTGAGCATCCCATTGCGTTTTAAAATCGCTATTTAGCTGTGTGAATAGCTCTCTTGCGATATCGTAAGAGCTATTAAGTAATTGAGCAGCCCCAGCATAACTACTAACAACCAAAGACAATGCTGCGGTTGCTTGTAATGCAAAGGTTCTGATTGTGTTTTTCTTCATCAAAAGTACCCATCATTGTAAGTTTTGTTCTAATGGTTACTCTATCGACTTTATTTATAACAGTGTAGTTAGCTTTTGTTATTTGATATAACCATAAGCTATTAAAACTGAATAAAACTCAGGCTAATTAATTAAATTTGCATCAATTACTCTTAACATGAAAAAAATTCAGACAAAAATGCCTGCTTTAAAAGCAGGCATTTCATTAATAAAAACGCATTTAGTACGAGATAATGATTACAGTGCTTTTAATACTTCATAAGAAGGTGCGAAGTAATAACTTCCTGTTACAGGTTTACTCATACGTAATAGGTCGTCATGTTTGCCGTCTAATTCACCAAACATACTCAATAGTTGTTGTTCGATATTATATAAACGACCACAGTAAGCTAAGAAATATAAACCGTGTTTACCGCTTGCAGTACCGTAAGGCAGGCTGTGACGTAGAATGGCTAACTCTTCACCATCTTCTTCAATCACAACACGAGAAACGTGAGATGTAACATTACGCTCAGATTCATCAAGTTCAACACTGTCTTTTTTAGTACGACCGATCATTTTTTCTTGGTCTGATTCACTAAAACGAGCCCATTTCTTCAGATTGTGCTCATAACGTTGAACTAAAACATAACTACCACCAGCATCAACACCGTCATTAATCAGTGCAACGCCATAACGCTCATCATCTTGTGGATTTTCTGTACCATCAATAAAACCACTTAAATCACGTTCTTCTATCCAACGGAAACCATGGATTTCTTCTTCAACTTTGATTGCATCACCAAAAGCTGCAATTGCTGCTTGTGCCAATGAGAAATTGACATCATGGCGCATAGATTGAATATGAATAAGAAGATCACGCTGTGTTGCAGGTGCTAAACCTTTGCCTAAAGGGCGAAAAGGTTTCAGCTCTGGTGCGCTGTTTTCATCGGAAAGTTTTTTCCAAAGATCAGAGCCAAATGCAACAACTGCGCCTAGTGATGCATCAGGAAATTGCTTTTGTAAATCAGATAATGATTGCATGAATTTCTGACACCCTTCACGCAGCGCTTCTAATTCACCTACGACCATTGCTTCGATAAAAAGACCAAATTTACTATGTGCGACTAAAATGCCACTTTGTGCATGAGACATATTGCTTTCCTAATCAATAATCAAAACACCTAGAATGATGTTAATTATATCGAATATTTTTTTCTGAAGATTTGCCTTTTAACAAAAATCGGACAGTCTGATTATAAAATCTTCCTTATTTTATAGGGAATAGCGTGAAGGCGATTTGTTCTGCCAAATAATTTGCGTTAATGTCCAGTTAGATAAAACTTCATCAGGTGGCATTAATCCATCAGGACCATCCCATTGACCACTGAAGACATAACTCACCGATTTAGCTTCTGTGGATTGGCATAAAATAGTTCTCAGTTTTTCATCTTTAGGGCCTTTGCTACATGCACCAAATGCTTTTTTATAGATATCTTTAAATGGTGTACCCATCGTTGTGCCCCAATCCGTCGTTGCTTTGGCATCAAAGACTTCTATTTTTTCAACAGTGCCTTTTTCTTTGCCATAGAAAGCCACTTGAACGCTCTTATCTTCGAGAGCTTGGACGACAACAATAATATCGCTACCTTGCATCTCCATACCTTCACGATAATTGAAGCTACCACCTAGCTCATTTTTTATTTCACTTTCTGTTATTTTTGTTGAACCGGTGATATTTCCTAATCCATTGGCAGAAACAGTCAGCGTATTATTTGAAAACCAATTCATCGGATTTAGTGCAGAAAAAGACATTCCTCCCATGGATGAACAGCCACTTAATAGCAAAACACTTGTGCTTAAACACAAGGGTAACCAAAACTTAGGCATCATTTGTTTCTCCGTTAAACTTTTTCGTCACACATTAAAATAGATACTGAGGTTATTTAGCACACCTTATCTTACTCTTTGTATCACCTCAATCATCAGGCTAAAACAGTCGTGATAAGTCAGCATAACAAAATATCTACTGATTTTATCTTAGATAACCACATGAAAAGAAAGCCTAGTTACGACCATTAACAGAACATTTTGTTCCACAGAAAAGGTAATATCAGATTTTACGCATAAATTAAGGGGGGACAAACGTAAGAATAGTCACAAGGAAAAAAGAGATAAATAGAAAGGGAAAAAGAAATAACCCCTAAAAATCAGGGGCTTTAAATACAATTAGAGATCAAAATCCTGATCAACAATTAATCGCTTAGTATAAGTTGTGCTTTCTTGGTTTTGATCTTCATACAATAACTTCTCAAACATACAAATTGTTGCATCATTTTCTTCTGGTACAACTAATGTAATTTGAGGGCACCCTTTCGCTATCAGCTTTTTCTCTAATCGAGAGATCAATGCGTTCGCAATGCCTCTTCCTCGAAAATCTGGGTGAACGCCTAAATAGTATAAAGAGCCACGATGACCATCGTAGCCTCCCATCACACTACCCACAATCTCACCAGCCACTTCCGCTATCAAAAATAAATCGGGTGAGTGGTTTAATTTTCTTTCAATATCAATTTCAGGATCGTTATCAGGCGATATCAAATCGCAACGCTCCCAAAGTGTAATAATTGCCTCAAAATCATCTTGGCGAAATACACGTATTTCCATGGTTTTGCCCATTATCGGTCATATAAATCTGAATTTATTATCGCTTGTTTGGTTTATGAATCAACTTGAAAATGAGAACATAGACAATATGGAGTTCTATTTTTAATAAATATGATAAAAATTGTAGGTTATTATGAATTTACCTGATATTCATCGCGTTAAAGAGTTTTTCTTATCACTACAAGATACGATTTGTCGCTCTCTTGAAAACATAGACCAAAAAGCCACTTTTCAGCAAGATAACTGGGAAAGAAAAGAAGGAGGTGGCGGTCGTACTCGCGTTTTAACCAATGGCGCTCTTTTTGAACAAGCTGGCGTTAATTTTTCGCATGTTTATGGTGACACATTACCAAAATCGGCCACTGCACATCGCCCTGAATTAGCAGGTCGTCGTTTTCAAGCTATGGGTGTTTCATTAGTTATTCACCCTCTTAATCCTTATATTCCGACTTCTCATGCCAATGTCCGTTTTTTTATTGCTGAAAAAGACGGTGAAGATCCCGTTTGGTGGTTTGGTGGTGGGTTTGATTTAACCCCTTACTATGGATTTGAAGAAGACGTTATTCATTGGCATAAAGTTGCTAAATCAGTTTGTACGCCTTTTAGTGAAGATTATTACCCTCGTTATAAAAAGTGGTGTGATGATTACTTTTATATTAAACACCGCAATGAACCTCGTGGTGTAGGTGGCCTTTTCTTTGATGATTTAAATACTCCAGATTTCGACCACTGTTTCGAGTTTGTCCAACATGTGGGCCTTGGTTATCTTGATGCTTATTTACCTATTGTTGAAAAGCGCAAATCCATGCCTTGGGGAGAGCGTGAACGTCAATTCCAACTCTATCGCCGTGGTCGTTATGTTGAATTTAATTTAGTGTGGGATAGAGGCACATTATTTGGCTTGCAAAGTGGTGGAAGAACAGAGTCAATTTTAATGTCTATGCCACCTTTAGTTCGTTTTGAATATGATTACTCCCCCGAACCAAATACCCCAGAAGCAAAGTTATACAGTGACTTTTTGATCCAAAAAGAGTGGGTATAGAGAAAATAAATCATTAACGATAAAGCCACATTATAAATGTGGCTTTTTAATACTCGATTCTTATCAATCCATTGAAATTATTACATAAAAATATTTTTATTAAGATTTTTATCATTTTAATTATAACTTAAAGGTTATATTTTATATGCTATTTACTGCTATAATGGATTGAAGAATGTGGGTAGTCATAACAAAATTGCCTTTTGAAGAATGGTTTGAAGTTCAACCAAATTATCTTCAAGACGAAATATTAGCTGTTCTTTGTGTTCTTCGAGAAAATGGGCCTCTTCTTGGACGCCCTTATGTTGACACTCTTTCTGGATCAAAATTTATGAATATGAAAGAGTTAAGAATACAAGTTAAAGGTCAACCTATTAGAATATGTTTCGCATTCGATAATTCTAGGCAAGCAATTATCTTATGTGCAGGTAATAAGAAAGGTCGAAATGAAAAACAGTTTTACAATAATCTTATAAAAACAGCAGATGAACAATTTCGTATTCACCTATCAGAATTGGAGGAGTGATGGCAACTTTAGATGAAATGCTAGCAAAAAGAACACCAGATAGTCGTAAAAGAATTGAAGCTAGAGTTAAAGAAATTCAGCGTGAACTCACATTAGCGAAAATACGAGAAGAACTACATATATCTCAAACCCAGTTAGCAACTTCATTAGGGGTTAAACAACCAGCTATCGCCAAAATGGAACGTGTTGATAATGACCTTAAAATCTCAACACTTAAACGCTATGTTGATGCGATAGGTGGCAAGCTTGCAATTGATATCACATTACCTAATGGTGAAAAAATAGCCCTGAATTTATGATAAATACAGGGTATTTAGTCAATTTTTAACTTGTCTTGTTTAATTAACTTTTAACTAATTAAACAAAAAAGCCAATAACCCGGTGACTTTATTTTTATTTTCCCACCCTTCGGCTCTCATACAAGTATTGAAGTAATCTTTGCGTTCCCATTCATTCGCATCAGAGGGGAAAGAGGCTCCAGAATTAGGAATATCTTTACCATTTACACGCATTGGTGAAAATGATGGCTGATTTGAAGTGACATAGTGGGCAGGATATCGTTCAGTTGCTTGTTGCATACACATCGTTTTAGCAACATCTAATGGTGAAGGTTCTGCCGTTTTGGCTTCCCATTTTTCAGGTGTTGCACAAGCAGAAAGCATAAAAATTGATGTAATAATAATCTTTTTTTTCAACGTAATAGCTCTTTAAGACGAATAGGAATCAATTGCATTTTAAACTATTATTTGGAAAATTAAATTAATTTTTTATGAAATACAGAAAAGCTACTAATAGCTGTATAATTGAAATAACCCATTGAATTATAAAAGTAAAAAAGCCACATCAAAATGTGGCTTTTCACTTAAATAAGAAACTTAATATTCTTATTTCGATTTCTTCAAGTGTGACATTAAACGCTTACGTTTACGCATTTGAGAAACGGTTAATTTATTTTTCTTATCCGCGTAAGGGTTTTCACCCTCTTTAAATTGAATACGGATCGGCGTACCCATAACTTGCAGAGTACGACGGAAATAGTTCATCAAATAGCGCTTATAGCTATCTGGTAAATCAGTTACCTGATTACCATGAATAACCACAACTGGTGGATTATAACCACCGGCGTGTGCATATTTCATTTTTACACGGCGTCCACGAACAATCGGTGGCTGATGATCATCTTCTGCCATCTTCATGATACGAGTCAGCATAGAAGTACCTACACGACGCGTTGCACAGACATAAGCCTCTTGAATAGATTCAAAAAGATTACCCACGCCACTACCATGTAATGCAGAAATAAAGTGAACACGCGCAAAGTCAACAAAGCCCAGTTTAAGATCAAGCATCGCTTTAACTTGTTCGCGATCGTCTTGTGTCATGCCATCCCATTTATTGACAGCAATAACTAATGAACGACCTGCATTCAGGATATAACCTAATAATGAAAGATCCTGATCTGAAATACCTTCACGAGCATCAATAACCAGCAATGCAACGTTAGAGTCTTCAATAGCTTGTAATGTTTTAATAACAGAGAATTTTTCTACTGTTTCTTTGACTTTACCGCGCTTACGAACACCCGCAGTATCAATGATGATATATTCTTTCTCATCACGCTCCATTGGGATATAGATACTATCACGCGTTGTACCCGGCATATCGTAAACAACCACACGATCTTCACCAAGCATACGGTTTGTCAGTGTTGATTTACCAACATTAGGACGACCAACAATCGCTAATTTTACTGGTAATGTAGAAGGATCGAAGTCGTCTTCTTCCTCTTCTAATGCTTGAGCTTCTTGTTCTGCTTCTAAGGCAGCCCAGTAAGCCGCATTCTCTTCTTCTTCAGTCAGCTCTAGCTCTTCTTCCACCACTTTACCTGTAATTGGTAATAGTGCTTGTTCAATCAGTTGAGCAACACCACGACCATGAGATGCCGCGATTGGGAAGATTTCACCTAAACCTAAAGAATAAAAATCAGCTAATGCAGTATCAATATCGATACCGTCAGTTTTATTCGCAACTAAATACGTTTTTTTCTCAACACCACGAAGGTGTTTTGCGATACCTTGGTCTGCTGGCATCAAACCCGCGCGTGCATCAACTAAAAACAGTACGATGTCGGCTTCTTGAATAGCCTGTAGCGATTGTGATGCCATATGGGTTTCAACACCCTCTTCAGCACCATCAATACCACCGGTATCAATAATAATAAATTCTTCGCCTTCTAACTCTGCTCGACCATATTTACGGTCACGGGTGAGACCTGGAAAATCAGCAACTAATGCGTCTCTTGTGCGTGTTAGTCGATTAAATAACGTGGATTTACCCACGTTAGGGCGCCCTACTAAGGCAATAACGGGTATCATTTTTTGATGCCTCATAAAAATACAATCACGAACCTGATTGTATTTTACATGTAATTACTAAAAAGACGAAACGGCTCCTTTAAAGGAGCCGTAAAATAAATAGATTTGTCAGCAATTAATTACCGACTATAAAGATAAAGCTTACCGTCACGAGCTTGGATCATCAGTTTATCTTGTACTGCTTGAGGGCGACTTAATAAACCTGAACTGTTCACTTGGTTTTGTGCAATGAATTTACCTGTGTTGGTATCAATCCAATGGAGATAACCTTCTGCATCGCCAACCACTAAATAGCCATCAAAAATAGCTGGTGCGGTTAAATTACGATGCAGTAAATCTTCTTGTGTCCATAATGTCACACCATCAGATTTACGAACAGATAAAACTCGGTCATTTTGGTCAACAAGGTAAAGATTATCACCTAACAGCACCATATCATTGACTGAGCCTAAATCGCGTTTCCAAAGGATTTGTCCAGAACGCATATCAAGGCTAACTAAGTTACCGTTATATGCCATTGCATAAACGGTATTTTCATCAATAATCGGCGTGATATCCACATCACTTAATCGGCTAATTTCAGTAGAGCCTTTAATTTGTGAAATATTTTGTTGCCAAATTAATTGTCCTTGAGAAAGAACAACTGCACTGACACGACCATTATCTGCACCAATGATAGCCGCACCATAAGCAACAGCAGGTGCAGACTCACCACGCAGAGATAATGATGGAGTATCTAAGTTAATAGTCCACGAAATCTCACCCGTTAATAAGTCAAGTCCTTGCAACATGCCGTTACTGGTATGAATAAGGACTAAACCATCACTAACAACAGGTTTTGAAATGGCTTCACCAGCAACATCAGCTTCCCAATCAATGGAGCCATCCTCAACGTTCAGTGCATATACTTTCGCTTTTTCAGTTCCCACAAAAACGCGAGTACCTGAAACGGTTAATCCACCAGAAAGTAATGCAGACTCATTGGATGAAAGAAAACCCGTTTTAATAGAGAGATCTTGTGACCAAAGCTCTTTACCTGTTTCTACCTCTAATGCTTTAACTAAACCATGGCGATCAGCGACATAAACAACTGCGCCATCCCATGTTGGTGACAAGTGAGAATAGTATTTACCAATACCATTTCCAACTGATTTGTCCCAAACAGCTCTAGGTGTAAATTGGCTCTGCACCTCAGGCAATGGAGACATTGTCACATTATCCTGTTCACTAGAACATCCTGCCAACAAAGCAGATGCTAGTAGACCAACCAGGAGAGTTTTACGCAGTTGCATGTCTGAAGATCCCTTTAATTGGATAAATTATTGAGTTTAAGTTCAACCAGTGAGCGAATAGCACCCGCATTTTCATCAGTTAATGCGCTACGATAAGCGGTTGTTGCACCTGCGTTATCGCCTTTTTTCGCTAAGACATCACCACGGATATAATTTTTCATTCCATTCCATGCTTTGCCTTTCACTTGCTCTAACGAAACTAAAGCAGCATCTGTTTTATCTAATGCTAATTGTACGCGAGCTAAACGAAGATTAAGCATATCTGCAAATGCGTCATTTTTTACTTTTGCTACAGCATTAGTTAGATGACGTTCACCGCTGACTAAATCATTAGCATCGATAGCGATTTGAGCAAGCTCTAATGAAGCTAAAGCGCCATAGATATCATTCGTATCGGTAACAAATTTTTCAGCTAATGCAATATTTTCAGGTGTAGGTTTAGCAAGTGCCTCACTGACTGTTGCAAAAGCACCCGCACTTTCTTGCAGACGATTTGTTTGATGCGATTGCCAGTATTTCCAACCAAACACACCACCAAAACCAATAACAGCGGCTAAAACGATAGTTAAACCGTAGTTTTTAAAGAATTGTTTAATTGCATCAACTTGTTCGTTTTCGGTGCTATAAACTTCCACAAGTCTCTCCTTAACCTAATAACAAAGTCAATTGCTGAGCGAGCTCATTGCGAGCAACGATTGTTTGTTCCCCTGAACGCAAATCTTTCACTGCAACAGTGCCGGCATTAATTTCATCTTCGCCTAAAATCAGCGCAATTTTAGCGCCTTGTTTATCAGCTCGCCCTAACTGCTTTTTAAAGTTACCATTACCATGATTCGTCATTAAACGTAATGTTGGTAATTGATCACGAATTTCTTCAGCCAGCATTAATGCTGCGCTTTGGCTCTTATCGCCAAATGAAGCAAGATAAACATCAGCCACATTGGTATCTGCAACAAATTCAGGGTTAACCGCTTGAACCAATAAAATCATGCGCTCCATACCCATTGCAAAACCTACAGCAGGTGTTGGATGTCCACCAAGTTGCTTCACAAGACCATCATAACGGCCACCTGCACACACTGTTCCTTGTGAACCTAATGCACTAGTAACCCACTCAAAAACAGTACGGTTATAATAATCTAAACCGCGAACTAAACGCTGATTAACACGGTATGTAATACCGACAGCATCTAATAAAGCACAAAGACCATCAAAGTGCGCTCTTGATTCGTCATCAAGATAATCGAAAAGTTCAGGCGCATCATTCAATAAAGTCTGAATTTCTGGATTTTTTGAGTCTAAAACACGTAATGGGTTAGAATACATACGACGTTTGCAGTCTTCATCTAACTTATCAACATGCTGCTCTAAGAAAGCTACTAACGCTTCACGATAATTAGCACGCGCTTCTAAGGAACCAATAGAGTTAAGTTCTAATGTTACGTGCTCTGCGATACCTAACGCTTTCCACCAGCGCGCAGTTAACATAATTAATTCGGCATCAATGTCTGGGCCTTGTAGACCAAACACTTCAGCACCTAACTGGTGGAATTGACGATAACGACCTTTTTGAGGACGCTCATAACGGAACATTGGCCCTAAATACCATAAACGTTGTTCTTGGTTATAAAGTAAACCATGCTCGATACCTGCGCGAACACAACCTGCTGTATTTTCTGGGCGTAATGTCAGGCTTTGGGCATCTTCACCGCGATCGGTAAAAGTATACATTTCTTTTTCAACAACATCGGTCACTTCACCAATTGCTCGCTGAAATAGAGGGGTATGCTCTACGATAGGTGTTCTGATTTCACTAAAGCCGTAACCCGCTAAAATTTGTTTTAGCGTATTTTCAATTTTCTGCCATACACGAGTGTCAGCAGGTAGATAGTCGTTCATACCACGAATGGCTTGGATTTTTTGTGCCACTTTTCTTCTCTAATAGTTATTAATTGATTGTTAGGCTGATTATAGAAGCGAAATCAATCAGTATTCAATGTGAAATCAATAGTAAAACTGGCTCATTGATTAATGAGCCAGTTTTTTGAGTGTTATTTGTCCAATTGATTTATATTTATACGCATACTGTCATCAAGCATTGATGCCTTAGCGCGAATTTTTGCTTCTAATAAATCAATCATATTAACGTTATCAAGACGCTCTTTTTGTCTCACGCCATCTTCATAAAAACCACTACGTGTTTTAGCGCCCGTTACACCTAACGTTGAAACTTCAGCTTCACCTGGTCCATTAACCACACAACCAATAATGGAAACATCCATAGGTGTGATGATATCTTCCAGACGCTGCTCTAATTCATTGACTGTTCCAATAACATCAAATTCTTGGCGTGAACACGTTGGACAAGCAATAAAGTTAATTCCGCGAGAGCGAATACGTAAGGATTTGAGAATATCAAAACCTACTTTAACTTCTTCAACCGGATCTGCAGCTAATGAAATCCTTAATGTATCGCCGATACCTTCTGATAATAAGATCCCAAGACCAATCGCAGATTTAACCGATCCTGCTCTTGCGCCACCCGCTTCAGTGATCCCAAGATGCAGTGGCTGATCTATTTTTTTCGCTAATAAGCGGTATGAATCAACAGCAAGGAAAACATCAGAAGCTTTTACACTGACTTTAAACTGTTCAAAATTCAGCTTATCAAGGATATCTACATGGCGCATTGCTGATTCAACTAATGCTTCTGGTGTTGGCTCGCCGTATTTCTCTTGAATATCTTTTTCAAGTGAACCGCCGTTTACACCAATACGAATAGGAATATTGTTATGACGAGCGCAATCAACGACTTGGCGAATACGCTCTTCACTACCAATATTCCCCGGATTGATACGTAAACAATCAACGCCATATTCAGCGACTTTTAATGCAATACGATAATCAAAGTGAATATCAGCAACTAAAGGTACATTAACTTGCTGCTTAATTAATTTGAATGCTTCCGCAGCATCCATTGTCGGTACAGAAACGCGAACAATATCCACCCCTACACGTTCCAGAGACTTTATCTGGCGAACAGTCGCTTCTACGTCTGTCGTTCGTGTATTCGTCATCGACTGTACCGCGATAGGAGCACCATCGCCAATAGGTACATTACCCACATAAATTCGTGTCGATTTGCGACGAATAATAGGTGATTCTTTATGCATTGATTAATTCTCCCATGCTTCCATGCTTGCTCAAATGTGTAGTCAGATTAAGCGCTCGGCACTGTTATTTTTGCTATTTTTCCAGTAAAACGGCTTAAGTCAACTGATTCACCATTAAACTGTAAGCGAGTAACAGAAGGTGCGCCTATTTTTAGTTTATAAGGTTGCTCACCATCAAATTCCAAACGATCACCCGCTTTCTTAATACCATTAAATAAGACTTTATTTTGAGCATTACGAACTTCTAACCAACATTCACCATCAAACATAAGAACCAATTGATTCGCAATAGCCGGAGCTTCTGATGAGGTAGATTCTTGTGCTGAATTTGCACGAGAAGTTGTTGATGTTGTTAGAGGTGATACAGGTAATGGAACCGTTCTCACTTCTGTTGGTGCTGGTGACGTCGTTTCAGTCGTTGGCGATATAGCGACATTATTTGCCTGATTATCAGCTAATGGCGACGCAGGTACTTGTAAATTATCACCTTCAGATGTTGGCGTATTATCTAAGGTTGCTAAAGGAGAATCTATCGTGTTGGTGTTTTCTTGAGTACTGTTTTGCCCTATGTCTTGAGATGCCATAGAGACTAATTCTTGTTGATCAGCCTGATGACCTTGCCACCACCAAACACCGACAAGAGCAACCATAACAATCAAAATCACCCATGTGAGTTTCATCAGCCAACCTTCACGTTTTTTATGACGTTTGCCTAATGAGTAATTTTGTGTGGTTGTCATTCTAATTTGTTTGACAGGAGCTTGTTGGTCGATAAAACCAAGGATGTCTTTTTCAGGAACGCCGACTAACTTAGCGTAAGAACGCATATATCCGCGTAAAAATGTTGGTGCAATATCAGAAGAAACGGAGTCTGTTTCAATTTCGCGAACTGTTGATAACTTCAAACAAAGTCGATCAGCAACAGTTTGTTGTGTTAGCCCCACCTTTTCTCGTGCCTGGCGTAAAAGTTGACCTGCTGTTAATTTCACTTCTTCGGTTTTGTTTTCAGTATTCATTAGCAATCTAGGCACTGTGGCTATTGGATGTTTAACATTGATGAATTCGCAAAAGCACAAAGTACCTTAACGTATCACCGCGAATTTTTTGATATTTTATTATCACTTTGCTGACAGACCAAATAATCTGGCGGTATATCCTCAATTAACACACTATTATTGTTTAATAGTTTTTGTTCACAAAGGAAATTACCATAAAGCCTTAATACATTAACATTTACTGGCTTCGAGTTCATCGCTAATTTGTAATAATCTAACGCTTGAATAGAATTTCCCAATAACTGCGATGTTAACGCCATTCCTAAATTTGCATCGGAGTGATTTGGCATCACCGATAACACTTTTTGGAAATGATATTGCGCTATTTGATATTGTCTTTCAGCTAAATAAGCATCACCTAATTGTAAACGTGTAGACACTGCAACACGCTCTTGATTGGCTGATGATTGACAACCGAGTGTCAATAACATCAAGCCAATAGTTATAACTACTGATGATATCCTTATCATCGTCATATTCCTTAAATAAATTCATCCTTGTTCTCTCTACATCGCAATTATGTAATACACTTCACAAAGAAAGAGATATCCAACTGTATCAGACTGCTTTTACTGAAATTAGTTCACCTTGTTGGCGTTTTTTCAGTGTGCGTTTTGTACGGTCAATAACATCACCCGCTAATTGCCCACAAGCCGCATCGATATCATCGCCACGCGTTTTACGCACGATTGTCGTAAAGCCATATTCCATTAATACTTTAGAGAAACGGTCAATTCGGCTATTAGAACTACGTCCGTATGGCGCACCCGGGAACGGGTTCCATGGAATTAAGTTAATTTTACATGGCGTGTCTTTTAAAAGTTCAGCTAATTGATGAGCTTGATCTGTGCTGTCATTAATATGATCAAGCATGACATACTCAATAGTCACTCGCCCTTGGTTCGCATTTGATTTAGCAATATAGCGGCGAACACCTTCAAGAAACATTTCAATATTATATTTCTTGTTAATTGGAACGATCTCATCACGAATTTCATCAGTTGGTGCATGTAATGAAATGGCTAAAGCTACATCAACCGCATCACCTAGTTTATCTAATGCAGGCACAACACCTGATGTAGAAACAGTGACTCGACGTTTAGATAGACCAAAACCGAAATCATCCATCATGATTTCAAGTGCTGGAATAACATTATTTAAATTCAGTAATGGCTCCCCCATTCCCATCATAACAACGTTAGTAATAGGACGACGGCCTGTCTCTTTTAATGAGCCAATAATTTTAGCGGCACGCCAAACTTGCCCAATAATTTCAGACACTTTCAAGTTACGGTTAAAACCTTGCTGTGCAGTTGAACAGAATTTGCACTCTAAAGCACAACCAACTTGTGAAGAAACACATAATGTTGCGCGATCATCTTCTGGGATATACACAGTTTCTACTTGTTGATCACCAACTTTAATTGCCCATTTAATCGTGCCATCTGTTGAACGTTGTTCTTCAGAAACTTCAGGTGCTTTAATTTCAGCAATTTCTTTTAATTTATTGCGTAACACCTTGTTGATATCTGTCATTTGATCAAAATCGTCATAACAGTAGTGGTACATCCACTTCATAATTTGGTCAGCACGGAAAGGTTTTTCGCCCATAGAGACAAAAAGCTCACGCATCTGTTTACGATTTAAATCTAACAGATTAATTTTAGTTTTTTGATTCACAGTATTTTCTTTAGAAACAGCGACAGAAGCGCTTGGCGCTGGGGTGGTAGATTGGGTCATGACATTGCCTCGTTGTTACACTATGCGGCCTGCATTAGCATTGATGCTAATGGGATACTTATATATTTGTATAATTAAACAATAATAAAAAACGCCCTGTTAATTATCAAACAGGGCGTCGCATTGTACTGTTTTTCGCGTAGAGATGCTAATAAATTAGCGCGCGCAAACTTCATTTTCAGTGAAGAAGTATGCAATTTCGCGAGCAGCAGAAGCTTCTGAATCTGAACCGTGTACCGCATTTTCAGTAAAGCTATCAGCGTAGTCAGCACGTAATGTACCCGCTAATGCGTTGTCTGGATTAGTTGCACCCATCAGATCACGGTGACGTTGGATCGCGTTTTCGCCTTCTAACACTTGAACCATGATTGGGCCCGAAGTCATAAATTCAACTAAACCGTCAAAGAAAGGACGGCCTTTGTGTTCTTCATAAAAGCCTTCAGCTTGTTCGCGCGTTAAATGCAGCATTTTAGCACCAATGATGCTAAAGCCTGCGCTTTCAAAACGGTGATAGATAGCACCGATAACATTTTTTTTCACTGCGTTTGGTTTGATAATAGAAAATGTGCGCTGAATAGCCATGTCTTACCTCTAAATTATTTTATTAATGATAACTTTTGTTATCTCTTTTATCGCAGATCATGGAAAAACGAATCAAAAACCGCATTCCCTGCAAAAAATAGTGCTCGATTATAGGAGGATAAAAATGAATTGCACAGATTGAATATCCTTTTTTTTTAAAAAACTGTGGCAAAAAAGTTATAAATTATCGATCTAATCACATTTTTGACGTTTTCCATGTTCAACCTTGAAAATAAGAATAAAAAAAGAACCGAAATGAAACACGATAAATAGCCTCTTTACCTTTATCGAAAAAACTAATTTAGTGAAAAATCACTCAGTTCTCGTTTATTTTATCGTTTTAGTTTAACGAAATATAAAATTAACCATATCCGTTTGACCACTTAGATCAAGTACTGAAAGTTGGTATTTACCTCGTTTCTCTAATAAATAAGAGAATGTTTCTCCGTTTTCTGTTTTACCTATTTGCTCACCATTTAAAAACCACCATTGCGTACCACTTCCACCTTGCGTAGAAACGGTTATTTCAAGATTAGTTTCGCCGGGTAATGGCCTTAATAAATCACCAGCACGGATACCCGAGATAAACAGAGGAATGATATCTTCTTTAATTGGTGGGCAAGTGTCAGAAATCGGTGGCAGTCGTTTTGCTCTGCGCTCTTTTTCAGGTAACCATGCTTCTAATGCTATCGGCCACAAGGCGATATCTTTTAACTCTGCATTAGGGCAATTAGGTCCCGTGCGTTTACCTTCATTATCTAACCAAATTTTTTCGTTGATCCCCAAAATACCTTCTTGGCTATCATTTAACAAAGTTGGCGGAATGGTGTTATCTAAGATCCAGCTTCGACGACTGACTCTACAGTTGCTATCTTCTTTAGGTAATGCCTTACCTGTCGGCCAACAGATAGTAACTGCTGTTACACTACTAGGGCGTAAATCTGTTGGTGGTCTTTGTTTATTTTGATAGAAGTAGCCCGTTAATAAGTTATTGACCTGATTCATAATAGGGACGGCTGTCGCAAAACCAAACTGCCCTGCAACAGGTGTTCCATCGGGTCTACCTACCCAAACGCCAATGGTATAGCGCGCATTCACACCAATAGACCATGCATCACGATAGCCATAACTTGTCCCTGTTTTCCAAGCTAAAGGAACAACGGGTGAAATTGCGCTATCTGGGCGAGGTCTGGCTTCCCCGGCTAAGATACGCCTAATAATCCATGCTGATCCTTGAGACATCAACACTCGGTCTTCTATTATTTGTTCTGGTTTAAAACGTAATGGTGCTGTTTTCCCTTGCCTTGCTAATGCGCTAAAGGCAGAAACAAGCTCATCCATTCGCGTTGCAGTTCCCCCTAAAATCAGTGCTAAATTTGGCTCAGAACCATAAGGGAATCGCATTTCAAGATGATTATGACGTAATTTTGCCGCAAATTTCTTCGCACCATACACTTCGATAAGTTGTACCGCTGGCAAATTTAAAGAGCGACTTAATGCTTCACTGGCACTAACCGCACCATTAAAATCGGAGTCAAAATTGCCGGGGCGATAATTATCAAATCGACGAGGAACATCTTGTAAGAGTGATTCAGCATGAATAAGCCCTTCATCTAATGCAAGTGCATAAATAAATGGCTTTAATGTTGAACCTGGCGAGCGCCATGCACTGATCATATCGACATGACCAAAGCGCGAATTATCATTAAAATCGGCAGAGCCAACATACCCTTTCACACTCATATCCGTATGATCAACAACTAAGATGGCTAAGGATGTTTTATCCGCTAATTGGTACTTCCATTGATTAGCAATATCTTCGAGTTGTCGTTGAATATTGATATCAATCGTTGTTGTAATAACAGGCTCCCGCTTTTCGTTATACATACGACGAGCCAGTAATGGCGCTAATTGTGGTGTTTGTCTTGGAGCTAATAAAACCTGCTCTTCCTTGATTTCATCAACTTTTTCTTGTGACCATATTTGATATTCTGCCAGTCTATCTAATACTTTATCCCGAGCAGCTTGAGCGCGTTCAGGGTATCTATCTGGCCGTAAACGACTTGGCGCTTGTGGCAATACCGCCATTAAAGTCGCTTCTCCCGCAGATAAATCAGCGGGTGACTTACCTAAATAAGCCCAGCTTGCTGCACCAATACCTTCTAACGTACCGCCAAAGGGTGCTCTATTGAGGTAAATCTCCAGAATTTCATCTTTTGAGTAATACCACTCTAATTGCAGAGTGCGCCAAAGCTGTTTGATTTTCCCCCCTAAAGTACGGGAATGAGGATCAATAAGGCGAGCTACTTGCATTGATAGCGTACTTCCGCCTGACACAATTCTTCCTGAGCTCAAGTCTTGCCATGCTGCCCGTAATATCGCCATCGGATTAACACCGGGATGTTGATAAAACCAGCGATCTTCATAAGTAATTAAGGCTTCTAAATATTCAGGAGAGACATCAGTGAGTTTGACATGATAACGCCATACCCCTTCTTTATCGGCAAAACGCCAAAGAGGTGTGCCATCTTGCGCTGTAACAATAGTCGCAATTTGAGGTTCAGGATCAGGGAGAGGCCAAATTTTATCTGCGATCCAGACTAAAATAGGCGTTGCTAGCAAAAAAATAATGATAACAGCAATAAGCCGTTTATATCCTAGTTTCATTCAATCACTCAAAGGAAAAAGCCCTTTCCGAAGAAAGGGCTACAAGACTTAAGGAACAACGTCAATCTTGGTTTCTGTTGATCCTATTGCACGCCAGTAAGGCACATACATAGATTCAACTTGTGGTGGTGGTACTTGATAGCTACCCGGTGTTACTGCTCTTGCTAAATAGAGCAATGTTGTTGGGCGATATTTATCAACAGAGATAGCAGCAACAAATCTATCATCACGGTATTCGAGATGTTTGATATTGGCTTGTCCCATATCGTCGATAAATTCCTGCAAGTCTGCTGCACTATCACTTAAGCTTGCGCTGCTTGATGCTAAGTTTTGGTTTTCGATTTCAAGACCCGCAGGTAATAAATCAACAACTAATGCATCAGGTACGTCTCTATCAGCAGAAACTTCCAGTTTAACCACCAACATTTCACCACTTTGTAAGCGATTAGGATGAACGCGGTTTCCTTTCAAATCATAGTAACTACGATGAACATTTAATACATTACTATAAGGAGCAGGAGCAACTTTCGGATAACCCACGATATTCATACGAGAATAAATCGCAGCGCCACCACGGTTATTTAGCTCTAAGCCTTCTTGTAATTGTGCTGATGTTAATGTCTCATTGACTGCACGATCGCTACTGATTGCAGGGACTTGACGATTAACAGCGACTTCCCAAGGCTGTTCTGCCATATTAATAAAGAAGCGTCCAGCAAGGTATAACGAGTTACTTTCTTGGGTTGAGAACCATTCGCGGCTTGTTAAGTTATCAGATAGTGCAATCACACTTGCATCACGAGATTGTGTTTCAAGGTTATTTTCACTTAACAGTGCAATAATTAATGCTTGGTCACGAATGGTGCTACCGTAATCACCCAATCCATAATTATATTTACGTGTTGTTGTTACACCTTCAGCAATCAAGCTTTCAGCGCGGCTGCTATCACCCATTAATTTTAATGCGATACCCAACTGAACTAAAGCTAAGCCACTTCCTGCTTGATTACGCTCAAGATAGAGACGACGTAATTCACCTAAAGGTGCTTTTTGCTGATTTGCTAAGACTAATGCAGCATAAGCCCTTGCTGAGAATCGTGCTGCATCTTGGTTAACTGCATATTCATAGTTAACTAAGTTTTTATCTTGTAAATAACGTAATAAACGATCGTTTGCACGTTTTAATGAATCAGCTGGAACTGAGTAACCTTGTTGTGACGCACGGAATAAGAAGTCAGTCGCATACGCAGTTAACCAATATTCTTCACGTCCACCTTGATCCCATAAAGAGAACCCACCTTCTGATTTTTGCATCGTCAGCAGATGAGCAATACCTTTCTCAATAGCTACTTTTCTATCAGCATCAGTTTGCGTTTTAATTCCCAACTGTTTCAACTCTTTTTCTGTTGAATACAGTGAAGGATAAAGCCCACTAACTGTTTGTTCTAAGCAACCATAAGGATAAGCAAACAACTCTCTAACATAACGTGCCACCTGCAACGGAGGACGACTTGTCAGTAATAATTCACCTTCAAGCGTTGAGCTATTAAAGCGACTTAAAATTTCTGACGGTAAACGCCAAGTATCACCATCTTGCAATGTACTTGCATAATGAATAGTTTCTGCTGGGAATGCAGGGCGAACACCGATATTCCATGTATTGTGGTAAGGTTTAATCTCTTCACCCGGTACTTTAATACCATAAATAGACAGTGAGAATTCACCTTGTCCAAAGCCATGTTTCGCTTTTACTGGAATTTGAATTTGAGTACGTTCACCTTTCGTTAGCGAGACAGTTTTGCTTTCAGCGCCACCTAATCCCACTAAACCTGAAGCGGTATAATTTAAGGTAATAGATTGCGCATCATCCGTTAGATTAGTTAAATCTAAAGATAAAAGTGCATTATCACCACCAGCCATAAAGCGAGGTAATGAAAGCTGAGTCACTAACGGGGCAGCAATAACAACTTTACCTTCTTGGCTACCAAATTTATCTGCGGTCCAAGCTTGTGCCATTAAACGAACTTCGCCATTAAACTCAGGAATAGGTAAAGAAACTTCCCCCTCACCTTGTGCATTTAATTTTACTGGAGCCGTTTGTTGAGCAATGATTTGCACATCAGTTAATGGTTTTTTACCACCACGAGATAATGCAGCTGCTTCACCACCATCACCACCAAAGCGCAAGTTAGCTAAACGCCCTTGCCCTTCAATTAATTGTCCGTAAACATCATATTGGTCGATGCTGTAGCGTTTACGTCCAAAGAAAGCATCGTAAGGATCTGGCGTTTTATACTCTGTGATGTTTAATACACCAGTATCAACCGCAGAAACCAATACATTAATATTTTCAGGTAATGGCTGACCTGCAACTGGATTCGCTTTAATACGGATTTTTAAATCTTGGTTAGGGCGAATTTTTTCCGGTGCATCAAGTGAAATATCAATACGACGGTTTTTATCCTGCAATGGTAAATGCAAAATACCCACAGCACGTTTTACTGTCGCCTGTTTTGACGTATCTCCCGGTCTTACGACAACAGAAGTCAGATAGAGATCGTGTCTTGCCCACTCTTTATTAATAGGCACTTCAACATCAAGCCCTTTTTCTGGCACATCAATCTCTTGCCACCATAAAGGCCCATTACTTGATTCTAGTAACACATAACCTTTACCCGGATGAGGTGCAACGATGTTTAACTTAACTTTTTCACCCGGTAAATAACCTTCTTTATCTAGTTTAAGCTTAACTTGGTCTGGTCTTACCGCACCTGTTCCACCCGTGTTATCCATCCAAGAATAACCTGCCCAGAAACGTAGGCTACTGACTAATTCTGTTTTAGGATCGACAACTTCGATACGATAAGAGCCCCATTCAACAGGGAATGCCACTTTTGCAGTGCCATCTTTCGCAATCTTGATTGTTTGCTCATCCATTTGCAGATCTTTTTCGTTATAGCCAGATTCCCAGCCATTAGAACTAGACCAACGCCAGTAATAATCATGACGTTCATAGATAAACTTCACTTTAAGATCGTTAGCAGGTAGTTTCTTACCATCTTGGTCTGTATAGACAATTTCAAATTCAGCCATTGAATTTTCATCAACGCTATAACCTGATTTATATTTGTCCGTCCGATAGTCATAGACTTCTTTTTTAGGGAAGACTGGGCGAATACCAGCAAGATGAGTGGCAGGCCAAACAGCTTGTTGATAACGGCGAGTAACAGGGCGTCCGCCAGCTTCAAGTAAACTTGCTTGTAAAATAATATTGATAGGTGATTTCAGCTCTTCATAGCGTTCACTATCAACATTCACTCCACCTTCACCATCAGAGTCTAAATTAAGTTCAAACTCATCCAGTAAACGACTGAAGTTTTCATCTTTTACAGCACCAAATTCATAGCCCGGTAATTTACTGACAGCTTCACGAGAGGCTTTTAAGAAAACTTGCCCTTGTAAGCGATTATCGGCAGCTGGTGCGCCATAAAGATAGCGACCCTTAATGTCAAAATAAGCGTCATTACCGCTTAGTATAATTCCTTTCTTACCCGTGATTTCTAATGCCATACGTTCTGGCATAAAATCTTCTACCTGAAACTCATAGAAACGAGGAGTACCATCGCCTACATCAAAACGTAAGGTACGTGTACCCGTATTTTCATCCGCAGGAATAACTAATTTTAATTGGTAAAGTCCGTTCTCTGGTTGCCAAACAAAACTACGAGAAACTTGCCCGTCTGTTTTAAGTAGATCAACTTTAACAGGTTGCTCTTTAATAGGATTACCATCACCATCACGTAGCAATGCATTAACGATTAATGTTTCACCGGGACGATAGAGATCGCGAGGACCAAAAGCAAAAAATTGTTTGCTATAACCTTGTGGTCCACCAATATCAAACTCAGAAAGATCAAGCGCAGGTTTACGCAAATCAATCATACTGGTTTGCCCATCACGAATAGCCATTAATAAACGTGCTTTATCACTTTTCTCAAGTGTGGCATGTCCTTGACTATCGGTTTGCGCTTTAGAAATCAAGCCACCTTTTTCATCTAACAGGCGAATTTCTACTTTATCTAACGCAGAACCATTTTTAAGTGATTGGGTGAAGATATCTAACGTATCAAGATAACTGTGCATTGACAGCCCGATATCACTAAATGTGAATACTGTTGCTGGCACTGTATAAGAGTATTTACCCGCTTGTTGCATAACCGCAATATAGGCACCTTCTTTTTTTAAGGCATCTATCGATTTTAGCGGTAACAATACGTTTTCACGGGTATTTGTTTCTGTGTTTAATTCGAAGCGACCGGTATAAACCAAATCAGCTTGGGATAGAAACTCATCTGATTCCCAATAATTAATATTGGAACGACTTTCCCATTGCGTTAAGAATTGAGCGAGTTGCTCATCTTTAACACGGAAAAAGTTTACGTCAACTTGCCCCACATTTAACGCAGTAATCGGTAGGCCTTCAGCTGCTTCAAGTGGCAATAACGACCCTTTACTGGTAAAGCCAACAGATGGGAAAATTTCTTCTGTCGTAAATTTTTGGCTAAAAGGTGTCGTTAATGTACGTTCATTAATACCTTTGATTTTTTCATCAATTGTTAAGTTTAATTCTGTTGATGGAGGTAAATGGCGGAAACGCAATTCCATTAAGTTATCAGATAACTCCCACGCACCTTCTAATTTCCCTTTTTTGGTATCAACAAGATGAATAACATCATCAAACTTTTGGTCAGGATCAAGTGGTACAGAGAAAGTCACAACCATAGTACTCGCACCATCACGTTGTAACTCTGATGCATCTAATACGGTGACTTCTTTGCCTACAAAACGCATTGCCAACTCATCACGGACTTCTTTGCTTTTTAATGCAGTTTCGTTATTCGTTTTTGTTGTAACTGCAGGTTTTTCGCTTGTTTGAGTCGTGGTGCCTGATGTGCTCTGAGCAGCGTCTTTTTGCTCGGCAACTTGTGTATTTTGCGTCTTATCCGCAGATGATGTGTTTTCATCTGCTTTGTCATCACAGCCCATAAGAGCTAATGCTGATGCCAATACAACAGCAAGAGAGCTCCAACGATAACCTCTCTTTTCTGTATATTGTCTAAACTGGTTTTGGTTCATATCCATTTCCTTTAATTCAACCCCTGAATAATGCGATGTTTTATGCAGGCAGAGATAATATATGTATTTCTTCATTCTAATAAGATAAAAAATAATGAGATTAGCTATTTTTTATCGCGTAAAACAAAATAATTTACAACACGAAATCACCTTATTTTTACTTTAAAAACAAAGCCTATCTAAAACAAAGCGTTATATAAAAATGCAAACGATTTGCTAATTTAGTCAATTTTCTATTATAAGGTAAAAAAAAGCGATATCTGATGAGATATCGCCTAAATTTAGAGGGCTGAATTAACTATCCAGATTAACTATCGGGATACCTTTTCTTAAGAATCCTCCAAGTTTGCGTTGATAAAAAGGTGATACATGGTGGATCATAAAATGACTTACACCTTTTTCATCTTTATCCACAAAGCAAAAATCTAGTGATTGCCCTTCTTCTAAATATTCAAAAGCTGATTCAGCCGCTTGAGGGAGTATTTGCGCAATCGCCTCTTCTTCACCCGTTATTTCTAAACCAATAAGATAAAACGACTCTTCATTATCTTGCTCCTGAGCATTAACAATAAAGGCACGGCGGATCGGTTTATGTTCACCAAAAAACTCGCTAAGTGCGGTTGTTAATTCTTCAGGTTGTGGCTCTAGAACGCTTAACTTTAAAGAAGAACCTTCAACAGAAACAATTTCTTGTGTTTCAAATTGTTCAGATACACCCATTACAAACTCCAAATCAAATAACGTTTATTATTTTGCTTTTGCTAATAACAGATTCGCGATAGAACGCACACCGTAACCCGTAGCACCTGCTGCCCATTGTTCTACAGAAGATTTTCTGTACGTTGCTGAACAATCAATATGTACCCAACCTTTTTTGTAGTCAGTCACAAAGTGCGATAAGAATGCAGCAGCTGTACTTGCACCCGCAGTATGAGAAGGTGCGGCAATATTGTTTAAATCAGCGAAGCTAGAAGGTAATTGGCTACGATGGAAATCTGCTAATGGCAGACGCCAGAACAATTCATTTTCTTGTTCAGCACTAGTCAGTAACTCTGCTGCTAATTTATCATCAAAGCTCAATACAGAGTGGTAATCATTACCTACTGCAACTTTAGCAGCACCTGTTAATGTTGCTGCATCGATAATCAACTCTGGTGCAATATTGCTTGCATCAATTAAACCATCCGCTAAAACTAAACGGCCTTCAGCATCGGTATTCATGATTTCAACTGATTTGCCATTACGGTAACGGATAATATCACCTAATTTAAAGGCATTACCGCTGACCATGTTATCTGCAATACATAGCAGTAGTTTTACGCGTTTATTTAAACCACGAGTAACCGCTAATGCTAAAGCACCCGCTAACGTTGCTGCACCACCCATATCGGCTTTCATTGAATTCATAGATGATGAAGGTTTGATGCTATAACCACCTGAATCAAAAGTAATACCTTTACCGACTAAGCAAGCAAATACAGGAGCATTACTATCTTTGGTTGGGTTGAAATCTAATGCTAAATAGACAGGGTCACGAGAAGAGCCGCGACCAACTGTATAGATACCTGCATAGTTTTGATCGCGTAGATCAACGCCTTTGGTGATCTTATAGCTAATATCTTCTTTATCAAGACCACAGAAAAGATCAACCGTGCGTTGTGCCAGTTGTTCTGGTCCTAATTCTTCTGCTGGTGTATTGATGGTATCTCTAACCCAATCAACGATGCGAATACGTGATTCTAGTTCGTGTTTATCAGCATCATTTAATTGTGGCCATTCGATTGAACGAGCGCCTTTAGGTGCTCTAAAACCTAACCAGAAAGCCCAACTACGTTCTAAATCCCAGCCGTCGCCAACAAGTGCAACATTACGAATGCCTTGACCATCAACTTTACGTCCACCGCGCTGAATAGCGCCTAAACGGTTTTCTTCCGTTAAGTGGATTGTCATGCCGGTTTCGCTAGTGCTAATTAGTGCTTTTTCACCCCAACATGCAGCAGCAGGTTCATTTGACAGCATGATAGGCATAATTTGTTTATTCATTTATTGTCTCACTTATTATTACTGGTGGCAGTTAACCTATTCAGACTACCAGATATTTAGCGTTTAGCGTGATCAATTTACTGCAAAAACCAAGAGGTCACCATTATCATCCAGTGATCTTCCGTATTTACATGATATTCCTCGAAGAAGATCGCATAACAAAATATCTCTACTCCCCTCTTTATGGTTATTTTTAAATCACTGACAAGGTGGAATGTAAAAGGTCATAATGCAAAAAGACCGGCAATAAGCCAGTCTTTTAAGTTTACGGTGTCGTCAATTATTCAAATTCATCAAGCCAAACAAGTAAAATAGCTTCAAGAATTTTTTCATTGGATTTCTGTGGATCATCATCAAAATCTTCTAAATCACAAATCCACTGATGCATATCAGTAAAGCGTACTGTTTTAGGATCAGTGTCAGGGTAAAGATCAAATAACGCTTCCCCTATTTCACGCGTGTCACTCCATTTCATGCTCGACTCCTAAAATTAATGCTCTCTTGCGTGGTTAATCGAATATTTAGGGATCTCAACAACTAAATCTTCGTCAGTCACTTTTGCTTGGCAACTTAAGCGGCTTTCAGGCTCTAAACCCCACGCTTTATCTAACATGTCGTCTTCAAGCTCAGAGCTCTCTTCTAGTGAATCAAAACCTTCACGCACTACACAGTGACAAGTTGTACATGCACAAGACATTTCACAAGCATGTTCAATCTCGATACCGTTGCGTAATGCGACATCTAGAATAGACTCACCTTCTGTTGCGTCAACAACAGCACCTTCAGGGCACAGTGTGCTATGGGGTAAAAATACAATTTTAGGCATAGTTATATCTCATCCACAGAATGACCTGCCAACGCTTGTCGAATAGATGAATCCATACGACGCGCTGCAAAATCCTGAGTTTGCTTATCCAGTAGTTTAATCGCGTTTTCAATAGCAACAGGATCTGTTCCTTCAACGCTCTCTATTAAGGTATCTACAACTTTGTCGATAGCCGTTTTCTCATCTTCATTTAACAGATGAGCATCTTCTTCTAATGCTGCGGTTAAACTTTCTAACACACGAGCTGCTTCGACTTTTTGCTCGGCTAAACGACGAGCTTGTAAATCTTCTTGGGCATTTTCCATCGAAGATTGGATCATCTTAGCGATTTCAGTATCACTAAGACCATAAGAAGGCTTGACCTGTACTGAGGCTTCAACACCCGTTGATTTTTCCATCGCACTAACACTAAGTAAGCCATCCGCATCAACTTGGAATGTGACACGAATATGTGCGCCACCGGCAGCCATTGGCGGAATTCCACGCAGTGTAAAACGAGCAAGAGAACGACAATCGCTCACCATTTCACGCTCACCTTGAACGACGTGAACACTCATTGCGGTTTGACCATCTTTGAATGTCGTAAATTCCTGTGCTCTGGCAACAGGAATAGTGGTATTGCGAGGGATCACTTTCTCAACTAATCCGCCCATTGTTTCAAGGCCAAGAGAAAGAGGAATAACATCCAGCAATAGCATTTCGCTATCCGGTTTATTACCCACCAAAATATCAGCTTGGATTGAAGCACCAATGGCAACCACTTTATCTGGATCAATAGAAGTTAAAGGTTCACGTTTAAAATAATCACCAACCATTTGACGAACCAATGGTACACGCGTTGAACCACCAACCATAACCACTTCTAAAACTTCATCTATTTCAACATCTGCGTCTTTTAATGCGCGGCGAACAGATAATAGTGTACGCTTCACTAATGATTGAATTAATGATTCAAACTCAGCTCGAGTGATCTCACCTTTCCATCCATTAATGTTGATATCCGTAACATCATTATCACTCAATGCAATTTTAGTTTCTGACGCAACATCCAGTAATTGACGTTGTAATACAGCATCTTTTTGATGTCCAAAACCAGCACGTTCTCTTATCCAATCTGCCAGCATCATATCAAAATCATCGCCACCTAACGCGGTATCACCGCCAGTCGCTAAGACTTCAAAAACACCTTTAGTTAAACGAAGAACAGAGATATCAAAAGTACCACCACCTAAGTCATAAACAACGATGGTGCCTTCTTTTCCTGAATCTAGACCATAGGCAATAGCAGCTGCTGTAGGTTCGTTTAATAAACGTAAAACATGCAAACCAGCACGACGAGCGGCTTCTTTTGTGCCTTGACGTTGAGCATCATCAAAATAAGCGGGTACAGTAACAACAACACCATCAAGTTCGCCACCTAATGATTGTGTTGCACGTTCAGCCAATGTTTTTAAGATGTCAGAAGAGACTTGAATAGGATCAACAATACCTGCCGCTGTTTTGATCAGCGGTAAACCATTGTCATTTTCATGAAAATGATAAGGAAGGTTTGGATAACGGCTTGTCACATCACTCAGTGAGCGACCCACCATTCTTTTAATTGAGCTTATCGTGTTAGCAGGATCTTTTTCTGCTTCTTTTTTAGCATTCCAACCAACGTTGATATTATCAACTTGATACTGCACGACAGATGGCAATAAATAGCGACCTTCGTTGTCAGAAAGCGCTTCGGCTTGCCCACTACGTACAGTGGCAACTAATGAGTGTGTCGTACCTAAATCAATACCCGCTGCAAGCCGGCGCTGATGCGGTGCAGGCGTTTGACCTGGTTCACTAATTTGTAATAATGACATAACTATTTCCCTTAAAAACCATCAAACAAGCGTTCTTCAAGTTGTTCTACTTGCTCTTTTAATTTCGCGAGAAAACGCAATTTTCTCACATTATCTGCAGCAACATCCCAAGTTTGATCCTCTAGCGTTTTGACCATTTCATCATGGCGTACTGTGTACATTTTTTCTAAACGCGCAGAAAAATCGGCTAACAAACTTTCGGCTTCAGCACTGTGTTCGATGTTATCCAGCTCTTCACGTAATGTGAGTTGCTCCATTAAAAAAGCAGTATCGTGCATCGTTTGTTGCTCATTAGCAATATCGATACCGTGTAATGAGAGCATGTATTCAGCTCTTGAGAGTGGATTTTTTAAGGTCTGATAAGCCTGATTGATGGTTGAAGCAAGCGAGATTGCTTGAGCCTGTTCTTTTTCAGACTGACCTGCAAAACGATCTGGGTGATATTGACGCTGCATATCTTGATAACGTGTAGCAAGTTGCTGTTTATCAATATCAAAACGATTAGGCATGCCTAATAGTGTGAAATAGTCCATACATCTACTCTTGGATTAATTAACGTTAATACTGTGTTTTAACACAAATTACACAGTGAAGCTTTCACCACAACCACACTCATTCGATACATTTGGGTTGTTAAATTTAAAGCCTTCGTTTAATCCTTCTTTGACGAAATCAAGCTCTGTTCCATCTAAATAGACCATGCTTTTACCATCAACGATAACTTTCACACCTTTGTCTTCAAAAACAGTATCTTCGTCATTGATGACATCAGCAAACTCAAGAACATAAGCCATTCCAGAACAACCGGATGTTCTTACGCCTAAACGTAAACCTTCACCTTTTCCACGGTTAGATAGGAAAGAGCGAACACGATTAGCGGCGGATTCTGTAAGGGAAATTGACATGGCACACCTCACTCATAAAGAACGAAAGCGGATACTGAAAAAAAGTTTCAGCATCCGCCAATATTTTATTTTTTTATTATAAAAGACAATTACTTGCCTTGGCGTTTGCTTTTATAGTCTGCAATCGCTGCTTTTATTGCATCTTCTGCAAGAATTGAACAGTGAATTTTCACTGGTGGTAATTCTAATTCTTCGGCAATTGCTGTGTTCTTAATAGATTCGGCTTCATCTAATGTTTTGCCTTTCATCCATTCTGTTACCAGTGAACTTGATGCAATTGCTGAACCACAACCATAAGTTTTAAAACGCGCATCTTCAATTACGCCATTATCGTCAACTTTGATTTGCAGTTTCATAACGTCACCACAAGCAGGTGCGCCAACCATACCACTCCCTACAGTAGGGTCATTATTATCAAATGATCCCACATTACGAGGGTTTTCATAATGATCAATTACTTTATCGCTATAAGCCATGATTTAACTCCTGAAAACGTCTGATTAATGGTGAGACCATTCGATACTGTTGATATCAACACCTTGTTTATGCATATCCCAAAGTGGAGAAAGATCACGTAAGCGACCAATTGCACTGTGGATTTGTTCAATTGCATAATCTATTTCTTCTTCTGTGGTGAAACGACCCAGAGAGAAGCGAATAGAACTGTGTGCAAGTTCATCAGTTAAACCTAACGCACGCAGTACATAAGAAGGTTCTAAACTTGCTGAAGTACAGGCTGAGCCTGAAGAAACAGCAAGATCTTTCAGTGCCATCATTAATGATTCACCTTCAACATAGTTGAAGCTCACATTAAGAATGTTTGGCGCAGTGTGTTCTAAAGAACCGTTGATATAAACTTCTTCGATATCTTTAATGCCATTCCATAAACGCAAACGTAATTCGTTTAAGCGTTTAGTTTCATCAGCCATTTCTTCTTTCAAAATACGGTAAGCTTCGCCCATACCCACAATTTGGTGAACGGCTAATGTACCTGAACGCATACCACGCTCATGTCCGCCACCATGCATTTGTGCTTCTAAACGAATACGTGGTTTACGACGAACATAAAGTGCACCGATACCCATAGGACCGTAAACTTTATGCGCAGAAAGAGAAAGTAAATCAACTTTTAACTTAGAAAGATCAATCGGTAATTTACCAACGCTTTGTGTTGCGTCTACATGGTAAATAATACCTTTGCTACGGCATAATTCACCGATAGCAGCAATATCTTGTACAACACCAATTTCGTTATTTACATGCATGATAGAAACTAAAATAGTGTCTTCACGCATCGCTTCTTCAAGCTCTTTCAGGTCAATTAGACCATCACTTTTTGGTGCTAAATAAGTGACTTCAAAACCTTCACGCTCAAGTTGACGACAAGTGTCTAAAATGGCTTTATGTTCGGTTTTTGAAGTGATGATGTGCTTACCTTTTTTCTGGTAAAAGTTAGCAACACCTTTTAGTGCGAGGTTATCAGCTTCAGTTGCGCCTGATGTGAATACGATTTCACGAGGATCTGCACCGATTAAATCAGCAATCTGATTACGTGCAATATCAATAGCTTCTTCTGCTTGCCAACCAAAACGGTGTGAACGAGAGGCTGGGTTACCAAAAATGCCATCAATAGTCAGGCATTGCATCATTTTTTCAGCAACTCGTGGATCAACAGGAGTGGTTGCTGAATAATCTAGATAAATGGGTAATTTCATTGCTCACTAACTCCAAAGACGACGGATCTTCTTTAATAATTTTGTTTTTGCCTACCTAGAGATCGCCGTTAAACTCGCATATTAACAATGGTTTCTTGTAAACGACCATTAATAGCATGGCGTTTTTCATTGTCTTGACGATCGGCGACATCCATAACCTCTTCGTTATTTACTAACTCTTCAAGGCTGATACTGCTTAGGAAACTGGTTATACGATCACTTAAATCACGCCACAAAGTATGAGTCAGGCAACGATCGCCACCTTGACAACCTTCTTTGTTACCCTGACAACGGGTAGCATCGACAGATTCATCAACCGCAGAAATAACTTGAGCAACAAAAATTTGTCCTGCATCACGACCTAATAAATAGCCGCCACCAGGACCACGAACACTTGCGACTAATTCATTTTTGCGCAAACGTGAGAAAAGCTGCTCAAGATAAGAAAGGGAAATCCCTTGACGCTCTGAAATATCAGCGAGGGGGACAGGGCCTTGCTGTGAATGCAATGCAACATCAAGCATTGCAGTAACTGCGTAACGCCCTTTTGATGTCAGTCTCATAACAAATACTCCGTGGTGAACAATAATCAAATTGTGTCATTCCCGAGTAATTTAGTCAACTATTTATCCGAGTGTTTTAGTCAAGTATTATACTCAGCCAAAAGTTGACTTAAGTTAATCAACTTTGCCCTCTATTTCTTAGCCCATTTCTCAACTGACGTCAGGATACCACGTAAGATATGAAGCTCTTGTGTTTCTGGGCGCGCACGCGTAAATAGACGGCGTAAACGGCTCATCACTTGTCCCGGATGTTTAGGACGAATAAAACCAGATTCATTAAGCACCTGCTCTAAATGAACGTAAAAACGTTCTATATCATCTGCTGGTGGATAATCAATCTCTGATGGGCTATTTTCCTCTTGTTTTTCTTCTTGGGCAAGTGCTGCCATACGAATTTCATAACTAACAAGCTGAACAGCCATCGCTAAATTTAAAGAACCATATTCTGGATTAGTCGGAACATACAGATGAAAATCACATTTTTGTAATTCTTCATTAGTTAAACCTGTGCGTTCACGGCCAAAAATAACAGCAACAGGCTTATTTTTAGCTTCCATAACGCAACGCTCACCACATTCACGAGGTGCAAGCATTGGCCAAGAAAGTGTACGGCTACGGGCGCTTGTTCCTATGACTAAACCACAGCCTTCAATCGCTTCATCGATACTATTAACAATATGTGCATTGCCAATAACATCACTTGCACCTGCTGATAGGGCAATAGAATGTGAATCTGGTTTTTCTTTTGGATTAACAAAATAAAGATTGGTTAATCCCATGGTTTTCATAGCACGAGCTGTAGAGCCCATATTGCCTGTATGCGAGGTTTCTACAAGGATGATGCGAATATTTTCTAACATTGATTTCTTGTTAATTGCTTTGTGATCCATCTATTTTATCACAATTGTAGCCAGAAACACGAATGCCTGTTATACTCTCGCACGTTTTTTATCCCCGTTCTTTAACATCTTGTGGAAGATAACCATGCATCCGATGCTGAATATTGCCATACGTGCCGCACGTAAGGCTGGTAATTTAATCGCCAAAAATTACGAAAATCCTGAATCTGTAGAAACTAATCAGAAAGGTACCAATGATTTTGTCACTAACGTTGACCGTGACGCAGAACAAGCAATCATTGAAATCATCCGTAAATCTTATCCAAAACACACCATTATTACGGAAGAAAGTGGCGAGTTACTCGGTGAAGATCACGACATACAATGGGTTATTGATCCACTTGATGGCACGACTAACTTCATTAAACGTCTTCCACACTTCTCTGTTTCTATTGCTGTACGCATTAAAGGCCGTACTGAAGTGGCTGTTGTTTACGATCCTATGCGTAACGAATTATTCTCAGCCGTTCGTGGTCAAGGTGCACAGTTAAATGGTTATCGTCTACGTGGCTCTAACGCTCGCGATTTAGACGGTGCAGTTCTTGCGACTGGTTTCCCATTCAAAAGCAAACAACATTCAGCTGCTTACATGAATATGTTAGGTAAACTGTTTGTACCTTGTGCTGATTTCCGCCGCACTGGTTCAGCAGCTTTAGATTTAGCTTATGTTGCAGCTGGTCGTGTTGATGGTTTCTTTGAGATTGGCTTAAAACCTTGGGATTTCTTAGGTGGCGAATTAATCGCTCGTGAAGCAGGTGCTATCGTTTCTGACTTTACTGGTAATCATGGCTACCTACAAACAGGTAATATTGTTGCAGGTAATCCACGTGTTGTCAGAGCATTATTAGCTGAAATTCGTAGTGAATTAACAGATGCATTAAAACGTTAATTTCGTTGATACGAATAAAATATATACAAAGAAAAAGACCATAATATTATGGTCTTTTTTATTACCTACTGATTTATTGTTAATAGTGCATTTACTGATAATTGGCTAATTTCTTGGGCTATTTTATCTAATAACTGCGATGTCATTTCCTGTTTATCAATACGTAATAAAAATGCTTTTCTCGCGATCACAAACCCAAGTATTTGCCCAATAACGGCATGAGCACGAATAGTAGTCGTTAATGTGTCACTCTTTTTATCGATTAATTCGATAAGATGAGATAGTCGTAAATGAAAAGGCTCAATTAAATTACGATAAATCAGCTCATAATTTTCAGTTGGCTCCAGTTGCTCACGTAAAATCAACTGACTGTAATAATGGCGTTCAGGTGCTAATAAAGCGCGCGTTAATCCCGAGACTAATAAAGGGATCAGAGAAGCAAGTAATTCACGATCTAACTCATTTTCTTTTAATAAAAACTGAAGCTTATTATCAAATTGGTCAAAATGAATTTCTGACGCTAATTCTGTCGCAATATATTGAATAACGGCAGTATAAACGCCTAGTTTTCCACCAAAATGATAAGGAATTGCTGATTGATTAACACCAGCATCCTGCGCAAGTTGTCTCGTTCTCAACCCACTAATTCCGTGTAGTGCAAAAAGCTTAATACCTTCTTGTACTAACTTTTCTTGAGTCTGTTCTGTACTTATCGCGGTTTTACTGGTGTTTTTCATTGTTTATTAACTATTTATTATTAGGCTTATAAATCAGCCCGCATTAATTGTGTTGAGTTTGAATTTAACTCAATCCCTTTACATTTACCAACTACAACCGTACCACCTAAGTTACATAAGTGATGACCAAAGCCACAGTTAGGTTCAAACGCAAACGTCATGCCCTCTTGTAATACAAGCTCTCGACCCGGGTTTGGTAATCGTTCAATTTGTTTATAACGACTCGCCAATGGTAATGATTCGATACCCGGAGCAGTACCAAAACCAATAGGTCCATAAGGATTGATGCTATGGATAAGAGGATGCACATGCCATCCCCCTGATTGTAATAATGGTTTTTCCATTAAATCAACCACTTCACCAAAAGTAATGCCTGCCTTTAAATGCTCAACACCTATTTCATAGCATTCACGAGCAACCAAAGCGGCTTTTTCTAAATTATCATGAATTTTCCCCACTGCAACAGCGGCTTGGTGTTGTGTTTCATACATCCCATATAAAGCGAAAATTTCTGATAACACAATGTCGCCCATTTGAATTTCACGAGGTGCTTGTGAGCGATATTGCCAAGCAGGAGGACCCCAACCGATATACTCAGAGCCTGATCCCATTAGAATTTCAGCCGTAAACCCACCTCTGGATAAGCAAGTTGCAGTAATCGCAGCTGCAAGATCAGCTTCTGTCGCCCCAGGTCTGGTTGTGACGCGCATTGTTTCACTCATTGCTTCACCAATAGCGGCGGCATATCTTACATGTGTCAGTTCTTCTTCACTTTTAACGGATGCACGTTTAAAGAAATCACGATAAACACAACTAAATTTCGCATAAGGGAATGCATCCTTAATACCGTTTAGAGTATTAAATGGCATTGCACCATCAAAATAGAATGGAGGATAAGGCTCTAAGCCAATAACACCAATATGTGCATTTTGTTGCACACCCATTTCTTTTAGTAATTGAGCAATATTACGCCCTGTTTTTCCTACAACAAGATTATCTTCATCAATCCACTGCAAATCACCACGTAGCTTTGCTTGCATATGATCGGCGATCATCATTGGTGCAAAAGTGACTATCAATGGTTTTTTATCTTCATGAAAAATAACAACCGATCCTAGTCGGTCATTTGTAAAATAGTGATCAATACAAAATGGTGCCGGCGCGGCGGATTCTCTATCACCATAGACAATCAATGTATCTAACTGATTATCTTTCATAATATCTCTAGCTAACAGCCAGCGTCTGTCTCTTTCTTGTAAAGAAAAACTGGC
Organism: Proteus sp. GOKU; assembly: GCF_015475555.1. Classification (NCBI taxonomy): domain Bacteria; kingdom Pseudomonadati; phylum Pseudomonadota; class Gammaproteobacteria; order Enterobacterales; family Morganellaceae; genus Proteus; species Proteus sp. GOKU. The sequence continues at coordinate 2,771,406 of NZ_CP034105.1, forward strand.
TGGGATCACTGATTTATTGTTCATAACAATACCTTTTTTGCATTCATTCATTTGAATGAATTAAATCTAAACCTAATATTTAGAATGGTCAATTATTCGTTTGATCAAAAAATGCGCTTTTAAAGGAGAAAATAAAAAGATCTGCAATATCAAGGGACATTACAGATCTTAATTTTTATAAAATAGAGAAATTAGGTATTTTGAGGTTGTACTCTTGGTCTGATAAACATAGCAGGGATCGTTAATGCTGCCATTAACCAGAAGATCAACGACTCTTGATTAGGAAGTTTTTCATACAACCAACCAGAGACAATGGTCATGATCGCAATACTTCCACCCATCGCCAAAGCCGAATACACCGCTTGTAGACGAATAATTTCGTGCTCTTGACGTGCACTAATAAAGCGCATTGCCGCTAAATGGCACACCGTAAACGTACCACTATGTAAGATTTGAACAACAATAAGTGCGGGTAATGCGGTAAAACTACCCATTAACCCCCAACGTAAAAGTCCAGCAAAAGCAGAAAGTAAGAGTAGATTTCTTGCGCTCCAGCGGCGGAATAAACGATGGCTGAGCATAAAAACAACCACCTCTGAAACCACACCTAATGACCAAAGATAGCCGATTGTTGCGGTGTCATACCCTGCTTTTTCCCAATAAAGTGCACTAAAACCATAATAAGCAGCGTGCGCACCTTGCAGTAAAGAGACACACAACAGAAAACGCCAAACTGGTCCATCTGAAATGAGTTTCATAAAAGACACATTGCTGTGTTCTGCTTTTTTCACTTTACCCTGTGGCATAACTTTAGGGCGGAGCATAGATGTCAGGAATAGTGCAAAAGTACTGGCAATCAATCCATAAAGAATAATGGGATGTCCAAAAGCATCAATTAAAACACCTAGCAATGATGAGCTAATAATAAAAGCGATTGAGCCCCAAACGCGGATTTTCCCATAGTCAAAAGGAAACTGTTTTTGCCACGTTCCAGCTAGAGAATCCCCTAAAGGCACCATCGGTGAAAAGAAAACGTTAAATCCTGTCATTACAAAGAATAACCATGCCCAATGGCTACCCATCATAAATGCAACAGTAAAAAGTAATGAGAGAAAAGCAAACAATCTCAATGCAGTAATAAGTTTTGACGGATCCTTTACCGCAGGCGTTAAAATTAGGCTACCAACAAAACGTGCGGTTAAACCTACACCTAATAACAGACCTATCATTGCAGGATCGACACCCTCACCTTTTAGCCATATGGACCAAAAGGGTAAAAAGATGCCGTATGAAAAGAAATAGGTAAAATAATCTAAGGCAAGCCACAATGTTGATGGAATAACCATCCAATCCCCCATTTTTAAGATGCAAAAAAACCCGCCAAGAACAAGTTCTCGAAGCGGGCTTGTACAACGGGTTTTATTATATCGTTACAAACTTATGCGTAAACTGGAAATTTAGCGCAGATATCCAAGACTTTTTGTTTCACTTTCTCAATGTTCGCTTCATCATTGATATTATCAAGGACATCACACATCCAACCGGCTAATTCACGAGCTTCCGCTTCTTTAAAACCACGACGTGTAATCGCTGGAGAACCGATACGAACACCAGAAGTTACAAATGGGCTACGTGGATCATTTGGTACGCTGTTTTTGTTAACAGTGATATTTGCACGACCCAGTGCAGCATCTGCATCTTTACCTGTAATATCTTTATCAACTAAATCTAATAAAAACAGGTGGTTTTCAGTTCCGCCAGACACTACTTTATAACCGCGATCTAAGAAAACTTCTACCATTGCTTTCGAGTTTTTAGCAACTTGTTGCTGATAAACTTTAAATTCTGGCTCCATAGCTTCTTTTAATGCAACCGCTTTACCTGCAATAACATGCATTAAAGGGCCACCTTGAGAGCCAGGGAATACAGCAGAGTTCAGTTTTTTATAAAACTCTTCATCGCCACCTTTAGCAAGGATAAGACCACCGCGTGGACCTGCTAAAGTTTTATGGGTTGTTGTTGTAACAACATGTGCATGAGGAACAGGGTTAGGATAAACACCTGCTGCAACCATACCTGCAACGTGAGCCATATCAACAAATAAGAATGCACCAATACTGTCTGCGATTTCGCGCATTTTAGCCCAATCAACCAGACCAGAATAAGCAGAGAATCCGCCAATGATCATTTTTGGTTGATGTTTTTTAGCTTGAATAGCGATATCTTCGTAATCAATTTTACCTGATTCATCAATACCATAAGGTACGATGTTATACAGTTTACCAGAGAAGTTAACTGGTGAACCATGAGTTAAGTGACCGCCTTGCGCTAAGTTCATACCTAAAACAGTATCACCTGGTTTTAACAATGCCATATAGACAGCGGCATTCGCTTGAGAGCCTGAGTGAGGCTGTACGTTAGCGTAATCTGCACCAAATAATGCTTTTGCACGATCGATAGCCAGTTGCTCTACAACATCCACATACTCACAACCACCGTAGTAACGTTTCCCCGGATAGCCTTCAGCATATTTATTTGTCAGCTGAGATCCCTGCGCCTGCATAACACGAGGGCTGGTATAGTTTTCAGAAGCAATAAGTTCGATGTGCTCTTCTTGACGAGTCACTTCACCTTCCATTGCATTCCATAATTCTGGATCGTAATCAGCAATATTCATTTCACGTTTTAACATTCACATCTCCTGACTCAGCTAACTTCACTAAAGACAAACTCCCATGCGGGAGAAAGAATGGCATACAGTGTAAACTCTTTTTCTTCATTGAGATAGCCCCTAATGAAAAAATACGCAATCGTTTGCCATCCAACTATAACAGCACATTATTACTTTTTAACAACCCAATTTTATCCTGTACTTATTCCCCTTTTTGAGGCACATCTCGCCTTATTTTGCAAACACCCCGCATCATTCTCTAAGAATTGAGATTTTTTGTTAAAAAATAAAAACAGAGATTTACAAAATAATCAAAAAGAGATAAGTTGCATATAAAATACAATTTATAAAAATTCACAATAAACTGAAAATCTTTCAGGAGCAATTATGTTAGATGCACAAACTATCGCGACAATTAAATCAACCATTCCCCTCATTGCTAAAACGGGTCCTGCATTAACCGCCCACTTTTATGACCGAATGTTTTCTCGCCATCCAGAATTAAAAGATATTTTCACCATGAGCCATCAAAGCAGTGGCGCACAACGCGAAGCCTTATTTAATGCGATATGCGCTTATGCGACGAACATTGAAAACTTAGCCACCATTTTGCCTGCCGTTGAGAAAATTGCACAAAAACATGTCAGTTTAAATATTCTTCCTGAGCACTATCCCATCGTCGGTGAAAATTTATTAGCAACAATTGATGAGATGTTTAGTCCTGGACAAGAGGTGTTAGATGCTTGGGGAGCAGCTTATCAAGTATTGGCTGATGTCTTTATCAATCGTGAAGAACAAATTTATCAGCAAAAAGAACAAACAAGCGGCGGTTGGAGAGGATTACGAAACTTTAAAGTTAAACATAAAGTAAAACAAAGTGATGTCATTACCAGTTTTGAATTAGAGCCAGAAGATGGACTTTCTGTGACTCCTTATCAAGCTGGACAATATTTAAGCCTTTATATCCGTGATGAGCGCCTTGAAAATCAAGAAATACGTCAATATTCATTAACTCAATCATCAAATAATAAAACCTATCGCATTGCAGTAAAACGCGAAGATAAAGGTATTTTATCGAGTTTTCTTCATGACCATATTCAAGAAGGTGATACTTTGCAAGTTGCCGCACCAGGGGGCGATTTCTATTTAGATGTATCACCAACAACCCCCGTAACCTTAATTTCAGCAGGTGTAGGTTTAACGCCAATGCTGTCGATGTTGCACACACTTTCAGCTCATCAAGCTAATATTAATTGGTTACATGCGGCTGAACATGGTGGCGTTCATGCGTTTAAAGATGAGGTTAATCAAGTCAGCAATCAACTTTCACACTATCAACAAGCGATATGGTATCGCACACCACGCACTGAAGATGTACAAAATAAAGATTATCAATTCGAAGGTTTAATGACATTAAAACAAGTTGAAGATTGGTTAGCTATTCCTGATATGCATTTCTATTTTTGTGGCCCATTACCTTTTATGCAATCTGTTGCTAAACAACTTATGGAACTGGGTATTAATAGTGAAAAGCTTCATTATGAATGTTTTGGTCCTCATGCTGTTATTACACAAGACTTACAATAAAAATACCTTCATTAACGTTCAATTTTAAATTGAATAAAAAAAGCGCTGGTTATATTTATCAGCGCTTTTCTTGGTTATTTCACTACCTTTTTATGGTCGATATTTATTTTCAATCGCAGCGGGAATAACATGATCTTTGGCAGAAAAACCATACCAAATAACACTAATTAAACAGAGCGTATAACCAAATAATTCACTGCCTTCTTCCACCATATTTTTAACGGCGCGGTTATAATCCTCACCCAATAATTTATGCCAAAGTATTCCCATGCCAAATAGACGAGAGAACAATAAAATACATAATAAACCAGCAACTAACATCCCATGGCTTGGGTGAGTAATGAAGTGAATTAAGCCTTTTAACGTTCTTTTACCTTCTCTAATTGCAATAGCAATACAAATAAATGTCACCGTTAGAGCAAACCAAACCCAAGATCCGTGTGCAATCTGATCAAAAACACCATCTAACTCACGAATTAAAATACACAAGAAAAAGCCCATAATAAGCGTGAACGCTCCCCGTTGTTCACTGTTCTGGCATGCTTTAATAAAAAAGAATAAGCAAATAATGGCGACGATGATTTCTTGACCTAATTCAGTTACTGACGTTTCAGAAATACCATTATCAAGAACTAAAATATCAAGAAAAATAAATCCCGTTGTGATAGCGATTAACACTGCTGCACATAAAAATAAAGCGAGACGCTTTAATAAATAATTAAACACTATTTTGCCCATACCTTAATAATTTTTTAATATGATGATAATAACTTTCCTTAAAAGTTATTGAATAACATTTTGTGCCTTAAAGTTCATAAAAAATAGTAAAATAAATTGTTCAGTATCTTCAATAGACTTGCATAAGATATAAATAGCATTATAGGCAAAACATTAAAAAATGAATTATGCGCAAGAAAAAGAAAAAGCCCGATATTTTGATTAAAAATATCGGGCTTTAATAAAAATAAATAATATAAATATTTGGCTTAAGTTTAATTACTATATAGCTTAACTAAATAGCCTCTTCGTCTTGTTCGCCAGTACGAATACGAATAACACGACTCACATCGAAGACAAAAATCTTACCATCACCAATTTTACCTGTTTGTGCCGTTGTCATAATTGTATCTACACAAGTTTCAACAATTTCATCAGAGACAACAATTTCAATCTTCACTTTAGGTAAAAAATCGACCATGTATTCAGCACCGCGGTAAAGCTCAGTATGCCCTTTTTGGCGACCAAAACCTTTCACTTCTGTTACGGTCATTCCCGTGATACCCACTTCGCCGAGTGCTTCTCTTACATCATCTAATTTAAACGGCTTAATTATCGCTTCAATTTTTTTCATCGTATTATCCTGCTATTACCAGTTGTGGCGACCAAAACCGCTTGTAATTGGGTATCTGCGATCTTTACCAAAATTACGACTTGTAATACGTGGCCCAACAGGGGCTTGACGTCGCTTGTATTCATTAATATCGACTAATTTTATCACTTTACGGACAGTCGCTTCATCAAATCCAGCCGCAACTAAATCAGATACAGATTTATCTTGCTCAACATAGCCTTCAAGAATGGCATCCAAAATATCATAAGGAGGCAGATTATCTTGGTCTGTTTGTCCCGGTGCAAGTTCTGCTGATGGTGGTCTATCAATAACACGCTGAGGAATAGCAGGTGAAAGTGTATTACGATATTTAGAAAGCTCGAATACTAATGTTTTAGGTACATCTTTTAGTACATCAAAACCACCAGCCATATCACCATACAATGTGGAATACCCCACAGCTGATTCACTTTTATTGCTTGTAGTTAATACTAAACGACGGCGTTTATTCGACATTGCCATTAAAATAACAGCGCGACAACGTGCTTGTAGATTTTCCTCTGTAGTATCTGCGGCAGTATCTTTAAACATAGGTGCAAGCTGCGCCATAAAAGCATCAAACATAGGTTCAATAGAAACCGTATCAAACTCAACACCTAATAAATCTGCTTGCTCTTTAGCGTCATGAATACTCATTTCTGAAGTATAACGAAATGGCATCATAACAGCCTGAACACTCTCTTTGCCTAAAGCATCAGCGGCGATAGCAACGGTTAATCCAGAGTCAATACCACCAGATAACCCTAGAATAGCCCCTTTAAAACCGTTCTTAGTGACGTAATCACGCGTTGCAAGTACTAATGCTTGATAAACTTGCGCTAAAGGTGAAAGTTCTGGAGCAGGATCTGCCATTGGGATAATGTTTAATTCGTCGAATTCAACAATAGCAGTCTGTTCATCAAATGCAGCTAAACGATGTGTAATAGCACCCCGTTCATCAAATACTTTTGAACAACCATCAAATACCAACTCATCCTGACCACCAATTTGGTTAAGATAGATCACTGGAAGGTGTGTTCTTTGGCAATGTTCTTTAATGAGCTGTGTACGAACATGCGGTTTTTCACGATTATAAGGTGAAGCATTAATAGATAGAACGAGATCAGCACCCGCTTGTTTTAATGCATCAATAGGTTCATTGATCCAGATATCTTCACAAATTAACAAACCTAAGTGATAACCTTTAAACGGAACCACACAACGCTCATTTCCTTGTTGGAAATAACGCTTCTCATCAAACACACCATAATTAGGTAATTGCTGTTTGAAATAACGCGCTTGTAATTCACCTTTATAGAAAAATGAAAGTGCGTTATAAATTTTGCCGTTTTGCCACCAAGGATGACCAACAACAATCGCTATTTTTTTGCTTGCTTGTTCTAAACGCGTAAGTTGTGTTTCACAACGCTGTTGGAAATCAGGACGAAATAGCAGATCTTCAGGAGAGTAACCGCATAAAGCCAGCTCAGAAAACATGACCAGATCGGCATCTTCTTGTGCTTTAACGGTAGATAACATGCGTTCGCAGTTACCTTCAATATCACCAACAACCCAATTAAGTTGAGCCATGGCGAGTTTTAGTTTACGACTCATAAAAATTAGTCTCTCCGCTATCTTCCGCATAAAAGGAAAGTTAGTTTAAAAATATATTCGTTATCTGAAAAGGTTATTCTTTAAAATCATTCGCATCTAGCTCATGACGAGATAACAATTTATAAAACTCAGTTCGATTGCGCCCAGCCATACGTGCAGCTTGAGTCACATTGCCTTTTGTCATTTGCAAAAGCTTTCTCAAATAGGTCATTTCAAAATGACCTCTTGCTTCTGCAAATGTGGGCAGCGCCGTATTTTCACCTTGTAAGGCCTGTGTTACAAGCGCTTCACTAATCACGGGGGCTGTTGTTAATGCAACACATTGCTCAATAACGTTAACTAATTGACGCACATTACCCGGCCAACTTGCTGTCATTAAGCATTTCATCGCATCGGTTGAAAAGCTTCGGACAAAAGGTTTATGGCGTTTCGCTGACTCTCTCAATAAGTGATTAGCAAGAATAGGAATATCTTCAGCTCTCTCACTTAATGTCGGAATACGTAAATTAACCACATTTAAACGATAGAACAGATCTTCACGAAATTCATTACGTTCCATCGCTTTAGGTAAATCACGATGCGTTGCAGAAAGGATACGTACATCAATATCAATATCGCGATTACTGCCTAATGGGCGAACTTTTCGCTCTTGTAAAACACGTAATAATTTAACTTGCAATGCCATTGGCATGTCGCCAATTTCATCTAAAAATAGAGTGCCCCCTTCGGCTGCCTGAAATAATCCTTCACGACTACTCACAGCTCCTGTAAAAGCACCTTTCGCATGACCAAATAGTTCAGATTCTAAAAGTTGCTCAGGTAAGGCACCACAGTTAATAGCAATAAAAGGTTTTTTCGCTCTAGGGCTTGCGCGATGAATGGCTTGAGCAAGAACTTCTTTACCCGTACCGCTTTGACCATTGATAAGCACACTGACATCAGATTGAGCGACTAGTTTTGCTTGTTCTAATAAACGTAACATTTGCGGGCTACGTGTCACGATATCTTTTGACCACTCTTCATCTGAAACAATAGTGACAAGTTCCAGCGCTTCATCAATCGCTTTATAAAGTGCGTCTCTATCAACGGGTTTAGTTAAGAAGCTAAATACACCTTGCTGTGTTGCAGCTACAGCATCAGGAATAGAGCCATGAGCCGTAAGAATGATCACCGGCATGCCAGGTTGTTGCCGTTGTATCTCAGCAAACAACGCCATCCCATCCATTTCATCCATTCGGAGATCGCTGATAACAAGGTCTATTTTTTCTTTTAAGAGAAGTTTTAGTGCTTCTTGTCCACTTTCAGCGGTGAAGATATGAAAACCCTCACTTGTTAATCGCATACCAAGTAACTTTAATAACCCAGGATCGTCATCGACAAGTAAAAGATTTGCTGATTTATGGCCAGCCATGCACATTCTCCTTATTTAGATCCTGCTTCAGTCGGTTTTGAGTCTTGTGTGTCAGTTTTGACTGGCTCTGGTTTTACCGCCTCAGGTTTCGTAGATTCTGGTTTTGAAGGCTCTGGTTTAACCGCTGTTGCAGAAGGTTGTTTTTCCTCACCCTTTGGCTTCTCTGTTATCGATTGCGTCGAAACGGGTTTTTCAGCTGGTTTTTCAACAGTTGTTTTTTCGGTAACAGGTTTCTCTGCATTCACTTTTTCTGTTTCCGTAGATGCTGTTGTTGCACTTTCCGCTAAATCTTCATTTTGGGATAGCGAATCAACAGAGCCACTCTGTTTTCTATTCGATAACTGCCGTTCAATTTGGGTAAGGCTTTCAAGCTTTTTCAATGTGACACTTAGTTCATGCTGTAACGCATTATTCTCTTTTCTTAGCGCATCAATTCTATTATCTGTTTCAGTGGTTAAACGACGATAACGATTCTTTTCTTCCGCTAAAGAGAGAATAAGCGTTTGGTTCTCAATCCATGTCGATAATAGAACTCGCATAGAACTCGGAAATTGTAATTTATAGCTTTCTAATAACACTAATTGTGTTCGACGATCGGCAATCGTCATTCCCGCACGCTCTAATAAAATACTTTTATAAAATGCATCATCCCATCCAGTAACAACAACACTGTTTGCTTGGCGTTGTGCTTCCGTCGTCATTATGCGGTTTGTACATTCAATGGCACGTAACCAATAAAGCGCGTTATTGATGCCTTCATCATAAAATGAGCTCAATGTTTTACATTCAGCCCAGCGATAATCAATCGTTTTTTGTTTAACAACGGGGATTTCTGGCTCTGGCTCTTGTGCCTCAGTTAGCGACTTTGGTGTACACCCTGAAAGAACCAGTGGGAACATAATAAACAAGAAACACTGTTTCCAATTTAATGCGATTTTTCTAGTCGATGCAGGGGCCATAGATAACAATTCAATACCAAGCATCTTCTTATTTATTTTTTTATACTCATGGTGAGGAGATGCTTGTTTTTGTGACCTGATTTGCATTATTTAATCTCAGAAAGTAGCGGTAATTCAATACGAAAACAGACATCGGCATAGTCAGAAGGAACAACACTTAATTCACCTTCCATTCTCTTGATACAGTCATGAGCAATACTTAAACCTAAACCACTGCCTTTTACAGCTCCTTTGCGTAGCAAAGATCCTTGGAAAAAGGGTTCAAAAATCATTTTTTGTTCAGATTCAGGGATAGGTGTTCCTTTATTGGCTATATCAATAACTATTTTCTGTTCAACTTGATAACTAGAGATCCAGATATTACCTGATTCAGCACCATAGTGCACCGCATTCGAGTAGAGATTGTCGATAACTCGTGATAATAATGTTGCCTCTGCTCGACAAGTGGTTAGATTAAGTGAAATTATCGTTTTAATATCTTTAGCTCTCGCAGGTAAACTGTGGGCTAATACCACATCATTCACTAATTGAGTCAAGTTAATTTCTTCGATTTGTTGAGGAACTTCAGAAAGTTTACGATTGTAATCAAGTAGTTGTTCAATTAATAACTGTAACTGCTTGCTGCTATTATCGAGAATTGAAACGACTTCTTTTTGATCTAGAGTTAAAGGACCCGCAACTTCATCAGCTAATAATTCCGTACCTTCTCGCATACTGGCTAACGGTGTTTTCAACTCATGAGAAATATGGCGCAAAAATTCATGTCGTTGTGATTCAAGCCATGCTAAACGCTCACTTAACCAAATAATACGTTGTGCTAATGAACGTAACTCTCGTGGCCCTTGAAAAGTATCTAAATTATTATTGAGTGTTCGACCTTCGCCTAATCGATTGATCATCTTTTCGATCCCTTTAACTGGGCCGATAATCATTCGAGTAAATAGCGCAATGAGGATCAAGCTGAAAACAAAAACGATAAGGCTTTGCCAGCCGAAATAGCGCCCTTTCTCAGCGATTGCCATCTGAAGTTGTTCGCCACGGCTAAAAATAATCTCTTTAGTTAATACAACAATACGGTTATTGGCATAAGAGAACTGTTCTAGGGCTTGTTGCATCTCTTTTGTGGGTTCGCTGCTTTCGCATTGAATGGATTTTAGTTTTTCAAGAGAGGTATTAAGCACATTCGCTTCTTTAGAGGCAGAAAGAGGAATAATGGTTTGTTGTAATGTCGAGAAGAGTTTGGTGTATTGCTGGTAGCGTTGCTGATACATATCATCATCGGTTTTATCCCGTAAAACACAATACCGACGATAGTTTCCTTCCATTTCAATCGCTAGATTTCGCATCACTTCACTGCGTTCAGTATCTGCAAGTGCATTTTTATTAGTAATAGCCGCCTGATTACTTAGTTGATCAAGACTTTGATAGGCCTGATAAGCAAGTACAAGTAAAGGTAATAGCACCATCCAAAATGCCATTATCACGAGCTGTCTTAAAGAACGAGGGAAAATACGCCACTTTTTCAATGAAATCATCTCAACACCTATTAGAGTAATGCGATGCTACATGACTTGATAACAAGAAAAAAGTCCGACATGGGGAAAATCAGGCATAGAGAACAAACACAAACGAGGAAATTTGACAGGCTCTAGAAGTGGGAGAGCGGAATATCTTATTGAGATATTCCGCTCGTCAATATTTCATCTCTTTTTTCTCTAAAAGAGAATGAAGGTGGTGCCTCACTCCACGTGTCGCCCTGTGTTTGATAAGGTCCGAAGACGAGTATCATGATGTTGGACGGTAGGCACCTTACTCTGGCGTCATTCCTGGCTTATGTGGTATGTTCCCACCCATATTGTGGACCGACATAAAAAGTTGAATGAGCAACTGATTTATATAATGCACAAGCCGTGCCAACTTTCAAAAAATAAATATAACCAATTGAAAAACAACTAAAAATAAAAACACACCTCTAATATTTCATTTATAACTCTTTTTTATCTAGTTATAAAACAACTAAGCTGTCTCCATATCCAGACAGAGTTACCCTAAATTTAATAATTACTTATATTTCAACCAATTAAATGTCGCCAAAAAGAGACACCAAAAACAATGAGTGTCGTCGTTTTTACACAACAAAAAATAATCCTTTTATTATCAATAAAATAAAGCCTCTAGCAATGTAGAGGCTTTATGTATTTATCACTAAGATAATTTTACATTTGATTAATCAAATTGTTTTCTTGCATTGCGGAATAAACGCATCCAAGGGCTATCTTCACCCCAGTTATCGGGATGCCAAGAATTACTAACCGTTCTAAACACACGTTCTGGGTGAGGCATCATAATAGTTGAACGGCCATCTTTTGTAGTGACCGCTGTGATCCCTTTTACAGAGCCATTAGGATTTAATGGATATTGTTCTGTTGGATTACCGTAGTGATCCACAAAACGTAATCCCACTAAATTTTGAGCCTCTAATTGCGCTAATTGTTCAGCATTACGGAATTCAGCGAAACCTTCACCATGAGAAACAGCGATAGGCATTTGTGAACCCGCCATACCTTGTAATAACAATGATGGGCTTTCTGTCACTTTCACTAAACTAAAGCGCGCTTCAAAACGCTCAGAACGGTTGCGAACAAAACGAGGCCATAAATCTGCCCCCGGAATAAGCTCTGATAATGTTGACATCATTTGGCAACCATTACAGACACCAAGAGATAAGGTATCTTGGCGCTCAAAGAATTGAGCAAACTCATCACGTAAGCGAGAATTAAATAAAATAGATTTCGCCCAACCTTCGCCAGCACCTAATACGTCACCGTAAGAGAATCCACCGCAAGCCACCAACACATCAAAATCACTCAGTGAACGTCGAGCAGAATGCAAATCGCTCATATGAACGTCGATAGCATCAAAACCAGCTCTGTCAAAAGCAGCTGCCATTTCAACATGAGAGTTAACACCTTGCTCTCTTAATACTGCAATTCGAGGGCGACTTCCTGTTGCAATATAAGGGGCTGCAATATCTTCATTTGGATCAAAGGTTAAATTCACATTTAAACCCGGATCGTTGAGATCTTGTTTTGCCTGATGCTCTTCATCTGCACACTCTGGATTATCACGTAAGCGTTGCATTTGCCATGTTGTTTCTGCCCACCAAAGACGCAATGTGCTGCGCTTTTCATTGTAAACTTCGGTTTCACGGCTTTGGATAATAATGGCATCATTTTCTGTTGCTTGACCTAAATAGTGTAAACAATCCGATAAGCCACATTCAGCAAATAATGCTTCTACAACCTCTTGATGTTCAGCACTAATTTGGATCACACCGCCTAGCTCTTCATTAAAGAGTCCCGCTAGAATATCTTCATCATAAGCACTGATATCGACATGTAAGCCACAATGGCCTGTAAATGCCATTTCAGCGAGTGTGACAAATAATCCACCATCAGAACGATCGTGATAAGCCAACAATTTGCCATCATTGACTAATTGTTGCATCACATTGAAGAACTGTTTCAACTGCTCAACATCACGAAGATCTGCCGCTTTTTGGCCTAATTGACGATAAACTTGTGCTAGTGCCGTTGCACCTAATGCGTTATGACCATTGCCCAAATCAATCAAATACAAGCGGTTTCCTGCTTGTGTTGATAATTCAGGTGTCACTGTTTTACGCACATCTTCAACACGAGAGAATGCCGTAATAACTAAAGACAACGGAGAAGTAACCTCTTTGGTTTTCCCATCTTTATCTTGCCAGCGTGTCTTCATTGACATCGAATCTTTGCCCACAGGAATAGTAATGCCTAACTCTGGGCATAATTCTTCACCAATGGCTTTTACTGCGTCATATAAACCCGCATCTTCACCCGGATGACCTGCTGCTGACATCCAGTTAGCCGAAAGCTTAATACGATTAAGCGCTTCTACATCACAACCTGCCATGTTCGTTAGTGCTTCACCGACAGCCATACGTGCAGATGCTGCAAAATCTAACAGTGCAATCGGTGCTCGTTCACCAATAGACATCGCTTCGCCATAATAGCTATCTAATGTTGCTGTGGTAACAGCACAGTTAGCAACAGGAATTTGCCAAGGCCCAACCATCTGATCACGCGCAACCATACCCGTTACAGTACGGTCACCAATAGTAATTAAGAAGGTTTTTTCAGCAACGGCAGGTAAATGAAGAACACGATAAACGGCATCTTTTAAATCAATATCTTTACGAGAGAGATACTCACCTTCTGTTTTCAGTGATTTTACATCACGCAACATTTTAGGTGCTTTACCTAATAATATGTCTAATGGCATATCAATCGGTTTATTATCAAAGTGTGTATCGTTTAATACTAATTCACGCTCTTGCGTTGCTTCACCAATCACGGCATAAGGCGCTCTTTCACGCTGACATAACGCATCAAATAGAGGCATTTTTTCTGGCGATACCGCTAGCACATAACGTTCTTGAGACTCATTACACCAGATCTCAAGTGGGCTCATACCCGGTTCATCATTAAGAACATCACGTAATTCAAAACGACCACCACGACCGCCATCATTGACTAGTTCAGGCATTGCATTAGAAAGACCACCAGCACCAACGTCATGAATAAATAAGATCGGGTTATCGTCACCTAATTGCCAACAGCGGTCGATAACTTCTTGGCAACGGCGTTCCATTTCTGGGTTATCACGCTGAACAGAGGCAAAATCTAAATCCGCATCTGATTGACCGGATGTCATAGAAGAAGCAGCACCCCCACCAAGACCGATATTCATTGAAGGTCCGCCAAGTACAATCAACTTAGCACCAACTGTGATTTCACCTTTTTGTACGTGATCTTCACGAATATTACCAATACCACCTGCTAGCATTATGGGTTTATGGTAACCGCGAATTTCAACACCATTGTGGCTATTAACTTGTTCTTCATAGGTTCTGAAATAGCCTAGTAATGCAGGGCGACCAAATTCATTATTAAATGCTGCACCACCTAATGGACCTTCAGTCATGATGTCTAATGCATTAACAATGCGCTCTGGCTTACCAAAATCTTCTTCCCAAGGCTGCTCAAACCCAGGAATACGTAGGTTAGAAACTGAAAATCCTACTAAACCCGCTTTAGGTTTTGCACCACGTCCAGTTGCACCTTCATCGCGAATTTCACCACCAGAACCCGTTGCCGCTCCCGGCCAAGGTGAAATAGCCGTTGGGTGGTTGTGTGTTTCTACTTTCATCAAGATATGTACAGGTTCTTGATGATAGTGATAATGCCCTTTTTCTGTATCAGGATAAAAACGTCCCGCCACAGAGCCTTCCATTACCGCTGCATTATCTTTATAAGCTGACATGACATAGTCAGGCGTTTGCTCAAACGTATTTTTAATCATTTTAAATAATGATTTATCTTGAGCCTTACCATCGATAATCCAATCAGCATTAAATATTTTGTGTCGGCAGTGTTCAGAGTTAGCTTGTGCAAACATGTAAAGCTCAACATCTGTTGGATTACGTTGTAAGCGGTTAAATGCATCGACTAAGTAATCAACTTCATCGTCTGCAAGTGCTAACCCCATTTCGATATTCGCTTTTACTAATGCATCTTTGCCTTTTGCAAGCACATCAATAGTTTTTAGTGGTGCCGGAGTTTGCTCGGCAAAAAGTGCATTTACATCTTGATAATTGAAGAAGATGGTTTCCATCATTCGATCATGAATAAAACCATAAAGTTGTTGCCACTGAATATCTGTCATCGTACCGCATTCAATAAAGTAGGCGATACCACGTTCAATTCTAACAACCTTGGCTAAACCACAGTTATGTACAATATCTGTCGCTTTAGAAGACCAAGGTGAAATTGTTCCCGGGCGAGGCGTAACAACTCGCATTTCCCCAACAGGCTCATGTTCTGTTAATGAAGGCCCATAATGCAGTAGTTGACGTAATTTAATTTGATCATCTTCTGATAACTGCCCTTCCACTTTCGCGAAATGGACAAATTCCGCGTATATACCTTGTACAGGAAGATCATTTTCCTGACATAGAGTGAGTAATTTATTGATACGAAATGCGGATAAAGCGGGGGAGCCACGCAGGATTTCCATAGTATTGAGTTCTCTCTTTTAGCAGCTAGCCTGATCAGTCATTCAGGGGAAACGCGCCTAGTATAATAGAATAACCGCTCAGACGAAACCGTTTGCGTGAACAAAATAACGGCATTTAACTTAGAGTGTTTTAATGATTAATTGGTGTAATCAAGTTGCGTCTTGCCAATATGTTAAGCAAAATGCTCGATTACTGGAAATTTATCCATGTTAAAATGACGATTTTACACACAACAATAAACAACGTTAACGAGAACCAACCTATTGAATAATATAAGGATAAACTATTTCGTTATCGTTATCATAGCGCTCTTTTCAGCGGCTATTATCGCGTTGAATATTACATGGCCGGATAGGCAAAAAGCGCAGATAAATAAGATTTTATCTCGTGGTGAGTTAAGAATTAGTACGATACCTTCACCATTGATAACGATGAACGATAAAAAGGACCCCGTAGGTTTCGATTATGAATTAGTGAAACGCTTTGCAGATTACCTAGGCGTGAAACTTGTCGTTAATATGCGGACAAATATCAACCAAATGTTTGATGATTTGGAGAATAATAAAGCTGACTTTATCGCTGCCGGATTACTTTACAATAAAGAGAGATTAGAAACGACACGCAGTGGCCCTGCTTACTTTTCAGTTTCTCAACAGCTTATTTATCGTAAAGGGACATTAAGACCACGTAGCTTTGATGCGTTAGATGGGCGTCTTGTTGTCACTGCTGGCTCTGCTCATGCAAGCTTATTGCGAACACTAAAAGAGACGCAATATCCCGAACTTGAATGGGAAGAATCAGATAATCAGACAACCTCACAACTACTAGAAGCCTTATCGGAAGGTAAAATAACCTATGTATTAGCAGACTCAATCAGTGTTGCTGTACAACAGCGCATTCATCCTAATGTTGCTGTAGGATTTGAAGTCACTGAAAGTCGTCCACTAACATGGTATCTGCCAGATGGTGAAGATAATAGCTTATATGCAGCGATGCTCGATTACTTTAATCAATTATCTCAAGAAGATGTATTAGCAAGACTTGAAGAAAAGTATTTTGGCCATGTAGGTACGTTTGATTACTTCGATACTATCTCTTTTATTACAGCGATAGATTCTATTTTGCCAAATTATCAGCCTCTTTTTGAAAAGTATGCAGATACCTTCGATTGGCGCTTATTGGCAGCGATGGCATGGCAAGAATCACATTGGGATCCTCATGCTACATCACCAACGGGTGTTAGAGGGTTGATGATGTTAACTCGCCCTACTGCATCAAGTATGGGTGTTACTGACAGGCTTGATCCTGAAGAAAGTGTTCGAGGAGGAGCGCAATATCTTAAACATCTTCTTTCGCGCTTACCCGATTCTATCCCTGAAGATGAAAGAATTTGGTTTGCATTAGCAGCATATAATATGGGATTTGGCCATATGCTTGATGCCAGAAGGCTTACTGAGCAACAAAATGCCGATCCTGACAGTTGGCTAGATGTAAAATCAAGATTACCTCTACTTAGCCAAAAGAAATATTATGCTGACCTCCCTTACGGCTATGCCAGAGGCCATGAGGCTTATCGCTACGTTGAAAACATTCGACGATATCAGCTCAGCCTTGTCGGTTACCTTCAAGCCAAAGAGAGCAAAAATAAAATATTATCTAAAGATAAAGAGAGTGATAACGATGAAGAACAAGAAAGATCATCATTGTCATTAACTCAAGATATGGCTTATCAATAATTTTTGATATTAAAAACAGTCTATTAAACAACATAGCCTCTTTTACAGAGGCTTATTTATTTCCCTTCTACTATTCAATAATCATTCCAACCATTAAAAGCAATCCCTAAATTAATATTTTCTTAATATTAAAAATTGTTACATTTTTTCATCCCATTTTTTACCCAAAATAGGAAAAATACATGTGTTAAAAAATGTAACACTCATTAGTTAAAACACTCAGCTAATGAGTAAATTGTATTTAAAATGATCCAATTAGTCATTTTAAGACTATCAGAATAAGCGAAATATAAGAAAAAATTAACTTAAATACGTAGGAATTATCTCATTAGTTATTATTCATTTTATGATTATTATTTTCTGAGAAACTTTTTTTGCAACAAAAATTAACCTAAACATGCTTTTATTAACATCTAACCTATTGAATTATATATATTATGATAATCTATAATTGATTTCATTAATTTTCTTAACTGAATGTTAATAACATTACTTTTCGTAAAGTTAAAACAATGTTAATTATATTGTCTATTAAATTTATCTGCCTGATAAACTTTTTCACCCATAAACTGAGTAATAAAAAGAATAAATCTATACAAAACTCTATTAATATGGAATAGGCAAGATTAAATATGAAAATTGAGTAAATCAACAAAACGTTATATCAAATAGAACGTCTTTGTTGATATCATATAAACCAGTCATTATTCGAAACAACTCGAAATATAATGCAAATCAATTTTTATATTCCGACATTAATATTATTTTTCTATAAATAATAATACGCACGATCTTCAAGGGATTATCTATAATGAAACTGAGTAAAATTGCTTTAGCTGCTGCTTTAGTATTTGGTATTAATTCTGTTGCAACTGCTGAAACTCCTGCACCAAAAGTTGGCGCAACTAAAGGCGAAATTCAATTAAAAGGTGAAATTGTTAATTCAGCTTGTGGATTAGCAGCTTCTTCAAGTCCTGTTATTGTTGATTTCAGTGAAATTCCAACTTCTGCATTAGCAAATATGCAGAAAGCAGGTAACGTTAAAAAAGATATCGAATTACAAGACTGTGATACTACCGTAGCAAAAACAGCTACTGTTAGCTATACACCAAGCGTTGTTAATGCAACAAATAAAGACTTAGCATCTTTCGTATCTGGCTCAGCTTCTGGCGCAGGTATTGGCTTAATGGATGCTGGCAGCAAGTCAGTAAAATGGAACACAGCAACAACACCTGTACAATTAGTTAATGGTGTTTCTAAGATCCCATTCGTTGCTTACGTTCAAGCTGAATCAGCAGACGCTACTGTAACTCCAGGTGAATTCCAAGCCGTTATCAACTTCCAAGTTGATTATCAGTAATCGTTTTATTTATTTAAATTAATTAAATAATAGATTAATTACTGCATTAACGCAGAGGGCTTCCTCTGCGTTAAATTTGATAAAACACTTCAATTTAATAAGAATAAAATAAAAAGTAATTAAATAAATATTCATTATTTAATTAGTTTTTATTTAATTAATAATTAGGCGTTTATTCATGTTAATTTCTTTTTTTCACAGCACAATATGGAAAAACATTTGTGCCATTTTGCTATTGTGCTTAGCGTTTTTCGCTCAAGCCGAGCAAGATGATTCTGTGGAATTTAACATTCACATGCTAGATGCCGAAGACAGAGATAATGTCGATTTATCTCGTTTTGCAACTTCTAATTACATTATTCCGGGTATGTACTACTTAGATATCCGTATAAATGGCCGTGACTTTCCTCGCCAAAACATTAATTATGTTGAAGTGAAACCTAATTACTCTATCGCTTGTATTGACCCTACTCTTCTAAAAAAGTTAACAGTTAACGAAGAAAATCAAAAATTTATCGAAGAAATCTCGCCAGAATGTTTCGATATTAGTCAATTGCCGGGTATCTCTATCAAAAATGATGGCGGTATCCTTGATATTGTTATGCCTCGCTCATTAATGAAATATGAAGATACAGATTGGACACCACCTGAATTATGGGATCCGGGTGTATCTGGGTTATTAGTTGACTATACCTTGACAGGTACATCAACTCGCCCGAATAAAGGCAATAATAACAACTCATTGACAGGTTATGGACAAGCTGGAATTAACGTTGGTGAATGGCGACTACGTGCCGAATATCAAGGAAACTATTCATCTGAATATTCATCAAATAATAGCTTTGATTGGAATCAGATTTACGCTTATAAACCATTACCTAACCAAGCAGCAAAACTAACGCTGGGTGAAACTTATTTAAACTCTCAAGTTTTTGATAGCTTTCGTTTTACAGGTGCCAATATACAAAGTGATGAAAGAATGTTGCCTCCTTCTTTGCAAGGTTATGCACCTGAAATCCACGGTATCGCAAACACCAATGCCAAAGTGACTGTAACGCAAAATGGCCGCTTAATTTATGAAACCACAGTACCTGCGGGTCCTTTTGCTATTAAACATTTACAAGACACAGTACAAGGTCAATTAAATGTTAGAGTCGAAGAGCAAAACGGTAAGGTAAATGAATTCCAAGTACAGACCGCCAACCTACCTTATATGACTCGTCCTGGCTCTGTGCGTTATAACACATCAATGGGTCAGTCATCGCTCAACAACCATAAAATGCAAGGCCCTGTTTTTTATCAAGGTGATTTTTCATGGGGTATGAACAACACATGGTCACTGTATGGTGGGGTTTTATTGACAGCTAAAGATTACAATGCGTGGTCATTAGGTTTAGGTCACGATATGGGTCGTTTGGGTACACTCTCAGGTGATATTACTCAGTCTTATAGCAAAACTTATGATAATGAAAATATCAACGGGATGTCATTCAAACTGAACTACGCTAAAACATTCGATGAATACCATAGTACGATTACTTTTGCGGGCTACCGTTTTTCAGAGAAAACATTCCGATCTTTCTCTCAATATATAGATGAGCGTTATAACGATATTAATAACAATGGTTATGAAAAAGAGATGTATACCATTACAGGTAACAAAACTTTTTGGGCTGATGATATTGAAAAATCGACAACACTTTACCTCTCTTATCGACACCAAAACTATTGGGATAAAAATACACAAGAACAATATGGTGCTACGGTAAGCCGTAATTTTTCTATTATGGGTATAGAGCAGATTAATACTAACTTATCTGCATTCCGTACTCAGTATAAGGGAAATACTGATGATAGTATTTCTTTCAACATTTCAGTGCCATTAGGAAGCGGCAAAAGCATTGGTTATAGCTTGCAAGACAGTAACGGTAAAGTGAACCAAATGGCCTCTTATTCTGATAATAGCAATTATAATAATCTATGGCGTGTCCGTGCAGGTTTAAGCTCAGACAATAAAGCCAATACTGATGGTTATTATCAACACCGTTCGCAATATGCAGAAATTAACGCCAATGCAAGCTATCAACAAGATAATTACGTTGCAGTAGGCGCAACAGTTAAAGGTGGATTTACTGCGACACGCCATGGTGCTGCATTACATAGTAGTAGCATGACATCAAGTACTGCCCGCATGATGGTTGATACTGATGGTGTTGCAGGTGTGCCATTTAATAACCAAAGTACGACTACAAATCTATTTGGTATTGGGGTATTAACTGACTTAACTAGTTATAACAATGTTGATGCTCGTATTGATGTTGATAAAATGGATTCAGATATTGAAACACACAAAGCCATTACTTCTGCAACATTAACTGAAGGTGCGATTGGCTACTATAAATTCCCTGTTCGCCAAGGTGAGCGCTTAATGGCTATCTTACAAACTGTCGATCAAAAATATCCGCCATTTGGTGCCGAAGTCACCAATAAAAACGGTGAAAATATGGGAATGGTGATGGAAGATGGTTTAGTTTATATCGCCGGTGTTAACCTTAATGAATCATTAAACGTGATCTGGGGTGGTAAAACCCAGTGTACGATTACAATTCCAGCCGCAATTAACGATCCTCTAAAACGTGAATTGTTATTATGTCAGGGATTTTAATGAACAAAATGAATTACTAGAGATAATTGTATGAACTCATTCAACACACTCAAAACGCTTTTTTGTGGCTCATTAATTGCACTCAGCATAGTGAGTACAACTCAAGCGGGCGTGTCATTAGATAGAACTCGTATTGTATTAACGGGCAACGAGAATTCAGCTAGTGTAAATCTAAAGAACACTAGCCCTGACATTCCTTTTTTAGCTCAGTCATGGGTTGAAAATGAACACGGACAAAAAATTGCCTCTCCTTTAGTGGCATTGCCACCTTTACAGCGTCTTGATGGCGACCAAAAAGGGGTTGTCAGAATAACCAAAACAGCAGAAGTTGGACTTTTACCACAAGATAGAGAATCACTATTCTATTTAAATGTGCGTGAAATTCCACCAGCACCAAAACAAGCTAACGTGTTACAAATGGCAATGCAGTCTCGCATTAAATTATTCTACCGCCCAACTGCCATTATTCCTGAAAAGCCGGGTATGATTTGGCAAGATCAGTTAGTGTTTAAAAAGCAAGGTAATCAATTTATTGCTGAAAACCCAACACCTTACTACATCACTATTATTGGGCTTTCTAATAAATTGAATGGTGAAGATAGCGATAAGTTAACCACATTCCCTGGTTTAATGGTTGCTCCTAAATCATCTTTGGAAATTCCAGTTAAAACCAATGGCGTCAATCAATTTTACATGATGTATGTAAATGACTACGGTGGACACCCAGAATTAAAATTTGTTTGCCAACAAAATAGCTGTACAGCGGCACCGAAAGAACAACAACCAAAATATTAATTAACTTGACGCCAGTAGGAATAAAATGAAATTAACAACAGCAAATTTTTATTTCAATACGCTAAAATTACTTTTTACTGGCGCAATGTTATGTACTCCAATTGTTGCTTCTGCATACATTCATGGTGAGGTTCGTACCGTTGGCGGCCCTAATATCTTTAGAGTTGAGTTAAATAACGCAACATTTCCTAATAACAGACCAGGTGAAACTGCCAGAGTAAATTTTTCTTTACCTGATAGATATTTAGCAACAGTTTATTGCCCTAAAGATCCCTTAGTTCCTAATTCTCGCACTTATTATATGGCGAATTCTGACCTACGCTATTTAGGTAATAATTACTATGAACTTAATGAATACGTCGATGTTCAGATCAAGTTTTCTATTTGGGGCCCTGATTCTCTTCCTACAGTTCCTTTTATTGAAAAGCCTAATAATCGAAATGGGCAACAAGGCTGTCGCGTTCCTGAATCACCAAAACCCAATATGTCATCAGGAAGTAGCGGTGTATTAGTATTTCGTCTAAAAAAACCGATTATTAATGGGGTTTCATTAACAGGGCAAGCTGTAGCGCAAATGTATGCCCGTGTAGGTAATGGCTTATATCAAGAGTATGGCCCTGAACCAATTTCAAAATTAGTGATTAGCTCAGGAATACTGACCACTGAAGATAAATGCACATTTAATAATGGCTCTCCAATTACCTTTGATTTTGGCAATGTCGGTAATACTTCTGACTATTTGAATGGTCAAAACTACAAGATCACGCGCAATATTCCAATAAAATGTGAAGGTGGTAGTTTTACTAATCCTAACAGTCGAATTATGTTTAAAATTCAAACAGGAAGTTCTGGTGTTGCCAGCTTTAACCCTAATTACCTTGGTACAACAGGACCTGTAGATAGAACAAATTTAGGTATTGTTTTAAGAGACAAATCAGGAACGATTGTGCCACCTAATCAATATTTTTCTGTCGGGAAGCTGAATAATTTTAAAGGTAATTGGGAAGTTACTGCTGCTCCTATTGCAAAGGCAGGGAGCAAAATTACAGAAGGTGAGTTTTCAGCACATGCCACCTTAGTGGCGGAGTTTATGTAATGGAAAATCCAATAATAAAATCGGCGATTTCTCTTTTATTATTACTTTCACCTTCTGCCTTTGCTGTGACAGAGCTTATTGGCGGCGATATGGAATTTAAAGGTGTTGTTGTTGCACATGGTTGTACCATTGTTGCTGGTGATGAAAATAAGGTAATTGATTTTAAGCAGATATCTGCCAAAGATCTCTATACCTTTCAAAAAAGTGAACCCGTTGCTTTTAGTATTAGTTTAGAAAATTGTAGTCAGGATATTTATAAAAGTGTCACAATCACGCTAGATGGGAAAGAGCATCCTACAATGCCCAATCACCTTGCTGTCGTCGGCAATGGATCTGAAGATCCTAAAAGTATCGGGATTGTATTTACTGATGTGCAACGCAATGTGATCCAATTAAAAAAGCCGAGCTCAACTCGACTTCTTAATAATAAACGTATTCAATTTAATTTTATGACGTATGTTGAGGCATCACCCTCTGCACTAAAAAATCAAACTTTGCTAACAGGCCCTTTCCAAGCCCAAGCAACATATACCCTTAATTATCAGTAAATAAATATTATTCTTTTATTGCTGGTTCAGTATTGATTATGGCTGGACTGGCTTTTTGCTTTTTAAGCTGTTTCTTTTCAGCCCTTCTCATTTTAAAAAACTGACTTAAAAGCTGTGAGCACTCTTCACCTAATACACCTGAAGTTATCTCAACTTTATGGTTCATTCCGGGATGCTGTAAGATATCAATAAATGAACCTGCCGCACCTGTTTTTAAATCTGAGGCACCATAAACCACCCGTTTTACCCGACTATGCACAATTGCTCCGGCACACATCACACAAGGTTCAAGGGTAATATAAAGAGTCGCATCAAGTAGGCGATAATTTTGTAAATGCTTTCCCCCTTTGCGTAATGCCATAATCTCTGCGTGTGCAGTGGGATCGTTATCGATAATTGAATGATTCCATCCTTTAGCAATGATTTTATTATCAACGACTAAAACTGCGCCGACTGGTATTTCACCGATTTCTTGTGCTTTTTGCGCTTGCTCAATCGCTTTATGCATCCAATAAATATCATCTTTAACTTTATTCACAAGGATATCTCTTCATTATCATATAGCGGGATATTGTACCCTGTTTTCTATTGATAACTAAAGAAATTGTCTTGAATTGTTTATGACAAAGATAGCAAGATGAAACTTTAGTTTACGCGCGCTTCAGTAGCTAATTTGACGGCTAAAGCGCCTAAGATTGTTGCCATAAACCAACGTTGAACCAATGCCCAACGAGGCCTTTGCATAAAGAACCCAGCAATAGAGCCTGCGGCAATAACAATCAATGCATTTACCGCAATGCTAATAATAATTTGGATACTACCTAACACTAGTGATTGATTTAAAACACTGCCATTTTGAAGGCTAATAAATTGAGGTAACAGTGATAAGTACATTAATGCGATTTTAGGATTGAGTAGGTTAGTGATAAAGCCCATGACAAAGAGCTTTGTTGTATTGCCTGAAAGTAATTTTTTGGGATGAAAGATAGAACGCCCACCGGGCTTAATAGATTGCCAAGCGATATAAAAAAGGTAAATAGCACCACAAATTTTTAATGTATCGTAAGCATAAGGCACAGCCATAAAAATAGCTGTAATACCAAATGCAGCTAATAACATATAAAAAATATAGCCAACAGCCACACCGATTAATGAAATAAATCCGGCCTTTTTCCCTTGAGAGATTGAGCGTGAAATCAGGTAAATCATATTAGGGCCCGGTGTTAGCACCAAACCCAAGGACAAAAGCGCAAATGTCCACATATTGAACAGTGTTGGCATAGTATACCCCTTATTTATTGCATTATTTAACATCAATAACAGAGTGTTAGGTGTGCGGAATACCACAAAAAATACTATTTTTTGTTATTCATTTTCGTTTTTGTTTTTGTTTTTGTTTTTGTTTTTGTTTTTGTTTTTGTTTTTGTTTTTGTTTTTGTTTTTGTTTTTCTATTTAGATAGTTTTGCTTTAAATATATATTACTGATATATTTTAGTAGCTTATAAGCTACAAAAATAGTTGTGTTGACGTAGCTTATAAGCTACATTTTGCCAATGAAAACTATCAAACATTATCTAACAATAGATGGCAAAGACTTATATGCCGACTACTTCAGAAAGATACGTGATCCTGTTGCTAAAGCCAAAATTGCATCGAGAGTAAATAGAATGGCAAGTGCGTGTTTTGGTGATCATAAACCTTGTCGTGAAAGCATTTGGGAGCTACGAATTGATCAAGGTGTGGGTTATCGCGTCTACTATAGTTTAATCAATGGCGAAATTATATTGCTACTTCTAGCAGGAGATAAACGAACTCAGGATGCTGACATCAATAAAGCCATCCTATGTCTAAAAGATTATTTAAAGAGGTAGATTATGCCAAAATCTCGTTTACACGATGACGCAATGATTGAGCTTTTGCGTGAAGATCCTAGTTTTGCAAAAGCATATTTACACCAAGCCTTCCTTGATATTGATGAAGATGGTGGGCAAGAAGCTTTTCTTATGGCATTACGCCATGTCGTAGAAGCTCGGGGCGGTATGGCAAAAATTGCCAAAAAAGCAGGAGTATCTAGAGAAACGCTTTATCGAACATTATCACCAACAGGAAACCCAACATTAAAAACATTGCGAAATGTTATTAGTGCAACTGGCTTTCATTTCTCTTCATTAGCAAGTATTTAATATTTTATTTATACATTCTAATAAACCATTTGAGCGATGCCACTTTAGGAAATTCCCTATAAATGGTAACCTTACTCCCCCCTTACTTAGTGCCTATTAAGCAAAAAGATTGGGGTAATATTCCTATTTGAATGATAAAACACTACTTTATCGGATATAGCGACACAAAACTGATAGATGGTAACATATAAGTGCAAGATATAAGTTACTGAAATTTAATAATTTATATATTAAGTGACTGATATGGCTTTACTAATTACGAAGAAATGCATCAATTGCGATATGTGTGAACCAGAGTGTCCAAATGATGCGATTTCAATGGGGGATGAAATTTATGAAATTAATCCTGATCTTTGCACTGAATGTGTAGGACATTACGATAAACCAACTTGCCAATCGGTTTGTCCGATTACTAACACGATCATCACTGATCCTGCTCATACTGAATCTCAAGATGAATTATGGGAAAAATTTGTGTTGATCCATCACGCAGATAAGATCTAAACCTTAATCGATGATTTTGTGGGTGATAAATCTAAGAGAGCTATTTTTCTAAAATAACTGTCGCACAAGCATAACGCTGTTCATCAGCAAGTGTTACGTGAATAGAGTTTATCCCCGCTTTCTCTGCCATCTCTTTGGCAACCGCTAAAAAATGCAAGGTGGGTTTGCCTAACTCATCATTACGCACTTCAAAATGGTTGAAAGCTAATCCTAAACGTATACCTGTTCCTAATGCTTTTGCCGCCGCCTCTTTTACTGCAAATCGCTTAGCTAAAAAACGTATTGGCTGTTTATGGGATTGATAAATTTCCCATTCAGTATCAGTAAGAATGCGACGAGCAAGGCGTTCACCAGAACGCCCTATAATATCTTCGATACGTGATATCTCGACGATATCCATACCTAAACCAACAATAGCCATTAGCGACGCGCTTCTCGCATTAAGCGTTTCATTTCTTCAACCGCTGGCGCTAATCCACTAAATACGGCTCTACCAATAATAGCGTGACCAATATTCAGTTCATACAGTTCAGGTAATGCCGCAATACGTTGTACGTTGTGATAATGCAGACCATGTCCTGCATTCACTTTTAAACCTTTAGATGCAGCATAAGTGACTGCATCACGAATACGGACAAACTCTTTTTCTTGAGCCATTTCATCTTCAGCGTCAGCATAAGCGCCAGTGTGGATCTCAATAAAAGGCGCACCAACACGGTCGGCTGCGTTAATTTGCTCATGGTCAGGATCAATAAATAGAGAAACTTTGATACCTGCTAAAGATAAGCGTTTAATTGCATCAGCAACTTTTTCTTCATTGCCAACAACGTCTAAACCACCTTCTGTTGTCACTTCTTGGCGTTTTTCAGGTACTAAACAGCAAAAATCAGGCTGAGTTTGACAAGCGATCTCGATCATCTCTTCAGTAACTGCCATTTCCAGATTTAATCTTGTCTGAACCGTTTGGCTTATCAGCATTAAATCGCGATCAGTGATATGACGTCTATCTTCACGTAAATGGATAGTTATACCATCAGCACCAGCTTGTTCTGCAATGAAAGCCGCTTGAACAGGATCGGGATAAGTTGTGCCACGGGCATTACGAAGGGTGGCGATATGGTCAATATTAACGCCAAGTAGAATATCAGACATGCTCTTCTCCTGAAAAATAACGTTGCATTACCTTAGTTTACACATTCCATAGAGAAGAAAAAGACAATATTACTGTTCTACCATCAATGCTCTTTTCTTTGGGGCTTTTTTAATGGCAAATTGTCTAAAAAGTTCTCTACTTTTTAATGGTTTTCCGCCTAAATAGGGCTTCAATGCCATTCGAGTAAATCTTTTTGCCGCTTTTAATGTTTCAACAGTAGGAAATTCGCGACTGGCTAAGGATTTTAATTCAAATCCAGTAAAACTATTATGATCAACCACTAAACTCGCAATAAAACCTTTTTCTTCTCGATAACGATAGGTCATCGAATCTGAAACTGGCTCTCCACTTCCCGCACAATGCAGAAAATCTAAACCATAACCCAGTTGTGTTAATAGCGCGAGTTCAAAGCGTCTCAGTGCAGCTTCAGGTGTAGTATCGCTAGCAGCAAGAATTTGCAAACAGGAAAGGTATTCAAAAAAAAGTACACTATAAGAAGTACCATTTTCTAAAACGCGAGATAATAACTCATTGAGATACAAGCCACTGTAGAGTACAGAGCCTGTCAGTGGTAATGCTAAAGAGATAGGTTCAGCATCACGAAGTGTTTTAACTTCTCCTCGCCCACTCCAACGAATGAGCAAAGGAGTAAAAGGTTGAAGTGCCCCTTTTAAGGGTGAACGACGGCCTCGTGCACCTTTTGACAATATGCGTACCCGCCCTTCGTTTTCAGTGAAAAAATCGAGTAACAAACTCGTTTCACTGTAAGGTCGAGCATGGATAACAAATGCACGTTGCCAGCCATCCACTTCAGTTACCTACTTTAAATCGTCCACATAGCCAAGGCTACGTAAAGCACGTTCATCATCAGCCCAACCCGCTTTGACTTTCACCCAAAGTTCTAAGTGAACTTTGTTTTCAAATAAGTCTTCCATATCCATACGGGCTTCGGTACCAATTTTCTTGATTTTCGCACCTTTATTACCAATAACCATTTTCTTCTGGCCTTCACGCTCAACCAGAATTAATCCGTGGATATCATAACCACCACGCTCATTGGTAACGAATTGTTCGATTTCAACAGTGACAGAATAAGGTAATTCTTCACCTAAAAAGCGCATCAATTTTTCACGAATAATTTCTGACGCCATAAAACGCTGAGAGCGATCAGTAATATAATCTTCAGGGAAATGATGAGTCGCTTCTGGTAAACATTTACGTACGATTTTCGCAATCGTATCAATATTCATGTCTTTTTCAGCACTGATTGGTACTACATCAAGAAAATCCATTTGTTGGCTTAAAAAGCCAATGTGTGGAAGTAACTTGGTTTTATCAGTCACGTTATCCACTTTATTAATTGCTAATAAAACAGGGCAACGTAATGATTTTAATTTATTTAATACCATTTCGTCATCAGGCGTCCAGTTGGTGCCTTCAACAACGAAAATAACCAGTTCAACATCACCAATTGAACTACTTGCTGCGCGGTTCATCAGTCTGTTGATGGCTCGCTTTTCTTCAATATGCAAGCCCGGTGTATCCACATAAATTGCTTGGTAAGCACCATCTGTATCAATACCCATGATACGGTGACGCGTAGTCTGCGGTTTACGTGATGTAATAGAAACTTTCTGCCCCAGTAATTGGTTCAGTAGTGTTGATTTTCCCACATTTGGGCGACCGACTATCGCAATAAATCCGCAATAGGTTTGTTCTTCGCTCATTCAAGCTCCAGTTGTATTAATGCCTGTTCAGCAGCGGCCTGTTCAGCTTTACGACGGCTTGTACCCATCCCTTTGACAGGTTGTTCGATACCGCTTATCTGACAATGGATCGTAAACTCTTGATCATGGGCTTCGCCACGAACCTGTACCACAATATAAGAAGGTAATGGTAAATGACGGCCTTGCAGATACTCTTGCAAACGAGTTTTAGGATCTTTTTGCTTATCGCCCGGGCTGATTTCAGCCAAACGATTCTCATACCAATTTAAAATAATTTTTTCGATATTTTGAATATCACTATCGAGGAAAATGGCACCAATTAAAGCTTCCACCGTATCCGCTAAAATTGATTCACGACGAAAACCGCCGCTTTTTAATTCTCCTGGCCCTAAACGTAGACATTCGCCGAGTTCAAATTCACGCGCTAATTCAGCGAGTGTATTTCCACGAACAAGCGTTGCTCTCATTCGGCTCATATCACCTTCATCAACACGAGGAAAGCGATGATAAAGTGCGTTAGCAATCACATAACTTAGAATTGAATCACCTAAAAATTCTAAACGTTCATTATGTTTACTGCTGGCACTACGATGCGTTAAAGCCTGTAGTAATAATTCATTTTGCGTAAAAGTATAGCCCAGTTTCTTTTGTAACTGGTTTACTAATAAAGTATTCATGTGCGATCAATTTCCATAACTTAATTTGAAGCACACGCAACAAATCTGTTTAAGACAACGAGAAATTATCGAGTTGGATAACAGAACTGTTGCGTTTGCACTGACTCCTGTCAATAACAGGAGCCAATCATATTTAAAGAAGCGACATATTCTACACTTAGATAAGAAGGAATGCTGTCGCTATTTTGTTAATTATTACTTAATGCCACCGATGCGGCTAAAACGAACACCTGTTGGCCATTCATTCTCTACTTTTTCAAAGCTCATCCAGATCGTTGTCGCTTTACCGACTAAGTTCTTCTCTGGAACAAAGCCCCAGAAGCGACTATCAGAGCTACCGTCTCGATTGTCACCCATCATAAAGTAATGACCTTCAGGAACAATCCACGTACCGACAGGTAATCCGGGTTGAATAAACTCTGGCATCGTCATATCACCGGGTATTGTCATAATACGGTGAGAGACTTTATCAATCGTTTCTACCCTTTCTTCTTCACGTAATTGAGTTGCTGTTGAAATAGGCTCCTCAATTGGAATAGATTTCATACCATTAATACGCTGACCACCCGGTACATTTTGTAATGACAACGTCCATTCACTTGGGTAAGCTGTACCATAAGTTACTGAAATTTCTTCATTACAAATGGCTTTATCACAATTTGGATAGACATGAAGTTTTTTCGACATCATATCATAAACAATTTTATCGCCCGGTAATCCAATAACACGTTTAATAAAATCAGTAGAAGGATCACGAGGATATTTAAATACTGCGATATCGCCTCGTTTTGGCTTCCCTGTATTAATTAACGTTGTCTGTGTAATTGGATCTTTTAATCCATAAGCAAACTTTTCAACCAAGATAAAATCGCCAACCAACAAGGTTGGCATCATGGAGCGAGAAGGTATTTGAAACGGCTCATACACAAATGAACGCAGAATCAAAACAATAATCAAGACTGGGAATAAAGAGCCTAATGTCTCCGCCCAACTTGGTTTATTAATTGATTTTGCTAACTCTTGCTGATCCTCGGTCCCTTGCGTCATCTCTTGAAGACGCTTTAGTTTTGCTTTTCGGGCTGGCTTGAGTTTAAAGCGCTCAATTCCCCAAAAAACTCCCGTTATTAGCGTTGCCAGCGTTAGGATCAAGGCAAACGTGTTAGCCATGTTTTCTCCTTAAATTATTTATCTTTACCAACATGAAGGATGGCTAAAAACGCTTCTTGTGGTAGCTCTACGTTACCAATTTGCTTCATACGTTTTTTACCATCTTTCTGTTTCTGTAACAGTTTCTTCTTACGGCTAACGTCACCGCCATAACATTTGGCTAATACGTTTTTACGTAACTGTTTAACAGTTGAACGAGCAATAATATGGTTACCAATTGCCGCTTGGATGGCGATATCAAACTGTTGACGTGGAATAAACTCTTTCATTTTTTCCACCAACTCACGACCACGATAAGGTGCATTATCGTTATGTGTAATCAATGCTAAAGCATCAACGCGATCACCATTAATCAAGACATCTACACGTACCATGTTAGAGCCTTGGAAGCGGATAAAGTTATAGTCTAAAGAAGCATAACCGCGTGATGTTGATTTTAAACGGTCAAAGAAATCTAATACCACTTCAGCCATCGGAATTTCATAAGTCAATGAAACCTGATTACCATGATAGACCATATTGGTTTGAACACCGCGTTTTTCGATACATAAAGTAATGACATTACCTAAGTATTCTTGCGGTAATAACATATGACATTCAGCAATAGGCTCTCTGATTTCTTCAATGTTATTCAGCGGTGGTAATTTAGACGGACTATCCACTAGTACAATATCACCGTTAGTCATTTCAACTTCATAAACTACGGTTGGAGCGGTTGTAATCAGGTCAAGGTCATATTCACGTTCTAAACGTTCTTGAATGATCTCCATGTGCAGAAGACCCAAGAAACCACAACGGAAACCAAAACCTAACGCGGTTGAGCTTTCTGGCTCATAGAATAATGAAGCGTCATTCAGACTTAATTTACCTAATGCATCACGGAATGATTCATAGTCGTCAGAGCTAATTGGGAATAGACCTGCATAAACCTGTGGCTTAACTTTTTTAAAGCCCGGTAATGGTTTATCTGCTGGTTTTTGTGCTGCTGTTAAGGTATCCCCAACAGGCGCACCTAAAATATCTTTAATACCACAAACAACCCAGCCTACTTCGCCACAATTTAATGATGTCGTATCAATTTGTTTTGGTGTAAAAATACCAATACGATCAATGTTATAAATCTGACCAGTGCTCATTACCTTGATTTTATCGCCTTTGCTGACTTTACCGTTT
The DNA here is from genome assembly GCF_015475555.1 of Proteus sp. GOKU. Classification (NCBI taxonomy): domain Bacteria; kingdom Pseudomonadati; phylum Pseudomonadota; class Gammaproteobacteria; order Enterobacterales; family Morganellaceae; genus Proteus; species Proteus sp. GOKU. The sequence goes on from NZ_CP034105.1 coordinate 2,803,920, forward strand.
TTAACACGGATCAGTGAAACAACACCAAGGTAGTTATCAAACCAAGAGTCAATAATCAGAGCTTGTAATGGAGCGTCTGCATCACCTTCAGGTGCTGGAATTTCTTTAACAAGGCGTTCGATAACTTCTTTAACACCAATACCTGTTTTTGCAGAACAACGCACTGCATCTGTAGCGTCGATCCCTACAATGTCTTCAATCTCTTCAGCAACACGCTCAGGCTCTGCTGCTGGTAAATCTATTTTATTTAAAACAGGAACGACGGTGAGATCCATATCCATCGCTGTATAGCAGTTTGCTAATGTTTGCGCTTCAACCCCTTGCCCAGCATCTACGACCAATAAGGCGCCTTCACACGCAGCGAGTGAACGAGATACTTCATAAGAGAAGTCAACGTGTCCTGGGGTATCGATAAAGTTAAGCTGATAAACTTCACCGTCATCAGCGGTGTAATTCAAGGTTACGCTTTGCGCTTTGATTGTAATACCACGTTCACGCTCAAGATCCATAGAATCAAGAACCTGCGCAGCCATTTCACGATCTGATAAGCCACCACAAATTTGAATAATTCGATCTGATAACGTCGATTTACCGTGGTCAATATGTGCGATAATGGAAAAGTTACGTATGTTTTTCATTCTGAAATTATTTTTCTCTATTGCTTTGCTCTATAAATCTGGCTTTGGAGTCATTCATGGACACAAAGCGAAAACTCTATATTGCAGGAGTTATTATTGATGACGCATTCTACACACTAGAGACATTATACTCAAAGAAACGTTCATCAAACACAAACATTTATGCTAAGACTTGCATTTATTTGTAATTTTTTGCGGGTAATTTCCAGATATAGAAACGTGTTAATTTAAGATAGATATTATTACAAAAGCAGCATGATAAAAATAATGGGGCAAATGCCCCATCTCTTTAATCAACTCATTATTCTTGAAATTGAACTTTAAGTTCATGAGGTGGAAGCCCTATTTGCAATACAATAGGTTCAAAACCTTCATCTTTGCTCCACCAAGTCGCTACTTTTTTGGCAAATAAAAAACCAAGAGCGCCGCCCACAAGCCCACTGCAAAAAATAGCAAATTCACTCGAAAACCAAAGGCTCGCAATGCCAGCAACGATAAATAAGCCAATAAGTGGTGTTAAATACACCAACATTGCAGAAAGAAGTAGATTATTTTCAGGTATACCCACTTCCACTTTTTGCCCTTCAACTAAAGGTTGTGCAACGGGAAGTTCAAGTTGATGAACTGTCTCTGGCCCTATTTTATTCAATAAATAAGAGCCACAGGCAGCGCGAGCTTGGCAACTACCACAGCCAGAAGAAGAGCCGTAGCGTAATAACGCACGTCCTTCATGCCAATGTATAACTGTTGCCCACTCTTTAACCATAACTTATACCCTTTTACTTTTTCGTAAATACAACACTATTAACTATTGCTTGTGCCGTAGGAAACGGTAACTGACCAATAAAGGTAATTTCATTACCTTCTTTGTCATAGGTATAAATTGTATTACGACCATACCTTAACATTTTATCGCGTTCGGGCGAATTAACCTGCTGGCCACTTTTATTAACATAAATAGAGAAGTCAAATAAACCATCACTAAATAAAATCGACTGACTAAATTCAGTTTCAGAAATTTGATGGTTACTACGTTTTACCTCTTTAAAACCCTCAGGCAATTGGCTGACCGACCAGTTATAAACTAACGGTTTAGCTTTAGGTACAAGTAATAAAGGTGGCATATTGACGGTACGTAGAGAATTAAGCTCAGTTTCGACCTCGCTTCCTTCATTAACTGTGATCACTCTAAACTGTTCAATGATGTCATTGTTTTTATCTAAAAGATCGACTCTTAAAGGTAGATATCTTTCTTCATCAATAAACAAAACATAATCATAGCGGTCATTATTTTTTGATAACACACGAACAACTCGGCTTGGAATATCACCAATATGCGTTCTACCCGCATCAATAAAATTATAATAACCCGATAATTCCTTGAAATCTTGGTAAATGATAGAAGGGATATAATCAACGATATGATCATTTCTTAAGCTGAAGGCATCTAAACCGGGTTCAAAATAGCTGATTTCATTGCCACGTTGAACAATTTCACGGCGAGTACTATCCATTTGCATTAATTGTGCAAGTGGTTTGCCATCAATAAGAGTGTGACGGTAGCGAATAGGAACAATACCTTGAGAATTGATATTGATAAAAGATAATTCATAGGTAGAGCTTTGACTTGTCTGACCCATCTTTTGCAACAAAGCCTCGACACTACCTGTTTGAGGTTGCGCCAAGGCTTGTATCGGCATTGACAGGCTGCCCACCAGCAATAAGGTGGATAACCATGATTTTTTCATTACGACTGTTTTATTCCCACACGTTATTTATACATTCACATCTATTATTACTGTGCTGCTGCAGGTTGAGTTTCACCTTGAGCGCTGATTGGCGCTTCATTTTGTGGTGCATTATAGATACGACGATCTAACTCATACTGTTGCAACATTAATCCAAGGCGTTGATTACGCTCTTGTAAACGTGTTTGCTGGTCTTTACCTAAAGTATCATTTTGAAGATTTAAGCTTACAGGCGAACCTGAACCCATAATAGGTTGAGTATTAAATACGGGTGTATCTACTTGGAAATCTTCAGAACCACTTTTTCCATTATATTGCTGAACACCAACAATAACAGCTAATGAAACACAAGCCGCGACACCGATTTGAGTTAACTGACTTGCCCAAGGACGTAACGTTTGTAAGAAAGAGTGCTGACGCCATTGTGATGGCGCAGGTTGCTGCTCTCGTTGTTGTTCAGGACTTATGCGAACAGGTTCATTCTCTAAAGCGAGCGCAACGCGACTTGCGATATCGAAGTGGACTACTTCACCTACATCACCACGCATTGTGTCACGAATTAAATGGTAGCGTTGCCATGTCTCTTTCATAGAGTCATCACGAGCAATTGTACCCATTAATTCTTTATCAAGAACTTCGCCATCCATAAATGCAGAAAGTTTTTCTTTTTGCATGTAAAAGTACCCTTCAGTCAATGATGGTTCACCCACAATTAAAACTCTTGTATTAATGGTTGAACCTTATTATCAATAGCTTCTCGTGCCCTAAAAATACGTGAACGTACTGTTCCGACAGGGCAATCCATAATGACCGCTATCTCTTCATAGCTTAGTCCGTCAAGTTCCCGAAGTGTAATAGCAACCCTTAAATCTTCAGGTAATGACTCTATGGTGTGAAAAACCACTCTCCGTAACTCTTCTGACAACATTAAATTCTCAGGGTTCGAAATTTCTTTTAGTGCATTTGGTGATTCGAAGTTTTCAACATCACTCGCATCTAAATCATTCGAAGGCGGACGTCGCCCCTGTGCAACCAGATAATTTTTTGCTGTATTCACAGCAATGCGATAAAGCCATGTATAAAAAGCACTATCTCCACGGAAAGAACCGATGGCACGATAAGCTTTAATAAAGGCTTCTTGCGAAACATCTGGCACATCGCCCTGTGGTACATAACGGGAAATCAGGCTTGCTACCTTGTGTTGATAGCGGATAACCAGCAAATTAAAGGCTTTCTGGTCACCATTTTGTACCTTTTCAACCAACATTTGGTCCGTTAACTGCTCGCTCATTAGAGATGGACTCTCCCGAAGTCAAGCTTCGCACTATTTTTAAATGACTCCGTCATATTTACTCTCGTTATTCCTTCTCGTTTTATGAGCTACAAGACTTAGAGTGCAAAAATAGTATGAAGTTCAATTCAATCATTATTTTAAGAGATGAATCACAAAAAAATCATCATGGTGATCATCCACCCAAAATGCAATTTGCCAATAAAAAAACGATAACACAATGATATTATTTAAATATATACGATTACTTACAACAATATATATTATCTTAAACAATGTATTATTAAATATAGATTTAATAATACAAATAAAAGTCAGTCACCCAAGAGCGAAACTTGTCAGTGTAATGCCCTTCATTATTACGAATAATAAGTTCATCTATACTACATTCGACACTGCTTTGATTTTGTTTTTGAAAGGCTAACAAAATTCGATGATAAGGTTTATCTGCACTGTCTTTAATATTAACGCGTTTTGCAATATTCCACTCTTTTTTTTCTGCGATTTCAATAAATTGCTCACCAATAGAGTAAGGTAATACAACACAGAACAAACCATCTTCGGTGATAAGTGATTGCGCACTATCCAGCAATCCCTCATGCGTTAAGGTTTTTGTATAACGTGCTTGTTCACGAACATCATTACGACAAGCAATTGCAGGTTCAAAATAAGGAGGATTACTTACAATCAAATCATACTTGTTTTGCGCTTGTTCAGCATAATGATAAATATCATCATGATGGATATGAATAAATGAATGCCATTGTGACTCTTGAGCATTTTCCGTGGCTTGTGATGCTGCCTTTTCATCAAGTTCAATGCCATCAATACACTCAATTTGATTCGCTCGTTGAGCCAGCATTAATGCAATTAATCCACTACCCGTACCAATATCAAGCGCTCTTTTTACATTATCGATAGGTGCCCAAGCCCCTAATAAAACACCATCTGTACCCACTTTCATTTCACACTTATCATGAGCTACAAAAAATTGTTTAAATGTAAAACCACCTTTGCGTAATCCCGCTTTTTTCACTTTCTTTTGATTCATTTATTGGCTCTATTGATTCGTATTACTATCTCTTTTTTATTACTTATCATTCATGTCATTGGAAAAGAGATATATGGTATGATAACGCTTCTGCAACCCCTATCTTAACATTAAACTATTTGTATACGATGCACGCTTATTTAGATTAAGCCTAAAAACAACGAATACCTTCGTCTATCGGTAATATAATGTGATAGCGGTAAATCCTCTGGCTTTTAGCGGGGGATAATGTCAAAATCCGCGCCCTAAACAGAGGTATACAATGACAGCCACGACATTTTCCAGTCTTGAACTTGATGAAAGTTTATTGACCGCATTAGAAGAAAAAGGATATCAACGTCCTACTGCTATTCAAGCAGATGCAATTCCTGCAGCAATGGATGGGCGCGATATTTTAGGCTCTGCGCCAACAGGCACAGGGAAAACTGCGGCCTTTTTGCTTCCAGCAATTCAACACTTGCTTGATTATCCACGTAAAAAATCAGGCCCACCACGTATTCTTATCCTGACACCAACTCGCGAACTTGCTATGCAAGTTGCAGAGCAGGCAAAAGAATTATGTGCGCATACACATTTAGATATCGCCACTATCACGGGCGGCGTTGCTTATATGAATCACGCTGAAGTCTTCAGTGAGAACCAAGATATCGTTGTTGCAACAACAGGTCGTTTATTACAGTACATCAAAGAAGAAAACTTTGACTGCCGTGCGGTAGAAATGCTGATTTTAGATGAAGCAGACCGTATGTTAGATATGGGTTTTGCTAACGATATCGAAACGATTGCAGGCGAAACTCGCTGGCGCAAACAGACATTACTGTTCTCTGCGACATTGGAAGGTAACGCAGTTATTGATTTTGCACAGCGCATCCTCAACGAACCAGTTGAACTTAATGCTGATCCATCTCGCCGTGAACGTAAAAAAATTCAGCAGTTCTATTATCATGCTGATAATCTCGAACATAAAACAGCGTTGCTTGCTGCATTACTGAAGCAAGACGATGTTAAAAAATCGATTGTCTTTGTTCGCAAAAGAGAGCGTGTAAGAGAGCTTGTCACTGCGCTAGAAAAACAAGGTATTAAATGTAGCTACCTTGAAGGTGAAATGGCGCAAACACAGCGTAATGATGCAATCAAACGTTTAGAATCAGGCAAAATGAATGTACTTGTTGCCACAGACGTTGCTTCTCGAGGTCTTGATCTAGATGACATCACACACGTTTTCAACTTTGACTTACCTCGTACTGCGGATGTTTACTTGCACCGCATTGGTCGCACAGGACGTGCAGGCCGTAAAGGTATCGCAATTTCATTAGTTGAAGCTCACGATCACCCACTATTAGGGAAAATTGGTCGTTACGTTCAAGAGCCTATTAAATATCGCGTTGTTGCTGAACTACGTCCAGAAACTAAAGCACCAAGCCTGAAAGCAACATTCAAACCTTCTAAAAAAGTGCTAGCTAAACGCAAAGCGAAAAAAGAAGAAGAGAAAAAAGCGGTTAAAGAAAAAGTGCGGACTCGCGATCGTAAAAATATCGGTAAACGTCGCAAAGCTGTTACTGAGCATACAGAAAAGAAAGTGGCTCCTACTGCACCAGCAAAAGAAACGAATACTGATAACGAATAATCTGTACTCTTTTTGATCTTATAAAAAACCGTAGCTATATAACATAGTTACGGTTTTTTGTTATTCTCTCTTTTTTCTTATTTTATATAGAAAAATAAAAAAATAGATAAATAGAAAAAAAGCCCGATATCTTCATATCGAGCTTATTATTAACTTATGACTTTAGTGAAAATTACAGACTTTCAGTGAAAGTACGAGTAATAACATCACGTTGCTGTTCTGGAGTCAGTGAGTTAAAACGCACTGCATAGCCAGAAACACGAATAGTTAATTGAGGATATTTCTCAGGATTGTTAACAGCATCTTCCAGTGTTTCGCGGCTTAATACGTTAACATTAAGGTGTTGACCACCTTCTACACGAACAACCGGTTTAGATTCTACAGGCACTTCGCGGTATTCGATATTGCCTAACTCTTTACGGTTAATCACTTGGCCTTCTTCAAAGCCTTTTTTAGCACAGATGCAACGAGCTTCGCCGTTTTCATCATCTAATAACCAGAAAGAATGTAATAAATCGTCGTTATCAGCTTTAGTAATTTGGATACCAGTAATCATTTCGACCTCCAATTTGGGCGCAAAATCAAATTCCAATCTCATATCAGAACTTGGGTATTTGGTCTAACCAATGTTTCTGTCTACTTATATACCAGTATAAATGGCGTCATTCTTTGATAAATATCAATAAAATTCATAAGCACTTTAGCCCATAAGGTGCAAAGTGTTGTTTTAAATCAACAATCATTTATAGCTGATTTGCAATTTTTTTTGTAAATTTTCAAATAAAAGTTGAGAAATCAATTAATTCTTATTTTTAGGTCGTAATATTTTCATTCCCCTGATGAAATCGGTAAGCTTAGACACTATAAGATATCAACAAGGATTTTAGGTTATGACTACACCATTAACTTGGCATGATGTGATAGGCACTGAAAAAGAAAAGCCTTACTTTCATCAAATTATGTCTCAAGTCGCACAACAAAGAGCCGCAGGTAAAATCGTTTATCCACCTCAAGAAGATATTTTTAATGCCTTTCGTTTTACGCCTTTTGATAATGTGAATGTAGTTATTTTAGGGCAAGATCCTTATCACGGCCCTAATCAAGCACATGGACTCTCTTTTTCAGTACGACCGGGCGTGCCAGCGCCTCCTTCGTTAGTCAATATGTATAAAGAGCTTGAAAAAGAATACCCTGATTTTAAACGCCCTAACCACGGCTATTTAGAAAGCTGGGCAAAACAAGGTGTTTTATTACTTAATACAGTATTAACAGTAGAGAAAGGCCAAGCACACTCTCATGCTAACTATGGTTGGGAAATCTTTACTGATGCAGTAATTGAACAGATCAATCAGCGTCGAGACGGGGTTATATTCTTACTTTGGGGCGCTCATGCCCAGAAAAAAGGACGTTTTATTGATACCAATAAACACGTTATTTTAAAAGCACCTCATCCATCACCACTCTCTGCCCATAGAGGCTTTTTAGGTTGTGGTCATTTCAAACAAGCCAATGATATTTTACAACAGCAAGGTCGCACACCGATCAATTGGCATCTTGATCCTATTGAATAATATCGCCTTATAAAACATAAAACCGCACAATAACAAGAATATTAAATAATCTTCGTATTGTGCGGTTTACTTTATCTACATGTAATAACTCATGTGATAACGAATGTTTTATCGATATTATTTAGAAACGATAACCATAGCTGGGCGTAATAAACGACCGTTTAAGGTATATCCTTTTTGCATAACATCAACAACATGATTAGACTCATGTGCTGGGCTATCAATTAAAGTCATCGCTTGGTGAACTTCAGGGTTGAATACCACATTTTTTTCTTCAACCACTTCGATACCAAATTTACGAACAGCATCTAAGAATGATTTCAGAGTTAATTCTAACCCTTCAATCATTGGCTTTAATGATTCATTTTCATGATCAGCCGCAGATAAAGCACGCTCTAAATTATCGAGTACAGGCAATAACTCATTAGAAAACTTCTCAAGCGCAAATTTATGTGCTTTCTCTACATCTTGTTGAGTACGGCGACGAATGTTCTCAATTTCAGCTTGAGCACGGATCATGGCTTCACGCTCTGTCTTTTGAGATTGCTCAAGTTGTTTTTCAAGAGAATCAACACGCGCTAATGCTTCCACTAATTCAGCTTGAGCATTAAAGTCCGCTTGTGCTTCTTCGGTCATTGTTGGCTCTTGAGACTCATTCATTGCAGATTCCATTCCTTCTTTTTCTTTTGAGACTTGCTCTTCATGTACATTTTGTTCTTTACTACTCATGAACATCTCCGCGTAGTTTTAGTATTCATCTTCATATTTAGTTTATTATGGGGATCAATAAACGGGTTTCAAGGAATTGGCGCAAAACGAGGGTAAAAAAATGCCAGATAATACCGTAACGGAAGAAAAACACTTTAAATGCATTGGCATTGTTGGTCATCCACGCCATCCTGAAGCAATTTCAACTCATGAAATGCTCTATCATTGGCTATTGGCTCAAGGCTATGACGTTATTATTGACACACAGGTTGCTCAAGAACTAAAACTAGAAAATGCACAAACAGGTGATTTAACACAAGTTGGCAAAGTCGCCGATCTTGTTATTGTTGTTGGTGGTGATGGCAATATGCTTGGCGCTGCGCGCGTTTTATCTCGTTATAATATCAAAGTGATTGGTGTTAACCGGGGAAATTTAGGCTTTCTTACTGATCTTGATCCTGATAATGCCTTACAGCAATTAACCAATGTATTAGCAGGACACTATCGTGAAGAAAAACGGTTCTTACTTGAAGCTCGGGTCTGCGCTGAAGGTCAAAGAACACGCATTGGTACAGCAATCAATGAAGTCGTTCTTCATCCCGGTAAAGTCGCTCATATGATTGAGTTTGAAGTTTACATTGATGATCGCTTTGCTTTCTCTCAACGTTCTGATGGCTTAATTATCGCAACACCAACGGGATCAACCGCCTACTCACTTTCTGCGGGTGGCCCTATTTTAACGCCAAACCTTGATGCTATTGCGCTTGTGCCTATGTTCCCACATACCTTATCAGCGCGTCCTTTAGTTATCAGCAGTGATAGCCAAATCCGCTTAAAATTCTCACAAACAAATATCGATTACGAAGTCAGCTGCGATAGCCAATTAGTGTTACCGATTAAAGAAGGTGATGAAGTTATTATTAAGAGAAGTCGTCAAAAACTCAATTTAGTTCACCCAACTGATTACAACTATTTTAATACACTCAGCTCAAAATTAGGTTGGTCGAAAAAAATGTTCTAATTTTTGTGCCTCCCTACTTTACTGTATAAAAAACCAGTTTATACTGTATGTAATTACAGATATTTTTTTATACACAGGAGAGGCACTATGCTGACTCAATTAACCATTAGTCATTTTGCCATAGTCCGTGAACTTGAAATCGATTTTTCTGGTGGCATGACCACCATTACAGGCGAAACTGGCGCAGGTAAGTCTATTGCAATTGATGCTCTAGGTTTATGCTTAGGTAACCGTGGTGATGCCAATATGGTGCGCCCAGGTGCAACTAGAGCCGATTTATGTGCACGATTCTCACTCTCTGATACGCCATCAGCACAACGCTGGCTTGAAGAACATCATCTTGATGATCATAACGAATGCCTATTAAGAAGAACTATCTCTACTGATGGGCGTTCTCGTGGTTTTATCAACGGCACTTCCGTACCTCTTTCACAATTAAGAGAGCTTGGTTCATTACTTATTCAAATTCATGGGCAACATGCTCACCAGCAACTGTTAGAACCTCGCTATCAAAAACAACTGCTTGATATCTATGCCCATGAGCCTGCTTTATTAAAAAACATGAAGTCGGCTTATCAAACATGGCATCAAAGTTGCCAAACTTTAGCTGCTTTTCAACAACTCTCTTTAGAACGGGAAGCAAGGCAGCAACTGGTTGATTACCACTTAAAAGAGCTCAATGAATTTCAACCAGTACAAGGTGAGTACCCAGAATTAGATCAAGAATATAAACGTCTTTCTAACTGCGGCCAGTTTTTAACGCTAAGCCAAAATAGTTTACAAATTTTAAGTGACAACGAAGAGCAAAATATTTTAAGTATGCTCAATGTGGCTAAACATGAAATTACTGAACTAACCTCAATGGAAAGTCAGTTCAATTCATTATTAGAGATGCTAGAAGAAGCCACTATCCAAATTAGTGAAGTGAGTGATGAGCTTCGTCACTATAGTGATCGCTTAGAGATGGACCCTAATCGCTTATTTGAAGTAGAAAAACGCATGTCTAAGTATATTAGTTTGTCACGTAAACATCGCGTCGCGCCTGAAGAACTCTATGATCTTCATCAGCAATTAATTGAAGAGAAGAATGCCCTACTTCGTCAAAATGATGATTGTGATGCTTTAATAGAACAAGTCAAAGCTGACCACTTAATTGCATTAGATGTCGCAAAACAATTACACCAAGTTCGCCAACAATATGCGAGTGAATTAAGTCAACTTATCACTAACAGTATGCATCAGTTATCTATGCCTCATGGTTATTTTACTGTTGATACCCATTTTGATGACAGCTCACTGCAAATCGATGGCGCCACAAAAGTTGAATTTAATGTCACCACAAATCCGGGGCAACCTCATCAAGCACTTTCTAAAGTAGCTTCAGGCGGTGAGTTATCACGTATTGCACTCGCAATCCAAGTGATCACAGCCAAAAAAATGGATACTCCAGCACTTATTTTTGATGAAGTTGATGTGGGTATCAGCGGTCCAACGGCAGCTATTGTGGGTAAATTACTACGTGAGTTAGGCGAGTCTACTCAAGTTATGTGTGTCACTCATTTGCCTCAAGTTGCAGGTTGTGGTCACCAACACTATTTCGTCAATAAAGAGACAAATGGTGAAGAAACAGAAACAACCATGAAACTGTTATCGAAAAAAGAACGCCTACAAGAGCTCGCTCGTTTATTAGCAGGTAGTGAAGTCACCAAAAATACCTTAGCAAATGCAAAAGATTTGTTGGCTGCATAACGATTAACAAACTTTTATTGATATTTAGGGTCATAGGCAGAGCGTGAAAGGTTTTCAATTGCTGCGTTGTCGATTATCATCGTCACTATGACCCTAAAAGGAATGTAATAACCATGCGTTTTAAACTGTTAAAAGTTGCCGCCTTATCTTTAGTCGTAATGACTTCAGGTTGCTCTATGTTCGAGAGACTGGTTTATCACCCAGATATCAATCAGGGAAATTATTTAACGCCAGCCGAAGTCGCAAAAGTTCAGCAAGGAATGACACAGCAGCAAGTTCAATTTGCCCTTGGTACGCCAATGCTTAAAGATCCTTTCGGAAGCCAAACTTGGTATTATGTTTTCCGCGAAGAGCCTGGTCATCAAGAAGTACGTCAAGAGACTCTTACTCTGACTTTTGATAGCAATGGCATACTGACTAAGATTGATAAGCAAGGCAATATGCCTAACTTCTCAGCACCAGCGACAAAATCGTAATGCGATTACAGTGCTAAGAAAACTTAGTTTTGTATAAGATTGGCAAAAACGAATTGCACCCCATACGTTAAATATGACGTTGGGGTGTGTTTTTATCTATTGATTAACCGCAGCAATACAAAGAAGTGTGCTTTTATTACTAGAATTCACTATAAAGTTTTTTACCTCGATACCCAATATGGCAAGATAAATCAAGGGCTGCTGCAGAAATTAATTCTCCCAAAAAAGTGATCCTCTCTGGATTATCTTTTATTTTTGTAAACAGACTAGCAATGCTAATTGCGGCTTGCGCTTTACCATAAGCATTATAAATTGGTGCAGCCACGCAAAATACATCCATGTTATGTTCACGATCATCAATAACATAACCTCGTTGACGAGATTCCATAATAATTTTAAAGAATTGTTTCTCATCAGTAATGGTATAAGGTGTAATTGGTTTTAATCCCCCCATACGCGTAATAATATTTTTTATACTTTCATCTGGCATTGTCGCTAATAAGGCTTTTCCTAATCCTGTACAATACATCGGATTATTAGAACCAATACCTGCTGAAGTGCGTACAGATTCTGGGCTTTCAACTTTATCTAAATAAACAAGTAACCCATCATTTTCTATAGCTAAAAATGAGGTCTCTTTTGCTTTCTCAGATAAAGTTTCTAAAACCGAACGCGCTGCTTTATGCAATGGAGTCTGATCTAAATACACAGAACCCGTTTGAAATAATTTGAGCCCTAATTTAAGTGACTTGACTCTTTCGTTAGCAAGATCTAAATAACCTTTATCTAATAGTGTCGTAATGATATCGAATGCGGTACTTTTAGGAATGTCTAATTGTCGGCTAATTTCCGATATGGTGAGCTCATCAGGGCTCTTTGCCACTAACTCGAGCATATCTAACGCTCGAGCAACAGAACGATTAATCTTTTTTTCCACGATAGTTAGCTCTTTAATTCTAATAGTTATTTATCTTATACAAGATATTGATAATTAACAATTGAACAGTATGGTGCTTTATATTTGTTCAATCAAAAGCTCTCTCCCTGATTTCAAATTTATCTTTTTTTTATAAAAATCACGCCCTCACCCAAAAAATAAAATAACAATATAAATCAATTAATTAAATTTCTCATTCAATCAAAAGTGTGAGGTTGATCGTATTGTAATAAAAAAGACAAACATAAATAAAAAGTATCGAATATCATAGATCACATATACGAACTCAATCCGTAAATGCGGACAATAAATACAGAGGTTACTATGTATGTAGTTACAATTGACACGGGAACAACAAATACACGAATTTGTATTTGGAAAAATGATGCTGTTTTAGCTAAATCTTCACGTCCTATAGGTGTGAGAAATACGGCAATTACAGGAAATACTCATACTTTAATTAGCGCGATAAAAGAGGCTATTGAAGAAGCTTTAGAGCAAGCAAAAATTTCTTCTGATGAGCAAATTACTTATTTAGCCTCTGGAATGATCACCTCAAATTTAGGCTTACATGAAATCTCTCACTTAGTTGCACCTGTTGGGCTCAACGAAATCTCAGAAAGAATAAGTTCTAAAATTATACCGGAGATAAGCTCTCAACCTATTTGGTTTATTCCTGGTGTAAAGAATAATGCAGATTTAGTGACTTCAGATAATTATGAAGCTATGGATATGATGAGAGGTGAAGAAACCGAAGCAATAGGCGTTTTAGACTCTAATCAATTACAAGGACCTGCTCTTATAGCCCTACCAGGTTCACATTCTAAGTTTGTTAAGATCGATCAATTTAATCGTATTGAAGGTTGTATTACGACAATTGCGGGTGAGTTATTAGATATCATCACAAAAAATACTATTTTAGCAAACTCACTACACGATCAATTTGCTAATGAAATAGATAAAGAGGCCCTTTTACTTGGAGCAAAAAATAACCTGCAAGTTGGATTAGCACGTAGTTGTTTTTCAATTAGAGTACTAGATATGTTTGGCGATTTAACAATAAATCAAAAAGCAAATATCTTACTTGGCTCTATTTTACAAGAAGATCTGCAAGCAATAAAAAATAGCAAAGCACTCAACTTAACTAAACAGACCAAAATAGTGATTTGTGGAAAATCAATATTAAGGGATGGATTAGCTGAGTTAATTAAACACGATCCTTATTTCATCGGAGAAGTTATTACTATTGATAGTACACAAACACCACTTTCCCTACATGGTGCTTTAGCTATCGCTAAACACAAAAATATCATTTAGATATTTATATCCTACAAAAAATAATAATTGCAGGTATTGAATGATGAATAATAAAAATACAGTAACAAAAAAGAGAAGCAATAAAAGATGGTTTGTTGTTTTTCTATTATTAATAGGCGGAATTATTAATTATATCGACAGGGCAAGTCTATCTATTGCCGCACCAGATATGATGAAAGATCTCAATTTAACAAATACTGATATTGGTTTAATGGGCTCAGTATTTGCATTAATTTATGCTATGTGCCAATTACCTTCAGGCTGGTTAGTTGACCGTTTCGGCCCTAAAAAAATATACGCTTGGGCTATTGCCCTATGGAGTGGTGCCACAATGCTGACTGGAGCTTGTAGTAGCTTAGCAACATTGCTATTTGCAAGAGGCATTTTAGGCGTAACGGAAGCACCATGCTGGCCCGCAGCTGCAAAAATCACAGCAACTTGGTTCCCTAAAAAAGAAAGAGCGCTTGCAACTGGTTTTTGGGATGCGGCTTCTAAATGGGGCCCTGCTATAGCGCCTCCAATTTTAGTCGCGATTATAGTTCCTTTTGGTTGGCGTGGCTTATTTTATATTGCGGGATTAATAGGTTTAGTTTTCGTATTATTATTTTTATACCTTTATCATCAACCAGAAAAACATCCAACAATTAGTAAAGAAGAATTAGATTATATTAAAGAAGGTGGCGGTGGCACTGAAGAAAAAAATAGTGAAACTGAAATCAAAATAAAATGGGCTTCATTATTTAAATTTCGCTGTATTTGGGGAATGATTTTAGGTTGGTTCTGTTATGTATGGATGATGAATATTTTCACTACCTTCTTGCCACTTTATTTAATGAAAACTCAAAACGTTGAATTAAAGTCATTAGGTATTTTAGCCAGCGTTCCTTATTTTGGTGGAATTGTCGGTGCTATTGCAGGTGGATATATTTCTAAATGGTTAATTGATCGTCAAATATTTAAAGATTCACTTATTGCTAAAAGAGCAACAATCAGTATTGCAGCATTATTAGCGGGTGCCACAGTTGTTGCTGTTCCTTTTGCAACCAGCTTAATGTCAACAATGGTGTTGTTGGTTATTGCGATGGCATTACTTTCAGCTGTATCTGCAACAGGATGGGCATTACCAGGTGATGTGGCTCCAACATCTATGGTTGGTTCTGTTGGTAGTATTCAAAATTTCGGAGGTTATTTTGCAGGATCATTATCACCACTCGTCACTGGACTTATTGCTGATGCGACAGGCTCATATACTCTTGCTTTTGTAAGTGGTGGAATTATTGCTGGCTGTGCAGCACTTTGTTACTGGTTTATTGTGAAAGAACCTATAACTCCTGTAAAAGATTTATAGAATTTAATTTTAAAACAAAGCGTTACAAACTATTTTTAAAGAAAAGAGGTTAAAATGATTAAGCAGCGCGTTATTCAAGCTATAGATGAAACAGGGATGATTGCAATTATTCGAGGATATTCATCTGATGAAATTTTACCAATAGCGCAAGCTTTATATGAAGGTGGTGTGCGAGTCATTGAAGTGACTTGCAATAGCAGTAATTACTTAGAAAGTATTTCTCGTTTAAGTAAAGCTCTTGGCGATAAAATGTGGATTGGAGCAGGAACAGTCATTAATCCAATAATGGCTCAGTTAGTTATTGATGCTGGAGCTACTTTCGTTTTAGCACCCGATTTTAATCCTGAAGTTGTTAAAATAGTTCATGAAAAACAACGCCTAATGATCCCAGCTGTCGTAACGCCTTCTGAAATGTTACAAGCTTATCGTATGGGTATTGATTTATTAAAACTATTCCCAGCAAATGGATTGGGAGTCGATTATCTAAAAGAAATTATGGGGCCTTTAAATGAACTCGCAATTATTCCAGTAGGTGGAATATCACTACATAATGCAGCCGAATTCGCCGCTGCAGGTGCAATTGCTGTTGGTGTTGGTAGTGAACTTGTTAGAAAAGATCTTATTGCATCAGGCGAATGGGATAAATTAAGCGAGCATACCGCTTATTTTATGAAAACATTTAAAGACGGTAAGAATAAAGCTTAATAGAAAATAACTAACCTTTAAATTCAGTGCTAAGTTAGATTAATGAAATAACTTTTTATTATTTCAATGGTATTTTATTGCCTAAATTAGCACTAATTAAAATTTACCATTTACTAGATAATTTATTTTTCTAAGGTTTCTTATGATTATTGGAAATATAAGCAAAATTAAAAACTTAAATAAAATACTTTTTAATATTTTAAGCGAAAATTCATTATCAATGGAGTCATTAAAATTAGCTAATACAGGAACATATAGACCAGAAAACAAAGATTGGTTTTATATGATAACCTCAGAGAAACCAGGAAAACCAGAAGAAAAAATCGCAGAATTTCACCATAAATATATTGATATACAGATGGTGATTAGTGGATGTGAAGATATTTATTATAGTCTCAATGAAATTGATAAAATGGATATTATTGAAAAAGGTCCAGATCTTTTTTTCTTACCTAATCATGATAACAACCAAAAAGTGACTTTATTTGAAGGTGATTTTGCTGTTTTCTTTCCTAGTGAAGTACATAAACCAATGTGTATAGGTGCAAAAACATCTGATGTAATTAAAAAAGTCGTTGTAAAGATACCCGTTTAAACATCTGGATCAGATAAAAGTCCTCGCTCAATTTTGCAAGGACTTAATCTTTATCTTCCATATAATCTCAGAAATGGTCTCAAACAGGGCGCGTTTTATATAATATATCAATCCGCTTTTTGTCGTGCCTTTTCAGCACGTTTACGACGCATTTCTTTAGGATCAGCAATTAAAGGTCGATAAATTTCAATTCTATCGCCATCTCGCACATTATCGCTTAATTTTGTTGGCCGACTATAAATACCCACTTTATTTTTGGTCAAATCAATATCATTACAAATCGTTAAGATATTCGAAGCAATAATGGCTTGTTCAACCGTGTCCCCTAACGTTAGTTCAACAGGGATAAGATACTGCTTATCGGGTAACGCATAGGTTACCTCTACCCATATTTTAGTCACGATAGATCTCTTTCGCTCTGTGAGTAAACGCCTGAACCATATTGTTCGTTAAATCTTTAAAAATACGTCCAAAAGCCAACTCAATTAATTTATTAGTGAACTCAAAGTCTAGCTGAAATTCTATCTTACACGCATTATCATCAAGTGCGGTAAACACCCATCCCCCAGTTAATTTACGAAAGGGACCATCAACAAGACGCATATCAACACGCTCATTAGTCTTTAAAAAGTTATGGGTAGTAAATGTTTTACTAATTCCCGCTTTAGAGACATTTATTGATGCAATCATTTCTTCTGGTGTGCTTTTGATCAGTTTACTTCCAACGCATCCTGGTAGAAAATCAGGATAAGTAAGAACATCATTAACCAGTTTAAACATTTGCTCTGTGCTAAAAGGGACAAGAGCAGATCGACTAATCTGAGGCATAGTTATTCCTGTACGACAACACTGTGTGTGATCATATCATTGAACAGTGACTAATTAAAAATCTAATGGAATATAGCTTAAGTTTTATGCAATTGAAAAGAAAACAGTCGGTTAAATGATTTCTTTCTATTGCTCATACAGTATAATGTGGACATTATGACAAAGAAAAAATCACACAAACCTGGTTCTGCGACCATTGCGTTAAACAAACGTGCTCGCCATGAATATTTCATCGAAGATGAGATAGAAGCGGGCTTGGCGCTCCAAGGCTGGGAAGTTAAATCACTGCGTGCCGGTAAAGCAAACATCAGTGATAGCTATGTTATCATGCGTGATGGCGAAGCTTATCTTTTTGGTGCAACCATTACTCCTTTAAATGTTGCATCAAGCCATGTCGTTTGTGACCCGACTCGTACCCGTAAACTATTATTAAAGCAACGCGAATTAGATTCACTTTACGGTCAAATCAACCGTGATGGTTACACCGTTGTTGCTCTTTCTCTTTATTGGAAAAACGCTTGGTGCAAAATCAAAATTGGCGTTGCAAAGGGTAAGAAAGATCACGATAAACGCGATACCATTAAAGATCG
Source organism: Proteus sp. GOKU (assembly GCF_015475555.1). Classification (NCBI taxonomy): domain Bacteria; kingdom Pseudomonadati; phylum Pseudomonadota; class Gammaproteobacteria; order Enterobacterales; family Morganellaceae; genus Proteus; species Proteus sp. GOKU. Next base: position 2,822,120 of record NZ_CP034105.1, read on the forward strand.
TGAGTGGAAATTAGACAAAGCACGTATCATGAAAAATGCTAACCGCTAAATTGCGTTAAGTACTAGCAATTACAAGTATTTTTCTGATATACTCGCTTTCAACAACTTGGGGCTGATTCTGGATTCGACGGGATTTGCGAAACCCAAGGTGCATGCCGAGGGGCGGTTGGCCTCGTAAAAAGCCGCAAAAAAGATAGTCGCAAACGACAATCAGTACGAAGCACTAGCAGCTTAATAACCTGCTTAGAGCCCTCTCTCCCTAGCTTCCGCTCTTAAGACGGGGATCAAGAGAGGTCAAACCCAAAAGAGATCGCGTGGAGACCTAGCTTGGGGTCAAAGCGTTAAACTTAATCAAGCTAGCTTATTCATGGCGCGTCTGTCCGCAGTGGGTAAGTGAAATTAAAGATGGACTAAGCATGTAGTACCGAGGATGTAGAAATTTCGGACGCGGGTTCAACTCCCGCCAGCTCCACCAAAATTCTCCATCGGTGATTACCAGAGTCATCCGATGAAGTCCTAAGAGCCCGTACAGCGCAAGCCCTGCGGGCTTTTTTGTGTCTGCAATTTGTCCCGCGCAGTCTGATGTCACCTAATTAAATCCAATCATCTTAAGCACCTGTTACCGAATTTCTAAGCTGCCTATGAGGCAGTGAACTGGAATTATCCCCATGCCTAGGGAGACAGTGATTTCTAAGCTGCCTATGAGGCAGTGAACAGAAAGCCGATAAAAGCATGACGCTAGATACTTTTCTAAGCTGCCTATGAGGCAGTGAACAAATCAACATTCCTTCATCGTCATTGCACATATTTCTAAGCTGCCTATGAGGCAGTGAACTGGATCTAACTCCAATACGTCAAAATTAAAACTTTCTAAGCTGCCTATGAGGCAGTGAACTGGGGGATTTGCTATGATGACTATTTTGATGCTTTCTAAGCTGCCTATGAGGCAGTGAACGTAACTTTCTTAAAATGGTTCCTGCTCTTGCGTTTCTAAGCTGCCTATGAGGCAGTGAACTATTTTGATGCGGGAAGTGGTTTTGACGTCTATTTCTAAGCTGCCTATGAGGCAGTGAACACACTAACCATTCAGGCATTCATTATGGATATTTTCTAAGCTGCCTATGAGGCAGTGAACCAATGGGCGCTGCTGCCGCTGCCGCATCTATGTTTCTAAGCTGCCTATGAGGCAGTGAACTTCTTATCTCGTGGTTTTGAAGATGAACGCAATTTCTAAGCTGCCTATGAGGCAGTGAACTTTAGCATTATCACGAAAAAACAAGCTACAGCAAGGCGTTAGCAAGGTTTAACCTTTTTTACCTTATTAAAAACGCCTGCATATAGCTTGTTGTTTTTATTGTGATTTTTAAAGAGCAAAAAATAAAGGGTTTCACCATTGAATACTTAGGCTAAAACCAAGGTACAAAAGTCTGCTTCCCTTTTTCTTTTTGACTCAAACCGTAACAAGAAAATGTGTTGATATTGCCCAATTGCGAATTTGACTTATCGCATTGAATAAAAAGCATAAACTTATGACGTAACTGAGGTTCAGTAGATGTTGATAAACTTTGCACATTAATATATGGCAATTTACTTTCACCCGATTTTTGCTCAATTGATGCCAAAAGTTCCGCCCGCATAATATCTTCATCAACTCCATGTTTTTGTGCTAAGTAGGAAGTTCGGCGTTCCAGTTGCTTTAAGCGATGCTGTTGAGATTTAGGATTATGGCGCGTAAAACAGGCATATTCCCTAACATCATTTGGTACTGCTTTCACAGGTTCAATACGTACGTAATCACTCAATCGCAGCAACCATTTCGCCACATCTAAACGCGAAAGTGATACTTCGTTTTCTGTGAATAAACGCAATTGATCCCCTAATGGAAAAGTTTTATCTCCATAAGCAGGAAAACTCAGTCCAACTTCTGATACGTTCGTGCCTAACTTATGCTCTACCAACATCAAATGTATTTGTTGATACACTTTCTCCCAAATAAAGCCTAACGAAATCTCAGTTGCAGGAAGTAGTGTTATATCTTGATAATACTTCATTTCCCACCCTTATTCACCAAAGACACCACCACGGATCAGCATCGCCATAATGTAATGTCGTTGCTCTATTGTTGGAATTTGGTCTTTCAACATCCAACCATCCAGCAATTTATAAAAGTCCATTTTCTCTTTAGGTTGACGATAAGCCGCACCTCGATTTGTGACAGAGCCATAGGGCTCAATCGCAATTGGACCGACTTCTTCAACGGCTAAGTGCCAAGTATCAATGGTTCGAAGCGCATTACCGATTTTTTGCGAGTGCATTGCCGCTTGTCCACCTAACTGATAGAGAAACTTGCTCTTATCACCTTTTCCTCCCCCCATCACTAGTTCTTGAGATGGAAATACTGGCTGACCCTCACCAAGCTGCGAGTAAGCAGTGATATTCAAAAACATGGCTTCACCCTGCAAGCCTTGTTGGATCAACTCAGCCAATTCATCCACTTGCTCATTGCTTTTAAATTCATGCAATTTGTAATCATAGCTATTAAATGTAAACACCCTACCTGCTGCATTTACATCTACTCTCACATTTTTTGCACCTACTCGGTTACGCCATAAAAACCGACCGTTAGCAATGTTTATCGCATAACGTTGCGCCAATTCTTTAAACTTAGTTTCGGCTTGGTAGGCATGAATTTTTTCTGCTAAGGCTTGTTGATAATCTGGAGAGTTACAGGTAGATGGTATATCCAAACCACCCAATATTCGTAATGAGAAAACAACTTTTAATGTATCTGTATGATGAGATAACGCAGCTGTATCTATTGTTTGTATGTTTGCTTTCGCTACCTCTGCATCTAATTTTACAGGGTCATTGGCCAAAGCGGATTTAAGGCGATTAGAAATGGTGCCTCGAACTGATTTTTCACCAATCATAATCGCTGACCATTCATCTTGACCCCAATTACCCGCAAGCATTAATGCATCAGATGGGATCAATTTAGCCTCAAAAGCGAGTACGGACGGAGTTTCTAGTTTCTTATTAGCCATTATTTCAATCCTTTTAAATTATATAAAATCAGGGTCAAAGCCAGTTAATTCAGCATTTTCTTCAATCGTATCAGGTTCAGGAATATCTTCTTGAACCGCTAATCCTTTTGCCAAATACCACGGATACTCGTAGTGATAACGCCAGATACCTTGCTGGATATTGACTAAGCGATGCACACTGAGCCATTCACCAACAGAGTAAGCACTTTCAGCGAAAGTAGCTGGAATAGAAGTATCCCTAACATTAGCGACTTGACCTGGAGCGTAACATTCTGAAATGGCACAATAGCCCGTAGAAATGGGTACCAAATATCCGCTGTTAGGCTTCGATTGATACTCCCAATTTGCTTTTCGTTTGCTCTCTCCATTGTCAGTAAGGTCTTCACCTTCTTGTGGGATTGCCTTGTATTTCAGTGTAGCGAAATCACACCATGCATCCATTAAGGTGCTAGACGCATTTTGTTGTTGTAAATGCTGAAAATGTGCAGCTAAATAATCACAGCGATCAACCAGTACAAAACCGGGCATTAATCGGCGTAATGCGTGTTGTTGCTCTTTTTCGCTGGTTAACAGTTGAATGCTTTCAATATTCGTTATCTGCCCCCCAGCAAGTCGCATCGCTGGAGCTAATCTTCTTATATTTGATAATAAGTTTTGTTCAGCTTGCCTATCCCCACCAACAACGCCATCAACTTCAATTAATAATGAAATTTGCATCCACATACGCCCTTCTTCATTAATTGGAGCAGTATTACCTTGTGGTGTCAGAGGATTACGCGTTAATGCAAATACATAGTCTCCCTTTCCACTAGGTCGACGCACATGAACATCATTTTTATGACTAATAATGACAACGCCCCCTAAACTCACAGGCAGTGTTGGCGATAATTTACGTGATAAAGCATGAGCAAAACCTAAGAAGTTGGTCACGGCAGGAAAGCCATACGTCAATCCAGCAATAGCATTAACATTTTGTACATCCATTTTTTTTAATAATAGATAATGCTTCATGCGTTATTCTCCTCGAATGTCACAGAGATGCGTTCGAAGGTACGCAGTTCGTTTAAACATAGTTTTTTAAAATAACGATGCTCAACATCCCCCAGTACATACACTTGTTTATTTTCTAATTTACGTAACAACCAATGTGAAAAATCATTGGCAACAATTTCCAGCCAATCGCCTTGTTCTCTTTCACGTTGAAATGCAAGATCAGGGTTATCAATATCTAATAGCAATTGATGAGCACGCTTCATTTTGCACTCTGGAGAATTAGTCCACCCTGAACTATTAGGAATCGATTGAATTTCAGCGACAAGATTCAACAAAGTATCTATTAATGGCTTAACATAGTGATAGTCACGTTGATAACGCGTTTTAAAGTTGCGATCTTTCTCTGTTAAGCCTGCTAAAAACGCCTTAAATTCACGAATCAAAGCGTTAGTTTGGAACGAGAATGGTTGATTAAAAATAGATAGACTGTGTAAAGGTGGCTTTGTTTGCGCTTGATATGTAGGCGATCCACAATTGAGTAAGAAGCCCTGCCCATGACGTTCACTGTTTAACTGAGAAATATTTTGAGGTTTTGAACCACCAAACATCTGCACTGCGGTTTCAGGGAAATATACATTCAATCGCTCGTCATATAGCCCTTTCTTGTAGGCATCACGGATCTCTTTTGAATCGCCATATCGAGACTGCCGAATTTTAAAATATAACTCATGAGATAATGCTGAAGGATAAAGCGGACACAACAAATGGTACTCTTCTTTCTCGTTGTTACTTGGGAAATAGACCTGTTTACTTAACGTATGAGCTGAGATATTTTCGTCATAAAGCGCTTGCTTAAATCCATTTTTCCATAAATCTAATAAATCTTGATCATCAGTAAAACATTTAAGCGCATTGATATGATTAGCCTTTAACTGATCGATTAATGATTCTCCTTTCACTTCGATCTTTAAAAGCGTTGCAACATTTAAAACTGCAGCATTTCCAATAAAATCAATACTCTTGTTCGGAATATGTTGAGTAACGAGATACCGGCTATTGAGTATTTCAAACTTATCCAAATATATTCCACTCGCCTTAGCATCACCATTTAGATATTTCGGCGCATGTGTAGCAATAGTGATTTGCTTTGCTAATTTAGCTTTACTTGATAACCAATTTTTAAATTCAAACTCTAATTCTATCGGTGCAGCATTGTCACAATATTCTGTTTTCGCCTGTGCAATTTCAACAGGATCGCTACTTTTCTCTAATGTTCTATTGAGTTTTTTTTGCAGTGGTTCTAACTTCTCCTGCTTTCGCTGTTCTATATATTCCGCGATCGCGGCACTTAATGTTCCGTCCATTCGCTTTCCTTAGTTATTTTCTTGTTGAAACACACCGAGTTGGTTATGCCATACCCACTCAATGGTTTGATCTTCTTTTTCTGCTCGTAGCTGTATTTCACCTAATCGATCACTGGTTCTTGTTAATGATTGACCAAGTTGTTTAGCAAACTGCTCATATATATGGATAGGTGATGCATCAAACCACCATTGGCATCCCTCAGCTAATTTCATCTCAATCATCTGAAAACGCGATGATTTAGGTACGTACTGGTAAGGCTTACTGGTAGTGTCTAATTGACTCCACTCTAATTGCCCATCGTCATCACACCGTAAAACAAAGGCTTCCTGTCTTTCTGATTTGCGAAACTCTGTTTGTTGAATAAACTCCGCATTCCAACTTGCATACAAACCGACTCCATCCGCCCACCAACGGTTAGCTTCTTTACCGCTATAATAAAATTCTGGCTTTGATATGGACTCCAACGCAAATCTCAATGCACGATGTTCTTGCACTAAGAAGTTTTGCACTGGATAAGCACTTTGCCCCAGCGTTTTGGGATCGAATAAAAAATCTTTACCATCTAGCTTGTACTTATCTGTGGGTTCTTTAACGCGCGTGATCGCCGAAATATGTTGTAATTCTGTACCTAGAAGTTGAGTAATATCATGTGTAGATAACGGCAATGCCTTACTTTCAAAACCAGGCTGGCAATACGCCACTGGCTCTCCTTTAAGCGCTCGAATATTTTTATTGAGTACAATCAGATTGGATTGAGTTGGAACTTGTTGTCGATGACGTTGAATTCGCCCTGCTAACTGAATTAATGAGCGCATTGAGCTCGGTTCTGCAATTGCCCAGTCATAATCATGGTCACGCCCAACTTCAACCACAGATGTACCCAACACCACAAATATGATGTTCTGTTCTGATGATTTATCTAACACCTGCATAATTTCTGGTTGTTGCCATAATGCATCGGGTGCGTGACGTTCTAACAGTCGATCTAACTTGTGCTCTTTGTTCGAGCGCATTGCCAATGGGAATTGAGAATGGTAAACACAGTAGCAAATCCGGTATCCATCCTGTGGCGATAATTGGGTTAATGCTGTAGCTACTGCAACCATAGGATTGATGTTCGCCATACGGATCACCCCTAACGACACACGTTTACCACAAGGTGACTCAATACTATGAACTTGATGTAATTGATGAATTTGTTGATGAAAAGTCTTGGCTACGCTTTGATAAATTACTTGTTGGCACGCTGTTCGACTCAAAGAGTCTGTTAATTGTGTCTCTTCAACATGAATAATTGAGCCTTGACGAAGTGGCTTATCGTTTTTACTCAGTTCAGTAACTCGTTTATCAACAAACTGCCGATGTGTGGTGACAAAATCCCTAAGTTGAGAAATTTCTTGTGTTTGTGTAGTGAATTCATCAATCCAAGCGCACCAAATTGGCAGTTCATTTTGCTGTACGAATTGCGCTTTATTAAAATGTTCACGCCCAGTTTTATAAGCATCGAATAAGTTTTTAATCAAAGATGGTGGTAATGTTGCTGATGATAACAACACACGCGACCCAAGCATTCCCGCCCAGTTCACCAAACGACATAGTGCAGGCATATCTTCTAAGCCAAAATCATCCGGCTCATCAAGCACTAAATCGGATGTAAGTAATCGAAGCATTGGTGCGATTTGTTTACCACCTGATTGGCTTTCTGTCGCTGGCATTAAGTGATCAATTGTACTGACTAAAACCGGCGCACTGACTAGTTGTTCAAGTTTCGGACTCGCGCTCAACCAGTGTTTTAATCGGCCATCATATATTTGCCCTTCATAGCTAACAAATAGTTGCTCAAACCAATCCTCAGAGGATTCACTACCGTGGTTTAATTCTGAGCTATTGAGTTCATGCAGGGCTTTTACTGCTTGTGAACCAATTAGCACAGCTAATTCATCATCGCCCAATTTGAGTAAATCACGATATGCATCACCCGTTTGTAACGTTAATGTACGTAACCCTAATGCAACAGAAAAACGACAGCCTTCTCGTTCATCGGCTAAACCGTACATAATGCGTGCATTAGCAATAGTTTTACCACACCCAGTAGACGCCATATTAACGCCGAAAAAACCCTGATTTTCAGTTGCTTTGCTAATAGCTTTAGCCTGTTTATACGCTTTATCCTGCCAGTAGTATTTTTCAATTCCTGAACTTTTCGAAAAGAGCCTATGTTGTGCAATCGCTGGTAGAGTGTATTTTAAAACGGGTAAGTTGCTTGCAAAACGCTGAGCGTTAACTGAAACACCAATATTGTGTTCATCTAATTGCTGTTTCGGTACAGTACTTGTACCTTGGGCTGATTGCCGATCAGTATTTGCAATAGCGCCATAATCAGGATCACGCCAAACAAATTGACCTTCATCCAAATGAAGAGAAGAGTAGTAATGATCCGCCAACATAAGTGATAAACGTGCCATATGACTGACAAATCGCTGTTCAAACCAAGAAATGTAGCTATTTACAAGTAATGGCGTATTCAGTGCGCGAACTGCTAATTTTGCAGCTTTTCTCCGCCAAGTATGGCTTAAAAATGGCGTTCCACTGGGGAATGACCAATTGTCTTTTTGCGCTTGCTGAGAATATTTAGACATATCCAGTGCATTAGGGGAATTCCAATGGCAATCAAAACAATGGGAGAGCCATAAATTCATGTCAGAAATATTAACTGGCTTATTCGGATCATTATTTTTAGGCAAACGGTGATGTGACACCACCAACCACGCAATAAGTTTGGCAAATGGCGCTAAATCAGAAAATGGGTTTTGGTGCTTATTAGGAGCATCAATAAAGATTGTTTGTGTCAGTTGAGTATTACAGACTTTTGCAACCTTTTCATCGGTTAACTCGGCAAGCTGCTTTATCCAATCCTGGTCTGATTTTCCTTTAGTAAAAGCTTCAAACAAACGAAGTGAGATCCATTCATGTCGATAAGGCTCACCTTTCGATTGTGTTTTCCCTTGTAACTTTTTTTGAAATAGCGCGTTAGATTTACCAATGTCATGAAATAAACCCGCTAATGCGCTGGCTAGTACTATTATTTCGTTTAAATACCAGCCAGACTCCCACTCTCGATGTTCAAGATTAAGTGAAGTTCGGTTAACAGGAACGACACCTTCAAAATTAAATTTAGAACGATTGCCCACTACCCAAAGTAGCTGACTACGTGAACGGCTTCGGATCCAATGACAGCTTACCGCAGTGCTTCGACTCGCCGTTTTTCTTAGCATTTTTTTGACTGTTTGCAGTCCATCTTCAGTGATTAATGTTTGCCAAGTGTTGTTACCGATTCGGTCAGCAAAAGCATCTAAAACACGGCGAGTTTTCTTGAGAGCTTTCTTTTCGCACTCAGAAACAAAAGTCACCATCATGGCTCTGAACCTCCGTTCTCAACAGAAGGTTCATTCAAGGCAATCGCTTTAATTGTATTAAACATAAACTCCATCGATTTATGCTCAATAAAAGCCTGTAACACTTGCTGACGAAACTCTTGTTCGGTGGCGTTTTCTTTAGCGCATACAAATGCCCACGGCAAAATAACTGCATCTTTGATTAAATCTGCAACATCAAACACTAATGCTCCACGACGGGTTTTACCATGCATGACAGCAAAGCCATGTGGAATACCAAGTACCCATAAGCAACTGGCGGCTAAACCATAAGCTAAATAATTACCATGATTCAAAAAATCATTAGCTAAGGTTGTGGAATCGTGCTGACGAGTAAAGTTTTTAAGGCTGGTATTGTTAGCTGCGTACTTATAAAGAACTTTTGTCAATTGCGCTTCCGTGAGTAGTAAATCTGAGCTTTTACTTGCTTTATCAGTGCGTTCATAAAAAGTGGATAATGCTTGTTGTATCAGTTCATCCTTAAAAATAAATCCTTGGCTTTTTAATTCTCGATCTTTTGACCATACTGTTTGTAAATATCCAATCCGAGCTCTTTGAAATTGCTTAGCAACTTCGAGTCGTTTTTCATCATCAAACCAAAAAGAAAGCCAGCCTTGTAGATATTCAGTCGGACGATACTCACTTTGCGGAGTAAACCACTCCACCTCAGTCGCCATATGCAGTGGTGTACCGCCTCCACCACAAAAACCTACTAATACACCGGCTTGTGAAAGCATACGCATTGCGGCTTGAGTAATTGATGTCCCATTACCAAGTAATAAAACGGTAGTGTTAGCAATAGGAATATTGAAGTAGAGATTCTCTTTTTTCGACTCTGTGAGATATAAAACACGACCATCTTTTTGCATCACTCGGCAGTATTCCAAGTAATACATATTGGCCCTTTTAGAATGAAGAATGGTTTTCAAATCGGAGGGGGATAAATCTTCCATTACTTTAGCCTCTTTTAGTCACCTCCAAACAATATCAATTAAGGAGTAAGCATGACATGAGCAAATTGCATATATGTGAACTATTAAGGAAAATTTAATTATCAAAAACGCCAAATAGCTATTTCTAAATACAATAAGGAAGGAATATAGAAGCGAAATATGTTTTAGTGACTACAGCGAAAGGTTTAAATATATTAAATAAATTCTCTAAGCTACCTATGTGGTAGTGAACGTTAAGCGTTATACAACAGAAATTATTATAAATTTCTAAGCTGCCTATGCGGCAGTGAACGTATTCGCTCATAATCTTCACGTTTCCACTTTTTTCTAAGCTGCCTACGCGGCAGTGAACATAATCATATCTTCATTAGCACTTTCTGGAATTTTTCTAAGCTGCTTACGCGACAGTGAACTTTACCCGCTATATCAACTGATTTTTTATCATTTTCTAAGCTACCTATGAGGCAGTGAACTCTTCTTGTTTCTTACGTGAACGCTTAGGCTTTTTCTAAGCTGCCTATGTGGCAGTGAACGAACCGTCAGGGTCATTACCTTCAGAGTTACCTTTCTAAGCTGCCTATGCGGCAGTGAACTAAAGTAGGTATTAATGGTGTTTCCGGGTTAATTTCTAAGCTGCCTATGCGGCAGTGAACGATTTTCAAGCGATTGAAAGTGTGCGTGTGGTTTTCTAAGCTGCCTATGCGGCAGTGAACTGCGTTTTACGTGGTGAATGATTTTATTTCGTTTTCTAAGCTGCCTATGCGGCAGTGAACGGGATGCGTTAAGACAGCTATCAATCTACACATTTCTAAGCTGCCTATGCGGCAGTGAACGTGCGTATCTTCTACCGCAATGGCTACTATAATTTCTAAGCTGCCTATGCGGCAGTGAACTGTTTGAACAGTGGTTACTTGGTATTGATAATTTTCTAAGCTGCCTATGCGGCAGTGAACTGGCTCGACTTTTTGCCCTGCACGTTTAGCGCTTTCTAAGCTGCCTATGCGGCAGTGAACGATTCTATGATGTTTCAAAAAAATATCTGCTATTTCTAAGCTGCCTATGCGGCAGTGAACGCTTAGATGCGCAGTCTGCTATCGACTATCGATTTCTAAGCTGCCTATGCGGCAGTGAACGTTCCATCCTTTGACGAATTTCGTCCGTTAATTTTCTAAGCTGCCTATGCGGCAGTGAACTAGGCGGTAATATACCCCCTAAATTAGAGATATTTCTAAGCTGCCTATGCGGCAGTGAACCGCCATTTGAAACTTTGTTATTGTAAGACCAATTTCTAAGCTGCCTATGCGGCAGTGAACTTATGGCTCAAATTACTTACTTACCGCGCACTTTTCTAAGCTGCCTATGCGGCAGTGAACAATTATTGCTACGGTGTTATTAGTTTAAGAAATTTCTAAGCTGCCTATGCGGCAGTGAACGGCACTATGTTGCCTAAACAATTTGAGTTGCATTTCTAAGCTGCCTATGCGGCAGTGAACAATCTAACATTCTGGTTTACTGATTATCGGTATTTCTAAGCTGCCTATGCGGCAGTGAACATACAGACGGATTTGGTGCTGAAAATTGGGGCTTTCTAAGCTGCCTATGCGGCAGTGAACAGCACCCCTAGGGGCTGCTTATCTCGATATGATTTCTAAGCTGCCTATGCGGCAGTGAACGCTTAACAGCACCAAAAGCACCGCTCGAATTATTTCTAAGCTGCCTATGCGGCAGTGAACTCGATCCGTTAGGCGAGGATGCCTATTATGTATTTCTAAGCTGCCTATGCGGCAGTGAACGTAATGCTGTCTAGGATTTCGATAATTAGAATTTTCTAAGCTGCCTATGCGGCAGTGAACGAAGAGCCATTAATACTGGTTTGCACTGGGTATTTCTAAGCTGCCTATGCGGCAGTGAACTAACCCAGTCGAAGATTTGAAAAAGGCTCGTTTTTCTAAGCTGCCTATGCGGCAGTGAACAGGCATCTAATGCAGGGAACTAATTGGGTTAATTTCTAAGCTGCCTATGCGGCAGTGAACAAGCAAGAAAACTTCACGACGAACTTGGCAATTTTCTAAGCTGCCTATGCGGCAGTGAACCGGTTGATATTCAACCCCACCTAGAACCTTTGTTTCTAAGCTGCCTATGCGGCAGTGAACCATCCATCATCAATCAAGGCTTTATCGTCTCTTTTCTAAGCTGCCTATGCGGCAGTGAACATACAGACTTACATAGCAATAAAGTTTTCTATTTTCTAAGCTGCCTATGCGGCAGTGAACCAATGGGCGCCGCTGCCGCTGCCGCATCTATATTTCTAAGCTGCCTATGCGGCAGTGAACAATAGCATTATTACAAAAAAATGAGCTAAAGCAAGGTGCTAGCAAGGTTTAACCACTTTTACCTTATAAAAAACATCAGCAAATAATCCATTGTTTTTATTGGGGTTTTTAAAGAGAGAAAAATAAAGGGTATAACCTTTGAATATACTTAGGTCAAAGCCAAAGTTCGACGTTCCAGCTATATTCACAATAACTACCTACCTAATTATCTCTTAGTTGTAAAATACAGGTACTGCAAAGGTGATGTCACAATATCCAACGCTAATGTTACTGGTAGTAATACTCGAGCGGTTTTTGGACCAAAGGGGTTTGGTTTATGTTGGTAAAATTCAACTTTGAATGGATGATAGAATTGCATTAAATGGGTTCTATCTTGCTCTTTATCTTTTTGATGTATGGTACCCACTAAATCTTCTATCAATAATAAACATATCCCTGAAGTATAGTTACATGTAAAACCATAATTAAGAATTGCAAACCTATCTTCATTATTAGTCCAACGATAATGAATTTGAATTTTTCCTGAGAACTCTTTTTTTTCTGGAACAATAATAAACTGTGTTGGCTTTTTAACTGTAATTTTATCTTTGAGTATAACCGGATCTTTCAATATAGTTACGATATTATCGCCGCCCTTGCTCAATAAGTAGTCAAATTTTTCACCAACAAATACCCACCCAGTATCTCCATTACTGTCATTCGCTAATGAAAAAGCAGTAATGGTATCCGATCCCCAATCAGATTTTCGGTAACCTGCTTCATGATCAGTAGCTAATATCAAATTAAATGAAAGACAACCTGATAATACGGAACAAACAAATGAAATAAATATTAATCTAACCGTAACTAATTTAATATTGTATCTCTTAAACATAGATAACATCCTTTTATTTAAAGCGAAAAATATTACTTATTATTTTTATAAATGGGAAAACATCTACAATATACTGATTATTTAACCTAAGTACGTCATATAACAAAACCCTAAAAATGAACATGCTTAACACTTACTATAAGCTACGTAATTTTAAATCCAGCCATCTACATAATCGAAAATATTTTAACGAAGAGATAAACCAGAAAATGAGTCATCATTTATAATTTATTTATCTTCATTCTATTGTCCATTTTCTTTAAAATGACAGCGTAATAATAAAAAATCAACTCACCAATAACTACACATAGATGATTTAAGATAGGGAGAATATAAATGTTACATCAGCACTCAACATCAAAATCAGAGTTAAACTTAGACTCAGCAGATCATAAAGAAATAGACTCCTTTATTACATCACCTTTTCTTTATACAGTAATTAGTGCTTACAACAACCAGTTAGTGCATTTTCCTTTATCTATTCTCGAATGCAAGTACCTCAATGTACTTAACCTTTCTTGCAATCAACTTACCCATATTCCTATTGAAATTGCAAAACTAACTCAGCTAAAAATGCTTGATTTAGGGCATAATAAAATCAACCATATTATTGATGAGATAGGAAAATTAAAAGAATTACAATTTCTTTATCTTAGTGATAATAACTTAGAGAAATTACCAGATGCATTATCAGCACTCAGTAATCTATTATATTTAAATGCAACTGATAATAACTTAAAAGAAATTCCTAAAAGCTATATTGCACTAAAGTCGATAAAAGAGTTACGACTTTATAATAACAAAATTACTAATATCTCAGGTTCTATTTCACACTTAATTAATGCTCGTGAAATCTATTTAATGAATAATGAAATCACAGAGTTCCCTGATGATATTAATCACCTAGAACAAGTGAGAATATTAGATCTTAATAATAATAAAATTAGCTCAATTTCATCTAATATCGCTAATCTAAAAAACATGACCACACTAAATCTTCGATTTAATCAATTAACTCAACTACCTAATGAAATTGGAGAGATATCCTCAATCCAATATATTGATTTACGTGCAAATCAGCTTTCAACATTACCAGAGAGCATGATTAATTTAACACAACTCACCAAACTAGATTTACGTTGGAACAACTTCACCACAGAACCAACAATAATTAAAAAATTAAGAGATAATGGATGTATTGTTTTTATATAAAAACTAACTATTCCTAAATAATTTTAGTGGATTGGAAAACCAATCACTAAAAGAATAAAATAAAAATAACCCAATAATTATATATCTATTTTCGACTGTAAAAATAGTTTTCCAGTGAATCTCCCTATTCTAGGAGTTAGACACTGGATTAACTTTATAACTAGATCAAATTAAATTTTAACTTTAAATTATGATAAAGAATCATTCTCATTTATAACATTAGAATTAAATCGTCCTTTTTAATAAGGTTTCGAAATTAAAAACCTTTTATTTTTTCTATTTAGACAAAAGGATCATGAGTGTTAATCCTTATATAAAATACTTGGAAAATAATAACCACCTTGATTATAGTATTAATACTAAATAACACTAAAGAGGTATTCCCCATACCTATTATCATAAATTGTTTATGACAGTTTTAAACGATAATACTTTTCATTATTTTTCCATTTAATTAATCAAATTTAGATAATTTATTAAAGATTAAAAATAAAGCTCCTTAATATAATTAAGCGAGCCTAAAAATAATTTAAACACTCTGTGATCGTGCCAGTAGCTCAATTGCGCGCTGTGCATCATTACATCTCTAATGGCTTGATTTAATAAATAAACATTTAATATCAAGGAATGTTTTATATGAAAAAGAAGAAACTTTATTACCCTTCTAACTATCTTTTTTTAATTTTATTTACTTCTGCTGGTAATGCCACCACCATTCAAAATGGTGAAATTAAAGAGCTGAATGATAAAAATGAAATTTTAAATCTAGGTGATTTGTATATAAAAAGCGGGAAAATGCTGATTAATGCAGGAACCCTCGAAACTCAGAGTACAAATATAGCAGATTTAATAGGGCAAACAGGACAAGTCATCATTTCAGGAAGTGATTCAGTCTGGAATAACAGTAAAACATTAAATTTCGGCATTATAGATCTTTATTCTAAAAGCACAGATACAACATCTCAGTCAAATATCGATATTATTAATGGTGGTCAAGTTTACACTGATGCATTTTCTATGGGGAATTTCACTCGTGTCTTTGTGGAAGGTGGTGGAAACTATACATTAAACGTAAACGGAAAAGGTTCTCTTTTTAAAGTTAATAATAATTTAGAAGCCTCCTTAAGTAAAAGTAATAGGCTCCCATCTGGCTCTGTAACAATAAATATTGATAATGAAGGGGTCGTTGATGCAGGGAATGTCACCATTCATGATATGGACATTAACAATGACGATGCCTTAATAAAAACAGTTGTAAATATCACAAATAAAGGGTTGTTAAACGTTAAAGAAGATTTTTATTTTGCCAAAAATATGGGCAATGCCCACCCGGATGCTCCTAGTGAGCTTAATATTTTATCGGGTGGTCAAGTTAAAGCTAAAAACTTTTATGCTGGTGTTCATACAATGTCAAGCATGAAATCCACAATGAGCCTATTGTTATCAGGTCAAGGTTCATCAATTGATGTAAGTGAATATTTTACAACAGGGGGCAATCTACTAAGTTTATTAAGAGTAGAAGATAGCGCTGAAATAAAAGCTAAAAATATTACCCTAGGAACAGGCGAATCAAGATATATTGATCCCTTAGCGCAAGAAAAACCACATCCAGTCGTTGTTGTTACCGGAAATCAATCTAAAATCGTAGCACAAGAAAACCTTATTTTAGGCGATAACGTCAGTCATGAAATTATCATTGCAAATGGAGGTTCAGTCTCTGCTGAAGAAATAACTCTTGGTAGAATGTCACTTTTTCCACGTAATTCTGGAGAAAGCGTTATCAACCTGCTTGCAGGGGGAAATATTACCACCAATAAAATCACCTTAAATAAAGACAGCCAATTTTATGATACGGTTATTTTTCATGGTAATGGAGGTTTATCGGGTGAATTGCAAGTCACAAATATAGAAGGTTTTACTGGAAATAATACATACCAATTTGATAGCAATAAGTTTCCACTAAAAGCTGGGTTAGTTTTCAATTACCAAAATGATAATGATTTTTCATCTAACCTTCTTAATACCATCAATATCGTAAAAAATAATACCAATACCATCACATTAGCTGGCAATAACAGCCAGCATAGTGGCATTGTTGTTATTAACGATGGAACACTAAAAGCAGGCAATCAAAATTCATTTGGAAAAAGTGTCGATATTAAAAATCGAAGCTACCTTGATCTCGATGGATTTAGTCAAACTGTTTCCTCGTTAGATAACCGGGGAATAGTCAAGCTTTCAAGGGATAGTCAAACACAAACACATTTAAATATTCTTAATAATTATCAATCAAATAATGGTTCTCTATTTTTCAATACGGAACTGGGTGATGATAATTCAAAAACAGATAAGTTAATCATTGATGGCAATAGCTCAGGTAACACCACTGTTTATGTAAACAACCTTAATGGTAAAGGAGCTCAAACAGAGAAAGGCATTGAGTTAATTACCGTATCTGGCAATTCTCTTGGGGAATTTAAACAAAGTGGCCGTATTGTTGCCGGTGCCTATGATTACACCCTACTGCGTGGTGGTTATATTTCGGGAACAGATTATAAAAACTGGTATTTAACTAGTTTATATGTGGAACCACCCGTTGACCCGGTTGATCCTGTCGACCCTGTCGACCCCGTTGACCCTGTCGACCCTGTTGACCCTGTCGACCCTGTTGACCCTGTCGATCCCGTTGACCCTGTCGGCCCTGTTGACCCTGTCGACCCCGTCGACCCTGTTGACCCCGTCGACCCCGTTGATCCTGTCGACCCTGTCGACCCAGTTGACCCAGTTGACCCTGTAGACCCTGTTGACCCAGTAGACCCTGTAGACCCCGTTGACCCTGTAGACCCTGTCGACCCTGTTGACCCAGTAGACCCTGTTGACCCTGTAGACCCTGTAGACCCTGTTGACCCTGTCGATCCAGTAGACCCTGTTGACCCTGTTGACCCCGTCGATCCTGTTGACCCCGTTGACCCAGTAGACCCAGTAGACCCTGTGGATCCTGTTGACCCCGTCGATCCTGTTGACCCCGTCGATCCTGTTGACCCTGTTGACCCTGTCGACCCTGTTGACCCTGTCGACCCGGTAGACCCAGTCGATCCGGTAGACCCTGTTGACCCCGTTGACCCAGTTGACCCTGTTGACCCCGTCGATCCGGTAGACCCTGTTAAGCCGGAGCCACCTGTTACACCGATCACAAGACCTGAAATCGGTAGTTATATTAATAATATGCAAGCTGCCAATAATCTGTTTGATCTGCGACTCCATGATCGCCTTGGAGAAACGCAATATACCGATGTCTTAACAGGCGAAACTAAAGTGACTTCAATATGGTTACGCAATGTTGGTGGCTTTGGTCGTTCTCAAGTGTCGCAAGGGCAATTAAAAACACGGGATAACCGTTATGTTGTCCAACTTGGCGGTGATGTCGCCGAGTGGTCAACCGACGGGTTTAATCGATATCATGTAGGTGTGATGGCAGGATACGCTCACCAAAATAGTAAAACTAAAAATCACTATAGTGGCTATGATTCTAAAGGTAATACAAGTGGTTACAGTGTAGGACTTTACGGTACTTGGTATGCAAATGAGGTAGATAAATCAGGATTATATGTTGATACATGGGCACTTTATAACTGGTTTGATCATGAGGTTAACGGCCATCAGCTTGCTACCGAGAAATATAAATCACGAGGTATCACGGCTTCTGTTGAATCTGGCTATACCATTAAGATAGGGGAATACACCACCACCAATGATATGGTCAATACTTTCTATTTACAGCCTAAAGCTCAGATCACTTGGCAGGGTGTAAAAACCAATGATCATACTGAAGTTAATGGAACCCAAGTAAGTAGTAGCGGAGAAAATAATATCCGCACACGTTTGGGATTAAGGGCTTACCTATATGGTCATAATGCTATCGATGAAGGTAAAGATCGTAACTTCGAGCCTTTTGTAGAAGCAAACTGGATTTATAACAGTAAACAATATGGCGTGAAAATGGATGGTAAACAGTTTAACGTCACCGGAAACCGTAATGTCGGGGAAGTGAAAATTGGTATTGAAGGTCAGATTAATAAAAACCTAAATTTATGGGGAAATGTCTCTCAACAGATCGGGGATTCTGGCTATAGCGATACACAGGCAGTATTTGGTATTAAATATATGTATTAATTTTTTATCGTATCTTTATCTATAATTAAGCGGTTTGTATCCGCCTCGATACAAACCGCTTTAATTTGTATGGACTGTTCGTTGTTCAATCAACAGTAACCTCTTTATCTTGATTAAACTCATTACACTTGCCTTTCACCACACTGACTACAAAATAATGCATCAGACTTTTGTCCCGCCCCACAGAAAGTGCAATATTTAGCATAGTATTGAGATTGATTTACTTCATTATTATTGGGGCTATTTAACTCCTCTTGCCCACGAGGTACATTGGCATAATCCCGATTACCTCCTCCATGTTTATTACTCCCCCCACCATGATGTCCACCTCCTTTATTATAGCTACCATGTTTGTTCTCATTATTATTGCCGTGGGAATTTCCATGTTTACCACCGCCGAATCGGTTACCAAATAGATATTGTAAAAATCCCATACGCACCTCCATTCTCTGGTTTATATAAACTATAAACCTTGGAGTTAACTTTATGGTCAACGTTAAAACAGATAACTTGCAATTTTTTACGCTGATATACAATTTTTTGATATCAATAAAGATAACGAGTTAATAAATACTATTTTTAAATATTAAGGCTCTAGCTTTTACACTAGAGCCTATTAAGAATAACTTGATATAAAATACCGCAAGCTATTTAAAGAGTAATAATCTTCGAGCCTATCGTTGTCGCTTTTCCGCCCACTCTCACTCGACTAATCGTCTTTTCCGTTGAATCAATAATAACGTGAATAAGAGAGGAGCATTGCATTGCACGCCCTTGCTCTAATAGAAAATGTGTTTTATGAGGGAAAACATGCTTAACAAGATAACAGCCTAAAGCGCCACTAGAACTCCCTGTAGCAGACTCTTCATTGATACCATATAAAGGCGCAAAGTTGCGACAATGAGCAGTAATTTCTTTATCTTGGCTAAGCTCAAAAACATGAAAACCGATAGTATTAAATTCACGACTTAGATTTGCTATTGCATCAAAATTAGGTTTTAACGTATCTAATTTCCCCAATTGCACAGGGATCAAAATATCGGATAATCCCGTTGAAAATATCTCAATGGGTAAGCCTGTTTCTAAGATAACTTCACGATTTATCCCCAGCGCAACTGCCACAGCGTCAACACTTGGAGCTTGTCGTGAAACAGGTAGTGTTTGCTCCATAACAACATTTTCAGTATCAATCGCTACGCTTAAAATACCTGCTTTTGTTTTTTGTGTGTAATGACCAGAAGCCAATAAGTTGAGTGAAGATAAAGTGAAAAAGACGGCTAATGTAGCATGACCACAGAAATCAACTTCTCCTTCGGGAGTAAAAAAATCAACTTTAAAATCAGTCTCTTCACTTTGATAAACAAATGCCGTTTCAGAAAAGCCGACTTCTTTAGCAATAGCAATTTTCTGTTCATCACTTAATTGAGGGGGATTAAGTACCACGCCAGCAGGATTGCCACCTTTATTATTTCGAGTAAATGAGTTTACAAGGTGTACTTTGATCTCGTGCTCTACTGAGCGTATAACTTCATTTTGCATATCTTTCCCGCATTGCTTCAAATAGCATTAAATTTGTGTGTAAAAATAGAGTGTTCTAAATCTATCTTATATAACTCTATTTAAATATTTTGTTTTTTTAGTGTTAGATAAGATACCCATTAATTAGGGCAAACTTCCGATACGCTATCTAACCCTTGTTGCCTTTGTTCAAATATGACGCTTTTCTTATCGCCCTCTCGGATAATCTTTAAGATATAGATACTATCGAAATCACTACTTTTCCATTTAGGGATTAACTTAGGATCTCCCCCCTCTTGTTTCATGATATCTCGTGCAACTTTGACTAAGTTGTCGTGCTCCCATGCAATAAAAATAACTGAATTTTCATATTGCTGACTGAGCAGATCTTCGCGTAATTCTTTTATCTCTTTAGCATGATATTGAAGATGAATAGGCAATGAGGTTTTAATGGCGAGAGGCGAAATCGTTTGAAGTGAACGTAATGAATTACCTAATTTACTTTGTTTAGGTGCGGCTGCAAATAATGCATCAGGTTTGCCAAATTGATTTATAAGCACATCAGGCAGGGCTAATGCTCTATTTAATCCTTTACAGGTCAACTGCCCACTATCATTATCAGGTTTTTCACCATGTCTTATAAAGACAAGGGTTTGATCGGAATACGCCATATGACTAAATCCTAAAATAAATATGCTCAAAAATATAAATACACTGCGCATACAGCGTTACCTTTAAGTCGATTAAGTATAAGAAATATAGGGTGTTAAAATACATCTAACATTAACCATAAACTCACCTGTTTTAAGTCATCCAGTCTATCATAACCAAAAGTATTTCAGAGGTGAGCGAGTCTTAGATAGCGTACATTTAGCCACTCTTATAATCTCTCCACCTTTATTCTACCTTCTAAACACCTCAAAATTAATTAACAAATATTAAAATCGAACAAACAATTGTTAACGGAAAATAAAGGATCTCTTTAATTTTTCATTACTTTCTGTCTAAGTTTATAAAGTTTAATGAAACTTAAATACTAAGCACATTTAGATAAAAAAAGGGAGGAGATCTCTTTTTCACAATAAAAATAGTGTGTTAAAAATCAATGCAAGCCTTTTTATCTCCCTTTATTTAGTTTAATGACTAAAGTTCTGTCACTGCTAACCGATACTGTTTGTTCTTAAATAAGTTACCAATACTTATTAATTATTATTTATCCAGGGTTAAGCATGTTCTTTAAAAACTTTAAAATTCGTACAAAGTTAACTATCGCATTTACAACTTTTGTGATGTTAATTATGTTGGGTTCCAGTTTCGCATTAATGGGTTTAAACAGTGCGAATCAAGATATTCATGATGTTGTTGATGATATCTATCCAGCCACAGTCAGAGCCAATTTACTGATCAATAATTTCAATGAGTTTATTATATTCCAGCAACTCACTATGCTTGATGAGCAAGGAAGTCTAGCGGCTGAGCAAGAGAGCAAAAAAGCAGAGATCACCGCTAAAGTTGCACAATTGCTGAAAGAATTAGACGAAACCACACACGATGCTGAGTCAAAAAAAATCTTAGCTGAGGTTTATGATATTCGTCAGCAATATATAACCTCTCAAAACTTTGTGGTGAAGGCATTTAATGAAAATAACAGACACGCCGCAGTCAATGAATTGATCACAAAAACTTCCGCTATTCAATTAAAGTATCGCGATAAAATATTAGAATTTATCGAATTACAAAATCAAAAGATGGAAGAAGCAGGCGACGCTGTTGAACGTGATTTTATTGAAAAAAGGATATTTTTAGTATTATTAACACTTGTCAGTATTGTTGTCGGCAGTATTTTGGGGTGGTTTATTACTAAAGGTATTACTCTCCCATTAGAGAAAGCAATCAACTTTGCAAAAGCCATTGCAAATGGGGATTTAACACAAGAAGTGAATACTGATTATCATGATGAAGCGGGGATATTATTACAAGCCCTTGCAGAAATGAAAATGCATCTATTAGATGTTGTGCAAAATGTACAAAATGGCGCTGAAAATATTTCGTCAGCAGCAGAGCAAATTACTGCTGGTAGCCAAAACTTAGCGGCAAGAACAGAAGAACAAGCAACATCAGTAGAAGAAACCGCAAGCTCAATGGAGCAAATGACCTCGACTGTTAAAAACACGGCAGATCATACACATGATGCGATTAATGTTGCTGAAAAAACTGAGATTGCCGTACACCATAATGGCGAAATGATGCTTCAGTTAACTGAAAAAATGCGAGCAATTAATAGCTCATCATCTCAAATGACAGATATCATTAACTTAATTGATGCCATTGCTTTCCAAACAAATATTCTTGCACTAAATGCTGCGGTTGAAGCCGCTAGAGCAGGTGAACACGGTAAAGGTTTTGCTGTTGTTGCTGGTGAAGTCAGACTATTAGCACAAAAAAGTGCAGACTCCGCTAATGATATACGCACTCTTATCGATAATTCATCAACTCAAACACAAGAAGGAATGGAATTAGTTGAGCAAGCTGGCTCACAAATTCAAAAAATGATCACGGATGTTGAAGAAATTAGCGCATTATTACGAGAAATTGGGCAAGCAAGTAATGAGCAAAGCGATGGTATATCGCAAATCAATAATGCTATAAGTCAGCTTGATTCAACAACTCAACAGAATGCGGGATTAGTAGAAGAATCCGTAGCCGCTGCAAGCTCACTTAATGAACAAGCGCTTAATCTGAATAAATTAGTGAATTACTTCCAACTCAGTCGCCCCTAATTCACTTTTGCATTAACTTATATATCAAGGCCACTCGATAAGATAAAAGAGTGGTCTTAAAAATAACGCCAGCTGGCTAAAAAAAGGAACCTAGCTCACACTTTGGTTCTTTTTTTTATCTGCAACAACGCTGGTAATAAAATGTAAACAATTTTACCAATATCAGACAAACTGTTTGTATTTGCCAATTTATTTCAGAGGTAATGGACAGCGTCAAATGTTAAATCCTAAAACATTGCTAACATAATCGCTGATTTCCGTTATCAAAACAGGGCTATTTAATGACGAAAATAATCTTTTCACTATTTATGTTCCCATAATAATCTCAGGGTAATATCACTTATTGTGAGATAAGATTATAGAGCTTAAAACAGACAGCAATACACTCACTCGCTAAAGAAAACATTTCGCTAGAGATTATTACGTAGTTAAAACAAAAATAATTATCGACAAACTCACTTTTTAGTCACCTATTTTCCCTTCTATATTTGTATGACAATTATCAAGGTGAAATTAATACCTCATCGAAAAATGAGGCTGCAACTTCAAAAATATTTCACTTCCTATCTTTGTTCTATAACAATCAACTTAAACACTTTAAAAAAAACAAAAAATATCCTTAAATAAATATTTTTCTATTATTAGAAATAATTTATTTCATACTTTCTGATGTGTAAAAAAGAACAAAAATAAGATTTTCACTTTTACCGATACGATCAAGATCACTTTACCTATACCTTTAGTTACATAAAGTTAGAAAGAACTATTCTCATTTACTATTTATCTCACTCATTATATTTTCATTATCTAGCTGATTTGTATTACAATTAACATTAGCGAAAAACCTAGCAATTGCACGATCCTAGAAGTAAAAAGAAGTCAATCATTGATGATAAAATCATCTTGTTATTTGTTTAAACAGTTAATATAAAAATATTAATTTTGTATAATTAAAATGATTAAATTAAAAAGAAAAAATAAACCAATAATAATTAATTATATTTTTATAATATTTAAAACATATTAGAAAAAATAGAGAAAATAATATTTTTTCGCTCAAACAAACAAGTAACAAATAAAAAAAAGGAAAAAACAAATTAAAGATCAATATAAAAACAAAAAATAAAACCAAATAAAAAAACATTAAAGAAAAAATCTAATTAAACATAAGAAAACAAGAAAAAGATATTATAAAAGTAAAACAATAAAAAGTTTAAATAATTTAAAAGATTAAATTTAGAATAATTAAATATTAAAATAAAAAATTTTCAGTCTGTTTGTTAATAGAATGAGTACGAAAAAAAACTAATTAGATTATCTTATGTTTATTTTAGACATTGATAGCCATTTTTATCATCAAAAATGGCATTTTAGACTTACGTTCATTTTTTTATTACATAGCTAAAACCATTAATATCGCTCTTTTTTTCATCAAAAACCAATCTGATAACAACATTAGCAATCCAATTACATTGATGAACATCAAAAAACACGACAATTAACAAGCAAATAATGAGAAAAAAGGAATTTTTTTATATTTGTCACACAATTGATTTTATTCTATTACATCTCAATAAATATTCCCTACAATAGCCAACTAATCTAACCTGACAATTTCCTAAGTGATGATATTTTTCATTGTTTAGGTTAGTAACTATCTTTTTTTATTTATGATTTATCGTTTCAGCAAAGTAGAGCATTAATAAAACCTAGTACCCTACACAATTATATAATGACCAACTTATAGGTTTGCCAACGCAGTTATAAACGATAAAAATTGCAAACTTAAGGATAAAAATAATCATGTCAGACTATCTATCATTCTTATTAGGCATTGTGCCTTTAGCGGTTTTGATTTTTATGATCTTAAAAATGAAATCAGCCGTTCACCATGCAGTGCTTGTGTCTTTAGTGATAACTGTTGCACTTGCTATTTTCCATTGGAACAACACCATTCAATTTGCTTCGGTCTCTGTCCTTTATGGTGCAGTTAAAGGATTGTGGCCGATAATCATTGTTATTCTTGCTGCTATTTATAGTTATAACCTAATGCTAAAAACAGGTGGCATGGATGTACTCAAAGATGTACTGGCTGGCATTAGTGATGATAAGCGAGTGCAAGTTCTACTTATCTCATGGTGTTTTGGTGGCTTTCTTGAAGCGGTTGCGGGTTATGGTACTGCGGTTGCCATTCCTATCGGTATTTTAATTGCGCTTGGATTTGATCCTTTTAAAGCCGCCGTTGCCTCTTTAGTTGCCAATACTGTTCCTACTGCTTTTGGTGCTGTGGGTATTCCAGTTTCTATTTTGGCTCAAAACACAGGGCTTGATGTATTAGTACTGAGTAAAACCATTATTATTCAGTTGGGATTATTCAATATCCTGTTGCCTTTCGTTATTGTTGCCATTGCGGGTGGCGGAATTAAAGCGATTAAAGGTGTCGGATTTATTACCTTAATGTGTGGTATCAGTACACTAATCCCTCAATATATCGTTGCTGCTAATTTAGGTGCTGAATTACCAGCGTTTGCAGGTAGTTTAGTCAGCTTAATTGTGGTGATTTTCCTTGCTAAACGCATGAAAAACAGTGGTGACAAACAAAAAAATGTCAAAAAGCACACTGGGAAAGAGTTGTTAGTAGCGAGTTCTATTTATCTATTTACCTTTATCTTTATCTTAGCGTGCTCACCTTTATTCCCTGCGATCCAAAGTATGGCGGGCGCGATTTCCACAAAGATCCCATTTGTATTAAGTGAAACACAAACGGAATATCAAACTATTGCTTGGTTAAGTACTCCGGGTGTATTGATTATTCTAGCAAGCTTTGTGGGTGGCACCATTCAAGGTGCAAGTGTTTCAACACTTATCTCTGTTCTGGTTAAAACCACTATCCAACTGAAAAATTCCATTATTGCCATCACGGCGATCGTAGCGATGGCAACGGTTATGGATTTCAGTGGCATGATTGGCAGTATCGCTGAAACCTTAGTCGATTTCACGGGTGCAGGATTTATCTTTATTGCTCCGGTGATCGGTGCATTAGGAACCTTTGTAACAGGTAGCGACACCAACTCTAACGTGCTGTTTGGCAAGTTACAAACCAGTGCAGCAGCTAAACTTAATATTGATCCATTCATTCTGGCGGCTGCCAATACCTCAGGTGCAACGGGCGGTAAAATGATTTCACCGCAAAGTATCGCCATTGCCGTCTCTGCAACAAAAATGGATGGCCAAAGCAGTGCCATTATGCGTGAAACTTTAAAATACTGTATCGCCTACATCGTTATTCTTGGGGCAAAAATCGGCATTATTTATCACCTAATGAACTAATTAATAAGGAAAAGGGAGCGTGTTTACTCCACTCCCTTCTCCTCTTATAACGAAGCAATAAAAGAATTTTATCTTTAGTAAAAATGACAACATCTGAGCGATGTTTTGGAGTTCGATTAATGAAAGTTAATTTTTATGCGACCTGTCTTGGTGATGTTCTGAAAGCAGATTCAGCTCGAGACACCGTCTTGTTACTTGAAAAATTAGGCTGTGAAGTCTTATTTCAAGAACGCCAAGGTTGCTGTGGTCAGCCAGCGCTTAATAGCGGTTATGTAAATAACGCAAAACCTGCCATGAAATCGTTAATTGAAACATTGGAAGTGAACGACTATCCCATTATTTCACCCGCAGGCTCTTGTACTTATGCCATTAAAGGTTATCCAACTTATCTTGCGGATGAACCTCAATGGGCATTACGGGCACAAGGTGTCGCCAATCGTCTTATTGATTTAACCAGCTTTATTGTTAACACCCTTGGTGTTGTTGATGTAGGCGCTCGCCTTCCGGGTAAAGCGGTTTATCATCCATCATGCAGTTTAACCAGAAAGTTAGGTGTCGTAAGTGAGCCTTTAACGCTGCTAAAACATGTTGAAGGTCTTGAAATGTTGCCTTTTGCAAATTCAGAAACCTGCTGCGGCTTTGGGGGTACCTTCTCCGTGAAGATGTCTGAAATTTCAGGCGAAATGGTGACTGAAAAAGTAAAACATATTATGGATGTGAGCCCTGATTATGTCATTGGTGCCGATACAAGCTGCTTGATCAACATTCAAGGTCGTTTAAGTCGTGAAAAGCGTCCTGTAAAAGTGTTGCATATTGCACAAGTTTTAATGAGCCAATAAGGGAGCCTGCTTATGTCTATCAAAACCAGTGATATAGATTTCAGACCTCGTCTAGAACATGAAATGAAAGACACGATCATGCGTAATGCGGTTGTTATGGCGCAAGAACGTATTGGGGCTAACCGTCAAATTATGGTGAAGGAGCTGGGTAATTGGGAAGAGTGGCGTGATCGCGCTGAACAAATCCGTAACCATGTTCTTGAAAACTTAGATGCTTATCTCTATCAATTGTCTGAAAAAGTGACTGAAAATGGAGGCCATGTTTATTTTGCAAAAACAGCAGAAGATGCCTCTCGTTATATTTGTGAAGTTGCCAAAAAGAAAAACGCGAAGAAGATTGTAAAATCTAAATCCATGGTCACCGAAGAAATTGGGATGAATAAAGCCTTACAAAATGAAGGCATTGAGATCATCGAAACTGACCTCGGCGAATATATTCTTCAATTAGATAACGATCCACCATCTCATATTGTGGTTCCAGCGATCCACAAAGACCGTTATCAAATTCGCAAAGTGTTAAATGAAAAACTCAATTATGAAGGCAGTGAAACGCCTGAAGATATGACACTTTTCATTAGACAACGCATAAGACAAGATTTCCTTTCTGCTGATATTGGTGTCACCGGCTGTAACTTTGCCGTAGCTGAAACAGGCACTGTCTGTTTAGTCACTAATGAAGGTAATGCAAGGATGACCACAACATTACCTAAAACCCATATAGCCGTTATGGGTATGGAACGTGTGGCTCCTACTTTTGAAGAAGTCGATCCACTGATAACCATGTTATGTCGTAGTGCCGTTGGCTCACGTTTAACCAGTTATAACACTTGGGTGACAGGGCCTCGTGAAGCAGGCAATGTTGATGGCCCTGAAGAGTTCCATTTAGTGATTGTGGATAATGGGCGTTCTGAAATTTTAGGCTCACAATTTAAAGATATTTTGCGTTGTATTCGTTGTGGTGCTTGCCTAAATACATGTCCTGCTTATCGTAATATTGGTGGCCATGCTTATGGCTCAATTTATCCAGGTCCAATTGGAGCAGTAATTTCTCCACTATTAGGGGGTTATAAAGATTTCCACGATCTCCCTTATGCATGCTCATTATGTAATGCTTGTAATGTGGTTTGCCCAGTCAAAATTCCTTTAGCTCAGTTGATTTTAAAACATCGTCGAGTGATGGCTGAAACCGGTTTAACACCGAAAGCAGAGCGTCGAGTCACTGGTATGTTTAACTATCTCAATTCACACCCTGCTCTTTGGAAAGTGGGTATGAATGTCGGCGCGAAAATGGCGGGATTAATGATCAAAAATGGCTCTACACCAATCAAAATCAGTGTTCTGAATGATTGGATGGAATCGCGTGATCTCCCTAAACCAGATGGTTATAGCTTCCGTAGTTGGTTTAAACGCCATAAAGCAGAAGGAAAAAAATAATATGTTAAACGAACAAAACCGTAATGAATTTCTGCAAACTATTGCTGAAAAATTAGGGCGTCCTATTGCGCATAAGCCACAGCCACAACCTACGCCGATTAATGATTTAGCGAAAACTCGCTTAACTAATTTAACCCAAGATGAACTATGCAAAGAGTTTACTGACTTTGCACAGACTCAAATGGTGAAATGTGTTGTTAGCAAACCTGATGAAGTTATTAATAGCCTAATTGAACTCTGTGAAAGTTATGATTGTAAAGGTTCGGTGGTAATCAGTGGTGATGAGCGTTTAGATGCACTAGGAGTCACAAAAGCAGTTAGCGAAAAATACGAAACCTATATTTGGGATCCAGCCCTTGGACGTGAAAACATTGTTCATGCTGAACGCTCGCAAATCGGGATTGTTTATGCTGAAGCAGGCTTAACGGAATCTGGTGGGATTGTTTTATTTTCGTCTCCAGAAAAAGGGCGTGCCGTTAGTTTATTACCGGAAACCTCAATTGTTATCCTGCGTAAAAGCGATATCTTGCCTCGAGTGGCTCAAATTGCTGAACGTTTACATAAAATGGCGCAAGAAGGCGTAAGAATGCCGTCTTGTATCAATTTAATCGGTGGTGCAAGTTCTACCGCTGATATTGAATTGATTAAAGTATGGGGGGTTCATGGCCCTGTTCATGCGGCTTATCTTATTATTGAAGATTGCTAATTCAAGATAAAATAACGTTAAAACGATAACAAAATAACTAACAGTCAGAGTCAATCATTGACTCCTAAATTAAACCCAAAAGATAAGTTAATTGCTTTTGGGTTTTTCTCTATTATTCGCCAATTAATTATTCAATAAAATTTTTGCTCTCCATTGATTTAATTTTATTTCGCATGCGAGTAAAACATCTCCAGCCCCCGATCCGCCCATTAATAATGCGGATTGTCGTTGACATTCAGCGCTTCTAAATTGAATAAAATGCTGTTGAGAACTGGCTAATGCATCAATAGCACTTTTGGCTGCAACAGAATCAGTATCTTCAAGATCGCTCTTACTTTTGTCATAAATGACATTCATTTGCTGTTCTGTCAGTTTTAGTTCATCCAGTAAACAAGCTTGTACGGCTGTTCTCGGCTCGTTTGCTGTCACTTCATAACATTTTGCCAATGGATCGTATTTGCCTTGTGCCGAAGAAAAAAAGCTAACTGTAAGTAAGCTACAAGAGATCAGAAATAAACTTATCTTCACGCGAACTCCTTATAGGAATTTATAATAAAATTTATATTCAACATAATGTATAAAATAACTAATATCACATCTATTAGTGCGAACGACATCATTTTAGGATATATCGTATCTTACTCGATAAATTTAAATTTCAATCGAGCAATAATAAGAAAATATTATTAATGTCTTTTTTGTTTAAATCTATTTTGCTTATTTTTTTATTGCAAAAATGTTATTTAACACAACATCAATAGATTAAAACTAAGCCAATAGCTTTTAAAATAGAGGTTTATTACTTCAACTTTGTTTTTTGTTGATAAAATTGCAAAATTTCTTATAGAGAAAAAAAACTACCCTTTTAATTTTGGCTATTTTTTTCTTATCATCGCAATAGAAAATCAACTTTTTTTGCAGTAATCTCATACCATTCTTATTGGCAAATTTTTGCCTAAAAACGACCAGTGGTATCACCAATATGTTCTATAAATTTACGCCCATTATTCTTCTCATTATTTCCAACGTTTTTATGACATTTGCTTGGTATGGCCATCTAAAATATGGCAATAAACCTCTTATTGTTGTCATTATTTTAAGCTGGTTGATTGCATTTGTTGAATATTGTTTTGCTGTACCCGCAAATCGGATTGGTCATAATTACTACAGTGCAGCAGAATTAAAAACCATACAAGAAGTAATCACATTAACTATTTTTGCTATTTTTTCGGTGACTTACTTAGGCGAAAATTTCACTTTAAATCACTTTATTGGTTTTCTTTTGATTGGTGCTGGTGCCTTATTTATTTTTAAAGGACCATTTTAGAAAAGCTTATTAGTAGATATCGCCAGCTCGTTTTTTCAGCATCTCATCTACACTTCTTTTATTATCGCCTTATCAAGTTTGATAAGGCTTTTATTTATCTAAAATCTGATCTTTTGATTATTTTTAATACTATTTATATTGTGGTTTTTACAGAGGATAAAATAGCATCACCGCTTACCATTAAGTCATATAGTCTATCTGTATTTATTTTCCAAAATAATAGTCTGTTTTGTGATAAATATATTCTATATGCAGAAACATTTCTCTTGAAAAATATTTTTCATTCGGCGCATAATGGTTGCTCTAAGAGAAGCATCGTTTCTCTGTCTTTTTTTTGCCTCTCTTAAGCTACCGCACCCTTAAAAGGTGCGTTTTGTCACTTTAACGTCAGATAAAATGGTATCTGGTATGAGCAAACATTCTAACGATTTTATTTATATGCAGGATAATCCCTGTATGCATTGTGGTGCTTGTTGCGCCTATTTTAGAGTTTCGTTCTATTGGGCAGAAATGGTAAGTGGTGGAGGTGTGGTTCCTGATGAATTAACAGAACCGTTAACACCTTTTCTCTCTTGCATGAAAGGAACCAACTCTAAAAAACCACGTTGTGACAAACTGATTGGTGAAGTGGGAGAATGTGTAAGCTGTTCCATCTACGAACAACGCCCTTCTCCTTGTCGTGAGTTTCAACAATCTTGGGTAAATGGTATTCCTAATGAAGCTTGTGATCGTGCAAGAGCGGCTTATGGTTTGCCTCCATTAACTCACACCATCTTGCCTCACACCGCGTAAGACATCAGAGGGGTTAAGCCCCTCCTGATCATTTAATACTATCCAATATATTTATTTTTATAAAAAATAAAATTAAAAAACAAAAAATCATTATTAAATAATACGTTAGTTTGACTTTATTTTTAAATGACCTAGTATATAAGGTAATGAATTAATAACTTGTGTTTAGTGAGGTTTTTTATTTAAAAATAGCAATAAATTTGGAGGGCATTATGATCAGTAGCTCTTTTTTTATCCTTTTCCTTTCTTTTATCTGTTCTACTGCTGTCGTTAGTATGTTACTCGGTGGCTTAGAGGAATAATTATGAATATTTCTGATGAAAATATTCTCCCCCAGAAATAATGCCCATACTTTAGATAAAATCAGTATGGGCATTATTTTACTTATTGTTTAAATTTCAGTTTTATTTTACTGCTGTTACTTCTATTTTATTTTCCGCAAAAGACTAAACGCTTCAATTTTTCTTCATT
Organism: Proteus sp. GOKU; assembly: GCF_015475555.1. Classification (NCBI taxonomy): domain Bacteria; kingdom Pseudomonadati; phylum Pseudomonadota; class Gammaproteobacteria; order Enterobacterales; family Morganellaceae; genus Proteus; species Proteus sp. GOKU. The sequence goes on from NZ_CP034105.1 coordinate 2,853,698, forward strand.
CACCTATTTAGTAGGTAAAATGACCGGTTATTTTCCATGAAAATAAAACGTCTTCAGCGACTTGTCCAAACCCGATATTATGCATAACGAGATAGCGTTGGTTATCCCAGCTTTTCTTATTTACGACAATCCCAATATGAGGTCGCCCATTATCTAAACGCCAGCTAACAATATCGCCTGGAACATAATCTTCTGCATTTTTTGTAATTGGTTTTACTTTTCCTTTGCGTGTGAAAAAGACTTCTAAATTAGGAACCCTGCGGTGATCGATATTTGTATCAGGTTTATTTAATCCCCACATCCGTTTACTTGGGTAAGCTGAAAAATTTGCTTTAATATCTTCATGCAATAATTTTTGTAAATCGATATCAATGCCACGATAGCTACGAATGATCACATCACTACATACCCCTTTATAAGCAGGTACATCTCCCATTGGGTAATCTATTTTACGATAATCAGAGTCGTAAAATACGGCTCTTGGTAAATCAGTAGCGTACTCCACCAGCTTTTTATTTTGTTCTGAAGTTATCGCTTGGGCACTTGAAAAAGGCATAGTGAGTAAGAGTAAAACGCTAATTTTCATTATATTCACTGTATGTTCTCCATGAAAAAGTTAAATCCATTATTTAAGAAAGGAATGACGTTATCTGTTTATACTGATAAAGCACAACATAAAAATATAAGGGAAGTCTTAATTCGTTTTTAGAATAGATATAAAAAACCGAGCCACCTTTACGGTAAACTCGGCTGATAAATAAGAGAAAGAGAATAAGAAAGAGAACAAGTAAGAGAAAACGGTTTAGTTCAACACAATATGGCTTTTACGACGTAAACTTGCAAAAAGCATGTAAATTGCCGTCACTAATAACACCACAAAGAAGAAATTCATAATGCCGTTATTGGCTTGCGCCATAAACATACCCGCCCCTAAAGGCCCGATAGCAGAACCAATGCTATAACTTAATAGCATTACTTGTGTAATAGCGACAATATAGCTCGCATTCACATGATCACACGCCAATGTAATAGCGATAGGATAAAGTGCAAAAGAAGACATTCCCAATAGCGCCAGTGCAATAATAAGCACCATATAATCGCTAGAAAGATATGTCAGTCCCATAGCAAACACGCCCACTAAACACATCATCGCTAATAACAGTGTTTTGCTTATCATCACAGACAATTTGCTAATAATAGGCTGAACCACCATACCGCCTAAAATAATCGCTGCCATCAACACACCTATTTGGTCTGTTGTAAATTGCCCTTGATTTAAAGCTAATGGCATCATGCCATAAATACTGCCCATCACAACACCTGACACCATACAGCCCACTAGAGCTGCTTTATTTAATCGGCTCATCTGCTTAAGTGACAAACTTTTATGATCGTGCCCTTGTGGCTGCCCTTGCTTAAAAAGCAGAGGCGGTAATACAGCGATTAATAATAAAACTAATATCGCCATAAATGGGATAGCGCCTTGTGTACCAATTGCACCAATCGCCAATTGTCCTAATGTTGTGCCACCATAAAGCGAGGTCATATAAAAACCTAAGCGTTTAGCTCGCTCTTTAGGATTATCGCCAATTAATAGCCATGACTCGACAACAACAAATATACCTGCAACCGCCATACCACCAATAAAACGGAAAACCATCCATGCTGATAAATAAGGCATTAAAGGCAATACACCAACAGTCACTGCCAGCAATAATAAAAATACAACGAAAGAAAGACGATGCCCTATTCTTGCAATAATAGGCTCTATCATGACTGAACCTATTAATAATCCAATAAAATAAATACTTGCTAACCAGCTGGCATAGAGCGTATCCATTCCAAAACTACTCATAGACAGTGGAATTAAACTCATTAAATAGCCTGACGCGATAGCAAATACCGTTAACCCAGCCACAGGTACTAATGTACTGTCGCCTTTGCGTACCAAAGTAGTGTTCTGTTTCACTACCCTCGTCTCCACAATCAAAACGGTTGATGATGCGCTGTTTTCTCGATGCCTGATAGAGGCGGTTCTTTTATCTAGGAAAGATAAAAGAAACAAAGGTGAAAACAGTGGATGGCGTCCCTAAATTCAGGAGACGCGAATATAGCGTTTAAATGATGATAAATAAAATTATAAAATCTAATGCCAGAAAACAATTTTATTTATATCAATCATGATTATCGTCTTTTTCTACCAAAAAGAAATAGCTCTAATCTGATATTTATTTTTATTAAAAGATAAGTATTTTTTATTAAGAAAATTACGAATAAATACGTATAAAACAAAACCAAAATAATAAATATTCATTACTATCCTATCGTTAGCCAATAGGATAGCTAAAAATAAAGAGATGCTTTTGTTTATTCTATGCTTTTTTCTAAAGCAATATTAATTGCATCGGGAATTGAACCTCCATGACCTTTACCTTCAAACAGATAAAATTCACACTGTTTTCCTGCTTCCGATAGATATTGGCATAGCTGACGTTGCGTTAACCAACTACTACGCTCTTGGTAATTTTTCTGTTGCTCTTCACTTAATCGACTTAAATCTGGGGTTTCTTCTTTTTCACCTAAGGCTATTGCAATATAAATATCATTAGGAATAGATTGCCATTGCTCTTTTTTCACCCATTCGCCTTTTCCCCACCATAATGATGGACTTGCTGCGATATAGCGTTGAAATGTTTCTGGATGATTGAATAGAACATAGAGGGTAAATACACCGCCAAAAGAGTGACCAAACAAGGATTGCTGAGTAATAGAAACGTGTTCTTTGGCAAGTTGCTCTAACGCATAAGGTCTTACTTGCGTTAAGAAAAATTGATAAAAATTCTCTGCATTTCCGCCTCGGCTAAATGCTTCACCTTTTACACTTGGTGTGTAGTCATGCGTTCTCTCTGTAATAAAGTAAGCTTTATCACCTACATATCCCACACTGATAATGGCAGGTAGCGGTTTATTTTTCTGCTTTATGGCTTCGTTTATCATCAGCGGAAACTGCGCATTTCCATCGACACTATAAATTAACGCTGTCTTAGTGGTGTTTTTAGGAATAGCAAGAAAGAGGCGATATTGTTTTCCTTCATATGCCACTTCTTTATTTGTAATTTGATAATAAGAGTGAGCCTGAGACTCAATTTCCGGAACTTCTTGGTTAGGCCTAGCTTGAGCAACCGCAGATAACATAATCATTCCACATAACATTAGTATTCGCATAAATCAGATACTCTGTCGGTAATTTAAAAAGTGCACCATTAAGATGAAAATAATAGAGAGCCATAAAAAATAAACCCCATATTTAATACGGGGTTTATGTTAATTAAGGCTCGATTAGAAGCTATATTTAATGTTCGCCCAATAACGACGACCTTCATCGACAACCCAGTTACCACCTTTATCATTTACAGCAGGCCCTGTTTCATCTGTAATATTTAATACCGCAAAGTTAAACATGGTATTTTTATTAAAGTTGTAGGTCATCCCTAAATCAAAGGTTGTATACCCACTACGATAACGTGCCCCTGTGTAACCATTACGTTGAGCTGCCCAGATTTGTTTCCCAGTATAAGCCGTATTGGCATAAAAACTGGTTGCTTCATCAAACTGCCAGTCAACTCGTGCATTAGCGCTATGTTTTGGTGTTAAATCTAATGGATAACCTTTTAAGGATTCGCCTGAACCTAGTTTTTCATCATCACTTTTACGTTCTGAATCGATATAGGTGTAGTTCGCATTGACATGCCAGCTTTCAGCAATCGGGAATCCTACCGCTGTTTCAATCCCTTTAATGTTTGCTTTGCCCACATTATCGTATTGATACAGTTTTAAACCTGTAATTGGATCTATTTCGCCAGTGTCATAGTTCGTTAATTTATCTTTAAAATCAGTATTAAAGAAAGTCACACTTGCGGTAACACCATCCCCATTATCATAACCAATACCAATTTCTTGGCTGACTGATGTTTCAGGTTTTAAATCACGATTACCGTACATAATTGCACGGCCTTTTTCAGTTGAAGTACCATATTCAGGGCTAATTTCACGTAAGCTTGGTGCTTTAAAGGCTTTCGCCACACCGCCTTTTAAAGTAAATTCATCCGTTAAATGATAAACAGCATACGCTCTTGGACTCCAGTGATTACCGTAATATTCGTGATCATCAAGACGCACCCCACCAGTTAACGCGAGGTTGTCTGTCACGCTATATTCATCTTCAAGGAATAACGCTTTTTGATCTGCTGTAATAGTGGATTGTTTAATACCAGAACCCGTAGATGATTCATCTTTTAAACGTGAATATTGATATTGTCCACCAAAAGTCATCACGTTATCAGGTAAGAAAGCGGTAAATTTCGCATCAAAAACAGTATTAGTGATTTCAGGGCGACGATCTTCATAATACTTCTCGCGCTCTTTTGTCACCTTATTAATCATTTCTGTTTTGGTAATACGTTTTGTCTGTTCTTGATAAACACTTAATTCTGAGTGCAGAATATCAAACTGATTTTTATAGGTTAATGCCCAATGATTACGGTCATTATTAGTTTCTAGCATTTTATTTTCATCCGCTTTTCCACCACGGATAGTAAATTCACTCATGGATTTACCCGGTGTCGTTGTACGCTGTAACGTATTACGACCCGCTTCTAATAAAATGGTTTGATTATCAGTCGGTGTGAATGCCAATTTCGCCGTAATATTTTTATTGTCATTACGACCTTGACCATAAGTGATTTTATCTTCTGCGCGTAAGTAGCTACTACCGTAAAGCTGTAAGCCTAATTTATCTTCAATTAATGGTCCTGAAAGATAAAAATCACCATTAATAGAATCGCCGGCATCACGGTTGTGTTGCAGTGTACCGCCAAGTGCAACAGAGCCGTGCCACTCTTTTGTTACTGGTTTCGTGATGATATTGATAACACCACCCATTGCGTCTGAACCATACAGAGATGACATTGGTCCACGAATAACTTCTATACGTTCAATCGCATCTGCTGGTGGAATAAAACCACCTTCATAACCACCACTCCCATTCGGACGTGACTCACGGCTATTTTGGCGACGACCATCAACAAGAATAAGTGTGTATTCACCCGGTAAACCACGCATCGTGATTTCTTGTTTATTGGCATTACCATTAATGCTAACGCCTTCAACACCTTTTACTGCATCGGCTAAATCATGAACGGGTTTCTTCGCCAGTTGTTCTTTGCTGATCACGGTGATACTTGCTGGTGCATCTGTAATTTGTTGAGCAAACCCTGATGCTGATACAACAAGTTTTTCTTCTTTGTTTTCTTGTGCATACAGCGGGTAAGAGGCAGATAAAATACAGGCTGTTAATACGCCCATTTTAAAGTTCATAAAGATCCCCTGAATTTATAACGTTTATAATAATGAGAATGATTGATATTATCTTAATCAAATAATCATGAGAATGATTTTCTTTTCATATTTAGTGTTTTTTTTTAATCTGTATCAAAGCAAATAAGTGCCATTCCGATTAAGTGCAGAAATAGCAGATCTTGGACACAAAAAAAGCAGATGGCATAACCATCTGCTTTGTCTCGTTTTGTAGGGTATTTTTAGATTTAGAAAATTAACAAATTACAATCTTGTTATTACCAGAATACGGCGTAAAGCACACATAAGATGATCATTATGGCGTAGGAAGCAATATTGAATCCGCTTTGTGTTTTAAAGGTTTTATCTGTTAATGCAATCGCCCCTATGCTGTCATCTGTTTTAGTTGAAGTTAAACTAACTAAACCAATTACAACCGTAGTAAACATAAAGGTGTACATCATTTGATCAAGGAATGGCATACCCAATGGCATTAATTTTAGGAACAATGCGAACGGTATAGATAAAACCACACCAATGATTGCACCTTTTGCATTTGTTTTTTTCCAGAATAAGCCTAACAAGAATACCGCTAAAATTCCCGGACTCACTAAGCCTGTATATTCCTGAATATATTGGAATGCCTGATCGATACCACCTAATAAAGGTGCAATAAAACAAGCAATAATTAAAGCAACAACCGCACTAATACGCCCCACATTCACTAAGCGTGTTTCTGAAGCTTTTGGTCCGATATATTCTTTATAGATATCCATCGTGAAAATAGTCGCGATAGAGTTAAGCATAGATGCCAAAGATGAAACAATTGCAGCGGCAAGTGCAGCAAAAACAACACCTTTTGCACCTACTGGTAAGAACTGAGTCAACCAAGGATAGGCTTTATCTGCTTGTGACAACGTTGGAATATGCTCTTGTGCCATAGTCCCTAAACCTGCCATTAATTCAGGGTTAGTGGTAATAACAAATGCAGCAATACCCGGCACAACGACAAGAACAGGCACAATTAGTTTTAAGAATGCAGCAAACACGAGCCCTTTTTGTGCTTCATTGATAGATTTAGCGGCTAAAGCACGTTGGATAATGTATTGGTTAAAGCCCCAATAATAGAGATTAGCAACCCATAAACCACCAATCAGCACCGCGATACCCGGTAAGTTCATAAATTGCGGGTTATCTTTCTCTAAGATCATTTTAAAGTGATCTGGCGCGGCTTGTGTCATTTTGCTCAAACCTTCCATGATCCCACCATCTCCACCGATATAGCTGACGGCTAATACTGTGGTAAACAGACCACCAAGAATAAGGAAGAACACTTGTACCACGTCTGTCCACGCAACAGCAGATAGCCCACCATAAAGTGAATAGATAACAGCAAATAATGCTAAACCAACAATGGCATACATCATTGGTACACCAAGGATGGTTTCTAATGCCAATGAACCTAAATAAAGTACCGATGTTAAGTTAACAAAGATAAATAACGCTAACCAGAACACCGCAAGAATGGTTTTTAAGTTACGACTTTTAAAGCGATTCTCGACAAATTCAGGAATGGTATAAATACCTTTTTCGATAAAGACAGGTAAAAAGTATTTAGCAACAATAATTAATGTCAGTGCTGCCATCCATTCATAAGATGCGATAGCAAGACCAATGGAGAAACCAGAACCAGACATACCAATGAATTGTTCTGCTGAAATATTAGCTGCAATAAGCGAAGAACCAATTGCCCACCAAGGAAGGGTTTTACCTGCAAGAAAATAATCCTTTGTTCCTTTTTTCTCGCCATCCTTAGAACGAGAAACCCATAATCCTAGACTAATAATGATCACGACATAGAGGGCAAAAATTGCATAATCTATTGTGCTTAACCCAACACCTTCTGTATGCATAATATTTTCCTTTCAGACCCATAGAGAGAATAGGATTTTAATGTAAACGTTTTCACAATCCTTTTCCGTTACTCTGTTCACAAATTTATCGCTTATGTTACGTAAATGGATCATAAAATAGGAAAACAAACGATTACCATGACGAGTAAAGCAATATTTAAGCCTAAAACACGATGGCTATTTTATTTAATAAAATTCAGATATCTAAATAATCGTTAAAAAAAGCCAAAGAATGATAACGATTACACAGCTCAAGTAAGAATAACCTCTTAATCTCATAAAGCTCATTAAGAGGATCAACTTGGCTGAATAATAAATGAGGTAATTAAGATTAAGAGAGGTGGCTAAGATTAAAAACAGAATTACGTTGAACTAATGTTGGCGAAAAAATACGTTGTTTTTGTTCGAGCATTTCACCTTTAGAAAGCCTGATGGCCAGTGCTGCTGCCTGTTCTGCCATCATTTGTACAGGATAACGCACTGTGGTTAAACGAGGGTGAATATAGCGTGCAATTAATACGTCATCAAAGCCAATAACGGAAATTTTTTCAGGAACAGGGATTTCATTTTCATCAAGAACAGATAAAGCCCCCGCAGCCATAAAATCGTTGTAAGTCACTACAGCTGTAAAATCGATTGATTTGGTTAGCAGATGCATCATTGCCTTTTCGCCCCCTTCTCCTTCGGGCTCACCATACTCGATATAACTTTCAGGTAACTTGATATTATTGGCTTCCAATGCAGCTTTATAACCAGCAAGACGCTGAGTTGTATCTTCAATATGATGAGTAGATGAAATATAAGCGATTTTGGTATGACCTTGACGGATCAGATGCTCGGTTGCCATCCAAGCCCCTTTATAATTATCTAAAGCGACACAACGTTCAGCAATTTCAGGAATAAAGCGGTTAATCAACACCATGCTTTTAACTTCATGAGCATAAGCTAGCAATTCTTCATCAGAGAGTGCTTTTGAGTGGATCACAAGACCATCACAGCGACTATTAATCAATAACTCAATAGATTGGCGTTCATCTTGAGCATCATGATAACCATTACAGACCAAGATGTGTTTTCCTGATTGTCTTGCAATGTTATCAACCGCTTTCACAAGAGTGCCAAAAAAGGGATCGGAAACATCATGCACTAAAACACCCAAGGTTTGCGTACTCTGACTAACCAAAGCCCTTGCTGCCGCATTAGGTCGATAGCCTAATTTTTGCATCGCTGCATTAACGGTTTCTATAGATGCTTGGCTTGCTTTCGGCGAGTTATTAATGACTCTAGACACAGTAGCAACAGAAACTCCTGCTTCTTTTGCTACATCTTTGATAGTCGCCATATCCACCCCTTATGGATCACCTTTATTCCTGGTTAAGAAATAACGAGCCGTTAATCTACAAACAAAGAAAAAAGGGAGTAATAGAATTTAAGTGGCCTGATTATCAGCGAAGAAGTGAAATTTAAAAAGTAAAAAGATCAAATAAATAGTGAAAAGGAAAGCGTTTACACTTTCCTTTTATTGTTACGAGTAAAACTTATAGATTGTTTGGCTATTCCACGCTGTATTTGCAGGTAAAACACCTTGATTTTCATGCCATTCTGGATGATTAGGGCCATCTGGGAAATATTGTGTTTCTAATGCCAATCCTGAGTAATTACCGTAATGACGACTCTTTCCTCTTGTTCCTACCAAAAAGTTGCCTGTATAGAACTGAACAGAAGGCATGGTTGTAAAGACATCCATTTTGAGCTCGCCTTCAGGTGCAATAACGGTTGCGACAGGGGTTTTATCTTCAATCGCTTTCTTATCTAAAATAAACGCATGATCGTAGCCATTTGCGGCTTTTTGGCACTCATCTACCATAAAATCCAGACCAATACGTTTTAATTTACGAAAATCAAACCCTGTTCCTATTACACTTGCAAACTCCCCCGTAGGAATGTTGCCTTCACCATTTTTTAAATAATGAGTCGCACAAATTCTTAAATCATGTTCAAGTGCCGTGCGTTCAGTATGTTCGCCAGCAAGATTAAAATAAGCATGGTTAGTTAAGCTTAATGGCGTTGTTTTATCGCTCATCGCGTGATAATTAATACATACTTCATTATTGTCTGTCAGTGTATAGGTCACACTTACCTTCACCGTACCGGGAAAACCTTGGTCTCCATCATTAGAGATCAGTGAAAAAGTGACAGATTGAGAGGATTGTGCAGTGATCCCCCAGCGAAGATGACTAAAGTTTTGCTTACCACCATGTAAGGTATTTTTACCTTCATTCGCACTAATTTTATATTCCTGCCCCTCGACTACAAACTTAGCCCCTGCAATACGATTAGCAAAACGCCCAACCGTTGCACCTAAATACGCAGTTTGTTGTTTATGGGCATTCATATCCGCAGAGCCTAATAACACATCTCGACGATATCCATTAACCGGTACAATACAAGTTAACCAAGTTGCGCCAATATCCATTAAAGAGATAGACATACCAAAACGATTTTTAAGCACCACTATTTGTGCAGGTTTTCCATCTGATGCAGGTTGTGCTGTCATTTGCTCAGGGTCAAGAAAACGAAGCTCATTAGTCGCCATTATTTTGCCTCCGAATAGCCCGCTCCTTGGCTTGCAGAGCAGACATAGATAGTTTCTTTTAATCCTGTTTTAGCTTCGTATTGTGCTTTAACAGAGTCAACGACTTTATCCACTAAATCTGGTGTTACTAATGCTACGACACAACCACCAAATCCACCACCAGTCATTCTCACACCACCACGATCACCAATCACTGATTTCACGATTTCAACTAATGAATCAACCTCTTTAACGGTGATTTCAAAATCATCACGCATAGAGTGATGTGATTGCATCATTAGCTGACTTAACGTGGTTAGATCACCACGGCGTAAGGCTTCTGCTGCATCTAATGTACGGCTATTTTCAGTAATAACATGGCGTGCCCGACGATAAACCACTTCACTCATTACTGCTTTTTTAGCGAGTAGATCCTCTAATGTGGCATCTCTTAATGCAGTCACATTTAAAATATGAGCAGCTTCTTCACACTGTTGGCGACGGGTGTTGTACTCACTATCCACTAAACCACGCTTTTTATTGGTATTGATAATCATCACAACCATATTTTCAGGCATCGTTACGGCTGACGTTTCTAATGAACGACAATCGATTAATAGTGCATGATTTTCTTCACCACAAGCCGAAATAAGCTGATCCATAATGCCACAGTTACAACCAACGAATTGGTTTTCTGCTTTTTGACCATTTAGTGCAATCTCTTTTTGGCTAATAGGTAATTGATAAAGTGTTTTAAGCGTTTGACCAATGGCAACTTCTAATGCAGCAGAAGAACTTAACCCTGCACCTTGAGGAACATTTCCGGATATCGCGATATCCATACCATGAAAAGAGTAGTTATCTTTTTGTAGAAAATGAATAACACCTCGAACATAGTTAGCCCACATTTTATTAGGTACAAACTCAATACTGTTATCAAGGTTAAATTCATCAACTTCATTTTGGTAATCAACCGCAATGACACGAATAATGTTATCTTCTCGTTTTGCTGCGGCAACGACCATTTGATAATTAATGGCGCAAGGTAAAACAAACCCATCATTATAATCAGTGTGTTCACCAATAAGATTTACCCTACCAGGCGCTTGAATAAAATGTGTAGGTGCGTAACCAAAAATAGATGAAAATGAACGAGTCACATTATTAATAAGTGCCTGCATAATAAATCCTTAGCTTAAAATTAAGTAATAAAAATCCCACCACAACATTATGTAAATAATGAGATGTTTGGTTTAATTTATTTCGTGCGCAAAAAGCAGATTAATTAAAATATCTTCGCTGTATTAAAAGCCATTAGCGTTGTTCTTTATAATGAATATCACTTAATTGACGTAAATTATTCGCGGCTTGTTCTGGCGTTAGATCTCTTTGCGATTCCGCCAGCATTTCATATCCCACCATAAATTTGCGCACAGTAGCTGAACGTAATAATGGCGGATAGTAAAGCGCATGTAATTGCCAGTGATCGATATTTCTATTGTCTTTAAAAGAAGGCGCAAAATGCCATCCCATGGAATAAGGGAAAGAACAATGGAATAAATTATCATAACGACTTGTTAATTTTTTCATTGCTATGGCAAGATCATCTCGCTGAGCACTATTTAATTCACTCATTCTGCGAATATGCGTTTTAGGCAATAACATCGTTTCATAAGGCCAAGAAGCCCAATAAGGTACGACCGCCAGCCAATGCTCTGTTTCAACTACGGTACGACTTGTATCTTTACATTCAGCATCAACATAATCGATTAATAGATTGCGCCCATATTTTTCAAAATAAGCTTTTAATTGCGTATCTTTTCGCGCTAATTCATTAGGTAAGAAATCACTCGCCCAAATTTGTCCATGAGGATGAGGTTGAGAGCACCCCATCGTTTCACCTTTATTCTCAAACACTTGAACCCAAAGATATTCTTTGCTGAGTTCTTCTATTTGATTATCCCAAGTATCAACGATTTTACGTAAACTACTGACGGGTAATTCAGGAATGGTTTTTCCATGATCAGGAGAGAAACAGATGACTCGACTAATTCCTTTTACGGCTTGAGTTTGAAATAAAGGATTCGATGAAGGTTCAACATGATATTCGTCTTGCAACAATGCAGAGTGGTCATTATTAAAGACATACGTTCCTGTGTAATCTGGATTTTTATCACCAGAGACACGAGTGTTATTCGGACACAAATAGCAGTGAGGATCATAAGAGGGAAGTGTCGCAATCTGAGGCTTTTCATCTTTGCCGTTCCAAGGTCGTTTCGCTCTATGTGGGGAAACTAAAATCCACTGACCAGTTAACGGATTATAACGACGATGAGGATGTTCAACAGGATCAAAAATCAGTTTCGACATAACCTTCTCTCTTATTTATTCAAGATTATCTGAATATTTTAAATCTTATTTCAAATAACCATTTGGATTTTGTAACTGCCAACGCCAAGCGTCCGCTGCCATATCATCAATTGAACGAATAGCTTTCCAATGTAAATCTTTCTCTGCTTTTGCAGGGCTTGACCAACATTCTGCAATATCACCCGGACGACGAGCTTGTAATTGATAAGGGATAGGTTTACCACTAGCTTTACGAAATGCTTCAATCATTTCAATTACACTAGTCCCGTTACCGGTTCCCAGATTATAAATATGTAAGCCCGCTTTTTTACCTAACGCATTTAATGCTGCTATATGACCATCAGCCAGATCCATAACATGGATATAATCACGAACACCTGTACCGTCTTTTGTTGGGTAATCATCACCAAAAACAGCCACTTGTTCACGACGACCAATTGCCACCTGAGAAATATAAGGGGTTAAGTTATTTGGAATACCTTTAGGATCTTCCCCCATCGTTCCTGATGGATGCGCCCCTACTGGGTTAAAGTAACGTAGCAAACTAATAGACCAACTTTCATCCGCAACAAATAAGTCAGATAAAATGCGCTCAACCATATATTTACTGGTGCCGTAAGGGTTAGTTGTACCCCCTACTGGCGAATCTTCAGTAATAGGAACGGCTTGAGGATCACCATAAACTGTTGCTGATGAGCTAAAAATAATGCTTTTTACGCCCGCATCACGCATACAACGTACTAGCACCAATGTGCCATTAACATTGTTGTCATAATATTCAATTGGTTTCTGAACAGATTCACCAACCGCTTTCAATCCCGCAAAATGAATAACAGACTGAATAGAATGCTTAGCAAAGATTGATGCTAATAGCTGGTCATCACGAATATCACCGTTATAAAACAGAGGGCGTTTACCTGTTAGAGCTTCAACACGATTAAGGACTTCTTCATTCGCGTTGCTAAGGTTATCTAAAACAATCGGTGTCATGCCTGCTTCTATCATTTGTACGCAAGTATGACTACCGATATATCCCATACCACCTGTTACTAATATTTCCACATTCACCTCTTTTGATTCAATTCAAAGGAAAAGCGCAAGACGGTTTCTGTTCACTGACACAGAGTTTAGCAAGATCAACAGAATCATTTCGTGATCAAACCGACATTTAGTGTAAACGTTTACACGCTTTTCGCACACACTTAAATTTTATAAAAATCTTAGTTTAGAATTGTATTACAGTAAGTTAATAAAATACGTAATACATCCCACCTCTTCACTACTAAAAATAGTACCCATTCAAAGTAAACGGTTACATCTCAATCAATCAGTTAATTACATGATAAAACTGACATTCAATACGTTTTATCATACCTTATTAACATCCCCGCTAATATGTTTAAGCGGAGTAAGAACACTCTCAATAAAATGCTTACTGTTTAATAAGTGCTTTATTGTATAAATACTTACAACTTAATAAGTGTTTTATTGTATAGATACTTACAACTTAATAAGTGTTTTATTGTATAGATACTTACAACTTAATAAGTGTTTTATTGTATAGATACTTACAACTTCATAAGTGATTTATTGTATAGATACTTACAACTTAATAAGTGTTTTATTGTATAGATACTCTAAATAGTTCAAGTTACAGCTAGGCGGCAAGTGAATGAGTCGCTAGGAGCATACAATAGTATGTGACTACGTAGCCAACAACGCTGTGGCTTGAAGTATGACGAGTATCGAATGGAGAACATAATGAAACCGACTGTCTTGCTCTACCAAGATCTTCCCGAAAAACTGTACAAAAAACTATCTGATTTTGCTGATATCAAACAATTTAAAACGCTCTCTTTAGAATCTGATGATTTCCGTTCCGCGCTCGCCAATGCTTCTGGACTACTAGGTGCTGGTGGCAATATCGATGAAAACTTTATTAACCTAGCGCCTCGTTTAAAAGCCGTTTCAACGGTATCTGTTGGCTATGATAATGTTGATGTTAATGCCCTCACCAAGCGTAATATCAAACTAATGCATACTCCAACCGTATTAACAGACACCGTTGCAGATACCATGATGGCATTAGTCCTTGCCGTAGCAAGACGTATCCCTGAACTTGCTGATAATGTTAAACAAGGTTTATGGGTTAAAGGTATCACACCTGATTGGTACGGTACTGATGTTCATCATAAAACCATGGGTATTATTGGCATGGGTCGAATAGGAAAGGCTTTGGCACAACGTGCACACTTTGGTTTTAATATGAATATTCTTTATCACTCACGGACAGAATATACAGAAGTGAACGATAAATTTTCTGCAAAGCATTGCTCTTTAGAAGCCTTATTACAGCAATCTGATTTCGTATGTATCACGTTACCATTAACACCAGAAACGCATCATCTAATGGGGCAAAAACAATTTTCGATGATGAAACCTGATGCTTATTTAATTAACGCAGGGCGTGGAGCTGTGGTGGACGAATTGGCGCTTATCAATGCATTAGAACAAAAAGAGATCGCGGGCGCTGGACTGGATGTTTTTGAAAAAGAGCCTCTATCTTCATCTTCACCTTTATTAACGATGAAAAACGTCGTCGCTGTTCCACATATTGGCTCTGCAACAAAAGAGACTCGCTATGCGATGGCTGAATGTGCAGTAGATAATCTAATTGCAGCACTGAGTAATAATGTAAAAGAAAACTGCGTCAATTTCTAAAGTGGTAAATGGCGCTTTTTAAGGTGCAAAAAAAGGTAATGAAAATCCATCATTACCTTTTTTATTAAGTATTCAAATAAGTTTAAGCGGGATCAACGTGCGCCATCACACTCAAGATCTGTTTATTTTGCAAAACCTTATTACGTGCATTTACAACAATCTCGTGGCTTTCACTGACCGTGAGATCACCTTTGATTTCAAGGTGTACATCTACGAGTAAATAATCACCTGAACGACGTGTCTTTAAATCATGAACGCCTTGCACGCCCGGTGTTGAAACCAGCATCTGTTTAATCTCTTCTAGCGTTTCTTCATCTGCCCCTCTGTCCATTAAATCTTGCAGAGCTTGATAAGTAAAACGCCATCCCATACGACCGACAAATAGTCCGACAATTAATGCTGCTAATGGGTCAAAAAATTTAAATCCAGCCAAACTTCCGATAATACCAATTGCAACAACTAATGACGAAGCTGCGTCAGAACGCGCATGCCAAGCATTCGCGACTAACATATTTGAGTCCACTTTTTTTGCAACCGCAAGCATATAGCGAAATAATCCTTCTTTAGCCGCTAATGCAAGTAAAGCCACATATAAAGCAACACTATGAACTTCAGGAATAGTAGATGGATCTAAAATTTTATGAATGGCAGAAAATACCATTCCCAAACCAACAATTAATAAAATAGTTCCAAGGATAAGTGATGCCGCATTTTCATAGCGAAAATGCCCATAAGGGTGATCCGCATCAGGTTGTTTCTGACTACCTTTATTAGCAATTAAAACAACAAAGTCAGCAATAAGATCAGAAAGCGAGTGAATACCATCAGCAATTAAACCTTGAGAGTGTGAGAAAAAGCCCACTGTAATTTGCCAAATGGATAAAACGATATTGACAAAAACACTCACTAACGTACTTTTTTTAGCTGCCTTAAATTTTTCAGACTGATTATTATCAGCCCGATCCAACTCAATATCATCAATGTGATTATGTGTCATAATAATAATCTTATTTGGTTTTAAATAGCCTACTCTATTGCCATAGATAAATAGAGTTCCATAGGTTATTTCAGGTTCCATAACTCATTGGTGAGGATAAAGGACGACTCTGAATAACAATCCAGTTTAGGGACTAAGATTGCTGTCCAGACATCATATTGAGATGTCATTGCCTATTAATATGCCATATTTAAATCTTTATGTCTCTTATTTTTATCAATAAAATCTTATAGATACAGAACAATAATATAATTGATAATCATTCTTTTATGCATTTTCTATTTTTAATGAGAAAAAAAGAAATTTATTTTTAATACAACATTATTAATGTGCTTTTCTGTCAACAAGTTAAGGTATATAACTTATTTTTCATTATATTGTTAATATTATTTCAGACTGTTTTTAATTTTTAATGCTTAATAATGTAAAGCAGTAAATAATCATTCTCACTCTTATTTAAAACACAGATCACAGCTATTTTTTACTATTAGGCGATAATGGTAAATATTTTAAACTAACGCTAAGTGAGGTTTGTAATGTATAAGAAAATCCTAGTTCCCATTGATATTTTAGAAGATGAACTTTCTCAGGAACTGATCGCTCACATTGAACAAATAGCAAAGGTGGGTAAACCTGAGATCCACTTCCTCACCGTTATTCCTAATGCTGAACTTTTCTTTGGTATCGAATTCGCTGCTATTCCTGAAAAATTCAAAGATTCGTCAGAACGTACTCGTCTTGCTTTTGTTGCGCTACAAGAAATGATTAAAGATGCAAAAATTCCTGATGAGCAGATTATATGTAATGTTGGCGTTGGTAACGCAAAAGATGAAATTTTAGAATATGCTCGCCATATTGATGCTGATTTGATTGCGATTGCGTCACATAGACCTAATGTTTCCTCTTATTTATTAGGCTCAACAGCGTCATCAATTGTACGCCATGCCAAAATGTCAGTTTTAGTTATTCGCTAATATTTAGTTTTAATAACGACAAAGCCCTTTGTCTCAATAACAAAGGGCTTTTTAGTACACTATGACCGGTCCTAAATAAGGCTAGTCGTTATTTTTTAACTGAATCTTGAGTCGTCTCAGCAGCAGACCAAATACGATATTTCACATCAACATCTTTTGGTGTGTAAACAACAATTGGTAATTTGCTGTTATAACGGATGAAGGCATCTGATCCCATATTTGCCTGTACAAAGGCATCTTTTTTCGTATTGTCAGCACATCCCATCATTGTTGACATTGGGCCATTCAAATCGCCAACAACATAATAGCTATAACCCCAACCTTCTAAATTCTTTTCATCTAGATCCGCACCAAACCACTGATGGTTACAATCTACTTTAAGTTCTTTACCAATAATTAATTCAACTTGGTAATTGCTTTCATTATCTTTTTTCTCTAACTCGATAACATGACGAACTTGATTTTCTTGAGCCTTAGGATAAGGTGCAACTTTATCTAAACTGTCGGTAGCTTGTGCACACGCAGATAAAGACATTGCCGCTACTAAAGATAATATTACTTTGTTCATCACTCTCTCCATATTTACAGCGAACACTTCGCCGTTAACAAAATTAGTCAGATGTTTTTATTGCTCATTATCTGAATACTAATATTTTTAGTGCTTGAATGCTAACATCTTAGTAAATAGTACTATGAGTGGATAATTCTGAATGTTTTAAAAAGAAAAATCACGTTTTTTCATGAAATGTAAATTTGTGATGCTCTACCATGCAGATAGCCAATCTATGATTATACTGAAATAGAGACCCAATTTCTTTTCATAGGAGGTTATATGTTCTCAGATCAACAAGCCCTTGTTTCTCAATTAAGAAATAGTGATCCCCGCTTTGAAGCTCTCTACGATAAACATCATCGACTCGATCAAGAAATTGCAAAACTAGAAGGTCCTAACGGAGCTGGTTATAACGACGAAGTTGCCAAACTAAAAAAAGAAAAACTTCATCTTAAAGATGAAATGCAAAAAATACTTCAACGAAGTGAAAAATAAGGCTCTTTTTAAGCGATGATATAATGTCATCGCTTTTTATGATTAAAAACAAAGATACCCTCTCATAAAGATGCATAATTAATGTATCTTTTATTTTTTAGGGTACTCAATATGTCATCAATACATGGTCATGAAGTTTTGCAAATGATCCTTTCTTCAGAGACTGCATTTACTAAAACATCGCTAATTGATGCTATCCATAAACAATTCGGTAATGACTCACGTTTTCATACGTGCTCAGCTGAAAATATGACAGCGACTGAATTAGTTGATTTCTTAGAAAGGAAAGGTAAATTTATTCCAGCAGAGGGTGGATTTACAACGAGTGAAAATAAGATTTGTCATCATTGATAGATATACAGTTTTAAAACCCGATTGCCAGCGATTTCCTTTTCTATGTCATTGGCTTTTTATATAAACAAGTAAAAAGCCAATTCATTCTGACAATCGTAATTACTTTATTTGCTAAATTTTTACTGCACTTTATTCATCGTCTGTTTGCAACCAACCATCATCTTCCCAAACACTTTGAATAAGTTCCATTATGTGTTCATGCTTAGTTTCATCTTTTATGCCTGTGACTTGAATCGAGTTCATGCTACTAAAGGCAATACGAAACTGCATATCTGGATATTCTGGAATGATCTTTTTTCTCAGTTCGTGTTCTAAGAGCGGAAATAATGAGTCGGTTATCTTAGATTGTTTATTAAATAAAATTTCCACACGCATTGGTTTCACCATTTAAAGGCAAATAAACTGTATATAAATACAGTATTATATTCTAAGAAAAAAGAAAAGTCTTTTTGACAAAATTTTTTATCATTACGCATTAAATAATATTTTAGCGTCTCTATCGGCTTGATGATAAGATGCATGATAAATGCAACATATTACTAAGAGAGAAAGGTATGTCAGGAAAAAGAATAAATCGTGAGAAAAAAACCATTCAAAAAATGGTTCGCCTTTATGCTCATTCACATCCTGAAGCTGACTCAGATTATTATCAACAATTAATCAATTATTCCTATAACCGATTAGATAAATGTCGTTATGGTGAAGATAAACCGGCGTGTAAACAATGTCCAATTCACTGTTATCAACCCGCCAAACGAGAAACGATGAAACAGATCATGCGCTGGGCAGGGCCTCGAATGTTAATTTATCATCCGATCTTAGCAATACGTCATCTTATTGATGATAAAAAGCCCGTTCCTCCTCTTCCCGAGAAAAAGCGAGCTATTCGTTCGACGGAAAAATAAAATCAGATTTATTCAATCGATATAAAACATGCTCCGCTAAAGGATGTGCTTTATCTAATGCGGGATGAAAGAAATTATCAGACTGGCGCATACCCAATTTTTGCATCACACCTTGAGATGGAAGATTTGAAACTGCGGTAAAAGCAACAACCTCTTCTAATCCCAGCGTTTCAAACGCACATTTAAATACAGCTAAAGCTGCTTCATAGGTATAGCCTTTTCGCCAAAATTTTTGTGCAATCCGCCAACCAATTTCTACGCAGGGATTAAATGGCAAAGACGCGGCTGGAATATTTAATCCAACAAAACCAATAAACTCTTGAGTCTCTTTTAATTCAACTGCCCACATTCCCCATCCGTTTTGTTTAATAAATTTTTCACGGATAGTCTCAACCATATTATCACTTTCTAATTGAGATAAAGTGCAAGGAAAATAGCGCATCACTTCAGGTGAAGAGTTGATTTCAGAAAAAAATGGCGCTTTATCACTCTCACGCCATTCTCTTAGGTGTAGTCTGGGAGTATCTAAATTCATCGTTATTCTCTATTTATATAAAATTAAGACAATAGCGATAAAATAGGATAAGCAACGAACAATGAAAAGAAAAATGGTACTTTATTTTTTATTTTCTTTTAGTTGATTTTCTACTGGAGCAACAACTTTATCTTTATTTGCATTAGAGCTTTCTTTTATTGAAACAACACGTTGTTGAGCAACTGATTTTGCTTGATGTTCAACTTGCTCTGATTGCCCAGTAAAAATACCACCACGCTTTATAGACATACTGCCACAACGGCTAGTACCACGTAACTCACCGTGTTCTAAAATATCTAAATTATTTGCAGCACAGATACCTTTTACAAAACCATCAATAATAATATCAGGTGCTGTTAATTCACCTTCAACTTGCCCCGCATGCATAACACGAATAACGCCATCTTTGACATTAATATTGCCGGCTACTTTACCCCAAATTTGGATATCGCCTTCAACATTAATATCGCCTTGGAATACCGTTCCTTTTGCAATAATCGTGTATAGTTTTTGCTCTGGCATCGGTTTTTTCTCTTCTGTTATTACTGGTGCAACAGGCTCTGCTGCTTTTGGTGTTTCAGTTTTACGACTAAACATAGCGGCTTTTTTTAACCTCAACGTCATAGAATAAATAATAATGCTAAAAATTAGGATTAAAATAATCAAAAATTCGCCTGCCATTTGATAACGCCAAAAGGCAATTAAGGCGAGAGTCCAAATTATCCATATCCCGCTGAATATCATATTTCGCAGTGTTCGCTTATTCTCCATAATTAGCTATATCCTTACCTCCCTGACAATAAATACACTTATGCATTCATCATTCTAATAAATAGATGGCAAGCATAATGCCAGTAATAAGCCTATTATTACCTTTTAGTTTTTTGATTTGTTCCTTGAGCGAAATAAGATTTAATTAAATTAAGAGGTAGAATCACTATTTTAATAATTTACGCTTAATGTGAATAAATAGTGATGATTATCAGTCCTTTTAGATAAATATTTTTCATTGAAAATTAACATTAGTTGTCTGAATCTATATCTTTATAAAAATTCATTCAAAAAAATTCAATATCTAAAATCAAACCTATTTTCGTTTTAATGAAAAAAATACGAGATCTTCATCACAGTAACAATAAAAACCAAAGGCAAAAGAATAAAATAGATAGGTGAATAATACATTTTTTGTGTACTATTTTTTTGATTTTATGATTTGCAGCCCATTTTATGGTATGTAGAAATGATACCTTGATTACCTAGGTTAATATAACTATAGTTATTAACTGTCTTTTTCAATTTTAATCTTCTTTATATTTATATTTTACACTTATTTATTTTAATTTTTTTATAACAATTAATTTTCATTATTATTACAACCTAGTATTTGTAATGAATTTTGCATTTTAAATGCACTTATTATTTTTTTACACTGTAAAGAAAAAAATAAAAATAACCGATTGTTATATATGGATTTTATTTACACCATCGTAAAGCGTAAATTATTAATTACATTAATTCTTATACTATTACTGAACACCCCACAGAAAAAACTTATCTGTATTTAATTTCTTTTTGCAATTTATAAGCAATGCCTTTAAATTAACAAAATGACTTATCTTAAATTAGCAAAACAAAATGTAATGCCTAATATCTAAAAAAAAAACCACATCAAATTGAAGAAAATAGTCTCTTTTTTATTTTTAATAACACTCAATAATAAAGAAGTGTTTTTATAAATATTCTGATATCTACCTTTATAAAAATACAGTGATACTTATATAATAATTTTGGGCGAAACATGAATACAATACAGTGTGACAAAACCGAGCGATCTGATTGTGCTATTCAAAAAAGATCTTATTTTTATCCACAATATCAAATACTAGAAAATGAACAAAAAGCAATCTTTCTTATCCGAAAGAATGCACTTACATTGCAAAATTGTACTGACACAGTGATAACTAACGAAAACCAAGTTCTTTTTCTACAACAAGGTAGTTATACAATAAAAACACAAGGTGCAGAGCCTACTGATATTATTTATATCCCTCTTTCTGATGACTTCTTAAGAAACTTCATGTCTAAATACAATGATATCTTGTGTCAAATAGAAAGGGATGAAGAGTTTTCCAGTGCTTTTATTTGTTTTCAAAACTCACCTCTTATTCAATTTTGTAGTAATGGCTTTGAGTATCTTACTGTTCAATCTTGCCCTGAAGCCTTCACACAATTACGTATTGAAGAGCTTTTAATTCTATTACTTTCAACTGAGCAAGGTTCTGACTTAATGGCGTTATTGCGCCAACTTAGCCATCGTCAAGTTGACCGCTTAAAGATTTTTATGGAAAAAAATCATTTAAAAAATTGGAAACTCAAACAATTTGCTCGTGAATTTGGAATGGGATTAACTACGTTTAAAGAGCTTTTTAATCATGTTTATGGTACTTCACCAAGAACATGGATCTGTGAAAGACGAATTATTTATGCACATCAACTACTACTCACCACTGAAATGAGTATCGTTGATATTTCAATGGAATCTGGCTTTTCAAGTCAATCTTACTTCACACAAAGCTATCATCGTCGTTTTAATATGACGCCGAGCAAAGCGAGAAATATCAGATCAAAATTATAAAAAATCCGACCGAATATCATAATATCTAAAGGTCATTCATAGTTAGAATACTTGAAATCTATTCTTATGAGTGAGTTGTATATCGTGATACAAGAAAATACATATAGCACCAAAGCCCATTATTATGACTATTTAGCCTTACTAAAAAAAATAATGGCACCCAACAATGAAAAAACTGTAGATGACTTGTTTGATCTACAGTTTTCTTTGCGTTCAAATCAAAACATCGTTACTGCATGTGATGTTAATGAGCAACAAATAAAAATATTATCTCGTGTTTTATGTCGTGAAAGCTTGGACAGTTTATTACAGTCCACTTGGTTTTTACGAAAGAAATACTGCTTTGTTGTAATATCTAAAGAAGAAATACGTGATGTTATTAGTTTCGCACATTCGTTTCATGCAGAACAGTCACATTCCACAATAACACCAGCGGATTGGGATAAATCATTAAAAGCAACGGTCAATATCAATGAGCATATGCGCTTAATTCAAGCCGTAATAAAGCCACTTTTTATTTGGTGGGCTCAACATATTACTCCTCAGCTTTTCACGCTTTATGACACCAAAAGAGAGCTTGAGCTTCAAATTAAGCAGTGTGAAAATATTAAGTCATTTGAAGAAAAACAACTATCAAATAAAAGTGATTCTTTTTTATCTTTAGATGATATCAATATTAAGCTTAATGCAGATAAAGTCAGACTAATTATTATTGATGACTTATTACAGAAAGATATCCAATTGCTCCTCGATAATTGGAAAAATGAACCTATCTTTAATGTTGAAATTAATAATACTTTAGATTATATCCAAAACATAACGCCAAATTCTGAATTAATAAAACCACTGTGGGAGATTTTAAACAGTATTCCGGAAAATCCTGAAAACTGTCAAAAATTAAAAGATTGGCTGCTAGAAAGAGAGCTTTGCTTAAGAAACGATGAATTTTTATGGCGATAATAAAGTTTCAGCTCTTCTCTCAATAAAAAGAGAAGAGCTGATGTTAGCTTTTAATTATTCTATTTAATATCTAAGATCTCAATTGTCACAATAGACATAGATTCTGGTGGTACTTGTCCTGGCACACCATTTTTTCCATAACCGCCACCGGGTTTTATATAAATTTTGGCTTTACCATTGATACCAGCTTTTGCAATAAAGGTATTCAGTGGTAACGGCAATTGTCGGTAAGGTAAAATAAGTGGCTTAGCTTTATCATAATTAAGAGTTACAGTACCATCAGTTAACTCTTCATGCATTGTAAATACAACCGTTTTACCTGCAATTGAAGGCTCAGGTTTACCCTGCTTTAATATTTTAAAGTAGGTATTATCGTCATATTGTACGTAATTCTGTTTTTGGATCTCAGATAAAATGGATTTATTACGCTGGGCATTATCTTTACCAATAATCGAGTAAGCATAAGCAAGTTGCCCTGCGATCATTTGCCCTTCACCAGCCATTTTCTCCAGCTGTTCTTTTAGCGTTTTATTTTCTTTTAAGATATTACTAGTGTCTGTATTAACTTTCGCTAATTCAGCATCTTTTGCTTTAATTTGCTCATTTAATTTAGCAATAGATTCTGTTTGTTGTTGCTTTAACGTGCTAACTTGCTGTGCATTTTCTGTATTTTGTTTTTCTAATTGTACTTTTGCTTCAGCTAATTGAGCACTCAATTTATCCGTTGTATTTTGCTTTTCAGTGAGTTGTTTTTCTAACAATGCTAACGTTTTTTCACTCTCTGTTTTGCTCGTGGTGACTTGAGCTAATGCAATATTATTCTCTTTAAATTGTGTATCTAATGTTTGATATTTATTCGATAGCTCACTTTGCGCTTTCTCTAACTTAGCTATCAGATTATTTTTATCAGTAATTAAATTATCAACGGCTTTTTCACCAGCAGATAAACTCTTCTTCAAGTCAGCTAGTTCCGTGACCTTGTTATCTAACTGTGCTTTTAATTCTGGGATCGCTTTTAATTTTTCATCTACCTGCTCTTTTTGCTGTTGAACAGCTAAAAGCGATTTATTAAGTTTAGCTTGTTCCTGATTACTTTTTTCAACTTGTGTTTTCAGTTGTGCTATTTCTTTGCGCTGATCCTCAACAAGTTTGCTATTAGCATCTTGCTGTTTTTCTGCTTCCGCAACTTTTAATACAAGCTCTTTAGATAAATCTTCACGTTCTGATGTAATCTTCAATAATGTGCTTTGTAATTTATCTATCTCTTTTTTCGCAGAGTCATCTTTTAGCAATAGTTGAGCCTGTGCAAATTGAGCCTGCACATCGTCTTTCTCTTTCTTTATTGCTGCTAATTGAGTTTGTACATCTGAAAGTTGTTTAGTTAATTTTTCTTGCTCAGTCGTTATTGTTGATAACGAATTTTCTAATGTTGCTATCTCTTTATTTTTAGCAGTTTCTAATTTAGCTAACTCTTGCTCTTTTTGCTTACTGTTACCACTTAGTAACTGCTGAGATTCGATATACTGAGCCTGTATAACTTCTTTTTCTTGTTCAATTTTCGCAAGTAGTGTCTGTTTTTCATTCAATTGACTAATTAACTTCTCTTGCTCTACTTTTATGCTCTCAAGTGAACTTTGTAATTTATCAATCTCTTTTTTAGCACTGTCATCTTTTAACAGAGCCTGAGCCTGTTGATACTGCGATTGTAATTGATCTTTTTCTTGCTCAAGCTGAGTATATTTCGCTTCTAGGGTTTTAAGTATTCCCGCTTGTTTTTCAAAATCTTGTTGCTGTTTTGCTAATTCAGTATTTTTTACTGTTGTTGCCTGTAATACGTTCTCTTTTTCAGCTAACTGATTAACTAATAAATCACGTTCTTTTTTTGTTGTTTCTAAATCACTTTGTAATTTGGCAACAGCCTGTTTCAACGTGTCATCACTAAGCAAGTTATTCGCCGTAGCTAATTTTTCTTCTGTTTCAGCCAGCGTCAATTCTAATTGTTTAATTTGGTTATTTGCATTTTGAAGTTTTTCTAAATGCTCTTTTGTTATAGCTGCCTGCTCTGTGTATTTTTGATACAGAGTTTGGTATTTACTTCTCGTATCTGCTAAACGATTTAAGAGCTCTTTATTAAAAAGAGGTTGCTTACGATCGAGTACAGAGCGATTGAATTGATATGCAAAATGGAAAGGAATGGCCGTTACAGAATAAAATGTTCCTGGAATAATATCTAACAAGAAATTGTCATTACGTTGAGGCCTTGCATAACTTTCTTTTGAATAAAGCGCTAACGGGTTATAAATCGTTGCGTTATTTCTGTAACTATACCGATTAAGATCCTCTGGTGTAAATTGTGGTTTAATCGGAACAAATGAAAGCAACGGAGTTAAATAACGAGTGTAATCACTCTTTAATTTTGAATAATCAGCAGGTAACACAGGGCAATTTTCTGCCAGCGTGATATCAGGAGTCTTAATAGGTTCAACTGCCTGATTATCTGTTTTAGCTGGCGTAGAAGGTTTAACTCGTTGCTCTGGTTTTGTTTGTTGAGTCGCTGTGGTGCGGTTTACTCCACGATTCGCCTGACCGGTTCTCGTTGACGATGAAATTGTAGCAGATGTTTTAGGCTCAATTTTAATTGGCTCTTGCGTTTCAAAATAACGGTCAAAATCTTCAATAACAGAATTAAACTCATTATTGGCAAACGACAGTGTTGGAAACAGCATAAAAGCGAGACAAACACTCTGCTTTAATTTCATAGTAATTATTCACCTAATTTTTTTAATGTCGAATTAACTGACATAATCGACAAATAGCGAACTTTTGCACATAAAACTTCTGTTTTTGATTCGATACTCATTTTTAATAAATCTAAACTATCTTTACTTGCTGTACCTTGAACACTACGGTACATCGCATTGATTTCGCTAATTTCTTTAAATGAGCTCATCATGGATTGATAATCAGATGGAGAAAAAGTTTTCAAAGAATCAAGTTGTTTGATACAAGCACTTTGCGGTGCTAGTCCCAATTTTCTTGCATCTACACCACTATCAGCAGGCTCTGCAGCTGGTGCCATAGAAAGCGGTTGTGCAACAGCCACTGGTTGAGTAGTTGCTACAGGCTGTGTGGTTTGTGCTGGCGCTGGCGTTTCAATTGGACGAGTGTGATCAGTCCACGCGCACCCTGATAGGGCGAGGACGCTGGTTGCCATAAATACAGCGAGGACATTCTTTTTATTTTGTAATAAGGACATCATTTTTCCTTAATTCCGATCAGACTTAAATAAGAGCATATGAGTTGTCGCATTTTAAGCCATTTTATTATAATTTTCTATTACCTACTGCATACTAAATAAATAGGCTAACACTCTTGGTTGCAATGAGTGTTCCTATCATTTCATTTATTTTTTCTTAAAATACTACTTACATCACACTAAATGCATCAAATCTTGAATATCGGATTTATTTAGTAAAAATGTTGTCATATAAACTGATCGTTTTTTTATATTGATGGAATAATACCAGATAATAATAAAAATAATAATACTAATTTTATCATTTATTTACGTAATTTACGTGTAAAAAATACTCTTATATTTTGTTGCTGTTTTTTAATACCGAGATAAAATCAAAAAATGAATATCTAATATAGGCTTTGATATTCATTTTATCCTTCAAAATAGGAGAACTAAGATGAGTCATTTTAAAATTGGTATCGTTGTCGGTAGTTTAAGAAAAGATTCGTTTAATAAACAAACAGCACATGCCTTAATTAAGTTATTTCCTCAAGAATTTACCTGTCAGTTTATCGATATTAGTGCTCTCCCTCTCTATAACCAAGACGATGACACTCATCCCCCCTCTTCTGTTGTCGATTTCAAACAACAAATAAAAGCATGTCAAGGCATCATCTTTATCACCCCTGAATATAATCGTTCAATGCCAGGGGCACTTAAGAATGCCATTGACCAAGCCTCTCGCCCTTATGGAACAAGTGCTTGGGATAAAATTCCAGCGGGTATTATTGGTGTTTCAACTGGTAATATTAGTACAGCAATAGCTCAACAGCATTTACGTAATTCGTTAGCCTTCTTGAATATGCCAACCCTAAATCAACCAGAATGTTATCTAAAATGGTATGACGGCATGGTTGAGAATGGACAGTTTTCAGAGAAAACAGCAACTTTTATGCAAAACTGGGTTGATGCCTACGTTGCTTTTGTTAAGCAAAATAATCAATAATCGAACAAACTAAAAAGAGCTTCATGTAAAAAAACATAAGCTCTTTTTCTTTTTTATCATCAAGGTTAATGTAATTTATTTGGTTATAATATCTCTACTAACAAATAAAAGTTTTGGTATTTCATAGGTAAAAAGTAACACTATTCTTGTTCACTTCCTATTAAACAACAAAAGACAAAAATAGATTATCTTTAAAAGATATGTTTTTTATTATCACTATTAAGAATTGTTTATTATATAATCAAAAATAAAGAAATTTAAATAGAACCAGACTCGAGATCAATTTTAATCATTTATCTTATTCGCCCTAAAGTCAGAGAATATCAATAAGACTTCAACTTACTACCACATATAAAATTTACAATTTGATAATTATTTTTAATAATTTATATTAGGCTAGAATATTAGCCATAATGTGCGATACATCTCTAAATAATATGCTTCTATAATTGTGATAAACAAAAAAATTACCTATATTACTCATCCATTAAATACTGGCAGGTAAATCATGGATAAAAATTTAAAAGAAATTGAATGCGAAATTGCTGCTCTAAAAATTGTTATCAAATCTTTACTTTCCACGCTAAGTGATAAACAACGAAGGGATATGTTGGGCAATATATCTATAGTACTTGAGGATACATCAAACAAATACCCTCAGCTCAATGAAGTTATTAACTTAACTGAGCAATATGTGAAGAAGCTTACTCAAGCCTAATGAAAACAATATTTGCTATTGCTATTAAGTTTACACCCTAATTTTATAGGGTGCTAATAGCATCCTATTGATTATTTTATATAGGATATACCGTGATTTTCCTTTCATTAATACAACACTAAGTTAAATTTACTGAGTGTCTATTTCACACATCTAAAATATCCTCATATTTACTATTTTAATGAAAAAAATGCGATAAAATTGTATATTTTTTTATCAATTTAATTTTTTCTTGGATTTAATTAAACAATTAATTAATATGAAAAAAATTTATCACACAGCAATAAATTATCGTCCTTTTGAGGATCTTATGGAAAAAAAAGTTGTCAATATAGAGTATGAAATTGCAGCAGTAAAAGTAGTTTTGAAAGCCTTGTTATTGACTTTGACAGATAAGCAAAAAGAAATAGTGATCCAAGATATAAATAAGACCGTCAATGATGCTTATATCGATCATCCTCAATACCAAGATGTTATAAGCAAGACAGAACAATATATAAAAAAAATAATCTAAGCATAAGGCAATATTCTTCATCACCCTCTCTTTATTATTATTTATACTAGAGAGGATTTATATCTACATCTTTAAAAAATCAAATCGCTTCAAGCTTTAACATAATCACTGATTGATTGATTATGAAAATTAAAATAGAAAGTACTTTTTGATTGATTGAGTATAAACAAAATAACATTGTTATTTATAGAGCGTTTTAATTTGGATAATAATTTTCTGTTTCACATGATAAAAATAATAAAACATGAGGACTTAAATACTCAATCAATGAGCAAGTTAAGCTCATTGATACTGTTAAATAAAAGCAAGAATAATAAGAATGTAACCTTTATATTTATAATATTTTTGCGCCTAACGAGTAAAAACTTACCACATTAGACACATATTTTATAAATTTTTTCTATATCAACGATGAGCTAGATTGAATTTTTGTACCGATTGCTGTAATTCTTCGGTTTGTCTTTCTAATGAAATGGCTGCTGCTGAAACTTGTTCAACTAAAGAGGCATTCTGTTGTGTTACGCCATCCATTTGAGTAATAGCCACACTCACTTGACCAATACCTTTACTTTGCTCTTCAGATGCAATAGTGATTTCTTTCATTATTGACGTTACCTGTTTAACTCCCGTCAAAATGTCTTCCATTGTTTTTTCCATATCGCTGACTAAGCTAGCCCCTTTTCTTACTCGCGTAGTGGAGTCAGCAATAAGTACTTCAATCTCTTTAGCCGCTTTGGCACTATCTCCTGCTAAATTACGCACTTCATTGGCGACGACCATAAATCCTCGCCCATGAGATCCAGCTCTTGCTGCTTCTACTGATGCATTTAAAGCAAGTATATTCGTTTGAAATGCAATGTTATTAATAACATTGATGATATCTGCAATTTTACTTGAGCTATCAGAGATCCCATCCATTGTTGTTACAACAGATTCAGCTAATTCATTGCCTTTTTCAACGGTCACTGATGCAACTTCAGCCAATTCTCTCGCCTGATAAGCGTGCTCCATGTTTTGATTAACGGCAGTTGTTATCTCTTCCATACTGGCGGCAGTTTGCTCTAATGCCGTTGCTTGCTCTTCTGTACGAGAAGCCAAATCGTTATTCCCTTTGGCAATTTCAGATGCACCACGATAAATACTTTCACTTCCCATACGGATAGTGCTTACCGCTTCATGCAAGCTATTTTGCATATCATTTAATAGCGGTATTAATCGCCCAGCACAGTTATTACCAAAAGGCTCAAGGGAATGACTCAGATCGCCCTCTGTAATTTTCACAAAATGCTGGCGAATACTTTCAAGTGGCTTTTGTAGCATTGCCACTAAATAGCGGTCAGTGAGGATCAGAATAACTCCCCCTAAAATGGCACTAATGATAATAACAATTTGTGTCACTTCAATAAGCTCATCCACTTCTTCAATGGTGCTATCAATTTTTATATTTGCAGCATTATTAAAATTTTCACTCACATTGCCTAATTCACGACTCAACGCAGGTGTCACATTTTTTGCATGATGTTCATATTGCTCAATGGTGCCATTGAGCGCTAATTCCATCTGCTTTTTTACTCCTTGCTCAAAAAGAGCTTGCCATACATCCATTAACTCTTTTGATACTTTGGCATCCATCGGCCCCGGAGAAACAGATTTCATATACGTAATCTGCTTTTCCATATTTTCCATCGCCAATTGTGCTTGTGTAAAATCGACTTCTTTGCCTTCTGCTTTCTCCTCAACGAGGCGATTTAATCGAGAAGTGAATCGAAAGTACTGATCATTTCCCTGACTGAGTGCAGCCATTTGTTTTATTATTTGATTATCAGATTGATTGCCTTCAGATATTTGTGATAGTGACCATGCGCTATAAAGACTGACACTGCCAAATAACACACATAATGTCCCCAGGATGATTATCATCATCAGACGAATAGTAATGTTACGAAGTTTCTGCATCGAATTTCTCAACTAACAAGATAAAGTAAGCCCAATAGGGCGTAATGTACTCTTATCGACACTTTTTCAATTTATTTTAATTTTTTACTAAAGTTTTTTATAAATTGGTTTTTAATTTTCTATACATAAAAAGAGTTAGGTGAAAGAAGCAAAAATGTTACTTATGTATCATTTTTTATAATCTTAAATAAAAAACAAAAAAATCATTTAAAATCATAACGTTGATATAATGATTGCGATAAAAACAAATAAGGATAGTTAAAGAAAGAATATTTGAAGAGAAAATAAATTTTAAGGTATTCTTAATCTTTTAAACCAAGTTATTTATACACATAAGAGGTGACTTAATTGAACTCACCCCCTTTGATTTATTAAAAAATTCTTATTAAAAAATATGCGAGAAATGCGAAATAACAGCTAAATAGAACTATTTTGTGATTAATGAATCACATTTATAGGATGGGATGGGTATACATAAGGCGATACGAACTAACTCGCCTATTGATATAAACCAAACTAAATGGTTCTATTTTTATCTGCAAATAATCTGAAGCGCTGAAAACTAATATCGTCAAAACAAACTTCCCCATCAGGTTTAAATCCATAACGAGAAACTGTTTTTGTTACTTTTCTTGAGTGAGGAAGCAAAATTGTGATGCTTTCAATATTCATTTCATCAAATGCTCTACGAATAATTTCAGCATAAATTATTTTACCCATTCCCCAATAATTGGGATGAAGAACTAATGCAAGATCAGCATCATCTCCTTCTTTTTGAAGTCCCCCCCATCCCGCAAACACACCGTCAATAACAAATGCCCAAGGACCATACCCATTATCATCCCATTGAGAGTCTTTATCTTTTGCCCATAAAATACTTTTTTCGATATCAAAATTAGGACTGCCCAAAGGCATTTGTCGTAAAACCGCAGGGTGATTATTAAGTTCTACAATATGTGAGGGTTCTATCTGTGAGAGTCTTTTGAACTCTAAATGCATATAATTTCCTAAATTACATAATATGTTAAATGTGAATACCAATATACTAAGGTTATACTTATTAAAACTCACTAAATCATATCATCTTATTATATTTTCAATCCTACTTCTAAAAATAAATCTATGTAAATCAATTTATTGTATAGACTAAATGGTATAAAAAATGCTAAGTAGTGAATTATATAAATTTCCAAAGCAGTCACAAATTTTGAAGATGATGAGTTAATAAACTAGTTGATTTATAAGAAGATTAGAGATAGAGATGAGTTTGTGGGTTGTTTGGAGCGGGCGAAGGGAATCGAACCCTCGTATAGAGCTTGGGAAGCTCTCGTTCTACCATTGAACTACGCCCGCGATTGATTTTCCTGATTATACGCTTCCCTAATTGAACGACAATCCCCTTCTTATTCAAATGATTATTTAATCGTCGCAAAAAAGATAATTAACTGTTTTAAAAAACAAAAAAGCCACCTTTCGGTGGCCTTATAACTCTATTTTTCTTCGTTAATGCTATTGTTAAATTAAGGGTTTATTTAAAATAACAATTATTTATTAGGGCGCATTGCCGGGAATAAAATAACATCACGAATGGTATGGCTGTCAGTAAATAACATCACCATACGGTCAATACCAATACCTAAACCAGCTGTTGGTGGTAAGCCGTGTTCTAATGCCGTGATGTAGTCATGGTCAAAGAACATCGCTTCTGCATCACCCGCTTCTTTTTGGCGAACTTGATCTTCAAAACGCTCTGCTTGGTCTTGAGCATCATTAAGTTCTGAGAAGCCATTACCAATTTCACGACCACCAATAAAGAATTCAAAGCGGTCAGTGATAAATGGATTATCATCGTTACGACGAGCCAGTGGAGAAACTTCTGCTGGGTATTCAATGATGAATGTTGGCTGAATTAAGTGGCTTTCTGCAACTTCTTCAAAAATTTCACATTGAACACGACCTAAGCCCCAGCTTTTCTCAATCTTAATACCAATAGACTGAGCAATAGCAACTGCTTTATCCATATCATCAAGATCAGCCATTACGGTTTCTGGACGATATTTGCAGATAGCTTCTTTCATGGTTAATTTGGCAAATGGTTTACCAAAATCAAACTCTTGATCACCATATTTCACTAATGAAGAGCCCAGTACATTTTCAGTTAATGTACGGAATAATTCTTCAGTTAATTCAATCAGGTCACGATAATCTGCATACGCCATATAGAGTTCCATCATGGTGAACTCTGGGTTATGACGTGGTGATACACCTTCGTTACGGAAGTTACGGTTGATTTCGAATACGCGATCAAAACCACCGACAACTAAACGTTTTAAATATAACTCAGGTGCAATACGCAGATACATATCGATATCTAACGCATTATGGTGAGTAATAAACGGACGCGCACTTGCTCCACCAGGGATAGTTTGCATCATCGGCGTTTCAACTTCCATAAAGCCTTTGTTCACCATAAATTGACGGATACCCGCCATAACTTGTGAACGAATTTGGAAAGTTTTGCGCGATTCTTCGTTAGAGATCAGATCTAAATAACGCTGACGATAACGCATTTCTTGGTCAGCTAAACCGTGGAATTTATCCGGTAACGGGCGCAGTGCTTTAGTTAATAAACGCACTTCTGTACAGTGAACACTTAATTCACCTGTTTTCGTTTTGAAAACACGGCCACGAGCACCTAAGATATCGCCCAGATCCCATTTTTTAAATTGCTCGTTATAGATACCTTCTGGTAAATCATCACGAGAAACATAAAGCTGAATACGGCCACCCATGTCTTGCAATGTAGCGAAAGATGCCTTGCCCATAATACGGCGAGTCATCATACGACCTGCAATAGAAACTTCCACATTCGCTGCTTCTAACTCTTCTGCACTCATTGCATCATACTTTTGATGTAATTCGTCAGACAGAGAATCTCTGCGGAAATCATTTGGGAATGCGTTACCATTATCGCGTAAAGCAGATAATTTTTCGCGGCGTGTTTGCAGTTCGTTATTTAAATCAGGTGCCTGCTCCGCACCTTGTTGCTGTTGCGACATGTTTTTCCTCACAGGCCCGCTTTTAAGCTAGCTTCAATAAATTTATCAAGATCACCGTCTAATACTGCTTGTGTATTACGCGTTTCCACACCAGTACGTAAATCTTTAATACGTGAATCATCAAGAACATAAGAACGAATTTGACTACCCCAGCCAATATCGGACTTGTTATCTTCCATTACTTGCTTGTCTGCATTTTTCTTTTGCATTTCCAGCTCGTATAACTTCGCTTTCATCTGCTTCATTGCCTGATCTTTGTTCTTATGCTGAGAGCGATCGTTTTGGCATTGAGTGACAAGACCTGTTGGAACGTGGGTAATACGCACCGCAGATTCTGTTTTGTTAACGTGCTGTCCACCCGCACCTGAAGCACGATAAACGTCAATACGTAAATCCGCAGGGTTGATTTCAATATCAATATTGTCATCAACTTCAGGGTAAATAAAGGCAGAGCTAAATGAGGTATGGCGACGGCCGCCTGAGTCAAATGGGCTTTTACGAACTAAGCGATGAACACCTGTTTCTGTACGTAACCAACCATAAGCGTACTCACCAATAATTTTGATTGTCGCTGATTTTAATCCTGCAACATCACCGTCAGATTCTTCAATAATTTCTGTTTTAAAGCCTCTTGATTCAGCCCAACGTAAATACATGCGCATCAGCATACTTGCCCAATCTTGCGCTTCTGTACCACCAGAGCCTGCTTGTAAATCAAGGTAGCAATCCGCACTGTCATATTCACCAGAGAACATGCGACGGAATTCTAATTGCTCAAGCTTTTTATTTAATACATCTAATTCAGCAATGGCTTCGTTAAATGTTTCTTCGTCATCAGCTTCAACCGCTAATTCAAGTAAACCAGAAACATCTTCTAGTCCTTGATCTAACTGGTCGATTGTTTCTACGATAGCCTCAAGAGATGAACGCTCTTTGCCTAATGCTTGTGCCCTTTCCGGCTCATTCCATACATCAGGTTGTTCTAATTCAGCGTTAACTTCTTCTAAACGCTCTTTCTTGGCATCATAGTCAAAGATACCCCCTGAGAACATTTGTTCTTTCAGAGACTTCTTCTATTTGGTGTTTTACGGGGTTGATTTCAAACATACTTTTTCGTCTTTATGTTGTTTTCAAAAACAATTGGAATAAATTTTGAACCGCATATTGTAACGGATATATCAGCGGGTTTATAGCATTTATATACAATTGTCTACCAGATAGTTGTTGCCATAACAACGTTACCCTTTATATCACGATAAATTGTTTAATTATTCGCGTTAACAAGGCCAAATGTGCTCAACAAGCAGTTGTGCATTACGTTGCCCTCTAAACTCATTTACATCCAATCGATAGGCTAATTCAACCGTTTTAATACTATTATCAGGCCACATATTGATATCAACATTGAATGCAATCGCATCAATCATTAAATGGCTATTTACAGGCTGAAGCATCATTTTTAAATGTTTACTGCCCACAATACGTTGTTGTAACAGCGTAAATTTACCGTCAAATAGAGGTTCAGGAAACGCCTGTCCCCAAGGCCCTGCTTCTCTTAGCATTTCTGCGATAGGTAGTGATAATTGCTTTTCGCTCAACTCACCATCCGATAAAATGACGCCTTGCAACTGTTCATCGGAAACCAGTTCTGCCATCAAAGACGAAAAATGACGCTGAAACAGCGGGAATTTATCCTCTTCAAGTGAAAGCCCTGCCGCCATTGCGTGCCCGCCAAATTTCACCATCAAACCCGGATTTAATGTATTTAATCGTTCTAATGCATCTCGAAGATGTACACCACTTATTGAACGACCAGAGCCTTTCAACAGACCATCACCGCTAGGTGCAAAAGCAATAACAGGACGATGCAATTTTTCTTTAATACGAGAAGCTAAAATACCCACAACACCTTGATGCCATTCAGGATGATAGATAGCTAAACCATTTGGTAAATCATGTTGCGTTCCCATAAATTGACGGAAAATAGTTGAAGCTTCTTCTTGCATACCCGCTTCAATTTCACGCCGAGTTTGATTTAATCCATCAAGTTCATTAGCAATTTCACGCGCAGAACCAATATTATCGGTTAAAAGTAAAGCAACGCCCACAGACATATCATCAAGGCGTCCGGCTGCGTTTAAGCGAGGCCCTAAAGAGAAACCTAAATCGCTACTGACTAGTTGAGCGAGCTCTTTACGAGAAACTTCCGTAAGTGCTTTTATTCCTACACAACAACGACCCGCTCTAATTCGGCGTAATCCTTCATAAACAAAAATACGGTTATTTTCATCAAGAGGAACAACGTCTGCTACTGTACCTAGTGCAACTAAATCGAGAAAATCCGCCATATTGGGGCGAGCTAAGTTTTGTTGCTCGAACCAACCTTGTTTTTCTAATTCAGCTCTTAATGCCGTCATTAAATAAAACGTAACGCCAACACCCGCTAATGATTTAGATAAAAAAGAACAATCTGTCAGGTTAGGATTAATAATCGCATCAGCAGCGGGTAAAGTTTGTCCGGGTAAATGGTGATCCGTAACGAGGACACGAATACCATATTCATGAGCTGTATCCACACCTTCAAAAGAGGAAATTCCATTATCAACGGTGATAATGAGATCAACCCCCTTTTTAGCAACGTCATGAACAACTTGAGGGCTTAAACCATAGCCATCATCAAAGCGATTAGGAATATGATAGCTAACTTGCTTAAATCCCATTTGACGTAATGCTTTAATCGCAAGTGCAGTACTTGTTGCGCCATCAGCATCAAAATCGCCAACAATAACAATGCGAGATTGTTGCTGTAACGCCTCAATCAGTAATGAAATTGCCGTTTCTATTCCTGTTAATGCTTGATAATGAAGTAAGCCTTTTAACGATCGTTCTAGTTGAACTTCAGATGTTATTCCACGATTAGCATAAATTTGTCGTAATAAGGGATCTAAGTTATCCGGTAATTGAGTTGCCTGTGCAATTCGACGACGCAGTGTCGGTTCAATAGTGACCATAAAACGTAATTACTTCTCTTTTTTATCTAATAATTCAACAAGGTTTTGAGCAGAAATATATCCACCGTAAATACTGGCATTAGGTAATACAATAGCAGGAGTGCCCTGAATACCCATCATGGTGCCTAATTTAAAGTGCTCATTGATATTGATTTTTGCACATTCATCAATGGGGATAATTTTGTCACCTTTAAATGCACTGTCTAATGATTTATTAGGAAAACCACTACACCACACAGCATTCATTTCTTTACTCACAATATTATTGCCAACACCGTTACGAGGAAATGCCAAATAACGCACTGTTACACCCTGTTTATTCAGTTCAGGAACTTCTTGGTGAAGTTTTTGGCAATAAGGGCAGCTGATATCGGTAAAAATGGTGATCATATGGCGCTCATTACGCGCTTTATAAACAATCATTTCATTTTTAAGTGAGTCTACTTTTTTCATAATAACTTGATTAGCGATACTAACTGGCTCACCACTACTAATATTATAAATAGGCCCTGCGGTCAGATATTTACCATCATCTGTAATATAAAAAATGCCTTTATCTGATAACACTGCATTTAATCCAACAATCGGCGTTGGTTGAATACTCTCTGCTTTAATCTGCATTTTAGCCAATTGCGCTTCAATAGAAGCATTGTCAGCAAGCACTGGCATTGACACCATACTTAATAATATTGGCAACCAGAATAATTTCTTTTTCATTTGAATTCCTATTTAACGCCGGCTATTTAGCGGCTATCCCCTTGGGTGATGTTGCTGATGAAGCGCTTTCAAGCGCTCTGTTGCAACATGGGTATAAATCTGTGTTGTAGAGAGGTCACTGTGCCCCAATAACATCTGTACAACACGCAAGTCTGCTCCATGATTTAAGAGATGTGTTGCAAATGCATGACGCAACACATGGGGTGATAGTTTTTCAGTGTCTATTCCTGCTATCACGGCATAATGTTTTATCCGATGCCAAAACGTTTGTCGTGTCATTTTTTGCCCTCTTAAGCTAGGAAAAACAACATCGTCCGTTTTGCCTTGCATTAAAGTGGGTCTTCCATATTGCAGATATTGCTCTAGCCAGTAAATAGCTTCTTCACCTAAAGGAACTAATCGTTCTTTATCGCCCTTACCAATAACGCGTAGCACGCCTTGTCGTAAACTAATATCAGAGAGAGATAATCCCACTAATTCAGAAACACGAAGCCCACACGCATAAAGGACTTCAAGCATCGCTTTATCACGTAATTCAAGTGGTTCATCAATACAGGGAGCATTGAGTAGATCATCAACTTGTCGTTCACTTAAATCTTTTGGTAAACGTTTGGGAAGCTTAGGGGTTGAAAGCAATGCACTAGGATCGTCTAAACGTAATTTTTCACGATATAAATATTGGAATAACCGACGCATTGTACTGAGTAACCGGGCTGCACTGCTGGCTTTATAACCTTCATCTAAACGCGTTGCGAGAAAAGATTGTAAATCCAAGGTAGTAACCGATAACCAATCTAATTGGTGATGTGCAAGCCATTGCCCTAATGCTTGTAAATCTAAACGATAAGAGCTGAGTGTATTAGCGGATAAGCCTTGCTCTAACCAAATATTGTCGAGAAATTGTTCAATGATAATATCAGTATCTTCATTGGTATGAGTTGTCTTTTTTGTCGATAATTTGGTTTGTGACACAGTCTTGCTCTCCCTCTCTTTAGCTTATCGCCTTTACATTATGCCTTATAAAAAAAATTTTCTGGTACAATAGTGACCTTTATTGGCAAAAATATCCTAAAAACCTTTATGAAAATTGGTCTATTTTACGGTTCTAGCACCTGTTACACCGAAATGGCAGCAGAAAAAATTCGTGATATTCTCGGTGAAGAGTTTGTTGATCTTCATAATGTTCAAGAGTGTGATATCACGCTTATGGAACAATATGACATCCTTATTTTAGGTATTCCAACTTGGGATTTTGGTGAGATCCAAGAAGATTGGCTCAATATTTGGGATACATTGCCAACATTAAATTTAAAAAATAAGCTTATTGCAATGTATGGAATGGGCGATCAAGTTGATTACAGCGAATGGTTTCTTGATGCACTTGGTATGCTTTATCATCATTTATTACCAAGTGGTGTTAAGTTTATTGGATTCTGGCCTGTTGATGGATATGAATTTGTCAGCCCAAAACCTTTATCAGATGATGGTAAGCATTTTGTTGGTCTTGCATTAGATGACGTTAACCAGTTTGAAGAAACTGATGAACGTTTATCACAATGGTGTATGCAAATTCTACGTGAAGTAGAAGAAAACCTATAAATATAATATCCAGGTATTAAATATCTGGATATTGCATTAATAACTGAGAGAAGTTACGCCACTCATTTTCTGTCATACTATCAAAAGCAACCCATAACGTGATTTGTTTTTTATTTAAAATAGAAGTCAACGTTATTCGAGTACCAAAACGGCTGATCCAAGGGTGTTTTGTTATTTGCCATTCATGCAGTTTCCATTGAATTCGATTTCCATTCAGTAAAACAAAATCCCCCTTGATACGGCTAATATTCTTTTGTGTGAAATACCAACTGCCGATCAGGAACAGTAACAATGGCACCCAAACATAAATAAAATCAGGAGGCCACGGATACAACAGTAAACCTATCACAAAGGCAACATAAGCAACCGTTGAGAAGAGTTGAGTGAACCATGATACTGTGAGGTGCGATTTCCATAAAACCACGAGTTATATTAACTCCTGCTGTAATTCTATACGGATATAAATAAGTTAAAGATAATAAAGACCAACCTATTTATAATGTAACTTCTTTCTTAGCCTTGCAAATAGTTTATCTTACATTTTAGCTCAATTATTAATGGTTACTTTTTCTATTTAATATGTGCTCAAATAATATAACTTAATAATAAATACGTAATTTCTATTCTTTTTTAATCGTTGTTTTAATAAAGCCAGCATACCTGATTTATTTAGTATAAAGTGAAAAACATCGAAAAAAGGCGACTTAAGCCATCATTTTTAGAGATGGTGCGCAAATTTAACGTAACTACATTTTTTATTTCAGTAAATTTTAGAGGGTTATTAGTATTATTAATTTTTTATATAAAAATAAAAACGCCTTTATTTGATGAGAAAATAAAAGCGTCATTTTTAATCAATCTTAATTACTATTTGATCTATCGCTGATTTGATAATCTATTTTATTAATATTTATCAACGATCTCCGCCATTCTCGCTTTATTGCGCTCTTGGATTAATTTCACCATATAATAGAGAGCATCATCATCAGGGCGTCCATGATTCATTAACCAGTTAAATAAATCAGGATCTGCACACTCTAGTAAACGAACAAAAAGCGCTTTATCGTTATCAGATAGCGTATCGTACTCATTCTCGAAAAAAGGCATGATAGAAATATCCAGTTCACGCATTCCGCGACGACATGCCCAGTTAATTCGTGCTTTATTCTCTATATCGATAGTCATACTCTGCTCTTTACATTGTTCAAATCAAGAAATACCACTATTTCTTCCTAGCCCTGATGATAGTCTTATCGCAAAATTTTTAACATCAAAATGATCACAGTTTGCAGGTTTAGTCTCATAGACAACCTATTGAACACGCTTTCATTTGTTATTTATCAGGTTCATTTTCTGTGCGTTAAAATAATAATGACTTGCATTGTCTTGTCACTCTTTTACCATAACTGGTGTATCTGATTAATTTAATAGCTGGTGACATCATGACTCAAAATTCTACTCAGGCTAAACGCCCTCATGCAGCAATCAATTTGCCATTAACACTGGTTTCTTTAGATGAATGGTCACTGATAACAGCAACAGGTGCTGACAGTGAAAAATATCTACAAGGTCAACTCACTACGGATATTGCAGCCCTTCCAACAACGACACATACATTGTCTGCACACTGTGAAGCAAAAGGTAAAATGTGGAGTACGCTCCGCTTATTCCACCAGCAAGAAGGTTTTGCTTATATTCTGCGTAAAAACGTCGCGCAAAAACAACTGACTGAATTAAAAAAATATGCCGTATTTTCAAAAGTAACCTTAGCTGAAAATACAGATAGCGTTTTATTAGGATTAGCTGGACAAGGTGCTGCTCTTGCATTAG
Organism: Proteus sp. GOKU; assembly: GCF_015475555.1. NCBI lineage: Bacteria > Pseudomonadati > Pseudomonadota > Gammaproteobacteria > Enterobacterales > Morganellaceae > Proteus > Proteus sp. GOKU. Next base: position 2,894,688 of record NZ_CP034105.1, read on the forward strand.
CCGATTACTTCCCAGAGATCCCTCGTAAAGCAAATGAAGTTGTTAATCACGATAATACTTATATTCTTCAGCTACCTTTACCTACCGAACGTTTTTTAATCGTTACAGATGAAGAAACAGCCAAAAATCTTGCAACAACATTAAAAGCCGAAACCAGTAATAGCGAGCAATGGTTAGCCTTAGATATCGAGGCTGGATATCCTATTATTGATACTCCAAATATTGAGCAATTCTTACCTCAAGCAACAAATCTGCAAGCATTGCCGCTGAGTATCTGCTTTAAAAAAGGCTGTTATACCGGACAAGAAATGGTATCTCGCGCAAAATTTAGAGGTGCCAACAAACGTGCAATGTACCTATTATCAGGGGGTGGTACTGAATTACCTGAAATTGGCGGTAGCGTTGAATGGCAATTAGGCGAAGATAAATGGCGTAAAACAGGAACGGTATTAAGTGCTGTACGTATGGCTGATAATACTATTTTGGCTGAAGTTGTTATGAATAACGATATGGAGCTCGATAGTGTATTTAGAGTTCAAGGCGATAACATCAGCCGTCTATCCATTAAACCACTGCCTTATTCTTTAGAAGAAGAGTAATTTTTATTTATCATACCAATACGGATTTTTATGACACAATTACCTAAAGGGGCATTTGGCCCCTTCTCTGATACGATTAACTTTATTATGGAGTTAGATAAACTAAAACGTGTTTATCGTAAAAATAATGTATTAGACAATAGTCGTTCTGAAAATACTGCAGAACATAGCTGGCACTTTGCTGTTGCAGCAATGAGTTTTCAGCCGTATGCAGGTGATATTGATATGGGACGTGCTATTCAGTTAGCACTTGTTCACGATATCGTTGAAATAGATGCTGGCGATGTGATGGTGTATGACGTTGCTGCTCGTGAAGCAATTAAAGAGCACGAGCAAAAAGCTGCAAAACGTATTTTTGCTTTATTACCTTCGCCACAAAGTGAATATTTCCTCAATTTATGGCTGGAATATGATGCAGCTGAAACACCAGAATCTCAGTTTGCCAATATTCTTGATCGCACCATGCCAATGCTGATGAATTTACATAATGAAGGTCAAAGCTGGGTTGAAAATAATATCCGCTTAGAGCAAGTATTAGCGCGTAATCTGTTTATTGAAAAACAGTGGCCAGAATTTTGGCAATATCTCTATCCTCAATTATTAGAGGCGCAGAAAAAAGGCTGGCTGAAGTAATATATTCAAGACTGAATTTGTTAATAAAAAAATACCGATGGCTAACTTAACCATCGGTATTTTATTTAGGAATATTGTTAGATTAAAGCTTATTCATAATCACTGATTGGTGCGCATGAACAATGTAAATGGCGGTCGCCATACACATCATCAAGACGTTTAACCGCTGGCCAATATTTACTTTGTTTCGTTGCTTCACTTGGGAACACCGCACATTCACGGCTATAACTATGTGACCACTCTTGCACTAATTCATATTGTGTATGAGGCGCATTAACTAATGGGTTATCGTCAATTGGCCATACACCTTTATCTACCTGTGCAATTTCAGCACGAATAGAAAGCAGAGCCTCAATAAAGCGATCAATTTCAACTTTACTTTCGGATTCTGTTGGCTCAATCATTAATGTCCCCGCAACAGGGAATGACATGGTTGGAGCGTGGAATCCATAATCAATTAGACGCTTAGCCACATCCATTTCACTGATACCGTAATTCGCTTTTAATGGACGAATATCGATAATACATTCATGTGCAACATAACCATCAGCGCCAGCATAAAGAATGTCATAGTCATTTTTCAGGCGTTGCGCGATATAGTTCGCATTTAAGATAGCCACTTGGCTTGCTTGTTTAAGCCCTTGTGCGCCCATCATACGAATATACATCCAACTAATTGGTAGTATTGAAGCGCTACCAAATTGAGCTGCAGAAACCGCGCCTTGTGTAGTGACATTTTCCATTTCAACAACAGAATGTCCCGGTACAAATGGTGCTAAGTGTGATTTCACACCAATAGGTCCCATACCTGGGCCACCACCGCCATGAGGAATACAGAAGGTTTTATGTAAGTTTAAGTGAGAAACATCAGAGCCAATAAAGCCCGGTGTGGTGATCCCCACTTGCGCATTCATATTCGCGCCATCAAGATAAACTTGTCCGCCATATTGATGAATGATCTCGCAAACTTCACGAATACCTTCTTCATAAACACCATGCGTTGATGGATATGTCACCATCACACAAGAGAGTTCAGCTTGATGTTTTTCTGCTTTAGCTTTTAAGTCCGCAATATCGATATTACCGTTATCATCACAACCGACGACAACCACTGTCATTCCTGCCATATGAGCAGAAGCAGGGTTAGTACCGTGTGCCGAACTTGGGATCAAGCAGATATGTCGCGCACCTTCTCCACGACTTTGGTGATAACGACGAATAGCTAATAAACCGGCATATTCACCTTGGGCACCTGAGTTTGGTTGCATACACATCGCATCATAACCCGTTAATGCAGCAAGCCAACTAGAGAGTTGTCCAATCATCACTTGGTAGCCTTTCGCTTGATAAGCTGGGCAGAATGGATGTAACTCTGTAAATTCAGGCCATGTGATTGGGATCATTTCAGCGGCAGCATTTAGTTTCATTGTGCATGAACCTAATGGGATCATCGCTTGATTCAATGCTAAGTCTTTATTTTCTAAACGATGCATATAGCGCATCATTTCTGTTTCACTGTGATAATGATGAAAGTTTTCATGTGTCAGCACAGTGTCTTTACGTTGCATAGAATCAGGGATTGATGCTGACGCAGAAGCCACTTGTCTATCAAGTGCATCAATATCACCAGCTAATGCTTTACCACTGATAATTTCAACAAGCTTTAATACATCTTCACGTGTTGTAATTTCGCTTAGTGTTACACCCACGGCACCCACAATATCGGTACGTAAGTTAATTTCAGCATCTTTAGCGCGTTGTAATACAGCCGCTTTATCTGCAGTATCAATCGTTAAGGTATCAAACCAAGTTTTATGGCGTAATACCATACCGTTTTGTTGTAAACCCGCTGCTAAAATATCCGTTAAACGATGAATACGTTGAGCGATGGTTTTTAATCCTTCAGGTCCATGATAAACCGCATACATAGCCGCGATATTGGCAAGTAAGACTTGGGATGTACAAATATTGGAGTTCGCTTTTTCACGACGAATATGTTGCTCACGCGTTTGCATCGCCATACGTAATGCACGATTACCCGCAGCATCACGAGAAACACCAATAATACGCCCCGGCATCGCACGTTTATATTCATCACGACAAGCAAAGAATGCCGCATGAGGTCCACCGTAACCCATTGGTACACCAAAACGTTGCGCTGAGCCTAATACGATATCAGCACCTTGATGACCCGGTGCTGTGAGTACCACCAGCGCCATTAAATCAGCGGCAACACTAGTAATAATTTTGCGTTCTTTTAGTGCTGCTAATAACTTACTGTGATCATGAACTTCGCCCGTTGTGCCGACTTGTTGTAATAGCACGCCAAAGACACCTTCGAGCTCTAATACTTTTTCAGCCTTATCAACAACCACTTCAAAACCAAAGGTATCAGCGCGGGTTCTGACAACATCTAAGGTTTGAGGGTGAATATCATCAGCAACAAAGAAACGATCCGCATTTTTTAATTTGCTTACACGTTTTGCCATTGCCATTGCTTCAGCTGCTGCCGTTGCTTCATCTAGCAGTGATGCAGAAGCGAGATCCATTCCAGTGTAATCAATTGTAACTTGTTGGAAATTCAGTAGTGATTCTAGACGACCTTGAGAAACTTCTGGCTGATACGGTGTATAAGCGGTATACCAGCCCGGATTTTCTAGTAAATTACGCAAAATCACAGGAGGTAATACAGAAGGCGCATAACCCATTCCAATGTAAGAAGTAAAACGTTTATTTTGGCTGGCGATCGCTTTCAGTTCAGCCAAGGCTTCTTGCTCTGTTGCTCCTGCACCCACATTCGGTGGTGTCTCTAATTGAATATTATCTGGAACAATTTTTTGAGTTAATTCATTTAATGAGGAGACGCCAACAGCACTGAGCATCTCTTTAATCTGTTCTGGTGATGAACCAATATGGCGACGAATAAATTCATCGCGATACTCTAACTGATTTAAAGTCTGTGTCATTGCAAGTAATTTCCTGAATTCACTATGAATGGATAGGTAAATAGCACACGGCTTAAAGCGTGTTGAGATAGTATTACGATAACAAGCTAACAAATAAAAACGCCCCGGCATTAATTTGACGGGGCGCTTCGTTTTACTCTTCGCTATCTACCAGCTCTTGATAACCTGCGGCATCAAGTAAGTCATCTAATTCGCTTTCATTATTTGCTTTAATGCGAAATAGCCAACCTTCTCCGTAAGGTGCGCTGTTTACCAGCTCTGGAGAACCATCTAACTCTTCATTTACTGCGATAATTTCACCTGATAATGGTGCATAGATATCTGATGCCGCTTTTACTGATTCCGCAACGGCACAATCATCACCAGCAGCCACTTCTCTACCCACTTCTGGTAGATCAACAAACACCATGTCACCTAATAATTCCTGTGCATGTTCAGTAATACCGATAGTGTATTCACCATTGCCTTCTGAACGTATCCACTCATGAGATTGTGCGTATTTTAATTCACTAGGTATTTGACTCATTGACCTTACTCTCCATTTAAAATTATTGTGCGTGTTATACCAATGCTTTACCTGAACGAACAAAACCAGGTTTTACCACTTCTACTGGCATCTCACGATTACGCATTAATACAATTGCGCTATCTTTTATACCTGCTGGAACTCTTGCTAATGCAATACTAAAGCCTAATGTAGGCGAAAAAGTACCACTTGTAATAATACCTTCTCTTAATTCACCTAAATCATCAGTAAAGTGTACGGCAGTACCTGCTCGCAACACACCTTTCTCTCGCATCACAAGACCAACAAGTTTATCTGTGCCTGTTGCGCGTAATTTTTCTAATGCTTCTCGACCAATAAATTGACGATCTTCCGGTGCCCATGCAATCGTCCATCCCATATTCGCTTCAAGTGGATTAATAGTTTCATCCATCTCTTGACTATAGAGGTTCATTCCCGCTTCTAAACGTAATGTATCTCTCGCACCTAATCCTGCGGGTTTAACCCCCACAGCTAATAATTTTTTCCAAAAATCGACTGCTTGCTCTTTTGGCATTGCGATTTCATAACCAGCTTCACCGGTATAGCCTGTTGTTGCAACAAACAGGTCTCCAAGCTCTACACCATAGAAAGGCTTCATAGCAGAAACAACTTGGCGTTGCGCTTCGGTTAATAAGCTTTGTACTTTTTCTTGTGCATGAGGACCTTGAACAGCGATTAATGCCAAATCGTCGCGTACAGTGATATCCACAACATAATCTGAAGCATGTTGTTCAATCCATGCCAGATCTTTTTCGCGGGTAGCAGAGTTCACAACGAGACGATAGAAAGAGTCATCAAAGTAATAAACGATAAGATCATCAATTACACCACCTGATGCATTTAGCATACCGGTATAAAGTGCCTTACCTTTTTCGGTGAGTTTAGCGATATCATTCGCTAATAAATAACGTAGAAAATCTTTAACTTGTGAGCCATGTAAGTCAACAATGGTCATATGAGAAACATCAAACATACCTGCATCACGACGTACAATATGATGTTCATCTATTTGAGAGCCATAGTGCAAGGGCATCATCCAACCATGAAAATCGACCATACGAGCACCGCAGGCTACATGCTCATCATACAACGGAGTCTGTTTTGCCATTCTTCCCTCTTTCTACTTTTACTTTAGATTATTCAGAGAACGCATTTGTTAAATATAAAATTAAACTTGATTTGAAATCATAGTGTTAATCTTAAGCTTAAGTTTATTTTTAAACATAGATTTAACAAACACGAGCAATTAACGTACAACGCAAACGATACCATCCCCTTGAACTTAGCATTGTGAGAAAAAATAAACCATAAGTTAAAATAGGGTATAGTGTCTCTTAATCATAATGTAGACATATGGGTATGCAGAACTAATGATTGCAATTATGCGTATCAGCGCTCATTTTTAGCGAGGAATTACTGAAAAAAAGGAATTAGTGCAAAGAATAGACTGAAAAAATAGATTTTTTTAGTTCTATTTCTTCAGTCAGATATAAATAAAAGTAATGTGAAATAAGCGAGGAATTAGATTTTTTCAACTGAAGTGAAATTTTTATCACTTAACCATTCAGGTAAATCAGAAAGTCCCATTGCTTGCTCAAGTAACTTAGGTTTTACCCCCGGTAAACTATCTGCTAACGAAAGGCCGATATCCCGAACCAGTTTTTTAACTGGGTTGTTGCCAGCAAAAAGTTCACGAAATCCTTGCATACTTGCCAGCATGACGGCTGCGGCATGTTTGCGACGACGCTCGAATCGTCTCAAATAGAGATATTCACCAAAATCTTTACCTTCTGCTTTTAAGCGGCGGATCTCACCGATTAACTCTGCAACATCCATAAAACCGAGGTTAACGCCTTGTCCAGCTAAAGGGTGGATAGTATGTGCAGCATCACCTAATAGTGCTAAACGAGGAGCCGCAAATTGACGAGCATAACGACCTGTTAATGGTATGGTCATGCGATCACTTATCAACTCACATTGACCTAAACGCATATCAAAGGTCACACCTAATGTGCGTTCAAATAAGGTTTTTTCTGCGTTTTTATAACTTTCAGCAAGGTTGCTTGGTAAAGACCAAACAATAGAACAAGTATGAGGATCAGAAAGCGGTAGAAACGCCAAAATGCCTTCACCATGAAAGACTTGGCGTGCAACATTATCATGAGGCTGTTCAGTACGAATAGTGCCAACTAAGGCATGATGTTCATAATCCCAAAAAGTCAGGGGAATATCTGCGTGTTTGCGTAACCATGAATTAGCACCATCGGCTCCGACAACTAATCTTGCCGTCAACATCTCACCATCATTCAGGGTAATAAATGCATCATTTTCCCCCCACACCACACGCTCAATCTGCGTTGATGAATAGAAGGTAATATCACTGTGGCTTTCACATTTTTGCCAAAGCACTTCACGAATAAGGTTATTTTCGATGATAGAGCCTAAATGGCTGAACCCTTCTTTTTGTGCTGAAAATTCAATACGACCAAAACTATCTTGATCCCAAACCTCCATACCTTGATAAGGTGCGGTTCGTAGTGCTTGTAAGTTTTCCCAAACACCTAATTTTTTCAGCAACATTTCACTGGCTGTATTAATAGCAGATACCCGTAATGAAAAATCATCCTGTGGGTGAAAAAGTTTCGTTACTGGGTGATTTTCTATTATCGCTATACGTAATCCACACCCGTGTAATCCGCTGGCTAATGCAAGCCCAACCATTCCACCACCAGCAATAACAACATCAAATGATTTCATAATAAAAGTATCCTAAAAAGCGATTATTTTAGAGCGCGCTGTTCTTTTCTGCTTGTCTAGTCTGTCCAGCCCAATGTTTGATGCGCCAATTTATCTCTCATCATTGGAAGCAATTCCATCGTCATTAACCCTAAGTTGCGAGAAATAATCAGTGGCACACAACGATTTGCAAACATTTTCACCAACCCATCGGTAATAGAGATTGTTTTTTCTCTATCTTGCTGTCGAAGTTGTTGATATTGAGAGAGTACTCGATAACTACCAATATCGGTATTGGCATTAATCGCTTGGGTGATCGTATTGGCGAGCGCCATAACATCACGTAAACCGAGGTTAAAACCTTGTCCTGCAATAGGATGAAGTGTTTGCGAGGCATTTCCAACTAACGCTAAACGATGACCAATAATTTGATTGGCTTTTTGTAGTGCTAAAGGGTAACAATTTCGCTTGCCAATATGCTCTATCTTTCCTAAACGCCAGCCAAAATCACGCTGTAAATGTGCGATAGTTGTTTCATCATCCCACTGTGAAACTTCATCCAGCTTTTCAATCGGATGGCACCACACTAATGAGCTGCGCCCTTCACTCATTGGTAACATGGCTAATGGACCAAATTCCGTAAAGCGCTCGAAAGCTTTACCTTGAGGATCGATTTGCGTTTTGACATTAGCAATCACAGCCACTTGGTTATAAGGCTCTCGTTGCCATTGAATATGGCACTGGTGACCAATAGGTGAGTTCGTACCATCAGCGGCAATCAGTAAGTCACCCGATAATTGCGTACCATCATCAAGTGTTACCTCAACAGAATCGATATTACGTTGAACTTGTTCAACTTTAGCAGGGCAATAAAGTGTGATATTAGATTGTTTTTTCAACTTGGCAAAAAGCTGACGCCCTGCATCATGTAATTCAACAACATAACCCAGTGCTGATATATCATAGTCTTGTGCATGAATATTAACAAAACCACAATGCCCTCTATCAGAGACATGAACGTGATTAATGGGGGTAACAAAAGGTTTTAATGTTGACCAAAGCCCGATTTGCTCTAACCGTTTTGCTGTTCCATGTGCTAATGCAATCGCTCTTGCATCAAACCCAGGATGCCCATTGTCAGGCTCTCTTGCTTCAATTAACGAAATTGAAATCTTACCTTTATTTAATGTAGAGAGTGCAAGTGCTAATGTCGCACCTGCCATTCCACCACCCACAATAATCACATTCATGCTGATTTTAGCCTTAAATTTTTCCTGCCATCAGAGCTTCAATTTCATCAGGATTTTTAACAACAGATGCCGTTAAATTCTCATTGCCTGTTTCCGTGATAACAATGTCATCTTCAATACGAATACCGATACCGCGATATTCTTGTGGCACGTCTGCATCTGGTGCAATGTAAAGCCCCGGTTCAATGGTCAGTACCATACCTGGTTCTAAAATACGGTCACGCTCAGTGCCATAATGACCAACATCATGAACATCAAGACCTAACCAGTGGCTTAAACTATGCATAAAGAAACGCTGATAGGCTTTTGTCTCAATAAGATGATCGATTTCACCGTGCATAATGCCCAGTTTAACCAGTCCTTCGACCATGATATACACGACATGCTCTGTGACTTCTTTGATACTTGTACCAGGTTTGTACAATTCCAAAGAAACATTGATGGATTTTAAGACGATGTCATAAATTTCGCGTTGTTGACGGCTAAATTTACCATTAACAGGGAAAGTACGGGTGATATCACCAGCATAACCTTCGTATTCACAGCCTGCATCAATGAGAACTAAATCTCCATCACGCATTTTGGTTTCATTTTCGGTGTAGTGCAGAATACAACCATTTTCACCACTGCCGACAATACTGTTATAAGAAGGGAAACGCGCACCATGAGAAACAAACTCATGTTCAATCTCACCTTGAAGTTGATATTCATACATACCCGGCTGGCATTTTTGCATCGCACGTGTATGTGCTAATGCGGTAATTTTTCCGGCTTTACGCAGTAATTCAAGTTCAAAATCAGATTTAAACAGACGTTGTTCATGAACAATTGGACGCCAATCAATAATGGTCTGTGGTGCTTTTAAGTTGCGGCGAGAGCCTCTTCTTAACGTTTCTAATGCGCTAAAGACTATCTCATCAGCAAACGCGTATTCACCTTGAGCATGATAAACAACATCTAACCCGTTTAATAATTGGTAAAGTTGTTCACCCACATCTTCATAAGGTAGTGCCTTATCAACACCCAATTTTTCAGGTGCTGCTTCTTGTCCAAGGCGACGACCAAACCAAATTTCAGCGGTTAAATCTCTAACACGATTAAAAAGTACACTATGATTATGTGTTTCATCACTTTTAATCAGCACAAGAATAGCTTCAGGCTCGCTGAAACCGGTTAGATAAAGGAAATCACTATGTTGGCGATAAGGATACTCACTATCAGCATTACGTTGCGCTGGTGGTGCGGCAAAAAAGATAGCTGCACTCGCAGGCTTCATTTGTGCTAATAATGCCTGACGACGGGATAAAAATTCTTGCTTATTCATACCCACTCCTGTCTTTCATTTATCTTTATGGTTATCTAATTAATGATGCAATTAATGATGAAATTAATGATGCAATTAATGTAAGACACGTTGCTCATTTTGTTCATCATTTCCTTTGTCTTTTGGTGCGACAAAAGTGATATAACAAAGTTGAACGGATACTTTTACATATTCACTGACTTCTTCAAGCGCATCTTCAAGTTCTTCTTGGTTTTCGTCTTCTTCGTAACCTAGCGCACCAATATTACGTAAATCAGTAATCACTTCGGTCAATTCTTTATGATCAGACAACTTAGGTTGAGCAACCCCCAGACCTAAAAGAAAATGATTAACCCACCCCGCAAGGGCATCAGCTCTTGGAAAAACAGATTCAGATTCGTCAGGTACTAACATCGAGAAATTGAACACACTGTCATCGAGCTGTTCGTAGGTGATGTGATAAAGCTCTTCAAGCGGCTCTGATAGCGTTTTAGGAAAAGCTAAACCTTCATTGGTCAGATCGTGTAATAAGGTTTTCCAACTGCTATCACGCACTGCACCGCAAATAAATCCTGTGATCAAACCATGCATTTCAGCCGCGGTTAAAGGTACTGTATGTTGCTGTAATAGTGCATCAATAGTTTGATAATTCGGTAATGTGTTCTGTTTTGACATAAGAATAAACGTCGCATTTAGGGGAATAGTTCAAGATATGCTACCATCAATAGAAGTCGCTGTACCAGTTAAGCCATGTTAATCATTGGAATTTTTGCAGTAATAGCGTTTAATACAGCGTTATAACCGTATACACTACTAAACACGTAGCACAGATTTTATGTCAGGAAGGAATCATGTCCGCACAACCCGTTGATCTTCAAATTTTTGGGCGTTCATTACGTGTCAATTGCCCACCAGAACAAAGAGATGCTTTACTGGCTTCTGCTGCTGAACTGGAACAACGATTACAAGATCTCAAAGAACGCAGTGGTGTTTCCAATACAGAGCACTTAATTTTTATCGTGGCATTAAATATGAGTCATGAGTTGGCAGAAGAAAAGTTAAAAACCAGAGACTATGCCTACAACATGGAAGAGAAAATAAAAATGCTACAACAATCCATTGAACAAGCTTTACACGATCAAGGCAAGCACCATGATCGCACTTTTTCAACTGCGAAGTAGATTTGTTCAGAAAGCATGCGTACACCACGAAATTCACAGATAATAGGTTGCTTTCTACAATTAAAATAATACAATAGTTCATAGATAAGGTGCTTAGCGCACCCACCAAATTTCTCTGAGATGTTTGCCAGCGGGCCAGTCCCCTGAGCCGATATTCGAAACACATAGAACGTGGTGATCTGTTGCTTGTGAGCATACCCGATTCGTTCAGGCAGCCTAATGGCAGCAACACTATGTTCACCTTGGACCATGGGTTCAAGGGTTACAGCTTGCGGCGGCATCTTGGAGACCTCCTACTAAAGTTCTAAACACTAAGTATTTTATAACTACTTAATGTTTAGAACTTTTTTTATGCCTTCATTCTCATATCTTCAACTTCTTCGCTTTCTTACCTCTAAAGTGTGATAAATTGATTAAAATGATGGTTTCTACTTAATACCAACCGCTTATTGATGGATTGATGAATGACGCACACTTCACTTTTTCAACAAAGAGATGAGATCCGCAAAGCTATTCGCCAAAAACGTCGTTTACTCACATTAGAAGAGCAACAACAAGCAGCTGATAAATTATGCGAGCAAGTTCTTGCTCATCCTAAAATTAAACAAGCACAGACTATTGCACTGTTTCTTTCTTTTGATGGTGAAATTGATACATCACCTTTGATCTCCCAGTTATGGACATTAAATAAACAAGTTTGCTTACCCGTATTACACCCATTTCATCGCCATCATCTCCTTTTCTTACGTTACACACCCTCGACTCCGTTAGTAAAAAATCGCTTTAATATTTCTGAACCTCCTTTAAATGTGAACATGGTTATTCCCATCTCTAATATTGATATTATCTTTACACCATTAGTCGCTTTTGATGCACAAGGTCAACGATTAGGTATGGGAGGCGGTTTTTACGATAGGACGTTAGAAAACTGGCAACAAAAATCATTTTACCCAATGGGGCTTGCTCACACTTGCCAACAAGTTGATTCTCTCCCTACCGCTGATTGGGATGTTCCATTACCTGAAATTATTACTCCTGAAAAAAGATGGTGTTTTTAAACTATTCTATTTTTTAGTATCAATAGTTATCTGTGTTTTTTTATATTTTTTATAAAAAAAACACTCTTAAATACCTTTTATATTCCCTCTATAAAAAGGTATTTACTCTAATGAATAATAAAGACATTCATTTAATTAAATGCATTAACATTATTATCAGCCTAATTGAAAATAAAGAAATAAAAACAGAACACAATCACACAGTAAATTCATTAGAAAAAGAGCACAACTTTAAATTAAAGAAAATAAAAAAATCAACTTTATTAAAAAAACAAATAAACCATAAGTTAATTATTATAGATAACAATGAAAATTCATTTATTTTACTAAAAAACAATAACAACAACATTCTTATTTATAACACTCAAACAGATAAAACAGAAACTATTAGTAGAGATAGTTTATTTAAAATGAAAACCATCTATTACCTTGATTTCAAATCAAATAATGAATTCAGCATTGCTTGGTTTTTCCCTGTATTTAAAAAACATAAAACCATTTTTTATGGTATTTTGTTTTATTCATTAGTTTTGCAATTATTACTATTGGCAACTCCGTTAGTTACACAAATTATTATGGATAAGATAATTGTTCATCAAGCCCTATTAACACTTGATTTATTAGTTATTACTTTGGTTTTTATTGCTATTTATGAAGGTGTACTAAAAGGAATTAGAGAGTACATCTATCACCACACAGCAAATAAAATTGATATCACTCTAAGCTTAAAACTGACCGAACATTTATTTAGATTACCGATTAGTTATTTTAAATCTCGGCAAACTGGTGCCATTGTCGCTCGAGTAAAAGAATTAGATATTATTAGAGAATTTATTACTAATACGTTATTGATGCTAATTGTCGATTTTTCTTTTATCTTTATATTTATCGTTGCAATGGCAATATTTTCGTTAAAACTCACTTTATTTTTTATTACCACGATCCCTTTTTACTTTATTTTAGCTAAATTTCTCGCACCTAAAATAGAGCTTGCTGTTCAACAGCTTTATCAAAAAGCGGCAATTAATACTGGATTTCTTACCGAAAGTTTAGGGGGGATTGAAACAATTAAAAGCCTTTCGCTTGAGCCTCGATTTACACAACAGTGGTATACACAAATTCATCAGGTCACCTCTAAAAGCTTATCACTTCAAAATATTGATAATTTCTCGCGCTTTATTGTGTTATTTCTTAATAAAACAACGATGGCATTACTGTTATGGCTAGGTGCCTATGAAGTCATTTCTCTTTCGATAACAATAGGTCAACTTATTGCGTTCATGATGCTCCTTAGATTCTGTTTACAACCCTTTGCAACGGCAATTGATGTTTGGGGTAAATATATCAGAACAAAAAACGCTATCTATAACTTACAAGATATTCTTAATCTTCCTAAAGAGCAGGATACTGCAACACGGCAATCCAATATCAAAGGTGAAATTACCTTTAATAAGGTGAGTTTTTATTATCAAAGCAATACTCCTGTTATTTTAAATAATATTTCATTACATATTAAAAAACATGAAGTTATTGGTATTGTTGGTACTTCAGGCTCGGGGAAAAGCACCTTAGTGCGAATGATTTCAGGTCTTTATATTCCACAATCAGGCTGTATAAAAATTGACGGTATTCCTCTTACACAGTTTCATTTAACTAACCTACGCCAACAAATCGGTTTTGTATTACAAGAGAACTTTTTATTTAACTTAAGTATTTTTGATAACATTCGATTAACTCATCAACATGCTTCTTTAGAAGAAGTTATTCACGTTGCCAAAATAGCAGGTGCTCACGAATTTATTTTAAAGCTTCCCTTAGGATATGACACGCTTATTACAGAAGGAGGAACATCATTATCAGGAGGTCAACGCCAACGTATTGCGATTGCCAGAGCCTTATTATCCTCACCTAAAATTCTAATTTTCGATGAAGCCACCAGCGCTTTAGATGATAACTCCCAAGCCATAATTCAAAATAACCTCCCCCTTATTGCTAAAGATAAAACCGTTATTATCATTGCTCATCGCCTTTCAACTATTCGAAATTGTTCTCGTATTATTGTGTTAAATAAAGGGCAAATTATTGAAGATGGAAACCATAAAGAATTAATTGCAAACAGTGGTTATTACAAAAAACTTTGGCAACTTCAACAAGGATGTTGAAAATGAAACTAAATATATCCTCTATTTTTCAGCGTAAAGATAAAGCAAAAAATTATGATTTTTACCCTAACCATATCGCTCTTATCGAAAAACCCATCACACCTTATAGTCGTTATATTGCAATACTTATTTCATTAAATGTTATTGTCTTTCTTCTATGGGCTTATTTCGGTAAATTGAATATACAATCCCCGGCAACAGGTAAACTTATTGCTATTGGACATTCTCAACTTATTCAAATATATGAACATAGTCGATTAGCAACACTCCATGTAAAGGAAGGACAAAAAGTCAATCAAGGCGATATATTACTAACACTTGATATATTAGGTATTGATGAAGAAATAATAGGAATAAGAAAAAAAATTGATAATATTTTACAGTTTAAAATACGCTATCAAACATTAAGCCAAGAAACATCGCCTCAAAAGCTTTATCATTTTAATACGTTAGATAAAAAAGCAAAAAGAAATGTTTTAATTAGTTATCAAAAAGAAAAGGAAGAATTTGATAGTAATATAAAAGTAATCGAGACAGAAATTGAAGTAAATAATAAAAATCAATTAATGACTCACAATGATTTATTATCATTAAAAGCATTAAAAGAAAACATTGAACAACGATTCACATTGAAAAAAACACTGTATATAAAAAAATTTATTAGTAAGATAGAGTATCTAGAAAATCAAAAAGAGTTACTAGAAATAAACAGACTGATAAAAACGAAAGATTCAGAATATAACCTATTAAAAAGCCAAGAAGAACAGAAAAAGCAAAATCTAAATCAATTAGAGAAACAAAAATATCTAGAATGGCATGATAAATATAAACAGTATGAAAGTGAATTGATTATTTACAATCAAAATCTTAGCCATCTTCAAAAGAAACAACAACTAAAAAAAGTACGCTCTCCCATAACAGGTACAGTTCAACAAATTTCAACTCATACACTAGGTAGCGTATTACAACCATCACAAGGTGTGATGATAATAGTACCTGATAACCAAGATAATATTGCAGAAGTTAATTTGCTCAATAAAGATATTGGTTTTGTTCATCTAGGACAAAAAGCAATGATAAAAATAGATGCTTTTCCTTATACACGCTATGGCACCATTGAAGGCGAAGTTATTAATATTGCTAAAGATGCTGTTCAGCACGATCAATTAGGCTTAGTTTATCCCGCAACTATTAGATTAAACAGACAGACAATTAAAAATAGCCAAAGGGAATATCGACTCATTCCGGGTATGTCTTTAACTGCCGAAATAATCACTGAACAACGTCGTGTCATTGATTATATTTTAAGCCCAATAGAAGCTTATCGTCATAATGCACTCACTGAAAAATAAAAATAAGATCCCTTATATTATGGAAAATATAACTAATATGGAAGAAAACCAATATCACCACTCTATTATTGATGGATTACTTTATTTTTCTAAAAAAGGCAGAGGAAATATAAAAAAAGAACAGATCATTCATTTTCTTGGTTGTGACAACCATCTTAATAAGTGGAATATTTTTGAATCAGCTAAATTACTCAATTTAAAATGTCAATTTGATATATTGGATTATGACAAAAAAAACAGCGCTATGATTAGCACAATTATCGAAATAGATAAGCATTGGTATATCTTAAAGGAGATAAAAAAGGAAAAACTTATTGTTTTTGATCCTAAGAATAGTATTGAAATTGAGTTTATTATTGATAAAAAAAAGGAGATTAATACACTATTACTTATTACTAAAGAGCCTTCACCATTATCAGCTAAGTTTAATTTTCGCTGGTTTATTCCTTCTCTATTAAGACAAAAAAACGCATTGCTTTTTATCTTTATTTTAGTTTGTTGCTGTCAACTATTTGCATTAGTCAGTCCTTTAATTTTTGAAATTATGATTGATAAAGTGCTAACAGGAAGGGATCTATCTAACCTACATCTTTTGGGTTATTTATTGATTCTGATTGCTATTACCGAACCCCTCTATCTTTATTTGCGCGATAAGCTATATGTTTTTATTTCTTGTCAGTTAAGTGCTGAACTTTCAGGAAAAGTATTCCAACATCTTATCCGCTTGCCTAGTCATTTTTTTAATCAACGCCAATCAGGGCAAATCATTACTCGTATTCAAGAGCTTTCACATATTCGACAATTTATTACTAGCTCTGCATTTATGCTATTGCTTGATCTGATTTTTATTATCGTATTTATTTCTGTCATGTTCATGTATTCGTCACTTTTAACATGGATAACCTTAGGTGCATTAACACTCTATTTTCTGCTTTGGCTTATTTGTGGTCCTTTTATTCGCTATTGGGTTGAGCAGGAATATCAAGCTAATGCGGATAATACCAGTCTACTAACAGAAGCAATAAACGGTATCGAAACCATAAAAATAACAGCAACAGAAAATAAATTTATAGAAAGATGGCAATACAAACTTACAGATCATATTAATAAGCGTTTCTCTGGTGCTAAAAAAGCGTTATTTGCACAACAGCTTATCTCTATCATCCATAAAATCGCGATAGCCACTATTTTATGGCAAGGCGTTAATTTAATTATCAAAGCACAAATGAGTGTAGGTGAGCTTATTGCTTTTAATCTTTTTGCTGCACATATTACACAGCCTATTTTACGCTTAGCGCAATGCTGGCAAGATTTTCAGCAAGCAACCATTTCTTTACGTCGTGTTGGCGATATTTTAAACACACCTACCGAGCATCAATCTTATGGAACAGCAACCGTTCCTAAAATCAAAGGAAGCATTGTTTTTTCAAATGTTTATTTCCGTTACGCCAATAACACACCAGATATCATAGAAGCACTCTCTTTATCTATTCCTGCCGGTAAGTTTATTGGTATTACAGGTCGTTCTGGTTCAGGAAAGAGCACTCTTACACGTTTGATCCAACGCCTTTATACTCCTCAACAAGGACAAATTTATATTGATGGAATGGATCTCGCTATCGCCGATCCGCTCTCTTTACGCCAAAGTATTAGTCTCGTTTTACAAGAGAGTTATTTATTTAGTGGCTCGATTATTGAGAATATTCGTTTATCAAAACCCAGTGCGAGTGAAAGAGAGATAATAGAAGCTTCTCAACTTGCAGGCGCTTTAGACTTTATTGAGCAACTCCCTTTAGGTTTTAACACTCAAGTTGGAGAAAGAGGTCACAACTTATCAGGAGGACAGCGTCAACGTATTGCGCTTGCTAGAGCCTTGTTAACCGATCCGCGTATTCTTATTTTAGATGAAGCAACATCAGCATTAGATTACAGATCAGAAGCACAAATTTTAGCGAACTTACCTCAGATTTGTAAAAACAGAACCGTAATTAGTATTGCACATCGTCTAAATACATTAGTGCATTCAGATTATATCTATGTAATAGATAAAGGTAGGGTATTAGAAGAAGGGACACATACTCATTTAATAGAAAATCGAGCACTCTATTACCAATTATGGCAGCAACAAATTCAATAATTAAAATTTAATAAAGATTTAATAAAAACAAAAAAGGCTCGATATTTCGAGCCTTCAATATATTACCGATAATGTATCAATAATTAGTAAAGCATACGAGCACGGATTGTTCCCGGTAATGCTTTGATTTTTTGTAACACTAATTCAGCTTGAGCTTTCGTTTGTGTTGTAATATCAATCACAACATAACCTACGTTACCTGATGTACGTAAATACTGTGCAGCTACGTTGATGTTTTCTTCAGTAAACACTTTGTTGATACTGTTCATCATACCTGGGCGGTTTTCATGAATATGCAGTAAACGGTTTACATCATCACCGTGGCTTGGCAGTGATACTTCAGGGAAGTTAACAGCAGATAATGTAGAGCCGTTATCTGAATATTTCGCTAATTTACCCGCAACTTCATAACCGATGTTTTCTTGTGCTTCTTGAGTTGAACCACCGATATGCGGTGTTAATATCACATTGTCAAACTTGATAAGTTCAGAAACAAATGGATCGTTAGGATCGTTATTTGCACCCGGCTCTGTTGGGAATACGTCAACTGCTGCGCCTGATAAATGTTTAGATTCTAGCGCTTGTGATAACGCAGGAATATCAACCACAGTCCCACGAGAAGCATTGATAAGAATTGAGCCCGGTTTCATGCGCTGAATTTCTTCATGCCCAATCATATTTTTGGTTGATGGTGTTTCTGGCACATGTAAACTGACAATGTCACACATATTCAACAGTTCAGAGAGATGACGAATTTGTGTTGCATTACCTAATGGCAGTTTGTTTTCAATATCGTAAAAATAGACATCTAAACCCACGCTTTCTGCCAAAATACCTAACTGTGTACCAATGTGACCATAACCAATAATACCCAGTTTTTTACCACGTGCTTCAAAACAGCCTTTGGCTTGTTTATCCCAAACTCCACGATGCGCTTTCGCATTTGCTTCAGGAATACGACGCAGTAATAACAGTAATTCACCAAGCACCATCTCAGCCACGGAACGGGTGTTTGAGAAAGGAGCGTTAAATACAGGAATACCGCGACGAGCAGCGGCGTCTAAATCAACCTGATTAGTACCGATACAGAAGCATCCCACAGCAACTAATTTTTCAGCGGCTGCAAAAATTTCTTCTGTTAAGTGAGTGCGGGAACGAAGACCAACAAAACGTGCATCACGGATAGCTTCTTTTAATTCTTCGTCCGATAATGCGCCTTTGTGATATTCAATATTGGTATAACCCGCAGCTCTTAAATTTTCTACTGCACTTTGGTGCACACCTTCAAGGAGTAGAAACTTTATCTTTTCTTTTTCCAAAGATACTTTGACCATTTACCCTGCCCTATCGTTATTACATTTAATGAAAAACAAAATCCTGTCTCATCAACATAACAAAAATAGATTTTGTGGCAATACAACCGATTGCAGTGATGACAGAATAAGCGGTAAATAAAGTGATTTTCTACCGAGTAAAATGATTTTGACTTTGAAAATGGCAGGATTTTAAAGAGAGATATAACTATCGTGTGATATATATCACTGAATTTGCAGTTTCTAAAATAATTTAAAAAATAGGTAGCCATAGCTACCTATCTTAAAAAGAATTACTTAATGGTTTTCACACCTTCAGAAGTGCCCATTAAAACAACATTCGCGCCACGGTTAGCAAATAATCCTACAGTGACAACACCCGGAATACTGTTAATTTTGTTTTCCAGTTCAATAGGGTTAAGAATTGTTAAATTATGAACGTCTAAAATAACGTTACCGTTATCAGTTACCACATTTTCACGATATTCTGGTAAACCACCCAGTTTAACGAGTTCACGCGCAACATAAGAGCGCGCCATTGGAATAACTTCTACGGGTAGTGGAAATTTACCTAACACATCGACTTGTTTAGATTCATCAACGATACAGATAAATGTTTTCGCTACGCCCGCAATAATTTTTTCACGCGTTAATGCCGCACCACCACCTTTGATCATCTGCATTTGATGGTTAATTTCATCAGCACCATCAACATAGATATCTAAAGAATCGACTTCGTTGCAGTCGAAAACGGGAATGCCGTAACTCTTTAATTTTGCAGTTGATGCTTCTGAACTTGAAACTGTGCCTTCGATTTGACCTTTCATTGTTGCTAATGCATCAATAAAGTGAGAAGCCGTAGAGCCAGTACCGACACCAACAATCGTGCCTGGTTTTACATATTCAAGCGCTGCCCAACCTACTGCTTTTTTCAATTCATCCTGAGTCATTTAAAAAAACCTTATTTATCACGTTAATGGACTAAGAATAGCATATTGCATTCAAAACTAGCACGAGACACATCAAAAACTGAGAAGCAACATTTTAACTCATTGCAACGAAAAATATGGCATAGTAAGCAATAGAATATAAAATCGAAGAGAGTCTGTTAATGAAACGCCCTGATTATCGAGCATTACAAGCCCTTGATGCCGTCATTCGAGAGCGTGGCTTTGAACGAGCTGCGCAAAAATTATGTATTACACAATCTGCCGTTTCTCAGCGTATCAAACAGTTAGAAAATTTATTTGGACAACCGCTCTTAGTCAGAACTGTTCCACCTCAACCTACAGAGCAAGGGCAAAAATTATTAGCACTATTGCATCAAGTAGAATTACTTGAAGAGCAATGGTTAGGTGATGAAAATAGTGGTTCCACACCTCTTTTACTCTCTTTAGCGGTGAATGCGGACAGTTTAGCAACATGGTTATTGCCTGCGTTACATCCCGTATTAACGCAACTGCCTATTCGTCTCAATATTCAAGTTGAAGATGAAACTCGCACTCAAGAACGATTAAGACGAGGCGAAGTCGTTGGCGCAATCAGTATTCAGCCTCAAGCACTACCGAGTTGTCTTGTCGATCAATTAGGTGCTCTCGATTACCTATTTGTTGCTTCTCCTGACTTTGCTCAACGCTACTTTTCCAACGGTGTAACTAAATCTTCATTATTAAAAGCACCAGCAGTGGCATTTGACCATCTTGATGATATGCATCAGGCATTTTTACAACAAAATTTCGGTTTATCTCCGGGCAGTGTACCGTGCCATATCGTGAACTCCTCTGAAGCCTTTGTGCAATTAGCTAAACAAGGTTCAACTTGTTGTATGATCCCTCATCTGCAAATTGCTAATGAACTAAAAAGCGGAGAATTGGTTGATTTGACACCGGGACTTTGCCAGCGACGTATGCTCTATTGGCACCGATTTGCACCAGAAAGTAGAACCATGAGAAAAGTGACAGACGCACTCATTGATTTTGGTCGTAAAGTTTTAAAACAAGATGAAGAATAATACGTGGTTTCATCTTAATTAACTCAAAAAAATAGGCTTCATATTGAAGCCTATTTTTTCATCACTGCATGATTATTTAGTGCGTTTTAATTCAAAAACGACATCAACATAATCTTTAAACTCGATGCTTTGC
Source organism: Proteus sp. GOKU (assembly GCF_015475555.1). NCBI lineage: Bacteria > Pseudomonadati > Pseudomonadota > Gammaproteobacteria > Enterobacterales > Morganellaceae > Proteus > Proteus sp. GOKU. The sequence continues at coordinate 2,916,069 of NZ_CP034105.1, forward strand.
TGTTCATAGGTTTCTTGCACAGCAGCAGGTGCTTGCGCTTTTAATGCCATTGAATCCATACGAACTTGCCCAATAGTATAAGGCGTGGCTTCTGGAGCGCGATAGCTCACGCTATAAACAGCACCCAAATCAGCACCAAAACCTTTAGCGACAGATGTTGCTTGATCAATGGCATTTTTAATCGCAACTTCACGTGCTTTTGACTTGTATTGCTCTGGATTATTTACGCCAAACTCAACGTTATTAATTTCATTTAAACCAGCCGCTAATGCACCATCAAGTAATGTATTAAGCTGCTCTAGTTTCTTAATTTTGACATTCACAGTACGTGTTGCGGTATAGCCATTAATCACTGAACGCTCTGCTTTTTTATCATACTCATAGTTTGGTTGAGTACGGATATTAGCCGCATCAATATCTTCTTTCACAACACCGTTTTCTTTTAAGAAAGCAAAATATTTTGCGACTCGTTCATCAGCTTGTTTCTTAGCAAGGGCGGCATCTTTCGCTCTTTCGCTAACCTGAATATATAATGTCGCCATATCAGGAGCGGCTTTAATTGTCGCATTACCCGATGTTGTAATATGTGGTCCTTCTGGCTCAGACGCCGCTAATGCAAATGAAGGTAATCCCAGCGTAAACACGGATGCTAATACAATTGCTTTTAATTTCACAAAAACCCCCGACATAATAAATTTTAAGACCATCTTTTTATGGCTAAGAAGAACCTTAGCATATCTGATGTAAAGTTCTTTAAGATTAAAAGAGAGTTTTCCATCCTTGCGCTGCTAATTGAACAGCAATAAACCACATTACACATCCTACAAACAGATTAATAATACGTTGAGAGCGTGCTTTACTTAATATTGGAGAAAACCAAGCTGCTAATAGTGATAACGCAAAAAACCAGCTTATAGAGGCAAATACCGCACCAAATGTAAACCAAGGACGCAGTTCTGATGTTAATTGTCCGCCAATGCTACCTATCACAACAAAGGTGTCTAAATAAACATGAGGGTTAAGCCAAGTCACGGCAACTAATGTCACAATCACTCGCCAACGACTTTTTACCTGATTTTCACTTTGTGATAATTCAATATCTTTTGAAAATGCAGTTTTAAATGCACTCCAGCCATACCATAGTAAGAACGCCACACCTCCCCAAGTGATCAATAATAAAAGTATTTCTGATTGGCTAAGCAAAGCACTTCCACCAAAGACACCTGCCGTAATTAAAATCACATCACTTAAAGCGCATAAAAACGCACTCATCAAGTGAAATTGTTTTTTACTTCCTTGCTGTAAAACAAAGGCGTTTTGTGCACCAATTGGCAAAATCATTGCTGCACTTAACAAAAACCCCTGAAAAAAAGTTGTAAACATGCAAAATACCTTAATAATTATTCGTTTAATATTAGATGAATAATAGAGGGATTTTGATATTAGAGGAAATGAATCATTCTTATTGATAATAAGAAAAACTAATGGCGATAAAATAGGAAAAATAAAATGTCAGTAGGATTAATAGGATGAAATAGCCATATTCATTAATAACATAAAAATAAAATTAGAACAGATAGTAACATGAGGTGTTACCACAATTAATGCGGTAATAAATAAGATAATACGTGTTCGCTTTTTCTCTGCTTTATGGGAATACCACAACAATAAAAGCGCCAAAGCAAATATAATATAACTATCAAAATAATGAAAAACGAAAAAGAAACTCCTTAAGATTATCTCCATCTTTAGTATCCAATCCCTTTCGTCATCTGTGTTATCTTATTATTTCTCCTGTCTTATCATACAAAAAAGCCACGTTATTAACGTGGCTCTATATCATTTATTCTTGTGAGACTATTCTGCTTTCGCTGTCGCACTTTGCGTTTGATGCATATAAACATCCATTTGTGGGAATGGAATACCGATATTATTCGCATCTAATGTGCGTTTAAAATCTTCCATCAAATCCCAATAAACAGGCCATGCATCACCATTCGTAGTCCAAACACGTACTACAAAGTTTAATGAAGACGGTGCCATTTCATGTAAACGGATAGTCACACCTTTATCATGTTGAATACGTTTGTCTTTAGCGACAACATCACCCAGCACTTGTTTCACTTTATCAATATCAGCATCATAAGCCACACCAACCATAATTTGTGTACGGCGATTAGGCTCACGCGTTAAGTTGATAACTTCGCTACTGATAATTTTGCTATTTGGAATAACGATAATTCTGTCATCAGCTGAACGTAATGTGGTTGAGAAAATCTGCACATCTCTCACTGTACCTTCAACAGAACCGATCATTACATATTCATTAGTACGGATCGGACGGAAAATAACAATCAGCACACCAGCAGCAAAGTTAGACAGCGAGCCTTGTAATGCTAAACCAACGGCTAAACCGGCGGCACCGAGTACGGCAATAACAGAAGCAGTTTGAACCCCTAATCGTCCTAATACCGCAATTAAGGTAAAAGCAACAACGGTATAACGAACAAGAACTGACAGAAATGTGACAACAGTGGCATCAATGTGGCGCAACGTTAAAACTCTTGCGACACCTTTACCAATCATTTTTGCCACAAAAAGACCAACAAACAGGATCAAAAATGCCGCAATAATATTCACAGCATATTGAATAAAGAGATCCTGATTTGCCACAAACCAACCTGTTGCTTCATCTAAACTAGCGGGTAATTCATTCATTAGACCACCTTTTAAACTTAAAAACGTAATGAAAAGAATAGTAATTCAATAGTATATTGTGGCAGATTTATTCCAAAAATATATAGGAATTGTTAATTTCCTCTATTTTCCAGAATAAATAACCGATATTTTTGTAGCATGGTAGCAAAATCATCTAAACCACAGAAAGAGATGCTTTCGTTATCGTAATAGCTCATCCCCTCTTCCATTTCATCTGTTTCAAAATGCAAGGTATTGGCTCTTATCATTACTTCTTCGTCATCAATAGAAAGACTGTATTCTTTACCGATAAGTTCCCACTGTCTTTCACTACCTTTAATACCTTCCATTTCTTCAAGAATTTGATCGATAAGACTAATGTCGCCCTGAATTTCATCATTCAGCCAATAGCCTATTGCTTCATGATCCATCGAAAAACGGGCTAGTATACCGCCAGTGAGATCTCGCTGAAATTCATAATCCATGGTGTACGCCCCTTATAAAGCTCTCGCTTTTTTAATAAAAAAATATCTTATTCTTATTATGACAAAAATAACAAAAAACGGGAGGCATTTGCCTCCCGTTTGTTCATATTAAATACTTTAAAGCAATAAATTAACCGTTATACCGTTGTTTGGAAAATAACTTGGTCTGCTTTATCGGTATACTGCTCTAGTTGGTCAAAGTTTAGATAGCGATAAGTATCTTCTGCTGTTTCATCCACTTTATTCATGAAATCCAGATACTCTTGTGGCTCTGGTAAACGACCTAGTAATGAAGCAACCGCTGCAAGCTCCGCAGAGGCAAGATATACATTAGCACCTGTACCTAAGCGGTTAGGGAAGTTACGTGTTGAGGTTGAAACAACAGTTGCACCATCAGCAACACGCGCTTGGTTACCCATACATAGTGAACAACCCGGTACTTCGATACGTGCTCCACTCTTACCAAAGACGCTATAATAGCCCTCTTCCGTTAATTGAGCAGCATCCATTTTTGTTGGTGGAGCAACCCATAAACGTGTTGGTAATTGACCTTTGTGTTGATCAAGCAGTTTACCAGCAGCACGGAAGTGACCAATATTGGTCATGCAAGAGCCAATGAACACTTCATCAATTTTGCTGTTTGCCACTTCAGATAATAGGCGAGCATCATCTGGATCGTTAGGCGCACATAGAATTGGCTCTTTGATCTCATTTAAATCAATTTCGATCACAGCTGCATATTCTGCGTCTGCATCAGCTTCAAGTAATTGCGGATCTTTCAACCAGTTTTCCATTGAAGTAATACGACGTTCAATGGTACGACGATCGCCATAACCTTCAGCAATCATCCATTTCAGTAAGATGATATTAGATTGCAAGTACTCAATAATAGGCGCTTTATCCAGTTTAATGGTACAACCCGCCGCTGAACGTTCTGCTGATGCATCAGCAAGTTCAAATGCTTGTTCTACTTTCAGTTCTGGTAAGCCTTCAATCTCAAGAATACGACCAGAGAAAATATTCTTCTTACCTTTTTTCTCAACTGTCAGTAAACCGTCTTGAATTGCGTAATAAGGAATAGCATGAACTAAATCACGCAGTGTCACACCCGGTTGCATTTCGCCTTTAAAACGTACCAGAACAGATTCTGGCATATCTAATGGCATAACCCCTGTTGCCGCAGCAAAAGCCACTAGGCCAGAGCCTGCTGGGAATGAGATACCAATAGGGAAGCGAGTATGCGAGTCACCACCTGTACCGACAGTATCAGGTAATAACATACGGTTTAACCATGAGTGGATAATGCCATCGCCCGGACGCAGTGAAACACCACCACGGTTCATAATAAAGTCAGGTAAGGTGTGATGCGTTGTAACGTCTACCGGTTTTGGATAAGCCGCGGTATGACAAAATGATTGCATCACTAAATCAGCAGAGAAACCAAGGCACGCCAAGTCTTTTAGCTCATCACGAGTCATTGGGCCTGTTGTATCTTGTGAACCCACTGAGGTCATTTTTGGCTCGCAATATTCGCCCGGGCGAATACCAGTACGACCACAAGCGCGACCAACCATTTTCTGAGCCAATGAGAAACCACGATTGCTTTCTGCAACAGGTTTAGCATGACGGAACAGTGTGCTAGCTGGTAAACCCAGTGATTCACGCGCTTTTGATGTTAACCCACGACCGATGATCAATGGAATACGACCACCAGCACGAACTTCATCAATTAATACTTCGGTTTTCAGCTCAAAGGTTTCCAGTAACTCATTCGTTTCATGGTTACGAATTTCACCTTTGTACGGGTAAATATCAATGACATCACCCATATTTAATTTAGAAACATCAACTTCGATAGGGAGTGCGCCTGCATCTTCCATAGTATTAAAGAAGATAGGTGCGATTTTGCCACCAAGAACAACACCACCACCGCGTTTATTAGGAACGAAAGGAATATCGTCTCCCATAAACCAAAGTACAGAGTTAGTTGCTGATTTACGTGATGAGCCAGTACCTACAACGTCACCGACATAAGCCAGTGGGAAGCCTTTTTTATTTAACGCTTCGATTTGTTTGATAGGACCTACGCTACCCGGTTGATCTGGTTCAATGCCTTCGCGCGCATTTTTCAGCATTGCTAAAGCATGTAATGGGATATCAGGACGAGACCAAGCATCAGGTGCTGGAGATAAGTCATCGGTATTAGTTTCACCAGTGACTTTAAATACGGTAACAGTAATTTTTTCTGCTAATGCAGGACGTTCAGTAAACCACTGTGCATCAACCCAAGATTGCATGATTTGCTTAGCATAGACGTTACCTGCTTTCGCTTTTTCTTCAACATCATAGAAGTTATCAAACATCAGTAATGTATGAGAAAGCGCTTTAGCTGCAATTGGAGCTAATTTATCGTTGTCCAGAGCGTCAATTAAAGCATGGATATTATAGCCACCTTGCATGGTGCCTAATAATTCAACTGCTTTTTCTGGAGTAATAAGAGGTGATGTGGTTTCGCCTTTCGCGAGGGCAGTTAAAAAACCCGCCTTAACATAGGCAGCTTCATCAACTCCGGGTGGAACGCGGTTAACAATTAAATCAAGAAGAAATTCTTCTTCACCTTTAGGGGGATTTTTTAATAGCTCAACAAGTGCGGCTGTTTGTGTGGCATCGAGAGGTTTTGGAACGACACCTTCAGCTGCACGCTCTGCTACGTGCTTACGGTATTCTTCTAGCACGACTGTCTCCTCGCTTCTTTGTCATTTTGTATAACCCGGCTGTCTGCACCCTGTCTGTTGAAGGATGCCAGGTCAGAGGATCTTTTGCTCGCATAAAACATAAGAGGTTGTAAAATTATGCCCAGCTAAGGGCTATCAGCATAGCAAATCTTCAACACGATGTTAATTCGTTCACATAAAAGTAACATTAATCAGATTCAAATATCCACTTATTCAGATTAAAACACTTAAACAAAATATATAACAGGGACTTTTAACCAAGATTTTGGTTAATAACCACACTTTTTATAGTTTTTTTCATCCCCAAATTAGTACTAAAGCCAAATTCACGGTTAAATAAACGACAAAAATGCCTAATCGCCAATATTCCCCTTAGTTAAGCAACGCTAGCCTCAACAAAAAGACATAAAAAAAGAGCCAAGTTCTATAAAGAACTTAGCCCTTATCATTTAAACTACTTCAGTAAACTGTTTTTCAGTAAACGAGTCGCTTATTTTTTCTTTTTCGCTTTTGGATTTGGCAGGTCAGTGATACTACCTTCAAATACTTCCGCAGCCATACCGATTGATTCGTATAACGTTGGGTGAGCGTGGATAGTTAATGCGATATCTTCAGCATCACAACCCATTTCGATTGCCAGACCGATTTCACCTAACAGTTCACCACCATTAGAACCAACAATTGCACCACCGATAACACGGTTAGTTTCTTTGTCGAAAATCAGTTTAGTCATACCATCTGCACAATCTGATGCGATTGCACGACCTGATGCTGCCCAAGGGAAAGAAGCCACTTCATAGCTAACGCCTTTCTCTTTCGCTTCTTTTTCAGTCATACCAACCCATGCAACTTCGGGTTCAGTATAAGCGATTGATGGAATAACTTTAGGATCGAAGTAATGTTTCTTACCAGAGATAACTTCTGCTGCAACGTGACCTTCGTGGACACCTTTGTGAGCCAGCATTGGTTGACCAACGATGTCACCGATAGCAAAGATGTGAGGTACATTAGTACGCATTTGTTTATCAACATGGATAAAGCCACGATCATCAACTTCGATACCTGCTTTACCTGCGTCTAACAATTTACCGTTAGGTACACGACCGATAGCAACTAATACTGCATCGTAACGCTGTGGTTCTGCTGGGGCTTTTTTGCCTTCCATTGTTACGTAGATGCCATCTTCTTTTGCTTCAACCGCAGTTACTTTGGTTTCTAGCATCAGGTTAAATTTCTTGCTGATACGTTTGGTAAATACTTTAACCACGTCTTTATCAGCAGCAGGAATAACCTGATCAAACATTTCAACTACGTCAATCTGAGAACCCAGAGAGTGATAAACCGTACCCATTTCCAGACCGATGATACCGCCACCCATAACCAGTAAACGCTCTGGTACAGTTTTCAGTTGCAGTGCATCTGTTGAATCCCATACACGTGGGTCTTCATGTGGAATGAATGGTAATTCGATTGGACGTGAGCCGGCAGCAACGATTGCATTATCAAAAGTGATGGTAGTTGTACCTTCAGCACCTTCAACAGACAATGTGTGAGAACCAGTGAATCGTGCTTCGCCATTAACGACAGTCACTTTACGGCCTTTAGCCATACCAGCTAAGCCACCAGTTAACTGAGAAATAACTTTATCTTTCCAGATGCGAATTTTGTCGATATCTGTTTTTGGTGCGTCAAATACAACACCGTGTTCAGATAATGCTTTCGCTTCTTCGATAACTTTAGCAACGTGGAGTAACGCTTTAGAAGGGATACAACCCACGTTCAGACAAACACCACCTAAAGTAGAGTGACGTTCCACTAAAACTGTTTCTAAACCTAAGTCAGCGCAACGGAACGCCGCGGAATAACCCGCAGGGCCTGCACCGAGAACCACTACCTGTGCTTTAATTTCAGTACTCATCGTGACCTCATTATTTATTTGTCCGGCGAGTCAGACGATAATCCATATTTAACACCGAGACTTACATACCGCATGCAGTTTACAGAAATGTTAATAAACTGAAAAGCGCTCTAACATGACGGATCTCACAACCTAAGATGTATGACTGTAAAATCCATCACTGTAATCAGAGAAACCGGCGCTAAGCACCGGTTTTAAAATTACATTACCAAACGACGTAAATCACTCATGTACTGATTAATCAGAGTGATGAATCGAGCACCGTCAGCACCATCGATCACACGGTGATCGAAAGATAATGACATTGGTAAAATCAAGCGTGGTACGAATTCTTTGCCGTTCCATACTGGTTTCATAGAAGAACGGGAAAGTCCCATAATCGCAACTTCTGGTGCGTTAACGATTGGTGCAAAACCGGTAGTACCGATACCACCAAGGCTAGAAATAGTGAAACATCCGCCTTGCATATCTGCTGCTGTCAGTTTACCTGCACGCGCTTTCTTAGAAACTTCAGCTAACTCATAAGACAGTTCGATAATGCCTTTTTTGTTAACATCTTTGAAAACAGGAACAACAAGACCGTTCGGTGTATCTACAGCAATACCGATATTGATGTATTTTTTCAGGATCAGTTTCTGTCCATCTTCAGAGATAGAGCTGTTAAAGCGTGGCATATCTGCCAGTGCTTTCGCTGCAGCTTTCATTACGAAGACTAACGGAGTGATCTTAACATCCAGTTTTTTCTTCTCTGCTTCTTTATTTTGCTGTTTACGGAATTCTTCAACCTCAGTGATATCTGCTTCATCGAACAGATTTACGTGAGGGATCATCACCCAGTTACGGCTTAAGTTAGCACCAGAGATTTTCTGGATACGGCTTAATTCAACTTCTTCAATTTCACCAAACTTGCTGAAGTCAACTTTCGGCCAAGGTAACATGCCTGGTAATCCGCCAGCTGCATTTGCCGGCGCTGATTCAGCACGTTTAATTAACTCTTTCACGTAAGATTGAACGTCTTCACGTAAGATACGACCTTTACGACCAGTACCTTTTACTTTCGCTAAATTCACACCGAATTCGCGCGCTAAGCGACGAATAACAGGTGTTGCATGAACGTAAGCGTCATTTTCAACAAATTCTTCTTTCGCTGCTGGCGCAGTCGCTTGTGCTTTAGCGGGTGCTGCTGGTGCAGAACTTGCTGGCGCTGGCGCGGCTGCCGCTGGTGCTTGAGCAACAGGTGCTGCACCGGCAACTTCGAAAGTCATGATCAGTGAGCCAGTTTTCACTTTGTCGCCCACTGCAATTTTGATCTCTTTAACCACACCTGCAAATGGTGCTGGAACTTCCATTGAAGCTTTGTCACCTTCGACAGTGATCAGTGATTGTTCTTCAGAGATGGAATCACCTACTTTTACCATCACTTCAGTAACTTCAACTTCGTCACCGCCGATATCTGGAACATTCACTTCTTTCACAGCTGATGCTGCTGGTGCAGATGCCGCTGGAGCTGGAGCTGCTTGAGCAACAGGTGCACTACCTGCAACTTCAAATACCATGATAAGAGAGCCTGTGCTCACTTTATCACCTGTTGCAATTTTAATTTCTTTCACTACGCCAGCAAATGGTGCTGGAACTTCCATTGAAGCTTTATCGCCTTCAACAGTAATCAGTGATTGTTCTTCAGCAACGCTATCGCCCACTTTTACCATTACTTCAGTAACTTCAACTTCGTCACCGCCGATATCTGGAACGTGAACTTCTTTCAGTGCAGCTGTTGCAGGCGCTGCTGCTGGTGCAGGTGCTGCGGCTTGAGCTGGTGCTGCTTGCGCGGCACCTTCTGCTTCAAAAATCATGATAAGAGAGCCTGTTTGGACTTTGTCGCCCACGGCAATTTTAATCTCTTTAACTACACCCGCTTGTGGTGATGGGACTTCCATAGAAGCTTTGTCGCCTTCTACAGTGATTAAGGATTGTTCTTCCTCAATACGGTCGCCCACTTTCACCATCACTTCGGTGACTTCAACTTCATCAGCACCGATATCTGGGACTTTAATTTCAATAGACATTCACTTTACCTCTTACGCCAGACGTGGGTTTACTTTTTCAGGGTTGATGTTGTATTTTTTGATTGCTTCTTCAACAACCTTCACATCAATCTCACCACGTTTAGCTAATTCACCTAATGCAGCAACAATCACATAAGAAGTATCAACTTCGAAGTGGTGACGCAGGTTTTCACGGCTATCAGAACGACCGAAACCATCTGTACCTAATACGCGGTAATCATCTGCTGGTACATAAGTACGAACTTGTTCAGCGAACAGTTTCATGTAGTCAGTAGAGGCAACAGCTGGCGCATCATTCATAATTTGAGCGATGTAAGGTACACGCGGTGCTTCAGATGGGTGTAGCATGTTCCAACGTTCACAATCTTGACCATCACGAGCCAGTTCAGTGAATGAAGTTACGCTATAAACATCAGAACCAATACCGTATTCAGCAGACAGGATTTGTGCTGCTTCACGAACGTGACGCAGAATAGAACCTGAACCCAGTAACTGAACTTTACCTTTCTCGCCTTCCAGTGATTCCAGTTTGTAGATACCTTTACGGATACCTTCTTCAACACCGGCTGGCATTGCTGGCATATGGTAGTTTTCGTTCAGTGTAGTGATGTAGTAATAAACGTTTTCTTGTTTATCACCATACATACGCTCTAAACCGTCTTGCATGATTACAGCAACTTCATAAGCGAATGCTGGATCATAAGAGATACAGTTAGGAATAGTCAGCGATTGAATATGGCTATGACCATCTTCGTGCTGTAAACCTTCACCGTTAAGTGTTGTACGACCTGAAGTACCACCGACTAAGAAACCACGAGCTTGTTGGTCGCCCGCAGCCCAGCATAAGTCGCCAATACGTTGGAAACCAAACATTGAGTAGTAGATATAGAATGGGATCATTGGCAGATTGTTAGTGCTGTAAGATGTTGCAGCCGCTAACCAAGATGCGCCAGCACCCAGTTCGTTGATACCTTCTTGCAGAATTTGACCTTTAACGTCTTCTTTATAGTAAGCAACTTGCTCACGGTCTTGAGGCGTATATTGTTGGCCATTCGGGCTATAGATACCGATTTGACGGAACAGACCTTCCATACCGAAAGTACGTGCTTCGTCCGCAATAATTGGAACTAAACGATCTTTGATAGATTTGTTTTTCAACATTACGTTCAGAGCACGAACGAATGCGATAGTTGTTGAAATCTCTTTAGATTGTTCTTCCAGTAATTGGCTGAAATCTTCCAGTGCTGGGATATCCAGTTTTTCTTCAAAACGTGGACGACGAGCTGGTAGGTAACCACCTAAATCCTGACGACGTGCGTGCAGATATTTGTATTCTTCTGAGTCTTTATCAAAAGTAATATAAGGCAGGTCTTTGATTTGCTCATCAGCAACAGGAATACTGAAACGATCACGGAAATGGTGAACGCCATCCATGTTCATTTTCTTAACTTGGTGAGCAATGTTTTTACCTTCTGCCGTTTCACCCATACCATAACCTTTGATGGTTTGAGCTAAAATAACAGTTGGTTGGTTTTGAGTGTCTTTTGCTTTTTGGAATGCAGCAAAGACTTTCTTCGGATCGTGACCACCACGGTTTAATGCCCAGATTTCATCATCAGTCATATCTTTAACTAATGCAGCTGTTTCTGGGTAACGATTGAAGAAGTGCTCACGAACATAAGCGCCGTCACGAGATTTAAATGTCTGGTAGTCACCATCCAGAGTTTCATTCATTAATTGAATGAGTTTACCTGAAGTGTCTTTACGCAGAAGCTCATCCCAACGATCGCCCCACATTACTTTGATAACGTTCCAGCCAGCACCCGCGAAGATACCTTCTAATTCGTTAACAATTTTGCCGTTACCTGTAACTGGGCCATCAAGACGCTGTAAGTTACAGTTAATCACGAAGCACAGGTTGTCTAATTTTTCGCGAACTGCGATGGTGATAGCACCTTTAGATTCTGGCTCGTCCATCTCGCCATCGCCTAAGAACGCATAAACAGTTTGTTTAGTCGTATCTTTTAAGCCACGGTGATTCAAATATTTCAGGAATTTAGCTTGGTAAATTGCAGATAGAGGTCCCAGCCCCATAGAAACTGTTGGGAACTGCCAGAATTCAGGCATTAATTTAGGGTGCGGATAAGAAGATAAACCTTTACCACCAATCTCTTGACGGAAGTTGTTTAATTGATCTTCTGTTAAACGACCTTCTAAGAATGCACGAGCGTAGATACCTGGGGAGATATGACCTTGGAAGTAAACCAAGTCACCGCCATCAGTTTCATTTTGCGCGCGGAAGAAGTGGTTAAAGCACACTTCATATAAAGTTGCAGAAGATTGGAATGACGCCATGTGTCCGCCGAGTTCCAAATCTTTTTTGGATGCACGCAGAACCATCATTACTGCGTTCCAGCGAATAGCAGAACGAATACGACGCTCTAATTCCAGATTGCCAGGGTAAGCGGGTTCATCTTCAGCAGGAATGGTATTGATATAATCACTGTGTACAGAACCGCCTAAAGCGATATTAAGACCACCATTACGGGCTTGTTTTAATACCTGATCAATCAGGAACTGTGCACGCTCAACACCTTCTTCACGGATGACCGAGTCGATCGCTTGTAACCAGTCGCGAGTTTCGATCGGATCCACGTCATTTTTCAGCATATCTGACATGGTGTATTCCTTATCTGTTATCTGTTTTTAATGGTTATGGGAGCCTATCTTCCCGTTATACCCATCTGATATGACGGGAAGATAGGCCCTGCTGTTATTACCGCTTCCCCTGAAAATCACAGGGCGATAGGTAGTACAGATTCAGCGGTCAGGATCTGTGCTACTAAAATAAATCAGGATGTTGTTGTAGCCGGCGCAGAGAGCGCTCACGGCGAGTATGTTCACGACTCATATCCAACAAAACATCTTCAATAAAGGCCAAATGGCGATGTGATGCTTCACGCGCAGCTTCTGGCTCTCTATTAATAATAGCCTGATAAATCTGACTACGATGCTCACTTACTGCTGTTAACATCTCTTTACGAGTGTAAAGAAACTCAAAATTCTGGCGGATATTTTGCTCAAGCATTGGCACCATGCATCTTAATAGATGCAATAAAACGACATTATGAGCAGCTTCCGTGACAATTAATTGATATTGCAATACAGCTTCAGACTCAGCGGCTAAATCACCCTTTTCATGGGCTTTCAAAATGCAATCATGGCTAGCTTTGATACGATCAAGATCTTCATCAGTGCCACGTAATGCAGCGTAATATGCAGCAATACCTTCAAGTGCATGACGAGTTTCTAAAAGATCAAATTGAGATTCGGGGTGCCCGCTAAGCAGTTGAGCTAAAGGATCACTAAAACTTTGCCAGAGATTGTGCTGAACAAAAGTGCCACCGCCTTGGCGACGGAGTAAAAAGCCTTTAGCTTCTAATTTTTGGATAGCTTCACGCAATGAAGGGCGAGATACATCAAATTGCTTCGCCAGCTCACGCTCAGGTAAGAGTTTTTCTCCTGGGCGCAGAGTACCTTCTAAAATCAGATGCTCAAGCTGTTGCTCAATAACATCAGAAAGCTTAGGTTGGCGGATTTTTGTATAAGCCATATTGCTGGAAGCCATTATTGGATAACTATTACCTTAGTGATTGAGTTGTCAATTGGTAATACCAATTTAATATAACGGATAATAAAGTAACAAAGTATTCACTAACTGTCCATACAGTTGTTGAGCGAAATCATAAAAACCTGCAAATTTTAACAAATTATTTTAAAAATTCATCAAAAGTGATAACTAGATCGCATTATCTAGAAACGTTAAAAATAAATTTTTTAACGTTTTTTAAACACATAAACAGTCAAACTGAAGCGTGACAGCAATATTATTTTGAATTTAAATTCATATTTAATATCTTTAAATTCATTTAAGGTGGTTATTTTGTTAACAAACTGCGGTAATAAGCCCAATCAAAGTGAGGCCCCGGATCGGTCTTTCTATTTGGTGCAACATCACTATGCCCGGTAATGTTCTCTTTAATGGAGGGATAAAGAGCAATAAGCGATTGAGTTATCTTCACTAATTGTTGATATTGTTGCTGGGTAAAATCGCACTCATCAGTACCTTCAAGCTCAATACCGATTGAGAAATCATTGCATTTTTCTCTGCCTTTATATAAAGAAACGCCAGCATGCCACGCTCTTTCAGTAAAAGGCACATATTGCACAATTTCTCCATCACGGCGAATAAGACAATGAGCAGATACTCTTAAGTTAACAATCTCACTAAAAAAAGGATGATCTCGCTCTGATAATGTATTGGTAAAAAGCTGGTCAATATAAGGCCCACCAAATTGCCCTGGAGGCAAACTGATATTATGAACAATTAATAAAGAAGGAAGCTCACCTTCAGGCCTCTTATCATGATTAGGTGAAGGAACCTGTCTAGCATCGATTAGCCAACCTTGTTTAATTTCCACATCAACCCTCTTTTATTTTGTTTTAGCCATTATCAATAACTTTATTAACTCATACTCATCAATAAATGCGAACTTTCCCTCAATAATAAAGGTTAAATATGTATATCTCCTTTTTCTTTTCGATATTTTACTCAAACTTTATTTTATCTATTCGCCAATAAAGTCCTTTTTTTTCATAATTCTAGTGTCTATTACTCAAGGAGGACGCTAGATGAATGTACTTAATTATCACTCTAATGAAAATGGTTTTACCCTAATGGAGCTTATGATTGTGATTGCTATCATCTCAATTTTAAGCTCAGTTGCTATTCCCGCCTATCAAGGTTATATCCAAAAAGCCGCATTAACTGATGTCTTACAAACACTGTCACCTTATCGTTCTGGGGTAGAATTATGTCGTTATGAAAACGAACCTCAACACTGTAATTCTGACTCCTCTTTTATACCGCAACAATTTCGTAGTCGATATTTATCCGATATAAATGTGTTACACAGTGTGATTAATGCAACGGGGAAAGCACAACTTGATGGTCTGACAATCACAATGTCGTTAGAGAACGGAATTAACGACCTTGTTCCAGTATGGAAAACACAATGTTCTACAACAAATCTTGCGTTACAAAAACAGTGCAGTGAGATTTTAAAATCATATTAGTGCTTTTAAATATAAAGGAGCACTCATCTTGAGTGTTCCTATTACGCACTTTAAACATTGAAGACAACATTAAATACAACATAGATAAATCAAAAAGTAATAAAGAGATGAAGAATGGATATCGCACACTCTGCAACAGAATTTATTGAGTATCTATTACGTGAAAGTATTTTAAAACGTGTTTCTGATTTACATATAGAGCCACAACAAATCAGTGTAAGAATTCGAGCCAGAATAGATAACCATTTATATCAATTTTCCTCACCTCCAGATGAATTCTCTGAAGAAATAGTGACTCGCTTAAAGGTACTCGCTAACTTAAATATTGCAGAGAAGCGATTACCTCAAGATGGGCAGTTTAATTGGTCTTATCATGAAAAAAACTATTCAATACGAATTGCGACACTTCCCACGCTATATGGTGAAAAAGTGGTTTTACGGCTTATCAATAATTTACAACAACCAGAATTAAATCATTTGGGCTTTCAGCCCTCACATTTAACGTTATTAAAGAAATATTTAAATTTGCCACAAGGAATGATTTTAGTTACAGGGCCTACGGGAAGTGGAAAAACGCTCACATTATATAGTTGTTTACGTTATTTAAATAAAGAAAACCTAAATGTAAATAGTGTTGAAGATCCCGTTGAATTACCTTTAAAGGGTATTAATCAAATTCAAATTTCCGAAAAATCAGGTATCTCATTCACAACAATATTACGGGCATTACTACGCCAAGATCCTGACATTATTATGGTAGGTGAAATACGTGATCAATCTACCGCTGAAATGGCAATAAAAGCAGCACAAACAGGGCACCTTGTATTATCAACCTTACACACTAATTCGGCTTCATCTACATTAATGCGTCTATATAACTTAGGAATTGAAAAAGATCTTATTCATTCCTGTGTTAGCTTAATTATTTCACAACGACTAGTTCGTTGTTTATGTCCACACTGCAAAATATGCCTACCCAATAAACAGCATATAAATATAAATAAAGAAATGGTCGAATTACCAAACTGGCAAGCGGTTGGTTGCCAGCAATGCTGTTCAGGCTATAACGGAAGAACGGCTATCTATGACTGCTTTGAGCCTTCAAAGCAAACACCTTCATCCCCTTATCATTTACTCTATTCTGGCTTTTCATTAATTAAACAAGGAATAACAACACTCGAGGAGGTTTATCAAACACTAGGAGATATTGAATGAGATTACAGCTAATTTATCGTTATGATGCATTAACTTATCAAGGAGAATGGTGTACTGGAAAAATACTTGCATCCTCGAATAACGAGGCTTTTATTAAACTAACACAACAACAAAAGCTCCCCATAAAAATACGCTTATTCAAAATTGTTTTATTTCAAGATACTGATAAGCAATATCGAATTCAATTATTCGAACAATTAGCTCTATTACTTCATTCAGGTTTAGCGCTTCTTCCTGCATTAACACTATTAAAAGACGAATGTCGTTACTCACATTGGCAATGCGTATTAGAAGATATCATTTTCAACTTAATGCAAGGAGGTTCTCTTTCTAAACAATTAACTCGCTACCCACTTTATTTTCCAATCTCATTGAGTCGTTTTATTTTTATTGGTGAAGAAAGTGGAAAGTTAGATGAAGTTATTACGCTTCAAATAATACAATTAAAGAAACATCGAGAGATTGTTAAAAAAATCAAAAAAGCCTTTAAATATCCAACCTTTTTACTCACTGTATTAACTTTTATTACCAGTATTATGTTGCTCTATGTTTTGCCTGAATACCAATCTTTATACAGTGCCTTTAATACAGAACTTCCTATTTTAACACTCAGCCTAATTACTTTTTCGCAATGGCTTACTGATTATATCAGTATGATAGTGTTTATCTTTATAGGACTAATCGTTGCTTATCGCGTAATTCGACACTCTTTTTCACTATTGTATTTTGTTGAACAATCCATTTTTCTTCATATTCCTTATTTAGGTAAGCTTTTAAAGTATCAGCAATTACACCTTATTTTTCAGATAATAAGTATTACACAACAAGCCGGATTACCTTTATTACAAGGTTTAAAAATAGGAGTAGAACAACTTACACACCCTATTTATAAGCAAGTGCTTTCTCAAATGAGCGATCACATTATGCAAGGTAAATCATTGAGCTTATTTATGAAAAATGAACCTCTTTTTACGCCTATCTGTTATCAGTTTATCATTTGTGCAGAAAACTCGGGGCAGTTGCTCTACTTTTGCCAGCAATTAAGTGATTGGTTTTATCATCAACTCGATGAGCAATTAAATACCATTAGTGCTTGGTTAGAGCCAATACTGATGACGGTCATTGCATTGATTATTGGCACATTAATCATTGCTATGTATCTTCCTATATTACAGTTAGGTGATACTATACAGTGAATCACAAATTTTATGAGTAACATGCTGTTACTATGTATTGCACTAACTTATTGATTGATGGTAATTCTATTACACATTATGAGGTAGGATGTCAGGGTAGCAGAAAATCATCTATCATAATAACCGAATAAAACCCAAATATTGCGGTTATTATCTTGTGATAAAAACAAAATTAGGCTTTAGAATACCTAGACTAATAGTAAATTTTAATTCATTAAAAACAGATAAACACAAATGGCTTATACGGTTGCTCTTACAGGCGGAATAGGCAGTGGTAAAACTACCGTTGCTAATGCTTTTGCCTCATTAGGTGTACCGCTTGTCGATGCTGATGTTATTGCTCGATTAGTGGTAGAGCCTCAATCTTTAGGATTAAATGCATTGCATCAGCATTTTGGCGACTGCATTTTGCTACCCGATGGCTCATTAAACCGAGCACAATTGCGCCAGATTATTTTTGAAAATAATGAAGAAAAAACTTGGGTTAACAATCTTCTTCACCCATTGATACAGCAAGAGACTCAAAGACAAATACAACAAATCAAAGCGCCCTACTTTATTTGGGTTGTTCCATTATTAATTGAAAATAAATTAACGCATCTCGCCTCTCGTGTTCTTGTTGTCGATGTTACACAAGAAGAGCAAATAGAAAGAACCATGAAACGAGATGGTGTCAGTCGAGAGCAAGTTCTCAATATTTTAAAGGCTCAAGCTCAAAGACAGGAACGATTAGCCGTCGCTGATGATATTATTGAAAATCACGATAATAGCCAAAATATGATTGGAAAAGTTAAGCAACTCCATCAGCATTACTTAGAATTAGCTCAACAAGCGTTACAGGACAATTGCCATGAGTGATGACATCACAACAATCATCTTCGAACATCCCCTCAATGAAAAAATGCGTTCATGGCTTAGAATTGAAAACTCATTGATTCAAATTAACAGTTTTCGTGCAATTGATTCATTACCCACAGCACTCTCGTTTTTCCGTGCGATATCAGAATTTATTGAAGTCCTTGATCGTGGTGAAATCCGTGCTGAATTACTTAAAGAATTAGAAAAAAGACAAAAAAAATTACAGCAATGGCTTTCATTTCCTAATGTTGATAAAGCGATTGTCACTCAGATTATTGATGAACTAGCTGAAAATGCAGCCGTACTAAGTAAAGCACCTCGCATTGGTCAACATTTAAAACAAGATAAAGTCATTAGTTTAGTCAAACAGCGTCTAAGTATTCCCGGTGGATGCTGTAACTTTGATGTGCCAGCCTTACATTTATGGTTAAGCTTACCCCAAGCAACTCGTGATGAAAGATTACAAAGCTGGCTGACGGGTTTATTACCATTACAAAATGCATTAAATAGTTTGCTCATGCTTATTCGCCAATCAGATACGTTTAAGCCTGCGCTTAGTCACCGTGGTTTTTACCAAGACAGCGCTGAAGAAGGTGAATTGCTACGTCTTAAAATAGCCATTGATCACCAAATTTATCCTCAAGTTTCAGGGCATAAAAATCGCTATGCGATCCGCTTTTTACCACTTGATAGCGAAAATGGAACCGTCCCTCTAGAGCTACCTTTTGAGATCGCTTGTTGCTAACATTATGTTTATTGATATGAGCATAAATAGCACCAATGAAATCTAGGAGAGATAATGAGCGAAGAATTAATTGTAAAATGTCCAACCTGTCAAACAGAAGTTGTTTGGAATGAAAGTAGCCCTTATCGCCCTTTTTGTAGTAAGCGTTGCCAACTTATTGATTTAGGCGAATGGGCAGATGAATCAAAACGCATTCCAAGCCAAAGCGATATTAATGACAGCGATGATTGGAGTGAAGCGCCACAACAAGAGCCTAAAGACTTTTAATGTGCCAATCCTGAACATAAAAAATAGCCACTCGACTGAGTGGCTATTTTATTTATAGATGCTTATTTGGCACTATTCTACTTTTACTTACTTTTGCAATAACGCCACAATAGTACGGTTAGCTGGCGGAAAATCATCGGCATTTAACGATCTAATCGATGTCCACTTAAATTCTTGTCCCTCTTTGCCATAGGGCTCATTATCCCACTGCGTGACTAAGAAAAAGGATAAGGTAATGTGTCTATCTGGAAAATCATGCTTTACCGTTTCAAAAAGTGAGCATTGCGTTACATCAATACCGATTTCTTCTTGTAACTCACGAACTAACGCCTGCTCTGGAGTCTCTTTATCTTCTAATTTTCCCCCCGGAAATTCCCAGAATCCCCCCATATGCGATTTTAGAGGGCGTTGGGTGATAAAGACATTATTGTGTTGATCACAAATAATACCCGCAGCAATATGTAGCTTCTTTTTATCCATCATAGACAACCTATTGAATAGTCACATTATTATAACAACTTAGCGTTATTATAACGTATATCCAACGGCGCTACTCTGGTTTTCTTCCCCTAACTATCTCAATTAATTAACGATAAATAGGTAAGAAACCGAACTGCGCTAATGTTTGGCAAATAATCCCTACTGCACCAAAAGCAATAACAGCATAAATTAATCCTTTGCCTCCCCACACTTTAAAGCCTGAATTTGGGAATTTCTCACGGGCTTTCAGCGCCATAACCGCAGGACAAATAATTGCCCATACACACGCTGCGGTTCCTGCATAAGCAATCGCAATTAAGAAACCATTAGGGAAAAGTAAACATAATAGTAACGGCGGCGTAAAACATAAAACGCCAGATTTTAAGCGCCCTGTTTTGTTATCTTCAAATTTTAGTGATGCTAAAATATAGTCGAACAGACCAATCGCTACCCCTAAAAATGAACAGAATACGGCACTAATAGAAAACCATAATAAAAATCCTTCAATATATTTACTATTTAAAACAGTATATAAAGAATCAATAAAGGCATCTAAGTTACCGCCCTTTTGGATAATTGTAATAAATTGCTCACGAGGTAAATTCCCCATCGTGCCAATCATCCAAAGTAAATAAATCACTAATGCTAAAACACAACCAATCACACAACTTTTTACAACTTTTCTTTCATTTTCATGATAGAGCTTATAAAGACTACAAACATTACCATGATAACCAAAAGAGGTGATAGCATAAGGAATAATGATAAAAATAAAAGGATAAAGATATAATTGGCTTTTACCTTCAAAGGTTGCAGTAAATAATAAATCACCTCTCGCTTTAAAGAATAACCCTGAGAATGCTAATACGAATAGAACAATCTTAATAAATAAAAATATTGAGGTTAAACGGCTGGCACAAGCGCCGCCCCACCATATTGTAGCTCCAAGCACTATGGTAAATACAAAGAATATCACTCTAAGATTTAAATTAAGCCCATATAATGATGAAGCTTCATAAATGATCGAACCCGCAGCAGAGATATAAGCATAAATTAATATATATAGTACAAATATCAAAGACGCATTCGCGAGATAACACGCCCATTTAGGTAATAACTCTTTCGATATATGAAAGTAGTTTGTTCCTGCACCATATTTCGATATACATTCAAGAATATAAATTCCAGAATGAAACATAAAGAAACAGACAATAAATAATATAAAGAGTGAGTTAATAAACCAAGCACCAGACATTATTGTTGGTAGGCTAAACATTCCCGCACCGATCATGGCGCCGCCCAACACAAATCCCCCTACAATAATTGAGGGTTCTTTATTTACCGACTTATTTTCCATTTTTTAGTCCTTACTGAAATAAGGATAGGGCTCTCGCATTGCACGAGAGCCATTATTATTGTGGAGTATTATTTATTTGATAGGTTTTAATCTAGCAGTAAAGTGTCTTAATACAGGTGGTTCATATTCGAACTCAAGACCTTTAAGCGTTTTAAACTTCTCTTTTAAGCCGATAAGTGCGTCAGCAATATAATCCATATGGTCGTTAGTGTAGACACGACGTGCAATGGTTAAGCGCATAAATTCCATATCTGCGTGTTTTTGCTCACCCGTAGCAGGATCACGACCAAGTAGGAACGAACCGATTTCAACAGCGCGAACACCAGACTCTAAGTAAAGTGCGTTAATTACAGCTTGAGCTGGGAATTGATCACCTGGGATATGCGGTACCAGTTTTTTACAGTCAACGAAAACAGCGTGTCCACCAGTAGGATATTGAATCGGAATGCCCGCTTCACGTAAACGGTCACCCAGATATTGAACCTGACCAATACGATAGTGCAGATATTCTTCCTCAGTACCTTCTTCTAAACCTTGAACCATTGCAGCCATATCACGACCTGCTAAACCACCATAGGTAACAAAGCCTTCCATTGGTACACAGCGCTGTCTTGCTAATGTGAATACTTCTTCATTATCACGAATTGAGACTAAGCCACCGATATTTAACAGTGGATCTTTCTTCGCTGACATTGTTAATGCGTCAGCATATTTATACATATCTAAAATAACTTCTTTGATGGTCGCATTTTTATATTTAGGGTCACGCTGTTTAATGAAATACGCATTTTCACAATAACGTGCTGAGTCCATAACAACAAAAATACCGTGCTGTTTTGCAATTTCGTAAACTTCTCTTAAATTATCCATTGAAACAGGCTGACCACCAGCACTATTACAGGTCACTGTTGAAACAATGGCAACAACGTTATCAGCACCGTGTTTAGCAATATTTTCTTTTAATTTAGCAATATCAAAATTGCCTTTCCAATCATCATAGGTTTCTGAATCAAACGCTTTTTCAGTAACAATATTAATTGCTTTACAGCCATTTAATTCAACGTGTGCTGCTGTTGTATCGAAATGGAAGTTAGAAATAAATACAGGATTTTTCGCTTTTCCATCTTTTTGTTTATATTTTAATAATACTGGGAAAAGAATATTTTCAGCACCACGTCCTTGGTGAGCAGGAATAATATAATCGTAGTTAAATAATTCTTTGGCTTTGTCTTTTAAATCATAATAGTTTCTTGAACCTGCATAAGCTTCATCACCTGTTATCATTGCTGCCCACTGGTGATCACTCATTGCGTTAGTACCAGAGTCTGTTAATAAATCAATATAAACAGCATGACTTGGTAATAGGAATGGGTTATATCCTGCTTCTTTTAATGCGGCTTCACGTTCTTCTCTTGAAGGAACACGGATTTTTTCTACCATTTTAATACGGAATGGTTCTACGATTCTTTTAGCCATGATAATACCTTTAATATAAATTAAATAATAAAATTAGAATAAATAAAATAATCTTCCCATTTAAATTAAACGGAAAAAGAGTATTAAATTATTTTGAATGGATATAAAAAAGGATTATTTTTCAGGAAAGTAGAAGGCGAGTTCAGAATCAATATTAAACCATTTCTTCAATCTGAAGAAACCTCTTAATATTATTAAAACATTAAATGATGAGAACATACTTTAACCCTTATAGTCAGGAAATAGTACAATTTACACGCTAATTTATATAACAGTTAAACACAATTAGTAATATAACAATAGTATATTTTGGACAAAAATCACACTATTTATAATAAATAACATATTAACGTGATCACTATCACTTACTTTAATTTTTAATAAACTATTTTTTATGGCTTAAATTTTTATTGATAACACTAAGTGGTAATACATGTATTTATATTGCATTTTCACAAAATGAAAGTTGTATTTAAATAACCATACTTTTTACCATGATTAATAATTTAACAATAAAACCCTAATCTCTTTACTTCTCTAATGCGCATTTTATTCATTAAAATGAAATAATAATTCATGAAATATTTATTCCAGGATACAACTTTAATAAACTTATAAACAACAAATGAAAAGCTAATTAACCTGCTTCTTTTTCATATCTTCGAATCCCCTCTCATTATTTATCGTCTCTTTATAAAAAATGAAAAAGTTTTAATTAGCATAGCTGAATCGATGGTAACTTAAGCAAGAAGAAAAAATAACACAGAAAATTATAACTATGAAAATCAACATAATAGAAGCCATTTAAATGAATCATTTGTTTAAGTAATACTATTTGAGATATTAATCATTTTAGTTATGTCGCTATTTAATAGCGAAATAGATAAAAATTTATCTTTATTTCATCGATTTTTAATTTCTTTTCATATTGAGAGTACCCGGTATTTATTATTCTAAAATTAACGATAATATAAAAACATTAATTATTATCTTTCTATATTTAAGCAATATTATTTATATTTGAATTAATACCTTTATATTGAGGTAAAATGAGAAAAAAAGTTATTTTATTAACACTATTAAGTGGATTTTCAACCTGTGGATTAACAGCAAATGACGCCGGTTATTTAGGCTCGATGGGAGAATCGCGGCGCGCATTACAAGATAGCCAACGTGAAATAAACCAACTTATTGAACAAAATCGCTATCAACAACTTCAAGAAAATGCATTAGAGGTTTCACCTACCCCCACACTTATTACTGAATCAGAACATTGTTTGCCTATTAATGGTGTATATGTTCAAGGAATTACTTTACTTAATGAAAAAGATCTTGATTCCTTAACACCATTACCAGAGCAATGCATAAAAAGTGCTGACGTTAACCGTTTAGTCAAAGAGTTAACCCAACGCTATCTTCAACATGGCTATATCACTGCCAGAGTCCAATTTTTACGCCCAAATCAAGAGCAACAGCTTGGGCTGTATGTTATTGAAGGCTTTATTGAAAAAATAGAAGGTGGTGATCGAGGCGTTAACACTACGCTACTTTTCCCTCATGTTGAAGGAGAGCCTCTTAAACTTTCAAAACTGGATCAGGGGCTTGATCAAGCAAACCGCTTACAGTCGAATAAAGTTAAACTCGATATATTGCCTGGTACGCAACTAGGTGGCTCTATTATTCAGCTCACAAATCAGCGACAAGCACCGTGGCATCTAAATATTTCAAGTGATAACTATGGGCAAAAAAACTCAGGGCGCTGGTTAGTTCGAACCAATGCAAGCTTAGACAGCCCATTAGGGTTATCTGACTTTGCCAGTTTAAATGCCAGTATTACCACTGATAATCCAAATACACGCTTTAATCGTGCTTACACCCTACTCTATTCTTTACCTTATGGTGCATTGACATTCAGTACTTTTGGTAGCTATTCGGAGTATGAATTTCATCAAGCATTGCAAACACGTACTGTACGTTTATCTGGTGATACGACACAAGTTGGTTTAAGGGGAGATTACGCTTTTTATCGTAGTCAAAAACAAATTGACACCTTAAACATGCAGATAACACATAAGCGGATACGTAACTATTTTAGCCAAATCCGCCTTGATCTCAGTAGCCCTGCACTGACAACGGTAGAGTTAGGTATCAACCACTTACACATTGTGCCAAGTGGTGTCATTAGCGTTAATTTAAGCGCAGAAAAAGCCATTAGTTGGTTTGGTGCAGATGAATCACCTCGCGTTGCTAATGGCAATGGTAATGACTATCGCTTTACAAAAGTTAAGCTTTTTGCCAATTGGCAACATCGTTTTTCCTTATCGAATTCTACATTTTTATTCAATAGCGCCTTTTTTGGTCAATATAGCCCTGACACCTTACCAGGTGTGGAATGGCTTAGTTTAACGGATAAAAACGCAATCCGTGGTTTTGACCAAAGCACACTTTCTGGCGATAACGGCGGCTACTTACGTAATACGCTTTCTTATCCTTATCGGATAAACACATTTTCAATCACCCCTCGAATTGGTCTCGATGCTGGCCGTGTTCAACAACATGGTAACTATGAAGGATGGCGTAGTGGCTATGGGCTAAGTTCGGGCTTAAATCTCCAATATCAAAAAGCACAATTCGATATTGAAGTTGCTAAGGGGCATTTGCTTTACAGCCAAACAAATTCCAATAAAACCAAAGACCCTACTCAAGTGTTAGTTAGATTTTCATATTTATTTTGATTCACACTCATAGCAATAAACGGAGAAAACTCTATGAAATCAAAAAACTTCAAGCTCTCTCCTTCGGGTAGGCTTGCTGCATCTTTAGCGATCATTTTCGTATCACTAAATGCATATGCTGGCGGTATTGTTCCTGATGCGGGCAATCAAGGACCGAATGTTTCATCAGTCAATGGTGGCACTCAAGTCATTAATATCGTTACACCAAATAACGAAGGTATCTCTCATAACCAATATCAAGATTTTAATGTAGGTAAACCAGGTGCTGTTTTTAACAACTCTTTAGAGGCAGGACAATCACAGCTTGCTGGGCAATTAAATGCCAACAGCAATTTAAATGGGCAAGCAGCTTCTTTAATTTTAAATGAAGTCGTTAGCCGAAATCCTTCGTTCTTATTAGGTCAGCAAGAAGTTTTTGGTATCGCTGCGGAATATGTACTTTCTAACCCAAATGGTATTACCTGTGATGGATGCGGTTTTATCAATACCAGCCGTTCTTCTTTGGTTGTCGGTAATCCACTGTTTGAAAATGGTGAATTAAAAGGTTATAGCACGCTTAACAATACGAATTTACTTTCTATTGGTAAAAACGGATTACACGCTCCTGGCCTTCTAGATTTAATTGCACCACGTATTGATAGCCGAGGCAAAATAACTGCCGCAGAAATTTCTGCATTAACAGGTCAAAATACGTTCTCTCAACGTTTTGATATTCTTTCATCACAAAAACCCGCTTCTGCTTTAGATAGCTATTTCTTTGGTAGTATGCAATCTGGTCGTATCCGCATCATCAATACGGCAGAAGGTAGTGGTGTTAAATTAACGGGTAAATTTGTTGCTGATAACGAATTAAGTGTCAGAGCGGACAATATTCAAACGGATAGCCAAGTTCGCTATGACAGCTATGATAAAGATGGCAGTGAAAACTATCAAAATTACCGTGGCGGTATTGCTGTTAATAACAGTGGTTCAAGCCAGACTCTGACAAAAACAGAGTTAAAAGGTAAAAACATCACATTAGTTGCTGATAATAAAAACCAAATCAAAGCCTCTGATTTAATGGGTGATGATATTTTATTACAAGGTGCTCATTTAACAGTTGATGGCAAACAGTTACAGCAAAAAGACACCGATACTGATAATCGTTGGTTCTATTCTTGGCAATATGATGTCACTAAAGAAAAAGAGCTGGTACAGCAAGTTGGTAGCCACATTGATGCCAAAAACAATGCAACATTAACAGCAACTAAAGGTGATGTAACACTTGAAGGTGCCAAAATTAATGCGGGTAACACACTGGCAATTAATGCTAATCAAGATATCAATATCAACGGATTAGTTGAGAAAGAAAATCGTAGTGAAAATGGCTACAAACGTAACCATACGTCTCGTTTAGAAACAGGTAGCTGGAGCAATAGCCATCAAACAGAAACCTTAAAAGGCAGTGAGTTGACTGCGGGTAAAACGCTGGGCTTAAATGCTGAAGGCTCTGTTACTGCTCAAGGTGCAAAATTACATTCTAATGAGAATGTTGTTGTTAACGCTAAAGAGAATATCAATCTTAATGTTCAAAATACCAACAATGATAAAACAGTAACCGATAATCATGTTGTTTGGGGTGGTATCGGCGGTGGTAATAATAAGAACAATAACAATAAACAAGAAGTCAGCCATTCAACACAATTGACTGCTGACGGACAACTGCTACTTGCAGCAGATAACAGTGTCAAAATCACAGGTAGTCAAGTCAAAGGCAATCAAGGTGCCTTTGTTAAAACGACTCAAGGCGATGTTGTTATTGATAATGCGATCAGCGAAACCATCACTAAAACAGATGAACGTACAGGTACTGCATTTAACATTACTAAAAACTCCCACAAGAATGAAACTAACCAACAGCATTCAACGGGTAGTGAATTAGTTTCTGATGCAGAGTTAACTGTGGTCAGTGGCAAAGATGTCAATGTAATTGGTAGCTTAATTAAAAGTGCTGATGAGTTAGGCATTGAATCTTTAGGTGATATCAACGTCAGATCTGCACAGCAAACCACGAAAATCAATGATGAAAAAACATCATTAGAGATCACCGGTCATGCTAAAGAAGTTGAAGATAAGCAATATAGCGCAGGTTTTCATATCACTCATACATCCAACAAAAACAATAGCACTGAAACTGAACAAGTAGGATCGACTCTCAGTGGTGGCAGTGTTAAAGTTCAAGCGGATAAAGATGTCACTTTTGCTGGCTCTGATTTAAAAACAACCGCAGGTAATGCCACTGTTTCCGGTGACAATGTTGCCTTTGTTTCAACAGAAAACAAAAAAGAGACTGACAGTACAGATAGAACCATTTCAGGTGGCTTTAGCTATACCGGTGGTGTTGATAAGATCGGTAGTAAAGCTGATTTCCAATATGACAAACAGCATACAACAACTGATATCACCAAAAATAAAGGTAGCGAAACTCAAATTGCAGGTGATTTAACCATTACTGCAAACAATGATGTGACGCATCAAGGTGCATCACACAAAGTTGATGGTGCGTATAAAGAGTCAGGTGAAAATATCAATCACCTTGCTGTAAATGACAGTGCAACATCTAAAACAGATACCTTAAATATCGGTGTCGATGTGGGTGTTAATCTTGATTACAGCGGTGTTACTCAGCCGATTAAGAAAGCCGTTGAAGATGGAGCTACTGCTGTTAATCCTGACAGCAACAAAGGTATTGATAAAAAAGTCACCTTTAAAGATGCCATTAGTAATCTTGCTAACTTAAGTAACTTAGAAGCACCAAATGTGGGTGTTGAAGTCGGTGTTAAAGGTGGCGGTAGCCAGAAATCACAAAGCGATAGCCAAGCGGTTTCTACATCAATTACTGCGGGTAAAATTAATACTGACAGCAATAAAACGCTACATGACCAAGGTACTCATTATCAATCTACCCAAGGTGATGTCTCACTAACTGCTAACACTCATACCAGTGAAGCAGCACAAAACAAACACCAAGAGTCCTTCCATGAAACAACCGGTGGCGGTCAAGTAGGTGTCAGCACCAAAACAGGCAACGATATTACCGTAGCGATTAAAGGTGAAGGTAAAACCACTGACACAAGCCTAACCACCACCAAAGCGGAAGGTAGCCAGTTTAATTCAGCTGGCAATATCAATATTAATGTACGTGAAGATGCACATTATGAAGGCGCTAAGTTTGACGCTCAAGAAGGTAAAACTGTCATTAATGCTGGCGGTGATTTAACGCTTGCACAAGCAACGGATACCCACACTGAAAGTCAACATAACGTAAATGGCAGTGCAAACCTGAAAGTAGGTACAACACCAGATAGTAAAGATTACGGTGGTGGCTTTAACGCAGGTGGTGCAAATCATCAAAAAGATCAGACAACAGCAAAAGCAGGTTCAGTGAATGGCTCTCAAGGTATTGAGTTAAATTCAGGTCATAATCTGACTTTACAAGGCACTCATTTAACCAGCGAAAATGATGTTGCTCTGACTGCAACTAACAAAGTTGATTTCCAAGCAACAGAATCTCAGCGTACTGAAACAGGTAAGAACTTATCAGGTGGATTACAAGCAGGCTTCGGTCAAAAAACAGGAGACAAATCATCTTCTGTCAATGGCTTAGGTGGCGCTGAATTTGCTATTGGTAAGCAAGATGAGAAGAGTGTTTCTCGTGAAGGTGGAACCATTGCTAACCAAGGTAATTTAACTGTTAATGGTAGCTCTGTTAATCTTCAAGGTACTAAAGTTAATAGCAAAGATACGCAATTAACCTCTCAATCTGGTGATACTACGCTAACATCAGCACAATCTACGGATTACAAAAACAACTGGGGTACTGATATCTCTTTAAATGGCAAACAAACCAATACGACGCCAAAAGAAGTGACTGAAGAAAACCCAGCAACCTCTATCCATGATATTGGTGGCAAAGTTTTAGTAAACGTTGAAGATCAACAAAAATCCACACACCAAAATGCTTCAGTAGAAACAGGTACATTAACTGTAAATAGCGACAAAAACTTCGCTCTTTCTGGTGCAAATGTTTCTGCGGATAATGTAACGGGTAATGTGGGTGGTGACTTTACAGTAACTAGCCAGAAAGACAGTGATCGTCATGTTGCTGTTGATGTCAATGTTGGTTATAACCACAACAACGATCCTAAATCTAGCCAAGTTGATAAAACAGCCAAGGCAGGTGGATCATTATTAGAAGACACTATCAAAGAGACCATTGATTCAGGTATTAAATCTGCAACTGATGTTATCTCTGATAAATACAATTCACTCTCTTCAACTATCGCAGATAAAACCGGTATCAGTGGCGAGACAAAAGCCAAAATTGATAAAGGCGTTGGCACAGTAGGTAACGGTATCAAAAATATCGTAACAGGTGCTGAAGGTCATACGGCAAATGCAGATATTAAAGTTTCTCATATTGATAATGATGCAGTTACTCAAACCACAACCTTAACTAGCAAAAATGATATTTCATTGAATGTAAGTGGTACAACTAAGCTTACAGGTGCTGAAATTAAAAGTGAGCAAGGTCAGGTTGATTTAGGCGGTAGCAACGTTCAATTAAACAATATTGAAGGTCATCAATATGAAGCAGGTGCAGATCTTGATCTGAAATCATCTGCTGTTGATTTAGTGAAACAACTTGCAGGTGGTGACTTATCATTAAAATCACCTGTTAAAGTTAATGAAACTGTAAACACAAAATCGTCTATTTCTGAAAAATAATAGATACCCCATAAAAGAGTAATGCCTATTCTTTTGTAAGCCAAACCCGCTTGTTATCACAATAAGCGGGTTTTTTATTTATCTGCTTAGATTTCGCTGAACATCCAATAAATTTACGCTTCTTTAAGATTTAAATTAAATGCAGAAAATAAAAAAATAGAAGATAAGTCATTGAATTTAAAATAGAAAGATACATTTTATCGTAGAAATTAAATCGCCATCGACTCCTTGACCTTCCCCTAATGGTAAAGCCTAAGCTTTATCCCATACCATATTTAAGAGGGGATTTTTGATGAACACTAAGACTACGTTGTCCTCTGCCAATCGGCTGAGTTTACCTGTTGAAGGTATGACATGTGCATCCTGTGTTGGTCGTGTCGAACGTGCCTTAAAAGCCGTACCACAAATACAAGATGCTGTTGTCAATTTAGCCACTGAACGTGCAGATATTACATTTACAAATACACCTGATCCCACAGTTGCCGTGAGCGCCATTGAAAGTTCAGGTTATAAAGTACCCGAAGAGATAACTGAGCTGGCAATTGAAGAAATGACCTGCGCATCTTGCGTTGGCCGTGTAGAAAAAGCACTGGCTCAAGTTCCCGGTGTATTAGAAGCCACGGTAAACCTTGCAACTGAACGCGCTCGTGTGCGCTATTTGTCAGGCGTAGTATCGATCACCGATTTAGAGGTCGCTGTTGTACATGCTGGCTATAAACCTCGTCGTTTATCCGATGATCCAGCAAATACTCGCGATGTAGGTGAAGAGCGCCGTGCAAAAGAGGAACGTTCATTACGTCGCGCATTACTTATTGCCACCGTCTTCACATTACCTGTTTTTGTTATTGAAATGGGATCGCACTTTATTCCCGGTGTGCATGGTTGGGTCACTCAAACTCTGGGGCAACAGCTAAATTGGTATATTCAATTTATCCTCGCCACTATTGTGATGTTTGGCCCCGGTTTACGCTTTTTCCAAAAAGGGATACCTGCGTTATTACGCGGTGCTCCTGATATGAACTCATTAGTATCTGTTGGTACAGCCGCCGCTTACGGCTATTCAGTGGTATCAACCTTTATTCCTCAAGTCCTACCTGCGGGCACAGCCAATATCTATTTTGAAGCCGCTGTTGTGATTGTCACCTTGATCTTGTTAGGAAGAACGCTTGAAGCCAAGGCGAAAGGAAATACATCTCAAGCGATTAAACGTTTAGTTGGTTTGCAAGCCAAAACAGCGCGAGTTTCTCGTCATGGTGAAACACTGGAAATTCCTCTGGATCAAGTTGTGATGGGAGACATCGTTTTTGTTCGCCCCGGTGAAAAAATACCTGTTGATGGAGAGATTATTGACGGTCACTCTTACGTTGATGAGAGCATGATAACCGGCGAGCCTGTACCTGTATCGAAAGAGATTGGTTCTGACGTTGTGGGTGGAACTATCAATAAAACAGGTGCTTTTAGTTTTAAAGTCACCAAAGTTGGCTCTAACACTGTATTGGCACAAATCATTCGCTTAGTGGAGGAAGCTCAAGGCTCTAAACTTCCTATTCAAGCACTTGTTGATAAAGTCACCATGTGGTTTGTGCCGGCGGTTATGTTAGGTGCAACAATCACCTTCTTTATTTGGTTAGCTTTTGGTCCAGATCCTGCATTAACCTTTGCGTTAATTAATGCCGTTGCTGTGTTAATTATTGCCTGTCCATGTGCAATGGGATTAGCAACGCCAACATCCATTATGGTGGGTACAGGTCGTGCAGCAGAGTTGGGTATTCTTTTCCGTAAAGGTGAAGCCTTACAAGCCTTACGTGATGTCAATGTTGTCGCTCTTGATAAAACAGGCACATTAACAAAAGGCCGTCCTGAATTAACAGATTTAATTCCAGCAGAAGGTTTTGAATATAATGAAACCTTAAGCCTTGTTGCTGCTATTGAAACTTATTCGGAACATCCTATTGCAGAAGCTATTGTCAATGCGGCTAAAGAGGCGGGATTAACGCTCGCAACAGTTGAAAATTTTGAAGCAGTTCCGGGTTTTGGCGTGAGTGCAACAGTAGGAGGAAGAGCCGTATCTGTTGGTGCTGATCGCTTTATGAAACAACTTGGATTAGATGTCAGTCACTTTATCTCTTCAGCACAGAAACTCGGTGAGCAAGGCAAAAGCCCTCTTTATGCAGCCATTGATGGACATCTTGCTGCCATTATTGCAGTTGCAGATCCGATTAAAGAAACAACCCCTGAAGCAATCAAAGCGTTACATGATTTAGGTTTGAGAGTTGCCATGATCACTGGTGATAACGAAGCCACAGCAAAAGCGATTGCTAAACAGTTAGGTATTGATGAAATTGCGGCTGAAGTACTTCCTGATGGAAAAGTCGAAGCCTTAAAGCAATTTAGCCATAAAGGCGCTAAAGTCGCTTTTGTTGGTGATGGTATCAATGATGCTCCAGCGCTTGCACAAGCTGATGTTGGGTTAGCGATTGGTACAGGAACCGATGTCGCCATTGAAGCTGCTGATGTGGTGTTAATGTCGGGTGATCTGCGCGGTGTCGTTGATGCAATAGCTTTAAGCCAAGCAACTATTCGCAATATCAAACAAAACTTGTTTTGGGCTTTTGCTTATAACGCCTTATTAATTCCTGTCGCGGCTGGCATGCTTTATCCAATTAATGGCATGTTACTTTCACCCATCATTGCCGCTGCCGCAATGGCGCTTTCAAGTGTATTTGTCTTGGGTAACGCCTTACGACTAAAACGTTTTCAAGCACCAATAAAAACACATTAATAGATTGATTTTATTTATAGCCAGACTCAACAAAGGTCTGGCTCAATATTATAAAGCGACTACCTTATACTTATAGAGAGCGCTTTATTATCCGATAAGGGGAACATAATGAATATTGGTCAAGCAGCAAAAAAGTCCGGTATTTCAAGCAAAATGATCCGTTATTATGAGCAGATTGGCTTAATTCCAAAGGCTATTCGTACTGATTCAGGTTATCGCGATTACACAGATGCAGACGTAGCTTGCTTTCGTTTTATTCGCCATTCTCGAGCACTTGGTTTTTCAACAGAACAGATATCAACGTTGTTAGTTTTATGGAATAACGGAGAACGCGCCAGCGCAGATGTGAAATCTATCGCACTCTCCCATATTGAAGAGCTCAATCGTAAAATTGCTGAACTACAACGTATGACAAAAACGTTAGAACACTTAGCGAAAGATTGCCAAGGTGATAACAATCCTGATTGCCCGATTATTGCAGGGCTAGTTGAGCCAAAGTCAGACTCTGAAAGTAAAACAACAAAAAGTCACCTTTCCCACCTTCGCTCTTCAATTTAGTTTTTCTATCAACCATAAAAAATCCCGCTTATTGCTAAGCGGGATTTTCTTGTTCAACAAAAAGTTAAATAACCATTGTTATCAATGGATAAATTAACCTAATTGGCCGTGACAATGCTTAAATTTCTTACCTGATCCACAAGGGCATGGTTCGTTACGACCCACTTTTTTACCTGCGGCAACTTGACCATCTACTGCTGACATTTGAGATTCTTTTGTCACTTCATGGCTTAATTGCTGTTGTTTAGCTAAACGTTCTGCTTCTTCACGACGGCGACGTTCTAACTCTTCAACTTCTTCTGGTAAACGAACTTGTACTTTGCTTAGCGTGCTAATCACTTCATATTTCAGTGATTCTAACATGTTAGCAAACATGGCGAACGATTCACGTTTGTACTCTTGTTTTGGATCTTTTTGTGCATAACCACGTAAGTGGATACCTTGACGCAAATAATCCATTGCTGCCAAGTGCTCTTTCCACAGTGAATCCAGCGTTTGTAACATCACGCCTTTTTCAAAGTTACGCATCATCTCAGCACTAACGATCTCTTCTTTCGCTTTATAAACTTCGATAGATTTTTCTAAAATACGCTCACGCAATGTTTCTTCATGTAATTCCGGCTCTTTATCTAACCATTCTTTGATTGGTAAATTTAAATCAAAGTCTTTTTGTAAACATGCCGTTAAGCCTTCGATATCCCACATTTCTTCCAGTGATTGAGGTGGAATATAGTTATCAATCATTGAAGTGAAGACGTCTTGGCGAATGCTATCGATAGTTTCGCTTACGTCTGCCACATCCAGTAATTCATTACGCTGAGTATAGATTGCGCGACGTTGGTCATTTGCTACGTCATCATATTCAAGCAGTTGCTTACGAATATCAAAGTTGCGGTTTTCTACTTTACGCTGTGCATTTGCAATCGCTTTGGTTACCCAAGGGTGCTCAATCGCTTCGGTTTCATTCATACCTAATTTACGCATCATGCCAGACACTTTGTCTGAAGCAAAAATACGCATTAAGGAGTCTTCCATAGATAAATAGAAACGAGAAGAACCTTCATCCCCTTGACGACCCGCACGACCACGTAACTGGTTATCAATACGACGAGATTCGTGACGCTCAGTACCAATGATATGTAAACCACCTGATGCTAATACTGCATCATGGCGCTCTTTCCATTTAGCTTTGATTTCTTCGATTTGCTCTTCAGTTGGCTCTTCAAGCTTAGCCACTTCAGTTTGCCAGCTCCCCCCTAACACGATATCGGTACCACGACCAGCCATGTTAGTTGCGATAGTTACCGCTGAAGGCAAACCTGCGTTAGCAATGATGTCTGCTTCCATTGCGTGGAATTTCGCATTCAGTACGTTATGGTGAACATTCGCTTTAGTCAGCGCTTTAGAAATTTCTTCTGATTTTTCAATTGAAATGGTACCCACAAGAACAGGCTGACCATTTTGAGTACGTTCACGAATATCTTCAATAATAGCTGCAAATTTACCTTGCTCATTCATATAGACTAAGTCAGGTAGATCTTTACGTACCATTGGGCGGTTAGTTGGGATAACAATGGTTTCTAAGCGATAAATAGAGTTAAATTCAAATGCTTCAGTATCCGCAGTACCGGTCATCCCTGCTAATTTTTCGTATAAACGGAAATAGTTTTGGAATGTAATTGACGCTAATGTTTGGTTCTCATTTTGGATCTTCACACCTTCTTTTGCTTCAACAGCTTGGTGTAAACCATCAGACCAACGACGACCTTGCATTGTACGACCCGTGTGTTCGTCAACAATGATAACTTCGCCATCTTTAACAATGTAGTCAACGTCTTTGGTAAATAGCGCGTGAGCACGTAATGCAGCCGTCACATGGTGCATTAACATAATGTTTGCAGGTGAGTATAAAGACTCCCCTTCTTTCATCATTCCAGCATCTGCTAATAACCCTTCGATTTTAACCAGACCACGTTCTGTGATGTTCACTTGACGTGTTTTTTCATCAACAGAGTAATCACCTTCACCTTGGAAAGTGTCTGAGTCTTCTTTCTCTTGAGAAATCAAGTGAGGGATCACTTTATTCATTTGGATATAAAGCTCAGAACTGTCTTCTGCTGGACCTGAAATGATCAGCGGAGTACGCGCTTCATCGATTAAGATTGAGTCAACCTCATCCACTAATGCATAGTGTAATTTACGTTGAACACGTTCTTGTGGACTAAATGCCATGTTGTCACGCAGGTAGTCGAAACCAAATTCGTTGTTCGTACCATAAGTGATATCAGCATTATAGGCTTCGCGTTTTACTGGTGGCGCCATATTTGGCAAGTTGATACCAACACTTAAACCTAAGAATTCAAACAGAGGACGGTTATTTTCGGCGTCACGTTGTGCCAAGTAGTCATTGACGGTAACAACGTGAACCCCTTTACCTGATAGCGCATTTAAGTATGCAGGCAATGTTGCAGTTAATGTTTTACCTTCACCTGTACGCATTTCTGCAATACAACGCTCATTTAGAACCATACCACCGATTAACTGTACATCGAAGTGGCGCATACCAAAGACACGCTTACTTGCTTCACGTACGGTTGCAAATGCTTCAGGTAAAATATCTTCTTCTTTTTCACCGTTCTTTAAACGCTCACGAAATTCATTTGTTTTCGCTTTTAGCTCATCATCAGTCAGCTTTTCAAATTCTGGTTCTAATTTATTAATTTCACCAACAATTTTACGCATACGACGGATTGTACGATCATTACGACTACCAAAAATTTTGGTTACAATTTTACCTAACATAAATCTTTATTCTCATTTATGACGTGAAACGCCGAAAACAGCCTCTGCATCTATCGATAAACAGAGATAATCATAATCTTATTAGATTAAGTGACTCAATTAAGCTGTTAGGTAAGGCCCTGCGCGAATACCGCGGATTTGTGCAAGCCATAATCCGGTATGATAGGAATTTGTATTCTGTACTAAAACATAGCCAGAAAGAGGAAGGTTGCTTAGCGCTGATGATGGAGTCTCTGTTAATAAGGCATACAGAGTATCAAGCATAACCTCTGCAACATTAGAAACAGGTAACGGTTCATCTTTGGCTTTAACCATCAATTCAGGCGAATTAATGGTGAATGCAAAAGAGAGCTGTTTAATTACATTTTTTACTGCGTGTTGTTGCCAGTAATTAAAGGTGAAGGATGAAGCAGGATTCTGTACACTTTGGCGTAAGAATAAGTTATCAAACGCAATAAGTGCCTGACTTTGGCGGTTTTGAGATAGAGGGGTATCAGTTTGCTGTGGATTTTCGGCATGAGCAGACAACAGCGAAGGTATTCCAATACCTGCTGCTACCATCCCTAAAAGCAGATGCGACCAAAAATATCGCCTGCCAAACTGTCGCCAAAAACTTATAATGCTCATTAACCTTCGTTGCTCATTAATCTTTATTTTGTGGAGTCAAAATCTATGCGGGATAGTTACCCACAATCATTGGAAAAAATCTTCATTGAACTTGAAGGTTCCAACAAGAGTACATTACAACTTATACAACAGCGCGCAACGATTTTACTAAAATTAAATCGCGCCGTCATGGCTCTTTTACCCGTTCCTTTACGAGATAAGTGCCGTGTCGCAAATTATCGCAGTGCTATTTTAATTATTGAAGTTGCAAACGCAAGTTGGTTAACTCGTTTACGTTATGAAACCCCGTCATTACTTTCCGCATTGAGACAAGAAATTTTACCATCCTTATCCTCAATAGACATCAAAATAAATCCGTCTTTGGGAATAAAACAGGAAAAAAGATCTTTAATATCATCATTAAAAGAGCAAGCGCCTATAAAGAGACGTCACTTAAGTTTGGAAAGCGCACAATCATTGAAGTATTTGGCTGAAAAAAGCCCGAAGAAATTAAGAGAGAAATTAGAACGGTTGGCTGCACTTGCCGGAGAGAGTACAAGTACAGCCAAAGATGAACGTTAATTAGAGATAATTAACGCGCTTTCCTTCGCAGGAATTAAGCAAAGACCATTGAGGGAGCTTTGAATGCCACTGGCATTTGCGCTTCGTCTTCAAATGTGACGAATTCCCACGCAGATTCTTTTGCTAATACAGCTTGGAGCAATTTATTGTTCAGTGCATGACCTGATTTAAACGCGGTAAATTCACCAATAATGTTATAGCCACACATAAATAAATCACCGATTGCATCCAACATTTTGTGACGAACGAATTCATCTTCAAAACGCAGACCATCGTCGTTGAGAACACGATAGTCATCAACTACGATTGCACAATCGAAGCTTCCGCCTAAACACAATCCTTTAGATTGTAAATATTCGATATCACGCATAAATCCAAAAGTACGAGCACGACTGATTTGGCTCATAAAAGATTCCGCGGAGAAATCTAATTTATAACGCTGTGTACTTGCATCAATGGCAGGGTGATTAAAATCGATAGTAAAATCTAATTTAAACCCGTTGTATGGACGCATTTCTGCCCATTTGTCGCCATCTTCTACACGTACTGTTTCTTTGATGCGAATGAATTTCTTCGCAGTACGAAGTTCTTCGATGCCTGCATCAAGTAACAAGAAAACAAAAGGTGCCGCACTTCCATCCATAATTGGAATTTCAGGTGCATTCACTTCAATTACGATATTATCAATGCCTAAACCAGCCAGTGCTGCGTTTAAATGCTCAACGGTTGATATACGCACATCGTCTTCGTTAACTAAGCAAGTACATAACATAGTGTCACGAACTGATTTTGCGTCTGCTGGAAAATCCACCGGTGGATTTAAGTCAGTACGACGGTAGATGACCCCAGTGTTTGCTGGCGCCGGACGCATTGTAAGCGTAACTTTTTTACCCGTGTGAAGTCCCACACCAGTTGCTTGTACAATTCGTTTTAATGTCCGTTGTTTGATCATCATTTTATCTCGCAATGTTATCCGTCCTACCAATCATTATACTTATAATTGGCAGGACAGTTTAGCACAAAAAGCGGAGATGCCAATCTTTTTGGCGATTAATCAGCCTGTTTTCTCAGGAACGCAGGGATATCTAAATAATCCGGTTCTTTGCTTGCCTGAGTAGATTGTTCGTTAACGGCTTTTGCAGCAGGCTTGCTTTCTTCTACGGCAGAGAAAGAAGACATGCTATTTTGCATTTGCTGGTAACGATTCTCCATTGCGCTTTGCTGATTCTGTTTATTAGTTACCAGTGTAATTTCTGGACGTTTGTCCATCCCAATACCTGTTGCAACCACAGTCACACGCAATTCATCATTCATTTCTGGGTCAAGGGATGTACCGATAACCACAGTCGCATTATCTGATGCAAATGCACGAATGGTATTACCCACTGTTTCAAATTCATCAAGACGTAAGTCAAAGCCTGCAGTGATGTTGACTAACACACCACGTGCGCCAGATAAGTCGATGTCTTCCAATAATGGACTTGAAATCGCCATTTCTGCTGCTTCTTCAGCACGATCTTCACCTTTCGCAGCACCAGATCCCATCATGGCATAACCCATTTCAGACATCACAGTTCTTACGTCAGCAAAGTCAACGTTCATTAAACCTGGACGAGTAATTAGCTCAGCGATACCTTGAACTGCGCCTTTTAATACATCATTAGCTGCACCAAACGCATCTAATAATGAAATTCCACGACCAAGTACTTTTAATAATTTGTCATTTGGAATAGTGATTAATGAGTCAACATGTTTTGATAACTCAGTAATACCTTGCTCCGCAAATGCCATGCGTTTTTTGCCTTCAAAATTAAAAGGCTTAGTTACTACAGCAACGGTCAAAATGCCTAATTCTTTAGCCACTTCTGCAACAACAGGCGCAGCACCAGTACCCGTACCACCGCCCATACCTGCTGCGATAAAGACCATATCGGCACCTTCAAGTGCTGCACGTAACCCTTCGCGGTCTTCCTCAGCAGCATTACGGCCCACTTCAGGATTTGCACCTGCACCTAAGCCTTTCGTAATGGCATTACCAATTTGGATAGTCTGTCCGACCGCTGTTTTACGTAGCGCTTGAGCATCCGTATTGACTGCAAAGAAATCTACGCCTTCAATACGTTCACGAACCATGTGCTCAACCGCATTACCGCCGCCGCCACCAACGCCGATGACTTTGATCACCGCATCGTTGGTTAATTCCATAGGTTCAAACATAATTTCTCTCCGTTTTGTGCCTTCTCAGGGCCGCTTGCTCAAACGACCTCTTTTTAAATTTGTCTGATTATTAAAACTCTCTTTTTAGCCAACCAGTGAGTTTCTTAAATAAACCACCGACAGCAGAGCGTTTCTCGGTTTCAGTTTCCTCACCAAAGTGAGATTCTTTACCGTAATGCAAGAGCCCAACCGCTGTTGAGTAGTAGGGATCCTGCGCATAATCTGTTAGCCCGGTAATATTTAACGGTTTACCGATCCGTACTTGCGTGTGGAAAACACGTTGAGCACATTCAACAAGTCCATCAATCTGTGCAGCACCACCTGTTAGCACGATACCTGCGGCTAAATGATGCTTAATCCCTTGCTGGCGTAACTGTTCTTGAACTTTTAAAATCTCTTCATTAACAAGATTGAGCAGTTCGGTATAACGAGGCTCAATCACCTCAGCAAGAGTTTGTCGTTGCAGACTTCTTGGTGGTCTGCCTCCGACACTTGGAACTTCGACATTTTCATCTTTACCAACTAAAGATCCTAATGCACAACCGTGACGAACTTTGATAGCTTCCGCATCATTTGGCGGTGTGCCAAAAGCGTAAGCAATATCGCTGGTTACAACATTGCCTGCATAAGGAATAACGCGGGTATGTCTTAATGCTCCACCGGTATAAATAGCGATATCCATTGTACCGCCACCAATATCAACAACACACACACCTAATTCACGTTCATCTTCTGTTAATACAGCGAAACTTGAAGCCAGTCCCGCAAAAATCAGTTGATCTACTTTTAACCCACAGCGTTCAACTGCTTTTACAATATTCTTTGCCATATCGTTATGGCAGGTAATTAAATGAACTTTAGCCTGCATACGCACACCCGATAATCCAACTGGGTTTTTGATCCCTTCTTGATAATCAATGGCATACTCTTGCGGTATCACGTGTAAAACACGGTGTTCATCTTTTACTTTGACGGATTTCGCGGTATGTACCACGCTATCAACATCATCTTGAGTCACTTCTTCTTCTGAAATTGGCACCATGCCAATCTCATTTTGGCAACTGATATGCTTGCCTGATAACGCCAAATATACTGAAGATATTTGACAGTCAGCCATTAATTCAGCCTGATCTACCGCCCGTTGCACGCATTTTACGACGGATTCGAGATCGTTAACGCCACCTTTATCCATGCCCCGAGATGGACAACTTCCCACCCCGATAATATTCACTACGCCATCAGGCAGGATCTCACCGACAAGGGTGGCTACTTTGGCCGTACCAATCTCAAGACCAACTACTAATTTTCTGTCCGTCGCTTTGATCATTATTGTTCTGCCTTCGCCTTCATCGTGTCATCTGCCACGTCTTGTTTATTCATTCTCAAGTAATAAAGGAGCCCATCCGACTGCACCACCACTGTCATAACGCAGATCCACGTAATCAACTCGTTTATCTGTTTGTTGTTGCAGTATCGGATACAACTCAATAAAGCGAGCGATCCGTT
Organism: Proteus sp. GOKU; assembly: GCF_015475555.1. Classification (NCBI taxonomy): domain Bacteria; kingdom Pseudomonadati; phylum Pseudomonadota; class Gammaproteobacteria; order Enterobacterales; family Morganellaceae; genus Proteus; species Proteus sp. GOKU. The sequence continues at coordinate 2,957,255 of NZ_CP034105.1, forward strand.
TTTCGTTATCCTTACGACCTAACTCCAATCGGACATCATTGTCTAAAACTAATTGCCATCCTTGACGGGCAGACATTGACGCTGCTTTTAAATTCAGGTTACTAGCAAGAAGTTGATCTCTCATTGCGACATAACCTGACAACACCATTTTTTCGCTTCCTTGTGGGCCATATAGCAAAGGGTAACTTCCTTTGGTTTCCAACTGCGTTGGCAGACTGAAAACACGCCCTTCTTTATCAAGAAAGTAAGTATCATTCCAACGGGTAAAGGGAACATACTCTACCAGATGGATTTTAAGTTCATCAGGCCACTGTTTACGAACAGTGACTTGCCTAATCCATGGCATCCGTTCAATTTGTTGCTGAATGATATTCACATCCTGTGTCATAAATGTGCCCGGCTGTCCTAAAGACAAAATCGCCTGACGCACATCATCATTCGTTGTGTAATGCCGCTCGCCTGTTAATACAAGTTTTGAGATTGGTAGACGATTCGCGTCTTTCATCCAGTTAACCACTTGTATCCCACCCCAAACGATGGTGGCAATCACACATAAGAAAAAGATTAATCCTGATAAATAAGTACCATTACTCGGTCTGTCAGAATGTTGCTTCTCTTTATGTTCTTTTATATTTAGCGCTGCTTGTGACATATTAACCCACTAACTCCTGAGCAACGTTTAAACGAGAGAATCGCCCATCCTTTTGTCCGATATTCCAGCGATTAATACTTTTCCTACATATATATACTTTATGAACACCTTTAGGTTTGATAATTAAATCACTAAATTGTTCAATCTGTTGAGAATTATTTACTTTAAAAGAAGAAATTGCGAATTTTTCTTCGTTTTTCTTACTTTTTAACTGAAATTTTTTCTCAACACAGATTTGAGCAAGCGAATTCTCGATCATTTTTTTCGCCAATTCAGTGTTACTTTCTTCATAACACTCCATCATTACAGTTGTTTTATTGACTATTTCACCATAAATGATGTTCACTTGCTCAAACATCCGTCTTAATCCTCGCTGAAAGATGGCTGTAATTTCGTATCTGCTAAGCGACGCGCTATTTTACCAATATTTCCAGCACCTTGAACTAAAACAAGATCATTATCTGTTATTACACCCGCTAATATTGATGAAATATTATCCACATCAGAAACCCAGATAGGATCTAGCTTCCCACGTTGGCGAATTGTTCGACAAAGTGAGCGACTATCGGCACCTGCAATAGGCGCTTCCCCTGCAGAATAAACATCTGTTAATAATAAAATATCAACTTGATTGAGAACAGTGGCAAAGTCTTCATATAAATCACGAGTACGGGTATAGCGATGAGGTTGGAAAATCATCACTAGACGTTTATCTGGCCATCCTGCTCTCGCTGCTTTAATCGTTGCATCAACTTCTGTTGGATGATGACCATAATCATCCACTAGCATCACTTCACCTTCTTGACCATTAACATGCTCAAGACCGTAGTTACCTAAGAAATCGAAACGACGCCCAGTACCTTGGAAGTTAAGTAATGCCGCTAAAATATGTTCGTCAGCAATACCTTCTTCTGTGGCTACAGCAACTGCAGCCGTCGCATTCAATGCGTTATGACGACCGGGTGCATTTAAGACAACTTGCAAATCTGGCATACCTTCACGAGATATAGTGAAAAAGCCCTGAGCACCTTTTTGTTCATAATGCGTAATACGAACATCAGCATCTTCACTAAAGCCATAAGTCGTAATATAACGCCCTACTTTAGGAATAATCGAACGAATGACATCGTCATCCAGACACATCACTGCACGGCCATAGAATGGTAAATTGTGCAAAAAAGTAATAAACGTCTCTTTTAGATTGTCAAAATTACCGTGATATGTGTCCATATGGTCTGCTTCGATATTCGTAACGACAGCAACCATGGGTTGTAAATGTAAAAATGATGCATCGCTTTCATCAGCTTCAGCAATTAAATAACGACTGCAACCTAAACGAGCATGCGTGCCAGCCGATTTAACAAGTCCACCATTAACAAAAGTAGGATCTAAACCCGCTTGCGCATAAATATTTGAAATCATCGCTGTTGTTGTGGTTTTACCATGTGTTCCGGCAATCGCAACACCATGACGATAACGCATCAATTCAGCCAGCATTTCAGCACGACGAATAACCGGAATACGCGCTTCTCTTGCTGCAATAATCTCAGGGTTTTCAGCACTGATTGCTGTCGAAACCACAACAACACTTGCGCCGCGAATATTTTCAGGGCGATGATTAAAATAGACTGTTGCGCCTAAGGCAACGAGCTGTTGTGTGACTACGTTCGGTGCTAAATCAGAACCGCTGATTTCATAACCTTCGTTAGCCAGCACTTCGGCAATTCCCCCCATACCCGCACCACCGATGCCGATAAAGTGAATATGCTTAACTTTTCTCATTTCAGGCACAAACGATCTTAATTTTGCCAGTTGTTGTGTATTCACTATTTACTTCTTCACTCTAAGTTAATGGTTACAAGTTACGTTTATTTTTTTGCCACTTCGATTATCACATTTGCTACGCGCTCTGTGGCATCCGTAATCGCAACACTTTTTGCTTTCTCTGCCATCGCTAACAAGGTTTCTCTATCCCAATTTTTCAGGGTTTGTGCAATGACTTCTGGAGTTAAATCATTTTGCTCGATAATTCGCGCGGCACCCGCTTTTTCTAGCGGCAGTGCATTCCAATATTGCTGTCTATCTTTGTGCTGGAAAGGAACAAAAATAGCGGGTAATCCCGCTGCGGCAATTTCGCTGACCGTTAATGCACCTGAACGACACACCACAACATCAGCCCATTGGTAAGCTTGCGCTATATCATCAATAAATTCAGTAACTTTATATTCAGATTTAACTGAATTTTTTGCTAATTCGTTCTGATAGCGTGTTTTTGTATCACTTTCGCCACCTTTTCCTGCCTGATGCCAGATTGTAACATGTTCACCTAGCAAACCTGCAACTACAGGTAAGGTGTGATTTAAAATTCTAGCGCCTTGGCTACCACCAATAATCAGTACACGAACAGGCCCTGTTCTCTCTTTTAATCGTACTGAAGGTGCTTCAAGTGCCAATACATCTTCACGAACGGGATTTCCAACCACAGGAGCTTTAGGAAATGCCCCCGGAAAAGCCTGTAATACACGTTTCGCAATTTTAGATAACCAGCGATTGGTTAATCCAGCGATACCGTTTTGCTCATGCAAAATAACAGGGATCCCACACATCCAAGCAGCAACACCGCCCGGACCTGAAACATAGCCACCCATACCAAGTACAGCATCTGGCTGATAGCGCTTCATAATGGCACGAGCTTGGAAAATCGCTTTAATAATACGAATAGGGGCTGCGATTAACGCTTTAATTCCTTTGCCACGTAAGCCTGAGATGCGAATAAATTCAATTTCGATACCGTGTTTAGGCACTAAATCGGCTTCCATTCTATCTGCCGTTCCTAACCATCGGATTTCCCAACCTTGGGATTGTAGATAATGAGCAACAGCCAGTCCTGGGAATACATGCCCCCCAGTACCACCAGCCATAACCATTAAACGGCGTCTACGCTCGCTCATTTCGGGCTCCTTACAAACGCCTGAGCTTGTGCTAGACGTGTTTCATAATCAATTCGTAATAACATCACGATGGCGGTTGACATAATAATCAAGCTCGAACCACCGTAACTAATAAGAGGAAGGGTTAATCCCTTTGTTGGCAACATGCCTGCTGCTGCGCCTACATTGACCAATGATTGGAATGTAAACCAGATCCCGATAGAGCAAGCTAAAAAGCCTGAAAAACGTTGATCGAGGATCAGCGCACGTCGTCCAATTTGCATCGCACGAAAAGCGATGAAGAATACCATTAAAAGCACCAAAACCACACCGATATAACCAAGTTCTTCGGCAAGAATAGAGAAAATGAAGTCGGTATGTGCTTCAGGCAAATATTCTAATTTTTGTACTGAGTTTCCTAAACCTTGTCCCAGTAAATCCCCACGGCCAAATGCCATTAGAGATTGTGTAAGCTGATAACCGCTACCAAATGGATCTTCCCAAGGCTCTAAGAAAGAAGTAATACGTCGAACACGGTAAGGTTCAACGATAATCAACATAACAACAGCCGCAATTCCTGAGCCTATAATAGCTAAGAATTGCCAAATTTTAGCGCCCGCTAAAAATAGCAGCGCTAATGTTGTTACGAATAAAACCACAACCGTTCCTAAGTCTGGCTGTAATAACAATAAAACAGCCAGTATTAACATCACACCCATCGGCTTACAGAAACCCCAAAAGTTGTTTCTAACTTCTTCAACTTTTCGAACTAAATAACTCGATAGATAGCAAAACAGTGCAAGTTTTGATAATTCAGCAGGCTGGAAATTTAATGGCCCCACCGCAATCCAGCGTGAAGCACCATTTACTGAACTCCCAACTCCCAATACCACCAATAAAAGAAGTATCGAGCCAAACAGCATCAAGCTGCTATAACGTTGCCAAATTGCCATTGGAATACGCATAGTGACTAACGCAATACAAAATGCGACAACGATATAGATGCCATCACGTTTCGCAAATAAGAAAGGGTCTTCTGCAAGACGTTGACCCACCGGCATTGAAGCCGATGTCACCATAACAAAGCCGACAACCGCTAATCCGAAAGTAAACCAGAGCAAAGTGCGATCATACGGCACAAATGCCGTATTCTCAGTTTGATAACTGCCCACTAGCCACTGTTTTAATCTTCGCATTGCGAATATGCTCATCAGCCAAGCTCCCTTGCTAAACGCGCAAATTCATCACCACGCTGCTCAAAACATTTAAACTGATCTAAGCTTGCACATGCCGGAGAGAGCAATACCATATCTCCTGATTTTACAGTCGGTGCTAAAGCTCGCATGGCTTCTTCCATTGTCACTGTTAATAAAGAGACATCTGGTCGTAAATTTGCCAATGCTTGTCCATCCTGTCCAAAACAGTACAGACGAATATTGTCGCCGCTGATATAAGGCAATAAAGAAGAGAAATCAGCCGATTTCCCATCTCCACCTAATAAAAGATGCAGAGTGCCTTCAACTTCTAGCCCTCGTAATGCCGCCTCTGTGCTTCCCACATTGGTCGCTTTCGAGTCATTTATCCAACGTACATTTTGATGTGAATAAACTAATTGAAAACGATGAGCAAGACCGTGATACGTTTTCAGTACCTCGGTTGCAGCTTTACGAGAAATACCCACTGCATCAGCAAGCGCTAATGCGGCTAATGCATTGGTATAGTTATGCTGTCCTGACAGATACATTTCAGCTGTCGAAAGGACTTTCTCACCTTTCACTTTTAAAATGCGATTTGTGTTATCAAGCTGATAATCACCTTGTCCGACACCAAAACTAACACAACGATTATCTTTACCTGCTAAAGGTAACGTTAATGCATCATCTTCGTTATAAACGCAGGTTTTAGCGTTATCGTAGATACGCAGTTTTGCTTCACGGTATTGCTCTAATCCTAACGGATAGCGATTCATATGATCTTCGCTAATATTTAATACCGTTGCAGCCGCAGCTTGTAAGCTGTAAGTCGTTTCCAATTGGAAGCTTGATAGCTCTAATACATATAAATCATGAGGCTCGGTTAATAAGGTCAGAGCGGGAACACCAATATTGCCACCGACCCCAACGCGAATACCATCTGCGCTTGCCATTTCACCTACTATCGTTGTCACGGTGCTTTTACCGTTAGAACCAGTGATTGCAACAATAGGTGCTTGGGCTTCACGGCAAAATAATTCGATATCACCGACAATTTCAACGCCATGATTTGCCGCTTCAACAAGCTCAGGTGTTGAAAGTGCAATACCCGGACTTGAGATAATTAAATCAGCATCGTTAAGCCATGCTTGATGAAAACTACCTGTATGATATTCAACGTCAGCAGGAAGCTTATCTAAGCCTCCTGGTTTTTGGCGTGTATCAATAACCTTAGGCGTAACACCTTGGCGGATAAAAAAGTCAACGCAGGAAAGGCCTGTTATTCCAAGCCCAACAACAACTACTTTTTTTCCCTGATAATTTGCCATTTTAACGTACCTTTAATGTCGCCAGACCAATAAGCACTAACATCAGTGAGATGATCCAGAAGCGGACAATAACACGAGGTTCAGGCCAGCCTTTTAATTCATAATGGTGATGAATTGGAGCCATACGGAAGATACGTTGACCACGCAACTTAAATGAGCCGACTTGTAAAATAACGGAGAGTGTTTCAACAACAAATACACCGCCCATAATGACTAATAAGAATTCTTGGCGTAATAACACCGCAATCGTTCCTAATGCGCCACCTAATGCAAGAGAGCCTACATCACCCATAAATACTTGAGCTGGGTAAGTATTAAACCAAAGGAAACCTAAGCCTGCACCAACGATAGCGGTACAGACAATCACCAATTCACCTGCATGCATCAAGTAAGGAATTTTTAAGTAGCTTGCAAAATTAACGTTACCAGTCGCCCATGCAACTAATGCAAAACCGGCAGCAACAAAAACAGTTGGCATAATGGCTAAGCCATCCAAACCATCCGTTAAGTTAACGGCGTTACTTGTTCCCACAATGACGAAATAAGCCAGTAAAATATAAAGCATGCCTAATTGAGGCATGACATCTTTAAAGAATGGAACGACTAGCTGTGTTGCTGGCGTATCTTTACCAATGGCATACATGCTAAATGCCACAACCAGTGCTAATACGGATTGCCAGAAATATTTCCAACGTGCGATTAAGCCTTTGGTATCTTTACGAACAACTTTGCGATAATCATCAACAAATCCAATCACGCCGTAACCAATTAAAACCAGCAATACACACCAAACGTAAGGGTTATCTAATCTTGCCCATAACAGTGTAGAGATGGAGATAGAAAACAGGATCATAATCCCGCCCATTGTTGGTGTACCACGTTTACTAAAGTGCGACTCAGGTCCTTCACTACGAACCACTTGTCCAATCTGCATTTTTTGTAACCATGCGATGAGATGAGGCCCCATCCACAAAGCAATAATTAATGCCGTCAATAAACCAACAATCGCCCTGAATGTCAGATAAGAAAACACATTAAAAAATGTATGGTATTTAACCAAATATTCGGCTAGCCAAACTAACATTCAAAGCACTCCTTTAATGCGTTCACGATATCTTCCATCGCGGAGCTTCGTGAACCTTTTACTAAAACTGAAACAACATCATGCTGCTGTAATAATGGAATTAATTGAGCAAGTAAGTCGGCTTTAAATGCAAAATGCTGACCACCTTGATTTTCATCACTAATAAAATGGCTGTGATGCCCAACAGTAAAGACACTATCAATACCAGCACTGTGAGCAAAACGACCAACATCGCGGTGACATTTTTCTGAATCTTTACCTAATTCAGCCATATCCCCAGCGACAAAAATTTTATATCCCGGTAATTGAGAGAGCACTTGTAAGCCCGCAATCATCGAGCCATCATTCGCATTGTAAGTGTCATCTAACACCATTTTTCCTGAAGTTAACTCAACAGGATACAGTCTTCCCGGTACCGCTTTTAATGTCGATAAGCCAAGGCGAATATCTTCAAGCGTCGCTCCAGCAGATAGCGCAAGTGCACTTGCCGCTAAAGCATTCGCAATATTATGGCGACCCGGTAATGGAAGAGTAACTTCAACACAACCTTCAGGTGTGTGTAAGGTGAAATTTGTGATGAATTGCTTAACGGCAATATCAGTAGGATAAAAATCTGCGTTGCGTTGTGCGGATAAAGAGAACGACCATTGTGTTTGGCGCGCATTTAAATGATGTTGCCACAGAGGTAAGTCATTACTATCAAGATTAATAATGGCTGTACCTTGCTCTTTTAAGTGTGTAAAGATTTCGCCTTTAGCTTGAGCAATACCTTCCAGTGAGCCGAAACCTTCAATGTGTGCAGAAAAGAGGTTGTTTACCAATGCAGCATCTGGTTTTACCATATTTACGGTATAGGCGATTTCACCGATATGGTTTGCACCTAATTCGATAACTGCAAAACGGTGTTCAGGTGTTAAACGAAACAGCGTTAAAGGTACGCCAATATCGTTATTTAAATTGCCATGTGTATACAGTGTTTCGCCACAGTGACGCAAAATAGAAGCGGTCATCTCTTTAACGGAAGTTTTTCCGGAAGAGCCCGTCAGTGCCACAATTTTGGCGTGACTTAATGAACGAATATGTGCCGCAATTTCACCCATTGCGAGATGAGTATCTTTCACAATAATTTGCGGACAATCAACATCAATCTCACGATTAACTAGAACTGCAACAGCGCCCTTTTCTTTTACATCAGCAATAAAATCATGAGCATCAAAACGCTCACCCGCTAATGCAATAAACAGACAATCTTCATCAATTTTACGGCTATCTGTTGAAATCGATTTGATGATGAATTGATCCGCTGAGCCTTTAGCAATATGGCTCAATGTGCCTTTAGTAACTTGTGCAATATTTTCTAAAGATAGAGGGATCATGCTATCACCCCCAATAACCGAGCAACGGTTAATCTATCTGAATAATCAAGGCGACGTGAACCAACTAACTGATAATCTTCATGCCCTTTACCAGCGACTAAAATCATATCATTGGCATCTGCTTGCATAATCACGTTAGTGACTGCTTCTGCTCGACCTTCAATAGCAATCGCACGACCCGGCTCCATTAAACCTGAAAGAATATCTTGGATAATCGCTTGAGGCTCTTCACTACGAGGGTTGTCATCAGTGATAACAACTTTATCAGCCAGCTCTTCTGCGACCGCTCCCATTAGTGGGCGCTTACCTTTATCTCTATCTCCGCCACAACCAAATACACACCACAGTTTACCTGTGCAGTGTAAACGAGCTGCTTGAAGCGCTTTCTCTAAAGCATCAGGGGTATGAGCATAATCGACGATAACCGTAGGACGATTATCTGCGCTAAATACTTCCATGCGACCACAAACAGGTGTGAGTGCCGATGAAGCATTAATAACGGCATTTAACGGGTATCCTAATGCCAATAATGTCGCTAAAGCACACAAAAGGTTACTGACATTAAAAGCACCCATAAGTGGGCTTTCAATTTCACCATCACCCCAGCTAGAACTAAAGTGAATCGTTGCGCCTGCGTCGTGATAATTAATACGAGTTGTTTTAACAAAGCGACCTTGCCAATTTTGTGGCAATTTATTTTCCATTGTTACTGCAACAGCGTCAGGTAAACGAGATAGCCATTTTAGACCAACGGCATCATCCGCATTGATGATTTTCTCACCACTTTGATGCGTGGAAAACAGTAACCATTTTGCTTCTTCGTAATTTGCCATATCACCATGATAATCAAGGTGATCACGGCTTAAATTCGTAAATACACTCGCCACAAAAGGCAATGCACTGACACGACCTTGAACTAAACCATGAGAAGAAACTTCCATAGCCGCCAATGTCGCACCTTGATTTAATAATTGCTGTAATTCTAATTGAATATCAACCGCAGATCCTGTGGTGTTCATCGCAGGAACAACATGACCTAAAAGCCCGTTACCTACTGTTCCCATCACAGCACTGGTTTCACCTAAACCTTGTGCCCACTGTGCTAACAATTGTGTTGTTGTCGTTTTTCCGTTAGTCCCAGTAACACCAATTAGTTTCAGTTTTTCCGCAGGTTGATGATAAAAATACCCAGCTAATTTTGACAATTCCGCATTAAGATTATCAATGTAAATAACTGGAATACCGTGACTTTCACGGATTTCGCCATGCGTTGCAACATCTTGCGCTTCCGCTAATACCGCAGAAACACCTTGAGCAATTGCTTGAGGAATATAGCGTCTACCATCAGTTTCATGACCTTTAATGGCGATAAAAAGATCACCGCTCGCCGCTTTTCGGCTGTCGAGTGTCATGTCTTTGAGCATCAATGACGGTGCTTGTATCCCGAGTGCCCCTAATAGGTCACTTAAGTTAGGATCGGCCACTTGTATCCTCTTCTTTTTTAATTACAAATTCACTTTTATCGTCTGGCGTCAATGCATCAGGTTCTACGTTCATTGTGCGTAAAACTGCGCCCATGATTGTGCCAAACACCGGTGCGGATACTGCGCCCCCATAGTACTTACCTGCTTTAGGTTCATTGATTATCACAACTAACGCAAAGCGAGGACGACTTGCAGGTGCAACACCCGCCGCATAAGAGATATATTGATTGATATATTTTCCGTCAGGTCCTACTTTTTTCGCTGTCCCTGTTTTAATCGCAACACGATAACCCTTGATTGCAGCACTCACACCACCACCACCGGGTAATGCAACGCTTTCCATCATGTGTACGACCGTTTTCATCACAGGCTCTGGGAAGACTCGTGTTCCCGGTACAGGAGGGTCAACTTTCGTAATAGAGAGAGGACGATAAATACCAAAACTACCAATCGTTGCGTAGACACGCGCTAACTGCAACGGCGTTACCATTAGCCCATATCCGAATGAGAAGGTGGCCCTTTCAAGATCGGACCACCTCTGTTTTTTTATTGGAAATATGCCACTACTTTCGCCAACTAGCCCCAAGTTAGTTGGCTTCCCGAATCCAAATCGTGAATAAACATCCACAAGTTCAGATGCAGGCATCGCTAACGCCAGTCTTGAAACACCAACGTTACTCGATTTCTGTAATATTCCTGTTATCGAAAGCTCATGATATAACGCCACATCTTTTATCTGATGCCCACTAATACGATAAGGAACAGTATTAATAACACTATTTTCTTTAATGATATGATTGTGAAGTGCACTCATCACAACCATCGGTTTCACGGTAGAACCCGGTTCAAAAATATCGGTGATAGCACGATTACGCATCGCGTCTTTAGGTGTACCCGTTAAATTATTTGGGTTGTACGATGGGCTATTTGCCATCGCCAGCACTTCACCCGTATTTACATCAACTAAAACCGCGGTTCCTGACTCTGCTTTATTCTTAATAACCGCATTGGTTAATTCGCGATAAACCACAGATTGTAAACGCTCATCGATACTTAACATCAGGTTATGAGCAGCTTGGCTATCTGTTTGAGCGATATTTTCAATAACACGGTTAAAACCATCTTTACGAACAACGCGCTCACCGGGAGCACCGGTGAGCCACTGGTTAAAGCTTTTTTCAACACCTTCAATGCCATCACCATCAATATTTGTTACACCGATGATGTGAGCAGTTACTTCACCTGACGGATAATAGCGTTTTGATTCTTGACGCATATTAATCCCAGTGATTTTTAATTTACTAATGTAATCACTAATTTCAGGATTCACTTGGCGAGCCAAATAGATAAAACGAGCGGAAGGCGTTGCAACAATTTTTTGCTCAATTTGATTCACTGGTATTTTCAGTGCATCAGCAAGCGCTAACCAACGCGAGTCCGTCATATCAGGATTAGCATCTAATACAACTTTAGGATCAGCCCAAATAGCATAAACTGGCACGCTAACGGCAAGAGGTCTGCCCATTCTGTCGCTGATCATGCCTCTTGCTGTCGGTACTTTTTGCACACGTAGAGAACGCATATCCCCTTCACGAATAAGGGGATCGGGATTAATAATCTGTAAATAGGCAACACGGATTAATAGCGCGGCTAAAGCGATACCAATACCACCGCAAAGCAACGCAAAACGCCAACTCACAAATCCTGTTTTTTCTTCAGGCTTGCGTAGTTTGGCATTTGACTTTGTCTTTGCTTTCGCTTTTGCCGAACGTGAAAATTTCATACTTGCCTTAATTATTTAGTAACCACGATGTTCTCTTTTGTTGGGTCAACATGGATCATTCCCAAACTATCACTTGAAAAACGTTCTACTCGGCTATGGTCTGCCAATGCATTTTCTTCAAGAATGAGATTGCGCCATTCGATCTCCAATACGTTTTTTTCCAGCACTAAACGCTCTTTCTCTGCTGTCAATAAACGTGTCTTATGTGCTGTCGTCACGACATACACCGCAGAAATAATCACAGCAATCAATAAACACACAGGTAATTTGCCATGACGCAGTAAATCCTGCCCTATAACTCCCGGTAGTGAGTGTCGTTCAGTAGACATTTATTCCTCAATACGTTGTGCTACACGCAATACAGAGCTTCGTGCCCGTGGATTTTCTTCAACTTCCACGCCTGTCGGTTTCATCTTATGAATACTCGATAAGCGAGCACTTCCTAACTCTTTTATCTGCGCTTCTGTGAGAGGAATACCAGCAGGAACAACAGGCCCTTTGCTCTCATCTCGAATAAAACGCTTCACTAATCGGTCTTCCAACGAATGGAAACTAATTACCGATAAACGCCCTTCTGGTGCTAAAACAGAAACGGCACCTTTTAGTGCTTTTTCAATTTCATCTAACTCGCTATTGATATAGATGCGAATTGCCTGAAAACTACGTGTTGCTGGGTGCTTATGACGCTCTTTAACTGGGCTTGCATCGCTAATTAAATCAGCCAATTGTTTGGTTCGAGTCAAAGGCTCTTCTGTTTTGTTACGAGCAACAATGGCGCGAGCAATACGTTTAGCAAAGCGTTCTTCACCAAATGTTTTCAATACCCATGTAATGTCGTCTTCTTCTGCTGTCATCAGCCATTGTGCAGCTGATTGCCCTGATGTTGGGTCCATACGCATATCAAGAGGCCCATCACGCATAAACGAGAAACCACGTTCAGGATCATCAAGTTGAGGAGAAGAAACACCTAAATCCAGTAATACGCCGTCAATTTTTCCAGCTAAATCGAGCTCATTAACATACTGTTCAATATTTGAAAAAGGCCCATGAACAATAGAAAATCGAGCATCATCAATTTCATTCGCAACTGCGATGGCTTGCGGATCTCTGTCTATCGCTATCAAGCGACCTTGTTCGCCCAATTGCGATAAAATTAGACGAGAGTGACCTCCGCGACCAAATGTTCCGTCGATATAGATACCTGAAGGTTTTATATTCAGGCCATTCACTGCTTCATCCAGTAATACACTGGTATGGCTAAAATTATTCGTTGTCATTATTTAAAGTGATAAATCCAATAGTCGTGTCGATAACGGTTCCTGTGAGGTTTGCTCGGCTACAATGTCTGTTTCGATCTGTTTGTACCAGACCTGCTCATCCCACAACTCAAATTTATTGAATTGACCGACTAACATGACCTCTTTTGTTAGCCCCGCATGCTGTCTTAGCGTGCTAGCTAACAAAAGACGCCCTGCGCTATCCATTTGGCATTCGCTGGCGTGACCTAATAATAAACGTTGAACTCGACGTTCCGCAGGGTTCATGGAGGACAAAGCCGCTAATTTTAACTCAATCTTTTCCCATTCTGGAAGGGTATAAAGCAATAAACATGGCTGATTGAGATCAATGGTACAAACCATTTGACCTTCAGAAATCTCACTCAGCGTTGTTCGATAACGGGAAGGAACTGTTATTCGCCCTTTGCTGTCAAGATTAACGAGTGTTGCTCCACGAAACATCCTCATTACCCTCAGCTTTGTAATTTACACCACATTATCCCACAAATCCCCACAAATAGAGTTTACGGATGGTATGAAAACGTTGTCAAGCCAGATATAGGAAGCTTTATTTATATTTACAGTAATTTGATAGGCACACCGAAATGTTTAAATTATCGACAAAAAGGAAAAGAGAAATATTAACACCATGATTAATAGAGATTATTTTTCCAATTCTATTTTTAATCACGAAAAGTAATTATTTATAGCGATTACAAGGAGGAAAAACAGATAAAGAAATCATAATCAGTAAATCATGATTTTTATTATAAAAAACTAATTTATTGCAGTTCATTTACCTTTAGCCAACATAATAATTCGGGGTTGCTTTTATATAAATAAAAATAGCAAGACGAAAAAAAATAATTCAATATCATGAAGATAGTTATTTATTTTTTTCTTAAGTTTCCCAAAATAAAATTAATTACTTATTAAATTTAAGCAATATCACTTATGGATATGTCAAAATTTAATCTATTAACTTAGTAAAATGAGAGAAATAGTAAAAAAAGGCTTAAGATTAATCTCAATTTTAATATTCTCTAAGCTATTCGACATTCTTAAATCAAATAAAACATCCCCGTTTTAGTTTAATAAAACAGGGATGAGTATAAATGCAGATAATTACCAACAGAGTGACATCAATTAACGTGCACGTCCCAAACTGCCTCGACGGCATAAATCACGACGAATACGTGTAATACCCGCTTGTGGTTTTTGTTCTTCTTCAAGACTTGCAAGAACCAGTTCTAACACACGCTCTGCAATATCACGATGGCGTTGAGCGACAGATAAAACAGGACACTCAAGGAAATCCAATAACTCATGATCACCAAAAGTCGCAATAACCAATTGCGTTGGTAAACGACCACTACGTTGTAATGTCACATCCATAACCCCTTGTAATAAAGCAAAAGAAGTCGTGAATAATGCATCAGGCATTGGATTGTTATTTAACCATTCAGAAAAAGCAGCCGCAGCAGCTTCTCGTTCATAGCTATTTGCATATAGGTAGGTAACCTCTCTAGGATCATCTTTCCATACATTACGGAAACCTTGTTCACGTAAAAAACTCACAGAGAGTTCAGGAAGTGCGCCTAAATAGAGTACAGATTGCGAAGGGAATGCTTTTAGTTCTGTTGCCAACATTTTGGCATCTTCTAAGTCATCGCCAACAACACTGATAAAATGCTCACTTTCTAATGCTCGGTCTAATGCAATAATCGGTAATGAGCGATTTGCCCAACGTTGATAGAAAGGATGCTCTGGTGGCAATGCTGTTGAAACAATAATGGCATCAACTTGGCGTTGCAGTAAGTGCTCAACACAACGAATTTCGTTGTCTGGTTGGTCTTCTGAACAGGCAATCAGTAATTGATAACCGCGTTGACGCGCTTGTCGTTCAAGGTAATTTGCGATCCTGGTATAACTGGTATTTTCCAAATCAGGAATAACCAAACCAATAGAACGCGTACGACCAGCACGTAATCCCGCGGCAACAGCGTTCGGGTGGTAATTATGCTCTCTGACCACCGCCATCACTTTTTCAACAGTCTTGTCACTTACACGGTACTGTTTCGCTTTACCATTAATGACATAACTTGCTGTTGTTCGTGAAACACCAGCCAAGCGGGCGATTTCATCCAGTTTCACATTAGCCTCTTTTAATTATTAAATGTGTTATTTGTTACATATTGCTATGAATTTCAGTCATCATGCTGATCTGAGTTTGCATTTTAACACAATTTACTGATAAAACCGTATGCGTCAACGTTTCCGTTTATGTCTTTTATCAATTATTTCAATCATCGTTATCTATCAATAAGTAATTTCAAAAGAAAAAAGCACCCTTTAGGTGCTTTTTCATCAATTAAAATTAATCTTGATACATTAATTCGATTTCGTTTCGATAACGTTCAGAAATAATTTTACGGCGAAGTTTCAATGTTGGCGTTAATTCACCCGACTCCATTGAAAAGCCTTCAGCAAGAAGAGTAAAGCGCTTAACTTGATGAAAACTTGCAAAGTTTTTTTGCATTTCACGTAAACGTTCATCAAATAGCTCTTTAATTTTGGTATGGCGTAATAATTCCATACGATCTTGATATTTTAAATTTAATGCACGCGCATGTTCTTCTAATGCATCAAAACAAGGCACGATAAGTGCAGAAACAAATTTACGTGTATCAGCAATTACCGCAATATGCTCAATAAAACGGTCTTGCCCTAATGTTCCTTCGATCATTTGTGGTGCAATATATTTACCATTCGACGTTTTCATTAAATCCTTCAAACGTTCCGTGATAAACAACATGCCATCACTATCAAGTGCGCCTGCATCTCCAGTACGTAACCAACCATCTTCTGTAAAGGCAGCTGCCGTATCTTCAGGCTTATTGAAATACCCTTTCATGACAATGCTGCCACGTACTTGGATTTCGTTTTCTGCACCAATACGCACTTCAACACCCGGCAATGGTGTACCAATAGAGCCTAACTTATATTTATTCTCTTCCCAGCATGAAACTGTGGCACAGGTTTCTGTCATACCATAGCCGTATTTGATATTAATACCGGCAGCCAAGAAGAAACGGATCACTGCATCATCTAAACGAGCACCTGCCGCGGGTAAAAAGCGAACACGTCCACCTAAAATTTGACGCAATGGATTTAAGACTTTTTTATCTGCAAAGCGATAACATAAGCGGGAAATAAACCCTTGCTGACGCTGATTCAGTTGTGCTTCACGCTGTTTTTCACCCTGCTTTATCGCCCATTTAAAGATAAATTGACGAAACACAGAAGCTTGAGACACTTTCTCTTGAATAGCGCTATACACTTTTTCATAAAAGCGAGGAACAGCACACATCACCGTCGGTTTAACTGCACTCATTGCCTCTTTAACAGCATGAGTGTCCGTTAAATACACGTTAACCGCGCCAGTGTGCATCACATAGAAGCTCCACGCGCGTTCAAAAACGTGAGAAAGAGGTAAAAAACAGAGCGAAACATCTTTATCAGATAATGAGAGACGCTCATCATGAAGATAAAGCTGCGATGCCAGACTTGTATAATCAAGCATAACGCCTTTAGGTTCACCTGTAGTTCCTGATGTATAAATCAGAGTAAACAGATCATCTAAACTGCATTCATTAATACGTTGTTTTAATACTTCGTCATGCTGAAATTGTGTCTGGTTAATTAAATCTTCCAGATAGCATGAAGGTGTATTTTCGTTTAACACAACATCGGAGTTAAACACAATAATATGTTCAAGCTGAGGACATAACGCTAATAATTCAGAAACAATATCGTATTGCTTTTGGTCGCCAACAAAAAGAATGCGAATATTCGCATCATTTAAAATATAAGCGGCTTGTTCAACACTACTTGTTGCATAAAGAGGAACGGTTACGGCACGTAGTTGCAAAGAAGCAATATCAGCCAAAGACCAGTCAATGGTATTTTGAGAAAAGATCCCTATGTTCTCTTGAACATTCACACCCATTTCTAACAATGCATTTGAGAGCGCGTGTGTTTTCTTTTCAACCAACTCCCATGACATTTCGATATTTCGCTTAGCATCCCACTGACGATAAGCAATTTTATTCCCGCTGTGCAAAAACCGCATCTGCAATCTTCTAATTATATGATAATCATGAAGATTATTATTAGTTATCATAATTTTCCTGCTATTTATGGAAAAGCGACCGTGTTATGAAACCGAAATGGAGAAAATATCTCTCTTACAATTTCAGCTTACACCTGTTCGCTGACTCGAATAAAAGTCTAAGTGATCCGCCAAAATAAAGGAATTCAATTTTACATAAATTTGTAAAATTGTGAGTT
Organism: Proteus sp. GOKU; assembly: GCF_015475555.1. Lineage (NCBI taxonomy): Bacteria > Pseudomonadati > Pseudomonadota > Gammaproteobacteria > Enterobacterales > Morganellaceae > Proteus > Proteus sp. GOKU. Next base: position 2,974,712 of record NZ_CP034105.1, read on the forward strand.
ATGAAAAGTTTTGTCAGAAAAGGCTATCTCATCACAGTGAGAAAATTAAATATGATGGTCTTATTTTTTATGGAAAGCTAAAAAGAAAAGCTGATAAATAACAATAAGTAATTGTTATAACTTAATCAATGACAATAGAATGAGGGCGATATTATTGCAAAAAATAGGTTTAACATAGTAATAATACGAATAAGAGTCATTATTACAAAGAAAGGGCAAAAATAGTGACAGCAATCCAATTTAGTTTATCTAACTGCATAAACGCCATCTTGGTCATTAGCTGAGTAACTAACGTTATCTGCCACTATTTCTGCATAATTAGTATTAAATACTAATTATGAGCGAAAACACTCTAGTTTTGACAAACTTCACTTAATAAATTTTTCATCCATAAGTGGCCTTTATCACGCGCTGTTGACTCATGCCAAATCAGGTAACATGGACGCTCTGTTTTTTCCCAAGGTAACGGCACGGCTTTAATATCTAATTGTTCAGAATAACTCTCAACTAACCATTTCGGTGCAATGGCAACCAAATAAGTTCTAGAAACAATATTTAATACACTATTTAAATCGGTTCCTTGATAAGTGATTAAATCTTCCAATTGAGTATTTTTATAATACGGCGCACTAAATGAACCAATATCATCTAAAGAAACAATGGAATGTTGCTCATTTAATAACATCTCTTGGGTTACATTCTCTTTAATACGAGGATGTTTATTAGAAACGACCAAAACAACTTCATCATTAAATAGTGGTTGCGAATGAAATTCAGCCTTTTCAAATTCTTTATAACTAATAAAGAACTCAGCTTCTTGGTATTTTAGTTGGTGCTCTATATTGCTATTTAAATAAGATTTAATATTAACGCTAATATTGGGTGTTTCATTTTTAATTTGTTCAACTATTTTTGGTGCTAATTTTATATCTAGAGGGCTACAAATAGATAAATTAAATATGCGCTCACTTTGTTCTGGTTCAAATCCTGCTCCTGGAAGCTCGTTATGAACCAATTGTAAGGCTTGTCTCACCGGACCAAAAAGTTGTTTAGCTCTTAACGTAGGTTGAATACCTCGTCCATAACGAACAAATAATTCATCATTAAACATAACCTTAAGGCGAGATACAGCGTTACTTACTGCGGGTTGTGACATGCCCAATACTTGTGCAGCACGGGTAACATTTTGCATTTGCATAACAGCATCAAATACCGTTAATAAATTAAGATCAACATTACGTAAATGAATATCTGTTGATTCTCTGCTGGTAACTGTTGCTGATGTGTAATCCGTCATTTCTTACTCCACTATGTTATCATAATAGCCAAATAAACATTATTAACTGAGATATTATTAATAATAGATAGGCTTCAACTATTACTTAAACTATTTATTAAAATTTATTATTCATCATCCATGAATATAACTAAACACATAAGTTTCATATCAATAAAAAAACGTATTTCATATAAGTGATGAAATTTGACATTAAAATTACATGTATAGAAAATGATTATATCAATATATATTACAACCTGTTTTACCTTCTGCCTTGCAAATAATAAAACAAAGTATGATAAAAATCATAATAAAATAATGTACTTTCATTCCTAAAATAGGTATCCGGTATCTATCATCATTTATAATACAATGATTTTTATTCTTACATTCAAAACGTTGCTCACATTTATTAATCATCCCTTCCCTAACGCCCTCTTTTTTCTTTATCAACTGGCTGATTAAAAAAAAAGCAAACAATTGTTTGATTTTTCATTTCACTCTTTTTCAAACAACGTATGGAACATTAACCCAATCAATGAATGCTTAATAGTTATAATCATTAGTAAAAATTTAGATATTAGTCAGAATCACTATAAAAATTTTATAAATAACACTGATAAATGAATTAATAAATTCCAACGCTTGACATCTTTATTGGTATTAGGTATCAATAAATACAGATTATTGAGAACTTACCTAAGGATGTTTCATGTTAAACGCAATTTTACTATCAAGCCTACTACTACTCGCAACTTTTATGCGCGGTCGGCTTATGGGTAAAAAGTGAAACACACCTGCCCTTAGAGAGAAAAACCCGCGCTAGTCGCGGGTTTTTTTATACCTGGGAGAGCGCAAACAGCAAATAAAAAGAGAAAGGAACAGATTATGAGCAACGACGTGATTATTTTTGATACCACATTGAGAGATGGCGAACAAGCATTGCAGGCGAGCTTAAGCGTAAAAGAGAAGTTACAAATTGCTTACGCTTTAGAGCGTTTAGGTGTGGATATCATTGAAGCTGGCTTTCCTGTTTCTTCTCCTGGTGATTTTGAATCCGTGCAAACCATTGCACGCGAAATAAAAAATAGCCGTATTTGTGCATTGGCACGCTGCGTTGATAACGATATTGATGTTGCAGCGGAGTCTTTAAAAGTCGCAGAGGCTTTTCGTATCCACGTATTCTTGGCAACCTCAGCACTGCATGCTGAACACAAATTGAAAAAATCATTCGAAGATATTATTGAAATGGGCGTGAATTCGATAAAGCGTGCTCGTCGCTATACCGATGACGTAGAATTTTCTTGCGAAGATGCAGGCCGTACCCATATCGATAATTTATGCCGAATTGTTGAAAGCGCAATTAATGCTGGCGCAACCACCATTAATATTCCAGATACCGTAGGTTATACAACGCCTTACCAATTTGGTGGCATTATCACCAACTTGTTTGAGCGTGTTCCCAATATTGATAAAGCCATTATTTCTGTTCACTGTCATGACGATTTGGGCATGGCAGTTGCTAACTCTATTACTGCAGTACAAGCAGGTGCAAGACAAGTAGAAGGAACAATTAATGGCTTAGGCGAACGTGCGGGTAACTGTGCATTAGAAGAAGTCATTATGGCGATAAAAGTTCGTGAGCAAATGATGAATGTTCAAACACGGATTAATCACAAAGAAATTTATCGTACCAGTCAATTAGTCAGCCAATTATGTAATACGCCAATTCATGCTAATAAATCGGTTGTTGGCTCCAATGCATTCGCGCATTCATCGGGTATTCACCAAGATGGCGTTTTGAAAAATCGCGAAACCTACGAAATCATGACACCGGAATCTATCGGATTAAAAGAAGTGCAATTGAATTTAACTTCTCGCTCAGGTCGTGCCGCAGTTAAACACCGAATGGAAGAGATGGGTTATCGCGAAACAGATTATAACTTGGATACTTTATATTCTGCCTTCTTACGTTTAGCCGATAAAAAAGGCCAAGTCTTTGATTACGATTTGGAAGCTTTAGCATTTATGGGACAACAGCAACAAGAGCCTGATGAGTTTGTAATGAACTATTTTAATACTCAATCGGGCTCATCAACCGTTGCTACCGCAAGTGTCAGTATTACTCATGGTGACAAAGAAATTACTGAAGCAGCAACCGGTAATGGTCCCGTCGATGCGGTTTATCAAGCCATCTCTCGTGCAACAGGTTATCCATTGAAATTAGTCACTTATCAATTAACTGCTAAAGGTGAAGGTAGAGACGCTTTAGGGCAAGTTGATATCGTCGTTGAATATCAAGGACGTAAATTTCATGGGATGGGTTTAGAAACTGACATCGTAGGTTCATCTGCGAATGCCATGATCCACGTTATCAATAGCATTTGGCGCTCAGAGCAAGTCGAAATAGAAAAACGCAAACAACATACAACACAAGAAGCGGTTTAATTATGTCAAAAAATTATCATATTGCAGTATTACCCGGAGATGGTATTGGCCCTGAAGTCATGGCTCAAGCACAAAAAGTGATGAAGGCGGTTAGTAAGCGTTTCTCACTCAATATCACAACAAAAGAATACGATATCGGTGGCATTGCCATTGATAATCATGGCACTCCGTTGCCAGCAGATACCTTAGCGGGTTGTGAACAAGCCGATGCGATTTTATTTGGTTCCGTCGGTGGCCCTAAATGGGAACACTTACCTGCAAATGAACAGCCAGAGCGCGGTGCTTTATTGCCATTACGCAAGCATTTTAAATTGTTCTGTAATTTACGCCCTGCTCGCTTATATGAAGGCTTAGAAGCCTACTGCCCATTACGTGCTGATATCGCCCAACGTGGTTTTGATATTTTCTGTGTACGTGAATTAACAGGTGGTATTTACTTCGGTCAGCCTAAAGGTCGTGAAGGTGAAGGCGCACAAGAGCGTGCTTTTGATACTGAAATTTACCATCGTTATGAGATTGAACGTATTGCACGTTTTGCGTTTGAATCAGCACGTAAACGCCGTCATAAAGTAACCTCAATTGATAAAGCTAACGTATTACAAAGCTCTATTTTATGGCGTGAAGTTGTCACTGGGATCGCAAAAGAATACCCAGATGTTGAAATTCAACATATGTATATCGATAACGCAACAATGCAGTTAATTAAAGATCCATCTCAATTTGATGTGTTGCTGTGCTCCAATATTTTTGGCGATATTTTATCGGATGAATGCGCAATGATCACCGGCTCTATGGGAATGTTGCCATCTGCCAGTGTTAACGAAGAGCGCTTTGGTTTATATGAACCCGCAGGAGGCTCAGCGCCTGATATAGCAGGTAAAAACATTGCGAATCCAATTGCACAAATTCTGTCTGCCGCACTGTTATTACGCTATAGCTTTAATGAAGATAATGCAGCTCAAGCCATTGAAGATGCTATCACACAAGTATTAGCAAAAGGCTATCGCACCGCAGATTTAGCCGGTAATGGCAACGCAATCACAACCGCAGAAATGGGTGATCGTATCGCTCAGTATATTCATGAAGGGGCATAACATGGGTAAAACATTATATCAAAAAATTTATGATGCACATGTTGTCAGAGAAGTGAGTGATGAAACACCCATTTTATATATCGATAGACATTTAGTGCATGAAGTGACATCACCTCAAGCCTTTGATGGATTAAGAACAAAAGGTCGCCCTGTTCGTCAACCGAATAAAACCTTTGCAACGATGGATCACAACGTATCAACACAAACTAAAGATATTAATGCTTGTGGTGATATGGCGAGGATTCAAATGCAAGAGTTGATGAAAAACTGCCAAGAATTTGGCGTTACGCTGTATGACTTAAACCATCCTTATCAAGGGATTGTTCACGTAATGGGGCCGGAGCAAGGCTTAACCTTACCGGGAATGACCATTGTTTGTGGTGACTCACATACTGCAACTCATGGTGCCTTTGGTTCATTAGCTTTTGGGATCGGAACTTCAGAAGTTGAACATGTTTTAGCAACTCAAACTTTAAAACAGTCTCGTGCTAAAACATTAAAAATTGAAGTTCAGGGTAAAACCGCTATTGGGATCACCGCGAAAGATATCGTATTAGCCATTATCGGCAAATTAGGTAGTGCCGGTGGTACAGGCTATATCGTTGAATTTGCGGGTGAAGCCATTGAAGCATTAAGCATGGAAGGTCGAATGACTTTATGCAATATGGCAATTGAAATGGGCGCCAAAGCAGGCTTAGTCGCGCCGGATGACACCACTTTTGACTACTTAAAAGGACGTCAATTTGCACCTAAAGATCAATCTTGGGATGAAGCTGTCGCTTATTGGAGAACCTTAAAGTCTGACAACGATGCAATTTTCGATGCCACAGTCACTATTAATGCCGCTGATATTGCGCCACAAGTTACATGGGGCACCAATCCAGGGCAAGTTATTGCTATTGATCAAATAGTCCCGTTATTAAATAGCTTTAACGATCCTGTTGAACGCGCTTCTGCTGAAAAAGCCTTGGCTTATATGGGATTAAGTGAAGGTGTCAACTTAACAGATGTTGCTATCGATAAAGTCTTTATTGGCTCTTGTACAAACTCGCGTATTGAAGATTTGCGAGCAGCTGCTGAAATCGCAAAAGGCCATAAAGTTGCATCCCATGTTCAAGCGATTGTTGTTCCGGGATCAGGTCCTGTTAAAGCGCAAGCTGAAGCAGAAGGCTTAGATAAAATCTTTATTGAAGCAGGTTTTGAATGGCGTTTACCGGGTTGTTCAATGTGTTTAGCGATGAATAACGACCGATTAAATCCGGGCGAACGTTGCGCATCCACCAGCAACCGTAACTTTGAAGGTCGCCAAGGTCGTGGAGGTCGAACACACTTAGTCAGTCCTGCAATGGCGGCGGCGGCAGCGATTAATGGTCATTTTGCAGATATTCGTACATTTGCAGTGGCATCTTAAAGGAGAACATGATGAATAAATTTACTCAACACACGGGTATTGCGGTTCCTTTAGATGCAGCAAATGTGGATACCGACGCCATTATTCCTAAGCAATTTTTGCAGAAAGTGACGCGTACTGGCTTTGGTAAGCACCTGTTTCACGATTGGCGTTTTTTGGACGATGAAGGCACTCAACCTAACCCAGCCTTTATTTTGAATCAGCCTATTTATCAAGGTGCATCTATTTTATTAGCTCGAGAAAACTTTGGTTGTGGATCATCTCGTGAACACGCGCCTTGGGCATTAACTGATTATGGTTTTCACGCCGTTATCGCACCCAGTTTTGCTGATATTTTTTACGGGAATTCATTTAACAATCAATTATTACCAATCAAATTAAGTGATGATGAAGTCTCACAATTATTTGATTGGGTAAAAGAACATGCAGGCACCCCCATTACCGTAGATTTAGTGGCACAAGAGGTTAGAGCGGGTGAATTACATTTCTCTTTTGAAATCGACTCATTTCGCCGCCACTGCATGATTGAAGGATTAGACAGTATTGGATTAACACTGCAACACCAAGATGACATTAGTGCTTACGAGGCAAAACAACCTGCCTTTATGCGCTAATTAAAGCAGTTTTCACCTTCTTCTACTTTCTGTGATGTTTACTTTGTCATTCTTGCCGTAAATTCGTTTACGGCTTTTTTTTGTCCCAACAAAAGCCTTCCTATAAATAACCAATAAAAAAGCCAGTGATCAATCATCACTGGCCGGTAATCACCGAATGCTCAAATGGGGGAGTCTGTCAGTATTCGTAATTTGTGATAACTAACATGAGAGCTAACTTTAAACACAATCATTATCGGTCTAATATAAGGAAATTAAAATTGATCACTTTATCAAGGGATTTCCTCTTTTATGATCTCACCCCGCTTAGAGTTACAATTTATTCGCTTATGGCAAGCCTTTCAGGGAAAAGCGACCGAAACAACGTTACAAGAATTAGCACAAACCCTGCATTGCACGCGTCGTCATGTCCGCTCTTTATTAAATAAGATGCAAGAAATAGGTTGGATAAATTGGCAAGCGGAAGTCGGTCGAGGTAAAAAATCCACGCTTATTTTTCACTCTAATGCACTTGAGATCCAACAAAATCGCGCTGAAAGGCTGATAGAAGAGAATGATATTGAAAAGCTTGTCGCACTAATGGGCGATAAAGACTCAGTACGGCAAATGGTGCTCTCTCAAATTGAAAAAAGCTTTCATCCCGGACAACAATTACTGCGTATTATTTACTATCGCCCTTTTAGGAATTTATTACCGGGAACACCATTAAGACGCTCTGAATTACATTTAATGAGTCAGATATTTAACTCGTTAGTGCATCTAAAAGAGGAAAATGGAGAAGTCGAAGCCGAATTAGCTCATCATTGGCAAATGGTCACAGAGCAACATTGGCGATTTTATTTACGTCCTTCTATCTATTTTCATCATGGTCGTGAGCTCACCCTTGAAGATATCAGTACTTCTTTAATGAGAATGAAACACTGTAACCCTCTTTATGCACATATAGAACAAATTTCCTCGCCTCAGCCTTATGTGCTAGATATTTTCTTAAGCGAAGCGGATAAGCAATTTGCAACGTTATTAGGAAGTCCACAAGCCGTTATTTTGCCGCAAGAATGGGCATCACTTCCTTCTTTTGCACAACGTCCCATTGGTACTGGCGCTTATCAGGTTATCGCTAATGATAAACATAAGCTGCAAATCAAAGCCTTTAATCGCTATTTTGGCTTACGGGCATTATTAGATGAAATTGATATCTGGGTAGTTCCAGAACTGAATAACAAAATGGTCTGTTCAACTATTCATTTAACAGATGATGATACCAATAAAGACTCACTAGAAAGCCGTAAAGAAGAAGGATGCTATTTCCTACTTTATGATAGTCGCTCAAAACAGTGCCAACAGACTGAAATAAGAGAGTGGTTAAGCAGTGTGTTAACCCCTGTTAATATGCTGACGCATTGTGATCCTTTCTATCAACGCCATTGGTCTCCTGCTTATGGATTATTACTTCATTGGCATCACAGTAAATTAATCCGCCAACATCCAAAACCTCCTTCATTAACAAAACTGACTGTCACTCTTTATAAAGAGCATCATGAATACAGCACTATTGCAGATTTAATAAAAAGTATTTTATCTCAGTATGATATTGAACTTACCATTCAAGTGCTTGATTATGAGCAGTGGTATTACGGAGAAGCTGATAGTGATATTTGGTTAGCAACAGTGAATTTTTATAAACCTTTAGAGTTCTCAATTTTTGCTGCACTTTATGAATTACCACTCTTTCACCAATGTTTAGGCGCATCATTTTCACAAGAGCTCACACTATGGCACCAAAAATCCTTGCCACTTGAAGAGTGGTGTCGCCAATTAACACAAGATATTTGGCTTTATCCTCTATTTCACCATTTACTAGAGCTACAAGGGCAGAGAACTATACGAGGTGTCAAAATGAATACCTTTGGCTGGTTTGATTTTAAATCAGCGTGGTTTACGCCGGATATCGATACACCAAAGCTAAAATAGGTTGTTGTCTCTTTTCAGTGTTCAAATTAGTCATTATTTGTGTTAATTCACAGAAACCTTGAAAGTTATAAACACCCACATAAACACTTAGGGGATTTATTCACTTTTTCTGTGGATATCTATGTGAAAAAGAGTGAGATAATCAGGGTATAGTTTTTGTATTGTTAGAAAGCCTGTTGATACAAATTTTAAAATATCACTTATAATTCAAATTAGTAGCCAAATTTTAATGCCTATTTCAGCGATTGGATAAAACAATTAAAAGGTCCTCTCGCTTAAATCGTACAAAAAATAACCATAGGGTGTTTTATCCACAGGTTATGCCGATTAGTTAGACAAAATAGGATAATTTTGGCAAATATCTGCAAAAGTCAAGGCTGTAAATCAGAACAGTGATCTCACTTTCTGTGAGTTATCCCATAAAGCTGTGGATAACCTAGTGTAAAAGCCTGTTTATGATTTCAGGATAACCGTGCACAACTTGGAATTATAAATTTCAATTAGCGAATTAACTCAAAAAAATGATGATATATCATGCTATTATGATTTAAATAAAATAAAGCTAAATACGTTATCAACAACCTGTTTTTTCTGTCTATTATTTATACAAGAAGATAATAACTATGTTTACGCCACCAGTCGCCCCCGAAAATGAGCAGGTTTTATTCGAACGAGCAAAAGCGCTTGCGGGTTATACTTTTGGTGAACTTGCCGCTTTTGCACAACTCCCTATCCCAATTGATCTAAAAAGAGATAAAGGTTGGGTAGGCATGTTGTTGGAATACTATTTAGGCGCAAGTGCAGGCAGCAAACCTGAACAAGACTTCAGTGAATTGGGCATTGAGCTCAAAACCATTCCAATTGATAGATTGGGCATGCCTTTAGAAACCACTTTTGTCTGTGTCGCAGCGTTGACCGGAAACAGCGGTATTACATGGGAAAATAGCCATGTAAAACGTAAGCTCTCAAAAGTATTATGGGTGCCCGTTGAAGGAGAAAGGGAAATACCATTATCACAACGTCGCGTCGCCTCTCCGTTACTTTGGAGCCCTAATAGTACTGAAGAAGAACTATTACGTCATGATTGGGAAGAGTTAATGGACATGATTGTGTTAGGTAAAGTAGAAAGCATTACCGCACGCCACGGGCAAGTCTTACAAATCCGTCCCAAAGCAGCAAACAGCAAAGCATTAACAGAAGCGATTGGTGAAGATGGGCAACGTATTATGACCTTACCCAGAGGATTCTATTTAAAAAAGAATTTTACCGCCCCTCTGCTTGCTCGTTATTTTCAGCTTTAGTTTCGTTATAAATCACTCGCAATAAAATACCCTGTGTCATTATTCTAAATCACACAGGGCATTATTATTAATACGATACTTTCTGGTTTATTTTTCTAAATGCAATGAGAAGAAGCCAGCCTAACACCCACTGCTCGTGTTATTTCTGTGAGTGTTGTTAAAGTCGGATTACCATTTTCAGATAATGCTCGATAAATATGCTGTCGAGAAAGACCTGATTTTTTTGCTATTTCACCTACACCACCATGAGCTTCGATTATTTGCCGTAATGCAATAAGAAACGCACCAACGCCTCCAGGTTCATAGATACCTTCTAATGCTGTCTGTAAATAAATTTCTGCATAAACAGGATCTTCTCGCAGTTCTTTGATCAATTCAGCATCATGATCAATACATGCAGGGATATTATTTTGTTTCATTTTTTCTATTTTATTTGTCATTTTTTATCCTTACATAATAATCTTTAAGATAACTCACTGCTTTGTCTATATCTGCTTGCTGAGTTCCTTTATTACCTCCAACTAATAAGAGAATTATAAGCCCATTCTCTACAGAGTAATAAACTCGATACCCTTGACCATAATTAATCCGTAAAGCCCAAACACCTTCTCTTTCAAACTTATGATCAGCAAAATTACCGACACAGGCTCGTGATATTTGTACTTCTACTTTTGCTGCTGCTTGAGGATCACGTTTTCTTAATTTCTTAATCCAATCCGTATAGGGTACTTTTTGATTATTATCTTGATAACGTACTATTTTATATGGCATTTGCTATCCCTATTGCCAAGTCACTTGATTGTCGCTTATAAATTACAAATAAAGTGTAACTTATAACAGACAATCATCAAGATAAAAAAGCGTTCTTTTTTTCAAAAAACAAACATAAAAAAAGCGATACCTAACAGATATCGCTTTGTCTTTATTTTCTGAAATTAACAGAAATTATTTTTTTGCGGCTTGCAGATACAACATATCAAGAGCAATGGTTGCCCCTGCAAGTGCTGTAATATCCGATTGATCGTAAGCTGGAGAAACTTCAACTAAATCCATGCCGACAATATTTAACGGTTGTAATGCACGTAAGATCTTCAGTGCTTTATCTGTTGTTAAGCCGCCTACAACTGGTGTTCCTGTTCCTGGTGCAAACGCAGGATCAAGACAGTCGATATCAAAAGTCAGATAAACAGGGAGATCACCAACAATACCTTTGATCTGATCAACGAGATCAGTCACACCGCGATCGTTAACCTGTGCTGCATCCAATACAGTGAAACCATTATCACTGTCATGATCAGTACGAATACCAATTTGAACAGAGTGGTTAGGATCGATTAATCCTTCATTTGGTGCATGGAAGAACATAGTACCGTGGTCAAATTTACTGCCATTACCATAAGTATCGGTATGCGCATCAAAATGAACTAATGCCATTTTACCGAAGTGTTTTGCATGGGCACGTAATAAAGGCAGCGTGACAAAATGGTCACCACCAAACGTTAAGCATTTTTTACCTGCGGCTAATAACTTCTCTGTATGAGCTTGTAATTTATCGCTCATATCTTGTGCATCACCGAAGTTAAACACTAAGTCACCACAATCGACAACGCTTAAACGTTCACGCATATCGAAATCCCACGGCCAGCGATTACCTTCCCACGCTAAATTCGTTGAAATTTGACGAATAGCGCCTGGTCCATGACGAGTTCCTGCACGACCTGATGTTGCCATATCAAAAGGCACACCTGTAATAACCCAATCTGCATCACTGCTATAAGGCTGAAAATTCAGTGGAAAACGTAAAAAACCAAATGCATTAGAGATCAATGAATTATCAGTCTCATTACCTAACGTACTATTTTTCATGCTATTACCTCTGTTGCTTATTTAAAATAAGCAACATACAAATCAATATGATAGATAAAGAGTGATGTTTAATAACATCACTCCTGCATTGGAAAGTGAAGAATTACTCTTCTTCTTCCAGATACGTATAACCGTATAAACCACTTTCAAATTCAGTCAGGAATTGCTCTTGTAACGCTTCATCTAACTGTGCATTTTTTACTTGGGTGCGGAAACGATCTAACAGCACGGTAGGATTTAACTTAACGTACTGAAGCATATCAGCAACCGTGTCGCCCTCTTCACTTTGCACGTAAGTCAGATTACCTTTTTCATCAAGGTAAACGTCAACCGCTGCCGTATCACCAAATAAGTTATGCATATTGCCTAAAATTTCCTGATAAGCCCCAACCATAAAGAAGCCGATCATTGGTGGATATTCAGGATCATAAGCTGGCATTGGCATCGTTGTTTCAACACCATCACCATCAACATAATGGTCAATAATACCATCTGAGTCACAAGTGATATCGAGTAGCACTGCGCGACGATCAAGCGGTTTATCTAGCCCTTCAATCGGTAATACAGGAAATAACTGGTCGATACCCCATGCATCAGGTAAAGATTGGAACAATGAGAAGTTAACATAGAACTTATCTGACATGCGTTCTTGTAACTCATCAATAATAGGACGATGGGCACGATTGCTTGGATCTAAATCGTACTGAATACGACGACAAATATTCAAATACAGCTCTTCTGCCCATGCACGCTCTGTCAGACTTAACATACCGTGAACATATTGGGTATGCACATCATGTAAGTCTAATTGGCTATCGTGTAACCATTCACGTAATGAACGGCTATGCCCTTTAGTTTGCATCTCTTCCCATGTTTCCCAAAGGCTTGCAATCGGTCTTGCTGCATCATCTTCAGGTGGTGTAATTGCCGTAAATTCATTACGTTCAACACCAATTACATTAGAAATTAATACTGTATGGTGTGCTGTTAATGCACGACCTGATTCAGTAATAACGGTTGGATGTGGTAAATCATTTTCATCACACGCGTCACCAATCGCCCAAATAACGTTATTCGCATATTCGTTAAGGCCATAGTTAACAGAGCAATCAGATTGTGAGCGTGTACCTTCATAGTCCACACCTAAACCGCCACCCACATCGAAATACTGAATATTCACGCCCAGTTTGTGCAGTTCAACATAGAAGCGTGCAGATTCACGAACACCGGTTGCGATATCACGGATATTCGCCATTTGTGATCCCAAATGGAAATGCAGTAATTGCAGGCTATCTAAGCGGTCAGCTTGGCGTAACATATCAATTAATTGCAGAACTTGTGTCGCGGCTAAACCAAATTTTGATTTTTCACCACCACTTGCCTGCCATTTACCTGAACCTTGAGAAGCAAGACGAGCGCGAACGCCTAAACGTGGAATAACTTCTAAACGTTCAGCTTCTTCAAGAACCATTTTAATCTCAGACATTTTCTCAATGACTAAGAAAACTTTATGCCCAAGTTTTTCACCAGTGAGTGCTAAACGAATATACTCACGGTCTTTATAACCATTACAAACAATCACAGAACTTGTCATATTGGCATGAGCAAGTACTGCCATTAATTCTGCTTTAGAACCAGCCTCTAAACCTAAAGGCTCTCCTGCATTGACTAATGACTCAATAACACGACGTTGTTGGTTAACTTTAATTGGGTAAACTAAAAAATAGTCACCTTTATAACCATAAGATTCACGCGCGCGATGAAACGCAGCATTAATCGAACGTAAACGATGTTGTAGTATTTGAGGAAAGCAAAAAAGCGCAGGTAAACGCAGGTTCGATTGCTCTTCTTGAACTCGTTTAACCAATTCGGTTAAATCAAAAGTTGCATTAGGAACATCAGGATTAGGACAAACGCTAATATTTCCCCGATTATTCGCTAAATAGTAACCGCCACCCCAATATGCAATGTTATAGGTCTGCTGCATCTTACGAGCGATGTTATCATTCATGACATTCTCCTTAGGGAGTATGAGTTTATACCTTGCCTGTCACCATAGTAGTCAATTATCCGACAAAAATCTGAAACGACTGATAAATAACAGTTGGAAGTAATGGCTCACTATATATTTTTATATGATTATCCAGCTATACGCGGGACATAATAGTAGAAAGTTCTTGAGTTAACCTATAACGAGTTAACACAATCACCTATTGGCAAGTAACAGACAACTTCGCTCTAAAGAGAAAGAGCTCAAAGAGGAAATTACTCTAGATATACTACGTGTATAGTATTGGCGAGTACTGTTTTGGTTTTTGAAAAGACTAACCTGTAGACAATGGATCATTACCCATTCACTCCACACATGGCTTAAACTTATAAGCCATTTCCCTAACAGAGAAACAGGATCAGAAATCCTGCGGTTTACACTGTGTTCAGATTTCACAGTAACCGCGAGGTTATACCTTTAGTTAGTTAAAAATGCAAAGCAAAAAGTACAAAAAACTTTTTTTTCTCTAATCTCTCTTTTCTTGATACAAAAATAGCAAGCAACAAAAATAAGATTAACTGTTTGATTCTACTTTATCCCTATATTTGATTAAAAAAAGCTGGAATTAAAGAGAGAAGAGTCATAAAATAGACGTCTAGATGTTAAAACATCCATCCTTAAACCGTTTGTATTAAGGTAACGAGATATAATGACTACACACCTTTTTACTTCTGAATCAGTCTCAGAAGGTCATCCAGATAAAATTGCAGATCAGATTTCTGATGCTGTTCTGGATGCAATTTTAGAACAAGATCCAAAAGCACGCGTTGCCTGCGAAACTTACGTTAAGACAGGCATGGTTATGGTAGGCGGAGAAATTACCACCAAAGCTTGGGTCGATATCGAAGAAATTACACGTAACACTGTTCGTGAAATCGGCTACACCAGTTCTGACATGGGCTTTGATGCTAATTCCTGCGCAGTTATCAGTGCGATTGGTAAACAATCACCTGATATCAACCAAGGCGTTGATCGTGCAAATCCATTAGAGCAAGGCGCTGGCGACCAAGGTTTAATGTTTGGTTATGCAACCAACGAAACTGACGTATTAATGCCTGCTCCAATTACTTATGCTCATCGTTTAGTTCAACGTCAAGCACAAGTCCGCAAAAGCGGTGCTTTACCTTGGTTACGCCCTGATGCGAAAAGCCAAATTACCTTCCAATACGACAACAATAAAGTTGTTGGTATTGATGCAGTTGTATTATCAACTCAGCATTCTGAAGAGATTTCACAAAAAGATCTGCATGAAGCCGTGATGGAAGAGATCATTAAACCTGTTCTGCCAGCAGAATGGTTAAATGAACAAACTAAATATTTCATCAACCCAACAGGCCGTTTTGTTATCGGTGGACCAATGGGCGACTGTGGTTTAACCGGTCGTAAAATCATTGTCGACACATACGGCGGTATGGCTCGTCACGGTGGTGGTGCTTTCTCTGGTAAAGATCCATCGAAAGTTGACCGTTCAGCCGCTTATGCTGCTCGTTACGTAGCTAAAAATATCGTAGCTGCAGGTTTAGCAGATCGTTGTGAAATTCAAGTTTCTTACGCAATCGGTGTGGCTGAGCCAACATCAATTATGGTAGAAACATTTGGTACTGAAAAAGTCCCAACAGCACAACTGATTCTGTTAGTGCGTGAATTCTTTGACTTACGTCCTTATGGATTAATTCAAATGCTAGATTTACTGCACCCTATCTACCAAAAAACGGCTGCTTACGGTCACTTTGGTCGCTCTGAATTCCCTTGGGAAGCAACAGATAAAGCTGAAATCTTACGTGAAGCAGCAGGCTTAAAATAAGTCTCTTGCCAAGAACATCACGTTATTGATTTTGATAAGACCACATCTTAATAGATGTGGTTTTTTTATGGCTTCTATTTATAAAACTCATAAAAAAACCCCGCAATCATACGGGGGTCTCAATAGGAGAAAACGAGAACATAGATTTATGATGAAACTGTTTCCTATAAAAAGTTAATTAGGGTAGTTAATCCACTCACCTCCATTTAACTTGATATAAGACTGCCCTTGATAATCAACCACAACCGTAGCTTGGTTTTCCGCAACATTGGCAGTTTGAGGAAGTTCACTGGCTAATGCATTCCAATCAATAATAGATTGGTTAAAGACATCACCATTCACATTACGAGAAATAAACTCAGAGATAGCCAAATAGCTGCTGGGTTCATCGACAATCACAGGAGGATAAAATTGTGCTCTATCTTTTATTCCGGTGAAACGAATACCAACAGGAACGGTAGTAATACTTTGGCTTGGAATATCTCTTAGCCCTGACATTTGTGTCTTATCACCTTGTAGCGCAGCACCATGCTCAGGCACAATCACCACCATCACTTTTCTTCCTTTTTTATCTAGCTCATTCATAAAGCTATCTAAGTTATCAAGCAATGTAGAGGCGCGTTTACCATAATCAGCGGTGCTATTTTCGCCTACATAACGGTTACCATCATGTAATGACACCAAGTTCACAAAGGTCACAGAGCGGCTCTCATTAGACTGTTCACGCGCTTGCAACCAACGTTGTAATGTTTCCTTATCGTTGTAAATTTTGGTGCCATCAAATGCGGTAATTTGATGAGAAAGATTTTCTTGATCTTGTA
This sequence comes from Proteus sp. GOKU, assembly GCF_015475555.1. Classification (NCBI taxonomy): domain Bacteria; kingdom Pseudomonadati; phylum Pseudomonadota; class Gammaproteobacteria; order Enterobacterales; family Morganellaceae; genus Proteus; species Proteus sp. GOKU. The sequence goes on from NZ_CP034105.1 coordinate 2,991,371, forward strand.
AGGCGATATTAAGATTACCGAGTTGCTGAACTTCTTTGAGGTAATTACCGAACTTCCCGTTATGGTCGAGAACCAATTTCTTGGCAAATCCCAATGACGATAAATTATCCATCAGCAAACATTGTGCATCTGCGGGATCGTATAAATCAGAGTGGTGAGTCTGACCACAACTTGCGCGTAATAATCTTAATGATGCAGGACCACTATAAGAAGATACGGTATTAAAGTGACTAAATAACACATCAAAGTTACCCCAAATAGGGTGCTCTTGCAGCCCAACCGCCGCCGCATCAGCAGTAGAAAGTGAACAAATATTAATAATTAAGATATCAAAAGGCTGAGCATTGGCTGCTAACTGCGCAGGGAATGGTGTTGTACGTTTTTTCTCATAACCATAAAACTGTGTTAGCCAATCATCCAATACCTTATTATTAACCTTCAGTTTTTGTGGTGGATAAACGGTATTAATAGATGCAGTCTCTACTTCCTTCGTTGGTACAACTTCAGGGGAAACTTGCGGTTCAACTGATGCTGGTAATACTTCAGGCGCTTTGACTACTACAGTGTTTTTTTCTGTACTAATATTACTTTCTTGTGTGAAAGAATTAGCAGAAACGGCAGGCACCACACCTTGAGAAAAATGAGTAAACCCACCAAGATTTAGCCACAACACCCCCGCAATAATAAAAACGGATACCCTCATCCACTGTTCAATAAAAAGGTAGCCCACTAACAAAATAAAGGCGACACCTATCATTTTGATATTGATAAAGTTAACAGTTAACTCAACAAGGTAATCAAAGGAAAACTGTTTAAGCTGTCCACCTTGGGCAAGAATCGTTGAAAAGCTGGGTAACCAAGTATCATGGTAAAATAATATTATCCCTATTGGGATAGCGACCCAATTACGCATTTTATGCCAAATATTTTTTGGTAATGGGAACAATAAAAAGGCAAGAAAAAGTAAATTGCTAAAAGCATCAAAATTTAAATAACCATACCAAAGTAAAACAAACTTTAGTAAAAAATAGAAATTCCATGCTCCCAACCCATGCCAGTAATGTAAAAAATCGAACTGGGTTGTATTAGATTTGTTCATTTTGATTTCCTACTCTTTAGTATAAATAAATCCAATTCAACAGTTATATGATTACTCATATCTGTCTTTTTATTACTTCTGATATTTAATTAACTACTAAACGATCATATAAGAGAATATTTATTTAAAACCAAGTAAAAACCCTTAAATAAAAAATAACGAAAAAGAAAACCTAGTCAGAAAACACTGACCTCTTATATAAAATAAAAACAATTACGAAATCCAACTTATTTAATTTGGATTCAAAAACAAAATACTCAACGTTCTATTTATATAATAGCGTCTATTTTTAAAAATGATGATTTATTTACATTAAATAATGAAACACAGAGTTATCTTATTTTTATATTTCGAAACAAAAACAAAACAAAATACACATTAACAACATCGAATAACAATTAATAAACATAAGTAGCAATAAGTAAACAAACGCCTCAACATAAACACAAAAACAATCATTAAAAGACTATAATATAATGATTTTTATATGAAAAATGATACAGATCAACATACAAATATGATCATCAGATTCGAACAATTTAATATATTGTTATAAACAGCTAATTTACATTTCTTTTTATTGCTTTATTTTGTAGCTAAACTCTTTCCGTTATTATTTAACAGACGAAATTAAAAAAAACAGAAAATATAAATGTAAAAAGAAAATCAATAGCCATAATTTATAAAAATAAGATAATAAATATCTATTTTATGTGTTTTTACGTAATTGAAATAATGTATTTTAAAGCATATTCTAAAATAGGTGGTTTAAATAAACAGAAAGCATTATTAATTACCCCCTATTTTTATCGAGATTTTAATTTCGATAGAGATTTATTTTTCTTTTATCCAGAGGATATTAAAATGAAAAATGAAACTTTTATTAACTCAAATATAAAAATAGAAAAAAATAATCTAAATAAGGACATTGATAAACTAAAAAAATTATTTTCATTAAATAACTATCACTATCAGGATATCAATAAAGAAGAAGTAAATAGTGAGCTTATTTATCGCTGGCCATTACTTAATGCATTTCATTATATGACTAAATGAGGCTGACTATGCCACTTATTGTATTAAAAGGGCTTCGAGGTGGAGTGGGTACAACATCCACGGCAATTGCCCTTGCTCGACAATTTAATCAACAAAATAAAGAAGTGCTTATTATTGATAATTGCACTGAAAATATTTTGTCTTTTTATTTTCCAGCACAGCAAAAAAATACCACATTAAGTCAGGCATTATTAGCAGAGACATCAATAGAGGAGAGTATTTTTTACTATCGACCACACTACCAAGTGTTACCTTTTGGTTTGGTTAATACAAAGGATAATTTGTTCTTACAATTATCATTTTCAGCAAAACAACATCTTACCCATTTTTTAACGACATTTATTCAGCTACACCCTGATGCCATTATTTTAATGGATTTACAGCACACAGAAGATGCTCTTTTCACATCTTGGATAGAAAAAGCGGATATTTTTTTCACCGTGGCAATGGCAGAAAGCAACTGTCATATTCGCCTTAATCAACACGAATTTATCGAAAATGAATACGTACTGATTAACCAATTTCGTGCCACCAGCCAAATTCACCAAGATTTTTATCAATTTTGGCAAACGACGCCATTTCCATTATGCCCTGTCGTTCTTCATCGAGATGAAGCCTCATTAGAGGCGTGTGCCTCACGTTTACCTTTATATGATTACCGAGCTAATTGCATGTTAGTAGAAGAAATATCGCAACTCGCTCAATGGTGTTTTTCGTTATTTGAGAGGAAAGAGGGACAGCCATAATGCCATCATCTTACGATGCCACGAAAAAAGTCGAAAAGAATGTGACACAACACATTCTTATTCGTTACTACAAGTTTTATCGCCATAACGGTGCATCTCGTAGCGCGGCTATTATTTGCGAGCTATTTATGGGCATTATGTGGCTTTTTTTACGGATGGAATCCCCTTTCTGGCGGAGAATTGCCAGAAAACAACAAGAGCTATATCCTCATATCGATCCCCGTTGCCCTAAAGTTTTCGATCCTATACGCTATTTGTTGCAAAGCATTTGGCTAGCTTGTCATTATGTCGCGCATTTGCTGATTAAAAAACCCACACAACTGATTTCCTATATTCGAAAAACATACAAAAAACTCTTTGTTCATGTCACTCCTATCGCGATTGACATCATTGAACATAAGAAAAAAACCACGCCATTTTGGCAGTATGTTCTCTATTCCGTTATCGCTATTTTTGCCATTTTCTTTATTTTACTCAGTATTACTCAACCGTTTGATCTTACGTTCCAGTTTGTTTTTGTGATTGTTCTTTGGTTAGTTGCCTTAGCTATCCGTGATATTCCGGGGCGTTTCTCTTCAATTGCAATGGTTATGTTGGCACTGACAATTGCATGTCGATATATTTGGTGGCGTTATCAATCAACCCTTTATTGGATTGATAATTTCAGCTTATTTTGCGGTTTACTGCTTTTATTGGCTGAAACTTATGCCTGGTGTGTGCTATTCCTCAGTTTTATGCAATGTATTTGGCCACTGCATCGAAAACCTGTTTCTATGCCTGAAGACATTACGCAATGGCAAAGCGTTGATATTTTCATTCCTACCTATAACGAAGATCTACAAGTTGTTAAACCCACCATCTATGCCAGCTTAAATTTAGATTGGCCTAAAGATAAGCTTACTATTTATCTGCTTGATGATGGCTCCCGCCCTGAATTTAAGGCGTTTGCTCAAGAAGTGGGTATTCGTTATATCGCACGAGAAAAACACGATTTTGCTAAGGCAGGTAATATCAATCATGCCTTAACTCTCGCTTCTGGTGAATTTGTCGCTATCTTTGACTGCGACCATATTCCAACACGTTCATTTCTACAATTTACGATGGGATGGTTTTTAAAAGATGAAAAAATGGCTTTGGTGCAAACACCGCACCATTTTTTCTCACCCGACCCTTTTGAACGTAATTTAGATAATTTCCGTGAAACGCCGAATGAAGGCACACTCTTTTATGGATTAGTTCAGGATGGAAATGACACTTGGAATGCAGCGTTTTTCTGCGGCTCGTGTGCCGTTTTACGTCGTACTGCATTAGATGAAATTGGTGGTATTGCTGTTGAAACAGTTACAGAAGATGCGCATACCTCATTACGTTTACACCGTCATGGCTGGAGATCAGCTTATATTCGCATTCCACAAGCCGCAGGTTTAGCGACTGAATCATTATCCGCGCACATAGGCCAACGCATTCGATGGGCAAGAGGAATGGTTCAAATATTCCGACTTGATAATCCACTCTTTGGTAAAGGTTTGAGCCTGCCACAACGTCTTTGTTACTTAAATGCTATGTTGCACTTTTTCTCTGGCATTCCACGGATGGTTTTCTTACTTGCACCACTGACGTTTCTTTTTTTCCACGCCTATATCATTTATGCACCTGCGGTTGCCATCGCCCTCTATGTTGTACCGTATTTGATCCATATTTCACTCGCAAGTGCGAAGTTACAAGGCGCTTATCGCCACTCATTCTGGGGTGAAGTTTATGAAACAATTTTGGCGTGGTACACCACTCGCCCAGTGTTGAGTACTCTTTTCTCTCCTCATAAAGGGACTTTCAACGTTACTGGCAAAGGTGGCGTGATGGAAGAAGGTTTTGTCGATTGGCGAATTAACCGCCCTTACTTACTCTTTCTCAACCTAAATTTATTGGGTATTTTGTTTGCCTTTTGGCGCATTGCAACAGGCGATCCTGATGAAGCTTGGGCTGTTGTGATGTGTTTATTGTGGGTTTGCTATAACCTTATCTTACTGGGTGTTGCTATTGCAGTTTCTGTCGAAACAAAGCAACAACGCCGTTTCCCTCGCGTTCGCGTTAAAGTTCCTGCCATGTTGCTGTTAAATAATGGCTCTCTCTATCGCTGTTATCTCTATGATTTTTCTGATAATAGCTGTGCCATTCAATTACCTGATAATGTCATACTTTCACTCTCTCCAAATGAAAGTATCACTCTATTACTCAGTGAAAATCAGCGTGAACACGCCTTTAAAGCCAATATTTCACGTGTTGATGGGCAAATTATTGGGTTACAACTTCTTGAAATGACAACGCAAAAAGCTATCGAATTTACTGCGTGTACTTTTGAGCGAGCCGATACTTGGGCTGATTGGCAAAATGAACTTCCAACCGACAGACCTTTAAGTAGTCTCAAGAACATCATTTTTATCAGCATGCAAGGTTATAACACCTTATTAAAACGTGCTCCTTACTTTATTTACGCCACTTTTCGCTTACTCGGTTTGTTTTTGCTGTGGCTTTCATCGTTACTCCCTCAACGCGTAAATGTTTCACAAATATTTCATCAGTCTTGAAGGAAAAACTCAGTTTTCTGGGAATTTATTAATAAACAATAAGATCATGGGTAACAATAATGAAAAAACGTTTTCTCATATTTGCCTTATTTATGCTCACTTCTTCAGTTCATGGAGATGAAACGCAAGAAGCGCAAACCAATATTTCAGCGCCACCTGTTACAATAACTGAAGCGGCTCCTGAAGTTGTTTCTCAAGCAGTGCCTGTAAATGCACAACTGCCTTCTGCTGATATCACACCTTCAGCTCGCCAGAAAATATTAAGATTTTCAGAGACAGCACCTAGTTATGGCGCTATTCATTTAACCGGTGTTAGCCCTGACGGCTATTTAGAATTTGGTGTACGTAGTGATGAATATATTTCAAAAGCGACTCTCGATTTAGAATTTACACCGTCTCCATCACTCCTTCCTGTGGAATCTCATCTTAATGTCTATTTAAATGATGAATTAATGGGAGTTATTACCTTAAAACAGGAAGATTTAGGTAAGAAAAACCAAATTACGATACCAATTGATCCCTTATTTATTCAAGATTTTAACCATATAAAACTCTCTTTTATTGGCCATTATCGTGAAATTTGTGAGAACCAAGCAAATACCACACTCTGGCTTGATGTGAGTAAAAGCAGTCAGTTGAATTTAACCTTTCAATCACTCCGTTTAGGTAATGAATTAGCGCACTTCCCAGAGCCATTTTTTGACAGTCGTGATTTTGGCGAATTAACACTGCCGATGGTGTTCAATCAGTCGCCTAATCTAGTCCAACAGAAAGCGGCAGCTATACTCTCTTCTTGGTTTGGTACTCAAGTTGATTGGCGTAAGCAAAATTATCCTGTTTATTATGATGCGTTGCCAAATCAACACAGTATTGTTTTTGCAACTAATAAACAAAAACCGGCATTTTTAAAACAACATCCTGATGTTAAAGCACCCACTATCGAAATGCTGACACATCCAACTAATCCTTATATTAAATTACTTCTTATTATGGGGCGTGATGATAATGATTTGATCACTGCCGTAAACGGAATAGCCCGTGGACAAGTTATTTTTAGAGGAAATGTCGTTACAATTAATGAAGTAAAAAAATTGATCCCTCGAGAGCCTTATGATGCGCCAAAATGGGTACAGCTGAATAAACCTATCTATTTTAATACGTTACAAGACTATGAAGGTCAGTTGCAATCTCGCGGATTAAAACCGAATCCTATTACGTTGAATATGACGTTACCGCCTGATCTCTTTATGTTTAATAATACGGGATTACAAATGCAATTGCGTTATCGCTATACCGCACCTGCATTTCAAGATGACTCTCGTATGTCTATCTCAGTAAACGACCATTTCATTAAAGCTTATCCTCTTGAGAAAGATAAAAAAGATAATCTCGTTATCGCTTATTTACCGCTTATTCAAGGTTGGATTGAGCATAAGAATTTATTGAATATTCCCGCAGTAAAACTGGGTGAACGTAACCAAATCACATTTGCCTTTGATTACACCAACCCAATTCCGGGTGGTTCACTAGATCAATGTATTACTTATCAACCGGTTCCAAATGCAGTGGCAATTGATGATTTATCTAGTTTTAATTTCACTGGTGATTATCGACACTATATTGCACTGCCTGACTTACGCGTTTACAGCCATGCTGGTTTCCCATTTAGCCGTTATGCGGATCTGTCTGAAACCCTGATTTTTGTTAATAAACAACCTTCACCAACGCAGTTATCTACCCTATTAATTTCAACGGGGAATATCGGTGCTCAAACAGGTTATCCAGCACTGAATGTTTCATTAACTGATTCATTAGAAGAAGTACAAAAAAGAGATGCGGATCTGCTGCTTATCGGCACAATTCCACCAGCATTAAATAATGATAAACAGATGAATGTACTGATTGATAAAGCACGTAGTGAAATCACTCTGCCTTCTCGTGAGATCAGTATCTTTAGCCACACAAGTTATCAACCGACTGATAAACGCCCTGATAGCCGTATCTCCCTGACGTCTAAAGGATCAATGGGTGCAATTATTGGTTTCCAATCTCCATTCTTTTCACAACGTAGCGTTATCGCACTATTAGCCGATAGTACACAAGGTTACAAACTGTTAAATGAGGCAATCAGTGATAGCGGTAAACGTGATGCTATGCATGGTTCAGTGGTATTAGTCAGAGAATCTGGCGTAAATAGCTTACGTGTGGGTGACACTTATTTCGTCGGTTATTTACCTTGGTGGGAAGAAGTTTGGTATGTGTTTGCATCTCACCCTATATGGCTTGGTTTAGCGGCAATTATCGGCATTATTCTTGTCTCTCTTCTTATTTGGCGAGCAATGAAAATAAGAAGCCAACGTCGTTTAGCGGCTAAGGATTAAGCTATGTGGCAATTTAGTCACACACATCGCCACTCTGTTATTGCTCTCTTTTTGCTGACAGGCATTTTGCCTGTCACGCAAGCCAGCGAAGAGACAACGGAAGCCTTTTTACAAGAGCAAGTGAGATTAGGAACATCCACGGGAAATGAAGTTTTAGTGGCTCAATCGTTGCATCGTTTAGCGTTAATTAAACCCAATGATCCTAATATCTTATTAATGCAAATTCAGTTTGCCGTTAAACAGAAAGATAATGCAAAAGCACAACAGTTATTTACTCAATTAGGTACTCAGTTTCCTCAATCAGAGCAATATCAACGTGCAATAAAAACCTTATCACTGACAACGGATGTTAATCGGCAAAAATTACAGCGAGCCCAGCTTTACCGTACAGCTGGGCGCTATGATGATGCACTCAATTTATACGATGAAATTTATCGAGGAATGCCACCGGATGAGACTTTAGCACTGGAATATATTCAAGTGCTTATGCAATCTTCTCATGATGATAAGGTTGATAGACTGGATCATATTTATCGCCAATATCCTCAGAATGAGAAAATAGCGAGTCTCTACCAGCAACAATCCACAATAAAATCAGTGGTTACAACAGGCACAACCAGTACGGCTTCCTCTGTAAAACCTAAAACAGAGGTTGCCTCTCTGCCTATTGCGACCTTAAAACAAAAAGCACGACAACAACCTGATAATGCGGATGTTGTAGGTGCTTTAGGTGTACGTTATTCTCGCGCAAATCAGCGTGGTGCGGCTATTTATTATCTTTCACAAGCGCTGAAATTATCACCCAACCATGATAATAGCGGTCAATGGCGATCCATGTTGCAGGCTAATCAATATTGGCATCTGCTTTCAAAAGGTGATGAAGCGCTCTTAAAACAAGATTATGAATTAGCTGAACGATATTTTAACCAACTCAATAAGTTAAGCCCTTATGAAAGCGAGCCTTATATTGGTTTAGGTGACATTGCCGTTGCACAACGCGAGTTGGATGTTGCTGAAAGCCATTATTTACAAGCTTTAAAATATCAACCCAATCACCCTGCGACGTTACATAGCCTCGCAAAACTTTATCGCCAACAGTCACATGATAAAGCACAACAATTTATTAATGGTTTAACGCCAAGACAATATAAAAATTTGGCAGAAGATTATGGCTATATTATCTCTGGCATAAGACAAGATTTAGCCGCTGATGATGAGCATCAAGAGCAATACTTTAGTGCGATTGAAAAACGTAAAGCAATTGCTAAAGATTATCCTAATGATGTTTGGAATATTTATCGGCTTACTGATGATTTATTAATAACTCAACGAGACTCTGAAGCTGAAGAGTATTTTAATCAACTAAATCACCGCCTCCCTAATGATCCATCTCGTCTTTACGCCTATGCGCTATATCTCAATAAAACAGGACGAGAAACTCAAGCACTTGATACGCTAAAAACAATTCCTTTGTCTCAGCGTAGCGAGAGTATGAAAGCGTTAGATAGTCGATTACGTTTTGGTGAAATATTAGCGCACGCAGAGTCTCTACGCGCAAAAGGACAAGAACAACAGGCTGTTGATTACCTTTTTGCTCATATTCCACCAGAGCAAAAAATTCAGACTTATTTACTATTAGCGAACTGGGCTCAAGAGCGAAATAATCTTGAACAAGCTTTAAGTTATTACCATACCGCTTTAAATCTAGAGCCTAACAATGAAACGGCATTATTAGGCGCAACAGATATTGCCTTGGAACAAGGGCAACAAGCACAGGCAAAATACTATCTTACGAAAATAGAAACACTTTCACCCAACCAGTTTAATAGCAACTCTATTAGACGTGTTGCCAATGCAGAAAAAGAGGTGGGGAATACAGAAAAAGCACAACACTATTTTGCTTACTTGGCACAACAAATTGAAACGGAGCCAGACAGTGCTGATGCTTTAGTATTACGCGATATTGCTCGTTTTCAACGTGATGAGCAACATCGTCAACAAGCTCACTATTATTACCAACAAGCGATGATCAAGGATGGAATAACAGATAGGTTGCCAAAAGATAATATTGAGTACACCACATTAATGCGTAATGACGAAAAAGATAACTGGCTATCTCGAAGCTTACGAGCTGATGCTCACTCTCTTTATCGTCAACAAGAGTGGCGTTTTACTCTTGAACATGATTATTGGGGCTCTAGTGGTAGCGAAGGCTATTCGAAACTACGCGCTCACACCACAATGTTACAACTCGATCACCCTGTTTATGATGGTCGTTTCTTTTGGCGGGCAGATTTAGTTAATCTCAGCAGTGGCAAACTGGGTACTTCACCTTATGACTCTAAATTTGGGACTTGCTATCGCACGGGTTGTTTCCCGCTAGAACAAAAATCCTTTGGTGTTAGCCCTGCAATTGGCTGGGAAAATGGCCAATGGCAATGGGATCTTGGTACAACACCACTGGGTTTCGAGGTAACTGATTGGGTTGGTAAAATCGCCTATAATTATGATCTTTTTAATGTGGGCTGGACACTTGATGTTCACCGTCGTCCAGTTAATAGCTCGCAACTGGCTTTTGCTGGTCAACGAGATATTTGGACTAACCAAACATGGGGCGGAGTGAGAAGAACTGGCGTTCGTTTAAGTGGAAGCTATGACTTAGGCGGAAAAGACGGTTATTGGGGCGAAGTTTCTGTTGATAAACTGACGGGTAAAAACGTTGAAGATAATAGCAGTATTCGAGGAATGGGTGGCTATTATTATAAACTTATCAATGAGAACAATCGCCGCGTTTCTGTCGGGTTAAGCACAATGCTTTGGCATTATGATAAAGACTTAAGCGGATACACTTTAGGTCAAGGTGGTTATTATAGTCCTCAAAAATATGTCTCTTTAGGGGTTCCAATTAATTATCGTGAACGCACTGAAAATTGGTCTTGGGAATTATCAGGCTCTCTTTCTTGGTCTTACTCCCAAACAGATGACAGAAAGCGCTATCCTTTACAAAATCTCATTTCTCCCGATAAATTCAATCGCTATATGAATGGGCTTAGCCCTGAGGATCGAGAAGAGATGATGAGACTTTATTATCAAGAGCGTGACGCTGTTGATGAAGGAGACTCCAGCAATGGTTTTGGTTATACCGCAAGAGCATTAGTTGAACATCGAATTACACCACATTGGTTTATTGGTGCAGCTATTGATATTCAACAAGCAAAAAACTATACCCCAAGTCATGCATTAATGTACTTACGTTATTCATTTGATGGTTGGAATGGTGATTTAGATTTACCGCCAAATCCTCTTATTCCTTATGCTGACTTTAAATAATGTTTAAATGTATTAAATACACAAACGGGAAGCACTGGCTTCCCGTTTAACGCTTTCGCTAATATTGCGATAGTAAGTTGTCATTATTGCGTTTTACGAAAAAACCCAACGAGCAACCAACCCACAATCATGGCAAGGACAAATAAAATACCTTGATAAAACCCAGCACCTGCTAATACCAAACCAGGACCTGGGCAAATTCCAGCTAATCCCCAACCAAGACCGAATAATACACTACCCAACACCAATGGTTTATCAATCACTTTATTGGTCGGAATATTTAAAGGACACGCTAAAATACTTTGTTGACTACGGCGTGTTAATTGGTAACCAATTACACTGACAACCAATCCTGCCCCCATAATTATCAATAAAGAGGGATCCCAGTTTCCCGTGATATCCAGAAAACCCAGAATTTTTTGCGGATTGCTCATTCCACCAACAATCAATCCTGCACTGAATAGAAGACCACAAAGAAAAGCAACAAACTTGGTCATTTTCTTAGCCTCCTATTCCTATTACGTGGCGCTGAATATAAACGGTAATAAATGCAGTCACCATAAAGACGAGAACTGCCACCATCGAGCGACGTGATAATCGTGCTAACCCACAAATGCCATGACCGCTAGTGCAACCATTACCTAAACGAGTGCCTGCTCCCACCAGCACCCCAGCAATAATTAGCATCCAAGGTGACGTTTCAATCACTGGCGACAAAGGTTTATCAAAAAAATAAAACAGTGTAGGTGCGATTAGCATGCCAAGTAAAAATGCCCAACGCCAACCATTTCCCTGCTGTTTTGTTGATAACACACCACCTAAAATACCGCTTATTCCTGCAATGCGACCATTAAATAACAGTAGAATGGCGGCAGCTGCACCTATCATAAGCCCACCAATTGCCGCACTTAAAGGCGTAAAGTGAACCCAATCTATATTCATAAATTAACCTGCTATCGGGCAATAAAGCTGATAAAGCGTATTGAGTAGCACAAGAACTTTTTCATCAGCAATAGAATAAAAGATACGTTTTCCATCACGACGAGTATTCACTAACCCTTCATTACGCAAAACGGTTAGCTGTTGAGAAAGTGTCGGTTGACGAATACCTAGACTCTCTTCTAATTCACTCACACTTTTTTCGCCCTGACTTAGCTGACACAATAATAAGAGGCGATCGCCATTTCCTAGCGTCTTAAGCATACTAGACGCTTCATTAGCCGCCAATTTCATTGCATCTAATAAATCAGGTTGAACTCGTTGTGTCATGGTAAACTCCATAATCAATATACTTTTTAATAATATGTTAATTTATATATTGTGCAAGTTTTCTTTTTATTGCGTGTTTGTATAAGGCGCTATATGCTCTGTAACATGAAAACGGTAAGAGTCCCCATCGCCTTAGTGCAAAGCGTTATGCGAACACTGCGTGAAAAATTGCAGCAGGCTAATCTTTATCTTAATACAAATTACCCAGAACCTACTCTACATTATAATCAGAGAGGAACTATTGCAGGCAGTGCCTATTATGCAAATTGGGAAATCCGTATTAATCCTACATTATTGATTGAAAATAAACAGAATTTTATTGAAGAAGTTATTCCTCATGAATTAGCTCATTTATTAGTTAATCGCCATTTTGGTCGTGTAGCGCCTCATGGGAAAGAGTGGAAATGGATGATGGAAACAGTATTACAAGTTTCAGCTAAACGTACTCATCATTTTGATGTCAGCGCCGTTAAAGCTAAGACCTTTCCTTATGCTTGCCATTGTGAAGAGAAACACCAGCTCACTATTCGCCGTCATAACAAAGTATTACGCGGAGAAACACAATACCGTTGTCGCCACTGTCAGGCGATTTTACAATTTATTGAACGCGAACTCGTGTAGATAAAAATAAAGCCGATGTGTTGATTAAGTCACATCGGCTTTATCTTGAGAATAAATATATGGGATTGTCTTAAGCAAACTCGCTCATCACATGAGATGCGATTTCAAAGTAAATAATAAGACCTGTACCATCAATTAAAGTCGCGATAAACGGTGCTGAAACAACCGCAGGATCGATACCTAAGCGCTTTAATACCATTGGAATAACAGACGAAACAATCGCACTCCAAACAGTGATTGAAACGAGCGTTAAGCCAACAACAATCATCACTTCCATACCCACACCTAAGAACCAAGCACGCACAAAACCGGCAATACCCATAGTCAGTGCGACCATTATGGATGTGGTTATCTCTTTTCTTAATACAGACCAAACATTACGTAAGCTCACTTCCCCTAATGCCATAGCACGTACTAATGTTGAGGTGATCTGCGTACCACTATTTCCGCCTGTACCAATTAGCAATGGAATAAAGAAAGCTAATGAAATTGCAGCTTCTAATCTGTCTTCAAAAGCATGTAATACCGTACTGGTATACGCTTCTGCCACAAACAGCATCAATAACCACACAACACGTTTACGCCATAATGTCACCGGACTGGTTTCTAAATAAGGCTGCTCTAAAGGTGAAGTTGCACCCTGCATTTGTGCATCCAGTGTATTTTCATCTTCAATTAATTCAGCAATATCTTGAGGACGTAAAACACCGACTAACTTTCCAAAATGCATCACCGGTACGCTGTCTAAACCGCTATGGCTAATCAGTTGATAAACATCATGTCGATTCTGTTCTGGTGAGACAGAAAAAAAGGTTTGACGCATCACATCAGAGACAAACAGATCATTCGCAGCTGTTAATAATGATTTAACGGGCAAAATCCCATTTAGATAATTATCTTTATCCACCACATATAAATAGGTTGGAATTAATTCATCTTTTAAATCATTAACTAATTGAGCTTTCACATTTTCAACAGAATCAGCGACAGAAACAGCAATATAAGACTGGCTCATATAAGCGCTAACCGTTGCATCATCTTTTAAACGATTGTATTGGTCTTGAGTTGAGTTGTTTTGAGGTGTGTTTAAGGATGCATCTGCAACTAATACAGCATCCATTTTGTTTTGAGTATTGAATTTCATTTTTGTGGTTCCCTATTACTGTTTGTGTTTAGCAAATCAGTTCTCCATAGGGGCGAAACCAGAAGCGAGAATGCAAAAGCTATCTACACGTCTCGGTTTTAGCACTATACAACGTATCCGATGAATACTGGAAGTTACATGGGGATATACCTTCGGTCGATATATCCTGTCCTAATCTTGGGCGTCTCTCGACGTCGTCAGATCAGTAACCTGTGTTTGTATAGGAGCCTCGCCTAACGAGATACTGCACTTTTCTTGCGAATGCGGCGCGCATTATAACCACTCACAATATAATGAAAAGCACGATAACGATTTTGTTTAAGTTCTATTGAAAAATAGCCATCACATTCATCATACAATTAAATAATATAATTCCATTCGAAACCAATATATAAAAAAGAAATGAGGCTTTCCTACGAAAGTTAAAATCGTATAGTTAAGAAGAAATCTGTTTATTAATTGATTATTTAAATGCTAATTTTTGTACTCTTATTTCTTCTGCTTGCAAAAATATCTCTTTTACCGTTTTACCATCTAATGATTGGCACATTTTACGAGTGATAATATCCGCATTTTTATGACGCCCAGCGATAACTAAATCATTAAAATTAATATCATTCAGAATAGCTAATTCTATTGCTTCATCAAAACGCGATTGTTCATCAAGAGGGAGAGAATTACGCATTTCAACAATTGAGATACGTAGTGACTCTACATTAGAGCCATCAAGGGTTTGTTGAGGTTTTTCACAGCCAGATAACATGACACTAAATAAACAAATAACTAACAATTTTTTCATATACCCCCCCTTACCCAGTCAATAATTTAAATAATAGCAGAATGTTTATAAGGAAACTCCCCACTAACTAAAATATATTTTTAATGAGTCATCATTTCCAATACTTTTATTATTCTGAATAAATAAAAGCTGTCTTTAATTTAAAATAAAGGGAAGCATTTTCCAGATTATTCGTTTTTTTAATGGGAGGAATAGGCATAAAAAACCCTGTTAATAAATTAACAGGGTAAGAAAAACAGGAAAATAGAAGGAAATACTTAATAAAAAGAGGTTAAGCGAGCTCAACATCTCCTTTTAAACGACAACTACATGCTAAGACATAACCTTGAGCTATCTCTTCAGCCGTTAATGTGCTGGTACTACTGACATCATAATCACCACTCGCGATGCGCGTTTTACAACTACCACAAACTCCTGCACGACAAGCTGCAAAAACAGGAACTTTATTTTCTTCCATTGCTGATAATAAAGTTACACCAACAGGAACTTTAATTTGTGATAATGGATGGCGAATAGTCATGGTTAATTGTTCGTTTTCATCAACACAAACAGGCTCATCACCAAAACGTTCCATAAAGATATTCTCAGCAGGTACGCCAAGATTTCTTGCAAAACGTCCTGTGTCTTCCATATAGCTATTTGGGCCACAACACATGACAGTACGACTCGCAATATCAGGGACTAATGCGGCTAATTTTTCTTGAGAAATGCGACCGCTAAATAACCCTTTATTATCAGGCAATTTTGGCATCATGATAAAATTGAGATTGTATGGATATGCATTTGCTAATTCGATCCACTCTTTCTCAAAAATAAACTGGCTTTGCTCGCGAATATTAAAAATAACTGTAATATCTGCTTTAGGTTGATTATTTAACAACCAACGTGTCATCGACATAACGGGTGTAACACCGCATCCTGCCGCCAACATTAAATAGCGCGCACCTTCTTTACCTGCACAAGTAAATTCACCCTGAGCATCAGATAACCAAAGATAATCACCCGGTTTTACTTGTGATGTTAACCAACCTGAACCCACGCCATTTTCTAAACGACGAACGGTTAAAGTGATAAATGGGCTTAATCCCGGAGAAGATGAAATGGTATAAGCGCGCATTGTTTCATCACTATTATTGATACTCACCAGT
The DNA here is from genome assembly GCF_015475555.1 of Proteus sp. GOKU. Taxonomy (NCBI): domain Bacteria; kingdom Pseudomonadati; phylum Pseudomonadota; class Gammaproteobacteria; order Enterobacterales; family Morganellaceae; genus Proteus; species Proteus sp. GOKU. The sequence continues at coordinate 3,007,549 of NZ_CP034105.1, forward strand.
GCAAATTGACCTGGTTTATAAGAATAAAAGTCATGATTAATTAAATTTAGCGTCCACACTTCAGGTGTTTCCTGATGAATAGAGTGAACTTGCATACGATTAGGACAAAGAGAAGTAGGCATCGTCATGGATATTGATCCTTCACCGAAGCCCGTAGGCTTCGGTAATGATAATGAATTTAAAACATTAAGCAGAAAGAATATCTTTAAGATCTTGTTCTGGTGTAGTAATAGAGCGCATACCAAATTTCTCATTTAGTACCGCCAACAGATTGTCAGTTAAGAATGCAGGTGCTGTTGGACCGGTATAAATGTTTTTCACGCCTAATGAAAGCAGAGTCAATAAGATAACAATCGCTTTTTGCTCGAACCAAGAGAGAATTAAAGACAGTGGTAAGTCATTCACACCACAACCTAATTTCTCGGCAAGGTTAACCGCTAGCATAATCGCTGAGTAAGCATCGTTACACTGACCCACATCAAGTAAGCGTGGTAAGCCTTCTAAAGTACCGAAATCCAGCTTATTGAAACGGTATTTACCACACGCCAAAGTCATAATTAAACAATCTTGTGGAATTTCTCTTGCAAGATCGGTGTAGTAACTACGTTCACCACGGCTACCATCACAACCACCCACTAAGAAAACATGGCGTAATTTTTTCTGTGAGACTAAATCAATCACAGTATCAGCAGCATTTAATAGTGTTTCACGACCGAAACCAACTGTAATTAAATGCTCAATTTCATTGTATGGGAAGCCTTCTAATGATTGTGCTTGTTCAATCATTTCAGAGAAGTCATCACCAGTAATATGTTTTACGCCCGGCCAGCCAACAATACTACGAGTCCAAATACGGTCACCGTAATTACCTACATTCGGATCAATAATACAGTTTGAAGTCATTAGTACAGGGCCAGGGAATTTTGCAAACTCAATTTGCTGATTCTGCCAACCACTACCGTAATTACCCACTAAGTGTTTGTATTTTTTAAGTTCTGGATAACCATGGGCAGGTAACATTTCACCATGAGTATAAATGTTGATCCCTTTACCTTCAGTTTGCTCAAGAAGCATTTGCAGATCTTTCAGGTCATGACCTGAAATTAAAATAGCTTTACCTGCAACAGGGCGAACGTTAACAGTAACTGGTGTTGGGTTACCGTAAGCTTGAGTTTCGCCTTTATCAAGAATAGCCATAATGCGGAAGTTCATTTGACCAATGCCCATCGCATTTTCTAACAACTCATTCATATCAGAAGGATCAGTACCTAACCACGCCATATAACGGTGATATTCTGCATAAATTTCATTGTCATACTGACCTAAAACATGCGCGTGCTCCATATAAGCCGCAGCCCCTTTTAAGCCATACAGGCACAGCATACGTAATCCATGAAGATCATCACCGATTTGCGCTTTATCTGCATTTAAAGCAAAAAGCTGAGCTTGTTTTTGTAAGCTATCTAAATCGCTACCCGCTAATTGAATTTCAGCTCTAGGGTTAGTGACTTGAATGGCTGCATTTTTCGCTAAAGTGCGAGATTTCAAACTTTCACGGAAATAGATAGCTTCTTTCGCATAACCGACAATGCGATCAGAATCAAAGTTGACGTTAGTTAACGTAGAGAAAAAAGCACGAGGAGCAAAGCTATCTACATCATGATCAATAATACCAACACTACGCGCCGCTAAAGCCCACGCTGAAAGTCCTTCTAATACTGCAACGAGTAAATCTTGAAGATCTGAAGTTTCTGCTGTTTTACCACACATACCTTGCGCATAGGCACAACCATTACCTACAGGCGTTTTCATTGTTTGTTCACATTGCACACAATACATATCGTATTCCTTCTAATAAAAGATCATGCTTTATTTTTATAAGTTGTATTCCAGATGCAACATAAGAATACGCCATTTTTATAAGAGCGAAAGGGCAATATTGAACAATTTAAATGTTGTTTGATCTAACGCAATTTCTAGCAAATTTTTTAATATCCCTTTTTTTATCCTTTGATTTTGCTTAAGCCTCAAAATAATTTTCCCAAAAAAGAGAGCGCTATTGCATTGTGCCGATGATGACGAAATAAGAAGGAATGTTTAATGATTTTTGACGGTTATTTTTTGTTTAATCATATAAATACTGAGAGATGAAACGATTAAGTTTATCCATTTTTGTTAAGTCAGTAATATTCATTACTATTTTTTATAGTTAATATCACCTATTGCATCAATAGCTAATCAAATTATTTCAATTGAGATATGTTATTAGCACGAGTATTACGAAATGAAACTACACATTTGAATGATGCTCATCCCTACATTGGAGATTAAAAATGATTAAATTAAATAATGTTCCATCAGAATTTCGTCCTCTAGAAAGTTATAAAATGCTAATTGGAGGAGAATGGGTATCTAGCACATCGCAAAAAACAACGAAAACTTATAGCCCAGCTACGGGTGAATTATTAAGTGAATACCAATCTGGTAGTGCTGAAGATGTTGAACGCGCAGTCAGTGCTGCTCGTAAAGCATTCAAAACATGGAGTAAAACGTCACCAGCTGAGCGTCAAGCCCTCTTATTAAAAATCGCGGATCGCTTAGAGCAGGAACAAGAACGCTTTGCTTGGATTGAGTCATTAGATAATGGTAAGCCACTCAATGAGTCGAAAAACATAGATTTACCTGCCTCTATTGACCATTTTCGATATTTTGCAGGCGTGATACGCTCTCATACCGATGAAAGTGCCGTCCTAGACGAAAATACCATTAGCCTTGTTATTCGCGAACCTATTGGTGTGGTGGGTCAAATTATTCCGTGGAACTTCCCATTATTAATGGCAGCATGGAAATTGGCACCAGCGATTGCAGCGGGTGACACCGTGGTGATTAATCCAGCAACACTGACTTCCCTTTCATTATTAGAGCTAGGTCGTATTTTAAATGAAATATTACCAGCTGGTGTAATTAATATTGTTACCGGACGCGGATCTGTTGTAGGACAAGCTATTTTAGAGCACGAAGATATTGATAAACTTGCGTTTACTGGCTCTACCAATGTGGGTTATACCGTAGCAGAAGCTGCGGCGAAAAAAATGGTTCCAGCAACATTGGAATTAGGCGGTAAATCAGCCAATATCGTGTTCCCTGATGCGAATATGAAAAAAGCAGTCAAATATTCAGCATTGGCAATATTGATGAACCAAGGACAAGCTTGTGAATCAGGTTCACGTTTGTTCTTACATAAAGATATTCATGATGAATTTTTGAAAGCATTAAAAACTGAATTTGAGAGTATTCGTGTCGGCGACCCACTTGATCCGAATACACAAATGGGGACACAAGTTAGCCAAGATCAAATGGATACCATCTTAGGCTATGTTGAACTCGCGAAAAAAGAAGGTGCAACTGTTTTAACAGGTGGTGAGCGTATTACGGGTGAAGGTTATAATGACGGCTTCTTTGTTCGTCCAACCATCATCATCAATGCAACAAACCAAATGCGTGTTGCCCGAGAAGAAATTTTTGGACCTGTATTGTGTGTTATTCCATTCGATAATGAAGATGAAGTGATCGAAATGGCGAATGACTCTGAATATGGCCTTGGTGGTGGTGTTTGGACTCAAGATATTAACCGTGCCTTACGTGTTGCAAAAGCAGTAAGAACCGGCCGTATGTGGGTCAACACTTATCACGAACTCCCAGCTCACGCACCTTTTGGGGGTTACAAGAAATCAGGCTTAGGACGTGAAACACATAAAATGATGTTAGATGCTTATAGCCAAGTGAAAAACATCTTCATCAGTATGAAAGAATAAGATTTTCTCTCTTTTCTAAATTCTTATAAATATAATATCTATACTCATCTCTTCGCCTTCTCCCCAGAAGGCTTTTTATTATCTGTAATTTCTCAAACCTCAAGTTATCACCATAAAAAAACCGCATACTTATCGCGATAAAGCATGCGGTTTTATGTTGTGTTGTTAGCCAATAAGTGAGAACGAGTTACTCTGCTTCGGCTTCTTTTTTACTCACTGAGTGAGTTTCTTTATCTAATTCAATATTATCGGCGTTAACATCTTTTATATGATCTCTTGTTAAGCGATAAACAACAGGGCTTAATAAAGCTAATGCAATTAAGTTAGGAATAGCCATCATTGCATTGAGTGTATCGGCTAATAACCACACAAACTCTAACGATTGTGTCGCACCAACCGGTAACGCAATTAGCCATGCAACTCTAAATGGCATAATCGCTTTAGGTCCAAAAAGATATTGCACACATTTTTCACCGTAAAAACTCCAGCCTAAAATCGTGGTAAAGGCAAAAATAGCTAATGCAATTGCCACAATATAGTTACCTCCCGGAATAGCGGTAGAGAACGATGCGGCGGTTAATGTTGCTCCACTTTGCCCTGTTAACCATTGCCCTGTGATAACAATGGTTAATCCGGTAACAGAGCAGACGATGATGGTATCAATAAAAGTCCCCAACATCGCAATTAAACCTTGGCGAACAGGATTTTGTGTTTTTGCCGTCGCATGGGCAATAGGCGCACTACCCAATCCAGCTTCATTTGAGAAAACACCACGCGCTACACCAAAACGGATCGCCGCCCAAACAGCCGCACCCGCAAAACCACCTTGAGCAGCAACAGGCGTAAATGCTGATTTAACAATAAGGACAATTGCATCAGGGATCGCAGTCGCATTCAGTGCGAGAACAACAATACCTGCACCAAAATAGCCGACAGTCATAATAGGAACTAATTTACCGGCAACATCAGCAATACGCTTAATGCCCCCGATGAGTACAGCACCAACTAAAACAACGAGCACAATAGCAGTAATTGTCGTCGAAATACCAAAGTTGCTTTCCAGTACATCAGCGACAGAGTTTGCTTGTACTGTATTACCAATACCAAATCCCGCAAAACTACCAAAGACAGCAAAAACAGTACCTAGCCAAACCCAGTTTTTACCTAAGCCATTTTTGATGTAATACATTGGCCCACCGACATAGTTTCCGTATTTATCAACTTCACGGAAACGTACAGCAAGTACGGCTTCTGAATATTTGGTTGCCATTCCCACTAATGCGGTCATCCACATCCAGAACAATGCACCGGGACCACCTAAGACAACCGCTGTTGCAACACCAGCAATATTACCGGTTCCGATGGTGGCAGATAGCGCGGTCATTAAGGCATTAAATGGCGATATTTGCCCTTCACCTCTTTTATCATTTTTTTCAAATAAAAGCTTAAATCCTGTTCCTAACTTCCTAATCGGTAAAAAGCCAAGTCGAAACTGCATAAAAAGGCCGATACCGAGAATACCGACAAGCATCGGAACTCCCCATACCACGCCATTTATAGCGCTTAATATATTTGTGATGAAATCCATAATTTACCCTTTCTCGTCCAAATGTTATCTAAATATGTATTTTTTGTTATCAATTACACTAAAGATGAAAAAGTGAAAATATGCTAGAAAAAAAAACGACTAACTCTAAAATTGGCTTAGTTATGTGAGAAATATCACTTCATTATTAAATTACGCTATCATTAGGTTCATCGTTACAATACTTCAATCAAAGTTATGCATAATCATAAATCAGCACAAAACAGCCAAAATGAACGACGTTTTAATCTGTTCAGAAAAGCGCAAGAAACCAACCTTGCACCACTAAAGATCCTGTTATTGTCCGCTATAGTCGGCTCTTTAGCTGGGCTAGTGGGTGTTTTATTTGAAAAAAGCGTTAGTTGGGTGATTCATTTTCGACAAGAAGAATTTATTAAAACCTTTACCAATCCTTATATTCTAGCGATCTGCACATTACTCTTTTCCTCTATTCTGGCAATGCTGGGATACTATTTAGTCAAGAAAATTTCACCCGAATCAGGGGGCTCAGGAATACCTGAAATTGAAGGTGCCATGATAGATATTCGCCCTGTTCGTTGGTGGCGAGTATTACCTGTAAAATTTATTGCCAGTATTGGGACTTTAGGTTCTGGAATGGTATTAGGGCGAGAAGGCCCAACGGTACAATTAGGTGCCAATATTGGTCAGCTCGTAAATGATATTTCTCGAGTAAAAGATAAAGAGTCACGCCATACTCTATTAGCGACCGGAGCCGCAGCAGGATTAACTGCGGCTTTTAATGCTCCTCTGGCTGGTATTTTATTTATTATTGAAGAAATGCGTCCTCAATTTAAATACAGCCTTATTTCAATTAAAGCCGTCTTTATTGGCGTGATTATGTCTTGCATTGTTTTTCGCCTATTTAATGGTGAAGATGGTGTTATTCATATCGGTAAATTTTCATCTGCACCACTAAATACACTCTGGTTGTATTTAGTTTTGGGTATGTTATTTGGCATTATTGGCGTTATTTTCAGTAAATTACTTTTTTATGTTCAAACCCAGTTTCAACATTTTTATCAAGATAAAACATCACGTTTCGTTTTAACAGGCGGGATCATTGGTGGGCTTTGTGGCTTATTAGCACTAATTATTCCTGAAATAACGGGGGGTGGATTTAGTATTATTCCAGCATTAAGCACAGGGCAATATTCTCTTATCGCGCTATTACTTTTCTTTGTTTTACGAACTATAACATCCATTATCAGTTTTGCCTCTGGTGCTCCTGGCGGTATATTCGCCCCCACTCTGGCATTAGGTACGCTATTTGGCAGCGCCTTCGGATTAACTGCAACCTTACTTTTCCCTGATTATCAAATTCAAATTGGTACGTTTGCTATTGCAGGAATGGGCGCTTTATTTGCAGCAACCGTAAGAGCACCTCTAACCGGGATCGTCCTCGTATTAGAAATGACTGATAATTATCAACTTATCCTACCGATGATCATTACCTGTTTAGGTGCAACAATGTTGGCTCAATTATTAGGTGGCCGCCCTATTTATACGGTTTTATTAGAACGAATATTGCAAAAGTCTGAGGCAAAAGAACAAACAAACCAAGCCGATGACATTAAAAGTGATAAATTACCACAACAATAAAACTCGCTTAAACAGACAAAAAAATACCCCAATTATTTGGGGTATTTAAAAAGAGACGATTGAACTTAACTATTTTTTACGTGCGATTAAAGTAGCAAAGTTTAAGGCGATACGATTTCCATTTGCATCTGTTTTATGTAGATGCCCTGGGTTTTCATTATATTTAATAATTTCCCAGTCTTTATAATAATCAGCTAATTCGTTTGGACGTAAAAAGGTTTTAAATGGAATTTCAGCAGGATCACTATTTGGCGTTTCAACAGGGCAAACAATCACATTAATACCGTTAGAGTTGGTACATTCCTGCATGTTTTTAATAATACTTTCAATACGTTCCCGTTGACAGAACATCAATACAACCGTTGAAAGAATAATATCGTATTTCTCTGTCAGTGAAGCTTCATTAATATCATATAAGCCGCTTTTTACCGCTAACCCTGTTTTGGTTTTAACTGCTTCAATGGCATCAATATGTGAAGCATTAATATCTAACGCTGTTACATCATAACCTTGAGACGCTAAATAAAAACTGTTTCGACCACGACCTGCACCTAAATCTAACACCTTGCAAGGTTGGGTAAACGTTGCCATATAACGCACTTCAGAATGTGGTAATGATAAGTCGTTTTCTTTAAATAGCTTATCTTCAGGAGCACATAAAAAAGAGAGCTGACAAAGAACATCATCGCTTGCTTTATCTATTTTATGCCACTGTTGAGGTTGAATTAAAGGTGGCTGATTTTCAGTATCACACTCCACTGAAATTTGTGAACCATCATCATTAAAAACAACAAATGTCATGTTACCTTGCAATACCCGCATTTGAGCATAAGTGCCTTCCTTTGTATTATGACGTTCTAATAACGCTAAAGGAATGGATGTACGAGTCCACTCTGGCATTGTTTTATAACTTACAAGTTCCATAATTCAACCTCACTTAAGATGCATTTTAAATACATCTTATGGTAATCATTATCTTTCGTAAAGAAGGTTTTATCAAAATTATGATTTTAAATATTTGTTTAAAAGCAAATCAGTCACATCCGATGAAGAAATAGATTCACCACACAAAACTTTCATCATAATTTCTTTACCTAATGATGCTAAAGAGAACAACATATCTGGGCGTAACCGACTGATTTTATCTCTATTTTCATCTTGATTAATAATAGTGATCAATTTGGCATCGACATTAGAACATTCTTGGATAGTCAGTAAAATAAAGGTATTTTCTGCATCACTTTCAGATAAAGTCGCCACCCAACTCGCTTTCGCAATATTGGCAGATAGCAATGTTTTAAGATTAGTAGGATCGCCTTCAATAATATTGGCTTGCGTGTCATAAGAGGCTTTACTTTTATCGGTACAAATCGCAATAACCGGTTTTCCTTGCTCTCTCAGCCCTTTTTCTAATTGAGAAGCTAATGCTGATGAACCAATAATAATAAAATGATTATGCATTTTAGCGATCCTTTTCTTAACAATATCGCGAGTGCCACGCGCAAGAAATCCCATGACGTACACAATGGACGTAGTAAAAACAGTTATTCCTAAGATAACAACAGTGAGAGTAAAAATACGTGCATTCGTGCTAATTGGCACAATATCGCCAAATCCTAGTGTCGTCATACAGACAATAGAAAAATAGAACGCATCCATCAACGTTGTAATATGAGGCTTAAACTCATCACCAATATAAAGACTTCCCAGCATTGAGAATAACAGCAAAGAAAGGATACAGATAAAAGCCACAAAGCCAGCACTAGTTAAACTATGATGCGGAAATGCACGCCAACTCATTAACAGCCCAATCGCTAAAATAAAAGAAAAATAGGATTGAAAATCCATTTGCTGATAAACAGCGACATCAAGAAAAATAATGGTGGCTAATAAAATCAAAGAAACGCACCACGCAATTCTGACGCCCAAATACATAAATATTGAAAGCAAGATTAAGGCACAAGCCAACATGACCTTGGGTATATCAAGAAGTTTTAATACCCCTAAAGATTTAAGCCATGCTGAAAACCCATGAATTTCCCAATCCAGATAAATGCCACGAGACAGCAAAATAGAGTAAATGATAAAAATACCATTTAAGATAAGTAATAAAGACATCATTTTTCTTGTCACTTTAGATGTCTCTATCACATTTAGTATTGCGGATAATTTCATATTAGATATCGTAAATACTCAGCTAGTTATTTAAAGGAATATTATCTAATCCTTGAAATTTAAAAGGTTCTGCGGGTTTAAAATGACTTGTCGCATTCGCTGAATAGATTATCGACTGCTCTTCACCTAAAGGTAATGTCATTACTTTTCCATTCTCTTTTGAAAAATCAATTTCCTTTAAATTAACCCAAAAGGTATTCGGCGATAATGCTGATTCGAAAAAATATAATTGATTTTTATGATCAGCAACAGTTCTCCAGCGTGTAGATGAAATTTCTGGTGACTCAACCGTACTTAATCCATAAGGCACAGATACATTTCTGATCACACCAAATACGCTAGCAAGAGATTTTTTACTCGATTGAGCTTTAGGAATAGCATTAACATAAAAAGAAGCTCTGGCAAAGCGATCTGAAGCTCGGTTAGTCCCCGGTAACATCACAGTTCCACCAATTTGTTGCCAATAACTATTTAACGCTAATTGTTCTGAAAAAATAGGTGAGTTCGTCATCACTTGATACTCTTTGCTGTGATGAATCACTTGCTTGCCATTAATATATTCAATAATGGCACTATCTCCCGTTGCATCTGAAAGCGAGAGGTGTAATGTTGCCATTCTATCTTGCCCAGGAACTTTATCTGTTAATACAATAAAAGGCTCACTGTCTAATGCATTCACAGCTTCTTCAACTGAAGCAAAATTATCTAACACATATTGCGCCCATGCAGAAATTGAAATTGCCGGTTTCTCTTTGGTATATGCTGGATAATCTGATTCCGCTAACCACAATAAATTAGCCACTAAACCTTTTTCATTCATACCATCTGTCGTAGAAATATCATAACCGGATGCAATCACACTTCCATATTTAGATGTCCATTTTATTGAGTTATCACCCGCTTCTCCTGAGCGTTGCATTCCTTGTGGAAATATCCATAAATTTGTTCCTATGTCATATTTCCAGTCCATCGAGCGAGCTGTGATAATTTGGTTATTGTCACCTAAATAAACAAGTCGAGTACATGCATCAGCATCTGTAATACCTACTGTAAAAAAACCAGATATAAGTAGAGTGCCCAAAAAAGTATGGCGTAATTTTTTCATTATGACTCTTTCCTGTTAAACAAATGGATAGCTTCTTGGTTATGACCTTTCTTTGTACGGACTTAAAATAGATAAAGCCTCAACATAAATATTAATCCTATAAAAAATAAGAATTAGTACTTAAGTATAAGATCATTCATCATAATTGTGCATAAAAAAACCGATACGTTAAGGTATCGGTTTATAAATCATCTAGGTAATAAGAGGCTTTGTTGCCCTAAAAAAGCATTTAATTACGCTTTTTTTACACCTTCAACAGAGATAATTAATTCTGCTTCTTGTGATTTTGGTCCTAAGTCTGATTTAAAATTAAACTCTTTCAGATTCACTTTACCTGTTGCTTCAAAACCAGCGCGATAACCTTTCCAAGGATCAGTACCTTCGCCAATTAATTTTGCATTTAATGAAATAGGTTTAGTCACACCATTTAATGTCAAATCACCGGTAACAACATAGTTTTCGCCATCACGAGTAACTTGAGTTGAAACAAATCGGGCTTCAGGATATTTGCTTGCATTAAAGAAATCAGCGCTACGTAAGTGCTTATCACGTTCTGCGTGATTAGTGTCTAAGCTTCCTGTTTTAATCACAACATCAACTTTGTCTTTTGATGGATCTTCTTTATCGTAACTAAATGTACCATCGAAATCTTTAAAAGTGCCGTATAACCAGCTATAGCCTAAATGTTGGATACGAAACTGTACAAATGCGTGTTGGCCTTGTTTATCAATAGCATAATCTGCGGCTAAAGCAGTACTTGCATTAAATAACAACGCACCTGCGGTTAAACCTAATAAAGCTTTCTTAAACATCGTTATCTCCATAATTTCGTTTTATAAGTTTAATTATTTAGTTCGCATTCCTAGCATGCGTTTTAACGTGACATCTTTATCAATAAAATGATGTTTTAAAGCGCCAGCAGCATGTAATAACGATAATAAAACCACTGACCAGGCTAAATAAAGATGAATATCACCTGCTAAATCCGCTTGCTCGGCTTCCCCTGTAAAAATGGCAGGCACAGAAAACCAATCAAATACAGATATAGCTTGTCCATCAGCGGTTGAAATTAAATAACCACTAATCAGAATAGAAAATAAGATTAAATATAAAAGCATATGTGCAATATGGGCACTAATGCGTGTCAACTTACTATAACTTGATAAAGCTTTAGGAGATGGAGAGATCCAACGCCATATCACACGCACTATCAAAATAATAAACAAAAGAATACCAATGCTCTTGTGTATTTCAGGTGCAGAATGATACCAACTATCATAATACCCTAGCGTCACCATCCACAGCCCTAAAGCAAACATACCATAGACAGTCAGCGCCGACCCCCAATGTAAAAGGAGAGACAAGTGCCCATAGCGAGACGCATTATTTCGCCATTGCATAATAAAAATCCAATAGTTTCTAATTCATTACAATAATGTTATCTAGTTTAGTGTATTGAGAATAAATTGTTAGCCCATAATCCAACAAATAATTTGCTTATCATTATCAATAATAATCAATAAGTAATGGGCTCTTATTAGTCACTCTGTTGATTATCTAATCAATGACATTGTTGGATCGGATTTTTTTAAAATAAGATAGGTGTATTGGCAGGTGTTTATATACATAATAAAAAGAATAGATGGAGAAGTAAAAATAAGAGGCGAAATAAGATCAATACAACAATTGTCCAACCATAAAAACAATTGTATTTTTTACTTATTCTAAATTAGAGCTTATTAAACAAAATACAATAATAATGAGAGGAACCGTAAAAAAAACGGATAACCAGCGCATTTCTCGTACAACACCAAAAATAATCCCAACAATACAAACAAAAAATATAACTGGCATCATTTCTGAGTAGTGATCATGACAATAGTACATTAATAAATTAATCCACGAATGATCGTTTTGCATATAAAAATTTCAACCAATAAAAATAAATTTAAATTAAGATAGTGATAAATTACTATCATTAACAAATAAAACAAGTGTCGTATTATAAATATCAATCATCGCGCACAAAGATATTAAAACACTCCACATTTTAAATAGAGACAATATTAGCAAATAAAAATAACAATCTAAGTTAAATTTCCGACAATATAAAACAAACAAGGTCAAATAAGGCTAATCCATTCAAATAAAATCAACATTATTATTAATATCACATTAGTTAAATGAAATAATAATTTCATTTAGTTTCAAATAAAGAAAATTAATTTCGAGAAGTGATAATAAAAGTAATAAAGAATAAATAAAATAGAGTTTTAAACATCAAATAATTACCTTTAGGTCATTCATTTACTTGAAATTAACTCTATATTTCATTTTAATTGCTATTAGCTAAAAACATTCAAATCTCAAGCAAAAAACACTACAATTACAATAGTATTTTTATTGAGGGCACTATGTCTACTGCAACAAATCTGAATGAACTACAGGAACAAGTTCGCTCCCGCTATAATGGATTAAGTAAAAGGCTACAGCAGGTTGCACATTATCTACTTGATAATAAAAACAGTGTGGCATTTGATACAATTGCGATCCTTGCAGATAAAGCAAATGTTCCTCCATCGACATTAATTCGTTTTGCCAACGCATTTCATTTCAATGGCTTTAATGAAATGAAACAATTATTTCAAAATCATTTGATGAATGAAATGATAAACGAAAATGAAAATTTAACTTATAAACAAAAATATAAAGAGGAGCTTCCTAATCTGAATGAGCCTGCCTATATTCTGCAAGAATTTGCACAAGCAAATAGCCATTCATTGCAACAATTGGCAAATCAGACTCACAGAGAAATGTTAAATAAAACATTACAATTACTCGAACACGCTGACACAATTTATATTTGTGGCTTTCATCACTCATTCAGTGCTGCAAGTTACTTTTTCCATGCTCTCTCGCATATCCCTTGTGAGACTGTTTTTGTCAACAGCCTAGGTGGGATGTACAAAGAGCAATTGAGAAATATTACACATCGTGATGTGCTCTTTGGCATTCACTTCCACCCGTATTCAGATGAAATGCAAAAAATGTGTGAAATGGCGACTTACAAAGAAGCAAAACAGATTATTGTTACTGATAGTCCAATTAGCCCATTAGCAAGTCTAAGTGATGTTTGTTTAACAGTTAAAGAAGCTCAAATAAAAACCTTTCGTTCTCAAACGTCAACAATGTGTTTACTACAAGCAATTTCCGTCGCTTTTGCTTTTAGAAAAAAAAATTAATAACTTTATATCCTAAACTGCATCTTAATTAAGGTGCAGCTTTCCATAAAATAGATAGTTATAAAATGGACAATTATAAAATACTATTTAATTAAATATAACTATTAACTACATATTAAATAGCTTAGTATTTTATTTAAAACTATTTTTAAGAGCAAATACAGAATGTTTTATTTGTGATGAGAAAAGCAATCATTTAGCATTAATTAATACCACCAAAGATCATTACAGGATTAAATTAAATGCTATTTAAAAAATTATTTTTAATTGTTTTCTTATTTCCAACCCTCTCCTATTCTAATACTCATTCAATAAAAGAAAATAAAGAAGATCCAATAGTCGTTAATATTCCTAGTATTTCATTAGGTGAAAAAAGTAACGCATCTGGTAACGGTTCAATTGCAATAGGAACAAATAGCCAAGCTAAAAATACACACTCAGTTGCTATTGGGACTAATTCATTAGCAACGGAAGAAAATACAGTATCGTTTGGTAATATTGAAAATAAACACACTTCTCGATTAGTTAATATTAGTGATGGTAAAAACAATACAGATGCCGTTAATCTTATTCAAACTAAAAAACTGGTAGATAAAAATAGAATAGCAACAAATAATGCCATCAATCAGCTAAAGAGAACTGTCAGTACAGATATCAGTGATCTCAAAACCCATGTTAATGATTTTGATAATTATTACAGAAAAAGACAGGCTGAAATCACAGATTCAATTGCAAATTTAGATAAAGAAATTATTGCGTTAGAGAAAAAAGTATTTGCTGGCATTGCTTCATCTGTTGCAATGACTAGCATTCCTTATCTTAGTCATCACACCTTAAGTGGTGGAATTGGTATTAGTAATTATCGAACAGGCACAGCATTTGCTGGCGGTGTACAATATAAGCCGAATAACGATATTGCATTTAGATTAAACTCCTCCATTAATAGTGAAAAAGAAATTATTATTGGCGGTGGATTAGCTTATGGTTGGTAAACGATCTTCTTTTCTATAATTAAATTATTAAAAGATAACCTTATAATTAAAGCAGTAATTACTACGTAATATTACTGCTTTTTTTTATAAAAAGTATTTCAAGTCATAATTAATAAAAATAAATTATCTAATGAAAAATTGATAAGTTTAACTTTAGTATTTCTAATATATTTTTGTAATATAGATTATTTTTTATATACTAGGATTATAAGCTAGAGTAAAAAGGAATAAAAAATGAATTACATATTTCAAAAAATGACCTCCAAAGATATTAATGCAGTCGCACTATTATTACAGGCAAATTCCGAATCTCAGCAAGGTGGATTATATGGCGAATATCCTCTAGATAAAGTTGAGGCGATGTATCAAAGTAGCACTAACACCATTGTTGCACTTTACCAAGAAAATATTGTGGCTGTTGTTTTTAGCTTTCCTGTTACCTCTTTTTCGATCCCACCAATTGCTCAAGCTATTAATCAACACTTTCCAGAAATAACACAAAATAATTGGTTTTACGGTCCTGTGTGTATAGATAAATCTCACCGTGGAAAATCCCTATTAAAAGATCTCTACCAGCAGATCTGTTCTTTACATGGCGGGCATCCTATTGCATTTGTGAATAGTGAAAATATTCGGTCACTAAAAGCACATCAAAAATTAGGTATGGAGATCGTTAAAAATTTTGAGTTCAAAGGCACATCTTGGTGGGTCATTAAAGGATAATGAAAACAAACGAAAGAAAAATACTTACACTTTCTGTTATTCAGCTTTCTGGCAAAAAATGGAGGCTTTTAAGTATTTTTGCTATCGCCATCACAAAATAAATAATATCCATATAAATCAGTGTAATATATAAAACAATAAAAAGTTAATCTATTCTTAACAATATCTCAACTCCTATTTTAGCTGTCAAATTGCTTACAATTTGACATCATTCTGTGATCTCCCTTTCAATTCTTGATCTTTCGTTAACTTACTTTTTGATCTTACACAAAAGTATAAATAAGATAAAAGCCACCAATTCGAAAGTAAACGTAAAATAGGAGGAAGCAATGACTGTTTCCCGCAGAACTTTTATCAAAGGACTCGCAGCCAGCGGTGCAGCAATGACTGTTTCTACCCCTGTTATTGCTAATTCAGGGAATTCGGCTTCTAACACGCGATCGCGTCCAGAGAATGCCCCTAACCTATTAATTGTTTTCCCAGATGAAATGCGTGCTCATGCATTACAGTTTATGGGGGAAGACCCTTCAATTACACCTAATTTGAATAAATTTGCGAAGCAAGCCAAAGTAATGACGCAGATGGCTTCAAACTACCCTCTTTGCTCTCCATTTCGCGGCATGTTTATGACAGGCCAATACCCTGTTCGTAATGGTATTACAGGAAATGCGCATGACTACGGTGGTAAAGTAGGTATTGATTTATCTCCTTATGCTAAATGTTGGTCTGATGTTTTAAAATCGCTCGATTACAGCACTGGTTATATCGGTAAATGGCACCTTGATGCGCCTTACGAACCATTTATTGAAAGTTATAACAATCCAATGGAAGGCCGCTATTGGAATGAATGGGCAGCACCAGATAGACGCCATGGTTTTGATTTTTGGTATTCTTATGGCACTTACGATTTACATTTAAAACCAATGTATTGGGCAAACGATACCCCTCGTGATAAGCCAATTTACATTGATCAATGGGGACCTGAACATGAAGCTGATATGGCAATCAAGTTCCTCAAAAATGAAAATAATCAATTTAGAGACAATTCAAAACCATTTGCATTAGTGGTTTCAATGAATCCACCTCATTCACCTTATGATCAAGTACCGAAAAAATACCTCGATGCTTATCAAGGTAAGACCTCAAAAGAGCTAAATACACGTCCTAATGTGCAGTGGGATACTGAATATCAAGAAGGTTATGGCCCTCAATATTTCAAAGAATATATGGCGATGGTCAATGGTGTTGATGAGCAATTTGGTCGCATCGTAGATGAATTAGAAAAACAAGGTCTTGCAGATAATACTCTTGTTGTTTTCTTCTCTGATCATGGCAGTTGCTTAGGAGCAAATGGACAAGCAACAAAAAATAATCCTTATGAAGAATCCATGCGTGTTCCTATGATGTTTCGTTTACCAGGTAAAATTAAACCGGGTTCTGACGATGCATTAATGTCAGCACCAGATATTTATCCGACTATCTTAGGGCTACTTGGTTTATCAGAATGGATCCCTGATTCAGTAGAAGGTACTGATCTTGCAGATAGAGTAGTCACAGGCAAAGGCGACACAGCAAACTCTCAGCTTTATCTCTTTATTCCTTATGGTGAACCTTCATTTGGTAAACGAGGGGTAAGAACCAAAACTCATACTTTGGTTATAGATAGACAAGATGGGCAACCATTGAAATATACTTTATATGACAATGTGAACGATCCATATCAAATGAAAAATATTGCCAAAGATAATATGACTTTAATTGAGAAATTAATTAAAGAAGAATTAACCCCTTGGTTGGAAAAAACAGGAGATTCTTGGCGCGCTACTGAATTCATTACGGCAACAACCAATAAATTAAATAAAACAATATCGACATGTAAAGAAAAATAATAAAAATATCTGCGCCATAATTTTATGGCGCTATATATAAACCCAATTCGCTGATATAAAAAATCCTTTTAATAATATAAAGGGAAAGATGTCCTACACCTAAAAACTGACACAAATAAAAGCGAATAAAGAATTGGATATATACCATGAACAAACTTCGTATTGCTCTTTTTTTACCTCTTCTTGGCTTAGGTTTAACTTCTTTTCATACTCAGGCAGCTAATGTCAACGCCATGTTTTCTTGGGAAACAGCAGATTACGATACACCAAATAACTATGCTGGTTATCGTGTGGATTTTAATATTAATCCAGATAAATCTAACTGGTATTTCGATGTTGGTTTTCGTCAACGTGAGCATGACAATAAGAACCGTTATCAACGTTATGATTTACAGGGTAGTTATCGTTTTAAATTAAATAATGGTTGGATCCAACCCGGTTTAAAAGTACGTCAAGATCTGACGAACTATGATAATGGTAGCCGCTTAACCATTGATTTTTATGAATCAAAAACCAATTACCAATTTCCAATTAATAAAGATTGGGTTTTAACGGGTAGCGTTTTATTTGGCTTACAAAAGAAAGAAGACAAACGTAGTAATGGAGTCACAAATACGGATTATTTAGGCTGGGAAATTGAACCGGGTCTACGTTATTTTGTCACTCCTAATATTAATACAACTGTGGCTTATTTTGATGGTGGTAAACAAGCAATACGACATGAAGAATACGACACAAAAGAAACAAACCATAATCAACAATTACGTATGTATGTAAACTGGACGACTCCAATAGGATTAATTGTTTCTCCATCAATGCGTAAATCTATTTTTGGAAAAATAGAAGATAGAACAAATAAAGGCGTTTATATCGAAAAAGATATGACACGTTATACCTTACAAATGGCTTATCAAATATCACCTCAATGGCGAGTCATGACGGAATATTATAATGAACGAGTTGAAAATAAAAACGATGGAAGTAAATCAACTCAGGATTATTTCAAAGTTTCATTCCGAGCAACATTCTAATAATTAAAATCATATAATTGTTCATGGAGTTATATTGTGAAAAATAAAAAATTGTTATTTTTGAGCGCTGCTATTTTATCAGCTATTTATGGTTCAGCATGGGCGGCAGAATGTGATCCTACTTTAAATATCTGTGAAACAGTTAATATTAATGACGGGAATACAGCTCAAATAAATAAAGATGTTACTGTTTCTCAAGGTGATGGCGTTGTATTTAATGGCTCATCAACAGAATACAAGGCTCAAGCAATTACAAAAAATATTACTGTTACTGGTGATGGAGCCAGCGCCATCAAAATAAATCAAGGGGCTTCTTTTAGCAGTAATATCAACTTAAATGGCGCTAATGTGACCAGTGAAAATGGTACAGCCATATTGGTTGAAGGTGATTTCCCTAAACGAGGTACGGGAGTTTATATCAGAGACAGTGCCATTATTCGTGGAAAAACGGCAGCCATTGATTTTAGAACACTGAAAACAGGCTTTAGAAGTGATGTAAATGGCGAGATCCACGGTGATATTTTAGGAAATGGCCATGCGGATACCAAAATAAATTTCGCTTATCAAGGTGGTGCTCAAAATGCCCTATTTGATGGATATAAAATTACAGGTGTTCCATTAATTGAAAATCACGGCAATTTAACTATCCAAGGAAAAGATAGAACGATCCACTGGGAAGGTAATTTCATGAATAAGGAAAATAGCCAGCTAATTTTCCGCCTTGATGATAATACCAATACTGATGAAACTATTCTTCATGTTGACGGTGATGTCACCTTTAAAAAAGGTAGCCAAGCCAAATTGGATTTTAAAGGCACCAGTGTCGATAACATCATTAATAAAGATATCGTATTAATTTCTTCCAATTCAGCTATTAAAGATGAAGCTGGGATTACGGTTACAGATGCGAATGCTATTGCACCCGATGTTTCACCGTTATTAGAAAAAACAGATTCATGGTTAGAGACTACACCACCTAATATTAGCGGTGGTGTTAGTGGCAATCAATTAGTTGCGCGTTATGGCATTAGCTACGAAGGTGGTAATAACTTTATTAGTGCTGCCGAACGTGGTGGTGTCAGTGAAAATGGATTAGCAGCAGCCAATTTTGTTATTCCAACTGTATTAAATGAATTTAATAATACGCGTAGCCAAGTCTCAGATGAAGCACTGAGCCTATTAGTCGCAGCTGGAAATGACGACAATAATATTGCTGCATTATCAAATGATTTAGCCCCTATTGCCGATGGTAGTGATATTCAAGCGGGATTAATCATGGTTGAAGATATGCGCAATAATATTGCTCATCGCTATTTACGCTATGATAACCAATTACCTATTGAAGAAAGAGAAGCTGGCTGGAATAGCTGGGCTAATGTGTTGTACGGTTATGGTACGCAAAGCAATCAAGGTGGAATTAACGGTTACAACACTTACCGCACAGGTATTCAAATCGGTACTGATTACGAAATTAATCAAGATGCTCTTATCGGTGTTTCTTTTGCTTATAACTACGCAAAGGCTGATGCCAAACAACGTAACGCAAATAAAGAAATTAACCATTTTGAATTTATGCCTTACACCGGTTGGTATAGTGACACATTATTCCTAAACGGTAATTTAAATATTGGTTATTACACTGTTGATAGCGAACGAGATATCGGTGGTAATACTGGATGGGAAGGAAATACCAAAGCAAAAGGTAACTATTCTGGTGTGCAATTAGGTTATCAAATTAACGCTGGAACCTATTTTGATTTTGATTTCATCCATATTAAACCAATGCTGACTTACCAATATCAATGGCTAAATATTGATTCATGGGAAGAAACGGGTTCTGCATTATCTATGCGAACTTATGGTCAACGCTACGCTGTTAATCAATTAGGTGGTTCAGTCGCTTTATGGAATAGCTATCAAACCTCTTATGGCAAATTAACTCCATCCCTTAATCTACGTTATTTCAAAGATATTGCAGGTGACAATAATATTAATCAACGTCATAGCCTCACTTATTTTAATACAGGAGGAAGCACCTTCGATATTAAAGGAAATCGCGTTGGTGGCGACATTATTAGTGCTGAATTAGGTGCCAATCTTGATATTACCCAATCGTTAAATTTAGGCACAACAATGGGATATCAGCGTTATGACAAGTTCAATGAAGGACGCATTGGCTTCACCGTTAGCCAACGTTTCTAAGGAGAAAAATAATGCCGATATTTCGCTTTACTGCACTTGCTATAACACTGGGGCTATTATCAGCCCCTTATAACGCGCTTGCAGCTACCAGCAATCCTGCATTTGATCCTAAAAATCTGATGCAGTCAGAAATCTATCATTTTGCGCAAAGTAACCCATTAGAGGACTTTTCATCAGATAAAAACTCAACACTGACGTTATCTGATAAACGTAGCATTATGGGAAGCCAATCCATTTTGTGGAAATGGAAAGGTGGCAGTAGTTTTACTTTGCATAAAAAACTTATTGTCCCAACAGATAAAGAAGCGTCTAAAGCATGGGGACGAGCATCAACACCTGTTTTATCATTTTGGCTTTATAATGAAAAACCCATTGATGGTTATCTTACTATCGATTTTGGGGAAAAGCTCAATTCAACAAGTGAGGCGCAAGCGGGTTTTAAAGTAAAACTAAATTTCACTGGCTGGCGTGCTATTGGGATCTCTTTAAATAACGATCTTGAAAATCGGGAGATGACCTTAAATGCAATGAATACCTCTTCTGATGGTACTCAAGACAGCATTGGTCGCTCTTTAGGTGCTAATGTCGACAGCATTCGATTTAAAGCCCCTTCTAATGTAGGTCAGGGTGAAATCTATATCGATCGCATTATGTTTTCTATCGATGATGCTCGCTATCAATGGTCTGATTATCAAGTTAAAACACGCTTATCAGAGCCTGAGATCCAATTTCATAACGTTCAACCTCAGTTACCCGTGACACCTGAAAACTTAGCAGCGGTTGATCTTATTCGTCAACGCTTGATTAATGAATTTGTCGGTGGTGAAAAAGAGACAAACCTCGCACTAGAAGAAAATATTAGTAAATTAAAAAGTGACTTTGATGCACTCAATATTCACACTTTAGCGGATGGTGGAATACAAGGGCGACATCTGATCACGGATAAACAAACTATTATTTATCAGCCAGAAAACCTTAATACTCAAGATAAGCCGCTTTTTGATAATTATGTCATTCTTGGTAACTACACGACATTAATGTTTAATATCAGCCGTGCTTATGTTCTTGAAAAAGATCTGACACAAAAAGCTCAGTTAAAACAGATGTACTTATTAATGACAAAGCATTTATTAGATCAAGGCTTTGTTAAAGGGAGTGCACTAGTCACAACCCATCACTGGGGATACAGCTCTCGTTGGTGGTATATTTCTACACTATTAATGTCTGATGCCTTAAAAGAAGCAAATCTACAAACTCAAGTTTATGACTCATTACTGTGGTATTCACGAGAGTTTAAAAGTAGTTTTGATATGAAGGTAGGAGCAGATAGTTCAGACTTAGACTATTTCAACACCTTATCTCGTCAGCACTTAGCCTTATTACTGCTAGAGCCTGATGATCAAAAACGCATCAACTTAGTTAATACTTTCAGCCATTACATCACTGGGGCATTAACCCAAGTACCATCAGGCGGTAAAGATGGTTTACGTCCTGACGGCACAGCGTGGCGACATGAAGGTAACTATCCGGGTTACTCTTTCCCTGCCTTTAAAAATGCCTCTCAGCTTATTTATTTACTACGTGGCACACCATTTTCAGTGGGTGAAAGCGGTTGGAATAACCTGAAAAAAGCGATGGTTTCAGCATGGATTTACAGTAACCCAGAAGTCGGATTACCTCTTGCAGGGCGACATCCCTTTAACTCACCTTCGTTAAAATCAGTTGCTCAAGGCTATTACTGGCTTGCAATGTCTGCAAAACCATCTCCTGATAAAAAGCTCGCTTCTATTTATCTTGCGATTAGTGATAAAACTCAAAATGAGTCGAATGCTATTTTTGGGGAAACTATTGCGCCAGCTGCTTTACCTCAAGGCTTCTATGCCTTTAATGGTGGTGCTTTTGGTATTCATCGCTGGCAAGATAAAATGGTGACATTAAAAGCTTATAACACCAATGTTTGGTCATCTGAAATTTATAACAAAGATAACCGCTATGGTCGTTATCAAAGCCATGGTGTAGCCCAGATAGTCAGTAATGGCTCGCAGCTTTCGCAAGGCTATCAACAAGAAGGTTGGGATTGGAATAGAATGCCAGGGGCAACCACAATTCATCTTCCTCTTAAAGAGTTAGACAGCCCTAAGCCTCATACGTTAATGCAGCGTGGAGAGCGTGGATTTAGTGGAACATCAGCCCTTGAAGGTCAATATGGCATGATGGCATTTGATCTGATTTATCCTGCTAATCTTGAGCGTTTTGATCCTAATTTCACTGCGAAAAAGAGTGTATTAGCGGCTGATAACCACTTAATTTTTATTGGTAGCAATATAAATAGTAGTGATAAGAATAAAAATGTTGAAACTACCTTATTTCAACATGCCATAACGCCATCATTAAATACCATTTGGATTAATGGGCAAAAAGTTGAAGCGCTACCTTATCAAACAACACTAAAACAAGGTGATTGGTTAATTGATAGCAACGGTAATGGCTATTTAATTACTCAAGCTGACAAAGTGAATATCAGTCGTCAACACCAAACTTCGGCTGAAAATAAAAATCGCCAGCCAACAGAAGGAAACTTCAGTTCAGCATGGATTGATCACAGTGTTCAACCTAAAGATTCTAGTTATGAGTATATGGTCTTTTTAGATGCAACTCCTGAAAAAATGGGAGAAATGGCTAAAAAATTCCGTGAAAATAATGGGTTATATCAGGTTCTTCGTAAAGATAAAGATGTTCATATTATTTACGATAAACTCAGCAATGTGACGGGGTATGCCTTTTATCAATCTGCGTCAATCGAAGATAAATGGATCAAAAAGGTTGATAAACCTGCGATTGTAATGACTCATCATCAAGGAAATACACTCACTGTTAGTGCTGTTACACCGGATTTAAACATGACACGCCAGAAAGCAGCAACTGCCGTTACTATCAGTGTCATCGTCAACGGGAAATGGCAACCTACTGATAAAAATAGCGAAGTAAAATATAACGTTTCAGGTGATAGCACTGAACTGACGTTTACCAGTTACTTTGGTATTCCACAAGAAATCAAACTTTCACCTCTCTCTTGATATCACTAAAAGGGACGCACTTGCGTTCCTTTTTTATTTGCAGGAAATCTGATTATGCTAATAAAAAACCCTTTAGCACATGCAATAGCATTAAGCTTATGTTTATCATTACCCGCACAGGCATTACCTTCCCTTTCCCATGAAACTTTCGGTGATATTTATCTCTTTGAGAGTGAAATACCTAATACCCTCACTACGTCAGATAATAATCAATTATCACTGAGTAAACAGCATGCAAAAGATGGTGAACAATCACTCAAATGGCAATATCAACCACAAACAACATTAACACTAAATAATATTGTTAATTACCAAGACAATAAAAATACAGCAACACCACTCACTTTTATGATGTGGATTTATAATGAAAAACCTCAATCTTCCCCATTAACATTTGCATTTAAACAAAATAATAAAATTGCATTACGTTTTGATACTCAACTAGATTTTACGGGATGGAGAGGTATTGCAGTTCCTTTTCGCGATATGCAAGGCACTGCAACAGGTCAATTTGATCAATTAGTGATAACAGCCCCAAATCAGGCTGGAACGCTCTTTTTTGATCAAATTATTATGAGTGTACCTTTAGACAATCGTTGGGCAGTTCCTGACTATCAAACACCATATGTAAATAATGCAGTGAATACAATGGTCAGTAAAAACTGGAGTGCTTTACTGATGTACGATCAGATGTTTAAAGCGCATTATCCAACTCTAAATTTTGATACCGAATTTCATGACGATCAATCTGAGATGGCATCAATTTACCAGCGTTTTGAGTATTATCAGGGAATTAGTAGCGATAAAAAAATCACCTCTGACATGCTCAATAAAAATTTAGCGCTCTGGGAAAAATTAGAATTAACACAACACGCTGATGGCTCAATAACAGGAAAAGCACTAGATCATCCTAACCGGCAAAACTTTATGAAAGTCGAAGGTGTATTTAGTGATGAGACAAAACAAGCATTGCTTGATGCTAATATGCTAAGAGATGTGGGTAAAACACTTCTTCAAACTGCAATTTACTTGCGTAGTAATTCCTTATCAGCAACCGATCGAAAAAAATTAGAAGATCTCTATTTATTAGGAACTCGTTACGTCCTTGAACAAGGTTTTACACAAGGTAGTGGTTATCAAATTATCACTCATGTTGGCTATCAAACCAGAGAGCTTTTTGATGCATGGTTTATTGGGCGCCATATTCTTGCAAAAAATAACCTTTTAGCCCCCACTCAACAAGCAATGATGTGGTACAACGCCACTGGACGAATTTTCGAAAAAGACGATGAAATCGTTGATGCAAACGTTGATATTCTCAACACTCAATTACAGTGGATGATAAAAAGCTTACTGATGTTGCCAGATTATCAACAGCGCCAACAGGCTTTAGCACAACTACAAAGCTGGCTAAATAAAACCATTCTAAGCTCAAAAGGCGTTGCCGGTGGTTTTAAATCTGATGGTTCTATTTTTCATCATTCACAACATTATCCAGCCTACGCTAAAGACGCATTTGGAGGTTTAGCACCAAGTGTTTATGCGTTAAGTGGCTCGCCTTTTCGCTTATCAACTTCAGCACATGAGCGTTTAAAAGATGTTCTGTTAAAAATGCGGATCTACACTAAAGAGACACAAATTCCGGTGGTATTAAGTGGCCGTCATCCCACTGGATTACATAAAATTGGGATCGCTCCATTTAAATGGATGGCCTTAGCAGGAACTCCTGATGGTAAACAGAAGCTAGATCCCACATTATCCGCTGCTTATGCAAAATTAGATAACAAAGCACATTTTGAAGGTATTAAGGCTGAAAATGAACCTGTTGGTGCATGGGCAATGAATTATGCATCAATGGCAATACAACGCAGAGCGTCAACTCAGTCACCACAACAAAGCTGGCTTGCGATTGCTCGAGGTTTTAGTCGTTATCTTGTTGGTAATGAAAGCTATGAAAATAACAATCGTTATGGACGCTATTTGCAATATGGGCAATTGGAAATTATTCCTGCTGATTTGACTCAGTCTGGATTTAGCCATGCTGGATGGGATTGGAATCGATATCCGGGAACAACCACAATCCATCTTCCATATAACGAACTTGAGGCAAAACTTAATCAATTACCTAGTGCGGGTATTGAAGAAATGTTGCTTTCAACTGAGAGTTATTCTGGTGCCAATACATTAAATAACAACAGTATGTTTGCTATGAAATTACATGGCCACAGTAAGTATCAACAACAGAGCTTGAAGGCAAATAAATCCTATTTCTTATTTGATAATAGAGTGATCGCTTTAGGCTCAGGTATTGAAAATGATGATAAGCAACATTCGACAGAAACAACACTATTCCAGTTCGCTGTTCCTAAATTACAATCAGTGATAATTAATGGCAAAGAGATTAATCAATTAGGTACTCAATTAACTTTAAATAATGCAGATACTTTAATTGATCCTGCTGGTAATTTATATAAGCTAACTAAAGGACAAACTGTAGAGTTTAGTTATCAAAAACAACATTCACTTGATGATAGAAATTCAAAACCAACAGAACAAGTATTTGCAACAGCTGTTATTTCTCATGGTAACGCACCGAGTAATGCAAATTATGAATATGCAATAGCTATCGAAGCACAAAGTAATAAAGCCCCTGAATACACGGTATTACAACATAATGATCAGCTTCATGCGGTAAAAGATAAAATAACCCAAGAAGAAGGATATGCTTTTTTTGAAGCCACTCAGTTAAAATCAGCGGATGCAACATTATTATCCAGTGATGCACCTGCTATGGTCATGGCTAAAACACAAAATCAGCAATTAACATTAAATATTGTTAACCCTGATTTAAATTTATATCAAGGTATAGAAAAAGACCAAGTCGATGATAAAGGTGATCAAATTGAAGTCAGTGTTTATTCTCGTCATTGGCTTACAGCAGAATCGCAACCAATAAATAGTACCATTACCGTAAAAGGAATATGGAAATTAGCAACACCTCAAGCCGGTGTTATTATTAAGCACCAAAATAACAATACTCTTATTACTACGTCAACAATACAGGCAACGCCTACTGTTATTAATTTAGTTAAGTAAATTTCGTAACTTTTAAACTAAAGAGTCTCGACATAAAAACATCGAGACTCTTTTTTATTAAAAATAAGTTAACGAATAAATTAATTATTTTAAATAACGAAAATAAATCGCTCGCTTTATTATTGAGAATAAATGTGTTGTGCTCAATGCTTATTTTGTTATTCTCTGCGCGGGTGCTTGGATCAATCTGGTTCAAGCATTTTGCAAGCACCAGAAAGAGAAAAGCCCCGGAAAATATATTCATATTAACCGAGGCGGACTCAAACCCTAACAATTTGATTCTGCCTCCTTATAAAGGAGCTGTCAAGAAGATGAACAAACATTCTCTGATTAGTGTGATTGTTATTAGTATAAATATCACGGTATTACTGATAACTTTATTCTATAATAATCCAATCGAGAATTTCACCATTAATAGTGAATATATAAATGTTCAGGTTAAGTTTATCAATAATAAACACTTCCCTTGTGGGGGAGCATTCCCCCACAGTTTTCTCATTAATTGATTACGGTTTAATCTAAGCACCCAAATTTATAATAAGAGGTAACAGATTATTGTTACCTCTTATTTTATTAGTTACCTTAATTAACGAATCAATTAATTATTTAAAAGAGCGAAAACAAATCGCTCGCTTTATTATTTAGAATAAATGTGTTGTGCTCAATGCTTATTTTGTTATTCTCTGTGCGGGTGCTTGGATCAATCTGGTTCAAGCATGTCGCAAGTACCAGAAAGAGAAAAGCCCCGGAAAATATATTGTATATTCACCGAGGCGGACTCAAACACCAACAATTTGATTCTGCCTCCATTTTTATCGGAGTGCAAGAGGAAATGAAAAAATATTCTTTAATCGGACTGATGATCGTGACGATGATAATATCGAATCTCGTATTATTAGAGAGTAAATATCTTATTTATTCAAACCAACTACTGGATATTTAATTGTTCAGGTTAATATAGCTTTTACTTTATATTAATCTTGTGGGGAAGCGATCCCCCACAATTTCCTTTTTCAAGAGTTGTGTATTTATCTCAGCACCCAAATTATAATAAGAGGTAACAGATTATTGTTATCTCTTATTTTATTAGCTATCCCAATTAACGAATCAATTAATTATTTTAAATAACGAAAATAAATCGCTAGCTTTATTATTGAGAATAAATGTGTTGTGCTCAATGCTTATTTTGTTATTCTCTTCGCGGGTGCTTGGATCAATCTGGTTCAAGCATTTTGCAAGTACCAGAAAGAGAAAAGCCCCGGCCAATATATTGTATATTCACCGAGGCGGACTCAAACATAGACAATTTGATTCTGCCTCCATTTTTATCGGAGTGCAAGAGGAAATGAAAAAATATTCTTTAATCGGACTGATGATCGTGACGATGATAATATCGAATCACGTATTATTAGAGAGTAAATACCTTATTTATTCACACCAACTACTGGATATTTAATTATTCAGATTAATATAGCGTTTACTTTATATTAATCTTGTGGGGGAGCGATCCCCCACAGTTTCCTTTTCCAAGAGTTGTGTATTTATCTCAGCACCCAAGTTTAAAATAAAAAAGCCGACCTTATTTTTTGGTCGGCATCCTAGATAGGAAAATATTGCGCGGAAGGCATGTGAAGCGCAAGAAAAACAACAAAGCGTCAATATCAAAGCTCTAGCAATTTTACAAAAGATTTAAAACTTCACTTCCTGCCAATAAATAAACACCAGCACCATAATCCATATTATGTTCAAACTTCACTTCACGAGGGTTAAATGCCGGAAGTTGAACCCAACCTATCATGCCATTGTCATGAATACAGGTTTGTAATGCTGACCATGCTCTATTTAATGCAGGAAAATACACATCTTTCTCTAATATTCCCTGATTAATTCCCCATGCTAATCCATAACAAAATAACGCTGTCGCTGAACTTTCTGGAGCAGGGAAATTATCGGGATCGAGTAAACTAGTCCGCCAAAAACCATCTTCATGTTGATAATCTAGGATGGAGGTCGCTAATTCTTTAAACAATGCAATATAACGTTCACGATCATGATAATCATCAGGCATATATTTTAAGATGCGAGGTATCGAAGCTAAAACCCAACCAATACCACGGCTCCAAAATACTTTTTCACCATTAGCTTCGCGTAATTCATTACCTTGACCATCAGGAATATAGCGATGATCACGGAAGATAAGCCCTGTTTCAGGATCACGTAAATGGTCAATCGCATCCCAATAAGCTGTGTGCATATAATCTAAATAGCGTCGTTCATTGGTGATTTCAGCTAATGCAGCAAATCCTGGAGGCGCCATAAAAAGCGCATCACACCACCACCAATCTTCGCGGCCAGGCTTTGGCTCATTAAGCATGATATCAAATGCTTTGATTGTTGGTTCAATCACTTCAGATTGTTCAAAAAGCGGGCTAATGGCGAGATAAGCTTGAGCGCAAACATGATCATCAGCAAAACGAGCATTAGGACCTGTTCTAAACCCTGTATGCAGTGTGTAATTCAATATGCCATTAAGATATTCTTCGTCTTGTGTAGCTTGCCATGCCGCACTTACACAACTCCATAAAACACCGCGTTCCCAATCTGTATCTTTAATAAAACGGGTTTTACCACTACGGCGACGAACACTGCGAACTTGATTAGCCGATTGATAACGATACACTCGCTTCATGTTTTGTAATACAAGCTCTCTTTGCAAAGTCTCTGTATTAGCGTGTTCCATCCTATTTCTCCATGAAATTAACGAGCTAACCAACCACCATCAACAGCAATGGTGTATCCATTAACATAGTCACTGGCTTTAGAGGCTAAGAAAATCGCAGGACCTGCAACATCTTCAGGAGTTCCCCAACGTCCAGCAGGAATACGCTCTACAATAGCAGCATTACGAGCATCATCAGCACGCAGAGCCGCTGTGTTATCTGTTGCCATATAGCCCGGAGCAATTGCATTTACATTGATATTGTACTGAGAGAGTTCAGTCGCCAATGCACGAGTTAACCCCATTACTGCAGATTTACTTGCGGTGTAAGAAGGCACACGAATACCCCCTTGATAAGAGAGCATAGAAGCAATGTTAATTATTTTGCCCCCCTCTCCTTGTTTCACAAATTGGCGAGCCACTTTTTGGGATAAAAAGAATAGTGTTTTCTGATTAATATCAATCACATCGTCCCAATCTTTTTCACCAAACTCCAAAAGATCTTCTCGACGAATAATACCGGCATTATTTACTAAAATATCAATGCGCCCCATGACAGAAATTGCTTCATCCACCAGCGCTTGTAATCCATCTTGTTTCATTAAATTTTGCGTAATGTAATGAAAACGACGCCCTAATGCCTCTACTTGTTGGCGAGTTTCTGGCGCATCTTGAATTCCAACTCCCACAATATCTGCACCCGCTTTGGCTAAACCAATAGCCATGCCTTGACCTAGCCCGGTATTACAACCAGTGACAATAGCAACCTTGCCATTTAAATCGAATAAATTCATAACAATAACCTCTAGGATGTGGCTTTATAGCCACATCTTTTTATATGTAGGATAAGAAGAAAAATGTGACTATTCGTGGTTATTTCAGATCTTTCATTGCTACGTGATCCATATCGTGGAAAACCTGATTTTCACCAACCATTCCCCAGATAAAGGTATAAGATGCTGAGCCCACACCTGAGTGAATTGACCAACTAGGGCTTATCACCGCTTGCTCGTTACGAACAACCAAATGACGCGTTTCCGTTGGCTCTCCCATATAATGGAAAACCACATTGTCATCTTTCATATCAAAATAGAGATACACTTCCATACGGCGTTCATGAGTATGGCAAGGCATGGTATTCCATAAGCTACCCGGTTCAAGAACCGTCATACCCATAGATAATTGGCATGTTGGCAGAACTGAAGGGTGTAAGAATTTATAAATAGTACGAACGTTACAGTTTTCTGCATTCCCAATTTTTTCTGGTGATGCTTGTTGCTGCGTTATTTTGCGAGTTGGGTAAGTATGATGAGCTGGCGCGCAATTCATATAAAAACGTGCCGGTGTTTCTACACTGTCACTGGTAAATTCGACACTTTTAGCGCCCATTCCGATATAAATCGCTTCACGAGGACCAATGTCAAAGACATCACCATCAACAACCACTTTACCAGCACCGCCAATATTAATGGCTCCTAACTCACGTCGTTCTAGAAAAAAATCAACGCCTAACGCTTTACCCGCCATTAATGCTAAAGGCTGTGTTGTAGGAACAATACCGCCAACAATAATACGATCTATATGGCTATAAGTGAGATTCATTTCCCCTTCACAGAATAGGTTTTCAATCAGGAACTCCTTGCGAAGTCCTTCTGTATCAAGCCTTTTAGCATGTTCACTATGAATTGGCTGACGAATTTCCATTATAAATACCTCATTTTTACTGATGGGTGCATAACTAAAAAAGCTATACATTTTCCCCGGATACAGAGTAAATATGATTTCCTCTGATGAATGTATCGGTGAGATGAAAACATTCATCCACCACAGCAAAGCTGGCTTGTCGCCCTGCTTTGATATAACCCAACTTATCGCCGATACCGAGATACTCGGCTGGGATCGCACTCGCCATTTGTACTGCTTCCCATTCAGGAACATGTGCTCGTTGCACCATATTTCTTAATGCACTGTCTAAGCTACATGTACTCCCAGCCAAAGAGCCATCTGCTGTTTTTGCCTGACCTTGGGAGACGCTAACTGTTTGAGCGCCCAGCGTGTAATCACCGTCAGGTAATCCCCCAGCACGCATGCAATCTGTAATTAAAGCGAGTTGTTGATAACCTTTCATGCGATACGCTAATTGCATCATAACGGGGTGAACATGAATGCCATCTGCAATCAATTCCGCCAATACATTGTGATACAACACGGCACCACAACATCCCGGTTCACGATGATGGAGTCCCGTCATTCCGTTATACAAATGCACCCCACAATCAGCACCATGTAAAAATGCATCTGATGTTTGTTCATAAGTTGCCGCTGTATGCGCCACACTAGGTTTAATGCCTCGATTGACCAACCAATCAATCGCCTCCATCGAACCTTGTGCTTCCGGCGCAACAGCGACACGCAATAATGTGTTACCCGCACTTTCAAGCAATGTTTCTAGCTCTGATATTGTTGGTGCTTTTAGATATTTCACAGGATGAGAGCCTCTATGACGCTCAGTAAAATAAGGTCCTTCTAAAAAGCTCCCAAGTAACAATGCACCCGAAGTTTGTGGCTTCGATAAAAATGTACGTACTTGTGATAATGCTTGGCGAATATCATCCATTGGTGCTGTTACTGTTGTACCAACCCATGCAACTACACCTGTTTTCACTAACGCATCAGCTATGGTTTGTAACCCTTCTTGAGTCGCATCCATTACGTCAGCACCTTCACGACCGTGAATATGAATATCCACAAAACCGGGTAGTAACGATTTCCCTTTTAGGCGAATAATGGGGCAATCTGTTGGCGCTTGCGTGGTGATTGATTCAATAACATCGCCTTTAACACGGACATAGCAAAGATAACGAATGCCTTCTGGTGTAAAGGTTCTGTCGGCTAAAATGGCATATTGCTGGCTCATAAACCGTCTTCTTCTTCAGCATCATTGCTGTCTATTAGTGCCAATTGCTCACGAATATCTTGAATACTGTCTTGACCTATTTCGCGTAATGTTTGTACTAACTCTGATGTTGAACACCCTTCTCGTTCGAAAGCCGCATTAACGATCATCGGTAGATTCACACCGGCTAACACTTCAACAGCAGGATTTTGCATCATAATTGCCATTGCACGATTACAAGGGGTTCCACCGGGTAAATCTGTTAAAAATAGATATTGCTGACATGACATTGAGTTAATCGCTTCACGCATTTTTTCTTCAAGTTCATCAGGAGAAATTGACTCAACAAAATCGATAAATGCGATATCTTCTTGCTCACCGGCAATCGCTTTTACGGCTGATGCCATACCAGAGGCAAAATTAAGATGTCCTGAAACAATAAGACCTATCATGAGTGACTCCTTGCGGGCAGCAGAAACCTCTCCTGCCCGTTTATAGCAAGTTAATAATGTATTTCTCGATTGACAATAACGACGGTGGTAAAGGTTCTCTGTTATAAGAATCCTAATACGTGACCGACAACGCCAAATGCAAGAGTTGAGAAAATCAATACCGGAGGCTTACCCCAAAAACCGGTGCTTTTCACCATTTTGTACATCAGGAAAACCAAGCACAGAGGTAGTAAATTCGGCATGATTTTGTCAAAGAGCGCGCTTTGCAATTCAACCACCTTTCCTCCCAGCTCTAACGAGGCGGTGGTTTGCACCTTGATAAAGGTCGCGGAGAGCGCCCCAATGACAAAGATACCCATAATATTGGCAGCTTTAGCTAGCTTTTCGGTGGCATCACTCATATTGACCATCGCAGCGGTTCCTGCGCGATAGCCCATAAACATCAGCCCGAAATACACTAAAAAGTGAACAATTTGATACAAGAAGAAGAAAACAAAAGGCCCCGCAATCGAACCTTCCATAGCAATAGATGCGCCCAATGCTAATGTCAGTGGCATCAGAGTCATATGGTCGATAGCATCACCAATGCCCCCTGTTGGTCCCATTCCCGCAACTTTCATCACGTTAACAGTCGATGGTTTTTCTTTGTTTTCTTCCATTGCAACGGCTGTACCCAATAAAAAGGTAAACAGCTTAGGACTGGCATTAAAAAATTGCAGATGGTTTTTCAGTGATGTTGCATAGTCACGCTTATTGTTCCCATGGATCTTCTTTAATGCTGGGATAATCGAGAAGGCAAATCCACCACCTTGCATACGTTCAAAGTTAAAGTTACCTTCCATAAACAAACCACGGAATGCACACTTCCAAAGGTCGCCTTTAGTGATAACTTTTCTGACGGTGGTATCTTGATACTCATCAATGCCATCAATCAAAGAACCCGTTTCTGTTTTATCCTGCGTTTTCAATGCGGTGCTATTATCAGATACCATCTTCGAAATCCTCATTCTGCTGACTTGTATTTTTGTTGTTACCACTAAAGAAGAAGTAGAGCGCAGCAGCTGATGCGCCTAAAATCGCGACTGCCATAATTGGGAGTTTTAGATAGGTTGTCATCACGAAACCAATGAAGAACACACCAGCGACTTCTTTTGACCACATGATTTTCAACAACATTGCGAAACCAATAGCAGGAACCATTTTCGCTCCGATGCCTAAGCCTTCAAGCAACACTTTCGGGGTATTATCATCAATCCATTGAGCCGCATGTTCACCAAAGTAGACCGTCACAAAGGCAACTAAAGCATAGAGTAATGAACGTACCGTAATTGTGATAATAAGTAACCGAGAAACTCCGGCTGCATCAGCTCTTTCCGCATATCTATCCGCTTTCCCCATTGTGAAAGCCGTCATAGCAAAGAAACCAATCACGAGCATTTGCATTAGCACCGCAATAGGCATACCAATTCCCATGGCAACTTCAGGTGATTGGTTTGTCATTACTGCAAAAGCAACAGCAGCAATCGTACCTAAAGTCACATCTGGCGGCTGAGCACCAGCGTTAGGAACCAATCCTAACCATGCGAGTTCTAACGTTGCACCTGCAATTAATCCAACCTGCATATCCCCCATAATCAGGCCAACAACAGGCCCAGTAATGAGTGGTCTGTGAATATTTAATGCAACGTCATACTTATCTATACCGCAAAAAAAGGCCCATAAAGCCACTAAAGAAGCTTCAAAAATCATAAATAATCCTCAAACCTGCTAATGCAGGTTTTTTGTTCAGGAAATTATCAGGCTGATGCGAGCGCTAGCACATCAACAGGTGTCTGATCGGGTGTGTTTTGGATTGTGCAAGTGACCCCATTTGCGACGAGGCTTTTAAACGCTTCAATGTCGGCATCATTGACTGATACGGTTTTCGCAATTTGACGTTTCCCTTCATGAAAATGCATATTGCCAACATTACAATGAGTAATGGGCACGCCGCCTTCCACTAAACGGGCAACATCTTTTGGGTTATTACACAGAACAAAAATTTTCTGACGAGGCGATGCTTTACTAATAACATCAATAGTTTTTTGAATAGAGAAGAAACGAACAGCGTATTCACCACCCGCTGACGCTTTCATTCCTGCTTGCATAAATGCGGCATTAGGGCCTTCTGCTGCATCATCATTAGCCACTAAAATCAGGTTTGCTTCTGTATGTTTACCCCATGTAATGCGGATTTGACCATGGAGTAAACGTTCATCAATGCGGGTCCAGACAATATTCGGTGTGTTCATGATTAGCTCTCTTATTATATTTTATTAATTTAAAGCAGACTGTGTGTCGTCTTTTTTGTGTGAGAACGGATAAATTGTGACGCCTTGTACAACACGGTTGATTTCTCCTGTCGGAGACGGATTATCAGGCGTATTCCCTAGTGCAATGGAACTGTGAAATGCGAATGATTGCGCCAACATCAAGTAAGGGAACAATAGCGCCACATCAGAACAGTTCTCTAACGCAGGAATATAAACAAAACTCTCTGGTGAGAAAGCGTTATCATTTCGTGCGGTGATCGCGATCACCTTGCCTGATGCATTATCGTGAATAACCTCTCGTAATAAGTCAGTCTCATATTGACGTGTATAAGGATCATTCGAGAAAAACATCACCACTAAAGTTTCTTTATTTACGATAGACTTAGGTCCATGTCGAAAGCCTAGTGGAGTATCAAAACTAGCAACCACTTTACCCGCAGTAAGCTCTAACATTTTCAACGCAGCTTCCTGTGCTAAGCCTTGTAATCCACCACTTCCAAGATAAATAACTCGTTTAAACTTCCCGGCGTATTTATCCCTAATAATTTGATTTGCTTTATTAAACTGCGCTTTATAGTGACTAAAAAACGGAGCAATCGAGTCACTAAAAACGTTATCACCTAAAAAGATGGTTACCGCAGCCATCATCATGGATGAAAAACTAGAGGTCATCGCTAAAGAACGATCGTTTGATTCTTCAGGCATCAACAATGCCAATGCACTGCTGTTATTTTGGCAATACTCATAAAGCTTGCCATTTGCATTACATGTCAGCACCAAGTGATAACACTGTGATAGGCATTCAGTCGCAACATCTAATGCAGCCACACTTTCAGGGCTATTGCCTGAACGTGCAAAAGAAATCAATAACGTAGGAATGTCTTCTGCTAAATATTCTTGTGGATCAGCCACTAAATCAGTTGTTGCAATCGCATCGACGCGACGTTTTGTATGGCCACTTAAAATAGGAGCCAATGCTTTCCCAGCAAATGCAGACGTACCCGCGCCAGTTAAAATAATTCGCGCATGAGGTACTGCCAGCGCTTTATTTAAAAAGGCTTCAATATCAGCACGTTTTTCTTTTACTGATTGCCATGTTTTCTTCCAACATTCTGGTTGTTGCTCAATTTCTTTCGCAGTCCAAAATGCATTCAGTTGCTCTAATTGAGCGGTCTGATAACTTAAATATTCCATGGTTTCCCTCAATTAATGGACATAGCACGCATCGGCATAAACCGATAACACATCACGAATTTTCGCAATAACAAAAGATTCAGGCGATCCGTCAATCATGCCTTCTCTAAATTGGGTAAATTGATAAGGCAGATATTGGCTTAGTAACGGTAATGGAATAGGTTTAATAGATAAGTTATCCATTAATGTGTCGATGGCGGCATTAATCTCAGCATCAGGCCAGTAATAGCGAATACGATCACTAAAACTATACACTCTAGCAAAGGCTTGTTGACGCTCATCACCATGATAGTACTTTTGCCAAAAGCCCGGTTCACGGCACATCAGTTGCTCCATTTTTTCACGTAATTTAGAGCACTGTTCTTGAGGGAATAATGTTTCTTCAATAGAGCAAAGTGCGTATAAACCTTCACGCATTGCAAAAGTTAATGCAGGTCCTACTTTTAAAATGGCAAAGTGATCATGAACTAACTGTTTATAAGCTTCTTTAGTTTGATAATCCGTAGAGTGGGCTTCGAAAACAAGATGAGAATAATCATTTACCACTTGGCTTAATGCTTGTGCTTCTTCTTGTTGATAATCAATGATCCCCGTATGATCAAATTCAACGCCAGGCTGAACAACCAAACCAATCACGCGTTCCCAACAATCACCAATGCCCACATTTTGAAAAGCTTGGCGATGGCACTCTAATGTTTTGCGTGCGGCATCAGGTGAAGTCACTTCAACAGTATCAAGTTCTTCAGCAGCACCGCCCGGAACGGGAACTTCTGTACCAACAACATAAACAATATCACTTGTGCCGAATGTCTCTTTTGCTGTGTTTTCTGCAATCACAGCAAGGCGTGCTGCGCGAGATGCCACAATTTCATCCGTTAAAGGAATTGGATCATCAGCACAAGACATACTGCAATCGAGATGAATTTTTTTAAAACCCGCGGCAACATAATGTGCAATCAACACATCTGCATTTGCCATCGCTTCTTCAGCGTTAAGATGTTGCCAACGATTAGGCCCTAGATGGTCACCACCAAGAATAAGTTTCTCGATAGGAAAACCCACATTTTCAGCTTGTTCAATGACATATTGGTAGAAGTCAGCGGGAGTCATTCCCGTATAACCACCAAACTGATCAACCTGATTAGAGGTGGCCTCAATTAGCAGAAAGGAATCATTATCCAGCGCTTGTAATAGAGCTGCTTCTATTACTAAAGGGTGGGCAGAACAAACAGAATAAATGCCATTCTGTTTGCCTGATTTGTGTTGCTGAACAATCTTTTCTAAAGGATGCATTAAATACTAACTCCATAATCAACACCGGCGGTGTTGCTAATGGAGTTAGCAAATTACGATGCCTTATCGTCGACGATAATCACTTCGATTTTGTGCTCTTTCAGTTCCTGAATATATTCTTCAGGGATACCTGAATCGGTCACTAAGATATCGATATCACCAAATTCTCTGATCATATGACAGCTGCGTTTACTGAATTTCGTAGAATCTGCAACCGCAATAATCGTTTCTGAGATATCACACATTAAACGGTTAAGACTGGCTTCCTGTTCATTGTGTGTGGTGATACCAACGCGTAAATCGAATCCGTCAACGCCTAGAAAAACCTTATCAAACCGGTAATTTCTAAGACTATTTTCAGCTTGTGAGCCTGAAAAAGACAACGCACTTTTTCGCAATACACCACCGGTCATTAATACTTCCACACCTGAGGTATTTGCTAACTCCATTGCGACATCCAGACCGTTAGTCATGACCACTACATTTTCGCGCGACTTTAAATGTGTCGCGATTTCGCGAGTAGTTGTCCCCGAGTCAAGAATGACGGTGTCTCCATCCTTTATCAGCGTTGCGGCAGCTTTCCCGATTAATGTTTTTATGCTCGCGTTTTGCCCACGTTTTTCGTGGATACTCAATTCGGCAATAAATCCTGTATTAGGAATTGCTGCACCATGAGAACGAACGATATAACCATTTTTCTCAAGAAAACTTAGATCGCTGCGGATAGTGACACTTGAGACTTTGAATAATTCAGCGAGATCTTCGACTCTGGCTTTACCTTGTTGGTTTACCATATCGAGGATTTCCATACGCCTCTCAACTGCCGCTTTCACTTTCGTCTCCTTACGAAACCAAAAGACTTTCTTTCGATTGGTTTCGAATGTAGTTTACTACGCCAATTTTTACCGACAATGCAAAAAAACAAAACTTTTGATCTCTTTCACAAAGTTTCGAATCACCATCGATTGCTTACGATTATTTTCGTGTAGCTTCAATAATAGCCTTGAGGCCACCAGTTTCCAATAAATAAAATGATATAACGCAACGCTATACTTATGATTACACCATATATCGCTATATAAAACACAATAATATAGATTTAATACAACTAAACTTCAAAAAATACAGAGTAAAACTTCACTACATTCATTTATTTTCGAAAAACAAATCAAGATAAATAGCTCAAATAGTCAATAAACCCTGAAATAGTATCAAATCGAAAGTATTGAAATCGAAAACCCACACTCTAAACTTTCGAAAATAACTTTCAATTACTTTCGATATTTCGTATTTGTGATTTTAATCTCTTTTGTTTTGATAAATTTTACGTAATGTAACAGGATAAAAAAGAAACTCAGGAAATGACTAATGGCATTAAATCAACCTGCTTATTTTCATATGATGGCAAAACCTACAAGCTACCACTGTAATATTAAGTGTGAATACTGCTTTTATCTGGAAAAAGAAAATATTTTTCAAGATGAAGAAAAAGAGGCTGGTCATATAGTCATGCCTGATGGTGTGCTGCGTCGTTATATTAAAGATTATATTCAATCACACGGTGGCGATCAGGTTGATTTTTCATGGCAAGGTGGTGAGCCAACGCTTGCAGGGCTAGCTTTCTTTGAACAAGTCGTCAAATACCAAAAGCAATTTGCTAACGGCAAAACGATTACAAATAGTGTACAAACCAATGCAATCGCCATTAATCGCCAGTGGGCGCAATTCTTTGCTGATAACCACTTTCTATTAGGCGTTTCAATTGATGGTATTGAAGCCGTTCATGATAAATATCGTATTTCGGTTAATGGAAGCCCTACTTTTGAAAGAGTAAAACGGGCAATTAACCTACTTAACGAGTATGGCGTTGAATTTAATACACTCACTGTCGTTAATGACCAAAATTGGAATAAAGGAAAAGAAACCTATCAAGCCTTAAAAGCATTAGGCTCAACCTTCTTTCAATTTATCCCAATTGTCGAAGTTGATAGACGCTTTCCTCATACTCACGGGGGTCATTACGCTCCGGGTCCCAATGCACAATTAGCGCCATTTTCCGTTCCTGCTGAAGGCTACGGACAATTTATGACTGAAGTGTTTAATGAATGGATACGCCAAGGCGATATTGGAAAAATATACATTCGTTTATTTGATAGTTTGTTAGGCACATGGATGGGATATCCTGCATCAACATGCATTCAATCTAAAACCTGTGGTCAGGCATTGATCATTGAAGCCAATGGTGATGTTTATTCTTGCGATCACTATGTTTATCCCGCCAATAATTTAGGCAATATCCATCAAAATAACCTTGCTCATTTAGCCACTTCAAAACAGCAACAGCGCTTTGGTCAAAATAAATATGACAAACAAACCAGCCTCTGCAAGCAATGTGAAGTACAAAGCTTATGTTATGGCGGTTGCCCTAAACATCGCATTATTGCTATTGAAGGTGAAAAACATCGCCATAACTACCTGTGTCGCTCTTATAAACAAATATTTCATCATACAGCGATA
This sequence comes from Proteus sp. GOKU, assembly GCF_015475555.1. Lineage (NCBI taxonomy): Bacteria > Pseudomonadati > Pseudomonadota > Gammaproteobacteria > Enterobacterales > Morganellaceae > Proteus > Proteus sp. GOKU. The sequence goes on from NZ_CP034105.1 coordinate 3,047,484, forward strand.
GGTATGCAACTAATGCAGCAAGCCATTTCACGGGGAGGTCTTGCTAGTGATGCGCTTCCTGCAATGAAAAGAAACTACCTAAAGTAACCCCTCTTTTATTTTATCTTGTTTATTCTGGAGACAATCCGTGACCTTACTTTCTGTTAAAAAAAGCCTACTAGCGGGGCTGATTGCTACATCGTGTTTAAGCATTCCAATCTCAGCTAATGCAGGTGGTACGCCTGAAAAGCCAAATATTTTATTAATAGTGATGGATGATTTAGGTACAGGACAACTTGATTTTGTACTGGATACCTTAGATGTTGATGCGTTAGCGCAAAGACCCACACCGCCACGTTATGAAGGCGATATCAATAAAATGGTAGAAGCGGCGCGCATTGCTATGCCCAATGTCAGTGAAATGGCAACAAATGGCACTAAAATGACCAATGCCTTTGTTGCCCATCCTGTTTGTGGTCCTTCCCGAGCGGGTATTTTTACTGGGCGTTCTCCAGCAAGCTTTGGTACTTACAGTAATGACGATGCCATTTTAGGTATCCCCCAAGATATCAAACTATTACCTTCACTTTTCCAAGAAAATGGCTATGCCACTGCCAGTATTGGTAAATGGCATAATGCAAAAGTTATTCGCAAACCGAAAATTAATGAAAGTAAGCAAACTCGCGATTATCACGACAATATGATTTCAACACCAGAAGCAGGTTATGCTCCTCATGAGCGCGGTTTCGATTATGACTTTAGTTATTATGCATCGGGCGTAGCTTTATGGAACTCACCTGCATTTTGGCGTAATGGTGTCAATGTTCCTGCTCCGGGCTATACCACGCATCTTTTAACAGATGAAACATTAAAATTTATTGATGAACATAAAGATAAACCTTTCTTTATTAATCTCTCTTACAGTGTTCCTCATATTCCGCTAGAACAAGCTTCACCCACTAAATATATGGAGAAGTTTGATACTGGTAATGTTGAAGCAGACAAATACTTTGCTGCCTTAAATGCAGCCGATGAAGGGATTGGTCAAATTATTGCAAAGTTAAAAGAAAACGGTGAGTTGGAAAACACGCTGATCTTTTTCTTATCAGATAATGGCGCAGTTAATGAATCGCCAATGCCAATGAATGCAATGGATAGAGGCTTTAAGGGGCAAATGTTTAATGGTGGCGTTAGAGTGCCTTTTATTGCCTATCAGCCCGGTACTATTCCAGCCGGAATGAAAAGTGATGAGATGATCTCTGCACTTGATATTTTACCGACGGCATTACAAACAGCAGGTATTGCTATTCCCGACAATCTAAATGTTGAAGGGAAAAACATCATGCCTTTACTTAAAGGTGAAACAACAAAATCCCCTCACAATTATCTTTATTGGGCCGGCCCCGGTACTAAACATTACAGCGAAGAAAACCAAGAGTTTTGGCACGGATATCATCAATGGATAACCTATCAACGTAAAACACCACCTACAAATCCTAATTTAGAAAAACTCTCTAAAGGTGCTTGGGCTGTACGTGACGGCGAATGGGCACTCTATTTTTATGATGATGGAAAAAATCAGCCTCAACTTTTTAACGATAAAAGTGATCCGGCTGAATCAATCGATCTTGCCAAACAAAATCCACAAAAAGTGACAGAGCTAAAAAATGCCTATTACCAGTGGATCAAGGATAAGCCAAAGCCTGTTCTTTGGAGACAAGATCACTATCAAATACTGGTGGATTCCGCAAAACCTTAATATTCAACTTCCGTTTTGTTTCGCAAGGATGCGTCTTTTTTCTGAGATACGAAAATGGCTATTGAAATTGCATCTTCAGCACGTCCTAAACTCCCTTATGAGCACCCAAATGTAGCAATCTACCAACGCTTATTTAAGGAGAATATCATTCGACGATTGGTCAGAAAATCTGCTTATCGTCGCTATGATAAAACGATTACTGACTTTTTTAATGATGAAAACCAGTCACTTTTTTCTTTATGCGAAATGCTGACACAATATGTCACACAGGCTTTTCATCATTACCAAGTCTGGGGTTACTCTCATGCTTATTATCCCGGAAGCCCGGGGCAACAAACAGCAAGAACTGATGCTCTTGAAGGTGTTAGCAGAGTACTTCCTCTACTTGCTGCATGGACTGTTAGTAGCAAAAAAAGTACGCTGATGGGATTAAATCAGCAACCTTTCAACTTACCTTTAATGATCAAACAAAGCTTTATCCATGGTACTGATCCACTTCATAAAGGATATTGGGGAAAACTCGAAGATTACGATCAGAGAATTTGTGAAGCATCTGATTTAGCGCTTACTCTTTGGATAAGCCGAGAATGGGTGTGGAATACATTAACGCCCGCAACACAACAACAAATTATTGCTTGGTTCGAACAAGTTAATCACTGCAAGATTGTCGATAATAACTGGCATTTCTTCCCTCTTACCGTCCAATTTGTGATTAAAGCACTCACAGGAAAAGACACGATTGCCCATTGGCGCTATGAACGATTAAAAGAGTTTTATGTTGGTGATGGATGGTTTCGTGATGGTGCAAAAGGTAATTATGATTACTACAATGCGTGGGGGTTTTACTATTCGTTGTATTGGCTAGCACAGATTGATCCTCAATTTGATACGACATTTATTACTCAATCACTTAATACCTTTAATCAACACTACCTTTATTTTATGACGCCAAAAGGTATTCCTTTCTTTGGTCGTAGCGCCTGCTATCGCCTTGCGGTTTCTGCTCCATTATTAGCTGGTGTCGATTTACACTGCCCTTCAGTAAAAGTAGGTGAGGCAAAACGCGCCTTTGAAAGCAGCTTGCGTTATTTTATATCTCAAGGTGCATTAAAAAATGGTGCTCCAACTCAAGGTTTATTTACTCATGATCCTCGTTTAGTTGATAACTACAGTGGTCCTGCCAGTAGTTTTTGGTCATTACGCGCCGTAATTATCGCGCTTTATTGCGCTGACCGTATCAATTTATGGCAAACGCCTTCACTACCTTTGCCTATCGAAAAAGATAACTTTCGTTTCGAAATTCCATCTATTCAAGCTTTAGTAACTGGAGTGAAAGCAACACAAGAAGTGAGTGTCATTTTTTGTGAAGATTATACGGAAAAACAAACACCGTTAACTCGCCGTTTAGAAAAACAGACCTTAGCACAAAAAGTCGCTGAAACCGTGATAGGACAGTCAAGACGACCGAAAAACAACTTATTACGCAAAGGGATCACCAGTTATAGCTCTAAAATGGCACATTTTTTCTAGTTGCCTTTCATTTGCTTTCAGTGCGAAGGCAATAAAAATGTGATTTAGATCTTTTACCTTTCTATTTCTTTCGTTTATTATTATTCGTAATTAAACGAAAGGTGAGAGGCAAACATGTATCTGGTTTCTACTCGTAATATGCTCAATAAAGCACAGCGTGAAAATTATGCTGTGCCTGCTTTTAATATTCATAACTTGGAAACCATTCAAGTTGTGATGGAAACGGCAGCTGAGATGGCATCACCTGTTATCTTAGCTGGTACACCAAGCACGTTTGCTTATGCAGGTAGTGATTATTTGATCTCTATTTGTCAGCAGGCTGCAGAACAATATCGTATCCCTGTTGCTCTACATTTAGATCACCATGAAGATATTCCTGATATCTGTCATAAAGTCATTTCAGGTGTACGATCCGCGATGATCGATGCCTCTCATTTTCATTTCGAAGAAAATATTCGCATCGTCAAAGAAGTGGTCAATTTCTGCCATCATTGGGATTGCACTGTGGAAGCTGAATTAGGTCGTCTTGGAGGACAGGAAGATGATCTTATCGTTGATACAAAAGATGCCCTATTCACCGATCCTGATTCAGCGGTACAATTTATCAAAGCAACAGGAATTGACTCATTAGCTGTTGCAATTGGTACAGCACATGGCATGTACAAACATGAACCTCATCTCGACTTTGATCGCTTAGAAATTATTCGTCAAAAAACAGACATCCCTTTAGTACTTCATGGTGCATCCGGTATTCCTGATGCAGATGTGCGACGTTGTATCGATTTAGGTATTTGCAAAGTTAACGTCGCAACTGAACTAAAAATAGCTTTCTCTAACGCAATCAAGCAGTACTTCTTAGATAACCCTGATGCAAGTGATCCTCGTCATTACCTTGTGCCGGGCAAAACTGCAATGAAAGCTGTGGTTGCAGATAAAATTCGTGTCTGTAAAAGTGATGGGAAACTGTGAAGACAAACAAAACTGTCGCCATTATTGGCGAATGTATGATAGAGCTTAGTGGTCAACCTTTTTTACCGCAACAACAACGTTTTGGCGGTGATACGTTAAATACAGCACTATATTTATCACGACTAATCCCTTCATTACATCCTCGCTATATTACTGGTTTAGGCACTGATACTTACAGTGCCTTAATGCAAAAAGCATGGGAAGAAGAAGGAATTAACTGCCAATCTGTTATTACTTTTCCCGAAAAACTTCCTGGCTTATATGCCATTGAAATTGATGCTTTTGGTGAGCGTAGTTTCCACTATTGGCGTAATGATGCAGCGGCACGTTATATTGCGACTGATAGCCGTTTTGCAGCACATCTCAATGCACTTTCTGATAATAGTGTGATTTATCTCAGCGGAATTTCTCTTGCTATTTTAACGTCAGAAGGGAAAGAAGCTTTACTCACGCAATTAACTCGCCTTAAACAGCGTGGGATCACCTTAATTGTGGATTCAAACTATCGATCTCGCTTATGGGATTCAATACCTCATGCACAAGAGTGGTTTGAGAAGCTGTATAGACTTAGTGATATCGCTTTAGTCACGGGTGATGATGAACAAATGCTTTGGCAAAAACCTATTTTGACTGAACAAGAAATAGCACAACGCCTTCATCAATGGGGTAATCAGAGTGTCATTGTCAAATTGGGAGCTAAAGGTGCATTTTGGTCTGAAGGTGAAACCAATGGCTACATTTCACCAAAACCCATTAACTCTGTTATTGATACCACCGCCGCTGGTGACTCTTTTAATGCCGCGTTTATTGCTGCTTGGCTACAAAATCACAGCTTAGCAACGTGCTGTTTATGGGGAAACACCTTAGCAGGGTTCGTCATCCAACACCATGGCGCCATCATTCCTCATGAAATTACTGATTCATTCTACACTCTAATCAAGGATAACCATGACACAGTCAATTGTTGATACTCTTTCATCACTGAAAGTGATCCCCGTGATCCAAATTAATCGCGCTGAAGATGCAATCTGGCTGGGTGAAATCTTAACCCAAAATCAACTACCTGTTGCCGAAATTACCTTTCGTACTCCTGCGGCAGTTAAAGCGATTAAGCTAATGCATGAACATTTTCCTGAACTCATTTTGTGTGCAGGAACGGTATTAACCGCACAGCAAGCTGATATAGCAAAAGAAGCTGGAGCAAGCTTCGTTATCTCTCCGGGTTATAACCCAAGTACGGTCGATTATTGTCTGCATAACGGCATTGATATTGTGCCGGGAATTAACAATCCAAGCCAAATCGAAGTTGCTCTTGAAAAAGGTTTAACCTTACTTAAATTTTTCCCCGCAGAAGCCTCTGGTGGTGTAAAAATGCTCAAAGCATTAGCTGCACCTTATGCTCAAGCCCAATTTATGCCAACGGGTGGAATTAGTTTAAATAACGTGAGTGATTACCTTGCTATTCCACAAGTTGTTGCTTGCGGAGGAAGTTGGATTGCCACAGCTGATACGATTGATAAACAAGATAAAGAAACCATTGTTAATCATATTCAAAGTATCCACTCATTACTAAAAACACATAAGGGATAAATAAAATGAAACAGGTTGCCGTTTTATTAGCTGATGGATTTGAAGAAGGTGAAGCTGTTGTTTTTATTGATATCATGCGCCGTCTTGATATTCATGTCGATGTACTTTCTTGCATGGATACTTTGGTATTAAATACGTATTTTGAAACTAAAATCAGTGCTGATTTTCTATTAACTGAAAAACTGACTCACAGTTATGACGCAATAATGATGCCGGGAGGCCCTAAAGGTACAGATCGTTTATGCGCTAACGAGCAAGTTATTCAATTTATCAAACGCCATATTGCCGAAGATAAATATATTTGTGCGCTATGCTCTTCTGGAGCAAAAGTATTAGCGGCCCACCATCTTCTTGAAGGTCGTAATTACAGCACAGGCGATAAATTGGCAGATAAATATGACGATGGTCATTATCTTGATCAAGATGTTGTTGTTGATGGTAAATTTATCAGTGCAAAAGGATTAGGTGTGAGTTTTGAATTTGCCTTTACGGTGGCTCGCCATTTATTAAGCGACAATACAGAAAAAGTAGACTGGCAAGCGAATCATATTTATTTCAAACACTGGCCGTTAGGTTATCTAAAATAGCTAAATTAATTAGTATTAACGATATAAAGGGGATTAACTCCCCTTTTTTATAACTATTAAAGCCATTCCCTATCACACTAAAAAGGCTAATCTAATGATTAATTATTCTCCGCTTCTTTCTCTCTATGTATACATAAAAAAAACTTTATATTAGTTCATCAAAAAAAGATTATTAACACTTATTTTGTTTAACTTAACGGTAAAAAATACTGTCATAAGTAGATTGATAAATTATTTTTAATTTTATAAATCAGAAATAAAAAATTAAATAAATAATTTTAATTTATGTTTATAAAAATAGTTATTTATTATAAAAATCAGATAAAACAGTAACAATTCGAGATCAATATATTTTAATAATAGTACAAGTAAAAACTTTTTATTCTGACTATTAATACTTAATAAAATAAGTATTAATTACCATAAAATAATAAGTGTAAAATATTACACTTATTTTAATTCACTCTCTTCATTTCTATTTCTTTATTTCCTTTTTTTATTATCCACACACAAATAAAGTAACACCACTTTATTATACTTAATGTTATCAATAAACCTATCTACTATGTATATATACCAATCAAATCAATTAAAACGGCTCAATATAGAAACACACTATCGAATATTTGAATAATATATAAAATAAACATCAAATTATGATGTTTATTTGGAATATATCTCCAGCAATCCTTAATATCCTTTCTTTCCATTTCATTTTGATTTTAGAGATATCTCTTAAAAACGTTAAGATAAATTGATTTATTTAATTTTGTTTAATATAAGGAGGTATGCCTTAAGATAAATTTCTTGGTAGTGAAATTACTTAATATTCCCACTCTCAAGAGATCCTTTATTCGTTTAATACAAGGATTTTATTATGTCAGATAGTTTTCAAAATGAAGTTCCTAAAGCGCGGGTAAATATAAAACTCGACTTACATACAGGTGGAGCACAGAAAAAAGTTGAGTTGCCTTTAAAACTATTGGCCATTGGTGACTACAGCAACGGAAAGGATAAACGCGTTCTTTCAGAAAGAGAAAAGGTCAATATTAATAAAAATAACTTCAACAGCGTTCTTACTGAATTTTCCCCTTCCGTCAACCTTACTGTAAAAAACACATTAGCTAACGATGGTAGTGAGGAAAGCATCAATCTGTCATTTAAAGAGATGACAGACTTTGAACCAGAACAAGTTGCTCGCCAAATACCCCAACTGCGCGCCATGCTGGCAATGCGTAATCTCTTACGTGATTTGAAATCTAACCTCCTTGATAACATCACTTTTCGTCGTGAACTCGAAAATATCCTTAAAGATCCTGCATTAAGTGATGAATTACGCGAAGAGTTATCTCAACTCGCACCGAAAAAAGACTAATTGGGTTTTATCATTACAGGATTATGCTTATGTCAGTTAATAGCGAAAGTATTTCAAAAAGTACAACAACTGTACTTGATGAGCCCGCCAATAGCGGTGTTTACGCCTCTCTCTTTGAGAAAATCAACCTCACACCCGTTTCTCAGGTGAGTGATATTAATATCTTCCAAGACAATAGTGCTCTGGCAGATACAACAGCAAATGAGCGCGTTACTGTTGCCGTTCAAGTTTTTCTCGACCGATTAAAATCTTCAGGTCAAAAAATTGAACGCTTAGATAGAAATCTACTCGATCATCACATCGCTGATTTAGACAGACAAATTAGTGAACAACTTGATGAAGTCATGCATCACGAAGAATTTCAAAAAATTGAATCAGCATGGCGTGGATTAAAATTCTTAGTTGATCGCACTGATTTTCGTCAAAATGTAAAAATTGAACTTCTGGATGTTGCCAAAAACGATTTACGACAAGATTTCGAAGATTGTCCAGAAACGATTCAAAGTGGTCTTTATCACCACACTTATATTGAAGAGTACGACACTCCTGGTGGTGAGCCTATTGCAGCAATCATCTCTAATTATGAGTTTGATCGTAGTCCTCAAGATATTGCTCTGTTACGCAATATTGCAAAAATATCAGCATCTGCTCATATGCCATTTGTTGGCTCAGTTGGCCCTGCATTTTTTGGTAAAGACTCTATGGAAGAAGTCGCTGCCATTAAAGACATCAGCAACTACTTTGACCGTGCTGAATATATCAAATGGAAATCTTTCCGCGATTCTGACGATGCCCGCTACATTGGTTTAACAATGCCTCGTGTTTTAGGTCGTCTTCCTTATGGCCCAGAAACTGTTCCTGTACGCAGTTTTAACTATATTGAAGAAGTAAAAGGCCCAGACCATGAGAAATATTTGTGGACAAATGCGACCTTTGCTTTTGCTGCCAATATGGTTAAAAGCTTTATTAATAATGGTTGGTGTGTACAAATCCGTGGTCCTCAGGCTGGCGGTGCGGTAAAAGATTTACCTATTCATCTTTATGATTTAGGAACAGGAAGTCAGGTCAAAATTCCATCCGAAGTCATGATCCCTGAAACACGAGAGTTTGAATTTGCCAACCTCGGTTTTATTCCGTTGTCTTACTATAAAAACCGTGATTACTCTTGTTTCTTCTCTGCAAATTCAGCACAAAAACCCGCTATTTATGAAACGGCTGATGCAACAGCTAATAGCCGTATCAATGCACGCTTACCTTATATTTTCCTCCTTTCACGAATTGCTCATTATCTGAAATTAATTCAGCGTGAAAATATCGGTACCACAAAAGATCGTCGCTTATTAGAGCTCGAATTAAATAATTGGGTTCGTAGTTTAGTTACTGAAATGACTGATCCAAGTGATGACTTACAAGCCTCTCACCCACTTCGCGACGCCAAAGTGGTTGTAGAAGATATTGAAGATAATCCAGGCTTTTTCAGAGTGAAACTGTACGCCGTTCCGCACTTCCAAGTGGAAGGAATGGATGTGGATCTCTCGTTAGTATCTCAAATGCCAAAAGCGAAAGCATAAGGTGAAGCACGGATGAAAATATACCGCCCCCTCTGGAGTGATGGGGCCTTTTTGGCTCCTCAGCAATTTCAACAACAAGCAAGATGGGATAGCTATCTCATTAGCACCATCGCCAATATGACGATTGCATCAGCATGGGGCGTTATTTGTGCTGAATTTGATGAAAGTGCCTTAACGATTTCTCGCCTTAGCGCACAAAAACTCATCGTTCGTTTTCCCGATGGCACCCTAATTGATACAACGCTGGCTGACAATTTACCGCCAGTCAATGAACTCAGCCATTACTCTCAACATCAAACACTTGATATCGTTCTTGCCTTACCTTTATTGCAAGCCAATGGTGGTAATCTTATGCAAGAGGGACGCTCTGATAGACCACAACAGTTCTATCAAGAGTGGATGAAAGTCCAAGATTTAATTGGGCAAGAACAAACTGACATCGCTGTATTACGACATAGTATTACTTTGCGTTATGCCCATGAAGAAAATAGCGCATATATGACTTGCCCTGTTGCTCGATTAATTCGTAATGCACAAGGTGCATGGGAAATAGATAAGCATTTTATTCCCCCATTATTAAGTTGTAGTGCAAGCCCTGAATTAACCATATTGTTTTCAGAATTCATGCACCGCTTAGTCGCAAAGCGCCGTCGCCTAATGACTATGCGTCGCGAAAATAATGAGCAAATGGCAGATTTTGCGGTTGCTGATGTCTCGCTTTTTTGGCTACTAAATGCGATTAATAGCGCTGAACCAGTATTAAGCGAATTACTATCATCAATGGGGCGCCACCCTGAACTTCTTTATCGTGAATTAGTACGTTTAGCGGGTGCACTACTGACATTTTCACTCGATCATGAAAATGGTGATATTCCTCTTTATCAACACTCATCCCCTGAACAGGTTTTCCCACCTTTATTTAGCTTACTTAATACCCTATTAGAAGCGAGTTTACCTTCACGTGTGATTAGTATTGCGCTTGATAAAGAAGGACCTTTCTGGCGTGGTGAACTGCATGATCCTCGCCTACGCGAAGACGCCGATTTCTATCTTTCCGTGCGTTCTGCGTTGCCAGCTCATTTATTGATCACTCAATTTCCATTGCTTTGCAAAGCAGGTAGTAATGACGATGTTGCCAGTGTGGTTAACGTGGCACTTAACGGTATTCCATTACAACCGTTAACACATGTTCCTGCGGCTATCCCTCTGCGTTTAGAAAATCACTATTTTGCCCTTGAGCTTAATAACCCAGCAGGTCAAGCCATGTTGGGATCAGGTCACTGTGCCTTTTATGTACCGGGAACATTAGGTGAAATTCAACTCGAACTTTTTGCGGTGCTTCGCTCATGATAACGAATACAAGAACAGCTAAAAATAACATGATTGATATGCTTTTTGCTGATACTTGGTTAATGGTATGTCAGCTACGCCAAGGTGCCGAAATTACTGATGGTAAAGCGTTCTATCGGCGCGTCTGTGAACATATTGATAAAACACGCCAACAGCTCGTAGAAAAAGGCTATTCCCAATCAGCCATTGAAAACATGCTTTATGCACAATGCGCTTTAATTGATGAAAGCGTGATGAACCGAACTGAGCGCGATGATGGTTATTTACAGTGGATACAATCTCCATTACAAGCTAAGTATTTCAATACGTTAGAAGCTGGCGACAAACTGTGGGATAGGTTACGTGATCTATTAAATGAACCCGCACCCAACAATGATGTACTTATCTGTTTTCACCGTGTGATCACTCTGGGTTTTGTTGGTAAATATCGCCAAACCGATGCACCCGAACGAGAACAAATTATTGAGTTACTTAATACTCAACTTCCCGCCTATGCACTATCAAGTGATTTACCTTTAGTGATGAAACCCAAACATCGAATGAATCGTCGCCATATTTATTGGCTTGGTTGGTTTGGGGGAATTGTGGTGATTGCAATGCTGTGGTGGGGCTTTTCTGTGTCATTAGAAAATTTACTTCAACAATGGGTAACTCAAGGAAAGTGATGCAAAAAAATAGGATAAAACAGTGTATTACATTGTTTTCAGCAAGCTTATTATTGTGGTTGCTTTGGGGATTTTGGTCTTTTGGTAAAGAGATCTCCTTTTTTCTGACGGCCTTTATTTGTATCGTCACACTGACTTTATGTGTTTGGTTTTTCCGCCAACAAAAAAGTGCTCCTTACCTTAAAGATGCACTTACAAGCCAGCTTCCTCCTGATAACTATCAAGGTGCAGTTATTATTGTTTGTGGTCAATCACAAGCTCTTTTTCATGAAAATCAAACCTATCGAGAGACAGCTAAAGGTTGGTATATTTGTGCCTCTTCTCCTATCGATTTGATCAACATCACTCAACATATTGTTGATATTGCTCCCTTACAATTACGCCAATTGTCACTGTTATACGCCTTATTACCTGAACAACAATTACAACAAGAAGAAGTGACTCAAGAAACACTTAATTGGCGTCGCGCTATTCATGAAAGCAATAAAAAAGCAGGTAAAACATTACCTTTTTGGGTGACGCTTTATCTTAACTCCCCAGTTAATTACCTCAATTCACATTTTGATGACACTACACCATGGATAACCTATTTAAGTGACCAACCAGAATTACTGGTTATCTCTGACAATCTAGCGACCCAACCTGTTTCAACATGGTTATCACAAAATACTGAACAAACCGAAAACCAGCTCACCATGGCACTTTGGCTTGATCAATTACTTGCTTGGTTAAAAAGTGAATTTATTCCTTTGCTTACTGTTGCTCAATCTGGTGCTCCAAGCCTGATCCCTGTTGCTTGGGCAATGCAATTTACGACCGTACCTACCATTTCAGATAACAGCTGGGCTCAATTTATTCACCATAAAACCACGTTATCTCCGACTATTACCAAAGCATCAAATAACAGCGACGAATTACCACTACCAGACATTGTGATTAATAAACTTTCTCACGATGTCAATTTACTAAAAATAGAAACGACCTTTGGTGTTGTTGGCGTAATTTGTGGGTTATTTCTTATTGGTGCTCTCTCTGGTAGCTACCATCATAACAAGCAATTAATTTACGATAACAGTCATGATATCAACCACTTTAAAAGCATTACTGATGAAAATTTAGAACCTAAAAAAGTGGCTTATCAACAGTTACTTTCAGATGCAACGTTTCTCTCTCATTGGCAACGAGAAGGTATTCCTGCTCGCTACTCTTTAGCGTTATATCAAGGCAATAACATCTTACCTTATTTGCACGCCTTGCTTAGTTCATGGGCTCCACCACTGCCACCAGCTCCTATCATCGTGCAAGAAGTTCCTGAAATGGTGACGTTAGATAGCCTTGCCCTCTTCGCATCGGGTCAATACGAATTAAAAAATGAGGCCACCAAAGTACTTGTTGATGCGCTTATCAATATAAAAGCCAAACCAGGCTGGTTAATTGTCATTTCAGGGTACACCGACAACACCGGTAATCCTGATTTAAACCAAAAACTTTCTCTTAAACGAGCTGAAGCCGTGCGTGATTGGATGATCAAAACCAGCGATATCGCACCATCTTGCTTTGCAGTGCAAGGATATGGTCAGCATCAGCCTGTTGCAGACAACTCAACACTCGATGGTCGGGCTCGTAATCGTCGAGTTGAAATTCGCCTGATACCTCAAGCTGATGCTTGTCAGGTATTAGCTGATGACCTTACGCCACTGAAGGATGGTGGCAACTAAACCTTAGAAAGGAGATGTAATTATGGCTATTCCTGTATACCTCTGGTTGAAAGATGACGGTAATGCGGACATCAAAGGTTCTGTTAATGTTCAAGATCGTGAAGGCAGTATCGAAGTCGTCGCTCAAGATCACAACTTGTACATTCCAACAGATAACAATACTGGCAAATTAACCGGTACACGTATCCATACTCCATTTATCTTCGTAAAAGAAATTGATGCATCCAGCCCGTATTTATACAAGGCGGTTACAACTGGGCAAACGTTGAAAAAAGCAGAGTTTAAGTGGTATCGCATCGATGATGCAGGTCAAGAAGTTGAATATTTCAATACTACGCTTGAAAACGTCAAGGTAGTCAAAGTGGCTCCTAAGATGCACAACATCAAAGATCCGACTAAAGAAAAACACAATCACCTCGAAGAAGTTGAATTGCGTTACGAAAAAATCACTTGGACTTACAAAGACGGAAATATCATTCATTCAGATTCATGGAATGAACGCGCTACTGCGTAAAATCGAAACAAACAGGCGGTTAACCGCCTGTTTTAACTACCAATTATTGTAAAGCGTTATAACTCAAAATTTAACAAATAAATACTCTAAATAGTTCGAGGTGTAGCTAGGCGACAAATGAATGAGTTGCTAGGAGCATACAAAAGTATGTGACTAGCACGAGTGAGTGCAGTCAACAACGCTACAACTTGAAATATGACGAGTATCAGAAGTATGTGACTAGTGCGAGTGAGCATAGTCAACAACGCTACAACTTGAAATATGACGAGTATGCCTTATGAGCCTCGGTCTACGGCTAAGGGCGGTAGCGTACCTAAATTCCCTCAATAGGGACTTCATTACTGGGAGAGAACATGGAAAATCAATCTGTCATGCTATTGCGTCGGTTAAATCCTTATTGTGCAAAAGCGCTAGAAGCGGCTGCCTCATTATGCCAAACCCGTGCCCACGCAGAAGTAACTATTGAACACTGGCTATTAAAAATTCTAGAACTTGGTGAAAGTGATATCACTGTATTAGCACGTCGCTACGAATGGGATTTATCTGCACTTTGGCAAAGCTTACTTGATGCGATTGATAAATTGCCCCGCTCTGTACGTAGCCGACCTCAATTATCCAAAACCTTATTAGAATTAATTAAAAATGCATGGGTCATTGCTTCTCTTGATGAAGATATCGAACAAATCCGCAGTGTGCACTTATTGCATACGATGACTAAACAACCAGCATTAGTTCCACTTGATGCACTTTGGCCTTTAATGACATTAGGTGAGACACAACTACAACGATTAAGACCTCTACTTGATGCTCAATCTGATGAAAGGCCAGAAATTCAACAATTAGCTTCACATAATCATTTACCTGAAGCCCCCCTTGCTGAAAATAATGAAACCAATACTCCATCTTCAACGACAGATAACGCCGTAATTGGTCATACTCTTAGTGATGCATTACAGGCGGTATTAAATAAATTCACTCTTGATGTGACAGAAAAAGCGCGACTGGGTGAAATTGATCCTGTATTTGGTCGAGATGATGAAATTCGTCAAATGGTCGATATTCTCTCTCGTCGCCGTAAAAACAACCCTATTCTTGTTGGAGAGCCCGGTGTAGGTAAAACCGCACTTGTTGAAGGATTAGCATTACGTATTGCTGAAAAAAATGTTCCTATCAGTTTACAAACTACCTCATTACGCACTCTAGATTTAGGTCTATTACAAGCGGGGGCGGGAGTAAAAGGTGAGTTTGAACAGCGTTTAAAAAACGTTATCGATGCCGTTCAACAATCACCCTCACCAATTCTACTTTTTATCGATGAAGCGCATACAATTATTGGTGCAGGTAATCAAGCCGGTGGTGCCGATGCCGCTAACTTATTAAAACCCGCATTGGCTCGCGGTGAATTACGGACTATCGCGGCAACCACTTGGTCAGAATACAAACAATATTTTGAACGTGATGCTGCATTAGAACGTCGTTTTCAAATCGTTAAAGTTGACGAGCCTGATGATGAAAAAGCCTTTTTAATGTTACGAGGATTAAAATCCCGTTATGCCAAATATCACGGCGTACACATCACTGATGATGCAGTAAAAGCAGCCGTCACCTTATCTCGTCGTTATTTAACGGGTCGCCAACTTCCTGATAAAGCTGTTGATTTACTTGATACTGCCAGTGCGCGTATTCGAATGAGTTTAGACACCTTACCTGAAGAACTCACCCGTATTAAAGCCAAACGTTATGCACTTGAACTAGAACAAAAAGCGATACTTGATGACATCACTATTGGTAATTTAACCAATCAAACCAAGTTATCTGATTTATCTTCTCAAGATGCCCAATTAGCACTTCAACTTGAAGCCTTAGAACAGCGTTTTGAGCAAGAAAAAGAGATTATCTGTCAGCTAATTGAAAGCAGACAAGATCCCGAAAATACCGCAACATCTGCACTGTTACAGCAACAACTCTCACAATTACAACAAGAAGCACCACTTTTAAACCCTGATGTAGACGTTCGCACAGTGGCAACGGTTATTGCTGATTGGACAGGCGTTCCACTTTCAAGCCTTCTTAAAGATGAACAAATCGGCTTGTTAGAGCTAGAGAGTAACTTATCAAAATACGTTGTTGGACAAGACAGTGCTTTACTCGCATTAGCACAACGTCTGCGTGCATCTAGAACAGGATTAGTGTCTGAAAACGGTCCTCAAGGCGTATTTTTATTAGTGGGTCCAAGTGGTGTAGGTAAAACAGAATCAGCCATTGCGCTGGCAGAATGTCTGTTTGGCGGTCAAAAATCCCTAATCACTATCAATATGTCTGAATATCAAGAAGCACATACAGTCAGCCAATTAAAAGGCTCACCTCCAGGTTATGTTGGATACGGTCAAGGTGGTGTATTAACCGAAGCAGTAAGAAAACGCCCTTATAGCATTGTGTTATTAGATGAAGTTGAAAAAGCACATCGCGATGTTCTAAATCTTTTCTATCAAGTATTTGATAGAGGCTTTATGCGTGATGGTGAAGGTCGTGAAATTGATTTTCGTAATACCGTTATTTTAATGACTGCAAATTTAGGCAGTGATTATTTAATGCAACAACTGGAAGAGTCACCATTAAGTACAGATAGCGATTTACAAGAGACACTGCGCCCTATTTTACGTGACCATTTTCAACCCGCACTACTGGCTCGTTTCCAAACATTAATTTACCGTCCTCTTGATGCAACGGCACTACGCATTATTGTTGAGATGAAATTAAAAAATGTGATCAAGCGACTTTACACTCACTATCGATTAACAGGTATTGTCGAAGAAACTCTCTACGACACCATTGTAGATGCCTGTTTATTACCAGATACAGGTGCGAGAAATATCGATAGCCTGCTTAATCAACAAATTCTCCCTATTCTTAGCCAGCAACTCCTTTTACGCCAAGCCAATGCTGAAAAATCACAATATGTCATTTTAGGTTTTAATGAAGAAGAAGGTATTACATTGAGTTTTAGTGATGAGTTGCCAAACTAACAATAACTAAGATCTATCGCCAAAATGACTCGTAAAACGCTCACTATAATTATTTTCACATTCATCGTTATTGTGGTGAGCTCACTGTTTTTCCCCAAGAAAAAACCACAAGATGACTACCTTGCTGGGAATTTACACGGGTTTAATCATGTCAAAGGTACTTCTGTAAATTGGTTTATGGTCAATGGCTATTATGGCAAAGGGGGTGGCGGAACCTGTTGTATTGTCGTGCCCGCCAAATGGACGCCGAATCAATGGGTCAAAGTGGAATGGGAGGTCGATCCCGATGCTTACCCTGGTGATATTCCTAAATTTAATGATCCTTACTACAAAGAATATATGAGGTTACATAAAGCCAATTACCGTCATTATAGCAAAATGGTAGAAATTCCCGAATATGACGACCCCTGTGATGTGAAAGTGCATTTTCTTCCCTGCCAAGAGGTTCGGATCACATTATCTTGTTATTCCCCAGGACACCCTAATTACCCTATTTCGGTTCCAACAAAGATGGAGGAGCCTGCAATATGCTCGAAAAAATAACCCGTAAAAAAGTTATTGTCGTTGGTGTTATTCTTACCATTGTTGCTGTGAGCTCACTGTTGTTTCCCAAGAAAAAACCACAAGATGACTACCTTGCTGGGAATTTACACGGGTTTAATCATGTCAAAGGTACTTCTGTAAATTGGTTCATGGTCAATGGATATTATGGCAAAGGGGGTGGCGGAACCTGTTGTATTGTCGTGCCCGCCAAATGGACGCCGAATCAATGGGTCAAAGTGGAATGGGAGGTCGATCCCAATGCTTACCCTGGTGATATTCCTGAATTTAATGATCCTACTTACGATGAATATATGAAGCTACATGAAGCAAATTATCGTCGCTATAGCAAAATGGTAGAAATTCCTGAGTATGACGATCCTTGCGATGTTAAAGTGCATTTTCTTCCCTGCCAAGAGGTTCGGATCACATTATCTTGTTATTCCCCAGGACACCCTAATTACCCTATTTCGGTTCCAACAAAGATGGAGGAGCCTGCAATATGCTCGAAAAAATAACCCGTAAAAAAGTTATTGTCATTGGTGTTATTCTTGTCATTGTTGCCGTGAGCTCACTGTTTTTCCCCAAGAAAAAACCACAAGATGACTACCTTGCTGGGAATTTACACGGGTTTAACCATGTCAAAGGTACCTCTGTAAATTGGTTTATGGTCAATGGCTATTATGGCAAAGGGGGGGGGGGAACCTGTTGTATTGTCGTGCCTGCCAAATGGACGCCGAATCAATGGGTCAAAGTGGAATGGGAGGTCGATCCCAATGCTTACCCTGGTGATATTCCCAAGTTTAGCGATCCTTACTACGATGAATATATGAGGTTACATGAGGCCAATTACCGTCGTTATAGCAAAATGGTAGAAATTCCCGAATATGACGACCCCTGTGATGTCAAAGTGCATTTTCTTCCCTGCCAAGAAGTCAAGATCACCTTGTCTTGCAAATCATGGGGACACCCTGACTATCCAGTCAATGAACCCGATGATATGGAGGAACCAGAAACATGTCCAAGCAAGTAAACTCCATTTTTATTGAAACTATAGAAGCAGAAGCCACTAAAGCTATTTCAACCATAAGATCACAAGGTGATCCTTGTTGGGCTCCTCCCTTATTTCCTAAAGATGGGCGCTTAGAACTTACTCAGAAACAAATTCGTGATAATCATGAAAAACTAACAAATAAAGAAATAGAATATTATCAAAACGCTAAAAAACAAAAAAAAGCGTTATGTTGTAAAACATTACACGTGAGTTTATTTTTTGATGGTACAAATAATAATAATTATAATGATACTGAGGCGTCAACTCCACCTCATCCCTCTAATGTTGCTAAGCTTTATCATGCCTCTTCTCCTGAAAAGAATGAAGTTAAGAATAAGGGTTTCTATAGTTATTATATTCCTGGTGTTGGTACCCCTTTTCCAGATATCGGCACTGATGAGTACTATTCTGATGGATTAATTTTTGCAACCGGTGGCGAAGCTCGAATAAGTTGGGGATTAATTCAAGTTTGTGATGCTATTTACCATGCAGTAACCGGTGATGGTCTCTCTTTAGCAGATAAACGAGCCTTACTTAAAGAAATGAGTACAGATTTAAATTTTGAATCAATGATAAATACCGATCTAGACTCTACTGATACTTTTTATGGTGCCACTGGAGCCGCCGCTATGGGTAGCCTAGGATTAATCGTTGGTTCCGCATACAGTAAATTTAATAAAACCTATAATCCCGTCAAACCATTAAACGATTTTCTTAAACCTTTAAAATGGAAAATATCTAAAGTAAAACCGCATATTGTCGCTTTAAAAATTTACGCTTATGGATTTTCTCGAGGTGCAGCAGAAGCACGTACTTTTGTTTACTGGCTTAATCAATTTTTAAATTATCATTTTGAAGAGTTACCTCACGCATGGAAAAAACCGTGTCCTTTGGGAACCATTTATAGTTTACCTGTTTCCGTTGAATTTCTAGGTTTATTTGACACTGTTGCCGCAGTGGGGTTAGCTAATGTAGTACCTGGTGCTACAGGACATAATGGTTGGGCAAGTGGTACACAGCAGTTGCCAAAGTCGTCACTTGTCAAAAATGTTTGTCATCTTGTTGCCGCCCATGAACAGAGACAATGTTTTACTGTTGACTCAATTCGGGCACCTGAAGGCCATTATCCCTTGAATTCTGTTGAAGTCATTTACCCAGGAGTACACTCTGATATTGGTGGAGGTTATCCACCAGGCGACCAAGGTAAAGCAAGGAATCACCATAAAGAATTATTATCACAAATCACATTACATGATATGTATGCAGCGGCAATCGATGCAGGAGCACCATTAGCGATTAGAGAAGATATTCTTATACAATTACCAGAAATTAAAAATGAATATTCTTTTCGGATAATATCTCAATCAACTCTAAAAGAATTTGCAATATCAGAAGATTTAGTTAATAAATTCAATTCTTGGCGAAACTATACTTTACCTGAACAGTTTGCTTTATCTAATCATATTACTGCTACTAGTAATGAAACCTTATGTTTTATACCTCCACGTTTTGTCATGAGTACTTTAGAATATGCTATGGAAATTCAGCTTATTTTAATCACAGCCTGGAGAATTGGCCGCTATGGTACAAAACAAAGTGAAGAAATTAATTTAACGTATCAACCATTTTTTACAAATGCACCGCAACACCCTGACATTTCAGTCGAACCTTATAATGCTAAATTTTCAAGACAAGCTACAGCTGTGTTAGCTCTAGAATATGAGAAAAAAGCAAAAGATATAGCTGAGAAAACATCACTCAGAGATAAAGAAAAAAAGACAATAACCGACCTTTCTAATTGGAAACCAAGTGATAAAAATATAGGGCCACCACTTTTTGATGCAACAAATGCTAGAGGTCAGTTATGGGAGGCATCTTTAGAATTTAAATTTGAATTAGAAGATTTAAAAGGAGTATCCAGACCTACACCTCTAATAAAAATAAACCAAAAATCAAAAGTAGAATGTCAACAAGAAGCACAATGGTTTAAAAAAGTACATGGTGAAAGCTCATCAATATACCAAACAAATCTAGAAAAATGTCAAAATGCCCCTGAAATAACATTTCCATCTGACGTTATATTAAAATCAGATTTACTAAAAGCATTTCAATCTACTAATAAGCTTGTTTACATAGCTACAACTCAAGATGAAAGGCAAGAATACTTAAGCTTAAAAGCGATTAGTAGTATCATATTTAAAAAAATAATGTCTTTATCAATGAGAAAAATAACTCAAGATGTAGACCTTAAAAACGTTATTAGTTTGCTTGATGATCAAATACATGATTCCCGTGCATGGTTTATGCACTCTGAAAGTGGTATTCGTGAGCCTTTTAGTAGTTATTTTTTATCAAGAATGATCTACTTTGGTTACAAATCAAATAAATCAATGCAATTAATTATGCAACCTGAAGGAACATCTAGTTATTTAGATACAATAATACTACTAGGTATAGCATATAAACCTTTATATGGAATTATATTTGTAGACTTATCGACAGGAAAAGAAACTCCTATAGATATAACTAAACTCCCTCCTCCAACATATTATTTAGTTAATCAAATATCAGAACTTATTAAGCAACAAAAAAAAGAAGAATTAAATAATACTATGCAAGATTTACAAGTAATTATTGAAAAATAATATCTACAATTATTAAACGTTATTATATCAATTAAAACTCCTTCACAAGGATAAACACCGAAAGTTTGTTAATAATAAACAAACGGGATGTGTTTATATAATTCAGCTATGAACTTAAAAAAAACAACTCAGACTCTACTTAATGGACAAAATCGCTATCATCTTAATGTACAAGGATGTGATGTTTTATTTGATGTAGAACACTTCACCGGACGCGAAGCAATAAGTGATACCTACCATTATCAAATTACCTTTACTTGCCAAGCTCAAGATTTACAGCCACAACAACTCTTGCGTCGTAGTGCAACCCTATCTTTTACACCGCCAATTAACAGTATTACCGCTTTGGCAACGCAAGAGCCTATCACCAAACAAGTTCATGGTGTTATCACACAATTTCGGCGTTTATCAGGATCTGTGGATGAAGCGCGTTATCAACTCGTTATTGAGCCTGTCTTTGCATTATTACGTCATCAAATCCGCTCTCATCGATTTTTTCTCAATCAATCTGTGCCCGATGTTGTAAGCCAAATTTTACGTGAACATAATTTTAAAGATTGGGAGTTTGAATTTACACTTAAAAATGAATATCCCAAACGCGAGCAAATTAATCAATACAATGAAAGTGATCGTCAATTTATAGAACGACTATTAAGTGAAGTCGGTATTTTTTACTCATTCTATTTGCAAGACCAAACACAAACTGAAGTTATCCATTTTGCCGATCGCCAAAGTGCTTATATCTTTGATAAAACATTACCTCTCAATAGCCCTTCCGGTATGAACGATAACCACCAAGAAAGTGTGTGGGGATTATCATTACACCATCAAGTTGTCGAGCAAAATGTATTAACAAAAGACTATAACCATCGACAAGCGCAAGACACATTATTATCTGCGGTTGCTGATATGACACGTGGTGAAGGTGATGAAATCCACTATGGTGAAGTTTATCATTACCAAGCAAGACATCTTACTCGTGGCGATAAACTCACACCTGAAGCAGAAACTGCTAACTTTTGGGCAAGACTCGATCATGAACGTTTTCTGACTCGACAAATGCGCTTAAAAGGCGAAAGTAATGCCGACTTTTTATCACCGCTCCAAGTGCTTTCTATCACTGATAACGCAATACCTTCATCATTACCGTCTGTGTTTCAATCACCTATTTTAATCACTCGCCTACGCTTTAGTGGTGGTCGGGAAAAAGCACTACAAGTACGATTTAATGCCATTCCTTACAGTGAAACACTATGCTGGCGTCCAGTTGTTAAACCTCGTCCAATTATTACAGGCACACTGACTGCGCGTATTACTAGTGCAAAAGATAACGATATTTACGCTCACCAAAATGAACACGGTTTTTATTGGGTAAAATTTGATGCCGACCGTGATGAAAAACCCATGGGCTATGAAAGTATGCCAGTACGCTTGGCAAAACCTTATGCGGGCGATACCTATGGGATGCATTTTCCGTTAATTCAAGGTACTGAAGTCGCTATCGCCTTTCATGAGGGCGACCCAGACCGACCTTATATCGCCCATGCATTGCATGATTCTCGCCATCCCGATCATGTAACGGATAGAAACAATACACGTAATGTTATTCGTACTCCTGCAAATAATAAGCTGCGAATGGAAGATAAACGCGGTGAAGAGCATATTAAACTCAGTACCGAATATGGGGGTAAATCTCAATTAAATTTAGGTCATATTGTCGATGCCAATCGTGATAAACGTGGTGAAGGTTTTGAGTTACGCACTGATAGTTGGGGAGCAATAAGAGCAGGTAAAGGATTGTTTATTAGTGCAGATAATCAAGCCAAAGCAGGTGGTGAAGTGCTGGCAATGGAGGAGGCGCAGTCACAACTCACTGCTGCATTAATAGAAATGCAAACTCTAACCAAAAGTGCAGAACATGCTAGTGCTCTCGCTTCTAATATCCAGCAACAGCAAGAAAGCCTAGAAAAAAAATTAATCCAATTAAAAAAATCAGTGCTCTTAGCCACTGCCCCTGACGGAATAGCACTAACCAGTGGCGATAATTTACAACTGTCGGCTGAAGAAAATCTCACTCTAACAGCAAGCCAACAAGTTGATATTGGTGCATTTAAAAAATTCACGTTAGCTGCTGGTGAAATGATGAGTTTTTTTTCCAGAATGGGAGCAAAAATTTTCACCAAAACTGGTGACATTGAAATTCAAGCACAAGATGGTCGGCTATCAACATGGTCTACACAAGATTCAATAATAAGTAGTGGTAAAAAAATGGTGTTATCAGCTCAAGAGGAACTACTCTTATCTTGTGGTGGTGGATATATACGAATTAAAGATGGTAATGTGGAAATTGGAGGACCTGGAAAGTTATTAATTAAAAATAATGGCATTCAAAAATTAGGTCCACAAAGTGTAGAAAGTGCCATGAAATCTTTTTCACCAGAAGAATTTAGTGAATGGTTCGTTATTAAAAACCCACTTTCGGGAGAACCGATTGCTAATCAGCGTTATCAAATTACATTACCTAGTGGCGAAATTATAAAAGGCATTTCTGACTCCGAAGGTAAAACAACTCGTATAAATTCTAATGCAATAAACGATATTCTAATTAAATTATTACCTTATGGAGAAAATGAATAATGCGATACAAGTTATCCTATTTTTTTATTTTACTCTTGTCTACATCGACACTTTCTGGCTGTTTATCATTAAAAGAAAAAGCCGCAATTAAAGCGGAAAAAGATAAGATTGAACAGCAACGTCAATTAGAAGAGTTACGAAAAACATTTAAGCCTCCAGTGGTTATTTACCGCATTGACGACCATCGATTTTTTACCCTCGAAGAATTTAATGAAAAACGCGAAGGCTATACGTTTTATAACAACACACAAACTCAAGCTCACTTTAAAGTGTATAACGGTTCGGCATGTAACTTTCGTGGACGACTAATTTGGGCTGCACAATCTGATGAGTATATTGCTTTTCCTGCTGTGGATAGTAATTGGGAAGGTTGTGCAGGACGTCGAGATGCCTGCCAAAGCTCGATTTTACGCTATTATAGAGGTGAGCTGATTCCACTAATTACTCCGGTGGGTAATAAAACACTTAATCCCGTTAATGAAATGAGAAAATTTACCCTTGTGGTGACAGATACCCATTTTTATATTGGAAAAAGCTACAGTTCTTCTCCTCAGAAAGAATCATTAAGTAACTTATCCTGGGATAAGTACCCTTACCCAACACTCGAAGAAGTAGAAAATAATGCATCGAAACCCCATACATTAGAAGCTCCCAATCCAGAAATGAAAACTCCTTCAGGACAAACTCAATTTGATTGCAGTGATCCCTCTATTTCCCCGATGTCAAAGTTAGGTGACTATGGGCGAGATTATAGAATTAAAAAATAGAGTTTCTTTTTTATATTCTTATTATTCATTGAAAAAACAAAAGGTAAAAATGTGCCCAAAAACACCCTCCATTTGTTAAAAAACAAAAAGTACCTTAACTAACCCACACAAAAATAACAGTAAAATAAAAACAATATAATGATTAATAAGGATAAGCCATGTTCGTTAAATTATTAAAATTACCTTTTATTGTTATTATTAGCACCACCTTACTTTCTGGCTGTTTATCATTAAAAGAAAAAGCCGCAATTAAAGCGGAAAAAGATAAGATTGAACAGCAACGTCAATTAGAAGAGTTACGAAAAACATTTAAGCCTCCGGTGATTATTTACCGTATTGATGACCATCGCTTTTTTACCCTCGAAGAATTTAATGAAAAACGCGAAGGCTATACGTTTTATAACAACACACAAACTCAAGCTCATTTTAAAGTGTATAACAGTTCAGCATGTAATTTTCATGGACGTTTAATTTGGGCGGCTACACAGGATGACTATATTGCTTTTCCAGCGACTGCCAGCAATTGGTATGGCTGCGCAGGACGTCGAGATGCCTGCCAAAGCTCGATTTTACGCTATTATAGAGGTGAGCTGGTTCCACTAATTACTCCGGTGGGTAATAAAACACTTAATCCCGTTAATGAAATGAGAAAATTTACCCTTGTGGTGACAGATACCCATTTTTATATTGGAAAAAGCTACAGTTCTTCTCCTCAGAAAGAATCATTAAGTAACTTATCTTGGGATAAGTACCCTTACCCAACACTCGAAGAAGTGGAAAATAATACATCGAAACCTCATACATTAGAAGCGCCCAATCCAGAAATGAAAACTCCTTCAGGGCAAACTCAATTTGATTGCAGTGACCCTTCTATTTCCCCAATGTCAAAGTTAGGTGACTATGGGCAAGATTATAGAATTAAAAAATAGAGTTTCTTTTTTATATTGTTATTATTCATTAAAAAATAAAAGGTAAAAAAATGAGCCAGAAAAATACCCTCCATTTATTAAAAAAACAAATGTGCATTAATTAAGCCACACAAAAACAACGGTAAAATAAAAACAGCATAATGATTAATAAGGATAAGCCATGTTCGTTAAATTATTAAAATTACCTTTTATTGTTATTATTAGCACCACCTTACTTTCTGGCTGTTTATCATTAAAAGAAAAAGCCGCAATTAAAGCGGAAAAAGATAAGATTGAACAGCAACGTCAATTAGAAGAGTTACGAAAAACATTTAAGCCTCCAGTGGTTATTTACCGCATTGACGACCATCGATTTTTTACCCTCGAAGAATTTAATGAAAAACGCGAAGGCTATACGTTTTATAACAACACACAAACTCAAGCTCACTTTAAAGTGTATAACGGTTCGGCATGTAACTTTCGTGGACGACTAATTTGGGCTGCACAATCTGATGAGTATATTGCTTTTCCTGCTGTGGATAGTAATTGGGAAGGTTGTGCAGGACGTCGAGATGCCTGCCAAAGCTCGATTCTACAGTACGTTAAAGGGAAATTCATGCCTGTAGTTATGCCTCTGGGCAATAAAACACTCAACCCAGTGAAAGAGACTGAATATTTTACCCTTGTGGTAACAGATAATCACTTTTATATCGGAAAAGGCTATGCTCCCCCTCCTCAAAAAGAACCATTAAGTGACTTATATTGGGAAAAATACTCTTATGATACAAATGAGGATATAAAAAATAGAATATCAAAGCCTTATGCGTTAGAAGCCCCTTCCTATGAAATAAAAACTCCATCAGGACAAACTCAATTTGATTGCAGTGATCCCTCTATTTCCCCAATGTCAAAGTTAGGTGACTATGGCGTAGATTATCAGTTAGTAAAATAAATTTATTTTAATACTCACCCTTCTCTATTCTATTTAAAAGATAAACGTGATGAGCCAAGATAATACAAAAACAACCCGGTGGTTAAAACCCAAAGAATGCCTTGATGGTACCCAAGAATGGAAATCAAGCACTCATGCTTCTGATATCGGTGGAGAAATTCATGTTAAACCCCATTTACCCGGTATTATTATTTTTGTTCATGGAGTTAACTCTGAAGGGGAATGGTATGAGGATGCCGAAGAATATTTATGTGAAGGACTCAATAAACGATTAAATCTCCCTGAAGAATTTAAATTAATACCTAATGAATATTATAAAAATGAATTTAAAGCTAATAAAAACAATATTGAAGATAGTCGATATTATAATGAATATAACTCACACGAAATAAAAAAATCAAATAACTCCCCTATTATTCGTTTTTATTGGGGATACCGCGCTAATGATAATGAAATAGGGAAATATAATATTCCATTAAAAAATAAAAAAGGAGATAGTCACCTTCGATTAAAAAAAAATATTATAACAAAACCAGATGATAATAAAAATTCAGAAGAAGAGGATTTTATTAAAGCAAGTTATCAAGAATACTCCACCTTATCTGTACCCAAAACAGATCATTATGACCCATACTTTCCACTAACTAGCGCTAAAGAAAAAAGTTTATTTATTTCTCAAAAATTATCTCAAAGATATGGTCCTTTCTATTGGAATGGTGGTCCTTTTCAAAATGGGACTAATCAATTATTCAGTTTATGGAGCGAATGCGGTTTCTCTGGAAGTGTAGCTGCTTTTATTGATTTGCAATGGTTTAATCCTGAATCAGATAGATTATTAACAGACAGTCCTCCACGCAATTACTATGCTCATGCCGTGGAAAGACTGTCGAAATTGATCGCAATAATCCGAGAGTATAATTCTCATGATACTATCAGTGTGATTTCCCATAGCCAAGGCACCATGATTGCCTTAGCCGCTTCTGCCATTGAAGCACCAGATGCACTTTTTGTGTTAAATTCTCCTTATGCTTTACATGATTACAAATTAAATGCTGTCTCTTATCCTCTTAGTGAACAAATTAATGCTGAACAACGAGAAGCTACCCTTCAGGCCATTATTAATAAGGTGGCTGAAAATAAAGATAAGCTTAAAAATCATCCCTGTGGGTATAAAGGCCTTGTTGTGGGGCTAAATGAGGAGGGAAAAAGTTGGTCACCTAAAGATAAAATTCGAAAAGTAAATGATAACAATGCGACCTCACAAGACAGCTCAGTTAAATTAACTGAAAATAATTTTATTCAAGAAAGAGATAACCATGGAAGAACCTATATTTATTGTAATCCTCATGATCGTGTGATGGGAGCGGGTCCCCTTCGTAGTATTGGCTGGAATGGTATTCCTAATATATTTAATTGCGAAACAAAACAATATTCTTTCTCACCATTTTTTACGAGCCAAGAAGAGTGTACGTTATATGTCCGTATATTAGGTAGAAACATGCCTTGCGGAGGCCCTCCAGATTCACCGACAGATGCCAATAAAAGTACTATTTTTTGTGATCACAAAAGCCGATATTGTGATGGAACCTCTTTTTGGGAAAATAATACTAAGCCCAAGCATTATTTGACATGGCCCAAACCCGATAAGAATACCAAAATTTATATTAATGGCCCCGAAGTACCTAACCCCATCCAAAGCAATGAAATGCTAGAATTTGATGAAACTTATACAAATGGTATTACTGATTTTGAAGCCGCAAGCGAAAACAAAGGATTATATGGCTATGGGTTTGGTCAAGTTCATCCGAAAAAAAATCAACCTATTGATGCTGACTATTATTATTTAATTGATTTTTATGATTATGATCGGATCCAAGTATCTTTAACTGATGAAGAGAAAAAAGCACGTGGCGATGATCCTAATCTTCATGCAGGTGAAAAAAATAATACTCATCGGTTCGAAACACTGAAAGAGAGTCGTGACCGGTTTCGTACTTATATACAACGAGGCACTGACCATAGTTCATTACCTAAAGATGAAAAGTTTTTAACGCGTGTTGTCGCTTATGATTTACCGATTGGTTATTGCGAAACAGGTAAATCTCCAGAAAAAATGAATAAATTAAGAAAGTTTGCTGATTGGCAGAGTGGTTTAGATGATTATATGGTAAGTGGAGAATTAACTCCTTTCGAGATGCCCGATATTATAAAAAACCCTTTAAATAAAAAATAATTTCCACTTAAATTAAAAACCTGAAATAAGCTAATAATTAATAAGGATAAACCATGTTAATTAATTTATTTAAATTACCTTTTATTTTTATTATTAGCACCACCTTACTTTCTGGCTGTTTATCATTAAAAGAAAAAGCCACTATAAAAATGCTAGAAGATGATTTAGTTCATCTACATTCAATTCTTGAAGAAGCTAAAAATCTGGCACCACCCAGTATTATTTATCGTATTGATGAACATCGTTTTTTTACACTAGAACAATATAACCAGAAACGAGGAGGAATGACTTACTACAACAATACACAAAAAGGTATTCATCAAAAAATTCTGGATTCGTCAGCTTGCCGCTATAAAGGCCGATTAATTTGGTCAACTGATAAAGATGATGCTTTCGCTTTTCCTTCCGTACTGAGTAGCCGATATAGTCAATGCGTTGGAACAAAATATGGATGCATCAATGTTATTTTAGTCACATTAAATGGAGGAAAAAAATTTGCTCCTACAAATGCCGGCTTTGGTATTACGACTTATGATCCTGAATATTACTCTGCTAATTTTGATATTATTGTCACATCAGATGGCTTCTATTTAGGTAAGTCTTCTTATAGACAACAAAATGATGAACTTGATTCCCCTTGGTGGCGTAAATTCTATTTTGATCCTTCCGACTCTAATTATATTCATGATGATGTAGGCGATAAGGAAACACCATCCATTACTTTAAAAACACCTTCTGAGCAAACTCGTTTTGATTGTAGTGACCCAGCTATTTATCCTATTTCAAAATAAAGGAAACTTTTATGAATAATGGTGATAATAAAGAGACTACTCGTTGGTTAAAAGAGAAAATGTGTCTTGATGGTTCTTACTATTGGCAATCTTGTACAAATGCAACAAATATCGGTGGAGAAATACATGTAAAACCTAATTTACCTGGGATAATTATTCTTGTTCATGGTGTTCATTCAGAAGGAGAATGGTATTCCACTGCGGAAGAAAATATATGTAATGGATTAAATGAAAGATTAAACTTAACCAATACACCTTATAAACTAACAGCTAATAAGTATTATCAACCCACTTTTATATTAGATGAAAATAACCTTGATGATAGCCATTATATCTATAAAAAACCTATAAGAGAGTTAATTGAATTAGGAAACTCCCCTATTATACGTTTTCATTGGGGATATCGCTCAGATGATGATAAATGGGATGACTATAAAATACCTTTAAAAAATATAGCGGGCGAAAGTTACCATCAATTAAAAAACGCAATAGTTAATCCAGAATATAGCTCTACCGATCAAAATAAATGGACATTAGAAGATAAAGAAAAATATCGTATTGCTGAAGAATATCAATCACTCTCATTTAAAAAACGTAAAATATTTATTTATGAAAAATTAAAAGATAAAGGTCCATTTTTATGGGAAGGTGGCCCATTCCAAAATGGTTGTAATCACCTTAAAAGCTTATGGAGTGAATATGGCTTTAGTAGCTGGCCTAAGCTATGGGCAACAATTCCTTTTCCTGCTCCATTTCCTATACCAGTTAATGTTCAAGCATTTAACCCTGAAACAGATACTTTACTTACGTCTTCACCATCTCGACAATATTTTGCTCATGCAGCAGGGCGGCTAGCCAAATTAATAGCGCAAATAAGAAAGAACAATAAAGATGACACCGTCACTGTGGTTTCTCATAGCCAAGGTACTATGATTGCACTAGCTGCTTGCGCAATTGAAGCTCCAGATGCACTATTTGTATTAAACTCACCTTATGCCATAGAAGATAAAACATTAAATACTTTTTCCTATCCTTTAAGTGAAAATATTGATAGGGATACAAGAATAGCAACGTTAAAAAAGATCATTGATAAAATTGCAGAAAATAAAAACAAACTCAAAAATAATAAAAATAATTTAATTGTTGGATTAACTGAACAAAGAAAAAATTGGACTCCTTTTAATACAGAGATAAGTAGAAAAATAAACGTAGAAACACCATCAAAAAAAATTAATAGTATAAAAATAGAGAATGGTGGCACAGTTCAAGAACGAGATAACCATGGAAATACTTATATTTATTGTAATCCTCATGATAGAGTCATGGGCTCATCTCCATTAGGATCAATTGGTTGGAGTGCTATTCCTAATATTACACAACATGGTCAAACACAGCCACATCCTATATTCTCCTCTTGTAAAACTCTATTTGTTCGCATGTTAGCACGCAATACACCTTGTGGAGAAAAACCCGACCCTCAAAATGGTATCTTTACTGTATTTACAGATAAAAATGGAAGGTTTAGAGATGGCTATCCATTTTGGGATAATAAAACAGCCATAATAGATAGTTTTGTATGGCCTGAACCTGAAAAAAATATGTTTCTAAATATTAATGCACCCGAAGTTCCTACTCCTATAAAGGATTATGAGCAAAAAAATTTCGATGTTGGTTTTTTAGATAGTGATGAGCCTCCTAAAAAATTTGGAGGTGTTATATATAAAAATAACCAATATGAACCTGTTACTAGAGAATATTATTATCTAAAATATTTATACTCTTATGAGAATCGGATCTTAGTTGAATTAACCGATAAAGAAAAAAATAAATTAAGGAAAGACCCTCTAGCTACACCCAATGAGAAAAATGTATCAAAAAGATATGAAACCATGGATGAAATGAGAATACGTATAAGAGATTATATTTGCCGCCCTAATGATCACGGTACTTTACCTCTAAATGTTCATTTACTACATCGAATCTTAGCCTTCGATTTACCTATTGGGCATTGTTCCCAAGCTAATAACCCGGAAATGATGGCTGAATTACGTCGCCAAGCAGACTGGTTGAGTAATGGTGGTGATGAATATGTGAAAACCGGAAAATTAGATCTTCCTGATATACCAGAAGAAATATCCAATCCCGATTTATCAAAAATTTAATAATTTATTTAGAGAAAATAAAATGAAAAATATCATTCGATTAGGTGATCCAACCTCTCATGGAGGACACGTAATATCATCGAGCTCTACTCTTATTATTAATGGAAAAAAAGCTACGCTTCTTTATGATATTGTCTCATGTCCTCTACATGGGGATAATCAAATCATTGAAAGTAGTTCACATTATAATGAGAATGGTAAAGGTATTGTGTTTGATGGTTGTAAAACACAATGTGGATCTATTGTTTATTCAAGTTGTAATGATATGGAAATATAAATGAAATATTGGATACCTCCTCACAATCCGCCACCTTGGGAAAAAAAACCATTCCCATTATTAACTTTAAGTAGCTTTATAATATTTATAAATATAGTTTATTTTTTAATTTTAAAATTTTCGTTAAAAATTGATTTTAGAAGCTATATTACGAGTGATGATGGATTTATATTATTTTCAATCATTTTTCTTTTTTCATTATTTTTAGTGTCTATTTATGTCTTATTTTGGGAGATAAAAAAAACACTATATATTTACTGGTGCTTTTGGCAAGCAGATTTATTGACTAAATGGATCAAATCCAAACAAGATAAATTATATTTAATCTATTCAAATATAATATCTCACAACTTAACAACCATTTCTGACTTCAATAACGAAAGTTTATTTGAGAAAGCAGAATCAAACAGTAAGTTAATAGATTTAGAAAGAGAAGATATTGTTGGTGAAGAAAGATTTTTTTATATTGTAAAACTCTTAACAAATAGTATTAAAGATATAGAAATCAGTAAAAAAGAAAAGTATTTTGTTATAATAAATAGTTTATTTGAACAGAGTGACTTTATAAAAGATAAAATAAAATATTTTCTAAATGGCTATCTAATTAATTATGAAATCATCTTTCAAGCCAAACCAAATTACGACAATCAATTTAATGTAATTAAAAATAAAAAATCAATCACACTTATTTTCTCAATAAATTATTATGCATTAAACACTAATGAAAAAAATGAATTTTCAAGTTTAATTATACTCTCCTCTAGTAAAGAAAAAGAATTTTTGACACTTTTTCATCCAATGCCATTTAAAATGGAAAATATAGATGAAAATATTAAAACAATGTCATTAATCCAACAACAACAGAATAAAGATATAAAACAAGTTAATTTCATTGATATTGAAAAGGAAAATTCAAATAATATCATATTGAAATTAAGAAGCGAAAACAGTTATCAATTATCTTTAGAAACCTATACTCAAGGTTACTTTTTTAATGAATATATAGATAATTATAAAGAATTATCTATATATCATTTATTGGCACTCATTTACTTATCAAAATTTAAAGATACTAGTCAGATTTTATTTTATAAATTAGATAAAAACTATTACTGCCAAACAATAGGAGTTCAAAAATCACACATTGACAATCATTACTTGAATATACCAAAACCATCATTTCCACTAGGTACGCTTCTGGTTAGTTTTTTTGCTCTTACTTCTGTCATTTTTAATAACATAATTGACCACATCGAATTTAACAGTGAAAGAATAATAATTACGTCAGCCTCCTTTCTTTTTACTATCATAATAATTAGTGTAATTAAAAAAATTTATATTAATTTTTACTGGAAAATTCATTTTTTAAAAACGCTTAACAAAAAATGGAATTTATAATGAAATCAAAAATAACACGCTATCTTTCACTCTTTGTCATTATTTCAATAATTTCATTAGCTACAATTGTGTTTTTATTTATTATTTTCAATAAAACATCCATAACAGCAACTCAATCGTACTTAATGATTGGTTCTGTTATTTTCTCTTTAGTTGTACTTTTTTTCCTTTCTCGTTACTTTAAACCCAATATAATTATGGATATTGAAGATAATGATAAAGAAAATAAATTAAATAAATTAAATGACAGAGTAAATGATTGGAATAAATATATAAAAGAAAATTACTCATTCACTTACAAGTCAAAATTATCAATCCAACTCCTCATCGGCACCTCGACTTCTATAGAAAAACTCACTCCTAATCTAACAACGGATATCTGGCAAGAAAACAATGGAACATTGCTTATCTATGGTGGCGATATCCATCAAAGTATTGATGAAAATTTAATTCAAGATTTAAAACAACTGCGCCGACGTCGTCCGCTCGATGCGGTTATTTGGGTGTCAGAGAATAACTTATCGCAACAACCGCTTGGTCATTCCTTATTTAATCACTTAAATCCGACCAATACAGATACAGCTAGCCGTTATTTCCACCAGCTATTTCGTCAATTACGCTGGCAAGCCCCCATTTGGCTTTGGAATATCAGTAATAACGGTGAAATAACAACAAATGAAGCCCCCACAGTCCTTTATTCAGCACCTTTAAAAGCGACGTCTGAAATACTTTCTAATGACTTAAAAACGCTTTTACCCGCATTAATGGAACAAGGCACACACGCTGTCTTGCATAACCCAACACACACTTACCTACTAGCATTAGCGCGTTTTCTTCAACATGAAGGATGTGAAAAACTCGCCAATAACTTGACTCCGCTTTTATCGGGTTATCACTCGTTGCCGTTCGCTGGCGTACTCTTTAGTACACCTATTTATGAGAATGTGTCTGTAACTTCATCAAAGAATAATCAGTGGACATCAAATCCCCATTGGAAAGCGTTAATTACCGCAAATTCACAACTGCCCTATCAGTTAAAAGCATCGCCTTTAGGTCTAAACTCCAAACGTATTTTGCAATATACCGTCGCAACTGCCATGACGCTGTGGGGAATTGGAATGGTAGTTTCTTATTTTATGAATCGCCAATTAATTACCCAAAGCCAGCAACAAGCGCAGTTAGCAACAGACAATCATCAATCTGAATTTGCCCGCCTACAGGCACAATATGGCTTACAACAAACACTCGGTTTATTAAGCTATCGAGAGAAAACTTCTGTTCCATTTTGGTTACGATTTGGATTAAGCAGTAATAACGCATTGCTTAGTCATCTATGGCCGGTTTATAGCCAATCCATGTTGCCGTTATTACGTGATTCAACCCAACAACATCTTGAAAATTATCTTCACGCGTTTATGCAATTTCCGCCTGAAAGTGCAGAACGAATTGAAGGCGCTCAATCCGCATATCAAGTCTTAAAAGCCTATTTGATGATGGGTGATCCTTCCCGTATTGACCCTGCATTCTTCACTGAAAGTGCATTAAGTATTTGGCCTGAATATAACGGATTAAAAGAGGGAGAATGGCAAACATTAGGAACGGAATTATTAACCTTCTATGCCTCTCAATTACCTTATCACAATGAATGGACAATCAAGCCTAATCGTACGTTAGTTGCCGGAAGCCGAACTATTCTTATTCGCCAAATTGGCCAACGTAATGGCGAGTCTGCGCTGTACCAAAAAATCTTACAACAAGCACAGCATAACTTTGCGGATATGACGTTAGATGATATGACTGGTGATACGGATGTCAGTTTCTTATTAAGTTCAGCAGATACGGTACCCGGTATTTTTACACGTAAAGCATGGGAAGAATCGATTGAACCGGCGATTAAAAAAGCCGTTCATGAGAGACGCGAAGAAATAGATTGGGTATTAAGTGACACACAAAAAGAGACCGATATTGATATCTCACCAGAAAAGCTCCAGCAAAATCTCACAGAACGCTATTTTAATGATTTTTCAGGCAGTTGGTTAAGCTTCCTCAATGGGTTGCAGTGGCGAGAAACACAA
The DNA here is from genome assembly GCF_015475555.1 of Proteus sp. GOKU. NCBI lineage: Bacteria > Pseudomonadati > Pseudomonadota > Gammaproteobacteria > Enterobacterales > Morganellaceae > Proteus > Proteus sp. GOKU. The sequence goes on from NZ_CP034105.1 coordinate 3,082,556, forward strand.
AGTCTCTCCGATACCATTGATCAACTCACTTTAATGAGCGACGTCAGACAATCCCCTATTATTGCCTTAATGAATACACTTTCTTATCAAGGTAAAACAGGTCGCCAACAAGAAAAACTAGCAGACTCTTTTGTTAACTCAGCCAAAGATTTATTAAACAAAGAACAACAACCGGTTATTAGTCAAAAAGCAGAATTCACCGGCCCTCTAGAGCCTGTTTTTGCGCCAATACTGGCCTTTACCGATCCTCAATCTTCAGCGCAAAACAGTGATGCGTTAAGCCTACAAGCCTACCTCACACGCGTGACTAGAGTTCGCTTAAAACTTCAACAAGTTGTTAATGCCCCCGATCCACAAGCCATGTCTCAAGCATTGGCTCGAAGTGTTTTTGAAGGAAAAACCGTCGATTTATCAGAAACTCGAGATTACGGCAGTTTGATTGCAGCAAGCTTTGGGCAAGAGTGGAATAGCTTTGGTGATACATTGCTTGTGCAACCCATGTCTCAAGCATGGCAACAGTTATTAGCGCCCACTTCGCAAGGTATTAACACTCAATGGCGAAATGCCGTTGTTAATGACTGGAATATGGCATTTGGTGGTCGCTATCCACTCAAAAATACGCAAAGTGAAATCTCATTACCTTTAATGGCGCAATATCTACGCCCTGATAATGGTCGTATTCAGCGCTTCCTTGAAACTCACCTTAACGGTGTTTTGCATAAAGAAGGTACACACTGGGTACCCGATACCACCAATGCACAAGGCTTAACCTTTAACCCTGAGTTCTTAAAAGCCTTAGATAAACTAAGCTACTTAGGGGATGTGGTTTTTGCGAATGGTGAAGCGCGTCTTTACTTTGAGTTACGCCCAGGTACATCACCTGACATTATGCAAACCCACCTAATGATAGATAAACAATCTCTTATCTATGATAACCAACAACCTCAATGGCAACGCTTTGTTTGGCCGGCAGATACCGTTGCCTCTGGTGCATCACTCAGTTGGATCACCACCAATACAGGTACACGTATTTATGGTGATTATCGCGGCGTCTGGGGCATTATTCGTTTATTGGAAGATGCCAAAATTGCCCCTTATGCCGGTAGCACCAGTAGTTACTCTGTCAGTTGGAAAACCTTAAATGGGCAATCGCTAAACTATACCTTAAGAACTGAAATGGGCGAGGGTCCAATCGTACTCTTGCAATTGCGCAATTTTGTTTTACCAGAAAAGATTTTTTTAGATTAAATAAAAATCACATTCTCTATTATCTCAAAAGGAAATACGCTCACTATGTCCTTATTGGATACCTTAATTTCATCATGTTTTGCTGATGATACAAACAAAGTGCAACAACTTGCTCAACAACAAATCGCTTTATGGGATCGTTGGTTATTACCGATTACCCCTAATCAACCTGTGGGTGATGATCCCAGTTATGAAGATGACTTTGAGCGAATGAAAGAAGAAGTCAACAAACTCTCTGGCGCTGATACTGAACTGATTTGTTTACTTGCTGAAAAATTACTGCTCAATTCCTGCAAAGATGTGCGCGTGGTGACTTATTATATTTGGGCACGCTTACACAAAGAAGGTGAACACGGACTTGCCGATTCTTTAGGGCTTTTAAGTGGGTTGCTTATTCGCTATCACGACACGCTATTACCTAGCCGAGCCACGAGTAGAAAATCTGCTTTAGAGTGGTTATCAGGGCAACGCGTTTTAGATAGCTTATCGCTTTATCCTGAAGTCGATCATCATGAGTTTTCTCGTATTATCGCCTTATTAGCCACTATTGAAGCGGAGCTTGAAACATGGAATGAAGCTGAAAGACCACAGCTTGCAGGATTACATCAAGCACTCGAAAAACGCCTTGCTCAATCTGGTGGCACAAGCTCATTAGTACCACAAAATATCAGCAAAAATGAATCCACTTATAACTCGGCTTCAACGTCTTCTTCTTTATCACAAAGCACACCAATAGAAACAATACAGTCAGGTCGTGAATTATTAGATCAATCTAAAATGCTTGCTAACTACTTACGCAATCAACCTAGCGGCTGGTTAGCAGGACATAGATTAATGAAAGTAGTGAGATGGGATACGCTTCATCAACTTCCCCCACAAGATCAGCAAGGTTGTACTCGCCTTTCCCCGCCAAGAACTGACGCCAGAGCACAGCTTAAACGTCTCTATTTACAACAAAGTTGGGGTGAACTTGCAGAACAAGCTGATAAGCTTTTTGCAGAAGGTGTTAACCATTTTTGGTTAGATGTGCAATGGTATCTCTATCAAGCACTCAGTAAATCACCTGCTCCTTGGAATGCATGGTCTGACATTATAAAAAACGATTTAAAACAGTTTCTTACCCGCCTTCCTGATTTAGAAAAATTATCATGGGAAGACGGTACGCCCTTTGCCGATGAAGTGACATTAAGTTGGATAAAACAACATGTTATGGAAGAAAACTTTGATGCTATGCAAGGGTTATCAAATAGTTACTCTCACCAATCTGAAGATGAACCGATATTGGCATTAGAAACTGAGGCTATCACACAAGCGGATAATGAAGGTATAGAGGTTGCACTAAAATGGCTACAACACCGTCCTGATATCAGCACTTCAAGACAAAAATGGTTATTAAACCTCGTTATGGCGCGAGTAGCAGAACAATTTGCTCGTCACGATCTGGCATTAAACTTATTACGAGAACTCGATAAAAAAGCGCTTTCAATGTCATTAACACAATGGGAGCCTAACTATATTTTTGAAGTGAAAGCACGACAACTTCATCTTTACCGAGCAAAAATCCAACGTAACACCTCAGATAAACCCCACATAGAACAACAAATGGAACTGTTACTCAGTGAATTAACCGCTATCGATCCCGTTCGCTCTGCGATTTTATATTCTTAATCTTTTACTCGACAAATCAAGGTATCAAATTAATGGATGATTTAACCCTTCGCTATTTTGATGCAGAAATGCGCTATCTTAGAGAAGCTGCAAAAGAGTTTGCACAAGCACACCCCGATAGAGCTGCGATGCTCGATTTAGATAAAGCAGGTACGCCCGATCCTTTTGTTGAGCGCTTATTTGAAGGCTTTGCTTTCTCAATGGGGCAATTAAGACAAAAAATTGATGATGATTTGCCTGAATTAACAGAAGGTCTTGTCAGCTTATTATGGCCTCACTATTTACAAACAATCCCTTCACTATCAATTGTTGAATTGGCTCCAGATATTCAAAAAATGAAAATAGCAGATAAGATCCCTGCTCAATTTGAGGTTCTTTCTCGCCCTATTGGTCCTAAAAAAACGATTTGTCATTATCGAACAACTCAAGATTTAACGCTCAATCCAATAAAAATTGTCGCTGTAAATTTAACGACTGAGCCCGATGGTCGTTCAATTATTCGACTGAGATTTAAATGCAGTGAAATGATTAATTGGTCTGAAATTAGCCTTCATAAACTCTCATTTTATTTATCTGGCGATATTCCGACAACCAATGCACTGCATTTGGCATTAACTAAACAAGTTGCAAAAACTTATCTAAAACTTCCTCAATCAAAAGATAGAATAGCAATCCCTCTCTATTTTTCACCGGGAGGATTTCAGGATACAGACACTCTTTGGCCTAAAGGAGATACCACATTTAGTGGTTATCAATTATTACTTGAATACTTTTCTTTCCGTGAAAAGTTTATGTTTGTTTCACTTAATGGATTAGATGATATTCATTTTCCTGAAGAAACATCTGAGTTTGAATTAGATCTTGTTCTCAATACATTATGGGATAACTCTCTTACATTAAATGAAGAAAATATCCGTTTACATTGCGTACCGGTTATTAACCTTTTCAATATAGAAGCTGATCCACTCACTGTTAATGGATTAGAAAGCGAATATTTATTACGACCGCGTCGTGTTCAAGATGGACACACTGAAATCTATAGTGTTGATAGCGTACATGGCTCTCAACGTACAAATGAAGCGATTTATGTACCATTTACCAGCTTTCGCCATCGTGGAGGCATGTTACGGCATAATGCACCTGAACGTTATTATCATACCAGAGTAAAGCGTGGTGTTACGGGGCTTCATGATACTTGGCTTATATTAGGAGGAGAAAAACAAGAGATTGTTTTAGCAACTCAGACAGAAACCCTTTCATTACAACTCACGGGTACTAATGGGCAATTACCGCGCAAAGCACTGCAAAGTACCTTACTTGATAGAACAGAACAAACCTTACAAATCCCACTCACTGTATGTAATTTATGTAAGCCAACACTTCCTCTTTATCCTCCTTCAGAAGATCGTTTCCACTGGCGAGTGTTGAGTCATTTAGGTTCAAGCTTTCTTAACATGATGGATAATGCTGAAGTACTACGAGGCACTCTCGCACTTTATGATTGGCGAGATGATGATATGAACCATCGAAAACTCGACGCCATTATTCATGTTGAACATCATTTAATTGAACGCTTTGAAAAAGGTTTTTTACAACGAGGTATTGATATCGAAGTCACGATTGATAGCAATGGTTTTAATGGTGAAGGTGATATTCATTTATTTGGTGAAATGCTTAACCGCTTTTTTGCACTTTATGCCGATGTTCATCTTTTTAATCAATTAACACTGATTATCTTGCCAACAGGAAAACGAATTCAATGGAAAGAAAGCCACAACCCACAGCTACCCCGTTAATTCAGGCGTTAGGCGAAAAATTACCTTATGTGAATTTCTATCGCTTTTGTCAATTACTTGAAAAAACCAGCCCCGAATTACCTGAATTAGGAAGTTCTCATGATCCAAAAACCGATCCTATTCGCTTTCGACCACATCGTGGTATGGGCTTTCCTGCGACAGAACTCAAAGGAACTGATCCTCTAGATAAATACCGAAAAAGCACAATACCAAGCTTACATACTACCTTTTTGGGGCTTTATGGTATCACATCACCACTTCCAACATCTTACCTTGACGATATTGCACAATACCGAGATGGTACGGATTCACTCACTGATTTTTTAGATATCTTTAACCATCGCCTGACGACTCAGTTTTATCGGATCTGGCGCAAATACTCTTATCCCGCCACCTTTGGGGAAGGCGGATCAGATAAAACATCACAATATCTTTATGGCTTAATTGGTTTAGGTATTCCGGGCTGTGCAAATCATGTGCAATCCCCCCTATCTCGATTTTTAGCACTGTTAGGGATCTTGCGTTTACCAACACGTACAGCCGAAGGCATTAGCGCATTAGTAAAATTATTAGCACCATCGACGAAAGTCAGTATTGCGCCTCATGATCCTCGAAGAATTGCACTAGATACCCCCACAATCATATCGTGCTTACAACCGATAACATTAGAAAACAAGCCCGTTTTAGGTCGCTATGCTATTGATGTAAATAGCCAAGTATTAATAAAACTACACACTGAAAATAAGGAAGAAGCAAAAGGCTGGTTACCTGATGGCAGTATTTATCAAGACTTTATGGCACTGCTTCGTGTTTATTTAGGCTCAAGAGTTAATGCGCGGCTCCGTTTAACATTACCTCGAAACTTATTACCTGATGCAACATTGAGCACCTCTAAAAACCAAGGTGTGCAATTAGGTAGAACCGCCGTCATGCGACCTCACAACCAAATTGAAACACTAACCGCGTCTTTTATCACCATTGGACTTGGCTTTTACCAATATCTAACCCCTCGCACTCAACATTATAAAAGTGATCAATATGGCAATTATCAATTTTAAATCACAAACATTTTTTTCTCGTGCCCACCGATTAGCACTGTTATTTATAGCAACATTTGCAATCGCGGGTTGCGGTTTAACTCAAACCATCAGTGATGGTACAGTCTCTTTAACTAAGTCTATTTTTTATAAACAAATCAAAATATTGCATTTAGATTTTACTGCGAGAGAAGCACTTAATACCGATGATAATGGTTCGTCACTTTCTGTTATTGTTCGAGTATTCCAACTAAAGTCAGCAGATACTTTTAATGATAGTGATTACCTCTCACTATTTAATCAAAATAACGATGTTTTAAAATCCTCTTTATTAGCACAAAAAGATTTACGCATTCGACCAGGTGAATCTATTTCTTTAGATATGCCAATGGAGAAAGAAACCGAATTTGTCGCTATTGCCACGATGTTTCACACACCAGATGAAGCTAAAAATAACTGGCGAATTGTTATTCCTAAAAATGAACTCGATCCTGATAAAGCACGTAAAATTGAACTTGCTGAAAATACACTTACATTACAATCTTTGGATAAAAAATAACGATGCCACAACCATCTCTTTATGAAATGCTAACGGGTTATTTTTCAGGTGGGCTACCTGTTGATTCTATATCAGAAGAAGATCAGGTTATTCTTTCTGTTATGGATAATATTCGTCGAATATTAAATTCACGAGCAGGAACATTAAAACATCTGCCTGATTATGGTTTACCTGATATGAGCAAAATAATTCAAGGGCTACCTGGAAGCTCACATAAGGTAATGTCTATATTATCAACAACATTACTAAAATATGAACCTAGAATAAAATCAGTAACACTAGGTATATTACCTGAAAATGAATTTGGAAAATTGTGTTATTCTTTAGATATTGAATTACATGAAAGAGGGCTTATACGTTATGGTACTGAGTTTTCACCTGATGGAAGAATATTTCTCCATCATTTAAAAAAACAATTTTATTTATCATGATGTTATTTCTTTCTATTTATTCTTACTTTTTCTTTATTTAGATTTATTTTTATATTATTGAGACCTTAAATTAACTTGAGGCAACTATGAATTCTTACTTAGATTCACTTTCAATTGGAGGTGATCCTCGTGTATTTAATCAATTTCTTGCTATTAAAGAAGAACTTGATAAACGATTTCATCCAGCTCGCCCAGATATTAATTGGCAGTATGTCCATGAATTGTGTATCGCTTTATTTAATCAAAATGGTGTCGATCTTCAAACCGCTTCTTGGTTTGTCATATGTCGTCAATATCAAGCTGGACTTGATGGCCTAAATGAAGGTCTTTACCTTATTCATAATATATTGACTCAACATTGGCAAACATTATGGCCAGTGCAAACACATACTCGTATCAATATTCTTTCATCCTTAAGCCAACAGCTAGTCTCTGGTATTCGTGGTACAACTTTTGTTTATTCCGACTTATCTATCCTTTATCAAATTGAAGAATTATTAAAGAATATCAATCATCACCTTCAAACTTTAGAAATTAAACATCTCGTTCAATTTGATTATTTAGAAAACTTAGTTATTGCTCAAGCGCGGCAATTAGAGAATGCAGACACATTAGATAATAATTTTAACGCTCCTGAACTATCCTCTACTCTCAATAAAGAAGAAAAGATCTCACCACAAATTATCGATACGACTTTATCTACATCACCTACGCCCAAAAACATTAATAAAGGTATTACACCACCCAAAACCTATATATCCTCTTCCATCTCATTACAACCTCCCATAAAAAAGACATATCGACAGGAGCTATGGCGAGGGATTTTAATTGGCACACTAACCAGTAGTTTGTTTTTCGTTATCCTATTCTATTTTTGGTTATCTGAATTAAAAAATAACAATCTAACAGATGCTTTTCCTTATATTCCAACCATTAATGCCCACGCAGGCTCTCTTATTGAACAACAAACTGCAAATGGTAGAAATATAACAAAAACACTCAATTCTGAGCAGATTGATGTGATACAACAACGTTTAGATGAACTCGCGTTACTTTCTCCCACATGGGCACAGAGTTATGGACTTGAAGTAATCAGTTATTTAAGTGAGCAGTATGAAGATAATCCAGAGCTTTTATCATTTACGCAGCTTTGGAGAAATAATCTAAAAATAAATGCCACCACGGATGAACAACTCAATCAATGGTCTAAAGGGATGGCTGAACTCGACGGATTAAGCCAAAGGCTAGATAGCTTTGATGGTAATCCTAAAAATTACATAACAGGCTCTGAATTAAAATCGATTATTTTTAAAGCTCGCCAACATTTCAACCAAGCTAAGCCTTTAGAGGAAGAGTTACGCTTACTTGAAAAGCAACCAACACAAAATGCAATTTCAGACTATGAATATCAACAAATAGATAACCATTTTAAACAACTATTAAATCGATATTCGTTATTACGTTCTAAATAAGGAAAAAATATGTATTTTATAAGGAACTTAATCCTTATTACCATTGTTAGTTTATTAAGTGGTTGTATTATGGGTTCACCTTATGGAGGAGCTATCTTTGTTGGCCCTATAGATTTTATTAAAATAATTTTTGACTCTGAAGATGAAAGAATAAGCCCATCTAACAATACTCGATCAGAACCTGTTATTAATTATTATAATAATCAGCCAAGACCAATAAAAGTTGCAGATATTACACTAAATCAAGAAGATATTTTATCTTCTAAAACTAATATTGGTTCAATAAACTTTACATTTCCTGATGAGAATGAATACAAAATTTTATTAGACCTTGTATATCAAAATGATAAAAATAAGGTAATAGAATCAGAAATATATTTAATCATGAACAATAAAGAAAACAAATTACCATTAGTTGATTATGAGAAAAGAGATATTCGCTATCCTGATTATAAACTATCCTCTGCTAATCTCTATATTTTCAGTAAAAAAAATAATTTTAGTTTAAATATAAGTTTTACTGGTTCTCAATCAGAAACAAATTATAGATCAAATGAAGAATTTATAATTAAAAACAATAATTCAACATTAAAATCAAAAATAACAATAGATGAAAAAGACTATAAAATCGACAAAATAACCTATCATTAAATTAAATATTGAAAAGTTAAAAATTAATCATAATTGCACTATTTTTAATACTGATAGAAATATTCATTAAAAAGTAACGAGTTATTACAAAATAGCTTTTAAATTAATAACTAAAAAAGAAGATAATAATAAAATTACAGTATTAAACCATCAGTGCATGACACAATTAAATTATCACATAATGACTAAAAATGAATAATTCTCATTATATTCAACAAAATACAAGTAAAAATACGTATTTTAAATCACTAAAGAAACAAATCAATTAATAAGATTTATCTTTATTACAAATACGTATTACTAAAACACACCTTAATTACATTCTGTTTCAATTATCAACACTAATAAATATTAATTTTTAATAAACTAATTGTAATAAGTTTTGTTAATTATTTAGATTGTAAGGTGTTTAAATGAATATAAAAATGTTTGTTATTTCATTGTCATTGATTTCTTTTGGCGCACAAGCATTGATTATTAATGAAAATAATCCACCCGAGTATCAATCTTTTAAATCAAATTATTCTGATATGATTGAGTTGGCTAATAAATCACGTTTACCACATCGGGTATTCTATACTTCACCAAGTACAGGCAGAAATGCACTATGGTTTGATGCTGTAAAACATGGTGATTTAAATGAAGTCAAAAAGATGCTCGCCAATGGTCAAAATATTGAAGCAAAAGACACGGGAAGCTTAGAGCAAACAGCACTAGGATGGGCTGCGTTTATTGGTGATGAAGAGATGGTAGATTACCTCATCTCTCAAGGTGCAAGCCTTTGGGCGACGGATAGAGGTGATGTTTATAATGTCTTTAAATCAGCAGTCTTAGGAAATAACGTCAATGTGGTAAAAAAAATTCACGACCTAATGAGAAGCGATATCGAGCTCAATAACCAAAGAGTAGAAAGCGATGGTGAAACATTAATTATGATTGCAGCCAGCAATAATCGTCTTGAAACCGTAAAATACCTTATTTCTAAAGGTGCAGATGTTAATCTTGTTACTACAACACAAGATAAATCATTATTCTCTTATAATCACAGTGCATTGAGCTATGCTTGCCAAAATAATCTTAAAGATATGCAGAGACTGTTGATTAGAAACGGTGCTATAAATCATATAACAGGTACAACATCCTGCCATTAAATACACAAAAGCCATCCTATAATAAGATGGCTTTTGTGCTATTATTTATTGAGTTTTGAGAAATAGAATTTTAATTAAAGCAACTAAAAAATAACTCAATATATTTATCAGAACTCAATATCAACAAATGATATTCCAACACGACATTTAAACGACTTTCTTTTTTCTAAATATAACTATCTCACTTGGCTGCGTTATCGATTGCTTGTCCTCAAAAACCATAAAATCTGTTTTCTTTGCCTCTAAGATAAGACTTTGAGGTGTGACACCAAGTATATAAGAAATAGTAATCAATTGATCTACTGTTATTTTTAAATGCCCATCTTCTAATTGAGAATAATGTAGCATACTTATTCCCAACCTTTCAGACATCTCATTTTCTGTTATTTTCAATTGTCTTCTTATCATCTTTATTCTATTCCCAACTTTGGTGTTAATCATCCCTTTACTCTCCTTCTTTTATTAGATGATTACATCGATAAAACACCGAATTATAGTTTATAAACCATCAAACCATAAACTGAAAATACTTAATCATTAGTTGTTGAATAACCGTAACATTACTTATTATTATTAATGCTGTTAATAAGGTTATTCCGATATTTAAAATTTAAAATAATTTACATTTCTATATATTATTTTAATCAACATCGAATTTAGAGTAATACCATAGTATTATATGCCAAAACAAATATAGATATTAAATACAACAAGTTAACTTAGATTTTAATTATTAACACAGAATAATTTTTTGTCATTTCAATGATTATTAGCAATATATAAATAACATAAATTACAAAACATGTTGCTCTATTTTTATTAACATATAGATAAGAAACAAAATAAAACCAATCATTAATTATCCTATTTCCATTATTTTAGCTAAAAAAGAAAAAATGGTATATAAACAAAGCATTAGCTCAATACTATTACTCTGGGATTAAATTTCATTAAACATTAATTACTTTAATTAAAAGTTATTTATTTCACCAGTTAGTTAAATAAATTTGACTATATTTAAAGATATAAAATGAAATAAATTTACCTTTATGTGGTTAAATTTACTGTATTATTTGCAATTTCAAATTAATTCATTATAAAATCATTTATATATTGTTTTTGAATTGAAATAGATTAGAATTTATTAACATTTAAGAATAAATAGGAAATAAACATGAAAAAATGGACTTGCATTAAATGTGGTGAAAAAGAGATACCACAATATACTGAGTATTGTGACGAATGTGAAAAAGAGTCATTTAAAAAGATTGGTGGGTGGCTTTTTCTGCCTGCATTAAGTTTATTGTTTATGCTTATTACAGGATTATTTAATCTCTATCAAACACTTACTGAAGTTTTTCCTATTTATAGTTATACCACAACCATGGGACGCTATTTTATCGGCTTAGGATTTACTTTAGATTTAGCCTTATTCGTACTTATTGCGATCACCACAATCTTTTTCTTTCAAAAACGTAAAAAAACACCCACACTTTACATTAGCCTTCTGATAGCGAATATTGCATCACAAGGATTCATGATTTTATTAATGTACAAAGTATTCGAGCTTCCTGTAGAGTCTGAATATATTTTTGATATTATTAGAAGTGTCTTCCATGCTGTTATCTGGATATCTTATTTTAAAATCTCTGTTCGTGTTAAAAAAACCTTTGTGAATTAAAATACACTCAGTTTTTGGACATAAAAAACCCTCTATTAAGAGGGTTTTTGCATTTTAGCCTAATTAGAATCTATAAAGGCTAAATGGTTTTGGATCTAAAACAGGTTTTTTACCAAGTAATAAATCAGCTGTTAATTCTGCTGATACTGGGCTTTCTGTCATACCCCAACCTGTTGCTGTATTAATCACTAAACCTGGGTACTCTTTAACTTCTGAAATAATTGGATTCTCATCTGGTGCGATAGCCATTGCACCACTCCATTGATCAATTAATTTTGATTCTTTAAAGGCAGGGAATTCTGCTTTTAATTTTTCTAATGAAGCATTTAACTCAGGTAAATCTGGCAGTGCAGTCATATTTCTAAACTGTTCAAACGGAGAAACTTCATCTAAGTTCCAATGTGTTGATTGCATAAATGAATTGATTAATTGTTCATTTAAAGAAATATGCACAGGGAAATCAGGTAGAGCTAATAATGGCAGATATTTATAACCGTAAGTGAAGGATTCTTTCACTACTGGCGCCACAATAACACGAGGAGAGGTTGCATAAGTACCATCAGCTTGTTCACGGAAGAAAATGCCTCCTGGTAAAGCGACGTTACCACCCGGAGCTGTTGGTGAGCCACTGATTAACTGTTGAGATTGATATGCAGGCAGTGTTGGTACATCAACATTGAGATTTTGCATAAATAGGCGTGACCAAACACCACCAGCAACAACAACTTGAGAAGTTTTAATTGCACCTTTCTCTGTTACAACATCAGAAATCACACCCGCTTGTGTTTCTAAGCCACGAGCCGCACATTGAGTGTAAATTCGAACGCCCATTTTTTTAGCGTATTCAGCCATAACGAAGGTTGCAACTTCTGGATCGAAGCTACCTGAATCTTCTTCAAAGCCAGCAATTTTCCAATCAGTTGTCGCGCCACGAAGACGTTGATTTAATTCAGCACCTTCAATAATTTTGGTTCTAAATGGAATATCTGAGCCAACATTCTTACTTCTTTCATCAATCCATTTTCTTACGTTAACTAAATCTTCTTCATCAAGAGGAACTTCAACGCGACCTTGTGTACGATAAGTAGTGTCAACGCCTACTTTTGCGTTCATTTCACGCCAGCGATGTTTGCCCAAATGGTGTAATAAGAACGTTTCATCAGGCATTTTATAGCTAATCGCCTGACCATAGAATCTTGAAGATTGCTCACCAGCGATGTTACCTTTCTCAACAATCACAACAGATAAACCACGTTCTACAAGGTTAATCGCTGTCATAATACCAAGAATACCCGCACCAATAACAACAACATCAGCTTGTTTTGGTAAAGCACCTTCAGTACCTTCAACAAAGCCATGTCTTGGCGTACCCGGAACAAAGCGCCCTTCGCGAGTTAACATTGGTGTCAAAATACCCGCACCAGCAGCGACAGCCACTACTGTTCCACCAATGATAAATTTTCTTCTAGATATCGCCATTTTACACGTTCCTTTTACTCAATGAATTATTAGCATTAAAACAATAACGATATCTTATTTCATTTGTAAACTATTAGTAAAGTATTTGTAAATCTTTTCGTCTATTTTTTTCTTAAAAATCCGTACTATTTAATTTACTTATACAAAGAAGGGAATTAATTATCATTTTGTTTTTTATCGATTATTTAATCGCATTAAGTAAAATGAAAGCATATAAAACTAGTTGTTTTTTTGGTTTTTTCATCAAAACATGAAATTTTTCACTATTAAAGACCTACAAACCATTTGTTAAATATAGGTTGATTACATATTCAACTTACAAATAAACAAGCTGGATAAAATAAATTGATTAACAAATAATCCACAAAATTACTAGTGTTACTAAAACAATAAATTGAGTACATAAAAAGGAAATAATGATAAGAAACATAATAATAGACTGGCTATTTGATGGTGATTCGGAAGAAAATAAGGAGATAGTTAAAATGACCCTACTTAAGATTATATTTATCTCTTTATATAACTAAATTTTAAGTGTTCATTTTTAAACCAATAGCAAAATAAATCTTTTTTAGACCAATCTTACAAAATAAGTCTATTTTTCTCCTTTAAAATCAACGCTGTTACAATTTGAAACAAAATACACATTTTGTTACATATTAAAAATCCATGTACATTAGAACAGACTGGCTTTAGCGAGATTTCGGACATTTACGAAAGGTAATTGTATAAGTAAATACACTTATTATAAGAAACGAAAGCAGTAAATATCGTGTGAACAATTATTTTACGCTAAGTCACTTATCCTACGAGGATACAACACCCTTTCTCTCCTCCCCTTTCTTTACTTCCCTTCAAAATTACTTAAGCTACTCTTATCAAATCGCAGTGCGCACTGGCTGATTTTTATCGAAAGGAATTCAACAAAATGATTTTGTTGAGAAACGATTATTCACTGTAAATTAAGGACTTGCCATGCCAACTCCATGCTATATCTCTATCGAAGGGAAAACTCAAGGTAACATCACTGCGGGTGCATTTACCGCGGAATCCGTCGGTAATATTTATGTTCAAGGCCACGAAGATGAAATGCTAGTGCAAGCATTCTCTCACGTAGTCACTGTACCGACAGATCCACAATCGGGTCAGCCTTCAGGTCAACGTGCCCATAAACCATTCCGTTTCACTGTGGCGTTAAATAAAGCCGTTCCCCTGCTGTATAACGCATTAGCCTCAGGCGAAATGCTGCCAAAAACGACCTTAAAATGGTATCGCACTTCGGTTGAAGGGAAACAAGAGCATTTCTTCACCACCACATTAACCGATGCGACTATCGTCAACATCGATTGCCAAATGCCACACTGCCAAGATCCGGCCAAATCAGACTTCACACAACTGATCGAAGTCTCCCTGTCTTACCGCAAAATTGATTGGGAACACACGGTTGCAGGCACGTCTGGCTCTGACGACTGGCGCGCCCCTCTCGAAGGTTAATCCTTCTTTTCACCTGCACACCAAGGTGTGTGGGTGTTTCTTTGTATTTTCTTAATGGATAAAACAAGCGGTAGCTTGCTCAGTGGATATTGGAGCGAATGATGTTTGCGAAAGATAAAAAAAATAATCTCACCTCTCAGCTTGGTGGATTAAAAAAGAAGGCGCTCGATAAAGCGCAGGATCTAGCGATTGCTAAAGCAACATCGACACTTTCGGCCTCTACTCAGCAAGCCCTCGCTACAGCTCAAACGGCACAACAAGGACTTTCTCAAGCCTCGTCAATGGCCTCTCAAGCCTCATCGCTTATTCCCGGTGGCGGTTTTGCCGGTGGAATAAATAACGACGATGTACCGGGACTTACCTTCTCTGAAGGGTTGGCTAAAAATAAAGCCTATGCACAACTGTTAGATTCGCTATTAGGTGCGGCATCACCTTCTGGTTTAGTCTTCACTTGCCAAATTGCAGGCTTACCGGAAAGCACTTTTCAAGTCACTGAATTTAATTTAAACGAAGGGTTATCACGTTTATTTTCACTGTCAATTAGCGCAGTCACCACTTTACCTTTTATCGATTTTCAATCGCTATTGGGTGTGGCGTCCTCATTAACTGTTAAGCGTAATGGCAAAGAAATCCGTACTGTACGCGGGATCTTAGCCGGTGCCGTACAAGGCAATACCGACGGTGTAAAAACGTGGTATCACTTCGATATTCGCCCTGAAATGTGGGTGATGACGCTTAATCAAGACAGCCGTATTTTCCAGCATAAAAAAGTGCCTGAGATTTTAAAAACGCTGTTAGAAGAAGCCCATATCAAAGCCGACAGCAAATTTTACCGTGATGATTTACACCAAAAACGCCCCTATACCACGCAAAAACGGGAATCTGCCTATGCGTTTTGGTGCCGTTTAGCCTTTGAAGAAGGGATTAACTTTTGGTTTGAAGAGAACCAACTGTTTTATAGCGATGAACATATGGGAATGACAGCAGGTATTCACCTGACCTATAACCCGCAAGCTGAAAGCGATATTACGGATAGCACAGCGACCACATGGCAATACGGCGAATATCTCTGTGTGGATGAAACCATTCAAAAAGACAATAACTTTATCCGCCCTTCTTACCCATTAGCGCATCAAGCCAAATTAGAAAAAGGTGGTCAACATAGCGTGTTCGAAAGCTATGGACGCTTTCAAGAAGATGCACAAGCTGCCCCTTTCACTGCCATTCGTTTTGAACAACTGCGCAACGGCAGTCGTGTTGGACGCGCTAGCACCAACTGTTTTGCCTTAATGCCGGGCAAGATTTTCTCGCTGAGCAATCACCCTAGTTTAATGATGAATGATAACTGGCAAGTTATTCAAGTTTCACATCATGGCGTGCAACCCTTGGCAGATAATAGCGGAGGCGAAGGAACACAGCTTTCTAATAGCGTCGAATTTATTCCTGGTACGCAAGAATGGCGACCGCCACATCATTACAAACCGACGGCTGATGGTGATGAAGTTGCCACGGTGGTAGGTCCTCCGGGTGAGGAAATTTACGTCAACGAAGTGGGTGCCGTAAAAGTTTATTTTCATTGGGATCGCTATGGCAAGCCCGATCACAGTGCCTCGTGCTGGGTACGTGTAGCAATGGGTTGGAATGGCAATGGCTATGGTTTCTCTGCTGTACCACGTATCGGGCAAGAGGTGATTGTCTCTTATCTTAATGGCGATATTGATAGACCGATTATTACAGGGGGCACCTATAACGGTCGCAACGCACCTCCGCTGAAATTCCCTGAAAATATGACCCGTACAACAATCAAAACCAAGACCCATAAAGGGGATGGTTTTAACGAACTGCGCTTTGAAGATGCGGGTGGTAAGCAGGAGATTTTTATTCATGCGCAGAAGGATATGAATACCACTGTTTTAAATGACCAATCTCTCACTGTTTTTCAAAATAAAACCAAGAATGTTGGTGGTAATGAAAGTAACACTATTGAAGGCGTTGAAAACACAAAAGTTGTTATAAAACAAGACATTGCCATAAAAGGCAACTCCTCTCTTTTAACCGGAGGATACCGTACCGATCAAGCAGTAGGGCAATATTTTATTGGTTCTGGGGAATGCATTCGTTTGGAATGTGGAGAAAGTGTATTAGAACTCAGCGCCTCTGGTGCCATTAATTTAAAAGGAAAATCATTCAATATCACCGTTGATAATGGAGGGGAAATTAACACGGTTGGAGGGGTCTTAGGGTTAAATCCAAGTACACCATCACCTTGTGTCTCTGTTAATGGTATTGGTGATAAATCCAGTTTACAAACCGCTATTGACAATATTTTTTCAAGTGAAGGGAAATAATCACTATGTACACAATCAATGAAGCACAATTTCTTATACCTTCCGCTACTTGGAAAGACTCTAGTATGAATGTTTTCCGTGAACCTCATTCACAATGTTCATTAATTGTAGCAAGAAGTGAATTATCTAAAGGAAAAACATTTAAAGAAGAATTAAAAATACAATGTGAACAACTAAAACAAGTTGCCACCAATATAACAATATCTCCTTTTAATATTATTACTCTTAACGAAACTAATTATATTGAGGCATTAGAAACTAATATTTCTTTCTTACGTAGTGGTAGTAAATTTTATCAACGTCAACTTGCCATTTTATTAGTAAATAATAATCGCATTCTTTTATTTAGTTATACATCTCCTCAACCTTTTAATGATGAGGATGAACAATATTGGGTAAAACTCAAAAATTCAATAGTACTAACGGATTAATTATTAAATAAAAAAAGAAAGGATGCTTTTATGACTCTTCCTAACGCTGCCAGAGAGCATGATGAAATTATTCATACTAGTGTGTGGGCTGATATTGTTTCTATTGTTGCTGAAGGTGTTGTTTATGCGGCCGCAGGTGCTGCTGTTGCCGCAATTGCTGTAGTTGCTGCCCCTGCGCTAGGGCTTGTTAGTGCATCAGCTGCCGCAGTAGCGACCGCTGTTGGTGGGAGTTGTATCGCTTCTGGTTTTATTGCAGGAGCTATCATTAGTGCAAGTAAATTAGGAGATTCTATTTCCCAAGGCTGTACTAATTTTGCTAATGCAATTTTCCCGCCTTCACCCGCAGGAAAAATTGCCACAGGCTCAAATAATGTTCTTATCAACGACAAACGAGCCGCTCGTGCTGCAGGTCGTTTACTCACAGAAACAGAAACGGCTAATATTCCTCCAGCAAAAAAAAATGATTCTTTTTTAGATTATGCCAGTATGGTGCTTAATACAGGCAAAACCTTCGTTTCTGAACTTATTCAACCCACCGTTGATATCCCGAAAGGTGCCACTACTGAAGCTGATAATGACCGTATCCTTTGTGATAAACATCCGCCAATACAATATATGGCAGAAGGTTCGGATAAAGTCTCGATCAACGACCTACCTGCAGTACGTGCTAATGACAGATCAACGTGTGAAGCAAAAGTTTCAGAAATTGTTTCAACTAATGTCGCCATTGGAGGAGGGAATGTTGTTGTTCGTCCCATAAAAAGTGGCAAACTACCCGGTTTAGAATTGATGTATATGGCAGCTTCAATGCTGAGAGGGAAACCTAAGACTATCTTCAAAAATATGCCTTGTATGCTAGCGATGTCAGGCATAGGGATGGGAATTGATAGGTTAACTAATGCTGTCAGTGCGGTATTCAATCCTGTTCATGCGGCAACGGGGGCGAAGATTTTATATGAAGATGAACTCGACTTTACTCTTCCATCGAGATATCCGTTTATTTGGCAAAGAATTTATAATAGCCGTAATAAAAATAATGGGTTATTTGGACAAGGTTGGAGTACCACGTTTGAGACCTGTGTTATACGAGAAAATAAAGGCTATTGTTACCATGATATGGGTGGACGAGAGCTGCGTTTTTCATCCATTGAGCCTGAAATTCAATATTTCAGTCCTTCTGAAGGTCTTATTATTGCAGCTAATGAAAAAGGCTATCTTACTCTTGGTGATAGTGATGGCTCTTGTTGGCGCTTATTTGGTCCTTTAACTGAAAATAGTACAACACTTTCTTTATTATCCATTAGTGATGAATACGGTAATGGATTATTATTTCACTATGATGAACAACAAAAGCTAAGTTCAATCACAGATACAGCAGAATCGCTTCAGATTATTTTTCAATACCAAGATCCTTTACATTCTCAGCGTATTACCCATATTTATGAACAAAATAATAAAAGTGAAAATATTTGCTTAGCAACGTACCATTACAATAAACAAGGTCAACTCACCAAAGTTATTGATGCTAGCAATATTATCACCAGAGAATATCGCTACAACAACCACAATTTATTAATACAACATGCAAAACCACAAGGGTTAGTTTGTGATTATCAATGGGAAAAATTTGATGATTGGCGTGTTGTTGACTATAAAACAAACGCAGGTGAACACTGTGTTATTGATTATCAAATCGATAGCAAAACCACGAAAGTCACTCATATTAATGGTCTATCACATACCCATATTTGGAATGAGCAATTTTTAGTCACAGAGTATATCGATGAAGCAAATAATACATGGCAATATAAATGGAACGAGCTTGGGTTACTCAGCAAAACCATTTCACCATTAAATGAACAATGGCAATACCACTATGATGAAAATGGGTGTTTAACAGAAGAAACAGATCCCCATGGTAAGACGACACTGACATCTTGGTTATCTACTCGAGACTTAATTAGTAGTATCACTTTACCTGATAGTAGTAAAACTTCATTTCATTACGATATTCATCATGGGATAATTGCTGAAACTGATGCGTTAAACCAAACAACCACATTTGAACGAGATATTTTTGGTCAAGTTATAACTCAAATTGATGCTAACAATGGAAAGGTTCATATAAGCTATAATGTGCGTGGTCAAATGACACGTTACCAAGATTGCTCCAATAAAATCACCCATTATCGCTATAACTCTCGCTACCAACTTATTGAAACTGAAGATGCTGAACACGGATCTTCTTATATCGAATATGATATTGCTGGTCGCCCACAGTTAATTACACGCGCTGAAGGTTGGTGCCATCAATTTTATTGGGATAATTGTGGACGACTTTATCAATTTAAAGAAGCTGATGGCTCTATCTCTCGTTATCAATGGAATGATTACGGATTACTTTATAAGTCCATTAATCCTAAACAAGGTTCCATCGTACGTCACTATGATGAACGCGGTCGATTACTCTCGTTATACAATGAAAATAATGAGCCTTATCACTTTATCTGGGGTGAAAATAACCGCCTACTTTCTGAAATAGGCCTAGATGGTGTTGCAACCGAGTACCAATATGATGTGTGTGATCGTGTGATCCAACAAATATTCGCAGCTAATACCCCCCAAGCCTTTGCTCATTCTGCTCGTTATAATGCATTAAGCCAACTTATTGCAAAACAAACACCTGATGGAATTACCCATTTTCAATATACTCTCAGTGGGCAACTGACTCATGCTCGCTTTACATCACAAGGCAAATCACCCTATTCACAATTTGCCCATTTCGAGTACGACAAATTAGGGCAACTCACTAAAGAACACACTTTAAGCGGCAAAATTCACTATACCTATGATGTATTAGGTAATAAAACATCCACGATATTACCTGACGGAAAAGCACTAAAAACACTTTATTATGGCAGTGGGCATGCGCTACAAATCAATCTTGACGATACGGTCATTACTGAATTTACTCGTGATAATTTGCATCGAGAAATTAGTCGAACTCAAGGAAAAAGGGTCAATTGGCGTAGTTATGATCGCCTAGGCCGTTTAACTCGACAAGCTCAATATCATCAGGGGCAATATATACGCCCTATCAATGAAACCCGTTGGGATTATGACTTACGCCATAATTTAATCACCACACAAGAAGAAACAGTACCCTATGGTTGGAAGCATTATCAATATGATGCGACCGATAACTTAACACTGCGTCAAAGTGATCGTTATTCGCCTGAAACTTATTATTACGATGCTGC
Source organism: Proteus sp. GOKU (assembly GCF_015475555.1). Taxonomy (NCBI): domain Bacteria; kingdom Pseudomonadati; phylum Pseudomonadota; class Gammaproteobacteria; order Enterobacterales; family Morganellaceae; genus Proteus; species Proteus sp. GOKU. The sequence goes on from NZ_CP034105.1 coordinate 3,103,262, forward strand.
GGCAAACTTATTACAAGAAAGGGCAACCACCCCCTGCCAACATAATCGTCTTACTGAATATCAAGGAATTTATTATCAATATGATATTTATGGTAGGACGATTGAGAAACGCACTGATACTGGCTCTTGGACTTATTCCTATAATGCTGAGCACCGTTTAAAAACCGTACTTCATCATCCTGTTAATCCAGAAGAAAAACGGTGTTTTGTCCAATTTGATTACGACCCATTAGGGCGTCGTTTACATAAAACTGTCGAATATCTTCCTGCACTACAACTACCACAGGCACAACAGCGCTTACCTTTAAAAGCACACACTTGTGGTACGACTACCTTTTTATGGGAAGGCTTGCGATTATTAAGCGAATATCGACACGGCATTGACATGCTCTATATCTATGAAGATGTGGGCAGTTACTCTCCCTTAGCGCGCGTTGATACATTAAAAAATAAACAAACTGTTTTTTATTTTCATTGCCAGCCTAATGGTTCACCTGATGCGTTAGTTGATGGTAACGGTGATATTCAATGGCAAGCTCGCTTCACCTCTTGGGGTAAAACAGAAATTGAATTAGGAGAGTTTCATTATTATCCTCAAAATCGTGATCAAAACTTACGTTTTCAGGGGCAATATCTCGATAGGGAAACAGGTTTACACTATAATACCTTTCGCTATTATGATCCTGATATTGGTCGATTTACCCAGCATGACCCGATTGGGTTAGCTGGTGGGTTAAATCTGTATCAATATGCCCCCAATGGATTAGTGTGGGTTGATCCTTGGGGTTGGGAAAAATGCCGTTTATCTAAAGAAGATCTAGAAAAACTAGGGCCCGCACCTGACGGAATGAAAAACCCACATAGACACCATAAAGTTAGAGAGAATGCACCTTCAAATTGGTCTAAAAAAAATCGAAATTATATACTTCAAGCACAAGATGTTCTTAAATACTATGGCATTGATCTAAATACAGATTTAAGAAATTTCACTTGGGCTAGAAATGGTGGTGGTGCTCATACAATAAAAGCGGCACAACATGTTCACGAAAAAATAATAACTGCGGCACCTCAAGGAAAAGATGCTGTAGAGGAAGCTTTAAATGATTTAGGGAAAGAAATGATAAAAGGTAAGTTTTATGAAAGAAAATAACATAGATATATATAAAATAATAAAAGACGAAAATGTAGAAAAACTATCAGAATATCTAAAAGATTTAAACTTATCTGAGATTAAATTTGATAAATCACTATTACATAGATTTTCAGAAGAAGGTAAATATTTATTATGTGACTTCATAATAAATAAAGGTTTCAATACCAATGTGATAGATAGTAGCTATCTAACACCTCTTGTTGAGGTCGCATTTGAAGGATATATAAATATATTAACTCTTTTGCTTAATAATAAAGCATGGGTTGATGGAGATCCTCGAGGGATCACAACACCATTAATTGAGGCATCCTGTGGTGGTCATTTAGACATTGTCAAATTACTTATCAAATCTGGCGCAGATATTAACCGCCTACAGATGAATTTCAATCGTACCGCTTTAGATCTCGCTATATCCTATGGGCATACCGATGTTGCTCAATATTTACAATCAATGGGAGGACGAAAAGCATTCGAAGAAATGCAAGCTGGCGTCATTGAAGGTGATGGTATTCTCTCCCATATTTATAAAAATGTTGGCCCTATTCTAACTGATGAATATTGTTCTGATAATATTAGGTTAATGACATCATGGGTAGGAAATGGTAATTACCATAAATTATTTTTTACCTTCGGCAATTTTAAAAGATTACCTCACACTGAATTTTTAATCTGCTTGCCTTATAATTGGCCAATTAATCGGGCAATATTCCAAAGTGATTACAAAGATAATTTCCCAATGAAATTACTTTCCTCACTCTCTGAATATTATAAAAAAAGTGAAGTCATTAAAGAAGGTTTTATTTTAGATAAAAATGATGAGCAATGGAAACACCTTCATTGGCCTGATGAAATCGATGCACTCGTTACCGTTGATTATTCTTTCGATCATCAAGAAAAAGAAATATCTATTCCTGAAAATGAAGAGGTTAATTTATTACTATTAATCCCAATGAAATATACTAAAACAGGGAAACCAGATGGGGAAAAATTAGAAAAGTGGCTAAAGAGAAAAAGAACAGCATCATGGAAAAGTATTTCATTTAAAAATGATTGGCTCTCAGATAAATAATTTATTTTTTATTTATAAAATAGGCATTGTATTAACAATGCCTTTATAATAATTAATCAAGATATACAATAAAAACCAAAAAGTATTATAATAAAAAAGGGAGTGTTAATATTCTATCTACAATATTCATAATTCAATAACTAAATAAAAATAAATACACTAATATCCTCTTTCTTCATTTTTAGATCCTTCCTTTAAAAATAAACGCATTCAGCGTGTCGATTACCTGTGGTCTGGCGACCAGATGGTGCAAGAAACCCCGATTTATGCTGATGGTACACCGGCTTATGATTCGCAAATTCAGTGGCTCTATCAACCCGGCGAAATTACCCCAACGGCACGTTATCAACGTGGAAAACTGCATTATGTCGTCACTGACCATCAAGGCACACCACGCGAAATCTTTAGCGAAAAAGGCATTGTCAGCTGGGCAGGTCGGTTAAATACCTGGGGACAAATGGCATTTTGGCAATCTCATGATGATTATGCCGATAACGACCCAGAATACACTGAATGTCATTTTCGATTTGCCGGACAATATGAAGATAAAGAAAGTGGCTTGTATTACAATCGCTTTCGCTACTATGATAAGGACACTGGGCAATATATTTCACCTGACCCTATCGGATTATTAGGTGGCTTTAATCCGTATGGGTATGTGCATTGTCCTATTGGGTGGGTTGATCCGTTTGGGTTGGCGGGTGAGGATTGTGATAAGCTTCTTAAGTTGTCATCATTCAATCCAGTACCTAAAAGTATTAGGCAAGAATATGAAAAAATTATTACTGGCGAAGGTACACCAAGAGTACATGCTAATACAGGTATTCAAAAAACCTTAGAAGATAGGAAAGGAAAAACCAATAAATTCTGGATTGGTGCAAAAGAGTGGCAAGTTGTTCATACTGGAAAAGGTGTCGATCCTCACCATCGTATTCTTGAGCAGACATTACCAAATGGTCAAAAAGTATATGGATATGTATTGAATCATGATTATGAAAAAGTCTATAAATTTCCGAGCCCATGGTATCCCGATGGTGGTAAATATCCAGGACATAAGCCAACCAAATAATATTTAACTTAAGGCGAGCATAGTGGAGCATACAAAATACTATATATGTATTAATGGGATGAAAATTATCTCAGCATATAATCTTGATATCTTAGACTTAAACCATATTGATAATGAGAATATGTTTTTTCTTCTAATTAAATCAGATGAAATAAAGATTTCCGACAGTATCAAAATAAAAACAAATGACATAATTAACATATCATTTTATATAAATAACACATGTATTTATGAGTTTGATAGTAATTTATTAGATAATGAAATCAAGTTAAATGAAGGTCAAAATTTATCATTAACGATAAAAACAACTGATTTACCACCATTAGCTATTTCTAATATTTTAAAAGAATGGGCAAATGGAAATGAAATATTTTATTGGAAAAATAATAAATGTGAAAAATCAAAAAAAACATGGTTAACTTCATGCCTATATTGGCAACAAACATTACCATTAAATAAAAACATAATATTAAACCCTCACATTAATTTAGATAACGTAAATAACATTCTTGATTTTTTCTGTATGCTTGGCGAAGCATTTTGGGGAAGAAAAGGATATATTGGAAAAGATTTCTATGGATTTAATGATCTATTAGGCGATCTCACAGCCAACGGAAATAAAATAAATATTTATATTAAAAATGATAAAAAATTAAAAAAATTCCTAGAACGAATTAGTCCAATTAATCATAGTTATTATGATATTTTTATGTCCATTCTAATAGATAATAATTGTAATATAATAAATGTAGAAAATAAATCATGAACTCCGTTATCATTATGATGAGACAGGATTAGTTACCAAACAAAGCATTTGGCTTGTCGATGATATTGAGCATAAGTGCCTTTCTACAACCACTTATCAATACAATGAACGTTTGCAACTTATTCGTGCCACCAATCCTGATTCGGTGGTGGAATTTGAGTATGACAACCAAGGGCATTTATGTTGTGAACGGATAAACGGACAAGAGATTACGCATCAATGGGATGAGGAGCACGATATTCTCACCCAAACCCGCTTTGGTGAGCGTGAACTTCATTATGTTTTCGGTCAACTTCATGAACTGACTTCACTGCAAGTCAATCAACATGCACCCTTGCAGTTTAGCTACAACGCACTGGGGCAAGAGTTTTTACGTCAAAGCCAAGCCGGTTTTGCCAACTCCAGCCATTACACCGCTACTGGATTATTAGCGCATCAACGTGCAGGACGAGGTACAGAATCCTTTTTACAATCATTACACGATAATCCGCTCCAACCACCCATTTCGACCGATGTTCATCGAGGTTATCAATACGATAAAGCTTTTAATCTGGTCAATATCGATGATGCACGTTGGAACCGCACACAATACCGCTATAACGCCAACGACCAAATTATTGAAACCCAATACAGCAACCAGTTTGAACGTCAAAGTGAAAAGTTTCAGTACGATAACAACCTGAACATCACAGAGCATCAGTTTATTCCGTCTGATGCGCATGGTGCTTTTTTACAACTGGCACAACAGCAACAAAAAGGCCGCGTCACTCGCCGTATCACCGCTAAAGGCTACCAAGATTACCATTACGACATTAATGGTCGATTAACCCAAAAAGTGGTTCATCAACACGGTTTTCTAGCAAAAACATGGTATTACCAATGGAATACGCTTAACCAACTTGTCGCCTGTTTTAATCCTGAAGGTGAATGCTGGCGTTACACTTACGATGCCTTTGGGCGACGACTCAGTAAAAGTAAGGTGGTCGATAATCGCCCTATTACACCGCCCAATTCTCCCTTTAAAAATAAACGCGTTCAGCGTGTTGATTACCTGTGGTCTGGCGACCAGATGGTGCAAGAAACGCCAGTTTATGCTGATGGCACCCCTGCTTATGATTCACAAATTCAGTGGCTCTATCAGCCCGGCGAAATTACCCCAACGGCACGTTATCAACGTGGAAAACTGCATTATGTCGTCACTGACCATCAAGGTACGCCACGCGAAATTTTTAGCGAAAAAGGCATTGTCAGTTGGGCAGGACGGTTAAATACGTGGGGACAAATGGCGTTTTGGCAATCTCATGATGATTATGCCGATAATGACCCTGAATATACCGAATGTCATTTTCGATTTGCCGGACAATATGAAGATAAAGAAAGTGGCTTGTATTACAATCGCTTTCGCTACTATGATAAGGACACTGGGCAATATATTTCACCTGACCCTATCGGATTATTAGGTGGCTTTAATCCGTATGGGTATGTGTATTGTCCAACAGGGTGGGTTGATCCGTTTGGGTTGGCGGGTGAGGATTGTGATAAGCTACTCAAACTTAATTCAGCACAACGGAAAAATATTTCCAATCTTAGAGAAGGTAAGGATGTTACAGTTAGAAATGTCGAAGAAGCAAGACAATTATTAGATAACATGCCAGAGCTTCGCCCTCATATAGATTTATTCCCCGCTAAATCAGGTGAATTATATCGTGGAACAGTATTTGGTGATGTATGGAAACAACCAGTTAGTACTTATCGAGGTGATTTATATAATATAAGAAATCCCTTGTCTGATGTTGTACATGAATCGAGTAATAAACTACATGATTTAAATCCTCATTATAATATTTTATTTAAAAATGGTACCAAAGCAGGAATAATAATAGTTCCATAGAAAGGAAAAGTGAAAAATGAAAGAAATAATAGATAATAGAGAGTTAAAAGCCCCCCCTTTAGTTGAGAGAGCAATATATCTTGATGACAATATAGTATCTATTGAATTTACTATTATAGGAGATTTAGATTTCAACATTGAATTTAAAAAAAAATATAAAAACAAAAAAGAGGCAATTAAAAGCATAGAGGAATTTATCAAAAAAAGTGATCTTGACAAAGAAAAAGATATTGATCTTATATATGAGACTCAAATGAATAAATCAAAACTATTAATTTTAAATAGCATTATAAACAATACGTTATCACTACCTGACCATGGAGATGGTTACTTATATCTCGGTGATATTGAATATATTAAAGAACTCACTAAAAAACTAAGAACTCGATTACTCTAATTATATGCAAAAATAAAATTAACTTTTCATGTATGGTTATACCCAAGTCCATATGTTACTCAAAAATTTTGAGTGATAAACTACTACATGAATAAATTCTTATAATACTAATGATAAAACTTAATCATTCGTGAAGTACGTTTTATAGAACATGAAATTCAATACCGTTAGAACCATTTATGGCGACTCTATTATGAGCGGATAAACAGACAAGAATTTTATGCCAAAGCCAAACCTATTTTTCTAATTTTAGCCATTACACCGTAACTGGATTATTGGATAACAGCAACAAAAAGGCCGTGTCACTCGCCGTATCACTGCCAAAGGTTATCAAGATTATCACTATGATATTAATGGTCGATTAACCCAAAAAGTGGTTCATCAACACGGTTTTCGAACAAAAACGTGGTATTACCAATGGAATACGCTTAATCAACTTATTGCCTGTTTTAACCCTGAAGGGGAATGCTGGCGTTACACTTACGATGCTTTTGGGCGACGACTCAATAAAAGTAAGGTGGTCGATAATCGCCCTATTTCACCGCCCAATTCACCCTTTAAAAATAAACGCGTTCAGCGTGTTGATTACCTTTGGTCTGGCGACCAGATGGTGCAAGAAACCCCGATTTATGCCGATGGTACACCCGCTTATGATTCGCAAATTCAGTGGCTCTATCAACCCGGTGAAATTACTCCAACAGCCCGTTATCAACGTGGAAAACTGCATTATGTCGTCACTGACCATCAAGGCACGCCACGCGAAATTTTTAGCGAAAAAGGCATTGTTAGTTGGGCAGGACGGTTAAATACCTGGGGACAAATGGCGTTTTGGCAATCTCACGATGATTATGCCGATAATGACCCTGAATATACCGAATGTCATTTTCGTTTTGTTGGACAATATGAAGATAAAGAAAGTGGCTTGTATTACAATCGCTTTCGCTACTATGATAAGGATACAGGGCAATATATTTCACCAGATCCTATCGGATTATTAGATAAATTAAGGTTTTAACTATGAAAAAAATTGAGATATATTCTAATATGTTGTGGAGAGCACTTTCCTATATAAGGAACGTGCAAACACGTCATTATTTTAGAAAGGCTTTTGATAAATCATGTTATTATGAAGCAGAGCTGTTACATAATGTAGTAATGTTTATTGCTAATGAGGAAATGACCTCTAATGATATATATTTCCTGAACAATCAAGCTAGATTCTATTTAGAAAAAACCAACAATGATGAATGTGCAAATTATTATTCTCATCAAGACGATATAAAAAAATTATTTAGCATTGTTCCAGAACACTTAAAAAACAAGCTAGAATGGAATGGTCCTCAATAACTTTACAACATTGACAAAAATGAAATAATTATATTACTCTGCACTTCTCGTTTAATAAAATCAAGCTATAAATATGATAATTAACTTTCACATTCTATAGCTTAATCACATCGTATAATATTTATTGATCTTTTCTTTCATTATTACAACCAAACCTTTTAATAATAAGCCTATTTTATAGTCTTTTAAAAATCATTTATAATTCATTTTGTTCTCTGGCGACCAGATGGTGCAAGAAACGCCAATTTATGCTAATGGCACACCTGCTATGGCTTAAGTAAAGTTAGACTAGGTGGCCAAATAAAAAATCATTCAAAAAAATATTAGCATTGTAATGAAGATGGCGTAATGATTTATGAGTCACGTATCAATTATGTATGAGAAAATACTATAGATACTAATATTTATGATATTACTGGCTACGAAAGCAAAGAGTCATTGACTATAATTCAAAAATATACATTTCAATATTATTATGTGGGTAAAAATTGTTACCTCCACGTTGTTTAAAACCAGAAAATAAGCACTCAACACCTGAAGAACTATCATGGGTAGGAGTTGATATTAAAAAATTAATATCTAATTAACTATAACGGACTAATAAAAGTATTTCTAATTCGTTTGTATTTTAAACTAAAAGGAGAGTCAACGTGAATTACTTTGAGTTTAGCTATCCAGATGGGAAAATTTCTAAAAACTTTCACCTAGAAAGATATAGTCTTTTTTTTCTATCCTATCGAGAAAATAAATATATTTGGACTAAATCTCACACAACTCTGGCTAATCGTTATTTCTCTGAGAATGGAAAAATTATTTCCACTTTATTTTATTCTCATAATGTAGCACAAGGAAGTTTTTCATTACTTTATAGCCATGGTAGCTCAGGGTTCTACTCTTTAGGAGATAAAAGCAAAATGAATCAGTTAATTGATTTGGATGGCCAACTTGATCTCATCTTTATAGGATCTTGTATCTCCCCAGAAAAAGCATTCTTAGTAATAGAAGATTTTTCTAAAAACCCGTTAGAGCTATCAAAAAAAATTGATTGGATTAACACTAAAGATGTAGACATGACAGAAAAATATAATCTACTAGGATTAGAAGACTAATACTAATATTATCTTTAATTTTAAATTATAATAAAAATATGATTAGTTCTCATATAAATTTCATGTCAAAAATTAAAAATTATGTCAGAAAAGATGAATTAAAGAAGAAGGAAGAATAAAGTGCCAAATAAAAATGAATTATCAGTCGCAATAAGTGAAATATATAATTATAAGCTAAAGATGCTATTTAACCCAAGGACATTGCCAATGGATGAATGTGATTTTATTTATTCCAATTGGGATGATGATTATGAAAAATTATTATCATTAAGGAATGATGATGATTCTTTATATCTTTCATGGTGGTGCGATTTATTTGATTTTGAAAAGGCAAAAAAAGAAATTTATCAAGGAGGGTATAAAAATCATGATATTTTCTTCTCCTTTTTAAGAATTATACCTTCTATTTTTTTAATAAACAGTAACGCTTACTATGAAAATAAAAACATATTTGTAACTTATTTTGTGAATCAACTCAAATCTAATTTAAGTGCTACTGGTGTATTAGATGAAGATGAGAGTAAGTCTGATTTTTTTAATTATTTAATCTATGAGCTAGGAATTGGGGATAGATTTTCAAAATATTTTATAGTTAGAGAAGAGACTTTATTATTCAACATTGAAAGTGATAAATTTACTGATGTTAAAGAATTAATAAAGACAGTCCATATAGTAGCATCTAAGTTTTCTCGTGATAGTAATAAAGAAAAACTAGACACTATAAAACAGTTTCAATTGGCAACGATAGATTTTTTACTTGATACTAAATGTGAATATAAACTTCCGTATGATGATGTATATATAGATTATTCCCACCCTAACTTATTTGTTAATCAGTACCATAGTGATAAAAAAAAGATATTTTCCGCACTAATAGATTGTCTTAATGAAAATCAATCAAAGTGTAATCTTTTTATATCCAACATCATATATATGAATTATATTTATTATGTCATAAGGAAGTGCCCTGCTGAAGTTTTAGATTTAAAAAAATATTGCGGTAAAAATAACAAACTATTTCTTAAAATAATTAGTAAAATAATAAACCGTAACTTCTATATAAGAAGTGGGGATTTTAAAGGATTAAATCTTGGGTATTACTTATCTAAAATATGATGGTGTAGTAGATATAATTAACTATCATAATAACCTTATTATTCACGTGCGTGCCATATTGCACTAAGTTGCTACTTATGATGCTTTTGGGGTACGACGCAGTAAAAAAAGTGATTGATGATCACCCTATTTCGCTGCCAATTCACTCTTTAAAAATAAAAGTGTTCATCGTGTCGATTACCTATGATTTGGCAACCAGATGGTACAAAACACCTCGGTTTATACCGATAGTGCACCAGATTATTAGGTAACTTTAGTTCAAATAAAATAAAAATAATTTAAGGTATTTATATGTCAGAAGAGAATAATCATTTTCTATCAGATGATGATGTTATTGTAGCAATAAAATATAAAAATATAATTAATTGGTATCAAGCTGATAGAGAAATATGGATAATGGATAGATATAAATGGAATAAAGATTTTATCGATAAAAATATAACTTGTTCTGAAGATAATGCAGATGATAGATTTGGTATTCTAGTTATTAATGATAAAAACAAAAGAGATTTTATTGAGAACCTTTTTCCTTTTATGCTCGATAATAAAAAACTAGAAGTAATACAGAATAGAATAAAGGAATCATCTTCTTGGTGGGAAGTTTATAATATATTTCCAATTGCATTTATTGATTTTGATTCAAAAAAGTTAAGTGCATGTTATCCATACCCAGGAAATACACCACTAGAGAGGTATGTACCAGATGATTGGAATGGTGAGTTTACTGATTTCATGCGTAATCTAGATAAAATATTCTACCTAGAAATAAAAAATATTGGGTAATTAACAACATTGATTATTTGGAAAAACTTTCATCTTTCCTTTTATTACATTCCGTATAATGTGGATTTTACTAATATACTAAAAAATGAATATTATGTTACACATTTATGCTAAAATTTAATTAAAGACTAAAAAATTCATGAGCATCAATGAAAATTTAAATTTATCAACACCGTATATTTATATTGAGAAATGGCATTATAAGCATGAAGACTTAGCTAGACTTTTAAAAGAATATAGAAGCCCATCAAGTTTTTATGTTTTATATTTAGCAGCAAATTTGAAACTAGAATATTTAGATTTTGATGATAATTATTCGCTTGCTGTAAAATGTATCTGGGGAATAAATAGCATAGGAAATGAAAATGCAATACAAAAATTAAAAATCCTTTCTAAATAAAAAATAAGAAGTAATACCATTTTACTACTAACTGATGGTCAATAAAAAATAATTTAACCAACTATAGAATAAATAAGGTAAACAATATGACATATGTAAGAAAAGATTTTTGGAATAAAGAATTTAAATATTTGTTAATTACAGGATGTGCAATTAGAGATAAGGATAATTGTATGAATAAAAAAGAATTAATCTGTTTAATAAATGAAATAATCAACATGCTAAATGCACTAAAAAAAACTAAAAATGAAGATAATATAGACACTATTTTAAAACTTTATAAAAAAGTACTTCTATCTTTAGAATCAGGAAATTTAAAAGATAATATTACAAAAAATATGACTCGAGGATATCTAGAAATTTATAGTGATTATGACAACGCCGCACTTAAATTAATGTACCAATGTGAGAAAGAAATTGATCTATACTTATTAGTATCAAACCAGCAGTAAGTCATCAGTTCAGTATCCGATATAATAAACTTAAATAAAGATAAGAAATGATAAGCAAACTCAAATTTTTAAGAGTAAATTTTATATCAATTGACGTAAGTAAAAAAGTCACCCTTTTAGAAAATCTTGAGAGAATAATAGGTGTATTACCTAAGGATTATCATGATTTTTTATTATATTTTGGTAGTAATATAAAATTTGATGCAATAGTAATTTTCAAAGGCAGTAAATCTTCACCATGGGCCGATGAAAAAGGATTAGATACTATCGATTATTTTTATGGTTTAGATAATATCAATAAAGGCTATACTATTTTTGAAATGATTGAAACATATAAGAATGATCTTGAAATAAAATTTATACCTATTGGTTGTTCATCTGGTGGAAATCAAATATGTATATGCAATCAAGGAAATATAAAAGGAACCATATGGTTTTGGGATCATGAAAAACTCCCCTCTTTTAATAATGAACAAATTGCTTCCGGGCTAACATTAGTTGCTAATAACTTTAAAGATTTTATTGATAAACTTGAAATAGAAAATAACACTTCCCCCTCAAAAGCTATAGGTGGTTACCTTGACTTTTAATTTTAAGTTAACAAACTAACTCCTTATAATAAATATATGGTGTAATATGTATTATATTATAGAAGAAACATATGAAGATGAATATTATACAGATGCTGTAGTCGAAAACATACAAGAGATTTTAGACTATAAAGTATCTTTACCTGAAAAATTAGGAGATGACTTTCCTAGATTAATGGTAAAAGTAATATCTAAAAATAAGCCCAGTGATTTTTTTATGAGTGGCCCAATATTAATAGTATCCAAAGAGTTAAAAGGTATATTTGACATATTTAATTCTAAAATAGAATACTTTCCTGTTTCTCTTACCCATAAAAAAATAATATATGAGAATAGTTTTTATTTTGCTCATGTACTATATGATATAGATTTTATTGATAAAGAAAAATCTATCTATACGATGGATCATGGTTATTTTGATGAAATAGTGAAACTAGTTATAAACGAAAATATACTGGATAATGAAGCAATCGTAATATTGACTAAATCATTTTCAAGAGTTTTGATTATAAATGAAGAACTTTTTAAAGAAATAAATAAGTTAAATATTAGAGGAATTAAATTTTCAAAAAAATATTAATCCTTCTTTGAAAGCAAGCTGGAAGAACTTAATGCCATACCTAGTATTATAATCTCATTAAATCATTACCCTATTTGGAATTATCAATGCGATAAATCTTTACTCTGAACGATATCGATAATATTCACTGAAATAACATACAAGCCAGAACATCATGATTGGGTTCCTATGACTGAAAGTATATTACGCAATACTATGAAATTAACGTATAAATGAGATATGCTTCGTTAACTCGATTAGAAATGAAATTAATGTCTAAAGCTATACAACTATTATTTGTTGATAGCAATATAATTTCACAACAACAATTGGGGACAGCAAGAAGATATGTAAAATCTAAATGTTGTTATTAAGTAAGGTGTAACTAATCGGATTTAATAAAATTACTATAGACAGTGTAGATCATAAAATAGGTTATATCGGTGGTGGTGCATACTTAGAGAATATAACAGATTGGCCTATGGATAATAATAAATGACCAATGTTTCCTTTCATTAGTTTGGAAAAAGCTTTTTCCAATAGATACTTTTTCAGATCATATGATTATAAAGAAAATTAGCTATATTATAATCGTTATTTCTACTATGATGAAGACACGGAAGAATATATTTTACCTGATCATGCGGCTTATTAAGAAATAAACAGGATTTAAATTTAATGGACAAGACAAGTATATATATTGACATGCTTAACAAAGTATTATCCTATATCAGAAACATTCAAACCCTATCCGCTTTAAGAAAAGCATTAGACAAGACTTGCTATCAAGAAGCAGAATTATTGCATGATATTGTCAAATCACTATCCTATCCACAAATGACTGAACATGATGTATATTTTCTTAATAATCACGCTCGTTACTATTTAGAAAATGCTAGCTCACAATATTCTAACAACTATAATTCCCATAAAAAAAACATTAAATTATTATTTAAATTAGTTCCAGAAAATTTAAAAGATAAGCTTGAGTGGAATGGGCCTGAATGATTCAACTATAAACGAATATATTCATGCATTAAATTATTATTTTATATATGATGAGTTCTTTACTTAAATTAAGTACTGAAAACTGTTGGTCATAATATTTTCACCTCCCGTATATCTTATTAAAAATATTGTTGGCATTATGAATATAGAAAAAATAAGCTCTATTTTAAAAGAAAATGATTGGTGTGATATGGAAATATGTGGCTTCCATAAAAATGATCTAATCGTTAAAGGATGTTTGGATATAACAGACCAAAATTATTTTATTGAATTGAAATTTGGAAATGCAAGCTATATTGATGCACCGCTATCATGGACGATAGATACAACAAATGGGAAATTTATAAAAGTTACTGATAGAATACATTTTATAGAACACTTGCCAAACTACCAAAAATATTTTCATCTAGGTGGAAAATATTCATTTTCATTTTTAGCAGAGTTCTTTTCTTCAAAAGAATGGGTACATATAATTGCAGACTCTATTGAATATAAAATAATTGTTCAGGGATAAAATTTTATATAAATTAAAGAAATTTAATAAAGAAAATAATAAAAATACACAACTAGAATTTTTACATGAACAATGTTATTTTATAATAAAAAACCATTATAATACTTGATTTTTATAAAAGCTAGGTGAACTTAATAAGCATAATCTATCAGACTACTATCTAGTTATAATACAACCTATTCTTAATTAGTCACCATTGGATTAATATGGAAAACAGAATTTACAAGATTAAAGAAAAATGTGATGAAATTCTTTCATTTAATATATGGTTTAATTTAAATGACTCTTTTTTTAGCCGATTATTGAATTAATCGATATTGATAGCGATTTTCTTATAAATTTATATAGTACGGTTGAAGATAAATATCTTGAAATTTTATATCACAATACTATTATCATCCCTGTTATAGAATCTATCCAAAGTGAAAGTTTTGTTAATCATATTAAAAAACTAAAAAATAAACTTACTTTAATTGATGATCTTTTTATTTATGATATAGAGTCAGCATTATTTATTAATTACGATAAATCAAAAGATCCTCTAAGTGTAAATAAATTTAATAAAATTTATATGAAATTAAAAAATATCATTGTACAATCCTCTAATGAAATTTTTAGTGAAAAACAAATTATAGAAACATTAGAATCTATTATGAATTTTTCAGAAAATAACCACATGAGTATTTTAATTATATTCATGCTTACTGGTTAAGACTATATTTTAATAGAGCTTTTAGAGTTATCAGTCATCCTAAAAAAATAGAGTTTTATAAAAAACACTTATCATAAATTTTTCCAAATGGTTATTTTAATACGTTATAAATTATGAAAAACCCAACTAACCCCATCCAAAACAAATGGATAAATAATAAGCTAATCGGACTGGATCTTGTTTGTGAGCCGTCTGGATTGATAAGATTTATCGACATTGATTTTATTGATAATCCTCAATTAATACATTCCTATCAAAAGGAATATTTCCTTTTATATAAAGGTAAAACAACCTTCGATGATTTACTTCAAAGTAATGATGATCTTTGGTCTGAAATTCAGATAAATAATAAAATATTGATTGATGATAAATACATTCTATTCTGTGGTGAAGGTGAAATGGGGAGTGATGGTTTTATTGTCAAAACAGATATAAATAATAATATATTGTGGTTTTTATATTCAACAACTTCAAACCCATTTGTAAGTATAGAACGAAAAGGAAATATAGTTTACTTTCAGTCAACCTTAAATTTTCACATTGCATTAGATTTAATTAATAATGATATTTTTATCACCACTACTTTTTAAGATACTACTCATAGCCGTTTTATGCTCAATTGATTAAATTACACTAAGATTATTAACAATAAATATCTCATGATGCTCTATGATTAGCTACACAGAAAAAAATACGATTATCATAAATAACGATATCTACTTAACACCTACCTGTACCCTGAAAGATATCATAACTTCTCTTTACCCTTAGGAAAAATGGATAACCAATTCACTGGGTGAAACTGTCGCTTATCGGTTAGTTTTAGGTAAAGCGAAAAACCGATATGGTCGGTTATTTTTGATCACTCATTTTACATCACCCGCAAATGAAAACACCTTGCTAAGTTCATGGTACTTGGCACCCGAAAAATTAATGGATGGAATACAAAATAGCCCTAAAGGAAAAATAACCCACAATCTAAAACAATGGTTTCACCAAGAAACCGGAATCAAACTCCCGATTGCAAGTCAACAAATGCATATTGGTGTCTCTTACGATCCGTGGAATAGTTCAGGCTCTATCGTCTGCCATTATCGTTCAGGCTTCAATAGTGATATCGAATGGAAAATATTCCATAAACAAAATAAAGGATAATGGTAGCGAGTAAATTACCTTTATTTAAGTTAAATATCATATTGTCTATAAATCAGAGATAAGTAATATATCATTTAAAATCTTACCAATCATATTCGAAATGACTTAAGAATTCCTTCTTGTTTTTATCAAATAATTTCACTTAATATTATTCCCTTATATCAAATTTAACTTTCAATCATAATAATAACGACAGGTTACATTATTTTCACTTATATCACAGCTCTATTTTTCATCAAAACAAACATTAAATATAAAAAAATAAAATAAATAGCTGAACAGAAATTAAAGTAAAATTAACGTTAAATATCTTATACTTATAGAATCTTGGAATAAATAATTCATAGTGAAATTTCTATTTTCCATATTTGCAATTTAAATTAAATATAAATTAATTTATCCCTATCGAGTTGCATAATATGAGTAAAATAGATGAAAAAACTTACTTATAAAGTTAAATCATTATATTTAAATTAAATACGACACTAATTAAATGTAATGAAAAGTAAAAAACACTAAATATTTCTTATTGACTCAAGGACGGTTTTATATAAAACTAAATGCATATATTAGAAAAAATTACTTATTATTTTATTTTTAGTTATTATTTTATTTCTACCAGGAAAATTAAACTCATATAAGGTAATTACATTATTGCCTAGGATAGGTATTTCTTAATTTAAATTATTCATCAATACGCTGAGTATTTAATTAAGAACTTAAGCTAAATAAGGAGCTTAGTTTAAATGAGTAAAAATACTCTTGGTAGTGTTGCGCCCAAAGAACGTATTAATATTAAATACATCCCTAATGATGGTGGTGTTCAATCTGAAGTCGAATTACCTTTAAATATGCTTATTGTGGGCGATATGAAAGGGAAGACGGAAGAAACCCCCATTGAAGATCGTAAAACCATTTCGATAAACCAGAACAACTTTAATTCTGTTATGGAAAGCGCCGGTATTAATCTAAATATTGCGGTTCCAAATGCATTAGATGAAAAAAGTGAGTCTGATCTTAACGTCAATTTAGAGATTAAATCACTACAAGATTTTTCTCCTGATAATATTGCACGCCAAGTTCCTGAGCTAAAAAAACTATTAGAACTAAGAGAAGCGCTCGTTGCGCTAAAAGGTCCTCTTGGCAATATTCCTGCTTTTAGAAAACGTCTGCAAGAGCTTCTGGAAAATGAAGCCACACGCGAACAGTTACTCAAAGAGCTCGATATTGCTAGCCAAAAATAATATTTACAGAGGATTATTCTATGTCTTTAGTTAATGAAGCCCAACAAGAGCAGGCAATAACATCTGGTGGCTCTTTGCTTGATGAAATTATGGCACAATCAAGAATGTCGCCAGAAACTGAAGCTTATGATATTGCCAAACAAGGCGTCGCAGCCTTTATTAGTAATATTTTTGCTAATCCATCAGAAGAAGAGCCAATCAATAAACTGCTGATTGATAAAATGCTTGTTGAGTTAGACACTCAACTAAGTGCTCAAGTCGACCAAATTTTACATGCGCCAAAATTTCAAGAAATTGAATCTTCATGGCGTTCATTAAAATTACTTGTTGATCGTACTGATTTTCGTGAAAACATTAAAATCAATATCTTACATGCAACAAAAGAAGAGCTCTTAGAAGATTTTGAGTTTTCACCTGAGATTGTACAATCCGGCTTTTATCAGCATGTTTACTCTTCAGGCTATGGTCAATTTGGTGGTGAACCTGTCGCGACTGTGATTGGTAACTATGCCTTTAATAACACCACGCCTGATCTGAAATTAATGCAGTACGTCAGTGCCGTGGGCGCAATGGCTCATGCGCCATTTATTTCATCTGTTTCACCTAATTTCTTAGGCATTAATAGCTATGCTGAATTACCGGCTATTAAAGATTTAAAATCAGTATTTGAAGGCCCCGCTCACACAAAATGGCGTTCATTACGCGAATCTGAAGATGCACGTTATTTAGGTTTAACAGCACCTCGTTTCTTAGTGCGCTTACCTTATTCACCTACTGAGAATCCAATTAAGTTATTTAATTACTCTGAAGATGTGAAACAAGACCATGAGCATTATTTATGGGGTAATACCGCTTTCTTATTAGCAAGTTGTATTAATGACAGCTTTGCAAAATATCGCTGGTGTCCAAATATTATTGGTCCTCAAAGTGGCGGAACTGTGGGTGATTTACCTGTTCATAACTTTGAAGCGATGGGTGAATTACAAACTAAGATCCCAACAGAGGTTTTAGTCACTGACAGACGTGAATTTGAATTAGCAGAAGAAGGTTTTATCACTTTAACAATGCGTAAAGGTAGTGATAATGCGGCATTCTTCTCTGCAAATTCAGTACAAAAACCGAAAAACTATCCTAATACACGTGAAGGAAAATTAGCAGAAACTAACTATAAGTTAGGAACTCAACTTCCTTACATGTTTATTATCAATCGCTTAGCTCACTATATTAAAGTCCTACAGCGCGAACAAATTGGCTCATGGAAAGAGCGTCAAGATCTTGAGCGTGAGCTTAATATCTGGCTAAAACAATATATTGCGGATCAAGAAAATCCACCAGCAGATGTTCGTAGTAGACGCCCTCTTCGCTCAGCTCAAATCCAAGTTCTTGATGTTGATGGTGATCCAGGTTGGTATCAAGTGGCTATTCAAGTTCGCCCCCATTTTAAATACATGGGTGCAAACTTTGAGTTATCGCTTGTTGGTCGCTTAGATAAGGAATAAGTGCGATGACAGCTCTATATAATTTGGAAGACAACCCCGCTTCCAGTTTATTTGAGCGCATACAAGGGAAGAGCGTAGGCTCTTCCCAACGCGCGAAAATCCAAGCGTTACTCATGTCAATTAAGCAAAATTTAAATCAGGTTTTAAATAGCAGACCTTTAGGTTGCCAAAGTACTCCTGCTTTAGGCGTTCCTGATTTAAACGATGCGACATTAACAGGAGTCGATTTCAAGGTTCATTTATCCAATATTATTGCGGATTGCATTACGACTTATGAGCCAAGAATAAGCAATGTCACTGTTCATTTTATAGAAAATGAAGCAGAGCCCCTGTCACTGCAATTTAATATTACGGCTTTTATCTTATTAGAAAATCAAAAGCAGCTTATTGAATTTAACGTGCAATTAGACAGCAACCGTAGATATCAATTGACGCAATTTTAATATGTCTTCAAATCACTATTTTAATAATGAATTAAGT
Source organism: Proteus sp. GOKU (assembly GCF_015475555.1). Lineage (NCBI taxonomy): Bacteria > Pseudomonadati > Pseudomonadota > Gammaproteobacteria > Enterobacterales > Morganellaceae > Proteus > Proteus sp. GOKU. The sequence continues at coordinate 3,122,575 of NZ_CP034105.1, forward strand.
TATCTCGATAAACTTGAACAATATGTTGCAACTGAAAAACCGCAGCTTATTAATCAAATATCTGAAAGAGTGCGTGATCCTGATGCAGCGCGGCTTTTAGATGGCATTGCTTATTTATCAGGTAATTTACGAGAACAAATAGACAGACAATTTCCTGAACTGACAAACAGTTTAGTTAATATGCTATGGCCTGCTTACGCGCGTCCATTTCCTAGTATGACAGCAATAGAATATCGTACTGAAGCCACTCAAAAATGTGCGATAAAAATAGCAAAGGGGCAACCTTTTGTTAGCCGCCCACTCTATATTCAAAATGAATTAGCCGAAAATGATGAAGATAATTGGCATAAATGCCAATTTACGCAGTGTCGTGATTTATGGGTACTTCCAATACAAATAGCACAAGTGACTCAAAATCAAGACACGTTAGATATTCATTTTTCTCTAAACCAATTACAGTCGCTATCCACAGTTGGCTTAGAGAAACTGTGTATTTATCTTAATGGTCTTTCCTATACAACGACTCAGTTATTTTATTTATTAAATAGCAAAGTTAAAAAAGCAAAAATAACAACGGCTCAGCGTCAATTTACCTTAGAGAATTTTGCGGTTGAACCGATTGGTTTTCATGCGGAAGACTCTCTTTTGCCTTATCCGAAAAACAGTTATGAAGGATATCGCTTATTGCAGGAATATTTTTGTTTTCCTGAAGCTTTTATGTCTTTATCCATTCAAGGATTAGATAACATCCCTCCTGCTTTGGTTTCTGATACTTTTACATTATCAATTCAATTTGACAGTGATATTCCAGAAGCCATGCTAATCACGGAAGATTGCATAAAGATAAATTGCGTACCCGCTGTTAATTTATTTGGATCAGAAAGTGAAGCGATAAATTTAACGGGAAAAGAAACAGAATATGTTTTAAATAAAAGCCATAAAAAACAAGATTGTTATGATATTTTTTCGATAAATACGGTCCAAGGTTTGCGCTATATTCCGAATCAGCGTTCTTATATTACACGATACACAGCTTTTGAGAGTTTTCATCATCAAAATAATCAAGATAATCCCGAAAGAACGGGTTATTACCGTTTAAAAATAGCACATCATAAATCAAATTATGGTTATCAACACACCTTGTCATTTGTGCGAAACAATGAAGCTGATTTACTAAATTGTGAAGAAAGCATTTCAGTATCAATGAACTGTACTAATCGTACATTAGCTTCTTCATTGTCTTCTCATTCGATAAAGCTTGATGAGAACAACGTTATTTCAGGGGTGTTATCTGCTAGTAATATTATTAAGCCAACAAAAGCACTTTATCCTTTATTAGGAAATACGTTGTATTGGTCAGAACTCACTAATTTATCTATTAATTATCAATCTCTATTGAGCTTAACCGCACTCAAACAAATCTTACAGCTATATGATTTTAAAGCGACGTTTCATCAGCAATCAGCTCGTCAATCTCAAAAATGCCTCGATGCAATCACAAATTTAAAAACAGAGTCTATCGAGTATTTATATAAAGGCTTACTAGTAAGAGGTGTGAAAACAACATTATCGATACATCAAAATGCCTTTATTTCAGAAGGAGCGATGTATCTATTTTGTTCTGTATTAGCACAATTTTTCACCCTTTATACCAGCGTTAATATGTTTCACGAATTGGAAGTTATTAATTTAGATAATAAGGAAATTTATCTTTGGCCAGCGAAAATAAACCAGCAAATACTCAAATAACAGATATTGAGAAAATACAAAGCTGGCTAAATAAAAAAGCGGGCAAATCTGTTACTGAATACAGCTTCTATCAATTAGTTGAGTTGCTTAATAAACTGCATTCTCAAAAAACAGCATTGAATAATGAAAGCGTTATTCAGTTTAGATCAAGCGCTAATACCGCGTTTCCAACTCGTGATGTCGTTTCATTACGCCAAGATGAACAAGGTCAATTTGATCTTGAAGTCTCTTTTTTGGGTTTACATGGTAGCCAATCGCCATTGCCGGGTTATTACCTTGATCATTTCGCGTGGGAAGAAGCTCAACAAGCCAATCAATTAACGGATTATCTTAATTTATTTAATCACCGCTTAGTGACTTTACTCCATCGTATATGGCGTAAATATCGCTATTACATCTGTTTCGAAGATGGTGGCCACGACGCATTTTCTCGTCATATGTTCTCTTTGGTAGGGCTAGGAAGTGAAGCCAATCGTGGCATGATGAACATCAACCACAGCAAAATGCTGGCTTATGCTGGATTGCTTGCCAGTCCGAGTCGCTCTCCCGATGTTATTTGTAGCTTAATTTCTCACTGTTTTGATTTAGAAAAAGTTGAATTGATCGGATGGGAAATACGCAAAGTACCTATCCCTGAAGATCAACAAAACCGTTTAGGGATTATTGCTCGTCATTCCGGACAGAAATCTCGCCCCAAAATGGTTTTAGGTGAGAATTTTAATATTGGCTCTCATATCTATGATTGCAATGGTAAATGCACGATTGAAATCAGTGAATTACCACTCGATCGCTATATGTCGTTTCTTCCCAATGGCAAGGACTTTTTGTCACTTATTACTTTTGTTTCTTACATCATGCATGAACAACTTGCATGGGATTTACGCCTGCGTATCGCCGACAAACAGGCATATGGGATCTGCTTAGGTAAAGAACAACACAATCAATTAGGTTGGCAAAGTTTTCTCGGAAAACCAGAAGCCAATCCTAGTGTGACAATGACTATTTTGGAATAATATTTATGGATAATTATTTACCCACAATCTCTTTTCGCTTAATAAATAGTGAGTTGCTTGAAAGTGGCTATGTACCAAATAGTCAATTCACGCAACTTGGTGGCACGATTGGTAGCAGTAAACAATCACACTGGGTAATACAAGATACTCAATCATCTATTGCATCTACACAGTGCGCTATCGCTTGGCAAGATAAACAATTTTGTTTAAAAACACTGGCTGAGCCTGTTTATATTAACAACGCCCTGATCCCCATTCATATTGGGGCGGTCTGTTTATCTCAAAATGATCAGATCAAAATTGGGCAACTTGTTTTATCCGTTAATATCAATTTAACGCAAAACAATAAGCCTGATCTTATGGCGATGACACCACAATCGTTGATCGAGACTGATGATAATCCGCTCGATCCCCTGCTACAAAAAAATTCCCCTTCGGTTCATAAAACAGAAAGCCATATTATGCCTTTAGCTCCGACAGTTTCAGGCTCAATGACACATGATCCATTAAAAGCCCTTGAAAGCGAAAGCTTAGAGCTTATTCAAGGCTCATCATCTAACACACATCACTACGCTCTTTCTTCGCCTCGTTCAGATAACCAGGGAGATCTCATGGTTCAGGAATTTATGGATTTGCCAGAAATAACGTCTCAAGATAATGAAACAAATGCAGACGTAGACTATGTCGCAATTAATCCATTAATGAAAGGGCTAGGCGTACACCTTAACTTACAAAATTCACAGCAAGCAAATGATTTTCTTATTGAATTAGGAAAAACGACGCAATCTGCAATAAAAGGTTTGTTGGCATTACAACAGCAGGAAAATTTACAAGATAAACAACTGCGCCCAATTGAAGATAATCCGCTTCGTTTAAATAATGAATATGACAGTGTTATGCGTTTAATGTTTACCGATGAACGTAGCCCTGTACATTTATCTGCGCCTTCGGCTGTCGCAGAAAGCTTACATAATGTGCAATTACATTATTATGCTAATCAAGAAGCCATTTCCGCTGCATTAACCACACTATTAGAAGCATTCTCGCCAGAGCATTTATTAAAACGCTTTTCCCATTATCGTCGTAGTTACGACAATACTCCAAGTGATAGCGCTTGGGCTTGGGATATGTATACCAATTATTACAACGAGTTAGCATCATCTCGCCAACAAGGTTTTGAGAAACTGTTTTATGAGGTCTATACCCACGCTTATGACCGAGCCTTAAGAAAAGGGCTCGATGAGGTGTGATATGTCGATAAAAACATTCATGGCTTATCTCTTTTTTATTTTTGTAGCCACCCAATTAAGTGGGTGCAGTGGCCCTATTGAAGCCATGTCAAAAATAGGCAAAGTCATATGGGACCCATCAACGCCCGTGGGTAAAGAAAAAGAGCAATCCTCGGTTGTCTCATTCACATTATTAGCTGAGCCTGAAATCAATCCTAATCATCAAGGAGAAGCAACACCGGTTCAATTACAAATTGTTTATATGAATGAAGATTCGATCTTTGCCTCTTTAGATCAAGACCAAATTATTGAAGAAGATTGCGATCTGAAAAAACTATTAAAGAGAAATTATATCGATCATCAAGATTACACCCTTTTACCTGATCAATATAAGCCGCTCGATCCCATTGAGTTGGATAAAAAGAATAAGTATATCGGGATCATTGCCTATTACTCTGACGTCAATGTTACTCAATGGAAGAAAATATTAAAAATCAATGGGATTGGTCATTATTACAATCTGCTAGTCCATATCAAAGAAAATGAAATTGAATTTAGAAAAGAAGAGGATCAATAACAATGTCGACAAAAAATAAAGTGATATGGCATGAAGGGTTGTTTATTAAGCCTCAGCATTTTCAGCAACAGCAACGTTATCAAGACTATATTATTGAAACGCTGATAAAAACTTATCACGCTCATTACTATGGTTTAAGCCAATTGACGCTAAATACTGAATTATTAAGCCTTGGTCGTATTGGTCTTAAAGAAGCTTCTGGCATTATGCCTGACGGCACGCTGTTTTCTATTCCACAGCAAGATAATCTTCCTTCACCTATTGATATTTCACAAATTAATGAAGGCAGTGACAATGTGGTCTATTTGGCATTGCCGTTACAAAACAACACAGTCAGTGAAATCTCTCATTCCCATAATGGTAATCATTTATTAGCTCGTTATAGCGATGTATTAACACAAGTACGTGATTTGCATACTGAGAATGGAGATATCAGTCAGCTTAATATTGCAAAGCTTAATCCTATTTTAAAATTAGGAAAAACAGAGCTAGACGCTTATGTGATGTTGCCAATTTGCAAAATAAGAGAGATCAGCGCTGATGGTAGTTTAATTCTCGATAAAAACTATATTCCTACCTGTTTAAATTCAAGAATTTGCCCTATTTTAGCTGAGTTTTTAGCTGAAGTTGAAGGTGCCTTATTTGAGCGAGGACGCCAAATAGCAGAGCGTATAGGCTCCCCCGGTCAACAAGGTATTGCCGATGTTGCTGAATTTATGATGTTACAGCTACTTAATCGTGCTTATCCTCAGTTTTCACATTTATCTAAGCAGACAGTGGTTCACCCAGAGCAACTCTTTAAAGAGCTACTTCAATTTAATGGTGAAATTCAAACCTTTACTAATGGCTCTCGTTTGCCTGATAAATTACCGATTTATCGACACTATGACTTGGCATCGGGCTTTTTACCTCTAATTAAATCTATTCGACAAGCGCTAAGTGTGGTTCTCACACCAAGAGCGGTGCCAATTCCATTGCAAAAACAAGAACATGGTATTCGTGTTGCGACAATTCATGACAGACAACTTCTGCAAAGTGCTGAATTTATTATTGCGGTACGCGCTCAGTTACCTCAAGAGCAATTGCGTCGCCAATTCGCGCAACAGGCAAAAGTCACTTCAGTGAATCAAATTCGTGATTTAGTCAGTGTTCAAATGCCTGGTGTTGGCTTCATTCCGTTATCAACCGCTCCTCGTCAATTGCCATATCACTCAGGCTATACCTATTTCCGCTTAGATCCTCAAGGTGAATCATGGGCTGATATACAGAAACACGGAAATATTGCATTCCACGTATCAGGACAATTCCCTGAACTTGATATTCAACTTTGGGCAATAAGAAGTGGAACTCAACATGAGTGATTTATCATTAATACAAGAACTTACTGAAAAAAAAGTGAGCCATAAATCATATCAATTGCCATTACGCGGTAACAACATCAATCCAATGATTGATGTCGCGACACCGTTGCTGGGTATGGTGATCAGAATGAAATCAATGTCAGCAACTCCGCTATCAGAAAAGCTTTTTCAACAAGTGGTCACTGACATTCAAGCCATTGAACAACAACTTCAAACTCACGGTTATGAGCCAGGTGCCATTGTTTCATTCCGCTATGTGTTATGCACATTTATTGATGAAGCAGCATTAGAGTTAGGCTGGGATCAAGATAACGATTGGGTAAAACAATCCCTGTTAGTTCATTTTCATAATGAATCATGGGGTGGTGAAAAGGTTTTCGTATTAATAGAACGCTTATTAGGTGAACCTAAACGTTACCTTGATTTATTAGAGTTTATTTATCTCTGTTTATGCCTTGGTTATCGCGGTCGCTATAAAGTCAGCAATGGCTATGGAGATGACTTTAATAAATTACTTCGCCAACTTCAAAAACAGATCCAACAACTTAAAGGTGAATCTCAACCTGTTGTTTTATACAAAGAAAATGGCACTAAATCACATCAATATCGCTTAGGACAACGCTTTGGTGTTCGTTATATCGCCATTGGCTCACTGATCTTCGCCACAATTATTTATGCTATTTATGCTTCTAGATTGAGACATCAAACTCTCAATATTTTGGAACAGCTTAATACACTTCTTAGCTAGGACGCCCTTATGATCCAGATTGATCTCTCAACATTAGTTAATAGACTTCACCCTATTGCTAAACACGCTTTAGAAAATGCGGCTGCGTTTTGTGTAAGCCAGCAGCAACTTGAAATTACAGTAGACCAATTTTTACAACAACTGCTGGAAACACCACTAACGGATATCCGCACTATTTTTAATAAAGTTGATATCAATCCAACTGAATTAACAGCGCTTTTAGATCTTAACTCTGTACAGCACCAAAGCGTGACACAAAGTTATCCAAGCTTTTCCCCACTATTAGTGGAATGGCTTAAAGATAGTTGGTTATTGGCTTCAGCAGAGCTTAGTCATAACGAATTACGTTCAGGCGCGTTATTACTCACTTTATTGCAAATGCCTCATCGCTATTTGCCTAAATCAGCAGTCGAATTACTCTCTCAAATCAATAGAGAACAACTCAAACTCAACTTTGATGAGTGGACGCTGACATCAGCAGAAGCACCAATAGCAGAAGCTAATAAATCATCCAATAGTCATGTTCAATCGGACTCTATGCTTGCGCGTTTTACACAAAATATGACGCAACAAGCAAGAGATAACCAGCTAGATCCGGTTTTATGTCGTGATCATGAAATTGACTTAATGATTGATATTCTCTGCCGTCGTCGTAAAAACAACCCCGTGGTTGTCGGTGAAGCGGGTGTCGGTAAAAGTGCCTTAATTGAAGGGTTAGCCTTACGTATTATCGCTGGCGAAATTCCTGAAAAACTCAAAGAATGTGAGTTATTAACATTGGATTTAGGCGCTCTTCAAGCTGGTGCTGCCGTTAAAGGTGAATTTGAAAAACGCTTTAAAGGCATTATGCAAGAAGTGGCACAATCACCGACTCCTATTATTTTATTTATTGATGAAGCTCATACCTTGATTGGTGCAGGAAATCAGCAAGGTGGCTTAGATATCTCCAATTTGCTAAAACCTGCATTAGCTCGTGGTGAATTAAGTACTATCGCAGCAACCACTTGGAGCGAATACAAAAAATACTTTGAGAAAGATGCCGCATTAGCGCGTCGCTTCCAACTTGTTCAAGTGAAAGAGCCTACTGCCGATGAAGCTATTATTATTATGCGCGGGTTACGCTCTATCTATGAAAAAGCGCACCAAGTTTTTATTGATGATGAAGCGCTCTGTGCATCAGCACAATTAAGTGAGCGTTATCTTTCTGGTCGCCAACTTCCAGATAAAGCCATTGATGTGCTTGATACCGCTTGTGCTCGTGCAGCTATCAATCTTTCAACTCCACCTAAACAGCTATCAGCATTAAAAACGCAACGCCATCAAATCAAGATGGAGCGAGATGTATTAATTCGTGAACAGCAATTAGGTTTAAAAGATCATTCAGAGCGCTTGGCGATATTAGACAATCAGTCTATTGAGATAGAAACACAAATTGAAGTGCTTCAACAGGCGTGGGAAAAACAGAAAAATATTGTTCGTGAAATTATTGAATTACGATCAACTTTATTATCAGCATTGACTAAATCACTTGAAGAAGAGACAAACACTGAAAGTGTTGAAAATAATAGTGATGAGCTAAAATCTCGCTTAAATGCTCTAAATGAAGAGTTAACTGAATTACATCAACACTCTCTATTAGTCTCTCCTCATGTAGATAAAAAACAAATCGCTGCCGTTATTGCTGAATGGACAGGCGTACCTCTTAATCGCTTATCACAAGATGCATTATTAGTGGTGACAGAGCTTCCGACCTATCTTGAACAAAGCATCAAAGGGCAAACTCTCGCCATTAAGCATCTTCATAAACACTTACTGACAGCGCGCGCCGATCTCCGCCGTTCTGGTCGTCCTCTTGGTGCATTCTTGTTAGCAGGACCAAGTGGTGTCGGTAAAACAGAAACTGTTATTCAAATTGCTCAGTTAATGTTTGGTGGAACACAGTATTTAACCACGATCAACATGTCTGAATTTCAGGAAAAACACACGGTTTCTCGCCTAATTGGCTCACCTCCAGGTTATGTAGGTTATGGCGAAGGCGGAGTATTAACAGAGGCTATTCGTAAAAAACCTTATTCTGTTGTATTACTTGATGAAGTAGAAAAAGCCCATCCCGATGTTTTAAACCTGTTTTATCAAGCCTTTGATAAAGGAGAGTTAGCCGATGGAGAAGGCCGTATTATTGACTGTAAGAATGTCGCCTTTTTCTTAACTTCTAACTTGGGCGATCACATCATTATGGCTCATGCCGATAAACCGGATGAGTTGCATGATGCCCTCTACCCAGAATTAACCACTTTCTTTAAACCTGCTCTTTTAGCACGTATGGAAGTTATTCCGTTTTTACCGTTAACGCAGGCTATTCTCAAAGAGATTATTACTTACAAACTAACACGCTTAACTGAACTACTTACACAACGTTTTCATGCAGAAATCAGGCTAGAAGACACTGTTTCAGATGAAATATTGCAACGTGCTTCACGAGCAGAAAACGGAGCAAGAATTTTAGAATCCATTATTGATGGCGCACTACTCCCTCCTCTTTCACTTCTTCTCTTGCAACACAGTGCACGAAATGAAGATATCAGGACGATACGGTTATCAACGCAAGATAACCAATTTATTGCAGAGGTAAATGTAGAACTATGAAGCACAGACTGAAAAATGCGCTCTCTCTCTTAACTTGTTTAGATGTGGACTCACTGATCAGCCAATTTCTTGAGCTCAGTATGCCTCGTAGTCCATTCAGCGCACTTATTGTTTCAATGATTAATAAATCAGAGAACCGCTTAGAGAGCTGGAGCATTGATCTTAGTGAGAAAGTAGAGAAAAAACATTTGGATGTCGATATTACAGAAGCGGATCACCCCTTGATCCAGCTTCTATCACAACCACAATCTGTACTTTGGAATGATCTAAAACAGGGCAGTTATATTAGCGATCACGCCTTACAACAGTTTATCGCCAAACAACCTGTGCATTGCGGGTTGTTTAGTATTCCCTTTACTGATCTGAATAATAAGCCTTGTGGGTTAATTATTATGTTAGGGCAAGATCTCGATGAAACCGTTTATGAGCAAGGGATCTTCTCTATTTACTGCAATATTTTTCATCATCAATTAAAAAGCATCTTGGCGTTTTCTCAATCACAACAAAAAATTGCTGATCTGCAATATCTATTGAAATTACAACAAGAAAAAGAAGATAAAATTAATCAGACATTACGTTCATTATCCGTATCGAATTTAACTTCAACGCGAGCATCAACGCACTCTTTCGCTGAAGTGAACGATCTTACTTTAGCCACTGAACGCTATGAAGCGTCAATTCTGCGTTATCAACAAGAAAGCAGTAATGACGATCTCAATTTAATTGCTGAAAACTTAAATATTTCAAAGCGATCTCTTCTATATAAATTAAAAAAATATGGATGTCTTGAATGATTTATTCACGGATTATTTATTTCATTTTTCTGGCTTTCTGTTTACTCAACAACGCCTTTGCACAGGCGCAAGAGGATGAAGTTAATCTTACTGAACAAGCGCTCTCTCAATGTCGTGAAGAGGTATCTCAACTTATTCGTTTATCTTGTTATGACCAAATTAATATTGAGAACAAACAAACTTCTACTTTTGATATCAGTGCGATGGGCGATATTTGGCGCTTAGCGGTAGAGCATGAAATAAAGCGTGAAAACTATACAGCGGGATTTATGGTGACAGCCAATAACAAAGGAACTTATCCCGTCATTATGACGATCCCAGCCATGGGATATCAGCCACCCCGCCCTATTTTAATGCTCAGTTGTATCGACAACATTACTCGTATGCAAATTGCGTTACCCAAAAAACAAACTGCAGGAAACATCCAGCTCATCACGGACAAAACACAACTAAGTAGCGAATGGTTTCTACGAGAAGACGGTTATTTGCTTGAAGCAAGCCGCGGCATACCCGGTATTGATGAAATCAAACAACTACTTTCCAGCACAAAACTAACCATCAAATTAGCGAATGATGAGAAATTAACCTTTAATATTTCAGGCATTAACGAAGAGATAAAACCTCTGCGTTCCGCCTGTCATTGGTGATAAAAATGACAACAAAAACGCTTTGTACATGGCGAGAACAACTTTTAGCACCTTTGGATGAGGCTAAAATAAGTAGCCAGCTTGATGAAAATAGTGCCGACTGGGAATATATCGAAAATGAAATGATAAAATTTGGCTCACTAAGCCATAGCACTTTAGATATTGATGATCTTCAACGTCGTGCATTACAACTATTCGCAACACAAACCAAAGACTTTCGTCTATTGGTGCATTTTCTAAGAACACTGCAACATGCTGCTGTCCCTGAAGAGCTAGTTATTGCTGCCACGGTTGCCAGCGCCTATATGCAACATTATTGGGATAACAGCTATCCTAGTAATCCACGTTTAAAACTACGTTTAGCACAACAAATTATTAAACGTTTTGAATCAGTCAAAAACAGTTTTTGCCAGCAAGCCACATCAGAACAACGTGATGATATTTTGGGTGAATTTGCCTATTTAGCTCAATTTTGGCACACCAATCAGCCTAATTTATCTACGCAAATGGATGAATTAAGCCGAGCGTATCAACATATAGAAAACACACAAAAATCGACCATTACAACTGAAGAAAGTGTAAAAGCAGAATCCATTAATGAAGTAAAAACACCTTCTCAACCTCCAGCAAGCGTGACTTCAGAGGCAACGCAACCTCACGTTGAAATTAATCAAAGTGATGATCGCCAATGGAAACAGACACTATTAAAAGTCGCTGGCATTCTTTGTGAACAAGCCCCTAATGATGCGGTTGGTTATCGCCTACGCCGATATGCTATTTGGCATAATATTCAAACACTTCCGATGAGCGATAAGCAAGGTAAAACACCTCTAGCGGCAGTGGCAATAGATAGAGTGACCGATTACAAAGCGCAACTTATGCAACCAACACTCACTTTACTCAATGAAATTGAACAAAGCTTAACGTTGGCTCCTTACTGGTTAGATGGTCACTATCTTGCAGCTCAAGCCGCTCAATCATTAGGGCTAACTTCTATTTCATCAGCGATTGCTCAAGAGCTTTCACTGTTTTTAACCAGATTACCTCAGCTTAGCCATCTCTATTTCTCTGATATGACGCTCTTTATTTCAGAAGAAACTCATCAATGGCTAAATAGCTTAGAAAGCAAAACGAATAATAAAGCGAGCCCTGCGTTATCGCTACAAAGTGAACAACAAGAAATTATGACCTGCTTTGAACGAGAAGGTCTTAATGCCGCGTTATTGATGATTGATAACGCTATTTCAATCACAACAGAACCCCGCCAGCGGTTTTATTTGCAGTTACTCTCAGCACAACTATTTGAAGCGTCAAAGATGAGTTCCATCGCAAATGTTTATTTTAATCAGCTTTATCAAGATGCGCTTCGATATTCATTATCAGAGTGGGAACCCAATTTATTAAATCAATTAGCATCAAAAGTGGAACATCAACAAAACTTGTCTTCTCATAGGGAATAATAATGAATTGGTCATTTCTTTCTGGAAAGAAAATAACGGATTTTATAAAAAAAATTTTCTTTGCTGATAAATCAAAAATTAAATCCTTGTTTTTACTTTTTATTGCCTTAATTCCAGCTCTATTTGTCATTTGGATTTGGTGGTGGGGAGCTAATTATGAATTTAAAGGAGATTACCCATTAAGATCGCTCAGTGCGCGCTGGCTAGCGACAGTTATCACTATTTTAGTTGTTGTCAGTTGGGTTGGTATTGCAACATGGCTTCGTGTGAGAAAACTTGAAGGTCTGAAATTAGATGTTGAACTCGCAATTGTCGATCCTGTACTTAATGATATTGAACATCAGAACCGTTATTTAAATTATTGGAAATCGCAATTTATTAAACATCAAAATGGGCACACTAATGCGCTTTATCAAAAGCCTTGGTATTTTGTGCTAGGTACTGATGAAAGTGGTAAAAAAACATTATTAAAAAATAGCCTCAATACGTTAGATATTGCGCCTATTGAAAATATTGTCAGTGAGCAAAAATTACCTTTGCATATAAAAATGTTATTGGCAGACCAAGCCATATTATTAATGCCAGAAGGTAAGTTAATTACACAACCCAATCTTATTTTAGAAAAGCCGAAACTTTATCACCGATTATGGAATGAGTTATTAGTCTGGTTAAATGAACATCGCTCTCGTCAACCAATGAATGGCATTATTCTTACTATTGATACATTACAACTACTGACAAACGATAAAGAGAAAAATAGCCAGTTTATTGCTTCATTGCATATGCGGTTACAAGAAGTTCGCATCGCTTTTAATAGTCAATTACCTATTTATATCGTGTTTACAAAGCTCGATTTATTACAGGGATTTGACGCTATGTTTCAGTCACTCGAAGCCAAACAGCGTGATGAAATATTAGGTGTAACATTCCGATTAAATAGCGAAAATAATTGGGAAAAAGATCTTAATGCATTTTGGGAACAGTGGGTGAGCCAAATGAATAGCGCCCTTCCTGAGATGATGCTCAATCGCGTTGATGAAAGCCAACGTACTAAGTTATTTAGTTTTATTCGACAAATCCAAGGGCTAAAAACTAACGTTATTAGCCTGCTTAATGCATTAACGTCCAGTAATAAAGAGCAAGATATTCAATTAAGAGGGATATATCTCACTTCAGCAACACAAGTTGGTCAGGTTGATAATCTCTTTAGTCAAACAGCATCGGTTCAATATCATTTACCAACAGCACCATTAGCGACTTGGCCTATCGCAGAAACTCATAGCTATTTTACGCAATCACTTTTTCAAGATGTTTTGTTATCAGAGCCAAATCTTGCTGCTGAAAGTCAATTTTGGCTTAAAAAACATCGTAGAAGAGTTCTATTAGCTTCCGCTATTAGTGTTGTTGGTATTATCGCTTTATGGAATGGCTGGAGCCATTATTACAGTAAAAATTACCAATCTGGCGAAAATGTACTTAATGAAGTGAAATCATTTCGCTCTTCAGAAGCGACGATTACCACTAATACCGCAGGAAAAGAGCAGCTTGCGGTATTAAACCCATTATTAGATGCCACATTAGCTTACGGTAATTATCGCGAGAAAAGTGACACGTTTTCTGACCTAGGGTTATACCAAGGAAAGAATGTCGGCCCTTATGTCGAAAATGTTTATCTCCAATTGATAACAGAACATTATCTGCCTTCAATAATGAATTCTTTACTGACTGAATTGAAAAAAGCACCAGCAGGTAGTGAGGAAAAGCTAGAGATATTACGCATTATGCGCATGCTTGAAGATAAGAGTGGGCGTAATAATGAGATTGTTGAAAACTTCATGGCTAATTATTGGAGTCGCTTATTTACAGGACAGAGAGATATTCAATCTCAATTAATGTCACATTTACAATACGCATTAAAACATACCGATTGGCAAACTCAACGTAAGGCAGGTGAAGTAACTGCTATTAATGCTTTTACACCATTTACTCAGCCAATCGATACAGCGCAAAAAGAGTTAAGTCGTTTACCGCTTTATCAACGTGTTTATCAAACCTTGCGCCTTAAAGCGAACCAAGTTCTCTCATCACCATTAAATATACGTCATCAAGTTGGCCCTAGCTTTGACTCTATTTTTACCGCTATTAATGAAGATAAACTTCAAATGCCTCAGCTTCTAACGCTGTATGGGCTAACAAACTACTTTACTCAACATAATGATGAGCTGGTAGATCTGACCTTTTTGGATGCATGGGTATTAAATTTAAGTACAAATACCCAATACAGTGAAAGTGATAGAAAAGAGATCCAACGTCAAATCACCGAACAATATCTAAATGATTATACGGCTCAATGGCGTGCAGCTATGAGTAATCTTGAAATAAGAGAATTTGAATCACTACAAGATGAAATTAATGCATTAGAGCAGATTATTAGCGGTGAACAACCCATCCGTCGTGCATTGCAAGTATTAAGAGATAATACAACATTGCCGAAAATAGACAGTTCACTACCAATTGCTGATCAAAAGGCATTAATGGATGAATTGAAATATAAATTACTCACACGATTAGATAAAGAATTTGCACCTCAAACTGAAATTCTTGTCAGCAATAATGGTGAGAATTTACAGAACCTCAATCAAAAATTAAATGAACTGCATCGTTATTTATTAGGTATTTATAATTCACCTGTGCCGGGTAAAGCGGCATTAAAGGCGGTGACTTCTCGCCTTGAAGATAATAATCGCGACATTATTTTTGAATTATCTCAATCAGCTAAAACATTGCCTGAGCCAATGAATCGTTGGGTAGGACAATTAGCAGATCAAGCGTGGAATGTTGTACAAAAAGAAGCTATCCGCTACATGGAAGTTGAGTGGAATGAAACCGTTGTTAAGCAATATCATACCTACATTGTAGGTCGCTATCCGTTTAATGCAGCAACGACACAAGATGTCCCTTTAAGCGAGTTTGAACGCTTTTTCAAACCAAACGGCACATTAGATAGCTTCTATCAGCAAAATCTACGCCTTTTTGTTGAAAACAACCTGATTGAAAATAGTGATGGTCAATCACTTATTCGTCCGGATGTGTTAGAACAACTCGAAATTGCAAATCGAATTAGAAATACATTCTTTAATGCACAAGGCAATTTAGAAGCGCAATTTGCTATTGAAGCACTTTCTCTTACCGGTAATAAGCGTCGTAGTGTTTTAAATCTTGATGGGCAATTACTCGATTATTCACACGGCAGAAGCCATACCGTACATATGGTTTGGCCTAATTCAATGCGTTCAAATGTTGAGAGCAAGCTGACCTTAGTGCCTATTTCTGGCGATAAATCACCTCGAGCTGTTTTATTTAATGGCCCTTGGGCACAAATGCGCCTCATTAATGGTGGCAAGCTTACTAATATAAAGCCGCACTCTTTTGATGTGAAATTCACCCTTGATAATGGTGATATGACATATCGGATCACAATCGATGAATCTAATAATCCTTTCTTTGGTGGATTATTTACTCGCTTCAAATTACCTGAAACCCTTTATTAACTGATTTCCCCTTATATTTATAAGGGGATAGGATCATTCATGAATACGCCAAAAGAAAAATTTGTGATAAAAATTGCAGGCTCTCCTTTAGATATCCCTGAATTTATCGCATTAAAAGCGGAATTTAATAAACTTAATCATCCTTCTCAACCAGAGATCAGTTGGACTCTTATTGAGTCTCTCTCATTAACGTTATTTAAAACCCACGGTATCGACTTGCAAAGTGGGACTTATTACACGCTAGCTCGTCTTCATTTAAATGGGTTAAATGGTTTTACTGAAGGATGCGAATTGCTTGCCAATATAGTGGTAAGTCAATGGGATAATCTTTGGCCTACTCAACCAAATCATCGGTGTGATGTTTTAAATTGGTTTAATACCAAAGCGGGAGCTTTATTACGTCAGTTAACATTTTCGCCTTCTGATTTACGTTTAATTTATCGTTCAGAAAGGGCTCTGCAATTAATTATCGACCAACTCGCTCATACGGATTGGCCTAAATTACCAAAGCTAGAAAATTTACTTTGGTTTTTCCAAAATGCAGCGAAAACCTTAGAACAAAATACAAAAAGTTCGACTCAAAAAAGTAGTAATAATGCCGTTAAAATTCCGCCTATTGTCTATATCAGTACATCTGATGAACTTAAAGAAAACAATACTTCTAAACCTAACCCTATCGCCGAAGTTGTTTTATATGACGATCCGCCGCTTGAGAAAAAACCAATGAGTGCGAAAAAAGGCTTTTTTATTGGACTATTAAGTAGCAGTGCTATTTTTATTACTATTGGTATGGCGATTTATCTGCCGATGCAAAAAGAACTCTCTGCAATTATCGCTCAACCTGAAGGTGCCATTACACAATGGTTATATCAACCAAATATCAGTTCATATGCAAATAACCTTGTTTTAATGGAAAAACAGTCTCCTATATTTGCTTTAAGAAAATCAGATCATATGTTGGAAGTCGCGAAAAAACTTTGGCCTAATAATGCTGATCAATCTTACGCAACACGACAATGGCAAAATATCCTTACTACACGATTAGAAAACGCACCAATTGACAGCAGTTGGTCAGATACGAATAAATTAATTCAACAGCTTTCCGATAGGATTGTTCAACAAGAACGTAACAGAGGAAGCTTTACCCTTTCTTATTTAAAAACAGCCATTTATGAAATTCAAAAAAGCCATAATAAAGCTGTTCCTATTGAAAATAAGCTATATGCATTTTCACAAGAAATAAGTAAAGAGCAGTCTATCTCTCCCGCATTAATTAATAATCTCGATGCAGATATTAATGGATTATTGGCACGATATTATCTCCTGCAAAAAGAAGCTGAAGAGTTAGGATTAAAGCCTTATTCATATTAAAAATAACCAGAAATCATGGCAGATATTATTTATTATTAAAGGGGTGATATTAGATTAACATGAGCGAAATTAAATATTTAAAAGAAAGGCAATACCTGCAAAAACTGGCTAAATCCTACGCACAAAAAAAACCACATTTAGCGGAAGTTTTAGAGCCAGATGATCCTCAAACCAGCTATTTAATGGAGGGATTTGCCTTTCTTTCTGCTCATTTGCAAGAAAAAATTGATGATGCATTCCCTGAAATTACACTCCCTTTATTACAGCGTCTCGGCTCTCAAGCAATAAAAGGGTTGCCGTCAACATCCATTATTCAAATCAGTTGTGATAAAGAAATTAACTACAGTTATTACATTCCTAAAAACAGTAGCGCTTTAGGCAGTAATAACGAGTGTTTTTCAACTTGTCGCGATTTATATATCGAGCCTTATTCTCTTATTGAGAAACAAGTGACACATCAACCTAATAAAAGTTGTATCTCTTTAACTTTTGCCTACCTTGGCGATATAGAGCAAATGCAATCTTGCTCGCTAAATTTATTTCTTAGCCCAATCAAGAATATTGCAGATACGCTGTTACTTGGGTTGACACAACATTTTGACTATATTGAATTAAAACATGCCGATCAAAGTTATCATGGTGACAATGCAACGTTTTGTTTTAACTCTCAAATTGGTAAAGATTATCCTATTTTTCCACAATCAGAGAATACCCCGAAAGCACCACAACAATTATTGGAGGGGTTGTATCTTCCTCATGTTCATCATTTTATTAGCTTAGATATTCCCGTGATTATCAAACAATTAGATTGGGGAAAAAGCACTCAATTTACAGTCAATATTTATTTAAATAAGCAAATTTCATTAACGGAAGAACAATGCCAAGACTGTTTTTTACTTAACTGTATTCCTACTGTTGATAAAGAGAAAGATCATACAGTTATCCTTGATTTTCAAGAGAATAAATCATCTTATTTACTGCCTATTCCAGATAACCATTATCTTTCAAGTTTATCTGAAATCATGCTTTCATTAGAGCCACATGAAAAAGAGCGTGGTATTTATTGTCATTTTTATTCAATAACTGAATTAACATCAGCATCTCGCCTATTGCCTCAATATCAAAACTCTCTTTTCTATTCCTTAACAATAGATAAAGATATCACCGGAAGAACCTTCTATACGGTTCATTTCTATGATAATAAAGGCGAGGAACTTATCTCTCCACCAAGTCTACATTTTTCCTGTACATATATTGGCTTTGAAAAATATAAAGATAACAGCATTGGTGTGCTGAATGCACACAGTGAAAATATGCCTGATAATCTGTTACTCAAAAATATCACACCTTTATCAGAATGTTTTCCACCTATTGTTGACGATAAGTGTTATTGGCATTTGTTATCACATTATAGTGCTAATGCTTTTATGCTGATGTCTATTACAACAATAAAAAATATGCTAAGTGATTATTTAATTTATTCAGAACTAGATAAACAAGTTACAAGAAAAATAAAAAAATCCTTGGATGGCTGTATTGATTTAAATAGTCAGACTTATGATTATATTTTAAAGGGTAAACCACATCGTTGTTTATCTTTAATATTAACACTAGATACTGATTATTTTGATAATGAGGGCGATGCCTTTATTTTTGTTTCTCATCTTTATCATTTCTTTCCATTTTGCTTATCTGAGAATATGTTATTAGAAATGAAAATTAAATTTAAAGATAATGAAAAAATAAAATGGTTTTTATCACCATATCCATTAAAAGGTTATAAGTCACTGCTGTGATTATTTAAAGCTACAAATAAAAAGAGAAATAAAAAAATATTGAGTTAAGTGTTCATCTATTGATAACAAATTTATTTTATGTGAGAATTCATCTAAATAAAAAATAAGGAGAAAAAGAAATGGCTAAAGTTAATAATAACGCTAAAGAAAGAGCCTGTGCGGTAGCCCTTTCTGTTGCATCTCGAACTACATTCGATCCCAATAGCGTCACAGCCTCTAAAAAGCTAGCTCAAAAGCGCTCAGCGCAACGTTCAACTGATGATTTAAATAGAATGTTTTCAAAAGCTTTCTCTACTGTTATTAAATAATAACGTTCATAGCAAATATCCAACTACAATTAATATCTAAAGCCCTTTTGATAGGGCTTTTCTCTGGGGAGATTTAGTAGTGCATTCTAAAAAATGGGTTTTTCGTGAATTAGTTAAAAACGAAAATTCAACTTTAACTAAAACACTAAAATAATCCACTAATATCGAAAATAATTTTCAGAATAACTTATATGCAAACAACTATCATATTTATAAATCTCAAGATATTGTTCGTTATCTCTTACTTTAGGATTTCCATAATAAACTGGAAAATCTAATTTATCGGTAAACTCTCTTAATTGTAGATACGCCTTATTCCAATCAGTAATAAGACAAAATGTCACACTACCGTTTCTAAATCCTCTATCAATAATTCCATCACCAGTGAAAAAATAGTCATCCGAAATTCTAGGTACTGATTTAATCACAGAAGATGTATTAAGATAATAAGAAAAGATATTATATTTAGTGTAGGTGTAACCTCTTTCTTTTGTATTTTTAATATCTTTTATTGCCAAAAAAATAAGAATGGTAAATAAAGTCAGTAGAAATAATGTAATCCAATATCCTTTTTTCATATTTTCTTCCTACTGTCTTGGTATTATTAATATTCTATTTGAAACCTTATCACAATAGTTCTATAAATACTGAAATACCGTGACTTTTTGTGCTTAAACAGAATTGTATCCTCTAAATGCATTGAACGATAACAACCAAGAATATAAATTCTATCAAAACACATATCTCATTAATTGGATGTAATATCACTAAATTTATATGAAAAATAAAATACTCGTTAGTGCTTGCCTGATGGGATTTAAGGTTCGTTATAACGACACAGAAAAAGCACAATTAAATACAGTATTTGAACAGTGGCAACAAGAGCAACGATTAGTGATCCACTGCCCTGAACTTGCAGCTGGGTTGCCAACACCTAGAGCCTCGGCTGAAATATTG
Organism: Proteus sp. GOKU; assembly: GCF_015475555.1. NCBI lineage: Bacteria > Pseudomonadati > Pseudomonadota > Gammaproteobacteria > Enterobacterales > Morganellaceae > Proteus > Proteus sp. GOKU. The sequence goes on from NZ_CP034105.1 coordinate 3,142,782, forward strand.
GAAGCTGATGGTTATCAAGTTATGCAAAATAGCGCAAAAGTGATTGAAAACACGGGTAACGATGTGACAGCCCATTACCAACTTGCAGCATGGCTTGCTTTGCGCACAGCTTTAGATTCTAACTGTATCGTTGCCCTATTAACCGATAAAAGCCCAACCTGTGGTAGCCAATATATCTATGATGGCAATTTCTCTGGTGTGACAAAGCAAGGTGAAGGTGTTGCAACAACCTTATTACGTCAACATGGTATAAAGGTATTTTCTGAAAATCAGTTGGATGAATTAATTGATTGGGTAGAAAACTGGGGTAAAGAAAATATTATTTTATGATAAAAATCTGAATAGCTGATAGCTTAATCAAATAATCATTTGAAAAACATTAACTTATACTTATCGGATACGGATCATCATCCATCGTTTCAAACAGACTCTGCAAAATGGAGCCTTCCATTCTTACTAATCTCCAATTAGCTCATATTATTCTTAATTAACACTCCTATTTCGTCATTAACAAACAAAAATACTGCTAAAGACTAATGTAATTTATCTAATTATTTGATTTAGGTAAAACGGTTTAAATCTTTTAATAAATAAAAATTGATAGATAATGACTATTAATAATCTATTTTTGATCGCTCATATCGATCTTTAAGTGTTTTTACGGTAATCTCTTTTAAAAAGAGGGATTAATATGAGTTCAATTAATATTGTTGTAGGTCAGAGAATTAAACAGAAAAGAAAGCAATTAAAAATAACAGGTATCGAGATGGCAAGAAGGCTTGGCATCAGTCAGCAGCACTATTCGCGTTTGGAAAATGGGCATCTTAAGATAACAGTCGATCAGCTTATTGCTATTGCTTTAATATTGAGAATATCGCCACAAAGTTTGTTGATTACACCCGAAATAATGTCACCAATGCTAAATGCTTGGGCTGAAACAACTTTGTCATCAAATGAAATTGTTATATCAAGAAATAAGAAGCGCCGTAATCTTAGATAAAAATACAATAATATTGTTTAGCGCTATCTGATTTAATATTTAAACTATTTTAGTTAAAAAACATCGCAATTTTTCATCTTCTTGTATTTAAATAAAACATCATCTATTTATAAAATCAATCGCTTGATTTATTGTTAAAATAAATAATCAATTGTTAATATCTTTCGGAATTGAATATTTTAATCGAAGTTCTGGAGCGCTAGATAATTTTCGATTAGATCCTTCCATCAAATAAGCCGCTATTTCTTCTGATGATAAATCATCGACTTCTTCAATATTAAAATACTCATCAGGCCAATAAATAAGATCTGAAGAAAAGGATTTGAAGTTTACTTTGAGTAACTGCATTGCATAGGATTGTTCAGATTCACTGCCTTCAGCTAAACATATAAAATCAACAATATTAATTAACTCTTCATAAGTCAGATCATCCAGATATTTCACCTGATTAAATGCTATTTTTGTAAACTCTTTTGCGCTTGTCCAAGAATTATAATCACGAAAATCTGAAAACTCACAAGGTGTTACTACTTGTGCGTTCCAATTTATCATCATGGTTTTAATATCAGGATCATCTTCAGTTCCGCCATTATCGATTTTATTAGTTATCTTCCGTAGTAAATCGATCAACTCATTGAGTTTAGCTTTACTTATTTTTATTGGTTTCAATCTGTTAGGTAAAGGCATATTTTATTCCGTTTATACTGTTTTTATTAAATCCGTATGTTATTGAATATAATTAAATAATTGATTTTTTTAGAGAATATTAAGGTTACTAGTATCATGTTTAATTAACAGCTCTAATTAACACACTTTATCAAATCACCTACTAATTGAAAGTTAGGGTTTGAAGTTATCGTAACTCTAATAGAAGTATCCATACGAGATGTGATGACAGCCTGAGTATATTTGACTCCGTTGATATTAATATCTGCTATTTGACCGATATTTTTAACAGAAAAACCACTCAACCCAGTATTATTTTTAAGTCTAATTCCCAAGGAATCGTTTTCTTGTATATGAGTGTCAATTTCTGCTGACTCTATATTTTTACATGCTATAGAAAGCTCATCTTTACTAGTTTTGAAAGATAAACAAATATCATCAGGCTTGCATTGATTAGCAGCCATTGCGAATGTTGAAAATAAGAGTGAAAAAATAGCTAGTAATTTCATTTTTGAAGATCACCTTGTGATTTTTTATAAAATTCATCCCTTATTTCAGCAGTAATTAAACTAGATGATTTACGGTAACTATATACGAAAAAAGATCGCACATGGCGACCTTTAAGATTTATTGGCTAATTTAACTCAGTTTTTTGTTCAGCATATAAATACAGTCATCAAACATAACTCCGCCAATCGTGTAATTATCCTTAATGATCTCTTTAAGGGTAAATCCATTTTTTTCCAGAACGCGTACTGATGCATTGTTTCCGCTTGTGATCACGGCCTGATAGCGCGAAATAGCAGATAGTTCGGGTAGTGATAATAAGGCAGATAATGAATCAGTAGCCAAAGACATACCAGAAAATTCACTCGCGATTATGTATCCCACCTCGGCTACAGGTTCAACATTATCAAGAATTACTAAGCCGGTTAACCCCATTGGGAGCCCGTCAACTTTTCTACGGATCACAAAGCATAACCAATGAGAAGACTCTATATTCCATTCTGGCAGGCGACTATCAAAGGCATCTTTAATTTGCTGTTCATTTAGTGGATCAGAAATAAACCTCATTATCCCAGCATCTGCATATAACTTTCTGAAAAAATCCCAATCATTTTCAGTTATTTTGGTTAAGGTAAACACCATGATTTTCCTGTAAGGTTTTTATAATATTAATGTAGTCCTATTTTATTAAATTATTAATATCTGAGTTAATAATTAGTTGTACAACACAACAAACAAAAATGACACCACAAATTAGAAAAATACAAGTTGATTCAATCTGGTGTTCCGCTAATAGCATTACAAGAAATGGGAGGCTGGGAAAATATCGAAATGGTTAGAAGATATGCTCATCTAGCGCCTAATCATTTAACTGAACATGCAAAGCAAATAGACAGTATTTTTGGCACTTGCGTCCCAAATACGTCCCACTTAAGAAAAGTAGAGAATTTAAAATGAGTGTAAGTGTTTGATTTTAAATGGTACGCCCTACAGGATTCGAACCTGTGACCTACGGCTTAGAAGGCCGTTGCTCTATCCAACTGAGCTAAGGGCGCCTAGAAGAGATTAGACGTCAGCAATCACTGCTGATAACGGGTGTGAATTATACGTTCAACATTCTGAGAGTCAACGCTTTTTCAACGATATCAAACTATATGGTTAAAATATGGCAAGTATTCGACTGACAGATTGCTCTTGATCTGACAAAATAGACCAATACCGTAATTGAATAATTTGGATGTATAGATGTCAGCAAGAATTATAGATGGGAAATCGATTGCGCAGACCATCAGAAGCGAAGTTGCAGAAAAAGTAAAACAACGTATTAATGCAGGAAAACGAGCGCCTGGTTTAGCTGTTATTTTAGTGGGTGATAACCCAGCATCACAGATTTATGTTGGAAGTAAACGCCGCGCTTGTGAAGAAGTAGGCTTTATTTCTCGCTCTTATGATTTACCAGATACTACCAGTGAAGCTGATTTATTAAATCTCATCGACCAGCTTAATGCAGACAACACCATTGATGGTATCCTCGTTCAGCTCCCTTTACCTGCCGGAATTGATAATGTTAAGGTTTTAGAACGCATTCATCCTGATAAAGATGTGGATGGCTTTCACCCTTATAATATCGGCCGCCTATGCCAACGAGCACCTAAATTACGCCCTTGCACACCTCGTGGTATTGTCACACTACTAGAGCGTTGTAATATTCCTATGAATGGCTTAAATGCCGTTATTATTGGTGCATCAAACATTGTTGGTCGCCCAATGAGCTTAGAACTATTACTTGCGGGTTGTACAACAACAGTTACTCACCGTTTTACTAAAGATCTGCGCTTTCATGTTGAGCATGCGGATTTAGTTGTTGTGGCGGTAGGTAAACCTAACTTTATTCCTGGTGAGTGGATTAAACCGGGTGCAATCGTGATTGATGTCGGTATAAACCGTCTCGAAAGTGGTAAAGTTGTCGGAGATGTTGATTTTGAGGCAGCATCTCAACGTGCAGGCTGGATTTCTCCTGTCCCTGGTGGTGTAGGTCCAATGACAGTCGCCACACTTATTCAAAATACTTTGCAAGCATGCGAAGAGTACCACGACCCTGAAACAGGAAATAATTAATCGATGGAAACATTTCAATTAGATGGGCACGACTATGTCGAGCTTTGTGATTTATTAAAACTTCAAGGTTGGACTGAAAGCGGAGCCTCTGCTAAAAGTGTCATTGCTGAAGGTTTAGTGAGCGTTGACGGTGAAATTGAAACCCGTAAACGCTGTAAAATTGTTGCTGGAAAAGTGGTCACCTATGGTGAGTTTTCCGTTAGCGTTAGCAAATAATCAGCAAATTAATTAATATTGAAAAAGCGTCGCTATCTTAGCCTCGCTTTTTTTCTTTTTAATCCTTTTTTACCTTTAATCCACATTTTCTCCTTCTTTTTTCTTATTTAGTCATATTCTAAAAAGACAAATCAACATAACTCATTGAATTAAAATAAAACCATAGAAATTAATTTAATATATTTAAATTTAGATCATCATTTTTAAGCCCATCTATGGTTATAATTACCTGTCACTGTTCAGCAAATTGTACATTTTATAAAAAAATAGATAAAAAGAAGTGCTATAAGTTATTATTTTATATATGGATAACACTTTTTAACCATTACTGTAAAACTTCAGCAACAACCCTTTTTATTGATACTTTTATCCGTTTATTCATGTTTAAATGCCCATAAATGTGATTTAGATCTAATTTATTTCTACTTTCATTAGGCAAAAGAACATTGTTTGTACTAAATTACAGGTTATAATTTGAAACGATTCAGCTCAATGATACTATTTTAGTTGTTATTTTGTGATATTTAAGCCTTTCTTGCCCTTTATCTAACAGGAGATTTTATGCTCGGCTTACCCACTCAAGGTATCTCTATCTTTGCTAAATCACAGCAAAAATCGATGCCTGTTCTTTTATTTAAGGTAAGGAACTAGCATGAAACGCAGAGTAGCAACCATCACACTTAACCCTGCATATGATCTTGTCGGTTTAAGTAATCCCATTGAACTTGGTGAAGTTAATCGTGTTAAAACGGCTGGCTTCCATGCTGCGGGTAAAGGCATCAATGTGGCTAAGGTTTTAAAAAGCCTTGGCGTTGATGTTACTGTTGGCGGTTTTTTAGGCAAAGAAAACCAAGATGGATTTCAAAAAGAGTTTAGTGACTCCGGTATCGCGAACCGTTTTCAAATGGTTGAAGGCCGTACTCGAATTAATGTCAAACTCACAGAGCCCAATGGCAAAGTGACTGACTTCAATTTCTCTGGTTTTGAAATTACAAAACAAGACTGGACTCGCTTTGTTAACGACACGCTAAGTTGGGCGGGTCAATTTGATATGATTTGTGTCAGCGGTAGTGTTCCTCCGAGTGTTGATCTCAATGATTTCACTGCATGGATGACACGCTTACGTGGCGAATGTATGTGCTTGATCTTCGACAGTAGCAGAGATGCTTTTGTCGCAGGATTAAAAGCCTCCCCTTGGTTGGTTAAACCCAATCATCATGAATTAGAGATTTGGGCTGGCAGACCTTTACCTGAGCTTTCTGATGTTGTACAAGCGGCACAAACATTGCGTCAGCAAGGTATTGCTCATGTTGTTATTTCATTAGGTGAACAAGGTGCTATGTGGGTAAATGCATCTGGTGCATGGATGGCAAAACCGCCTAAGTGTGATGTTGTAAGTACGGTTGGTGCTGGAGATTCAATGGTAGGTGGTTTAATTTATGGCTTAATGATGCGACAAACCAGTGAGCACACCTTACGTCTTGCTACTGCTGTTTCTGCACTTGCTGTAAGCCAAACTAATGTTGGTATTCACGATCGTGAACAATTAGCAAAAATGATGGCAGAAGTAGAATTAACCCCTCTAAAATTATAAGTAATAACACCCAGTGGTAAATTGAATAATATTAAGTAGAATTACCACTGCCTTCATTAAATATATTAACGCTATGTTATGAAAACTCTAAAATAGAATCTCTTTAATTGATTAATATTTGTTTATTATTAAATCAAACTTTATTTTTTCTATTTATTCGATAAACTTCACTTTAATAAAAATTAATAAAGATATTCTAAAGCCAATAAAAACTTATTTCTGTTTTTAGGAGAAGTTATGGAAAGGCCCATAGTACTTTTATGGATCCAAGTTATTTCGGTATTATTTTTAGGTGTCAGTTTATTTATATTAGTTGCCGGGGCACCAATTTATTTATTAGCAATGGCAATGGGTGGCGGTCAAACAATGCTTGTGGGTTTGTTCATCATGCTGTGTCTAATTATAACGATGATAATGCAAGTTACAGCATGGATAAAACTCGCTAGAAACAGTAAAAATGCTTACTCTTTTTTGAAAATCTCATGGGTATGTTTATCTATTTCACTCTTTTTTATACTTAGTATTTCGATGTCATTGACAAATATGTCAGAAATTGGCTTTGTTGTTTTTTCTATTATCGTTATCTTAACGCATCGGCTTTTTTTCTCTGAAAATGTGATTTCTTATTTTGAAGATAAACAAAAAGATAGCGAAAGAGAAACCAGTATTATTAGTCAATAAAATAATCATCAGACAAAAAAATATCGGATATTAAATATCCGATATTTTTATATTAAACACGTATTAAGTGTAATTACTCAATCATTGTATTAATTATTACGACGCCAAACTGTTCCTTGAGGACCATCTTCTAAAACAATTCCCATCGCTGTTAATGCATCACGAGCAACATCAGCCGCAGCCCAATCTTTGTTTTTACGAGCATCGTTACGCTGTTGAATTAATGATTCAATTTTTTCAACTTCACCAGCATCATCCGCTTTAGCGCCACTTTGTAAGAAGTACTCTGGCTCTTGCTCTAATAAGCCTAATACCTTAGCAAGTTTACGTAACACTGCCGCTAAGCCATTCGCTGCATTCATATCAACTGATTTGAGGCGATTCACTTCACGCGCTAAATCAAACAAAACTGAATAAGCTTCTGGTGTATTGAAATCATCGTTCATTGCATCAATAAATTGCGCTTCAAACGCTTCGCCACCCGCAGGCTGTGCATTCGCATCAGTTCCACGTAATGAAGTATAGAGGCGCTCTAATGCAGTGCGAGCCTGTTTTAAGTTTTCTTCAGTGTAGTTAAGTTGACTACGATAATGGCCTGATAATAAGAAGTAACGCACGGTTTCAGCATCGTAATAAGCCAATACATCACGAATAGTAAAAAAGTTATTAAGTGATTTAGACATTTTTTCTTTGTCTACCATCACCATACCCGAGTGCATCCAGTAATTAACGTAAGGACCATCATGGGCACAAGTTGATTGTGCAATCTCATTTTCATGATGAGGGAACATTAAGTCTGAACCACCACCATGAATATCAAAATGATGTCCTAATTCTTTACCATTCATCGCAGAACATTCGATATGCCAACCCGGACGACCTTCTCCCCAAGGAGACTCCCAGCTTGGTTCACCCGGTTTAGACATTTTCCATAAGACGAAATCCATTGGATTACGTTTTACGTTAGCCACTTCAACACGAGCACCGGCTTGTAGTTGCTCTAAATCTTGGCGAGAAAGTAAGCCATAATCAGGATCGGTATCAATCGCAAACATTACATCGCCATTGTCGGCAACGTAAGCATGTCCACGTTTAATTAACGCTTCTGTTAATTCAATAATTTCAGCAATATGGTGTGTTGCACGCGGCTCTGAATCAGGGCGAGCAATATTTAATGCATCAAAATCTTTATGCATTTCAGCTAACATACGAGTCGTTAATTGCTCACATGTTTCATTATTTTCAATCGCACGTTTGATGATTTTATCATCCACATCCGTTACGTTACGAACATAGTTAACATCGTATCCTAAGTAACGCAGATAACGGGTTATGGCGTCAAAAGCCACAAATGTACGTCCATGACCAATATGGCATAAGTCATAAATAGTGATGCCACACACGTACATACCTATTTTTCCTGCATGGATAGGTTTAAATTCTTCTTTTTGGCGAGTGAGAGTATTAAAGATCTTTAGCATCAGTGGACGTTCCCGTTTTCAACTGTACGTGTTTATTACGTTTTTATATAAAAGAAAATAACAACTACTATAGCATGATATTAATAAGGATATTGGATCTTGCAGTCAAAGCAAACGCAAGATTAGAGCTTTTATCTTACTCTGCTTAACGCTTATTTTCACTGTTCAATCGTTGATAGTGAACAATCAAACTTCTATTATTTGGCTAAATTTTGGCGAAAAGTGTTTTTTCTTTCTATTACTGATTTATTTGGCTAAATTTTGGCGAAAAGTGTTTTTTCTTTCTATTACTGATTTATTTGGCAAGAAAAAGTAGAGCGAGAAAAAGATGCATACTGACTAAATTAGGCAACTGTGATATAAAAACGGGACTGTTGTTTATGCCCAAATCTGGGTAAAGCTAAAATTATATTAGGATCTGAATATGGTTACTTTTCATACCAATTACGGCGATATCGTGATTAATACATTTGCAGACAAAGCACCTGCAACCGTAGAAAATTTTTTAGACTACTGTAAAGAAGGATTCTACGATAACACTATTTTCCACCGTGTCATCAATGGTTTTATGATCCAAGGTGGTGGCTTTGAACCAGGTATGAACCAAAAAGCGACCAAAGCACCTGTAAGAAACGAAGCAAACAATGGCCTAGCAAACAACCGTGGTACATTAGCAATGGCTCGTACAAACGATCCTCATTCTGCTACTGCTCAATTCTTTATCAACGTTGCAGACAACGATTTCTTAAACTTCCGTGCTGAAAATGCAAATGGTTGGGGATATTGTGTCTTTGCTGAAGTTGTTGAAGGCATGGACGTTGTTGATAAAATTAAAGCGGTTTCCACTGGTCGTAGCGGTTTCCACCAAGATGTTCCTCGTGAAGATATCGTCATTAAAAGTGTAACGGTTAGCGAATAAGCCTCACTTTTTATGTGTACGCTTTTTATTGCAGACCTGCATTTAAGTGAACATGAACCGGCAATCACTGCCGGTTTTCTTCGCTTTTTAAAAGAACAAGCTATTCATGCAAAAGCACTTTATATCTTAGGTGATTTTTTTGATTTTTGGATAGGTGACGATGATCCTAATCCTTTGCATCAACAAATAGCTCAAGCTCTGATGACGCTAAAAAATGCAGGAGTACCTTGTTATTTTATTCATGGAAACCGTGATTTTTTAATTGGCTCTCGTTTTGCAAAAGAGAGTGGTATCACCTTACTTCCACAAGAAAAAGTGCTCGAAATTGAGAAGCATCGCATCCTAATTTTGCACGGTGATACACTTTGTACAGATGATGAAGCGTATCAACGTTACCGTAAAAAAGTGCATAATAAATTTATTCAGCGCTTATTCTCACTACTGCCTTTATTTATTCGACTGCGTATCGCTGACAAAATGCGTTCGCGTAGCCAGCACGAAAATCAGTATAAGTCTGATGCCATTATGGATGTTAACCCACAGGCTGTGATTGATACTTTTAAGCATTTCAATACAGAATGGATGATCCACGGTCATACTCATCGTCCAGCAATTCACACTGTTAATATTGATGATAAAATACATTATCGTGGTGTATTAGGTGCTTGGCATACTGAAGGTTCTATGTTTAAAGTGACAGCTGAAAAAATAGAACTTATTCATTTCCCCTTCTAAGTTGTTTTGCTTATTTTCTTCATAAAAAGGCTGTTTTTTCTTTACGCAAACGTTTTCCTATGCGTGTTAGCGTGATACTATCATGCTCAGTTTATTAGGCTATATCCGTTTATGCTTACAGGAGCAGTTAAGTAATGTCTTCTCAAGTTGGTCTAAATACCTCTTCCGCTCGTATCGCTATTGTAATGGGCTCTAAAAGCGACTGGGCAACAATGTCTCATGCCGCTGATGTACTAGACGCACTACAACTTCCTTATCATGTTGAGATTGTCTCTGCACACCGTACCCCTGATAAGCTATTTAGCTTTGCAGAACAAGCCAAAAGTAATGGCTTTGATGTCATTATTGCAGGAGCAGGTGGTGCTGCCCATTTACCGGGTATGCTCGCAGCAAAAACGCTCGTCCCAGTATTAGGAGTTCCTGTTCAAAGTGCTGCATTAAGCGGTGTTGATAGCCTTTACTCTATTGTGCAAATGCCGAAAGGTATTCCTGTGGGAACATTAGCGATTGGTAAAGCAGGTGCCGCCAATGCCGCTTTATTAGCCGCTCAAATTTTAGCATTACACTCCCCTACTATTTTTGAAGCACTAACAGCATGGCGTACAGCACAAACTGATGATGTCTTAAATAACCCTGATCCAAGGGAGGCACTATGAAGCCAGTTTGTGTTCTTGGAAATGGTCAATTAGGACGAATGCTAAGACAAGCCGGTGAGCCTTTAGGAATTGCAGTTTACCCAGTCGGATTAGATGCAGAGCCTGAAGCCGTTCCCTATCAAAAAAGTATAATCACAGCTGAAATTGAGCGCTGGCCTGAAACCGCTCTCACCAAAGAATTAGAGCGTCATACTAACTTTGTAAACCGTGATATTTTCCCATTGCTTGCCGATAGATTGCCTCAAAAACAACTTCTTGATGAACTAGGTTTAGCAACAGCACCTTGGCAACCATTAACGTCACCAACACAATGGCCTGATATCTTCGCTCAATTGGGTGACTTTATTATTGTGAAGCGCCGAGTTGGTGGTTATGACGGTCGTGGTCAATGGCGTATTCATCCTGGAGAAGAACAACAGTTACCTGCTGAAATTTATGGTGAATGCATTGTTGAGCAAGGTATTCCCTTTTTAGGTGAAGTTTCATTAGTGGGTGCAAGAGATAGCAATGGAAACTGTGTTTTCTACCCTTTGACTCACAACCTGCATCAAGATGGCATTTTACGCATGAGTGTCGCCTTACCAACACCTGCGTCAAAACTACAACAATCAGCGGAAAAAATGCTGACTGCCATCCTTAATAAGCTCAATTATGTGGGTGTAATGGCGATGGAGTGCTTTATCGTTGGTGATAAATTACTTATTAACGAATTAGCCCCTCGAGTTCATAACAGTGGCCATTGGACACAAAATGGTGCCTCAATTAGCCAGTTTGAGTTACATCTGCGTGCAATTTTAGATTTACCTATGCCAAAACCTGAGGTTTGCCAACCGGCGGTAATGGTTAATTTGATTGGCACTGATGTCAACCCTCAATGGCTTTCATTACCATTAGTTCATTTACATTGGTATGAAAAAGAAGTTCGCCCTGTCCGCAAAGTGGGCCATCTCAATCTTGTACATAGCGATAATCAACCACTGAAAGAGACCCTCAAATCATTAAGCTTGATGCTTGATGATGCCTATCAGTACCCTATCAAATGGGCTTTAGAAAAATTAAGCTAGCAGTCCGACTCATAAAGTTAGAGAATAATAGCCTTTAAACGAACAGACCTTAGATAACAAGGTCTGTTATTCGCTATTTTCTCCTGATTATTCAGGTTACTGCACCCATTTGATGGAGTCAGGATGCAAGCCACGCAACAGATTTTTGGTCCCGTTTATCAGTGGAGTATGCTGATATTATTGGGCTTTGTGTATTTTTTAGCTACCGCAACCACATTTACTTCTTTAGGTGTTGTTCTCCCTAGTATGATAAACGAGCTAGAGTGGAACTGGACTCAAGCAGGCCTCGGCTTTACGTTATTAGGATTAACCTGTGGTCTTGCGAGTTTTTTACCTACATTGCTGATCCGTAAATTAAGCGTTCGTCTTACATTACTTATTGGATTGATTATTTTTGTCAGTGGTTTCTATTTTCTTTATGAAACATACACTATTTCGCGTTATTTTCTCGGTACTGCACTGTTAGGTATTGGATTTACGCTACTGGCTACCGTACCCGGTACTTATGTTATTTCCCGCTTATTTGAAAAACAATCTTTTGCCTTTGGTGTCTATTTTACCATTGGTGGATTAGGTGGTGTTGCTGGACCTTGGATATACTTTTTAGCAACCCATTTATGGCATACATGGCGAATGCACTGGCTTATTTCAGCGATCACACTCACTGTTGTTACTCTTCTCACTATCTTATTTTTACGCGAAGGCACTAAAGAGCAAGAGCACGCCAAAAAAATTAGCCAACTTCAAACCACAAAACGTATCTATCAAACTAAAGAGATTTGGACGGCTCGTCATGCTTTAAGAACATGGCAATTTTATGTTATTGCAGCTACTTACACGGCTTTTTTATGGTGTGGGATCACGGTCAATAGTTTTGCTGTTGCACATATTATTGAAAATGGTTTTGGTGAAACTATTGCTGCAACACTCTTAAGTAGTATGGCTTTTATCAATGCTTTTTCACGCTTAGCGGGTGGAGCTATTGGTGAATGGTTAGAACCTAAAAAATTACTTATCGCAAGTTTAAGCATTATTATCATTGGCTTGCTCGCGCTAAGTATGGCTAATTCTTGGGTTTACCTGATCTTATTTACGGTTTGTGTCGGTATCGGTTATGGCATGACGTTCTTAGCATCAAGTATTTTGCTTGCTAACTATTTTGGTCGCTCTCCTTACCTTGAGCTATTTTCAGTGATGAATTTAATTTCAACACTGGCTTGTTTAGCACCTTTCTTTGCAGGGGCAATCAAAGATATTTCAGGTAGTTTCACACCTGCATTCTTGATTTTAACCATCCCTGTTTTACTGATTTTAGCGGTCACACTGTTTATGAAGCCACCAACCTACCCTAAATTTCAGCATGCAAGTGAACAAGAAAAGTAACCATTAAATAAGCAAGATAGTGAGTTTCGTATTATAAGAACGCATTTTCTAAGGAGACGTTAAGCTGATGAATGATGCATTAATAATAAAATACTCAATAGGTGTTGGCATAGCTTTAGCCTGTTTTGTTGGTTTTGTCGTCGTATCTCTTTTTCATGACAAAAAGAAAAAACGTCGTAGAAATATTATTATTCATATCAGCCAAGCTATCTTGCTTTGTAGTTTAGTGCTTATCTTAAGCCAATATTGTGAAATGGCTGTGGTCGATTTTAATCTCCACTTTATCTCCTTTAGGATGATTAACTTTTTCACCTATGTCGGCATTGCATTAATTTTAATGAGGAAATTTTTCTTACTAATTAATCGGTTAGAAAAAGCTCAAATTAAAAAAGGCAGTGATCCTACTTCTGCTCGTATTATTTCTCGCATATTTAAAATCACTCTATTTGTCATTATCATTTTATTGTTTGGTGAGCATTTTGGTATGAGCTTATCCGGCTTAATGACATTTGGCGGATTAGGTGGTATCGCCATTGGCATGGCAAGTAAAGATGTATTAAGTAATCTTTTCTCTGGCGTCATGCTCTATTTCGATCGCCCTTTTAATATTGGTGATTGGGTACGATCTCCTGATCGTAATATTGAAGGTACTGTAGTCGAAATTGGCTGGCGTATTACCAAAATCATCACATTTGATCATCGACCGCTTTATATTCCCAACTCGATTTTTTCCTCTATTAGTGTGGAAAACCCGGGAAGAATGACTAATCGACGTATTCAAACTGAAATTGGTTTACGTTATGAAGATTCAGATAAAATAGGCGTTATCGTTGAAGATATTCGCACCATGCTGATGCAAAATAACAAAATCGACACGCAACAAACGTTGTTAGTCTATTTTAATCAATTTGCAGACTCTTCACTCAATATCATGGTGTATTGTTTTACCAAAACAACAGTGTGGGCACAGTGGCTTGAAGCGCAGCAAGAAGTCTATTTAAAGATAATTGAGATTGTGCATAAACATGGCGCAGATTTTGCCTTTCCATCTCAAACGGTCTATATCGAAAAACCTTCTCCAATTACCCAATAATAGAAAATGGATAAGTTTATTTTCTCATAGACTTATCCATTCACTCACTTATCAAAGTGGTGGTTTATGCGCTTTAAATGCATAAAATCATCTTATTTGTCTTTTAATTTATTTCAATCACATTCACAACCAAGTATATTGTTCGCCAATTCTTCTATTGATAAAAACGCGAGCATAATGAAAAAAATGAAGTTGGCGTGTCACCCTACTCTTTCACACTATTTTTATTGTGAACGTCCGATTGTTGATATTGTTGATGCAAATTTAACGCAAGTGTCAGCAGTAGTGTTGTCATTGTCAGATATTGAGTCTGGCGAATTAGATCGCATTTATCAAACAGGCTTTCAACTCCCCGTATTTATTGCAGTTAATCTTAATGATGCACTCAGTGCTGAATTGCTTAATCAAGTTTCAGGGATTGTGATCACAGATAAAAATGCGCATCAAAAAAATAGTGCGTTGATTAATGAAGCTGCACAGCAATATGAAAAGAGTCTGACAACACCATTTTTTTCACGCTTAGTGAATTATGTTGCCGAAAAGAACGTTGCTTTTGATTGTCCCGGCCATCAAGGTGGAGAGTTTTTCCGTCGTCATCCCGCAGGCGAACAGTTTTATCAATATTTTGGTGAGAATCTATTTCGCTCTGATCTCTGTAATGCTGATGTTGAAATGGGTGATTTACTTATTCATGAAGGTGCGCCTTATGATGCGCAAACTTTTGCGGCGCAAGTGTTTAATGCCGATAAAACCTATTTTGTTTTAAATGGAACATCCTCTTCTAATAAAGTTGCCTTAAATGCCTTATTGGCACCAAATGATTTAGTGCTATTTGATAGAAATAACCATAAATCCAATCATCATGGCGCGTTAATTCAAGCCGGAGCGACACCTATTTATTTAGAAACTGCTCGTAATCCCTTTGGCTTTATCGGGGGCATAGATGCACATTGCTTTGAAGAGGACTATTTACGCCAACAAATCGCAGAAATTACGCCAGAACGCCAATTCGATAAACGCCCTTTTCGCTTAGCTGTTATTCAACTGGGTACTTACGACGGTACGATTTACAACGCAAGACAAGTTGTCGATAAGATTGGTCATCTTTGTGATTACATTTTATTTGATTCTGCATGGGTTGGTTATGAACAATTCATTCCGATGATGAAACAGTGTTCCCCTTTGTTACTAACGCTTAATAAAGACGATCCTGGTATTCTGGTTACTCAATCAGTTCATAAGCAATTAGCGGGCTTTTCACAAACCTCGCAGATACATAAAAAAGATGCGCACCTTAAAGGGCAATCACGTTATGTTAATCATAAACGTATGAATAATGCTTTTATGATGCATGCGTCCACCAGCCCATTTTATCCCCTTTTTGCAGCTCTTGATGTCAATGCCAAAATGCATTCGGGTAAAAGTGGTGAAGCCATGTGGATGAATTGCGTAAAACAAGGCATCGAAGCTCGTAAATCATTACTAAAGCAGTGCCAGTTTATTAAGCCATTTATTCCTGAGATGGTTGATGGACTTGCTTGGCAAGATCACGACACAGATGAAATCGCTCACGATCAACGTTTTTTCAATTTTATTCCTAATGATAATTGGCACTCATTTGAAGGTTACACCACCAATCAATACTTTGTTGATCCTTGTAAATTAATGCTTACAACGCCGGGGATCGATCCTCATACAGGGGAATATGGATCCTTTGGTGTACCAGCATCTATTTTGGCAAATTATCTACGCGAACACGGTGTTATTCCTGAAAAAAGCGACCTTAATTCAATCTTATTTTTGCTGACTCCCGCAGAGCACCAAGCAAAATTTGATCGCTTAACCTCTTTGATTGTTCAATTTGAAAAGTACTTAGTTGAAGATGTGCCATTAGAAAAAATATTGCCTTCTGTTTGTCATCGCTATCAATCTCGCTATCAGGGTTATACATTGCGTCAACTCTGTCAGGAAATGCATGATATTTGTGTCACTTACAATATTAAACTACTGCAAAAGCAGATGTTTAGAAAAAGTCATTTCCCTAAGCGGGCACTAAGTCCACAACAAGCTAATATTGAGTTTGTTCGTGGTAATGTTGAGTTTTTACCTTTAAATAAATTAGAAGGCAGAATTGCCGCGGAAGGTGCTTTACCTTATCCGCCGGGTGTTTTATGTGCTGTGCCCGGTGAAATTTGGGGTGGTGCTGTTTTACGCTATTTTCAGGCACTTGAAGTCACAATTAATCAGCTACCGGGCTTTTCAACTGAACTTCAAGGTGTTTATATTTATGATGAAGATGATGGCAGTAAGCGCATTTATGCTTATGTAATAAAAGAATAATTGTCTTATCTTTTCCCATAAAAAATGCTGATGTTTAATAGCATCAGCATTTTTATTTAACTCTATTTATGAGCCTTATTTATTTCAACTATTCACCCTGAATTCGTCGATACTGCCCTTTATCTTGCAACAGTCTGATCCCTAAAATACTGCCACATAATGAAAGTAATAGTGCGGCAACAATAGGTACGGTGATCCACATTCCCCATTGGGGCTGCCAAGGAAAATTAAACACTGATATTTGTAATAAGCTTAATGCAACCTCGGCACCAATCGCCGCAGCTAATCCTGCCATTAAACCTAACAATGCAAATTCAGCCCAAAGAGTCCGTCTTAATAATGATTTACCTGCGCCTAATGTGCGATATACCACCAGCTCAATACGTCGCTGTGTCATTCCTACCTGAATTTGAGCAACTAACAATAACGCACCACAGATCATTACCAATCCAACCATAATCTCCAATGCTCGACTGACTTGCTGTAAGATTTGTTGAACTTGTTGAATTAATGCGCCTGTATCTAATACGCTTACGGTTGGAAATTGCCGATTAAGTGCCGTAATTAGTGCCTCTTCGCCATTGTAGTAAAAGCTACTCATCCATTTTTCTGGCTGATTACTTAACCCTTCTTCAGAGAAGATAAAGAAGAAATTAGGACGCATATTTTCCCAATCAACATGGCGAATACTAGTCACAATGGACTTAAATTCACGAGTATCACCGACAAATGTTAATTCATCACCTAACTTAATTTCGAGTTGTTCAGCAACACCTTGATCAAGAGAAACACCATTCCCTACTGGAGGCCATGTTCCCTCAACAATCACATTATCTTTTGGCAATTCGCTATGCCACGTTAAGTTAAGCTCTCGACGAACAGTGTTATTACCAGCATCACGTTTATCTGCCCACTCTTTGGCATTATTCTCATTAATTTGTGTTAAACGCGCTAATACCACAGGAAATGCATCCGTAGGTTCAACATTATACTTTGCCAATAAAGTATTAATTTCTTGAACTTGAGGCGCAGACATATTAATTAGAAAATAATTAGGGCTATCTTCTGGTAACTGTTTTTGCCATTTGTCTAATAAATCACCTTGAATAAGGATTAAAAGCGTTAATAACATAAATGAAAGCGCGAAAGCCGCTAGTTGAGTCATCGTTTGAAATGGTTGTCGTAATAAACGAGTCACCGCTAAACGTGCGCTGAGTTGGCGGAATTTAAACTGCTTTAATACCCATAATCCTAACCAGCCAATTATTCCAAGTAGAAAAGCAATAACAACAACACCAAATAGAATTGACCAGAGTAAAACGCCCGTTCCCGCAAAAAGTGTTAAAGCACCGACAATAATTAAGCCTACAATCGGTAAATAATAACGCAGAGGCCATATAGGTGCCGTGGTATCACTTCTTAATACACGGGAAGGTTGTGTCGCCATTAGTTGATAATAAGGCCTTAATCCTGTTAATAAAGCAATTAACAGTAAAGAGCCCACAGACCATACCCACGGTAAGAAACTCGCTTCAGGCAAACTTTTAGGTAAAACAGGCGCTAAAATTTGTAGCAGTATCGCCTCAAAAATAAGCCCGACTAATGAACCGACAACAATCGCACCAATGAGGATCACTCCCCATTGCCCAACAATCCACTTTCTCAATGCTCGTTTATCTGCACCTAGTGTTTTTAATACCGCAATTAAGGTATGACGACTACGGCAATAATGAGCCATTGAAACGGCAACTGCCGATATAGCAAGTAATAGCGTTAATAGAGCAGAGAGCAAAAGAAAGTTTTTCGCACGCTCCATTGATTGTGAAAGCGCTCCACTGTCTTGTTTTAAACTATTCCAACGCTGGTCTGGTTTTAATAGTGGATCGAAGCGTTGCTGATAACTATCAATCACAGCTTCATCGCCCGCAAACATATAGCGATAAGTCAGGCGGCTTCCGGGTTGCACCGCTCCAGTTGATTCAACATCATCAAGGTTAATTAAAATACGAGGTGCGATTTGAAAAGGATTAAACCCGCTATCTGGCTCTTGAATTAATACACCACTGATTGTAAATGTAGCGTCACCTACATCAATGTTATCGCCGACTTTTATATCAAGTAATTCAAGTAATCTGGCACCGACAAGCGCAGTTCCTTTTTCAGGTTTTAACCCTGCTGGCTCTGTTTCTAACTCACCATACAGTGGATATAGGTTATCTGCGGCTTTCACCAACGCAAGCTGAGGTGTATCACCTTCAGGAGCATAAGACATTGTGGTAAATTGCATTTGGCGACTCAGAGTTAGCCCTTCTTTTTTCGCCTCTGTAAGCCAGTTTTCATCAACGGGATAGGATGCACGTAAGACTAAATCTCCAGCAATTAAATCTCGACTTTGAGCATAAATGCTTTTATCGATGCGATCACCTATACGCCCTAAAGCAAGCACACAAGCAACTGCCAGTGCTAAAGAAAGCCAAACAATTAATAGTGCAGGAGAACGCCATTCACGCCAAAACCAACGCCAAATCATGACTCCTCCTTAAGTTGTCCATCTACTAATCGTAATCGTCTTTGGCAACGAGCTGCTAGCTCATTGTCATGAGTAACTAAAATCAAAGTTGTTGCATAATCTCGGTTAAGAGAGAACAACAAGTCAGCAATTTTATCACCAGTTTTACGATCAAGGTTTCCTGTTGGTTCATCCGCAAAAAGAATAGCTGGTTGAGTGCAAAATGCTCTTGCTAATGCAACGCGCTGTTGCTCACCGCCAGAAAGCTGTGCTGGCATATGGTATAAACGTTCACCTAATCCTAACAGCTTAAGTAAATCAACTGCACGCGCATGGCTGTGCTTTTCTGACTCACCTTTTAATAATGCGGGCAACTGCACATTTTCAAGTGCATTCAATGTTGGGATCAACATAAATGATTGAAAAACAAACCCAACATGTTGAGCGCGCAACTTGGCACGCTCTTCTTCATTCATTTTTGTGAGATCTTCGCCCATCAAATGCACGCTGCCAGAGGTGCCATCATCTAATCCAGCAATGATCCCTAACAGTGTCGATTTTCCCGATCCTGACTCACCAATTAACGCAATTGTTTGTGCAGGCTCGACAACTAACTCAACACCCTGCAATATAGAGATCTGACTATCACCTTGTCCTACTTGTTTGGTTAACTGATGAACTTCAAGAACCTTTTCCGTCGACATACATTTTTCCTTATCGTTATGATGATGTTTAGCTTTAAGGCAATTGCTGCTGATACCTTTTTGATCTTTGGTGACAGCTTGAGTGCAGGATACCGTCTTTCGATTGAAAGCGCATGGCCACAACGCCTTGCTGATAAATGGAAAACAACCTACCCTGAAATTAATGTTGTTAATGCAAGCATTAGTGGTGAAACTGCCTTTCAGGGACAAAATAGGCTTCCTGATTTATTAAAACAGCATCAACCACGCTGGGTTTTAATTGAATTAGGTGCAAATGATGGTTTACAGGGATACCCTGTTGCACAAACAAAAGAGGCATTACAAAACATCATTACACAAGTGAAAGATGCCGGTGCAACGCCACTTTTTATGCAAATAATGATTTCACCTAATTACGGTAAACGTTATACACAATCGTTTTCAGCGATCTATCCAAAACTCGCTGAAGATAATGCGCTTCCTCTGCTTCCTTTTTATATGGAACAAATCGCTGATAAACCTGAGTGGATGCAAAATGACAGCATACACCCCAATGAAGATGCTCAGCCGTTTATTACGCAGTGGATGGATGAAACATTATCCCCTTACTTAACACGTTAGACTATTCTGACAGTAGTTGACGTAGATTAAACGAGATTAATTGTAAAATTATGCAAAAAACGGTATTGATTACAGGAAGTTCTAGTGGAATAGGACTCTGCGCGGCAAAAGCACTAAAGAAAAGAGGCTATCGAGTTCTTGCTGCTTGCCGTAAAGGTGAAGACCTTGAACGCATGGAAACACTGGGATTAGAACCTATTCATCTTGATCTTGATGATCCAGAAAGTGTTGAAAATGCGGCACTAGAAGTTATTCGCCTGACAAACGGTCGTTTATATGGATTATTTAATAATGGTGGGTTTGGCGTTTATGGCCCATTAGATGCCATTACTCGCCAACAAATGGAAAAACAGTTTTCGACTAACTTTTTTGGTTTACATCAGCTAACTACATTACTTCTACCAGCCATGTTACCCCATGGTGAAGGGCGCATTATTCAAACGAGTTCTGTAATGGGGATTATCTCGACACCCGGTCGAGGTGCTTACGCTGCCAGTAAATATGCGGTAGAAGCATGGTCTGATGCGCTAAGAATGGAAATAGCGCATACTGGAGTTAAGGTGAGTTTAATAGAGCCGGGACCAATACGAACTTGTTTCACTGAGAATGTCGCTCAAGCCGAAAAAGATAAACCTGTAAAAAATCCGGGGATTGCGAGTCGTTTCACATTAACGCCTGAAGATGTGGTGAAAAAGCTTATTCATGCTTTAGAAAGCCCAAAACCTAAGATACGTTATCCCGTAACCTTATTAACTCACGCTGTCAGAATACTAAAGCGTTTTCTACCTGATATTTTAATGGATGCAATTCTCAGTCGCCAAAGTGGCAAGGCTTGATTTTTCAGGATCCACCCTTACTTATTAATAAAATAGCTTTATAAATCGCATCTATATTTAAAACTCTCAAAAAGGGGCAAGTTAATGTTAGCAACTGCACATATTGTTGATGTAAATGAATCAAATATTCAACAAGTTATAGAACAATCCATGACGAAACCAGTCATGATGTATTTCTATTCAGAACGTAGCCCTCATTGTGCAGAGCTTGGCGCAACATTAGATAAACTAGCAGCCGAATTTGCTGATCAGTTTATTTTGGCAAAATTAGATTGTGATGTTGAACAAATGATTGCCTCACAATTTGGTCTACGCGCTATTCCAACTGTTTATATATTGCAAGAAGGTCGTCCAGTTGATGGCTTCCAAGGTCCTCAACCTGAAGAAGCAATTCGTCAAATTTTAGCCAACGTATTACCTAAACCAGAAGAGTTGAAAGCAGCACAAGCTGCACAATTACTTTCTGAAGGAAAAGCAGAAGAAGCATTACCGCTACTAAAAGAAGCTCACCAGCTCGCACCTAAAAATAGTGAAATTACACTTGCACTAGCAGGTGCTTTAATTTCTTTAAATAAAAGTGAAGAAGCACAAACTCTGTTAATCACCATCCCATTACAAGATCAAGACAGCTACTACCATAGTTTGTTAGCGCAAATTGAATTACAAAAACAGGCGGCTGATACGCCTGAAATTCAACAATTACAGAACGATTTTAATCAACAGCCTGAAAATACCGATCTTGCTATTCAACTTGCACTAAAATTACATGAAGTTGCCCGTAATGAAGAGGCATTAGAGTTGCTATTTAGCTTTATCAAAAAAGATCTAAATGCAGGTGATGGGCAAGTTAAGAAAACCCTGATGGATATTTTATCAGCCTTAGGCACTAATGATAATTTAGCGTCTAAATATCGTCGTATGGTGTATTCTTTACTTTATTAATTTTACTTTCTTATTAAAGCAGACTTAGGACAGGTATATGGAAATAGTCATTGGTATTATTATCTTATTCGCTATTATTTTAGTTTTATGCGGTGTTAAAACCGTTCCACAAGGTTACCAGTGGACTGTCGAACGTTTTGGTCGTTACACTCGTACTCTGACTCCAGGACTTCAAATTCTCGTGCCATTTGTCGATCGTATTGGTCGCCGTATCAACATGATGGAACAAGTCCTTGATATTCCTTCTCAGGAAGTTATTTCTCGTGATAACGCCAACGTCAGCATCGATGCAGTCTGCTTTATTCAAGTGATCGATCCTGTAAAAGCCGCTTATGAAGTCAATAATCTCGAGCTTGCCATTATTAACTTAACACTCACTAATATTCGTACAGTGTTAGGTTCAATGGAACTTGATGAAATTCTTTCTCAGCGTGATCAAATCAACAGTCGCCTTTTACTGATTGTTGATGATGCAACAAACCCTTGGGGTATCAAAATTACTCGTATCGAAATTCGTGATGTCCGCCCACCAAAAGAATTGATTTCTGCAATGAATGCGCAGATGAAAGCTGAGCGAACTAAACGTGCTGACATTCTTGAAGCTGAAGGTATTCGTCAAGCCGCTATCTTAAAAGCTGAAGGTGAGAAACAAGGACAAATTCTAAAAGCTGAAGGTGAGCGTCAATCTGCATTCTTACAAGCAGAAGCCCGTGAACGTGCGGCAGAAGCTGAAGCCAAAGCAACACAAATGGTATCTGAGGCCATCGCCAAAGGTGATATGCAAGCAATTAACTACTTTGTTGCTCAAAAATATACTGATGCGCTGTCTCAAATTGGTTCAGCTAATAACAGTAAAGTTATTATGATGCCACTAGAAGCAAGTAATCTCATGGGTGCAATTGGCGGTATTTCTGAATTACTCAATACCAAAAAAAGTGACTCTGGCAACAAGAGCAATTAATTATGATTGAATGGATTAGTGCTCAACCTGCACTTTTCTGGCTTTGTCTTGGTGGCTTGCTGTTAATTACAGAAATGTTAGGAACAGCAGGATACCTTTTATGGTCAGGAATGGCGGCTCTATGTGTATCGTTGATTGCATGGATACTGCCTATTAGCTGGCCTATTCAAGGTGTTTTATTTGCGATATTAACGGTTATTAGTGCTGTTCTTTGGCACCTTTGGCTTAAACGCAGAAAACAATCAAAAGAAGCCGAGAACTTAAATCAGAAAAGTCACCAACTCATTGGTGTTCATGCTGTTTTATTATCAGATACGGAAAACGGTTTTAGTCGCGTTAAATTAGCTGATGGTAGTTGGCGTGTTTATTCAGACACGCCATTACTTGCTGGTGATAAGGTAATAGTGACCGCAATTGATGGTATTACCTTACAAGTGATCGCACTTAAACCGACTATTTCTGGTGATGACAACACCCTGACAAATGATTGATAATTGGGCACTCTGCTCCGTCATCACCCGGGCATTCGCTGGCTAATAAAAGTAATCGCTGACGAATGGCATTAAGCTCATTAATTGTTTTCTCAATTTCAGCCACTTTTTTTAAGGTGGCTTCTTTCACGTCTGAACTATGACGAGAAGGATTTCTTAGCAACATTAATAAAGCTCGGCACTCTTCTAAACTAAAGCCAACTTCTCTTGCTTGGCGCAATAATGTTAACTCTTCAATATGTTGAGCCTGATAATAACGATAGCCGTTTTCACCTCTTCCCGGTGGTGTTATCAAGTCTTTCTCTTCATAAAACCGAATAGCTTTAGCCGTTAATCCTGTTTTACTTGCGATTTCACTAATATTCAAAATTCCCCCTTGACCTTCCCCTTGCGGAAAGGTTTAGCCTTTATCTCTGATAAGAAAAAACCTTTAAAGAAAGCAAGTTACCGAATATTGCGCAATAATAGAGGTAACGCTTTTATGACGGAGATAATTAACATGGCAAAAACTATAATACTCGCATTGAAAGGACTTTCATGCTCTCACTGTGTTAACAGTGTAAAAAAAGCTCTTGATTCTCGCAATGACATAGAGCAGGCAATTGTGACTATTCAATACGCTAAAATTGACAGTGATGCAACTGCTGAAAGCTTAATCAAAACAATTGAAGATGCAGGCTATGAAGCAAGTGTTGCAACACAACCTGATGTAAAATTAAGCCTAAGCGGACTTAACTGCATGAAGTGTGTTGGTAAAACTGAAAAAGCATTATTGGCTGTTGAAGGTGTTGCAGCCGTTAATGTAACAAAAGAGTCAGCTGAAATTTTTGGTGACGCAAATGCGGATACTTTAATTGCAGCCATTACGGCTGAAGGTTTTCAAGCAAGCTTAGCGCCTGCTGACAACGTAATTCATTTAACTCTATCAGGCTTAAATTGTGGTCACTGTGTCGGTTCAGTTAAAAAAGCGCTAGAAAATACTGCAGGTGTTGAAACAGCTGAAGTTGAATTGACACATGCAAAAGTGACGGGTTCTGCAACCGCTGAAACGTTAATCGACGCCATTACAGAAGCGGGTTTTGAAGCTCAACTAGCAGGTACTGATTTCCCAAAAACTGAGCCGCTGACGCAAACGCATGCACAACTGGAAGCATCGTCAGCGGCTGTTTGTGATATTCCAGTTGAGAATGCTGATATTGATAATAGCGCTGAAATCGACACTGACGATGACGACAGTGTTCAGCTTTTAATCGATGGCATGACTTGTGCGAGTTGCGTAAACAAGGTTCACAAAGCATTACAATCCGTTGATGGTGTTGAAAATGTGCGTGTAAATCTTGCTGAGCGTAGTGCTTTAGTAACGGGTGAAATCGATCATGATGCACTCGTTACTGCCATTGAAAAAGCAGGTTATGGCGCTGAAATTATTCAAGACGATGTAAAACGCAGAGAACGTCAGCAAGAAGTTGCTGTTGCCAATATGAAACGTTTTCGCTGGCAAGCTGCGTTGGCATTAGTCGTTGGTATTCCTGTAATGATTTGGGGAATGATCGGCGACAATATGATGCTGACCGAAGCTAATCACAGCATCTGGTTAGGTATTGGTATTGCAACGCTGTTTGTTATGGTTGTTGCTGGTGGCCATTTTTATCGTAGCGCATGGCAAAGTTTAAAAAACCGCAGTGCAACAATGGATACCCTCGTTGCGTTAGGAACAGGAACAGCTTGGCTCTACTCCATTACTGTAAACTTATGGCCAGAAGTGTTCCCAGCTCAAGCTCGGCATCTCTATTATGAAGCCAGTGCGATGATTATCGGTTTAATCAATCTGGGACATATGCTTGAGCAAAGAGCGCGCCAGCGTTCATCTAAAGCGCTAGAACGACTATTAGATTTAACTCCACCAACAGCAAGAGTGATAACTGAAAACGGTGAAGTTGAAATGCCACTGGCTGATGTTAAACAAGGAATGACTTTACGTTTAGCAACAGGTGATAAAGTGCCGGTTGATGGTGAAATTATCCAAGGTGAAGTGTGGATGGATGAGGCAATGCTGACAGGCGAGCCAATTCCACAGCAAAAAACAGTGGGTGATACTATTCATGCTGGAACAACAGTTCAAGATGGTTCTGTTCTATTTAAAGCAGCGGCAGTGGGAAGTAAAACAACACTGGCTCGTATTATTAAATTAGTTCGCCAAGCGCAAAGTAGTAAACCTGAAATAGGCCAGTTAGCGGATAAAATCTCGGGTGTATTTGTGCCTGTTGTTGTCGCTATTGCGCTTGTTGCAGGAGCTATTTGGTATTTCTTTGGCCCATCTCCACAAATTACCTATGCACTGGTGATTATCACAACCGTTCTTATCATCGCTTGCCCTTGTGCTTTAGGTTTAGCAACACCTATGTCGATCATTTCAGGTGTTGGTCGTGCGGCTGAATATGGTGTGTTAGTCCGTGATGCAGATGCACTACAACAAGCCAGTAAGCTAGATACTTTAGTCTTTGATAAAACAGGAACACTGACAGAAGGTATGCCTCAGGTCACTGAAATTCATACTTTCAATCAAGTAGATGACACTCAAGCGCTTGCATTGGCAGCATCACTAGAAAATGGTTCTAATCACCCATTAGCGAAAGCTATTTTAGCGCGTGCTGAAGGTATTGATTTACCAGAAGTAAACAATTTCCGTACATTAGCCGGTATGGGATTAAGTGGCGAAATTAATGGTAAAACAGTACTTTTAGGTAACCCTAAATTAATGCTTGGATCTGGTATTGATATTAGCGAAGTTAATTCACTGATTGATTCTCAAGCCGCCAAAGGTGTTACTCCTGTTTTATTAGCGCAAGACGGAAAAATTGCGGCTTTACTTTCTATTCGTGATCCACTTAGAGAAGATACCGTAAGTGCATTACAACGTTTACATCATCAAGGTTATCGCTTAGTGATGTTAACGGGAGATAACCCAATTACTGCCAATGCAATTGCAAAAGAGGCAGGTATTGATCAGGTTATTGCTGGTGTTATGCCAGAAGGTAAAGCACAAGCCATTACAGAGCTTCAAGCTGAAGGTCGTCGTGTTGCAATGATTGGGGATGGTATTAACGATGCCCCTGCATTAGCCAAAGCTGATGTTGGTATTGCAATGGGTGGTGGTAGTGATATCGCCATTGAAACAGCAGCAATCACATTAATGCGCCATAGCTTACATGGTGTTGCCGATGCTGTTGAAATTTCAAAAGGTACGCTGCGTAATATGAAGCAAAACCTTTTTGGTGCCTTTGTCTATAACAGCTTAGGTATTCCGATTGCGGCAGGTATTCTCTATCCCTTCACTGGCACACTGTTAAATCCAGTTGTTGCAGGTGCAGCAATGGCGCTATCTTCAATCACAGTTGTAAGTAATGCAAACCGTTTATTGCGTTTCAAACCTAAGCAATAACACCTAAAGATTTATTAAGACATATTATATTAAAACCTCTTTTACTGATCGGTAAAAGGGGTTTTTTATTATCTTATTTTTAAATTTTCTCTAATGATTATTAATATTATCAAAAGGTTAAAAAAAAGCCGACATTTCTATCGGCCAGTCAAAGAGGAATTTCTCATTATACAAGAGAGTCATCACTCCGCCCTCTTATTGCTAGAATAGCAATATCTTATAAAGATTTCATTAGTTTTTATTATTCATAATAATAAATATAAAATTAATATAAAAAAACTTAATAAGGTTATTTATTTATAGTGAAATAGATATAAAAATTTAAAATACTTGAAAAATAAACACCAAGAATATATTTCAATATCAAAAGGATTTGCAGATGAAATACAACAAATTTTTTCTTATTAGTTTATCTTTAGTTTATTCATCAAATGTTTTTTCAGATACCAATAAATTAATTGATAAATCAAACTCAGTAATCACGCCTGAATATGATACTCTTGCAAAAAATCATCAATTTATAAATAATCCTTTATTTGACAAAATAATTAATGATTCTTATGTCCAAATAAGCAGATATAATCCAAATACATTTCAAATTAAATTAGACAAAAGAATAGCAAAAGATCTTGCAAACCATTTTGAAGAAAAGAAGATCAAAGATGCACCAGAATATATTGTTAATAATATAGTTAATAATGATAGGCATATTGAAATAGAAGCTGACAATACAATTTTCAAGAATGAAGCAATTAATTATTTCACTTCATTATTCATAAAAAAAGGCGATAAAACCCTCTCGTTAAATCGTGAAAAACTAATTGATATCATGAGTAAAAATGAAAAAATAATTATTACCACAACAGAAAAGCCAGGAATAGATTTAGCAAAAATAAATAATCAACAAGATCTTTATACATATATTGATAATATTGAAACTAAAAACTCATCACTTTTCATATTAGATGAAAATACAGATGAGAAAATAAATCGAGTTGTAAAGAGCTTAGAACAAGAAGACCATCTAATTAAAAACTCCATTCAAGATCATAAACAAAGAACAAGAGATGATATTGAGTTTCAACAAAAAAAAATCACAGATAACGCTAACGAAATAAAACAACATGAAGTCGATATTTTGGCGGGGATAAAAAACTCAAAAACAAATAAAAACAATATTACAGATAATAGTAATGAGATTGAAAAAAACAGAGAAAAAATCACAGATAACATTAATTATATAGAAAAGAATAAAAATAAAATTGATAAAAACACCGTCAATATTAATGAAAACAAAATTACAGTTAATGAAAATAAAAACAATATTGAGCTAAATAAAAATAGCATTATCAATAACACATCAGAAATCAATGAAATAAAAGAAAATACGATTAATAATGTTAATATTAATGGCATTCGACTACCTCTAAAAAACCACCTTTCTCATTTATATAATGAGCAATCGACAGATAGAAGCCAATTTAATGCACTTAAAGAAAATTTTGAGCACTTTAAATCTGATACTCAAAATCGCTTTTATAAAGTTGAGAAACGTGCCAATCAAGGCATTGCTTCTGTAGCCGCAATGAGTAATTTACCTTTTACTGATAATGCTACATTTAGTACTGCTATTGGTATTGGTAATTATCGTAATGCCACAGCACTTGCTTGGGGTATGCAATATCGTATTAATGAAAATATTAAAATAAGAGCTTCGACAGCATGGAATGAAAGCAATAGTTGGGTATCTGCTGGTGGTGTCGGCGTGAGTTGGTAAATAACGTAAATACGGCGAAAGCTAAGTAAAGCTTAGTTTTCGTTGTTTCATTCCATTTCAAATCCGTTATGCTGAAACTTTGTAATTCTATACTCAAAGGAGCATATCAATGACGGGTATTTTTCAGAAAATCAAACAGTGGGTAGGAATAAAAAACACTACTCACTACCCTTATCCTGCTGTTGATATTACGCTACCGAATAATATCTCTTTACACCTTGTGGGTAGTATCCATATGGGTGTTCCTACAATGTCACCGCTTTCCAACGTGCTTATCAACGAAATAAAAAATGCAGATGCTATTATTGTTGAAGCTGATATTTCAACTGACGTTCAACCTTTTGATCAATCATCTCTTTTTAGAGAGTCTTTAGAAACGCGCTTAAATACTCCTCTTTTCTCTCAAGTTACACGCTATTGCGAAGATCTCGCGCTCTCACTTTCTCAACTTGAGAATAAGCCTCTTTGGCAAATTGCTTTGATTTTACAATCTACCCAAGCAATGCAACTTGGATTACAACCGCAATACGGCGTTGATTATCAAGTTATCCAACAGGCTAATGAACACAAAAAAAGGATTATTGAACTCGAAGGCATTGGGAGTCAGGTCGCATTATTATTAAATTTCCCTGATGATGGTCAGCAATTACTCGAAGACACATTAAAAAATTGGCACGAGAACGCACGTACATTGCAAATCATGATCAATTGGTGGTTAAATTATAATAGTAGAGAAAAACAACCGCCTTTACCGAATACCTTTAGTAAAGCTGTATTTGATATTTTAATGGAAAGCCGTAACCAAAAATGGGTAAGCATATTATCAAAATTACCAGCTGGTCGTTATGTAGTGACAGTAGGTGCCCTTCATTTATTTGGTGAAGAGAACTTGATCGATTTATTAACGCACCAAGCATAAAAATATTGTTCTAACCTTATAAATAGGAATAGCTATGACTCCCGCTGTAAATTTACTGGAAAAACAAAAAATCAAATTTACCCTTCATCCTTATGAGCATGATGCTAATGTCCATAATTTTGGTGATGAAGCCGTTGAAAAATTAGGTTTAGATAATCGCCAAGTATTCAAAACACTGTTAGTTTCTTTAAATGGTGATGCTAAAAATCTTGCTGTTGCAGTAACACCGGTTTCTGGTCAGTTAGATTTAAAACTTGTTGCTAAGTGCTTTAAGGCAAAAAAAGCAGATATGGCAGATCCACAGATTGCACAAAAGGTCACGGGTTATTTAGTGGGTGGAATAAGCCCATTAGGTCAGAAAAAACGCCTACCGACAGTAATTGATGAACAAGCCCTTGAATTTGACACTATCTTTGTTTCTGGTGGCAAACGTGGTTTAGATATTGAATTATCAGCAAAAGATTTAGGTACTGTATTAGGCGCTCAATTCGCACTTATTCGCAAAGAGTCATAATCATTAATGATTTTTTATTTTAAGGCTCATCCTCAAAATAAGAAATTGACGTGATTTAGACCCAAAATAAAAGGCGACATTAATGTCGCCTTTTGTCTATATAAGCGTTACTTACTGAGCTTATTTCTTGTAAACAATTTCGCCTTTAGGTTCGAAATCATCAGCTTTCAATGGAGAATGTGCTTCGATATAACCTTTTAGCACTTCAGCATCAACAAAACCAGTATTTACATACGCAGGATGAACATCAATCTTAGGATAACCATCACCACCAATACCGTTGAAGTTTAATGTCGCCATGCGGTAAGACTTCGTTTTATCTAATGGTTTACCCGCAATTTTAACATCGCTAACTTTACAGTCTGCATCTACAGTTAAGCTAACATTGTAGAATTGTGCGTAAGCACCAGAGTCTACTTTCATACATGCAACAGCTGACAGATAAGGCTCGACTTCCTCGCCTTTAAAATCAACATAAACCAGCTCGTTCGCAAATGGTTGTACTTTCAGTACATCTTTGTAAGTGATATCACCAGATTCAATAGAATCACGCACACCACCACCACTCATAATTGCAAAGTCTGCATTCGCACGTTCAGCTTGAGCTGATAATAATAGACGTGCCATGTTGGTTTGAACAAAGCGAACTTTACTACGATCACCTTCTAATTTACCAACAACCTCACCCACTTTAACATTCAGTTGCTCGCCACCTTTTTCTTGGTAAGGTGTCAGCAGTTTCATCATTTCAGGGTTATGAGCAATTTCTTTCGTGTAGTAGACAAGTTCAGTTGTACCGTCGTCTTTCTTCACTTTTTGATTTAAGTTGATTGGGATTAATTGGTAATGTTTTAACGTAAATTCACCATTACGGAATTCAAAGTCTGCACGACCAACATATTTACCCCATTCATGAGCCTGAACAATCCATGTACCATTTTGGTTATCTGGTGCACAAGGTGTTCCCGGTACATAATCAGCTTGTTTGTAGTTTTTGTTCTCTTGAGACATACAAACAGGATCTTGTGAGTGACCACCCACAATCATATCAAGGTAACCTTTTGGTAATGCACGAGCCATTTCCACATCACCCGGTGCGTTAGAACCATGATTACCATCATCGTAGTGACCCATATGAGTTGCTGCGATAATAATGTCTGGTTTTTCCGTTGTACGCAGCTCTTCTACCACTTTTTTAGCTTCATCAGAAGGTTTGCGGAATTCGGTATCAGGGAAGTTCGCTGGGTTACCAATACGTACAGTGTCATCCGTTGTTAAACCTAATACTGCAATTTTGACACCTTGCTTATCAAAAATGGTGTAAGGCTTGAATAAACGCTCACCCGTGCTTTTTTGATAAATATTTGCAGATAAGAATGGGAATGTTGCCCATTTCTCTTGTTGACGTAAAACATCTAATGGATTGTCGAATTCATGGTTACCAAGAGCCATTGCATCATAACCCACAAGATTCATACCTTTGAAATCAGGCTCGGCATCTTGTAAATCAGATTCTGGAACACCGGTATTGATATCACCACCAGATAACAGCAGTACGCTACCACCTTTTTTAGCCACTTCATTACGAATGTCATCAACAACCGTTTTTTGTGCCGCTAAACCATATTCGCCACGATCGTTATGCCAGAAATGGCCATGGTGATCATTGGTATGCAAAATAGTAATTTCGTAGGTTTTATCCTTTTCCCATGCCTGAGACATCGCAGGCGCCATCGCTAAAGAAACCGTTAATGCGCATGCTGATAATTTAAAAGATAAGCTCATGGTATATCCCCATGTATATTATTTATTGAGAAGGTTCTGCCATGGTTCTACTGTAGAAAAAGAAGACAGAAGTTAAATACTTTTGCTGTATTTTATGACGTAGGTTATATAATTTTTTTATTATTTCATTGATCCAATAGTTTTTTTGAGACATGAATCAAACTCTATTTCTCACAAAAGCACTCAACTCCAAATAGATGTAAACTAGACTAATAAAAACAGAAACAATTTATTAACAAAATAATGTGACAGGGAACTAAAATGAGCAATGCCGATCCAACGCTTCCCATAGAAGAAACCGATGTTTTACAACGAAAAGCCAATAAGCGTAATACCGTTTTTAGTATTTTAACTGCTATCAGTTTTTCACATCTTCTCAATGATATGATCCAATCATTGATATTAGCTATTTACCCTATGTTGCAATCCGAGTTTTCACTCAGTTTTGTGCAAATAGGGATGATAACGTTGACCTATCAAATTACAGCATCTTTATTACAGCCTTTTATTGGCCTCTATACTGATAAATATCCTAAGCCTTACTCATTACCTATTGGTATGGGTTTTACGTTAACGGGGCTTATTCTCCTCGCCTTTGCTGATACATTCCCAATGTTATTACTTGCTGCGGGATTAGTCGGCACAGGCTCATCCGTTTTTCATCCTGAATCATCTCGCGTTGCTAGAATGGCATCAGGTGGAAGACACGGACTTGCACAATCACTATTTCAAGTAGGCGGAAATTTAGGCAGTTCTTTAGGCCCTCTTTTAGCCGCTTTACTAATTGCACCTTATGGCAAAGGAAATGTGGGTTGGTTCTCTCTTGCTGCGTTATTGGCTATTGTGGTGCTATTACAAGTTAGCCGTTGGTATAAAATTCAACAAGAAGCTCAGAAAAAACAACCTAAAGCACTAAATAATAAATCAATATTGCCACGTAAAGCCCTTTTTGGCTCTTTAGCCATTTTACTTATTCTGATTTTTTCTAAGTATTTTTATCTTGCAAGCATCAGTAGCTACTATACTTTCTATTTAATACATAAATTTGGCGTTTCAGTACAGAATGCACAAATTCACCTATTTGTTTTCCTCTTTGCTGTTGCTGCTGGCACCATGATTGGTGGCCCCGTAGGCGACAAAATTGGCAGAAAATACGTTATTTGGGGATCTATTCTAGGTGTTGCGCCTTTTACACTGATACTCCCTTATGCCAGCCTTTATTGGACTGGCGTACTGACTGTATTTATTGGTGTGATTTTGGCATCAGCATTTTCTGCTATCTTAGTTTATGCTCAAGAGTTAATTCCGGGTAAAACAGGCATGGTTTCAGGACTTTTCTTCGGGCTTGCTTTTGGGATGGGTGGTATTGGTGCAGCAGTCTTAGGGTATATTGCAGATCAGAAGAGTATTGAATATGTCTATCATATTTGCGCTTATCTCCCACTGTTAGGTATTTTCACCATTTTTCTCCCTAACATTGGGGTAGATAAAACCGAATAACTTGTAATTTCCCCTGTTATCTAAATGAACGGGTAACAGGGTATTTCTTACTTTAAAAGGTAAGACTGATTAAAATAACATAAAAAAGTGCATTTGCATCAAAAAACTCAATCAACTTGCTATTTTTATAAATAATCGATAATTTTTAGCGAATTTATTGCATGAATACGTTAAACTATCAGCCTGCTATATTACTCGCCCCCCGATACATGTAGTTTTATAAAAAGAAGGAGAATTGATGCCGCATTCAACACCCCTCATTACCACCATTGTTGGTGGGTTAGCACTTGCTTACATTTTAGGCATGATCGCTCAACGGCTAAAAATCTCACCTTTAGTAGGATATCTTGCTGCGGGTGTACTCGCTGGTCCATTTACTCCCGGCTTTGTTGCTGATACCTCTCTCGCCCCTGAACTCGCTGAAATTGGCGTTATTCTGCTAATGTTTGGCGTGGGTTTACACTTTTCGTTAAAAGATCTGATGGCAGTAAAAGCCATCGCTATTCCGGGTGCTATTGCTCAAATTGCAGTCGCAACACTATTAGGACTGGGATTATCGGCATTTTTTGGCTGGGGTTTATTTAGTGGCATTGTATTCGGCTTGTGTCTATCAACAGCAAGTACTGTTGTTCTTTTACGAGCACTTGAAGAAAGAGGCTTGATTGATAGCCAACGAGGTCAAATTGCGATTGGCTGGCTAATTGTTGAAGACTTAGCCATGGTGTTAGCCCTTGTTCTACTCCCTGCTATCGCCAGTATGCTGGAAAGTAGCGATCAAACCAATGTTTCTCAATTGATGATTAATTTAGGTATCACAATCGGTAAAGTGGTCGCCTTTATCTTAATCATGATGATTGTTGGTCGTAAGCTTATTCCTTGGATGTTAGCTAAAACAGCAGCAACCGGCTCTCGTGAGCTATTTACACTATGTGTACTCGCTCTTGCTTTAGGTATTGCTTATGCCGCTGTGACCTTATTTGATGCATCCTTCGCATTAGGGGCATTCTTTGCGGGTATGGTGCTTAATGAGTCTGATTTAAGCCATAGAGCGGCTCAGGATACTTTACCTTTGCGTGATGCCTTTGCTGTTCTGTTCTTTGTGTCTGTCGGTATGCTATTTGATCCAATGGTATTAATTGAGCATCCATTGGGTATCTTAGCAACACTGGCTATCATTATTATTGGTAAATCCGCAGCTGCGCTGGTGCTTGTTCGAATGTTTGGGCATTCCAGACGAACCGCCTTAACCATTGCAGCCAGCCTTGCTCAAATTGGTGAGTTCGCCTTTATTCTTGCAGGTCTTGGCGTTGCACTGAACGTTTTAGAGCCAGATGCGCGTAACCTTGTTTTAGCCGGTGCTTTAGTCTCTATTATGCTAAACCCAGTTCTGTTCTCTTTATTAGACCGTTATCTGGCAAAAACAGAAACCAAAGAAGAAGTGGAACAGCTACAACAAGAAGAGCTGGAAGAAGAGATGCCTGTCCCTGTTGATATTTGTGGTCACGCTATTATCGTCGGTTATGGACGAGCAGGAAGTATGCTTTCGGAGAAATTATTAGCTCAATCTATCCCATTGGTTATTATCGAAAATAGCCGTAATAAATTCGCTGAATTAAAAGAGAAAAGCTTAAACACAGTACTGGGTAATGCATCAACTAAAGAGTCACTTGCTTTAGCTCGTATTGATTGTGCTAAATCTTTATTACTGACGATACCTAATGGTTATGAAGCAGCCGATATCGCAGAAACTGCAAGAAGTATGAACCCTGATTTAAACATCATTGTTCGTGCTCATTTTGACGATATTATCGTGCGTGCTAACTATGATGAAGAAGCTTCTTTTATCCTTGAAAAAGGAGCAAATCACGTCATTATCGATGAAGATCAAACAGCATCCGCCATGGCAGATATGCTAATTAAAGAAGTTGAGTTTGGTTGTGCTATTGATGATACACCTGAAAATGGTCAACAAATCATTGCACCTAGTGCAGCGCAATAATCAAATACTAATAACCACTTAAACCCTTAAAATTTAAGTCAATAAAAAAACCTATCAATAAATGTTGATAGGTTTTTTTATTTCGCTTAGATAAAACAAGACTTAGAAACAATATAAACTCAACGTTCCCAATAAGCTTCTTCTAAGCTGTCTTCTTTTTCAGGTAAACCGCGCGTCAAACGTGGAGAATGCTGGCTTAGTACTTGATAACTCACTCGGTTAGCATATTTACACACTTGTGCTAAAGATGAATAAGTTAAATAAGTCCGAGGATGTTTACTTGAATTTGGCACATTGATACGGTGATAGCTATTCGCTGTAATATCATGCAGTAATGCTGACAATGCTGCATCACCCGCACCATTTGTATTCATGATTTTTTCTGGGCCACCCATATAAGGCTCAATATGAGAATAGACTTTCTCTGGCTCCTCACAATCTTTACGACGCATTGCACGACTAAACTCATAACGATTAAATTCAGCAATCGCACCCGGTAATAAAGGATGTGTGGTTTGGCGCTTAAAGCTATGTTCTGTATAACCGCCCATATAGAGCCCAGCAGGTCCAGCGGTACAAAGCACTAAATCAACCCATTCTAAAGCAACATCAGAAGCCAACAGAGGATCAGCATGTCCCGTTAATTCAAACGCTTCATCTTCATTCATTGCGACAACAGAAACGTGCTCTTTTAAGAAATCACGCCACCATTGTGGATCATCTGCAATAACATATTTTGTACCAAGGGTGAGAACGACAGGTACATCATATTTTTTCGCATACTCAATCGCTTTCATGGTTGCTAACGGCATCGGTTCGCCCGGTTTGCAACGAACTAAATAAGCCGTTAATACCAAAGCAGAAGCTTCTGCGATCACCTCTTCCGGAATGCTTTCAGGTTTAAGCTGGTTCATTTGGCCGGGGCTAATAGCAAATGTGCGTTCACCATTTTCCGTGATCAGCGTAAAACAGCGCCCAATGGCACCATCAACACCTTGGAGGTAATTAAGATCAGTACGGCTAGATGTGTTACATAAATAACGATAAGCATAGCTACCAATCTGAATGTTATTACACATAGTACCTAATAACACCGAGCGGTCGTCAGCCAATACAGAGTAGTTATGTAGCGTATTACCAATAGTACCGCCAGCAAATTCGTGTGTTATCAGATTATTATCTGTTAATTCACGATAAAGTGCCTCTGCGACATCATCTTCAATAACAAGAGAGTGTCCCTGACTCAAGTTATAACGGTTAATAAACTCTTCATCAACTTTCGCTTCAATATCAACCAATGTTTGGTCAATACCTACGATATAAGCGCGAGAGGATTCGCTCTCCGTCATATTGATGATGGGTTGTAATAGAGGATCTCGTAAACTAACGGGAAAATAGTGTTTGGATTTTCGTTTGCCAGGGAATTTCATTGTGAACGATGCTACACAGCTAAAAAAGATGCGCAATGTTAACACAATATTATAGGAGAGACAGTAGGTGTACGTCAGTACACCTACTTATTTAAAGATATTTTTATGCAGTTTTACGACGGCTTCTTGCCATATAGCTCAGTAAAACACCCATAACAGAAAGAATGAAACCAACAAAAGCGGCACCAACTAAAATCAGAGCGCGTTTAGGTGCATCTTTTTTAGTCGGTTCGTAAGGCTTCAACATATATTTGAATGGTACAAATTGAAGGTCATCTAATTTTACTTTTTCTAACTGCTTCATATTGTATAAACGGTTTTTCAGATCAGCGCTCACTGTTGTTGGATCAGTGATAGCTTCTGTGATAGCCAATTTACTGCTTAACGCATCAGAACCCATGGCAATAGAGTAATCAGGATCATCTTTAATTTGTGCGCCTTCACTTGAAATTGGTTTTTTAACTCCAGCTGCATTTGCGATTTCTAATGCATATTTTAAGCGTTGCACATTAACGTTACGCGCATTAGCGATACGCTCTAAATCCATTTCATAGGCTTTTTGCGCAAAACTTAATTTACGCTCAATTTGATCATCAATTTCGTCTTTTACTTCTACACGTACTTTGGTAGAGATAAAGCGAATATAACCAGAAAGTAAATCGTAAGCTTCTTCAGGGGTTGGTGCAGTGAAGCTTAAATTAATTTCACCACTAAACTCATCTTCATTATTTTTAACATCTGAAGAGCTTAAGTTGATGTCTTTTATAATAATTTCTTCAATTAATTTACGCTTATCCAAAGGTGTTGGCTCATCCATTTTAGCCAGCAAATTTTTGTAATAATCCGTACTTACCAGATATTCTTCACGATATACACGAGAGTTATAGTTATTGATAAACTTTTGATAAACAGATGAACCATTCACACCTGTATCAACATCCACTAAGCTAAGCTCAGTCAATGTTGCTTTTAATTGCCTCATTTCATCAAGCATTGGCTTGGTAATTGCAGCTTGGCTCGTCCATTTTTGTGGTAAAAAGCTTGCAACAGTAAAGCCAACGATAGCAAATAATAACGTGATACCAATAATGACAAATTTTGATTTATAAATAACAGAAAATAATTCAAAAAGATCGATCTCATCATTCTGTTTTAGATAGAAATCGTCAAAATGTCCTTTATCAATTTCTGAAGATTGTGGTTTTGAAAGCTTACTATTCATTTTCCTGCCTAAATTTATGTAATGCAGTGTCCGTTTATCAGCACTTTTAGTGATTCCCACTAAAAGACTTAAAAAATGAGAAAAGATAAGTTTATATATAACTGAAATATGATCAAATTAATATATCATCAAATCCGATAATTTTATTTATAGAATTCAGTAATTATTTTTCGCATACCTCTCGGATCATCGCTTCTAGCAAGTCAATATGCTCTGGATCATCATTTAATGCTGGAATATATTCGTACTGTTTGCCACCACCATGAATAAAGAACTCTCGGTTCTGTTCATTAATTTCTTCTAATGTTTCCAAGCAATCAGATGAAAATCCCGGACATACAACCTGTACATGTTCAACACCCTCACTTCCCAGTTTTTCCATCGTTTTATCCGTATAAGGTGATAGCCAAGGTTCACGACCAAAGCGTGACTGGAATGTCAGCATGACTTGCTCTTTAGGATAACCTAACTGTTCTTCTAATTGCTGTTTTAGTTTTTCTGTTGTGAGGCAACACTCATCATAATAAATATCGCCCGTTTTGATAAA
Organism: Proteus sp. GOKU; assembly: GCF_015475555.1. Taxonomy (NCBI): domain Bacteria; kingdom Pseudomonadati; phylum Pseudomonadota; class Gammaproteobacteria; order Enterobacterales; family Morganellaceae; genus Proteus; species Proteus sp. GOKU. The sequence goes on from NZ_CP034105.1 coordinate 3,181,413, forward strand.
GCGCTCAGGAATACCATGAAAAGAGAGAATTAAACTATCGGGTTTACCATATTGCTGAAAACTTTTCTCAATAGAGGTAACAAGCGCTTTGATATAAAGCGGATGAGTAGGATAACTGCGAATAAAGTGAAGAGAAGGTATTGTACGCATATCTTTAAAAATGCGACTAACACCATCAAATACCGCAGCAGAAGTGGAGCAAGAGTATTGAGGATACAGTGGTAACAAAATAATGTTCTCAACACCTTGTTCTAATAGCTTCTCAACCCCTTCATTTAGCGATGGATTGCCGTAACACATCCCCAACTCCACCGGTATATTAGGTAATCGCTCAGCAACAGCACGTTGTTGTGCTCGGCTATAAACTAACAGAGGTGATCCTTCATCCATCCAAATCTGTTGATATAACTTAGCAACTTTGGGTGAGCGAAACGGTAATATCGCCCCTTGTAATATTGGTTTCCAAATCAAAGGAGAAACATCAACAACACGAGGATCGCTAAGAAATTGTGCTAAATAACGTCGAACAGCACCCGTTGTCGGCGCATCAGGCGTGCCAAGATTAACCAAAAGAACACCATACTTAGCATCATTCATACTATGACTCCTTAGAGTTATTTTATTAGGATAACCAAAGAGTAGAAGAATAAAGGAAAATAATAGATTGTGCTTGTCAATTTATTGGATTGTTCTTTTTACACATTCTTTAACAAAGAAAAAAACAAAGGTAATCTGAAGATATTACTCATCTCACAATAAAGTGATTACAAACCTTCAAAGTAGATTTAGATATTTGGGATAATGTTTAGCACCAATTAAATCGCAAAAAGAATGACCAAAAAAGATACATTCCTGTAATCACAATATACACATATTTTATCTTTTTACTTTTATTTAAAAGGAGCATTAAAACACCTGGAATAAGTACTAAAATAGGCTCAATGGTATATCGTCCGCCTAATGGAAGCTGGCAAAGATTTTTTATATCGCCTTCTCCCACCATCCATTCATAATCAGAAATTGAAAGTATCTTTATCAAAAACAATAGAAAAACAAAATATATAAATGAAAATATCTTCCATACAATATTCATATCTAATGTCTATCCTGTTGTTTCCTTCAAATCTAAAGTAAATACGCGTTTCAAATTCCCAATACACTCAATAGCACATCATTAAGTTAAAAAAAATCCCGGCTCAACCGGGATTAATCATCACAATGACGAATTAGCCAAGGATACTTTTTAGTTCAGCGTTAATTTCGCTTACTTTTTGCGTACCATCAACTTTGAAGTATTTCGCATTGCTTGCTTTAGCTTCATTTTGGTAATAAGAAACTAACGGTGCAGTTTGAGTATGATACTCAACTAAACGTTTACGAACAGTTTCTTCTTGGTCATCTTTACGTGTTGTTAATTCTTCACCTGTCACGTCATCACGATTTTCCACTTTAGGTGGATTAAATTTCACATGATAAACACGACCTGATGGTGCGTGAACACGACGGCCAATAATACGATCAACAATGATTTCATCAGGTACAGCGAATTCCAGTACGAAATCCACGTTGATACCCGCTTCTTTCATTGCATCAGCTTGTGGAATTGTTCTTGGGAACCCATCCAACAAGAAACCATTACGGCAATCGTCTTGTTTGATGCGCTCTTTAACTAACGCAATAACTAATTCATCAGTCACTAACTGACCATTGTCCATCAGTGCTTTTGCTTTCAGTCCTAGTTCTGTACCTGCACTTACTGCTGCACGTAACATATCACCAGTTGAAATCTGTGGGATACCATAGTTTTCTTTAATGAATTGAGCCTGAGTGCCTTTACCAGCGCCTGGAGCGCCTAGCAGAATGATACGCATCGCGTAAATCCCCTTGCATTTAATTTTTTATATTTAAACTCGAAAACGCATTACCATACCATTTTGTGAGGTCATCTCTCAAGAAATCACGGTAGCGATTGCATTTTATTTTTTATCGAAAAAGAAAAAACCACGCTCTCTTTTCAGATAAACGTGGTTTAAATGTTTGAAAACGAAAACAGTTACGCTTTTTGAACTAAAAGTTGATTCACTAAGCGAATAAACTGGTTTGGATCCTCTAAAGAGCCTCTTTCAGCAAATAATGCCTGATCGAGTAATAAATTTACCCAATCCGCAAATAGAGCTTCATCTGTTAGCTCAGCTGTTTGCTTCACTAATGGATGATTTGGATTTAGCTCAAAGTTGTATTTCACTTCTGGCACTTCTTGTCCTGCTGCTGCAAACAATTTAGCCATTTGTGTTGTCATTTCATCAGCACTGGTTGTCACGATTGCTGGAGTATCTGTTAAACGATGCGTTAATTTCACATCTTTAACTTTATCTCCTAGCAAGGTTTTAATGCGTTCGACGAACGGTGCTAATTGTTTATCTGTTTCTTCTTGCTCAGCTTGCTTCTCTTCATCAGCAAGTTTATCAAGAGATTCATCTGCTTTACTGACAGACTGGAATGATTTGCCATCAAACTCAGTCAGGTAATTCATCATCCATTCATCTATACGATCAGATAACAACAGTACTTCAATACCTTTTTTGCGGAACAGCTCTAAATGAGGGCTATTTTTCGCAGCGGCATAGCTATCTGCTGTGATGTAGTAAATTTTTTCCTGACCTTCGACCATACGGCCAACATAATCTTCCAGTGAAACTGTTTGAGCATCACTATCGTTATGTGTTGATGCAAAACGTAGTAATTTAGCAATAGTTTCAATGTTAGATGAGTCTTCTGCAGGGCCTTCTTTTAAGACTAAACCAAACTCTTTCCAGAATGCTTGATACTCTTCCGGCTTGTTTTCTGCCAGTTTTTGTAACATCTGCAATGCACGCTTAGTTAACGCACTGCGTAAGTTACGTGTAACAGAGCTGTCTTGTAAAATTTCACGAGAAACGTTTAGCGGTAAATCATTAGAATCCACTAACCCACGGATAAAACGCAGGTAATTAGGCATAAACTGCTCAGCTTCATCCATAATAAAGACGCGCTGGACATACAGTTTTAAACCATGACGTTGTTCACGATTCCACAAATCCCAAGGCGCTTTTGAAGGCACATATAATAAGCTTGTATACTCTTGCTTACCTTCTACACGGTTATGCACCCAGCTTAATGGATCTGCAAAGTCATGAGAGATATGTTTATAAAACTCTTTATACTCTTCATCACTCACTTCAGCTTTATTACGAGTCCAAAGTGCTTGCGCTTTATTAATTTTTTCCCATGTTACTGTGCCGTCTTCTTCATTTTTTGTTTCAATTTCAACAGGCAGAGAAATATGGTCGGAATATTTACTAATAATGCTACGCAGACGCCAATCGTCTAAATACTCATCTTCACCTTCACGTAAATGAAGCGTAATTTCAGTACCGCGATCTGCTTTTTCAATATCAGCAATGGTGTAATCACCTTCGCCTTCAGATTCCCAAAAAACACCTTTATCTGCACTTTCGCCAGCTGCGCGAGTGCGTACTGTCACTTTATCTGCAACGATAAATGCAGAATAGAATCCGACACCAAACTGACCAATTAGTTGGCTATCTTTAGCTTGATCTTGTCCGATAGATTCTAAGAATGATTTTGTACCTGATTTTGCAATAGTACCGAGATTATCAATGACTTCATCACGAGTCATACCAATACCATTATCACTGATAGTTAGAGTACGAGCTTCTTTATCAGTGGAAATGCGCACATGCAACTCACCATTATTTTCATAAAGCGCTGCATCTGATAATGCACGGAAACGCAATTTATCAGCCGCATCTGATGCGTTCGAAATCAATTCGCGAAGGAAAATTTCTTTATTGGAGTAAAGAGAATGGATCATTAATTGAAGAAGTTGTTTAACTTCTGACTGAAATCCTCTTGTTTCCTGACCTTTCATACTCATTTTTACCTCAATTAATCCTAATTTGGCGAAAAAAATCAATATGAGTAAAAAGTGGGGATAGTTAAGCAAGTTTCAAGGGTCGAGTAAAAAATTAAGCTAATAAAAGTGATTAAGCACCTTATATGATTAAAGTTTGAGCCAAAATAATACTTGCTGTATATTTTTAGCTGTATATTTTATTATACAGCGATATTAACTTAGGTTTATGACTATGAAAGCTTTATTACAGCACTGTTTACTAGGTATTGGCTTACTCTCCCTCTCATCCATCTCTTACGCAGATAGACAAATCGTAGACCAAATTGGTCGCACCGTTACCATTCCAGACAAAGTAGAAAGAACGGTGGTTTTACAACATCAAACTCTGAACTTATTGGTTCAACTTGATGCAACGGATAAAATTGTTGGTGTGATGTCCAATTGGAAGCAGCAACTTGGTGATGGATATGCACAACTAGCACCATCTCTAGAAAACACACCTAAAGTCGGCGATCTCACCAGTTTTGATGCTGAAAGCTTAGTAAAGCTGCAACCTCAAGTTGTCTTTGTGACTAACTACGCCCCAAAAGAGATGATTGATAAGATCTCTGCTCTTGGTATTCCAGTTGTGGCGATTTCATTACGTAAAGAAGTTAATGATGATAAATCAACACTTAACCCAACATTACAAAATGAAGAGCAAGCCTATAACGAAGGACTAAAAGAAGGTATTTTGCTGATTGGTGATATCGTCAATAAATCAGAGAATGCACAAGCATTAGTTAACGATACCTTTAAACAACGTGAACAAGTTAGTCAGCGCTTACAAGATATTCCTAAAGAGCAACGAGTACGGGCTTATATGGCTAATCCAGACTTAACAACCTATGGCTCAGGAAAATACACAGGATTAATGATGGAACATGCAGGTGCATTTAATGTCGCCGCATCAACCGTTAAAGGTTATAAGCAAGTTTCACTAGAACAAGTTATTGCATGGGACCCTGAAGTCATTTTTATTCAAGACAGATACCCTCAAGTTGTTGATGAAATCAAACAAGATACGCGTTGGCAGGTTATTAGTGCGGTTAAAAATAATCGAATTTATTTAATGCCTGAATATGCGAAAGCATGGGGATACCCAATGCCTGAAGCCATGGCAATAGGTGAATTGTGGATGGCAAAAAAACTATATCCTGAAAAATTTAGCGATATTGATATACAAAAAGCCGCTAATGATTGGTATCAAAAATTCTATCGTACTCAATATCAAGGAAAAGAGTAGGATATAACATCATGACATTTTCCCTTTTTGCAGCAGGTAGCTTAAAAACAACACTCCCTGCTTTTATTGAGCATTACCAGCAAAAAACAGGCGAGAAGTGGGTACTTACATTTGGACCCGCAGGACTTTTGCGTCAACTCATTGAACAAGGGGAAACCTGTCATTTGTTTCTTTCTGCTGACGAAAATAATGCAAAGCAATTAATCGATAAAGGCCTCGCACTACAATATGCTCCTTTTATTGCTAATCAGCTTTGCATTACTGCTCGTCGTAATGATGTAAATGAAGAAGATAACTGGCTTAGCGTATTATCAAATACCGCATTAAAATTAGGGATATCCACACCAAAAACAGATCCATCAGGGGATTATAGTTGGCAACTGTTTGATAATATTGCGCAGATTGACCCAAAGTTAAGTCAGGCATTAAAAATGCGAGCACTCTCTTTAGTTGGAGGTGAGCATTCACTTACCATTCCTCAAGGTAGAATGGCAGCCCACTATTTAATTACCACACATCAAGCAGATGCTTTCATTGGTTATCAGCACTACCAAATACAATTAAGCCAATTTCCTGAATTAAAGATCTTCGATATTCCAAAACCTTTTAATGTTACCGCGCACTATTGTGCGACACTTATTCATTCTCAGGCTTATAGTTTATATCAAGAGATATTATCTCCTTATGCGAAAGCGTATTTTATAAAAGCTGGATTTTTACCGCTAAGTTAAGTTCTCTTCTTAGCGGTAAGTAACCTTATGTTATATCGTTATTTTTGAGCATCACTTACAATGATAGCGTTAGCACCTGCGTTTGCTTCATCTAATGCATGTTTTATTGTATCTGCATGAGCAAGTACAACACCTAAACGACGAGAGCCGGCAATTTCAGGTTTAGCAAAAAGGCGAATTTGGCGATTCGCCTTCAACGCTTTTTCAATACCAGAATAAACGATATTTGTACTATGAAGCTCCGGTAAAATAACCGCTGATGCACAAGGGCCTAATTGGCGAATACCACCAATGGGATAGCCTAAAAAAGCACGGACATGAAGCGCGAACTCTGATAAATCTTGAGAGATTAATGTCACGAGCCCAGTATCATGAGGGCGAGGAGAGACTTCATTAAAGAATACCTCATCACCTTGAACAAATAACTCAACACCAAATAAGCCATAGCCCCCTAAATTCTCAACCACTTTACTCGCAATATGTTCTGCTTTAGCAAGTGCGATATCACTCATCTTTTGAGGCTGCCACGAACTTCGGTAATCCCCTTTTTCTTGTCGATGACCAATCGGGGCACAAAAATGGATACCATCAACAGCATGAATAGTTAGTAAAGTGATCTCAAAATCAAACGGGATCATTTTTTCAACGATAACGCGCCCTTTACCTGCTCTACCACCCTCTTGCGAATAAGTCCAAGCCTGAGCTAAATCATTTTCACCACGAATAACACTTTGCCCTTTTCCGGATGAACTCATGACGGGTTTTACAATACAAGGGAAGCCTATTTCTAAAGCGGCTTTTTTAAAACTCACTTCATCATCAACAAATTGATAGTTTGATGTAGGTAAATGTAATGTTTCTGAGGCTAATCGACGTATCCCTTCTCTATCCATAGTCAGCTTTACTGCACGGGCGCAAGGAACAATTTTTTGCCCCGCTTGTTCTAATTCAACCAGTAACGTTGTTGCAATAGCTTCAATTTCTGGAACGATAAAATCAGGTCGCTCTTGTTCAATAACTTGCTTTAATGCATCGATATCAAGCATATTTACAACATGATGGCGATGTGCAACATGCATAGCGGGAGCATTGAAATAGCGATCAACTGCAATCACTTCAATACCTAAGCGTTGGCACTCTATCGCGACTTCTTTTCCTAGTTCGCCAGCACCTAATAACATCACTTTTGTTGCATTTGCCGTAAGAGCCGTACCCAACACTGTCATTTTTTATCCTCACCATTAATAAAAACCACAATCACGCAAACGATTGCTTTTCATATAGCATAGCGGATTTAGCTTGATAGAAAAATAGCCAGACAAAAAAATAATCAAACAGAGAAATAAAATAATTACACTGTTTGGCTACGTTTTCCTTTTTGAATTTTTAGATAATTCAGGCGTTTTCGGATAAGTGCTAAAATACAGCATAAAAGCCCTAACCAAATTAGAGAGAAACTCACACCTTTTACTTCATCAAAAGCTTCATGGAATAAGAAAACAGCCAGTAAAAACTGAATAGTAGGCTCAATATATTGTGCTAATCCAATTACAGTTAATGTGGTTCGTTTGACTGCTGCGGTAAAGAACAATAACGGCAGTATAGTGACGGGTGCAGTGAGAATATAATAAAAACGAGTCAGATTATCAGCAGAAGGTAGTGCGCTTTTATCTGTTATAAACAACCAAATAGTGGCACCTATTGCTAATGGCATTAACCAAAGTGTTTCCATAAATAAAGAGGTGATCACATCAAAACGAATAAACTTGCGGATCAAGCCATATACAGCAAATGCACCACCCATCATGATAGCCAATACAGGCAATTCACCGTACATCCATAATTGATAACCCACACCTGCACAAATTAAGGTAACAGCCCATTTTTCTGCTGGATTAAGCTTTTCTTTAAGAAATATCACACCTAATAAAATTGAGAAAAGCGGATTAATAAAATACCCCAAACTCGCTTCTAATACTTGTTGATGTGTTAATGCATAAGTAAACGTACACCAAGAAACTGCCATAGCCATTGAGCTAAATAGACACATAAAAACAGAGCGCTTATCTTGTAAAACTGCGCGCCATCGTGTTCTATTTTTAATAAAGAGTCGAACGAGTAATAAAAGAGGGATAGACCAAATCAAACGCTGAGCCAACATTTCTAACGGTTGTGCTCCGGGTAACAGCCGATAAAACAGAGGGGTTATTCCCCAAAGAATATAAGAAAAAATGGCTAATACCGCGCCCGATTGAGCCCACATTTAATGTTCCATCAATAAAAGTCAATAAGATTTAATATCATACGCTTAAAACAGACAGAACAATATGATCAGCATCGCTGATTGATTGATCAAACATCAGCACAACCGAATAGACGAGATAAAAAAATCTCCATAAATAACCACTCCGAGAAAAGTAGTTATAAATGGAGAATAGGAAAATACCATTAAGGGAAAACCGTGGTAAAAACCACAACCAGAAAAAATGGATGAGTTGTTAGAAAATCTCCCTAACATGTAAAGGTGGTTGTTGCTGAACAAAATCATGTAATTTTTTACGACTTGGTGCCGCAGCTATCGCCCCTTTTTGAGTGGTGGCTAAAGCGCCACAAGCAGCTGCTTGCGTCACTATTTTTGATAGATATTGTTCATCTTCAGCAAAACCATATTCAGCAAGCGCAGCTAACAAACCGGACATAAAGGCATCACCAGCACCTGTTGTATCAATACATTCGACAGTAAAGGCACTAAATGCGACTTGCGTATTTGGCGTTAAAACTAAACAACCTTTAGAGCCTTGAGTGATCACTTTTAAACGAGCGGGATAAATTTCTAATTTTTTGAGTGCATTATTCAATGTCACTTCTTGTGTCATCCATGTTAGCTCATCTTCTGATAATTTTAATATGTCTGCTTTATGCGCATAATTATCGATAATTTCACGCATTTCTTCATGATCACGCCACATTTGAGGACGTAAATTAATATCAAAACTCAGTAGTGAATCACTTTCTTTAATACTTTTGATCGCACAATCTAAGGTCGAGCGACAAATGGGATTCACTAATGCTAAAGAGCAAAAATGCAAAATATCTTTTTCAAATGCAGGTAAAGATTTTTCTGTTAAAAATTGATCAGCAGACTCAGCAACTAAGAAAGTAAAATCACGCTCACCATTTTCTTGTAAAGAGACAAGAACAGTACTGGTACGGTGAAACTCATCAAATTCCATTGCACGAGTATCAACACCCAGATCAAACAGTGTTTTTTGCATAAAATGGCCGAACGCATCTTCACCTACGCGCCCAATAAAACCACTTTGTTGACCGAGTTTAGCAACGCCAGCAGCAACATTGACTGGCGCACCACCAGCACATGCTTCATATTGCATGTTTTGCAATGGGATCAAGTCAACAACAGCGTCACCTAAAGACCAGACTTTCATAATCTCTCCAGAAGATAAGCAATTATTTTTCTTAACTATATTCTGTTTTTATGGCTATTCATAACGAATAAATAAAGATATTGCTCGTAAATCCACACTGATAACGTTAACATAATAAGATAATATGATAAAGTCAATCTCATATATCGTATTTTTTTCACTATAAATGTTATCGTTAACAACAAGAGTAATAGTGTGATTACATCTGTTCTTTACCCTTTCAGTGATCTTAAAAACACACTAATAACTCTGACATATAATAAGGATAATGATATGAAACACCGCTTAGAACAATCAACAAAAGCCTTAAATACCTTGATTGAAAAACGAGGCAATAAATTTTATCCCCAGTTTCATTTGGCCGCACCTGCGGGTTGGTTAAACGATCCTAATGGTCTTATTTATCATGATGGTTTATATCATGCTTTTTATCAGCACCATCCTTATTCCCAAGATTGGGGACCTATGCATTGGGGACATGCCACAAGTACCGATATGATCCACTGGCAACACCAACCTATTGCATTAACACCAGGGGATGACTACGACAAAAGTGGTTGTTTCTCAGGATCAGCCATTAGCCATGAAGGCAAACTCTATCTTTTCTATACAGGACACAACTGGTTAGCAGACGAAGGTGATGATAGCCAAATCTATGAAGCGCAATGTGTTGCTATCAGTGAAGATGGTATTCATTTTGAGAAAAAAGGGATCGTTTTAGAACCCCCTAAAGGTTATATGCATTTTCGTGATCCTAAAGTTTGGTATCAAGAAGGTAAATGGTGGATGGTTGTTGGTGCTCGTGATGAAAAAGATCAAGGACAAGTCCTACTCTTCTCTAGCGACACCTTATTTGTGGAAGATCAGCGGTGGAACAATGATTACACTGTTTTAGGAAAAACGGATGATAAAAATGTCTATATGTGGGAGTGCCCTGATTTCTTCCCTATTAGCCAAGAAAATGAATTTGCAATCGTCTTCTCACCACAAGGAAAACGAGCCGAAGGCTATCAATATCGCAACCTCTTTCAATCTGGTGCATTAATTGGTCAGTGGTCACCAAACCAACCCTTTAAACTACAAGGGCATTTTATTGAACTTGATAATGGCCATGACTATTATGCGCCACAATCATTTACGACACCTGATGGTCGTCGCGTTTCTATGGGATGGATGGATATGTGGAATTCGCCCATGCCTTCAAAATCTGAATTTTGGTCTGGCTGTTTTACGCTCCCTCGTGAAATCACTTTTGATAAATCCAAAAATCGCTTACGCATGATCCCCATTAAAGAAGTCGAATCATTGCGCCAAGAAAAACAGTCTATCCAGCCATTAACACTCAGTAATCAATCCATAGAGCTATTCGATAACACCCCAGCTATCGAACTCGACTTAACATTATCTTTAAACAGTAACGCTGAAAAATTCGGCTTATGGCTAGGTGAAGGACTTGAGCTCTTTGTTGATAATCAATCACACCGGTTAGTTCTTAATCGTCATTATCCTCAGCACAATATCAGTGGCGCTCGAAGTATTCCATTACCTGAAGGTTGTGAATTGAATTTACGTATTTTCATTGATCGCTCATCAATTGAAATCTTTGTAAACAAAGGTGAGTTCACCTTTAGCAGTCGATATTATGCTCAACAAGATGCTCGTACATTACGTCTTTTTGCCATGAACGGTGATGCAACACTGATTAATGGTGAATATTGGCAGTTAAATAGTATTTACTGATATTGATAAGTTAAGTAAGACGTGAGTCTTTAAATAGACTCACGTTCAACTAATTGGCAAGGTACGTGTACTGTATCTCTATGGTTCCGTTCTTGAATGATATGCAACGTCGCTTCTTTACCTAATTCATAATGAGGCAATTGTACCGTTGTTAATGGTGGATAAAACAGCTCTCCTGTACCAATCATATTGTCATAACCCAAAACAGCCACTTGCTCTGGAATACGTAATCCCATAGAAAGTAAAACTTGATACGCTAGAAATGCAATACGGTCATTACCACAAATGAGAATATCAAAATCTGCTTTTTGTTGAACACAATGCTTTTTCAATATTTCAATCACATCACGATAGTGCTCATCTCCAAACATCATCGTATATTGTTGTAAGTTCGCCAATGGTAGCCCAGCCTCTTGCCAAGCATCTTCAACAGCCTTACGACGAATAGGACCTGCAACAGACTCTTCAGGTATATAGAAACATAAAGGGCGGCGATACCCTTTTTCGATGACCTTTTTCATCGCAAAATACTGCCCATGATAATCATCGGGAATATAAGTTGGAAAAGCGTGCGTTTTATCCAAGCAGTTTGCTAACACTAAATTCTTATCAAGCAACTTTTCATGCACGGTGATTTCACGCAAGCCCATCGTGGTATAAATAATTCCATCTGGACGTTGAGCTAAAAGCTGCCAAATGGCATTTTCATAACAATCTTGCGCAGTTAAATTGACAACAAATGAACTCCAGCCAAATTCTCTTGCGGTTTGCTCTATCGATAAAATCATTTCCACAGAAAATGGTGTCGTTGCGGTATCAATTGCCAGAACACCAATTGATGATACTTTTGTTCCTTGCCCACGAATTTTTCGTGCAGAATAATCTGGAACATAGTTAAGTTGATCAATCGCATTTTGGACTTGTTTCAGTGTTTCTGGTTTTAATAACTCAGGGTTATTAATCGCTCTTGAGACTGTCATCAAAGAAACGGATGCAAGTCGAGCTACATCTTTCAGTGACGCCATAGCATTGGCTCGATTGGTTTATTAAAAAGGATCAATAGAAATAAAGTGCTATTTTACAAGAAGTAAAGTCAAAAAGCCACAAAGGGAATTGAATTGTAACTAAATGCGACTATTAATTGCCTCATAAAAAGACACCTAAATATATTATTTTTTTACTTATTAAATGAGTTTAATATAGTTAAAATCACTTACGAGAAAAAACCTAGTTACAATTAATAATAGTTATCTCCTTCCTTCATTATAGAAATGAATTATTCTTATCTATAAAATACAAATATTGAAACAAAACAAAGTTCTGATATTTTATCTATAATATAATACAGAAGTATTAATCATTTTTAATTTGATATATTCTGAATATGGCTCCGTTGCGTGAATGTCACCCTACATAAAAAACTTATAAATTAGTCAAATTTCGTTACTCATTCACTTTTAGTGAAAGAGCAGAGTAAAACCAGGAGCAACATATGGAATCAATAATCCACTTAATCACTTTTGAAGATGACAGTACAAAAGTTCAACTTAAAGCCGTTCTTTCTTCTTTAGCGGCGAATGTGAAAACCTATTCAAATGAACAGGCTTTCTTGAAATACTATTTTTCATCGACAAAAGGAGCTCATAAAGAGTGCATCATAATTAATACAAAAAGCAGTGCAGCGCCATCAATTGCACTGATTAAAGAACTCAATAAATTGAGAAACATCATCCCTGTTATTATTATTTCTGGGGATAGTTCCATTGAGAGTTGTCGTAGCGCATTTAAATCAGGGGCTTTTGAATATTTAACTCGCCCTCTAAATGTGAATGAACTTCTTAATATTGTCTCGGAATCTTTCCTACATTATGAAAGTGAAGTTGAGCAATTCCGAACATATATATCTCTAAAAGATAAATTTGGTAAGTTATCTAATAGAGAAAAAGAGGTTATGGAGATGATCCTTGAGGGGAATACGAGCAAAGAAGCGGCAGAAAAACTTTCTCTATCGCCTCGTACCGTTGAAGTACATCGTTCAAATATGTATACAAAATTGAAAATAAGATCACTACCACAATTAGTTCAAGAATATGATTTCTTTAAGAAATATGACTTAAGAGCAAGTTGATTTACAATGTGATTTCTATTTATCAATGGGTTGTATTATCTAGCGATATAACGATATGACCTGTTTTATTTTCATTATATTTTATTAATGAGAGAAAGCTGTACTTCTAAAAATATTCTATTTTGGATGAATTACACCTAATATGGGAATAATTAATACGTTAAACACCATTCTACGATAGAAAGGGCGGCAACTTATTTTGATGCCACCCTTTCATTAGTGTTCGTTTAATTTCAATTTAAAACACTTGTATATATTATTTTCATAATCGCTATTATTAATAACTATTATGATTGTTTTTTATTAACAATAGCAATATAAGAATAAATGAAGCTCTTCATTTGATATAAATCATTTTTTACTTATTATAAAGATGAGTATTCTCATTTTTAGTTTCTCATTTTCTTTATTCTTATTTTACGAAGAAAATTATTAATGATTAAAAAATAATACAAAAGGAATTCCTGTCTCTTTTTTTTATGCCCATTTAAAGACTGTTTATGCGTTTTGATTTTCATTTTAAACAAAAAATTACTTATAAGAATATTCTAATCGAAGTGTTTTAATTGCGATTATTTAAACAGTAAAATAAGAAATAATAATAAGTATTTCCCTTTATACTCCCTTTTACTTAAGAAATTTATTCTCTTTATAGTTTAATTAACGTAATACATTATTTACCATTTCTACTTAATAATACTCAAATAAAGAGCATCATTAAATGATCTTATCATGTAAGTATAATGCACTAGATTTGAATAAGTATTAACACCTAGAAAAACAAATGATTATTACTGATTGATTTATAGTCTTAATATGAGCATAACAAAATGGAATTAATCGGCATAAAAAAAATATAAGATAAACTTATACGTTTATTCTTATTCTCACTTTGTACAAATACCCTTATGCTATACCTTCCTAACTCGCCTTTTACAAAGAAAAATGAACGCTCAAGATAAAAACCGTCGTCCTATAAAAGCAAGGCAAACAAACTGGGCTACAAAGTGCAGTCGCTACTTACAACAAAAAGGGGCACCCCCTAATGGTATTTCTGTGTTTAGTGTCGTATTTGCATTACTTGCAGGCTTATCACTCTTTTGTGCTCTCTTTTACACATCTGGATTATTACGCTCAATTTTATTGATACTTGGAGCTATCATGATCCAAGGTCGCCTAATTTGTAATTTATTAGATGGTATGGTTGCCGTCGAAGGCGGCATGAAAAGCCCAGTAGGTGCTGTCTATAATGAATTACCTGACAGAATTGCCGATACTTTAATTATTCTAGGTGTCGGTTATGGACTCTCCTCTGACTTTTCTACGGCAATTACGTTGAGCTGGGTGGGCGCTTTTTTTGCGGTAATGACCGCTTATGTTCGCGTATTAGGTGGTGCTTGTGGATTAGACCAACAATTTACAGGTCCTATGGCAAAACAACACCGAATGGCGCTATTAACTACTGTTTCTGTTATTGCTGCATTTATTCCGAGTCTTTGGGGAATATGGCTCTTTTTTATTTCATTATGGATTATTATTTTAGGTTCAACGCTGACCACAATTTTCAGAACCCGTCGAATTTTACGGGATTTAGCACAAGGTGTCTGATTAATGAAAAATGGAAAACTTGCTTTAGATGCAAAAGTGGTATCATCCGTTTTAGTCTCTATTTGTCGATTCTTAACGGGTATTCGCGCTAAACAAACCTCTCCTATTGCGAAAGATACACCTTGTATTTATTACGCTAACCACTCTAGTCATCTTGATGGCTTAGTTATTTGGTCTTGTCTTTCGCCCAATATTCGCCCTTATGTTCATCCGGTTGCCGCTGAAGATTATTGGAATAAAAACCGCTTACGCCGTTATTTATCTCGTCGCATCTTTAGAGCTATCCTTATTCCTCGTCATGCTGCCAAAATGAATTTTCCACAAGAAGAAAATTCTTGTGAAGAGATCGTAGAACAACCGGCTAATGACTCAGCATCATCGACACCAAATAAAGTCAACGCACTTGCTCTGATGCAAGAAATTTTAGACCGAGGTGATTCTTTAATTATCTTTCCTGAGGGTACTCGAGGTAACGGCGAATCTATTCAAGACTTTAAAGCGGGTCTTTGGCATCTTTCTCGTAAAAATCCGAATGTGCAATTAGTCCCTATTTATCTGGAAAACTTAAATCGAGTCCTCCCTAAAGGTTCTCGCTTAGTTGTTCCTGTTATTTGCAGTGCGATTTTTGGTGCTCCTATTGGCTCCACTCATGAAAATGAAAGTAAACAAGAGTTTCTGGTAAGAGCAAAAAGTGCGTTAGAGGAGCTACACAATGGAACGTATTAATAATGAAGTCCTATGGATCTTTATCGGGCTCTTCTCTTTCTTAATTGTCGCCAGCATTATTGGTGCTATTTTAGCTGCCGTAAAAGGCCCTACATCCACTATCACTAATCTTAATTCAAGGATCAACGCGTGGTGGGTAATGTGTATTATCGCAGGTGTTGCCATAGGAATTGGAGCAATTGGCTCTGTCGTCCTATTTACCATTATCTCATGGCTTGCATTACGCGAACTG
Organism: Proteus sp. GOKU; assembly: GCF_015475555.1. Lineage (NCBI taxonomy): Bacteria > Pseudomonadati > Pseudomonadota > Gammaproteobacteria > Enterobacterales > Morganellaceae > Proteus > Proteus sp. GOKU. The sequence continues at coordinate 3,197,225 of NZ_CP034105.1, forward strand.
ATCACCTTAACGCCCACACATCGTGGCGACCATGAAGCGCTCTTTTGGTGCTTCTTCGTTATATTACCTATCCAATACATTCTTGTTGGCGTGCAATGGTATAACTTAATGGCGGTGTTTATCCCGGTTTACGCCTTCTTATTAATACCAACACGTATGGCACTTTCAGGTGACACTCGCCACTTCTTAGAACGTATGGCAAAAGTACAATGGAGCGTGATGATAGCAATTTATTGCCTAAGTTATGCGCCTGCACTTTTAATGTTACCAATAGAAGGTTTTGAAGGCCGTAATATCAATTTACTGCTCTTCTTAATGATAGTGGTGCAAGTTTCTGACGTACTTCAATATGTGTTTGGTAAATTATTTGGCAAACATCCTATCGTGCCTAAATTAAGTCCAAATAAAACAGTGGAAGGTTTTTTTGGTGGAATTATCTCCGCCAGCCTTATTGGCATGATGTTATGGTGGGCAACACCGTTCTCATGGTGGGCGGCATTTTTACTCTCTTTAGTCATTACATTGGCAGGTTTTGCGGGTGGTTTATGTATGTCTGCAATCAAACGAGACAGTGGCGTAAAAGATTTTGGTACGATGATCGAAGGTCATGGTGGCATGATGGATAGAATGGATTCGCTCTGCTTTGCAGCACCTATATTCTTCCATGTTATTCGCTATTTTTACGTTTAGTTTTCCTTTGTTTAATCAAAAATAAAACTAGCCCAATGTAGACTCAAATGCCGATATTAAACCATCGGCATTTTTATATTCTCTGTTTACTCATGCTAATAACTCACTAATTTAATATCACAAATTGACTATCATTATATAAATTAAACATTTGTTTTAATTTTAGATTAAAAATCAATATTATATATTCTATATATAAATCAAAATATTAAATAAAAATACAGCGAGTAAACAGGTCTGATTTCTCTACTTTTTTATTTATAATGATAGCCTAGAAGGCTGCTATCTTTTACCCTAGCGCTCCTTTTTATTTTAGATCCTTTACAATTATGATCACTTGGCTATTTCTTGCTTTTTCTTTATTATTTCTGGGTTTCAATCGCACGCTTGCGTTTATTACATTGATATTTACAGCGCTTAGCGCATTTATAACAGGTGTTATTACATGGCAAACCTTGCCAGTTATTTTTAGCATTCTCTTACTCGCGTTCGCCTATTCTCGCTATAAAAAACAGCCTCTACTTAGAGCAATCATCATTCTCGCACTTGTTATTATTGCCAGTGGATTAACTTTTCACCTTATTCCTGGTTTTAACAATTTACGTTACCTTTCACATGCCATTATAGGGATGAAAAGCGCCCCTTTTTCTTTTTATTTCAATGCCGATAAAGCATTATTACCTTTTATTCTTCTGATTTTTATTCCTACACTTTTTGTCTGCGATCCATTAAAAAAAGCAAATAAATTACAGTGGGCAATGCTAATTATTGCCATTCCTGCACTATTATTGATCGCTGTAAAGCTGGGAGGATTGGCGATTGAATTACATTTACCATCATGGTTACCTGCCTTTATTCTCGCTAACCTCTTTTTTGTATCACTTGCTGAAGAAGCCTTATTTAGAGGTGTTATTCAACAAACATTATCACGTTATCTTCCCCCTTATGTTGCGCTATTAATAGCAGCCATTATCTTTGGATTAGCGCATTTTGCAGGCGGATTACTGTTAATTATATTTGCTTCACTGGCGGGTATTATTTATGGATTAGCATGGATGTGGAGTGGTCGGCTTTGGGTTTCAACCGCTTTTCACTTTGCACTTAATCTGACTCACCTGCTCTTTTTTACCTATCCATTTAAAATAGCGTGATCTCTATTTTTGGCATCTCAGTGATGATCCACTTTTTATTCTGACTATCACCACCTTTTACTGATATCTTAACTTCGTCAGTAAAAGGATGAGTGAAACGTGAAAGCAATCACACAAATAGAATACAGATATTCTTATTTGCGCCCATCATCTGATGAAATTTTTTGTTAGTATGCTTTATCGCTTATCTATAAATAATCAAAACTTCATACGGCGAACAACAATAAGCCAAAAATAATAACATCCATTAACACGATAAGAAGTTGTCTTACTTTGCGGTATAGACCTCAAAAAAAATAGGTAAGCTTTGCTCTGTTTGCTTTTTTTAGTTCAGCATTATCTGCTGATATTTTGCCTCTCTTATTACCAGGACAAAAGATATGTTAGACCAAGAAATGATACGTACCTTTATACAGGTCGCCGATTGCCAAAGTTTTACCAAAGCAGCCGATGTGCTTCATAAAACATCAGCAGCAATTAGTTACCGTATAAAAACATTAGAAGAAAATATCGGTACACAACTTTTTAATCGCACCACAAGAACCGTTACACTGACACCCGCGGGCGAATATCTATTAGAAAAATGTCGTCAATGGATTGTATGGTTAGAGTCAATGCCTGTGGAACTTCAGCAAATGAACGCGGGTGTCGAACATCAAGTGAATATTGTCATCAATAATCTACTCTATGATCGCACTGCGGTTGCCAGTATGTTGGCTTGTCTTCATCAACGCTTTCCTTCTACTCAGTTTCATATTACTCGCCAAGTCTATATGGGTGTTTGGGATGCGCTTATTAACGAAGATTATCATTTTGCTATCGGCGTTACTGGTAATGAATCCCTTAAGAATAATATTAACATTTGTGCAATGGGCGAAATTCAATGGCAATTTGTTGTCGCGCCTAATCATCCTTTAGCCAATGTTAGTGGTATATTAAGTGATGACCAAATGCGTATGTATTCTGCTGTAAACGTCGAAGATACCTCTCGTCATCTTTCTAAACGCACTGCATGGCGCTTATCAGGTCAGCATGAAATTCGTGTACCTGATTTACACACCAAATTAGCCTGCCATTTAAAAGGCGTGGGAATAGGATTTTTGCCATTAAGTTTATGTAAACCGCTTATTGATAGCGGACAGCTAATTGCAAAAGAAGTGAAAAATCGTCGTCATAACTCCCCTCTATCATTAGCATGGTGTGAAGATAAAAAAGGCGCTGTGGTAAGTTATTTAGTGGAGTTGTTTAAGCAAAATCATCCTAGCGTGCAATCGTTTTACGATCCTTTAAATTAAAAAGGCAAACCGAAGTTTGCCCTTTTACTGTTTATTCAGTGATTATCTGAATAGCGTACTACGCTTTAGCTTCTTCATTATTGTTGTTGCTTTCTTTAATAAAGAGACTTGCCACAATACCGATACAAATCAGAATAGCGGCAAAGTAGAAACCAGAGTCCATGCTACCTGTTTTGTCTGATAAGAAACCTGTTAATGTTGGTGCAAAAACAGAGCCCAACATACCGATACAGTTATAAACACCAAACGATGTACCTAGTGCATGTCGCGGTGAGTTATCTGCAACCACAGCAACAAGTACTGGGTTTGTACTGATTTTACCTACAATACCGTAAAGGATCAGAGCACCGATTAATACAGGCATTGATTCTGACATTGGTACAGCAAGAATAGCGACTAATGACAACGGTAACATGATCAGTAATACAGGTTTACGACGACCAATTTTATCTGAAACCCAGCTAAAAATAAGTGAACCAGGAATAGCAAACCATGGCATTAATGATGCGATAGTTGAAATTTGAGTTCCTGTAATTCCACGCTCAGTCTCTAAGTAGTACGGTAACCAAGTTACTAATACAAAGAAGCCATAGATTGAACAAAAGATGGTGACATACGCAAGGTTGATATTGCGATTACCAAATAAATCTTTAAATGTCAGCTTAACTTTCTGTTTTGGAGCGCCATTTTCTGTCGCAGGTTGTCCTTTTGGCTTATCTTTGATGATCCATAACATCACTAAACCAATGATAATGATTGGCACACCAATAATATAGAACGGAGCACGCCAGCTCATTCCCATCTCACCAACAGAAATACTTGAGATGTAATAACCAATAGACAGACCAAATGCCATACCACTATTAATAATCGCACTACCTAATGTAATACGATGCTTTGGTATCGCTTCTGAAGATAAACCATACTGAGGGCCATAATAGAAACCTTGGAATATCCCCACCATGACCCATGCAAACATAAAGGTCACGTAAGTTGGCATCATACCCGCAATGATGGTAAATCCACCAAAGAGAACAACACCTGTTACTAATACTTTTTTCTTACCTAAATAGTCACCAATCATGCCTGATGGAATATTTAGTGCAGTATATCCGATAAAGAAAATACTCATGATGGAGCCAAGTTGAGCTTTAGACAGATCAAACTCAGCACCAATATTTACCATTAAAGGACCAACAATGGCACGGCTACCATACAGCGCAATCCAACCAAAGAAGAAGATAATGGTCAGTTTGACCCAATAAGGGACTTTGCCTTTCTCATTCACTTGTGCATCGTTCATAATGACGCTCCTGAAAGAATTTTTATTAAGACTTATAAATTAAAGTGCCAGACTGACCTTCAATAACTTGTTGAATATTTTGTAATGCACCAATATGAGCTTGTTGCCCTGTTGCATTAACAAAATCACTCACTGCCATAATTTTTGGTCCCATTGCGCCATCAGCGACAGCCATTGGTGCAAGTTCTTCTGGTGTTGCTTCACGAATTGCAGCTTGTTCTGGTGTACCCCAATTTTTATAAATAGCATCAGCCTCTGTTAAAATCACAAAGTGCTCTGCATTTAATTCACGAGAAATTAAAGCCGCAGTTAAATCTTTATCAATAACAGCTTCACTACCAATAAATTCATTATTTGAATTGTTGACTGGAATACCACCGCCGCCACCACAAATAACAATATGACCTTTATCTAATAAAAGTCTTACTGCCTCGATATCAATAATCTTTTTCGGTGTTGGTGATGGAACAACACGGCGATAATGTTTACCGTCTTGTTTAAATGTCCATTGATACTTAGCAATTAATTCTTCTTTATCAGCTTCATCATAAATAGGGCCAATAAATTTACTTGGGTCATTAAATGCTTCATCATTAATATCCACTGAAACTCGAGTCATTACCGTTGTAATAGCTTGTTCAGGGTTATTTTGATTAATTTTTTGCATCATCATATAACCAATCATACCTTGACTTTCTGCTACTAAGATATCCAATGGATATGCAGGAACATCTTGATACGCAAGGTTTTGTAGCGCAAGTAATCCAACTTGAGGCCCATTACCGTGTACTAATACAACACGATACTCTTTAGCTAATTTATTAATTGTCTCTGACATCAATTCAATATTTTTATATTGATTTTCAGCAGACAAAACTTCTCCGCGTTGCAATAATGCATTTCCGCCTAAAGCAATAACAATTGTTTTCATAATTATCCGTATCCGAATGTTTATATAAATTCTTTTATTAAAAAAATTAATAAATATGCTGTTGTTGTTTTTTAGCTTGGTAACCAATCCATAATCCCAGTAATGTATCCGCGCCGGAATGATGACCAATAGAGAGTATTTCCAACATATCCTTAAAAATAATCTCTTTATTCTTTATTTTTTTACCTAGTTGAATGAGATAGGTAGAAAATATTCCCTGTGTGGCATATTCCAAATAATGCTTACTGACAATAGTGGTCAATTCAGATAAAGGCGGTGTGTTATTAAAAAAATGATTAAGTTTATTTTCTGGCTCGACTAAATAATGTGCAAATAACATACCCACCAGCATATCATCTGAACTTGGTGTTAATCCGGGGCCTTTCCCTGTAAAAATAGCCCAGTTAACAGCATTGCCTAATAGCTGATTATGAAACAGCTTAGTTAATAACTTAATTTCACAGAGTTGCGCGATTTGACGGTAATTTTTCAGTGATCCATATAACCCCGTTGCAATCGCGGGTGATAACAGAGAAAAAAAACTTTCTAACCAACGCAAATCTAAATCCGCTTTATCTTGTAAGCGCAAATTCTCACTTTGACCTGCGATCAATGTGAGCTTATTTGCGAGTGTTGCTTGATGATTTTTAAGGTTCATCGCCATCGAGGGATGGCACTGTTTTGCAAAATAATCAAAGTCATCTTGTTTCAGTAACCATCCCATCGGGCTTAATCCTCTTCCTTCACGATGAAAAGTGATTAAGCGTTGTTGAGGGCAAATGAAATTCAAAGCATGGTCATAAATGCCCACACATTTAATCTCACCTTCAAAGTCAGTGATATGCTGGCTGGTTTGAAGTGCTTGAATTTGCATAATGCCCCCTTTATTGCTGCTACTTTGTCGTTAGAAAACGAGATTAAGCGTCGATACCTAGCTCTTCAGCAAGAGCAACTATCGCCTTTTCAAAGCAGCCTAAAGGTGCGCGTACAGTACCTGCACCAATCTGACCAACACCCGGCTCTTTATGTGCAATACCCGTATTAATCAGTGGAGTGATCCCTGTTTCAACAACGCGACGTGCATCTAAGCCTAAACATGCACCTTGGAAATCCCAAGTCGGAATTTGCAACATCATGTTACGAGCAAGGTAGATCTCAGCCATTTCTTCAGTCACTTCGCGCGCTGCATCCATACCACCAGATGCACCAACAAAGCGTGTTACACCAGGAGCCGCAACCATTGCTGCGCCACCAATACCAAAAGTTTCAGTGATTGCACTGTCACCGATATCTGGGTTTGCGTCTGCTTGGCTAAAACCAGAGAAGAACAGACCTTGTGGTGTATTTACTGGAGCGGTAAACCATTGGTCACCCATTCCGCTGATCTTGATACCAAAGTTGCTACCATTACGTGTCATTACAGTGACGATAGTACCTTGCTTGATTTGAGCACCAGCATCCATCGCCGCTTTACAGTAAGCCATTGCTAAGTTCAGGAAGAATTGGTCTGTAATGCTCAGGAATTTAGTCACTTTTGTGATTTCAGCTTCTTCGAAATCTAAAGTGCCTAATACTGGTGCCAGCTGACGCAGTAACAGTGCAGATGCAGCGATGTTACGTTGGTGGAATTCATCACCCATCGTAATTGCTTGACCCATAATTGCAGTCAGATCGATACCGTTTTCAAACGTTGCAATCGCTGCTTTTAATACTGGTGCTAAGCTATTTTGCATCCAATGTAAACGCTCTTGCACATCTGGGCCGTAAGCACCGAAGCGCATCACTTTACCAATACCTTCATTCATGTTGCAGTAAGCGTAGTTACCATGAATGTGGTTTTTGATAACCAGCATTGGCATATGAGCAGAAGTAATACCGCCCATTGGGCCTACTGCATTTACGTTATGGCAAGGAATAAACTCAATTTCACCTGCTTCCAACATAGCTAATGCTTGCTCTTCAGTTTCTGCCCAGCCTTCAAATAAAGAAGCGCCGATACATGCACCGCGAACAGGACCACTCATTTCGCCCCAAGTTACTGGAGGACCAGCATGAAGTAATCTTTTACCTGTTTCTAAAGCAGGAACAACTTCTTTTGCTAAGCTAACATCACACCAGTGAGGGCGGGCTTCACGGATACGTTCGATAACTGCTTCATTCGCTTGTTCGATAGTTGAGTACATATCTGCAATTCCTTATTTCAATTTCTTTAATATTTCAGCCAGTTTTTTATTGCCACCTGCGACAGGTGCCCACTGATAATGAACAACAGGGGTGCCACTTGATTGCAGATCGTCTGCAAAGCTACGTAATCCTGCGTTGATCACAGAGATCCCGTTAAGCAGTGGCGACACTTCAGCATGTGCTTCTGCTGGATGTGGCTGGATTAATTCTTTTGCTAATAAAACGGCTTCTGGCAACGTATCCATCACAATAATGCCCGCTTCTTTCAGCTGTTTTTGCTGTTCGCTACGGTTTTGTGGATCGTCTTCAGTACCAGTGATGGTTGCGATAGTGATCAGTGGATTAGCTTCGCCACGTTTCTCATTCAGTTTTTTGATTTCCTGGATTAACGCGCCGGCTGGATCTTGAGTTGCACCATAACCAATAACAAAATCAACCAGTAACACGCCAGCTTCTGTTTTATTGCTTAGCTCACTGATAAATTTGTTACGTGTAGATGGGTCAATCATTGGGTGTGGTTTACCCTGTGTATAGAAGTCATCACCCATATCGATAATTTTGTGGCCGTCTGCATCTAGCATCGTGCCTTGTTTATGCTCGTTATCGACTTCAACATTAAGTTTTTCAGATAACAACATGGCGCACTCAGCCGCTAACGTACCGCCAGCATAAAGACCAATGATTTTCTTACCTGCAACTTTTGGTAATTCTGCTGCGATATCTTCAACACGCGCTAATTCAGCCGCAATACGTGCGGTTTCATCTAAAGTACGAGTAAAATAGATATTGTCGTCTTGGAATTTCTCAGGTGTTGTTCCTAAGAATTGAGCCACAATCGGTTTATTATGGCGTTTCATTTCTGCAATGATTTTTTGACGAACAGCCGGTGCTGGTGGCTTAGAAACAAAAGCAATAACACGAGTATTAGGATCAGCTGCCAGCATATTGATAGCAGTGATTGCACTGATACCACCAATTTGCTCTGTTAAATCACGACCACCTAAACCAATTGAGTGAGAAATACCTTGGCGTTGTAAAACGATTTGAGAGGTAATTTCTTGAATACCAGTACCTGATGCGCCAACAATACCAATTGAGCCTTTCGGTGCAATGTTAGCGAAAGCAAGAGGAGCACCTGCAATATTTGCCGTACCACAGTCAGGTCCCATAACGATCAGACCTTTCGCCGCTGCTTTTTCTTTTAATGCTTTTTCATCTGCGATAGATACGTTGTCAGAGAACAGCATAACGTTACAACCATCTTCTAAACCAGTATCTGCTAGCTCAGCAGCATATTCACCAGCAATAGAGATGAGCAACATATTGGCATTAGTGCTTTTTTGTTTAGCGGTACGCCAGCTACGTACTGTCGTTAATTTGTTGCCGCCTTTTTGACCGCTTGCAATTTCTGCAAGTGCTTCTTCCAACGCAGTAGAAATCATGTCGATAATGGCTGGATCGTCTGATTCCGCTTTAATCGAAACACAAATGTCATTCGGTGTTGCTTCGTTAAACATGTCATGCCAGAAACCGGTGACATCAAGAAGAGATTTATTCGCTGGTGTTCCCATCATGACGGAAATTTCTTCCACCTCTGGGGCTTCACTTAATTTTCGGGAAATAATCATCAGGCTTACTGAATCCTGAAAGCTCCCTTTTTTAATAAAAGCATGGATCATTATGATATCCTTAACGCATTTAATATATGTAACAGCACATATCTATTTGCATTTCGTTTTTTTGATAATAAGAAGCCTATTTGCTTAAGTTATTAAGCAATATAAATAAATGTCTGATTTATTAATTTCTAATCTCTGCGTATAAACATACTGAAGAAATATCAAAATGTAGAGTGATAGAAGTCACACTTATTTATTGTAAAAAATTTTTATTTAATGGAACGATATTTATTAAATAAATTATGATGAGAAAAGTTTATTGGTTTAGGAATAAAATCAAAAACTCTAGAGGGGAATTTAACGAACAAGAAACAATCATTAAGCTATAATTTTCAAATAAAACAAAGAGAAATGATTTGTAAGTTACAATTTTATAACATACAGCAATAAATAATTATTATCAACAAATAAAAAAAGGCTATTTTTCTTTCTTAAATTTTCAAATTAACCTTTATTTTTAATTACATTTTATTTTATCAAATAACAAAAAAGCCTTGTATTTAATAAGGCTTTTAAAATAGAAAGAATATTTAATATATGACTTAAGTTACTGCTTAATTGCTTCTACTTGAATTTTTAATGTCATATTATCAGCCATCCCTTCTTTAACTAAAAAGTCCACACCCCAATCTGAACGTTTAATGGTTGTTTCAAAATCACCACCACAGACTGGCGCATTAAACACAGGGCTTTCATAACAATTAAACTTGGTTGTTGTTAATTTAACTGGCAATGTTTTTCCTTTCATCGTTAATAGCCCCTCAATGGATGTGGGTTTATTATCAGAGAAATACCATTTTGTTGAAGAAAATTGAATTGTTGGGTATTTATCTGCATCTAAGATATCGGCACTTTTCACATGATTATCAAATGCCGTTAAACCCGTATTTAATGTTTTAACTGGAATAGAAACGTTTATTTTTCCTATATTGTTTTCTGGTGAATAGGTTAAATCACCTTCAATTTCATAGAAACCACCACTGTTAGTTGAAGTCCCAAAATGATCAATATAAAACATGGCTTTAGTATGCGTTGGTTCAAGTTTATATTCATTAGCTTGTACTGCTGGCACAAGTAATAATGATGATATGATGGCAGATAAAATAAGTTTCATTATATTTTCCTAATATATTTTTATAAAAGAATGCCCATAAAGAAAATACTTTATAGGCATTTTTAAACACAGAGAATACAAAGTACAAAGAGAGTTAAAAATTAATTAACGCTGAGAATCTAAAACTTCGTTATTTTTTAATACATCTTGAGCTTTGCTATAACTTTCAATTAATAGCTGATAAGCAGGGAAAATCTGAGTATATGCTTGTGCCCATTCTGCTGCATCAGCACGGTTCCATGTTTTTTGAATTTCAGAAGCAACTGCTGCGGTATCCATCGGTACTACACCCGCTTGAACGACGCGAGCTAAGGTAATTTCTTCAGCCATTTTACTGTAAGTACCTGATGCATCAATCACTGCAAAGACTTGATAACCTTCAGCAACGGCACTAATTGCAGGGAATGCCATACAAACACTCGTAATAGTACCGGCAATAATTAATTGCTTTTTGCCTGTTGCTTTAACGGCTTCAACAAACTCTGGATTATCCCAAGCATTAATTTCACCTTTACGTGCAATATATTTCGCATGCGGTGCATTTTGGTGAATTTCAGGAATTAATGGACCATTAGGACCTTGTGGTACAGAAGCCGTTGTAATAACAGGCATGTTAGCTAATGTTGCTATTTTTGCTAATACTGAAGCACGCGCTCGTAATTCAGTCATTGGCATATCACCAACCGTTTGGAATAAACCACTTTGGTGATCAATTAATAACATAACAGCATCTTCTGGATTAATTACAGGGCGCTGACCATTAAAATTTGCTGGAGTGCTCATTTATTTATTCCTTTTAATTAATAAAGTTGATTATTAACATGATTGAAGAACAATATTAGAGAAAAACATTTTTATATTGTTTCTCTTTCGTTGTAATAAACAATAATCAATTAATTAAAAGCTCGGTAGTAGCAATTCTGATAAACACTATTCTAAAAATAGAACACTGAAACATTTTATTATTGTTCTATTTTTAGGATGATGAAACCTATTTTTGGCACTACTTAAATATATTAGTCGCTCTAAAATAGGCCCTATAGAAATTTTATAGGAACATTTTATGAAAAAGATCATAGGTATTTATAAAGCGCCTCGTCAACATTGGGTTGGTGATGGTTTTCATGTTCGCTCACTCTTTAGTTATGGTAATCATGGTAAGTATTTAAACCCATTTTTACTTTTAGATAGAGCAGGCCCTACTGATTTTCCTGCATCTCAAGGACATAATCGTGGTGTCGGTGAACACCCTCATCGTGGGTTTGAAACGGTCACTATCGTTTATAAAGGTGAAGTTGCACACCATGATTCCACCGGAGAAGGTGGCGTAATCGGCCCTGGTGACGTGCAATGGATGACCGCGGCATCAGGTATTTTACACCAAGAATATCATTCTGATGCATTTACCAAAGAAGGCGGTGTGTTAGATATGGTGCAATTGTGGGTTAATCTTCCATCTGAGGCTAAATCGGAACCTGCTGGCTATCAATTGCTAAAAGAAAGCGCGATCCCTGTACTTCCTTTAGCAGATAATGCCGGACAAATGCGCATTATTGCCGGTGATTATCACGACACACATGGCGCAGCAAAAACTTTTTCACCCGTTGACGTGTGGGACATTCAATTAAAGAGTGCAAAATCGGCCACATTACCAACGAAAAAAGATCGCTATGTTGGCTTAGTGGTTTTACATGGCAGTGTTTATCTTGATAATCAAACTCAACTACAAACAGGTGATTTGGTAATTTTAGATAATGAAGGTGGTTCAGTTAATCTTGAAGCTATTGAAGATGCGATTGTTTTATATCTCAGTGGTGAGCCTATTAATGAGCCTGTTGTAGGTTATGGCCCTTTTGTCATGAATAGCGAAGCTCAAATCAAACAAGCTATTGATGATTTTAACCAAGGTAAATTTGGTCGTATTCCTAACGAATAACACTTTTATTTCATGCAACAAACAATAAAAATCAAACGGCTCCCTTTAATATTTGGAGCCGTTTTTATATTGCACTTACTCTTTCAATGGCGACATATTATCAGCAAGGTATTCCAGCAATACCTGAATAGCAGGCAATAACCCTTTTCTTGACGGATAAACTGCATGAATAACATCTTTAGGAAAACGCCAACTTGGCAACACTTCAATTAACGAGCCGTCTTGTAGATCTTTTTCAACCACACTCAGTGGTAATCGAGTTATTCCTAATCCTTTTAGTGTTGCTTTATAAAGTGTAATAACATCGGTTGTCGCTAATTTCGGAGTCACATGTTGTGTGGAAACCGTACCATTTTCATGAGTTAAAGTAAGTGTATATTGTTGTGAGTGTTCGCTATTTGCCAAAATAGGATAGTCTGCCAGTTGTTCTGGCGAATCGGGGATCTCTTGTCCTTTAAATAATAAAGGGCTGGCGACTAGAACACGCCGAGAATAACCTAGAATTTTCATCGTTAAACCTGAATCATCTAGCGGTAATGCTCTTACTCGCAAGGCTAAATCAAGGCCTTCACTAATTACATCAACAGGACGATTAATAGCTAATATCTGGATATTAATATCCGGATATTTTTCCATAAAATCGACCAAAATATCTTGAATATAAATTTGCAATAATGCGACAGGACACGAGAGTTTAATGGTGCCATGTGGGTGCCCTTGCGCTGAACAAATAACTTCTTCTGCAATTTCAGCTTCTGAGACTACATTTTTACACTGCTGATAAAATGTCTGCCCGATTTTGGTGACATGAAATTGACGTGTAGAACGATAAATCAAAGAGACATTGAGTTTCTGTTCTAAATCAGCAATACGACGACTTAGTTTAGATTTAGGTATACCTAATGTTTCTGCTGCTTGAGAAAAACCGCCAAACTCAACGACTTTCACAAAATAGTAGAGATCATTTAAATCATACTTCATGCGTATCACCTATTAGGTTATTTCAATATTCAGCTGAATTGTTTCAGGCACCGATATTATGGCAAAAGTAATTGTAAATATTATTTACTATTATTCAGCTATTGTTAATAACATTATAATCACATAGGTTAATAAAATAAAGATGACCAAAAATAATAACACAATCTGTTATAACCTTATCAATTTAATATTATAAATGTGACATGGGATAAATTCACATACCATAATTATATTTTATTTCCACCTATCATTGGAATTGGTTTTTATTATTAAAGTTTAGTTGTAATAAAAAAATACCAATAAAAACAAAATGATAAATAGTCACATTATATTTCAATAACATTGAGTTACATAAAATCTCTTATTTTAAAATTAAGTTAATAGATAATTTTATTTTTATGACACTAATCAATGAATATTTAATAATATGTTAATAAGATCATCTTAAATAAAAATACTTATTCGCTTTATTTTTTTACTTCCGATTATTTATTTAACCTGCAACCTAATGGAATACCTGATGAATAAATTAACTCCATTACGACCCATACCTACATTAATCGCCGTTTCTATTACCCTTATTATCTGGTTTCTTATTCCCGTGCCACAAGGAGTTGACCCCAATGCTTGGCATTTATTAGCACTCTTTGTTGGAACTATCGCCGCTATTATTGGTAAAGCTCTCCCTATCGGTGCCGTTTCTATTATTGCTATCGCATTAGTTGCTGTCACTGGTGTCACTAACCCTAATTCAACTAAAGCCGCTATCGGTGATGCATTAAGTGGATTTTCCAATGATCTTATCTGGTTAATTGGTATCTCCATTATGGTCTCTATGAGTCTAAATAAAACCGGACTCGGCGCTCGAATTGGCTATTATTTTATTTCACTATTTGGCAAAAAAACCATTGGAATAGCCTATTCATTGGCTATTGCTGAAACAATATTAGCCCCTGTAACACCAAGTAATACCGCGCGTGGTGGTGGAATTATTCACCCGATTATGCGTTCAATATCAGATAGTTTTAACTCTAAAGCAGAAGATGGCACAAGTGGTAAAATAGGTCGTTATCTCTCTTTAGTGAACTACAATATAAATCCTATTACTTCTGCCATGTTTATTACGGCAACAGCTCCTAACCCACTTATCGTGAGTTTAATTATCAGTGAAACTGATCCTACACATGAGCTTAGTTGGTCTATGTGGGCAATTGCTGCGTTTGTGCCCGCCATCGTTTCATTAATTTTAATGCCTATTGTTATTTATCTACTTTATAAACCTGAAATAACCAGCACCCCAAATGCACCTCATTTTGCTAAAGAGCGTTTAGCACAATTAGGGCCTATTTCATTACCTGAAAAAATAACCCTTGCCGTCTTTGCCTTATTATTAATTATGTGGGCAGGAGTCCCTGCGTTGTTATTTGGAGATGGATTTAGCGTTAATGCGACAACGGCGGCATTTATTGGCTTATCTATTTTATTATGTACAGGTGTTTTGAATTGGGATGATATTTTAAAAAACAAAGGTGCATGGGATACCGTAGTTTGGTTCTCTGCATTAGTAATGATGGCATCCTTCTTAGGAAAATTAGGATTAATTAAATGGTTGTCACTCAGCGTAGGGGCAAGTATTGATAGTATGGGAATAAGTTGGGTCAGTGGCATGATATTACTGGTACTAATCTATGTTTATTCTCACTATTTCTTTGCCAGTACTACCGCCCATATTACCGCCATGTTTGCCGCTTTCTATGCGGCTGGTTTAGCCCTTGGCGCACCACCAATGTTATTAGGGCTTATTTTGGCGTTCTCATCTTCATTAATGATGTCATTAACACATTACGGCACTGGTACTGCGCCCATTATTTTCGGTTCCGGCTACGCCACATTGGGCGAATGGTGGAAAACAGGATTTGTGATGAGTGTCGTTAACCTTATCGTTTGGATAACCCTTGGTAGTGTATGGTGGAAAGTACTGGGATATTGGTAAGGTTTTAATAGTTTAATTTTAAATAAAAAAGAGCAAGGGGCCCCCTTGCTCTGATTTAATATCGGAGTTTTTTTGAATATTTTTATAGAATTAAAATATTACGATTAATTTGAAAACCACTTCTTATTAATCTTAGTCAGCAACATTCTTATCTGGCATATAAGAGCCAATATTATAGGCTTCTAATTTTGGTGCTTTATCAGAATTAAGATCAAAATTAAATATCGTTATTGTGCCCGGTGTTGCGGGTAATAAAAACTCAGGTGACAGATTTAAGAATACTTTGCAGGCTGCACGAATAACACCACTATGCACAACCGCTAATAAATCACTGTCTTCTTTATGTACCCAGCCTTGTAATGCTGCACCAATGCGATCACAAAAATCAAACCAATTTTCGCCTTTAGGTGGTGTATATGTTCCTGCTCGCCAATTTTTGTATTTATCTGCATGATGTCTTATGAGTTCTGGTTTTCGCTGCCCCGTCCATTCCCCCATATTTAATTCACGCAATAATGGCTCTTTAACTGCTTCAGGATGACCAACAATTTCTGCGGTTTGTACTGTTCGCCCTAAATCTGACGTAATAATCCTAGCGGGTGATAACAATTTAATACTCTCTTTTATCGCCATTGCTTGGTTAATGCCTTTTGGTGATAAACAAGAATTAGCATGTCCTTGTAAGCGTGATTCCATATTCCATAAGGTTTCACCGTGTCTTAATAAAATTAGTCTCATTATTATTCCTTAATTTAATGGTTTAAAGACCATATCCAAGAATTTGGAACCAAGTGAATATCGCAATAGAAATTACCGACGCACCGACAAAGCAGGTAATTAATCCATATTTCATTTGCTCTAACACACTAAAGTAGCCGCTTGAGAAATAGATAGTATTTACTTTCGAATGTGGTGGTAAGGTAATGGTATAAGTCAGTGTAAATGACGCAGCTAATGCCAATGTAACCGGATCCATGCCCAATGTTTTAGCAAGTGCAATAATGGCTGGAATTAAGATGGTTGTTTTTACTGTTTTACTGGTAAAAATTAAATGGCTATACATGCAGATAAAGACAACCACAATATAAACCATTGTAGTGCTCATATTTTCTAGCCCAAGTCCATAAACCATCTTACCAATTAGCCATTGTGCGCCTTCTGTAGATTCTAAGGTATTACCTGCCGCATAAGCACCTGCTGCAAATATCATTAGATCCCATTTGATATTGGCTTCATTCCACGTTAATAAGCCAATACGAGGCATCAGACAGAGAATGGCAGCAATAACAGCTGTCATATAAACACTAATTTTGAAACCAAACATATCTTGGTGATAGCTTTCGGTTGCCCATAAGAACACTGCCATTAAAAAGATATACATGGCTTTTTTCTCATTCTTAGTTAATGCACCAAGTTGAGAACGTTCTTTTTTTAATTTCTCTAGTGAACCTTCAAAATCCACTTCCCCTTTAAAAGAGAATAGTTTTAATCCAATAAAAAAGGAGATAGTCATACCAACAATAGCTAATGGGAAAGAGGCAATTAGCCAATCCATATAACCAATAGAACCGCCAGCTTGTGAATTGATAAATCCAACCGCAATAATATTAGCGGCAGTACCCGTCATTACACCGGATGTTGCCAAAGCATCAGCTTGTACACCTTGTAACATCATTAATTTCCCGTAATTACTTTTTCCGGGAATTGCCTTATGTATCTCTAATAAGATCATACAAATAGGCACCATTAATGTCGCGCGTGCAGTCGTTGAAGGAACAAAGAAAACTAAACTGAAGTTAATTAAAATAAGGACAAATAACGCTTTTTTGGGTGTTTGCCCAAATTTGGTGATCATCCATAAAGCAAAGCGTCTGGCAATATTCGATTTGATCATGGCGGACGTTAAAACAAATGCAGAAACCATCAGCCAAATAACGTCATAACCTAATGTACCGAAAACCACTTTCTCTTTTGCGACAGTTCCCGTTATTGGAAGTAAAACAATAACGAGCATTGAGGTTAAATAAATGGGTAAAGAACCACATACCCATAAAATTAACGCAGCACAAAAAATAGCAATGGCTTTTTGCCCTTCAATACTTAATCCATCTGGTGTTGGCATAAAAAATAAAACGAGCAATACCAATAAAGCTAAAGGTATTCCTATTGTTTTTAAGGTTATTTTCTTACCGTTTTGTTTTGGTGATGATGGCGCTGGTTTAGCGATGTCATCTCGCTTCGCAGTCTTTTCCATAACCGATTCCTCTTAATGTGTAGGGTAGGAAGTCCAGTATAGAAATATTGAGGTATAAAGATAATTGTATTAATATATTATAACTATAAAAATAATTTATGGTGTTAATATGAATTTAAGCCAACTTGATGCTTTTCTACTACTTGCCAACGGTTTTAATGTTACTGAAACCGCAGAACGCCTATTCTGCACTCAACCCAGTGTGAGTATTAAAATCAGAAAACTGGAAGAAGAATTGCAAACAACGTTGTTTGAAAGGATCAATAATCGGCTTTATTTAACCCCCCAAGGTAAGGTTTATCAGCAGTACGCAACCCAGATTATTAATTTAGTAAAATCCTCTTCTGAGCATATGCGACAATTTGATGATCCCTCTAAAGGTGAAATTAAGTTTGGCGCTAGCCATTTTGTTGGCGTTTATCTATTACCTCAAATTATGGCGCAGTTTAGAGAGCAATATCCCGATGTGAAATTAAGCATGGATATTTCAAGCTCAACACAACTTATCCGTAAGCTTGATACCCAAGAATTAGAATTTTTGATCATGTCTGATCATATCTATTTAGATCCGACGGAATATCATCTTGATACCTTTCTTATCGATCCCTTAGTACTTATTTGTTCACCTGAACATTGGCTGGCAAAAGAGAAACATTGCAGATTTTCTGATATCGCATCAGAGGTTTTTCTGATCAAACCCGAGCACTCTGCTACCCGTGATTTTTTATTAGATAGGATCCAAGAAAATAATAAAGAACTTAAAAATGTGATGGAAATAAATAGCTTAGAAGGAATAAAGCAGGGGGTTATTCACGGTTTAGGGATCTCAATTTTATCTCGTTTATCTATCATGCAAGAATTAAAATTAGGTCTTTTATGTGAAATTGCATTTGATGATATTCAGTTTAGCCGAGGTATTCGCTACTTTTATCATAAAGAAAAGTATATCTCTCCAGCCACCAAGAATTTTTTATCTATCTTACAATCTCAAGCTCAAATTTTAACGAAAGATATTAATAATTAAATTTATTAGCTGAATTCTTAGCCCTATTATTTTAAGGATATCAGCGTATCAATATCCTCATTAAATCGTTATTATACTCACGTTTATCTCATTCTATTTGCTATTGTTTAAAAGGATTTTATGCGCAGAACACTCTCGTCTTATCACCCTATTCTTTATACTTTGAGAGTGGCACAGCGTCGTTTATTTCGTTCTCTTAGTTGGCGCTTTTCAGGCCGAAAATACAGCAGAGATGTTCAACCAGAACAACGGCTTTCTTACCGTTATTTAAAACACACATCTAAATTAATTAGTCGTCGTGGCGAAAGTGATATTCAATTACAATACAATAAAATAACGAATCTTAAATTAGTTGAAAAAGCGTTAGATGGCGTAGTGATAAAACCGGGAGAATATTTCTCTTTTTGTTATTTAGTCGGTAAGCCTAGCTATAAAAGAGGCTTTATTGATGGTATGCAGCTTTCCTATGGTGAAGCAAGAAAAGGTGTAGGCGGTGGAATTTGTCAGGCGAGTAATTTAATACATTGGTTAGCACTACATTCTGAATTACAAGTGATTGAAAAAGCAAATCATAGTTTTGATCCCTTTCCTGATGAAGGACGAGTACTTCCTTTTGGCTCAGGAGCTGCTATTTTTTATAACTATGTAGATTTAGTCTTATATAATCCAACGCCTTATGATTACCAAATAAGATTACATGTTGCTGAACATCAGTTAGAAGGCGAACTCCTTTGTAGCGAAGCAAGGGAATATCGTTATCATATTTATGAGAAGTCTTCTTCTTTTATCAAAAAGGGAGAGCATGTATATCGCTGTAATGAAATTTGGCGAGATATTTACACTAAAAACAATGTGGGTGCTTTTCCTCAATTAATTACATCAGAATTACTTTATGAAAATAGTGTGATCGTGAAATATGATATTTCAGATGAACAACTAAGTTAATTTACTTAAATATATCTTTATTACTCGATTAAAATATTAATTTAATATTCTAACTTTATCTTCTTATTCTGAATAAATAATGATATCCCTCTTAAAATTAAGAATGCCTTAAATCGGAGTGTTCTTTTTATCTTAAGCTCCTTGAGTTATCAAATAGAAACCTTATGTACTTATTATGGTCAAAAAATGGTGATTATGTTTCTATTTAATAGGTCATATAATGATGATAAAAATTGATTATCCACAAAAATTAGAAGTTGGTGATATCGTATTTACGTGTATTGGTACCTCTTTATTTCGTCAAATTTCCTCAGCTTCTTTATGCTGGAGTAATCATGTTGGCATTATTATTGGTCATAATGGTGAGGATTATTTAGTTGCCGAAAGCCGAGTTCCACTTTCAACCACAACCACATTAACTCGATTTATTAACCGCTCTGCGGGCAAACGTTATGCAATACGCCGGCTATCAACACAACTCTCTGATGAACAAAAAAATGCACTTGTTGCACAAGTTCCTGAAAGATTAAATAAGCTTTACCATACAGGTTTTAAATACGATTCTTCCCGCCAGTTTTGCTCTAAATTTGTTTTTGATATTTATAAATCAGCACTCTCTATTCGTGTGGGTGAAATAGAAACATTCCAAGAATTATTAAGCAAAAATCCTAATGCCAAATTACAATTTTGGAAATTATGGTTTATTGGGCAAATACCTTGGGAAAGGACCACTGTCACTCCAGCAAGTTTATGGCAACATCCACACTTATCTTTAGTTTATCAAAGCCATGAAAATATTAATTAATACAAAGCATTATCGTTATAAAGAATAGAGAAAGAAATAGCATTTACGATATTATTCATTGATAAAAATCCGAATAATAATCAAACCCTCTCTTTGTAATAGAGAGGGTTTTGGTGTAAAACTAAAAAACAATGTTTTGTAAATATAACTTAATTACTATTCATCTATTATTCGTCATTTAGGGATCACTATGAAATACCAAGATGTTACGAAATCACCCTGTGAGAATGCTTATTTTTTAGTTTTTAACCTCACCCATTCATCTGAAAACCGCGATACTCTGATCGATTTTTGTAATAATTTTTCTGGCCTGATACGTAGTATAAGAACACGTTTTCCTGAATTGGAAACAAGCTGTGTAATGGGATTCGGTGCAAATGCATGGACTGTGTTATTTCCCAATCAGCCTAAACCTAAAGAATTAAATACCTTTAAAGAAATTAAGGGTGATACTTATACTGCGGTTTCTACTCCGGGCGATCTTTTTTTCCATATTCGAGCGCTCAAAGTTTCAGCCTGTTACGAATTAGCATCTATCATCAGCCAAAAGCTAAAGAATATTGTTACGCCTGTTGATGAAGTTCATGGATTTAGATATTTTGACGGACGTTCTATTATTGGTTTTGTCGATGGAACTGAAAACCCAGAGTATGAAGATGAACGGGCTTCTTATGCCGTAATTGGTGATGAAGATCCTGAATTTACAGGTGGCAGTTACGCCTTTGTACAAAAATATATACACGATATGGAAGCATGGGAAAAGCAGCCTCTTATCGAACAAGAAAAAGTCATTGGTAGACATAAATTTAATGATGTGGAATTAACCGATGAAGAAAAAGAGCCCGGTTCACACAATGTTGTCACCAATATTCAAGATGAGAACGGTGAAGATTTAAAAATTGTCAGAGCCAATATGCCTTTTTCCAATCCATCTAAAAATGAATATGGTACTTACTTTATTGGTTATGCACGTTATTTTTCAACGACTAACCGTATGTTAGAAAATATGTTTGCAGGCACACCTGAAGGGCATACGGATAAATTACTTAAATTCAGCACCCCTGTAACGGGTACATTATTCTTTGTTCCATCCCCCGAATTTCTGGATGATCTAGCATAATTCCTATTACAAGTAGATATATAGGGCGGTATTTATATATCTACTTTTTATTCTCAGATAGCAGTTCTATTTCTTGGTTTATCTTGTTCAATAACAATTCAAAATTAGAGTAAACCTGCCCATAATCATCGATATATTTCCATCCATACCAATAATTTACTCCTATTTTATAAGAGGCATCAAATACGTTATTTAATAGTTTAGCAATTTCTTCATTAAGTCCTGGTTCTTTATAAGAATGAACTTTCACACCAATATAAATATTCGAACTATCTTTTTCGATAGCAACAGAAAATTTATTTTTATTATAATCGATTAAAACACCAATATACTTTTCATTTATCTCACAGTTGTCATCTGAAAATTCTAACTGAGGATAACCATTTTTTATTTTATTTCCCCATAAAGTAAAAACTCTTTCTATTTCTCTAATTAAGAGAGTATTTAAGTTTTTTCTTAATGATTCTGTATCATTAATGATCTTTTTTATTTCATCAATTCCGTCATCAACGTAATTATCAGATACATTTATTGCATTAAGAATATAGTCATTTATTTCATCATTCATTTTATTTTTTTCTTTTTCATATTTATTTAGAAATTTAATTTTCAGGCTATCTTTATATTGATACACAAAAGAATCAAAAACTTTATTGTTTTTATTTATCTGAGGGTAAACATCTTTTTCTAACCACATTAATATTTCACATTCAAATGAAGAAAGTTTAAAATAAACCTTATTACTCTCTTTATACTTACCAAGACTCTCAGGCAGGTAACCTTCTTTTTTATATCCCGTTAAATATAAAACAAAAATATTCTCTTCTTTATACCCATCAGAGATAAATTTTTCAATATATCTTTCTAATTGTCGTTCTTGATCTGGCGCATTACAAACTTTACTTTCTATTATAATTGCATAAAATCCATCTTCAATACTAATATCAACTCGATTCTTTTCTGTTTTAATTTTTAGTTCTTTATAATTAAAGATAATTTCTTTCTTTAAAACCCGTTTTAAAAAAGAAGGGATAAATTTATACTCATTACCTTTTTTATTATTTAATATTTTCTTTAAAATAATACTATGCTTATTTTCATTAATATTAAGAACATCGACTAAATTAGTAGAGCATAAAAGATTATCTTCTAATTCATCATATTTTAAAACCGTATTTCTTGCTAAATTTATGATGGCTAAGTATTTGTTTTTTAATGATCCATCACAAAAATCTCCCTGTTTATCAAAATCAGTCATATACCCTCTTAAGAAAAAACCATCATAACGATGGTTTTTTATCTGAATCAATTACAAACCAAATACGTTAACGTAAAACTCTTTGCCGTCATCTGTACTTTCAATGGTATAAGTGATCGGAATCGAGTTTTTACCGCCTTTGCCTTCAAAAGAAAGTTCAGCAGCACATGAGTAAGTATCTCTCTTCTCATCATGTTCACGTGTACGTACGCTTTCTACTTTGATCTTAATTTGATCGATCACAGCAGCCATTTTTTGATCACGTAATTCATCTTTTGTAATATCAACCACTAAGTTCTTTGCTTCAGTGCTATCACAATTAGGTGTTGCATCACCACATCCCACTAACGGTAACGCTAATGCACCTAATAAAGCTAATTTTAGAATTCTAGTTTTCATGCTGGTTATTTCTTCCTTGCTCGCGAGATAAAATAAATTTTTCAATATTTTACCTAATAATAATCTCGCAACAATATAGAGCAATAACAGTTAGAATAAGATAACGATAGAGATTAATATTTTGGCGTTAAGGAAAACATTAAGTAAAACCTACAGACTTTAACCCCAATATTAATGTGCTTCGATTTCTTGTTTGTTAATCACACCAATAATATCAACACGAATATTCCGCGTATCAGCTCTTCCTTTATCATCCACTGCACGAATACGATAGCGACCACTCTCTTTGGGATACCATTCTATTGAGCGCTGATTTGTACTATTTCCTAGATAAGCATCATCCACAAACCAATAAATAATATTGCTGTCATTATCCGTTGTTGCATTAAATACAATTGACGTATTTGGTGATGAAGTACGCCTTAAAGTATAAGTGGTATTACGTAATGGTGATAATATACGAGGAGGCATTCCTGTAATAGCCATATCTCCATTTTTACAGTGGGCAGTAGAAGGTGGTGTTCGCTTTGGTAACCCAGCTTGAGCAAATACTTTAGCTAAATCAGAAGGCCAATATTCAAAAACTTCAATTTTGACCTGATCTTCATTATATGGAGGACAAGCAACCTCTCCCGTCGCTTTATCAATTGCTAAAGGACGATAAATTGTATCAACTTTAATTGGTGATTTACCCGGAATAAACCATGTTTTACCTTTCCGTTGACACCATGGCGTAGGTAAATTACCACTCGCCAAACAAATATCGACTTGCTTAATATTTTCAGGAAGCTTAAATCTAGGCTCATTTAAATTCGGATAGTCTGCAACAATATTATCTATGATATTAAAAAATAGAGGTGCTGCTGCTTCAGCCCCAATTAACGCACTATTCCCTTTACCATCAAAATTACCGATCCAAACAACTAAAACATAAGGCCCAAAAATTCCACTACTCCATGCATCTCGAAATCCCCAAGATGTACCAGTTTTCCAATAAACGGGTAGTGTCATTGATTTTTGCGCCAAAGTATCATCAGGTCTTCGATGTTGACTTAACATATCCAACGTAATAAAACTCGCTTCTTCACTTAATAACGGAATAGGCTTAGCAATAGCATCTGTACTTTGCATTCTTAACGGTTTAAGTTGACCTCGATTGGCTAATATTGCATAGAGCTTCGCTAATTCTTGTACTGTAATTTCACCGCCCCCTAATACCAGAGATAGTCCATAATGTCTTTCACTCGCCATATTGCTGATACCCGACATTTGTAGAAACTGGTAAAGCGTTGGTTTTTTCAGTTGAGAGGCTATCGACACAGCGGGAATATTTCGGCTGTAATTTAACGCTTGAGTGGCAGAAATAGGTCCTAAAAAGCGTAAATCAAAGTTTTCTGGTGCGTAGCTACCAAAGGTAGAAGGCACATCTTTTAAAATTGTTCGAGGATGTAAAATGCCTTGCTCTATCCCTAATGCATAGATAAAAGGCTTTAATGTTGAACCTGGTGAACGCTTTGCATTAGTACCATTAACTTGCCCATGAATATCAGCATTATAATAATCAGCCGAACCAACTAACGCTTTAACGCCCATATCTCGTGTATCAACAAGGATCACCGAGGCATTTTTAACACCAAGATGTTTATTTCGTTCAATAAACGCATCAACTTGTTTTTCAACTAGTTTTTGTAATGGAAGATCAATCGTTGTAACTATAGTTGTAAGTTTTCTTGGATTAAACTTTTCCTGTTTTTCAATTTGCTCGACTAGATGGGGGGCTATATAAGGTATTTTTTCAGGCTGGCGTAGCCGAAGCGGTAATTGAAACAGTGCAGATAAATCGGCATCTTTAGGATGTTCTTCCAGCCAATAATCATAAAGCTGATTACGCGTTTTCATTAAAGAAAGACTAATACCATCACTATTTGGCTCGATTCGGTAACTCGGTGATTGAGGTAATACGGCAAGTGTTAACGCTTCAGGTAACGTTAATTCTTTAGGATTTTTATTAAAGTAAATCAGGCTCGCAGCACCAACACTTTCTATATTTCGCCCATAAGGTGCATAGTTGAAATAAGCTTCTAAAATATCATGTTTTGAATAACTGAGTTCTAATTGAATAGCGCGTAATACCTGAACAAATTTGCCTCCTACTGTACGTGTATTTAATTGCCAATGCATGCGAGCCAGTTGCATGGTGATCGTTGAACCACCTTGTAATCGCTCACCATAAACATAACTGACAAAAAAGCCTCGAATTAAACTGTAAGGATTAAATCCAACATGATAATAGAACCAGCGATCTTCATATCGCATAGCGCTATCTACCATCAAGGGCGAAATATCGTCTAAATCCGTCCACAATCGATAACGTTCATCATTAGCGAGTGTTAAACGCAGTAAATTTCCATTGCTATCATAGTAGGCAGTTGAAGATAAAAAGCCTTCTGATAGTGCTGGATGTGGAAAAAGACGAAATCCTACACAAAAGAGGGCGACTAAAAAGCCACCCATCAATATGTTTTGTAAAACTCGCTTGCTTCTCGTCATTCTAAAAAAACCAGAAACAAGCGTTTGAAACCCAAACTAATTTCATTTTACATTGCCATTATTTTGCGTCGGTTTGTTGACAGTCATAGCACCTTTACCAATCGCTAATGCTTGTATTTCTCTGTCATACATAGCTTCTGCAAATGCTGGCGGTATAGAGAATATTCCTGAATTAGTGGCTTTAATTTGGTAGACAAACTCTTGTACTTGTTGAGATGCAGTACCATAAATAATGACACGATCTTCTCGAATATCGCTGTATTCTGGTGACCAACGTGTTCCTTTGCTACTGGTTGGTGATAACCATTCGACTTCAGGATTGTCCACGTCGTCCATTGATTGTTGTACAACTTCAAAACCACCAGGTAGCAAGTCCACCAGCACGACATTATTCACACCTTGTTTTGCATTCGCTCTGATTTTTATGTGCACATAAAGCTTTTCACCCAAGGTTGCACTATTAACAACCTCGCCTTTTTCATTCACATAGTCACGAGAAATTTCTAGTCCTTGTGAAAGTGCTTCTTTAGGTTGTTCACTATCAAAACCAGATTGTGTCACAACATACCAAGCTGCGTTATTCGTTGGGTTATTAAATAAGATCTCTTTAATACCTGCTTTAAACTGGCCTATCGCAGTAGCATTTGTCATAGATGAAATAACAACTGGTGAATTTTCACCACTTTTTACACTTACAGTTAATGGCTGTGTCGGCGTTGCCATATTTTGGATCTGTTTAGTGTAATGCTCTAATGCCAAGATACTCATTGCTGATGACTGTGTGGTATAGCGCTCTTCTTTAAAGCTCATAACCATATTTTCCAGTAGTTGTGGCGGAATATCTCCCGCTTTTTCTGGAAAATGTTTCACAATCAAATACAGCCTTGTACTGTCTTGGATCAGCGGATCTAAATAGTCATGTGACCACCACGCTTTGCTATAAGCTTTGCTTAGCTCTTGCCATGTAGGCTTGAGTAATTCATCCGCTTGTTTATCCATTTTCAGCATTTTGTAAGATGCCGCTAGATATAAAGCACCTAAATCACTTTGCCATGTTTTTGGATAATTCTTTTGCATTCGCGTTTGAATAGCCGCAATTTCACCCGTCGTCACTTTACCTTGGCGTGTTAGCAAATAGACGGCAAAAGCACGCATTCTAAGTTCATCTTGATTATTTAACCCTGCATTGACGGCAAGCTTAGTTAAGTATTCATTGGATGAACGTAATAGCGTATCTGATACAGGGTAATTCGCCTCTTGTGCCTCAAGTAAGAATTGAACGACATATAAGGTCACAAATGGATCAGTCGATGGTGTTGAACGCCATGTTCCGATAGCACCTTGACCATTTTGGCGAGTCAGTAATGTTGCCATTGTCTGTTCAAGTTGAGTGCGAATTTTATCTTGTGAATATATCGCCTTCATTTCAGGATTACGTTGATGGAATAACAACGGTATTGCCTGACTGGTTATTTGCTCTGAACAATTATAAGGATAATTAGCCAGATATTGCGCTAATGCGCTGCTTAGTACTAAAGGCGAGTAAGAAACTCGTGCATCTCTTTTCGCATATTCATCATACATTTGGCGAATATATGTAACACTCTGCTCTTTACCATCCATACGACCTAAGCTTGATTGAGTGCGATAAGCTGAAGCTGGGCGAATAGAGAGATTCACCGTTCTTTGAGTCACTTTACCTTCAGTATTCACTGCGAAAGTGATAGCCCCATTACCCAATTGTGACTTCGCTTTTAGTCTAAAGGAAACTACCGTTTCTTTTTTCTCACCTAATTCTAATTGGTAACTGTTCTGTCCTATAACCTCTAATTGAGCTTTTGGTGTTATCGTCACATCAAGCTTAGTTGCAACACCGTTAAGGTCAGTCAGATTATTTGCGATACCTAAAGTGACATCAAATTCATCATTAGGCGCCACTGTAGTAGGAATATGTGGACTTAATACAAAATCATCACGCACAGTCGTATAGCGCTGCGTATTTCCAATACGATTTGGTGTAACAGATACCGCCATAACTCTTATTTTGCCATTAAAATACTCTGGCACTTTGTAATTAAAGACAGCTTCTCCATCTACTTCTGTAATACCAGACCAATAAGCGACTGGCTCTTCTTTCTTGCGTTTAAATGGATTCAAGTAGAGATCGACACCTTCACCCGCATCACCGCCCGGCGCTGAAGCCAGTGACATCATTTTGCTAAATTCAGGCAAAATAAGATCCAGTATTTGTGTGCTTTCAACTTCTAATGAACGCTTACGGAAGAAGTAATCTAATGGATCTTTTAATTTATATCGAGCGACTTGCAAGATACCTTCATCAACAGCAAAAACAGCAACTTGTTGTGGGCTATCTGTTTTTACCGTAATCGGCAAGGTATCGCCCGGCTTGATAACATCTGGTGACTCTAATTCGATTTGAGCTTGGAAATTTTCACGACTGACTTTAAACGGTACAACACCATAGCTAAGTGGGCTCATAAATATTTCGTCAGAGTTTATATCTCTAACAAATTGAACATTGATGTAGCCATTACCTTGCAATTGCGCAGGAACACGGATTTTTTGTACCGAATTTGTTGTTGAAGATGTAAACCATTGCCAATAATAAACTTTATCTTTCTCTATCGTGATAATACCACTGCCAACATAAGGAGCATTGATGGCAATCTCGATCTCCTCACCCGCTTTATATGTGTCTTTATTTAAAGTGAGTTGTAATTCTGCTTCGCGATCAAGTGAGCGAGTCACATTCGCATTACCCGCAACTGTATAGTTAATGCGATTAAGTACACTGCCTTCTTTGTTTTTGACTAATAACACAAAGTTACCCGGTGTTTGTGTTTCTAATGCAAAAGAACTTCCTTTTTCATCAATGGAAAGTGAAACATCATCAATAAACACTTCTTTGAGTTTAGATTGATATTTATAAACACCTGAATCTTGTCGAGTTAAAACAGAGAGGTATTTTTGCTCATAGCGTTCTAACGTTAATGCTTCTTGAGCAACTTGTTTTAATGTCGGATCAATCGCAATGAAATTGAGATTGCGCTGTGCATTTTGATTAATATAGTCAAGCGTTCCATCTGCTTTAACGCCAATCAGATAATCATGAGGAGATACCATAACTCGCGCAGCAGCTGTTACAGAACGACCACTCCCAGCATCAAATGCTTCAGAAATAAGTTGTAATTGGTAAGTGGCATCATCATAAGATGTTAACCCCAAATCAATATCGGCCAACCCTTCGGCATTCGTTGTTGTTTCTTCTAAATCTGTTTCAAAACTATCGTGATTACGACGGTTTTCATAAAAACGATAATCGGAATAACGTGAAAAATTAGGATAAATTGGCCTTAAGGTTAATTTAGAAACAACTCGTCTATCTTGTGCCGGAGTGCCAAATAAATTTTGTACATCGATTGAAGCTTTTAATTCAGAAGGTTTCACCCATCCTTGTTGTCTATCTGGCGTTAGATTAAGAGCAACCTTAAGTAAATCAGGCTCAAACTCTTTAACCACAATCGTTGTGCTACCTAATAAGCTGGCATCTTCATTATTTTTACCAACTAAATAGAGATAGATATTCCAATCTCCAGTGGGCGAGTTTTCTGATGTGGTATAGCTTAATTCATTGAAACCAAACTCGTTTAACACCATAGATTGATTTAACATCAATGTATTACGAGGGTCTCGGACTTCAACACGCAAAGGTACGCCTTCAAGGGCTGTTTTCCAGTCAAAGGTACGTGTAATAAGACCAATATTGAAGGTTTCACCCGGTCGATAAACGCCTCTATCAGAAAATAAGAAGCTATCGAGAGTACGCGGATCTCTTGGTGTATCATCACCGAAGATATCAAAACGAGATAGGTTAAGTTGCCTATCGTAATAAGCATCTGTTGGTAAAAATGAAATATCGCCATCTTTTTCAACTAAAAAGAGAACGGCAGTTTGTTCATTTCTAAAATCTTTAAGATTAGGGAAAACGACATGACCATCAGCGCTAGTCATTTTGCTCAATAATGTTGTCCCGTTTTTAGCAATAACTGAGACTTTCGCATCGCTAACAGGCGCACCGTTATAGATAGATTGTATAAAGACATCTCGAGAACCATCAATTGATGATTTAGCAATGATCCCTAAATCTGTCACGACAACAAAGCGCCCATCAGAAAGCTCTTCGTCATCATCATCTTCATAGTATTCATCTTCATCTTCGTCTGTTTGGGATGCTTTATTAGGATCCCATGAAGAGAGTTTTAATAAGAATATCCCGCGCCTAGCATTAGGATCAGCAGATAAATAGCGACTTAAATCGATACCTTTATATTGAATTTCACCTTTGTTTTCATTATTCAATGCTGTTTGATAAGTAAAGTGTTCCGTGAAATATTCATCATTAAGGCGAGAAAATCGTGTTGAAGTAAAGTATTTATCTTTAAAGGAAACAATGTGTTGTAACTGACCTGGAATAACTCGTTTTATATCAAGTTGTAGCCCTGGTAAATTACGAGCAGAAACGGTGATCCGCTTGTCACCCGTCATAGAAAGCAAAGCACCTTCAGAAACAAAGTTCAGCATTTGCGGATAGTCAGGCACACTGACAATTTGGTAACGATCTTCTTTTAGTTGGTATCCGCCCACAGATGTTATCCCACTTGGGATTTTAACCAATATATAGCGATAAGCTGGCGCATTGTATTTAAAAGCAAAATTGGCTTGATTTTCTTGCTCATTATCATTCATCTCAAGCGTTAGCTTTTCTGACTGAGCAAGAATAGTTTTACTCACATCATTCAAGTTCCAATCGTAATAATCGTCTTCATCTTGGCGAATGTCAGTATTCTCTAATTCTAAATTGTGTTGAGGCAATAACCACGCAGAAACTTCATTTTTTATCTCTTTTTCATTTAATTCATCACTTAATGAAATGATAATTACCCGCGCATCTTTCCCATTTTCAGACTCAACTAATTCGCTCTCTACATTTGAAACATTAAGGCTATATAGACTTGGGATCTCAACATGATATGTTTTTTCTTTTAATGTTGTATTGGCGGTTACTGTTGTTGCAATACCCGGTTCAATTTTAAGAAAAACCTTGCTACTAATGTCTTTTAGCGTTAATTGCTCTGAGTGAACCCAAGCCGTTAATTTTTTATTATCGTAATTGATGACATATTTCAGCTTTTCATTATCGCCGTATTTCATTGAAAGGCGTTTTTCAAAACTCTGAATATCGACAGGAGCGTTAAAAGAGATCTTTATAATGGCGTGTTTTTGTGATGGATTTTGAGGATCTTGATAAAACTCACTATTTCCTAAACTGTAATCAAAAGAGGTTGTTTTAAATTCATATTTATTTGATTTCAATGAAAATTGTGGTGCTAATAGTTTAGTTTCATCAAGCTGAATTTTATATTCATTGCCCATAGCAAAAGGCTTTTTAGCTGTAAATACAAGGGTCGAGCCATTTTGCCACTGCCAATTACCCTCAATCGCAGGTGTTAATGTCACACCTTCAGTTACCTCTTTATCAATAAGCGTAATAGGTGCCGCAGACCGAGAAAAAGATAAAATAATTTTCTGGGATTGAGGATTATCATTCGCATAATTAATCTGAGCAGGGCCTGTAAGCTTCACATTAACATTTTGTACAACGATAGGAGCGACATCGATAGGAACAGGTCGATTGAGATAACTGTGATAACCGTAATAACTGCCAAATGACGCAACAATAAGAAAAACAATAGAACCTAATGCGGTTTTAGGGTGACCTACTATACCATTTTCGATCTTTCGTAAATGGCGGGCAACAAAGTCAATCCAGACGGGCGTACTCCATTGTATTTTCCCTATAAATGGGCTGAGTATCTTCTCTAAAAGACGAATACAAAAAACAATGATCCACCCAAATAAACGGATCAGTTTAAAAGGGAGAGAAAGTAAAAAACGCAGTACGTCCATATAGATAGTCCTATATTGCACCGATAAAAACGCATTTTTTATCAGTAAAATTAAACCAAAGAGCAAAATAGATAACACAACTATAATAAAGTAAGAATACAGAATAAGAATGAATACTTATCATTAATTTATAATTTTATTATATAAAGATAGATTACATTCTTAATGTTTTTTTCCTAGCATTCCACTCTATTTCAAGACTCTTCTGAGCATTAGTTTGTATCATCTTTTTCTAACAATCATTTAATGTTTAATAAAACACAGTAAAAAAGATAAATTTTGCGAGAAAAATCGCACTATTAAAGTGCGATTTACATTTTTATAGCGTAAATATTACTTCGCTATTAAAGAGTTATAGTTCTCTATCAAGTATTTATATTCATTTGAAATTGTATTTAAGCTACCTGATATATCTTTATTCTCATTGAGTTTTTTCTCTAATACTTTTAACTCAATAACAAGTTGTTGGTATAGTTTTAAATACTCTTTAACTGAATAATCAGTACTTTTCATATTTTCTTTATTTAGCAATGCTTCATCACCAAATACTTTTCCTAACTCAATTGATTGTGCCTCAATTTTGGTAATTGCCGCAGAGAGTGCAGTCACATCAATTTTATCTGGATTCATTGAATCAAGAGTATTGGTTACTGTATCCAATGATTGCATAATTTGATAACGAACAACCAAGCCTTCTTTTTTCACTAATTCAAGCTCTTCAATATGCATTGCTTGGTAATAGTTTTCATATGCCTCAGCGGCTTTTTCTTTCTCATCGATTAGTTTGGCATAAGCATTTTTCACATCTTCATACAAAGTACTTGCTTGTGCAAAATCATCTAAGCGGTATGTTTCTTTTACAACGAGATAATCGCCCAACTTCAGCAGTTTCTTATATAGATCAACATAACTTTCACCATAAGCATTCCCCACAGCGTCTAACTCTGGGAGTGTAGGAGAAAATGTTTTCATAAATTCGAAAGACTCTTGAGCACGTTCGGCGCCTGATTCGCTCAAATGCATAGAGAAGGTACTTCTAACAGGCATTAGCGCACTATTCGCTTTCATTCTTTTTATTTGATCTGTCTCTGCTTCATTTTCGAGTATTTTGAAAGGTGTTAGATCAAGGGTTTTGCCATTATCAGAACTTAAACTTGTTAAAACTTTCTCCGTGTTATCTAAAAGATTAATGTTAATTGTGCCCGAAATTCTGCCGGTTTTTTTCTGAATGATGGTGCCAAAATCTTCGTTAAACGTTGCTAACCACAAGTTACCTTTTTCAATTTTCTGGCTAAATTGAACTTCATCAGATTGAGTGTTTTTTGAATCAGGCTTAGATTGTGTTGTTTGCTCTGTTTTATTTTTATCTTGCGAAGGTGTGCCTGTATTCGAATTTTCATTTGAATTGTCACAACCTACTGCTGATATTAATAAAAGACTTATTATCGATGCCAATATGCTCTTTTTCATAATCCCTCATTATATTATTAAGTAATAACTTCACTATAAACTATAATGAGTTTAATAATTAATGACTATTATTTATTAAATTAATTTGAAGCATCTCAACAATACTCTTTATAAGAGTATTTAGAGTCAATCAGAAAAGTATATTTACTTAAATATAACGTTATATATTTATAAATATTTTTTAAAGAATTTATAGATATCCTATATTAGCTATTTTCAATTCCTTCTTTTAACGCCTGAGCAATAAGCTTTAATATAAAATCAATAAAGCAGGTACTATCACTCTGTTTATCAGCCTCACCTAATACTCGATAATAATCATCTTGATGTTGCTGGATAAGCAAACTCTTTTTATGCGAGTTGTACCGCAAAAGAGATGATTTTCTTATGTTTAGCATCTAAATATCTTGTCTTGTTTTCGTCATTTGCGTATTTATATTTTGTCTGTGAAAGGTATCCCACTTTATTTATCAATGTAATAAAATATCATTAAAATCAATATGTAATAAATTAAAAATAAAGAATTTTCAGAAAAGTGCAGATTGTCATAAATAGTGAATCAACGATATTATAGTGCGTAAAATTATTTGGCTTTTGGTCTAAAAAGATATTTGGATCATTAAAACAATGAACTGAAACCTTGTGATATGATCATACAATGCTTGTGAAATAGAACGATATGCGGTGTAACAACAGATTTTCACAAATAACTCAAAATTCAATACGTTAAGACAGACAACAACATGACTGACATTCAACACTTAGACTCCCACACACCAATGATGCATGGGTGTGTTAGCGTTGAAATGTAACGATATTTATTGATTCTCCGACAAAACCTATAATTTAACCTACACTTAATTAATTCTTTGATTTATAGGTAGTTATTTTTCATTTAACCTAGCCAGCGCTTATACTCTAAATAATTCTAGGAGCATACATAAGTATGTCACTAGTCCGAATGAGCGCAGTCAACAACGCTGCAACTTAAAACATGGCGAGTAAATACCCTAAATAATTCAAGGTGCAGCTAGGCGACAAGTAAATGAGTTGCTAGGAGCATACATAAGTATGTGACTAGTGCGAATTAACGTAGTCAACAACGCTGCAACTTAAAACATGGCGAGTAAATACTCTAAATAATTCAAGGTGCAGCTAGGCGACAAGTAAATGAGTCGCTAGTCACATACATAAGTATGTGACTAGTGCGAATTAACGTAGTCAACAACGCTGCAACTTGAAGTATGGCGAGTATAAAATGAATAGATATGATGTATCTAATAGCGAAGGAAAATTTGCTGATGGTTCTGATGAAGAAGTGCTAGCTAACAAGCTAGGGCTTTCAAACGTTGATGATATCAATGATGCTGAGCTTGTCCTGTTAGAAAAACTGTATCAAGTCATTTTCGAAGAACAATTTCCCACTGAGCAAATTACCGTATCACTTATTCAGCGTTGGCACCGCCAATGGCTAGGGAATGTTTACGAGTGGGCAGGTCAATTACGTACAGTGAATATTAGCAAGGGTGGTTTTATGTTTGCCCCTGCGGGTCGTGTCGCAAAGTTACTTGCTCAATTTGAAAAAGAGTTTCTAGCAAAGTATACGCCTTGCACCAATATGAGCCGAGAACAAGTCATAAAAGCTATTGCCACGGTACATGTGGAGTTAATTCTGATACATCCGTTTAGGGAAGGAAATGGGCGCTTATCGCGTTTACTCGCGGATGTGATGGCAGTACAAGCTGGTTTTCAGCCGTTAGACTATGAAAGTTGGACTCAACATCCCGAGCAGTACATTGCAGCAATCCACGCTGGGTTAAACCTTAACTATGAACCCATGAAATATTGGGTTAACGAAGCCTTGAAAGCGAACTAAATCGCAAGTTTCAAGTGTCCAAACTTCTCACGCTTAGCTTTCATTGCTTCTTCTAGGCGACGAGACTCTTGCCCTGTTTCAATCGCCGTAGAGGTTGCGACCGAACGAATGAGTTGAGTACGAGTTGGTCTTGTTGCTTGAATTAATTCATTCTTTTTCATGGTAGTCTCACTTCAAACTGACGATAGTGCATTTTATCATCGTTGTTTTATATGGCAACATAGATCACTTTTCTAGTTAAAAATTTCACAGCACAACGTTGTTTCATTTCCGTCTACTTAGAGCGAAAAGCGGAAGTTCAGAATGTATACTTACTTCGATGCTTGTTAAGCAATGGGGAGTAGGTCAGCAATTTATTGTGAAAGCAATAACACTAATAGTATTAGTGAAGAGGCTAAAGATTTGTTTAGAATCCGCCCCCTTAAGAGGCGGTATTCTTGGCAAACATTTTATTTACTGTTTATCAATTGCAATAATGGGATCTCAGTTACATCATTAGGAATATAGGGGTCATCTTCTTTTAAATTAACCCCAATACAATCAACATCATTTAACCCAATTTCCCAAGCCCACCTAACATCTAACGTACTCATTTCTATCCCTAAACTATCTCTTTGTGGATGCTCAGGAACAATATTTTTTAACATCGCATCACATCCAAGATAGAATTTTCCACAGGCCTGATACGCAGTAAGAAATCTTTCTAGATTGACATTGCTATCAGGAGTCATCGTATTAATTCTACTGATCATTGTCATTCTTTTAGTTAATGGAGTTGTCATCATATTTTCAGATATTAGTACTCTATAATGAGTTGGGTTTTTAACTGAGATGCCCTTGACAATACAAACCCGTAATCTGGCTTTACTATCTACCAAGCCTACTGATGATATAAGATCTTTAAAAATATCCTCACCTATATCGGGGTGTTTAAATAATAGATATAATCCTGGATAACACGATTTTAATTGAGCGAAACCTACTCCTTGCCAGCGTGTTCTATCCCATAGACGAGGTTTGATTAGACTTTGTATGGAATAATCTTTATGTGTTATATTTTCGAAGTTAAGTTCCTCTTCAGGCATTCTTCCTTTACCGGATGTTGGAGCTTTTATATCCTCGATCTCCAACACTTTCGAAAATTCACTATCCCAGGATTTATCTCTTAAAAGAGGGTAAGTTTTCTTTTCAGAACTGGCGGAATAAATTTTCTTAATTTGTTGATCAATATCATTACCAAGAACATTTTCAATAGATTTGATACAGGCACCAAAACTAATTGCTCTGTCGAATGCAGCATCTTCGAAGATCATTTTTTCAATGTATTCTGTATTTTTTATAAAAAATAATTCGGGGAGAAGATTGAATAATAATCCTTTGAATTCATTAGTGATTTCTTGTTGCGCCTCGATTCTAAAATCACTTACATCAAAACCAGCGCAATTTATTGTAAGATTTAGTTTTCCACTATTGCTATTTATTTCATGTGATAAGGATAAGTCATCATCGTCATCTGCTATTACTTCAATAATTAGAAATGCTTCTTTAAGATAGATGTTGTCAATCGTACAGGTTGCAAAAGCACCCTCTAAAAGTGATAAGACATTAGTTGAAAACTCTATAAATGGTGACCGATTCGGAAAGTTAATTTCTATAGTGCATCCAAAAATAAAAGATGTATGTACTCCTCGTTTGTCATGGTTATCTTTTATGCCCTTACTATTAAATCCAGTATCAAAGTCACGTATTTTTTGCAAGAAATCATTATGATCTTTATCGGCAGTAACTCCGTACTCACGTTCAAAATCTTCAATATAACCTAAAGCATATTTAAGACATCCCGATGATACAAAAAGGCCTAATCTATCGAGTTCATCGGGGATATTACTCTGTCGATTTATTCCCTTTAGGTCAGTGTTCAAAATGAGTTGACTTATGTAAAAATCGACTTGCTGATTTTCTTTATCGCCGAACGAGCTATCACTGATATTCTCGTTAATTATTAAAAACAGTTCATACCATAAAAGAGCATGTGCTAATTTCCCTAGTTTTATTTCTGTTAGACATAAATTATAATAAATTTCAGCCTGCTTTAAAGATATCTCATCATACTTCCAGAAGTTATCTGTAATCAAAGAAGCGGATAGAAGCAAGCATGAACGTGAACTCCATAGCAATCCAATGGATTCGTAAGCATAAGCAATAGCTTTTGATGCTAATATAAATTTATCTCGTGATTCCTCTTTATAGAGTGGAATAAAAGATTTTCCTAAATACTTGATTGCCTGATAAGGGTGACCATTTTGAAGCCTCTTTATACCTCTTCGCAGATTTAATAATGCCCCTTTAACTTCACCACCTCTAACAGCAGATTGCTCAGTCATATAGTCTAATAAATTTTCATATGCATCTACATCGAAAAAAATGTCATCTAGTTCGTTCAAAAGTTGGAAGTTTTTCTCAAACGGATAGCCTATTAAATTCCCACTATTTTTAAAAATTTCATGTAACTCTTCAAATACAACCGAAGCATCTTCTACATCTGAAAACGTTATCAGTTTATAAATGGCTTTGTGAGTTCTCGCTGTGAGCGCATTACTGGGACGTGAATCATCGTCAGCTATCTCATCTAGTTTGGCGAGCATGTTACGTTCAATATTCTCAATGTCGATTGTAGATGTTGCGTTGTTAAGTCTAATATAACTTTTATGAACGGTTATTAAATTTAAAACTTTTTCCCATTTTGAGGAATTAGTTGATGATGCTATACTTTCATACGCTAATTGAAGATTTTCTTCGAAGAGATTAAAATCTTCCATCCAAAAATGGGACTTCCAGGCGTATTGATAATACGCATCTAGCAATTGTTGATTAGTCCCGAATTTTTTTGAGATTTTTATAGCTCTTTCAAATAGACCTTGTGTTTCAATTAGTGGTTTCTCAAGTTCAGCGCTTAACTCTGCAATTACTAAAAATATATCTACTTGTTCATATGAAATTTCAGCAGGGTTTATTTTCTCTCTAATATACTCGGTTAATTCTTCATATTTTTTATGCTTCTTATAATCATTTTCTCCAAAAATAACTTCTCTTTTATATTGTGTTGGAACTGACAATGAATCAATAACCAATTGCTCAAAATGGTTTTTGTAAATTTGATCTAATAGCCAATTAATATCTAATATACGGACATCTATTCCAGTTTTTGTTTTTAGTGTATCCTCGACCTCTGAACGAATATTGGACTTTGCAGATTGATTCGTTATGCAAAATACTTTAGTATACCCACGCTTTGTTTCTTTTATCTTAAGTACATCTTCATGACATTTTTTCTTCCAGTCTTTACGTGTACTTACCGCAAAGGCCCAACGTTCTTTATTTGATGTATCATTAACACCTTCGAACCAAAGAAGCTTATTCTGTTCCGAAACAGGGTATGTTTGTGTGTCAGTTTTACCATCCCCCCCTGCTACAGGACCAGTCTGTTCAAGGAGATTAGGGCAAATTATTTTTTCACATATTTTTTTTGCAAAATCCTCGAATTGTAATTCTTGATTTCTTGTATTTAGCGTAGAGAGGAAGTGTTCCAGTACAACTCTATCTAAAGTACCAGTCTCTCTGATTGTTGAATCAGAAAATTTTTCAGGGCGACGGCGCCTTAGGAATTCTTTAGATGAAAATTTGGTTTTCTGTACATTCATGATTGTGGCGCTCCTCTTGCTATCAACAATAAACCTTTGTATGCATCAACTAGATTTATTGTTCATACTGCTTTTTTTGAAGAAAAAATTGCGGAAGTTTATTTCTAGACAAGCTATCTATGTAATCACTATACCACTGCATCATTTGTTGTCTCCCTTCCAAATACTGTGCATGATTGTAAGCCCCGTGAATAGCGTTCTGATCCACATGTGCAAGCTGTGTTTCGATCCATGCAGAGTTGAATCCTTCTTCGTGCAGAATGGTACTCAATGTGTGACGAAAACCATTCCCCGTCAGCCTTCCTTTTTATCCTAATAGCTCAATTACCTGATTAATGCTTTCCTTTGAGATCGGCTTAGTACGATCATTACGTCCAATGAATGCGATCGGAGATATGCACCTAATCTTATAACATCGTGTTTTCTATGTCCGTTTCTGGCACAGAACTGCCACTTAATTAAGTATGATTCTGTGCCATGGAGATAGTACCTGCTCCCAAAAATTTAATTTCGATTCACTATAAACAATGATGCTTCAATACTATCTCCAAATATGGGTGCATCCAATCACCATCAGACAGTTCATGCAAACTCACAAATCCATCATGTTCTAGCGCACAAACACCGCTGTGCGAGCTTACATAATCATAGACTACACGGCTTTCTAGCCCTTGTATCATATGCGCGAGTAGCTTACGTCGCATCACATCACGACGCCACTTTTTCCATTCCCCATTTTTTGTTTTTCGCTTTGTCGTATTAAATGGTTGCTCAACCGCATTCACGACAAAAAGCCCATACCTATTTTTCTTTCCTGTTTTTAGATACTCGTCAAGGAGTTGATTTATGCTTTCGCGAAGCTCTTTCGTTTCTAACTCCCAATGTTTCAGCATTTCTGATACATAATCGTCGGAATAAAGCTTTTTTAGCTTTTTCGCCATACTTCCTTTCGGTGACGAACTAACAGAACCTGCATTGAATATCGAGCCATAACGGATAGTTTTAATGAGGTCATCATCTACCCCTAGTGTATCTTTGATAACGTCAGTTTCTAGTACTGATAGCGGGTCAGTGCCAATACCATATTTCTTGAATTCTTGCTCTAAGATAGCCAACTGACAGCCTTTAATATCATAATTGTACCCATTGACTAAATATGCCCATTTCATCTTGCTGGGTAAATATTGAAAACCTGTACCTAATTCAAAAGAACGGCCACCCAACTCACTACCTCTCTTTCAATACATCAGTCTTTGCAGAACCTATTGAGACAGCACAAACACCGTTATTCCCTGATTCACCACTGGATACTCAATCCCTAGAATACCATTGTTTGATTCAGGCTATCGTCTGGCAATGTATTGTAGTCTGGGTTGAAGTAATCAAGATAGACGGCAGTACAGCCAATGTATTGGGATCTGTTTCACCCTTTGAACACCTGATTGATACCCACAGCGATGACATTTATCAGGACACACTCCGCAACAACGCCAGTTCTTACCGTTTTCTTGCCACGCTGCGCCCTGAAACCCCACTAGACATACTGCGGCAGCATGGGCGTATTAGCTATCAGCCCTTCTGGAAGCTACCCCGTATCGTACAAGAAGAGTGGCAAGGCTTATGGGTGCCAAATGAGGCTGGATGGGAAAACCTATGTGAGGAAAATATTCATCAACCAAAAGGGGTTGGCGAGTGGCCTGACTTACTCCATAAAAGTATGAAACCGTTGGTACATGGGCTGCAAGAGGATGGTGGGGATTATTTAAGGTATTTGATTTATTGGAAAAGTCGGCTTTTATTTAATCTTTTATTTAATCTTTAACTATATACATAACCCAAATAATTTCTTATTATTAATAGAAATAAACTTAATTGTGAGAAAATTAATGAAAAATGACTATAAATATATTTTCACCAGTTTTAAAGAACTTGAAAAAATGAGTTATGAAGTCAGAAAAATATACTCCAAACTCAAAATTAAAATAAGAAAAAATAAAGATTTATATAACATGCTCATATTGTGCGATAATGCTAGTAATATGTTCGAAAATTCTAACGTCAATATAAAATTAAAAATTATTACAGCAAAAAGAATATTTGAAGCTATTTTGGCTTGCTCTAATGAATCCCCTAAACAATTTACAGAAATTCTACACAGAATTGCTACCGAAAATTTAGAACTTAACACCACCACTCACTCTAAAGGTAAAGATGCAGTATTTGAATTGGAATATTTTCTTTATTTAAAAGAATTAGGGTTATCTGTTTCACTCGGTGAACCAGATATAATTGCAACCCTTCCTTGTGGACCTTATTATATTGCATGCAAAACCATAAATAAATCAGAAAATTTCAAAAGTCAATTACGCTCTGGATATAGACAAGTTCGTTTAGGTGGGAGAAATAAAGATGAATCTAAAAAAAATGATTTTGTACCCTTTAATGGAATTGTTGCCTTTAATATTGAACCTCATTTAGATTACAAAAAAAGAAGGTTATCAGAAGA
Source organism: Proteus sp. GOKU (assembly GCF_015475555.1). Classification (NCBI taxonomy): domain Bacteria; kingdom Pseudomonadati; phylum Pseudomonadota; class Gammaproteobacteria; order Enterobacterales; family Morganellaceae; genus Proteus; species Proteus sp. GOKU. Next base: position 3,238,378 of record NZ_CP034105.1, read on the forward strand.
GATTGATAATAAAGAAATAGTCTATAAAGAATTACATAATTTCTTAACTAAAGAAATGGAAGGATATAAACAAATATTTAATAAAATAATTTTGAGTGGTAAGATTGACGCTGTTGTATTTTATACATCTTGTAATGTTAAAATTAAATCCAGTTCTGATAAAATGACTACAGTATCATGTACGATGATTGCTGATGAATATACAGATAGAGTTAAATTAAATAAACAAAATGATTCTATTCAACGTGTAAAATTTTTTGGAGATCCCAGAAGCAAAGATTCTATAGATAGAATAAAACCATATCTTATAAAAAATCACCCAAGGTTTAATCAAGTGATAAAATAATTATTGGAAATATCATGGATTTATTGAAACAGTTTCAAGTCAACTTGAGTGAACTATTAGGCGCTGTTGCTCAAGGAAAAGCACTTCATGATATGCAAAATATCGCAGATAGTGGAGCTCCTTTTGAAAAAGCATTTATGGATATGCTAACTAGGCAATTACCACCTACATATTTAGTAAAGAATGGATATTTTTATAGTCCTGACTCTCAAATTAGTAATGAGATTGATATTATAATCAGTCTAGCTCGTGAATCATTTAACTTAGAAATGAGCCAACAAAAAAAACCTGTACTCCCATTTACATCAGTTATTACTACAATTCAACTAAAAAACTCTTATAGCCAATTAAATAATGCCATTGAACAGTCTCACAGTTCTTTTTCAAAATGGAAGGACATGATAGATACTTCTATGAAAACTAATATATCACCACCTATCTCAATTGTTGTATGTGGCTGTAATAACTTAGGGAAAGATATTGATAAATTATTTATTGACAATTTAATTAGTAAAGATTGGTTGCCTGATTATATATTATTGCTAGAATCCGGCGTTATAATCACTCGATATTCTCCCTTATTTTCAGAACAAGTTAGTTTTCAACAATCTCTCACATCAGGGGAATACAATGGTTTTACAGTTTGTTGCACTAACCAGTCAGAAAAATCCGCTTTAGCTCTTCTTTGGTTATACACTGCCATTACATCCAGACTGAATCAGTTTGCCTCTCCTGAGTTGGATGATATCTATACCATATTAAATAATATAGGAGAATTATTAGATAATATGGATAATTTAAATACATATTTGGTTGGCTTAGTTCAAAACTTAAAAAGAAATGCCAAAAGACATACTATTTTTTCAGATGCTATAAATCGTAAATATCAGTTAACCCCGATTTGATAATTTTTATACCTCATATTAATGAGGTATAAATCTAGCATCAAGCAATTATTATACTCAGATAATTACCAGATTATGGCACTATATATCATATTCTCACCATATGATCCGCCCACTTCTGCAACCACACCTTACATTCACTCTCATAACGATATAAATCATACGTACTGTTCGACGTAAATCATGAGGTGACCAATCAGGGATATCTAACATTTTGTCTTCTTTACGTAAACGCCATGCACATTCTGTTAGATACTTTTGCTGAATGGGTAACTTGGTTACTTGAGATGGAAAAAGGTATTTATCGGAGTTCATGCGCATTGATTTCAAGTAGGTGATTGCTTGATGAGGCAATTGTACGTAGCGTTCAATTCCTGTCTTAGTTTCTTTCAAATGAATAGTGCCTTTTTCAAGATCCACATCATCCCAAGCCATTGCGCACACTTCACCTGTTCGGCAACCCGTCCAAAGCGTCAGACGAAAAACATTTTTCACAACATTTGTGTAAACAGAACTAGGCAACCATGATAGAAATTTCTTGAATTCGTTATCGTCTAAATAGCGAATACCTTTATTACTGGTTAGCTTAAACTTAGCTTGCTGCAAGCTCAATTTCGCCAATAAAGCGGGGTTAGCAAAATTATCATCAAAGTACCTAGACCGATTGCAAACTCATAGGCTACCGACAGTTTACGCATGAGTTCTATCACATCTTTTCGGGTCACCTCATGCGCCATAAACTCACCTAAAACACGGACAGCATCAGCTTCAAGCATACGACGAACATCTATTTGCCCTTTCTTCTTTCTTGAGCCAGAAATTGTTTTACCATCTTTACCTTTACGATCTTCAATCCGTTCAACTAAATAAAGTTCAACAAGTTCCTTTACTGTTAAATGTGTTTTATAAGACTGCAACTATTCCTGTTTTTTATTCAGTTTTTTCTTTTAACTCTGTAGAAGGGAATCGATCTAATTGGTGTAGTTGTTTTAACTCTTGTAATTTGGCTCTCGCCTCCTTCAATCAATGAAGTTTGAGTAAAATTACTAATCCTTGGCTGGGTAAGTTTGTGTAATTGAGCTACTATAACGGTAGAAAAATGTCTTAATGCCTGTTGCGCCACAAAATACACGTAAACCTGTATTCTCACCCGTATCAGCCCTAGCTTTACTATTCGGTTTCATGGCCTCATTTTGCTGACTACTTTTAGCTCATAAGTGTTATCTTGTTTAGTGCTGACTATAAGATAATTAAAACAATGAACTGAAACCTTGTGATATGATCATACAATGCTTGTGAAATAGAACGATATGCGGTGTAACAACAGATTTTCACAAATAACTCAAAATTCAATACGTTAAGACAGACAACAACATGACTGACATTCAACACTTAGACTCCCACACACCAATGATGCAGCAGTATCTTAAAATTAAAGCAGAGCATCCTGAAATCTTACTGTTCTATCGTATGGGTGACTTTTATGAACTGTTTTTTGATGATGCTAAAAAAGCCTCTCGCTTATTAGATATTTCATTAACAAAACGAGGTCAGTCCGCAGGCCAGCCTATTCCTATGGCAGGCGTTCCGCATCATGCTGTTGAAAACTATCTCGCTAAATTAGTTCAACTAGGAGAATCTGTCGCTATTTGTGAACAAATTGGCGATCCTGCAACCAGTAAAGGCCCAGTTGAGCGCAAAGTTATTCGTATTGTAACGCCGGGTACTGTCACTGATGAAGCCTTACTTGAAGAGCGCCAAGACAACCTTTTAGCCGCTATTTGGCAAGATAAGAATGGCGCATTTGGTTATGCAACGTTAGATATCACATCAGGGCGTTTTCGTGTTACTGAAATGCCAGATAGTGAAAGCATGATTGCCGAATTGCAACGTACTCATCCAGCTGAATTACTCTATCCAGAAACTTTTGAGTCGATGGCACTGATTGAGCGCCAGCAAGGCTTGCGCCGTCGCCCTATTTGGGAATTTGAACCAGAAACAGCAAGACAACAACTGAATCTGCAATTTGGTACTCGTGATTTAACAGGCTTTGGTGTTGAAAATGCACAGTTGGCACTCTGTGCTGCTGGGTGCTTATTACAATATGTGAAAGATACACAACGCACTGCATTGCCCCATATTCGTAGCATCACTATGGAACGCCCTCAAGATTCAATTATTTTAGACGCGGCAACTCGTCGTAATCTCGAATTAACTCAAAATCTTGCAGGTGGAACGGATAACACACTCGCATCCGTACTTGACCTTTGTGTTACCCCTATGGGAAGCCGCATGCTGAAACGTTGGATACACTCGCCTTTGCGCCAACGTGAACAACTTATCAAACGTCAAGATGCTATTAGTGCATTACAGCCTCTCTATTTTGAACTGCAACCTTTTTTACGACAAGTTGGTGATCTAGAGCGAGTCTTAGCACGTTTAGCTCTACGCTCCGCACGTCCTCGTGATCTTTCTCGTATGCGCCATGCTTTCCAGCAATATCACGATATTCATCAAGTGCTTGAACAAGCTGATATGCCTTATATTAAAGAATTACAAAAGCGTATTAGCCAGTTCGATGAATTATGTGAATTACTCGAACACGCCATTGTTGAAACACCACCTGTATTAGTACGTGACGGTGGTGTTATTGCCTCTGGCTATAATGCCGAGTTAGATGAATGGCGTGCATTAGCCGATGGTGCAAGTGATTACCTTGATAAACTTGAAATCCGTGAACGAGAAAAATGGGGTATTGATACTCTAAAAGTTGGCTTTAATGGTGTACATGGCTATTACATCCAAGTCAGTCGCGGGCAAAGCAATTTAGTGCCTATGCACTATGTTCGTCGTCAAACGTTGAAAAATGCTGAACGTTATATCATTCCCGAATTAAAAGAGTATGAAGACAAGGTATTAACTTCTAAAGGTAAGGCATTAGCTATCGAAAAAATGCTTTATGAAGAGATTTTTGAAAAGCTATTACCTCACCTTACAGCATTACAAATTAGTGCAGAGGCTTTAGCTGAAACAGATGTTCTTTCTAACCTTGCTGAGCGAGCTGAATCATTAAATTATACTCGCCCAGAATTGAGTGAAAAAACAGGCATTCAAATCACTGGTGGACGTCACCCTGTTGTTGAACAAGTCCTTAGCGAACCGTTTATTTCGAATCCATTACAATTAGCACCTCAACGTCGTTTATTGATCATTACAGGCCCTAATATGGGCGGTAAAAGTACTTATATGCGCCAAGCAGCATTAATTACTTTACTTGCTTATATTGGTAGCTTTGTACCTGCTGAAAAAGCCTTAATTGGTCCAGTCGATCGAATCTTTACGCGTGTCGGTGCTTCTGATGATCTTGCTTCTGGACGTTCTACTTTTATGGTTGAAATGACAGAAACCGCCAATATTTTGCACAATGCGACAGAAAACAGCTTAGTCTTAATGGATGAAATTGGTCGGGGTACATCCACTTATGACGGATTATCTCTGGCTTGGGCTTGTGCTGAAAACTTAGCAAATCGCATTAAAGCGATGACTCTCTTTGCAACCCACTATTTTGAATTAACGACACTACCTGAAAAACTTGAAGGTACTGCAAACATTCACTTAGATGCTGTTGAACATGGCGATACTATTGCCTTTATGCACAGCGTCCAAGAAGGTGCTGCAAGTAAAAGCTATGGTTTAGCCGTTGCATCATTAGCGGGTGTACCAAAAGAGGTGATCCGTCGCGCTAAGCAGAAATTAAAAGAGCTTGAAATGCTATCAGGTCATACTGGCTCTGGTCATGTTGAAACGTCACAGCTGATGTTATTAACAGAAGCTGAGCCTTCTGCCATTGAATTAGCATTAGATAAAATCGATCCTGATGCGTTAACACCTCGACAAGCATTAGAACAACTCTATCGTTTAAAAGAGATGGCAAAATAAGTCACACTAAATGCTAAATACTAAATACTAAATACTGATAGCAAAAAGGCTCTGTTTGATTTTACAGAGCCTTTTTTATGGCTGACTTTTTAATTTTTCAAACTAAGATAATCAAAGATAAATACAGAATTAATTAATTGAAGCATGGCTATATTTCAGTCGCTCACCCAATAACAATAAAGTGTCTTTATCACCATAGTTGTCAAATAAGCGAACAAATGATGATAAAGCAGGGTTAAACATCATATCATCAGTAACTTTCTCATAAGATGTATAATCTTTTGTTTTCAATGAAAAAACTAACGTGACTTTATCATCGTTATAACCTTTATTTAGAATTAAGCTGTCATTACTTACCATTAAATCATTTATATATTTATAACCACTTTCATAGAAAGTGGTTAAATTCCCATCAGATTGACGTCGAACAACAGAATAGAGATCACGAGAAGCGTGTTGAGTGATAAGATAGGTATCACCATTAGCATTTTGGGCAACTTCTTTAACACGCAAAGGGAGCCAGCGCGTTTTTGTCACTTCTTTATTCACTAAATTTAGCGTGATTTCTAACGTATTTGTAGTGTAATGGTGATTATAAAAAATAATGAGGGAATCACCTGATAGAGCGTAATGAAATTGTGTAAACTCACCGAAATCTTCAGCGTAATATTGCTTCACCAGATCTTCAGTATTAACTGAATATTCCCAACTTTCGCCTTCATCTAAACTTGTTAATATCGTCTTATTATCAACTAATACTAATTGCGATGTTGTTTGTGAAAAGAGTAATTTTCCACCAATAAGCGCTAAAGGAAAACGATAATAACCATTGTTAGTCTCTTGCCAAGGAATTAAATCTGCTACTGTAAACTCTGTCAAATCTATAGTTTGTCGTCCCTGCTCTGTAAATAAAACACATTTATCAACAATACAGTAAGCGTTATAAAAGCTACCTTGACCTTGTGATACAAAGCGCATACCTTCTTTATCAGAAAAGTACAACGTATATTTTCTCTGGTTATCTTGGCGATGAAGTCTGCCATAAATATCTACATCATATCGCCCACTATCAGATTCAGTTTTAATTAACATCCCGCTAGAAGCATAAAAAGTATTACGCCAATCATAGTGAGAGTAAGGGTATGAAGATAATTCAGAAGAGTTCTCATTTTTCCATTGCCACTTAGAAGCGAATCCATGAAAAAGCACGCCATAAAAAAGCAATAAGCTTAAAATAAATAAACTTGTGATAATAATAAAAGGCTTACGGAAAAAAGGATTCATTGGCGCAGCTCCGTAATATACAGCGGTTGTTTGCTTTCAACACATTGCTGCTGAAGTAAAAAATAGGTTTGATAACTGCTATGACCTTTTTCTGATAACAAAATATAAAGATTTGAAAACAAGGCAGTTAAAAAGGCTATGCCACTCATGATTAAGCCATAGATAATCCCCATTCCTAAAAAGCTATCACCAATAGAATACCAATCCCATTTATCCCAATAATTGCCATTATCATAAACATCAGAGATAGAGAAACTTGCAACCATTGAGAAAATAAAAACACTGACTAATGCGACTATTAACAGTGATAAACGATATGTACGCTGGTGACCAATATACATTTGTCCTGATATTGAATAAGCGCCATTATCTGTATGATTATAAACACCCAAGACAACAGGTCCCGAGTTCTTATCTTCAGCTTGCCAAAAGAACAGTTCCACATCATCACCATTAGCAAGAAACAGATTATGATCAGAATAAAATGAGCGTTCTCTATAACTTAATACGAAAGGATGATTATCTATCAGGCAGGATACTTGCATTATCACCGTCTCGCCGTTGCGATGATGCATTTTAATTCTATTAGTACTATGAATTTGTATTGTTCCTCGAACTCGTTGTACTTTACTTTGATTTATTTGAGGAAACGATTTTTTACTCACAGTCAATGAAGGTAATGGTGCCGATTTTATTCCAGTAATAATGAGATGCTCGCCATCTGGAGCTATCAAGGCTTGCTTGGCGATAACTTTATCTAATGCTTTTATTCTCTTTCTATGTTTAGGTCTGGTGCGCTGAAAATAGCGATAAGCTTTTTCTCCGATATAACTGATCCCCGCTATCACAGCACCACATGCAATAACCATAGAAACAACGATAAAGAAATTCACTTCAAGATGGAGAATCGAAAAATAGCTCCAATAACCGCCAACAAGCGTCAGAATAAATGCAAGCAATAACCATTTTTGTTGTTTTGTTGTTAGCGTGAATTTTCTTTCAGGCTCAAGCCTTCCTTTTGTATCATGATAAATCCATTGCACCCAGAAACTGCCATCTTTCAATAATTCAGCACAGATTTTAAGCTCATCGCCTTGTTTTAATCGTTTAAGAAAATCTTGAGAATTAGCAAAATCCTCTTCATTAAGATAGAAGTTTTTACCTGATGCTATTAATCTCACCATTCCATTCGGGGAGATTTTACTTTGGTTAAAATCGCAACGTTCTAATTTAACGTTTAAAAAATAATCTTTCATATCTTCCTTTATCACTTTCATCAGGCTAACAAGGTGCAAGACTGCGCTCTTGTTTTATCGTTTTGAATCGCATAATACAAGATAAAGAAAAGCCGATTAGTAAATCCTCTAATCGGCTTTGGTAATAACAATCTGTCAATTAAAGCTATAAACAGAAAAAGGGTGGCTAACTATGCTTTGAAAAGTGCTTCAATACATAATCCCTGACTTTGTAGAATGTCTTTTAAGCGGCGTAGTCCTTCAACTTGAATTTGACGAACTCTTTCTCTTGTTAGACCAATTTCTCTACCAACATCTTCTAAAGTTTCTGCTTCATAGCCTAATAATCCAAAACGACGTGCTAATACTTCACGTTGCTTAGGATTCAATTCAAATAACCACTTTATGATATTTTCCTTGAGGTTATTATTTTGAATTGTTGCTTCCGGCCCTTCTTCATTTTCGTCAGAGATAATATCGAGTAAGGCTTTATCTGAATCACCACCAATTGGGGTATCAACAGAAGTAATACGTTCGTTTAAACGCAGCATCTTACTCACATCTTCAACTGGTTTATCAAGTGTTTGTGCAATCTCTTCAACACTAGGCTCATGATCGAGTTTATGTGCTAATTCTCTTGCTGTTCTTAAATAAACATTCAGCTCTTTAACGATATGAATGGGAAGGCGGATAGTACGAGTCTGGTTCATAATGGCACGTTCAATAGTTTGACGTATCCACCATGTCGCATAAGTTGAAAAACGGAAGCCTTTTTCAGGATCGAATTTTTCAACAGCACGAATAAGTCCTAAGTTCCCTTCTTCAATCAAATCAAGCAGGGCAAGACCTCGGTTTGTATAACGACGAGAGATCTTAACAACTAAACGTAGGTTACTTTCTATCATTCGTTGTCTTGAAGGAATATCGCCTCGCAACGCTCTACGGGCAAAGAAAACTTCTTCTTCCGCGGTCAGCAACGGAGAATAACCAATTTCTCCTAAATAAAGCTGAGTTGCATCGAGCGCACGCTGGTTGACTCCTTCAATAAGTTCAATTTCGTCTTGAGCATCAGACTCATTTTCTGCCTCTTTTGCAGCAACTTCATCGAACTCTTCCATGTTCTCTTCAATTTCATCTGTATATAACTCGTCTACTCTTAGCGTACTTTGGCTCATCAGCTGCTCCTACCCTTGATAATTTAGGTAAACGACTCATAATTAAAGTCTGTTTACCAGTTTATCGCTGTGTCACGACACAACGGGTTTACTGATTTTCCCTTGTAACGAATTACAAAATAAAAGATAACATAATCTATTTTACTGTTAATTTTATTCTTTCTTTATTCAATATATAACTTAACTATTGAGTGCAGGTTATTAACAGTTTTTTTATTATATTTTACGTATATTTATCTATACGTAAAATTACTCCATTTGATGCGCTATTTGTGACTATTTACATCTAAAAAAACAAATAAAAATCCATAATAATAAAATAATATCCAATAATTTATATTACGTACTATTATTAAAAAGATAATCTAATAAAGAAAATACCTACCTAAACAAGAGGTTGTTTTATAGTTCATCTTTTCATAACAACGAATCTTTATTCATTTTTTATATAACAATTTTTAGCATACGCATTCATTGATTGAGAATCAACCATCTAATTTAGCGTTATCTATAATTTTATATTGACCTCTCATTTTTAATAATCTTTAAATAAGCACTTATACTTAGATAAAATTTATTTTGTTTCAATATTTTAATTAATTACAGATAAGAAAAAGCCCTCTTCTTTTTGTAAAAAAGAGGGCTTAACTTTAGGATTATTCACTATACGTGTAAAAAATCACTTACCTATTTCTTAGGTAAATAACTCATTGGGTTGAGTGATTTTTCTTTATAACGGATCTCAAAGTGTAGTCGGACAGAACTGGTTCCAGAGCTACCCATTGTGGCAATTTGCTGACCTGTATTCACATTTTGCTGTTCGCGTACCAAAATGGTGTCGTTATGTGCATATGCGCTGAGGTATTCGTCATTATGCTTGATGATAACGAGGTTACCATAGCCACGTAATGCACTACCTGCATAAACCACTTTACCCGCTGCAGTTGCAACAATTGGTGAACCTTTTGTACCACCGATATCGATACCTTTATTACCACCCGGCGCACTTGAATAGCTTTCGATAATGTTGCCTTGTGCAGGCCAAATCCACTTACCAGAAACCGCCGTAGGTGCAGGTGTTGCCGCAGTTGTGGTATTTGTTGTTGGTGGCGGAGTCGTTGTCTTCGGTTGTGTTGTTGCTGGTTTAGTAATTAATGGTCCCATTGCACCATTGTTTGTTGGTTTGGTATGCGCCGTTTGAACACCAGCATTACTTGATTGATTAATAACCGATGTGTTGACATTGGTATTTGTTCCCGTATTGACCTGACGGTTACCAATATTCAACACTTGCCCTACGTTTAAGCTATAAGGCTCTGGGATGTTATTCATTGACGCCAGTTCTTTTACATCACTATCTGTTATCCAAGCGATATAAAACATGGTATCACCACGTTTTACGGTGTATGTATTACCGTTGTAGTTTCCTTTAGGAATACTCTCGTAGTTACGGTTATACACAATGCGTCCAGTGCCATCAGTACTTACATTTTGAGCTGCAACCGATGTTTGAGGACGAGGCTGGCTTTGCGATTGAACCACGCCTCCATTAGACGAAGCGGAGTTCACCTTAATTGAAGGAGGAGGTGACGATTGTAAGGGGGTAGTTCTTTCAATAGGCGTCGCATTACTGTTAGTCATTACAGGTGCGGTTGATACCGTATTATTTGAAGAGCTATCATTTACAGAGGTAATTGGTGCAGGACGATAAGGTGTATCTGCACAGCCTGTTAATGCAAATCCAATTACCGAACACATGATTGCCCAGCGGACATGCTTAATTGGGCTTTCTGAATTCATACTTCCTTCTCCCTTTAAAAAGGCATTAGCATCTAGCAATTTGTCGAGTTAAACAAAAAGACTGCAATTTTTTGAAAATGTTTCATTTATTAGTGCAGATTACGACAAGCTATTAAAAAGCAGTAATAAAAAACGGTCAGATTTATCTGGAAGTTATGCTAACTCGCCTGCAATTAAAGGAACAAATCTAACTGTTTCTATAGATTGGTAGTGAAAATCATTACCTAAACGTCGGATAAACTTCAGTATTTGTTGTTGTTCACCGACAGGTATTATCATCCTGCCACCATCGGCTAACTGCATCAATAACTGTTGTGGTACTTCTGTTGCACATGCTGTCACTATTATGGCATTAAAAGGGGCTTTTGATGACCAACCTTCCCATCCATCACCATGACGTGTCGAGATATTATGTAAATCAAGATGTTTAAAACGTCGTTTAGCTTGCCATTGCAATATCTTTATACGCTCAACAGAACTAACATGATGGACTAAATTTGCTAATACGGCAGTTTGATATCCCGAACCTGTACCAATTTCTAATACAGAATCTGTACTTTGTAATTCCAGTAATGTTGTCATTTTGGCGACAATATAAGGCTGTGAAATAGTTTGCCCATTGCCAATAGGCAAAGCCGTATTTTCGTAAGCCTTATGAGAAAGCGCTTCATCAATAAAAAGCTCTCTAGGTACTTTACTCATTGCTTCCAACAGGCTCTCATCCTTGATGCCATGTTGTTTTAACATTGTCAGTAAGTCTTTCATTGACCGACTTAACATGTTTTTTTGACCTCTGCTTTATTTAACCAATTTTGTAGTAAATCAAGTGCTTTATAGGCTGTTAAATCAACATGTAATGGGGTTATCGAAACATAACCTTCATCAACAGCAGCAAAATCTGTATCAGGACCTACATCATTTTTTTCGCCTGGAGGCCCAATCCAATAAAGACTATTCCCTCTAGGATCAGTATGTGTATAAACATGTTGTGATGCATGACGACTACCACAGCGTGTAATACGGAAACCTTTTACTTCATCAAGAGGAATATCAGGTACGTTAATATTTAGAATATTGCCCGCTCTTAAAGGTACTTGTTGTAACATTGCCAAGACTTCACAAGTTACTTGAGCAGCTGTCTCAAAGTGCGTTTCACCATCAAGTGAAACAGCAATGGCAGGCAAACCTAAAAAACGCCCTTCTGTTGCCGCAGCAACTGTACCTGAATAAATAACATCATCACCCAAATTAGGACCATGATTAATACCAGAAACCACAATATCAGGACGAGGGCGCACTAAGTGATTTACACCAAGATAAACACAATCTGTTGGTGTCCCCTCAACAATTGCAATATCCCCATTTTCAAGCTCTTGCTTGCGTAGAGGTCTGTCGATTGTTAAAGAGTTAGATGCAGCACTACGATTACGATCAGGTGCAACAATTTGTACATCATAACGCTGGCGTAACGCTTTAGCGAGGGTCTGTATCCCCTTTGCCATCACACCATCATCATTACTCACCAATATTTTCAGCATCATCATTCCCTAATAAAATTAATTCACGTACAACGCTAGTTGCAAAGCTTCCTGCGGGTAAAAAGAATGACAGAGAAACAGTGGTATCGTCTACCCAATTCCATGACATATTTTCTGGTAATACATTGATAGCACGTCTTGTATTATCAACACGTTCTTGTCGAGCTAGCGACCAGAAGGCTTCATATTCTGCCAGATTTTCAGTTTCAAAATCTAATGCTTGTGATTGGGTACCTAAATCACCTTTACCCGGTAAAGGCGCAGTAATATGAACATCGTGCTCTTCATAACGAGTTTGTGTTTGAGCTAGTTCTGCTTCATCAACAACAAACCAGCTACCTCGCCCATGAAGTTGCATTGCATCACCGAGCATCACTTTTGAATATAAATCACATTCCAATCTTTTGCTGACAATATGATTAAACATCGCACTACGGGCTGCGGAGAGGTAAAAGCTACGCTTTCCTCGTTCTTTTACGCGGATTTCGTCTGTTGCCCAACGCATGGCTTGTCGTAAATTATCACCATTACGACCAAATCGTTGAGCACCAAAATAGTTGGGGATACCTTTTGCTTTTATTTGCGCCAAACGAGCATCAACAAAATCACGATCAGAAATCTCTCGTAACACCAATGTAAAGTGATTACCTTTTAGTGTTCCTATACGTAATTTACGTTGTTGACGAGTCGTTTCTAGAATTTCACAACCTTCTAAAGCGAGCTGGCTGAAATCAGGCATCTCTTTACCCGGCATACGCAGACAAAACCATTGTTCAGTCACTGCATTTCTGTCTTTTAGACCAGCGTAACTGGCATCACGAGGATGGATCCCAACAAATTTTGCTAATTTTTCAGCAACAAAAGCCGTATTACAACCTGTTTTTCTGATTTTCACCATGACATGCTCGCCTTCCCCATCAAGGGTGAAGCCAAGATCTTCACAGACAATAAAATCTTCAGGGATTGACTTTAATAAACCTGTTGCTTGTGGTTTTCCATGTAACCAATGGAGTTCGGGTAAATCACTCATTCAGGTAATGACTCTTTCATTAGTAAAACAACGGCTTCACAGGCAATGCCTTCTTTTCTACCGACAAATCCAAGCTTTTCTGTTGTGGTCGCTTTCACATTGATGTCATCAACGTGGCAATGAAGATCTTCTGCGATATTGACGCGCATTTGTGGTGTATGAGGTAGCATTTTTGGAGCCTGAGCAATGATCGTGACATCTAAATTACCAATTCGGTAACCTTTTGCTCTTACGCGGGAGAAGGCTTCACGAAGGAGTACACGGCTATCTGCACCTTTGTATGCAGGGTCGGTATCAGGAAACAATGTGCCAATGTCACCCATTGCCACTGCACCTAAAATAGCATCTGTCACTGCATGTAATACGACATCGCCATCAGAGTGAGCTAACAGCCCTTGTTCATAAGGAACTCTGACACCGCCAATAATAATAGGGCCTTCACCGCCAAATTTATGTACGTCGTAACCGTGTCCAATTCTCATTTTATTATGTGTTCCTTATACTGGTGATTTGGCGTGAGAGGAAAAACTCTGCAAGCGCTAAATCTTCTGGCTGAGTAACTTTGATATTATCTGCACGACCTTTAACTAATAAAGGTTCATATCCAGCAAACTCCATCGCTGAGGCTTCATCAGTGATCGTTGCTTTTTGAGAGAGTGCATTTTCTATATTTTGTTTTAATAACAATGCAGGAAAGAATTGTGGCGTTAAAGCATGCCATAGCGTTGTTCTTTCTACTGTTTGTTCAATATGATTATCTTGTTGATGACTACGTTTCATTGTATCGCGAACAGGTGTCGCAAGAATGCCACCACAAAAGTGAGGTTCCATAACGTTTTCATCAATGAGTTTAATTAAATGGTCAAGATCGCCAAAATGTAGGCAAGGTCTTGCTGCATCGTGAACTAATGCCCATGTGTTTTCAGGAAAATGTTGAGTAACATACGCTAAACCTGACAATACTGAGTCAGCACGTTCGCCACCACCATTAACCGTTATTATTCTTTCATCTTGCGCTAAAGGTAAAGTGTGAAAGTAGCTGTCATTAGGGCTGATCGCCACGATAATTTGCGTTATACGTGGGTGTTTCAATAAGGCATTAATGGTATGTTCAAGAATAGTCAATCCGCCAATCTTCAAATATTGTTTTGGACAGACTGATTGCATTCGACTTCCGATACCGGCTGCCGGAATAACGGCAACAATAGGAAGAGTAGAGTTTGTTATATTCATTATGATATTTGTATCAGGACACACTATTAATTCAATAAATTAACGACGTGGTTGAGATTTATCGCTCACAATACGGAAAAATGTCTCATTAGGCTTTATCATTCCTAATTCACTACGAGCACGCTCTTCTAGTGCTTCTTGCCCGCCATTGAGGTCATCAATCTCTGCAAATAGACGATCATTACGCTCTTTTAACTGCGTATTTTGCGCCAATGCAGATTCAACTTCTTGAGTTACTTTGTTGTAATCATGGATACCATTTTTACCTAACCACAATGAATATTGTAGCCAGCCAAGTAAAATCAGAAGTAAGACTGTTAATTTCCCCATTACCACCCCCAAGATTAATGGGCTAATCATCCCACAACTCAACCACAGACGCCACAAAAGTGCTGGAATATATTACATTATTATTCCTATTATCCTCACTATAAACGTGAATAACTTCTATAAAATTCAGACTAAGGTTTGATTTTTTCTTATTAAGATGAAGTGCTATGGGGGTTATTTATAAATAAATGGACACTTAATTAATGTGTGAATCCGCATTGAAATAGCATGGCGTAATACGCATTTTTTACTCTAAATACATACATTATCTCTACACATATCCCCTTTTTATCGGGTATTTGTGTAGAGATAATTTAATACCATCATAAAATTAACAGTAAATTTGTTTTTGCCGTAGGTATGTGAGGATCTGCTGGATAAGGGTATTTATAGGAAGTGTGCCGTCTAAATGTAATTCAGGATCAATGGGCGGCTCATAAGGCGAATCAATACCTGAGAACTGCTTTATCTCACCGCGTCTTGCTTTTTGATAAAGCCCTTTCGGATCACGGGCTTCACAAATAGAAAGTGGTGTATCAACAAAGATCTCAATAAATCTTCCTTGATCAAAGCTTCCTCTAACTTGTTGTCTGTCTTTTTGGTAAGGCGAGATAAAAGCCGTTAAGACAATCAGTCCCGCATCTACCATCAATTTAGCCACTTCACCCACACGGCGGATATTTTCGTGCCTATCTTCAGCACTAAATCCGAGATCACGACATAATCCATGACGTAAGTTATCGCCATCCAATAGATAGGTATGAATGAGTGAATGTTTTTGTGAATGCTGATAAAGCGCTTGTTCTAGTGCATCGGCAAGTGTGGATTTACCTGAGCCAGATAAACCTGTAAACCAAAGCACACATCCTTTGTGTGCTTGTTGTGATTCGCGTTCATTTAATCCAATTTTATGAGGATGCCAAATAATATCGTTGCTTATCACCACTATTTTCCTCCAAGAAGATCTCTCGCTCCCCAATGGGGAAAATGGCGACGGATAAGTTGATTTAACTCGACTTCAAAAGCATCATATTGTGTCGTAGTTTGTATCGCGTTATCTCTTGTTTCTCGAATAAGCCCAGCGCCAACTGTGACATTGCTTAGTCGATCAATAAAGATAAGCCCCCCCATATCTGCATTAGCTTGATAGTTATCCAGCACCAGTGGCTCTTCAAATGAGGCTTCAACACTACCAATCGCATTTAAACTTAAGTTATCTGTTACTTGTTGGGTGAGCTTATTCACATCCACTTGATAATGGATATTCTCTATTTTGGCACGGCTTTTTTTGCCTGCGATCTTGATGTCTAGAGTATGCCCTTGCACTAAGGGTTGCTCTGACATCCACACTACGTCAATTAATGCATGAGTACTAATATTGGCAGTTGTATCGTTATCATCAACGATAATATCCCCTCGACTAATATCAATTTCATCAGCTAAAACAAGTGTGATGGCTTGTCCTGCACTCGCTTGTGTTAAATCGCCATCAAAAGTAACAATACGTTTGATAGTAGAACGTTGCCCCGAAGGTAATACTTTGATTTGTTGACCTTGATAAAGAACACCAGAAGACACCGTACCGCTGTACCCTCTAAAATCTAAATCTGGGCGATTTACATATTGCACAGGAAAACGTAGCAATTGCATGTCTGAACCTAATTTAACCGGCGCATCTTCCAATAATGAAAGCAATGTTTTTCCTTGATACCAAGGCATATTCAATGAGGGAGAAACCACATTGTCACCATCAAGGGCGGAAATAGGGACAAACTCAATGGTTAGATCCGTTGGGAGCTGATCGGCAAAATGAAGATAATCTTGTTGGATCGAATCAAAAGTTGCTTGCTGATAATCCACCAGATCCATTTTATTGATTGCAACGATTAAATGGCGGATCCCAAGGAGTGTGCTGATAAAACTGTGTCGTCGAGTTTGTTCTTGTACACCTTTTCGAGCATCGATCAGCAGAATAGAAAGCGTACTGGTTGATGCACCTGTCGCCATATTGCGGGTATATTGAGCATGTCCGGGTGTATCAGCAATAATAAACTTACGCTTTGAAGTTGAAAAATAGCGATAAGCAACATCAATAGTGATCCCTTGCTCTCTTTCTGCTGCTAATCCATCCACCAGCAAAGCAAGATCGAGTTTTTCACCTTGAGTGCCGATCTTTTTACTTTCATTTTGTAATGTAGAAAGCTGATCTTCATAGATCTGCCTTGTATCATGAAGTAAACGTCCTATTAGTGTGCTTTTTCCATCATCGACATTGCCACAGGTTAGAAATCGCAGTAATCCTTTATTCTGTTGAGTCTTGAGATAGCGCTCTACACCGCCCTGTTGTGCAATTTCACCTGCGACAAGTTGATTCGTTTTTATGGCTAAAAGTCCCATATTTCCTCCGATTAAAAATAACCTTGGCGTTTTTTCAGTTCCATTGATGCCGACTGATCACTGTCAATTAAACGCCCTTGTCGTTCACTGCTGGTGGAAATCAGCATTTCTTCAATAATGGCAGGGAGTGTTTCTGCTTGAGAAGGGATCGCCCCCGTTAATGGCCAGCATCCCAACGTTCTAAATCTCACTTTTTGCTGTGCGATAACTTCACCCGGTTTTAGATCAATTCTGTCGTCATCAACCATAATTAAAGTGCCATCACGCTCAATAACAGGTCTATTTTTTGCAAAATAGAGCGGAACAATGTCGATATTTTCTAAATAGATATATTGCCAAATATCGAGTTCTGTCCAATTAGATAACGGAAATACTCGGATACTTTCGCCTTTATTAATCTGTCCGTTATAGTTTCTCCATAATTCAGGGCGCTGGTTTTTCGGGTCCCAGCGATGCTTTCTATCTCTAAACGAATAAATACGCTCTTTGGCTCGTGATTTTTCTTCATCGCGGCGTGCACCACCAAATGCTGCATCAAAACCATATTTATCTAAGGCTTGCTTTAGCCCTTCTGTTTTCATGATATCGGTGTGTTTTGCACTACCATGAATAAACGGATTAATTCCAAGCTCTACACCTTGTGGATTTCGATAAACTTTAAGATCAAAGCCATATTCTTTAGCCGTTTTATCTCGAAATTCATACATTTCTCGAAATTTCCAGCCTGTATCAACATGCAATAAAGGAAAAGGTAATTTCGCGGGATAAAACGCCTTGCGAGCTAAATGCAACATCACCGAGGAATCTTTGCCTATTGAATAAAGCATGACGGGATTTTCAAATTCAGCGACAACTTCGCGCAGAATATAAATACTTTCTGCTTCTAATTGCTGAAGATGAGTTAACTGTGTTTCATTCATAACAACCTCATTTAGGCAAAATGAACCAAAGGTGAATGGAGTGACGGTAAGGATTGATAAGCATGTCTGTCACCAAACCACGCAAGTTGGTGATGTAGTGCAGCGACTTCCCCAACAATTAATAAAGCGGGAGTCGGTGCTTTTTCAGCTAACTGCGCTAATTGTGTTAGATTTCCCGTGAAGACTTGCTGATCACGACGCGTGCCACAACTAATCACGGCGATAGGCGTTAATGGAGAACGTCCGAGTTTGATTAAACGCTGGCTAATAAGCTCTGCTTTTGCTGTCCCCATATAAATAGCGAGAGTGTGATTAGCTTGCGCTAACGATGCCCAATCCGGTTCGATCCCATCTGCTTTACAATGCCCAGTCATAAAGGTGACACTTTGAGCATATTGCCGATGGGTTAATGGGATACCCGCATAGGCACTCGCTCCGCTTGCAGCCGTGATCCCCGGTACTACTTGAAAAGAGATCCCATGCGCAATAGCAACTTCAATTTCTTCACCACCTCGTCCAAAAATAAAGGGATCGCCCCCTTTTAATCGAACAACACGTTTGCCAAGTTGCGCATATTTCACGATCAGTGCATTGGTTTCTTCTTGAGAAATACTATGGTGTCCGGCTCTTTTACCTACGCAAATAGTGTCAGCATCACGGCGAACAAGCTCTAAAACCTCTGGACTCACTAAACTGTCATAGAGCACAACTTCAGCTTGTTGAATAACCTGTAAACCGCGCAGTGTTAATAACCCTGCATCACCGGGACCAGCCCCAACTAATGCAAGTTCTCCTTGTTGGCACTCTTGTTGTTTCAATTGTTGTTCGAGCAAAGCTTCTGCTTGTGCTAATTGATCGCTTGCCACTAAAGAAGCAAATTTACCACTGAAGGCTTGCTCCCAAAAACGACAACGAGCTTGAAAAGTCTCTAAGTGCTGTTTCACTTTATTGCGCCATTTTCCGGCTATTGTCGCCATTGCGCCTAAAGAGCTTGGCAATAAGGCTTCTAATTTCTCGCGGATCATACGCACCAAAACGGGTGCTTTTCCCGCCGATGAAATGGCAATCAAAATGGGGTTTCTATCGATAATTGCCGGAAAAATAAATGAGCATTGAGGTTGTGAATCCACCACATTGACAAAAATATGCCGTGCTTGTGCATCAAGATAAACTTGCTGATTAAGCACACTGTCATCAGTGGCTACAATCACAAGCATCATTCCTAATAGATGTTCAGATTGATATTTTGCTGATACCCATTCAATTTTATCTTGCTGATAAGCAAGGTGTAATTCATCACATAGCTGAGGTGCAATTACTCTTAAGCTAGCGCCTGCTCTTAACAACAGTAAAGCTTTACGCGCAGCAACATGACCACCACCAACCAATAACACTGGGCGTTCTTTTAATTCCACAAATAAGGGTAGGTAATCCATACGCGCATTTCACCTTCGTTGTTCACTTTATAACTAATGACTATAAAAGGTGCTTTAGAGGTTATGAAATGACAAAAAGCTATGTGATGGAACAGAAAGGAATAAGAGAAAACAAAGTATTTTCAATTAGTTATTTATTTTAGAAAAGACAAAAAGGGCAATAGATAAACTCTATTCCCCCAATTATTTATTGGTAGATAATGGCGTTATTCGTGTAATCCACACTCGCGTTTTAAGCCAAAAAATCGTGTTTCTTCTTCACTCATACCCTCTTCCCATTTTCGAGTTGTATGAGTATCTCCCACAGAGAGATAACCTTGCTCCCATAAAGGGTGATAAGATAAGTCGTTTTCTTTAAGATATTGATAGACCTGCTTATTATCCCAATCAACGATAGGTAAAAACTTAAAGATCCCTTTTGCGATTGAAAGCACTGGCAAATGCTCGCGGCTTTTAGCTTGTTGTCGGCGAAGACCTGCAAACCATGTTTGAGCCTGCAATGTTTTTAATGCCCTCTCCATCGGCTCTACTTTGTTTATCTGGTTATAACGTTCAATACCGTCAATACCTTCTAACCAAAGTTTGCCGTAGCGCGCTTCTTGCCAAGATGAAGATATTTCAGCTCGATAGACTTTCAAGTTAAGTTGTAACTGCTCAGTCAGCGTATCAATAAATTGATAGGTTTCAGGAAATAAATAACCTGTATCGGTCAAAACCACAGGAATATCAGGATATTGTCGAGTGATTAAATGCAGACATACCGCAGCTTGGATACCAAAACTAGAGCTTAATACATAGGCTTTAGGCAAATGTTCTAAAGCCCAAGTAACCCGTTCAATGGCGCTTAATTGATCTAACTGTTGATTAATCTCACTCAAAGCATGTGTTTGCTCTTCAACAGGTAACTGTTTTAGCGAAGCAAGCTGAAATAGACTCATACCGCCTCCTGCACTTCATAAAAATCAATCGCTGAATTCAGTACAGGTTTAACAATATTAGTGCGGATAAGAAAATCACCGAACCCTTCATTGTTATGACGAGAAATCGCCCATTCGCCAATCAGTGGATCGAGTATTGCAATGATTTCTTGCGAAGTAATATTTTCACGATACATTCTAGGAATACGTGTCCCAATGCGATTGCCCCCTAAATGCAAGTTGTAGCGATCAGGAGCTTTACCCACCAGCCCAACTTCTGCCAACATAGCACGACCACAACCATTTGGGCATCCCGTTACACGTACAACAATATGCTCGTCACTCACACCATGTTTTGTCATCAAACTATCAAGGGTATCGGTGAATGAAGGCAAAAAGCGCTCAGCTTCTGCCATTGCCAATGGACATGTAGGGAAAGAAACACACGCCATCGCATGTTCACGCAGTGCTGTAACTTCACTATTAATCAAACCGTATCGACGAGCAATCGCTTCAATATTGGCTTTTTCACTTTCTGGTACACCTGCCACAATCAAATTTTGATTGGCAGTCAGTCGGAAATCACCCTGATGAATTTTGGCAATTTCCGCCACGCCCGTTTTTAATGGAGCATCAGGCGTATCAATCAATCGCCCACTTTCAATAAATAAAGTAAGGTGCCATTTATCATCAACACCTTTTAACCAACCGATTTGATCGCCTCGATGGGTAAATTCATAAGGTCGAATAGCTTCAAAAGTTACTCCTGAACGGCGTTCAACCTCTTGTTTAAATGTCTCTACGCCAACACGTTCCAATGTGTATTTTGTTTTTGCATTTTTGCGTTCAGTTCGATTTCCCCAATCACGCTGAGTCGTCACAATGGCTTCTGCAATTGCCAATGTATTCTCAATAGGGATATAACCAAACTCACTGGCTAAGCGGGGAAAGGTATTTTTATCGCCATGCGTCATTGCAAGACCGCCCCCCACAAGCACGTTAAAACCAACTAAATGCCCGTTTTCAGCAATCGCAATAAAATTCATATCATTAGCATGAAGATCAACATCATTGTGAGGTGGGATCACCACCGTGGTTTTAAATTTCCGCGGTAAATAGGTTTCTCCTAAAATAGGCTCTTCATCTGTTGTTGCTACTTTCTCTTTATCTAACCAAATTTCCGCATAAGCATGAGTACGAGGTAACAGATGTTCTGATATTTTTTTCGCCCACTCATACGCTTCTTGGTGTAATGAAGATTGCACTGGGTTTGAAGTACATAACACGTTACGGTTAACATCGTTCGCTGTCGCTAAAGCATCAAGACCTGTTGCCACCAGCATTTGATGTGCGGGTTTTACATTGCCTTTTAAAATGCCATGAAATTGAAATGTTTGACGATTAGTAATACGAATACTGCCATAAAGCGTATTTTCAGTCGCAAACTTATCGATGCTAAGCCACTGTTTAGGCGAAATAATGCCCCCGGGTAAACGGCAACGCAGCATCATTGCATGACGAGGTTCTAACATTTGCTCCGCACGCTCAGCGCGAATATCTCTGTCATCTTGTTGATACATGCCATGAAAGCGGATCAATAGAAAGTTATCGCCTTCAAAACCACCCGTTAAACCATTTTGTAAGTCTTCTGTAATAGTGCCGCGTAAAAAGTGACTCTCTTTTTTCATGCGTTCACTATCAGCCAGTTTCCCTTCAACCACTAAGGGCGCTTGAGTGTGTGATTTCATTTAATAGACATCCCTCTGATAACGCCGTTCTAGGCGTAGCTCACTTAAGTATTCATCTGCTTCTTCAATATTTTTATTGCCATACTCCATCACAATATCTAACAACGCCTGCTCAACATCTTTTGCCATTCGTGACGCATCGCCACAGACATAAAGATAAGCACCTTGCTGTAACCATTGCCAAATCTCACTACCACGTTCGCGTAATTTATCTTGTACATAAATTTTATGTGCTTGATCTCGTGACCATGCTAAATCGATATGAGTTAACAGACCGCTTTTGACATAACGTTGCCATTCCACTTGATAGAGAAAATCTTCTACAAAATGAGGATTACCAAAAAATAACCAGTTTTTACCTGTTGCAGCGTCATTGTCGCGCTGTTGCATAAAACCTCGAAAAGGTGCGATACCTGTACCTGGACCAATCATAATGACGGGTGCGGTGTTATCTTCAGGTAGGCGAAAATGCGCATTTTTTTCGATAAAAACATTGATGCTATCGCCTTCTTTTAAGTTATCAGCTAAAAATCCAGAGGCTCCACCGGTATAAGCTCGAGAGTTAACGTCATAACGTACAACCCCTAAAGTAAGGTGTACTTCGTCTTCGACTTCTTGTTGTGACGATGCAATAGAGTAAAGGCGAGGAGTCAGTGGACGTAAAATATCAACAAAATCTTGTGCCGTAGGTTGAGCACAATATTGGCGTACCATCTCATTAATAGGGTGTTTGTCTGCATATTGCTGAAGCATGGTTTTATCAGCCACTAATGACAATAGATCTTCATGCCGCGTCAATTGGGCATAGGCTTTTACGATAGGTGCGCTATTTTGAGTTAGCTCACAATGATGCAGTAACGCTTCTTTTAAGGTGAATGTTTGAGATTTTAATGTGACAGACTCATTACCCTTTAGCCACAACAAAGCAATCAGTTCATCAACTTTTTCAGGCGAGTTATTAAACCAAACTCCCAGTGCATCACCGGGTTGATATTGCAAATCAGAACCGTCAAGGCTGATTTCAATATGGCGAATGTCTCTATCTGAATTTCTGCCTGTAATTTTTTGATTAGTCAGTAATGTGGCAGTAAAAGGGGCATCTCGATGATAAATAGATGACTCAATTGTATCCGTCGTACCTGATTGCGTTTGTTGTAAGACTTGCGTGCTTTGTGTCGGAACTCTTGCCTTTAAGATCTCTGTAAGCTGTTTTATCCATTCATCCGCAACGGCTTGATATTCAACATCAGCATCAACTCTTGGTAATAAGCGTGTCGCGCCCAGTTGTGCAATTCGCTCATCAAAGTCTTTTCCTGCCTTACAGAAATGCTCATAGGAAGTATCACCTAAGCTCAGTACTGCATAAGACGTTTCTTTCATTTCAGTCGCTTTTTTAGAGTTCAGATATTTATAAAAAGCGATTGCTTCTTCAGGAGGATCACCTTCTCCTTGCGTAGATGTAATGATGATCAAGGTTGTTGTTTTATGGATCTGCTTAAACTTATATTCACCTGCGGAATATAGTTCTACATTCAATTTGTGAGCAACCAGATTATCTCGTAACTGTTCGGCAAGATGACGCGCATTACCCGTTTGAGAAGCAGAGATCAATGTAATGGTTTCCTGCTCTGGTACGTGTACTGAAGTAACCGCTGTCGATGCGGATACAACAGAAGGATTAAGCTGCCCCCACAAATAGCCAGATAACCACGCAATTTGCGCTGTTGAGAGATCTTTTGTTGCGTCCTGTAATTTATTCAATTGCTCCGGTGTTAATGGAAGCATTGATAATAATGGAGGTTGATTGCTCATTTATCCTGCCTTAAAAAGCGAAGCACTTATCTGTGCTTTATTGTTCTTTGATAATATTTCTAATATTGAGAGGGTATCCCACGACTAGAAGGTGAATTAAAGACCTGTTGGCTCTATCTAATAACCTTAAATGCTAAATTTATTTATCGGTTTCCTTTACCAATATAATCAATAAGCAAAAAGGAACATAATAAGCCATTAAGATTAAGGGAGATTAGGCGTGATACGCTAAATCGGCTACACTGGTACACTTCGTACTATTTGTGTCTTTTTTTTACTAATTAAGTCAAGAGAGTTTTGATGACAACCACCATCTTTAAAGATTTTCAGTTTGAAGCCGCTCACCATTTGCCACATGTTCCTGAAGGCCACAAATGTGGACGTCTTCATGGGCACTCCTTTCTTGTTAGATTAGAGCTAACAGGTGAAGTTGATGCACATTCAGGTTGGCTTATTGATTTTGCTGATGTGAAAGCCGCATTTAAACCTACTCTTGAGCGTTTAGATCACTACTATCTTAATGAAATTGAAGGTCTAGAAAATCCGACCAGCGAAGTGCTGGCAAAATGGATTTGGCAACAAGTAAAACCGTCATTGCCATTATTATCTGCGGTGATGGTGAAAGAGACGTGTACAGCAGGATGTATTTATCGCGGTGAATAAATCGGTTTTAACATTAACCCATTATCACCTAAAAGAAAATCAGCCTTTATTGGCTGATTTTTTTATATTAAAAATACGGTCACGCAATATTTAAATATTTATGCGTTTGCATTGAGAAACGCCAATTACGCGCTATGCAGGTTTTAATACATAGTGCTGTCGCACTCTCTTTACAGCTAATAGGTTGTAAAGCAACAACAGGTGCAGGGTGCTCTGAGCGTAATGTCAGTAAGGCATCCAGTGCTTCAATATCTTTTTCACGTCCAACTGGGTGCTTTATCTCATTAGCACGATTGATTGCGCTGGTTAATACCGTAAAGCCCCCCTTCATGCCCACTTTTGGAGAAAGTGTCACCCATGTCTTCTCACTACATAAAATATCGTGAGTGCCACTGGTTTCTATCTGACAGGCAAAACCTGCTTGCTCTAGCCCTTCTGTTAAAGGACGTAAATCATATAAGCAAGGCTCGCCTCCTGTGATAACCACGTGTTTTGCACTATAACCTTGTTGTTGGAAAAGTGATAAAATCTGAGCAACGCTGGCTTCTCCCCAAGCATCACTTTCTTGCGTTTTAATAGGAATATCACCAAGAGGAACTTTTTTTTCGTCTTCTTTTTCCCAAGTATGTTTGGTATCACACCAACTACAACCTACAGGACAACCTTGTAATCGAACAAAAAGCGCAGGAACGCCAGTAAAAACACCTTCACCCTGTAAGGTTTGAAACACTTCATTAATGGGGTATTGCATAAGAAACTCTGATATCCAATGAATGCTGATGATTATTACAGATAACTATCTCACCGTAAGAGGCTTTATGATAAGGTACATGGTTTGTTTTGAATAGCTAACGTGCGAGAAGACACTGAAAAAGAGGATAGCATTCCTCTGTTGGACAGAGATGGGAATACTTTAGATGCAAAAAGAGAATCAACTTTCACGAGGATTATCAGGGCGGCACATTCGTTTCATGGCGCTAGGCTCTGCAATCGGTACAGGTTTATTTTATGGCTCTGCGGCTGCCATTGAGAAAGCGGGTCCTGCTGTATTGCTTGCTTACCTTATTGGTGGTGCGGCAGTATTTATGGTTATGCGTGCATTAGGTGAAATGGCGGTTCATCATCCTGTTGCAGGCTCTTTTTCACAATATGCAAGCCATTATATGGGGCCTTTAGCTGGCTTCTTAACGGGCTGGAACTACGTTTTTGAAATGCTGATTGTCTGTCTAGCTGACGTCACGGCATTTGGTTTCTATATGAAACTCTGGTTCCCAGATGTTGATCAATGGATATGGGTATTAGGGATAGTTTGCTTTATTGGTGCCTTAAACCTTTGCCATGTGAAGATATTTGGTGAAATGGAATTTTGGCTTTCTATTGTTAAAGTCACTGCAATTATCGCCATGATAATTGGTGGTGTTGTCATTATGATGTATGGCTTTGGTCAACAAACTGAACACCCTATTGGTATCTCTAACTTATGGGAGTTTGGTGGCTTTATGCCAAATGGTATTGAAGGGGTTATCGCCTCGCTCGCCATTGTCATGTTTGCCTTTGGTGGGATTGAAGTAATTGGTATTACTGCCAGTGAAGCTAAAGATCCTGAAAAAACCATTCCTAAAGCTATCAATGCTGTACCGTTTCGTATCTTATTGTTCTATGTACTGACGATTTTTATTCTAATGTGCATTTTTCCTTGGCAACAAATCGGCCATAACGGTAGCCCATTTGTACAGATTTTCTCAAATCTAGGGATCAATTCAGCTGCAAATATCTTAAACCTCGTGGTTATCACAGCCGCAATTTCTGCGATTAACAGTGATATCTTTGGTGCTGGTCGTATGATGTATGGCATGGCTCAAGAAGGACAAGCACCAAAATCCTTTATGAAGCTCACTCGCAATGGTGTGCCTTGGATGACTGTGCTAGTAATGTCTGTCGTCTTGCTGCTGGGCGTAGTACTTAACTACCTTATCCCAGAGCAAATCTTCGTTTTAATCGCCTCTATTGCGACATTTGCAACAGTTTGGGTGTGGTTAATGATTTTACTTTCTCAAGTTGCGATGCGTCGTAAGATGAGCGCAGATGAAGTGAAAACACTGAAATTCCCTGTTCCACTATGGCCTGTTGCTCCAGCACTGACTATCGTCTTTATGGCGTTTGTTATTGCAATTTTAGGCTATTTTGAGTCAACCAGAATGGCTTTGGTTGTCGGTATGGTATGGGTAGCTATTTTAACTATCGGCTACTATGTAGGTATCAAACCAAGAATGAACCAGAAATAAATCACTTTTCTGAGTCAACAATTCTGAGCTAAACAATAAAGGCTGTGGATTAATTCACAGCCTTTTTCTTTATTATGCGATCTTCACTAAGCCAGCGCTTGTTTTAAATCAGCAATTAAATCATTCACATCTTCAAGACCAATTGATAATCGAATCAAACCATCACTAATACCATGCCTTTGTCGTTCTTCTGCACTATAAGTAGCATGGGTCATTGTCGCGGGATGTTGAGCTAAAGACTCACAATCTCCTAAACTCACCGCTCGGCTAAAGAGATTTAAGCGATTCAAAAACTCTCTACCTGCTTTTATTCCTCCCTTTAATTCAATGGCGATCATACCTCCAGCTAAACGCATTTGACGCTTAGCAAGTTCGTATTGAGGAAATGAAGCTAGCCCAGGATAATAAATAGTTTCGACTTTAGGATTATCTTCAAGATATTGTGCAATACACTGCGCATTTTGGCAGATCTGTTCCATTCTTATGCCTAACGTTTTTATGCCTCGTAAAATTAACGAGGCATCGTGAGGAGACAGACAAGCACCAGTCATATCCTTTAAACCTTCAACTCGTATTTTATCTGCTAGGGCATGCGTAGTAATAATTGCACCTGCTGTTACATCACCATGACCCGATAAATATTTAGTCATAGAATGCACAACAATATCAGCACCAAGCCCCAAAGGTTGCTGTAAATAAGGCGAGCAATAAGTGCTATCTACCATGACTAAAATATTATGCTGATGTGCAATTTCTGATATTTTTGTGATATCACTCACTCGCATATTGGGATTAGCTGGAGTCTCAAAGAAAATGAGTTTTGTTTTCTCTGTGATCGCTTCTTTTAATTTTTCGAGATTAGTTAAATCAACATGCTTTATTTTAACGCCGAATTTAGCGAGCCCATGATTGAAAAACGTAAAAGTACAGCCATAAAGAGTCATATCTGCAATAAGTTCATCACCAGGTTTAAGCAATGACCAACAACTAGAAGTAATTGCGCCTATACCAGATGAAAAAACAACAGCACCTTCACCATTTTCTAATTGAGCTAAACGCTTTTCTAATAACTCTAATGTAGGGTTTGAGATCCGAGAATAAAAATGCCCTTTTTGTTTTCCGGCAAAACAATCAGCACCATATTGTGCCGTTGGAAAAACAAAAGTAGATGTTTGAAAAACAGGAGGCACTAATGCCCCCTGAGAATCTAACGGAGAATAACCATAATGTATTGCTTGAGTATTAAAATGTTTATTACTTTGCGTCATTATATCTCCTAAATATTAATTAACTTTCTATTCGCTGGTTATTTTCCCCGATAATTTGAACTGTTCTTAGAATAATTGAGATCCCTTTAAGGGTATCAGGATTTCTTAATAATGCAAAAGTTGAACCTAATGTATATTTTTTATCTTGATAAATAGATTCTTTCTTTGCCATATTATAAGCAGCACTTAATTCCCAAACTGGAATTAATGTTTCTTCAAATGCAACAGAAAGTTTTTCAACTGTTGCATTATCCATAATATCTATTGAATCTGATATTAAAGATAATAAATCGACGATATTATCAAACCGCTTTAATGCCAATAATGGTCTTGCTTTTTCTAATAAATGTTGAAGATGTAATTTATCTTCATCAGATAATAGTTGAATATCTGCTGGGCTTAAATTATTCTCACTCATTATTGTATCCCCTATAATAATCCTCTAACGGTTGCCCAATATAAGCCTCGGTTATAACTATTACGCAATAGCCCGCCCAGCTTTGTTGGTGGTGTAGGAATTACGTCATGTTTATAGTCATACTGTAATGGCATACCTGCTGATAATCCCATTTGTGCAACAGCTTGCACTCGACCATCATAAATCGCAGCAGGATAACCATAACGAAGCTCACCACAGATATTATTTGCAATCACTCCCGCTTGGTTATGACAACTACCACCGGCTTTACTAATTGGTAAATCAACCGTATCACCAAGAACATACACTTGATTTAGACCATAGACTTGCAATGTTTCAGGATCAGTAGGTAACCAACCTTCACCATTATTATGTTCACTTAAACCTGTGTTACGGATCGCCTCAACCGCAGTGATAGGTGGAGTACTCATAAGGATATCAAACGGTTCTGCCTCGCCCTCTTTTGAGTAAGCAATTTTCTTATCAGGATCAACATGACTCAATGTAAAGCCTCGCTTCGCTTTAATATCTCGTTCAGAGAATACCGCAGGAAGAACTTCACAAACCTCTTGTTGCATAAACAGGCAGTTTCTTAAAAGTTGAGCAACTGTTGGATAGGTATAAACAATCTCAATATTATTTCTCACTCGACGCTGGCGAAGAAGTTCATCCAGCATCAATGTTGTCTCCATAGGGGCAATACCACATTGATGAGGTACATTAGGTGTTTCAGGAAAACTAACCGTAATAAATACACGACCTTTTTCAATTTTAGCTAATTTATCAGCAAGTGTTCTAGCGGCTTCATATTGGTAGAAATGATTTCCCGCTTCTTTTAAGCCTTCAATTCTATGAGGACTAGGAACACAACCTGTTGCTAATACTAAAAAGTCATAATTGTATTTTTTATTAGACTCGCAATAAATAATTTTATTATTAAAGTCAAAACGTTCTGCTTTATCAATAATAAATTCGATTTCAGGTCTTAATAAGCTTCGTTCTGATCGCATCAGCTCTTCTTTTAAAAAAAGATTGAATGCAATATACATAAATGCAGGTTTGTAATAGTGATTAGGATTATCTGAAATAAGCGTTATTTTAATTTTATTTGAAAATATTTCGTCATTTAATTTTTTAGCAAGGATATTAGCAAGAATAGTTCCGCCGGTACCACCGCCAATAATAACTATATTTTTTGTTGGCATTTTATTTCCTATATCTAGTGATATTAGATAGAACAAAAAAAGTATAGTAAAAGGTATTAATATAACAAATAGATTAAATAGATAGATAAATTACTTATAAAATAATATATCTAATTGATAATTGATATAATCATATTTAATTTTAATATTAACGCTTGAATATTAACTAATATTATAATCACTCATTAATAAAATGTTGCTATTAAAGGATGATGATCTGAGGCATCAGTGATCAGTACTTCTGCATTATTTAGCGATAATCCTCGATAAAAAATATAATCCAAAGGCTTACCAAAGGCTTTTGTTCGCCAATCATTATCAAAAATAACTTCTTTAAGTCTTAACGTTCTCGCAAAACGTTTTAATACATTGACTCTTGGGCGACTCCATGCATTAAAATCACCCGCTAAAATAACGGGTCCTTTATGATGCGTGATGTGAACAGATAAATTACTTAATTGACGCTGATAAACATCAACACCAAAACTAAAATTAATTGCATGTACATTAATGACCATTAAATGATCACCCGTAATGAGCGGATATACCGTAATTAATGCGGATTTGGGTAATCTTAAAAAAGGCTCTTTTTCTCTGAGAGGACAACAATAGATAGGATGAGAACTTGATAATGTCATCACACCTGCTGGGTGTTGTTGAAAAGCCAAGGCTGGAACTTGATCTGCAATTAAATGATGAGTGCCAGCAAAACGGACAAGCTCTGGTGTGGTTTGCGCTTCTTGTAACAAAAGCAAATGCGTATCTGTTGAAAGCGTTTCCAACATATTACGCCAATTGAGTCGTTGCTGTTTATAGATATTCCAAACCGCAATTTTTAGAGTGCCTTCAGTGTAAAGAGGCATTCCGATAGGTAGTGTATCCTTTCTTTCACTTAAAGGCGGGCTGGGCTCAATCCTTTCAACAGGTTGACCTGCCACAAAACGCACTGAATAAGTCGGTTTTTTCGCCATTAGCAACCTCAGATAAACAGCAAGATATCTTGCTATAACTGAAGTATACCAAAGGCAAGCTTCGCTCTCACCCTTTAAAAGGATACTATAATCAACAAAAGTAATTATTTTTATGCATAATAGTTATGATTACTTAAAAATTTCTGATTAATTTGTGGTTTATTCTAAATTTTAAGCAAAAAAAAACCTAAGTCGTTAGACTTAGGTTTCTTAATGTTGGCGGAACGGACGGGACTCGAACCCGCGACCCCCTGCGTGACAGGCAGGTATTCTAACCAACTGAACTACCGCTCCGCGTATTCTTTGCGCGATTAATGTTATTGAACACTAACGCTTTAATTGATGCCTGGCAGTTCCCTACTCTCACATGGGGAGACCCCACACTACCATCGGCGCTACAACGTTTCACTTCTGAGTTCGGCATGGGTTCAGGTGGGTCCGCTGCGCTATGGCCGCCAAGCAAATTCGGTTTTATTACCCGTTACTTCGATTTCTCGTCATAACCAGCAATATTCAATCTTAAACAAGCTTACTTCATCTACTGTTTGTCTCTCAGACAAAACACCTTCGGTGTTGTCAGGTTAAGCCTCACGGTTCATTAGTACTGGTTAGCTCAACGTATCGCTACGCTTACACACCCAGCCTATCAACGTCTTAGTCTTAAACGTTCCTTTAGGTCACTCAAGGTGACAGGGAAGACTCATCTCGAGGCAAGTTTCCCGCTTAGATGCTTTCAGCGGTTATCTCTTCCGCACTTAGCTACCGGGCAATGCCATTGGCATGACAACCCGAACACCAGTGGTGCGTTCACTCCGGTCCTCTCGTACTAGGAGCAACCCCTCTCAATCTTCCAACGCCCACGGCAGATAGGGACCGAACTGTCTCACGACGTTCTAAACCCAGCTCGCGTACCACTTTAAATGGCGAACAGCCATACCCTTGGGACCTACTTCAGCCCCAGGATGTGATGAGCCGACATCGAGGTGCCAAACACCGCCGTCGATATGAACTCTTGGGCGGTATCAGCCTGTTATCCCCGGAGTACCTTTTATCCGTTGAGCGATGGCCCTTCCATTCAGAACCACCGGATCACTAAGACCTACTTTCGTACCTGCTCGAGCCGTCACTCTCACAGTCAAGCTGGCTTATGCCTTTGCACTAACCGCATGATGTCCGACCATGCTTAGCCAACCTTCGTGCTCCTCCGTTACTCTTTAGGAGGAGACCGCCCCAGTCAAACTACCCACCAGACACGGTCCCCGATCCAGATTATGGACCTAGGTTAGAACATCAAACGTTAAAGGGTGGTATTTCAAGGTTGACTCCATGCAGACTGGCGTCCACACTTCATAGTCTCCCACCTATCCTACACATCAAGGCTCAATGTTCAGTGTCAAGCTATAGTAAAGGTTCACGGGGTCTTTCCGTCTTGCCGCGGGTACACTGCATCTTCACAGCGAGTTCAATTTCACTGAGTCTCGGGTGGAGACAGCCTGGCCATCATTACGCCATTCGTGCAGGTCGGAACTTACCCGACAAGGAATTTCGCTACCTTAGGACCGTTATAGTTACGGCCGCCGTTTACTGGGGCTTCGATCAAGAGCTTCTCCTTACGGATAACCCCATCAATTAACCTTCCAGCACCGGGCAGGCGTCACACCGTATACGTCCACTTTCGTGTTTGCACAGTGCTGTGTTTTTAATAAACAGTTGCAGCCAGCTGGTATCTTCGACTGGCTTCGGCTCCGTCCGCAAGGGACTTCACTTACCGCCAGCGTGCCTTCTCCCGAAGTTACGGCACCATTTTGCCTAGTTCCTTCACCCGAGTTCTCTCAAGCGCCTGAGTATTCTCTACCTGACCACCTGTGTCGGTTTGGGGTACGATTGTTGGTAACCTGAAGCTTAGAGGCTTTTCCTGGAAGCAGGGCATCAATTGCTTCACCACCTTAGTGGCTCGTCATCACACCTCAGCATTAAGTGACCGGATTTGCCTAATCACTCTGCCTACATGCTTGAACCGGGACGACCGTCGCCCGGACAACCTAGCCTTCTCCGTTCCCCCATCGCAGTTACCACCAGTACGGGAATATTAACCCGTTTCCCATCGACTACGCTTTTCAGCCTCGCCTTAGGGGTCGACTCACCCTGCCCCGATTAACGTTGGACAGGAACCCTTGGTCTTCCGGCGTGCGGGTTTTTCACCCGCATTATCGTTACTTATGTCAGCATTCGCACTTCTGATACCTCCAGCATACCTCACAGTACACCTTCGCAGGCTTACAGAACGCTCCCCTACCCAACAACACATAGTGTCGCTGCCGCAGCTTCGGTGCATGGTTTAGCCCCGTTACATCTTCCGCGCGGGCCGACTCGACCAGTGAGCTATTACGCTTTCTTTAAATGATGGCTGCTTCTAAGCCAACATCCTGGCTGTCTGAGCCTTCCCACTTCGTTTCCCACTTAACCATGACTTTGGGACCTTAGCTGGCGGTCTGGGTTGTTTCCCTCTTCACGACGGACGTTAGCACCCGCCGTGTGTCTCCCGTGATAACATTCTTCGGTATTCGCAGTTTGCATCGAGTTGGTAAGTCGGGATGACCCCCTAGTCGAAACAGTGCTCTACCCCCGAAGATGAGTTCACGAGGCGCTACCTAAATAGCTTTCGGGGAGAACCAGCTATCTCCCGGTTTGATTGGCCTTTCACCCCCATCCACAAGTCATCCGCTAATTTTTCAACATTAGTCGGTTCGGTCCTCCAGTTAGTGTTACCCAACCTTCAACCTGCCCATGGATAGATCACCGGGTTTCGGGTCTATACCCTGCAACTCATTCGCCCAGTTAAGACTCGGTTTCCCTACGGCTCCCCTATACGGTTAACCTTGCTACAGAATATAAGTCGCTGACCCATTATACAAAAGGTACGCAGTCACCCCACCACTAAGCCTCCTCTGCTTGATTTTGTTGGTTGGACGTCGCTTTCGCTCCGTCTACCGCACATTATCATGCAAAAGAATCGCTGTGAGTTCACCACTAGCTTAGTGGTGGGGCTCCTACTGCTTGTACGTACACGGTTTCAGGTTCTTTTTCACTCCCCTCGCCGGGGTTCTTTTCGCCTTTCCCTCACGGTACTGGTTCACTATCGGTCAATCAGGAGTATTTAGCCTTGGAGGATGGTCCCCCCATATTCAGACAGGATAACACGTGTCCCGCCCTACTCGTCGAGTTCACAATAACAGCATCTTCGGATACGGGGCTATCACCCTTTACTGCCGGACTTTCCAGACCGTTCTCCTGATGCTGCTATTGATTAAGACTCTGGGCTGTTCCCCGTTCGCTCGCCGCTACTAGGGGAATCTCGGTTGATTTCTTTTCCTCGGGGTACTGAGATGTTTCAGTTCTCCCGGTTCGCTTCATGACGCTATGTATTCACGTCATGATAATATCCATTGGATATTGGGTTTCCCCATTCGGAAATCGTCGGGTATAACGGTTCATATCACCTTACCGACGCTTATCGCAGATTAGCACGTCCTTCATCGCCTCTGATTGCCTAGGCATCCACCGTGTACGCTTATTCGCTTAACCTCACAACCCGAAGATGTTTCTCTCGAAGACCAATGTCTTGAGTTCACACTTCAAGGTCTGAGATTTTGAGAGACTCATCAATATACCTCGGTGATATATTGATTTGTTTTCAATTTTTCAGCTTGTTCCAGATTGTTAAAGAGCATAATAGGTAAAATAACTCATGCGAATTATCTTAACTATTCTCTGATTTTCATCAGACATAGTGTGGTACGCCTTTCACTCATACCGCGCAATTGGCGTCCCCTAGGGGATTCGAACCCCTGTTACCGCCGTGAAAGGGCGGTGTCCTAGGCCTCTAGACGAAGGGGACTCTTGTCAGCTTCGCAGACGCGCTTTTGCTCGTTCTTCATCAGACAATCTGTGTGAGCACTGCACATAACACGTATCTCTTAGGTAAGGAGGTGATCCAACCGCAGGTTCCCCTACGGTTACCTTGTTACGACTTCACCCCAGTCATGAATCACAAAGTGGTAAGCGCCCTCCCGAAGGTTAAGCTACCTACTTCTTTTGCAACCCACTCCCATGGTGTGACGGGCGGTGTGTACAAGGCCCGGGAACGTATTCACCGTAGCATTCTGATCTACGATTACTAGCGATTCCGACTTCATGGAGTCGAGTTGCAGACTCCAATCCGGACTACGACAGACTTTATGAGTTCCGCTTGCTCTCGCGAGGTCGCTTCTCTTTGTATCTGCCATTGTAGCACGTGTGTAGCCCTACTCGTAAGGGCCATGATGACTTGACGTCATCCCCACCTTCCTCCGGTTTATCACCGGCAGTCTCCTTTGAGTTCCCGCCATCACGCGCTGGCAACAAAGGATAAGGGTTGCGCTCGTTGCGGGACTTAACCCAACATTTCACAACACGAGCTGACGACAGCCATGCAGCACCTGTCTCAGAGTTCCCGAAGGCACTCCTCTATCTCTAAAGGATTCTCTGGATGTCAAGAGTAGGTAAGGTTCTTCGCGTTGCATCGAATTAAACCACATGCTCCACCGCTTGTGCGGGCCCCCGTCAATTCATTTGAGTTTTAACCTTGCGGCCGTACTCCCCAGGCGGTCGATTTAACGCGTTAGCTCCAGAAGCCACGGTTCAAGACCACAACCTCTAAATCGACATCGTTTACAGCGTGGACTACCAGGGTATCTAATCCTGTTTGCTCCCCACGCTTTCGCACCTGAGCGTCAGTCTTTGTCCAGGGGGCCGCCTTCGCCACCGGTATTCCTCCACATCTCTACGCATTTCACCGCTACACGTGGAATTCTACCCCCCTCTACAAGACTCTAGCCAACCAGTTTCAGATGCAATTCCCAAGTTAAGCTCGGGGCTTTCACATCTGACTTAATTGACCGCCTGCGTGCGCTTTACGCCCAGTAATTCCGATTAACGCTTGCACCCTCCGTATTACCGCGGCTGCTGGCACGGAGTTAGCCGGTGCTTCTTCTGCGGGTAACGTCAATTGCTAAGAGTATTAATCTTAACACCTTCCTCCCCGCTGAAAGTACTTTACAACCCTAAGGCCTTCTTCATACACGCGGCATGGCTGCATCAGGCTTGCGCCCATTGTGCAATATTCCCCACTGCTGCCTCCCGTAGGAGTCTGGGCCGTGTCTCAGTCCCAGTGTGGCTGATCATCCTCTCAGACCAGCTAGAGATCGTCGCCTAGGTGAGCCATTACCTCACCTACTAGCTAATCCCATATGGGTTCATCCGATAGCGCAAGGTCCGAAGAGCCCCTGCTTTGGTCCGTAGACGTCATGCGGTATTAGCCACCGTTTCCAGTAGTTATCCCCCTCTATCGGGCAGATCCCCATACATTACTCACCCGTCCGCCGCTCGTCAGCAAGAAAGCAAGCTTTCCCCTGTTACCGCTCGACTTGCATGTGTTAGGCCTGCCGCCAGCGTTCAATCTGAGCCATGATCAAACTCTTCAATTAAAAGTGTTTGATGCTCAAAGAAATCGAAAACTTAGCTATTCATAAATGAATTTACTTTTGTTGTTCACTCTTCAAGACTTGATACATCTAATATTTTAGAAGATATCGTCTCTGCGAGTGCCCACACAGATTGTCTGATAATTTGTTAAAGAGCAGTGCAACTTTCGCTGCCGTTTCCGGTCTTCTGCGTTGTTGCGAGGAGGTGCATTCTACATCTTCCTCATTCAGTGTCAAGCGTTTATTTCCAAGGCTTTTCACTTTTTTTCTTCGTTCTCTCAGTCAGTTCGCTTAGCGCCCTGTGCCGTGACAACGAGGACGCATTATAGGGAGTTTTCTGAGGCTGGCAATAGTTTTTTAAAAAAAAATGTTCGTTTGTTGGTAAATTAAACGAAGTGCCTATTTTTTGTGGCTTTTTAGCCATTTTGGCAAGTCTGCAAGGCTATCGAGAACGAAATCTGCACACTGTTGTGCCTCTTCAGTTATCTCTTTTCCTGTGCGAACAAGAATT
This sequence comes from Proteus sp. GOKU, assembly GCF_015475555.1. Taxonomy (NCBI): domain Bacteria; kingdom Pseudomonadati; phylum Pseudomonadota; class Gammaproteobacteria; order Enterobacterales; family Morganellaceae; genus Proteus; species Proteus sp. GOKU. Next base: position 3,275,266 of record NZ_CP034105.1, read on the forward strand.
TTATGCCCCACTCCTGCACCTTTTGCTGCCAACATATCTTCTTTTTTATCGCCAACCATATAAGAAGAAGCCATATCGATGTTTAATTGTGCTTTCGCATCCATAAACATACCTGAGGCTGGTTTGCGACAATCACACTCTTTCTTATATTCTTCTACAGCGGCATCTGGATGATGAGGACAATAATAGATACCGTCTAAATCAACACCTCTATCAGCCAAAGACCAATCCATCCACTCTGTTAGATGTAAAAATTGATCTTCACTATAGTAGCCACGACCAATACCCGATTGATTCGTTACTAGTACCAAGGCATATCCCATAGCTTTTAATTCAGCCATTGCCTCAATAACACCATCGATAAATTCAAAGTTATCAATTTCAGACACATAACCATGGTCTATATTAATAGTTCCATCGCGATCTAAGAAAATCGCAGAAATCCCCTTGCTCACAGCATTACTCCATTTAGATATTTTTATTAGTATCGCATGTTTTTTCTTATATAGAGAATGATATCCATGGCTTTCTTTCTTTATTACTCTTCAACTCTTTTTTATTGACTTAGCCGTCTAGACGCCTTAACATCTATTTTAACTCGGGCAGAATAGTCTTTATGTCCCATATCTACTTATATAAAGAAAAACATGATTAAACTGACGAATATAAACAAAGTGTTTAAGCAGGGAGAGCGTTCTATACAAGCGCTATCAAACATTAACCTGCATGTGCCTCAAGGGCAGATTTTTGGTGTTATCGGATCGTCAGGAGCGGGTAAAAGTACACTTATACGTTGTGTGAACATGTTAGAAAAACCAACTTCAGGTGAAGTACTTGTTGATGGTCGTGATCTAACTAAGTTATCTGATAAAGAATTAACAAAAGCACGTCGCGGTATTGGTATGATTTTCCAACATTTCAACTTACTGTCTTCTCGTACAGTGTTTGATAATGTGGCACTGCCATTAGAACTTGATAGTACGCCTCGTGCTGAAATTAATAAGCGTGTTAATGAGTTACTTGAATTAGTCGGTTTGTCAGATAAGAAAGAGTATTACCCAGCAAACTTATCTGGCGGACAAAAGCAACGTGTTGCAATTGCACGCGCACTAGCAAATTCACCAAACGTTTTATTGTGTGATGAAGCAACTAGCGCACTTGATCCAGCAACAACACGTTCTATTTTAGAATTATTAAAAGACATTAACCGTCGTTTAGGCCTTACCATTTTATTAATCACGCATGAAATGGATGTTGTAAAACGCATTTGTGATCAGGTTGCAGTAATAAGTGGTGGTGAATTAGTTGAAAGTGATGCAGTGAGTGAAGTTTTCTCTCATCCAAAAACACCTGTTTCTCAGGCTTTTATTCAATCAACACTACAATTAGATATTCCTGAAGATTACAAAGAACGAATGAAACCAGAGTGGGAAGAAGGTTTATTCCCATTATTGAAACTTGAATTTAATGGTCAATCAGTCGATGCACCATTAATGTCCATCGTTGCTCGCCGTTTTGACGCAGATATTAATATCTTGAGTTCACAAATGGACTATGCCGGTGGAGTGAAGTTTGGCGTGATGTTAGCTGAACTACACGGTAAGAATGGTAATACTGAAAAGTCGATTGCGTTTTTAGAAGAGCATCATGTGAAAGTAGAGGTTCTCGGTTATGTCTGAAGGAATGGTTTATTTATTAATTAGTGGGATCTGGGAAACCTTAGTCATGACCTTCGTTTCAGGCTTCTTTGGTTTTGTTATCGGACTACCGCTTGGTGTTTTACTTTATGTCACACGTCCTGAACAGATTATGGCAAATCCACCTGCCTATCGTGTCATCTCAGCACTTGTGAATATCTTTAGGGCTATTCCTTTTATTATCCTGCTTGTATGGATGATCCCTTTTACTCGCTTGGTTGTAGGAACATCTATTGGCTTGCAAGCAGCCATCGTGCCATTAACAGTTGCAGCAGCACCTTTTATTGCTCGTATGGTCGAAAATACACTATTGGAAATCCCACAAGGATTAATTGAAGCATCTCGTTCTATGGGTGCAACACCAATGCAAATTATTAAGAAAATTTTATTACCAGAATCTTTACCAGGCTTGATTAACGCTGCAACTATTACACTGATTACATTAGTGGGTTACTCCGCAATGGGTGGTGCCGTTGGTGCAGGTGGTTTAGGTCAAATTGGCTATCAATATGGTTACGTTGGCTATAATGCAACTGTAATGAATATTGTGATTGTTCTACTCGTTATTCTTGTTTTTATCATTCAGTTTTTCGGCGATCGCTTAGTGAAGCTGACAACACATAAATAATTAAATTGAAGGTTCCAATTATTAAATCGAAACCTTTTAATTAACGGATCAAATAAGGGTAAATGTATGTCATTGAAATTTAAATCGCTCGCAGTCGTAAGTGCTTTAGTTGGCGCATTAGCATTAGCTGGTTGTGGTGAAAAAGAAAAAGATCCAAACCATATTCGTGTTGGTGTTATTTCTGGCTCTGAGCAACAAGTTGCCGAAGTAGCAAAACAAGTTGCTAAAGATAAATATGGTCTTGATGTAGAACTCGTTACTTTCAATGACTTCGTAATGCCGAATGAATCATTAAGTCGTGGTGATATCGATCTTAATGCATTCCAGCACAAACCTTATTTAGATCAGCAAATTAAAGATCGTAATTTCAAAATTACAGCAGTAGGAAATACGTTTATTTATCCTATCGCAGGTTACTCTAAAAAAATTACTGATTTAGCTGATTTACCTGATGGCGCTCAAGTGGCTATCCCTAACGACCCAACTAATTTAGGTCGTTCGCTGCTGTTATTAGAAAAGGTAGGATTAATTAAATTAAAAGATGGTGTGGGCTTATTACCAACGTCTTTAGATATTATTGAAAATCCTAAAAATCTAAAATTAGTCGAGTTAGAAGCACCTCAATTACCTCGTTCATTAGATGATCAAAAAATCTATTTAGCGGTAATCAATACAACTTATGCTAGCCAAGTAAACTTAACGCCAGCAAAAGACGGTATTTTTGTTGAAGATAAAGACTCTCCATATGTAAATATCATTGTTGCCCGTGAAGATAATAAAGACAGTGAAAATGTGAAGAAATTTATCCAAGCTTACCAAACGGATGAAGTAGATAGTGCTGCAAATAAAATCTTTAACGGCGGTGCTGTAAAAGGCTGGTAATACGTTAAAATTTAACTTAATTATAAAAAAGGCGGACATTTGTTCGCCTTTCTCTTTTTTACTTGGTTAATTTGCATTAAATTAGTGCCGTTTAATTTTTGTATAGACAATAATAAAGAGGATATTACCCATGCACATGCGCTTGCTACTTATTGGCATCATGGCGCTGTTTATGACAGGCTGTTCAATGCAAAAATCATCTGATGTTGATCAGTCTAAATTTACGGATATGCGTTTAAATAAACCTGGGCAACCACAAAAACCAAGGTCACAAACTTTACCTTCAGTACGTATTGTTGAAAAAACTGAAGACCTTTTAGGAGCTCCTTTTAAAGATCTCGGGATTGTCGCCGGTGAATCTTGTCGTCAAACATTACAAGATCCACCAGCAAGTCTACCTATTGCTAAAAAAAGAATGGCAACAAAAGCTGCCTACAAAAATGCGAATGCCGTTTTATTACATGAATGCCAAATTGTCACAGGCTTAGGTTGCTACCAATCTGCTATTTGTGAAGGCACAGCATTACTCATTACAAAATGAACACCTACCAAATGAATCCTATAGGGTATATTTCGAGCCCTTATAAAGAAAAATTTGCCGTTCCACGCCAACCTGGATTAATCCAGGATGGCGGCGGCCAACTTATTCTACACACGCCTTATAATCACCCTGATGCAGTTCGAGGCTTAGAGCAATTTAGTCACCTTTGGTTGATCTTTGTTTTTCATCAAACAGCCCAACAAGGTTGGCATCCTCTCGTTCGCCCCCCGAGATTAGGCGGAAACGCCAAAATTGGAGTATTTGCAACGCGCTCAACCTTTCGCCCTAACCCAATTGGCATGTCATTGGTTGAATTGAAAAAAGTAAATACGGACAACCAGTCTGTTATTTTAGAATTAGGTAGCCTTGATTTAGTGGATGGCACTCCTATTCTTGATATCAAACCTTATTTACCGTTTGCAGAATCGCGCCCAAATGCAATTGCAGGGTTTGCACAAGAAGCACCAAGTAACGAAATGCCCATTTTCTTTTCACAGGTTGCATCAGAACAACTGCAACACTATGCCAATGACTACCCTCATCTTTCACGTTTTATTACCCAAGTATTACAGCAAGATCCTCGTCCTGCTTATAAAAAAGGCGAACAAAGTGATAGAATTTATGCGGTACACTTACTCAAATTTAATGTTCGCTGGCAAGTCAATGGACAACAGACACTTGTTCTTAGTATAGAACCGCGGTAACTTGCTATTATCTTCATTGATATTGCTATCATGAATAGTCTAATCTGAGAGTCATTCTCATGTCTTTAGACAAATCAGATTGAAAAAAATGCTTTGCCCCTTTTGGCAGACCTAAGTCACTGGTAGACTAGAGCGTGTTGACCTTTGATGGTCGATTTTATTCGAATTAAAAGCATTTTAGGCAAGGAGAGGGACTTGCCGCCTAGTGAACTAAGCTAGCGCCTCTCAACGCAGAATAAAATGAGTGAAACGTCTTTTAATCGAACCCGTAGGGCTGTTTTTATTTTTAAGTGGTCATTGTTAATGTCAATCAATGCCCAAACTCAAAATAGTTGAATATGTTGCTTGTTTTATAAATTTCTTTTGCTGTAAAAATAAGCAGCAAAGATCAACACGCTCTAGAGTCTTTCTCTAATTATATTGATGTAGACTGGCGTGACAGTCAGCCTAAGTATTTTTGTTCTAATGGAACCTAATAATGCGTACTAGCCACTATTTGCTCTCTACTTTAAAAGAGACACCTGCTGATGCAGAAATTGTCAGCCATCAACTTATGCTTCGCGCAGGCATGATCCGTAAACTCGCTTCTGGTCTTTATGATTGGATGCCGACAGGGGTTCGTGTTCTAAGAAAAATTGAAAAAATTGTTCGTGAAGAGATGGATAACGCTGGATCACTTGAGATTTCAATGCCCGTTGTTCAACCCGCTGACTTATGGCTAGAAAGTGGTCGTTGGGAACAATACGGCCCTGAATTACTGCGTTTTTCAGACAGAGGCGAGCGCCCATTTGTTTTAGGCCCAACTCACGAAGAAGTTGTTACTGATATTGTTCGTAATGAAATTACCTCTTACAAACAACTTCCGCTGAACTTATATCAAATTCAAACTAAATTCCGCGACGAAGTACGCCCTCGTTTTGGTGTTATGCGCTCTCGCGAATTTATCATGAAAGATGCTTACTCTTTCCATATCTCTCAAGAGTCTTTACAAGAGACTTACGACAGAATGTATGAAGCCTACAGCAAAATTTTCTCTCGTATTGGTTTAGATTTTCGTCCAGTGCTTGCAGATACAGGCTCTATTGGTGGTAACGCCTCTCATGAATTCCAAGTTTTAGCTGACAGCGGTGAAGATGATATCGTCTTCTCAACAGGCTCTGACTATGCAGCCAATATCGAATTAGCAGAAGCAGTAATGCCTGCAACGCCACGTGCAGTTGCAACTGAAGAATTACGTTTAGTAGATACCCCAAATGCTAAAACAATTGCTGAATTAGTTGAACAGTTCAATTTGCCAATTGAAAAAACAGTTAAGACACTGATTGTTCATGGTACGAAAGAAAGTGGTCACCCATTAGTTGCATTATTAGTTCGTGGCGACCACGAGCTTAATGAAGTTAAAGCAGAAAAATGCGCTATCGTTGCAGCACCTTTAACTTTCGCTACTGAAGCTGAAATCCGCCAAGCTGTAAATGCAGGTCCAGGCTCATTAGGCCCAGTTAATCTGCCACTGCCAGTAATTATGGATCGTTCTGTCTCTGTAATGAGTGATTTCGGTGCTGGTGCAAACGTTGATGGTAAACACTATTTTGGTATCAACTGGGAGCGTGACCTGCCTGTTGCTGAAATTGCTGATATCCGTAATGTTGTTGAAGGCGATCCAAGCCCAGACGGCAAAGGAACATTACTGATCAAACGTGGTATTGAAGTTGGTCATATTTTCCAACTTGGCACAAAATACTCAGAAGCATTAAAAGCAACGGTACAAAACGAAGAAGGTCATAACCAAATCGTCACTATGGGTTGTTATGGTATCGGTGTAACTCGTATTGTTGCTGCCGCTATTGAACAAAACCATGATGCTCGCGGTATTATTTGGCCAGATGCGATTGCTCCATTCCAAGTAGCTATTTTACCAATGAATATGCATCGTTCTTATCGTGTTAAAGAAGTTGCTGACAGACTTTATGACGAGTTACGTGCTCAAGGTATTGATGTTCTGTTTGATGACCGTAAAGAGCGTCCAGGTGTGATGTTTGCTGATATGGAACTTATTGGTATTCCACACACTATCGTGATCGGCGATCGTAACCTAGACAACGATCAAATCGAATATAAAGCGCGTCGTAGTGATGATAAATCACTAGTCAATGTTGACGATGTTGTTGCCTTTATTAAAGAGCAACTCGCTTAATTATTAGGCCCCTTATCTTTAAGGGGCTTGATTGATAAATAACAAGCGTGTCTCTCAGACACGCTTGTAACTATAATCAGAATAATATATCAATCGCCGATTACATCTTTTTTATACGTTTCCTTCCTGCTCTAACTTCCCGAATAAAGTCATATACTGCTGATAAACACTCATTTCAGCATATTGAGGTTCTTTGACCCAAATCATTATAATCGCGCAGTTAGCTGTTTTTATCAGAATGATCTAGTAATAAATATAAATTAAAACGAGTATGTTATTTATTATTTCGTTATATAAATGGCTATTTTAACTCACTATTTTTCTATTATTTTAAATTTACATAGGAAATATTATGAAAAGATTTGGAGCAATAGTTGGTATTCTTTTTATATTATCTGGATGTGGAACAATAAATAGAGCAAAGAGTAGTAATGATTATTACCGAGGTACTGATACTGATGTCGAAATTATTAATGAACCTTATGCTTGGTTAATTACTTTGGGAATGTACCCTATATTCTCAATTATCAGTTTACCTATTGATGTTGTCCTTGATACCGCCCTTCTTCCCGTTGATCATGTGATAAAAACCCAGAAAGAAAAGGCGCGCGCCGAAGAACGCAATAGACATAAACAAGAAACTGAAAGTAGTATCTCAGATGAACAGCAACATTCAACGTTAACGCCTTCCACTCCCCCCTCTCCAGTTTCTCCTACTCATGAGCGCTGGCTAGAGAACAATATAAAATAAGTTATTGTTGTAATATCTTTAAAAATAATAGGTTATTTAAAATACATTACGAAAAGGAAATTATTTAGATAATGCAGTAATAGGAAATTTCTTTGATATATTAAAAATAAAATTTTTTTTATACGAAGTAATTTAAAGAGATAGATGAATTAGAAAAATACTTTATGAAGATATCAAGCACAATAATACTGCACAGATAAACTTAAAATGAAAAAGACTGAGTTCAGCTCAATACCGGACTCAGTCTTTACTCAACTCATTTTAACTGTCTAATAAACGCAAGGCTATTCAATAAGCGATTTTTTTATCAAAACAAAACCGCCAAAACTTAACTTCTGCCACCACGATGGTTTCCGCAAGAGCCATGGCGATTAAAACGAGGCTTATCATCTGTAACCACTAAAGCTCGATCATATTTACCATCTTCCATTGAAGGACGAATGCTGTAATAACCATTAACTTCGAGGTAAACAGGTGTTCCACCATCAACACCGGTTGAGAAATAGCCTTTTTCTAATTCAATACCATTAGCTGCATAAACTCGCCCTGATTGGCAATCTTTAAACGTACCTGCATCGGCAAAGTAGGTAAATTCACCCGCAAGCTGTTTAGGCTGAACCTTAGCTAAAGTATAATTTAGTTCTGAATTAATGACGTTGCCATCAATATCAAGCATGACTAATTTATCTTCACGAGGTAAATAATAGCTCTTTTCACCGTAACTATTAGTCAACGTCAGCTTATCTTTACCTAATACCCATGTTCCTGATTCAAAGAAACTACGTTTATCATCAGGTGAACCTTGATAGCTTTGCTCCATAACATAAGAGCCATCTTGATTAACAAGAATTGTCGTGTCGATACCAGAGCAATCGGCACAAGGCAGAATACTGTTGTAAGTTTGGTCTACAATTTTTCCATCAAGTGATAAGCCAATGTTATTTTGGCAACCTGACAGTACAAATAACCCAGCAGCAACGGCTGCAAATAAAAGTTTTTTCCCCATCATCGACTCCCTACATTCTGGGTACTTTTTAATAAATCATTCTCAATATGATTCTAACATTTTTTAAAATAAAAGGGGGCAATAAAACAAGCTTTAAGACAAATGCACCCATAATTGTTAATTATTTCTCAAATCACTTCTAATAAAGAACTATTTCAGAAAATTATTATAATAACTATTGTGCTCACATCGAATAACAGCATAATGATTTTATTCTGAATTATTCACTGGCGGCAACACCGCCACGAAAGAGTGGTGAGGGAATATGTCAACAAATACAGAATATCAACCAATTAACTGTGATGATTACGAGTATCTGGAGTTAGCATGCCAGCGTGGTTTAGCACTCCATATTGAACTGCATGATGGTGAGCTTATTGAAGGTATCGCGGATGACCTTTTCTTAAGCAAGAAAGTTGAATACCTAAAAGTCAAAACGTCTGAAGGCTCTAAAGATTTGCGACTGGATATTATTGCCAGTTTTTCTAATCCCGAACTTGGGACAATCATTATAAAATCGGAATAACCGAATAAGGAACAACCGCCAGCCGGCGGTTGTTCATTCATGAGCCTCTCGCCACTCAATAGTAATAGCGTGTTCTGATGTTGCTTTTCCCTCAAAAGTAACAAACGTATTAATAGCTGCAATTAACGTATCATTATAATAAATCAAAGGAATTTTGGTTCTACGCCAAGGTGCAACTTCAAACTCTTGCCAAATCTTTTTACTATGTCGAGCGTGCTCTCGCCCTACAATACGCAGAGATGCTTGTGTTAAACCAAAACGCACTGTGACTTTTTCATCACTTGAAGGCGCTCTAACGGTATTTTTTCCTGTTTCGGCAACGAGTGATAAAGCCCCTAATCCATTAGGTAAATACAAAGGCTCATTGAGCTGCCACTCAATAATGTGTCCAACAGGCTCTTTAATGATTGGAACTAGATAAAGACGCTGTTTATAGCGTCTAACTTCATCTTGATAAAATTGTAATCGAGGCTCAGCATCTTCTTTGGCTAAAGCGACCTCTTGCCATAATCGTAAAATTTGTTGTCTTGATGGCATGGTCTTATTGTGTTCAGCAAACCAGCGCCTCAATAAAGCATTTCGCTTGATAACACTACAATGAGCCAATTGATTGATATCTAAACTATGATCACTGTCCATTAAGGCATTAAGTTCAGAATCTAATAGTTCATCTAGTAGTGCTTCTTGTTCTCCACACAATGCCGCACTTCGAGTCACCGCTTGTGAAAAGTGAGGCCATCGTTGAGCCAATAAGGGCATAACTCGCAACCGTAAAAAATTGCGATCATAGCGGTCATCTTGATTACTATCGTCTTCTATCCAATCTAACCCTTGTTCAGTAGCATAAGATTCGATTTGTTCACGCGTAATATTGAGTAATGGTCGAAGTAAATAGCCATTTTCAAATGCCATTTTTGCTGGCATTGAAGAAAGCCCAGCAGGGCCGCTGCCTCGCTTTAAAGCCAGTAAAAAGGTCTCGGCTTGATCATCTTGATGTTGAGCAGTCACTAGCACTTGTTGTGGCTGTAAATATCGACGAAAGGCTTGGTAACGCGCCTCTCTTGCACCATTTTCAAGACCGCCTTCTTTAGGATCTACATTCACTTTTTCACTGATAAAATCAACACTCCATTGCTGACAACATTGTTCACAATGAGCAAGCCACTCATCTGCTTTGATGTTTAATCCATGATGAATATAGATAGCCGTTAATTCTAAAGGTAATTGGAATTCATCACGTAAACGTACAAGCCCTTGTAATAAAACTGTGGAATCTACTCCACCACTAAAACCCACCAAAATTTTAGTGTAAGGATCAATTTGTTGTTTGATTTCTTTAAGGAGTAAGCCGTATTCCTGTTTCATCGTATCGTCATTTATCAGTGAATTCAGATGATTATGTTAAGCTTTTCTACCTGATTTTGCACGAATACAAAGTATTCCTGCAATTAATACCAAACCTAGCCCTACTGCATAAGCAATAACAAAAGGATCGTGAAATATAACGACTAACCAAATCATTGAAAGCACAGGCGAAAGGAAAACAACAGAAGCTATTTTAGTCGACTCACCACTGTTCATGGCTTTAAACCATAAAATATAAGAGACACCGTTGATTAATACACCATTTAAAATGACAGGGAGCCAAGATGGAGCATCTGGTAGTTTAAACTCACTAAACATCCACATTAGGATCAATGAAATAAGTGTTGAAAAAACAAACAACCATACCGTACTCATGTAAGCATCGAGTGAGAATTGTTTGGAAAGTACAGACATTAATGCAAAACAAAAGGCACCAGCAAAAACGAGTAATAAGGCTTGAGGATTATCGACAGCAATTGATGTAATATTTCCTTTGGTGAAGGTGATAATAACGGCAATAAAACCTAAAATAACCCCAATGATTTGCCCTAAAGTCAGCCTATCCTTCAGTAAAATAACCGATAATCCAATAATTAATAATGGCCAACTATACTGTATCACCAATACCGCAATGCCATTCTCTAATGTGTAACCGTAATAGAGCAATAAATAGAATAGACAATCTAACCCACCAAGAATAAACACTTTCCAATAGGTCGATTTAGACAAAATAAATAATTGTGTTGGTGTTTTCTTCATAAAAAGTGCAGTGAGAATAACTGCAATCATTGAGAAAACATTGGACCAGAATAAAAATTGAAAACTGTCTAAAGAAGCTTGCCCTATACGAGAAATAACGGGAATAAAACTCCAAATCAACACACATAACAATGCGTAGATAAGAGATCTTATGGTAATTGAAAATGCCATATAAAAACCAAAATAGTTGATTTATTGTTAAAATTGTATTTTTGATAATAAAGCGTTTAAACAAAAAAGACAGTAAAGAATAGAAGTAAGAGATAAATAAAAAATCAGCAGAATAGTGATTATTCTGCTTTATATTAAAAATAGCGTTAGGCAGTAAAACCACCATCTACTAAATAAGAAGCTCCGGTAACAAACGACGCGGCATCACTAGCTAAAAACACCACAACATTAGCGACTTCTTCTGGTGTACCGAGGCGACCAATAGGATGTAGCGTCGCTAGCTTTTGCTTATCTAGCTCACGACCATCTAATAAAGGTGTATCGATATATCCCGGACAAACCGCATTAACACGAATACCTTTGCTTGCATAATCAATAGCAAGTGTTTGTGTCAATAATTTAACACCGCCTTTTGATGCACAATAGGCAGGAAATTCATGTTGACCAACAAAGGAACAAATCGAACTACAATTAACAATCGCACCTGATAATTGATTTTTCAGCCAATATTGAATTGCTGCACGATTAATCAGAAAGAGTCCATTAAGGTTAACATCTAATACTCCTTTCCATTTTTCATACTCTAATTTATCTGCGATGTTATCAGTTAAAACACCAGCATTAGCAAAGATGAAATCCAATCGTCCATATTTATTTACGACATAATCAATAAGTTGTTCGTTCTCTTTTTCGCTTTTCACATCCATTTGTATAAATTCACCTAAAAGCCCTTTCTCTTTTAGGTATTTTTCTGCTTTTTGCCCTCGAGCTAAATTACTGCCAGTGATAACAACTGATGCACCTAAGGATAAAAACTTTTCCGCAGAAGCTAAACCAATACCACTATTACCGCCTGTAATAATTCCAACTTTACCATTAAACGATATCATCGCTTTTTCCTCATAAAAGAAGTAAATGACTCTATAAAATAATAGATACGACTTATTATTCTTTTAGTGAAAAAGTAAATTAATATTGTTTTTGAGATCGACTTAACACATTGATATATAATATATTACAGTTAATATCACTTGATTTTATTGTCTTAGGAAGAGATAGTTCTAGGGATAAAAAAAACCTCATGTTATCAACATGAGGCTCTCTTTTATTTTTAAATAGCATCACACTATCAGCAGTAACCGTATTCCATTAAACGTTGGTAACGACGGTTTGTTAACTCTTCAGAGTCAAATGCATCTAACTCTTCTAAATCAGATTTAATTTGTGCTTTTAAAGACGCTGCAATTTCATCATGGTGACGATGTGCGCCACCTAAAGGCTCAGGAATAACCGTATCAATTAACTTAAGCTCTTTTAAACGGTTTGCAGTGATGCCCATCGCTTCAGCAGCTAATGGTGCTTTGTCTGCACTTTTCCAAAGGATAGATGCGCAACCTTCTGGTGAAATAACAGAATAAGTGCTGTATTGCAGCATATTCACTTTGTCGCCAACACCAATGGCTAACGCACCACCAGAACCACCTTCACCAATAACAGTACAGATGATTGGCACACCAAAGCGTGACATTTCACGTAAGTTACGTGCGATTGCTTCTGATTGACCACGCTCTTCTGCACCCACTCCCGGATAAGCACCCGGAGTATCAATAAAGGTGATAATAGGAAGATTAAAACGTTGTGCCATTTCCATTAAACGAAGCGCTTTACGATAGCCTTCCGGCGCTGGCATACCAAAATTACGGCGGATTTTCTCTTTTGTTTCGCGTCCTTTCTGGTGCCCAATAACCATAACAGGACGACCATCTAAACGCGCGATACCACCAACAATAGCTTTATCATCAGCATAAGCACGATCGCCTGCTAATTCTTGGAAGTCAGTAAAGATACGATGAATATAATCCAGTGTGTAAGGTCTTAATGGATGACGTGCAAGTTGTGCAACTTGCCATGCACCAAGATCAGAAAAAATCTTACGCGTTAGCTCTAGGCTTTTTTCTCTTAAGCGTGAAACTTCTTCATCGATATTAATATCAATTTTTTCATCATGTTGGCTAACTGCGGTTAGCGAATCAATTTTCGCTTCTAACTCGGCAATTGGCTGTTCAAAATCCAGAAAATTAAGACTCATAACATTCCTATTTTAGTCAAATTCTAATTCTACCTGCTCATTACCCAGCAGAGTTCGCAGATCCGTTAAAAGCATATCTGTTGGCGTTACACGCCAAGTCGCACCAAATCGTAAACGTGCACAGGCATCATGCTTTTCAAAATAAAGGTGAACCGGTATCGTGCCTGAACGATGAGGTTCTAAAACGTCGCGAAGACGATTTAATAATTGCTCATTAATTTGCCTGTCCGATAATGAGATAGCAAGTCCTCGTGCATATTTTTCACGAGCTTCGTTGATATCCATAAGTTCGCGGACTGTCATTTTAAGCCCACCATTGAAATCATCAAAGCTGACCTGCCCAGTAGCAATTAAAATCTTGTCTTGTTCTAATAAATGTTGGTATTTATCCAATGCATCAGAAAATAACATAATTTCTAAGCGACCTGAACGATCATCTAAGGTACAAACGCCGATCCGATTTCCACGTTTCGTTGTAAACACTTTAGAAGCAAGTACTAAGCCTGCTACCTTCACCATTTGACCACGAGGTGTTGGTACTAAATCTTTTAGACGTGTTCCTGCCGCATATCGTTCAATTTCTTTTAAATAACGAGTGATCGGATGACCTGTTAAATATAAACCTAAAGTCTCTCGCTCACCTTCTAAAACGACTTGGTCTGGCCATTTAGGGATATTGGCATAAGAGCGCTCAACTTGTTCAGGAGCTTCAGCTAACACACCGAACATGTCCGATTGCCCTATTGCTTCAGCTTTAGCATGTTGATCTGCAGCTTTTAATGCATCTTCTAATGAAGACATCAAAGCAGCACGATGAGGCCCCAGTTTGTCGAATGCGCCTGACATTATCAGTTTTTCCATCACTCGGCGATTCAATTTTTTCGTTTCTGTTCTAGCACAGAGATCAAAAATATCTTTAAAGTGACCGCCTTGCTGACGCGCTTCTACAATTGCTTCAATCGGACCTTCACCCACACCTTTAATGGCACCAATACCATAAACGATTTCGCCTTCATCATTTACGTGGAAATGATAAAGACCGCTATTAATATCAGGAGGAAGAACCTTTAAGCCCATTCTCCAACATTCATCAACCAATCCCACTACTTTTTCAGTGTTATCCATATCTGCCGTCATTACAGCAGCCATAAATTCAGCTGGATAGTGGGCTTTTAACCATAATGTTTGATAAGAAACTAATGCATACGCTGCTGAGTGTGATTTGTTAAATCCATAACCGGCGAATTTCTCCACCAAGTCAAAGATCCTCATAGCAAGCTCACCATCGACGCCGTTTTTGATAGCACCATCTTCAAAAACAGAACGTTGCTTTGCCATCTCTTCAGGCTTTTTCTTACCCATTGCGCGTCGTAACATATCCGCGCCACCTAATGTATATCCCGCAAGAACCTGTGCGATTTGCATAACTTGTTCTTGATATAAGATAACACCATAGGTTGGTTCTAAAACGGGCTGTAAACTTTCATGTTGCCACTTAACATCAGGATATGAAATCTCTTCAACACCATGTTTACGGTCGATAAAGTTATCCACCATACCTGACTGTAATGGCCCTGGGCGAAATAGGGCAACAAGTGCAATCATATCTTCAAAACAGTCAGGACGTAGGCGTTTGATAAGATCTTTCATACCGCGAGATTCCAACTGGAATACCGCAGTTGTTTCTGAACGCTGCAACATATCAAAGCTACGCTGATCCGTTAATGGGATCGCCGCAATATCAACAGGTTCGAGTGACTTTTTAGCACGCCGGGCATTAATCATCTCTAATGCCCAGTTAATAATGGTTAGTGTTCTTAAACCTAAGAAGTCAAATTTAACAAGACCAGCATACTCAACGTCGTTCTTATCAAATTGTGTAACGGGGTTATTTCCCTCGGCATCACAATAGAGTGGCGCAAAATCGGTAATTTTTGTTGGTGAAATAACAACACCACCAGCATGTTTACCCGCATTACGTGTTACCCCTTCTAATTTACGAGCCATATCAATAAGAGATTTAACCTCTTCATCGGCTTCATAAATTTCAGGTAATTGAGGTTCGGCAGCAAACGCTTTTTCTAGCGTCATACCCGGATCAGGAGGGACAAGTTTTGAGATTCTATCAACAAAACCGTAAGGGTGCCCTAAAACACGACCAACATCTCGAATAACCGCTTTCGCCGCCATCGTACCAAACGTAATGATCTGAGATACTGCATCTCGACCGTACATTTCAGCAACGTGATCGATAACTCTATCGCGTTTTTCCATACAGAAATCGACGTCAAAGTCAGGCATCGAAACACGTTCAGGGTTAAGGAAACGTTCGAAAAGCAAGTCAAACTCAAGAGGATCGAGATCCGTGATTTTCAGTGAGTAAGCCACTAGTGAACCGGCACCTGAACCTCGTCCAGGACCAACAGGAACACCATTATCTTTAGACCACTGAATAAACTCCATCACGATGAGGAAGTAACCAGGGAATCCCATCTGGTTAATCACTTTCAGCTCGATATCAAGACGCTCATCATATTCAGGACGTCTTTTTTGTCGCTCTTCAGGATCTGGAAATAAAAAAGCTAAACGCTCTTCCAAACCTTCTTGTGATTTTTTGACGAGGAAATCTTCTGTACTCATATCCCCAGTTGGGAATTGTGGAAGGAAGTATTCCCCTAAGCGGATCGTGACATTACAGCGTTTAGCGATTTCAACACTGTTTTCTAATGCTTCGGGTATGTCAGCAAATAATTCACACATTTCTTCTTCTGTGCGCATATATTGCTGAGGGCTATAGTTCTTAGGACGCTTAGGATCAGATAATGTAAAACCATCATGAATTGCGACACGAATTTCGTGTGCATCAAAATCATCACTATCAAGAAAGCAAACATCATTGGTTGCAACGACAGGCAGACCTTTTTCAGAAGCCAGTGCAACAGCTTCATGAAGATAAGTTTCCTCATCAGTACGACCTGTACGGATCAGTTCTAGGTAATAACTATCAGGGAAATGAGTTTGATAATACTCAAGGCATTGATCGACTAAAGCTCGATTACCACGAAGTAGGAACTTACCTACATCCCCCATTCTACCGCCTGAAAGTAACAAGAGCCCTTCTTTATAGGTTGTTAACCACTCTTGTTTAATCGTCGGTCCAGCAGCGCCGTAGCCGTGTTTGTAAGCTTCTGAAATCAGTAAAGTGAGGTTTTGGTATCCTACATTATTGCGTGCAAGAATAGTGAGATGAGCATATTCATCACCTAATAATTCTGTTTCAAGGTAAACATCTGCACCAATGATAGGTTTAATGCCTGCACCATGTGCAGCACCATAAAATTTCACTAGCCCACACAAGTTAGTGAAATCAGTAATCGCAAAAGCAGGCATTCCCAGCGAAGCCACTTTCTTCACAAGAGGCCCTGTTTTTGCCAATCCATCGATCATTGAATAATCGCTGTGTACCCTAAGATGGATAAAACGAGGATCTGCCATAGTGTTTAATTACTCTGTGGATTACTTTAAATTTAAAGCACGTTTTACAGGCGCAAAACTTTTTCGATGATAGGGTGTTGCCCCTAATAAGGCTAGTTTTTCCATATGGAAAACAGTTGGATACCCTTTATGTTTAGCAAAACCATAATCAGGGTAAAGCTTATCTAACTCTTCCATTTCTCTATCACGAGTCACTTTAGCAAGTATAGAAGCCGCACTAATTTCTTGAACTAAACTATCACCTTTTATAACCGCTTGAGAGGCCATAGGTAATTTAGGGCAACGGTTACCATCAATTAAAACCATATCAGGTGTTATTGATAATCCCGCAACAGCACGTTCCATTGCTTTCATAGTTGCCCAAAGGATATTTAATTCATCAATTTCTTCAGGCTCTGCACGACCTATCGCCCAACATAATGCTTTTTCTTTTATTTCGTCATAAAGGGCATTACGCTTTTTTTCTGTTAGCTTTTTGGAGTCTGTTAACCCTTCAATTGGATTTGCCGGATCAAGAATAACGGCAGCAGTAACCACTGCCCCCACTAATGGACCTCGACCAACTTCATCAACTCCAGCAATAAGATTTGCTTTTGGATATACAAATTCCATTATTTCTCTACCAATTCTAATACTGCATTTGCTGCTTGCTCATCCGCATTACAACGAATGGCGCTATGTAGCTGTAAAAATATCTCTTTTAATTGACGTACTTTTTCTTCATCAGTCAAAAGAGGTAAAAGCTGTTGTGCTAATGCCGAAGGCTCGCACTCTTCTTGCAATAATTCTTTGATAATTTCTCGACCAGCTAACAAGTTAGGTAACGAGACATAAGGCGTTTTAACTAATCGTTTTGCTAACCAGAAAGTAAATGGTTTCATGCGATAGCCAACAACCATTGGGCATTTTGTGAGCATACATTCTAATGCAGCTGTACCTGATGCTAACAAAGTCGCATCACTCGCAGTCATTGCTTCTCTTGCTTGCCCATCGAGAAGTTGTATCTCAAGTTCTGGCGCCACATTTTGATGTATCTGTTCAAATTGGGCTCGTCGCTTGGCATTAACTAATGGCACAACAATATGAAGAGAGGGAATTTGCTGTTTTAGTAACTGGGCTGTTTTTATAAAATCAGCACTTAGCATCTCAACTTCAGCATGACGACTACCAGGAAGAAGTGCTAAACAAGGAGTTTCTTCAGATATCCCTAAATGTTCACGAGCCGCCTTTTTGTCTGGATTTAAGGCTATGGCATCAGCCATTGTGTGACCAATAAAACGACAAGGAACCTGATACTTATCATAAAACGCTTTTTCAAAAGGCAGAAAAGCTAAGACAAGATCTGTCGCTTTACCAATTTTGAAAACACGTTTTTGACGCCAAGCCCATACAGATGGACTGACATAGTGAATAGTTTTGATCCCTTTTTGCTTTAAACGACCTTCAAGGGTGATATTAAAATCAGGTGCATCGATCCCCACGAAAACATCAGGCTTTAATTCTGAGAATCGTTGAGTGAGATCTTTTCTGATCTTTAATAAGCGAGGTAATCGTTCAAGAACTTCAACGATCCCCATGACGGCAAGCTCTTCCATTTCATACCAAGCTTCACAACCTTCAGCTTGCATAAGAGGTCCAGCAACACCGACAAAGCGGACATTGGGATGCATTTGTTTTAGAGCGCGGATTAATCCCGCGCCCAAGATATCACCGGACGTTTCACCAGCAACTAAGCCGATAACTAACGGACGCTGAGTAGTAGATAATTGGCCTGACAAGGTCATATCCTAATTAGCGAATGATACCGCGGTTAGATTTTGCTGAGTTTTCCAGAAAATCACTGAACAATTTGACGTGCGGATTATTATTATCAGCAACTAATTGTCCAATTTCTTCACGCGCTTCTTCCAGTGTTTTACCATTACGATAGAGCACTTTGTAAGCATTACGGATTGCATGAAGATCTTCTTTAGCAAAACCTCTGCGCTTTAATCCTTCAATATTCAGCCCATAAGGGGTTGCGTGGTTTCCTTGTGCAATAACAAAAGGAGGTACATCTTGTGCCACACCTGAACATCCACCGACCATCACGTGAGAGCCAATTTGGCAAAACTGATGAACTGCACTCATACCACCGATAATCACAAAATCACCTAACGTGACGTGACCACCCAGAGTGCCGTTATTTGCAATAATACAACGATCGCCAATGATACAATCATGTGCGACGTGGGTATTAATCATCAGTAAGTTATCGTTACCAATTTTTGTGATATTACCACCTTGGGTTGTTCCACGATGGATAGTCACACTTTCACGAATAAGGTTTCGATCACCAATAATCACTTGCGTTGGTTCACCTCGATATTTCAGATCCTGATTAACTTCACCAATAGAAGTAAATTGATAGATCTGATTATCTCGACCAATGCGTGTGTGCCCATTGATAACAACGTGAGATTTGATGTCAGTTCCTTCACCAATCTCAACATTAGCACCAATGACACAAAAAGGGCCAATGCGAACATTAGCACCAATTACCGCACCCTCTTCAATAATTGAGGAAGGGTGAATTACTGCGGATTTATCTATCATAGGCTAGACCTCACGGCGGCGAGCACACATCATTTCAGCTTCGCAAGCAATTTCCCCATCAACTTTAGCGACGCCTTTAAAGCGAGCAACACCACGACGTTCTTTAATGAATTCTACCTCTAGGATCATTTGATCCCCAGGTAAGACAGGACGTTTAAAGCGAGCACCGTCAATAGCAGCAAAATAGTAGAGTTCACCAGGTTCCAGCTTTCCTACGCTTTTGAATGCTAAAATACCCGTTGCCTGTGCCATGGCTTCGAGGATCAGTACGCCCGGGAAAATTGGTTTTCCTGGAAAGTGACCTTGAAAGAAAGGCTCATTAAAAGATACATTTTTTACTGCTCTTAGAAATTTCTTTTCTTCAAAATCAAGGACACGATCAACCAATAAGAATGGGTAACGGTGTGGAAGTAAATCTAAAATTTCTTCGATTTGCAGAGTATGATTCTCACTCATTGCAATACTCTTCCTGTCTAATAAAACTGAGTCTAATTAATAATGACACGACCTGCTGTGACTCAAAAAGTGAGTTAACCCGCAGGTCGCAAAATGGGTAACATTCGTCAATGACGTATATTGTTACTTGTCGCTACTTTCTACTTGACGTTCAAGCGACTTGAGCCTTTTTTGCATTTCATCAATTCGCAACACAAGTGCTGCGGTTTTACGCCATGCTTTATTCGATTGCAGCGGAATTCCTGAAGAATAAACACCCGGCTCAGTGATAGGACGCATTACCATTCCCATACCTGTTACCGTGACTTTATCACAGATTTCCATATGACCATTGATAACACTTGCTCCACCAATCATACAATAGCGACCTATTTTCAGGCTGCCCGCCATGATGACACCACCAGCAACAGCGGTATTATCACCAATAATGACGTTATGTGCGATTTGGCACTGGTTATCAATGATAACACCATTACCGATAACTGTGTTATCTAATGCGCCTCGGTCGATTGTAGTACATGCACCGATTTCAACGCGATCACCAATTACCACTGAACCTAATTGTGGAATTTTAATCCAATTACCACGTTCATTAGCATAACCAAAACCATCTGAACCAATCACAGTACCTGATTGAACCAGACAATCTTTACCAATGATAACCTCATGATAAACAGATACATTTGCCCATAAACGGCTATTATCGCCAATATGTGCTTTTTTACCCACAAAACAACCGGCACCAATCACAACATTATCACCAAGGATAACATCAGATTCGATAACGGCATTTGCACCCACTGATACATTCTTTCCTAACTTAGCGTCAGGAGAAATAACAGCACTTGGGTGAATATCCTCTGCTGGCTGCGGTGTTGTATCCATAATCTGTGCCATTTGAGCATAGGCAAGATAAGGGTTTTTCACCACAAGTGCGGCTACGGGACAAAATGGAAGATCAGCCTCTGTTAATACAACGGCAGCAGCCTGACATTCACTTAATTTTTCACGATAGCGACTATCAGAAAGAAATGTAATTTGTTCGCTATTTGCTAGGCTCATTGAAGCAAGACCGGCGATAGTGATATCACCATCGCCGTGTAACTGTGCATTCAACTGCTGAGCAAGATCAGCTAATCGAATTGAAAACATCTATTATTTAACCTGTTTTTGAACCTGAGCAGTAATATCTTTACCATCTGCGAAATAAGGTACAGTGTTAGCGTCAAGGATCACATCATAGCCTTCTTTCTTCGCTACTGCATCAACAGCGTCTAATACACGTTTCATGATTTTGTTACGTTCTTCAGCTTGACGACGGCTAAAGTCTTGCTCAAAAGCTTGTGCTTTTTGTGCATATGCTTCACGTTTGGCAACCAGATCTTTCTCTGTATTTGCACGTTGTGTTGCATTCATAGTTGGTGCATCTTTTTGATATTTCTCAACAGCGGTCTGTAGTGCTTTACCTAAGTTCTGCAATTCAGTGTCACGTGATTTGAATTCATTTTCCAATTGTTTCTCTACCGCATCACGGTTAGGAATTTGTTGGAGAACTTGACCGATGTTCACAACACCTACTTTATCTGCGGCTTGAACACCTGCTGACATGGTCAATGCCATTCCTAGGGCAGCGGCACATAACAATTTTTTCACGATTAAACTCCTTAAAACCAAAAATAATTTTTTGTCAGAAATCGGATGCCTTTTTCAGCATTGTGAATCAGGCATCAACTTTACTTACATCGCTACCACGTTCTACCAATATTAAACTGGAATTGCTCTGATTTATCGCCTTCGTAATCTTTTATCGGCTTAGCATAAGAGAATACTAACGGACCTAAAGGAGATAACCATTGTAACGCAACACCGGTCGAAACACGTATATCACTTGCACGACTATAATCTGGCATACCTGCTGTCCAAGCTGAGTTAGTGCTACTCCAGTTGGTATCCCATACTGTACCTGCATCAACAAACAGAGATGTTCTGACTGAAGATGAGTATTTATCATCTACAAATGGCGTTGGTGTAATCAGCTCAAAACTTGCCACAGCCATTGCGTTACCACCGATAGCATCGCTAGATGGCTCGCCCGGTTTTGGTGTTACAGTACCGTCTGCATTTTTCTGCAGATAAATCGCTTTAGGACCGATATTATTTGAACGGAAACCACGAACTGTACCAGAACCACCGGCATAGAAGTTTTCATAGAATGGTAATTCTTTACCACCTAAACCATCACCGTAGCCTAAACGACCTTTAAATAGCGTTACCCAAGATTCTTTTTCATCAATTGGATAATACGCCATACCGTCCCAAGTCACTTTATAGTACTTGTTGTCAGAGCCCGGTACAGTCACACGTCCACTTAAGTTACTTCTCACACCAGATGTTGGGAAGAAACCTTTGTTTAAGTTATTGAATGTCCAACCAAGGCTAACACTATAGTCATCAGCATTAAACGATTCACGTTTATCAAAACCTGGGTTTTCACCCATACTTTCTAGGTAACGCCACATTGCAACCTGAGGTTCCATACGTGACAGACCATTGTGAGTATAGCCTAAGCCAAGACGTGCTGAGTTATATTCATTAATTGGGAAGCCTAGCGTACCATCTACACCATAAGATTTATTGGTATAACCTGATAAATCAGCATCATTAGCACGGAAGTCATTATAGAAAACTCGACCACCTAAACTCACACCATTAACGGTAAAGTATGGGTCAGTAACAGATAATTCTGCGTAAGTTGAGTAATCATTTTTACTCGCATTAATAGCGACTGCGTTACCTGTACCTAACCAGTTATCTTGAGTAACACCCACTTGGAAGCTCACACCACTTTCAGTACCGAAACCGACACCAAAGTTAAGAGAACCCGTGTTACGCTCTTTTACGCGATAAACGATATCAACCTGATCAGGAGAACCTGGAATACGCTGAGTTTCTGTTTCAACCGTTTCGAAATAACCTAAACGATTTAAACGCTCTTTACCTTGTTCAACTAAATCGCTGCCTAACCACGCACCTTCCATTTGACGCATTTCACGGCGTAAAACAGAGTCTTTAGTGATGTCATTACCCGCAAAACGTACTTGACGAACATAGAAACGGTTTCCTGCATCTACGTTTACATGCAGTTTTACAGTTTTATTTTCATCATTAATTTCAGGGTTTGTCATAACGCGAGGATAAGCATATCCATAACGACCTAACAGATTTTTAATATCATTTTCTGTTTTAGTTACTTGCGCACCATTATAAAGAGAGCCCGGTGCAATTTCGATAAGCTCTTCAATTTGTTTAGTGTAGCCCGCCGTATTACCATTGATTTCAGTATTTTCTACTGTGTATTTGTCACCTTCTTTCAGGTTAATGGTAATGTAAATTCCTTTTTTGTCTGGCGTTAAACTGACATTCGTCGATTCAATATCAAAACGTGCATAACCACGATCAAGATAGAAGCTTCTTAATGTCTCTAAGTCACCAGCCAGTTTTTGCTTCTGATATTTTTCATCAGCCGCTAAGTTCCACCAAGGAACATCGTCACGTAATTGGAAGCGGTTAACGAGCTCGGCAGTAGAAAACGCTTTATTACCAACAATGTTGATTTGCTGAATAGTTGCTGAAACACCCTCTGCAAACACGAGTTTTAAGTCAACACGGTTACGAGGAAGAGGTGTAACAACCACTTTTACAGTTGCATTATATTTACCAACACTATAATAGAAATCTTCAAGCCCTTTCTCGATATTCGCTAGCATTGTACGGTCGAGTGTTTCGCCGATACGAATGTTAGAAGCATCAAGGTTCTGTTTTAGCATCTCTTCCTTGATTGCTTTATTACCAGAGAAAGTAATGCTGGCAATAGTTGGACGCTCTTTTACTTGAACAATCAGAGTATTTCCGTCACGCAGGACACGAACATCATCAAAGTTTCCTGTCGCAAATAATGAGCGGATAGTTCGGCTGATATCATCATTACCGACCGAGTCTCCAACCCGGACAGGCATGTTCAGTAATGCTGCACCAACGGCGACGCGTTGAAGACCTTCAAATTGAATGTCCTGAACTACGAATCCGTCTGAACCGTATGCAGTGGCGCTGCCCAGCAGCAGCGACGCTATAAGCAACTTTTTCATCGCCATCGTTGTTTTGTGTTTTCCTAACCGGTCTCTGCTTACCAATTATAAGCGAGAGAAATCATTGAAAAGTGCAAGTCCCATTAAAAGCATCAGTGCCATAATACCAATACGATAACAGAAATCTTGTACACGCTCAGATACCGGCCCTCCCTTTATCTTCTCGATAACCAGGAAAAGCAGGTGCCCACCATCTAAGACAGGCAGGGGAAACAAGTTAATGATCCCCAAATTGACACTGATAAGCGCCATAAACATCAAATAATAAATAAAACCAGAATCAGCGGACATTCCAGCGCCTTTCGCGATAGAAACAGGCCCACTAAGGTTAGTTAATTTGACGTCACCTACGACTAACTTGCCAATCATTTTGACAGTTAAACCCATCAACTGCCATGTTTTATCAGATGCTTCATAGAGCGCCGAAAATGGGTTGTATTGCTGCATTATCAAATATTGCTCATCAGGAGGTAATATTTGTAATTGCGCACCAACTTGCCCTATTTCAGTGCCATCTTTCAGTGCAACAGCTGTCGGTGTAACATTCAGCATCAACGACGAGCCGTTACGTTCAACAAGAAGTTCCAAAGCTTTATTTGGACTTTGTCGAACGAAATAAGTAAATGGATGCCATGTATCAATTGGCTGACCATCAACTTTAACGATACGATCCCCTGCCTGTAAACCCGCTTTTTCAGCAGCAGAACCTACCGTAACCTCAATAATTTTTGAGTCTAATCGCGCGCCAACAGGCATTATTCCTAGGGACAAGATAGGATCTTGTTTTTCAGGATCAAAACTCCACTGTTGTAAATTCAGTATATTCTCACTCTCAGAAAGAGAATTAGGATCTGAAACAACGAATGAAACCTCTTTGGCACCAATTTTACTGACTAATGCTAAACGAACTGCATTCTGATCAGGCGTTTCGATACCTGCAACGGATTTTAGTTCCATCCCAGGCGTTAATTTTGCTTGTTCTGCGATAGAATTCGGACGAATGTCTGCAATTATAGGTTTTAATGCAGGAACACCTATCATAAAAACTATCCAATAGGCGACTATTGCTAACAAAAAGTTGGCAATAGGCCCCGCGGCAACAACCGCAGCACGTTGACCAACTGTTTTATTATTAAATGCAAGATGACGGCGCTCAGGTGCAACCTCAGCGACTCTCTCATCTAACATTTTTACATAGCCACCCAAAGGTATCCATGCGATAACAAATTCAGTACCATGTTTATCTGTTTTTCGCCAAATTGCTTTTCCAAAACCAATAGAAAAACGCTCGACATAGATACCACAGCGCCTAGCTACCCAAAAATGTCCAAACTCATGTACCGTAATTAGAATACCTAAAACGATAATAAACGCGGCAAGATTCCACAGGATACCCATTACTTACCTTTATAGTTTAAAGCCAGAAGAAATCAGAAAGACCAATCCTGCAAAGACTGGGATAGCCGCAGTCAAACTATCAATTCTATCAAGCACACCACCATGCCCCGGTATCAATTGGCTACTGTCTTTAATGCCTGAAACACGTTTAAACATGCTTTCTGCTAGATCACCAAATACCGAGACGATAACAACAACGCCAGATATTAATAACAAGTTATTAGGTACTTCAGTCACAGGTGCAAAATAAGTAAATAACCACGATGCAACACCTGCCGTAATCAACCCACCAACTAACCCTTCAAGGGTTTTACCCGGTGATACTTTAGGCGCCATTTTATGTTTACCCATTAGGCGTCCGAAAGCGTAGGCACCAGAGTCAGCAGCCCAAACTAATAACATGACATACAATAACCACCATGCGCCCGTATAAGTGTCAGTGTTATAACCCAACATACGCAGCGCCATCATGCCACAATAAAAGGGAACAATCGTCAATATACCGAACAATAGCTTAATAAAAACTGAATTTTTCCACATATTGGCTGAATTCGGATAACTTACAACTAATAAAATTGCTGCCATCCACCAAATTAAACCCGCCCACAAACCATTTTTTATCATTGGAGTATCGAGTAGGTGGTCAAAATTAGGCAAAGAAAACTGCATAACGAGTAACAATGCAGCAAAGCCGATCCCTGTCGCAATACGTTTACCTTGAGAATGCCAGCCAATAAATTGTGCCCATTCCCAACCCGCTAAGCCTGATATTGCGATAATAACTAATCCAAAACCTGCTGGAGGAAGTAGGAATAGTGCAGCAATAACAATAGGGATTAAAATTAATGCAGTGATGACACGATACTTAAGCAAGTTATCCTCCCAGATTTATAGTATCTGTTTCTGATGTAGTACCACCGAAACGTCTTTCCCGTTTAGCAAAAGCATCTAGTGCATTCTGAAAAACTTGTTCATCAAAATCAGGCCATAAAACCTGTGTAAAATAAAGCTCAGCATAAGCAATCTGCCAGATAAGAAAATTACTTATACGATGCTCACCACCTGTTCGAATAACAAGATCGACGCCAGGCTGATTATGCAAGCAAAGATGTGAAGATATTGCATTTTCATTGATATCTTCGAGATTAATTTCCCCTTTTGCGAGGGATGTCGCTAATTGTTTTACACTTTGAGTAATATCCCATCGACCGCCATAATTAGCTGCAATATTTAAATTAAGCCCTGTATTATTTGCAGTGAGTGCCACAGAACTTTTAATTCGGTCTTGTAAACGGCGGCTAAAACGGCTGATATCACCAATGACAGTCAATTTAACATTATGTTTATGTAGGCTCTTCACTTCGTTATCTAAAGCAAAAACAAATAATTCCATGAGGGAACTCACTTCCTGCTCTGGTCTATTCCAGTTTTCGCTACTAAATGCATATAACGTTAGTGATTCAATTTTGTGTTTTACGGAAAAGCTAACCGCATCCCGAACTGCTTTAATTCCCGCGCGATGCCCCGTTACTCGGAGTTTCCCTTGCTTTTTAGCCCAACGCCCATTGCCATCCATAATGATAGCAACATGCTTTGGTTTTGATGCGGATGAATCGTCACTGGATAAGTTCACTCAATTTAACCCTTTGCTAATCTGATACTGATACAGACAGTCCTCTTCGGATAACCTATGCACAAAAAAAAACCGTGTCACCCACGGCCTTTGGCAAAGCCTCAAAGTTGCTAAAGCAATAGCCTTAGTAATGAACTGTTAATTTTCATTATTGTCTTTAGTGATTCGGCAACTATACCATTAGCCAGAAAGACGAACAAACACCCTATATTAAATATAATCACCATTATACAAATTGAGTGATTATCTGATGAGTTTCTAATCTCGCTAATTTATCAATTTCTAGAACATCATTAATACTTTGAGGCTCTGATAGGTCAAAATGTTCAACAACTTTGCGATTAATTTTAGCAATATCAGTAAACTTCACTTTTTCGTGTAAAAATGCATCAACAACAACTTCATTAGCTGCATTTAACACTGTTGTTGCCGCTTGCCCACGTTTTGACGCTTCAATAGCAAGCGCTAAACAAGGGTAACGTTGATAGTCAGGGCGAATAAACTCTAGAGATTGAATCTCAAAGAAATCTAATGCTTTTGCACCGGATTGAGTACGATGAGGATAAGCCATTGAGTACGCAATTGGCGTTCTCATATCGGGTTCACCAATTTGAGCGATAATACTGCCATCACGATAACGAACCATTGAATGAATAACAGATTGTGGATGAATGATTACTTCCATTTCTTCTTCAGAAGCATTGAAGAAATAACGAGCTTCAATATACTCAAGCCCTTTATTCATCATTGTTGCAGAATCAACTGAAATTTTACGTCCCATAGACCAATTTGGATGCGCGCACGCTTGATCTGGTGTCATTGCTTCCAGCTGTTCTAATGGTGTGTAGCGAAATGGTCCGCCAGAACCTGTTAACAGAATACTTGTCACACCCTCATCAGCTAAGGACGCATGACCTAGGTTTTCTTGAATTGCTTTAGGTAAGCTTTGATAAATTGCATTATGTTCGCTATCAATGGGTAAAATTGTCGCGCCATATCTAGCAACTGCATCAAAGAAAAGACGCCCACTGGTTATCAGTGATTCTTTATTTGCTAACAGAATTCTCTTGCCTTTTTCAATGGCTGCAAGTGTCGGTTTTAATCCTGCAACACCTGTTATAGCGGACATGACTTGATCAGCTTCATCAAGAGCTGCAATTTCATTGATCGAGTGAGACCCAGATAGAATTTCTGTTTTACAAGATGTATTAGCGAGTAGCTGTTTAAGCTGATTTGCACTTTTTTCATCAGACATCACAGCGTATTTAGGCTGGAAAGCAAGGCATTGTTGCGCCATTTTGTCTGCATTTTTTCCTGCGGCTAAAGCAAGAACCTGATACTCATCAGGATTATTTTCAATTACGGAAAGAGTGCTAGTTCCGATAGATCCTGTTGAGCCTAATATAGTTATTTGTTTCATTTATTAATCAATCAGTATGTCTACAACGTTTTAATTAAAGAGAATTATATCAGTATGACGAGGTAAATGAGGATTAAAGATGAAAACTTTAATAAATAATGTGACAAAAGAAGGTATTAAGCACGAATTTTCAAATAAATAGTTAAAAATAATGCCGCTAAAAAGCGGCATTATCGAAAAAAGATATAAAAATTAGAATTCCATTAACTCTGCTTCTTTCAGCGCTAATGCATCATCAATTTTTTTAATGAACATGTCAGTTAATTTCTGAATATCATCTTGTGAGCGGCGCTCATCATCTTCACTGATTTCTTTATCTTTCAGTAATGCTTTTACTTTATCGTTAGCATCACGACGGATATTACGAACAGAAACGCGACCTTGTTCTGCATCACCACGAACAACTTTGATTAGGTCTTTACGACGTTCTTCAGTTAATGGAGGCAGTGGAACACGGATAATGGTACCAGCAGATGAAGGATTTAAACCTAAATCTGATGCCATAATTGCTTTTTCAACGGCAGGAGCTAAAGTACGGTCGAATACAGTGATTGCCAGTGTACGGCCATCTTCTGCGACAACGTTAGCAACTTGGTTTAATGGAGTTGGCGCTCCGTAGTATTCAACTACAATGCCATCTAAAAGGGCAGGAGACGCACGACCAGTACGAACTTTATTAATCTGGCTTTTTAGTGCTTCAACGCTTTTATCCATGCGTTCTTGAGCATCTTTTTTGATTTCATTAATCACGTTATAAACCCTTGGGAACTGGTTATCTTCCAGTCGATATGAAAAACATACCGACATAAATGAATTGGCGTACTCTAGATGTTAACGCCAAATTATACCGTTGTCTCTGTGTATTAAGCGTGAGAAATCAAAGTTCCTTCACTTTCACCCATTACAACCCGACGTAATGCACCCGGTTTATTCATATTGAATACGCGGATAGGTAAATTATGATCTCGGGCTAATGTGAATGCAGCAAGATCCATGACTTTCAATTCACGTTCTAATACATCCTGATAAGTCAGTGTTTCATAAAGTACTGCATCAGGATCTTTGGTTGGATCGGCAGAATAAACGCCGTCCACTTTCGTTGCTTTTAATACAACGTCAGCTTCAATTTCAATACCGCGTAAACACGCAGCAGAATCGGTAGTAAAGAATGGGTTACCTGTACCAGCCGAGAAAATAACGACTCGACCGTGGCGTAATAAGCTAATTGCTTCTGCCCAACTGTAGTTATCGCAGACACCATTCAATGGAAATGCAGACATAAGACGCGCGTTTACATAAGCACGGTGCAATGAATCACGCATTGCTAAACCATTCATTACTGTCGCGAGCATTCCCATGTGGTCACCCACAACACGGTTCATACCTGCCGCAGCAAGACCCGCGCCACGGAACAAGTTACCACCGCCAATTACGACACCGACTTGTATACCTAATTCAACGAGTTCTTTGATTTCCTGAGCCATGCGATCAAGTACGCTCGCATCGATACCGAAACCTTCTGCGCCTTGCAGGGCTTCGCCACTCAGCTTTAATAAAATTCGCTGATATACAGGTTTTGCATTGGTAGCCATGGTGTTCTGTCCTAAGCAGATTAGTTAATTGGAGGTTTTAGATAGCTTCTCTTTTTAACAAAAAAAAGCAAACAGCCAGTGGAGATTACAACAAAACAGAACCGCCATTAGGCGGTTCTGTTAACGCTAAGCGTTATTATTTGCTCATTGCAGCAACTTCAGCTGCGAAATCAGCTTCAACTTTCTCAATACCTTCACCAACTTCGAAACGAACGAAGTTGATAACATCAGCATTGTTTTCTTTCAGCAGTTCGCCAACAGTTTTGCTTGGATCCATTACGAAATGCTGACCAGTCAGAGAAATCTCACCGGTGAATTTGTTCATGCGACCGATAACCATTTTTTCTGCGATTTCGCGTGGTTTACCTGATTGCATTGCGATATCCATCTGAATTTGGTGCTCATGTTCAACAACATCAGCAGGAACATCTTCAGGACGAACATATTCTGGTTTGCTTGCAGCAACGTGCATAGCAATGTGTTTGATCAGTTCTTCGTTAGCGCCTTTAGCTGAAACTAAAACACCGATGCGAGCACCGTGTAGGTAAGTACCTAATTCTTCAGCTTCTAATACAGCAACACGACGAATGTTGATGTTTTCACCGATTTTAGCAACTAATGCAGTACGAGCTTCTTCGAATTTAGCTTTCAGAGCCTCGATATCATCAGTTTTGTCTGCTAATACAGCAGCCATAACTTCTTTACCGAAAGCGATGAAACCAGCATCTTTAGCAACGAAGTCTGTTTCACAGTTCAGTTCAACCAGCGCACCGAATTTACCATCAGCAGCAACTTCTGCAAGGATGATACCTTCAGCAGCAACACGGCCTGCTTTTTTAGCAGCTTTAGCTTGACCTGATTTACGCATGTTGTCGATTGCTAATTCGATATCACCATTAGCTTCAACCAGCGCTTTTTTACATTCCATCATGCCTGCGCCAGTACGTTCACGCAGTTCTTTTACCAATGCAGCGGTAATTCCAGACATTTGTTTCTTCCTCGACTTTTCTATGGGCTAGCCATAGATGTTCTCATAGCAGATGTGTAAAGGGGGCCTATTGAGGCCCCCTAACCAATATATAGCAATACCTGGTTAAATAAGGGCTCTTACGAGCATGCCTTATTATTCAGCTTCGACTAAGCCTTCTTCAGCCTGAACAGCCAGATCTTGAGAACGACCTTCACGAACAGCTGTAGCTGCAGCGGTCAGATATAATTTAACCGCACGGATTGCATCGTCATTACCAGGGATAATGAAGTCGATACCATCTGGATCAGAGTTAGTATCAACGATAGCAAATACTGGGATACCCAGGTTGTTTGCTTCTTTGATAGCAATGTGTTCGTGTTCAGCATCGATAACAAACAGAGCGTCAGGTAAACCGCCCATGTCTTTGATACCACCCAGGCTGTTTTCTAACTTACCAAGTTCACGAGAACGCATTAACGCTTCTTTCTTGGTCAGTTTGTCAAAAGTACCGTCCTGAGATTGTGATTCTAAATCTTTCAGGCGTTTGATTGACTGACGAACAGTTTTCCAGTTAGTCAGCATACCGCCTAACCAGCGGTGGTTTACATAAAACTGGTCACAGCTTTCTGCTGCTTCTTTAACAGCTTCAACGGCAGAGCGCTTAGTACCAACAAACAGGATTTTGCCTTTACGAGAAGCAATTTTGTTCAGTTCAACCAGAGCTTCATTGAACATTGGAACAGTTTTTTCCAAGTTAATGATATGAACTTTGTTACGTGCACCAAAGATGAATGGTTTCATTTTTGGATTCCAGTAACGAGTTTGGTGACCGAAGTGAACACCGGCTTGCAGCATATCGCGCATTGAAACAGTTGCCATTTTAGACCTCTATAAATTTAAATTTGGGGTTATTTCGTCCACAAATCCCATACGACCGACTCATCAGCTGTAAAGGTTTAGCCTTTACATAAGAGCACCCCGGCGTTATGTGCCGATTTGTGTGTGTAATTAACACAATTGAATGTTTCAGATTTACTGCCATTACTCACAGTGTGATGCAATAACAGAACTCCGGCGCGCTTTATACCATAAATAACCTTAAGAAACCACCATTACTTACGATTGCCACAGCCTTATTTGACATAAAAACGCATCATTTAGACAAAGAAAAAAGCGAGATTAGTGCAGTGATGATAAATATTGCTCTAATATCAATTTGCTAGAAAAACACCAAATAGAAAAGCGCAATATGTAAAGACAATCAGATTAAGAAGGCGTAATGTTCGTCATTATTCTCGATATCAGACAGATTGCACACATCCTCTTTATTGGCACACCTACTTTCTGCTGATATCATAAATGGTAATCAGAATTATTTCTCATCATCATTCATTCAACCTGCAATACAAAATATGAATACAACAAAGCGTGTTATCTAATTCGTATTGTGGCTTTTAATCTAGACGAAGAACTCAAATGGCTATTGTAATCAAGACAGAAGAAGATATTCAAAAAATGCGCGTCGCAGGTCGTCTTGCGGCAGAAGTTCTTGAAATTATCGCACCGTTCGTAAAACCTGGCGTAAACACCGCTGAATTAGACCGTATTTGTCACGAACATATTGTTAACGCACAACAGGCTATTCCTGCTTGTCTTAACTATCATGGTTTTCCTAAATCGGTCTGTATTTCGGTTAACGATGTTATTTGCCACGGTATTCCTAGTGAAGAAAAAATCCTTAAAGATGGCGATATCGTTAATATTGACGTCACTGTGATTAAAGATGGTTTTCATGGCGATACCTCAAAAATGTTTATTGTAGGTAAACCAACAATCCAAGGTGAACGCTTATGTCGTATCACTCAGGAAAGCCTCTACCTTGCCATTAAAATGGTTAAACCGGGCATTCGCTTACGTGAACTTGGCAAAGCAATTCAAAAATTTGTTGAAGGTCATGACTATTCTGTTGTTCGCGAATATTGCGGCCATGGTATTGGTGAAGGATTCCATGAAGAACCTCAAGTTCTACATTATGATGCAGATGATAGCGGTGTTGTGTTACAAAAAGGCATGGCATTCACTATCGAGCCAATGGTAAACACTGGTGATTACCGTATTCGTACAATGAAAGATGGCTGGACTGTTAAAACCAAAGACAGAGGTTGGTCAGCACAGTACGAACACACATTAGTTGTTACCGATAATGGCTGTGAAATCATGACATTACGCAAAGAAGAAGAGCCATTTATTTCTGCGGTATTAATCAACGAATAAGCTTCTTTAGCTAAAAATGTAAAAGCGACATATTTTTTCGAGATGTGTCGCTTTTTTTATTTTATTTGCTGTGAAATGGCAGAATCACTAGTCAGGTTATCGTTTTAACATTAGTCTTAATGTCATAAGCAAACATTGAGAAAGAAGACGCATAATGACTAATAAAAACGCATTTCAAACACCGCCCCCTTCCCCTTTTTTGCTGACAGAAAATACCCAAAATTGTGCTGAGCTGAAGCAATCAATCGAACAATTTCAGTCTTGGTTAACAGATGCTTTTCATCATGATGTTGATGTGGCTTTATTACTTCAAGCTCGTAGCCATTTCATTGACCAACTCTTAACACAATTGTGGCACTTTACACAGCTATCTGATTATTCTGATCTTAGTATCATTGCTGTTGGTGGTTACGGTAGACAAGAATTACATCCGCTTTCTGATATTGACCTTCTCTTTTTAAGTGAAGCTCCTTTATCACCAAAGGCTGAAGATAAAGTCAGCAAACTCATTACACTACTGTGGGATGTACGCCTTGAAATTGGTGCCAGTGTTAGAACCATGGAAGAATGTCTTTTAGAAGGTCTTTCAGATTTAACGGTTGCAACAAACTTACTAGAAGCTCGCCTTATTTGTGGGAATAACTCGCTTTACCAGCAATTAATTAATCATATTTTTAGCCCCGGTTTTTGGCCATCACCTGATTTTTTCGCTGCAAAAGTTGAAGAACAAAAGCAAAGACATCAGCGATATCATAGCACTAGTTACAATCTAGAACCTGATATCAAAAGTAGCCCCGGTGGACTGCGCGATATCCACACTTTGATTTGGGTAGCACATCGCCATTTTGGTGCGGCATCAGTTTCAGAGATGGTAAATTTTGGCTTTTTAACGCCCGCTGAAGGACAAGAGTTATTAGAGTGTCAATACACACTATGGAAAATTCGTTTTGCTCTCCATCTTGTGCTTTCTCGCTATGACAATCGACTTTTGTTTGATAGACAACTCAATGTTGCCCAACTTTTAAATTATGAAGGTGAAGGCAATCAGCCTGTTGAAAAAATGATGAAGGATTATTATCGCGTAACTCGTCGTGTTAGTGAGTTAAATGATATGTTACTTCAGCTATTTGACGAAGCTATTCTTGCTCTGCAACCTAATGTAAAACCGCGTCCATTAGACAGTGAATTTCAGCTACGAGGTTCGTTAATTGATGTTGTTGATGACAGTTGCTTCCTCGATGATCCTATCGCTATTATGCGCCTCTTTTTGCGTATGGCTGAGCATAAAGAGATCACTGGAATTTATTCAACAACACTCCGCCATTTACGTTATGCTCGCCGGCATTTAGTACAGCCGTTATGTGAGTACCCACTCGCACGTCAAGTTTTTATGCAGATATTACGTCACCCTCGTGCGGTTTCTGGTGCATTTGTCCCAATGCATAAACACAGTGTACTCGCGGCTTATTTCCCGCAATGGAATAATATTGTAGGGCAAATGCAGTTTGATTTATTTCATGCCTACACCGTTGATGAACACACTATTCGTGTTTTACAAAAACTTGAAAGCTTTGCTTCTTATGAAAACCATGAAAAACATCCGCTTTGTGTTGATATTTACCCCAAACTGCCTCAACTTGAATTATTACGTTTAGCTGCACTCTTTCATGATATTGCCAAAGGTCGCCATGGTGATCATTCCGTATTAGGCGCTCAAGACGTTGCTCATTTTGCTCAGCAACATGGTTTAAATCAGAGAGAATCAGCTTTAGTTGAGTGGCTTGTTAGTCATCACTTACTTATGTCTGTCACCGCGCAACGACGCGATATTCAAGATCCTGACATTATTTTTCAGTTTGCATCGGAAGTAAAAAATGAAAGCCGATTACGTTATCTTTTGTGCTTAACTGTTGCTGATATCTGTGCGACCAACAGCAGTCTGTGGAATAGCTGGAAACAGAGCTTATTACGTGAACTTTATCTATCAACAGAAAGCCAGTTACGCCAAGGTATGCACTCTATTCCCGACTTACGTGAACGTATTCGACATCATCGTTTGCAAGCACTAACTATTTTACGAATGGAACAAGTCGATGAAGAGAAATTGCAAGCAATTTGGGGGCGCTGCCATGCCGACTATTTTTTACGGCATACACCAGAACAAATTGCATGGCATGCACTTGCATTAATTGAGCATAATAGCGCTGAGCCAATGGTACTAATCAGTCAACAAACCGAACATGGTGGCACTGAAATCTTTATTTGGTGTGCTGATAGACCTTCCCTTTTTGCATCTGTTGCAGGTGAATTAGATAGACGTAATTTAAGTATCCATAACGCTCAAATTTTTACTAACCGCGATAATATGGCTATGGACACTTTTATTGTGTTAGAGCCTAATGGTAAACCACTGGCGATTGATAGATATAATGCAATCCGCAACGCTCTTATCCAAGTCGTATCCGCCCCTTATAACGCCAATGCCAAAACTCGCTCATTACCTGCCAAATTGCGCCATTTTGACGTTCCAACAAAAATTAATTTTATAGCCTCTAATCATAATAAACGTACCTATATGGAGCTATTTGCACGCGATCGTCCGGGATTATTAGCAATTATTGGTAAAGTTTTTGCTGATCTTTCACTTTCATTGCATGGTGCTCGAATAACCACAATAGGTGAACGTGTTGAGGATTTCTTTGTATTAACCGATAGTGAAAATAAGGCATTAAACCAAAAAATGAAGAATGAAGTCGTAGAAAGGTTGACAAAAGCCCTAGTTTCAAAGGATAAAATATAGGAACCCACGACAATACATATAGGAAATACTATTGATGCAAGCATTACAATCTATTATTGATAACGCCTTCGAACATCGTGCAGATATCACTCCAAACAACGTTGAGCCTCATATTCGTGATGCTATTAATAGCGTTATTGCACTGCTAGACAGCGGAAAACTGCGTGTCGCGGAAAAAATTGACGGTCAGTGGGTGACTCATCAATGGTTAAAAAAAGCGGTTCTACTCTCTTTTCGTATTAATCACAATCAAGTGATAGATGGCAGTGAAAGTCGCTATTTTGACAAAGTGCCTATGAAGTTCGCTGATTATGACCAAGCACGTTTTGAAAAAGAAGGTTTTCGTGTTGTTCCTCCCGCAGCCGTTAGACAAGGGGCTTATATCGCTCGCAACACGGTTTTAATGCCATCTTATGTCAACATTGGTGCTTACGTCGATGAAGGTAGCATGGTTGATACATGGGCAACGGTAGGTTCATGTGCTCAAATCGGTAAAAATGTCCATCTCTCTGGTGGTGTTGGTATCGGCGGCGTGTTAGAACCACTACAAGCAAATCCAACCATTATTGAAGATAACTGCTTTATTGGTGCTCGCTCTGAAATTGTTGAGGGTGTCATTGTCGAAGAAGGCGCTGTTATTTCAATGGGTGTTTATATTGGTCAAAGCACCAAAATTTATGACAGAGAAACAGGCGAAGTACATTATGGCCGAGTTCCAGCAGGCTCTGTTGTTGTGTCAGGCAATTTACCTTCCAAAGATGGAAGCTACAGCCTTTACTGTGCCGTGATCGTGAAAAAAGTTGATGCTAAGACACGTGGGAAAGTAGGTATTAATGAATTGTTAAGAACTATCGACTAATATAAGAACAGCGGATAGAATTAATTCTGTTCGCTATTCTTTCACTCATCTTTCTATCAGGTGCCAATATATGTACGATAATTTAAAAAATTTAGGGATCCCGCATCCTGAAGATATTGACCGCTATACCCTACGCCAAGAAGCTAACAACGATATTTTAAAAATCTATTTTCGCAAAGATAAAGGTGAATTCTTTGCAAAAAGCGTAAAATTTAAATATCCACGCCAACGTAAAACGATTTCTGATGGTCAATCAGGACAAGGCTTTAAAGAAGTAAATGAAATCAATACTAACTTACGTTATGTAATTGAAGAATTAGATCAAATTTGCCAACAAGACCAAGTAGAAGTCGATTTAAAACATAAAATCCTAGACGACTTGCGCCACCTTGAGCATGTTGTCGCAAATAAAATTGCTGAAATTGAAGCTGACTTAGAAAAGCTGACTCGCCGTTAATAACGGGCAATTTTAGCTAATATGCATGTCAGTTTTATAAAAACACCGCTTACTTACTGTATAAAACAGCAAGAAGCGGTGTTTTAAAATCAAAAATATTATTCATTATTTTATTAACCAATTAAATATTGGATTATTGTCTATTTAATCTAATAGGTTAACCCAATTCTCTATCCAATCT
This sequence comes from Proteus sp. GOKU, assembly GCF_015475555.1. Lineage (NCBI taxonomy): Bacteria > Pseudomonadati > Pseudomonadota > Gammaproteobacteria > Enterobacterales > Morganellaceae > Proteus > Proteus sp. GOKU. Next base: position 3,312,854 of record NZ_CP034105.1, read on the forward strand.
ATTGCAAATACTTCTGGCTCTGCGACATCCATACCGTCTATTTTTAATACCTCACCAATACGCTTTGCTTGGTGCTCCTGTAACAACTCATCAAATTTCATTCCTGCACCACAAAAATAGTCATAACTACTATCGCCTAAAGCAATCAAGCCATAGCTTAGATTTGGCTGATATCCTACATTATCACGCAGTTCATAAAATAAAGGTGCAATGGTATCAGGTAGATCACCTTGCCCAGTACTTGACGTTATCACAAGTACTGTCGAATATTTTTCCCAATCTGCAAGCGTACCTTCTTCATAAACATTAGCTTGGTGTTTATGTTCAAGTAAAATACGTTGAGCCTCTTCAGCAACTGCTAATGCATTACCGTAAACTGTACCTACAAAAATACCGATTTTAGCCATAATATTTAGTCCACTTAATATTGTTTGATAAATTATAAACTAAACATTAAACATATAATATTTTCAATTCATCCTCAAGAAAACAAATTCACTCATCCTTTTTAAAAAGAGACTGAATAAAATTATCAAGCTTTCTATTTTCTCCATATAAATAACCCAATAAATTTCCAGGATATTTTATTTTAGATAATTTTGATGTAACTATTAAACCAATATCATGAACAGATAAATATTCATTTTCTTCTTTATAGCTCTCAAGATAAGATGATATCTTATTAATTTCATTCTTATAATCAGTTAATAAACTCAAAGATTTATTATATTTTTCAGGAAAGAAGAACTTATATACCTTAGATAAAAAACCTGTTTCCTTTCTTTGTATAAAACCATCTAATAATGATAAGCAATCATTTGTTTTTTCCTTAATATTCATTATTGAATCACAAACTATCTTTTTACTATTATTTTCTAAATAATAAAGCTTACTTTTAAATTCATTGTTGCTCTGACCGACGCATGTAGAGAAATCATTTAATGTCTCTATCTTTCCTTTCAACAAATCTGTATTAGACTTTAGTTTTTTCAGTTTGTGTTCTAAATTATCAACATCTAATTTTAGAATAACATCATCATTAACATTAAAAATGTTATTTTGATAAAATGAATTCAATTCTTTACAATTGCTATTAATTTTATTAAAAGAATTAACCAAATTATTATTAAACAACAGCAAATCATCACATTTATAATGCATTTTTTTTATATTTTCAATTACATTACCATCAATAAAATTGAAAATGTCATTAATTCCCTTAACACTTTCAAAAAAACAGCTATTATCTACTACTTCATGATACTGCCTAATATTCTCATTAAGAAAGTTAAAATGAATTTCAAATTCTGTAATAATACTTTTTATTTTCTCTAAATTATTGTTTCCATTGCTAGATCCACCTGAGTATTGATAAGGCTTGTCATTAGATTGAACATCATAATTAGCAGCCTCTAGCCCCCCAAGCTTAACTAAAAGTATATTATTTTGATTATCTAGTTGATAGGGTAATTCACATCCAATGTTTAACTCACTTGTTTTATTACTAAGCTCTTTAACTAATTGAGATAATGATTTAATCTCAGCTTTGTATAATAATACTTTTTTAAAAAGCATATGTATAGTTGGGCATTTATCTTTATTAAAGATATTATCTTTTAGAGTAGAAGAATTTGTTTTTTTTATTAATTTAGAAATGAAATCTCGCACATTACCGAGTGAATCTAAATTTAAAAATGAAAAGAATTCCTTATCTTCGCGAATAAGAGGAGAGTTAACTTTATGAACATCATTCACTGAAAGAACCTTCGCCAAATGATATGAATTATCTTTAGTATAATCTTTTATGAGATTAATAAGCTCACTTTCCATTTTATGGAAAAAAGCTTTATCTATATAAATATTTTTCCCTGTATCTTTTCCCTTACCCTCTAAAACAAAAAAATCATCTTTAGTTAATGTATTTAAACATTCCGTTATCTCATTCGAAAGTAAAAATTTTGTATTTTCTTTTTTATGATTTACAGGCAAACTATTTACTAAGTCATTAAAGGATATTTTCATCAATTATTTCTCTATTCATTCAAAGTGATAGAAACAATACTATTGAATGATGAAAAATAATTTTAAAAAATAATTATATTTACATCGTTGATAATATATAAAAAACACCTTTATTTATAAAAATAAAGGTGTTTTTATCATTTAACGTTGCTACCTATTATTCCCCTGAATCCAAAGACCTTATGTATTCATCCATTTCAGTTTTTAGATTATCTGACTTAGGACCAAAAATAGCTTGAATACCTGAGCCAACAACCACCACACCAGCTGCTCCCAATCGTTTTAATTCTTCACGATCGACTTTTTCAATTTCTTTAACACCAATACGTAAACGAGTAATACAAGCATCCAAACTACTGATATTGTCTTTACCACCAAACGCAGTGACTAAAGATTGCCCCATCGCGCTTTTATCCGCTTGTTTCGCATTTTTATCTTCCACTTCTCGACCTGGAGTTTTCAGATTTAGTTTCACGATTAAAAAGCGGAAAATAGAGTAATAAGTTATCGCGTAAAGTATGCCAATAATCGGGAACAGATACAGTTTGCTGCTGTTGCCACTTAGTACGATAAAGTCAATTAATCCATGAGAGAAACTTGTACCATCACGCATACCTAACAAGATACAAATAACAAATGCTAAGCCTGCTAAAATAGCGTGAATAACATAAAGAATAGGTGCAACGAACATAAATGAGAATTCGATAGGTTCAGTGATCCCTGTTAAGAAGGCAGTTAATGCCGCAGAAATCATGATACCGCCGACTTTTACACGATTCTCAGGGCGTGCTGAATGCCAAATCGCAATAGCAGCAGCAGGTAAACCAAACATCTTAAATAGAAAACCACCTGATAACATACCCGCAGTTGGGTCACCTGCCATATAGCGAGGAATATCACCGTGGAAGACTTGTCCTGCACTATTTACGTACTCACCCACTTGCATTTGGAACGGCACATTCCAGATATGGTGTAAACCAAATGGCACTAATCCACGCTCTACAACACCATAAATACCAAAGGCAACAGCTGGATTTTGATATGCAGCCCATTCAGAAAAACGCTGGATTGCTGTACCAATAGGAGGCCAAATAAAGGCTAAAATAATCCCAACAAAAATAGCGATCAATCCTGAAATAATAGGAACAAAACGTTTTCCTGCAAAAAATCCTAAATACTCAGGTAATTTGATTCGATAAAAACGGTTAAACATAGAGGCGGCAATAATACCTGCAATAATCCCCCCTAACACCCCTGTGTCAGTAAGGTGTTGAGCCTCAATTTCTGCTGGAGTTAAACCTAAAACCCAAGGAGCAACCACAATCATGGTTTTAGACATGATACCGTAAGCAACTACAGAGGCTAGTGCTGATACCCCGTCATTATTGGTAAAACCTAACGCAACACCAATAGCAAAAATAAGTGGCATATTAGAGAAAACCGAACCACCAGCCTCTGCCATAACTTGAGAGACAGAAGAAGGTATCCATGAAAGATCAGCAGAACCAACCCCTAATAAAATACCGGCAATAGGCAGTACGGATACCGGTAACATCAAGGACTTTCCGATTTTTTGTAAAACAACAAATAGGTTTTTAAACATCAAGCAGACTCCCGGAATGTGGGTTTTTATATGTTGTAAGTTTTTATTTGTTTAAAGTAGTGTGGGCTTTATTTCATAAACTTATCTAATGATAAGTCTTATTTATTTCACATCATAAAATAAATCGCCTGATGAATACATGATAGCTGTCACGTTTCAAAACATGTGATCAGATCAATTAATAGAATTATATATTTTACAAATAGTTAAAATAGACTATAAATTTGCGCAAACCATCAAGACTTAAGTAAAAAAGCCTTGATAGTCACGTATTGAAATCAATATTTAAAATAAGAAAGGAATTAAAAATGATGAGCTAAATCTTCACCATACTGCTCTAATTCAGGCCTTAATCCACGCCAACCAAATTGATTAATAAGGTGTTGCCAAGGCAGATCCCATTTAGCTGTTAAGTTAAGTGGCTGCAATGTAATTGGATGAATTAAGTTTAGATGGCTTGCATGTAACATCAAGCGATGAGATTGAAAATGATTTACAACACCACGGTTTTGACGTAAATCACCATGAGCGGTATCACCAATAATCGGGTGTCGAATATGAGACATATGGCGACGTAATTGATGCTTGCGACCCGTTTCAGGGCGTAGCTCTAATAGGCTAAATCGAGATGTAGGGTAGCGCCCAATCGCAACCTCTTTTTCAACAGTTCCTAATGGCTGGCAATGTGTTACGCAATCTTGAATTTGTGGGGGTTGAGTTGCAAATTTATCTGCAATTTTATCGAGTTCCTCGACCAAAGGACTATCTATAACAGATGCCTCTTCAACATACCCTCGAACAACAGCGTGATAAATTTTTTCTGTTTTATGTTGTTCAAAAGATTGAGAAAGTACTCTAGCAACATCAGAAGAAAGTGCCATTAATAAAACACCTGAAGTAGGCCTATCTAGACGATGCACAGGGAAAACATGTTGCCCAATTTGATCTCTTAATGTCTGCATAACAAACACTGTTTCATGTCTATCTAGCCAACTGCGGTGAACAAGCCAACCCGCAGGTTTATTCACCGCAACAAGATGTTCATCTTGATAAATAATATCTAGCATTATCGGCCTTATGATTTAAACATTGCGTCAAGTTCACGCAAATGATTGAGTAAATCAGTAACATCTCGGCTCTTATCTTCTTTAAATGCTTCTTCGTAATAAGGTGCGATTGCAAATGTATTAGGTAATGGCATTTCGCTTTCAATCATCGATGACAATCTTGGAATTAATACCCACTGTAGCCATTCATGAGCACTCATTGTATCAATACAGAAAGGCTCAACACTTTCAAATGCTTGTTCAGTAGGAGATTCTAATTGCCATAGCTCAATGTTCTTCATCTCTTCTTCAATCAAGAGCAATTTCGCTAAAATGCGTTGTTCTGGTGTCATCATTTATCCCTTATATAAAACTTACGAATAAGGATAACATTGGGATGGAATAGCAGAAAACAAATAAAAAAATAAAAGGAGCCGAAACTCCTTTTAGACAAGAAAAATAGTTGTCTGTACAACACGTGCATCCAAGCAAGACCGTTTTTTATCTATCCCTGTGATTAAGTCCGTATCCACATTAAATGGAAATATCCTATTTCCTGTGTCCTTGATTACTCTACATTTTATCGGTCACCAAGCAGTCCCTTAGTTGGTGGACGTAGAATGCCAATAATTGATTAGTTAAACAACCCACAGAATCAAAACTATTAAAGAGTCATAACTATAAATAAAAACAATAAGTTAATAACTTATTGCTCTACTTAAATAAATCAATTTTATTTTTATCAGTGACAACTTTTTGATAAAAAAACACACTCTTTTTTGTAAGATATATCTCACATGGAAAAAGGTTTATAGACTACATCACTCATTATATACAGCGACTAATTCAGATAGAAAAAGAGATAAATTTTCAGCTAAAACTTCTCTTTTCTTTTTGCCAAAAGTTTCAAGAATGACTTCACCGGAAACATTACACACAGAAATTATTTCATTCTCTGAATCTGTAGTACCAATAAACAATGTGGGTGTAAGTTTTAAACGTTTTTGTGTCACTAAATGACCAATAATATTTTCTTGTAAGCGAATAAAATCTTCTTCACTCCACACTTGGATCAAGCTGAAATCTACCTCTCTAAAACGAACTTGCATATCACCAGCATACTGAGTGGTAAAGTAATCGTGCAATTCAGGACGAATAATAATTCCCATCGCCTTTTCAACTTTTTCTAGTTTATCTGTTCCTACAAAAGGCTGCGGTAACCAGTAAACAACTTCATCGCCTGTTCTTGATATACAAATAGAAGGAACACCATAAAGATCTTCACTTGCAGGAGGTAAGCCTGATTTTTCTTGCCATAAATCAACATATTTTTGCGTAAAGGCTTTTAATTCAGAGGAGATGTTTTCAGTCATGATTATCTGTTTTATCTATTTAAATAAGAATTTCCTTTATGTTACCTGATTATCTCACTAATTCAGAGCATCAAAAATAAAGCATTCATATACTATTGATGTTTCAATAGTATAATTAGCCTTCTTTTATTTTCAGTTAAAGTTAGGATGTAAGTTATGTCTTTATATCAAGGTGATAAATCTCTTGAAGCATTATCTCTGGGCAAAGAGACCCAATATCATGATCAATATGATGCCGGATTATTGCAAGGTGTACCACGTAGCCTAAATCGAGATTCACTCTCTTTAACTGCTGAAAATTTACCTTTTCATGGTGGTGATATTTGGACTATGTATGAACTCTCATGGCTTAATAGCAAAGGCTTACCACAAGTTGCTATTGGTCATGTTGAATTAGATGCAACCACTGAAAATCTTATTGAATCTAAAAGCTTTAAATTATATCTCAACAGTTTTAATCAGACTCGTTTTGAAAGTTGGGATATCGTCGAAGAAACCTTACTTAAAGATTTAACGACTTGTGCTAAAGGTAAAGTTAATCTGACCATTTATCCACTTTCGCATTTTACATCACAACCTATTGTTGATTTTGCTGGAGAGTGTATTGATGAACAAGATATTGAAATTGATAATTATCAGTTTGATGTGCAATGGTTAAACGAATCAACAACCGATAAACAAGTTGAAGAAACCCTTGTCAGCCATCTGTTAAAATCAAATTGCCTTATTACCAATCAACCAGATTGGGGATCAGTCGCTATTCAATATAAGGGTAAAAAGATTGATCGTGAAAAACTACTGCGCTATTTAGTTTCATTTAGACAACATAACGAATTTCATGAACAGTGTGTTGAGCGAATTTTCCACGATATCATGCAATTATGTGCGCCAGAAACATTAACTGTTTATGCAAGATATACACGACGCGGTGGATTAGACATCAATCCTTGGCGTAGTAATTGTGAGTTTGTTCCAGAAATTAGTCGATTAGCCAGACAATAACGGGAATAATGCCTGTATGTTAATATGATCTGTGTTATACCAAGATCAGTTGCACTTCAGTTTGTTATTTCAGGAGAAAAAGGAGTCCTACGTGATAACTCATGTCAGCCCATTAGGTTCCATGGATCTGCTTTCACAGCTAGAAGTTGATATGCTAAAGAGAACCGCAAGCAGTGATCTTTATCAGCTGTTTCGCAATTGTTCTCTCGCTGTTCTCAACTCTGGTAGCCTTACTGATAGTAGTAAAGAACTGTTATCTAAATACCAAGATTTTGATATTAACGTACTGCGCCGTGAACGTGGCGTAAAACTAGAGTTAGTCAATCCTCCTGAAGACGCCTTTGTTGACGGAAAAATTATTCGCTCACTGCAAGCTAACTTATTTGCAGTGCTTCGTGACATATTGTTTGTTCATGGACAGATCACAACCGCAAAACGTGACCTTCACCTGAACTTAGAAAATAGCACTCATATCACTAATACTATTTTCTCGATTTTGCGCAATGCACGAGCCCTTCATATTGATGAAGATCCTAATATGATCGTTTGCTGGGGTGGTCACTCAATTAATGAAACTGAGTACCTTTACGGCAGAAAAGTAGGTAACGAATTAGGATTACGCGAACTCAATATCTGCACAGGCTGTGGACCTGGTGCGATGGAAGCACCAATGAAAGGGGCAGCCGTTGGTCATGCTCAACAACGTTATAAAAATAGTCGTTTTATTGGTATGACAGAGCCTTCAATCATTGCAGCTGAGCCACCAAATCCATTAGTTAACGAACTGATTATTATGCCAGATATTGAAAAACGTCTGGAATCGTTCGTTCGAATTGGACACGGGATTATTATTTTCCCTGGTGGTGTAGGGACAGCGGAAGAATTGCTGTATCTGCTTGGTATTCTTATGTCACCAGAAAACCAAGACCAAGTATTACCACTGATTTTAACTGGCCCTAAAGAAAGCGCGGACTACTTTAATGTATTAGACGATTTTATCGCAAATACATTAGGTGACGAAGCTCGACGCCATTACCAAATTATTATTGATGATGCACCTGAAGTTGCTCGTATCATGAAAAAATATATGCCTTTGGTAAAAGATAATCGTCGCAGTACTGGTGATGCTTATAGCTTTAACTGGTCAATGAAGATCAATGCTGATTTACAGCTTCCTTTTGAACCAACACATGAAAATATGGCATCACTTAACTTAAGTACCGATCAGTCACCTGAGAAATTAGCGGCCGACTTACGTCGTGCGTTCTCGGGTATTGTTGCAGGTAACGTAAAAGAAGTGGGTATGAAGGCGATTGAAGCTTATGGCCCTTATAAAATTCATGGTGATCGTGAAATTATGCGTCGCATGGATATTTTATTAGCGGGCTTTGTTGAGCAACATCGTATGAAACTTCCGGGCGGTACAGCTTACCAGCCATGTTATGAGATTATCAGCTAATTTATTATGATACATTTGCTGATTATTGATGCTTTAAACCTGATCCGCCGCATTCATGCGGCATCAGGTTCTTCCTGCCAGACTGTGTGTGAACAGAGCGTCAACCAACTGCTTGGGCACACACAACCTACTCATGCCGTAGCGGTCTTTGATGAAGATGACAGAGACGGTAGTTGGAGACATCAGCTCTTACCTGATTATAAAGCGGGTCGCACACCAATGCCTGATGACTTACGGCAACAATTACCTGAAATTAAAGCCATGTTGCTTAATTTAGGAATACAGAGCTGGCACTCGGGCGGTGATGAAGCAGATGACGTTGCAGCAACATTGGCAACCAAAGTAGCAAATGCAGGTTTTCGAGTCACGATTATTTCAACGGATAAAGGTTATTGCCAATTACTTTCGCCCTCTATTCGTATACGCGATTATTTTCAACGACGCTGGTTAGATTTAGAGTTTATTAGAGCCGAATTTGGTGTCGAGCCCTCTCAACTTACCGACTATTGGGGATTAACGGGTGTAAGTAGCAGTAAAGTTGCAGGTGTCCCCGGTATCGGACCGAAAAGTGCCACCGAGCTTTTACAAATTCACCCGGATCTAGAATCGCTTTATCAGCATATTGATGATGTCCCTACTAAATGGCAAAACAAACTTATTACTCATAAAGAGTCTGCATTTATCAGCCGAAAAATCACCACATTACGTACTGATATTCAATTAAACGGCAATCTACAACAGTTACGTTTAAAATAACCAATTTCTCAATTATTAAGACTCAACTCACTGATATTTATTTAAATGACTAGCCATTAAAAAGGCGAAGCTTATTAATAGAAGCTTCGCCTTTTATTGTCATCAATAAATCGATGTACTTTACGTGTTTTTAGAATTCACGATCTGGTCGATAAGCCGCCCAAATATTTTGGATATGAACCGTGATCTCTTCTCTATCATGATAAAGGTGCTTAGCTTGGATCTTAACGTTGATCCCTTTTTCTGCTAATTCTGACTTTATTTTTTCAAGGATATGAGAGACTTCCTCATAACGCTTTTTCATTGGCAGTTTTAGGTTAAAGATAGCTTCTCGACACCATTCATTGGCAATCCAAGTCGTCATTAACGCAGCCACTTTAGCTGGTTTTTCAACCATATCACAAACAAGCCATGTGATATTTTTAGAAGTAGGTTCAAATTTAAAGCCATCAACTTGATGATGACGAACTTGCCCTGTATCCATCAAAGATTGTGCCATTGGGCCATTATCAACAGCATGCACCATCATACTGCGTTTCACTAATTGATATGTCCAACCACCAGGGCACGCCCCTAAATCGACCGCTTTCATTCCACTTGCTAAACGCTCTTCCCACTCCTCATAAGGAATGAAAATATGAAATGCTTCTTCAAGTTTCAGTGTCGAACGACTTGGCGCATCAGATGGGAATTTTAATCGAGGAATACCCATATAAAATGCGGAATTATTGAAACTATAAGAGTAGCCAACATAACAACATCCCGGTGCAATAAAAAACACATGGATAATAGGACGGCTAAAATTCTCAACTTTCAGCAAAATTTTCTCATTACGTAAATGATTACGTAATGGCACCGTAAATTTACGGCAGAATTTTAATAATTCCTTGCTTTCGTTAGTGTCTGCAACTTCAACTCGCAATTCACCCGCTTTTTCGACAGCACCTTTTAGCATTCCAACAATTGGTGTAATTCTATCTTCTGGCGGTAAATCTTTAAGTAATTCACCTGTCACAAACATCTGACGAGCAAAAATTAATTCACGGAAATTCACTTCACGCGCGATCTTGTCTGCTTCACCTTCTTGATAGCATTCAAAAATCACATAACCACTTCCTTCTTTAACACGAGGAAAGCCATAAACGCCGATTTGACCTGCTTTATCCGTAATCTCAGCCGCGCACTCTTTTTCAAAACCTTGGCGACAATATAATGCAACTTTATTCATGGCGAGACGCCGGTGCCCTTAGACGCAAAGCGCCAATAAAAATTAAAGCCCAACCAATAAGAAAACTAAATCCACCAATTGGCGTAAAATAAGATAACAACCTAACTTGTGTTAGCGCCATACAATAAAGGCTACCACTGAAAAGTAGAATACCAACACCAAAGAAAATACCTGCCCAATAAAACCATAAAATGGTTTTACGCATTAACATTGCCGCTATTCCGACAAGTAATAAGGTATGGACGATTTGGTAGCGCATCGCTAACTGAATGTAATCCCAATGTTGTGGCGATAAATGAGGTGCCAGCTTATGAGTTGCAAATGCACCAAAAGCAACATAAAAGAAGCCACTAATCGCGGAAAACATAAGCAATGTACGACTATTCACTGTTTATTCCTTCCTATCTAGGAGATATTTGCCAATCGCAATATTAAGATGATGTCAGTAAACCCAGCTTTTCTTGCTCATTCGCTGCTTGAGATAAAATCCATTGGCGAAAAGCCGCAATTTTACCCAATTCAGCCTGACTATCTTGGCAAACTAAATAAAATGCATTTTTACTAACAAGGACATCTGGAAAAGGTCTTACTAATCGACCTGATTCTATTTCACTACGAGCCATTACATTATTAACTAATGCAACACCTTGTCCATGTACAGCAGCCTGTATCACCATTGAACTATGGCTAAAAATAGGCCCTTGTTGCACATTGATCTGATTTTGTATCTCTAATTGACGTACATAAGCTTGCCAATCTCGACGAGATGTATCATGTAGCAGTGTATGATAAATCAGATCGGATGGGGTTTTTAGTGGTTTTTCACCTGTAAGTAAAGATGGCGCACAAACAGGAATTAAATATTCCGCATAAAGACGGTCTGTACGTAACCCTGTCCAATTTCCTCGACCATAAAAAATGGCGACATCAACATCGTCAGCCAGCTTATCTTCTTCTCGATCAACAGCCTGAATTCGCACATCAATCCCCGGATAAGCTTGGTTAAATCCAGATAGCCGTGGTACTAACCATTGAATAGCAAAACTTGGAGAAAGGCTAACAGTAAGTGCGCCTTTTGCGCTTCGAGCTAATAATTTGCGAGTTGCCTCGTTAATTGATGAAAAAATTTCCTTAATATCGAGGTAATAGCTCTGCCCTTCTTCTGTTAATAAAAGAGATCGGTTGCGTCTTCTAAATAATTTTAGCCCAAGGAATTCTTCTAATGTTTTAATTTGGTGGCTCACTGCTGCTTGTGTCACAAATAATTCTTCAGCGGCTTTAGTAAAACTTAAATGACGTGCCGCTGAATCAAAAACCCTAAGCGCATTTAATGGCGGTAAACGTTTAGACATATTCGGTTCTTAAACCCCTATTTTGGCTATTAGTAGACCCTAACTTTCATCATTAGTTTTTTTTATGCGAAGCATTATAAATTGTCCCTTGATGATTAGCCAGTAAATACCTATAGTAAGCGCACTTCCTAAGCCGGAACGAAAAGTTGTGTAGTAGTAATACTGCAAAACTTTTGGCTTTGTGGTTGTGATGTTGTGTTTGCAAGTTGTCTGGAAATTCCAGACTTAGTAGCTGATGCTACTGTTTTTTTTCACTTCCTGTACATTTACCCTGTCTGTCCATAGTGATTTTATAGTGCACCGCCAAGGCGGTGCTTTTTTTATTCCCTATTTTTCTCTATTTTTTCATTACTCACACACACCAATTTGATGTTTTCATCCATTTTTTATAATGGACTTATCATCATTATTCTAAAAAAACTCACCACGATTTATCCAAAATAAATTTAAACAAGAAAAAATAGGATATTAATCTGATCTCAGCGATTTTTTATTGAGTGAACTTTCACCATCTTAATCGTGTTATTATGGGTACAATGAGCCAGAACAAACGGATACTCCTAGGTTTCCGTTATAAATAAATATAATTAACCGTATAATCTATACGCCCTATTTTTAACGACAAATCGCGAAAATTTATTCGTCTACCAATACAGCCTAACTATGAACGTATTTTCACCTGATTTATTTCGACAACAATTTCCTGCACTTAAAGAAAAGACTATTTATCTCGATAGTGCAGCGACAGCATTAAAGCCTCTTGCCATGATAGAGGCCTCAGATGCGTTTTATCGCTATAATTTTGCAACCGTTCACCGTAGCCAATATCAACATGCCAAAGAAACAACTCAACAATATGAGGCGACGCGTCAACAAGTTGCCGAGTTAATCAATAGTACTGATAGTGATACGATTATTTGGACAAAAGGCACCACAGAATCACTCAACCTTATTGCTCAAGGTTATTTTCGTCCGCGGTTACAGGCTGGTGATGAAATTATTGTTAGTGAGCAAGAACATCATGCAAACCTTATACCTTGGTTGATATTGGCAGAACAGACAGGCGCACGCGTGATCCGCTGGGCAATAGAGGATAACTTTTTACCTTCGATTGATAACTTAAATGCTTTAATCAATAAACGAACACGAATTGTCGCCGTTAGCCAAATGTCGAATGTGACAGGCGCTCAAATCGCATTAGATAAAGTGTCTCAATGTGTTCACCAATATGATAATTGCTTACTGGTTGTCGATGGAGCACAAGGTATTGCTCATCACCCAACAGATGTTACAGCACTCAATATCGACTTCTATGTTTTTTCTGCTCATAAACTTTATGGCCCTAATGGATTAGGTATTTGTTATGGTAAACGTGAGCTTTTAGAAACGATGGCACCTTGGCATGGTGGCGGAAAGATGCTAACTAACGCGACATTTGATGGATTTATTCCAGCGCCTATTCCTCAGCGTTTTGAAGCTGGAACACCTAATGTTGCTGGTGTTATTGCATTTTCAGCCACATTAGCATGGTTAGAAAAGCAAGATATGCATCATGCTAATCAATATGCTCTTGAGCTTGCAGATGAAGCAGAGAAGCGCCTCAGTGAGTTAGATGGATTTATCAGTTACCGAGCCGCCAATTCATCTGTTATTTCTTTCAATTTTGAAGGTGTTCATCACAGTGATTTAGCCACATTAATCGCAGAAAAAAGTATTGCATTACGTACAGGGCAACACTGTGCGCAACCTCTTATTGATTCATTAAATATTTCAGGCTGTTTACGCATTTCTTTTATGCCTTATAATCAACGTGCTGATATTGATGCTTTTATTAATGCCGTTAAATTTGCTCTAACACTCTTAAAAGATGAATAATTGAAATGAATAACAACACACCTTTGCTTGCAACCCAGCACCCATTTGGTCATGAAATTACCTTAGCTATCTTGCTGGAGGATTTCCAAAAATCAAAAGCATGGGAAGATAAATACCGTCAATTAATTCAACTCTCACGTAAATTACCCGCATTACCTGATGAATTAAAAACGACAGAAAAAGAGATCAAAGGTTGTGAAAATAGAGTGTGGCTTGGTGTCGAATTAAACAATGACGGCAAATACCATGTTTATGGTGATAGTGATGGTCGTATTGTAAAAGGCTTGCTGACTATTATTTTAGCCACTGTTGAAAATAAAACGGCGCAAGAAATAGCTGATATCGATATGTTAGCTATTTTCGCTCAATTAGGATTGGCTAATCAAATTAGCCAATCTCGCACTGACGGAGTGAATGCGATTATCGCACGATTGAAATCACTCACCTCCCAGTATTAAGTTTGATACTCTAAATAATTCAAGTCACAGCTAGCCGACAAATGAATGAGTCGCTAGAAACATATAACCTGTGATCAAAAATAAAATTTATTAATAAGTTAATATATAACCAGTCGATACTCTAAATAATTCAAGTCACAGCTAGGCGACAAGTGAATGAGTCGCTAGGAGCATACATAAGTATGTGACTAGTGCGAATGAACGCCGTCAACAACGCTGTGGCTTGAAGTATGACGAGTATTCGTCAAACAACGCTGCAACTTGAAGTATGACGAGTATCATGAGCACGCTGTGCCTTCGCTAACATCTTCTTCAAAGCATGAGACACCGCAATAAAACCAAACGACGCCGTTACCATCGTTACGGCACCAAAACCCGCTGAACAATCCATTCTTTTTACACCATCTGCCGTACTTTTTGCTGCGCAAACCGTTCCATCACCCTGCGGATAAACCAGTTGTTCTGTTGAGAAAACACAATCGATCCCTAGTTTTCCCTTACTATTTTTTACGACATTAAAATCAGATTTCAAACGCTCTCTTAATTTAGCAGCTAAAGGATCTTGAATTGTTTTTGCTAAATCAACCACTTGAATTTGTGTTGGATCAATTTGCCCACCAGCACCGCCTGTTGTGATCACGGGTATTTTATAACGACGGCAATAAGCTAATAATGCAGCTTTTGGTCTTACACTATCAATTGCATCGATGACATAATCAAAGTTGTTATTCATCATTTCAGCGACATTATCCACCGTGACAAAATCATCAATACTAGTCACTTTGCATTCTGGATTGATTTCTAAAATACGCTGTTTCATCACTTCACATTTTGGTTGGCCCACACTCTCTTTCAACGCATGTATTTGACGATTAGTGTTGGTTACACACACATCATCCATATCAATTAAGGTGATAGCACCAATACCACTGCGTGCTAATGCTTCAGCGGCCCAACTTCCGACGCCACCTATACCCACGACACAAATATGAGCCTGAGCAAAATAAGACAGCGCTTTTTGCCCATAGAGTCGCCCTATTCCAGAAAAGCGTTGTAAATATGAATCTGATAATGAATTTTGCATAATGCGATAACAACCTAAATAACAGAAATAATCATGGCTATTAATATCAATAGCCATGTCGTTTGCATAATTTTACCGTTAATAACGAGCAGATAAATAGTCAATCATGTTTATGACGAAGGGTTTAATAAGTTAAGTTGTGATTTTTTTAATACCCAAACTCGCCCATAGTGATTATAAAAACCTGCCATATGACCAGCATCTTTACCAATCCCATGATAAATATCGAAATGATGCCCTTTAATTGCACCACCCACATCTAATGCCACCATTAAACGCATTTGATATTCACCTGTAAAATTACCTGCATTATCAAGTACAGGAATTTCAGCCAGTAACACCGTCCCTGCTGGAATAATGCTTCTATCCGAAGCCACAGAGGCGAGTGCAACAAGTGGGATGGCACTAGCACCTCTAACAGGTGTAAAAGGCTCTGGTTTGAAAAAAACAAATGATGGGTTTTCTTCTAATAACTTTCTTACTTCAGCATCATTGTGCTTATCAGCCCAATCTCTAATAGCGAGCATAGACATATCTTTTCTTTCTACTTCACCATTATCAATAAGCACTTTGCCAATACTACGGTAAGGGTGTCCATTTTTCCCTGCATAACCAAAGAAGGTTAAAGGTTTACCATCACCAAAATCAACATAGCCACTTCCCTGAACTTCCATCATAAAGTTATCCATAATGGAGTTACTGTAAGCCGCAATTAAAGATTGGCTTAATGCCCCATTATAAATAGCAGCACGAGAAGGTAATTTTGAACGACTATTTGTTGGCATTTTATAAAGAGGGTATTGAAACTCACCTTGTGGCGTTAAACGAGCTTCAAGAACCGGCGTGTAATATCCAGTAAATTGAACATTTCCGTACTTATCAACCCCTTCCATTTGAAATGCAGAAAGATTGAATTGACGTAATTGACGTGTATCTGCACCAGAGCGCAACCAGTTTTCAACTGCCTGATAAGTCTCTTTGTTGCTATTGTACAAACGAGATGATGTCTGGTTTATCTGACTTACTTGTTGTAAGTAATCAGGGCCATTAATGGGTGTACCTTGTGTGTTTGGCGAACTTACCTCAATGAGATCTTGCTTAAGCTTTCCATCTTTATACTGTTGCCCTTGCTCTGTTGGACGATGACATCCTGTCAAGGCAAGCGCTAACATACCTAAAATTAACGATTTTCGCCAAGTAACCATTTTTGACCCGCTTAATGACTAAATTTGAGTGTTGATTTTGACTTAGAAAGATACCAAAGCAAAATCAATAAAGATATGAATATACCGATTGCTAAGACTTTCTATTATCACCCAATCAATATGACTTTTAAACATCAAGTATATATTCTAAATAACTTGAAGTAGGACGAGTATAACTGCCTAAATTTGCATCTTGATGTGTTATTTCTGACCGTTTTTAAAAGAAAACTGTAAAAATTTCATAAAAAACTTGCAACTCGGCAGATCCTGAGTATAGTGCCCCTCTGTGGAGACGCGGGGTGGAGCAGCTTGGTAGCTCGTCGGGCTCATAACCCGAAGGTCGTCAGTTCAAATCTGGCCCCCGCAACCAATTCACAAAGCAGTAAGTTATAGTATCAGTCGCGGGATGGAGCAGCATGGTAGCTCGTCGGGCTCATAACCCGAAGGTCGTTGGTTCAAATCCAGCTCCCGCAACCAATTCTATAAACAACAATTCAGTCGCGGGATGGAGCAGCATGGTAGCTCGTCGGGCTCATAACCCGAAGGTCGTTGGTTCAAATCCAGCTCCCGCAACCAATTTCTCTTCAAAATTCCTTCTTATTTTTACTTTCTCTCTTAATTCACAAACCTAATCTTATCAATCATAGATTTCTATACTACATTTCTTTTATTTCAATAACGCATTGTATTGGATAGATTTATTGTGCTGAAAACACAATAAGAAGCTCCAATAGAAAGCGTATGATCTTGGCTTTCTACTGGAATATAAAAAAGATATAGGAAGAGGTTAGCTACGGTCTGCTAACGTTAATTCACCACCATTAGCAAAATAAGCTTTGATCCCTTTGAAAATAGACTCTGCGATCTGTTGCTGGAATTTAGCGGTTTTTAGTTTTTTCTCTTCTTCGATATTACTGATAAAAGCCGTTTCTACTAAGATAGAAGGGATCTCAGGGGCTTTTAATACCGCAAAACCCGCCTGATCGACTTTATTTTTATGCAGTTTATTAATACCGCCTAATAACTTAAGTACTTCACTACCGAATTTTAGGCTGTCATTAATAGTCGCAGTTTGTACGAGATCGAGCATTGCATGGTCTACATAGCGATCGCCACTTTTACTCACCCCACCAATTAAGTCAGACTCATTTTGTGTTTGAGCAAGATAGCGTGCAGTGTTACTGGTTGCGCCCGTTTTTGATAATGCAAAAACAGAAGAACCTCTTGCAGAGCGGTTTGTAAACGCATCAGCATGGATAGAGACAAATAAATCTGCCTGCATTTTTCTCGCTTTAGCAACACGTACTGTCAATGGAATAAAGACATCTTCATTGCGTGTCATATACGCCTTCATTTTGGCGTCTTTATCAATAAGCGTTCTTAAGCGACGAGCAATTTGTAAAACCACATCTTTTTCACGTGTTTTATATTTACCTATTGCGCCCGGATCTTCTCCACCATGGCCAGGATCGATCATGATAATAATCGGTCTATCTCGCCCTGCTCTGCCCGGTTTACGTGTATCGGTTTGTGCTGGTACAGCTTGTTGTAAATCACCGTCGTTATATTCACGTAATAGCGCTAAAAGAGGATCTTCTTCCGTGTCAGCGCCGTGGCTTGGGTAGAAATCTAACACCAAACGGTTTTTAAATTCAGCCACAGGTTTAAGCGTAAACATTTGTGGTTGTACAGGCGTTTTTACTTCAAATACCAGTCGAACTGTTTTAGGTGTATTTTGACCAACGCGAATAAGTTTTAAATAGGGATCGCTAGTCTGAACCTGATTAGCAACACCTTTTAGTGTGCTATTAAGTTGAATACCTTCTAAATCCACCACAATACGTTCAGGATTTGATAATGCAAACTGACGATATTTCAGTGGTGTACTGGATTCTATAGTCACGCGAGTATAAGTCGAGGCAGGCCAAACCCTCACAGCAACAATAGATGCTGTGGCAGCAAGACCAACAGGACTAACACTTAACAATAATAACGCGCCAATTCCTTTAACAAGACGACGACGAGTTTGATTGTGCTCAGAATGACTCATGAAAATATTCCAAAAAAACGATTAACGTCAATAAACTCTAAAAAGAGATAAAAAAAGTTAAGAACGAAAAACTTTACCCAATCCACACTTCACTGTCACTTAAAAACAGCACAATTACTCACTTTTACACGAATATTCTGCCTTCAGGGAAAACAATAAGATAGGATTTTACTTGCCATTCCTCTCCAAAAAGAATAAAAATACATTAAATACGAATAAAAATTCACTTGAGAGGGTTTTATGAAAGAGCGTAGCACCGAATTGGTCGATGGATTCCGCCACTCGGTTCCGTATATTAATGCACATAGAGGCAAAACGTTTGTCATTATGCTGGGTGGTGAAGCCATTGCTCACGAAAACTTCCCATCTATCATTAATGATATTGGGTTATTACATAGCCTAGGCATTCGTTTAGTGGTTGTTTATGGTGCTCGCCCACAAATAGATACAGCTCTTGAAGTGCAAAAGGTATCTCCGATTTATCATAAATATACGCGCATCACAGATAGCAAAACCTTGGAAATTGTTAAACAAGCTGCGGGTACGTTGCAACTCGATATTACGGCTCGCCTATCAATGAGTTTAAGCAATACGCCATTACAAGGTGCGCATATTAATGTTGTCAGTGGTAACTTTGTGATTGCTCAACCATTAGGGGTTGATGACGGTGTTGATTATTGTCATAGCGGAAAAATCCGTCGTATCGATGAAGAGGCTATTCACCGTCAATTAGACAGTAATGCCATTGTATTAATTGGCCCAGTTGCGGTATCTGTGACGGGTGAAAGCTTTAATCTCACTTCAGAAGAAGTAGCAACACAGCTTGCTATAAAGCTTAAAGCACAAAAAATAATTGGTTTTTGTTCATTCCAAGGTGTTGTCGATGAAGAAGGACACATTGTTTCTGAACTATTACCTAATCAAGCCGAAGATAAAATTCGAGAGCTACAAACAGAAGGTGATTACCATTCAGGTACAGTGAGATTCTTACGCGGTGCAGTTAAAGCCTGTCGTCGTGGTGTAGAGCGTAGCCACTTACTTAGTTATCAATCTGATGGTGCTCTTATTCAAGAGTTATTCTCTCGTGATGGTATTGGTACTCAAATCGTCATGGAGAGTGCAGAAAAAGTTCGTAGAGCGAATATTAATGATATTGGTGGCATACTCGAACTTATTCGCCCATTAGAACAACAAGGTATTTTAGTCAGACGTTCAAGAGAGCAATTGGAAATTGAAATTGACCAATTCACCATAATTGAACGCGATAATATGACTATTGCGTGTGCAGCACTCTACCCTTATCCATCAGAAAAAATTGGTGAAATGGCTTGTGTTGCAGTACACCCTGATTATCGCAGCTCTTGTCGTGGTGAAGTTTTGCTACAACGTATTTCAGCACATGCTAAGCAATTAGGGTTAGAAAAGCTGTTTGTTTTGACAACTCGCAGCATACACTGGTTTCAAGAAAAAGGATTTGAACCAGCTGAAATTGATAAGCTACCGATTGAAAAACAAGCACTTTATAATTACCAACGTCGTTCTAAAATTTTGATTTTAGATTTACATAAAGAGTAATTGCCAAATATAAAAAAGACAGGTATCCCTCTCAATGCCTGTCTTTTATTATTTTCATTATTAACTAACGACTAATAACGTAACTTATCAATTAATCCACTTCGACGTTGAATACGTGTTTGTATTGCCATTTTCACCATCAACTCTGAGGCATAAAGAGAAAGCTTCTGTTTAGCCCGTGTTAATGCGGTATACAATAATTCACGACTAACAACAGGTGAAAATTTATCGGGCAGTACTAACGCTGTATGGGTAAATTCCGAACCTTGTGATTTATGCACTGTCATTACATACGCAGTTTCATGTTGTGGTAATCGGCTAGGTTGGATCACTTTCAATTTTCCATCAGGTAGTTGGAAAAAAGCTTTCATTTCACCTTCATCATTATTGAGCATAATACCAATATCACCATTAAACAGACCTAACGTACTGTCATTTCGTTGGATCATAATGGGGCGTCCAATATAATCACTTTGATAACTATTTGTAGGACGGCGGATCAATCGCTGACGATGCAATAACATTTCAATTCTGTCATTTAGACCACTTACACCGAAAGGGCCTTCTCTTCGCGCGCACAATAGACGGTATTGGTTAAATGCATTAAGAATAATATCAGGTGATGCTTTTTGAGAAACTAAAGTGAGATACTCTCGATAGGCATTAACAGCATCTTGGATCATCAGTAAATAACTCTCTTTTGACTCTAAAGCAATAAAGCTCACATCTTGAGGCTCTAATGCGATTTCAAGCTGTTGTGGGCTAATCTCTGCTTTTTTCAACAACGCAATGGCTGTTTTGGTCTGTCCTTTATTAACCGCGAAAGCAAGTTGCCCTATCCCTGAATTCTCACCAAAGCGGTAGCTTTTTCGTAGCAGACACAGAGAATCACTGACGACAGAAACGGGTGTTTGAGAGACAGGAATAATGTCGGTAGATTTAGCCAGCTCACCTTTGGTCAAGTGATTAATTTGATCAAATCTCTTTTGACTAAAACCATTTTCAGAAAAACGGCAAATATCACCTAATACAGCGCCCGCCTCAACAGAAGCTAGTTGGTCTTTATCACCTAAGAAAATAACGTGGCATTTTGGTGGAAGTGCATCAATCAAACGCGCCATCATAGGTAAATCAACCATCGATGCTTCATCAACAACTAAAATATCAAGCTGTAATGGATTATCTTTATGGTAACGCACTTGCTGGCTTTCAGGCTGAGCGCCTAATAAACGATGAATAGTTTGTGCCTGTTTTGGCATCCACTTATTTTCTTCTTCGCTTAAATTAAGTTGTGCCAAAGCGTTACCTAAAGACTCCGTTAATCTCGCAGCGGCTTTACCTGTAGGAGCCGCTAATTGAATAATCGGCTTTTCATTCGATGTAAGCATCACAAAAGCCGCTAAAATTTTAGCAACTGTTGTCGTTTTCCCTGTTCCAGGCCCCCCAGAAATAATAGAGGTAGGGCTTGTAATAGCAACACTCGCAGCCACTTTTTGCCAATTTGTTTCTTGGCTTTCTTTCGTTGTTGGAAAAAGTTGGTCGAGTACTTTAATTAATTCATTCTCATCAATATCAACAATGGCATGCTCTTGCCTAAAAAAACGAGCAACTTTCTCTTCATAGCTCCACATTCTTTGTAGATAAAGAAGTTCATTATCTAAAATAATGGGTGAGGGAGAATCATCGCCACTTTGATTAACACAATGACAATGAGTCAATTCTTCTACTATTTTTTTAGCAGAAGGCTTACCCATTTTTTGCCAAATTTCTTGTGCAAACTCCTTTTGTCTACCATCAAACAGTTGATCTTTCTGAATAATACTCAATGGTAAACAAACATGACCCGCTCCAGTTTGAGCACTCAAATAAGCAAATATAAACAGTAAAATAGGGTTTTCATCTTCCACCAGCATTTGTGCAAATCGAAGATCTAAAGGCCGTAATAAGTTTTGTGTAATCGCTTGTTCTAATAGTTTGATCATTTTTATTTCTCACCGACTACATCAAGTTTGCTACTTTTACCTGTAAATAGTGAATCTAGAGCCAAAACAAAAGCCTCATCAGGTAAATAAGCATAAACTCCATTTCCGGGATGCGCTTTGTCTATACCTCGTAAGAAGAGGTAATAAATTCCGCCAAAGTGGCTTTGGTAATCATAATCAGGGATGCGCTGTTGTAAAAAACGATGTAACGCTAAGGTATAGAGTTGATATTGCAAGTCGTAGCGATGATCCATCATTGCATTCATCATCGCTTCTTGTGTGTAATCCTCACTCGATTCACCTAACCAATTCGATTTATAATCCACAACATAGTATTTACCTTCCCAAGAAAAGACTAAGTCAATAAAGCCTTTGAGCATCCCTTCTACTTGTTGAAATTGCAAAGCTGGACAACGTTTTGATAGTGGATCAAACTGGCTAATTAATTGAGTCAACTGGGTTGATGATACCTCTTTTTCAATAGGCAAATAGAATTGTAATTCATCAAGTTGTTGTGATTTTGGGATATCAGCAAGACACAATCCTTGAGTATTAAGAGGTGTATGAAATAGCGTTTCCATCCATGAAACTAAAAGAGGAGCCCACTTTTCATCAAAACCTTGAGCTGTCAATTGTCCTTGCATCCACAGTTCATCAATAGGTTGTGAAAAATCTAATACTTCCAGCAAACTGTGTAAGAACGTTCCTGCTACTGCCCCACGAGGGAAATGATGAATTGAATTTTCATCAACCTCCCCTTGTTGCTTCTCACCTTTAGCATCTGTATCAAGCCCCGGTGCGATAGATTGCACTAAAGCCTCAATATCACCTAAATCAAAATGAGAATTACGATTTGAATGCTGATAGGTTAACCCTGAATAACTCGTTATACGCCAGTTATCATGGATCTGGCGTTTAAATATAGCAGCCTCAAGTTTTGTTTCAGCCATTAATTGAGGCTGATAACGATGTGCAGATATATTATCAAGCGTTGTTACACTGATATTATCATCTAATAAAGCATGGATTGATTGATGCAATAATTCACTATCGCCTTCTTCACCTAGCTGTAATAAATATCCTAAAGCATTTTTATGCAGATCGGTAAGCCCTGACTTACGTTTAGTCCCCTTAACAAGAGGAGCAACACCAACATAACAGCAGAATTTAGATCGTGTTAATGCGACATAAAGTAAGCGTAAATCTTCAGCTAAGCGCTCTTCATCTGCTAAACGCAAACTTTCAGGTCGGCTAAAAATATCTAATTTTGCGTAAAATTTCTCTCTATCATGATAAAGCGCCCCTTTCTGCTCTTGATAATTACAAGCAAAAGGTAAGCAAACGATAGGATATTCAAGGCCTTTAGATTTATGGATAGTACAAATCCGCACAAGGTTTCGGTCGCTTTCCAAACGCATTTGTTGGCTTTCAGACTGCGCATCGGGATGAGAAATCTGTTGTGCTAACCAACGAATAAGGGCGTGTTCACTATCAAGCTGTAATGATGTTTCTTGTAATAGTTCACCGATATGCATGATATCTGTAAGCCGACGTTCACCATCAATGCTTGCGAGCAAGTTTTCCGCAATCTGATTATCCATCATGATTTTACGCAACATCGGTAAAACACCACGCTTTTGCCATAGTACATAATAATCAGCAAATTTCTCTACGTAGCTATTCCAGCGCGCTTCACTGCGGTTCAGATCATCAATTTGCTTCGCGCTAAAACCAAATAATCGGCTAGCTAAAGATGCCCTTAAGACTCGCTCTTTCTCCGGTGTTACAACTGCTTGTAATAACCAAAGTAGATCTTTAGCTTCATTGGTTTCAAATACACTTTCACGATTGGATAAAAACACCGATTGTATCGAAAGTAAATTCAGTGCATCACGAATAAGTACGGCTTCTCTACGGCTACGCACTAACACCATAATATCAGCAGATGTAACCGATTTTTTTGTATCTTGTTCAATCAGCCAAGCTTGTTGCCGATCCCCAGCTGATAACCAATCACGAATTTGTGCAGCACATTGTGCCGCCATGATTTGTTCATAATTTCCCGTAGAAACGCTTTCACCTTCAGCAAGCCAAAAATTAAAAGGAGAAATCGGTTTATCATGGTAAATAAAAGCCATGTCTTGGTTTTTTTCAGCTGAACTTACTTCAATAAAAGGGATATGCTCAAATAAAAATGGAGCATTCGAACGCATAAAAAGTTTGTTAACTGCATTCACCATACCCGGTGCAGAGCGCCAGTTAGTGTTTAATGTGTAGTGATGAGATGTCTGCTTTCTAGCTTGAATATAAGTAAAAATATCCGCACCACGGAAAGCATAAATTGCCTGTTTAGGATCACCGATAAACAACAAACCGCTGTTTTCATACTCACCATAAATCGCATCAAAAATACGATACTGTTGAGGATCTGTATCTTGGAATTCATCAATCATTGCTACTGGATAGCGTTCACGAATGGCTTGTGCTAAAGCTTCACCACCTTCACGTTTCAATGCTCTATCTAAACGTGTTAATAAATCATCGAATCCCATTTCGCCACGACGCATTTTTTCATTTTCAATACCTTGGCGTATTTCAGGGATCGCGTTGACCAAAATAACATCACGCAAAGTCAAACTCTGCTTTGTTAATCGTTCAATTTCAACGAACAGAATATGCTCTGGCGCTGGACCTTTAGTCGCCTTCTCATTCAATGTTTCTTGAGAAAAACGAACTAAACAATCAGGTAATTGATAGCTTTTAGTTTCTAGTGTTGACGCCCACAAAGTGATTTCTTCAATCCATTTAGGTAAGAAACGACTGCTGTAACTACGTTTATCGACACCTGAAGCCGTTATCCATGCTTCAACTTCATGATGATGTTCATTCCAACGAGTTTTAACATTATTAATTGCTTCGATAACCGCTTGATGACGCTCTTTTACTGATTCGTTTTCGCTATCTAATGCCACACCTTCTATTTCAGGCATTTCACCTTGTAAATAAGGCTGTATTTCATAAAGCAGTTGTTCTGGGCCAGACCAAATCTGGCTTACTGCATTAGCAACATCATAAGAAAGTGGATAACAATGGCGACGCCAGAAGTCAGCACATACCCGTTTTTTGAGCTCATATTCATCTTGGATCAAGACTTGTTCAAACAAGACTCCTGATTCAAAGGCATTGTTCGCCAACATACGCTGACAAAAGCCATGAATAGTGTAAATAGCTGCTTCATCCATTTGGCGTTCAGCTTCTAACAACCACTGTGCCGCTAGCTCTTTATTAGGTATCTGTTTGAGTAACTCGTGGTAAGTATTATCACTACTTTCAACATCGTGACGGATACAGGCAAGTCTTAGTTCATGAATATTTTTACGAATACGTGCTCGTAATTCATCTGTCGCCGCATCCGTAAATGTTACAACTAAAATCTCTTCAACACTGAGAGGGCGGTAAAATGCAGATTCTCCGCCTAATCCAAGAAGCAGCCGTAAATACAACAACCCTATTGTATAAGTTTTCCCTGTTCCCGCAGACGCCTCAATGAGGCGTCTTTGGTACAGAGGAAGCGTATACGGGTTTAATGGCTGTGCCTGTATCACTTCACTCACTCTTTAATTTCCTCAACAGGTAAGGTTTTTTGTAATTCACTTACTGTGGTGTAACGCTTCCATTGTTTATTTTCTGCGTAATCAGCATCTTTGCCATCTTTACCAATAACTTGAGAAACAAAAATAAATCCGTTAGGTTTTATAATTGCTTTTTCATAAAATTCAATAGCTTGTTTTAACGTAACCTTATTAAGCTCTGCTAAGAATTTTTCACGGCCATCATATTTTAAGTTATTACGATGGAAGTCATTTCGATAAAGAGAAACTTCTTCATAGAACGTTTGAGGTGGCTGTTTAACTTCGGTAATAATCGCTTGTTTATACTGATTAAAATCAGCTTCGTTCATTTTTTTCAAACGTTCGTAAGCTTGCTGATAAAATGCGTTATAGCGCTCATTTAAGTAGACAGGTGGTTTTGCATTACTTTGTAGTAAAAAGCCGATACCTGATTGCTCACCCATAGTGCCTTGATAAGCAAATACGGCGTAACCTAGTTGCTCTTCTGTTCTTAATTGATCATAGAACCAAGGTTTGATAACTGAGGCTAGCACTGAAGAAATTGCCTGACCTTCAAGTCGGCTATAACCTGTCGGGATATAAAGCTCACCTAATGCATTATCTGTACTCTTCGATTTATTTTGGAATTCAACTGCATTTAATTTATTGAATACTAATGTTTCACCGATCCAATATTCTGTGCCTTGATTACCTAATAATTCGTGTGCAGATTTAGCAATATCACGGCTTTGCTCTGGTGTTAAATTACCAATAATCAGTGCTTGAAGTGCCGAATTTTTAATGACTTCACGGCGATTATCAATAATATCTTGTAGTGTAATTGACTCTAATGCTTTGATTTTATCAGCTTCTTCATAATACGGGATCGTATTTAATCGGCGAGCTGGCAGCATAGCGGCTTCAAATGCTTTTAAGTTATGAGTCACTTCAAGCTGTTCACGATACCAAGATTTAGCCTGATCTAGTTCTTCTTGAGTTGATTCAAAACTCATATAGCTTTTCAGTGTCGCATTAACTAATTCTGGTAAATGTTGTGTATACCCATTCATTGAAAAATCAATGCCTTGCCCTGATGAGGATGAGATATTCATTCCCGCAACAGAAGCTTGGTAAGATAATTCACTTAATGCTAAACCAGCAAGATAATCAGTTAAGGTTTGCGTCACTTGCTGCTTAACAGTAATGTCTGATTTCTTATTCACTAAACTTAATGTCACACTGGCTTTAGGCTCATCAGAAAAATAGTGTGATGGCATATAAAATAAGCGAGCGCTTTTATCTTGCCACAACAATTGTGGTTTGATGATTTTGCTGTCCGCATCAATTAGTGAAAGATTATCAGGAATGTAAGGGTTAAGTGCTGGCAGTGATAATGAAATATCGTCTGATAATGCTTGCCATGTTTTTAATTGCTTATCTGTGATTTTATCAACCTGATAAGGCGCATTAACAAAATAGGCTTGTTTGTTAGAAGGTTCATTAGGACTAATTACCCAAATACGAGCCTTCTCTGGTGTAAGAGAATCAAGACGAGAAAGGATCGCTGAAGGTTCATAATTATCAGCAATATAGTCTGCATCTAGGATATTTTTGATTGGATAACGCAGCATCATATCCGAAATACCTTCTATGTAATTCATATCTCTTACAATAGAGCCATAACGGAATGAGAGATCTAATACATTCGCAATTTCATTAAAGTAGCGCTGACTGATACCTTCTGTTTGAATTAAACGAATATATGCAAAGATAGCAGAAATCACTTTGTCTTTTTGCGCTAAACCTTTATCTGTCAACGCGACATAAATCGTAAATGAGCCTTGGTTACGATCAATATAAGGCTCTGAAGAGGCACTAATACTTTCAGCCAAGCCTTGATCTTGTAGCCATGTTGCCAATGTGCCCGCGCTACGATTACCGATTAAATAACCAATATATTCATCAGATTTACTACGAAAATCGGCAACATTATTATCAATACCAAATTCAATCTGTAAGGTTTTTTGCGGCAAAGCAGGTACAAGATGGATCATTAACCCTTTTTCTTTATCCGTCATAGCAGGTACTGTTGTGACAGGCACGTCAGCCTTTTTATTCGGGATACGAGCAAAAGTCTCTGCGGCTAATTTAGATAATTCATCAAGTGATTTATTACTATAAATAACACCATTCATTAAATTGCCAGAATAGTGTGTCTGATAGAATTTAATCAATTCATCTTGAAGCTTACTATTTGGTTTATCACTTAATGTTTCTAGATTCCCCCCCATAAAGCGAGAACTTGGATGTGCTGGGTTTAAAGTTTCTGCTCTGACTTGCCAAAAACGCATACCATCGCGTGCGCGCGCCATTGTTAATTCAGCATTAACAGCATTACGTTCACGATCTGCGTTTTTAGGATCAAGTAAAGGTTCAGCTAAAGCATCAGCAAGGCGATCTACCGCTTCATTAATGGCACTATTTTCTACTTCTAAATAGAACGCAGTGCGGTAAGTCGTTGTACTCGCATTATGAGAGCCGCCATTCTTTTGTAAGAATTCAGACATACTGCCTGATTGAGGATATTTCACCGATCCCATTAGCACCATATGCTCTAAATAGTGCGCAAGACCTTGCTGACTATCTGGATCTTCTAATGCTCCAACAGGTAATGCCACAGCCGTTAATGATTTAACTGCCTTTTCATCAGAAACCAGTAATACGGTCATTTCATTAGGTAGTTTAATCGCTTGATATTGCCGTGGATCGCTCTCACTTTTTTCAATACTATCTGGCAATACTTGCCAGAGAGGATCAGCGGCAAAGCTGTTGATACTCACTAGCATCAATAGCAACATGATCCATAGTTGCGAGAAGTATTTTCTCATCTGATATGAGCTCCCTTATTTTTTCAGAAATGGAATTATTGGTTTAAATATTGTTAATGCCGTCTGTTTGACTGTTTGTAAAAAAAGTTCATCTAATTGAGAAAAAGCACGCTGAACATACATGTCACTCATTTCACCATCTCGATTATAGCTATCCGTTAAATGTTGCATCAGTACTAATTCTGCTTTTTCAAGAGTCTCTTCATCATCAAGTAAAAACTCTTGTGATTTTTTATCATAGCAAGCTTGTAACCAAGCCCAGCCACTTTTCGCAAATAGCGCTAATGGGCTGTTTAACCCTTGTTTATAGTCACTGATTAACTTGTCTAATGTTGCATAGGCAAACTCAGGATCAACGGGTAATAAACACCATTGAGTCTCTTTTCTACCGTAAAACCGACTCTCACCAGTGCCCTCTTTCAAGCAATAAACTAGGTGCTCAATCCAAAGTTGCAATAAGTCATTAGCTGTTAAGCTGGCAGGTCGCCAACGTAATAAACCATCAGCTTGTACCTCATTTAAACGACCAATCAATGGTATTGCACTAAAGCTTTGCTCTAATGTGACAGAATGTGTGGCTAATCGTTCACTTCTTATCTTTTCAGCTAAAGGAAGTAATTCCTCTATTTGTTGCTCCCAATAGATTTGACCAAAAGCACTTGCTGGAAGTTGTCCTGCTGCTTTGATACGCTCAAACAGTGTTTCTGTTGAGGTTTGATCAATCAATGCTTTTAATAACCATTGATTCAATAGATAACGTTGAAGTGCATTGACCACAAATGGCTCTTCTTCGGGTAATTCTGTTTCTTCAATAACGAAATTTGTTTTTAATCTTTGTTGGAAAAAAGCACGAATAGGATGACGATAAAAACGTGCCAGTGCATCAACAGAGACTTTATCTATTGTGTCGTCATCATTAAGTGGTTCGATAAAACTTTGATGAACCTCCCCTTGCCCACTAGCAGCAGGCAGCCATTCGGAGGCATAAGAACGAAAGGAAGCACCTATACGGAAATTTTCTTGAGCAAAAGGAACACGGCTATGTTGTGTTAATAAACGCTGATTTACACGAGTCGCACTGTCATCAACATTGAGTTCACCATCCTCTGGTAAACGGAAATTTTGCCCAATATAATCTTGTAATTCTTTGATTAAGACGGATGGATTACATTCTCGATCGTCACGAATCGATTTTCCAATATAGCTGATATAAAGGTATTTTTCAGCTGAGCTAAGCGCTTCAAGGAATAAATAGCGGTCATCATCACGACGTTTTCTATCACCACGACGGCGTTTTTCCGCCATTAAATCAAACCCTAGCGGCTGAATATTACGAGGATAAATACCATCGTTCATGCCTAATAAACACACCGCTTTAAAGGGAATGGAGCGCATAGGCATTAATGTACAGAAATTAATACTACCAGCCAAAAAGCGTTGACTGATTTTTTCATCATCGAACCGCACTGTTAATTCATCACGAATAAGAACTAGCGGAATTTCATTTTGATATTGCGCTTTCAATCCGTTTTCAATCACTTTTTGCCATTGTTGGATAATAAGCGCTAAGACTAATTCCGTTTCTTCATCAGACTCAAAAAAGGCATCAACTAATTGTTGCCCAACTTCTAGCCAAGCTTCTAATGAACGAGTTTCACTCAAACGTGTACGCCAATCACTTAATGTATAAAGAAAATCAGCGAGATGCCCTGCAAGTTCAGCGACTAATCCACTGGATTCATCGTAAGGAAGAACGCCTTTCCAAGGACCATTTTCACTTTCCATCGCATAGCCAAGCAACATGCGCAGTAAGCCAAATTCCCACGTATTTTTACCCGTAATAGGTAATAAGAATGAAGCCACATTCTCATCATCTAATCCCCAGCGTATACCTGACTCATCAACCCAACGACGCAGTAGTTTTAATTCATTTTCAAAAATAGAGAAATGCCCAGCTAAAGCAGGAACTTCGAGTAGTGCCAATACTTGTTCGGCAGTAAAACGGCTTTGAGGAAGCTCTAATAACGTAATAAAAGCTTGTAATACAGGGTGTGCTTGACGCGCTTTTCTATCTGAAATAGCAAAAGGAAGATAACGTTCTGAAGGCGCATTACCAAACACAGCTTGAATATAAGGTGTATAGCTATCAATATCCGCAACCATCACAATAATATCACGCGGCAGCAATTCAGGGTCTTGCTCTAACAAATGCAGTAATTGATCTTGTAGCACTTCCACTTCGCGCTGTGGACTATGGCTAGCATGAAAAGTCAGTGAATAATCATCTGGCGAAATCACACGTTTATTTTCACTACACTCATAAGTTTCAAGTGTTGTACCTAATTGTGAAAAATCTTCTAAATCAAGGATGTCCGCCTGCAACTGGTGAAGTAAGTTATCTCTTGGGATCTCAACAAACGCATCCAACACATCGGTGTATTCAAGTTCAGAGAGGAAATAAAGATTATCTTTACCTAATTTTCCCCATGATGCTAATAGCGGATTACCAATATTTTGCTCACCTTCGTCATTAAATAACGAAGAAGCATTTATTTCATCTTTAAACCAAGGGGATTCATGTAATTGTTTATAATGGCGTGGTTTTCTACTATTAAGACGAGCGAGAAATTTAGGATCTTGGATATCTCCCCAATAGTAACGGCAAGGGTTGGTAAAAAGTAAATAGATCTCGGTATGACGTCCAATAGCCTGTAACGCCTGCAAGTAAACTTGAGGTAACGCTGAAATTCCACAAATAAAAATACGAGGTGGAAAACAGTGCTGAAGCTGCCCTTCTTCTGCATTATTTAATGTAGAGATAAATTGTTGATAAAGATTAGAACGATGCCATTGAGGCTGATTAAGATCTTTTGTGTATTGCTGTAATGCTACCCACAATATTTTTTGCCAGCGTTGATTTTCACTCAGCCCTTCGATTAACTCATCTTTTTCCCACGAAGCTAGCCAATCTGAACGATAAACTAAATATTGGTCAAATAAATCAGCCACACGCCCCGCTAACTGGTGAAGCTTACGTTTATCTTCATCATCATTTAAATAATGCAATAAAGGTTTAAATTCTTCATGAGATAAAAATTCAGGAAGCAATGCCATTAATTTCCATGTCATGGCATCTTTAGAAAAAGCGCTTTCTTTAGGTATACCTGATAATACCCGAGTAAACATTTCCCAAATAAAGGTCGCTGGTAATGGATAATGGATATTAGCAGCAATACCCAAACTTTCGGCAAGCTGGATTTGTAACCACTGAGACATTCCGGGGCTTTGTACAAGGATCACTTCTTGTTCAAAAGGAGAAGAAAGTGGTCTGGTCTGCATAAAGTGCACCATAAGTGACTTTAGTAATGATAACTGATTTGAGTGATATATATGAAACATCAGATCCTCATCTTATTAATAGCATGACCAGTAATACAGACTTATTTTGGGTAATGCGTGATTCTCAACATAACCTTCTATTTGCTGACAACCTTCAGACTGCAAAAGTGAGCGTGTCATTATTTTTCGGTTAGATGCGAAATAGTCAGGTGATTTATCAGACATTTGTTCAAATAAAACAAAAAGTTCCTGCCCTACCTGCTGAATTTGAATTAACTGCTGAAAATCAGCTTTTAATGATTGACTATACCCTATAATAGCGACAAAACTAATATTAAAAAACAGTAATATAAACATTGTATTAAGTAAAATAGAGCCATTTTCTGATTTATTTTGACTGTTATCTATAACGCACACTCCTTATGCACTAATGGGCAATAATCTAGCCATCCATTTGGATGTGCAACAATAGATTTATTTTTGTCCTTCGAAAAACCAACCCATTGATAATGATATATTTTATAACCCTTTAAGCTTTCTGCTTGCCCTTGTAATAAGCCCTTTTCCAAAGAGAGCAAAAATAAACAGCTTTTTATTTTAGGGTCTGCATGAAAATGACGGCATTGCCATTTATTTAACTGTGACGACGAAATTTCCCAATTCAGCTTTATTCCCCACACTAATGCGGATTCAGCAAATAAAAAAGCTTGTCGTGCTTGTAACTCTTGCATCACTATTTGTTGAGACTGCCGGTAATAATAAGCAAAACTCCCAAGTGCTGATAAGCTCATAACAATAAATCCCATTACGACAAGTAAGCTTGCAAACCCTTGTTCCCTTTTGTTGTGTGTTAAATCAATACTCATAACGTGGTCACATTCCTTAACCGAATGTCATTCTGATAATGTGACTTCACAGCAGGAGATTGTTTTAAATGAAATTTTAAAGAGACTGAAAGGTAAACAAGGGGCTTATCTTTAATAAAATGTCGTCTTGAATAAGGGCGCAAAATAAACTCTGTCACTTCAATCTCATGACTTTCAAAAAATCGTTGCCATCCTGAAGAAGCACAATCTTGTACTCCTCTTAATTGCTCCAATTGCCCATTTTTAAGCCGATAACCAAAATAATCACTCTCTTTTGAAGAAGGTGCATCCCATCGACCATTGCTGTTTACGTCATAAGCAAAAATAACGCAGGAGTTTTTTTCTTGATAAGGATACTGTCCTATTTTTAAAGGTGAGATTTGCCCTCTATTTGACTGCAATGCATGAGTACAATCACCATGACAATACCCAATGCGCCTTAGTTGTGTTTCTAGTACCAATAACCGTTCTCTTAAAAAAATATCTAATTGGTATTGTTGGTAACAATGGTGCAGTGTATTCATTACTTGAGGGTAAGCTCGACTAATACAAAGAAACAGACCCCCACTAATTGCCATGGCAAAAAGACACTCCATCAGCATCATGCCAGATGAAAATGAGAATATTGATCGCTTTAACATGGCGAAAATACCTTAATTTTCTGGCTACATGCTCTTATTCTGCCTAAAGATGAAATAACAACTTTCACTTCACCTTCTGAACCTTGAAGCACAAAACTCATTGGTCTTAAGGTTTGACGAATACCCCCAAACGTAAAATTTGAGACGGTTGATTGTTTAAGTTGAATACCAGACGCTAATTGAAAAATCGTTTGTTTTTCAGGTGAATGTCGCAGAGGAAAAGGAATAGCGACGACTTTGTTACTGGGCGATAAATGAAGTGATATTTTAATTTTTATATTAAATAGTAGCGCTTGTTGTCGCTGATAAGAAAGAAAGGCTATGGTTTCTCGCACACTATGTATCAATTGACGTTGATGAATAAATTGCTGATAAGTCGTGATTGATAAGTAACTTAGAATCGAAGTGATCATCATGACAATAAGCATTTCAAACAGGCTTATCCCAAATTCACTCTCTTGTTCAAGTTTTCTATTTAGGTTTATTTCCATGTTACTGTTCATTTTTTCTCCTTTAGATCCTGCAATTGAGAATGCAGCTAAACCTTTGTAAGGTAAATAAAAGAGAGTGTTTTTTTCGAACAATGACGCAGTAACAATATTTTCAGAACAAATACAAAAAATGATTTTCAACAATATTGAGCTGACTTTAATTTATTGAATTTAAAGTTAATGATAGAAATAAAAAAGCCCCTGTTTATCACTAAACAGAGGCTTTAAATGCAAAAGAAAAATTAAACCGTAAATGGATATTTTATCGCTTCATGGCACTGATAACCTTCAACGGTAAAATCATCTGTTGTTACCCACGTTTCAATATCTTCCAACGTTTTAATTTTTGGATTGATATGTAATGTTGGTAGCGGCAATGGCTCTCTTTTTAGTTGTACATCTCGCATCAGTGGTAATTGATTTTCATAGATATGTGCATTGATTATCTTATGAAATGCTTTACCTGGCTTATGCCCTGTAATTTGAGCCACCAGCGCTAATAACACAAAGCACTGTATTTGGTTGAAATTCAAACCTAATGGCACATCGCAGCTACGTTGATAAGAGGTTAAATAAAGCGTATCACCCACTAATGAAAATGTGTGTGTATGCATACAAGGACGCAAACAACCTAGCTCAGTTTCACCCGGGTTATAGAACGTTACGATTTCGCCACGATCATCTATACCCTTAGTCAAGTTATCTATCACTTTACGTAGTTGATCAAAATGGGAGCCATCTGGGCGTTGCCACTGACGTCCTTGAACGCCATAAACACGCCCCATATCGTCTTCACCTTTACGATGAGGGTTATTTAACCATGCCCCATTTTCATTAGCGTTTGCATTCCATGTATTACAACCAATTTCACGAAATTGCGCTGCGTTGTCGTAACCGCGTAAATACCCTAACAACTCTGCAATTGCAGCTTTATAGAAGCTTTTACGTGTCGTTATCAACGGAAATTGGTTATTTGCAACATCATATTCCAGATCGGCATTAATCACCGTTAAACAACGGGTTCCTGTCCGTTTATTATCAATCCATTGTCCTTCATCGATAATGCGTTGACACAATGCCAGATACTGCTTCATGTTGTCTCTCTTGTAATTAGCTAATAATAAAAAATTTATCTCACACTATTTGTGAGCAGGTGTTGGATTTTGTGGTGTTTTTTTATTTTGACGATAAGCCCATACCATAAAAATAATACCCAACAAAATCATTGGAATTGAAAGAATTTGTCCCATACTCACACCACCAAATAATCCTAGTTGTGCGTCTGGTTGACGGAAGAATTCAACAATAATACGGAATGCGCCATAACCAATAAGGAATAAACCTGACACACTGCCTATTGGACGACTTTTGCGCACAAAGATATTCAGAATAATAAATAACACCACCCCTTCTAATAGCATTTCATAGAGCTGTGATGGGTGACGAGGTAAAACCCCATATTCTTGAATGATTGGCAGTAGTGTTGCTGGATCTTGGGCAACAAGCTGGAGATCTGCAGAACGCGAGGTTGGGAATAAGAAAGCCCAAGGTGTATCGAATGTGACGCGTCCCCATAATTCACCGTTAATAAAGTTACCAACACGACCTAACCCTAAGCCAAATGGAATTAATGGTGCAACAAAGTCTGCCACTTGGAAGAATTTACGTTTAGTACGTTTAGCAAACCAAATCATGGCACAAATTACCCCAATTAAACCGCCGTGAAATGACATACCGCCATCCCACACTTTAAAGAGGTAAAGAGGATCATTTAAAAAGACAGGTAGGTTATAGAATAAAACATAACCTAAACGACCACCGATAAACACACCCACAAAACCAACATAAAGTAATGTTTCAACTTCATTTTTAGTCCAACCACTATTCGGTTTTGCAGCTCGACGGTTTGCAAGCCATAAGGCAAAGACAAACCCAACTAAATACATCATACCGTACCAGTGTAATGACACAGGCCCGATAGAAAACATAACAGGATCGATCTCTGGAAATTTAAGGTAGCTTATACTCATTATTCCCTACTTCACTTAATCAATAATTTCTGTGCTGGTCATTTATTACCAACATAGAAAAGGCTTATACGAAGGCTTACTAGATACCTCCGCGAATTAATCCACCTAATCCTTGCCGTTCCATAAATTCAGAAGACAATTTTTTAATTTCTGTTGCTGTTTCAGCTTGCAACACCTGTTGCATAAAAGGCTGTAACATCACAGGATCAAGATGGCGCAATAAGTATTTTACCCTAGGTAAACTACGACCACTCATGCTTAACTGCCTAAAACCGAGCCCTATTAACAGCAATGCCCCTATTGGCGTGCCCGCCATTTCACCACAAACACTCACTGGCAACTGATAATATTGGCATTGTGTTGCAATCAAATTCAGTGAACGCAATAACGCAGGATGCAAATTATCATAGAGTAATGCTACATGGGTATTATTACGATCGACTGCAAGTAAGTATTGAGTCAAATCGTTTGTTCCAACAGAGATAAAATCAACCCGATTGGCTAATTGTGACAACATAAACACCAATGAAGGTACTTCAAGCATAATACCTAACGGAGGTGGAGCACATTCACATTTTAGCTCTCGACTCACTTCATCACATGCTCGTAGCAGTAATGTTCTAGCTTCGTCAATTTCATCAATACTTGTCACCATCGGCAACAATATTTTCAAATTTTTAAATTCGAGGTTTGCTTTTAGCATTGCGCGTAGCTGAATAAGGAAGATTTCCGGTTGATCGAGCAATATTCTTATTCCTCTCCAACCTAAGCAGGGGTTTTCCTCATTAATTGGCATATAAGGAAGTTGCTTATCAGCACCAATATCTAGAGCACGTAATACAACGGGTTTATCAGGGAAAAAAGAGAGGATCTCACGGTAGCGATTTTTCTGTTCATCTTCTGAAGGAAAACCACTTTGTAGCATAAAAGGGATTTCTGTTCGATATAAACCAACGCCATCGATTCCAACACTAATGCGTTGTTCATATTTTATATTTAATCCCGCATTCAGTTGAACGCTAACTGCCTCACCATTTTTTAAAACCGCTTGCTGTTCAAGCTGCTCTTCTGCAATTTGGCTTAATACACTCTCTTCATCAATAATTTGTTTATATTCTTGAGTAATAAAAGGCTCGGGCTCGATAAAAATCTCACCACGATAACCATCAAGAATAAGCATTCGATTATGTAGAAGCTCAGGCTGGATATCCGCCCCCATAATTGCGGGTATGCCCATTGCTCTAACAAGAATGGCTGAATGCGAGTGAGTTGCACCATCTCGAACAATTACACCAGCAAGTTGTTGCTCAGGTAGTTCTGCCAATAAACTTGCACTTAATTCATCAGCCACCAAAATAAAACGCTCTGGCCAAATATTGGTTGAGCTTAGATCATCATCTAAATGGAATAATAACCGACGCCCTAATGCTTTAAGATCAGACGCTCGCTCTCGCATATAACCATCTTTCAGGCTAGAAAATTGGGCAGCGACTTTCTCAACCACCACTTTGACAGCCCATTCCGCAACATATCCTTGTGTAATGATTGCGGTCATTTTATGTTTGAGCTGAGGATCGTTAAGTAAATGCGAGTAGAGATCAAAAATAGCAGCGCTCTCTTTTTGTGCATTCGCCATAAAGCGCTTACTAAAGCGGCGACATTCTGCGGTCGCATCTTCTAAAGCCACCGTAAGTCGATTTAATTCTGCTTTTATATCAAGGGCACTGGCTTTAAAAACATTTTCAAGAATAGGTTGAGAAACTTCTTGCCAGCCATAAGCCATGACCACGCCAGTAGAAACTGAAAGTGCTTTAATACGACTTTGACGATATTGCCCAAAAAGTCCTTTAGTTTGTACTTGCGATAATGTGGCACCAAGCTGGGTCGCCAGCGTCACCATAAAAGATTCTTCGCTCTCATTAAATAAGCGACGCTCTTTTTGCTGAACGACTAATACACCAAGGAGTTGGCGACGATAAACGATAGGAACGCCAAGGAAAGCGCGGAGATCGTCTTCTTTAACTTGAGGAAGGTATTTAAAACTAGGATGTTCACGAACATCAGCGAGGTTGATAAGTTCTGAAAGACGACCCACTTCACCAACAACGCCTTCATCAAATGAAAGGCTAACGGCTCGCCCTCTAGGTTTTTTTAACCCTTTGGTCGCCATAAGATAAAAACAACTACGTTGTTTATCGGCAAGATAAATAGAACACACATCCGTGTGCATTGCCTGACACGTTTCCTTGACTAAGAGTTCAAGCGCTTCTGGAAGCCCTGCTGCCATAGCCACTTTTTCTACAATTTCTCGCAAACGTGTCAGCATAGTGTTATCTAATACCTTTTACGCCGATATCCATACGATGGACGCGGTAAAGACACTTGTTCTTGCAACGGCATGACTACTGGTGCGAACTCTTTCATTACACGTCGATAAACATCGCGTTTAAAAGAGACGACTTGTCGAACTGGATACCAATAACTCACCCAACGCCAGCCATCAAATTCTGGCGTTTTGCTTTGTTGAACATTGATGTCTTTATCATTACTTGTTAACTGCAAAAGGAACCAACGCTGTTTTTGTCCAATACAAACAGGTTTTGTGTCCCAACGCACCAAACGCTTAGGTAACTTGTAACGTAACCAGTTACGTGTGGAGGCAAGAATTTTGACATCCTTGCGACTTAACCCAACTTCTTCGAACAACTCTCGGTACATTGCCTGCTCTGGCGATTCTCCAGGGTTAATTCCTCCTTGAGGAAACTGCCATGAATGTTGCCCATAGCGACGAGCCCAAAGCACTTGCCCTTGCCGATTACAAATTACAATCCCTACATTCGGGCGGTAGCCATCATCATCGATCACTAGACTACCTCAATAACCAAATTTGAAAGATAACTCATTGTTTCATACTACTCACAGACGGTAAACCTCTATCAACAGACTTTGCATGGCTCGCGTATTTATCTACAATGGGAAAGTCTCAACGGGGTGCCTTTCTATTTCTAGGCTGAGAAAAACTCGTGGAACCTGATCCAGCTAATACTGGCGTAGGGATTTGAGTCAGGATGTTGCAATATTCATTGGCTTGCCATCCTCACTCCTCAGATCCTACCTGACTTTTACTGAGGAACTAAACGTGTTAACTAAATCGCTTCGCTTTACTTTCCTGCTCGGCGCACTGGGCATTATGAGCACTTTTTCGACTCAAGCCTTAGCACAAAAACCCACACTCACTGTTTACACTTATGATTCATTTACCGCAGATTGGGGTCCGGGACCTGCAATAAAAAAAGCGTTTGAACAGCAATGTGATTGTGAACTAAAACTGGTTGCTCTGTCTGATGGTGTATCTCTACTTAATCGCTTACGTATGGAAGGTGATAAAAGTAAGGCGGATATTATTTTAGGATTAGATAACAACTTGATCCACGCAGCAAAAGAAACCGGACTTTTTGCACCAAGTAATATCGATACATCCAAACTCACTTTACCTGAAAAATGGACTGACGATACCTTTGTACCTTATGACTACGGCTACTTTGCTTTTATTTATGACAAAAACCGTGTCCAAAATCCGCCAAAAAGCATGGCTGAACTCCTAAACAGCAAAGAACAATGGAAGATCCTCTATCAAGATCCTCGTACCAGTACTCCAGGTTTAGGTTTAATGTTATGGATGCAGTCGCTTTATCCTGAAAACACCGCTACTGAATGGAAAAAATTGTCAGAGAAAACACTGACAGTCACTAAAGGTTGGAGTGAGTCTTATGGCTTATTCTTAAAAGGCGAAGGTGATTTTGTGCTTAGTTACACATCATCCCCGGGTTATCACATTCTAGCGGATAAAAAAGATAACTATGCCGCAGCGATTTTTGATGAAGGACACTACTTACAAGTCGAAGTTGCCGCAAAACTCAAATCGAGCAAACAACCTGAATTAGCACAGCAATTTATGCAGTTCATGTTAACCCCTGCATTCCAAGAAACGATACCTACTACCAATTGGATGTATCCTGTTATAGATATGCCATTACCTGAAGTCTATTCTTTAATGCCTAAACCTGAAAAATCATTGCAATTTGATGCTGAAATTGTCGCAAAAGAGCGCCAGACATGGACTCGTAATTGGCAATCTGCGGTCAGTCGCTAATGGGAAGATGGCTTATCCCGGGGCTATGTGCCTCGGGTTTACTGCTTATTGTGGCGTTATTGTCATTTGGCGCATTGTGGTTTAATGCGCCAAGTGGTGAGCTGTCCTCTATTTTTGCTGATGAATACTTATGGCATGTCGTTCGCTTTACTTTCTGGCAAGCCTTTTTATCTGCACTATTTTCAATATTACCTGCTATTTGGCTCGCCAAAGCACTCTATCGACGCCAATTTAAAGGGCGAACACTCTTTTTACGCCTATGTGCAATGAGCCTTGTGTTACCCGTTTTAGTCGCCCTTTTTGGTATTTTAACGGTTTATGGCAGAGTAGGATGGATTGCTCAAATTTGTGAATGGCTAGGGATCGACTACCAATTTACGCCTTATGGTTTGCAAGGTATTTTATTAGCTCACATCTTTTTCAATATGCCATTAGCAACCAGAATGCTATTGCAAGCACTTGAAAGCATCTCATCAGAGCAACGCCAATTAGCCTCACAATTAGGTATGAATGGCTGGCAACGTTTTCGCTTTCTGGAATTTCCTTATTTATGGCGACAAATGCTCCCCACAGCATCACTGATTTTTATGCTCTGCTTTGCAAGCTTCGCTACGGTGTTAGCTTTAGGCGGAGGTCCCGCAGCAACAACGGTTGAACTCGCTATTTATCAAGCATTAAGTTATGACTACGATTTACATCGTGCTGCGCTTTTAGCTCTGATCCAGCTTTTTTGTTGTTTAGGCTTAGTGCTTATCAGCCAAAAGCTAAAAGGCACTCTTTTTGTGGGAAGCAGTCAAAAACTGCATTGGCGTGATCCCTATGATCCAATCTTTAGCAAAATAACCGATGGTTTGATTATCACCCTTGCGATCCTCTTTTTGGTGCCGCCCATTTTGGCCGTGATCACTGATGGTCTTAATAGCCAATTTCTACGTGTTATACAACAGCCTGTACTTTGGCAAGCTTTTACAACTTCACTGATTATTGCCGTTGGTGCGGGTATTGTCT
This sequence comes from Proteus sp. GOKU, assembly GCF_015475555.1. Classification (NCBI taxonomy): domain Bacteria; kingdom Pseudomonadati; phylum Pseudomonadota; class Gammaproteobacteria; order Enterobacterales; family Morganellaceae; genus Proteus; species Proteus sp. GOKU. The sequence continues at coordinate 3,353,951 of NZ_CP034105.1, forward strand.
GCGTTGTATTAACAATGATGTTGCTATGGAGTAGCCGAGAGCTTCGCTTACGCCATTTTAAAAAAGCAGGACAAGCCATGGAAATGAGTGGTTTGATTATTCTGGCGATGCCGGGCATTGTGTTGGCAACAGGATTTTTTCTGTTATTAAACAATACAATTGGATTACCTGAATCACCTTATATTTTAGTGATTTTGACCAACGCATTAATTGCCATACCTTATGCCTTAAAAGTGCTGGAAAATCCGATGAATGATATCGCTTCGCGTTATGGCCTTTTATGTCAGTCACTGAATTTGCAAGGAATAAACCGGCTTCGTTGGATAGAACTACGTGCATTAAAAAAACCAATCTCACAAGCGCTTGCCTTTGCTTGTGTTATTTCTATTGGTGATTTTGGTATTGTTGCCCTATTTGGTAATGAAACATTTAGAACATTGCCTTTCTATCTTTATCAGCAAATTGGCGCTTACCACACACAAGATGGTGCAGTAACAGCCATGATCTTATTGCTACTTTGCTTCTCTCTTTTTAGCCTAATAGAACGATTAGCTGGAAAATCTCATGATTAAATTAGAGCACCTTGCTTACACCTATGAACACCAACATCTCTTATTTAATCTAACGGTTAATGCAGGAGAACGCATTGCTGTATTAGGTCCAAGTGGTGCTGGTAAAAGTACATTACTCAGTTTAATTGCTGGTTTTTTGCCATCAGAAAAGGGAAGTCTGTTTCTTAACGGGCAAGATCATACAAAAACAGTACCCGCAAAACGCCCTATTTCTATGTTATTTCAAGATAATAATTTATTCCCTCACTTAACTGTAAGGCAAAATATTGGCTTGGGATTAAATCCGGGATTAAAGCTGACTGAAGATCAAAAAGCGCTATTAGAGAGTCGAGCAGAGCAAGTGGCACTTAGTGAATATCTTGAACGTTTACCTTCTCAATTATCAGGTGGTCAACGTCAACGTGTTGCTATTGCTCGTTGCCTTGTTCGTGAACAACCTATTTTGTTACTTGATGAACCTTTTTCTGCACTCGATCCCGCTTTACGCATTGAGATGTTGGCACTACTAGAGCAACTTTGCCGTGAAAAAGCGTTAACCTTATTGATGGTTTCTCATAGCTTAGAAGATGCAGCAAAAATCGCCTCAAGAGCGATTGTGATAGATAACGGTATGATTGTGTATGATGGAAATACACAATCACTAATAAATGGTGAAGTGGATCAATCACTTATTTTAGGTATTCCGTTTAATTAAGCTCAGCCAAAATTAACTGTATAAATAACCACTATATTGACTATAATAAACACATCTTTAGTGAATTATTGGTGTTTATTAGGTGCTCATGATTGCTCATACGGAACAAGGCTTTATTCTTACTCGCCACTGGAGCGACACACCGAAAGGTATTGTCGTCTCTTATTGGCTTGCTACAGATAATGGCCCGAGTAAAATTACTGTTCCTATGCAACGCGCAATTGGCTTTGTTGCCCGCCAACATGAAACTGTTTTGCGTTCTCTCGTTAATAAAAATCCTGATATTGAAATTCGCCCTCTCGATTTAAAAGATTTCGAAAGACAGCCCGTCTTTGGCGTTTATTGCAAACAATACCGCCAACTTGTCCAACTTGAGCAACAACTTAAAGAGCACCATATTCGCCTTTATGAAGCGGATATCCGCCCTCATGAACGTTATATGATGGAGCGCTTTATCACCGCACCAGTTTGGTTTCGTTATCAGCAAAATAATATTACTACATTAAAACCAGCCCCCGATTATCGACCTGCGCTTCGAACTGTCTCTTTAGATATCGAAACCAGTGAGTTTGGTGAGCTTTACTCTATTGGGCTTGCCGGTTGTGGTGATGATGTGGTGTTTATGCTTACTGATGAATTGCCCATAGTGAGTGAAAGTCAGCAACCGGAAGGCTATCGCTTATGTTATGTCAGTAGCCGATTGCGTTTAATTGAAAAGTTAAATGAGTGGATGCAACATTACGATCCTGATGCGATTATCGGTTGGAATTTAATTCAGTTCGATCTGCGTATTTTGTACACACATGCCCAACGTTATGGCGTCAGTTTATTATTAGGTCGCCAAAACAGTCCGTTAGAATGGCGAGAGCATGGATTTAAAAAAGGCCATTTTTTTGCTTCTGCTCAAGGTCGTTTAATTATCGATGGTATCGATGCTTTGAAAATGGCGACATGGAATTTCCCCTCTTTTAGCCTCGAATCTGTTGCTCAAACACTATTAGGTGAAGGTAAAGCTATCGATACACCTTACGCCAGAATGGACGAAATTAATCGACGCTTTAAAGAAGATAAGCCCGCACTGGCTTATTATAATTGGCAAGACTGTGTCTTAGTGAACCGTATCTTTGATGCGACATCTCTTATGGCATTCTTATTGGAGAGAGCCTGTGTTACGGGACTTTCCGTTGATAGGAGTGGCGGCTCTGTGGCTGCATTTACCCATCTCTATCTCCCTTCAATGCATCGCATTGGATATGTTGCGCCTAACCAAGGCGAAAAACCCGAAGAGCATAGCCCCGGTGGTTTTGTCATGGATTCGGCTCCCGGCTTATATGATTCTGTTGTTGTGCTTGATTACAAAAGTCTTTATCCCTCTATTATTCGTACTTTTTTAATCGATCCCGTAGGAATGATTGAAGGTATGCACCAACCCGATGAAAAGTTTTCTATTTCTGGATTTCGCCAAGCTCGATTTTCACGGGAACTGCACTGCTTACCCGCTATTGTGTCGCAAATTTGGCATGAAAGAGATAACGCAAAATTACATAAAAATGCCCCACTCTCTCAAGCTCTCAAAATTATTATGAACGCTTTTTATGGTGTTTTAGGCTCTGTGGGCTGTCGCTTTTTTGATCCTCGTTTAGCGTCTTCTATTACGCTACGAGGTCATGAAATTATGAAAAAAACGCGAGAGTTAATTGAAGCCAAAGGTTATCAAGTTATTTATGGCGATACGGATTCAACCTTTGTTTGGCTGAAATCACCTCATACAGAACAGCAAGCACAACAGATTGGGTATCAATTAGTACAAGATGTTAACCAGTGGTGGAAAACACATCTTCTTGAAAACTATCAACTAGATTGCAAATTAGAACTAGAATACGAAACCCATTATCGTCGCTTTTTAATGCCCACAATTCGAGGCATGGAAACGGGTAGTAAGAAACGCTATGCCGGACTCAGCAATGATAAAATGGTGTTTAAAGGATTAGAAACTGTCAGAACAGATTGGACGCCCCTCGCTCAAAAATTTCAACAAGAGCTTTATACGCGCATTTTTCATCAACAACCTTATCAGCAGTTTATTCGTGATTATGTCGCAGATACGCTTTCGGGAAAATATGATGAGAGATTAGTGTATCGTAAACGGTTACGTCGAAAATTATCAGAATATCAGCACCACGTCCCCCCTCATGTCAAAGCAGCACGTAAAGCCGATGAATATAATTTATCCCAAAATAGACCTCAACAATATCAGCAAGGCGGTTGGATTAGTTATATAATTACCCTCTTGGGGCCTGAGCCATTAGAGCACATTACCGCTGCACCTGATTACGAGCACTATATCAACAAGCAGTTAATGCCTATTGCAGATGCAATCCTACCTTTTATACAAGATGATTTTTCAACCTTGTTAAATGGGCAAATGACACTCTCATTTTAAGTTGTGTCATTTTGCAGGTGACGGTTTGCTTTGCATCTATTAACATAACGCCCCTTTGGTGATAATTAGCTTTTCTTTGTTCAAAGAGTAAGCCCTTTTTATCCCGCAGATTTTAATGACAACACCGCAATACTGCATTCATTAATAATTCCTAAATTATATATTTGAGAGCTGAGTTTATATATATGCCTTTTACTCTTGGTCAACGTTGGATTAGCGATACTGAAAGCGAGCTTGGACTGGGTACTGTTGTGGCAGTTGATGCCCGTATGGTCACCTTACTTTTTCCTGCCTGTGGCGAAAACCGCCTTTACTCCCGTCATGATGCACCAATAACGCGGGTGATGTTCAATGCAGGAGATACCGTCACCAGTCACGAAGGCTGGAAGCTCGCCATCGATAACGTTGTAGAAGATAACGGCCTACTTATCTACCATGGTGTACGTTTAGACACTGAAGAGCCTGCACAATTACGTGAAGTATTCTTAGATAACAAACTCACTTTTAATAAGCCGCAAGACCGCCTCTTTGCAGGTCAAATCGACCGCATGGATCGCTTTGCATTACGCTACCGCGCACGTAAGTTTATGAGCGAGCAGTTTAAGCAAGCACAAAGTGGTTTACGTGGTATTCGTGCAAGTCTTATCCCTCATCAGCTTTATATCGCCAATGAAGTGGGTAAACGTCATAATCCCCGCGTATTATTAGCTGATGAAGTTGGTTTAGGTAAAACAATTGAAGCAGGTATGATCATCCACCAGCAATTAATGGATGGTCGTGCTGAGCGGGTGTTGATTATTGTACCTGAAAGCTTACAACATCAGTGGTTAGTTGAAATGTTACGCCGTTTCAATCTACGTTTTTCACTGTTTGATGATAGCCGTTATAGCGAATCTTTATTAGATAGCGATAATCCATTTGAAACAGAACAGATGATCATTTGTTCTTTAGATTTTGTGCGTAAAAACAAGCAACGTTTTGAACACTTAGTTGAAGCAACATGGGATATGTTAGTTGTCGATGAAGCTCATCACCTTGTTTGGAGCGAAGATGCACCAAGCCGTGAATATCAAGTAATTGAAGAGTTAGCTGAATCTATTCCTTCTGTATTGCTATTAACTGCAACCCCAGAGCAGTTAGGTCAAGAAAGTCACTTCGCACGTTTACGTCTGCTTGATCCAAGTCGTTTCCATGACTACAACGAATTTATTAATGAGCAACAAAAATATCGCCCTGTTGCCGATGCCGTTACTATTTTGCTATCAGAAGATGATTTAAATACCGAACAACAAAATATCATCAGTGAAATGATCAGCGAGCAAGATGTTGAGCCATTACTGAAAGCAGCAAATACACAAGGCGAAGAACGTACTAAATCTCGCCAAGAACTTATCCATATGTTAATGGACAGGCACGGAACGGGTCGTTTGTTATTCCGTAACACACGTTCTGGTGTTAAAGGTTTCCCTAATCGTTTACTTCATGCGATCAAAATGCCACTGCCAACGCAATATCAAACTGCGATTAAAGTGGCTGAGATTATGGCAGCCAAAAAGAGCCTCGAAGTTCGTGCAAAAGAGATGCTCTATCCTGAACGTATTTACCAAGAATTTGAAGGTGAAAACGCAACATGGTGGAACTTCGACCCGCGTGTTGAATGGTTACTGGGTTTCTTAACTGCAAATCGCAATGAAAAAGTACTGGTAATTTGTGCTCAAGCAGCAACCGCGTTGCAATTAGAGCAAGTTTTACGTGAGCGTGAAGGTATTCGTGCGGCAGTCTTCCACGAAGGTATGTCATTACTTGAACGCGATCGTGCTGCTGCTTATTTCGCTTCTGAAGAAGAAGGCGCACAAGTGCTGCTATGTTCAGAAATCGGCTCTGAAGGACGTAACTTCCAGTTTGCTAATCAACTAGTTATGTTTGATTTGCCATTTAACCCTGATTTACTCGAACAACGTATTGGTCGTCTCGATCGTATTGGTCAAAATCGCGACATTGATATTAGCATTCCTTATCTTGAAGGGACTGCCCAATCCGTATTATTACGCTGGTATCATGAAGGCTTAGATGCCTTTGAGCATACTTGCCCAACCGGTCGTACTATTTATGACAGCAAATATGATGCTCTCGTTAATTACCTTGCACAGCCTAATGAGTTAGCTGATTTTGATGAGTTTATTGTCGCTTGTCGTAAACAACATGATGAAATGAAGCTCAAACTTGAGCAAGGTCGTGACCGCCTATTAGAAATGCACTCTAACGGTGGTGAAGTCGGTGTTGAGTTAGCGGGTGAAATTGCAGCTCAAGATAACGATCCTGAATTAGTGAACTTTGCACTGAATTTGTTTGATATCGTCGGTATTAATCAAGAAGATCGTAGTGATAGCTTAATTATTTTAACGCCATCTGATCATATGTTAGTGCCCGATTTCCCAGGATTGCCGCAAGATGGTTGCACTATCACCTTTGATAGAGAGCAAGCACTATCTCGTGAAGATACCCAATTTATCAGTTGGGAACACCCCATTATCCGTAATGGCCTAGATTTAATTTTATCTGGCGATACAGGAAGTTGTGCCGTTTCTTTATTGAAAAATAAAGCATTGCCAGTGGGAACGCTGTTAGTTGAACTGATTTATGTCGTAGAAGCGCAAGCGCCTAAACATCTTCATTTAAGCCGTTTCTTACCTGCAACACCGGTTCGCTTATTACTTGATCTGAAAGGTAATAACCTTGCATCTCAAGTTGAGTTTGAAAGCTTTAACCGCCAATTAAATGCCGTTAATCGTCATACTTCGAGCAAATTGGTTAATGCAGTACAAAGTGAAGTCCACCATGTACTTAAAGCCTCTGAACCTTTAATGGAAGTCGAAGCAAAAGGACTTATCCAAAAAGCAAAAGAAGAAGCAGATCGCGTACTGACTCATGAATTATCACGCTTAGAAGCTTTACGTGCGGTAAACCCAAATATTCGTGATGATGAAGTTGAAGCAATTGAAAATGAACGAACTCATATTCTTAATCATTTAGATGAAGCAACGTGGCGTTTAGACTCAATTCGCTTAATTGTCGTTACCCACCAATAATCACCGTTAAAGCGGGGAGTATTTTACTCCCCGTTGTTTTGATGAGATATCCACCATGATGGAAGTGTATAACCCGCCGACTGATCCTTGGTTACATGTTTTATATCAAGATGAGCATATTATTGCCGTCAATAAACCCAGCGGATTATTGTCAGTACCGGGCAAAGCGCCAGAGCATAACGACAGTATTATGTCGCGTATTAAAGCAGAATTTCCTAATGCTGAGTGTGTGCATCGCCTTGATATGGCAACCAGTGGCGTTATCGTTGTTGCACTCAATAAAGAAGCAGAGCGCGAACTAAAGCGCCAGTTTCGCGAACGTGAGCCGAAAAAAACCTATATTGCTCGCGTTTGGGGACATGTCGAAAAAGAAGAAGGATTAGTTGATTTACCTTTGATTTGTGATTGGCCTAATCGACCAAAACAGAAAGTCTGTCATGAAACAGGGAAAGCGGCGCAAACTTTTTATGAAGTGTTGGAATATGAAGAGAATGCAACAAGAGTGAAACTCTCACCCATTACTGGGCGTTCACATCAATTGCGGGTACATATGCTAGCGTTGGGGCATCCTATTTTAGGGGATCGCTTTTATGCACACCCGCAGGCAAGAGCGATGGCACCTCGCCTGCAGTTACATGCTCAGGAATTATTTATTACGCATCCTGCTTTCCGATCCCCGATACATTTTGAATGCCTTGCCGATTTTTAGTGTCTTATGACACTAAAACAGTCACTGAACTCAATGAAGCAAGGAGCAGGCAAAGCGCTAATCCCATAACCCCAACAAGAACACGGACGTTTGACATGGATATAGTTCCTTTTTTAAGAGAAGAGAGAATGAAATAATTAAATTTCACTTATATTTTACCGTGATAAATAAGAAACTCAACTCAACCTAAGTTATCTCTATCACGGAATAATTCTCTCTTTTATCATCTTCTTTTACAAGATGTTAACGAAATCCCTTTTCTTTTTTAATCAAATCGTAAGCAACTTGTATAGACTGTGCTTTTTGTTTTGCAATTTCCATCATTTCTGGCGGTAAACCTTTCGCAACAAGTTTATCCGGATGATGTTCTCCCATTAATTTTCGATAAGCTCTCTTTATGGTTTTAACATCATCACTCTCATCAACACCAAGTACCTTACACGCATCAGAGAGCGTTGGGCCTTGAGGTTGAGGCTGATAACCCTGTCCGCTTTGATAATGAAAATTCTGACCAGCCTGCATCATTGCTAATATATGTTCAAAATGTGCACGCGAAAAACCTAACTCATCGATAATGATAAACAGCATTTTTCTTTCATTTGGATGCAGTTGACCATCCGCAAAAGCAGCTTGTAATTGAATTTCCAGAAACATCTGAAGTAAGTCGCGACGTCCCACACAAATTTGTCGAACGCGTTGCAATGTGGCTCTTAAGGGAAAATCAGGTGATTTACCTTCTCTAAAAGCTTGTTGCGCAGCTTGGCGACCCACACCGTGCAAATTCATGCGATCCATCAACTCGTTGGCAAGAGAAATATCGGTTTGAGTCACTCGCCCTTTTGATTTTGTCAGGTGTCCTAAAACTTGAAAGGTTGCAGCAAAGAAAAAAGCTTGTCTATCACGCGTATAGCGCCCACCACTTCCTAATTTACTTCGTTGCATGTCATAGAGGTGCCCGAGAAAAACACCAATAACAATGCCCCAAAAGCCTATTCCTGCAAAACTACCAATGGTAAGGCCTAATAATTTTCCCCAATAGCGCATAGACTCCTCAAATCTTCAATGCTCTGACTGCAATTTTGCATTATCATACTATTCATTTGCTTGCACACCTAACACCAAGCAACCTCTAAATAGACTTTTTCTTAAAATGAAGCGATTTACTGTTTCTCTTTGGACAGAGGTAATGCTGTTTTCGTTTAAATTGTGTTAAAGTAAAATGAGTGACCAAACGAATAACTTTAGCGTTGTTATACAGCACGAAATACCGCATCAGCGCGGTGTTTTTTTGTTTCTAATAAGGCTATAACCCTATTTCAACACAGAAACATCGAAAAAATGAGGCTTACGCCTATTTTTCGGTTACCGTTAGAACAATGTTCAGAACGTTGGGCTGGTGTCGCATAACTCCCTGCGTTAGTTTCTAGCTGTTTATCAGCACGAAGCCACTGATGACGGAAGCACATAAATACTTATGAAAAAAAGTTATCCCACACTGCTGGCCACCCTAGTTTGGGCCACAATATACGGTCAGCCTGCTTATGCTGATCTTGCCTCCCAATGTTTACTGGGAGTTCCTGTTTATAACAAACCATTAGTACAGGGCGATCCTAACAGCTTGCCTGTCACCATTACCGCAAATGATATGCAAGGTGAATATCCTCGCATGGTCAAATATAAAGGTAATGTTGATATTAAACAGGGAAACCAAACCTTAAGTGCCGACAGTGTTGAACTGACACAAACTGAAGGAGAAACGCCATTAAGAATGGTCACAGCAACGGGAAATGTGTCTTATGATGATCCTCAAATCATCTTAAAAGGCCCTCGTGCTTGGTCTAACCTTAATAATAAAGATACGGACATCGAACAAGGTGATTACCAAATGGTTGGCCGCCAAGGCCGTGGTTACGCTGATAAAATGCAAATGCGTGGCGAAAACCGCTATACCATTATGGATAAAGGCATGTTCACGTCTTGTTTACCGGGAGATAGTAGCTGGAGCGTTGTCGGCTCAGAGGTTATTTTAGACCGTGAAGAACAAGTCGCTGAAATCTGGAATGCACGTTTTCGTGTAGCCAATGTGCCTATCTTTTATAGCCCTTATCTTCAATTACCGATTGGTGATAAACGCCGCTCGGGTTTCTTAATTCCTAACGGAAGCTATTCCCGTAGTTCAGGCTTTGATTTCTTACTGCCTTATTACTGGAATATCGCCCCTAATTATGATGCGACCATCAGTACCAACTATATCAGTCGTCGTGGTTTAAAATTAGATAACGAATTCCGTTATTTAACCACTCCGGGACGAGGTACGATTGCTGTTGATTGGATTAATCACGATAGCCAATACAATAAAGATAAAGACGAAAATAAAGCGGGCTATCTTCCTCGTGATACAGCAAATCGCTGGTTATTCTACTGGGGACACAGTGGAGTCATGAATAATGTGTGGCGATTTAATATCGACTACACAAAAGTAAGTGATAACAAATACTTCACTGATTTTACCTCTCAATATGGTAACACTACAGATGGTTATGCAACTCAGAAATTTAGTACGGGTTATGCACAACAGAACTGGAATGCCACATTAACCACTAAACAGTTCCAAGTCTTCTCTGACAATAAAGATGCAAGAGCTTATCGTGCAGAGCCACAACTTGATTTCAATTATTACAAGAATGATGTAGGGCCGTTTGATTTCCGTACTTACGCTCAATTTGTTCGCTTTACCAGTGTCGGAGATAACACGCCTGAAGCAAATCGTTTCCATATTGAGCCAACGATTTCACTCCCTGCATCTACGGGTTGGGCAAGCTTTAATAATGAATTAAAGCTAATGGCAACTCATTACGATCAAGATATTCCTGACGCTTATAAGAAAAAGTACGCTAACCAGAAATTAGATGACAGTGTTAATCGTGTACTGCCTCAGTTTAAATCTGATATGAAAGTGGTTTTTGAGCGTCAATACCAAACAAACGATATTACGCAAACCCTTGAACCGCGAGTGCAGTATCTTTATGTTCCTTATAAAGATCAGTCAAATATCAATAACTTTGACTCTGCATTATTACAATCAAACTATGGCGGACTTTTCCGCGATAGAATGTATGGTGGTTTAGACCGCATTGCTTCTGCAAACCAATTAACCACTGGTGTAACTTCGCGTTTTTATGATAGCGAATTAGTTGAACGTTTTAACGTTTCTGTAGGTCAAATCTACTTCTTTGAGCGTCCAAGAACAGGCCCATCTTCTATTGGTAACGAAATTATCAATAGCACAGATGAAACAGGTTCAATGGTATGGGCGGGTGATGCCTACTGGCGGATCACGGATACTGTGGGTATGCGTGGTGGTTTACAATATGACCGTCGCTTAGGTAGCGTCTCAATGGGCGATGCCGTTATGGAATATCGCGCAGATAGCGATCACCTTCTACAGTTAAGCTATCGTTATGTTGATCGTGACTATATCCAAGCAACGCGTGTTCGCCCTTACGATGGTGGTATTAATAAACTTCCTGAATACCAAAAAGGTATTTCACAAGTCGGTGTTGTAGGAAGTTGGCCATTAGCAGAGCGTTGGGGACTTGTCGGTGCTTATTACTTTGATACCAAAGAATCAGAACCTGTTAGCCAAATGGTTGGTCTACAATACAATACCTGTTGCTGGGCTGTGAATGTGGGTTATGAACGAAAAATTGTTGGCTGGAAAGTTGACCACAGCGATATTGATAATAAATGGTCTGTCAATGTGGAACTCAGAGGCCTAAGTAACAATCATAGTTTGGGTAGCCAGAAAATGCTTGAACGCGGTATCTTACCTTATCAAAGAGCATTCTGATTTAATCAGACTACGGAATTGGCTGAATGAATATGTCACCCCGCAATAAGATGCGGAAAATACATAATGGGAAACTTATGAAAAATTGGAAAACGCTGTTTATCGGCTTAATGATCACGGTCGGTGCAGCTACCAGCTCAACAACATTTGCTGCACAAGAATTAAACCGTGTATCGGCTATCGTCAATAACGGTGTCGTTCTAGAAAGTGACGTCAATAGAATGTTACAGACGGTCAAAATGAACGCGAAAAGCGCGGGTCAAGAAATGCCTGATGAGCAAGTTCTTCGCCAACAAATTCTAGAGCGTTTGGTCATGGATAACATCATTTTGCAAATGGCACAGCAAATGCAAATTGATATTCCTGATGCTGCGGTAGAATCTACCATTCAAGGTATTGCTGCTGAAAATAACATTTCACTTGATCAAATGAAAAAGCGCCTCGCAGCCGATGGTATTTCTTACAACGATTATCGCCAAGATATTCGTAAAGAGATGATGTTAGCAGAAGTTCGTAACAATGAAGTGCGTCGTCGTATTACTATTTTACCTCAAGAAGTTGATTCTCTTGCTAAGCAAATCGAAGGCCAAGCAAGTCAAAGTATTGATCTAAACCTGAGCCATATCTTAATTCCATTATCAGAAAACCCTGCACCAGCAGAAATGGAAAAAGCGAAACAAGTCATTACTCGCATTATGAATCAGCTTAAAAATGGTGCAGATTTCGGTAAATTAGCTGCAACTTATTCTGCTGATCCACAAGCTTTAAATGGCGGTAATATGGGTTGGGCATCTATTGATGAATTACCAACTCTGTTTGCTAAAGAATTAGCAAATGCGCAAAAAGGCCAAATCGTAGGACCTCTTCACTCTGGTGTTGGCTTACACATTATCAAAGTAAACGATATTCGTGGTGGAACTAATACCCTTTCTGTTACAGAAGTTAAAAGCCGTCATATTCTGCTAAAAAGCTCACCAATCATGAATGATGAGCAAGCCTATGCCAAGTTACAGCAGATCTCTGCCGATATTCGCAGTGGTAAAATGACCTTTGCTGATGCAGCAAAAGAGTACTCTGAAGATCCAGGTTCAGCATTACGTGGCGGTGAGTTAGGATGGTCAATGCCTGATGTTTACGATCCGGCATTCCGTGATGCGTTAATGCGCTTAAATAAAAATGAATTAAGCCAACCTGTTCGCTCAAACTTTGGCTGGCATTTAATTGAATTAGAAGACACACGTAGTGTTGATAAAACAGATGCCGCAAATAAAGAACAAGCATACCGTTTACTCTTCAACCGTAAATTTAATGAAGAAGTACAAAACTGGATGCAAGAGCTACGAGTTGGGGCTTATGTGAAAATAATGAACGAGAATAATGCAAACTAAGCAAATAAAACCACTTGTTATCACCCCCGGCGAACCAGCCGGGGTTGGTCCTGACCTTATTATCTCATTAGCACAAATGAGTTGGGATTTACCTTGGGTTGTTTGTGCTGATCCTCAATTACTTAAAACAAGAGCAGAATTGTTAAACCTGCCTCTTTCATTAGTTGAATACGATCCTGCCTCGCCACCTCAAACACACACACCAAGTCAAATTTGTGTACTCCCAATCGCACTGCACACTAATGTCATTCCAAGTACATTAGATACGCGCAACGGATTATACGTTGTAGAAACATTGGCTCGTGCTTGTGATGGCTGCCTAAATGGCGAATTTTCAGCACTTGTGACAGGGCCGGTTCATAAAGGTATTATCAATGATGCGGGTGTGCATTTTACAGGGCACACCGAGTTTTTTGCTGATCGTAGCCATTGTGAACGTGTTGTCATGATGCTGGCGACAGATACATTAAGAGTCGCATTGGCAACCACACATTTACCACTACGAGATGTGGCGGATGCAATTACAGGTGAGCTTCTGCATGAAATTATCACCATTTTAAACCACGATTTAAAAACCAAATTTGGTATAGCAGAACCTCAAATTTACGTTTGTGGCCTTAATCCTCATGCAGGAGAAAGCGGTCATATGGGACGTGAAGAAATTGATATTATTGAGCCTACATTAACACAATTACGTCAGCAAGGAATTCATCTTCATGGACCTTATCCTGCTGATACCTTATTCCAACCTAAATATTTAACACATGCTGATGCGGTGCTTGCGATGTATCACGATCAGGGATTACCTGTGCTAAAATATGAGGGTTTCGGTCGCGCCGTGAATATAACTCTTGGCCTTCCTTTTATCCGTACTTCTGTTGATCATGGCACCGCCCTTGAACTTGCAGGTACGAAAAGCGCAGATGCTGGCAGTTTTTGCACCGCATTAAATTTAGCCATTAATATGATACAGAATTGTAATGAATAATAGAGTCCATCAGGGGCACTTTGCCCGCAAACGCTTCGGGCAGAACTTTTTAACAGACAGCTATATTATTGAAAGTATTGTTGAATCCATTTATCCTCAACCCGGTGAAGCCATTGTTGAAATTGGTCCTGGTTTAGGTGCAATTACAGAGCCAGTAGGCGCAAGAATGGATAAAATGACGGTTGTAGAGATTGACCGTGATTTAGCCGCTCGTTTAGAAGTTCATCCTACATTAAAAGACAAGCTGACCATTATTCAGCAAGATGCAATGACAATCGATTTTGCACAATTAGCAAAAGAGCGTCAGCAACCTCTGCGTGTTTTTGGTAACTTGCCTTATAACATTTCTACTCCACTCATGTTCCACTTATTCAGTTTTGCTGACGCAATTTCTGATATGACATTTATGTTGCAAAAAGAAGTGGTTAATCGCCTTGTTGCTGGTCACGGTAGTAAAACTTATGGTCGCTTAAGTGTGATGGCGCAATATTATTGCCAAATCATCCCTGTACTTGAAGTTCCACCTACTTCATTTAAACCAGCACCTAAAGTTGATTCTGCGGTTGTTCGCTTGATCCCTTACAAAGAAAAGCCATACCCAGTAACGGATATTGCAATGCTTAGCCGTATTACCGCTCAAGCATTCAATCAACGCCGTAAAACACTACGTAATAGCTTAGGCGGATTACTCACAGCAGAAGATATGATAGCACTTGATATCGACCCAACTGCAAGAGCAGAAAATATTTCTGTTGAGCAATACTGCAAAGTGGCAAACTGGTTATCGCAAAAGCAAGACTCACAAGCATAAGATAAAGCCAGAGACAGGAGGCACTATGTTCACCTCATCAAAAGTGGCGATACAGGTACAAAGCGTTTACATTGAAAGCCAATCTTCCCCTGAAGATGAACGATATGTTTTTGCTTATACCATATCAATTCATAATTTGAATAAATGTGCAATTCGCCTCCTGCGCCGCTATTGGTTGATCACCAATGCACAAGGTAATACCACTGAAGTTCGTGGTGAAGGTGTTGTCGGCGAACAGCCGCTTATTGAGCCCGGCACACAATACCGCTATACCAGTGGTGCCGTTCTTGAAACACCGATGGGAACAATGGAAGGTCATTATGAAATGATTGACACTGATGGTCGATTATTTCAAATAGAGATCCCCGTTTTCCGCCTTGCACTTCCAACATTGATAAACTAATTATGGCAACTTATTTAATTGGTGATATTCATGGCTGTTACCATGAACTGCGCCACCTTCTTGATAAAGTCAGTTTTGATCCTACACAAGACACATTGTGGTTAACGGGTGATCTTGTTGCACGAGGCCCTGATTCGCTTGAAGTATTGCGCTTTGTAAAAAGCTTAGGTACTTCACTTAAACTCGTCTTGGGTAATCATGATCTTCATCTTTTAGGTGTATTTGCAAAAATTAGCCGCAATAAACCAAGAGATAAGCTGAATGACTTGCTCAATGCGCCAGATGCAGATGAATTAATTAATTGGCTAAGACGCCAACCCGTACTGCAAGTTGATGAAGACAAGAAAATCATCATGGCTCACGCAGGGATCACGCCACAATGGGATTTAGAAACAGCCAAAATGTGCGCTCGTGAAGTTGAAGCTATTTTAAGTAGTGATAGCTACCCTTTGTTTATTAACTCAATGTATGGCGATTTACCAAACAACTGGTCACCAGAGCTTTCTGGTCTAGCGAGATTGCGCTTTAGCACTAATGCGCTTACTCGTATGCGTTACTGTTTTCCTAATGGTCAGCTTGATATGATTTGCAAAGATAAACCACAAGAAGCACCCGCACCATTAAAGCCTTGGTTCGATTTACCAAGCCAATTACCTGAAGGTTATAGCATTATATTTGGGCATTGGGCCTCTCTTGAAGGGAAAGGTACTCCTGATAATATTTATGCGTTAGATACAGGATGTTGTTGGGGTGGAAATCTCACTTGCTTACGTTGGGAAGACAAACAGTATTTCACTCAACCTAGTCTATCTGCTCCCAAATAACTCACTTATTATCCCCTCCCTGCTTCAAGCGCAAAAATGGCGACATTGCCTTTTGCGCTATGTTGATTTTATCCTCACATATTACCTAAATTGCTCTTTTTTCTTCTAAAGAGAACATTTTATATACAAAAACGAACACCTAAAAATAACTATAAATTTAATCATTAATAATCAATATGTTATTTTTTTTTACGGCAAAATAAGTATAAAAAAACACGATATTGAAAATAAAAAATCTCTATATTGATTAATATCTCATATATTATTCTTATAAAATGAGTTTATTAAAATATAAATAATGGTTGGTTTAAAATAATGCTCTTTTTATAAAAAGAAATATTTAAGTAGAATAATAAATCTTACTTTTTATTGTTTTTATATTAATAAAATAGGAATAATAAAAAGGGAGATATTTAATCTCCCTTTTTATTTAATTCTTGTTATTTTCTTCTTTTTAATATTTCGAAGCAGTAGTTATGTGAGTTATTTTCATCTGCTTCATGGTATTCCATAAAGGTTGAATCCCACTCATCAGGCTCATAATCTGGGAATGTTGTATCACCGATAACTTCAGCATCGATGTGGGTTAGGTAGAGTGTATTTGCCATAGGCAGAAATTGCTCATACACTTTACCACCACCTATCACCATGATTTCATCATGATTTTCAGCAGCTTGCAAAGCTTCTTCTACAGATTTAACCCAAACAACATCGCTATCTGTTCCTGGCTGGCTACTTAAAACAATATTAAGACGATTCGGTAAAGGACGTCCAATAGACTCATAAGTCACCCGGCCCATAATAACGGGTTTATTTAGCGTATTCTTTTTAAACCATGCGAGGTCACCCGGTAATGTCCAAGGCATTGCCTTTTCCATACCAATAATGCGATCCATCGCTAATGCTGCGATTAAACTAATATTCATTTACACACCTACGGGTAAAGATGGGAAAAAACTGTTCACACTATACGTAAAGCTAAAACCTGAGTCGATACAAATTATGCTTCCTTGATAATAAATAATTGCTTTATACTCGAAGTGTTAACTTAATCATATAAGATTCAATCATTATAATATTGTTATATACAAGGCGCTATTATGCTTGAAACTTCTTTAGTTGTTTTTACAATTGCTTTACTCGGTATGATCTCACCAGGTCCTGACTTTTTTCTCGTTGTAAAAAATGCGGCACGTTATCAACGATCTGCGGCAATGATGACTGCAATGGGAATTGTGGCAGCATTACTTGTGCATATGTCATATTGTGTTGCAGGTATTGCCGTTCTTATCACAACAACACCTTGGCTCTTTTCCATTTTGAAATATGCAGGTGCGGTTTATTTGCTATGGATTGGTTTTCAGAGTTTACTCTCAAAATCTAATCATTCGATTGATGAACACTCAGATAGGCATTCACAAATCAGTTTTAAGAAAGCCTTTATGCAAGGTTTCCTCTGTAATTTGCTTAATCCTAAAGCCACCTTGTTCTTTCTTGCCGTTTTCACACAAGTATTAAGTGTTGATTCAAGTATTGGTGAAAAATTGTGGTATGCCTTTATTATTTGGGGCTTAGCCATAGTTTACTGGCCTTTATTGGTTTTATTAATTCAAAGTGCGCCTGTCAGAAGAGTGCTTAATAAAGTCCAAAAAGGAATTGATAAAGTACTAGGTGTTGTGCTGATTGGTTTAGGCATTAAAGTCGCGTTGAGTTAACTACACTCTTGGAGCAAAGCATCTATCAAGGTGCTTTATTTTTCACTCTCCTTATTATATTTATCAAAAAAGTCTATAATTTGCCCAATTCTAACTAAATATTGCTCTTTATTTACTCCCATAAATAAATCGCCATCAATTTTATTTAAATATTTCTCAAAGTAATCATTAATTTTTGATTTACTATCAACAATATAATTAATAATTTTTTTACATTCATCTTTTCTTGGATAATCGGTTATATATTGTTGTATTGTACTACACAAATTTTTTACATAATTATCAGCAGATCCATATTTATTAAAATATTTCTCCACATCAATAAGTTCAAAATCATCAACACCTTTGAGAAAAAGGTTAAGATCAACATTTCTATTTATCATATTCTCCATTATATTTTTAAATGCACTTTTTAATTCATCTGACCATTCAATAATATAATTATTTTTTAAAAGAAAGTCGACTCGTTTTACTTCTTCATTAGATTCTAAGTTGATTTTGTTTTTATTAAAATAATCATCAATGATATTGGAGAAAATTTCTTTCTTAACTTTATTAGTGGATTCTATTATTACCAAACTGAAGAAAGATAAAAAATTTGATGGACATGAAGAATTGGAGATTAGCTTTAATGGATTAAGATTATACTTATTATTTTCTAAATAACTCGCTACTTTAATAACTAACAACAAATCACCTTTGGTTTTAACATATTGTTCAGCAAACCAATTAAATGATATTGAATTATCTCCCTTGTTATAATCAACAATAAAGTTATGTAGTTGTTTTTTGGTAACTGTTACTTTATCAATATCCTTAATTTTTCTTTCACGTATATCATCAGTTAAAGATATAGTATGATTAAATTTTCCTGCTGTATTAATAGAACCTATCTTCTTTTTCACATTAAAAATAGACTTTATTTTTTCAATAATCTTATGAGTTAATCCTCTATTTTCAGATGATAAAAATAAAGAAAAATGAGTATTCTCCATTTTATCAAGTCTATTTTTAATAATATAAAAATCAGAGATTACTTTGTTATGAATATATACATCAGATGATAAAAAACCCTCTACTTTTAAATGCATAAAAACTCCTTAAATTTAAAACAACTAAATTTATAAATGAAAACAATGAAAATAAATACAAAAAAAAGCCCTTATTACTAAGGACTTTCAATATCAAAAAAATAACAAATAATATTTAGAAATTAACTTTCAGCGTAGCATTGATACCACTTGAGCTTACATCACTATTATATTGACCTTGGTAAGAAATACCGAAAGTTGTTGATTTGCTTAATTGTGCATCAACACCTAAACCAACACCAAATAGATTATCTAGTTTGCCGCCACGTAATGTTGCATCACCAGAGTTTGATAAGAAGAGGCGTGATTCAGGGCGGTTATCACCAAATAAATGACTTGCAGAAATATCGCCTTTTAAAGCCATATTAACGTTGCCAGCCATAAATGGATATCCACCACGTAAACCAATAGTACCGACTTGAATATCTTGTGAATCAGTCTTAGTGGTAAATTTCATATTACCGACATTTTCATTGATATCATCAGTTGACACACGCAACCAGCTAAATCCTGCATATGGCTCAATAGAATACTGATTTGTATTAAATTGAGTATAAGCACCTTCTAAGAAAATTTGAGTAATTTTTGCATCATAACTTGTAGAGTTATAACCTGCATTTTGTCCTACCCAAAGTGTTCTTTTTGCATCTCTATCTTGGTTAGTATGTGTGAAACCATAGTTTAATGAAGCCACGTCATACAGATTAGACACACCATAAGCACCAATATGGATATCGTTACTGTCTATTTTACCGTGTTCATTACCTTTATATTTGGTTGAACCCGCACCAAAGAATAAACCTGCTTTGGTATTTTCGGTCACATCAATTTCTGCACCTAATAAGCCAACATAGAAATCAACATCCATATTGCTATGACCATAATCAGCACTGCCCCATTGGCCAATACCTGTCATCCAAATACGTGCATTGCTATTATCCAATTTAGCATAACGGCCTTGACCAATACCCATTGCTTGATCTTTCACTGTGCGAGTTAAACCTAACACATTCACTACACTTGCACTGTTAGCATTAAGGTACATATCGCTGCCCAATGAATTATAAGTCTTGCTCAGATCTCTTTCATTCATTGGTAATACTACATTGAATAAATCGCCACGACCGGTGCTATCCAATGTATTCGCAATAGAGCGGCCATTTTCATTGTTAGCAAATGTGGCTAAAGAGGTATTTTCTTTCTTACTTAATGTACCTGTAATTGTGTTGTCTTTTACAGAAACATTTTTATCAAATAATGCATAATCACTATTTGGATTGTTATTTGCTAACATTTTAGTTTTAGTACGATTATCAACTAAATTGTCCGCATTAACGGTTCCCGTCACGACAGTATTATTAAGATAGATATCTTTTAATTGACCTTCGTTATCGGCACCAACATCTAAACTTGCACCTTTATTTAATGCCATATCACCGACATTAACATCATGTCCGACGGTAACTAAATAAGTCCCTTTATCGTTGATATTAATGTTAGCTTTATGACTCTCATTCGATGCTAATTGGCCTTTTTGTGTGAAAGTATCGTTATAGCGATCAATAACACTTAATTTACCACCGTTGACATTAACAGCTTCAGTGCCAAATGATTCGGTAAAGCCGTATAACGTTCCTTGTTCGACTGTTGTGCCACCACGATAAGTATTATCGCCAGTCATAACCAATGTGCCTTCGCCTTTCTTAATTAAAGCACCATCATACAAACCAGCATCAATTTTGGCTTGAATAGCATCAGCACGTTTTTGGTAATACTCTTTACGCCATTTTTCAGCATCTTCTTTGCTAACAATATGAGAAGTTGGATCTGGATTACCATCATTGACAACAAAATCCGTTCCTAGATTGTAATCACCACCAGCCGCAATACCCTTCTCTTGATAGTCTTTCAGCCATGCTAAATCTTCTTGTTCACGAAGATCTAACGCAGTTTGTGAAATATCATTTGTCCAGACATCAAGCGGTGTCATACTTAAGTTATATTCAAATTTACCTAAGAACTGACCCGGACCATACATCCCTTTATCTAAATCTGGTGTACCCCAACCATAACGCACATCTGGCGTACCTTCAGCCGCAGTCCAGCTATCATATAAAGAGCCATCTGGATTACGGTGATTGGCAGTTGTAAACATCACATCACGCACTTGCATCGCATTCATTGATTGATAGCGTGACATCAATACGCCCATCGCGCCCGTAACGTGAGGTGCCGCCATTGATGTACCACTAAAGGTATCCCAATCAGCACTACCATCATCATTAACGATAGAAGAATAAACGCCCCAACCTGGAGCAACTACTGTCCACCACTTCGCATTACCGGCTTCATTAAAGACTTTAACCAGCTCATAGCCTGATTTATCTGCATTTTGTTTCAAGCCAGCAACCGCAATCCAATGTTTTTCTGCTTCAGGGTTAAAGTAAGGATAAAGAGGACGATAATAAGGCTGAGCAAAGTCACGGTTACCTGTTGTAAACACTTGAACAACATTAGTGCCTTTTACTGCGTCATAAGCGGCATCAACAAAGGATGGTTTATCGCCATAAACTTTTTTAAAGTAGAAATATTCGTATTCGGTTTGCGCAGTGGTATCTACTGGCAAATGCACAGAGGTGTTACCACCGTCGGCACCAAAGGTGTCGCCATTTTTAATAATGCGAGGGTTTGTACCCCAGCTGTTATTAATCACCTGAGCCCCTGCATCGACCATAGCTTTCCAGCCAGTGTAGAAGTAGGTGTAATCTTGATAAGGACCGTAGTTATTGCTGTCTGTTGCGCCTGTATTTCCTAAATAAACATCAGCACCCCATGCAACTCCATGCATACCATTACCGTCACGGTTTGCACCTACAGTGCCTGTAACGTGTGTTCCGTGTGTATCATTCACACCTTTGATCCAGCCTCCATCAACATCAAAGGCTTGACCTTTTTCATAATGCCCACCCAATTCTTGAGGGTAGCGCATACCGGTTGTGCCATATTGACCTTTAGCTTTCACCGCATGAAAACGAGCATCATTCAATTCTGGATGTGATAATAATGCACCTGAGTCCATTACACCGATTTTGGCACCTTGCCCATGAAAACCAAGTGCATAAGCACTGGAGGCATTCATAGCAGCTAGCCCCCAGTCTTTTTGATACTCTTGGCTTTCCCAACTTTTTGCATCGCCTAATTGCCCAGCTTCTGAATATGCAACGGAATATCCAGAAAAAAGAAGTGCTGACGCAACAATGGAAAGTTGAAATATATTATTATTTATTTTATTTTTTTTATTCATTTTGTGATGGTGACTTAAAGCTATTTCTTTGTTCATTCTGTACCTTCAGTTATATTAAAATTTAATAACATTAATTAAGGATCAAAAATAAAAGACGCGGAGATTCTCTAGTTTCTAGCGAAATAATTACTTGAAGAGCATCTCAAAAATATGATTTCATGCCAGAAAAATAGATAGATTGACTACGCAATCACAAATTAACAGATAGATTAAACAAAGTTAGATCACTTGTTATTATATTACAAACAGTCAAAATTAACCTCTTTCAATATTAACCTCATTAATAACAATATTTAAATCAACTTAATAAAGAGAACTTAAATAAATAAACAAAAATATCAAATTGATTAACAATTTGTTTTTGAGAATATTTTTCTCTATTTAACTTTAGTCTAAAAAATATAATCCACATTATTTTTAATATAAAAAAAACAGTATCTTTATTTTAAAAATACTGTTTTTCTTTTAATTTAAATTAGTGCTAATACTCAGTTTTTATTCCAAAGGTGTGACTTCCATTTGTCCTACCATGCCTTTATCTGCATTTTCTAATAACTGGCTGTAATAAAGGAAAGGGAAATGTGAATAAGAAGGCTGTTTTAATTCCACCAGCAATTCACTTTGGTTTTCGATCCAAACAGTATCTTTCCAACCAAAATCTGCAGGTGCAGGTTTCTGACCATTATGGTTAATCACTTTAAAACGGGCACCTTCAATATGGAATGGTTGCGGTGTCGGTACGGTGACAAGCCAACGCTCCCACCCATTTTGTCTACCCACTAAATCAATTCGTGAAAGCTCCCAACGAGCATTATTTATTCCCGGAGGACTGTTATGCAATTGAATAGTTCTAGGCTGAATAGAGGTGGTGATCTGTGTGTCATCTACCGCTAATTGCGCAGGGGCTTTGTCTGTCACTAACGACATTAATCCAGTTGGTTTAATGGTTAATACATTGGCGTTACGTAGTAAATCTGAAGGTTCAAAAATACCACGGAGCCTATCCATAAAGCCGGCACTTTGCCCTGCTGTAATTGTGACTTCTCCACCTTCGGACATATCAACCAATATTTCACGTCGCTCACCCGGAGCCATTGGAATTGATTTCAGCTCTACCGGAGAGGTTAATAATCCTTGATCCGAAGCGATAAGGTAGAGTGAGCGGCCATCATTTGCAGTTAGTTCATAACGACGAGCATTAGACGCATTGACTAAACGTAAGCGGATCCATCCTCTTGAGACTTCAATATAAGGATCTTCACGTCCATTGACTAACAGTGTATCGCCATAAAAACCATCACTAGCGGCTTCTTTGTCGTATTGTGGCGTACCAAAATTATCGATCCGTTTATCTTGAATAATGATCGGAAAATCATTTACACCATAATGTTTTGGTAGAGGAAGGGATTTGCTCTCTTCATCTTCCACGATCCACATTCCCACCAATCCATTATAAACATGAGGTGCCATTTTAAAGGGAGTATTGGCGTGATACCAACATGTTGCTGCTTTCTGACGAATAGGTAATACTGGCGACCAATAAGCGCCGGGTGACATTAATCTTGCCGCACCACCGACTTGAGTCCCCGGAACTAATAAACCGCTCACCGTCATTGATACTGCTTCATTAAGACGGTTGCTATAAATGAGTTTTATATCATCGCCACTTTTGACTTTGATTGTCGGTCCCGGTGTTGAGCCATTGATCCCCCAAACTTCCGCTTTTTGCGTACCATTGAATGCCCAATGCACATTTTGCAAAGTCAGAAAAAGAGGCTGACCACGGCGAGATTCCAACAATGGCGGTATAGGTAATTGTTTATCATTGACTGATTCAGCACGAACAGAAGAAGATATTGAGCCCAGACATACCGCTAAGCCTGAAGCCTGAATAAACTGGCGACGACTAAATGACATACTTTCTCCGCAACAAAATACAAATATTCCTATCGCATAATCAAAAATGTCGTGACAGGAAAAAAGCTGCTGTGATTTAAAGACAAAAGGACTTAAATGAAATTACGGGAGCATAATAGCGCGGATGTGACATAAATCCTAAAAATAGTTGATAATCTATGTTTTAAATAATTCAAAGTGCAGCTAGGCGACAAGTAAATAAGTCGCTAGGAGCATATGACTAGTGCGAATGAGCGCAGTCAACAACGCTGTAACTTGAAGTATGACGAGTATAACAATATAAGCCTGAAAATCAGGCTTATATTGTTATGAACAAAGAAACCAAATAAGTATTAATTTAATTTACCGGGAAAATCACGCTTATTCATTTCTTCAACTTCTTTATCTAGCTCTTCGATTTTCGCTTTCATAATTTGACGACATTCTTCTGCTAATTCTCGAACTTGATCTTTGGTGTATTTTGAAACATCAATTGGAGGCAACATTTCAACAATAACGTAGCCATTATTCCAACGGTTTAGCTTAATTTTATCCTGCGTTGTAGAAACACAAACCGGAATAATAGGTACACCTGCTTGAATGGCGGCATGGAATGCACCTGTTTTAAACGGTAAAAGGCCACGACCACGGCTACGCGTTCCTTCAGGGAACATCCACACTGAAATCTTCTTCGATTTAATTTGATCAGCAACTTGTGAAATAGTGCCATGTGCTTTAGAGCGATTTGCTCTATCGATCAAAATATTACCGGTTATCCAATACAGCTGGCCAAAAAAAGGAATAAAAATTAAGCTTTTTTTACCCACTGTTACGGTATTAGGTTGTACTGCATTTGACATCGTCACCATATCAAAATTGTTTTGATGGTTTCCGATGTAAATACTTGGGCCATAGCTTTCTGCTTCTTTTGGAAAACGTTCAACGAGCTTGATACCAAAAACAGTAGATAACTTGCCGAATAAGCGTCCATAAGTCATTACATGCTTAGGATTTCTTGGTGAAAACATGCAATAAATCATTCCAAACGTCACCACTATAATGGTGTAAAGAATGACAATGATGCCTCGAATAATGGCTAACATAAGTTTTAGCGTCCTAAATAGAAGTGGGCCAACAGACCCACTCAATATCAATTAAGTATTAGATTTAATTGGTTTCAATATCAATATGATCGATAACTTGAGCACCGCGAGGTAAAGAAGTTCCTCGGCGTCCACGTTTTGCTTTAAAGCTAACTAGCTCATTCATCGACATTGTCATTTTACGTTTACCAAAATGCAGTGTCACAGAGGCATTTTCAGGTAATACTCGTAACCAAGCGACGTTATCCTCACCACTTGCTGCTTGTGAAGCCGGAATAGAAACCATTTGATTTCCTTTTCCTTTTACCATCGTTGGTAATTCTGACGCTTCAAAAATCAGCATTCTACCGCCTTTCGTAATGATCATAATGAGATCCGTGAGCTCATTATTCAAGCGTTGTGGCGGTAATGGTAATGCATTTTCAGGTAAAGTCAGTAGTGATTTTCCTGCTTTATTTTTAGAAGTTAAATCATCAACCTGACAAATAAATCCATAACCTGCATCAGACGCCATTAAGATCTTATCAGTACTTTCGCCCATAACAACATGACGTAATTGCGCACCTTTCTGAACTTTTAATCGTTCAGTTAGTGCATCGCCCTTGCTACGACCCGAAGGTAATACATCAACATCAACGGTATAGCTTTGACCTGTTGTATCAATCAAGTGTACCGGTTGGTTACTCATACCTTCAACAGCATCAAAATAATCATCACCGGATTTAAAGCCAGCCGATTTAGCATCAATATTATGTCCTTTCTGGCAACGAATAAGCCCTTTTTCAGACATAATGACGGTAACAGCTTCAGGATGTAGATGTTTTAACGGAATAGGTTCATCACCCGCATTACCGCTAAAATAGTTGATCTCTTCTGCTTTAAGCACTTCTTGCTGACCATCAACAGTAAAGATTAATGCTTCATCTTTAGGTGCGAACAGCATTTGTTCAATCACATCAGCTTGCTCTTTCCCTAAAGCAACAAGACGTGTACCACGTCCTTTTTTATTCATTTCATTTAGCTGTTCTGCTGAAATGGCTAAAATACGTGTTTTATCAGTGATGATAATAAACCAGTGTTGCTCATTTTTCTTCTGAGGATCAACTAAGAACGGTGCTAATAATTCAGTCTCTTCAGAAACCGTCAGTAGCCCTTTACCTGTCTTATTCTTTGTTTCCATCTCATCGTAAGAGAGAACAGAACCATAACCTTCTTTTGTCGCCAGTAAATACTCTTGCCCCGCACTTCCCGCTAACATGTATTTCACGCTGGCATCAGGTGGGAAAGTTAACTTGCCTGTTAATGGTTCGCCTTGGCTACGTCCTGAAGGCATATCATTTGGGCTTAGGGTATAGCTACGTCCCGTAGAATCAAGGAATAGAACAGGCTGATTACTCATACCACGTACTGCACTGTGATAACTATCCCCTGCACGATAACTCATGCCACTAGGATCAATATCATGTCCTTTCGCATTACGTACCCAACCCATTTCAGACAATACAATGGTGACAGGCTCTGATGGCAACATATCTTGTTCATTTACCACTTTCGCCTCTTCTTGAGGACGGATTGGCGAACGACGATCATCACCAAATTCTTTTGCGTCGGCTTCAATTTCTTTTTTCAGTAAAGTATTTAAACGACGTGGTGAACTTAACAACTTCTCAATGCTATCGCGTTCTTTTTCAAGCTCATCACTTTCGCCTTTTAGTTTCATCTCTTCAAGCTTGGCTAAATGACGTAAACGTAACTCTAAAATAGCTTCGGCTTGAATATCAGATAACTCAAAGCGGCGCATTAATTCTGCTTTTGGCTCATCTTCATGACGGATAATTTCAATCACTTCATCAATATTGAGATAAGCAATTAATAAACCTTTGAGAATTTCTAAGCGACGTAAAACTTTCTCTAAACGGTGATTTAAGCGGTTTGTGACTGTTTGGCGACGATAAACTAACCACTCATTTAAAATAGTCAGTAACCCTTTTACTGCCGGACGGTTATCTAACCCAATCATATTGAGGTTAACGCGATAACTTTTCTCTAAATCAGTATTCACAAACAAGTAGTACATCACTTGTTCTAAATCGACGCGATTACTACGAGGAACAATAACAAGCCTAGTTGGATTTTCATGATCAGATTCATCACGCAAATCTTCAACTAAAGGTAGTTTTTTGGCACGCATTAATGCGGCAATTTGCTCAAGTACTTTAGCGCCAGAAACTTGATGAGGTAATGCAGTGATCACCGCACATCCTTCTTCTTTCTGCCACACAGCCCTCATTCTGACAGAGCCACGCCCTGTTTTATAAATCTTTTTGATATCGTCTTGAGCGGTAATAATTTCAGCTTCAGTCGGATAATCAGGGCCTTGAACATATTGCATCACATCAGATAATCCCGCATCAGGATTATCTAAAAGCATCACTAAAGCTTGTCCTACTTCACGCGCATTGTGTGGCGGAATATCTGTTGCCATCCCAACAGCAATACCGGTTGTACCATTAAGCACAATATTAGGTAAGCGTGCAGGCAACATTTTCGGCTCTTGCATCGTGCCGTCAAAGTTAGGGATCCAATCTACCGTACCGTGTCCTAATTCACTCAATAATGTTTGTGAATATTTAGAAAGGCGTGATTCGGTATAACGCATCGCGGCGAAAGATTTCGGATCATCCGGAGCCCCCCAGTTACCTTGCCCATCAATTAATGGATAACGGTAAGAGAATGGCTGAGCCATCAGCACCATAGCTTCATAACATGCGCTATCACCATGTGGGTGATATTTACCTAGCACGTCACCAACAGTACGGGCTGATTTTTTAAATTTGGCGCTATTGCTTAAACCTAGCTCTGACATCGCATAAACAATACGACGTTGCACAGGTTTTAGCCCATCTCCAATAAAAGGCAATGCACGATCCATAATGACGTACATGGAGTAGTTGAGATAGGCATTTTCTGTAAATAAGTGGAGCGGTTGGCGCTCTACACCATCATGAGTCAATTCACTCATTCAATTTTTTCCTCAGACTCTTGTGGTATCCATTACACTTCGATATCAACTTCATCGCCTTTTTCTTGTAACCAATTTCGGCGATCTTCAGAGCGTTTCTTCGCTAACAACATATCCATCATGCCTAGGGTTTCTTGATAATTCTCATCATCAATCACCAATTGCACTAAACGACGCGTATTAGGATCAAGCGTTGTTTCACGCAGTTGAAGTGGGTTCATCTCACCCAATCCTTTGAAGCGCTGTACGTTAGGTTTTCCTTTTTTACGGCTTAGTCGTTGTAAAATGGCATTTTTTTCTGATTCATCAAGGGCATAATGAACTTCTTTACCTAAATCGATACGGTAAAGTGGTGGCATCGCCATATAAACGTGCCCTTCCTTAACAAGAGCAGGGAAATGGCGCACAAATAAAGCACACAGCAAGGTTGCGATATGTAAACCATCTGAGTCAGCATCCGCAAGGATACAAACTTTACCGTAACGTAATTGGCTTAAGTCATCACTATCAGGGTCCATACCAATCGCTACGGAAATATCATGGACTTCTTGTGACGCTAGCACTTCATCTGAAGAAACTTCCCATGTATTTAAGATCTTACCGCGCAGAGGCATAATCGCTTGATATTCACGATCTCGCGCTTGTTTAGCTGAGCCTCCCGCAGAGTCCCCTTCAACTAAAAACAGTTCGGTATAACGTAAATCTTGAGAAGTACAATCAGCCAATTTACCCGGCAATGCTGGCCCTGAAGTGAGTTTCTTTCTCACTACTTTTTTAGCGGCTCGCATACGACGTTGGGCACTACTAATTGCCATTTCGGCAAGTAATTCACCGATTTGAACATTCTGATTTAGCCATAAGCTAAAAGCATTTTTTACTGCATTTGCAACAAACGCACTGGTTTGTCTTGAGGAGAGTCGCTCTTTAGTCTGCCCTGCAAATTGAGGATCTTGCATTTTCACTGATAATACATAAGCACAACGCTCCCATGTATCATCGGCAGTTAACTTAAGGCCTCTTGGTAGTAAATTACGGAATTCGCAAAATTCACGCATGGCATCTAACACGCCTTGGCGTAAACCATTTACGTGTGTACCACCTTGTACCGTTGGAATTAAGTTAACATAGCTTTCAGTGAGTAGATCGCCACCTTCAGGCAGCCATAACATAGACCACTCAACGGCTTCATTATCACCTTCAAATTTGCCAGTAAACGGCTCTTCAGGAAGGCGAACAAATTCAGCAACAGCTTCACTTAAATAATCGGTTAAACCATCAGCGTAGCACCAGTTCTCTTGGGTGTTATTTACTTTATCAACAAAAGAAACATTAACGCCCGGGCACAGTACCGCTTTGGCTTTCAATACGTGAGATAAACTTTTAGACGAAAAACGAGGAACATCAAAATAAGAGCCATCAGGCCAAAAATGTACACTCGTTCCTGTGTCTCGTTTTGCACAGGTGCCAATTTCGTGTAACTCTTCAACTTTATCGCCATTTTCAAAGGCAATTTGGTAAATTTTGCCATCACGACGAACAGTTACTTCAATACGCTTTGAAAGGGCGTTAACAACCGAGATCCCCACACCATGCAACCCGCCAGAAAATTGATAGTTTTTATTAGAGAATTTTCCTCCGGCGTGGAGGTGAGCTAGGATTAACTCGATAGCAGAGACTTTAAGTTCAGGGTGAATATCGACGGGCATTCCTCGCCCGTTATCGATAACTTCGATAGATTGATCTTCATATAAAATGACATCGACCTTCGATGCGTGTCCCGCAAGCGCCTCGTCCACGCTATTATCTATCACTTCCTGTGCCAAATGGTTCGGTCTTGTTGTATCTGTATACATCCCCGGACGGCGACGTACAGGCTCTAGACCATTAAGAACCTCAATATCCTTTGCGTTATAACTTGATTGAGTCATTGTTTTAATCTGCGGTTCGCTGTTAGAAAAATACTGTTTATAATAACAGGTGTTGGCGGCAATATGATATTAATTTTCGGCTAGATACATCAACCTACGTTTTACAGGTTAATCGACCGAAAGGCTAAATTATCTTTAAAAATTGAATAATTTTCGGAAAAAAACGTTCAAAACCCACAAAAGCATGGTTTCCATCCGATTCTATGGTTTGCCTACACGCGCCAAGATATGAGACAGCTTGACGATAATCAAGTATTTCATCTCCAGTTTGTTGAAGCAACCAAATAAGTTCAGGTGATGTGATTGTGGGAATACGCAAAGCAAGCAGCTCATCCATATGATGAGGTTCTAGCTTATATTTTTGATGTGTATAAGGATTTTCGTTCTCCCCCAAGAAGTCTTGCAAAAGATCGAACGGTCGTATCGCAGGATTAACAACAACCGCAGGTAAGTTAAAACGTTGAGATAACCAAATAGATAAATAGCCTCCTAATGATGAGCCAATTAATCCAAGTTTGTCATCGGCACTCTCTTTAACTAACGTTTCAATTAACTGAGCGGCTTCTTGAGGGTAGGGTGGCAATTGAGGAACTAACAATTCAATTTCAGGATGAGTCACTTCAAGCCATTGGCGAAAAGCCTGCGCCTTTGCTGATTTAGGTGAGCTATTAAAGCCATGTAAGTAAAGAATACGAGGCATAACTTAATAGCCATCCGCATCAAGATCAGGACAAAACTCAGTACCCGCTAAACGATAAACCTGTGTGTCAATTTTGCCCTTCTCATCAGATGAAAGTGACATTTCCAAATAGCGCCAGCCCGGAGAAACAGTATCTAATGTAAAATTTGTACAATGAGGGCGAAATTGAATACACGTAGAAGGTGTCGCCAACAAACGAATACCATTCCACATTTCATCCATTTCTTGGTGAATATGGCCACAAAGCATCATTTTTACTTGAGAGTGATCTTTTAAACGCTCAGCCAATTCTTGAGAATTTCTTAAACTGTGTTGATCTAACCATGTACACCCTGAAGGCATAGGATGATGATGCAACAAGATAATCGTATCTCTGTGCTTTTGACTTTCAAGGCAGCGTGTTAGCCAATCTAACTGACAATCTGATAACTCACCATGAGGAACACCTTGAATTTGGCTATCTAATAATAGCATTTGCCAATTATCACCAATCAACACTTGTTTAGCTGACAAAATTCCTGCCTGATTTAAAGCATCAATCATCGCAGGTTGATAGTCATGATTCCCCGGCAACCAAACACAAGGAGGTGTTAGCGTCGCAATACCATCAGCAAAATGCTGATAAGCTTCAAAGGTTTGATCTTGAACTAAATCACCTGTCGCAACAATCAAGTCAACATCAAGACCCTGCTCTCTAATCGCATTTAATACCGCATGGTAGCTACGATAGGTATTAATGCCCAGCAGAGTGTCTTCCACATTAGCAAAGAGGTGGGTGTCTGTGATTTGTAATATTCTTACGGTGTTTTTGTGTTTCACCGATAATTCAAGCTGGCTTTCCAAAAGGTTTCCTTGTTTCACTCTCATTAGCCGTTATGTTAACGTATTTTCGTAGTAAAGATCTGCCAACCAATACACATTTCAAAAGATTAGTGAGAAATATTCTCGCTTTCAATCACGTTTTTTTCACTTCATTTTATAATTTAATTCATTTGATATCGTACACTTAGAGATAGTTACTCTACTTGATAATATTACTAAAAACATCCTTTAAAGATTGATTAGTGTATTAAATTACTGACCAACGCTCTCTTAATGCAATATGATGAAGTTGTAACCATTGAAGCGCGATAACAGATGCTGCATTATCAATAACGCCTTCTTCAACCCAACGATAGGCTTGTTCTCGGCTCACGACATGAACACGAATATCTTCGTTCTCACACGCTAATCCATGAATACCTTTTGCCGTTGTTGCATCAACTTCGCCAACATAGACATGCATTCTTTCACTCGTACCGCCGGGACTTGAAAGATAACTCACAATAGGTTCACATCGTCCAACAACAACCCCTGCTTCTTCTTGGGCTTCCCGTCTAACAACATCTTCAGGGCTTTCCCCTTGTTCGACCATACCCGCAACCACTTCAAGCAACCAAGGTGTCTCGCTGGTTTCATACGCAGGAATACGAATTTGCTCAATTAACACCACTTCATCACGTTTAGGATCATAAGCGAGCAAAACACCAGCATTGCCTCGTTCAAAAACCTCACGTTTAACCTCTTCACTCCATCCTCCTTCAAAAAGGCGATGTTTAAAGCGATATTCGGTCATGCGAAAAAAGCCTTTATATAAATCTCTTTGACTGAGCAATTTCACATCTTCACGACCGTATAAAAATGGTGTATTTTCCCTTTTCTTCATACAATGTTCCTTAAGTTACATTTAAGAGTCTTTTTATTGCTTACGTTTAATACAGATTTAAAGAAATTTGCCAACAATTCATGTAAAGTTAATCTAAAATAAAAGGATATGGCACAAATGGCTACCCCTACTTAGGGAAACAATCTGCTAGAATTATCCCCAATCAAGATTAACAGAGGCAACTCAGCGAAACTGTTGCAACAAGGAATTAAAATGAAAAAACTGCTCTCTCTTTTGGTCACGATGAGTTTGGCAGGATTCAGCACTGCAAGTCAGGCTGAGGATCTGCTCCAAGTTTATCAAAAAGCAAAGGACAGTAACCCTGAGTTACGCAAATCATTAGCTGAACGAAATCAAGCTTTTGAAAAAATTAATGAAGCTCGTGGCTCATTATTACCACAATTAGGATTAGGTGCATCTGCAGATTATAAAAGCGGCTACCGTGATGCAAGAGATACCGAATCCAATTCTATTGGTGCAAATTTAACGCTGACTCAAAGTGTGTTTAACATGGCTTTATGGCGCCAATTAAACATTCAAGAAAAAACAGCGGGCATGAGCGATGTGACTTATCAAACAAGTCAGCAAAAACTGATTTTAGATACCGCGACCGCTTACTTTGATGTTTTGCGTGCTATCGATTCACTGTCATTTATTGAAGCGCAAAAAGAACAAGTTTACCGTCAGTTAGATCAAACAACTCAACGTTTTAACGTAGGTTTAGTGGCAATTACTGACGTACAAAATGCGCGTGCAAATTACGATAGCGTACTGGCACAAGAAGTAGCTGGTCGAAATCAATTAGATAATGCATTAGAAAAACTACGCCAAGTAAGTGGTATCTATTACATTAATCTTGCCTCACTCAATATTGCTCGTTTTTCAACAACCTCACCAGACTCTATTGAGAAACTGCTAAAAGATGCTGAAGAGCGTAACTTAAGTTTATTAAGTGCACGTTTAGGTCAAGATTTAGCGCGCGAAAATATTCGCTTAGCGCAATCAGGTCACTTACCAACAGTAGATTTAAATGCATCAACTGGCGTATCAAATAGCCATAGTCACGGCAGCGCATTACCTCCAGCAACAGCAGGTAATAGTCGCAATAGTTACAATGGTCAAAATAGTATTGGTTTGTCTGTTAGTATCCCTCTGTATACTGGTGGCAGAACAAGCTCACAAGTTGAACAAGCACAATATGGTTTTACTAGTGCAAGCGAACAATTAGAATCGGTTTATCGTTCGATTGTCCAAATCGCTCGTTCTTCTTATAACAATATTTCTGCGTCAATCAGTAGCATTAAAGCGTATCAACAAGTCGTTGTTTCTGCGCAAAGTTCATTAGATGCAACTGAAGCGGGTTACCAAGTGGGTACTCGTACTATTGTTGATGTGTTGAATGCCACAACAACACTTTATGATGCAAAACAGAAATTATCTAACGCGCGTTATGACTATTTAATTAACCAATTAAATATTGAATATGCTCGCGGCACATTAAATGAAAATGACTTAATTCA
This sequence comes from Proteus sp. GOKU, assembly GCF_015475555.1. Lineage (NCBI taxonomy): Bacteria > Pseudomonadati > Pseudomonadota > Gammaproteobacteria > Enterobacterales > Morganellaceae > Proteus > Proteus sp. GOKU. The sequence goes on from NZ_CP034105.1 coordinate 3,387,706, forward strand.
GTTAAATAATGCACTGGGTGCAGAAATTTCTACTTCACCAGACAGCATTATCCGCCCGTTAACAAGCCCTGCTCTTAACGTTGCGCCTTAATTGTAAATTAAGAAGTTAGTCACTTATAAAAAACCGCTTTCAGCGATAAACTGATAAGCGGTTTTTTTTATGCTTTCTCTTCACATAAGATATTGTGTTATGGATTAAATTAAGATCTCAACAATATCTATATTCTTGTATTAACAAATACCTTAATTACAATTAGGTTAAAAAGAGAGGATTTACCTAATTTCATTACCCTTAACCTTATAAAGATCACAAATTTCTGGTTATCCCTGATGATTAGGCGTTTCTTATTTATTTTCTAGACTATTTAACCTATCCTAGCTTTTATTTTGAACGTTTTACCTTTTATGGATCTTATCAATATGCCAATGAAACGTACCAAATCGATTAATCGTGATGCTTTCCGTAAAGCATTTCGTCCTTATCGTCTGGCGCCTGTTGCAATCGCCATCACTGCTGTATTCGCGCTTTCAGGATGTGAAGAGAGCGATGAGACAGTTTCACTGTATATGAATGCACAAGAATGTGCTCAAGCGAATCCTTCACAAGCAGCACAGTGTGAAGACTCTTATCGCACTGCATTGCAAGAAGCACAGCGTACCGCACCTAAATACGCAACATTAGAAGACTGCGTAGCTGAATTCGGTGATGCGCAATGTACTCAAACAGCGTCTATTGATGGACAGCCTGTTAGTACTGAAAATGCCAATAATTTAAGCCCAGACAGCTCACAAATGGCTCAAGCTAACTCCGGTGGTAGCTTCTTTATGCCATTAATGGCGGGTTATATGATGGGTCGCTTAATGGGTGGCGGTGCGCCAGCACAACCTCTGTTTAGTTCGCGTAACCCAACAAGCCCTGCAAATGGTAAATTTGTGGATGCAACAGGTCGTAACTACGGCCCTGCGGTTGGCGGTCGTCAAATGAACGTACCAAAAACAGCGATGACACCAAAACCATCAACAACCTCAACGGTAACTCGTGGTGGCTTTGGTAATACGGTTTCAAGACAAGCAGCTGCTCAACGTACCAGTGCAACAAATAATAACCGTAGCTCAACCGGTTCATCTTCTTACCGTTCAGGTGGTTAATTAAAAACCATGAAACGTGAAAATATCATTGAACGCCCGGATTGGCGTGAAAAAGCAACGGAATTTGGCTTTAACTTTCATACAATGTATGGCGAGCCTTATTGGTCTGAAGATGCTTATTATCAATTCTCAATGGAAGAGGTTGAAACGTTAGAAGAAACGACAGAAGAGTTGCATCAGATGTGCCTACAAGTCGCTGATAAAGTGGCTAATAGTGAAGAATTACTGACTCGCTTTCAAATCCCGCGTCACTGCTGGGATTTTGTGCGTGATTCATGGAAATCGTCTCAACCTTCACTCTATTCACGTCTTGATTTAGCGTATGACGGTAAAAGTCCGGCAAAACTGTTAGAAAATAATGCAGATACTCCAACTTCTCTGTATGAATCTGCTTTTTTCCAATGGATCTGGCTTGAAGATCAAGTCAATGCAGGTCGTTTACCGCAAAATGCCGATCAATTTAACAGCATTCAAGAGAAATTAATTGATCGATTCGCAGAGCTTCGTGATCAATACGGAATGCGTTATCTGCATATGTCTTGTTGCCAAGATACTGAAGAAGATCGTGGTACAGTTCAATATCTACAAGATTGTGCTGAAGAAGCCCAAGTAACGACTGATTTTGTCTTTATTGAAGATCTGGGTCTAGGCGAACGTGGTGAGTTAACTGATCTGCAAGATCAGATAATCAGCAATATGTTTAAGCTTTACCCTTGGGAATTTATGTTCCGCGAAGACTTCTCAACTAAACTGGCTGATGCAGGTATTCGTTGGTTAGAGCCTTCTTGGAAGAGCATTATTTCAAATAAAGCATTACTACCAATGCTTTGGGAGATGTTCCCTAATCACCCGAATCTACTGCCTGCATATTTTTATGACGGTAAAGCGCCTGATTCATTATCGCGTTATGTTATCAAGCCACTGTTTTCACGCGAAGGTGCAAATATTCGTATTGTTGAAAACGGCAAGGATATTGCTGTCGCAGATGGCCCTTACGGTGAAGAAGGCTTTATTGTTCAAGATTTCCATCCACTGCCAAAATTTGGTGATAGTTATACATTAATTGGTAGCTGGCTGGTTAACGACCAATCCGCAGGTATTTGCATTAGAGAAGATAGAGAGCTTATTACTCAAGATCTCTCCCGCTTCTATCCGCATATTATTTTAGATTGATCTAAAATCGATTATATCTGTATTCAAACACCTCATAGTTAATTAACTTTGGGGTGTTTTTATTTTTACTCGTTAATTTGTCTTCTTAGCGCCAATATCTTCTCGACGGTATCTTGTAATTCAATGTTATTTTCATTGTTACTTATTCGTAAAGCTAAATTCCATTTACACAATATTTTGGCATGTTGGCTAAGTTCAGGGCATTTATGTAAACGATTATTTTTTTCTAACCAATCAGCAACAACAGACCAATCCCATAATGGAGATTGACCTTTTATCCGCTGAATGGGTGAAGGGAAATTTCCATCACCTCTTAAACCATCTTTTAATAATGCTATTGCCTGTCGTGTTAATCCTGTTAGCTCTGCAATGTCACTTAAACCTACCATTGTAGAATCTACAGACTCCACTCTTATTTTCATCCCTGTTAACTCAACATTCATTATTGCAGAACTGATAGCTTCATCTAATGAATTTGCATTTCTATCAAATTCTAAATATACAGATTTCCCATAAAAACAGACTAAAGCATCATTACAACCATTTTCAAATAGCGCATCTTCCAATCCATCGATATCACTCGATACACCTGATAATGTTAATGTAAAATTAAATAAAGGCATCGTTATTCCTCTAAATTCATCCCGATAAAAGCGACCTAAGTCGCTTTATTTACTAAAAGATCAAAAACACTGATTAACCTTTCTTATTATCTGCTTAGCATGATTTTCCATATTTGATGGCGTGCACCAAATACTTATCTGATGATTTTTATGTTCATTAGCTGGATTGCCACAACGTAGTTTACAAAATGTATGTGAATGACTACCTGAAGCAATCCATACCCATTCATGCTCTAAAGCATATTCAATAGCAGATTGAATATGCTTATTTGGATGTTTCTTCATTAACCTCCAATAAACTTAATTTAATATCGAACGTTGACAAATGTCAACAAAAAATCTCAATAATAAATATTTATATTGAGAGATAAAAAAGCTTATCAGAATTCTCTTTTTATAAAAATAAAATCAATATAAACAAATAGTTAAATATATTTATTATATCTATATAGAAAATTGGAAAGGTCAATAACGAGGGAAATATAATGAGTCGATACATTATATTTAATATAAAAAAGGCCAAATTCTATAAAATGAATTTAGCCTTTTATTTCTATCAATTAGTTTTATTGGGTGGTTCTATTGGGTAGTTTTATCCAATTTGAAACGTCATCATGCTTAGTGATTTATTCACAATATCATTATTCAGCACTGTTACCTTTTCACCCTCTTGTTTTAAACCTAATAGATACAACGCAGGTAAAAAATGGTCGGGTGTAGGATGCGCTAATCGCCCTTCTTCTGTTGATAAAATCGTAAATAACGCTTCTGGCACATTATCGCTTCGTAAGCTGTTTTCGACTGTCTCATTAAAGGCTAATGCCCAAGAATAAGGCGTCGCATCGCTATTTTGCCAATCCATCATTCTTAAATTGTGAACGATATTACCGCTACCAATAATTAAGACGCCTTCTTTACGTAATTCAACCAGCTTTTGCCCCAATTCATAATGCCATTGTGCTGATTGGCGTGCATCAATGCTTAATTGAACAACAGGAATATTTGCATTGGGATACATTTTTTCGAGTATTCCCCAACTCCCATGATCTAATCCCCATTGATCCATATCGAGTTTTAATTTAATCGGATCGATAAGATCTTCAATCAGTGCGGCTAAGCCTATCGAGCCTCGCGCTGGGTATTCTATTGCGTATAACTCTGGTGGAAATCCATAGAAATCATGAATTGTCTTTGGTTGCGACATTGCTGTTACATAAGTCCCATCGGTATACCAATGAGCTGAAATCACTAAAATCGCTTTAGGTTGAGGAAGCGTTTCCCCTAATTTTGACCAGAGGCGAGTATATGTATTATCTTCTAATACATTCATTGGACTACCATGCCCAATAAACAGCGCTGGCATCATTTTTGTTTCCATAACCACCTCTTATGGCGAGTGTTCTTATCACATAAGCATACTGCCTTCTTACTTGAAATATAGTCAAAGAAGTATGAAATAGTTATTCAAAAAATATGAAAAAAGCCACCTAAGTTTCCTTAAGTGGCTTGATATAAGTGTGTGTGTTTTTCAGTGTCGTTTATAACATGTTAATTTCAGCCAGCTTTTTTCTCCTCACGAAGACGATAAGCCACTAAATCTTCAATAGTTAACACAGGCATATTGTGCTTTTTAGCAAAAGTAATTACTTCTGGTGCTCTTGCCATTGTGCCATCGTCATTTGTTAATTCGCATAACACTGCAACAGGTTTAAAACCGGCTAAAGTTGCTAAATCAATCGACGCTTCAGTGTGTCCACCACGCGTTAACACACCGCCAGGTTGAGCACGTAATGGGAATACGTGACCAGGACGATTTAAATCACTTGGTTTTGCATTGTCAGCAGCCGCTGCACGTACTGTGGTTAAACGATCAGATGCTGAAACACCCGTTGTTACACCTTGTGCTGCTTCAATCGTGACCGTAAATGCCGTATGAAAATGACTGGTGTTATTTTCCACCATCATAGGCAAATCAAGTTGTTGACGGCGTTCTTCTGTAATGCATAAACAAACAATGCCACTGCCATGACGAATAGACATCGCCATTTGTTCTGTGGTCATCGTTTCTGCTGCGAAAACCATATCGCCTTCATTTTCGCGGTTCTCGTCATCGAGCACCATTACGCCTTTGCCAGCACGAAGGGCTTCTAGAGCAAGTTCAACACGCTCAAATGGATTACCGAATTCGGAAAGTAGCGTCTGATTCATGGTAAAAAAACCTCAATAATTAATGAAAGTTACCAGAATCAGGGCAGTCTTAGGAGTGGATCTCTGCTTAATAAATACACAAGCAGAAACAACAGGAATGGATACAATGATCCTACTGATGCTATTTTATTCTCTCCCATCCAGACTTTAACTGTCGGCTCCAGAATCACACTGGATCTGCTGACCTTTGCATTACAATGGCAACACAAAGCGCTCGCGGGCTTTACCTAAGTATTCAGGTATCTACCGCCGGTGGGGACTTTCACCCCGCCCTGAGATTAACGGTGAAACTATACGCTTTAAAATTATAAGAGGCAATCATCAATCGGCGACAATCTTTGTTTCATCACATAATCATTTTATGACATACGGTTATTTAACTATTTATAATAAAAAAGTAACAATAATCTTGATATCTGGTTTTATTCCCTCTGTCCTCATATTACACTTAGCCTCAGCTTTCTATTTTATTTGTGAGGACATCCCATGTTGGACCCGAAAAAACTTGAACAAGTCGCGCGCCAAATCCAAAACGTTCTGCCACAGGGCATTAAAGATTTTGGTGATGACATTGATAAAAAAATCCGCACTGTTCTGCAATCTCAATTAAACAAGTTGGATTTAGTCAATCGCGAAGAGTTTGATGTACAAACTCAAGTTTTATTACGTACTCGTGAAAAACTTAATCGTTTAGAACAACGTTTAAATGAGCTAGAAGCTGGTCTACTGGCAAAACCTCAAATTGAAGTTTCCCAAGTTGAAGAAGTTGAAATTGTGGTAGAAACTCAAGCTGAAAATAAGGCTTAATCTATTCACTTTATTGCTTGTTTTAGTAATAAAGAAAAAACCCTGTATCTCACAAAGACACAGGGTTATTTTTTATAACCTTAATAATCCATTAGCAACTATTTTAATTCCGGCCAATAGTCTTTATTTGCTTCAATTAAATCATCTAAAATCGCTTTCGCGACAGTCGCACTTGGTACAGTTTTAGACATCGTAATGGCTTGCCACAGTTTTAAATAGGATTTTTCAATCCACGCTTCTACCACTAATTTTTCAACTGCAACTTGTTGGCTCATCATTCCTTTTTGAAATAATGGAATTTTACCCATTACCAAAGGCTCTGGGCCATGACTTCCGACAATACAAGGGATCTCTACCATCGCCTCAGGATCAAAGTTAATAATTGATCCGTTGTTAGGAACGATCAGTAGCATTCTTTCTTGGGTATTAAACGCAATAGCTGTTGCTAGATCGACAATGTAAGAAGCGTGTTCATCAATCTCAAGATGCCCTGCCGATGATTTACCTGCATTAGTAATGGCACGACAAGCGCTGAACACATTCTTTTCTCTGTGCTCCATCACTTCATTCGCACGAGTATGATGAGGATCAGAATGCTCAACAACATAATCAGGGAATAAATAATACTTCAAGTAAGTGTTTGGCATTGTTGCTGGATCTAATGCCCACACATCTTTTGCTTTACCGAATGTATCATTCCAGCTGGCTTCAACTGGCTCACCAGCCACTTTTGGAATATACCCATGTTCAGCAACATGTTTACGGATCACAGGCAGTAAATCATTCCCCTGTAAATCTTCAACTTGAGTCCACCAGCCAAAATGATTTAAACCGTAGTAACGAACTCGCATCTCTTTACGTGATTTTAATCCTGCAATTTGTGCCATACGTGATTCAATGCCAATTGGCATATCACAAATATTTAAGATCTTCGCATTAGGTTTTAAACGACGAGTAGCTTCAGCGACAATTGCAGCAGGGTTAGAATAATTTAGCATCCATGCATTTGGTGAATATTTTTCCATATATTCAACCAACTCTAAGACTCCCCCAATAGAACGCATACCATAAGCAATACCACCAGGCCCACAAGTTTCTTGTCCTAATACACCATGGCGCAAAGGAATTTTTTCATCTTTTTCACGCATTGGATATTTACCAACACGGATATGCGCCATAACAAAATCAACATCCGTAAAGGCAGTTTTAGGATCTGTGGTATAGCAAAATTCAATTTCAGGTGCCTTTTCAGTAAGAATTATTTCACAAGCTTTAGCAATGGTTTCTTGCCGCTCGGCATCATTGTCATAAAATTTGATGGCTCTTAATGGAAAACGTTTTAAATTTTCCAGTAGCATCAAAATAATACCGGGTGTAAATGTACTACCGCCACCTGCAATTACGACTGAGAACTTCTTCATTATATAGCCTCCGACAAGATGATTTTTTGTGTATCTTCTTTCATAAGTTGTTCAATTTTGTCTCTCACTTGAGAAACATGTAGCCCGATAATGATTTGTAATGCATGGCCTTTACGCACCACACCATGTACACCGAGCCCTTTGAAATAAGCATCCGTTTCAACTATTTCGTTATCTATCACTTCAATACGTAAACGTGTTGCACAATTATTTAAGGATTTGATATTTCTACTTCCCCCTAAGCCTTCAAGAATGCCTTTAGGAAGTGCGAGTTTGCGATCTTCTTTTGCTGTTTTTGAACTATCTGAAACTTGTGACTTTTTATTTTTATAGTCTTGTTTGCTATAAAGTTTTATCTCTTCGTCATCTTCTTCACGACCCGGTGTTTTTAAATTAAGTTTGATAATTAATGTTCTAAACACCACAAACCAAATCATTGTAAAAATGAGCCCTATAACTATTTGCGTGATAATCATTCCGTAATGGTTATGAAACATTGGGATCCAATTCATAGGAAGAAAATTGTCGATGATCCCCCCACCCATATTTCCAACAACCCCAAAGTGATAAAGCGTTGTCGCTAATGTGGCGGCTAACACGGCATGAATGGCAAACAATAACGGTGAGATAAATAAAAATGTGAATTCTAAAGGTTCTGTTATTCCCACAAATACAGCGGTCAATGCAGAAGGTATAAGTAAACCCGCAATCTTGGCTCTATTTTTAGGCGCGGCAGTAAAATAGAGAGCTAGCGCTATACCAATAGAGCCAAAAACTTTGCTATTACCATGTAGCGCAAAGCCACCTTCAGGAAATAACTCTTTTAAAGATTGTGTACTTTGACTGAAATATTGCATATTTTGAGCCCAATCAACTTGAATACCGTGTTCAGTGACTGCTGGGCCAAAAATAAAAGGTCCATAAATAAAATGATGTAAACCAGTAGGAATTAAAATACGCTCAAGAAAGGTATATATCCAAACACCTAAAGAGCCTGATTCAACCATAAACACTTGCAAAGATTGAATACCAACTTGCACTTTAGGCCAGAAAAATAATGTTATCCACGCTAAAGGTAACATCACAAAAAAACTAATTAATACAACATAAGATGTTCCCTGAAATATACCTAGAAATACAGGAAGCTGTTTATCGAAATAACGGTTATGTATACTTGTTACAATACCAGCAATAATAATTGCACCAATAATACTAGTATCTAATGTTTTAATACCGGCAATCATTGTAAGGCCACTATTTCCGCCAACTTCATTTGTAAAGTCCACGCCGAAATAACTTCCCCAAACAATACCCATAGCATTAATAAAATAATTCCAAGTGAGAAAACTCACCATAACGGCAAGGCAAGCTCTTGCTTGTGCTGTTTTGGCTAAACCTATTGGTAAACCAATTGCAAAAATAAGAGGCATATTGCGAAAAACAGTCCATCCACCCTCTTCAATAATATGAACAATTTGAGCAAATAAACTATCAGGTCTTAATAAATCTTCACTAATAAATAATGGATTCTGTAATAGAATTGCAATGCCTACAACAATACCTGCAAAAGGAAATAGCAGGACAGGGGTAAACATGGCTCCACCAAATCTTTGTATTTGACTGAGCATAAAAATATCCTCTTATTTACTGCTACTGGGACGACATACTATTTAATTTATTTTTATTCTGTAAATTCAGATTAGATTCTTTTCTCTTTATTCTCTCACTCGAAATGAGTTATTCGTGATCTAATTCATATTAATCTTTCAAGTAAAGTGATCTACCTTTTTGTAAAAAAGCAGATCACTTTTTATTTTTTGATAACGTTCACATTTTCAAACTACAAATCATTTTGCTATATATCAAAACATTAGACTCAGATATTCTAAATATAGAAAACTATTTTTTAGAATAAAAAGAGGTATAAAAGTGATCTATAAAGACATTGCAAAAAGCCTAAGAATTCAAATAAATTCGGCAGGATATCAAATTGGTGACACATTACCGGCTGAAAAAACATTAGCAGAGCAATACGATGTTTCAAGGATGACTATCCGTAAAGCTATAGATTTACTGGTTATCGCAGGTTTATTAGAACGGAAGCAAGGTTCAGGGACTTATATTAAAGAGAAAGATGTTCATCATGAAAATGCAAGCTTAAAAGGCTTTGTCGAATTAATGGCAAATACAGGCCACAATGTAAGAAGTGAAGTTATAGAATTTAGTGTTATTCCCTGTCCTTTATCTATTGCTAGCAAATTACGAATTAATTCAAATGAACGTATTTTTTATTCAAGGCGAATACGTTACGTTGATAATAAACCGCTTATTGTTGAAGATAGTTATATGCCTGTTAAATATTTTACTAATTTAACATTAACCCATTTAGAAGGCTCTAAGTTTGACTTTATTGAGAATGTTTGCCAAATAAAAATAGCGGGAAGTTACGAAACATTTCATCCTATAATGCCAGACAACAATATTTGTCAATTATTAAAAATAGAAAATAACATTCCAATATTAAGACTCAGCACATTATCATACAGTATCCATGGTGATTATATTAACTATTCAATCATGTATAGAAACACTCAAGATTATATTGTTGAGTATCATTTAAAACGAGAACAATAATTATTGATAATATTAGAACATAATAATTAGTCACCATAACAAAAAAAGCACCCCGTAGAGTGCTTTCTTTTAAGCTTAATAAAAGAGCTTAATTATTTCTTTTTAATTGCGTTAATGATATTTGTTGTAGAAATACCATCTTCAAAATTCAGCACTTTTACTTCACCACCTGCTGCCCAAACTTCTTTACTACCTGCGATATCTTCAGGCTTATAATCGCCACCTTTAACTAAGATATCCGGTAATACAGAGGCAATTAAGCGCTGTGGTGTATCTTCTTCAAATGCAACAACCCAATCGACTGCACCTAAAGCACCTAAAACTGTCATGCGCTGCTCTAATGGGTTAACAGGACGACTTTCACCTTTTAATCGCTTAGTAGACGCATCACTATTTACAGCAACAATAAGGCGATCACCTAATTTACGTGCGTTCGCTAAATAGCTAACGTGACCTGCATGAAGAATATCAAAACAACCATTCGTCATAACGATACGCTCACCACGTTGACGCGCTAATTCGACAGCTTGTTTTAGTTGCTCTTCTTCCATCATGCCGAAACCGTTGTCAGAACGACCACGGATTGCATTTTCAAGCTCGATAGGTGACACCGTTGATGTCCCTAATTTACCGACAACAACACCCGCAGCTGCGTTAGCAAGGAAACAGGCTTCACCTAAAGGTTTACCAGCAGCTAAAGAGGTTGCTAATACGCCAATTACCGTATCACCAGCACCAGTAACATCATAAACTTCTTGTGCTTGAGTTGGTAAATGCAGTGGGGCTTCATTAGCACGAAGTAAGCTCATTCCGCGCTCTGAGCGAGTGATAAGCAGCGCTTCAAGATCTAAATCTCTAACTAATTTTGTGCCTTTTTCCACCAGCTCTTCATCGGTTTTACAAACACCAACGACTTGTTCAAATTCAGACATATTTGGCGTTAATAACGTTGCACCGCGATAACGTTCAAAATCAGATCCCTTAGGATCGATTAATACAGGTACACCCGCTTTTTTTGCCAGTTTGATCATCTCTTGAACATGAGAAAGCGCCCCTTTGGCATAGTCTGATAAAACCAATGCACCAATAGAAGGCAATGCTTGCTGAATACGTTCATAAATAGGTTGAGGATCAACATTGCTAAATCCTTCTTCAAAATCAAGACGGATTAATTGCTGATTACGAGAAAGAACACGTAATTTTGTGATCGTTGGATGTGTCGCAACAGAGACAAAATCACAACGCACATTGACCTGATTTAATGTATTGCTCAATGCTTTTGCGGCTTCATCAATACCGGTTAAACCCACTAAACGCGAATTAGCACCAAGAGACGCGATATTCATTGCAACGTTTGCAGCCCCGCCTGGTCGCTCTTCTGTGGTATCTACTTTGACCACTGGCACTGGGGCTTCTGGTGAAATTCGACTTGTTGGGCCATACCAATAGCGGTCTAACATGACGTCACCGACAACCAACACATTGGCCTTATTAAAATCCGGCAGCGTTACTTTCATCCCATACTCCACATTTATTTTCAAAATAAGCCGAAATAATACCATAACTTGTTAGGCAAAAAGAGATACACATAAGACTTCATGCCAACAAACCATTACTCTTGTTCACCGAGCCACTTCAGTTTGCTTTTTAATACGCACTCTCGCTCTGCGATAAAACAATGATTATCCACAATGGCAGGTAATGCTTGTAGCGCCAGATGATGCAATTCATTACGTAATGTGACATAAGCATGTGTTAAAGCGAGAGCTTCATCTTCATCCATTACTTGATGTTTTGCCATTAACTCAAAAATACGCACATTATCAGACCAACGAGTTAAAGCTGGATATTGGTGAGAAAAACGCAATACTAAATATTGTGCGATAAATTCAATATCGGTAATGCCGCCAGATGAAGTTTTTAAATCAAACTTATCTGTTTGTGTTGGTGCAAGATGCTGCACCATTTTTTTACGCATATCGCGCACTTCATTTTGTAACACATCAGCATCACGAGAAAGACATAACGTTTCATGACGAATACGTGAAAACATCTGTTGTAATTCATCATCGCCGTAAATCATTCTGGCACGAATTAGCGCTTGATGCTCCCAAGTCCAAGCTTCATTTTTCTGATATTCATCAAAAGCTTGAATAGTACTAACCAACATACCGGATTCACCTGAAGGGCGTAAACGCGCATCGACTTCGTACAACACACCAGAAGATGTTCTGGTACTAAATAAATGGATAATACGCTGTGCTAAACGCAGATAAAATTGGCGGGCATCAATCTGTTTAGCCCCTGTTGTCACCGTATTTATTGGACAATCTAATAAAAAGACCAAATCCAAATCAGAGCTATATCCTAGCTCCCATCCCCCCAATTTACCGTACCCAATGACTGCAAAACCCAATCCATCACGATGAGCTAAATGTTCAGGCTCACCATAACGTTTCACCATATATGACCAAGCTTGATGAACAACAGCATGAATAATAGCTTCAGCTAAATAGGTTAAGTGGTCGCTAACCTTCATGACTGGTAATACACCTGTAATATCTTCAGCAGCGATACGTAGTAATTGGGCTTGCTTAAACTGGCGCAATGCTTCTAATCGTTGCTCTTCATCTTCTTCCGGTACACGTAATAAATATTGGCGTAATTCATCACGATACGCATCTAAAGGCAGGGGTTGATAAAGAGAGTTAGGATCAAGTAATTCATCTAGCAATAAAGGGTGAAGCGCTAATTGTTCAGCGATCATCGGTGATGCCGCACAGAGTCGTATAACATGTGTTAAAACTTCATCCGACTCTTGCATCAGCTCTAAATACGTTGTACGACTCACAATGCTTAATAGCAGAGGCGTCACACGTTGTAGTGTCACTAGAGTTTGAGGTTGCTGGCAAATTTTAGCTAATAGTTTGGGCATTAAGGCATCAAGAACATCACGTCCTCTCGGTCCAATCGTTCGCTTGCCAATATCTTGTCGAAAATTCTGTAACGTCTGATTTATCGCCCCAAGAGCTTCGATGGTTAATGTTTCATGAAATAATGGCGACGTTTCAGGCAAACGCCCAAGTAACCAAAGACGCTTAAATTCAGAGATATCATCTTCATCATCATTCTCGTCTTCTTCACCAATCAATTGCGTGAATATCACGGAAACCGCCTGCATCTTATGGTTAATTTCTTGATAAAGCGTTTCCCAATCATCAAATCCCATTGCAAAAGTTAACCGTGCTTTATCTTCTTCACTTTCAGGTAGGGTTTGGGTTTGTTGATCGCCAATAGATTGTAGTAAATTTTCTAATCGACGAAGAAAAAGATAACTTTCAGTGAGTTGAGCGGTTTCTTGTGACGTTAACAGCTCAAGTTTAGTGATAACATTAAGCACTGTTAATAATGAATTACTTTGTAACTCAGGCTCTCTTCCCCCGCGAATTAGCTGGAAAACCTGAGTAATAAATTCGATTTCACGAATACCACCAGAGCCTAATTTTATATTATCAATCATACCACGACGGCGTACTTCACGACTGATCATGGATTTCATATTTCTAAGTGATTGGATAACACTAAAATCAATATAACGACGATAAACAAAAGGACGCAACATTTGCCGTAAAACTTGGCAATACTCTTTCTTTTCTGCACCTAGCACACGCGCTTTGATCATCGCATAGCGTTCCCAATCGCGCCCTTGCTCTTGATAATAATCTTCCAGTGCTGCAAAACTCATTACCAAAGGACCGCTTTCACCAAAAGGGCGCAATCGCATATCAACACGATAGACAAAGCCATCAATGGTATGTTGATCCAAAGCCTTAATAAGCTTTTGACCTAAGCGAGTAAAAAACTGTGCATTATCTAATTCTCGGCGTCCACCTTGCGTAAATCCATTTTCAGGATAGGCAAAAATTAAGTCGATATCAGAAGAAAAGTTAAGTTCAAATCCACCCAGTTTTCCCATTCCTAAAATCAGTAATGGCTGAGGTTTTCCCTCATTATCACAGGGAGTTCCCCATTGTTGGCAACATTGCTGATAAAGCGTATCTCTCGCGACACAAATTAATGTTTCAGCCAATACGCTCAAATGTTTTAGTGCACAAGGAATATCGCCTAATTGAAAAAATTGTAGCCATGCAATGCGCACTAATTGTTGATGACGAAATTGGCGTAAGATCCGCATCACATCATCTTCATTATCAATATTGGCTAATTTTTCTGTTAATTGAGACTCATAACTCTGCCATTCCACACTGGTTGGTGGATTTTGCCTGATATCCGTCAACCATTGCGGATTAACGTGTAAATGCTCTGTTGCAAAAGGGCTAAAAGCAAAAAACTGTTGTTCAAGCTCACTAAAAGGCGCTAACGCATTTAATTGAGAAGAGAACCCACACTGCGCTTTATTCCACAATTGTTGAAATACACCGATAACAGACATAAATAGACTCTCAAGTTGTCAGAAAATTAAGCAATAGATAGTAACCACGCCATAGAAGATAACTTAAAGTTCAACCATAAAACATGATAATAGTCGGTTGCGGTTGTAAATGTTAACGGTGAAATACCATTGAGTGACTGTTGCATAGATCCAGGTAAATCAGACTGTTTTTTACACCAATCTGAAAATAACGCCAACATTGCAGGCATAGTGATTGTCGGTGGTGTTGGGTTAGCAAAAATGGCTTCTTCTAATGCTTGTATTGCACTTAACCATTTTGTGAGTTGCTGAGCAGTTGTATCACTAGGAGAAAGGTTCACCACACTCAACGATAAAGCAGGTTTATCCTTTGCTAAATAATAGCCACGAGCCGCTTTACTGCGAGAAGCGAGGCGCAATCCTCCCTTCTCACCCAAATAAGTCGCTAATGCGATAACATCTGACACATCGCCTTTTTTAAGCTCTAACTCGAACTCTTCGATCGGTAACTCATATTGATGAGTACGAATAGTACCTTTATCTAATACCACTTCAATTTGGCTATTTTGAAAATCCACCAGCCAGATTTCACGATAAAAATCGGTATTAAACAGCACATTGAGTTGTGTTTCTAATAGGGTTAAATCTGTATTTTCAGGCCAGATTTCTGCTGGAAAGCGAGCTAAATCTAATTTAGGTTGCTCTAATTTCACATTATATTCTGGACGTTGATGCAAACCTGCAACCACTTTACCGGCTGTTTTAATTGTCATTTCATAACTTTCATCAACACCACGAATACGCAACCCCATATCCCAACGACGAATTTGATTATCTGTCGTCTCAAAGTAAAGATTAGTCAGCTTTTTAGGTGCAGAGTGCTGATGAGGTAGAGTAAGAATGCGCTGAATAATGTGAGGAATAGCGGCAGGTATGGCACTCATTTTGAGTTCAGTTTCTAATTGGCTCATTCTATTTCCCTTAAGTAAATCAATTGATTAGTAAAATATTTGACGCATTTTCATTTTGCAAGTGATAGCCTAATAACAATAATGAATAAAAGGCAGATTATCCCTATATTCTACCAGTTAAGAGTGTTCTCATTCTGGTTTACTATTTGCTTACGCAAACTTTACTCTTTAGTATCAGTAAAAATATTCTCTTGTATAGATAAAAAAGTTGAAAACATAATGCGAAAATTACCCTTACTTTTTCTTTCCTTACTTGGCTTAGGCGTTTCTCTGAGCTCACACGCAGAAACTCGTTATGTTTCCGATGAATTATCCACTTATGTACACAGTGGACCAGGAAATCAGTATCGAATTGTTGGCTCTTTAAACTCGGGCTCAACCGTTACTGTCATTTCTCGTAACGCAGCAACGGGTTATGTACAGATTAAAGACGATAAAGATCGTACCGTTTGGCTACCAGAAAGCCAACTCAGTGCCCAACCAAGTATGCGTACTCGTATTCCTGCTATGGAAAAAGAGATCCAAACACTGCGCGATAAACTGGCGAATATCGATCAAAGCTGGAACCAACGCACCACTGATATGCAAAATAAAGTTTCAAACAGCGATGACATCATCAATGGCTTGAAAAAAGAAAATGAACAAATGAGAACAAAGCTCGCTGTCGCAGAGAAAAAACTCGATTTTGCTAATCAACAATTAGATGACAGACAACGCGATATCATCTTACAGTGGTTTATGTATGGTGGTGGTGTTGCAGGTGCAGGTCTTGTTTTTGGTCTGATCCTTCCACATATTATTCCGCGCCGTCGTAAACGTAATGATCGTTGGATGAACTAATATCCAGCCAAAGGAACAGTGATCCCGTGAATATATACCTTGTTGGTGGCGCTGTGCGCGACCAACTATTACAGATGCCAGTAAAAGACAGAGATTGGGTTGTTGTTGGTGCAACACCTCAAATGCTGTTACAACAAGGCTATCAACAAGTAGGCAAAGATTTTCCTGTTTTTCTTCATCCAGATACTCATGAAGAGTATGCCCTTGCGCGTACAGAACGAAAATCAGGCTCAGGTTACACGGGTTTCACTTGTTATGCGGCACCAGATGTCACGTTAGAAGACGATCTCGCACGTCGTGATCTCACCATTAATGCCATTGCTTATTCTGCTGATGGTGAATATGTCGATCCTTATCATGGCATAGATGATATCCATGCAAGACAACTTCGCCATGTTTCTGAAGCCTTTTCAGAAGATCCTTTAAGAGTTTTGCGAGTTGCACGTTTTGCTGCACGATTTGCACTTTTAGGATTTAATGTTGCACCTGAAACACTGCAATTAATGAAAACGATGGCACAAAGTGGCGAGCTAAATGCACTGACTGCTGAACGTGTTTGGAAAGAGACAGAAAAAGCCCTTGAGAGCCCCGCGCCTCAAGTCTATTTTGAAGTTCTACGCCAATGTGGTGCTTTAAGCGTTCTTTTCCCTGAAATTGATGCTTTGTTTGGTGTTCCTGCGCCTGAAAAATGGCATCCAGAAATCGATACAGGCATTCATGCCATGATGGTACTCAATATCGCCAGCCAATTAACCGACGATATTGCAGTGCGCTTTAGCGCCTTATGCCATGATTTGGGAAAAGGATTAACACCTCCTGAAAATTGGCCTCATCACCATGGACATGGTCCTGCTGGTGTTCCCTTAGTTGAAGCCTTATGCCTGCGTTATCGTATTCCTAATCATATCCGTGATTTGGCACGCTTAACGGCAAGATTTCATGATCATATCCATCGTATTGATAGAATGCGCCCTTCAAAAATAATCCGCTTATTTGATGCTATTGATGCATGGCGAAAACCTGAACGTGTTGAGCAATTAGCAATGGTGAGTGAAGCCGACGCTAGAGGACGCAAAGGATTAGAAAATCTCGTTTACCCACAACGCGCGTTTCTTTGCCAAGCTTTCGCAATTGCAAATAATGTGGATATTAAGCCAATTATTGAAAGTGGATTAAAAGGAAGTGCAATACGAGATGCGCTAACCAAGCAACGAGAAGTCGCGATTATAAAATGGAAATCGCGACTTAATCAGGATCAGCACTAATTAAGCTTTACGCTCAATAATCACACCCACGTTTTTGGCTTGTGCAACAGCCCCAGGTTTCGCTAATTTAATTTTTACTCTAGGTACAGCAAATTGAGTTATCAATAGCTGTGCCACTTCTTCTGCTACACGTTCAACTAATTCAAAACGTCGAGTCTCAACATAGTCAATGATTGCATTACTCACACTGGCATAATCTAAACAATGAACCACATCATCGGTTTGGGATGCGCGTTTGTTATCCCATTCCATTTCGATATCGAACACTAATTTTTGCTTTATGGTTTTTTCCCAATCATAAACACCGATTGTGGTTATTACTGATAATTGCTCAATAAATACGATATCCATCACGTCATCTCTTATTTTTTCTGCTCATCGGATACCACTTCCGATGAAATATGCGTATTATCCATACATGCCTAACGAACTTACATAAACATTGGAGAATACAAATGAGTGCTAACGCACTTGGAATGATCATCTTCGCCTACTTGTGCGGCTCAATCTCCAGCGCGATATTGATTTGCCGACTGGCAAGACTACCTGATCCAAGAAAATTTGGCTCTGGCAATCCCGGAGCGACCAACGTCCTACGTATTGGTGGAAAAGCGGCCGCAGCGGCAGTACTTATCTGTGACGTCCTAAAAGGGATGCTCCCTGTTTGGCTCGCCTACTACTTAAATGTGCCTCCTTTTTACCTCGGCATTGTGGCAATCGCGGCTTGCCTTGGGCATATCTACCCTGTTTTCTTCCACTTTAAAGGCGGAAAAGGCGTCGCCACTGCGTTTGGTGCTATCGCTGCCATTGGTTGGGATTTAAGTGGTCTTATCGCAGGAACATGGTTACTCACCGTCTTACTGAGTGGCTATTCATCACTTGGCGCGATCATCAGCGCACTGCTTGCCCCTTTTTACGTTTGGTGGTTTAAACCAGAATTCACTTATCCCGTCGCGTTATTATCATGTCTTGTACTTTACCGTCATCATGACAATATTCAACGTTTATGGCGCGGCCAAGAGAGCCGGATCTGGCACAAATTGAAGAAAAAAACTGAAAAAACGGAAAAAGAGATCATTCAAGAAGCGAAAGAGCAAGAAAAAGAAGATTAATTAGCTTCTGTTTAAAATTTGAATTGAAAAAAGAAAAGCCACTTTAAAGTGGCTTTTCTTTTGCAGATATCATGTGCCAAATTAGAAATAGACACTTTACAATATATTATTTATTTTCAAGGGCGGGCAATTCAGCTAAAGGCCAGCGTGGTCTTACAGTCACACTTAATGGGCCTTCTGTACCGCCTTTAAAGCGGATCATTCCCGCTAATGCAATCATTGCACCATTATCAGTACACAGTTCAGGACGCGCATAAAAAACTTCGCCACCTAATTGCTTCATCACGGTTTCCATTTTCGCACGTAATGTCCGGTTAGCACTTACACCACCCGCCATCACTAAACGTTTAAAGCCCGTTTGTTCTAAAGCTCTGCGACATTTTATCGCTAGCGTATCAACAACAGCATCTTCAAATGCCCGTGCAATATCAGCGCGAGTTTGGTCTGAATCGTCATTTTGACGAATTGTATTAGCCGCAAAGGTTTTTAAACCAGAGAAACTAAAGTCAAGCCCCGGTCTGTCTGTCATTGGGCGAGGAAAAACAAATCGACCTTCTGTGCCCTGCTGCGCCATTTTCGATAATACAGGACCGCCGGGATAATCTAATCCCAACAATTTTGCTGTTTTATCAAAAGCTTCGCCAGCAGCATCATCGATAGATTCACCTAATAAGGTGTATTCGCCAATTCCTGTCACACTGATTAACTGTGTATGACCACCAGAAACCAAAAGCGCCACAAACGGAAACTCAGGTGTTTTCTCTTCAAGCATTGGCGCCAATAAATGGCCTTCCATATGATGAACAGGAATAGCAGGAACATCCCATGCAAAAGCTAATGAGCGCCCAATTGTTGCACCTACAAGCAAAGCGCCAACAAGACCGGGGCCCGCAGTATAAGCAACCGCATCAATATCTTTTGCCGTAAGATTTGCTTCTTTCAGTGCCGCTTGAATAAGAGGTACTGTTTTACGGATATGATCCCGTGAAGCAAGTTCAGGAACTACACCACCATAATCGGCGTGCAGTTTAATTTGGCTATAAAGTTGATTCGCTAATAGACCGGCTTTATCATCGTAAATTGCGATACCGGTTTCATCGCAAGATGTTTCAATACCTAAAACTCGCATGACGCTTCCAAATTCTTCTTCGCGGACTCGCGTAATAAATCGATTGTACCATTATTTCGATGATTTTATACGCCTTCGGCACATCTTTTACATACCAGCATGTGACAAATTCCTTTTTCTGTTCTATAATTATCCACCTATTTTAAGTGATTTAAATGTGTGGTTAGCGATTTTCGCTTTTCGTGTTCTCCCAAAAAAGACACAAAAGTGAGAGTTTGCGTTTCAATTTTGTGCATCTCTTTACAAAGTGCCCTGCTTTGAAGTAAAATTCCGCACCATTTTAAATGTCGGCTGGCTTAAATAATGCCAGCGCAAACCGATTTCTATTGAGGTGAGAGGCACATGCCGGTAATCAAAGTACGTGAAAACGAGCCATTTGACGTTGCTCTTCGTCGTTTCAAACGCTCTTGTGAAAAAGCAGGCGTATTAGCAGAAGTTCGTCGTCGTGAGTTTTATGAAAAACCAACGACTGAACGTAAACGCGCTAAAGCATCAGCAGTAAAACGTCACGCTAAAAAATTAGCTCGCGAAAACGCACGTCGTACTCGTCTGTACTAATATTTTGCGGCTTATACCGCAACGTATGCAGACACTGTAGTCGCAGTTAAAGGCCGTGCTTTCTTCTGAGAGCGCGGCTTATTCTCGTTCAACAACAGGCGTAAAAGGGCTTATGGCTGGACGAATTCCACGTTCATTTATCAATGATTTGCTAGCTCGAACCGATATCATCGATCTTATCGACGCTCGCGTGCCGTTAAAAAAACAAGGCAAAAATCATTCAGCGTGTTGTCCGTTTCATAATGAAAAAACGCCCTCTTTCACAGTAAATAGCGACAAACAGTTTTATCACTGTTTTGGTTGCGGCGCGCATGGCAATGCTATTGATTTTTTAATGAATTACGACAGGCTCGAGTTTGTCGAAACCATTGAAGAGTTAGCAGCAATGCATGGGTTAGAAGTTCCTTATGAAACAGGAACAGGCAGTAGCCCTATTGAACGACATATAAGACAAAATCTCTATCAAGTGATGGAGAAGTTGAATCAGTATTATAGTAGCGCTCTCAATAAACCTGATGCACAGGAAGCAAGAAACTACCTTGCGCATCGTGGGCTTACTGAAGATATTATTACCCGTTTTTCTATTGGGTTTGTACCAACAGGTTGGGATAACGCCCTAAAACGTTTTGGTCAAAGTGCCGATAATAAAGCCTTACTTCTTGAAGCGGGTATGGTAATAACTAACGATAATGGTCGTACTTATGATCGTTTTCGCCAACGAGTCATGTTTCCTATCCGAGATAGACGTGGCCGTGTTATTGCCTTCGGTGGACGAGTATTAGGTGATGATTTACCTAAATACTTGAACTCACCAGAAACAGAGATATTCCATAAAGGCCGCCAACTTTACGGACTTTATGAAGCACAACAATCTAATAATAACGTCACAAAGCTATTAGTTGTTGAAGGTTATATGGATGTTGTGGCATTAGCGCAGTTTGGTATTGATTATGCCGTTGCCTCATTAGGAACCTCCACTACAGCAGAACATATCCAGTTGCTCTTTCGGACAACGGATAACATTATTTGCTGCTATGATGGAGATAGGGCCGGTCGTGATGCCGCATGGCGAGCATTGGAAACCGCCCTTCCTTTTTTAAATGATGGTCGCTCTTTACGTTTTATGTTTTTACCCGAAGGTGATGATCCTGATTCATTGGTTCGTCGTGAAGGTAAAGAAGCTTTTGAAAAACGTATGGAACAAGCACATTCATTATCAGAATTTTTATTTGATTCACTCGTTCCTCAAGTGGATCTGAGTACTCAAGAAGGCAATGGTAAGCTGTATAGTTTAGCCAGACCATTAATAGATAAGATCCCAAGTGAAACTTTACGTCTATATTTATTAAGAGAGCTTGGAAGCTTAACGGGAAATCCCGATATAGAGCAGATGGATCGTTTATTTGGTAGAACGCCGGTTAATCACGAATTATCGTATCAACCGACAAAATTACGCACAACACCGATGCGTATATTGATCGCCCTATTGATACAAAACCCAGAATTCTCTAAATTAGTGCCCCCTCTCGAGGGATTAAGTACAGAAAAAATTGCAGGTCTATCGCTTTTTATTGAATTAGTTTCCGTTTGCCAAGCACAACCGGGCCTAAATACAGGACAGATTATCGAACTCTATAGAGAGAATAAATTCGGTAAACAGCTTGAAAAATTGGCAATGTGGAACGATATAGATATAGATGAGATTGCAGAGAAAACCTTTACAGACACGTTAGATCATCTTTTTTTAACCGCAATGGACGAACGTTTAAACGCCCTTATTGCGAAAGAGAGAACAGAAGGCCTAACGCAAGATGAACGCGAAGAAGTCCAATTGATAATACAGGCACGCGTTAAAAAGTAAACACAGAATTAAGATTAAAAACACGGCTTAATTGCCGCTATCGGTAGGTACTAAAAACCTACATTTGCTACGCTGAGGGGACCGTAGCAATCGACAATGAAATGCCCCTCCGTAGTTATTGTTGGCTGAACAGTTATCGCCGACCGACACCAACCCAAATTACTTTGAAGTGTGGATACCGTCTTATGGAGCAAAACCCGCAGTCACAGCTGAAGCTACTTGTTACTAAAGGTAAGGAGCAAGGCTACCTGACCTATGCTGAGGTCAATGACCATCTGCCGGAAGATATCGTCGATTCAGATCAAATCGAAGACATCATCCAGATGATTAACGACATGGGCATTCAGGTTATGGAAGAAGCACCTGACGCCGATGATCTGATGCTGGCAGAAAATTCAAATGATACTGATGATGATGCTGCAGAAGCCGCAGCTCAGGTACTTTCTAGTGTAGAATCTGAGATTGGCCGTACAACCGACCCTGTGCGTATGTATATGCGCGAAATGGGTACCGTTGAACTGCTCACCCGGGAAGGTGAAATTGATATCGCAAAACGCATTGAAGATGGTATTAACCAAGTTCAATGTTCCGTTGCAGAATATCCTGAAGCAATTACTTATCTTCTTGAACAGTACGATCGCGTTGAAGCTGGCGAAGCACGTCTTTCAGACTTAATTACTGCGTTTATTGACCCTAATGCCGAAGAAATGGCAGAAAGTGAAGATGTCAACTTAGGCAAAGATGATGATGAAGTTGACAACAGCGCTGAAGACGAAGATGAAGACGAAGATGAAGATGGCGACAATGACAGCGATAGCGATGATGATAACAGCATCGATCCTGAATTAGCGCGTCAGAAATTTACTGAGCTTCGTGAGCAATACGAAAAAACTCGCCAAACTATCAAGGCGAAAGGTCGTAACCACAAAGATACAGAGCTTGAAATCTTATTGTTATCTGAAATTTTCAAACAGTTCCGTTTAGTACCGAAACAGTTTGATTATCTGGTTAACAATATGCGTGACATGATGGACCGAGTTCGTGCTCAAGAGCGCCACATCATGCGTCTTTGTGTTGATCAAGTTAAGATGCCAAAGAAAAACTTCATTACTTTGTTTACAGGTAACGAAACCAATGACACATGGTTCACTGCCGCTCGTGCAATGAATAAGCCGTGGTCCGAAAAACTGGCAGGTATTGAAGAAGAAGTACAACGCAGCTTACAAAAACTGCAACAAATCGAAGTTGAAACTGGACTGACAATCGAACAGGTTAAAGATATTAACCGTCGTATGTCTATCGGTGAAGCAAAAGCACGTCGTGCAAAAAAAGAGATGGTCGAAGCGAACTTACGTCTCGTTATCTCTATCGCGAAAAAATATACCAACCGTGGCCTACAGTTCCTTGACCTAATTCAGGAAGGGAATATCGGCCTGATGAAAGCGGTTGATAAATTTGAATACCGTCGTGGTTATAAGTTCTCAACTTATGCAACATGGTGGATCCGTCAGGCAATTACTCGTTCAATCGCTGATCAGGCGCGTACAATCCGTATCCCTGTTCACATGATTGAAACGATTAATAAACTGAACCGTATTTCTCGTCAAATGTTGCAAGAGATGGGACGTGAGCCTTCACCAGAAGAGCTTGCAGAACGCATGCTGATGCCTGAAGACAAGATCCGCAAGGTACTGAAAATCGCTAAAGAACCAATCTCCATGGAAACCCCAATCGGTGACGATGAAGATTCACATTTAGGTGATTTTATCGAGGATACGACTCTCGAGTTACCACTGGATTCTGCAACATCAGAAAGCTTACGTTCAGCAACTCACGAAGTGTTAGCAGGTTTAACATTACGTGAAGCAAAAGTCCTGCGTATGCGTTTCGGTATCGATATGAATACCGACCATACCTTGGAAGAAGTGGGTAAACAGTTTGATGTTACCCGTGAACGTATTCGTCAGATTGAAGCGAAGGCACTGCGTAAATTACGCCACCCAAGCCGTTCTGAAGTGTTACGTAGCTTCCTTGATGAGTAATCAACTTACTTTTCAATAAAAGTTATAATCAACGCCTGTGATATCACAGGCGTTTTTTTATGGGATTTCAAAACGGTATCTGCAATCTATCCAAGCTACGATAAATTTCACCTACACATATTTATAAAAAATAGCCTTATTATTTATATTATTGTGCCTATACGTAAGCTTATCCGTTAATCATTACACTATGTTATTGATATCACAGTTATTCTCTGTTTTATTTTTTTATTGTTTAGATTGAACAGAATTTGCGCATACAGTCATTCAAAGG
This sequence comes from Proteus sp. GOKU, assembly GCF_015475555.1. Taxonomy (NCBI): domain Bacteria; kingdom Pseudomonadati; phylum Pseudomonadota; class Gammaproteobacteria; order Enterobacterales; family Morganellaceae; genus Proteus; species Proteus sp. GOKU. The sequence continues at coordinate 3,412,205 of NZ_CP034105.1, forward strand.
CTAGACCTAGTGCCAAATGGCACGTATAATCTCATCCCATTAGGCCCCTTAGCTCAGTTGGTTAGAGCAGGCGACTCATAATCGCTTGGTCACTGGTTCAAGTCCAGTAGGGGCCACCAATTTTTTACTGATTTATCAGTGTATTAAGCCACCTTTCACTGGGTGGCTTTTTTACATCTGCAAGCTGATGGCAGCAAAATAGCAGCAGAGATTTTTTATATTAGCTATCTTTGGTAATTAATTGCTTCATAACATGGAGAATAGTAATGAATGCCAAGCAAAAACCGATGCTTGATGCTATGAAATTATATGAAAATGCTATTACCTCAATCCAACTAGGTATTGAGGATTTTGAATTATCAAAAAGTAAGCCAGAAAGAGCATTATCATCTGTACGAAATCTATTTTCCGGTATGTTACTTTTATTTAAATATAAAATCGCATCATCTGTAAATGATCCAACTGATGCTTATGAATTAATACTTAATCCTCCTGCAATCTTGCCTGTTCTTGATGATAAAGGAGGATTTAACTGGCGTCCTAACGGTAATTTCAAGAAAACAACTATTGATGTTGAAGGAATAAAACAGCGTTTTAACAATTTCGGCATAGATGTAAATTGGGCTATTATAAAGACACTCCACGACTGCCGTAATGAACTAGAACACCTGCATCCTCGTCATACGTTTGGGGAATTAGCCGGCTTTATTGCTAACTTGTTTCCTGTTTTACATGATTTTATTACTGAAAAATTGCATCAGTCGCCATTAGATATATTGGGTTCTTCTTGGAAGATAATGCTTGCACACAAAGAGTTTTATGATAATGAACTTAAGGTATGTGAGAATTCTTGGGAATCAGCTGATATTCCTGAAGGGCTACAAGAATACCTAGTTAAATGTTGTTGTGAAAACTGTGGTTCAAAACTTATTAAAGCTAATCAAGAGGATATTGATGAAGGGAAAACTTTTGACCGTGATGAAGATACTCTTAAATATAACTGTTCATCGTGTGCTCATAGTGATCTTATTTGCCCCGAACTCTTTCATAGACTTGATATGGCGCATGATTGCAATCCACAAAATGGAGACGAACCACTCATTGAAGAATGTTATGCCTGCCGACATCATACATTTTTAATTTATGAACAAAAATGCGTGTGGTGTGGCAACACATTAGACTACGAAAATTGTAGTGTATGCGATGAACACCTGAAGCAGGATGACCAAGATAACGACGGTTTATGTAGTTATCACTACTATCAATTTACCAAGAACGATTAATTATATAATTTCAGTTTTCCAAATCCCGCAATGCCACGCCGTTCCTGGCTTTTTGTAATTATGCGACGTTTGTGGTGATCGTTTTCCTCTCACGTAAAATAGAATATTTCCTTTCATTTCAATGCATTGATTTTTTACCGCGATCCTTTTTTAGATCTTCTGACTGAAAAAAACTGAAAAACCTTTCACAAATTTCAGTTGCGGGATATCTGCAACTCCTCAGCAGTGGCGCGGTCTGGTGTATCGGTTTGAAGAATTTTAAAACTGAAATAATTTTCTGATCCAAAAACCGCAGGCGGGTGCAGTGTAGTGCGTTTTACGTGGCGAAGTGAATTACTTCGTGCGGTTCCTGCGCGTCTGGTGCTGAGTACTCGGGCGATCTCTTTTGTGGACGGCGGTTTGTATTCGCGGGTGTTGCGTGACGTGTAGTGGCTCTGGTGCGGTTATATTGCAGGCATAAAAAGCCCGCGTCTGCGGGCAATATCATCAGAAGATTGTCAGCCAATCACAGGGCTGTATTTTTGTTTGAGTCCGTCCGATTTGACGGCGGTGCCATTACTGGCAGTGGCGTTGTCCGGGGTGCCGGTGTTGGCGTGAGTGTGCCCGGCTGTAAGTTCGGCCAGTTCTTTACCACGTCGAGTGTGTCTAACATCAGCTACGTCACGTTGATTTCCTCACTGCCTATCCAGACAACCGGCGCAATGATTTCCTGTTTCCGCCCTTCAGCTCATTGACCAGCACTGACGACTGACACTGCAACTGCTCAAGCAGTCCGTCCAGTATTGAAGCGTCCTCTGTTTCGTCGGTCAGTTTCAGCAGCTCAAGGCACGTCAGCATGTGCGGCTGATCCGAATTCAGTTTGTTGCGCAGCATCTGCGGACGCATTCCGATGTTCTCCGCAATCCGGACCAGATCACCTTTGTGCTTTGTAGAAAACGCAATACACGCAATTTCAAAGTGGTTTTGTTTGGACACCTGATAATCAAACATGGTCTTTATTCTCAAAAAGCGAAAGAATTACTTCGCTTCCAGTGAAATGTTGCAGGCTGCGGCAGCTCCAACAGTCAGCGCCAGCATGTTGATGAAGACTCTTCCGCTCTTCATATTCGGACTTTTAGCACGAACCGGCAGACGGCCATCTTTAATCATGTCGCGTACGGTCTGTAATGCCATGACGGCGGCAAAACTCGTCTACCGGCAGAAATGATTCCTGTACCGCGATTGTAATGTTAGGACGCATAAGGCAAAATCCTCTTATCTATGTTCGGCTTCATTCGATGCCATTCGTGTACATTTTGTATCTAAATCTGAACATTACTGTATAAAATGTAAACCATCAACTGCTGAACTGAACTTTTTGTACATAGGGTTAGTTATGTCCCAATTTAAACTCGTGATGGATGGCGCTAGCGCACCTGTATTAGATCGCATAACTGAAACTTATGGTTTCGGATCAAAAATAATGCTTGCTGAGCATTTTGATATGGCAGCAAGTTCAATATCAGCACGCTATCGCCGAGGTGGATTCCCCTCTGACTTGGTTGTTCAGTGTATGGCTGAAACTGGTGTCACCTTAGAGTGGTTGGCCACTGGAAAGGGGAAAATGTATGAAAACCAGTCAGCCGATATTCTGCGTCTAAAAAACCATAAACTGATTGATGGTGAAATGTTTGAAGCTGGCGAGCTGATGATTGATAAGGTGATGTTCGGTGCTGGTACCCCGCTCCCATCCTCTCCAATCAGTATGCAGTATGCAGGATGGTAAAAATTATTACCTGGTAGATAAAAAACACGGTAAAGTATTCGATGGGCAATGGCTGGTAAAAATTGATGGCCGTTTCAGTATCCGCACACTAACCAGAATGCCTATGCAAAAAGCCCGTGTCTCCGGCTCTGGCATGGCGTTTGATTGTGACCTGGCTGATTTAACTGTTGTCGGGCGGGTTGTTGCTGAAATTAACGTGGAGTAATTATGGTACAGGTTTTATTCTTTGTTTATTGCAGCGCCAGAGATAATTTATCCGTACAACTAATTATCAATGTGTCAGAAAATAACGACTACCTACAAGGAATTAGCGTTAGGCAAGATGACGCAGGCCAGTTAAAAACATTTAGTAAAGACCGCGTTGTTGAATACTTCGAATCTCTTGAAGATGCTCAAGAGTTTATATCCAGCGGTATAGAGGCCGGATTTTTTACTATTAAAGAACCAAAACCAGAAACATTCGATGTTCATTTCACAGGATTTCGCCGAGCTGATAAAGCTATTCTTGAAGAAATGGCCTCAGCTGCAAATATGGAAGTTCGCAAATCCGTCACAAAAAACTAAGTCTGTTGTGCTATGGCTACAACGCAAGTCAGATGAAGATGGATAAAGCTCGTGGTATGGGCGTAATCATCCTTAACGAAGATCAATTCCGGCGTTTCATTGAAACTGGTGATTTTACTGATTGTAATTAGGATACTATATTATGATAACGAGAGGATATATGATTGGTCAAATAGTCGACCAATTAGAAGCTATATCATTACAAGCTAAAACCAGAAACTCACTTGGCTTGACTGACTTAAGTGTATTCTGTGAAAATTACTTTAAAGACATCTTAAATATAATAAAAGATTTAAAATTAGAAAACTTGAACGTACAAAAATCAAATTTTAAAGGATTGGATTTAGGTGATGAAAAAAATTCAATTGGCTTTCAAATTACAACGACCAATACAAAACAAAAAATAGAAAAAACCTTAGGAAAAATCACTCCTGAAATCAATAAAAAATTCAAAGAGATAAATATTTTTATTATTGGGGATAAAATTAACCATAAAAAAATAAAGACTAATGGGATCACTTTCTCAGATCAAGATAATATACTAGACATACGATGGCTACAGAGAAAAATAATAAATCTTGACGTGAGAAAAATAAAAAAAATATATGACATCGCTAATGAAAAAACCACCATCGTATTATCAGAGCTCACTCTCCCTGATTCAAATGGTAATTTTGCAAAAATTGATATTAGCCATTGGCAGAGTAAACCTACCCCCCTACAATCTTCAGCTAAAAAATTAATATCTTACATAGTAAATAATGAAGATGATATTGAATTATCAATAAAAAATAAAAACGATATAGCCAAATTACTTACATCGCTTAATGATAAATTATCTTGCCTCCCTAGGCAAACCCGAGAATTCATTGTTAACTTTATTGAAAATAGAAATGAGTCATTATCTGAAAAAAGCGACTCTATCGCAGCATTAATAACCAATGAGCTGAATTTAAAATATTCAGGGGATATAAAAAGTCATGAAGCAATATTAAAACAGTATGATTTATTGGATATACATGAACATGATAATGACTATGGACACATAGAGTATTATTACTATTCATTAACCCTCATAAAAGAACATAGGTTTAAACTCCCACTTGGGCGCAATCTTGAGCAATATTTATATGATTATTTGAAAAAAGAAAATATATCCCTTGATAACACCTTTGTTAACTTAGACTTTTCTACAATATAAATATGTCGATTACTAAAAGTAATGATGGACGATGGCTTGTACAATGTTTCCCAAACGGTAGAAATGGCCGCAGAATCAGAAAACTGTTTGCCACCAAAGGCGAGGCGATTGCCTATGAGCGCTACATAAAAGAACAAGCGGATGATAAGCTCTGGCTCGGTGAAAAAGTTGACCGGCGCTCATTGCTGGACTTGGTCGAAACATGGTACCGCTCCCATGGCGTTACACTGAACGATGGTGCAAAGCGACTGTCTGCAATGACGTTTGCCTGTGATGCTATGGGTAGTCCTGCCGCCACAGAGTTTACTGCAAAGCTGTTTTCTTCCTACCGAGAACAACGGATCAGCGGAAAGTTGACCCGTTCTGACCGGGTGAAAAAAGTTACCCCGCACACAGTCAATCTTGAATTGGCTTATTTCCGGACCGTGTTCAATGAGCTATCCCGCATTGACGAATGGAACGGCGAAAACCTGTTATCCAAAATCCGTCCATACAAAACAGATGAACAGGAAATGGCATTCCTGTCTGATGAAGAAATTATCAGATTACTGGCTGAATGTGAGAACAGTTCGGCTCCGCACTTACTGCCGGTGGTGAAGATTTGCTTATCTACCGGGGCGAGATGGTCAGAAGCCGAAGAATTATCCGGCGGACAGGTTACCAAAAATATGATTACCTTTACCAAAACCAAAGGTAAGCGTAACCGTTCTGTACCAATCAGTGATGACCTGTACGCATCACTGCCAAAATCCAAAGGCTCAAAGCCTCTTTTCAGTTCCTGTTATTCTGCGTTCAGAACTGCTATCAAACGGGCTGAAATTGAATTACCAGCCGCCGGGCAGCTATCTCACGTTTTACGTCATACATTCGCCAGTCACTTTATGATGAACGGCGGTAACATTCTGGTACTTCAGCGTATCCTTGAGCACACTGATATTAAAATGACTATGCGTTATGCACACTTTACCCCGGACCATCTTAATGATGCAATTACGTTTAATCCTTTAGTTAGGTTAAAGATATGAGCTTAATAATTTTTATCCTTGTTTCCTTATGTATTTGTATTTGGATATGTGTGCAGCATGATAAGTTTATGTTGAACTCAGACAGTTTACATAAACAATGGCTATTTAGATTAGCCATTGTTTTTCCTTTAATTTCCAGCTTGTATTTTATAGTATGTCTCGGTTATCCATACCCATGGAGATTTGATGCTTATGGATACAGCACATTTCTGGAGATAAATAAATTCTCATTGGGAATATTAGCTTTATCTCCAATATTGGGGGCTTTTGTTGTATCTGCACATAGGTCAATTCAGACTACGAAGCAAATTAAAGTAACTGAAGAAAAAAACAGAGCTGACTTATATTATTCAAAGCGAAAATTTATAATTGAACAATTAGAAGATTTAACTTTTTACTTCCCCCATAAAATAGATAATGCAAATTATATTTATGGATTATTTAGAAAATACGAAGACTTTAATGACAAGAAAAATGAAGAACTATATTCTGATATTGACTTAAGAATATTAGAATTACATAATATCACTAACAAAATTGACAACATCATTAAAGAAAAAATAAATAATAAAAACCCAACTGCCGAATTTGCTAATTTCCACAATATAATATTAGATATACCATATATAACTAATCTTATATTAAATAAATGTGGGATAATTTTAAAGAACGAATTAAAAATAGAAGAAATAATAAAAAAACAAGATAAAGAATATAGCAGGAACCACGGGGAAACATTCGTGCATAAGATGTTAAAAATACAAAATAACCGTATTTCTCTGGCAAGAGAGATTAAATTGGAATTATCTAATATACACAAATCTCTTCACGAATTTTTTTCCATAATACTATTAGACGAAGATATTCTTAAAACATTACCAAATTTAAATAAAATTAATTATACCACTAAAGATAATTCAAATGAAAATTAATGGCACTAAAATGGCAGCAGAGAAACCAAATCACCATCATTATTCATCATTATCCGCTACCTACCCATATGATAATTAACGTAACATCATGATTTTATTATGTATAGATTGGCACTCATAATCGCTTGGTCACTGGTTCAAGTCCAGTAGGGGCCACCAAATACTAAAGCCCCAGATAAGCAATTATCTGGGGCTTCTTGTTTACCGCTAATATTATAAAGATCAAAGAACAACAATAACTATCACCGCAGAACCACGAAAAGGCCCTGATTTAGGCTTTCCTACACTTTTAAGTTCTGAACTTAATGTAAATGAGTTGGTATAACGAGAGGCTGTTTCTTTATTTGCAATAGGTAATTCAAACAACTCATTAGCAGGTTTATTATTTATTTTTAAAATAGACTGTAATGTATTTTCTTCATTAAGCCAAATTGCACCATCATCATTGGTTGTAGCAGAAATAATAACTTTGGAATTATAGTTACATTGAATTTTTACACTTTTTGTTTGTTTAGTAACATTCGCATTATTATTTAGCACATCATTATATGCCAATTGATTATAATTAAAGTCAATATTTTCGACATTAAAATCACAAACCAGATCTGGTGATGGCGCTGCACCACAAATAGAACCCGGTAATAAAGGATCTGATGCACTCCTTCTTTGACCATAAAATATTCCTACACATTCAGATGTAACAACCGTTCCTGAATGAACAACCCTAAAAGTGTAAGGTAATGGTGTTATTTTAAGAAATGCCTCTCTTAATTCATCCATCGTTTTATATTTAGAAGCATCGGCTATTTTGGGATCTCGGCTTGAATAGGTTCCGGCTGTACCATTAGCATAATGACGATGCGCGACATAGACCTCACAGCCAGCCACATTATAACAAGGATTGGCCACACCAGGCATCGGAGTCCAACGTTCAATCTGTCCTATATAAGCTAACCCAGGGATCCCCCCGCTTACATTTTCAACTTTAGAAATATAAGAAAAAATATTCGCCTGAGCAGGAAATGAAGATATCATAGCTAATATCAATAATGCTTTAAGGTAACCTTTCACTTTAACTCCATTTTGTCGTATTCATAAATTATGGATATGTGATATGAAATGTGGCAGTGCTACTAAATTTTCCTAATTCGATTTTTTTACTCACAACCACACTGGGTTCTGCTTTCAAAAAGGCATTAAATAAAAATTGGTTTTCATTTTTATTTAATGAAAACTGGCTATTATCTTTATTAATTGCGATAAATTTCTTATTTTTATCTTCTATACCGATACCAATTCCTGAAGGTTTACCGTTAATATTAATGCCCAAATATCCTTTATGTGAATCAGATTCAAATCCTTTAAACAAAAAATTAATATTTTTAGCGACACTGTTATCACAATTTGAAACGGTAATAATAAAAGGGATACCTTCTGTTTTTTGCCCATCACGTAATGCTTTTACATCAACTGTATTAAATTTTACCGTTAATGACTTATTATCAGATAAAATAGTACAAGGCTCTTTCACTAGGTTACCTTCAAAAAAAAGATTATCTGCTGCCTTTACACTCATTAGTGATAAGGTAAGAAAAGAGAAAATGAGTGAATTAAAATATAACTTTTTAAGTTTCATTAGCCTCTACTCATATTCAAATATAACAGATGCTGATGAACGGAATTTACCTTCAGCCAAATTAGCCCCCTGTTTTTTAACAAGTAATGCACTAAATTCAGGTAACTTACTACGCTCCACTTTTACTTTTTTATTTACAGGTAATAACTCTGTATTATTCAATACGATTTTTATAGCTAAATCAGTGACACTTGTTGCTAATAATTGATTATCAAATACAGCCGGATCACCTTTAACTGAAACTTTAAACGAGAATTCTTTACTATCCCCTGTACACGATAGATCATAATTAAATTTTTGCTGATAATTATCTTGTTCTATTTTAGAAATAACCACATTGTTTCCAAAATTCACATAAATAGGATCATTATTATTAAACGTACAGATTGGAGGAGGGTTTAGTATTCTCCCTTTTAGCTCTATATTTGCAGTTGCTAATGAAGTTTTAGCCTCTGCAGAATAAACAGAAACACTCGATAACAAACCGATTATCAATAATAAAAAAGAGAACGAAAATGTATTTCTATTCATCATTTCCTCCTAGAGATAATCGACATTTAGAAATGCGGTTGCTGTAAAATCACCAGAAACGAGCTTTTCATTTGGATTTTTAATCAGAAGCGCCTCAATTTTAATTGTATTTGTATATGTAAAATTGTATTCCGATTTAAGCTTAACTTCTTTATCTAGATAAAAAAACTTAACACCGATATCACTGCGTCCGGCAGTAACTGCATTATTATCAAAAGAAGAAGGAGAACCAGTGATAAAAAACTTCATATTATTGGTCGGTCTTTCATTACAAGACAAAGGAATAATTAACTCAACTTTATTTTTTTTACCATCAAAATCAGTGGGATACAACTCACCAAAATCACCTTTAATCGTATTTTTATTATTAATAATACAAGCTACTGGAGGTAATATTTCTCCATAGACATTTACCTGTAAGTTTTTTTGAGCAACACTTTCTCTTACGATAAAAAATGACGTAATAAAAAATAAAAAAATAAAGAAAACACCCCTTATTCTTGTCATATCAGCAACCTAATCATTTATCTTTATTAGCTTTGGTTTAATTTACTTACCGTACATTGAGTACTTTTACAGTCAAATTCAATATCTATTTGAGCGCCGTAATCATTAATGTAGGTTAGTATTGGTTTTTTATTAAACTGGTTCACACCGATATTAATTTTTTCTTTTCCATTGGGTTCAATCATAAAAGATTTAAATTCTTCAATAGTATTATCTGAAAAATCCTTTTTAGCACTTACAAAGGTAATATTGTAAGGGGTTGGATTATTCATCACATAGTTATTACCTTGTTTTTCTAAGGTTAATTTATTCTGTGGTGCAAGTTCCAACTTATCAGAGGCAATAATTAATGAAGCGGGTCTATAAAAAATTTTTACTCGTGTTTGTAATGCAATCTGTAAAACATTATCTGAATCACTTCTAGGAGGGATCTCTCTTAAATTAAAATAGAATACACTCTCTTTATCTTGAGGAAGAGAAGTAACAACATCAAGAGGTTGAACCTTTATTTGGCTTTGTTCGTTTTTTTCTAATCGTTGTATAGGTGGAAGTGCAAGAATAGGCTCTTCTATTTTCTTACCAGCAAGATCTTCTATCCATGCTTGCGCTAAATAAGGCTGATCAGGACTATTATTTGTGATATTTAAACTGACTGAACCCTTCCCTTCATTTAAAATAATTCGTGTTCTATCTAAAGAAACCGCAGCGTTAACTGTTTCAATAAAAAATAAAGAAAATAACGGAAAAGCTAACATTGATATTTTTTTTACTGATAGACGCATATCTTAAACCTTAATTTTTAATTTCTTAAAACTCAATCACATGTCAATAAAATTGATGTGTAATTTCCTTTAGCTGATAAATCTGGCAACTCTATTTTACATACGTTATTTTCAGATAACTGGATGAATAGTATTTCATGAGACTTAACACCACCTAAATATGCTGAGCCATTATCACTCACCATCCCCATATCCTGATTTGATTCATTTAATATCGTTGAACCAAATGGTGCAAAAGAGCCATCTTTTAGCATAATTTTTGCAATGATTTTAGCACCTTCAGAGACATTAAACTTGCGATAACCTATTGCCCCTTCGGTTAGCGTAAATTGCTGTATTGAACCTTTTGCTTCAATATTACTAGGTAAATCGTCAATATTTACGGATACACGACTACGCATATAATCACTGCCTAATGGTAGAATTGCTTTACCAAAATAGTTAGTAGTTGTATTTGGGCCATTTCCACTAATAGGGACGTTTTTCACCCCATCTGTATCCAATAATATACGCGAGCTTCCTGGAATATTGATACGGTGAAGAGCACCACCTTTAGGTGTTAATGTCGCTCCCCCGTCAATAGATAATGTAGCAACACTACTAACAGAATCAGTATATGAAGCACTACCAGAAACGACTGCAGAGTCTGCATAATGGCGATAATAACCGCTTACATTTGCTCGACCTCTCGCTGTCGTACCACCTGAAATATTATAGTTATTTCTATCATCAACTGTTTTGTTATAGCTGACTGTGTTAGCGATATCTCCACTATTAATATAGCTATTCATACTGATTGTTGTTTTTGTATCTAATGGAATACTTAAGTTAATAAAAAAACCATTATCACTTCTTCCGTAAGTATTATTTCTGTATGCATTAATATTTATAGAGTTATTTTTGAAGCTTGCTACATTAAAGTATTTTGATAATGAAAAACTAAAGTAATCGCTTTTTTCACTATTCCAATAAGTACGATGGCTATAAGAAAGATAAGCATTAAGGCCAAAATCAGGGAAGCTTTGGCTGAATGTCAATAAATAGAGATCTTTATCTTTATTCACCTCTCTATTGTAATACTTACCATCAATATATTGATTTAACGTCAAAAAGTCTTGTTCTGCAAAACGGTATCCCGCTAATGTGACTTGGTTATTAAATTCTTCAAATCTTTTTGAGTAATTAATCCGATAAGCATTTCCTTGTTTATCATCATTTTGATTATTAACATTTTTTGCAAATGATGTCGTCATATCCACAGAAACAGCACCGAACGTTAATAAATCACGTCCTATTCCTGCAGAGAAAGAGTTATATTCATCACTGACAATGGCACCACCAAATAAAGACCAGCCATTATTTATTCCCCATGAAAATTCGCCCATACCAAACATGGGGCCTTTTCTATTCCTATCAACATCTGAAGGTTTTCCTATCAGTGTCTTATAACGAATTTGTCCTGGTCGCGTTAAATAAGGAACACTTGATGTATTCACTTGGAATTCTTGGATTTTTCCATTATCTTCCTCAACGCGAACATCAAGTACACCCGAAATACTTTCATTTATATCTTGAATCGCAAAAGGTCCCTGACTTACCGTTGTTTCATAAATAACTCGGCCTTGTTGGCTAATAATTACTTTTGCATTAGATGATGCTACACCACTAATTTGTGGCGCATAGCCTCTTAAATTAGGCGGTAACATATTATCTTCTGACGATAACGTTATCCCCATATATCGAATATTTTCAAACAGATCAGATGAACTGTAATTTTCACCTAACGCAAGCTTTGCGTTTAATGGCTTAATAGAGCGGTAAGCATAAATTTGAGCCCACTTCCAATCGAAGCTTTTATCTTCTGCATCATTATTATCATAAACACTTTGCCAATCAGCACGTAAACGCCACGCATCAATATTCAGCCCCATTGTCCCTTGACCATTAAGGCTAAACTGATGGCTACTTTCGGATTTTCTTTTTATATCTTGGGCGGTTAGGTGATAATCAAATAATGCTCCTGAAATTCCCTCATCCCATCGAGAAGGAGGATCCCATCCTTGAGCTGTATAACTTAGATAAGCTTGAGGTACAGTAATAAACAGTTTACTTTTCTTTAATTGTGGCTTTACTGTCATACTTGGCAATGAATCTATATTTAAACATTGTTCATTACCCCACCATGTTAGCCCCTTTAAATAAGGCTCTTGTAATGAGAATTTTTCGACAACTTCGCGAGGAATACAAGCTAGAGTTTCATTATCGTTATTTGATGATTTTATAAATTTAATCTTATAATTATGCTCGATTAAATCTTCATTAATAAATATAGAAACTTCATAAATACCTGGGTAAATATAGTCTTCTTTAGAGAATCGAGATAAGTCAATATTATTTCTATCCTCTAAATTTAAAATGTCAGTATTAAACTCAACAGGTTCATCTGCATATAATAAGGAACTATGAGCGAGCGATATACTTGATATCACACAGAATATACATTGCCATACTTTTAAATTTAAATGTGACATAGTTTCCCTATCTATTGCGTGTAAAGCTCTCACTTGTAACCAAATAAATAGTCCCTAAGCCAAAACTGGCTCAGGGAACTAATAGTCTTATTTATAGGTTAATGCAAAAGTAGCAATAGATGAGAAAGTACCTGGAGTCACATCAACGCCTTGCTTTCCTTGTAAATAAGCAGAGAAACGTAATTCATTAGGGCCTTCAGATAATACTTGTGCAGGTGATGTTGCTTCACCTAATTTAACGATGTTGCCACCGTATTGAGAAATAATAACGCCCGCACCTTTTGCTGTACCATCAATAGCAATAGCGTTATCAATACCTGTCGCACCTAAACCAGAGAAAGTTGCTTCTACTGTTTTATAAGTTTTGGTTGAACAGTTTTCTAATTTGATGGTAAATGCTTCAGAAGTACTACGACCACCTTCTTTTAATAATGAAGATGATACTTGTCCTAATTGAACAGTTTGTTTGTCATTATTTGGTGCGATTGAACAAGGTGCATCAATAATTTCACCTTCAAAAGTAATTTGTCCATGACCGCCAGTAATTGGCTCAACAGGATCTTCTGCAAATGCAGATCCAGCAACCATTAAACAACTAAAACCCAATACAGCCGCTAATTTAGTTAATTTCATTTTCCACCATCTCTATTTGATTGTAAAAAGGCAAATTAAAATAATTAATCTGCATCAACCTTAACCATAAAAATGAAACTTTTAGTTTTCTAAAAAATAAATATCAATTTTATTAGATACAATTATCCCGTCAAACTATTTAAAGTTCTAAAAGATAGATTTCATTATTTATGTTTCGCGAACCTTATCATAAAGAAAAAAACAATGACATTTTATAAAAAATAAAATAAAAAATAGAAAAACACGCATAAAAAAACCATATAAATCATAAAATTAAAAAAAATAATTTTATTTAGTTTTATTATCTAATTAAATAAAGACAAAAATAGAGTATCATTTAAAGAAACTACGTTTTTATACTTAATCAAAAAACTTAAAAAAAATAAAAAATAATCCAGATAAAACAATGAATTATAATCTAAAAATATATTTTTTACTTTAATCTTCAATAAAATACAAAATGATAAATTTGAGATTATTCTTATCAAGATAAATAATCAGATATTTTTAAAATTAACTTATCTTTCAATCAATAAACGTTTAACAGGTAATTATTTTTCAAAAAAACGAATAAAAAACTTACAAAAAAATAATTAAAATAGAAAAAATTGATTTTTAAAATAAAAAGAGTATTCGAATCATTTATTTTTTAAAAATATCTTATTTATTTTCTTTAAATGAAAAATACATTTTTAATGAGTATCTAATTAAGAGCATCCTATTAAATCGTACGACTTAAATAAATTAAAACATTATTAATAAATAGCATCAAAAAAAGACTACACAAATACAAACACTACCATTTTATCTACATCCTCTATTAATAAGATAAAAAAGATGTGTTTTAAATAATAATTAAATAAAAGGCTCACTTAAGTTTCACACTCAAAGTGAGCCTGCTTTAAATACGATATTAACTGGCTAATTCAACTTATTAATATTGTTCTTTAATTTGAAAGACTGAAACTTTATCTGTTAAGTTTTGTGCTTTCTCATCTAAAATCATTGTTGAAGTTGCACCTTGTTCAACTAAGGCTGCATTTTGCTGAACAACAGAATCCATTTGGTTAATAGCGACTGCTATCTGTTCAATACCCACTTTTTGCTCTTCTGATGCGATACTAATGCCCTGCATAATATCGCTAACTTTAGTGATAGAAGAAACGATATCCTGCATATGCTCGCCCGTTCTATTCACTAATTCTCGACCATGAGCCACGTCAGCAACGGATTCTCTGATGATTTGATTAATTTCACGCGCAGCATCCGCACTTCTTGCCGCTAAATTTCTCACTTCTGTTGCAACAACAGTAAATCCGCGACCTTGTTCACCAGCACGCGCAGCTTCAACCGCTGCGTTTAATGCCAGAATATTAGTTTGGCTTGCAATGTTATTAACCACATCATTGATTTCAGCAACCTTTAATGTTCCTACCTCGATTTTTTTCATCGAGTTAATTGCATCATTCATGATATTAGAACCATCAATCGCCAAATCACGAGTCTCTGCGGTAATGGAGTTAGCTAAAATCGCATTATCCGTGTTATTCACTACCGCAATTTTAATCTCTTCCATACTCGCAGCTGTCTGTTGCAACGCACTTGCTTGCTCTTCGGTACGAGAAGAGAGATCTTGGTTACCAGAAGCAATTTCCGCTGAGCCTTTTTTGATCTCTAGCGCTTCTTCTTTAACAAGTTGAATAGTCGATGTTAACGAAGTTTGCATCTCTCCCACATTAGAGAACAGGGTTCCAAACTCATCATTTCGTTTTTTAGGTAGAGTGAAACTTAAATCACCCTCTCCTACTTTTTGCAAAATGGCTGACAATGTATTCAAGTTAAAGATAAACGTTTTATTTACCCAACGAATGACAATATAAAGAAGAACAAGAATGATCCCCAGGGCAATAATGGTTGTGTAAAGTGACAACTGCACCATCCAAGCTTGCTGTGCTTTAATATCATCATTCACACCTTTCGTGATCATAAGATATTCATCGAAAAGTTCAGATAGACGAGTAAAGTCGTTAGAGAGATTTGATTCTGTGTAATCTAGCGTATCAATAGGTGCAATAAGTTCATCTAAAAGATAATAGAATAACACTGAGAGCTGCTCTGAATTACGTTGGGCATCAGGGCTTATCTTCTTCACACCTACCCAATGAGTAATAGTCGCTTTAGATTTTGTTGCCAGCTCTTTCGCTTCAGCAACAAGTGATTTAATGGTTTCTTGCTTGTTCTCATCCGTCATCGTTTTCAACAACATTAGGTAGTTGACGTGAGAACGAATGGTCGCTAATTCATATCTTGCCTCTTGAACACTATTCAATCTAGTATTCAAGGAATCCAATGACGCAAAGTTTTCTTGCATTCTATAAATAAAAAATGACGACAATACTGATGATAATAAGAAAATAGTTAACAGTATGATGGAACCTACTTTCGCTGATCTTTCAATACT
This sequence comes from Proteus sp. GOKU, assembly GCF_015475555.1. NCBI lineage: Bacteria > Pseudomonadati > Pseudomonadota > Gammaproteobacteria > Enterobacterales > Morganellaceae > Proteus > Proteus sp. GOKU. The sequence continues at coordinate 3,428,056 of NZ_CP034105.1, forward strand.
CATGAAATAATCTTCCCCGATAATAAAATGATACAAATGCATTCATTTATCGGCACAAAATAGATTTTATTTACTTATTAATCAGAATTATCGATACAAACGATTAACACAGTTCTCAATCAATGATGGTAATTAGTTTTTTATTCTTAGATTCAAGTATTAACCTAGATCATATACCGTTATGAAATAATATTTCAGTGTTATTAATTGGTTAGCAATTAGGGACTAATTTTAATGAAAACTAAAAATCGATAAAAAATTTTAATTTCACAAGAAATGTCTATTATCGCTTAGAGATTAATAACTCTTAAGTATTTTTACGATCTAGCTCATGTATTTGAGATAAACCATTTTTGGATACACCTAAAATAGAGTATATACACTTAGGATATTGTTAATGAAAAATTATCGTCCTTTTAAGTGAGAAATAGAGAGAAGAACACATTAGTTATTTTGAACTTCATATAGCGGGATAAATAAGACATTCGAGAAAACAAACCAAACATCATTGCAATTAATATTTTTAAAAAAAGCCACCTACTTAGCATCAAACAACAAATCCTTCTTTATATGAATATTCTCCACAATAATTACCGCGTTAGATCAATTTTTATTTTTCATTCTTTTAAATAAAAAAGTTGTGATCACAATTTTTTTATAAAGATATATAACTCATTTTCATCATATACCCCAATTTTTGATTTTATTCAGAGAATTCTTACGTTCTACAATTTTCACAAATACCCATAATCCGCGTAAAATATATTTACTTACAATATCTAACCTTTTCATACAATTCGTCTTATAAAGATGAAAAGTGAAACATAAAATAACATATAACTTATATGACGAGATTTTACACCCAAATAAAACTCATATAACGAGTATCGAATTTAGTTTATAATTTCATTAAATTACTTAACGTATTGATATGTCTATCACTTACTAAAGCTTAAGTATAGCCTTACAATAATTACTCTCTTGATAGGTGTAGACTATTACAAAATGTAATCGCATAGGGTAAACCATTTTTACGCAATAATTTATGTGTAATATAGTTATTCAAACTTAAATGACTAATTTTAATATGTGATAACTTCTATATATTAGACCTCATGTTATTGGAATTAATTTATGAACGATCTAGACATCAAAGTAGGCCTTTTTTTTAAGAAGGCTAGAAAAGAGAAGAAATTATCAGGTCGTGAGCTGGCAAAAATAATTTCTGTTAGCCAACAACAAATATCTCGTTATGAGAACGGGAAAAATAGTATGTCGCTTAGCTTAATAAATAAGTTACTCATTATTTTTGATAAATCATGGGATGATTTGAATCGTGAAGTAATAAGTACCTACAACGAAAAGGTGCCAAATACGCAATCAAAAAAAAGAGATTATGAATTTAGTGGTACTACTATTAGCCAGCTAAATTAAAAACATTTGTTTAACAAAATTACGTAACATCACTATAAGCAATTAACCATGAAAATAAAATATTTAATTATGTTTTATTTTCATGAGCTATTAGCTTTATGAAGTTAGGGGTGTTAACAACCGACGAAACTATTATTTTGTATTAATAGATAATTATTAGGAAAATAGAAAACGCTTAATAAGCGTTTTTATTTGCCACGGATAGCTTTTATTTATTTTTACACTAATAGCGAGTCAAATAATAAATTACTAAATACCATTTAATATTTAGCGATTTATTAAAACGTAGTTATCTAATATAAAACGAAGGAATTTAGAATGAAAAAATCTATCATTGGTGCATCTTTAGCAATGGCATTTGGTCTAATGGCTGGTAATGCTTTTGCTGCTGATAATACTGGTACGATTACTTTTAATGGTGAATTAACGGATACAACTTGTAAAGTTGATATCGAAGGCCAAGGCCCTGATGCAACTATTACTCTGCCTACAGTCAGTACTGCAACTTTAACGGCTGCTGGCCAAGTAACTGGTCGTACTGGTTTCAATATGAACCTGTCTGATTGTAAAGTCGGTCAAGCAGGCCATAAAACAGTATCTGCATTCTTTGAAACTGGTGCAACAGTTGACCAAGCCGCTGGTCGTCTGAAAAACATGGATATCGCTGCAACTGGTGCAAAACTGGTTCAATTACAACTGTTAGATGGTAGCAATGCATTTGCACCAATCAAAATTGGTAATACTTCTCAAGTAAATGCAACTGCTTACGTTCAAATTACTGATGAAAAAGCCACTCTACCATACGCTGTTGAATACTACGCTATCGGTAAAACCGAGGCTGGTAAAGTAACAAGTAGCGTTGTTTATACTCTGCAGTATAAATAATCGAAATAAACAGGGAGGAGTAATTCTCCTTCCTGTTTGCTTTTTATTAATGGAATAAAGATAAATATGAAAACCACCAAATTAATTAAAAGCTTTTTTTTGAGTTTATTAATTATTATTCCAACATGGGTGAATGCTGCCGTTGTAATTAGTGGCACTCGTGTTATTTATAATGAAAATGAAAAAGAAGTAACGCTTAAAGTTTCTAATGAAGGAACTGTACCTGTATTAATTCAAAATTGGCTTGATACCGGAGATGTTGATGCAGCTCCAGAAACTATTCAAGTTCCATTTGTTTTAACACCACCTGTTTTCCGTATTGAACCGACTAAATCACAGACATTAAGAATTGGTTATACCGGTGGTGTTGCTTTACCAAAAGATAAAGAAACTATTTATTGGCTTAACGTATTAGAAATACCACCTAATGCAACGGGTGAAGAAAATAAACTACAAATCGCTTATCGCTCTAGAATAAAGCTATTTTATCGTCCAGTTACGCTAAAAGATAAAATGGGTCCTATTGAAGCAGCTGAAGGCTTAAAGTTTTCAGTTTCAGGTAACACGTTAAAAGTCATCAATAATGCCCCTTATTATGTTTCTTTAGTTTCTATTTCTCTTAATGGAAATGATAAACAACCTATTGATGGTGAATTAGTTCCACCATTAGGTAGCCATGATTTTGCTATACCCAATGGCATATCAACAAATATAGGAAATAAAGTCGTTTATCGATATGTAAACGATTGGGGCGCAATGAAAATAGTTGAATCAAAACTTTAATTCTCCAGTGATTTCATAAAATATACGGGAATATTTAAATGAGCAGTTATATTTTAAAAACTATTATAATATCTGCTGGTGTGACTTTTTTTCTAGTCGCGCCTTATACCTATGCAGAAAATATAACAGTAACAGAAAAGAATAAATGGCTGCCGAATGGTAATCGTGCATTATCGGGTGTAAATACATTACCCGCGCATGTTGCGACACAAAGTTTACCAGCAAGTGCTAATGGCAATAATTTGCCTACCACAAATGGTAATAATAATACCGCAACCACATTTAACCCTATTTTTATGAATACGTCACAAAGTGATATTGATATCAGCCGTTTTGACAAGGAAAACTCAATATTACCTGGTACGTGGGATGTTGATGTTTACGTTAATAATCATTTTATTGCTAAACAAAAAATCACTTTTAGAGAAATGGCTAACCAAAAAGTGGAACCCTGTCTCACTAAAGACACGATGAGCCTTATCAATATCAAAGATGATAAACAGTCTCCATTGCTGAAAAGTGCAATGGAGCTTCATGAATGTATTGAATTAGTTAATCTCGTTCCTTCAACAGCCGTTACCTATGATCCTTCAATACAACGCCTTAATGTTGAAGTCCCACAAGCACTTGTTGGCTATAAACCGAGAGGTTATGTTAGCCCTTCACTATGGGATAGAGGGATCAACGCCCTGTTAGTGAACTATAATGCTAACTATTTTACATCTAGAAATAACGGTACAAACTATGATTCCGCATTTGCTGGTATTGATAGCCATGTAAATTTGGGAACATGGAGTTTTCATCATACTGGTAACTACTCATGGGACGAAAACAATGGCCATGATTACACATCAACCTATAACTATTTAGAGCGTATTATCACCACAATTAGAGGGGTAGTACAAATTGGGGATGTGTTAACAACAGGTCAGTTATTTGACTCTCAACCACTAAGAGGTATCCAGCTTTTTAGTGACGAGAAAATGTTACCGGATTCTCAACGTGGGTTTGCACCAACCATTCGTGGTATTGCGAAAACCAATGCGCGAGTCATTATTCGCCAAGATGGACGTGTTATTCACGAAACAGTGGTTTCACCAGGCCCATTCGAAATTAATGACCTCTACCCTTCTGGTTATGGTGGTAACTTGGATGTCACCATTCAAGAAGCCGATGGTTCACAACAAAACTTCAAAGTTTATTATGCTTCACTGGTACAATTATTACGCCCTGGGCAACATAACTACACTGTTGCAGCAGGTCATTTAAATTCCAAGTCTGTAGATTATGATCCTACTTTATATCAAGCCACCTACCGCCGTGGTTTAACCAATATTATTACAGGTTATGCAGGTGTTCAGGGTACAGGTGCAGATTACTACGCTGTTCAAGTTGGTTTGGCATTAAGTACACCTTTAGGTGCTTTTTCTGCCGACGTCACACAAGCTCGAGTGCATTTAAACACTACAGCTTCTGCTGTTAATAGCGGACAGAGTTATCAGGTGAGTTACAGTAAATATATTCAAGATACCAACAGTAACTTGACTATTGCAGCATATAAATTTAACTCCGAAAACTTCTACGACTATACCTCTGCGGTACAGGCAATAAATGAAGAAAAACATGGCAGAAGTATTAGTAACATCTGGCGTCCAAAGAGTCGTTTTAACGTTACCATCGATCAGGGGTTAGCTGAGGGATGGGGTAACTTTTATGTCACTGGTTATACCCAAAACTACTGGAATAATGATACTACCGACTTACAGTACCAATTGGGTTATAACAACAACTGGCGCAGGTTGTCTTATGGTCTAAACGTAGGTCAAGTCCGTAATGCCGAAGGTAAAAAAGAAACCACTTTTGAGATGAACTTTACCTTGCCGTTATATGATCTCAGTATTGACCATATGCCAACTTTAACCGCAGCAGTGACTCGTGATGGTCGAGGTTATGTGGGTGAACGTCTTGGTATTTCTGGCTCTGCGGGTGCGGATAACCGTTACTCTTATGGTGTAACCGCGATGAATACAAACCACGGCGTTGGTTCAAGTATGACAATGAGTGGTAACGCGAGAACGAACTTTAGTAGCTTAAGTGCAACCTACGGTATTGGTGAGCACTATCAAAATGCGTCAGTCGGGGCAAGTGGTTCGTTAGTGGGTTGGTCAGGTGGCTTAGCCGCATCCGCTTATCAAAGTAATACCTTTACTATTGTTGATGCTGATGGTGCACAAGGTGCTGCGGTAAGTGGCTATCCGGGTATCGAAGTGAACAGCTTTGGCTACGCTTTAGTGCCTTACTTAACTCCGTATCAATTAAACGATATCACCATTAACCCTAAAAATATGTCAACTAACGTTGAGTTACAAAACACTCAAGCCTTTGTCGCGCCATTTGAAGGTGCAATTACTAAAGTTGTCTTTGAAACTGACAAGGGTATGCCATTGTTGATTACTATCCAAAGAAATAATGGACCTATTCCATTTGGTAGTGTCGCTTACGATGAACAGAACAGTGAAGTGGGTAGCATTGGTCAGGGAGGACTTCTCTACGCCCGCGTTAAAAATCCATCAGGTCGTTTAACGATTAAGTGGGGACCAGGTGAAATACAGCAATGTACCATTAACTATAATGCACCAGCACAAGATAAAAATAATCAAAGTAGTTTTGTTCAACTTACTAGTGTATGTGGAGAATAAAGTATGAAGCCGATTATTAAAAATTCATTAGCCTTAATGCTTCTACTTTTTCCTGTTGCGGAAGTAATGGCAAAACCGGATGTCAAATGTACAATGGATGCCCCTTTATTTACTCGCTCGATGATAGTAACCGGTAATATTTTTGTTGGGCCTGATATGCCAATAGGTTCCGTTGTTTATCAGGGACAAATAGATTATAACAACAGAGCACTAAATTATGAGTGTACTGGTGATTTTTCAGAAGATCCAAATAGAGTAATCTGGTTTGCGGAAAGACAGGAGTTGAAAATACTAAGCACAGCAGGAACACCTGTAACACGTCCGGGTATTCCATCTAATGTTTTTCGAACAAATAATCCAGGGCTAGGTATTGTATTTTATGCAAACCGGAATAAAGAAAATACATTACCACTTGGCATTCCTAAGTTATCTTGGGAAGGACAACGAGAACTTAATGAAAATCGGAAGTCACTTCGGTATTTTGCTGCACCAATATTACATTATTCAATAATTAAAATTGGTCCAATTCAACCGGGTACTTTTGATCTAACTAACATTGCACGGATGCAACTTGATGTTAATTATCCCGATAAAAATCAAGTTGATGCGCCAGGATTTCCCATTGTAGCTTCATATATAGAGATCTCAGGCTCCATAACTGTGACATCATCAAGTTGTAAAACCCAAGATTATACGGTGGAGTTGGGTAAACACGAAACATCTACATTACCCAATAAAGGTAGTACAACCAAATGGATAAACTCCGATATTATATTAACCAATTGTCCTGCATTTAGGGGTTATTATTCAGGAGGTAAGGGAAATGTATACACAAGTGAAGTGGGCCAAACATTCCCTGAACGCGATCCAAACGAGATCAAAGTCACCATAAAACCTGTGAATCCAACTATTCCTGAATATCCGGGTACTTTTAAAGTAAATGATGTTCCAGGTGCAGCAAAAGGTGTAGGGATACAACTTGCATTCGGTGATGTGGGTGAAGATTTTGTTAAATTTAATACGCCAACTGCTTTTGCACAACCCATTACTGAAAAGGCAGGTACAGTAAGCATTCCATTGCGTGCACGCTATATTCGTGTTGATGACAGAATATCCGCAGGTAAAGCGGATGGGGCTGCAACCTTTATGATTGAATACTATTAATCTCTTATTCTGTTTGCCAACAGCATAAAATCACACCTCTTAGCCTAAATCACTAAGAGGTGTTTTTTATGATCCATTATTCCACGCCTCGTTAAAAATCGGAAAAATCATTATTTATCAATAAATAAGATCGCCTCTATCTCATTTTTAGAACAATGATATAATAAGTAAAATATATTTCTCAAACTCTGATGATTTACGGAGCCTTATCCTGTATGCAACCCCAATTTGAAAACGCGAAAAACACCGTAAAAACGTTATCAGTGTTTGATTTTGATGGCACGCTAACCTATCACGACAGTTTTATTCCTTTTCTAAAATTCGCCTTTGGCAAACGTAAATTCTCACGCCGTTTAATTAAAATGGTATTACCAACATTACGTTGCTTTAGACGCAAACTCACTCGTGATGAACTAAAAGAAGTGCTTATCAAAACCTTTCTAACCAATATTGATGAACAATGGTTAAAAGAAAAAGCAGAAGAATTTTGCAAGCTTTACTGGGCTAAATTGATGCGCCCTACTGGCTTATTCGCTGTTGCAGAAGAAGTGAATAGCAATGCTGAAGTGACAATTTGTTCTGCATCACCCGCGATGGTGTTGCAACCTTTTGCCAAGCGCTTAGGCATTAAACTAATAGGAACAACGCTTGAAGTTATTGATGGTAAGCTGACAGGTAAAATTATTGGTAATAACTGTCGTTGTGGTGAAAAAATAAAACGATTAGAAGCCGTATATGGAGACTTAACACAATACCATTTAAGGGCGTGGGGAGATTCTCGTGGTGATCATGAATTGCTGTTTGCAGCGCAAGATCCACATTGGCGCCACTTTCATACAGGTCGTCGTAAATCTAAAAATTCACCGATTAAAGCGGCAACTAAAAAAGAGTCTTAATCACTTACTGTTTTCTTATCAACACAAACAAATAGCCCCCGCAAAGCGAGGGCTAAATAGAGTCTTAGATATTTACGCCGTGTTGTGCTGCTAACGCACCTAAACCACCCGCAAAACCTTGACCAACTGCTTTGAATTTCCACTCTGCGCCGTGGCGATATAACTCACCAAAGATCATTGCAGTTTCTGTTGATGCATCTTCAGAAAGGTCAAAGCGTGCAATTTCAGTATTATTGTCGTTGTTATAAACGCGCATAAAACTGTTGCTGACCATACCAAAGTTTTGTTTACGGTTTTCTGCATCATAAATGGTGACTGCGAATACCAGTTTTTTCACTTCAGCAGGGACTTTTGATAGAGTGATTTTTACTTGCTCATCATCACCATCGCCTTCCCCAGTACGGTTATCTCCTTGGTGCTCAACGCTTCCACATTGACTCACTTTGTTATTAAAGAAGATAAAACTTGCGTCTGAAAGTACTTTTCCATCTTCACCTACCATGAACACTGACGCATCTAAATCGAACTCTGCGCCATCAGTCACGCGGGCATCCCATCCTAGACCAACCATAGCAACCGACATTGTTGGTGCTTCTTTAGTCAGAGAAACATTACCACCTTTAACAAGGGAAACTGCCATATCAAAGCTCCTACTTTATTGAATAAACTGGCAATCACATCTTATGATTGCCAGCGGTTAGTGTCTTATAAATCGACGATCAAGAGGCATTAATACCGTATTGAGCACAAACTGAACCTAAACCACCCGCATAACCCTGACCAACAGCGCGGAATTTCCATTCTGCGTTATGGCGATATAGCTCACCAAATAACATTGCTGTTTCTGTTGATGCATCTTCAGTTAAGTCATAACGAGCAACTTCAATTTGGTTGTCATCATTAACTAAACGAATAAATGCACCTGATACTTGGCCAAAGCTTTGGCGACGAGCTTGCGCATCATGGATAGTCACAACGAAGATAACCTTATCGACATCATTCGGGATCATGTCTAATTTGATTTTCAGCGCTTCATCATCACCATCGCCTTCACCAGTACGGTTGTCACCAGTGTGAACAACTGAGCCATCAGCAGATCTTAAGTTATTATAAAAAATGAAATCGGCATCGCTACGCACTTTTCCATTTGCAGCTAACAGAAATACAGACGCATCTAAGTCAAAATCTTGACCATCTGTAGAACGGGCATCCCAACCAAGTCCGACAAGGACGTTTTTCATCGTTGGGGCTGCTTTGCTCAGAGAGACATTACCACCTTTAGAAAGAGAAACGCTCATTTTATAACCTCTTTAGTTTTGTTTTTAATATTCTGATTTCTCAAGAATATTTATTAATTTGTCTTACCTTCATCATCTTTTTTCTCTGGGAATACAAAGCTTGCAATAATACCCAGAGCAAGAACACCTAGCACAACAAATAGGCTAGTTGTCGCGGAAATGCTGTATCCATGTTGCCAGATATGATCTGTTGCATTTAAACCCAGTTTTGCAGCAATAAAGAACAACAACACAATAACCGCTTTTTCAAGGTAAACCAGATACTGTTTTAACGCTTCTAACACGAAGTAAAGCGTACGTAAGCCTAAGATTGCAAACATCATTGCACTATAAACAATGAGGGGTTCACGGCTTACTGCGATAATAGCGGGAACCGAGTCGAAAGCAAACATCACATCGGAAAGCTCTACAACAGCCACACACAGCATAAGTGGTGTTGCATATAACGCCGCTTTTGTACCACGACCGATAGTAATTTCTTTGTTTTCTGGTTTTGCTAATTCAGCATCAACTTCTTTTTGTGTTAATACGAAAGCATGCCCTGTGATTTTTGGCCATATAGGGAAAAATCGTTTAACTAAGCGATAAGCAAGATGTTGTGAATAGTCTTCAATCTCTTCACTGTCATCACCGCTTTTCAGCATCATAACTGCCGTCCAAGCAACGATTAAGGCAAATACTACCTCAACATATGGTCCTAAACTTAACAGTCCTGTACCGATGGCAACAAAGATCCCACGGAAAACGATAGCACCGATGATACCCCAATAAAGAACGCGGTGACGGAAGCGATCAGGTACAGCAAACCAAGAGAAAATCGCCATCATGACAAACAAGTTATCAACGGAAAGCACTTTCTCTAATGCATAACCTGTTACGAATAAGCTCGCAACTTCTGCACCATGGTGAATATAAAGGAATCCTGCGAATGCCATTGCAATAGCAACCCAGAATATAGACCAAAATATGGCATTCTTTAACGTTATCGGCTTATCTGCACGATGCATAAATAAGTCGATAAAAATAGCGCCAATCGCAAGTACAACAAAGACAATGACAGTTTCTGTCGGAAAACCAATATGTGTGGATACCATAATAATTCCTGAACGGTTCCCTATAAATTAATTACAAACCAAATTCTGCGGGCTCAAAGCCTAATGCAATGGCAATAGCACGCACCGCTTCTTTTTCATCATTGTCAAAATCGCCATCACTTTTCGCAACAGCAATACCGACACGAATAGCTAATTGCGCAGCTTCTGGCTGATCTTTCATTGCCAGAATATACTTCATGGTTTCGCCTTTACCGACTTCAGTATCAAACTCGAAACTCAGGATTAGCTTATTAAAGAATTCGATAACTTCAGTAGTATCAAATACTTTAAGTTCATCCGATGCTTTTAAAAAACCAAGCATCTTCTGTTTTTCTTCAGAACTCACTCCGTCACTGGCAATGGCGATACGCGCACAAACCGCAACGGTACCTTGCATAAATTTTTTATTTTTAAAGCGACCAACTTGCTTGGCTAACTCAGAACGGCCTGTATTAAAACCTTCTTTTAATTTGTTAAAAAAACTCATGTTATTTTTCCTTATATCAATTTGATCACTTAGAGCCCGCTGTCCAGCGAAATCCCCACCCGTAGGCATTATCCATATCACGGTGGCCTTTAAAAAACTCATTGAGACGTTCAACTTTTATTGATCCGTTCTCATTAACTAGTCGGGCAATCGCACACATGCCTCGACCATTATTACCATCAGTTAAGCGTGTTTCGATAGGTGGTTGATCAGGAACATGAATAGTGACCACACCATCAGTCTTGCTCCAATTCGGCACACCTTCATAAATAAACGCGAAAATCAGCACTTGCTTAATATTTTTCCATTCACGCCCATTCACAAAGATCCATTCACCACCAGCAACATCTCCTGTGCGGTCATCACCTTGCAATTCAACAAAAGGAATACGGTTAAAATCGCCAAACCCGTTTCCTAATGCTTGAATAACAGACTTATGCCCTTGTTGAAGTTCAACGAATGCACCGATATCTAGGTCGATACCTTTATTGCCGCCGAACAATCCACCTAATAACCCAGAGCTCCCGCTTTTGCTTTCACGATGCCAATCAAGGTTGATTCTAATTTTACCGAAGTCATCTTTCTTCGTAAGGCTGATTGCTGGTTTCTCTTTAGTTAAAGAGACTTTACTTAAGTTCACCGAACTTGGCGCTGGCGTTGGAGCGGGTGCCGGTTTCGGTGCTGGTGCTTGCGTTGGAGCAGGATCTGCAATATCCACACCAAAATGTTCAGCGAGTGGTTTTAAACCCCCGTTAAACCCTTGGGCAATAAAGCGGAACTTCCAACTACCATTACGACGATACAATTCACCTAAAATTAATGCCGCTTCAGGACGACCGTTAATATCAACATTACCGTTCGCCACCACTTCGTTATTAGCATCAACTTGAATCGATAATCGTTGTAAATTTGCGATAGTTTGTTGACCATCACAGGTCGCAGTAAACGCAATTTTTTCAACATCAGGACGTAAACGGGCTAAATCCACAGTAAAAGATGTGCTGTTTCCGGCTGTCGCATAAATAACGGTGCGATCATCATTGGCTGTCTGCCCATAAAACACCATATCGGTGTCGCCATTCACTTTACCTGACGCATAAAGTCTAAAAGCAGAAACATCAACAGGCGCACCTGATTGAATTCTAACGATTAATGTTTGATTAGGAACCGGTAAGTTCCCACCTGGAGTCATATTCATTTATCGCACCACCGTAGCCACAATATCAGGCATCATGTCGTTAATAACACGGCCTTTACAAGGGGCACCAAACGCAGTGAAATCCCATTGACCATGATTACGTTGCAAAGAAGCAATCACGATACCTGTATGAGAGCCTTGCTCTGTTAAGGTATAACGCACTAGCTCTTTGTTAGTTGTTTTATCAACAACACGGCAGAATGCGTTTTCAACTTCATTAAATGTTTGCCCACGGAAACTGTTTACTGTGAATACCAAGTATTCAACATTTGTTGGTAAACGGTCTAAATCAACGAAAATTGTTTCATCATCGCCATCACCGTCACCTGTTAAGTTATCACCAGAGTGAATAACTGACTGACAACTTGATTTTAATTTTCTAAACCAAATGGTATCGATTTGATTGCCACTTGCGTCAAGCAATACGCAACTTGCATCTAAATCAATAGAACCACCACCACCAAAAAGACCGCCTAATAATCCTTTTTTCTTAATCGGATCCCAGCCCAAACCAAACATTAAATGGCTCAGTGTAGGTGCTTGTTTACTGAGAGAAACTGTTTGATTCTTGCTTAATGAAACCATAATTAAATTCCTTCAGAGGTAGAGTGAAACAATAACGCCATTTGTGATTAATTCCATATCATGAAAATCATCATATCATGATGAAGTACATGAGCAAGACTATTTTTCTTATTCAATCTTAAAGTTTTGTCAATTTATTGATATTAATGATATTTTTATTGTAAGGAAATGTTAAAAATACAAGAAAATCATAATAATAACGCAATCAATCACCCAATTTTAAAATTAACTCAAATAAATCATATTATGATTGACACAGTTCTTCGAAATCTTCATGATTATAGGTCTTGAACCCTACACTTTTATTTCACGGTATACAGAGTAATGAATAACACAATTTGGTTTATGGAAGGTTTATCATCACAACGCGATATAATTCAAAGTGTTAAAGACTTTGCAAAACAGCAGCGCCAAGAGATCGTTGTGCTTGCATCTCATCGTCATACTCGAAATGAGATTTTATCGCTTGCTGATGGGGCTTTTTATGAACCTCTTGAAGAGACATTACGCTTAAAATTTATCGCTGATGTTGTAAAACAGCATCAAGTGAGTGTTATTCACACGGGTCGTAATAGCGCATGGTTTGAATTACACCGCCAAGAAATTGAGTCGTTAGGGGTAAAATTAACAACCGGAGCCACACAACTTGAACAGCTTCAGTTAGCTGATAATAAAGTCGCCTTTGCACAAGCAATGGAACAATGTGGGCTTCCTGCGGTACCTTCTATTTATATTGAATCTATCGATGAATTAGAAGCGCATATAAAAGAGCCTCCTTTTGGTGAAACTCCTTTATGTATCAAACCCGTAAAAGGGATTTATGGCATGGGTTTTTGGCGTTTTGATAATCAAGTTTCACCGATGGCACTGTTTAATCACCCAGAAAATCGCCAAGTCAGTCCTCAGCAATATCTTGATGCATTAAAGGCGGTAGAACGTTTTGAACCTTTAGTCTTGATGCCTTATTTACCAGGTCCAGAATACTCTGTGGATATGGTGGTTGAGCAAGGTAATGTTATTGCCGCTGTTGCTCGACGCAAAGAGGGTGCAATACAGCATTTGGAAATTTCAGGCGAGGCTTATGAATTAGGTAAAGCGTGTGCGACAGCGATGAAAGCCGATGGACTTGTGAATGTGCAGACCCGAAATAATCATCAAGGCACCCCGCTCTTACTTGAAATTAATATGCGCCCTTCTGGTGGTATTGGTTATACCCAACATTGTGGAATTAACCTTGCAGGTATTTTTGCTTTACGCCAATTAGGATTAATGAGTATTGAAGAGGCTCAAGCCCAAAATAACCATTTTACACCAACAAAAATACGCTCAATCACCGATTCTATTGTTTTCAATTCAACGTTAACAAACTTAATCAGTACGGATAATAATTAATAATGAAAAATAGTATGAGTGACTCATCCGTTTATCGTCGCCTTCTTTCTTGTGGCACATTAAGTGTGACGCCAAATTGCCCTATTGAGTTACTTGATGAATTATTTGATATTGCAGAAAGACGCAATCCTAAGCGTGCATTTTTATTTGTCAGTAAAGTATTGGGGCGTCATATCCCTGTTTCACCGAAAAAAATGCGTGAAACCTATCAAAAACTTGCCTGTCAATTTCCTGACTCACTTGAAGGCCCGGTTCTGTTTATTGGTATGGCAGAAACCGCGGTCGGTTTAGGTGCTGGCGTTTTTGATGAAGTGAGAAATCGCTATCAACAAGCTGTTTATTTAACGTCAACACGTCATCCTGTTGATCAGGGTGAATTGCTGTGTGAGTTTAAAGAGAATCACAGCCACGCGACCGATCATTTACTCTATTTGCCTAAAACAGCAGAGCAACGCCAGTGGGTACAACAAGCAAAAACGGTTGTATTAATTGATGATGAAGCCACTACAGGCAATACCTTTATTAACCTGCTTTCAGCACTACGTGAAGAAGGCGGATTAACCCATATAAAGCAAGTTATCGCTGTAACCTTAACCGATTGGAGTGGTGATTCTATCTCTGAGCGCTCCCCATTACCGATTAAGACCATCTCTTTAGTTCAAGGTAAATGGCAATGGGATGCCGATCCAAACGCGCCTTTACCTGTTATGCCTAATGTTAATATTACTGCATCAGGACAAGTAGCGATCACCGGTAAACAGAGCTGGGGTCGATTAGGGATGACAACGCCGGCAAGCGATCTCGGTTTATCCATCAATGCATCTTTGGGTGAAAAGATCCTTGTTTTAGGATCGGGAGAATTTGTCTGGGAACCGTTCTTATTAGCTGAACGCCTTGAAAAACAAGGTGCTATTGTAAAATATAGCTCAACAACCCGTTCACCTATTTCAACTAATTTTGCCATTCAATCAGCGATTACATTTACTGATAATTATGGTTTAGGTATTCCTAACTTCGTCTATAACGTAGCTCATCAACAATTTGATCACATTTTGCTTTGTTGTGAAACACCAGCCGAAAGTATTGATCACCAACTGATTGAAGCCCTTAATAAAGTTGCCCCTATTGTTGAGGTAATCAGTTATGACTAAGCCCGTTATTTTAACTGATCTCGACGACACCTTATTTCAAACACGTCGTAAGATGGTCGATGAATTAGCGCTAGAACCCTATAAAACGGGTGCGCTCGATAGAAGCTTAGAACCTCGTAGCTTTATGACTCAAGAGCAAGCCATGCTTGTCGATTGGATGTTAGAGCACGCAGATTTAATTCCAGTTACTGCGCGCGGAACAGAAGAAATTAGCCGAGTCACCATTGCGTTTCATTCTTGGGCGATCACCACACACGGTGCAGTGATATTAACGCCTGAAGGCACAGCAGATGCGCAATGGCAAAGCCATATCACTCAAAGCTTAGCGACCTATACACAACGTTTGTTGACGCTACAACAATCAATTACGCAATTAATGGCGCAACGAAACATTGATGGCTGGGCACGTATTAACTATGAATATGGTGATTTACCTATTTATTTAGTCATGAAGCATAACGATAGCACTCGCTTAGACGAGCTATATGCCATAGGTGATGAAATAGAAAAAACATTTTCAACCGACGGTTTTTATATTCATCGCAACAGCAACAATATTGCTTGGTTACCTGAGCCTATCGAAAAAGGCAAAGCTGTCACCTATTTGCTCAATAAATTAAAAGCTGAGCGAGGTGTTTTCCCTGTAATTGGACTTGGCGATAGCCTTAGTGATCATCGCTTTATGAAATTATGCAGTTGGTATGGGCTTCCTCGTCAAAGCCAATTTGCAGATGCGATTAACACAAAAATTTTTGGAGAATAAACATGATGGATCATAAGCCGTTTTCTGGCTCTTATGTATCAGGAGATGTCGATTTCCTACTTCAACCGGTGAATATCGAAATGACGCCCGTTGAATTAAAAGAAGAGCTGATACAGTCGGGTAAACGCCACTATTCTGACATGCTAAGTCAAGAGCCAGAGCCAACAACATGGCATTTAGATCTCTTTGAAAAAGCACTAGAAACAGGCGCTACACGCTTAGCAACTGAAGTCATAATGTTGGCTAAATCACTAATTGAACGCTTTGGTGATACCCCAATAATCCTAACAAGCCTTGTTCGTGCAGGTGTTCCTTTAGGCGTCATGTTGCAACAAACATTGCGTAAAATGGGAAAAACCTCTTATCACTACGGTATTAGTATTATTCGAGATAGGGGCATTGATAGCGAAGCACTTTCATGGATAGAACAACGCCACGGTACAGAGGGTATTGTTTTTGTTGATGGGTGGACAGGAAAAGGCGCTATTACAGGTGAGCTTATTCGTTCGTTATCAGGGCGAAAAGGCTATCCAGCTCAACCTCGTCTTGTCGTCCTTGCTGATCCTTGTGGCTGTGCATGGTTAAGTGCCAGCGATGAAGATTGGCTTATCCCCTTTGGGATCATGGGAGCTCCTGTTTCAGGATTAATTTCGCGTTCAATTTGGACTGAAAAAGGCTTTCACGGTTTTGTGGATTGCCAACATTTAAAACAGTATGAATGCAGTCGTTACCTTGTTGATACTGTTGGAAAAGTCGTTGATACATTAATTGATAACGATATTCCACTCGCCACATTTAAAGAACAACAATCAGACTTAAAAAAGCTGAGCGAAAACGTCGTTAGTTCACTTGCAAACAAATATGATATTTCAAATATCAATCGTATAAAACCCGGTATTGCTGAAGCCACACGCGCTGTTTTACGTCGTGTACCTGACCATGTTCTTGTAAGAGAAATAGCCGATCCTGATGTTGCATTATTGGTTTATCTTGCGCAGGAAAAAAATATTGCTGTTATTGAAGCAGGGCAAGCGCTTGGTCAATATCGTGCAGTGACTATCATTAAAAAGGTGAAATAATGATTGAACGATTATCCCCGTGGAATTTAGGGGCAACGCTTTATATGCCTGCAACGCGAACAGATATCGCAACAACGATCATCAACCAGAAAATTGAAGGGTTACGCTCTTTAATTATCTGTTTAGAAGATGCCGTGAGTGATGCCGATATTCCTGTTGCATTAGAAAATTTGGCCGCGTTATTAAATACTTTGGCAGAGCATAAAAAAAACAGTGATTGTAGCCATTGGCCACTGCTGTTTATTCGCCCTCGCCACACTGAAATGGGTCAATGGATCACTGAAAACCTTGATGTCAGTGCCATCGATGGTCTTGTTTTGCCTAAGTTCACGCAAGCTTCTCTGCCAGTTTGGTGGAATATTATTGAAAACACGCATTTATGTATGATGCCAACACTTGAAACAGAAGAAGTGTTTGATGTTATTCAAATGACAGAGCTTGCAAACCACCTGTTAACTCACCCTTGCCATAACAGAATTATTGCACTACGTATTGGTGGTAATGACTTAATGAATGTCATTTCTCTTAGACGTAATCGCCAATTAACACTTTATGATGGTCCAATGGGTTACGTGATAAAAATGTTGGTTGCTGTCTTTGGTGCTCGCCAATTTGCCCTTACTGCGCCTGTTTGTGAGCATATTGATGATCATCATATTATGGATAAAGAGCTGGCACTTGATATTGCCAATGGTCTTGTCGGTAAAACGGCAATCCATCCAAAGCAAATTCATAAAATTGAACAAGCGCTCATGGTATCTCAATCCGATCATTCAGATGCGTTGCGTATTTTAAATTCAACACAAGCTGTCTTTAAATCACAAGGTGCAATGTGTGAACCAGCAACACATCGTCGCTGGGCATTGAGTATTTTAACCAGAGCTAAAATTTATGGCATTATTCCTAACCAACAAAATAATGCTCAACGTTTTAACGCAACATAAAATACTCTGTAACGGGCGGTAATCTCTATGAGATAAAATAATTATCTTATATTGATTTCGATTTATAAGTTTCTAGTTAAAGCATGTTATCTTTAACTAGAACTTATAAGAATAACGCGATTTTTTTTATTTAAAAAAGTGTATTTTTTTTATTTCAATTATTAATTTATACTACATTTAATAGGAAGCTTATTTTATTTATCCTTGTCAATACAGAACAAGAATAATAGAAATTATTGCTGAATATTTTGACACACAAATGACAGAATAAGTGGTAACTAAGCATGCAATTAAGCACTCGTCAGGTCAGAGTCTTTACACTGGCAACCCTTTTAAGCTCTGGAAAAAAGGTTCCAACCATTAAGATTATTTCTGCTCTTGAATGCTCAGAGCCTACGTTAACTCGCGTTTTAAAAGAGATAAGAGATTCTTATGGCGCTGAAATAAAATACAGCAAAGCCTCTCGCGCATATCAAATGACTGAACGAGGTCAACTCGATAGTAAAGCATTACGCCGTATGCGTGAGGCATTATCTGCCAGTGAAGATCTTCGTCATAATGGAATGACAAGCCGAGTTTATCTTGATAAAGATAAGAAAAAATCTGTTTCACTTTCATTAAAAATGTCAGCATTACGTAAGATTGATAGATTATCTTATTTAAATAATTCTACACGTAGTGAAGCTGTTGAATTATTAGTTGATCACTATATTGAAAATTTAATTCAATCAACACTCGCTGAAATAGCCGAGAAAGAAAAAGAAAAAAAGAATTAAAAGTGAATAATAGAAAAGTAACTTGATGCTTCGATATCAAGTTACTTTTTATAAAACAACAAAAATGAAAAATATATAAAAATACTTATTTAATAAAGTTAACTTATATATTAATTCATACTCTTACTCTATTTTAAATTACTTTAAAAATAAAAAAACAAAAAACACATTAACACTTTGAATTGATTGATTTTTATAGTTTTTATTGTTTTAAACTGAAGAAAGGTATTTATACCTAATCATTATCAGCCAATCATTTAGCATCACTCTTATTGTGATAGCAAAATAAAAAATACTTCCTTTAATAAAATTAAATCACTTCGCCACTCAATTTTGGAGTGAAATGCAGCTCAATTCCTCTTTTATTTTACTTTTCATGCGATCTTTATTCAGATTAATAATATTGGACAATCATCACTGCGTTTTTTTTCTAATTTAATTAAACTAAGCATTATCTCAATTGAACACCTTCATGAGTCGGTTAGTATATTAATCGCTTACTTCTACCTCACTCACAGGATAAATGCATGAGAAGATTGCCAGTTTACCTTTTACTTGATACATCGGGTTCTATGCATGGAGAACCTATTGCAGCAGTAAAAAATGGCGTTGAAATGCTCTTATCAACACTACGCCAAGATCCTTACGCATTAGAAACCGCTTACATTTCTATCATCACCTTTGATTCAACCGCACAACAGATTGTGCCACTCACTGATTTAATCAATTTTAAAGTACCTGATTTAGTCGCAAGTGGAACAACTGCATTAGGTTCAGCACTTACTTTAGTTTCTAGTCGTATTGAAAAAGAAGTACAAAAAACCACGGCGGAAACAAAAGGCGATTGGCGCCCATTGGTTTTTGTGATGACAGATGGTGCCCCAACAGACGATTGGAAAAAAGGCGTTGAGAAATTTAAAGCGGCACGCACGGGTGTTGTTATTGCGTGTGCGGCAGGACGAGCAGCACAAACTGATGTGCTCAAAAATATCACTGAAATTGTATTACAGCTAGATACTGCGGACTCCAATACGATTAAGTCATTCTTTAAGTGGGTTTCAGCCAGTATTTCTGTCGGTAGTCAAAAGGTCGATTTAACTAAGAAAGATATTAGTGATCTTGATGACTTACCACCGCCACCTCCTGAGGTTAACGTTGTACTTTAAATAAAAAAGGAATGAATATGTCGGTTAGTTTAAAAAAAGGACAAGGTGTTAGTTTAAAGAAAAATGAATATGACCTTTCCTCTGTCACTATCGGTTTAGGCTGGGATATCAACGAAGAAAAACGCGGATTCCTTGGTGGGCTTTTTGGTAAAAAAAGCGAAGAATACGATTTAGATGTTATCGCCTTCTTATGTGGCGAAAACGGTAAAGTAAACGATTTAGGCAAAATTGAAGGTGGGCAACCATCCCTCGTCAATGGCGATATTATTTTCTTTAATAGCCTACAACATAAATCAGGACAGATTTGGTTAACTGGTGATAACAGAACAGGTGCAGGCGATGGAGACGATGAGCAGATCATCGTGAAATTAAACACACTTGATCCTAAATTTACCAAAATTGTCTTTATTGTTCAGATTTACAATGGTCGAGAGCTACAACAACACTTCGGTAAAGTACAAAACGCCTTTATCCGTGCTGTTGATGCCAAAAATATAGAAATGGCTCGTTTTGATTTATCTGGAGGCGAAGCCTTTAACAACCAACGTTCAATGCTGTTTGCTGAATTAGTCAGAGAAGAGAATGGCTGGAAACTTAACGCCATTGGTGAGCCTTCAAGTTCAGATAGCTTTATTTCTTACTTAAAGGATTTCACCTAATGAGAAGACTTCCCGTTTACCTATTAATTGATACTTCTGGATCAATGAGAGGTGAATCTATTCATGCGGTTAACGTAGGGATACAAACAATGCTTAATGCATTGAGACAAGATCCTTACGCATTAGAAAGCGTGCATATCTCTATCATTACCTATGATAATGAAGCACGTGAGTTTATCCCATTAACCGCATTAGAGGATTTCCAATTCTCTGATATCACCGTACCTAGTTCTGGCGGTACTTTTACGGGGGCAGCACTGGAATGTTTAATCAAGTGTGTCGATCGTGATATTAAACGCTCTGATGGTGACCAAAAAGGTGACTGGCGTCCTCTCGTCTTCTTAATGACCGATGGCACACCTTCTGATGCTTACGCCTATGGTGAAGCGATTAAAGAAGTGAAAAAACGTTCATTTGGTTCGATCATCGCTTGTGCTGTGGGTCCGAAAGCCAAACACGATCATCTTAAAGAGCTCACATCTCAAGTAGTGGCTTTAGAAACGCTAGACTCCAATGCCTTCTCTGGCTTTTTTAAATGGGTTTCTGCCAGTGTTGCATCCGGCAGTTCAAGTGCAGGCGTGAATACGGATAAAGATACCCTACCGCCACCACCTCCTGAAATCCAACTGGTACTGTGATCCGCAAAAGCAAAGCGCTCCAAAAGGCTTTGCTTTTATTTTATTCAGGCTTTGGTTTATCCATCACAATACATAACAGCCACAATAAAGTGATAAGGTACAACAATGAGAAGGCTACCCATTTTCTTTGTTTTAGATTGTTCAGAGTCGATGATCGGTGAAAACCTAAAAAAGATGAATGACGGTCTAACAACTATTATTAGCGATCTTAGGCGTGATCCACACGCCCTTGAAACGGCTTATGTTTCTATTATCGCCTTTGCGGGTGTTGCAAAAACAATTGTTCCACTCACTGAAGTCGTCTCTTTTTATCCTCCTCAACTGCCATTAGGAGGAGGCACTTCATTAGGTAGTGCATTACGAGAGCTTTCTCACCAAATCGACACTCAAGTGAGAAAAACCACGCTTGAGCAAAAAGGTGATTGGAAACCTGTCGTTTATCTTTTAACAGACGGCAGACCTACCGATGATTACGCGCAAGAGATCAAGCGCTGGAAAGCGCACTACGCCAACAAAGTTAACTTAATTGCGATTGGATTAGGTTTAAGTGCAGACTTACATGTACTGTCGCAATTAACTGAAAATGTACTGTTATTTACCGAAGCCCAAGAAGGCGATTTTACTCGTTTTATTAAATGGATAACGATGTCGGTGGTTTCTCATAGCCGAAGTGTTGGCGAAGAGCCGCCACCACTTTTAAGTCAAACAGAGCATATTGTTCGTCTTGCGAAAGATGATGTCGCGCGTGCTTATGATGAATCTTGTGTCACTTTTGTTGGTCGTTGTAGCCATACACGCTCACCTTATTTAATGAAATACGAACGCCCACCCATGAAAGCTTCAGGGCTGGATTTTAATCTCAACCTTAATGGCTTTAACTTAACGGGTTGCTACACCTTAAATGAAGATTACTTTGCATGGAGTGATCTCAGCGCCACAGCATATCAAGTTAATACCAGTGAACTTCATGGCACACCGGGTTGCCCTTATTGTGGTAATGCCACTGCTTTTGCCGTTTGCCAATGTGGCAAATTGCTCTGTGTAAATGGCCCTGAAACCGTTATTTGCCCTTGGTGTGATAACAACATCACCTTTGGTGATAACAGCAACCAATCTGACTTTGATGTCACACGAGGTAAAGGCTAATGGATAAAAAAGCCCTACTCACAAAACTGATTATTGATGACACGCTGACACAACAGCGCATTCCGGTACATGAAGAGCTGGTTATTGCGCTGTATGAAGATGCAGAAATCGCTCAACACATTGATTTTATTATTGATAAAATCAATGCAAAAACGGCAGAAAAAATAACATCACAAGACAAAGCACAGCCTATTCTTCTGTTATTGCCACCAGCCCGCGATTTAGCCTCTGAAGAAACGTCATTACCAGAAGAGAGCCCATTAAAACCGGGACAAATTCCAACACACTCATCGCCAATGCCAACAGAAAAGCCGATTATTCAACGCCCTACGGCAAAAATTACTCTTTCTAATGCCAAAGTAGGTACCGCGTTTAACTCTACGCTCAATATAGAGCTAGATACCCTCGAAATTGCCGAAATTGAAGCAATTGATTTTCCTGAAGCACTTGGAATAAGCTTCGATCCTGAAAGTCGTTGCTTAGTGGGTATGCCGACAAAAAGTGGCAATTTCACATTGGTTGTCCATTGGTCTGTTAATGCTATTCGCTATCACAATGACGTCTTATTAATCATCAATCCTGATCCTCGTAGCTTATGGCAAATCAACGAGCCTCCCGCTGATAGCCCTTATCCCAAAGCGCATATAGATAGCAAACTTATTCTTGAAGAAGGCATTCGTATTGCAGGCGCAAGCCGTCGCGGT
The DNA here is from genome assembly GCF_015475555.1 of Proteus sp. GOKU. Taxonomy (NCBI): domain Bacteria; kingdom Pseudomonadati; phylum Pseudomonadota; class Gammaproteobacteria; order Enterobacterales; family Morganellaceae; genus Proteus; species Proteus sp. GOKU. Next base: position 3,450,997 of record NZ_CP034105.1, read on the forward strand.
CGCTCTCATGAACATGCAGGCACATTCCGTGATGATGATTTTCACATTCACCACGATGACCAAAGCCAATGGAATATTTTAATTGTCGCGGACGGTGCGGGTAGTGCGCGTTATTCTCGTGAAGGCTCACGCATTGCTATCAATACCGTAAGCCACTATTTAAAATCACAGTTAAGCGAGGGGAATGAAGCATTTAAACCTCATCTTGCAGCCATCCATCAATGGAATGACAACAACGCCATTAATCAAGTGGGAAGCTTCTTTGCTCAACTCTTTCGTAATGCGGCGCAATTAGCGATTAATAACCTGAAAAACGAAGCCATTCATATTAATGAGCCTGTAAAATCTTTTTCGACTACGTTATTAGCCACGGTTTCTTTGCGTATCAATGATGAGTTATTTGCTGCCTCATTTTGGATGGGAGATGGTGCGATTGCGGCTTATGGTCCCGCAGGAAAAGTGCGCGTTTTAGGTATTCCTGATAGTGGTGAATATGCAGGGCAAACTCGTTTTCTTGATGATAGTGCGCTCAACGATACTGAGTTTAATCGACGCATTATTATTGGTAAGTGGAAAGAAATTTCACATCTTATTTTAATGACGGACGGGGTGTCTGATCCGGTATTTGAAACAGATAATGGCTTACAAGATCCCAATAAATGGGCTGCACTCATTGATGAAATATCGCCTTGTTTAGCTTCTCCTGAAAATGCAGATAAGGCATTGGCTGAATGGCTGAATTTCTTTTCAGCAGGCAATCACGATGACCGCACTCTGGTTGTGGCTTGGTAATCATAAAAGAGAGAATGGGTGAGTTTCATGGCAGAGATCATTACCTGTACAACACAAAGTGGAAAAACAGTTCAGTACGTCAATGAAATTATTGGCTCTGGCTCAATGAAAGATGTCTATTTTTCCCCTGACCGAACCTATGTTGTTGCCTTCTATAAAACAAAACAGAATGCACAAGCCAAAGATAGAATCGATATGATAACAGGCTCTTATCGACACAATATCTTTGAGCAAAGTGGCGGAGAATATTGGAAAAACCTCTTTTGCTGGCCAACAGATGTTGTCGAACATCAAGGCAAGATTGGGATTGTTGTTCCGACTTATCAATCCCACTTTTTCTTTAAATATGGTTCTAAAAACAACGACTTTCTGGCAATAAAAGGTCGAGAAAAAGAAGGTAAATGGTTTGCAAGTGCCAACAACCAAAATAAATTTCTCGATCCTCGCGAAAGAGGCAATCTGTTAAATTACCTGAAAGTCTGTTTATTGCTCTCTCGTGCCGTGCGTCGAATGCATGCCGCAGGCTTATGCCATAGTGATTTAAGCTATAAAAATGTCCTTATCGATCCTGAACAAGGTCATGCTTGTGTCATTGATATTGACGGTTTAGTCGTTCCCGGCAAATACCCACCTGATGTTGTGGGAACACCTGATTTTATTGCGCCAGAAGTGGTAAAAACTAGCCATTTACCGAAAGAAGATCCTAACCGTATCTTGCCAAGTATTACGACCGATAGGCACGCCCTTGCAGTATTAATCTATATGTATCTGTTTTATCGTCATCCATTACGTGGCGGTAAAATTCACGATCTTGACGATGAAATGCGTGATGAAACATTGTCTATGGGTGAAAAAGCGCTGTTTATTGAGCATCCAACCGATCGTAGTAATGCGGTAAAATTGAATCAGGTAAAACCGTCATCTCTCCCTTGGGCAGATCCTGAAAAAATCCCATACACGATTATGGGCCCGTACCTAACGCCTCTTTTTGAAAGAGCCTTTATTACAGGGTTGCACGATCCTTCACAACGCCCTACCGCAGATGAGTGGGAAACTGCTTTAGTCAAAACGGTAGATTTAGTTCAGCCTTGTCAGAATAAAGATTGTGAACAGCAATGGTATGTTTTTTCAGGAAAAACACAGCCCGTTTGTCCTTATTGTCATACGCCATATAAAGGGCAATTGCCGATTTTAAATCTTTATTCTTCACGAAAAGCCGGTAGCTTCAGACCCGACGATCACCGCTTAATGGTTTGGAGTAATCAATCACTCTTTCCTTGGCATGTTAATCGCCTTATTGCGCCTAATGAACGCACCACCGATGAACAGAAAAAGCGTGTAGGTTATTTTGTTTATCACAATTCAACATGGTGGCTTGTTAATGAGCGTATTGATGGATTGATGGTATTGCCAGAGAAAAAGCAGATAGCAATTGGCGATAAAATTGCACTAACAGATGGATTGCAATTTGTATTATCGACAGAAGAAGGCGGACGACTTGTTGTGGTGCAATTAGTGTCAAATTAATAAAGTAAGAGAATAATCCGTTTAATTTATCGCGGGTTATTCTCTTTTTATCAATTCAGTCTTTATACTCATTTTTTAATAAGAACTTTTTTCGTTCTCTAATCTGAACTCTATGATTATTTTTAAATCTTTAGTGGGTTTGCCTGTTTCATAACGCCATTCTCTCATTGCACGCCGAATTGAACGATGAAATCCCACATGAACAGGTTCAAAAACTCTGATATTTTGTACTATCCCATTCTCATCAACATCGAACACAACTTCTACATCACTTTCAAGTTTAGCGTCTAGAGCTCGTGTTGGATAATCAGGAAGTTTATGTGATAGTAATTTGGGCTTTTCGCTACTTGTTTTATCAACTTCTTTTTGTATATCAACAGGATCTATTTGAATCGCTTGAATTTCTTTGATTTCTTTGATTTCTTTGACTGTGTATTTGACAAACAACAAAATGCTACATATTAATCCCAAAACTGCTAACGTTCTTTTCATTATTTATTTTTAAATCAAGTTAATTGTTTATATATATTAACATTTCTAATAGCTATTTTTATTCCCAACAGAGTTATTTAGTTAAGAAAAACTGTGCAATTAATCCTATTTTAGCCCTTTTATTTAAATCCAAGTCAGATCACATATTTACCTCTCACCCTTTCCATTTCGCGCTAACGTTCAATATTGGATATCAAGATCCCAGTTTATTAAGCCTCATTATTTACAATACCCCACAGTGATAATTGGAGGCATGAATGAAAACTAAAAATAAAATCAATGTGCTAGAACTTATTTCGCCAGAGATGAAGCAAGTTATGCAATTTTATGCAGATAATCCGCAACCTGCGCCAGAAAATGATGGTTATTCATCAATGCGTCTTGCTTATAATCAAGATAGGCGTTATTGGAATGCAGATGCACCAGAGATGTTTAGCATACAAGATATTTCGGTGAGTACTTCTTATGGAAATGTATTAACACGTCTTTATAAACCCAAAGAGAAAACACCCGCAACACTCTATTATTTGCATGGTGGCGGTTTTATTTTAGGAAATTTAGATACTCACGATCGCATTATGCGACTGCTTGCCTGCTATACCGGTTGTGCCGTTATTGGTATTGACTATTCATTGTCTCCCGAAGCTCGCTATCCTCAAGCCATTGATGAATCGGCACAGGTTTGTCAGTATTATCATCAAAATGCAAAACACTATGATATTAATACACAACATATTGGTTTTGCAGGTGATTCTGCGGGTGCAATGTTATCTCTTGCTACTGTATTGTGGCTACGCGACAAACAAATTCACTGTGGCAATATTAGTGCTGTTTTGCTTTGGTATGGATTATATGGCCTACGCGATTCCACCAGCCGTCGCCTTTATGGGGGAGAATGGGATGGATTGCGCCAGCAAGATCTAGAAGAATATGATAATGCATATTTAACCGCACTTGGCAGTCGTGATGCACCTTATTATTGCTTATTCAATAACGATTTAACGCAAGATATTCCACCTTGCTTTATCGCCAGCGCACAATATGACCCACTTATTGATGACAGCGTGACACTATTTAAAACCTTAGAAGCCCATCAATTAGCTTGTGAATATAAAATGTATCCAGGCACATTACATGCCTTTTTACACTACTCACGTATGATGAAAGTGGCTGATGACGCCATTCGAGATGGCGCTCACTACTTTGTCAAACAACTGACTTTGTCAAACAACTAGCTTTGTAAAATGTCAGCCCATTAAAATTCAAGATTTCGAATAAAGCGATAATCCGCAGACGCCTCTTTAAGTCGATACAGACTTGCAGGGCGTCCTCTTTCTGCGCGTTTTTCTCCAGTATCAATCAATAAGTCAGCTTGCTCGATGCGTCGTCTAAATGATTTTTTCTGGATCTCTTTACCAATCAAAATTTCATGAACATGTTGCAATTCTGGCAGGGTAAATACTTCTGGTAATGCAAACCCGGGAACAATCGAATAGAGTGATTTTTGCTTTAATCGCTCTCTCGATTGGGCAATTAATTCATGGTGATCAAACGCTAAGCTTTGTTGTGCAATTTCATCCATAGGGCACCACATCACCGAATCCACGGTATCGATATGTGCTTCACAGGCTTGATGTGCAATCAACGCGGTATAACAAACCGTCACCGACCAACCTCTTACATCACGCTGGCTATTTCCCACTGAACAGAGCTGCTCAATATAAGGGGGGACCACGCCCGTTTTCTCTTTTAATTTTCTTAGCACCGTATCTTCAAGGCATTTGTCTTGCACTTCATCGACAAATCCACCGGGTAAACCCCATTTTCCTTTTTCAGGATGCTCCCCTCTTTTCACCAACAACACTTTTAACTGCTCTTCATGGTAAGTAAACAGTACGGCATCAACGGTGATCAGTGGAGATAGGAAATCACGACGGTTATAACTGGCTAAAAAATCTTGTTCATTCATGGCGTAAGCTTTATTAGAAAACGATGAAACTATTTTAAGCCTAAACAGCAAAAAATCAAATTTTGTCATAAAGACACTAAATCAGTTGACAAGCATAGTGTCGATAGGACACAATTCAGTTATTGTCATAAGGACACTAATTGGAGAGACACTATGTTTAACTTAAATTACTTTAAAGCTGATTCATCAACATTCATTATCAAATCCGTCAATGGTCGCGTTCGCCAACAAGGTAAAGGCTTGAGTTTTTGGTATAACTCCGCCACAACCTCTATTGCGGCATTACCTTTAAACGCGCAAGAAGCACCTTTTATTTTTAACTTCCAAACCTCGGACTTTCAGGGTTTACGCATTCAAGGGCAAATCTCATTTCAGGTTAAAGCACCTGAAAAAGCCGCAGAAGTACTCAACTTTAACTTGAGCAAAAACGGCAAATCGTATGCCTCTGAAGATCCACTCAAACTCAGTGATCGTGTTGTACGTATTGCACAAACCTTAATTCAAGCGAAGATCCAAAGCACACCACTTAGAGAAGCGTTATTACTTAGCCAATCATTAGTGACTTTGGTGATGGAACAATTAATTGAACATCCCTCATTAGAGGCGTTAGGTATTGCGATTTTAGATGTCTCTATAGCGGCAATCACACCATCACCAGAAACCTTAAAAGCACTCGAAGCCGAAGCGAGAGAATCCTTACTGAAAGAAGCCGATGATGCCATTTATGCTCGTCGTAAATTCTCAGTAGAACAAGAGCGCACCATTAAAGAGGCTGAATTAGAAACCGATTTATCTGTTCAACGTAAACGCCAAGAGATTGAAGAAGCACGTTTAGAAAACGAACGTACATTATTACGCGAACAAGCTGAAATTGAAAAAGAGCGCCTTGAAGCCAAGGTTAATGCTGAAGCAAAACGCAAAGAACTGGTCGCGTTAAGTGCTGAAAATCAGCGAACACAATCAGAAGCAGATGCTTATGCTATTGAAGCTACCATGCGTGCTTATCGCGAATTGCCCGTTGAGAATCTAAAAGCAATGGCACTAGCAAAAATGGACTCACAACAATTAATGGCAATGGCATTTGAAACCTTAGCGCTGAATTCAGGAAAAATCGGCGAGTTGAATATCACACCTGATTTATTTAGCCAATTTATGAAAAAAGGCAGTAAATAATGCAACGTAACGAAGATTTTCGCTTTGTGCTGGTGATGAGAAAAAGCCGCTTACAGGAATTAATTGAGCGCTTTAATACTTGGTCACAAGCCAAATTCTATTTAGAACACAACAATGTTGAGGTAAAGGATTACCTCAATGAACACAATTTATATCAAAAGCAACTCACAGAAGCTGAGCTGATTTTAAAATCATTAGGACGATTTCAACTTTTAGAAAGAGGTCTATTGCCTAGCTATCAATTCTCACCTCACGATATTGTGGTGGTAATTGGTCAAGATGGGCTTGTAGCTAATACGCTGAAATACCTTAATGGACAGCCCATCATTGCGATAAACCCTGATCCATCAAGATGGGATGGTAAATTATTACCCTTTGAAATAGGGCAATTAAAAGAGACAGTCATTAATACCATTAATAAAAAAATGCCATTTAAAACAGTCACTTTTGCACAAGCGACAACCAATGATGGTCAATCCTTATTAGCGGTTAATGACTTATTTATTGGTCCTAAAAGCCACACTTCTGCACGGTATATTTTGCAATGGAATGGCGCTGAAGAAGTGCAATCTTCATCAGGCATTATTGTATCAACAGGACTGGGATCAACAGGATGGTTTCAATCTATTCTTGCTGGCGCAATGGCAATTACAGGAGAAGCTTCACACCCTCTGTCACAAGGTTTTAGCTGGAGTGAACGAAAGCTACAATTTAGTGTAAGAGAGCCGTTTCCAAGTAGAACAACTGGTGTTGCACTGACTTTTGGTACTATTGAGCCTGATTCACCACTGCAATTAGGATCTTTGATGCCAGAGAATGGTGTGATTTTCTCTGATGGCATCGAAGATGACTATTTACAATTTAACGCAGGTTGCATTGCCCACATTGGTATCGCTGACATACAAGGGCAATTAATTAGCCAAAAAGGACGTCAGCGAATTTAAATTTATTGAGCGCTCTTTAATACTGTTTCAAGTCCAGAGATCATCACATCAAGGACAAACAAAAATGCAGCATCACCATTATCACTATCCATAATTGCAACGGCTTGGGTTAATAATGGCGGATAGGCAACAGCATCCGTCTCTGCTTTTTCACGCTCTTTTTGGCTTTCTTGATGCTCTTGAGTTTCCAGTACGGAGCCTAATGTGAAATGCGCAATAGAGCTCAATGCATACACAGCTTGAGATAGACTAAACCCTGCATCACACAAAAATTGTAGTTGCTGTTCTGATGTCTCAAATTGGCTTTCAGATGGACGTGTTCCTGCATGAATTTTGCCACCATCACGATACATTAATAAGGCTTGGCGAAAGCTTTTCGCGTTATTTCGTAAAAAATCCTGCCATGTTTCATTCGGCAATGGCAAAACATGATGATGATGCTTTTGCAAAATAGTTTCTGCTAATGCATCTAACAAAGCGCGCTTATTTTTTACATGCCAATACAGCGTCGGTTGCTCAACACCTATTTTTTGCGCCAACTTACGCGTTGTTAATCCTTCAATACCAACTTCATTAAGTAAAATCAACGCATTATCAATAACTTGTTCTTTATCTAGCTTTGCCATTACCTACCTCAGAATAAAATAGCCTTGACAATCTATCACTGATAGAGATATTTTACACCCACTCTATCACTGATAGATTTTTTAGGATCTCAATGAATAAATCAATTATTATTATACTGCTGATCACCGTATTAGATGCCATTGGTATCGGGCTTATCATGCCAGTACTCCCTACGCTATTAAATGAATTTGTCAGTGAAAATTCGCTGGCAACCCATTACGGTGTGCTATTAGCGCTCTATGCTACCATGCAGGTCATTTTTGCCCCTATTCTAGGACGACTGTCTGATAAGTACGGCAGAAAGCCCATCTTGCTGTTTTCCCTTTTAGGCGCCGCACTCGACTACCTGTTAATGGCATTCTCAACCACACTTTGGATGCTCTATATTGGGCGCATCATTGCTGGTATTACGGGTGCAACAGGTGCTGTATGTGCATCATCGATGAGCGATGTGACTCCTGCTAAAAATCGAACTCGCTATTTTGGTTTCTTAGGGGGCGCATTTGGTGTTGGTCTTATTATTGGCCCAATGCTAGGGGGGATATTAGGTGATATCAGTGCTCATACGCCGTTTATCTTTGCCGCTATTTCACACTCGATATTATTAATCCTCTCTTTGCTCTTTTTCCGTGAAACGCAAAAAAGAGCAGCGATTGTTGCCAATAGCACGCCTCAAAACCAAACTGCATCAAATTCAGTCACTGGCTTTATTAAGAAAAGCCTCTACTTTTGGTTAGCAGCCTATTTTATTATCCAGCTTATCGGGCAAATTCCTGCCACAATCTGGGTGTTGTTTACACAATACCGTTTTGATTGGAACACAACCTCTGTCGGCATGTCTTTGGCTGTTCTGGGTGTATTACATATTTTCTTTCAGGCCGTTGTTGCCGGGAAATTAGCACAAAAGTGGGGCGAAAAAACCACCATTATGATCAGCATGTCTATTGATATGATGGGTTGCTTATTATTAGCGTGGATAGGTCAAGTTTGGGTTATCTTGCCAGCATTAATTTGCTTAGCCGCCGGAGGAATGGGACAACCTGCATTACAAGGCTATTTATCCAAATCTGTCGATGATAATGCGCAAGGGAAATTACAAGGCACACTGGTGAGCCTAACCAATATTACCGGAATTATTGGGCCACTCTTATTTGCCTTTATTTATAGTTATAGCATCGCTTATTGGGATGGTTTGTTATGGATGATGGGTGCCGTATTTTATGCCATGTTGCTTATTACTGCTTATTTTCACCAAAGAAAAGCAACACCTAAAACTGCTATTTCGATATCTTAATATTAAAAAATTATAAAGATCATAAAAGTCCTATCCACTCTTAATCGCGTAGATAGGACTCTGTTTTTATCGCAATTAATAAGTCACTTTTACCCAAGGCTTACTAGCTGCAATCATAAACATTGGTGTTGAGCGATAAAGCACTTTACGTTTTTCGTCATACACTCGCTCATTAATATTAGTTAAACAGGTTAGTTCTGAATAACCTAGGGTAACTAGCGTCTCAAGATCCCATTGTGGTCTAATTTTTTGACACATCGGCATACTTTTACGGTAATCGAGCATTGCATCGCTATACCCTGCTGGCTTTTCATTAAACAGTGCAGTATAGGCTTCAATATCTTCACTATTTTTCTGATTTAAGCCGTCATCAAATAAATAGCGATTCCAGTTAGCATCAAAAATCAGTGTTCTTGCTCCCGGTTTTAAGACTCGTAACCACTCTTTATAACCTTGTTTGGCATCTAATAACGTCCATGCCACATTACGGCTAATCACCAAATCAAAATGATCATCAGGGAAAGGTAAAGAGTGGCTATCGCCTTGCATTACATCGACATCAACTTGGTAAGTTTCAAAGTTTTTCTTAGCGACATCAACCATCGCATCAGTGCAATCTATTGCCGTTACTTTGTGCCCTGCTTTCGCCATAATAATAGAGAAAAAACCGGGGCCTGTTCCCACATCCAGCACCTTTAATTTACCGTGTTGACCACAATATTCATGAATAATATTTAGCCACGCTTCTCGTTGGAAACAGTTTAATTCTAATTGGATCAAATTACTGTAATTCTCAGCACCCTCTGTCCAATTTTTTAATAATTTATCTTTTGAGTCCTGCATAACAAAACCTACCAGTAAGTAAACTAAAATAAATAAGCAAAATCACGGCGCGACTAAGATCTGATATAGCTAGCAAAGAGCGCCGTAGAGACTATTTTTCAGATGTATGAGGTACAGTGAGTTTTTCCCATGCAACAGGCGCGTAGTTATTTACACCCACTTCAAAATTAGCCACCTTCTTAGGATTAATGGCAAAGTTTGTCACAGGATGATAAACCGGTGCGGTGATCGCCTCTTCACTAATAAAGGTCATAATGCCGTCATAACCTTTTTGGCGATCTTCTTCGTTTAATGTCGCTAACGTTTTATAAATCATCGCCGAGAGATTTTCGTCATACCATGCTTTAGCTTGCTGATTATTAGCTTGAATATCGTAGATCTCTAGCATAGAGCTATGAGGCATCCATGAATCTGAAGCCGTGCGCATTAAAGCCATATCAAAATCTTTTGATTCTAAGGTGGATTGGGTATAACCATTACGATCGAGTATTTTTAAATTAACTTGAATACCTGTTTGCGCTAATTCTGCTTGAATAAATTCGGCAAGGGTTTTCCATTCAGGAAATTCGTCTGTTGTTAGCAAGAAAGAAAAAGCTAAAGGCTTACCTTCTTTTTCAAAAATTCCTTGGACATTTTTGCTATATCCAGCCTCAATTAATAATGCCTGCGCTTTATCTTTATCACCCGCTAATGTGGTGTTATTTTTTGCATTCGCATAAGGCACGCCTGATTGATACATTCCGGTCGCTTCTTTACCAATATGATTAAAGAGATCTTCCGCAATGCTTTTTTTATCAATGGCGTAATTAATCGCTTGGCGAATACGCTTGTCTTGTAATTCAGGTGTACGTTGGTTAAATGCAATAAAGTGGGAACTTAATGTATCAGCGGTAAATGTTTCAAATTTCTTATCTTGTTCTAGTTCCTGAATATTTCCCATCGGGATTTTACCAATCAGATCACCGCCAATAATATCTACCTCACCACTTTGTAAGGCAAAAACACGCGCCTGACCATCAGGAACAACTTTAAAGATAATGCGATCTAACTTTGGTTTTTCACCCCAATAGTAAGGATTTGGCACCAGCGTAAAGCTTTTATCTTTTTCATAACTTTCTAGCATCCAAGGGCCTGTTCCGACAGGCTTAGTAAAGGTTTTACCGTCTTCACCTAACGACGCTGGGCTTAAAAAGCGCACAGGTCGAGGATAGGTCATTTCCATTAAAATAGGATAAGAAGGATTTTTATAAGTAATACGCACAGTGTATTTATCAATGGCTTCCATTGAATCTACTAATGTTGCGGTAATTTGGCTATAACGAGGATTATTCACCCAACGTTTTAAGTTAAAAATAACCGCATCGGCATCAAACGGAGTGCCATCTGAAAACTTCACATTTTCGCGCAGTTTAAAGGTATAGGTTTTACCATCTTCTGAGATATCCCAACTAGTTGCTAATGTTGGAATAATCTGACCTTCGCCGCCATCTTCTGTTAAACCGTCATAAATCATCTTAAAGACAAAATGAGGGCCATTATAACTGGCAGCATCAAGCATATTCATTGCACCATCACGATAAATAGCCACGACAACTTCATTTTTTTGTTCGACTTGAGTGGTGTTTTCTGTTGGTTTTTCATCATTACAGCCTGTTAATGCCGTTATTGAAAGAAAGCCAACTAATAAAGTACGGTGTATTAATTGTTTAAACATATTTTTTCTCTTTCTATCTTATTGTTATCAATTGATTATTTGATGACATGCAACCCAATGATCAGATGCAATTTCTATCAAAGAGGGTGTTTGTTGCTTACAGATATCTTGTCGATTTACACAACGATGGTAATAAGGGCACCCTGTGAGTGTTTTAGGTGCATCAGTGTAGATTTGTTGTTTAAAAGGCGTGCGTTGTGAAGGATGAGTCGGTAATACGGCAGATAATAAAGTTTGGCTATATGGGTGTTGAACACGGTTATCCATTTTAGGAATAACTTCAACAATATGACCAAGATACATCACAATAATACGGTCACTGACAAAGTTAACCGCGGAGATATCATGAGAAATAAACAGATAGGTCAGTTGTAATGTCTTTTTAAGGGTATTAATTAACGTAAGGATTTGCTGTTTTAAAGCAAAATCAATACTCGAAACAATCTCATCACACACCACAAATTCAGGCTCAAGCACGAGTGCTCTTGCAATACCAATCCGTTGTTTTTGTCCACCGGATAACGCATCAGAATGTCTTGATAAAAAAGAGCTATCTAAACCGACTAACTCTAATGTTTTACTGATTAGTTGCTGACGCGCTTGGCGAGTAAGGTGTTTATAATTAATTAATGGCTCAGCAATAATTTGTTCTACGGTAAAATAAGGATTAAAAGCATCTGCACTGGCTTGAAAGATCATCTGCATATTTTGGCGAATTTGGCGCATCTGTTTAAAACTAAAATCTGTGATCGCCTGTTTTGAAAACGTAATAACGCCCTCATCACTTTGTTCTAATTTCAGTAATAATTTGCCAAGCGTGGTTTTCCCACATCCAGATTCCCCAACAACACCTAACGTTTCGCCTCGATAAATACAAAATGAGGCATTGGCAACCGCACAGGTTGTGACACCATTTTTTTTATAATATTTAGACAGGTTTTTGACTTCGACTAATGGCATCTTATTTCCCCTGCTTTATTGTTGAAAATAAACGCTGGGTATATTCATGTTGAGGCTCATCAAAAAGTTGAGTCACACTTCCCGAACTCACAATATTGCCCTGATACATCACATAAACGTTGTCTGCCATTTGCGCCACAATACCCAGATCGTGCGTGATCAACAAAATGGCGATCCCCAATGATTTCAAACGATCAATTTCATATAAAATAGCCGCTTGCGTTGTGAGATCTAAAGACGCTGTCGGTTCGTCAGCGATAACAACTTGCGCCTCTGATAACAACCCCATACCTACCATAATGCGCTGACACATACCGCCACTTAACTCAAATGGGTACTTATTTAACAACTCATCTGCATGGCTTAATCCAAGGCGAGATAAAATATCTTTATATCGTTGTCGCTTTTCTGTTTTCGATTTTTTTCGCCATAAAGGGGATAGTGATTCGGCAAAATGCTTTTCTATTTTGATGGTTGGATTTAATGCACTTCTTGGCTCTTGGAAAATCATGGCAATTTTCTGCCCGCGAATATTTCGCCACTGCCTTTCGCTTTTATTTGAAATCACTTCACCAGATAACGTTATTTCACCCGAAACAACCTTTCCGGGCTTATCCACTAAATTCATTAAAGAGAGTGCCGTAGCTGATTTACCACTTCCCGATCCTCCAATTAATGCCGTTATTTTTCCGGCATAGAGATCAAGATCGATATTATTTACCGCTACAAACTCACTTTTTTGTTGTTGGAAAACGGTCGTCAGCCCTTTGACGGATAAAACAGGTTTAGAGCACATCTTAAATCTCCTCCTGTTTTTTTAAATCTAAGGCTTTAGCGTTGTTTTGTAAGACATCATTTAATCCTTCACCAATCATATTTAGCGCCCACACTGACAGCATAATGGCAAGTGCAGGATAGATAATCATCATCGGATATTGCGTCATATATTGTCGGCTATCACTGAGCATCACTCCCCAATCTGCAATAGGTGGTTGTGAGCCTAAACCGATAAATGAAAATGCCGCAACGTGCGTAATAACCGCCGCAATACGTAATGTGGCGAGAACAATAATAGATGACATGGCATTAGGAATAATGTGATGAAATATAATACGGCGATGAGGTGAACCGACAGAGATAGCCGCTTGAATAAAATCTTTCTCTTTTAATGCAATAACAGAGCCACGAATAATACGGGCAAAAGGTGCCCACCAAAGGGTAATAAATACCAATAGGATCGTCATTAAACTGGGACCTGTGATCCCAATCGCCGCCAATGCCAATAAACTGGATGGAAATGTTGATGCGATATCAACAAGACGCATAATCAAGTTATCGGTTTTGCCTCCTACATATCCCGCTAAAATTCCCAATGGAATACCAATACTAAGCATTAATGCAGTGGCAAGTACCGCTGTCGAAAGGCTGGTGCGGACCCCATAAATTAAGCGTGAAAAGACACAACGGCCTAGTTGATCCGTTCCTAATGGATAATCAACGCTAGCACTCATCAGTTTTAATTTAACGTTAGTCAAATAAGGATCATGAGGGGCTAAATAAGGAGCAAAAACACCCAAAATAATGAGAAAGAGGATGATCACCACGCCAGTCATTGCTAAACGTTGTTGTAAAAATCGCTGCAAAAAATTCGGCTGCATGGTTATCACTCCATCATTATTTTAGGATCGATAAACACATACAACACGTCTATCAAAAGGTTAATAACAATGTAGGTTACCGCCACAACAACGATATATCCTTGAATAACAGGCAAATCTTTAAGGCGAATACTATCTACGGCAAATTTGCCAATACCATTCCATGAAAAAATGGTTTCACAAGCAAATTGCCCGCCTAACAACTTACCAAAATTCACGCCAATTAACGTAATACAAGGCAAAACGGCATTTTTTAAACCATGACGAAAAAGGGCTGCTGTTTTACCTAATCCTCTTGCTCTAGCCGCTCGAATATAATCGGTATAACTCACTTCAATTAAGTTGTTACGTAAAATACGGGTATACATGGCGGCATACCCTGCACTGAGCGTTAAAGCAGGTAAGAGAATATTTTGCATACTGTCGCCTGCAATCACTGGCGCAAGATGCAATTGGATCGCAAAGATATACAGTAATAATAATCCGAGACAAAAATCAGGTAAGGTCGCAGCAACCGTGGTTAAAAAACGAATGCCGTGGTCAATCGGTGTATCTTTAAAACGCACAGAAACTAACGCGATAGGGACACATAAAATGATGGCAAATAACGTAGAAACCAACGCCAGTTTTAACGTTGCAGGAAATCTATCCATAATTTCTTGGCTAACAGGTAAACCAGATTGAATCGAAGTACCAAAATCACCTTGTAAGGTGTGTGCCAGCCAACTTAAATACTGGATATACAGAGGTCTATCTAATCCAAGCTCTGTTCTCACCGCGGCAATACTGTCAGGTGTTGGAATGATCCCCTTGCTTCGTAAGGTAATTTCAGCAATATCACCCGCTGAAATATGGCTTAATATAAATGCCAAAATGCTGACAATAATAAGCATAGGAACAACTTGGATAAGTCGTTTAAAAATAAAGCGTTTAAAGTTCATTTTGATGATTTATTATAATGATAAAGTTGGCGTCTAATAACTTAAAGCCAAATTATAGAGATTAATCTTTGATGAACTATTGATATAACACGTTATTTATTCAATTTCTTTAGCTAAATAAAAAATAACTTTTTTATTTTATATATATTCTAAAGATAAATATTTATATTTTTAAAACAGTTATAAACAAAATTATATTTGGAATTTTAGAAATAATAACAGTTTATTTGGATTTTGTTTATATAGATTAAAATCAATAAGTTAAAAAACAAAAAAAGAAGATGAAAATCATCTTTTAGAAAAAAGAGTAATTTGGCGAAAAGATACAAATTAATAAAAAATAGAGATGAAAACACATTAAAAACACTTATAAATAAAAAAGCTCAAATAGAATATTTAATTTATTATTTCATTATTGAACTCTTATTAAAAAACAAAAAATGTCTCTAAATAATCGATTTCAACTTCACATTTTCTATTATTAATAGGTCAAAACAAAAATCGTATTAACATAACTGATATCGAAATCCATCTTTATTCCCTCAACCATGTTGATTGTTAATACCCTACATACTCTTTTCGATTAGATGTAAAACAGAGAAAGTTGGCGCTCCGCTGCTCTGTTGCAAAAGACAAACATTATCAAATTCTGTCGAAACCGTTATTTGATTGATTATCTCTTTTTTAAGTAAGTACTTCGCCACATCATTATAAATACCCTGTTTATATTAAATTGCATAAGAGAGCAGTTTAGTCACATCGCTATTTTATGATAGTTATTTTCAATCATATTCACTTTGAGCAAAAAACAAATATTTCATTATTGATTTACTTTTTATTTACATTATAAAGTTATTATCCAACTAAGAATAGAAATAGAATTCTTATTAGTTTTATCTCTATTTAAATAAGAATTATTTGTAGTAACAGTCATATATTAATTTAGATCAATATTCACTAATCATTTTTAGATACTCCCAATAATAAAGTTTATCTGTTAATTAGAAACTCATCACAAAACAAACAAAACACCAAAATAAATCCAAAAAAGACTAAGTTAGTGGACTTATATTTCTAAAAATTACCTTACAAAACAAAAAAAAACAAAAAGAGAATAAATAAAATTTTTTATATAGTGATAAGTAATCATAAATACTTAAGTTATCTTTACTTAATAACGATAAAAAACTCGATTTACGCGTATAAAAATTGAGATAAAGTTTAAAAACACTAATATTTTTATTTTGCAGCAGAAAATCCTATGAGATTAATCCTATCCCCATAAAAGTTTTAAATTGTAGAATTGACCTCAAGACAAATTGGTAAATAAAACAAATAATCCAAAAAAGAATAAATGCACTTATTTTAGCTTTATCTCTTTTTCGCATATTTGAATATATTGACTAAAAGCATAAAGAGAATTGACATTCAAAAATTCAAACAATCAGTTTTCCATTTCAAAAATATATTTTATTTAAAATGAGTCTATTTAAAATTCATTTTAAATAAGTATTTTTACTAAAGCCTAAATAACTGAATAACAGATCATTTTTAAATAATATCTGTTATTTAAAAACATTATGTAATAAGAATTAATCTACGAAGGATATTTTATGAAAAAGCTGACATTAGCCGTTCTTGCAGTTGCTATTATGGGTACAACAACTCTTGCTCAAGCTGATACTCGTAAAGCAAGTGCTGTTGCTTCATGGGATGCGAAAGCATACAAAGATACTAAAAGTATGTTAGTTGTTACACCATTAAAATCTTTAACTTTCTATTATGCAGAAGGTATTAAAGCATTTAACTCTCAAGATGGTGCGTTCGATATCACTATCCAAGGTCAAGAAAAAGCCACTGACTTTAAACTGACTTCAAAAATCATCACCGATAAATTAGTACGTGCTTCTGATAACAGCGAATTAACTGTTGGTGTTAAATGGAATGGTACTGACTTAACTAGCTCAACAGAAACCACCATGGTTGACGTTGCTGCTGGTACAACTGCAGGTCTGGATTTCTTAGCTCAAGACGGTGCTTACAACGGTAAAGAACGTGTAAGCGGTCAAAGCCAATTCACTTTTAATATCGCTTCCGCAAAAATCGCAGGTACTGATGCTCAATTCTCTGATTTAGCAGACGGTTACTGGGATGGCGACGTTAAAGTTCAGTTTACTGCAACTTGGGAAGGCGACTTCACTAAAGCACCATAAGTTACAAAGTCAGTATTTTAATAAATACGGGATGAGCGAATTTTCGCTCTCCCTCAAGGATCCACGATGAAAAAAATAATATTAGCGTGTTTGAGTCCTTTGGTTTTTTATAGCCAATTTGCAGCAGCCATCCATGTCGGCGCTATTACTGAAACAATGCAGTCTGATCAAACTATTCTTGCCAAAGAAATCGAAAATAACGTTGAGCAAGCTCGGTTAGTCGGATTATCTATTGAGCGTATTTCATCGCCTTTAGAAGATGGAAAAGTGATCCCTTTAGTTAATAATGAGATTTTGATCTCACCAGCAAACTTAATTTTACCCGGAAAAACCAAAGAAAATTTCAAGATTTTTTATAAAGGTCCTAGTGATAATCAAGAACGCTATTATCGCTTAGTTTGGCGTGATGATCCCGTGACTGAAACCGGATCAACACAGAGCGCAAAAGCAGCAACTGCGACCACATCAGCAATGATAAGCACCATTTTAGTCGTCGCCCCACGTCAAGAAAACTTCAGTTACCGTTTCGATAAAAGCACTCGTATTGTTTACAACACGGGGAATAGCTCATTCCGTACTGTCGCCACGGGCGATTGTATGCCTGATGCCGTGACAAAAAATGAAAATAATCGTTGTAGTGAACGCTATTACGTCATGCCAGGCCTTGGTGTTAAGTTAAAACAAGTCGATGTTCAAAGCAAAAGAGCAACTGTCGGTATTTGGCATAACGATGATTTTATTATTATAAATTAATTTAATAAGGATTCATTGTGCGTAAATCAGGGATAGCTCTAGGTATCGCTTTATGCCTTTTATCTGGAAGTGCATTTAGCCAATCGTCTAGTTTAAAGATGGGTAACTACATCATTCCTAGTGTCTTCGTAACTGCGTTAGAAGAAGGCATGACGATCCCTGTTTATCTACGTTATAACCTCTCTAATCAATCTGTATTAGAAGAACAAAGCCGTAATAAAATTGCCGATGCACTAGTGGTACTTAAAGACAATAAAATTACGATTAACTCAGTGACTCCAACACTCGATGAAGGTGATGCACAAGTTGCCTCTATCAATGAGCAACTCCTCCAATCATTAAACGAACTTAAAGATAAACCCTTTGATCAAAATAATAAGATAGTGCTTTCCCCAGATGCTACGCTTAATTTTGATTTAAGTACCTTTATTATGTCGTTAGATGTTAATGAAGCAGGCCTTGCCACTCAAGTTAAAGCCCGTTCGGAAATGTTAGGAAAATCAACCGTTGATAATATTTCCTCCGTTACCACCTATGATTTAGGTGTCTATAACAATCAAATGAAACAGCAAAAAGATAACACCAACAGTTATTTTTCAATCGACAGTATTTGGAGTTTTGCTGAAAACCATTTGAACTTAAGCGCCACTGCATATGGCTTAGGCACCGCAGAGCAATCTTTTGACTTTTATCGTGCCATGTTTGAACGTGACTTTAATGGTCGCCGTCTTGCTTTTGGTCTATTAAATACATGGAACTTACAATCTATTGCTTCCATGTCAGCACTTAACAGCAGTAAAGTTTATGGTGTTACTTACGGTAATAACTCATCGTCTAAAGTAAGCCATTCTCAACTTTCTCTAACACCCATTACGGTCTTTTTGCCAAGTGCCGGTGAAGTGCGCATTTATCGCGATGGAAAATTATTAAGTATTCAAAATTTCCCAATGGGGAGCTTTGAAGTGGATACCGCACCACTTCCTTTTGGTATTTATGAAGTCGATGTCGAAGTAGTGATTGATGGTCAAGTTCGCTCTAAGCAGCGCCAAACTGTCAATAAATCTTACAATATGAAAGGCGCAACCTTAAACCAATTCCGTTGGGAATTATATTCAGGATATGTAGATTACAAAAAGCGTATCAAAAATAATAATAACGAATATCGTACAACCAGTGGCGATAATACGATCTTAGTTGGTGGCGCAGGTGCGATTACATTAGGTGTATTTTCAGGCTTGAACCTACAAGGTTCTGCTTATGCTTTTGATAATCTTGCCGTATTAGAAACCAATAGTAATTTACAATTAACGGACACACTCTCAACCAGTTGGCAGGCATTAATTGCTAAAGATGGTAGTAACCGTAATATTTTTACTGCTAATTACTCCTTGCCTAAAGGGATTGGTGCATTATGGGTCAACCGAGAAAAAGGAAATATCAAAGATGATTTTCCTATGTATGACTCTGATAACTACTCTTTTGGTACTACCCTGAATTTCTCTCAATTTTGGGAATATGCAGGCTCATTTACTTATTCTCACACTAAAGATTTAAGAGATAAAAATAAGTCTAACAGTTTTGAATATGCAACTACACTTTATACAGGTCGTTATGGCAGTATGAGTTTGCGTACTGGTGTTCAACGCTATCACTACGATAACCAAAACAGTACCAACGAAAAATATATCACCTTAGATTTCTCACTGCCGTTAGCAACATGGCTTAGTGCAGGTGTTTCTTCCAGCAATGGTAATCTACGGGGCGAGTTATCTGCATCAAAAAGCTTTGAAGATTCCGCTATTCGTAATGCAGGTTTATCCATGTCCACTTTGTTACATGATAAAGATGGTACTGACAGTGATTTCTCTGTCAGTGGTTATGGCTCGTTTGATACCAAATACAGTACCGGTACGTTAACCATGAGTCGCCCTAATAATGATCGTTTAAATACCACATTAACGGCACGAGGTTCATTGGCTTATAGTGATATGAATTTCTCCGCCAGTGGTAAACAAGAAACATCGGGCGTGATTGTCAAAACTGGGATTGATGGTGAAGGACAAATTGCCGCTAACGTCAATGGTCAGCGCTTTGTATTATCGGGTAGTAATAACTTTATTCCGCTTTCCCCTTATTCCGAATATAAAGTCGAATTGCTGAATGATAAAAACAGTGAAGATAGTTTTGATATCGCCTCAGGCCGTGTGAAAAACGTGGTGCTTTATCCGGGTAACGTTGCAGTACATCAGCCTGAGTTAAAACAGATGGTCACCGTATTTGGTCGAATGAAATCACCTGATGGCACGCTGTTAGCCAGTGCACAAGTACGTAACCATATCGGGCGTACTCAAACCGATACCCAAGGGCAGTTTGCGATGGATGTCGATAAACGTTATCCAGTGATTTCATTACAACAAGATGATAAACAAATTTGTGAAGCTGAATTAGATCTGTCGTCAGCTCGGGGTGTGCTGTGGGTAGGTGATGTGATTTGTGATCCGCAAACTACATTGGTAAACAGGAATTAAAGGAAAGCATATAATGTTCAAACATTACCTATTATTAATACTTGCCCTTTTTACTACATTCACATGTAATGCAGTAACCTACACCAATGATATTGTTTTTATTGAAAACAATATTGATAACGAATATTTTATTACCCCACAAAAAACGGACCCCCGTTTTAGTGGTGCTAACGTTTTTACCAAATATAGTAGTGACCAACTTAGTTTAGGTTATATGGGATATACAGGTGTTGTTCCTCTCTACAATTACTTTGATATTTGGTTAGAAAACTCTCCAATTAAAATGCCATTTATTGGTAACCGTTGCTGGCGAACCTATAGAGATTGCCCTTCTGATGGTATACAAAGACCAGAGCAAGTTTTAAGTAACGGAATGTATCGTGCTTATATGAATACTCATGGCGGTGAAGCGGGTATTCCTAGAGCGATATTTTCTGATTCTTTTTATCAATATATGCAAAACTTACCTGTTGGTAGTACAGAAAATTTTAATTATTTTTTCTGCTATACCAAAAATGATTACAACCCGGCATTAGGCCAAACATGTCGTTCTGTAAACGGTAAAGTAGATGAGCAAAGTTTTGCGATTACCAAAAAAGGGCATATAAGACTAAAATCAACCAATGCGTTACAAGAGATTTTTGTCGATAGTGAAGGTAATGCCGTATTAGGCTTAGGCTCTAAATTTTGTGAAATTGTGGGCGATAATGTTGTCTGCAAGATGGTCGATTATGAGCTAAAAGGCGAAAGCTTAAATGTTATGAGACTGGCGATGAAAGTCGATACGACCGCATTATCATTTACACCAACCATAACGGATATTTATCTCTCTCAAACACCTACTTCAACCAAATATTATTATTCATCACCAACCATTGCTTCTTATTTAATCACTCCTGGTAATGGTGGCGTTTATGTTCATTTTACAAAAAGTTTTTTTAAAAAATTAATTAAAAACAATGTTGATCTCTCTAAGAGCCAAGATTTATTTACCTTTAGCTTTACCAATACTGCGGTACCTCAATCAGGGTTCTATGAATTTACACCATCAAATACAATTATTATCAAGCCTCGCGATTATGGCATTAGTATTGTTTCTAAAGAATTAGTCAACAATCCTCATAGAGAAGGAAAAGTGGGCGATAAAGAGCCACCGCTAACCTTTGACTATATTGTAACCACCAGTGCATTTCGCCAAGCAAATAAAATTACTGCCGCCGTTGAAGGACCGAAAACAACAATCCGAGGTCAGTCTTACTGCTTATTTAGTTCTAAAGATAAAAAAATCAATGTGCCTTTTTCAGCCTATTTAACGTATACCGATGAAGGTGGCTCAAAAGTAAAAAACCGCACTGCTTGCGATAATGTGCCTATCTCCATAAAAGAAGCATTATGGACAAAAACCACATGGCCTTATCCTTATCAGTTAGAAGGCAATTTCTATCGTACCGATTTACAATTAACCTTTCCTATGAATGAAAGTGCTTCTCTTTTCTCAATGGAAGGTGAAGACTGGATTGGTGTCGTAGAGGCTCAGGGCTATGTTAATGTCTTTGCAGAATGGTCAGGAACTGACATTCATTAAGTAAAATAAGCATCTCCTCTTTTATATTAGGGATAATTTTCCTCTAATACATAAACAAAAAGTTGAAGATCAAGACAAGCATCCATGTTTGCTTGATCTTCGATTTGCGTTATTAACATCCGTTGTTCTAACGCTATATTGTCTCGATGCCATCCTTGAGCAATCCAACCCAAACTAAACGCCAGTAGTGCAATCCATGCATATAACGCTTGTGTGTTGAACATGACCTAACTCCTTAGTCATTCGAGACAAAACTGACTTTATCGACTTTTATTATGATGAAAACGTGTTGCACTTTTTACTTGGTATCATCTTTTTCTTTCCCTGAAAAAAATTGATTACCTCGTTTACGTAACCAGATTTCGACTAACTGATAACCCACAATACCGAGCGCTGAGCCTATTCCCATTACTGCGACAGAATCAATTCCAGGCCATAAAATAAGCAGTGCGCCAGCAACAACAGAAACCGCAGAGCCTAAAATAATTTTGCCGATAAACAATCTTAATGTAATGGTTTCATTCGCAACGAGCATCTTCCCTAATGCAATAAAAGCGCCCACTATTACTAACGATATCAATGTGCTGTCATATTCATCCATGAATACACCTCATCTCTGATTACACTCTCTTTAACCGTAAAAAGAACCCTCACCTCCCAACATTCATCAGATAATCTGTAAAGAATTAGCAGTAAGCCACGACCCTGTGTAACTGAATAAATTCCCGATTGAGATAACGTAAGTTCCTTTTATTTCAACTACGCGCAACATCCATTTGCGGTAAACAACAGGCGATTCAGTTATATTACTGCTAACTTCCTTGTTAACTTGTAATAGACATCCTTGTCTATTGCTTTTTACTTACACTGAAAATCAACAAAAAGAATAAACAATAAATTCAATATCTTGCTTATCTCCGTATCATTTAACGTGAAGCTATTATCTACAAAGTTTGTATTTCAGGCTAGTAAGTTTGTTCGGTTAACGTCGGTTATCAAGGCTTATCCGTCAATAACCGAACTATTCATATCAATTAAAACAAACAAACTTGTTTTAAGCATCTTTAAATAGCCTTAAAACAAAAATTTATATAAAAAAACAATAAATAGGCTGGTTATAATACAAATTTCAGCTAATATAGAAGCTATCTGATAGCCTTTAGCAAAGAGAAAAGCGATATGCGTGTCTTAACTATTTTTTGTCCTGAGTGCGGTGAAAAAGCGCTTATAAAGAAAAGTAATCGTAAACACAAAGAGTTATCCGATCTCTATTGTGCTTGTCGTGATCCTGAATGCGGGCATACCTTTGTTTTAAACCTCACGTTTAGTCATACCCTTATGCCAAGTGCAAAAAACAAAGATACCTTGTTATTAGATGTGATTAAAAACCTTTCTCCAGAACAGAGAGAGAAGGCACTCACTCTTTTGCAAGGTATGTAACCATCACCAATAGACACTCTTTTTTTCATTTATTTTTATGATCTTGCTCCCATTCTGACAGGTTATTTGACTAACCTATTCTTATAGAAAGACAAATGATGTAGATTCATTTTTAAGCTAAATAAAAATAATTCTTATGTTTTAAATAAAACAAACACCGCTTATTGATGCCGTGTTTGCCAATCCTTTAATAAATAATTTGTCAGCCACCCAAACCAGAAACCCTATTTCTGGTTTGAAGACTAAACACAAATTTCAAATGGAGCATTTAAGATGAAAAAGCTGATTAATCGAGTTGATGATGTGTTATCTGAACAACTACAAGGCTTTGCAAAAGCCCATCCTGAAATCAAACTTCATCCCTCCTCTTTTTATGTCACGCGAAAAGATGCTCCAGTAAAAGGTAAAGTTGCTCTATTGTCCGGCGGTGGTAGCGGACATGAACCGATGCATGCAGGTTTTGTGGGTAAAGGAATGCTTGACGGTGCATGTCCGGGTGAAATATTTACGTCACCAACACCTGATAAAATGTATGACTGCGCCAAAGCCATTGATAGCGGTGAAGGTGTTTTAATGATCGTGAAAAACTACACCGGTGATGTGCTGAATTTTGAAACAGCAACAGAACTGCTTCATGACGATGGTGTGAAAATCGCAACGATATTAGTTGATGATGATGTGGCAGTAAAAGATAGCTTATATACCGCAGGACGCCGTGGTGTTGCCAATACCGTGTTAATCGAAAAGCTACTGGGTGCGGCAGCTGAAAGAGGCGACTCTCTTGATGAACTGGTTAAATTAGGTCATCACATTAATAACAATGGTTTTTCTATCGGTATTGCCTTAGAAGCCTGTACGGTTCCAGCAGCAGGGAAACCCTCTTTTACTTTACCTGAAAATGAAATGGAGTTTGGTGTCGGTATTCACGGTGAACCGGGTATTGATCGTCGTAAATTTACTTCCCTGAATGATACCGTCGATGCCATGTTTAATACCTTAATTGAAAATGGTCACTATCAACGCGTGATCCGCAATTGGGATCGTGAAAACGGCACTTGGATCGATGAAAATCAAGAAAAACAGCCTTTAAAATCTGGCGATCGCGTCATTGTTTTAGTTAATAACTTAGGTGCCACACCACAATCTGAGCTTTATGGTGTTTATAACCGTTTAACCCAATGTTGTGAAAAATTTGGCTTAACCATCGAACGTTCTTTAATTGGTTCTTATTGTACTTCGCTCGATATGTCAGGGATCTCCATTACGTTATTAAAAGTGGATAACGAATTATTGACCTTATGGGATGCCCCAGTGAATACACCTGCGATGGTGAAATAAGTCTTTAATAACAAGAAAAAGGAACAAAAAATGGCTTTAACTCACGCTCAAATTATTCTTTGGTTACAACAATGCGCACTGCTGTTTGAACAAAATAGTGATTATTTAACGGATTTAGATCGTGAAATTGGTGATGCTGACCACGGTTTAAATATGAACCGTGGCTTTAGAAAAGTGCAGGAAAAATTACCTGAATTTGAAGGACAAGATATTGGTACCATCCTTAAAACCACAGGCATGACATTGCTCTCAAATATTGGTGGCGCAAGTGGTCCTCTATTTGGCACCTTCTTTATTCGTGCAGCTAAACCCACAGCTTCATTGCAAAATCTAGAACTTAATCAACTCGTTGAAATGGTAACAGAAGGTGTAGAAGGCATTGTAAGTCGAGGAAAAGCAGAGCCAAATGACAAAACCATGTGTGATGTTTGGTGGCCTGTGGTTGAGTCATTAAAGCAATCTAATGAACAGGATCTTTCTATTAAAGAAGCCCTCAACCAAGCGCAAATTGCCGCTGAAAAAGCCGCTGAAAATACTATCCCGATGCAAGCTCGAAAAGGACGAGCAAGCTACTTAGGTGAGCGCAGTATCGGACATAAAGATCCCGGCAGTGCTTCTGTGGTACTGATGATACAAGCCCTTGCAAATAGCATTAATGCATAACTGACCAAGAAACCAATACAAGCAACCAATAAAGGTCTACCATGATAAATATTGTTATTGTTTCTCATAGTAAACATCTCGCTGATGGTGTGGCAGAGCTTGCCAGTCAGATGCTTAATCCAGCTCATTGCCAACTTGCCGTTGCCGCAGGTATCAACGATGAAGAACATGCGATTGGTACTGATGCCGTTAAAATTATGACGGCGATAGAATCACTTTCTCAAGCACAATCTATTGTTGTGATGATGGATTTAGGCAGTGCAATATTAAGTGCAGAAACTGCGATTGAGTTACTTGATCCAGAGCTCGCTGAAAAAGTCACCCTCTGCTCTGCACCCTTAGTTGAAGGCACTCTTGCTGCGGTTGTCGCCGCATCGTCAGGAGCGTCATTAGAGAAAGTGATTGAAGAAGCTTCAAATTCTTTATATCCAAAGAAAATTCAGCTGGGTGAAAATTTCGTTCAGCCTAAAAATGATATTAATGCCCCTGTCAAAATTCACGGCAAAGAGGCAAGTTGGGTTGTTCGTAATCCTCATGGATTACACGTAAGACCGGCTGCTACTTTAGTTGAGGTACTTTCTGCTTTTCAGGCAGATTACCAACTAGTTAAAGGGGATAGACGTATTAATCCTCTCAGCTTAAATCAGCTTTCATTAATACAAATTCGCCAAGGTGATGAGATAACGCTAATTGCCTCTGGTGAGCAAGAAGATGAAGCGATTGCCGCTTTTCTTGAACTTGCTAAAAATGGCTTTGGTGAAGAGCTGCCTTCTGATTCTAATACCATCACATTAAAGGGTATTTTAGCCCCAGTGTCTCAAATTAAAGCCCCTGCTTTTATTTGGCATGAAATAGAGCTATCACCGATAGAAAACTTATCTGAACCGATTGATATTGGCGCTCAAGTTGGCAAACTTAATTTCGCAATAAAAGAGACGCTAAAAGCACTAAAACAGACTGCCAATAAAGCGAGCCAAAAATTAGGTGAGCATATTGGTGCTATTTTTAATGGCCATATCATGATGTTAGATGATGATGAGTTAATAACGAGTGTGATTGAACGCATTAAAGAAGAGAAGATCAGTGCCCAACAAAGTTGGTCAGATGAAATGCAAGAAAGAACACAACTGTATTGCGCCCTCACCGATCCTTATTTACGTGCGCGTGAACTCGATCTTCGTGATCTACGTAATCAGGTGCTTTATCATTTACAAGATAAAACGCGTCCAAGCTTCACCCCTTCACAACCGGCTATTTTGGTCGCAAAAGAGCTTTTTCCTTCGACTTTAATTCAATTGGTTGATAGCCAATTAGTTGGTATTGCTTTAGCAAAAGGTGATAGTCGCTCTCACAGTGCGATTATCGCGGCGGAAATGCGCTTACCAATGTTAGTCAATTTAGGGCCTGCGTTATTAAAAGTTGCTGAATCTCAAAAGCTAAAATTAGATACAAATAAGGGTGAATTAGTTATTGAACCAATAACGTTATAAACCTCTTTTCATATTAATCGTATAAAAAAACCCGCACAGTCATGTGCGGGTAAGTCAACGAAAAACGCTATCACAATTAATACCGTATATAAAATAAATCAATGATTTATTAAAATATTAATTTCACCTTAATTACTTAACTTTAGAATCAATCATTTTAATACATTCAAAAAAAGACACCCCATCTTTTAATGACAATATATTTACAATGAAATAATTAATATCAAATAATTATATTGCACTCTATATAAAAATATAAATCAAAATTAGATGATTTATTTTTTTAATTTATAAAAAACATGCCTATTTTATAGATTGAAAATAAAATTTACCCTTATGGTGAGTAAATGTTTAAATTTAAAACCACCACAAGAACTATAATCCAAATATAAGCAAATTATCAATATAAAATAAAAAATACAATCCATTATAGAATAAAATCATTCAAAAAAAACTAAAAATTCCAAATAATAACCATAACAAAAAATAGAAAAACATAATAAAAATTAATCAAAAATAAAAAAATAACACAAAAAATCGAATATAAACACAAAATACATTAATTAATCTAATGAATTTAAATTAAGGAATAACACTTATAGGAATTTTCTCATCAATTTATTTTTCTATATTGTTTAGATTAGTGCCATATGAAAAATTTAATTATATTTATATTTAATTTTACAAATTAAAATATATTAAATAATTCTCATCTATTAATTACTTATAAACAAAAATGTAAATTATTTTTATTTTTGGAGGTTTAATAAAAAGAATAAATAACAACCAACCTGAAGAAAATCAATAAAAGAGTTATTCTTTAAATATTTCATTGAAATTATTTAAAGAGAAATTCTTTTATTTAAAAAAACACATCAATATATTTAGTTTCTTTCATTAATAGAAAGATAAAAGCGATCTATTATAGATAATCATTAAAGGATATTTTATGAAAAAGCTGACATTGGCTGTTCTCGCTGTTGCTATTATGGGTGCAACAACTCTTGCTCAAGCTGATACTCGTAAAGCAAGTGCTGTTGCTTCATGGGATGCGAAAGCATACAAAGATACTAAAAGTATGTTAGTTGTTACACCATTAAAATCTTTAACTTTCTATTATGCAGAAGGTATTAAAGCATTTAACTCTCAAGATGGTGCGTTCGATATCACTATTCAAGGTCAAGAAAATGCCACTGACTTTAAACTGACTTCAAAAATCATCACCGATAAATTAGTACGTACTTCTGATAACAGTGAATTAACTGTTGGTGTTAAATGGAATGGTACTGACTTAACTAGCTCAACAGACACCACCATGGTTGACGTTGCAACAGGTGCAACGGCTGGTCTTGATTTCTTAGCTCAAGACGGTGCTTACAACGGTAAAGAGCGTGTAAGCGGCCAAAGCCAATTCACGTTCAATATTGCTTCTGCAAAAATCGCTGGTACTGATGCTCAATTCTCTGATTTAGCAGACGGTTACTGGGATGGTGACGTTAAAGTTCAATTTACTGCAACTTGGGAAGGCGACTTCACCAAAGGTCCATAAGCCATAAAGTTTATTTTAATAAATTAGGGTGAGCGAATTTTCGCTCTCCCTCAAGGATCTGTAATGAAAAAAATAATATTGACGTGTTTGAGTCCTTTATTTTTTTATAGCCAATTTGCAGCAGCCATCCATGTCGGTGCCATTACTGAAACAATGCCGTCAAATCAAACTATTCTTGCAAAAGAAATTGAAAATAATGTCGAGCAAGCACGGTTAGTTGGATTATCTATTGAGCGAATTTCATCGCCTTTAGAAGATGGAAAAGTGATCCCTTTAGTTAATAATGAGATTTTGATCTCACCAGCAAACTTAATTTTACCCGGTAAAACCAAAGAAAATTTCAAGATTTTCTATAAAGGTCCTAGTGATAATCAAGAGCGCTATTATCGCTTAGTTTGGCGTGATGATCCCGTGACTGAAACTGGATCAACACAGAGCGCAAAAGCAGCAACTGCGACCACATCCGCAATGATAAGCACCATCTTAGTTGTCGCGCCACGTCAAGAAAATTTCAGTTACCGTTTCGATAAAAGCACTCGTATTGTTTATAACATGGGGAATAGCTCATTCCGTACTGTCGCCACGGGCGATTGTATGCCTGATGCCGTGACAAAAAATGAAAATAATCGTTGTAGTGAACGCTATTACGTCATGCCGGGCCTTGGTGTCAAATTAAAGCAAGTCGATGTTCAAAGCAAAAAATCAACTGTCGGTATTTGGCATAACGATGATTTTATTATTATAAATTAATTTAATAAGGACTCCTTGTGCGTAAATCTGTAGTGGCACTAGGCATTGCTATGTTCCTATTGTCCGAGAATACATATAGCCAACCAACCAGTTTAAAGATTGGTAATTATATTATTCCCAGTGTCTTTGCTACTGCATTAGAAGAAGGCATGACGATCCCTGTTTATCTGCGTTATAACCTTTCTAATCAATCTGTATTAGAAGAACAAAGCCGTAATAAGATTGCAGATGCGCTGGTAGTACTTAAAGACCATCAAATTGTTATTAGCTCTATCACACCAACTTACGATCGTGACGATTCTCAAGTTGCTTCTATTAATGACAAAATTATTAATTCACTTATCTCATTGAAAGATGCACAAATTGGGCAACAAGGCAAAGTCACGCTTTCACCTGATGCTAGTCTTGTGTTTGATTTAAACTCCTTCATTATGACCTTGGATGTCAGCGAGGCAGGTCTTGCCACACAAGTTAAAGCCCGTTCAGAAATGCTTGGTGAATCAACAGTCAGAAATATATCAGCAGTCACAACCTATGATTTAGGTGTCTACAACAATCAAATGAAACAGCAAAAAGATAACACCAACAGTTATTTTTCAATCGATAGTATTTGGAGTTTTGCTGAAAACCATTTGAATTTAAGCGCCACTGCATATGGCTTAGGCACCGCAGAGCAATCTTTTGACTTTTATCGTGCCATGTTTGAACGTGACTTTAATGGTCGCCGTCTTGCTTTTGGTCTATTAAATACATGGAACTTACAATCTATTGCTTCCATGTCAGCACTCAATAGCAGTAAAGTTTATGGTGTTACTTACGGTAATAACTCATCGTCTAAAGTAAGCCATTCTCAACTTTCTCTAACACCCATTACGGTCTTTTTACCCAGTGCAGGTGAAGTGCGCATTTATCGTGAAGGTAAGCTATTAAGTATTCAAAATTTCCCAATGGGAAGCTTTGAAGTCGATACCGCTCCGCTGCCTTTTGGTATTTATCAAGTTGAAGTTGAAGTTGTTATTGATGGTAAAGTTCACGCCAAACAAACTCAAACCGTGAATAAAACCTTCAATATGCGAGGAGCGACCTTAAACCAATTTCGTTGGGAAATATTCTCAGGCTATGTAGATTATAAAAAACGCATCAAAAACAGAGACAATGGTTATAAAACATCCAACTCTGATAATACTTGGCTAGTGGGTGGTGCTGGTACTGTCACTTTAGGGGTTTTCTCCGGGTTAAATTTACAAGCGTCAACCTATGCATTTGATGATTTAGCCGTCCTTGAAACTAATGCCAATTTACAACTCAGTGAAAATCTATCAACCAGCTGGCAATCGCTTTTTGCTAACGATGGCAGTGATCGCAATATCATTACAGCATCTTATTCACTACCAAAAGGTTTGGGCTCGCTTTGGGTAAATAAAGAGAAAGGGAATATCAAAGATGATTTCCCGATGTATGACTCTGATAACTACTCTTTTGGTACTACGCTGAACTTAACGCAATTTTGGGAATATGCAGGATCATTTACCTATTCCTACACCAAAGATTTACGCGATAAAAACAAATCAAACAACTTTGAGTATTCCACCTCACTCTATAACGGGCGTTATGGCAGTATGAGCTTGCGTACTGGTATCCAGCGTTATCACTACGATAACCAAAACAGTACCAACGAAAAATACATTACCTTAGATTTTTCATTACCACTGGCAACATGGCTTAGTGCGGGTGTTTCTTCCAGCAATGGTAATGTGCGTGGTGAGTTATCTGCGTCAAAAAGCTTTGAAGATTCTGCTATCCGTAACGCAGGCTTATCCGTGTCCACCCTATTACATGATAAAGACGGTACTGACAGTGATTTCTCTGTCAGTGGTTACGGCTCGTTTGATACTAAATACAGCACCGGTACATTAACCATGAGTCGCCCTAATAATGATCGTTTAAATACCACCTTAACGGCGCGAGGCTCACTGGCTTATAGTGATATGAATTTCTCCGCCAGTGGTAAACAAGAAACATCGGGCGTGATTGTCAAAACTGGTATTGATGGTGAAGGACAAATTGCCGCCAACGTCAATGGTCAACGCTTTGTGTTATCGGGTAGTAATAACTTTATTCCGCTCTCTCCTTATGCCGAATATAAAGTCGAATTGCTGAATGATAAAAACAGTGAAGACAGCTTTGATATTGCTTCGGGTCGGGTGAAAAACGTGGTGCTTTATCCGGGTAACGTTGCAGTGCATCAACCTGAGTTAAAACAGATGGTCACCGTGTTTGGTCGAATGAAATCGCCTGATGGCACATTGTTAGCCAGTGCTCAGGTACGTAACCATATCGGGCGAACTCAAACCGATACCCAAGGGCAGTTTGCGATGGATGTTGATAAACGTTATCCAGTGATTTCATTACAACAAGATGATAAACAAATTTGTGAAGCTGAATTAGATCTGTCGTCAGCTCGCGGTGTGCTATGGGTGGGTGATGTGATTTGTGATCCACAAACTACGTTGGCGAGTCGAGATTAAAAGGAATAATAATGTCTATTGTCCGCTTTTTTATTTTTTCAGTTCTAATGACTCTTTCTTTCAGTTCATTAAGTAAATCCACAGAAAACTGGTATATGGTAATAGAGAATAATGTTGATAATGAATACTTTATCACATCGGTCGATCTAGATTACCGTTTTACTGGTCCTAGTAAATTATCTAAATATGCTACTAATAATATTAGTATTGGATATATGGGAAAAAATGAAATGAAAATTACCCCTAGATCTAAAATATATATGGATGTTTGGCTAGAGAACTCCCCTGTAAATTATCCTTATATAGGTAACCGATGCATGGTCGGTAATGGCTGCCCTGATTCATTCCTTGCACCCGACGTTATCAAAAAAGATGGCTTTTATCATTTATATCAAGAAAGAACTGTTAGGGAATCTCAATATGTCAGACCCGCATTCTCAGAATCATTTTATGAATATTTAAAAAATAAAAGCATCAATAGCAGTGATACTTTCCATCTCTATACATGTTATACAACAAAAGATTATGACATTAATAATAATCAAACATGCCAAGATGTTGGAGGGAAAACTGAGAATCTAGATCTCACAGCAACTAAAATTGCACATATGAAATTAAAATCTACAAATGCGCTGCAAGAAATATTTATTGATAGCAATGGTAATCCTATTTTAGGATTAGGCTCTAAGTTTTGTGAAGTAACTATAGTTAATAAAAATAATGGTATCATGTGTGCATTAGGTGAATATGATTTTCAAGGCAGTATTGAAGAGTTCGGTAATAAGCTAGGAATTCGGGTTAACGTATCGTCTATAATTATGGATAATAAGCTTATTTCTAGGGATGATTTATTAATTGGTAATGGAAGTAACACTTGGCAAAAATACGATAGTAATACAACATCTATCTCTAATTATTTAAGATTATCAGATCTACTTGGTAAAAGTAATAATAAAATATATATATTTATGTCTAATCAATTTCTAAAGAAACTTATTGATAATCATATTGATCTATCCTCTAGCCAAAATATGTTTACGTTTTTATTTAAAAATAGCGTAGCTCCGCAATCTGGCTATTATGAATTTACGCCTTCCAATACTCTTATTATAAAACCCCGTGATTATGGCATTAGTATTGTCTCTAAAGAACTGGTAAACAATCCTTATAGAGAAGGGAAAGTCGGCGATAAAGAGCCACCACTAACCTTTGACTATATTGTTACCACCAGTGCATTTCGCCAAGCCAATAAAATTACTGCCGCCGTTGAAGGGCCTCAAACCACAATTCGTGGACAATCTTATTGCTTATTTAGCTCTAAAGATAAAAAAATCAATGTACCTTTTTCAGCCTATTTAACGTATACCGATGAGGGTGGCTCAAAAGTAAAAACGCGTACAGCTTGCGATAACGTGCCTATCTCCATTAAAGAGGCATTATGGACGGAGACCACATGGCCTTATCCTTATCAGTTAGAAGGTAATTTCTATCGCACTGATTTACAACTCACCTTTCCTATGAATGAAAGTACATCTCTTTTCTCAATGGAAGGTGAAGACTGGATTGGTGTCGTTGAAGCCAGCGGTTATGTCAATGTCTTTGCCGAATGGTCTGGTACTGATATTTACTAAAAGTCAGGCCGCTCAATCTACGGGTATAAATTTAGTGTTTATACCCGTTTTATTTTTAACCCTACATTATTCAATCTAGAATAACAGCATTATAACGAGATTTATTACTATTATTAAAAAGCAATTTTAAAAAAGTAAAATAAGCTCCTTTTTATGATTAATCATTTAAACACAATCATATATAGACTTGTTTTATTCTTATTTAATAAATCAACATTTATAACAAAATAAATAATAACATAATGTAACTATTATTTTACTTTTTTATTTCATTCTGACCGCTTTATAAAAAAACAATCATCTCATAAAAGCCCATTCTGACAATCAAATTAAGATAGTAGTTATTCTTAATTTAACTCTTAATATAACTTTAATAATAAAAAACTTTCTTTTTTGACACGTAAAAGGTGTAAATATCGCATTATCTAGACGATAAGAAATTTTAAATTAAAAAAGAACATTATTTAAATATAAACTATAATTTTCACATCTATTTTGGATGATATGCAAATTAAAATACAAAACAAGTAAAATATAAAATATAAAATATAATTTGAAAAACAAAAAATAAGAAATAAATCTTATGATAAAAATCGCCATACTCCCTATAGGAGTGAAACAAGGTTAAATAGATAAATATATTTTAACTTTTATTTTTTAAACAATAAATGCTATAAGAATTTTCTTATCAACTTATACTAGTATGTTGTCTAAATTAACTCACATAATAAGTATTCAGATATAAAACACAGGGTTAGGAGATATCCATTTCAGATAAAAACACCACAATTAATTAACAATAAAAAAATAACTCTTATTTAAATCGTTATTTCTTTAAATAGCAATTAGGGACTCATTATACCTAAAAAACAATAAGACAATATTTTATTGATTAATAAAAAATCAAAAAGAATTATTCTTTAAAATAGCATTTATTTAAATGATGCATTTTAGAGAAGGACTCTTTTATTCAGAAAATGGATAAACGCATAAAATTTCTTTCATTAATAGAAAGATAAAAAAGCAATCTAATATAGATAATCAATAAAGGATATAGTATGAAAAAGCTGACATTGGCGGTTCTTGCTGTTGCTATTATGGGTGCTACTACCCTTGCTCAAGCAGACACTCGTAAAGCAAACGCAGTTGCTTCATGGGATGCAAAAGCAATTAAAGATACTAAAAGTATGTTAGTTGTTACTCCATTAAAATCTTTAGTATTTAACTATGCTGAAGGTATTAAAGGCTTTAATACTCAAGATGGTGCGTTCGACATCACTATCCAAGGTCAAGAAAAAGCGACTGACTTTAAACTGACTTCAAAAATCGTTACTGACAAATTAACTCGTGCTGCTGATGATAGCGAATTAACAGTCGGCGTTAAATGGAATGGCGTAGCCTTATCTAACTCAACAGATACCACTATGGTTGACGTTGCAGCTGGTACTTCTGCAGGTCTGGATTTCTTAGCTCAAAATGGCGCTTACAACGGTAAAGAACGTGTGAGTGGTCAAGGCCAATTCACTTTCAATATTGCGTCTGCAAAACAAGCTGGTGCTGATGCTAAATTCTCTGATTTAGCAGACGGTTACTGGGATGGTGACGTTAAAGTTCAGTTTACTGCAACTTGGGAAGGCGACTTCACCAAGTAAAACATCGTAAGCCATCAAACTGGTTTTTAATAAATAAGGGGCGAGCGAATTTTCGCTCATCCCTAAAGGATTCGTAATGAAAAAAATAATATTGACGTGTTTGAGTCCTTTGTTTTTTTATAGCCATTTCGCTTCGGCTATTCATGTCGGTGCCATTACTGAAACAATGCAGTCTGACCAAACTATTCTTGCCAAAGAAATTGAAAATAATGTCGAGCAAGCTCGTTTAGTCGGGTTATCTATTGAACGTATTTCATCGCCTTTAGAAGATGGAAAAGTGCTCCCTTTAGTTAATAACGAGATTTTGATCTCGCCAGCAAACTTAATCTTACCCGGTAAAACCAAAGAAAATTTCAAGATTTTCTATAAAGGCCCTAGTGATAATCAAGAGCGCTATTACCGCTTAGTTTGGCGTGATGATCCGGTCACAGAAACAGGTGCAACCCAAAATCAAAAGGCAGCAACTGCGACCACATCCGCAATGATAAGCACCATTTTAGTCGTTGCTCCTCGTCAAGAAAATTTTAGTTATCGTTTTGATAAAAATGCTCGCATTGTCTACAACACGGGAAATAGTTCATTCCGTACCGTTGCAACGGGTGATTGTATGCCTGATGCCGTGACAAGAAATGAAAATAACCGTTGTAGTGAACGCTATTACGTCATGCCGGGCCTTGGTGTCAAATTAAAACAAGTCGATGTTCAAAGCAAAAAAGCAACTGTCGGCGTTTGGCATAACGATGATTTTATTATTGTGAATTAATTTCATAAGGACTCCTTGTGCGTAAATCTGTGGTGGCACTAGGTATTGCTATGTTCCTATTGTCCGAGAATACATATAGCCAACCAACCAGTTTAAAGATTGGTAATTATATTATTCCTAGTGTCTTTGCCACTGCATTAGAAGAAGGTATGACTATTCCTGTTTATCTGCGTTATAACCTCTCTAATCAATCAGTTTTAGAAGAACAAAATCGTAATAAAATTGCAGATGCACTGGTTGTACTTAAAGGTAATCAACTGGTTATTAGTTCAGTCACACCGACCTATGATAATGATGATTCACACATTGCTTCTATCAATGAAAAAATTATCGAATCATTGGGTGAATTAAAAGACATGCCTATTGAGCAACAAGGCAAAGTCACGCTTTCGCCTGATGCAAGCTTAGTCTTTGACTTAAACTCCTTCATTATGACTTTAGATGTTAGTGAGTCAGGTCTTGCCACTCAAGTTCAAGCTCGTACCGAAATGCTTGGTGCATCTACTGTCAGAAATATGTCAGCAGTCACAACCTATGATTTGGGTATTTATAATAATCAGTTAAAAAATCAAAAAGATAATACCAACAGCTATTTTTCTGTTGATAGTATTGTTAGCTTTGCCGAAAACCACTTAAACCTGAGTGCTACGGCTTATGGCTTAGGTACCGCAGAGCAGTCTTTTGACTTTTATCGTGCCATGTTTGAACGTGACTTTAATGGTCGCCGTTTTGCTTTTGGTCTATTAAATACATGGAACTTACAGTCGATTGCATCAATGTCGGCACTTAATAGTAGTAAAGTTTACGGGATCACTTACGGTAATAACTCGTCATCTAAAGTTAACCATTCACAACTCTCACTCACTCCGATTACCGTTTTCTTACCTAGCGCAGGCGAAGTGCGTATTTATCGGGAAGGTAAATTATTAAGTATTCAAAGTTTTCCAATGGGAAGCTTTGAAGTTGATACCGCTCCGCTGCCTTTTGGTATTTATCAAGTTGAAGTTGAAGTGGTGATTGATGGTAAAGTTCACGCCAAACAAGCTCAAACCGTGAATAAAACCTTTAATATGCGTGGTGCCACACTTAATGAGTTTCGTTGGGAAATCTTCTCCGGCTATGTTGATTATAAAAAACGCATTAAAAATAGAGATAATGAATATAAAACCTCTAACTCAGATAACACTTGGCTTGTCGGTGGCGCAGGAACAGTTACTTTAGGGGTGTTCTCAGGATTAAATTTACAAACCTCAACCTATGCATTTGATGATTTAGCCGTCCTTGAAACTAATGCTAATTTACAACTCAGTGAGAACCTATCAACCAGTTGGCAATCGCTTTTTGCTAATGATGGTAGTGATCGCAATATCATCACGGCATCTTATGCTTTACCTAAGGGCTTTGGTTCACTTTGGGTAAATAAAGAGAAAGGGAATATCAAAGATGACTTCCCGATGTATGACTCTGATAACTACTCTTTTGGTACTACCCTGAACTTAACGCAATTTTGGGAATATGCAGGATCATTTACCTACTCCTATACCAAAGATTTACGCGATAAAAACAAATCAAACAACTTTGAGTATTCCACTACTCTCTATAACGGGCGTTACGGCAGTATGAGTTTACGTACTGGTATCCAACGCTATCACTATGACAATCAAAGCAGTACCAACGAAAAATACGTCACACTAGATTTCTCACTGCCATTAGCCACATGGTTAAGTGCCGGTGTTTCTTCCAGCAATGGTAACGTGCGTGGTGAACTCTCAGCATCGAAAAGCTTTGAAAATTCAGCCATTAGTAATGCAGGCTTATCTGTATCCACCCTGTTACATGATAAAGACGGTACTGACAGTGATTTCTCTGTTAGCGGTTACGGTATGTTCGATACCAAATACAGTACGGGTACGTTAAGTATGAGCCGCCCTAATAATGATCGTTTAAATACCACATTAACGGCACGAGGTTCATTGGCTTATAGCGATATGAATTTCTCCGCCAGTGGTAAACAAGAAACATCAGGGGTAATTGTCAAAACCGGTATTGATGGCGAAGGGCAAATTGCTGCCAACGTCAATGGTCAGCGCTTTGTGTTATCGGGCGGTAATAACTTTATTCCGCTTTCTCCTTACGGTACTTATAAAGTCGAATTACTGAATGATAAAAACAGTGAAGATAGCTTTGATATTGCTTCGGGTCGTGTGAAAAACGTGGTGCTTTATCCGGGTAACGTTGCGGTACATCAGCCTGAGTTAAAACAGATGGTCACCGTATTTGGTCGAATGAAATCGCCCGATGGCACTCTGTTAGCCAGTGCGCAGGTACGTAACCATATCGGTCACACACAAACCGATCATCAAGGGCAATTTGCGATGGATGTTGATAAGCTCTATCCGGTCATTTCATTGCAACAAGATGATAAACAAATTTGTGAAGCTGAATTAGACCTTTCATCTGCACGTGGTGTGCTATGGGTGGGTGATGTGATTTGTGATCCGCAGACTACTTTAGCGATTCGGAATTAAGATCTCTTTAAATTAGGTTCCTAATATTATGATAAATTTTAAAAAATTAGGTTTTATCTTTATATCTTTATTTTCTTCTAATTCATTCGCTGACAAAAATGAATTCTTTTTTGTCGAAAATAATATCGATAATGAATATTTTATTACTACGTCAAAATTAAGTCCTCGCTTCACTGGCTCAAATGAGTTCGCGAAATTTGTAGAAAAGCACGCTAGCCTAGGCTATATGGGTATGGGCACATGGAAAGTGGGGAAAAATTATTATGGTGATATTTGGTTAGAAAATTCTCCCATTAGAGAACCTTTTACGGGTAATCGTTGCCGAAGGGATCAGTCTGGTTGTCCGGATACTGCATTAAATGCAGCGGAGTATATCCTAGCCGATGGTGCTTATCACATCCCAGCTTTCAATAACGATGGACAATCGAATAATGCTAGAGGGATTTTCTCCAACAGTTCATATTTATTTTTTGATAAAATGGCAGTAAATACTCAAACAACTTTAGACTACCGTTTTTGTTCAACAAATAAATTTTATGATCCATCAAGAGGTCAACGTTGTGTCGATGTTGAGCCTAAAAATGAAGAAAAGACCATTTACGATTTAACAAAAGTTGGACATTTAAAATTAATTTCTACAAATGCATTACAAGAAATTTTTGTTGATAGTAATGGTAATGCCATATTAGGTCTAGGCTCCAAATTCTGTTCTATAACAACAATAGCAAATGTCTCAGGGGTAAGTTGTCGTCTTGTAGAATCTGAACTAAAAGGCTCATTAATCAGTACAATTCGCATTAGTTTAAATATAGATCCAATGCTAGGTTTTGACCCTAAAAGTGCCACAATTAAAATAAAAGGAAGCAACTTTACCAAGTGGTATAATTACAATGATAGAACTTATGCTACAAATATTTTATCTGCCGGAGAAAATGGAATTGATGTCTTTTTTTCACAAACATTTCTAAAAGAACTCATTACTCGTAAAATTGATTTATCTAAAAGCCAGCAATTATTTACGTTTGGTTTTGATAACAAAACCGTTGCACCACAATCTGGCTATTATGAATTTACACCTTCTAATACGATTATTATAAAACCTCGCGATTATGGCATTAGTATTGTCTCTAAAGAACTGGTGAACAATCCTCATAGAGAAGGGAAAGTCGGCGATAAAGAGCCACCGCTAACCTTTGACTATATCGTTACCACCAGTGCATTTCGCCAAGCGAATAAAATTACTGCCGCCGTTGAAGGACCTCAAGTCACATTAAGAGGCCAGCCTTACTGCTTATTTAGCTCTAGAGACAAAAAAATTAATGTGCCTTTTTCAGCCTATCTAACTTATACCAACGAAAGTGGCTCAAAAGTAAAAACCCGTACAGCTTGCGATAATGTGCCTATCTCCATTAAAGAAGCCTTATGGACACAAACTACATGGCCTTACCCTTATCAGTTAGAGGGTTACTTCTATCGTACCGATCTACAACTGACATTCCCAATGAATGAAGGTACTTCTCTTTTCTCAATGGAAGGGGAAGACTGGATTGGTGTGGTAGAAGCCAGCGGTTATGTCAATGTATTTGCTGAATGGTCTGGAACAGATGTTCACTAAAAATAGGGTGAAGTGACCAACGGGTATAAATTGAGTATTTATACCCGTTTTATTATTCATAACACATGATGATTTTTGTATTGATGATATTATAGACTTTATTATTATCATTTATTAAAACAAGCTAATTAAAGAGATATAATGAAAAGAATATTAAAATTCATCAGTACATTAGCACTTTCAATACTGACATTTTCAGCTCATGCTCTTTATGTCGGTTCTGAAGTTTTTACCCTTGAATCTGATAAAACCTTTTTCTCTCGTACTTATCTTAATAATACAGACAGAACCAATCTCTATAAAATTCATGTTTATAAAATCGAAAAACCGGGAGGAAAAGAAAAAGATGAAAAACAACTTCCCATAGATGATGGTGAAATACTTTATACACCTTTGCAAAAAGTGTTATTACCAAATGAACATGAGTTTTTTAAATTATTTTATAAAGGTGCTAAAGACGATAAAGAGCGCTATTACCGTATTATTATTGAAGAAACTCCAGTTAACTTAGTACCTTATCAGGAAGACAGTAAACAGCCTTTGGTTGTTCCTACCGTTGGATTAAATACTGTCATGGTGATCCGCCCTCGCGAAATGAAATTCGCTTATGATCATAATAATATTGCCGGCACCATCAAAAACACAGGTAATACTTATTTCCGTTTACTGTTAAATGACAAATGCGATTCTGACGAAGAAAATGCCAAGATATTACAACTCTTACCCGGTGAAAGTTACCAACATCCTTGGCTAAAGAAAGAGCATAAACAATTTATTGTTGCTTTTGACCGTTATATTGGGTTAGAGAATAACTGCGCGACAAACTAACCTAAATGCTGATTAAAAATAAAAAGGTAGCCTGATCAGCTACCTTTTTATTATAAAATAAGTAATCCCACCTAATTTATAACCTTTCCTACTATTTCCTCTTATTTGAAAGAAATTGTAACTTTGTTAAATATATAATTTTTATAAATACATAATTAATTAAATTAATTTATATTCTGTCATATTTATCATTTTCAATTTTTTAATATCAATCATAAAAAGACACAACAATAGACATAATTATATGATAATAAATAATTTTACATTTTTAACGATAAAATTATTTTTATTACATTTTATTCCTATTTTTTTTCGATGTTTTAAATAAACTATTTTTTAAATTTATTGGGTAGTTTTTCTAATGAATTATCTTTTTTAGATAGTCATGATTTAATTTAAATCCTCATGAAAAAGACTTTCTAGCCGATATTACTCTTAACATCGATTGATCCTATAGGAATACATAATGAAAAAATATCACGCCTTACTTAGCTTATTAATGACAGCGTTTACGGCAACAGCAGCCTTTGCTAATACCTCATCAATACAAACCGTGGCAAGTTGGCAAGCAACCGCAGTAAAAAAACCACAAAGTGAATTAGGTGTAACCCCTTTAAATGCCCTACATTTTGAAGTAACAGAAAATAACCGTTTTAATGAGCAAAACGGCACATTCGATATCACCGTTAAAGATATTGAGGGTGCGACAGACTTTAAATTAACGTCAAAAGTGATCAGTAATGAGCTTAGAAATGCTGCTGATAATTCAGTGTTAACAGTCAAAACAGACTGGAACGGTAAAACACTATCAAGCCATCAAGAAACCGTTATCCTTGATAATCAAAAAGGAATAAACAAAGGGCTGGTGGTTGAAAATAAAGCGACAGAAAAAAGTGAGCTAAAAAACCTTCAAAGCGCGTTTCTCTTTAATGTAATAAATGGAACACAACCAACAGCATCCTTACCTGAAGGTTTATGGGAAGGTGCATTACGTATTGAATTTACCAGTAAATGGTCAGGTGACTTTGTGACTTTAGCGGCAAGATAATTAAAATGCTGTGACTTAAAAGAAAACCGTGAAAGAGCGCCAGTATGGCGCTTCTTTATTATTCAATAGAACGTAAATCAAACCTTTGGTTTATAGCTATCTTTATCGAGATCATGTTTTTTCATTCGTAAATACAGCTTCTTACGTGGTATACCCAAGTAATCCGCCACATCACTAACCCGACCTGCAAATAAATATAACGCATCTTCAATTAACCGACGCTCATATTCATCAACTAAATTATCTAAAGGGCCTTCTGGTGGAATAATGGCTCGATGTTGTTCACTATCCACCATTTTCACAATACCTACCGCATATAATTCAGCGACATTTCGTAGCTCACGAATATTACCCGGCCAGTCGTAACGCTTTAAAATATCAAGATAATTACGATCAATTTTTGGTACTGCAATGCCAAGTCGCTGTGCGCTTTGTCGTAAAAAAGCTCTAAATAATGGAATAATATCAGGGCGTCTTGCACTTAATGGAGGCAATGAAAAAGTAATTTGTGAAAAATAGTAATAGAATTCAGGGATTAATCGTCCTTCTGTTACTAATTGCTGTGTATTATTTTCTAAAATCGCAATCGTTCTAAAATGGCGCTTTCCTTGGCGTTCCATATCTAACAGATAAGAGCTTAACCAGCGTTGTGCTTCTGAGGATAAATCATAAGGAGAACGTAAAATTAGCGTTCCTACTTCATCCGCTTCAATTTGAGCTATAACCTGTTTGATATCAGATAAATTCTGGCAATCCACAGTTTGAATTGCTTTATCGCTATGCGGACTTAATTCATGTAATAGTTGAGCAAGAAGATGACGCCCTGTTCCCATCTCGCCTTCTATCATTAAGTCTTTATCGATATCGGCAATTTGTTGCACTTGCTCTCTGATTGCGGTGATT
The DNA here is from genome assembly GCF_015475555.1 of Proteus sp. GOKU. Taxonomy (NCBI): domain Bacteria; kingdom Pseudomonadati; phylum Pseudomonadota; class Gammaproteobacteria; order Enterobacterales; family Morganellaceae; genus Proteus; species Proteus sp. GOKU. The sequence goes on from NZ_CP034105.1 coordinate 3,493,736, forward strand.
TGCGCACTATCTCCGACTAGTCTCTCTTGCGTGGTGCTTATTACTGCATTTCTAAGAGAAAGAATAGATTGACGCTCTTTATGTGCTTTTGCCACTAGCTCTAAGAAAACAGGCGGATTAATTGGTTTTTCAATAAAATCATAAGCGCCTTTTTTTACCGCTTCTACTGCTAACGGTATATCGCCATGTCCTGTGATCATGATAACCGGAATGCGAGCGTCAATTTGTTTAATGCGCTCTAAAACTTCCATACCATTCATGGCAGGCATATAGATATCAAGAACAACAGCACCCTGCCATTCTGGTGTTAAAAGGCTTAATGCTTTTTCTGGTGAGTCGGTGACTCGTGCAACCATTCCCGCAAGATTGAGTAAATGGCGATAAGATTCAAGAATATCTTCATCGTCATCAATTAATAAAACGTCGATATCAGGCATGTGTGATTGTGTCATTTGTAAACTCCAAAACAACCATGGCGCCACCATTTAATGTAGAGGCCAAGTAAATTTCATAACCAAACCGTTGCATAATTGAACGGCAAATGGATAACCCTAACCCAAGCCCCACATCTTTTGTGGTTGTAAATGGGGTAAATAGTTTTGGTAAAACGGCTGAATTAAATCCTTTTCCACTGTCAGCGATCCCCACTAATTTTCGCTTAGGATCAACAGATAAAAGATCAATCGTGATCTGACTTTCACCAACACCTGCAATGGCATCCATCGCATTAACAAACAAATTAACCAAGACTTGCTCAATTTGTGTTGGATCTGCACAAATGGTTAATTCATCAGGAATATTATTCGTAATAATGCACTGCTCTCGTTTAGAACGCGACTCCACCAGCACCATCGCGCTATCTACCAGCTCTTTTAATGGCGCTGAAACAAAGCTAATTTCAGACGAAGACTTACGTGAGAAATTACGTAATGCTGTAATAATTCGATTCATTCGTGCGCATAGTTTTTCAATGCGCTCGATAGAATCAGGTAATTGATCGTATTTTCCCATCTGCATAGTCAGTTTTGCGCTGTACAGATAAGTGTTGATTGCAGAAAGTGGTTGATTAAGTTCATGCGCAAGGCTGGTCATTGCCTGCCCTACAACCGCCATTTTAGCCGCTTGAACTAGTTCTTCTTGTGTTTGAATTAGATGTTTTTGTGCTTGTTCACGGCGCAACATCTCTTCATTTAATTGCTGATTTTTATCCTGCAAATCTTGTGTTTTTAATGCCACCAGCCGTTGAAGCTCTAATCGGCTTAACTCTTGGCGCGTAATATCTGTGATAGTCACAATATATTTATGCTCATCTTTATGCGGATATTCACGAATATTAAATTGTAAGAAATGAGGCTCACCTACTTTTACCATGCGAATAGTGCATTCACTTTGCCCTAAGCGATAAAGCTGACTGCTTGAGCTAAATTGCGCTTTAAGCATTGTGCTCGCCTCACCACTAAACAGTAACCAAAGAGGTTTATTACTTTGCTCTTTTCCTGTTCCTAATAACGTTGCCGCACTTGGATTGACGGTTTCCATTCTGCCATCGTGGTGGCAGGTAATTAAACTGGCATCGGTATTATTGATAAGATTTAACGCATTGCTGGCTTCAACTTCTTTCATTTGACGCCAAAATCGGCGAAGCCGCCGACTTAATAGACCAATTTCATCTTGCCCTTCAATCAGTACAGGCTCCGTTAAATTACCTTTGGCAACATGCGCTAAGTCATCACTGAGTTTATTCAATCTTGCGATAAGTCTTCTATCAATCAAGATTTTCATCACAATAATACTCAGCAATAGTGATGCAATAATAATCACAACAATAACGATTTTCCCCGTTGCCATTAGTTTACGAGTATTATCATTAAGCTTGTTTAGCGCTTCGCTTGTGGCAAAAACATTGCCTCTTACCGCATTATCAAACTGAGATAACTTTTCATTTAATTCAGGGGTTAATGCTTTAAGCTTTTTTTCGTTTTCTACATCATCAATCAGTGTTTGATAGATATCACCATCATAACGGGTGATAGCGATAATCTCTTGTAATACCTGACGATGAGCAATGGTTGACGGGTAGCTTTTTAGCTTCTGATTTAAAGCGATAATTTCGTCAATTTTAACGCTGATATAGTGGAAAGCGACATCAATATCACGGCTATAACGTTGATGCGCGATTTCCTCGACTAAGCTAATTAACTCATTTTCTGTGGTGAATAACTCTTGTAACAACGTCGATTCTAATAACAGTTGTAAGCTATTTTCCTGTACGTTTTTTTCATTGAGCATTTGGCTGACATGCCACTCAATTTCATTAAGTAGCGGTTTAATATCTTCACCAACGGCGTCATGCATCCACGCTAATTGCCCTAATAATTGAGCAAGACGATTTTCTAATTCACGCCGCTTATCCAGTAACACATCTTGTTTATTAATGAGTTCTGAAAGCTCATCAACAAGTTGAGTATAAAAATCACGTTGTGGTTTTTGCTCTATAGGAAACTCTCGCAAATTATCTAATAACTGATGAATTTCCTGCTGTTGTTGCTCTGAAACTGATTTTCTCTGTGTCTGCTCTCGCTCTTTTAATAGCATTTGCAAATTGGTGCTATAACGCTCCATGTTATAGCTGGTGGTTAACATCGGCAGAGATTCACCCACTGACGCATTAATTTGTGTCGCCAGTTTTCCCCACATAAAAAAGATAACCACACCAATCAATAAGGTGAGTAAAGAACTAAAGATAAACGCCATATACAAGCGTCTACCTAGTTTGCCAAATTGTTTAGGCACTAATAATTTCATCCGTAATACCTTTCATAAAAACAGCGCTTCCTGCTGTATATTTGAACCACAAGGCGGTTAGGGTGATTTTGTCTCTTTCAATAAAACCAATGCTTGTTCAAGCCTTTCAGCTTCTAATGTACGCCATTGATACAACACAGCTAACGCTTGATCAGAATACTCTCGCTGATCGGCTTCTTTCATAAATAATGCTTGTAATGTCGGTGAATTAGCCTCTTTTTCGCTAATAAGCACCGAACTTGCTATTTTTCGAGCTTTACTGATCGCAGAAATACGTTCTGGCGTTTTATTGTCCTGTCTTTCTGCTTCGTGGATATCATTCCAAACTTGGCGCATTAAAGGGAAGTTATGGGTGATCATTTGATCAAATAACACATTAACCACTTCACTACGACGATAAGCCTCATTGCTGTTTAAAATAAATTCCGTGTTATTGGCAAGTTCGTCGTTATTACGTAAGATCTCTTTACTTAATGGGATCTTTGCCATATCGCTTTTATAGATGATCTCTTGACCTTCATCCGATAAAAGGAAGGCAATAAATTTGGCTGCTGTGTCTCTTTTACTGCTTTCTGCCACAATGGCGACATAAGCCGGTAAAATAATCGACTTATCAAAATAGCTAAACTCAACAAAATCAAAGCGTTTTTGATGGTTAAAAGCGTAGTTATCAATAATGGGCCCAGCGCCAACAATGCCTCTGGCGATAGCATCACTGACACGCGAACTACGTGCAGAAATGGAAGAAAGATTACCACTGGTTTCGAGTAAGATCTGCCATCCACGCTCCCAGCCATACTCTTGTAGCACATTTTCTACCATCAATTGCATCGTGCCAGAGTTTGCCGGCGTCGTCATGGTTAAGTGCCCTTGATAAATCGGATCACTTAAATCGACCCAACTTTTCGGTGCCGGAATACCAAGTTTTTGTAGGTATTGCGTATTACTCATAATGCCGATGCCAGAATAGCCCACCGTGGTTATCTTATCGTTTAAGATATCACTATGACGAGTTAACCATTTTGGCGTTTCATACTTGACGGGTAATCGCGCCAGTAGCCCTTCTCTATCTAGATGATGGAAAAAGTTAGCCGATGACGACATCACAATATCAACAGGCTGTGTGGGATATTGTTTCATCATCCGTGTCGCAATCGCGACGCGACGATAAACCACTTGCACCTTAGTATCAGGATAACGTGCACTAAAGGCCTCTGTAAGTGGTCGCATTGGTGTATCTGAAAGTGTCGTCAGTATAACAAGTGGCTGCTCATCACTACGCACTGGTGTGATAAACAGCCAACTAAACAATAAACAGACGAGGCTTAGTGTTATTTTTATTCTCATGACATACCCCTGGTTTTGTTTTGAATAAACATAAAAATGTGTCGAACTTCAAACTTCTGATATTTAGCAATATTTATTATTTTGAGCTAATGAGTCCTTAATGACCCATTTACAACAATGATACGACGATATCTTCACTCATTTTTAAACCAACGCCTAATAGCGATGTTACAAATTTGACTCACCGATTCAGCAGAATGTGTCATCGATGACTCAAAATCCCTCTTTTGCACCAAGATGACCTAAATGAATAGCATCAGCTCTGAAAACCAAAATCAGCTTCAGACATGAATAATATTCGGAGTCATCTCTATGCTAAGTTTCTTTAAAACCAGAAAGGATCTGCCGCTAATAGAAGCGTCAAGTGAAAAGATCCGCGCAATATATAAAAAGCACCAATGGCAGGTCTTCTTTGGTCTTGTTCTTGGTTATGCCATGTTCTATGTGGTTCGTATGGCACTCGGTGTGGTGAAAAAACCTATGCTGGATGCAGGTATCGTAACCACCGCTGAACTCGGTTTAATGGGTTCTGCGTTCTTCTTTACCTACGCATTTGGTAAGTTCTCTAACGGCTTCTTGTCAGATTATGCCAATATTGGACGCTTTATGTCCATCTCGTTAATTGCTTCTTCCTTTGTTTGTATCTTCATGGGAATGTCAACGGCGAGCCTGTTCTTTATCCTGTTATGGGGTATTAACGGTTGGTTCCAATCTGTTGGTTCAGCACCTTCTTGTGTCTCCATCTTCCAGTGGTTCTCACCAAAACAGCGCGGTACGGTTTATTCCATCTGGGGTGGCTCGCGTAATATCGGTGAAGCAATTACGTGGATCTTGACTGCAACCATAGTGAGCTTCTTCGGCTGGCGTGCAGGTTTTATCGGTGCAGGTATCGCAGGTATTGCTGCGGGTATCATCTTACTGATGATCTTAAAAGACCGTCCTCGTACTTATGGTTTACCTGATCCAGCAACTGCGTATGGCGAAGAGTCAGAAGCGGTTAAATCAAGTGATCCTAAAGAAACTCGTCGCGCTCAGTTATTCGTATTAAAACAACCAACAGTGTGGATCATCGCAGCAGCATGTGCGGCTATGTATATCTCTCGCTACGCAATCAGTTCATGGGCAGTGCTTTACCTACAAGGTTCAAAAGGTTACTCACTGATTGATGCAGGTTTCGCAATGTCAACTTACCCAATCGCGGGTTTCTTCGGCGCAATCTTAGCGGGTATGGCTTCTGACAAACTGTTTAACGCTAACCGTCATATTCCAACACTGATTTACGGTATCGCCAACATCGCTGGTTTTGCACTGATGTTCTGGGGTCCACAAAGCCGTGTTATGGATGCTATTGCATTAAGTATGGTTGGTTTTGCAATGGGTGGTCTGGTTGTGTTCTTAGCAGGCTTAACCGCTTGTGACCTGATGCCGAAAAACGCAGTAGGTGCAGTAAAAGGCTTTATCGGACTGTTCGCTTACATTGCAGCATCCGCTCAAGAACTGATTTCAGCATCACTGATTAAAGTAACTCAAGTGGGTGATATCACTAATTACGACTTCACCACAGTACAGTATTTCTGGATAGGTTCTGCCATCGTTTCCATGATTTTAGCGACGCTAGTCTGGAATGCGAAAAAAGTTACCATGGATTAATGAATTAATTAAGTTGTCATCAAGGGATACCGTTGGGTATCCCTCTTTAAAAAGAGAATGTCATTATGCGTAAGACAAAAATTGTTGCGACTCTTGGCCCAGCTAGCTGTTCAGAACAGATGATTGAAAAGCTGATTATGGCTGGTGCTAACGTATTTCGTTTAAACTTTTCACATGGTACTCGCGAACAGCATCAGGCCACTGCCGCAACTATCCGTCAGGTCGCAGAAAAACATCGTGTATTTATCGGGATCTTAGCAGACCTGCAAGGCCCGAAAATTCGTATCGCTAACTTTAAAAATGATTCAATTCAATTAAAACAAGGCGATAGCTTTATTCTAAATGCAGATTTAGACAGCACATTAGGCGACGAGCAGCAAGTTGGTTTGGACTACCCACAACTTGTTCAAGAAGTCACACCAGGGAATATTCTGTTACTTGATGATGGCAATATTCAATTACAAGTCAGCGCCGTCAATAATAATAAAATAGAGACTGTCGTTACTGTTGGTGGAAAATTATCTAACCGTAAAGGCATTAACTTACTCGGCGGTGGTTTATCTGCACCTGCATTAACAGACAAAGATAAACAAGACATACACACAGCAGCCGCCATTCAAGCAGACTATATCGCCGTTTCATTCCCTCGTAATGGGGCAGATATTGAATATGCTCGTGGTTTAGTAATTGCAGCAGGAAGTCACGCCAAAATCGTTGCTAAAGTTGAACGTGCAGAAGTGGTTTCTTGTGAAGAAAACATGGACGACATCATTAAAGCATCTGATGTCATTATGGTGGCACGAGGCGATTTAGCCGTAGAAATTGGTGATGCCAGCTTACCGGGCGCACAAAAACAACTGATTGCACGCTGTCGCGCATTAGGTTGTCCTGTGATCACGGCAACCCAAATGATGGAATCAATGATTGAAAGCCCAATGCCAACCCGTGCAGAAGTTATGGATATTGCGAATGCGGTTGGTGACGGAACAGATGCCGTCATGTTGTCAGCTGAAACGGCGGCAGGGAAATATCCAGTGGAAGCCGTTAGTGCAATGGCACGCGTAGCTGAAGGTGCAGAGCGCTCTTTTGCCGCTAATGCTGAAAATCCTTGGCAATCACCGTCTTACTATTCACAAACTGGTCGTTGGATTGCATTAGCTGCTGCCACAACGGCTTTCCATGACGACAAGCATTTAAGCGTTGCCGCATTAACCGAAAACGGCAAATCAGTGACCTTATTGTCACGCTTTATGCCAAACAACAACGTATATGCATTAACAGATAATCCTGCACTTGCTGGTCAATTGACTGTATTACGTGGTGTAACGCCTGTGGCTTATCAACGTCAAAACACCAATGACTGCGATGAAAGCATCATGCAAAAACTGCAAGCAGAGGGATTATTAACAGACATGAATTCACTCTTAATTACCCGTTTATCAACCTTTGAAAAAACGGGTGAAAGCGATTGTTGTCATCTTGTTCCTGTAAAACAAGTTGAAGCAGCAACGGCTTGAGTGTCTTCCATCAAGGGGCTTATGAGAGAGGCAACCTGAAGTAAATAACAAGAAAAAGAGCACACCAAATCATTTTAGCCACAAGGATTGTGGCTATTTTTCTTTTTATTCATCGCAAGGATAGGCATCTTGTAATGCGGCAATATAAACTAACTCTATTGATGTATCTTTATATTTTTGCTTAGCAATAGGATATTTATCAAGATAAGCATCAATATGCTTTACCATAAAATCGCCATTTTGTATGACTTTTTTGGGTGGACAATAAAGTGGCTTAAAATCATTACCTTCATTATGCAATCTTACTGATACTGCATAAAAATTAAATCCATTCGCAATACCGTTCAAGTAAGCTTGTGTCACCGATTCTAGTTGTTTATTAGAAGGATGGTCTAAGGCTAATAATCGTTTTACCTCAAGATAACCACTTAATGTCACTGCCTGTGAATAAAGTGGGAATAGCAGTAACATCCCTATTAACCCTTTTAATAACATTCCTTTTTTCATGCTAATTTTCTCTTTAGTTCAATAGATATTGATTTCATTCTAGTCGTTTTATTGCTCTAAGAATATGTGCAACGAATATATACATTGAAGATCTTTTCGAAGATCTGATTGTACAAATCAGACTCATCAAATTGTGATCACAAACTCATTTAGAATGGTTTCTAAACTAATTAGTCGTTTTATACTTTACAAAGTAAATAAAACGGTGCATAACTATCAAACACAGACGATTTTATATAAAAAAAACATCTTTTAGTTTTGTTTCTAAACAAATGGAGTAGTAACGTGACACCGAACGTACCCAATACATTACGGCAAATGAATGCCTCGCTTGTATTAAATGTCATTCGTCATCAAGGTCCTTTGTCACGGGCTCAGATAGCCAAAATTAGCGGGATTACAAAAGCGACGGTGTCTGAAATTATTAACGATCTCCTTGAAGAAAAAATCGTTTATGAAAGCGGAGTCAGTTCGCCAGCAGGACAAGGCAGGAAAGGTATTTTAGTTAACTTCGATCCTCAACACAGTTTAGGTGTCAGCATTGACTTAGGTGGAACAAAAATCGCTTATGCGGTTTTTAACTTAGATGCCGAATTGTTGTATGAATATCAAGAGCCTACCTTTGATACTGACGATCGTGAGTACTTTATTACGCAATTTGCACAAAGTATTGAAAATGTGATCGAAAAAAGCGGCGTAGACCGTCAAAAGATCAATGTTATCGGTGTCGCCACACCAGGGATCATCGATATCAAAAATGGTGTTGTACTAGAAGGCTCCCCTAACTTACCTCAATGGGATAATTTACCTCTAGCACAACAGCTTACAGAAAAACTCAATGTACCCGTTGTACTCGAAAATGATATTCGTGCAGCACTTGTGGGTGAAATGTGGAAAGGCCGTTGCCGTCATACGCACAGTTGTGCGCTGATTGGGATCGGCACAGGATTAGGCTCCGCCTTGCTGATGGATGGAAAAGTTATCCGCGGTGCAAACAATGCGGCTGGTGAAATCGGCTATATGATGTTTGCTCGTGACCATCTCTTTCGCAATTGGCGTAACAAAGGATGCTTTGAAAGTTTCTGCTCTGGCTCAGGTTTAAGTGAGCGAATGGCAAACTTACGAGGAGAAAATCTTAGTGCCATTGAGATTATTCAAGCCTCACAACAAGGCGATCCGCTTGCTCAATCCTTAGTTGAGGAAATGGCTGATTATCTTGCTATCGGCATTATGAATTTAGTCGCCATTGCAAATCTGGAAAAAGTGGTATTAACAGGCGGGATCACACGCTCTGCTGACACCTTTTTACCGCGTGTTCAGGCAAATCTAGATAGACATTTATTTGCTAACACCAAAGTGAATATCGAGCTTTCTGAATTATGGGAAAAAGGCCCGCTTTATGGCATTGCTATTCTCGCCTTAGCCACGGTTTATCCATCAATTCAATTTATGCCCGAGATCCAATTGAGATAACCCTAATAAAAAGTCTTTAAACGAGATGGGAGCGACTCATGGCAGGAATACATCTTCACCCACATGATATTTTAGACGAAGGCATGCCCGCTATTCTTCAACGCCTTGATGGTATGAAGCATGTTGAGCATTTATTTGTCGAAATTAATACTATATTTGAACGTAACCCTTACCCTGTTGGCGATCTGCCTCATAACCCTATTCATAATGTGGTTATGGGAACAGGTACACTACATATCAATACTCATACTGATTTTCCTCGTCTGGGCCAACGAGTTGATCCCACCATTTTATCGGGTGCTGATCCGCTAATGACGATAAAAAAAGCCACCGACGGTGGAAAATATAAAGTCATTCCATGGGCAAATATTCTGAATGGCGATTTTATTGGTGATGTAGAAAACAATCAGGTTGTCGATTTTAAAGGCCGTCCACAAGAACACTGGCTCTGCCCTAATGCCCCTGATGTTGCTCAATTATGGCAAAAAACATTCACAGCATTAAAACAAAACTACGGTTATGACACTTTTTTAATTGACCGCATTCGTTTCCCTGATTGGGCAGGTAAAGAAGTCAATCCAGCGGGATTATTTACCTGTTTTTGCCCTCATTGTGAAAAGAAAATGGTGCAACAAGGCTTACCCGTTAATGAAATCAAGCATCGCCTTGCGGCTTTAGCGGATTCATTAAAACAAGGGGATTTCGAAGCACCTGTTACTGCACTAAAAGAAGAACCTCTGTTAAAAGCATGGCAGCTATTTCGCCAACAGAGTGTGACTCAATTAGTTAAAAAATTGCTGTCTGATGCCAAACAAACGGCGGGTGGAATTACGTTATGGCTCGATTTGTGGCCACCGGCATACAGTTGGATTTTGGGTCAGGACTATCATGAATTAACGCGTTATTCATCAACACTTAAACATTTCCCTTATCACAAATTAGGGGGCGGTGCGGATGTTCAAGGATTAATTAATCATTTTGCTCATGATAGTGAAAGCCAAGAGCGTGCATTTACTGCGTTTAAACGCTTATTTGAATTACCTTATGATATTTCATATGAAACCTTTAAACAGCAAGGTTTCCCTATTCACTTTGTTGCTGAACAAAATAATAAAGTTCGCCAGCTTTCACAGCCAAATACCTTTATTTATAGCGGTATTCAAATGTGGAATTTACCTGCCGCTCAATTAATTGAAGCCGTTATTGCCGCAGAAGAAAGTGCTTGTGATGACTTACTTTATTATTGCTATGGATGGGCGACTCAAGAATTATTTGATGCGATTGGTGAACACAATGCACCTAATAACGCTTATAACAACAATAACAACAACACAATTAAAGAATAATACACCGCGGAAAATCAGGATCAAATTATGGCTAAACAACAAAAATGGAAAGTCTTTTTCCTTCTGTTTGTCACGATGTTTTTACTCGGTGGCATTCAAAATACAAAAGGACTTATTCTCGAACAAGTTCAACATGATATTTCATTAAATATGAGCCAAGTGGGCTCATTAATTACCTTTTTCCAAATCGGCTTTTTAGTCGCCAGTTTATTAACGGGCTATTTTACCGATAAGAAAGGGTTAAAAGTCATGATGTTTATTGGCTCATTAATGATGGCTGTTGGTTTAACAGGAACCAGCCTTGCTTTCAACGTGATGCTATTTTTTGGCTTTTATCTGGTCATTGGTTTAGGGATTGGCTCAATGCTTGTCTCTATCGTTACTGTTATTCCAACTTTCTATAAAGAGAAAGCAGGAATGATGTTTAATGTCTCTAACGCTATGTTTGGTGTAGGGATGATTGTTACGCCACTTATTTTACAATATCTATTCTCACACTCTATTTCATGGCGTACCTTTTATGTTGGTGTTGCCGTTATTGTTGCTGTGATTATTTTAGTATTAAGTACGCTAAAAATAGAAAGTAGCGCACAAGTCGATATGAAATTCAGTGACTTTTTAGAGTTACTGACACAAAAATCACTGTTGCTGGTTATTTTATTTATCACTTTATATGTGGCAGCTGAAGCCGCATTCTTAAACTTCTTCCCTATTTTCTATACCTCTATGGATATTGGGAATATGAGTAATGCGCAAAAAGCAGAAACAGCCGCTTATGTTATTTCTAGTTTTGCATTCTTATTTACTATCGGTCGCTTTATTGGTGGCTTTATTAACCTTGCACTGGGTGATCGCAAAACATTGATTTTATTTTCACTGTTCTCGCTTATCGCCATTATTGTTAGCCGTATCTTTGTGCAAGATGTTGTTTATCTCTTTATGGTATTTGGTTTTGCATTATCTGTGCTATTTCCAACAGCCGCAGCGGTTGCCACAAAATTAACCAGTAAAAGTGGCTCGGTGATGGGACTTATTTATGTGGCTTCAGGATTGGGCGGTGCGTTAGCAGGTTCATTAATCGGTCAGGTTTCAGAAAGCTATAATGTTTCTGTTGGCTTTAACCTAATTATCGTATTCGTCGCCCTCTTCTTTATCATTTCTCTGTTTATTAGAGAACAAAAACAATAACAACGACGTATTATGCCTCTGAAATTTTCCCCCTCTTTATGAGGGGGTTTTTATTTCTATCACCCTATCTTCTCAATCTATATTCTCTTTTATTCTGTTGATTTTTTCGCCATCGCCCTAATAATAGTATTTATATTCACTGTTAAAATAGGAGAATATGATGGCAAGTGGATGGGCTAATGATAATGCTGTTCAAGAGCAAATAGATGCCACCATTGATGATGCAATTGCAAGAGCTCGCAATCAAATGGCACAAGGTGAAAGTGCAGAGTTTTGTGATGAATGTGGTGAGCCAATCTCTCTGGCTCGGCAAAAAGCCGTTCCAGGTGTACGCTATTGTTTAAATTGCCAAGAAGCGTTCGATAAAAAGAATAATACGTTTAGTGGGTATAATCGTCGTGGTAGTAAAGATAGCCAACTCAGATAATCTGCAACTATTATCCGATAAAACAAAAACTGTACCTTAATATGAGTTTCCTCTATTAAAGTACAGTTTATTTTATTTAATCAGCCAATAATTTGATTAGATTTTCGCAGCCTTTTTTGAGCTCATATTTTGACTCATGTCGGTTAAAATCTTCATAAAATTATCAATATGCGCACGTTCAGTATTTGGGTTCATAAATACGGCTTTTTCACCCGGAAGATAAACATAACGGTTATTTTTCGCATATTTAGAGCAGGCAATAGAATCCACCCAGTTAGTAAATAATCCTTCTCGACCACGCTGTAAGAAAAGTTTTCTATGCCATTGTGTGTTATGAACCATAAAATCATACGCTTCTTTGTCAGTAGAACATGTCTGTTCTAAATCAAACGCAACGTTAGGATCTTTTACTAAGTTAGGATCATACAGTTTAAAACCAACACTTGGACCTTGGTTTTGAGGAACGATAACTTTTGCGTTACCCATCTCTAAGAGTTGATGGCGCATATAGTTCGCATTTTGCAGGCAGTGAGCAATAATGGTTTGATAACCCTCAATTCCCATATAATGCATTGCAGAGTAAGCACCAAAAATACCCACACCACTACGTGTACATTCAATAGTAGATTGTAAGTGAGTCTGCCCTTCTAACTCATGCTCAAAATAGGTGAAGTTTTCAGGATCGTTTTCAAGTGCAACGAAGTCATTTCCGTTTTTCACCAGCACTAAACTTGAGGTGTAAGGAACGTAGCCCCACTTATGGAAGTCGATAGTGATAGAATCGGCATATTTCAGATGTTTGAATTTCTCTACGTTCTGACGTAAACCTTCTAAAGTGACATCATTAATTGCCAGTGGGTTACCGCTAAAGTCATATTCTAAGAAGAAAATGATCGGCCAACCAACAGCCGCATCAACGTGTACGTGTGGCTTAACAGGGATCTCGAACTCTTCACATAAACGGTCACGTAACTCACAAACACCTTTCACATCATCCACACCAAAGGTATCTGTTGTTCCGGTAGTTAACATGATCGTTGGCACTTTACACTTAACGGTAAAGCACGCTCTTAATTCACGCTCTAAGTGCTCTAAATTAATGGTGTTATCTTCAGACACTTTAATACGGATGGTTTTGTTATCAACATCAACACCTAACAGCGCAAGGTTAGTCATGTTTGAGTAGTGACCACCTTGAGAGTTAATGATGCGATAATCTTGATCTGCTGCCATACCTAAGTGTTTAGAATTAGGCATAGATTTGCGTAAACCAAATAGATAACCATATAAATTACACATGGTGCCACCTTGAGTGAACACACCAGATGCAACTTCAGGATCGTAACCAACCAATTTAGCGACTTTTTTAATCGTCACTTTTTCTAACGCATCAGCGACACCTGAATATTCACAATACACCATGTTAGGGTTGCCCATTAACCCCAAGATTGAACCATAAACACCCGGATCACTTGGCATTGCAATAACGTTTTCAACAGCTAATGGATTTTCCCAGTTTTTACACAGTGTCGAAACTAACATCAGTAATTCATTAGGATCGTTTTCTGGGTAATTAATATTTTGTTGGATTTGCGTATCCGCCATTAAACGATCGAATAGCTGTTGCCCATTTGAGTAACGTTGTAATTGGTCATTATCGTTAGTTGTTGTTTTTCTAAACTGTGTAATCGATTGGATTGTTTTATCCTGAAATATCGGCCAATACTTCGGATCTCGGCTGAAAAAGTGAGCAATAACGTCGTGGTATTTCTTCTCAAATTCCGCATTCAGAATGTTAGCAGAAGATAGACCTAATAAATCTTGATTTTTCACTATATTCTCCAAATAGAAACCGACAAAAATTCAAATTGATTGCATAGCAATACTATACATTTTCTAATTAAATTAGTTAGTGCTTCATGCGATCACATAGGTTCTGTTGGCAACCACATAAAACAAAATATTTTATTTAATATCAATACAATAGAAATCTTCGGAAAGTTAAATTTACAGATGTTATTATTTCATTTATATGCTTATGTGACTGACATCACAGTGAAAATAAAGCTATAAACAAAAATAATCACCTGCAATACTATTAACTATTTGAAATATAATCAAAATATAATAATCACATGCTAACCAACTGATATTACTGAATTCTTAATTTAATTAATTGAATTAATCTGTTATTTCCACAATTGGTACAGCAAAAATTACATTTAATTTAATTACAACGAACAAAATCAAACGAAAACACTATGATATTTTTCATAATTAGCAAATTAATTTTAATTTTAACTATTATTAGGTACAAAATATTGGATAAGGCTAAGTTAATAGATAGTGTTTAATGAAAATATAAATAAAGAAATTATCACAGTTGATTGTTCTGGTAATACTATAAATATTGGTTAAAATGAAAATTAGTAACCTAACTAAATAATCAGAATATTTACTCTACATATTTTGTGTTCTTTGCCGATACTTAAGGTAATAGAGTAGGTAATTAACGGAGAACACAATATGAAAGCACATATCGCTGTTGCTGCTGTATTCGTATTATTATCCGCAAGTGTCCATGCTGAAGAATTTACCTGCCAACTTGAAAATGGTAAGTATGTCAGTGTGTTCGTTGAACATGGAAAGCCTCCTGTTTATCGTTATGGCACACTTGCTAAAACAGAGATCACGCTACCAGTCCCTCAGCAACCCAATAATAATGTCTTTTATGGACATCAGATGTTTGTTGCAGGGGCATCGACCTATGTTCGTTTTAAGAATGGAAACTATAGCTACGTCGTTTATGACGGTGAAGGAAGAGGCTGGAATTTTAACGGTATTATTGTTTATAAAGACAATAACATTATCAGTAAGAAAGAGTGTAAAGAGCCATTAACACCAAGTCTGGATAATATCAAAGATTATTCCATCAAAATGGACCCTTACTTAGAAACGTATATTTATGCTCCATAGTTTTTAGCTTTATTAATTAGACATAAAAAAACCCAATTTAAAAATTGGGTTTTTATTATTTAAATTGACGCTCTAATAATTAATATATTAAGCGCTCCCCTATAACTAATAGCTATATTAAAGAGAATATATTAAAGAGAATAAATTGAATAATGACTTTAAAGTGTTGAATTATCTAAATTTCAAAAAGGGCATCGCCGTGATAAGCGTTAAAATCCCATTTTCTCATAATAGTAATGACTTGCTGTATTACCCATTTTGAACCAATATCAAACTCATGTTCAATAGCGCAAGGTATTGCAATACCTGAGTTTTTACATTTTATCGTAAAAGAAAACCCTTCTTCTTTCTCTAATATTTTCTGTAAATGATGCTTAATAAATTTTATAAATATAGTTCTAAGTTCATTTAAAGTAATTGGTGGGTTATTACGATTATCATTAAGTCGTTCGGCTGCAAAATGGAATGATATTTTTAATTTAGCCCTATCTTCTTGAAGAATTTCATTAATATTTGCAACTAACTGATTTATTTCTTGCTCTGTTATCATATATAGGCAGCCGTGATCTCAGCGAGTTTTTTATTCAATTCTTCATCACTTGTTGCGGTAATCGTACCTACAAATTCCGTATGAGATAAAGTTCCTGTACGTACATCAAACTCATAATTATTAAATGAATCAACCACAACAAATACTTTTGTTATCGGGTTAAAAAAAGATGCACAATTTTGGGCTATGCACATATCAAAGTTCATATTACCCTCCTACTTTGCTATAAAAATGTAGGAATAGAGATCTTCAATCTCATTACCTATGTTATATAGGCTACAAAATACACTATTGATAGTCAAGAAAATAGATAGTTACAAGCTAAAAAAATAACAACTAACACATTGATTTTAAACATCTTATTAAAGCTTTTCGTTTATTTTATTGAGTAATTAGACATAAAAAAACCCAATTTAAAAATTGGGTTTTTATTATTTTTAAGCAACGAAATGTATTGATTAGTCTTCTAATAACAGAACAGATTCTAATGCAATTTCAATCATTTCATTAAAGGTAGTTTGACGCTCTTCTGCAGTGGTCTGTGTACCTTTTTTGATGTGGTCAGATACAGTACAGATAGTCAGTGCTTTTGCGCCGTATTCAGCTGCAACACCGTAGATACCTGCGGCTTCCATTTCAACACCTAGGATGCCGTATTTTTCCATTACATCAAACATTTCTGGATCTGGAGAGTAGAACAGATCAGCAGAGAAGATGTTACCAACGCGAACTTTAATATCTTTCGCTTTTGCTGCATCAACAGCATTTTGAACTAATTGGTAATCAGCGATAGCGGCAAAGTCTTGGTCTTTGAAACGCAGACGGTTAACTTTAGAGTCAGTACATGCGCCCATACCGATAACAACATCACGCAGTTCAACATCTGGTAATACTGCACCACATGAACCAACACGGATGATAACTTTCACGCCGAAATCTGTAATTAATTCTTTTGCGTAAATTGAGCAGGAAGGAATACCCATACCGTGGCCCATTACAGAAACTTTACGGCCTTTATACGTACCTGTAAAACCTAACATACCACGAACATTGTTTACCTGACGCACGTCTTGTAAAAAAGTTTCAGCGATGTATTTAGCACGAAGCGGGTCGCCCGGCATTAAAACGACATCAGCAAAATCGCCCATTTCTGCGTTAATATGAGGGGTAGCCATAATTCTTCCTTTTAATTGATCTTTTTACTATTTAAATATAATTCGGTAGGCATATTGCTATGCCTACCGAAGTAAAATTAAAACATTGCTTTACCGTAATCGACTGGAGACACACCGAAGTATTTAACAACAGTTTGGCCGATATCAGCGAAGGTTTCACGATGACCTAATGAACCTGGTTTAACTTTTGGACCATAAACAAGAACAGGGATGTGCTCACGAGTATGATCAGAACCCGGCCAAGTTGGGTCGCAACCGTGGTCTGCTGTTAAGATAAGAATGTCATCTTCTTTTACCAGTTCCATTAATTCTGGTAAACGACGGTCGAATAACTCAAGTGCTTCACCGTAACCTACTACATCACGACGGTGGCCGTAAGATGAGTCAAAGTCAACAAAGTTGGTGAATACAATTGTGTTGTCGCCCGCGAGTTTCATTTCTTCAAGTGTCGCATCAAACAGAGCATTAATACCCGTTGCTTTCACTTTTTTAGTGATACCTACGTTTGCGTAGATGTCAGCAATTTTACCGATAGAAACAACGTGACCTTGTTTTTCATCAACCAGTTTTTTCAACATAGTTGGTGCTGGTGGCTCAACCGCTAAATCATGACGGTTACCTGTACGAGCGAAGTTACCTGGTTTGTCACCGATAAATGGACGCGCAATAACACGACCAATGTTGTAATCGCCTTTGTTTAGTTCATCACGAGCAATTTCACACAGCTCATATAATTCATCTAAACCGTAAGTTTCTTCATGACATGCGATTTGGAATACAGAGTCAGCAGAGGTATAGAAAATCGGCTTACCGGTTTTCATATGCTCTTCGCCCAGTTCATCCAAAATCACTGTACCAGATGCATGGCAGTTACCTAAGTAACCTGGTAATTTTGCACGTTTAACGATGTTTTCTAACAGTTCTTGTGGGAATGAATTTTTCAGCTCTTTGAAGTATCCCCAATCAAACAGAACAGGAACACCTGCGATTTCCCAGTGGCCTGACGGAGTATCTTTACCAGAAGAGATTTCACTCGCGTAGCCATAAGCACCGATAATATCTGCGTCTTTATCTAAACCAATAGGGAATTTACCTGTTGATTCTTCCGCAGCTTTACCTAAACCTAAACGGCAAAGATTAGGTAAATGAAGAGGACCTTTACGGCCATCTCTATCTGCTTTACCGTCAGCAAACGCTTGTGCGATATGCCCTAAAGTGTCTGAACCTTGGTCACCGAATTTCTCCGCATCACCGGCAGCACCGATACCGAAGGAATCTAATACCATGATATGTACACGTTTCATAATTCTCTCTCCTGTGTCATTCTCCGTAGACCACGGATATGTCACTTATAAATCGTAATTGAGTTCTTATTCGCTGATTTGGCGGTACACCATTGGTGAAGCTTCGCGTTTGCTGTCACCAATTACCATCGCTTTACGGACTTCAGCCGCAGCTTCTTGCCATGATTTTTCACTGTTAGCGTGGATCATCGCTAAAGGTGTATCTGTATTGATTTCAGCACCAAGCGCTACGATGTCGCTTAAGCCAACACTGTAATCAATAGCATCAGTTGCTTTACGACGACCACCACCTAATGTCACAACTGACATACCTAATGCACGCGTATCCATTTCAGTGATAAATCCTGCTTTCTCAGCGAATACAGGTTTACTTAATACCGCAGTTGGCAGGTATTTATTGTAGTTTTCAACAAAATCAGATGGGCCTTTCTGTGCTGCAACCATACGACCAAAGACTTCTGCCGCTTTACCGTTATCCAACACATCTTGCAGTTTTTGACGAGCTTGTTGACGATCATCCGCTAAACGGCCTGATACTAACATTTCAACACACAGCGCCATAGTGACTTCAAATAGACGTGGATTACGATATTCACCTGTTAAGAATTGAACAGCTTCACGAACTTCAACCGCATTACCTGCGCTAGAAGCTAATACTTCGTTCATATCAGTTAACAGTGCAGTGGTTTGACAGCCTGCGCCATTTGCTACTTGAACAATTGACTCAGCCAGCTCTTCAGATTTCTGATAAGTCGGCATAAAGGCACCCGAGCCCACTTTAACGTCCATCACTAACGCATCTAAGCCTTCAGCTAATTTTTTACCTAAAATAGAGGCAGTGATAAGCGGGATTGAGTCAACTGTAGCAGTAATATCACGGGTAGCGTAAAAGCGTTTGTCAGCAGGTGCTAATGAATTAGTCTGCCCAATAATAGCAACGCCGACATTACGAATAATGTCGCGGAATTTCTCATCATCAGGGAAAATATCAAAGCCTGGAATTGCTTCAAGCTTATCTAATGTTCCACCTGTGTGGCCTAATCCACGGCCAGAGATCATAGGAACATAACCACCACAAGCCGCAACCATTGGCCCTAACATCAGTGAAGTTACATCGCCTACACCACCTGTTGAGTGTTTATCAACGATTGGGCCATTTAAATTTAGGCTTTTCCAGTTCAGTACTGTACCGGAATCACGCATAGCTAATGTCAAAGCAACACGCTCTGGCATTGTCATGTCGTGGAAATAAATAGTCATTGCTAATGCAGCAATTTGACCTTCAGAAACAGTATTATCTCTGACGCCATTAATGAAAAAACGAATTTCTTCCTCAGTTAAAGGATGACCATCACGCTTTTTACGAATAATCTCTTGGGCAAGAAACACTGCAACCTCCTGGTTTTATAGCATTGGTAATGCCCACAATAATGAAAAGTGGGCATATTTTACGAATGGATTAGTAACCACTAGACGATTTTTGTTCGCCATGACCTAAAGTGGCTAATAAATTACCTAACAGGCTTGACGCGCCAAAGCGGAAGTGACGGGCATCAACCCAGTTGTCACCCATAATGCGGTTAGCTAATGCAAGGTATTGTGCGGCTTCTTCAGCGGTACGTACACCACCAGCTGGTTTGAAACCAACTTCTTTGCCAACACCCATATCGTGGATCACTTGGATCATTAACTCAGCGCTTTCCAGTGTTGCATTTACAGGTACTTTACCTGTGGAAGTTTTAATAAAGTCAGCACCTGCTTTGATTGAAATTTCAGATGCTTTACGGATAAGTGCTGGATCTTTCAGCTCACCCGTTTCAATAATTACTTTCAGTAAAGAACCTGCTTCTGCACAAGCTTCTTTACAAGCTTTAACGATATCAAAACCGATTTGCTCGTTACCTGCCATAAATGCACGGTAAGGGAAAACTACGTCAACCTCATCTGCGCCATAAGCTAATGCCGCGTTGGTTTCTGCTAATGCGATATCTAAATCATCATTACCATGAGGGAAGTTAGTTACGGTTGCGATACGGACGTCTGGAGTACCCTGTTCGCGTAACACTTTACGTGCTAACGGAATAAAACGTGGGTAGATACAAATAGCGGCTGTATTACCTTCTGGGCTTTTAGCCTGATGACATAATGCAGTCACTTTTGCATCAGTGTCGTCATCATTTAATGTAGTTAAATCCATCAAAGACAGCGCAAGGCGCGCTGCAGCGGTTAAATCTGTCATAAAACTCTCCAACGATGTTTCTCAAGCCCTTTTGGGCATACGCTTAAGGTTAGCGATTAAATTTGTTGGCGAGCGGACTTGGTTCCTTGAAGATGTTGTTGTAACTTGCGCTACAACGACAGCTGAGCTCCCTCTCACCGCGCTATGCTCACTTCGGCGACCCGTCATTGAGCCTTCGCCATTCCATGAAGTTTCAGCACATCTTATTTGAACACGCTAAGGAACAATTAGATGTGCTTTGCGTCACACTAATCAAATGCAACTTGCAAACAATGACATAAAAGTGTGACTAACATCACAATTAGGTCATTTTCTGGTTTAATGTTACTCGAATAGCGCCTTTAAGTCGTCTTTATAACGCAAAAAAAGCGTGATCAATATGAAATGATATTGCTATTGACCCTATTCAATACAAATTGCGAAATATCTCACACAATAAAAGTAGTTAACATTACAGCAGAAAACAAACATAAAAGAGCAGATAGGCAAACCCCATCTGCTCTTCACAATAAAAATCAATTAAGCAGCAACAACAGCCATTGCTGTTAATGCAAAGAAGAAACCTGCAATTGTTGCACTCATTAAGTTAGAGAGCGTACCAGCCAGCACAGCTTTCATACCTAAACGCGCTACATCTTTACGACGGTTTGGTGCCATTCCACCTAAACCACCTAGCAGTACAGCAACAGAAGAGAGGTTAGCAAAACCACACAGTGCAAAGGAGATGATGACCTTCGTTTGAGCCGATAATACAACCAATCCAGAACCTGCGACTAGTGCATCTTCTTTGAGGTATTTACTAAATTCAGAGTAAGCATAGAACTCATTGATAACAATTTTTTGTCCAATAAATGAGCCTGCAATGGTTGCTTCACTCCAAGGTACACCAATCAGGAAAGCAATTGGTGCAAATACCCAACCTAGCACTAGTTCTAATGAGAAATTTTCATAACCAAACCAGCCACCAATACCACCAAGGATACCATTAACTAATGCAATCAATGCAACGAAAGCAAGTAACATAGCACCGACGTTAAGCGCAAGTTGTAAACCTGAAGAGGCACCCGCAGCAGCGGCATCGATAATATTGGCAGGTTTTTCGTCTTCCGCCATTTTATCCAGCGCATCTTTTTGATCATCCGGTGTTTCTGTTTCAGGGATCAGCAATTTAGCAAAGAGTAAACCACCTGGAGCTGCCATAAAGGATGCTGTGATCAGATACTCCAACGGTACGCCCATACTCGCGTATCCAGCGAGTACTGAACCCGCAACAGAGGCTAAACCACCACACATAACCGCAAAGAGTTCTGAGGTTGTCATTCTTGCAATATAAGGGCGAACAACAAGTGGTGCTTCGGTTTGTCCAACGAAAATATTTGCAGTTGCAGACATAGATTCTGTTCGTGATGTGCCAAGTACTTTTTGTAAGCCACCACCCAGAATTTTAATAACTATTTGCATAATGCCGAGGTAATACAGCACTGCAATTAATGAAGAGAAGAACACGATAACAGGTAGTACGCGTAGGGCGAATACGAAGCCGCCACCACCAAACAACTCGAACATTTTATCTGATACTAGGCCTGCGAATAGGAAGCTCATCCCATTATTGCCGTAATCAATAACATTCTTAACGCCATCAGAAACCGCAAGAAGTACCTCGCGACCACCGTCAGAATAAAGAACGAAGGCACCTAAGCCAATCTGAATAAGGAATGCGCCACCAACTGTACGTAGTCTAATTGCACGTCGATTGCTGGAAAACAGAATGGCTATCAATATTAATGTTACCATTCCGACCAAGCTCATAATGAGTTGCATTGAAGGATCCCTGTTCACATAAAAATTTAATGGATTATCAATAATGCCCTTGCCAGAGCTTATTGACTCTTTTTGCCGGATAATTATACCTAGTCTAAGAAAAGAACCCTCAATATCCATCACAAATAGAGTCTGAAAAAAGTAACACAAAAGTCACAAATGAGAAGTTGATCACATAAACAAGAAAGAAAACGCATTTGTTGAACAGGCTAATTAGAAAAAATGCGCTTGGGATTAACAAAACGTATTTTCAATCTTAAATCGAGGGAATAAACAAACGCCCTATTCATATTAATAAGATTAAAATAAGGGGTGTTTTTAACCTTTAGATAAACCGCATTTTCATTCAAGCGCTAGGTAATATTGTTGAGCCCAAATAATTGTAGGCTATTGAGATAGAGTTGCTCTGCGATCACCTCTGGTGATCCTTGACGTAGCTCACAGAGTTGGGAAAAAACGTTCTGAATACGTTCTGGACGATTAGGTTCACCTTGAAAACCACTCACAGGCATATCAGGTGCATCTGTTTCTAGTAACAGATATTCTAGCGGTAACGAGGCAATTGCACGGCGAGTTTTTTGTGCTCGCTCATAAGTAATGGTTCCACCAACGCCAATAAAATAGCCTTGCTGAATAAACTTTTCTGCCTGTTGCAGACTTCCTGCAAAACCATGAATAACCCCTTTACGAGGCACATCATAACGGCGTAAAAGCGCACTTAGTTTATCGTGGGTTTTACGTGAATGTAGGATCACGGGTAAATCAAATTTAATCGCTAACTTAAGCTGTGCAATTAAAAATGCCTCTTGCTTCTCTAGCTGAGGATTTTCCATATAGTCATCAAGCCCAATCTCTCCAATGGCGACACAACGAGAAGCTGTTTTTAATTTTTGTTCTAATTCCAATAGATGTTGTTCAGTGTGCTCTTCAATATATAAAGGGTGTAACCCCAATGCACAATATAATTGATGATGATTATTAGCGAGCTCAGCAACAACATCAAAATTCCAACGGGCAACGGCAGGAATAATTATTTTTTCAACATGAGCTTGATGCGCTAATGACAAGCTATTGGCAATATCATCATAAAAAACTGGGAAATCAAAATGGCAGTGAGTATCAATAAATTTATTCATTCTGAATTTGCCTCACATCAGGATGTACGCTTCGAGTTCCTTGTTGAATAATAGAAGCATTCTCTGCTTTATCCGCCTTTGCTTCTTGTTCAAATAAGCTAAAGACTTTTTTATCGTGCTGTTTGAATTTTTTCTTAGAAAAGTGCTGACCAATTGTCGCCAAAAAATAGCGGCCACAACGTCTACCCACATGATAATCATGATTTAATGCACTTAAACGACTTCCTAATGCACTAGATTGCAATGTCGTTGGTGGATAAATTTCAATAACCACAACATCTTCTGGGGGGGATTGGATAAATTTAATTGTTTCGGTATAGGTTTCGATATGTACTTGAGCCATCTCCATAAAGCGCTGTAAACGGCTATTTTCAAACCATTTTCCCATACGCTCAACCCACTCTGTTGTGTATTGGTATTCAGAAGGAACAGTACGAACAACGACAATAGTACGACAACCTCGTCGATAAGCTTCTCTCACAGGAATAGCATCGCTGATCCCACCATCATGATAAACAACATCATGAAATAAGACACCATTACGATAAAAAGCAGGAATAGCACTGGACGCTTTGATTATCTCAAGCCAAGTCGGTTCATCTGGTTGAAAATAATTTGCCTGAAAATTATCAGAACGACTTGCCACCATATAAAACTCACGCCCAGCATCAAAACGGCGTAGTGCTGTTGGCATATCAAGAGGCATTTCTTTGGCTGTTGTATCTATATACCAATCAAGATCGAGTAAATTGCCACCACGGACAAAACGAATAGGATTGAAGAATTGATTATTGGTTGTATAACGATTAATAATTTTACGTGCATATCCACGCTGACCACAGGCAAAAGCAGATAAATTTTGTGCTCCCGCAGACACTCCAAGTAGAATATCAAAGGGATCAAATTGTGATCGCATAAATTCATCAAGGACACCCGCAGTAAAGATCCCGCGTTGACCTCCGCCTTCACAAACTAAAGCCACTTTGCCTTGTGGTAGTGAGGATTGAAATTCAAGTGCCGTAATATTATTTAATGTGACAGGTATATACTTCCCCATAATGTCTCCTTTATACAACTTATTAAAGGATACCCGCACATCTTTTTGACGTCATTATTTTTACGTATTCATACAAATAAATTAGACAATATCTTCTTGGAATATGACGAATACAAAAGAAAATCATGTTTATGATTTGATATTTACATCTGAGTCTACGCTTTTAACACCTTCAATCTTTTCAATAATTTGTAAGATTTTTTCTTCTTGTGCTTTACTATCAACAAAACCTGAAAGAAAGACATGCCCAAACTCAGTGCGAATAGAAATATTTTCACTATCAATATCTTGCATTGGTAATAGCGTATCTTTAATTTTATTCGAGATGGAAGTATCACTTAAATAATAACCCGTGTTATTTCCACTGTTATTAATTTCGCTATACCACGATGTTTCAGCTGATGCACCCATACTAACAACAGCTAAGCCCATTGACATCACTAACGCTAATTTTAGCGTTTTATATTGTTTCATTGCTCTCCCCCTAATCACAATAACTGCGATAGGAAATATGTGTGTTTTAATATCTGTATTTTTATGAAGTACTACAAAATTTTAACAATCTAAGCTATTACACTAATAAGCTATTTGAGTTAAATAAAGTAAAAAATAACAAATAAAGACTAATCCTAATAATTTTATTCTAATAATAACAAATAAAACTATAAGAAATTTTACATATATTTATAAATAAGTATAAAAACGGGCACAATGTTAACAGAAAAAAAAGAGAGTAATTCCAAATGGAGAAGGGCTTTTTGGCAGGATATTAGTGATATGCAGAGTAGATTTAACAAAGAAAAACGAGTTTATTACTAAGATTTATTGGCTACAAACACTTAAAAAAGTAAAAACACAAAAAAGGCTATATTAAAATATATAGCCTTTTCATTAGATTACATACTCTAAATAATTCAAGTTACAACTGTAAGTATGCCAATGCCATTACTCTAAATAATTCAAGTTGTAGCTAGGCGACAAGTAAATGAGTCGCTAGGAGCATACACAAGTATGTGACTAGTGCGAATGAACGCCGTCAACAACGCTACACCTTGAAGTATGACGAGTAAGACGAGTATCAGTGTTCACGCGTCTGATGAAACTCAACATCAGGATAACGCTCACGCGTTAAATTCAAGTTAACCATCGTTGGTGCGATATAAGTTAAGTTATCGCCGCCATCAAGTGCCAAGTTTTGTTCATTTTTACGTTTAAACTCTTCGAGTTTTTTCTCGTTATTACACTCAACCCAGCGAGCTGTTGAAACGTTAACGGATTCATAAATTGCTTCAACGTTATATTCACTCTTAAGTCTTGCAACAACTACATCAAACTGAAGTACACCCACCGCCCCTACGATTAAATCGTTATTTGCCAGTGGTCTAAAGACCTGTACAGCACCTTCTTCTGATAACTGTACCAATCCTTTAAGTAACTGCTTCTGTTTTAACGGATCACGTAAACGAATACGGCGGAATAACTCAGGCGCAAAGTTTGGAATACCGGTAAATTTCAGGATTTCACCTTGAGTAAAGGTATCACCAATTTGGATTGTACCGTGGTTATGAAGACCAATGATATCCCCTGGATAAGCATGTTCTACGTGAGAACGATCGCCTGCCATAAAGGTTAATGCATCAGAAATCACCACATCTTTTTTGATGCGGACTTGGTGTAACTTCATGCCTTTATCATACATACCTGAAACAACACGCAGGAATGCAACACGGTCACGGTGTTTAGGGTCCATATTGGCTTGGATCTTAAAGACGAAACCTGTGAACGTCTCTTCAGAAGCGGTAATTTCACGCATATCAGTTTGACGAGGCATTGGTGCTGGTGCCCATTTTACAAGGCCATCAAGCATATGGTTAACACCAAAGTTACCTAATGCAGTACCAAAGAACACGGGAGTTAATTCGCCAGCTAAGAATGCTTCATGATCAAATTCATGAGATGCACCTAATACCAACTCTAATTCATCACGTAATTGGCTTGCTAAATCATCACCAATAGCTTCATCAAGCTCTGGGTTATCTAACCCTTTAATGACACGAGAATCCTGAATAGTATGACCTTGACCTGTTTGATAAAGATAGGTTTCATCTTTAAGAATGTGATAAACCCCTTTAAAGAGTTTTCCGCAACCAATAGGCCAAGTCACAGGGCTACATGCAATTTTCAATTCTGTTTCAACTTCGTCCATGACTTCCATTGGATCACGAATATCACGGTCGAGTTTATTCATAAAAGTCAGAATTGGAGTGTCACGTAAACGTGTTACTTCCATTAACTTACGAGTACGATCTTCAACCCCTTTAGAGGAGTCAATTACCATTAAACAGCAGTCAACTGCGGTTAAAGTACGATAAGTATCTTCAGAGAAGTCTTCGTGCCCTGGGGTATCTAATAAGTTAACTAAGCAATCGGCATAAGGGAACTGCATGACTGAGGTTGTAATAGAAATACCACGTTGTTTTTCCATTTCCATCCAGTCAGATTTTGCATGCTGATTTGAACCACGGCCTTTTACGGTTCCTGCACGTTGAATTGCTTGTCCGAATAACAACACTTTTTCAGTGATGGTTGTTTTACCCGCATCGGGGTGGGAAATAATGGCAAAAGTTCTACGACGAGCAACTTCTTGCTGAAAAATAGGATTAGACATCAATGGTGATCTTCTGGTTGATAGACGAGAGAATGTAAGGCACTGATATATTGCGATAAGTAATAATTAAAGTGACTATAAAAGACATTCAACCCGTAAGTTAATCTTAATTGGCGCTTATTTTCGCCTATCTTGTCTGTATAAACAATCAATGGTTACTATTTTATCTGCTTGAGGGAGTGATGCCTAGTGTTCGTGATAGGTAATAACATTCATCAATTATGATCTCACTGTATTATGGTGCTTTATTGGCGAGAGATGAATCAGCTTATTCAAAAAGCTGTTTTATCGTTTTCATCGGAAGAAACATTCTAACTCGCCCATTATGCTCACAAAGAACATCAAAGCCAAACTTTGCATAAAATGATTTTGAGGCATCAGTTAAGCAATCAACAACGACTGCATACGCTCTCATATAGGTATTTACCTTCCACAAATAATGAAGCGCACGAACAAGGCTTATTTTCCCCAAACCAACGCCATGAAAATCTTTATGCACAGCTAACTGAGCAAGTAAAAAAACAGGTATAGGATAACGAGGGAGCTTTTTGGCTAAACTTGTTGGTAATGTTTCTCGATGTATAGCACTAGGCGTTATGCTGTAAAATGCACATATCGAGTATTTTTGATTATCCAACAACTGTTTGCTGGGTAAAACCATTGTCCGGCTTATCCCAGCTTGCATATGCTTAATTGCTTGGGTTTGAAGAAATGTATTAAGCTCCACTTCCCCACAATCAAACGACGTCCTATCATGTTTTAGCTTACATAATTCTTCAAACTCTTTGCCTATACTCACTTAATACCACTTTTATTTGCAAGTTGGACTGCATCAATAAGTGCTTGGTTAGGGGCTTTAGCATTATCACAAGCTGTTAGAAACTCATCAAAAATATCATTTTTAACTTCAATACTTTCGTGTTGCAAAATGACCTGTGTTGCATTTTCATCCATTAACCTAACAACATACTCCGTTAAACTCTTAAGCCCTAACAACGCTGATGCTTTTTCAGCTTTTGCTTTTATCTCTTCGTCAAGCCGAATATCAAGACGTGTTGTTGCCATATAATCTCCTTTGTACGTATCTTTTCCGTACCAAAAGAGATTATATTGCATAGATTTCAACCAATCAACCTTGTACAGCAAATTTCCACTCTTCTTTTCTGTATGCATTACATACAAAGATCTACAATTTCTAACCCAGTTAGCCATTTGTTCTGTGAAGAATGTCATGGTTTGATTTATAAATGTAGCAAGTGCATTGAGAGTTGTTGATTGACTACTCTGCTATTAAAAAAACCAATACCATTAATAAAGCCCTGAATTAGCCTATTTATTTTCGGTTAAAATCGGGATTGAATATAAGATCCTATATAAATACACCTTTATTTAGATTTAATTTTGTCTATATTTAGAGACTAATCACTTTATTTAAAACAAAAACAAATACTCAATTTACTTATTTCAAATACTATTCACCTTTTTAACACTGTTATAATCACCTAACGTTTTAAAATTAAACAATGACAAAAGTGAAATTAACTTGATAAATTTACATTAAGTAAAAATAAAGATAAATTTTAAATACAATTAATAAAAAATAAAATTTTCATACTTCAAATAAAATAAAAAAAACGCCTAATAGAAGGCGTTTTAAATTTAACTTAAATAAAGATTTAATTAGAAAGAAATAGGATAAGCCATGATAATCGCATCTTCATTCCCCGTCTTTGTTGGGTAATAGTTTTTGCGTTTTGAAACGAAATTAAATCCAATAGATTCATAGAGATTGAACGCTTTTTCATTGGATTCTCGCACCTCTAACCACAAGGTAGTGATATTTTTTTTCTCAAGTGTTTCAATCAGTTCTAATAAAAGAGCTTTGCCGTAACCTTTCCCCTGATAATCAGGATGGATTGCAATATTAAAAAGTGTTGCCTCATCTAATATTAATTGCGTAATTGCGAAACCTACAATAATATTATCAATGCAAATTTTCAGATTAAAATAATGACTTCCTTGGTTACTATAAAATGTTTCTTCACTCCAAGGGAATGAATGACTTAATTTTTCAATTTGCCATGCTAAAGGTAAATCAGCAGGGTTTAAGAGTGAAATGGTCTTCATATTGATAGATTTGTTTCCAAAGATCGCGTTTTGCATCAGCATCAAAATATAACTGATGTAATGAAGGGCTTCTCAGAGAAGTATATTCAGAGGGAAGTATGAGATCAGTGCCTAATAACCAGCAGGGAAGATCAAATGATTCTGTGAGCATGCTCACATCATCTGTTGTAATACAATAGATTTCGTCTTTATCTATCCCCATGGCGCTAAAAATATCAGAGAAAAGCCCGTTATTTAGATCAACGGTATCATCAGTAATGATAAGTAAACGTGTTGTATCCGGAAATTGAACAGAATGCTCGCCTTTTAACACAGCAGGCTTACGAAGTACCCACTGACGAATTCCAAGTTGGGATAACATTCTGTCTTTACGGCTCATTATGCTTACCTATCAAGTGTAGAACAACGGTACATAGTATCAGAGGGCATAAACTACGCCAATAAATAGCGTCGGTTTCTTTATATCTGATATCATGCGTCTCATGTTTTTTAAGGAGTAATAATCATAATGTCCTCACTGTCCCCTGCTAGCGAAGTTATTCTTCGTCACCTAGATCATTTCGCAGACAGGCATGTACTTATTGCAGGTGATCTTCAAGATACTTTCGCGGCGCAAATTCAGGCGAAAAGTGTCAGAGCATATACCAACCAATATCACCAGTGGCTACCATTACTAAAATCAATGGGTGATAACGCACTCTTCGGTTTAGTTGCAGATCAGTCCTTTGTGAAATATTGCAATACCTTGATCTATTTTTGGCCTAAAAATAAAAACGAAGCCACTTTCCAACTGCGTAGCCTTTGCTCTAACTTACAAGTGGGTACTGAAATCTTTATCGTTGGTGAAAACCGTAGCGGTGTTAAAAGTGCCACTGAATTAATGAACGGTATCGCTAAACTAAAAAAAATAGATTCAGCACGCCGTTGCAGCTTATTTTTTGGTACTCAAACATATCAAACACTGTTTGACCGTAATAACTGGTGGCAAACTTATCGCCATGATGATCTTACTGTAATGGCATTACCGGGCGTCTTTAGCCAAAATGCATTAGATGAGGGTAGCCGCTTATTACTTTCAACTTTTGATGATGCAATGGTTGGCGACTTACTGGATATGGCATGTGGCTGTGGTGTCCTCGCCACTGTACTCGGTAAGAAAAACCCAATGTTAAAACTGACACTGTGTGATGTGAATGCCGCAGCAATTTCTTCTAGTATCGCCACCTTAAACGTGAATGAATTAGAAGGTCGAGTGATTGCAAGTAATGTCTATTCAGCAATTGAAGAAACTTATGATTGGATAATCTCAAACCCGCCTTTCCATGATGGTTTAGGCACAAGCTATGAAGCAGCTGAAGATATCATTCGTCTTGCACCAAATTATTTGAAAAGAGGCGGTAAATTACGAATTGTGGCGAATTCGTTTATCCCTTATCCAGATATATTGGATCATGTATTTGGCTCTCACGAAGTGCTTGCATCAACAGGTAAATTCAAAGTTTACCAAGCAACTAAAAAAGACTAATCACAAGCCCTGTTATAAGCCCTCCCAGTAATTGATTTTCCAACTACTGGGGGTCTTCAGTTTACGTCTAAAAACAGTCATCTAATAACAAATCCTTTCATTTTCAAGCGAAAGTTATCATTTTTTTGAGCCAATAACCTGACCACTTTTATTTAGGTAAATGGTCTCACCATTACTACCTGTACGGGCTGAACCAGTGATTTGGCCACTTTTATTTAGGTAGGTAGTCTCACCGTTACTGCCTGTACGGGCTGAGCCAGTGACTTGGCCACTTTTATTTAGGTAAGTAGTCTCACCATTACTACCTGTACGGGCTGAGCCAATGACCTGGCCACTTTTATTTAGGTAAGTGATCTCACCGTTACTACTTGTACGGGATGAACCAATGACTTGACCACTTTTATTTAGGTAAATGGTCTCACCGCTACTACCTGCACGGGTTGAGCCAACAACTTGACCCGTTTTATCTTTGAAGATTTCTGCATATACATTACTTGATATCATCACAGATAAAATAACAATCAACATATTGATTTTTTTCATAAAAAACCTCATGAACGTATTGCGAAATTGGTTTTTGTAATGATTATTAATCTTAGCTCTAAAAAAAATATAGTCGATCTATTTTATGTATTTCTCTCGCTGTTTTATTTTTCATCACTAAGATAATTTATTGATAAAAAATAATTGACGCCAAAAATAAAAGGCATAAAATTCGCTTCCTGTCTGAATGCGAGAGTGGCGGAATTGGTAGACGCGCTAGCTTCAGGTGTTAGTGTCCTTACGGACGTGGGGGTTCAAGTCCCCCCTTTCGCACCAACAGACACAATTAATTGAGTAAGACTGCGAGGATGGCGGAATTGGTAGACGCGCTAGCTTCAGGTGTTAGTGTTCTTACGGACGTGGGGGTTCAAGTCCCCCTCTTCGCACCACTCAATAACCCTTTTTTCTCCTTGTGATAACACCCATTCTATTACACACCGAATATTCTATTCTCTATCCATAATATGCGACTAAAAGTGTCATAAAACTGTAGGTCAATACAACACCTGCGGGGATCATTACCCACATCTGTAATTTTTTATGAAATAGCATCAAGGTGGATAACAGCATTGAAACCACTAAAACCAGCGTAAAGGCAGATGTCCCTGCAATAGAATGCATGATCACTGTTAGTAAAGAAGAAACCGCCAACATTTCCCATAAACTAATGCGAGATGTCCAAGATGTCACTGGAGATATACGTGTTGGTTTAGCCATAATAACCCACCATTAATGATAATGATTTTCATTATTATATATAACACCTATACTAAATCAACTTATATAAAGAAAAAACTTACTTTATATCCTTATTTTTTAAAGGGTTATGTCTATTCATTAGTGTCATAAACAAAAAAAGCCTTATCATTTTCATGATAAGGCGTTTAATTTTATTATGTGTTGTACTGATCAATAAACGAAACTAAGCATTATTTGACTTGATAAAATGAAAGACTAAATGAATATCTTCAGGCTCTCTTTCATAAAGTTCAGGATCAGGAATATCAATTAAACGACACCCTAAATGCTGATAAAAATTCACACTATTTTCAGAAGGTGTTGATGAGATATATAATCCACCAGCCCCTTTTTTCTTCGCATATTCCACACAATAATCAAATAATATTCGTGCTAAACCTTGCCTACGTTGCTGGTGGCTAACATGTAAAAAAGAGAGTTGAAGTAGAGTACCATTTTGACCGCGTTTTTGCGGATCAACACTCGCAGCTGCAACCAATTGACCTTGTTTAAAAACACCCCAGAAAGGCGCTCCTCGGTCAAAACTTTCGAGTAAAACAGGAGTGTAATGCTCTGCTTCACCTTCTGGCCAACCTTTCATATCAAAGCGTTGTTCTGATAAATGCAACGTTCCGTCTTTTAATACATATAGCTTTTCAATAAGCTCAGTTCTATCAATTTCCCACACTTGTGGAATTTCATTTCTTGTTAATTGACGAATATTGTTTTTCATTATTAAAGATTAACCTGTTCTGATGATGATTCACTTCGTTCTAATGCGTGGTAAGCCACTGCACAGAATAAGGAATTCAACCGTTTCATATCACCGAGCAAACTGGTATGCAGAGAACTGGTTTCAATGCTTTGCATATTATGCAAATGAAGACGTTCTACATGAGCAAACGAGTAACGCTGGTTGAGTAAACGGAAACGATGCTTTGCTCGACGTAATTTACGAGCATGTTCCATATTGCCGGAAACAAATACCGACATCGCCAGATTCAGATTACTTTGCAGACGCTCAAGGAGTGTCTGTAATTCACGACGTCCTTCCTCCGATAAAAATAAGTGATGATTTAAACCTTTACTCACCACTTCAGCCGACATACGCGCAATGATAGCGGATGATTGTTGTAAATTCATCGCTGTATCAATAATTTCAGCCCAACGTCGAGAATCTTCAGTTCCTAGATCATGCTGTTGAATTTGTGCCATATACAATTTAATGCTGCTGTGGAGTAATTCCACCTCTTCTTCTAACTGGCTAATTTCCCTTTTTTGCTGACGATCGCCTTCCATTAATGCAGTAAAACGTTGCAGCATTTGTTCTATAACATCACCTAATCGTAGTGATTCTCTAACCGCATTAGCAATTGCCAACGACGGTGTATCAATCGCGGATTGGTCTAAATACCGCGGCGCCATTTCAGATTCAGTAACCGGTAATTCAGGAATAAGTCGCTGACATAATTTCGCCATTATACCGACAAAAGGGATCATCAAAATACAGCGAACAAGATTATAAATAACATGAAAATAGATAACGACTTCAGCCGGTGAAAATCCATACTGCTGAATTTTATTTGCAATGATGGTAATCCAAGGTAAAACCAATAGCGCACCAATCAATTTAAAAAATAGACTTCCTAGTACTACTTGGCGTGAAACAACACTTTGACCTCGACTACTCATTAGCGCCAGCAAACCACTACCAATATTAGAACCAATCACAATGCATAAGCTGATATATAAAGGCATTAGCCCAGTTGCACTCAGTGTCGCGGTTAATAATACGGCGGCAAGGCTCGAGTAACTTACCATCGCAAATAAAGCACCCACGAGAAGCGCTAAAACAGTATCGCCACTTAATGAAGTAAAGATAGCTTGTACCGCACTGGCATGGGTAATTGGCTCGGCAGAGGTGACTATCAGTTGTAAGGCTAAAATAATTAAACCAAGACCAATTCCTACGCGCCCTAATTGCCCAACTCGCTCTTTTTTACGACTTAGAAAAGTGATCACCCCGACAAGAATAAGCAGTGGTGATAACCAAGAGAGATCAAAGGTTAACACTCGCGCCATAAGTGCAGTACCCACATCTGCACCTAACATAATAACCAGTGCTGGTGTAATCGAAATCAGTCCTTGCGTCACAAAAGAGATAACCAAAAGTGCCGTCGCATTACTGCTTTGGACTAATGCCGTTACTCCCACCCCCGCAAGGAAAGCGTTGGATTTCTTATTAATACTTTTACCTAAAATTCGGCGTAAATCAGAACCAAAGACACGCATAATGCCTGTACGAACAATATGTGTTCCCCAGACAAGAAGCGCGACTGATGAGAGTAAATGAAGCAGTGTCAGCATAGAAAGAATAACCTTATTTTTATCGTTGTTTGTTTGACTCTGTTCTCCTTCAATCTCATAAAAAAGAGAAAGACCACGAGCAGATAATCTATCTGAGAAAAGATTTTTTACGGGTAATGCCTTAATAACGTAGAGCGTTATTAGACAAAAAGATATTGCAACTTAAGTGCAATAATCAATGGAGAAGTTGAGAATATTACATAGATTAATTTGTAAATTCTGTTAATTATAGCAGAGAATGTGTAACTTTCAAAATCAGCCTGTAAATAACCTATTGATTTATTATCATTTTATTTTAAATAGACTAAATTATTAATAAAAAAACGCGACCAGAGGGTATCTCTCTAAGTCGCGCGAAAATACAACAATTTAGTAAGGCAATTCGACTACAAGTTCAGACAGACTATAAATTCAACTTAAATTTATTTCAGACCCATCGCATCACGCATTGTGAAGAACAAGTCTGTTTGGTCAGTTAACCCAACCACATTGGCAGCGTGTGGGCCATAAGCAGCAACACGTAACTGAGCCCCTGTATGTTCTTGGGATTCTTCTTCCGAGTTACCGTAATTCACCACCATTACTGCACCATCTTTAGTGATAAGCGCTTGTGTTAAGCCACTTGATTTCACATCTGCTTCAATAATTTGGCTTGAATGAGCATGGTCAGCCGTCACGATAATCAGAGTGTCACCGTTTTGCTTAGCGAAATCTAAACCGATTTGTACGGCTTCATCTAATGCAACAGTTTCACCAATTTGTCCGCAAGGATTAGCATTATGATCTTGCTTATCAATAGAGGCACTTTCGACTTGTAAGAAGAAACCTTTTTCATTGCTCTTCAGTAAGTCGATCGCTTTTTTGGTCATTTGTGCCAGTGTTGGCGCATTTGGATCAAGTTTAGAATTAGGTTTGCACTCTAAGGGTGGATTGTTCAAATTACCATGATATGTCGCTTTAGGGCCTTCCCACGCCACAGCCATATTGCCCTCGTGGAACAAACCTAATACTGGTTTATCTTGGTTTGCCAACGTAATCGCATCCAGTGATTTTGCATCCTTCACGATTTGATAACCACGTTCAATCGCTTGCTGTTCTAATGTTTTACCTTTGTACTCACCCGCAGCCGCAGTCTGAGCAAAACTTTTCGCTCCGCCCCCTAATGTAACGTCTGCGCGAGTCACTAAAAGTTGCTCAGAGATAGAGCCTCTACCGCCATTTTCTAATGCGTTTGTTGAGCATTTTTCTAAAGTCTCAACGGGACCATAGCATTTACGTCCTGTCACATGCGAAAACAGTGCCGCAGGTGTTGCATCTTGAATTTCCGATGTCGTCACATTCCCTGTTGCCTTTCCATTGGCTTTTGCTAATTCCAAAATAGTTTGGTGATCCTTACCAAACACATCAATTCCTAATGCACCATTATAAGTTTTCACACCCGAAGCCCATGCTGTCGCAGAAGCGGCGGAGTCTGTTACATAGTTAGGTTTTTGTGTTTTTCTATCTAAAGCATAGTGTGTGTATTGACCCGTCATCGGTAAGGCATCGATACCTTTAAAGAAACCACCTGCACCTTCCGCGTAGTTACGCGCAACAGTGATTTCAGAATCCCCCATACCATCACCAATAAAGAGGATCACATTTTTTGCTTGGTTATTATTTAAAGCTGCTTTTAATGCCTCAGTTTGATCTTGAGTCATACGGCGAGCACCGCCAAATTCCGTGATATTACCTTTTGCTGCGCGATCTTGTGCCAAAATTGCATCAGCAGCAACGGGAGCTGCAAAAGAAGAGAAACTCGCGCCAGCCAATAGCGTTGTTACAATAACGGATAAAATAGAACGTTGGTAACGATGAGACATAGCTTTTTCCTTGCACTCTAAAGTAAAAAAAACAGGATTAATGTTTTAAGTCAGGAAAAGCTTACGGCAGTTAAATGACAGAGAAATGAAGAGTAAAAGCGATTTCGATGACAACTTTATGACAAGTTAATGACAAACAAAAAGCTTATACCGCGAATGCATGTATAAGCTTCTGTTGTATTAAAGCATATTGTTAAAGCGAGGTATCGAGTTGAGGCCTTAAACTAGTCATTCTCTTGGGTTAATGCTTTAGCCCCCAAATACAGGGTTTCACACCAAGAAATATAATCATGCCCACTGGCCATTTCGAGTGATTGAACCGGATAACCTTTTTGCTCTAAAACCTGCTTAAGGTGACGGTTATTATTTAAAATTCCGCCTTTATCTCCCCGACTTTCAAATAGCCCAGCCTCTAAGAAAAACTGCAATGGCTTTCTATCTGCTTGCTCAAATTGTCGAATAAGCCATTCAGGCTCTTCATTTTCAGGCGTCCACCAATAAGAGCCAGACATACTCAACACTTTACCAAAGCGATCAGGGCGATTAAATGCGACCCATGAAGATGCTAATCCGCCATAACTTGAGCCAGATACTATCGTTTCCTCTCCAGATACGTGAACGCCCTTCTCTTTTTCTAGCCAAACAAATAGTTCATCTGCTAAGAAACGGTAAAAATCAGGGTTTGGTGGTAACTCAACACTACGGCGATCACTATCAATGCTATCAACAAATAAGATCATCATAGGTGCCAATTTGCCTTCCTCGATCTGTTTATCAAAAAACCGATCAATACCATATTGGCGACGATAAGTTTGACCATCAAATAAGACCAAGATCCGCGGTATTTCCATTTTTTGGGCTGGCTGATAAAGTGCGATTTCACGATCATTATTTAAGATCTTACTGTGAAAACGAACAATCTCTGTCTTACCCTTCATTGTTCTATCAAGAATATCAGGCAATTGGCATTCACGTTTACTGTCTAACGACAATAACGAAAAGTGATTATAGATATCCTCAGATTGACTTGGAGAATTTTGGGAATTAAACGGATCAGCTTGTGCTGTGGTTAAAATTGCGCGACGTTGCTCAAATGGTGCTGAATTTTCAATAACAGGTACATCTGGCGCTAACTTATATTGCATTAATGTATCGTTAGGCACGATATAACTACGATACCAAATATCACTATTGGCTAAATGCGTTAATGGATCATGATTACCATCAGGTGATCCCAATAAATAGACATTCTTTTTTGCGCCTCGCCATAAAAAAGTCACTCGCTTTTTATCATTATCATAAGGCTCAATCAGAGGAGCGCCTTCCTGACGTATTTGTTGCCAAAACGCCTGAATATTTTGTTGATTAAGCTGTTTTGCGAGTGTTTGTAAACGGGGGCTTGTTGGTGCAATACCGGCATCTTTATCTAACGGTTGATAAGGCTGTGTTGTTAACGTGAATTGCCACTGTTTTTTAGCTTCACCTTGTGCAACCAATTGATAATTTGCCGTTTCAGGTAATAAAAAGCGTACTTTTTGTTGCCCATCAGCGGGAATATCCTTTAATAAACTACGAATATGAGTGCCATCTTGTTTCTCTAACCGTAGGTTTTGTATCCCTTTTGCGTTTAATTCAACATAACGTTGGCTTTCGAAATGAGCGGTAAAACACAACGTATTGTTGTTATCAAACTGACCTGTCATTTCTATATTTTCAGTTACTGCTAAGCAACTAGCAAAACTGGGAAAAGAGGCCATCAATGCGCATATCATCAGAGGAATTCTCACTTTATTTCTCATTATTAACTATTGTGAGAATCAATAGTAATGATAATTGTTATCAATTCAATAAAAATTAAGCGTGTACAAATTTATAATAAATTTAGTACCTCAGTAAAAAATAATAAAAACCTCCTCAATCATTTTTGTTATTGAGGAGGCTTCCTTTCTAAGCTAATTAACGTTAAAACGCTCCCATTAACGCTCTTCTAGTGGATAACTACGGAAACTCCATAATCCTAGCGCTTTTAAGCCATCACGATAAATACCTTGTATATCTGATTTACTTGCCTTTTGTAATTCAGCTAATGGCTTATCTGGTGCAACAACCGTTAGATAAGTAATGTCACTTGGGCCACTTTGCCAGCTTGCAAGCGTGAAAATCGCATCTGCACGACGAACATGACTACCAGAGCTAATAATAACGGCTGTTTTAATACGATGTTTGGTTAAGGCATAGCGACTAAATAACGCATTTTCGACGGTTGTGCGCGCATAGTTCTCTTGGAAAATACGCTCTGGTGCGATACCATTTTTCACCAACCAATCCGCCATTAATTTACCTTCTGTTTGATGAGCTTTAGGCACACCACCCGTAACGACAATCATGGCTTCAGGCAATTGCTTAGCCACTTCTAAGGTTTTATTTAGACGCTCAATTAAGATTTTGTTCATTGTACCATCGGGATTTAATGCATAACCCAATGTCACAATCGCGTTGTTATCTTTGGTTTTATTTAATTTCGCTAAATCTGTTTGTGTTAATTTATCACTTAATGGCATTGTGCTTACGCGATCAATTTGTGCAAAGAAGCGGCTGATCTCTTCAGCTTTAGCTGGATTTAATGATTTCAATTTAGCGAAATACGCTTCGCTCTCTTTGTCTTTACCTTCAAAACGAGTCCATGAAGTGACGTAAATTAGCGCATCAATATCATCAGGAGCCGCTTCTAGGATCTGTTTATAAATCGTAATCGCACGAGGAACATCATTGTTATAAATATAAGCGCTAGCAGTACTAAATAATAAATCGAGGCGATAAGGCTCTAATTTATAAGCTTGTTGCAGTTTTTGCGCCACAATTTCCATATTTGATGGCAGTTTTCCCGTAAAACCAGCATCAGAGACACGCGCTGGTGACTTAAAGGCATCTAATGCATCTTGGATCAAGCTATCAACCGTTTGGCGCTGAGAGACATACTGCTGATAGCTATTATCTGGTTGATGAACTTTTTGATAAGCCAATGCATTTGATGAGACGGTAAAACCTAAAGCAGCAATCGCTAACGAAATGACTGTTTTCTTGATATGAAGTGAAACACGGGAAGGTTGCGCCATTATCTTGTCCTTTTACGAAAAATAGTCTGCTTCTTCACTTGAGCGAATGAAGATAGAGAGTGTGACTCCTCACACCTAATGGCAAAAGAAATACACACCGATAAATCTATACCTGTTATCTATAATAGAGATCCCCGCATTAATTTTCAGTAACCTTTTTCACCTTATTGAAAAAAATAGCATTATTACGTAGATAGCTTATTTGACAGATTTTTTTATGTATTTTTATCTTTTGGTGAGTGATTTTGTTCTGATAGGGCATCAGTGATAAAGAATAATAAATAAAAGGAATTTACTCTGAGAGGAAAGCGTTGAGTTTTGAGAACAGTGATTATTTTTATTCTAAAATATAAAACGCCCCATAAGGCGTTTTATATTAATGTATTCACTCAATATGCTTTGATTGCATCATCAATAATTCTCTGACTAATTCAACGCAACTTAAGAAGCGTTCGTCATAATCAGGTGAGTTAACTTTAATATACTCGATATTGTTTTTATCGAGCATTTCCATTAGTAAGGTTTGGAAACGGCGACGATCTTTATCACTACCTAAACTACGCAAACCATCTGCTACCCACGGCGTATTATTTTCTAGCAAAATAACTAAATCAAAACGGTATTCATCAATCAGGGCTTGAACAAAGGGATGTTCTTTACCTTCATAACGCAAGCAGAATGCCTGTGTTGTGACAAAATCCGTATCAACAAAAGCGACTTTATTTGCATATTTAACAGCAAAATCAATATATTGAGCATGTCCTAAAGCAATTTTATCGTAGTCGGAATATTGTAATGCCATTTCATCGCCACCAAGGTGAGAAAATACATAATCACGACCATATTCCCATGCACTCGTCGTATTAAAAATATTGGCAAGCTTATTCACTAACGTTGATTTACCACTGGATTCGCCACCCAAAATCGCCACTGTGCGCACAAAGAAGGGTTTAACTTCTGTTGGAATATATTCCCAATATTTAAAAGGTGCTTGGCGAATTTGACTGCCACTGATATTCATAAATGAGCGTTCAGGATCAATCAATACCGTTTCAATACCCAAGAAAGCATTATATTGATCCGCATCTTCCCGTTCACTGGTATAGATAAAATCGGGGGTTATTTGCTTTTCACGTAAAAATGTTTTGATCCCCTCACTCCACATTTCCCAACCGTGAGGCTGTGGCTCTATACCGTGTTCATCAAACTCATGAATACGGATATTTTTTTGATATTTAAAGGTTTGTAATAACCAGCGCAATCTATCACTGACTGTCGGTTGTTGTGACATCGCACTGTTGATAAATAGGTTTTTATCACGAGGCTCGTCATGACATAAAATGACGTGCAATTCATCAACTTGACTACAAGCGCGTTGAATTAAATAAATATGTCCTGTGTGAAGAGGATAAAATTTGCCAAAAATCACACCGATAGTTTTCTTTTTCACTGGGTATTCTAACCCTAAAAATTGGTGTAATGCCGACATCTTTTGAGCACTGGGACTCTTGATTTTATTATTAATCAATTGGCTAAGATAGCCTTTCGTCATATCACTTTCATCAGCAACTTGTTGTAAAGTATATCCATTTTTTCTGATAGCCTGTTTGATATAATCAAAAGAACCCATACTTTTCTCCTTTAGAAATCTTCCAAATCATCAAGGACAGATAACGCATCTGACAGCTTCTTCACACCATACACTTTCATATCAGGTGGATTCTTTTTCGGCATATTTGCACTAGGTACAATTGCCCGTTTAAATCCATGTTTTGCTGCTTCTGCAATACGCTCTTGTCCACTAGGTACAGGTCGAATTTCTCCCGCAAGCCCTACTTCACCAAATATCACTAAATCACGCGGTAAAGGACGATTACGAAAACTTGATACCAATGATAATAACAAGGCTAAATCTGCACTGGTTTCTGTCACTTTTACCCCACCAACCACATTCACAAAAACGTCTTGGTCAGACATTTGTAATCCGCCATGGCGATGTAAAACAGCAAGTAGAATAGCCAGTCGATTTTGTTCTAATCCCACTGCAACACGGCGTGGATTGGATAACATTGAGTGGTCAACTAAGGCTTGGATCTCCACCAGCAAAGGTCTTGTACCTTCCCACACCACCATCACAGAGCTGCCCGATGTAACTTCATCACCTCGACTTAAAAAGATAGCTGAGGGATTGCTCACTTCTCGTAATCCTTGTTCTGTCATGGCAAAAACGCCTAATTCATTAACGGCACCAAAACGGTTTTTATGACTACGTAAAGTACGAAAACGAGAGTCTGTTTCGCCATCCAACATCACTGAGCAGTCAATACAGTGTTCCAACACTTTAGGCCCTGCCAATGTGCCATCTTTTGTCACATGACCTACCATAATAATGGCAACATCATTAGTTTTAGCAAAACGAGTCAGATAAGCAGCGGTTTCTCGAACTTGAGCAACACTGCCCGGTGAAGATTGAATATCCGCCATATGCATCACTTGAATAGAGTCAATCACCATTAATTTAGGTTGTTCTTGTGAGGCAATTAAACAAATCTGTTCAATACTGGTTTCTGACAACATATTCAGTTCTGCTGTCGGTAAACCTAATCGATGAGCGCGCATAGCGACTTGTTGTAGCGACTCTTCACCTGTGACATACAGTGTTTTCATTTCAGTCGCTAAACGGCACATGGTTTGTAGCAATAAAGTACTCTTACCTGCGCCGGGGCTTCCCCCGATTAAAATGGCACTTCCGGGAACAACACCACCACCTAATACACGATCAAACTCTTTAAATCCTGTGGAGAATCGAGGTAACGCTTCAAGGCTAATTTCCGATAGTTTTTGAACACGGCTAACACCTTTTGCATCACCCGCAAATCCACTAAAACGGTCGTTGCGGGAAGAAGGGGCTGCTGCAAGGCGCACTTCTGTAATTGTATTCCATGCATGACAAGCAGAACATTGTCCTTGCCAGCGAGGATAATCTGCACCACATTCATTACATACAAACGCTCTTTTTGCTGCTTTTGCCACACTTCTCTCCCAACAATAACTATTTTAGAAAAACGCCTTTAGCGCTCTTCGTGTTTTAAGCCACCACTTAAAATGCACAATACACCCATTAGATCAGCGTGGCGGATCGCCACTTTCGCCTGAGCATATACTTTAGGTTTTGCATGATAAGCAATACCTAGCCCTGCTTTTCTCAACATTTTAAGATCGTTTGCACCATCACCAATGGCAATTGTTTGCTCTATTGGGATCTCTAAATCCTTAGCTAAACGAGCAAGGACTTGCGCTTTATATTTCGCATCAACAATAGGACCTTTAACTTTACCTGTTAGTTTGCCATCTTTAATTTCAAGATGATTAGCAACAGCAGCCACTAAACGTAATTTTTGTTTTAAGTTATCAGCAAAATAAGTAAAACCGCCAGATGCGATAGCAATATGCCAATCCATTGCCTGAAGTTTTCGAACTAAGCTCGTTAACCCCGGCATAAGAGGCAAATCATCCATCACTTTTTGTAAAATAGAAGCGTCCGCACCTTTAAGCTCAGCAACACGGAGTTTTAAGCTTTCACTAAAATCCATTTCACCTTGCATTGCTCGCTCTGTTATCGCAGCAACTTTATCACCTACTCCAGCAAGTTTGGCGATTTCATCAATACATTCAATTTGAATAGCCGTTGAATCCATATCCATCACTAAAAGCCCAGGAGAGCGTAAACGAGGAATTTCACCTAGAGGAACGACATCTAGGCCACATTCATCGGATAAACGGCGGATTCGGCGAGTTAGGCTACCTGCAATACGCACAACTTGGTAATCATCAATGCGCCATGAAGAAACCACTACGATTGCCACACCTAATTTATGTTGGAACTCGCTTATTCTTTTCTTATCAAGTTCACGTCCATAAAGTAACCACCCACTATCGCCAGCGCGGTAATCTAGTGGCATTACCTCTTCACCGCTGAGTGATAATGGCAGACCTGGCCATTTACGGATTTCATCCGGTAAATAGCAATAGGTCAGACTATTTGACATACTTATTCTCCTGTTTTCCCCTGTCTGAACAAAATAATCGTTATTCAGCCTATTCTATCTC
Source organism: Proteus sp. GOKU (assembly GCF_015475555.1). Classification (NCBI taxonomy): domain Bacteria; kingdom Pseudomonadati; phylum Pseudomonadota; class Gammaproteobacteria; order Enterobacterales; family Morganellaceae; genus Proteus; species Proteus sp. GOKU. Next base: position 3,537,310 of record NZ_CP034105.1, read on the forward strand.
TGACTCATCTGGCAACATGCACATACTTGCTTACGCAAAAGGATGAACATGCTTAAAGACAAACTAAAATTCAAACTACAAAAAACGGCGATTATACTGATTTGTATCGCACTATTGGCATTTCTTATGCAAGGCGCGTCTTATTTTAGCCGTGCAAATCAGCACGCCCGTATTACTCAGTTTGAAGAGCTTGCAAAAACGCTGGCAGAACAAGTTGCGTTCTCTTTATCCACTTATATAGATGACAGTAGCAAAGATAACGTAAATCCCCTCATTATGGCTAATTTAAATCATCTGACTCATGATAGTCGGGTGCTTGATGCCAGTCTCTATTTAGAAGATGGTACACAAATAGCGCATAGTGGTGAAAATGTCACTGTTAAAGAGCGATTAGCTTTAGAAGGGCAAAAGAGTGGCGGTTCTTTTAATCACCAACTTGTTGTACCTGTACCGGGCAAAGATAAACCCAAAGGCTTTTTAAGACTCACTCTGGATACTCACCAGCTTGTCACTGAATCAAGCCAAGTCGATAACACGACAAATTTACTACGTGTCATGTTATTAGTTGCGCTTGCAATTGGCTTTTTGCTTTCTCATAACCTTCTTCAGTTAACCCCTGTTCATTGGCAACAATCACCTTATTTATTAACTGCCAACTTACCGCCTCGTACTGAAAAAGAGGAAGTAGAAGAAAATGAGGGTGATGAAGAGAAAGATAACGACACCGAGAATAAAACAGATAAGCCATAGATTTTTATTACATTAAGAAGTCACTAAGTGGGTTGAGTTATTCATTAGCTGAGCTCACTTTTTTTATTTCTAGCTAACCATAACTTTATTTAGATATATCTAATTTATACGTATTTTCGTGCTATTTCCTTAATCTTTAAAGGGGTTTTGTTTAAAGTCACGGTAAATTCTAATCAAGTCATTAACCTAAAAAGATAGGTTTTAAATCTTTTTCTGGCTCTTTGAGTACTGAGGTGGTTATGACTGAACAATCTGTTATCCAACGTTGTCAACAAATCGTAGAAAACCCAACCCTTTCCCCTGAACAAAAACGTCATTTTCTCGCTTTAGAAGCTGAAAATATGTTGCCTTATCCCTCACTTCCTGAGGATGCAGCTAAAGCGCTTAATGAACGGGTTATCTGTGATATGTATGAAGGTCACGCCCCTTATAAACCGCGTTATGTCTTACCCGATTATGCGAAGTTTTTAGCACAAGGCTCTCGCTATTTAGAACTGGAACCTGCGCAAGATTTTGATGATGCTTTAAACATGCTGACTATTCTTTATCATCATGTTCCTTCTGTAACCTCTATGCCTGTTTATTTAGGGCGCATTGATAAAATCTTATTGCCTTATGTTGGCGAACTGACCGAAGAACAGCTTTACCCTAAATTAAAACATTTCTGGCGCTATCTTGATAGAACGCTACCAGATGCCTTTATGCACGCCAATATCGGCCCTGAAGACTCTGTTCTTACGCGTCTAATTCTTAAAGTGGATGTTGAACTTCAGCAAGTCGCACCTAATCTCACGTTTATTTATGATGCGAAATCAACGCCTGCTGATTTACTTCACCAAGCTATCACCAATATTTGCCACAGCAGTAAACCCCACATTGCGAATGGTACGCTGCAAGATGCGGTATTTGGCAAAGATGAATACGGCATTGTGAGTTGTTATAACTCGCTGCCTCAAAGTGGTGGTGGCAGCACCTTAGTGCGTATAAACCTTAAAGAGGTTGCACAGCGTAGCCAAAATAGCCTCGATTTTCTTAATAATGTATTGCCTTTTTATATGCAAAAACAGATTGAGATCATTGATGCTCGTTGTGAGTTTCTCTATGAAAAATCTAACTTCTTTAAACAAAGTTTCTTAGTTGAAGAAGGGTTGATCTCGCCTGATCGTTTTGCGCCGATGTTTGGTATTTATGGAATGGCTGAAGCAGTAGCGCTTTTACTTGAAAAAGAAGGTAAAAATGCTGCTTATGGCGATAATGAATCTGCCAATAAACTTAGCTATATGATCAGCGAGAAACTGGCACAATTTGTTACAGAAACTCCCGTAAAATACGGCTGGAACCACCGAGCGATGTTACATGCTCAATCGGGTATCAGTTCTGATATCGGCACAACGCCTGCGACTCGTATCCCTTATGGTAAAGAGCCTGATCCTGTTACCCACTTAATGACGGTTGCTCCTCACCATCAATTTTATACCTCAGGGATCAGCGATATTTTAACCGTGGATGAAACCATCAAACAGAATCCTGATGCCCTAATGCAACTCTGTTTAGGGGCATTTTCCTCTGGACTAAGAGAATTTACCGCCAATGTGGGTGGAAATGATCTCGTTCGTGTAACGGGTTACATGGTGCGCTTATCTGATTTGAAAAAATATAAAGAAGAAGGCTCTCGTCTTAATACTACTTGGTTAGGTGATGAAGCCACAGCAAACTGTCATATTGCTGAACGAAAACCACGAGTTATCAGTCATGAACAGCAGATGCGCTTCGATAAATAAGATACTCCCCTTCTCTTGTGTTGATGGTCCAGGCAATCGTCTGGCTATCTTTCTACAAGGATGTAATCTGCGGTGCAAAAATTGCCACAATCCCTACACCATGGGGATCTGTGACAATTGTGGTGACTGCATTCCAACGTGCCCACAGCAAGCACTTTCACTGCAAAATGGTGTCATGAGTTGGAACAGTACCAGTTGCGAACAGTGTGACACTTGTATTCAGCAATGCCCACGGCAATCAAGTCCAATGACCTTAACCTATACTGTTGATGAGTTAATGGTTATTACACGAAAATATGCAGCATTTATTAATGGGGTGACAGTCAGCGGTGGTGAATCAACATTGCAACTACCTTTTTTAATTGATTATTTTAAAGCAATCAAAGAAGCACCTGATCTCAAACATCTGACTTGTTTAATTGACAGTAACGGCACTCTTTCTCTTAATGGATGGCAAAAAGTCGCCCCTTTTATGGATGGAGCCATGATTGATTTAAAAAGCTGGGATGAAGATATCCATATTTATTTAACTGGGCGAGGAAATCAGCGGATTAAAGAATCAATCAAATGGTTAGCTAATAATAAATTACTTACAGAATTACGTCTTTTATATATTCCAGAAAAAACCGATTATTTAGAAAATATTGAATTACTTTCGCAGTTTATTAATTCACTTGGTGAATCTGTATTGATTCGTATTAATGCATTTCATCAACATGGTGTTTATGGAGAAGCTGTAAATTGGCAATCCGCCAATAAAGATGATATTAATCGACTGAAAATAGAACTTAATAAAAGAAACATCACATTCATAAAAACACCTAACATATATTCATAATAAAAATATATTAAATAAAATAAAACAAATTAAAAACTAATAATATCTAAAATAATTAAAATAAAATTTTTTAAATAAAACACTCTAATATTGACAGGTTTATACGTTCAAATTAATCTTCAAAAACCTGCAAAATAGACGGAGTCATTCCTTATGCTTATAAATAGAAAGAAATTAAAAACTTCAATTATTATATCGCTAATAGTCACCCCTTCATTAAGTTACTCTAAATATATCACTTACGAATTAATAGAAACATCTCCTATTGATTTTAAATTTTATGAAGTAAATAAAAATAACTTAACTCTACCAAATAATTTTTATCATCACGGAAAGCTATCATCTAAAACAACGCCAACAATATTATCATCAAAATATTCAAACATTATTATTCTATCTAACAATAATAAAAACAGTATAAGTTATGATGCTGGGGTTAATTTCCAAAGTTTAGAAATTGAACATTATAGTAATATAAATTTCCTTTCGTTATCAGAAGATGGCCGTTACATTACAGCTCATGGAAATCATCTTAAAAATAAAGAAAAAAATATATTAAAACGATTTTTTATCTATGATACTTATCTAAAAACGGTTCATCAATTTAATTCAAAAGAAGATACTTATTATGATAAGGAAGATTATTTCCTTACAACAAAAGATGGTAGATTTAGCCTTTACGCTGATTATTCAACAGAGTATGAAACCATAAAAGAAGCTAACAATGGTTATCTTCCTTATAATAAAATGTCCTACTTTATCTATGATAATAAAACTAAAAAAACAATCTCACTAAAAGATATTGAAAATACGGACATAAATAATCATTTAGAAAAAAACAGATTTAAATCTTTCCTAAATTTAGATTTTATTAATGATATTATAGATAGAAAACCTATTTTGACAGGTGTTTCTTTTGATGGGAAATATTTATATGGCACGTTAAACAGAACATCATCTATTTCAGAAAGTAAACCTGCTTTTATTTATGACTCAATTAACAACACTATTAATTTTATTTCAAAATCAGAACATGGTGACGCAAAAATAAATGCAATGTCAAAAAATAATATTGCAGTAGGCTGGTTAGAAGATAGAGTAAAGTATAAAAATGAGCGAAATCAAAGACTACTTAGACAAGCATTTATTTTCGATACAAAAGAGAACAAAACCATTATTCCTAGCAGAATAAACCCAGATAATAATGATTATTATAATTCAGAAGCTACTGGAATTTCAGACAATGGTAATACTATTGTAGGCTGGGTAGAGCAAGGATATAAACGAAATATCAATAGAAGCTTTGACTATAATAAAGATTTAGAATCGAGATATCCTAGAAGTGCCTTTATCTACTTTAGAGATAATGATACTTCATTATTACTACCAAACTTAAACCACTCCAATGAATTAGAATCTGAAGCACACGCTATCTCAAGTGACGGTAAGGTTGCTTTTGGTGTCGCTAATAATAAAGATAATATCTGGAAATTTGTTAGTTGGAAAATAGAAGAAACCAATAAAATAGATAAAGATTATCAAGCATTAATTACTAATAATAACATTTCATCAATGAAGAATATAGTTGATAATCTTTCCTTAGATATTAATAAAGAAAGAGAAAAAATTAGACTCACGCTTTTAGAAAAACAAAAAGAGACTGAAAAAAGAAGAAATGAAGCAAATTTAAATAAATTAAGTTTAGAAAAAAAATTAGATGATCCTGATTTATTCAATAAGTACATTGGTGAATATACAAAATATCAAGATAACGAGAATTTAGCACAAAATGAACTCGATAATATACAAAATACTTTAAATAATTTTGAATCATTAGCATTAACACCTGAATTAAAAGCCAGAGAATATCAATATAACGTATACAAAGAAGCGCTTGATATACAACAAGGCATGGCAATAAATAAAAATAAAGAGGATCAAGATAAAACAACAACAGAGAAAGAACACCTAGCCCAGATTGCTAAACAAAAAGAGCAAGCTGAAAAAGAGCACCTAGCCCAGATTGCCAAACAAAAAGGGCAAGCTGAGAAAGAGCACTTAGCCGAGATTGCCAAACAAAAAGAGCAAGCTGAGAAAGAACACTTAGCCCAGATTGCCAAACAAAAAGAGCAAGCTGAGAAAGAACACTTAGCCCAGATTGCCAAACAAAAAGAGCAAGCTGAGAAAGAACACTTAGCCCAGATTGCCAAACAAAAAGAGCAAGCTGAGAAAGAACACTTAGCCCAGATTGCCAAACAAAAAGAGCAAGCTGAGAAAGAACACTTAGCCGAGATTGCCAAACAAAAAGAGCAAGCTGAAAAAGAGCATTTGGCGAAAGAAATACTACTCGCTGAAGACGAATTAGCACTGCGCGCTAAAGAGAAAGCAAATACCAAACCATCCGTTGTTATTAGTAAGCCTATTGATATTGAAAATACTTATAAATCCATGCAATTAATGGCTGAAAATAGCTATAAATTAATGGATATGCAACAAGGTCAATTACGTTATCTGGCATCTGCAACTTGCTCTGTAGGCACTGAAAAAGCTTGCATTAGTGGTTTTACACATTATCAAAATTTAAATAAAGCCAATGCGACACAAACAGGATTAAGTGGAGCTTATCGTTTTGACATTAAACATATTCCATTCGTTGTTGGTTTAGCAATTGATACTGATGTCTACTCTTCGTTACCGAAAGGCTATCAATATCAAGGCTATGCATTACCTTTAATTGGTTTTAGCTTAGATTTAATGCCGTCACTCAATGCTGAGTTAAACAGTAATGCACTGCATCTTTCCTTAAAGGGAGCTTATTTAAATCGTAAAGTTTCTATTGAAAGACAAGCATTAGCAGATACTGAATCAGGTAAGGGTAACGCTAAGGTTTCTGGTTATCACATTGATTTAAAAGCTTATTATCCTTATTCACTATCAGATAATTTACTGCTTACTCCGTTTGCAGGGCTTACTTTCAATCAGATTTCTCGCACAGCCTACAGCGAAACTAAGAATGCGCAATTTGTAGCGCACTATGATGCACTGAAAACACATTCGCTATTAGCCAAAATGGGATTAGGTATGGATTATTTACTAGGTTCATCATTCATATTTAATACTAAGGCGGGCTTATTGTGGAACTTATCGCACCATCAAGGAGATTTCCGTAGCCATATTGATTACATAGGTCAGCAAAACATTGATCACGTTGGCAATAAAAAGCAACTCAAACAACGCCCATTTGCTAATGTAGGGTTAACTTATCAATTTGATAAACAGTCTTCCATCAATACATCCGTAAATTGGGAAATGACAACCTATCGTAATCACGATATGCAAATAGGTGTAAGTTACACTTATCGCTTCTAATTCCTTATTGTTACATTTAGCCGTTATATTTGGCTTCCTATATCAAAATATAGGAAGCTTTTTTATTAAAGAGGATAGTTATCCGTTCTTATTATAGAAATACTCTTCTTTATCGACCCACCACACTTTGGTCGAAACCTTCTCAAGTAGTGCTTTATTGTGGCTAAAAATAATCAAACTTAAAGGACGCTTCTGACTTTCATCGATCAATACTTGCCAAATATCAGCTTGGATTTGTGCATCTAACTGCGCAGTTACTTCATCAGCAATTAAGATTTGAGTACGAGGATCTAATGCTCGTAATAACGCAATACGTGCAAGCTCTCCGCCAGATAATTCATTAGGTCTACGCGTTAACCACTCTTGCTTGATCCTTAGTTTTTCAAACCAACTTTCATCTGGTGACCAAGCATCACGAACACTATCTCCCGTTGTTCGAAAGGGATTAAAACATTTATCAGGGTGTTGAGGAACTAACTGAATAGGGCAATACCCCTTGTTAGATAATGGTTTACCATTAACAAGAATTGAACCTTGAGTAGGCGTTTGCCACTGAGCTAAAACACGACCTAATGTCGTTTTTCCTGTGCCACTTGGCGCTGAAATACCGAGTCGCTCTCCCGCATCTAACGAAAAGGAGAGATCTTGCCATAACACTTTACCTGCTTGCTCCACAGATAATTGTTTTAACTCTAAAAGTGGCATAAAGATAACTCCAGAAATAACAAATTAAACGTATAAAAATAAAACTTAAGAACTCAATATTATAATGGGTTAAGTGATGCTTCTTTTGTATTTATAAATTGCTGTTCAGGTAATGCATTCCAGAGTGTTTTCAACCACTCACTACCTTCATGGCGATTAAGCACATTAGCTGGAATAATCTCGTTAACTTCACCCTGATTAAGCACCGCTATTGTATCCGCAAATCGTGCGGCTAAAGCTAAATCATGCGTAACCCAAAGCACTGATTTACCTTGATTGCATAACTCTCTTAAATGCCCTAATAACAAACATGCATGTTCATCATCAAGCCATGAGGTGATCTCATCAGCCAAAATATATTGTGCATTAGAGAGTGTCGCATTACAGGCCAACACTCGTTTTGCCATCCCACCAGAAAGTTTTGCTGGGTACGTTTTTACCAAAGAGCCTGATAGATGATACAGCCCTAACTGTTGCACGATATCATCAGACGAGACATCTGCGCCACTTAAACGCGCAGAGCGACTTAATTGATCACCGATACAGATCAACGGATTAAGAGCGCTCACACCTTGAGGAATATAACAAAAGGTATTCCCTCGATAAGCGATAAGTTCCCGTTCACTTAGTGTATGCCCATTCAATTTAATCGCACCACGGACTCGCATATTGGCAGGCAAAAGTCCTAATGCACTTTGTAATAACAGGCTTTTACCTTCACCACTGCCACCGACTAATGCCAGCATCTTTCCGGGTTTAATATCCAATGAGATTGATTTTAGCAACGGTTGCCAATTTCGTTTTCCTAGCCAACGAAATTGTGCGATATCAATGGAAAGCTGTTCAAAACTTAACATCCTGCCCCTCTTAACCATAACTGTTGCATTGCTTTAGCAAATTGATCGAAGATCAATACCAAGCACATCAAAATCAATCCCGGAAACACCACCATCCACCATGAGCCCGTACTTAAATAACGCAGTGCATCAGCCAGTAACAAGCCGAGTGAAGGTTCATGAGCTGCCTGACCAAAACCGAGGAAACTTAAGGCTGCGCTATGCAATACGGCATGAGGAAACATTAACAATGTTCCCACGATCCACTGAGGTAATAGCATAGGGATATAGTGTTTTTTCACGCACTCAAAAGGAGTATTACCAATACGGCGTGATAACATCACATAATCAGCTTCTCTAATACGCTGAATTTCGCCTCTTAAAATTAAAGCTAATTTAGGCCAATGGGTTAATGCCACCGCCCAAATTACCCCTTGTTGCCCACCACCTAATGTAAAACAAATTAAAATCAACAGTAATAAATGAGGTAATGCTAAAAGCGCGTCAACAACGCCTCTTACAAAAAAATCACAATAACGGTTAATTGAGGAGATACCAGCAAAAATCAAGGCGATTGCACCACTAACAACTGCACTCGTCACTCCGATATTTAAACTGCTCAACATACCTTGGAAACAACGTAGCCATAAAGAACGACCTAAGTTATCAGTCCCAAACCAATACTGATCTGACGGAGCTTGATTCCTAGCCAGAAAATCCATTGCGATATCCGTATGAGAAACAGAAAAGCCATACGCCACTAACCCAATTAACGCGAGGGCTACTAATAAAAGTCGCAACAAAGGCCTATTTGGATCGTAAATCATGAGTCTCGCAAAATTCCTTTATTAATACGTCGCAATAGCAAGTTAGAAATACTATTGCCAAAGAAAATCAAAATAGTACTAAAAACAACAATACCCATTAACAGAGGAATATCTCCTCGTAATCCGGCATCAACCGTTGCTTGCCCTAATCCAGGATAAGCAAACACTTTCTCTGCTAAGAGAGAGCCTCCAAGCAATTCGCCGATTGATGCAAACTGTAAGCAAAGTGCAGGTGTAATGGCATGACGTAGAACATGAAATAGCATCATAGCCCACCCTTTATCACCTTGAGCCTTAGCAAAATGGATAAATTCACTGCCCATAACTTCGGCAACTTTTGCGCGAGTATGCAAAGCGATATTCCCAGTGCCTAATAATCCAAGCGCAATCATAGGTAAGATCAGATGAGAAAAACGCTGACTTAATGTTGCCGTTTCGGCACTACTTCCCATCGGCCACGCACAACAAATTGGTGCCCAATGTAAGGTGACAGAAAACAGAGATAGCAGCAGTAATCCCACCCAAAATGTCGGTAATGCGGCTAATAGATAAGATAAAGTAGAGATAATTCTATCTGGCCAACGATTAAGATATCGACCTGCGACTAATCCCATCACAACGCCAATAACACCTGAAAATACCCACGCTGAGAAAAGCAAGATAAACGAAGGCCCGGCACGCTCACGAATAACATCAATAACAGGCATGTTATACAACATGGAATAGCCAAAATCCCCTTGAATAATTTGGCTAAACCAAAGCCAAAATCGCATCCATAAAGGTTGGTCAATTCCCCAACGCGCCGCAATTAAAGGATATTGTTCCGGAGGAACATTCAGTAGATCACTACCGATATAGGCCTTAATGGGATCGATCGGTGAAAAACTTAATAAAATAAAAACACCTGCTGTTGTCACCAACAGCAGGCAGAGTAATCGCAGGAAAAAACCCGCACTTTGACGTATTACTGACAAGTCCACTTCCAAGTATCTACGCTATTTAATAATGACCATGAACCATGGATTTCAGGTGTTCCTGTACCCAGATCAACACAAGGGTTAGTTAGGTAAGTATGTTGCACATTCATCAACCAAGCCCAAGCAGCATCACCTTTTACACCAACGCCATTTTTACCATCCCACTCAACGGCTTTCCAATGAGGAACAGCTTCTTGCCACGTATGGGCATCAAGTGCGGCTTGTAGGTGTTTTTCGACTTCAGGATTTTTATAATAACCCGGATTATAATAACCAACACCAGCGGCATTAGCACTGTAATGATGATAAAGCTCCATAGGATCAAGGCTACCCCAACCAAATAAAGTTGGATTTGAGTGCATATAGCGTTCTACTGTATCCCAACTTCCTGATTTAAGATCCATTTGAATCCCAAGAGGTTGCACTAGCGCACGAATTGACTCGGCTAAATCGCGACGAGTTGCATCACCACTGGTATACCATAAGGTCAGTTTGGCTTCTAAACCGTCCTTTTCACGAATACCGTTTTTATTCAGTTTCCAACCTGCATCTTCAAGAATTTGCTTCGCTTTTTCAACATCACCATCTTTGAAGGCAGCGTCAGTTTGATCCCAAGGTAAACCTTTTACGCCGGTATATGCAGGAACGGCATAACCATCAAGCACTTGCTCTGATAACAATTTACGGTCAAGAGCATAGTTAATCGCTTTACGAATAGCGATATCTGCGGTGATGTCGTTACCAATGTCATAACCTAGGGCGTTCTTCTCACCTGATTTTACCATTGGGAAAACAATACCGCGGTTTTCAACACTTGGTCTTTCCCACAATTTGGTATTTGGTAAATTCTTAGCGATTGCAGCCGTTGCTGGTGGAATACGCACAATGCCTAATTGCCCACTTTGAGCAGCAGCAAAGGCAGCATCTTCATCAAGGAAAACAAAGATGAGTTTTTCAAAATCGTTTTTCTGTCCTGCATAATAAGGGTTAGCTTCAACAATTAATTGCTGACCGGGTTGGAAGCTGACCATGCGATAAGGACCAGCACCAATTGGCTTTTGTGCATAGGTTTTTTCATCATACTTATCAGCAGAAACAATGCCTAAAGAGCCAAGTACGTTAACAAAAGTACTTTGTGGCGCTTTTAATGTAATAGTGACATGTAAGTCATCATCTGCTTTTGCAGAAAGGAAGTTACCCATATCAACTTTACCGCCACTTGCAGCGGCATTGTTATAGGTAAAAACGATATCTTTTGCTGTAAGTGGCAGACCGTCAGAGAATTTTAAATCTGGCTTTAACGTTAATTTCCATGTTTTACCATCTTCACTTGGCTGATAGTCACTTAACATATTGCTATACCAAGAGAGATCCGCATTTTGCTTTAACAATGGGCTATGAAGAAGTAAATAACTACCATGACTCCAACCCAGCATTGGGTCGAATCCCTCTGTTGGCTCTTCACCAATCGCTAATTTCAACGTTTGAGCAGATGTTGCAAAAGGGACGCTTAACGCGGCTAAGCAAGTTAACGTTACTAATGATTGACGCCAACCAAACCGAATAGACATAAAACATTCTCCGATTTTTTAGATACGACTTATCATCAGTCTCTATCTAAATAAGATGAAGAGGCTGAAACAAGATAAATAACAATGATAATTATGATGTTCTGCAACTTGGTACAGATAAAGGCTAAACCAGTGGCATCATAATAAGTTTTTTTATTCAACTACTCGAATAATATTCGACAGTTTATTGATTTTACATAAACTTTTATTAGGCAGTAATTCTCATTATGGCAAACTTCTAGCAAGTGCACAGTATTTTTCTAATAAATAAGTTATATATTTATCATTGAATTTATTAGTGAGCGCAAAACGAAATAAAGTGACTTTTTAACGAAATTAGATTATTTCATTTTATTTAATATGCACTGAAAATAAAAAAGGCACATTATTGTGCCCTCTTGTGATTATGAATTTAATATTCTTTTTAATTTAAAATAGCGTCGTCCTAGACGCCAACGCAATCTAAAATCTTTCGCATTATTCCAAATTAATGACCATATTCCTCTATCAAAAAACTCTTTAACTATCTGTTTTTTAACTTCAATAGATTGAATAGAACCAATTGAATGGATGATCCCCAACCCCTCTTTTGCTATTTGCCAATAACATGCATTGATATTTTGAGACACTTCCTTATGCTTTTGATTAATAGCATCAAGCATTTCTAATATTTTCATGTAATTATGAATTGTTCTAACATGAATAGAATCATTAGGTGTTGTATGAGAAACAGATCCAGAGTGAATAAAGTAATCGTAGTAACGCTCATCAATATATTTGACACGTTTAGCGGTTAATAATGCTTCTGTTGTCCACGGAATATCTTGATGATGTAAACCAGGCTCAAAATAATAACCATGAGCAAGTAGAAATTCGCGTCGATAAATATTTAACCAAGTCACATGCAAAAATTTCTTAGAATTTAATGCCATTTCTAGCCATTGTGGCCCAGTTAAAACATCGGTTGAATGTAATCGGTTAGATGGGAATATAGGTCGTGAAGGTCGTCCATCTGCATAGACATAATTACCATTGCAAGTCGCAATATCTAAATCATCAGCAAGAGCGATTTCGAGCAAACGAGAATACATTCTAGCATCGATAACATCGTCAATATCAGGGAAAGCGACGTATTTTCCACGAGCAGCATGAAAACCAGTATTGCGAGCAACGGAAACGCCTTGGTTTTCTTGTGTCAAAATAGTGACATCAGGGAATTTATCTTCCCATTCATAAAGTAATTTCAGTGAATTATCTTTAGAACCATCATCAACAAGAATAAGCTCCCAACTCGGTAGTTTCTGCGCTTGTAAATAGTTAAAAAATTTCGATAAAAATTTCTCACCATTATAAACGGCAACGATAATACTTAATTGAGGTACAAAAGAAGACATAACCAACCTTTTATTCTTTCTAATAAGTAACTTTCGTTCTGAACATATTGGTTAAGGATAGCAAAGATACCAACCTCAATATGGAGCTATTCTTGCTATTCACTCGTTATGCTTAAATAAAAAGTTACTTTTCTGCCGATTCGAAGTAAAAATCATTATTAATAAAGAATAAGTATAGTTAACTTTGAAGATATCCCATGAAGAAAGGGTTAAGGTGGTTTATTTTTTAAAAGAAATAACTAAAGGAAAAATTAAGGTTTATACAGAAAAAACATGTTATCAGTCGTTATGCCATTTATTAATGAGTAATATAAGTGTCATTAGTGCTCATTTTTGTAGTTAATGAGTAATATAAGTGACATTAACGAAAAACATCCGCAAAGCGGATGTTTTAGTTTTTATTTATATAAATAATCAGTGGATACTTGTTATATTTTTATTCTTCAATATCTTCTTCATCGCAGACTTCAAGTTCTGGAAAGTAATCAACTCGCCAAGACTTGATCCCTTGATACACTTCATCAACGGCATTTTTTACCGCTTCGGTCATTGGATAATAAAAACCGACGAGATCCGGCTGGATCCCCAAGAAAGTGATATCTGGAATATCATCTTTTAATTGATCGATAAGAAAATTCAGCGGCATATTATGGGTGCTCATAATAAACATTTCCGCTATGTAGTCAGGATCTATCACCCTAATTTCACCGGGGTTTAGACCAATATCTGCTGCATCAACAATGACAACACATTGAGGTTGTAATTCTCTTACTTGATAAGAGACATTTTCAGGTGCGCTTCCCCCGTTGATAACAATCCATCCATCAATAGGATTTGCTTCCATTAACTCAGCAAGCAGAGGGCCTGCACCATCGTCACCCATCATGCTGTTGCCAACCGTTAATACCACTTTAGGTGCTGTCATTGCTTTACTCATGGTTTTCTCTTCACAATCAAATAAATAGCAGGTTCTGCGTGGATCTCACCCAGTAATTTAATCAGCGTTTGACTCCATTCACTAAAAATAGGATCGTCATTTTTGATAATAGGATCAAATGCTAACGCTAATAAGTGAGTATGCTCCGAGTTAATATTGATTTCACCAAATGTCAGCAATCCCTGCATTTTGCGTTTTGCTTCACCTTCAGGTAATAAATCAATCCATGCTTTATATTTTTCTAAAGGACAGACTAGCTCTGTTTTTAGACAATCAATCATACCCACGTGGTGACCAATCGCGAGCGAATAGTACATCACCTGTTGCGCTTGCTCAGGAATATCATCATCGCTATCAACAAACTTTTGTCTTAGTGACCAAAAGTAAACTTTAGCGTCATCAGGCATAAATTCCCCCTTGGCTTAATGAATAGACCAGGCGTTTTACAATCTCTGATAAACGAGGATCGTTAGCTTGTCGTAGCCATTCATCAACACGTCCACTCACTTCTTGAATAGTGGCACCTTCTAATAAGGTAAGGAAGTGATCACTGATTTGTCTTCCTTGATAATAGCCAGCAAGACGACGTGCTTCACGTTCAATCATCACTCGAGCATCTAAAGGAATGGAAGGCAGAATGAGAGATGCTTTCTCATTTTCTACTTCAATGTGTGATTCGCCTTTTAATTTTTGGTCTAACAAACCCAGTGCGACAGCAAATCCATAAATTGTCGCCGCCGGTGTTGGAGGACAACCAGGGATCCACACATCAATAGGAACAATAGATTCACTACCACCCCATACACAATAGAGATCGTGGAAAATACCGCCACCACAGCCACAAGCGCCATAAGAGATACAGATTTTTGGATCTGGCGCTGATTCATAAGCACGTAATGCAGGTACACGCATCTGGCGCGTTACTGCGCCAGTGAATAATAAAATATCAGCGTGACGAGGCGAGGCTACCACTTTGATACCAAAACGTTCAGCATCAAAAACCGGTGTAATTGCGGAGAAAATTTCAATCTCACAACCATTACAACCACCACAGTCAACACGATAAACATAAGCTGAACGCTGAATATCTTTCAACAATGTCTGTTTTAGCTTTTGTACCTGATCATCAAGGGTGATCGGTTGGCTAACATGATGATTAATGGGAATTTCTGGTAGACTCATTTTATTGTACTCCCAATTTCGCCCACACTAATATTTTCACGACCATCAGATAACAAGTTATGTTTACGCTTACATTCAGGGCAAGTTTCAAATTGTGGGCGCATCGCTTCAACAGTTTGCTCATCCCAACCTGATTGCACTAATAGTTCCATCGCATATTCAACTGATTTTCTAGGCGTAAATGGTTGATGGCATTCTCGGCAATTCAATAATTTAAAAGTCCCTTTAATATAAAGATCTGACTTTTTAGTCACTGCCGTTTCAAACATATCGGATAAAACAATCGCTCTTGTTGGGCAAACTTCTTCACAACGACCGCAGTAAATACAGCGACCAATGAATAATTGCCAATGACGCTCGCCTGTTTCCAAATTCGTTTCCATCGTTAACGCATTAGCAGGACAGGCTGCGGTGCAAGCACCACAGACAATACATTGCTGTGCATCATATTCAGGCTTTCCTCTGAAACCATCAGGTAAATCCAGAGGCTTAAACGGATATTTGGTCGTTGCTTCGCCTGTTTTGATTATGGTTTTAAACAATTTTAACATCGTTCATTCCCTCACTTGAGCGGCGAATTTTTACGTTCGATGCTGTAACGTTCAATTTCTTTATAAGAAACTGTTTTAGATTTACGTTTTTTCACATCGACGAGCGTTACCCTGTCAGTACAGGAATAACAAGGGTCAAGACTACCGATAATTAACGGCGCATCAGAGACGGTATTTCCTTGCAACATATAACGTAATACAGGCCAGTTAGCATAAGTTGCAGCACGACAACGCCAGCGGAATAATTTTTGGTTATCACCCAACATACTCCAGTGAACGTCTTCGCCTCGTGGTGCTTCAGTAAAGCCTAGTGCAAATTTATAAGGTTGATAAGTAAAGCCTTCGGTTAACAATGGGCCTTCTGGCAAATTATCTAAGGCGTATTCAATCATTGCCATTGAATCCAAAACCTCTTTGATACGTACCATCACACGGGAGAATACGTCGCCACCTTCATAACTAAATAGAGTCAGTGGAAGATTGCCATAATCTGCAAATGGGTGGTCAAAACGCACGTCACGTTTAAAACCACTTGCTCTGATCATTGGACCTACTGGGCTGAAATCACGAGCCACTTTCTTATCTAAAATACCTACGCCGACTGTACGCTGTTCCATATTAGGCGCTGATAGAAGAATATCTACCAGTTCAGTGACTTCTAGACGCATTTCTCTAACTAACTGAATTGTTTTCAGACGCTGATCTTTTAAGATATCGCGACGAATACCACCAATTAAGTTTAAGCCATACGTTTTACGCGCACCGGTCAGCATTTCTGCAATTTGCATTGATTTTTCACGAATACGGAAAAATTGCATAAAACCAGTATCAAAGCCTGTAAAGTGGCTAGCTAAACCAATATTTAATAAATGGCTATGAAGACGTTCGACTTCTAATAAGATAGAACGAATAGTATGCGCACGACGAGGCACTTCAATGCCTAACGCATTTTCAACAGAAGTCACATACGCCACACTGTGAGTAAAACCACAAATACCACACACGCGGTCTGATAAGAATGTGACTTCGTTATAACCCATACGGGTTTCAGCCAGTTTTTCCATACCACGATGAACATAGAACATGCGGTAATCAGCATCGACAATGTTTTCACCGTCTACGAATAAGCGGAAGTGTCCCGGTTCATCTGAGGTAATGTGCATAGGGCCAATTGGTACAACGCGTGCATCTTGCTTACCTTCATTCAAGAAAGGATAAGTTTCAACTTCAGTTGCTGGTGCTGGACGTTGGCGGTAATCCATCGCGTCTTTACGCAGTGGATACATCTCTTCAGGCCAGTCATCTGGAAGCACTAAACGACGTTCATCAGGTAAACCAACAGGGATAAGGCCGTACATATCACGGATTTCACGTTCGCCCCACACCGCAGCAGGTACACGCGGTGTTACTGACGGGAATTCTAAAGTGATTGGGCTAACATGGGCTTTTACAACAACCCAGCACTTTTCACCCTCTTCCATTGATAATGCGTAATAAACAGCATAGTCCCCGTTTAAACTACGTTCATCATTACCAAATAAAACAGGTAACCAACCGCCTAAGCCGTAATACAGGTATTCCACCACTTCAGGAAGTGATTCCGTTTTTACTGTTATCGTCAATTGATCAGCGGTTTGTCGCTCTTCATCAAGAACAGCTGATGGGAATTTTTCACGAACTTTGGCAACATAATCTCCGCCTAATTCTTTTCCCTCTTTTCTACTGACATAATTTTGGTAGCTCACGTTACATCTCCTGAACCGATGTGGATGGATTGCTGATTAAAGCCGTTGGCCATGCATAAGTAGGTGACTCACTTTTATCAATATTCATCACGATATTAGCGGCATTTTCTAACAGCTCGCTGACAGGCTTAGGAATGTGAGTTCCCATTAACAGCATAAGTGCAATCAGAATGACCATTGGTAATGTGGTTAAAATTCCCAGTTCACCTTTAGCAACAACATCAGGTTTTGGACCAAAGACAGTTTTAGCCACCATACGAACTAACCCACCTAATACCACGGTCAATAACAATAATAATAGGATAGTTAAGCCAATGTGCTGAGAAGCTAAACCTGCTACAACAATCATAAATTCACTGATAAAGACGTTGAAAGGAGGCATACCGCCTAACGCTAAAGCACCACCAGCAAAAAGCGCTGCACTTAATGGCATCACTTTAAACATGCCTTTCACGACATTTAAATCACGAGTACCGTATTTCAATAACACGTTACCAGAGCCACAGAACAACAGGGCTTTCGCCAGACTGTGGTTTAAGGTGTGGAATAAAGCAGCCAAAATACCGATCGGTCCACCAATTCCTAATGCGACGGCGATTAACCCCATGTTTTCCACACTGGAATATGCTAAAAGACGTTTCATATCACGCTGAATAAGGATAAAGAACGCCGCGATAGCAACAGAGAGGAAACCAAAGATTAACAGTAAGTTACGTGTAAATTCAGTACCAATTGCCGCATCAATAATGATGTAGTAACGAATGATGATTAACAGCGCACAATTCAGTAGTACAGCTGATAACAGCGCACTGACTGGGCTTGGTGCTTCACTGTGCGCATCGGGTAACCATGCATGCATTGGGAATAAACCCGTTTTGGTACCGAAACCGATTAAAATAAAGACAAAAGCTAAATGCATCAGTGTTGGGTCTAACTGGTCTGTATATTTCAACACTTCAGTCCAGAAGATAGCCTGATCTGGATCAGGCATAAAGCTTGCGGCATTGGCATAAACCAAAATAGTACCGAAAAGACCAAACGCCACACCCACACTACAAATGATGATGTACTTCCACGCTGCTTCCAGAGAAGAACGTTGACCATAAATTCCGACTAAGAATGCAGAGCTTAGGGTTGTTGCTTCAATGGCCGCCCACATTAAGATCAAGTTATTACTTGTGATTGCTAATAACATGGTGAATAAAAAGAGGTGGAAGAAACCATAGTAGTTACACAAAGTGCGCACTGAGATTTCACCCTCATCCACTTCATGATTCATATAGCCAATAGAATAAAGCCCAGTTAAAAAGCCGATAATACCTAAGATGGCAAGAAATAATGCGCCTAGGCTATCCACATGAACCCAATTAGCAGCAGCCAATATTTCGCCATGAGACATGACATCTGCCACAGTCCCTAATGCAGCGATTAACAATACGGTGATACCAATAGCATGAATACCCGTCACGACAGGACGCGCACCCGCTTTTAATAACGGACTTAGAAACGCCAGTATTGAAAATACCAGCGGTGCAAACATTAAAATTGTTAACATGGTTGTTTGGTTCATCTCCTCACCCCTTCAGCGCGGTCAGTTGATCCACGTTCAGTGTGTTGAGCGTGCGGTAAATCTTACGAGCCAACACTGCCATAACAATCACAGCAAAGATGGCGTCAGTGGCGATACCGATTTCGACCAGTTCTGGTGCTCTCCACGCTAATAGTGCCAGTGTTAAGTGAGAGCCGTTTTCCATTAAGCAGTAACCAAAAGCTTGTTTTAGGATATTTCGTTGAGTCACGATACAAAGCAGACCCAACATAAAGTGTCCTAAAGAAACCGCGAGTGCAGGTTTCAAATCAACAACCATTGGTATTTGAATTGGCTCAACCACAAACCAACTTAAAATAACGATAACAGCAGCCAACAACATTAAAAGTGCAGGGCTAATAACACTGATATTCGCACTAGGATCGGATAACTTACGGAATGCAAATCCTAAAATAAGTGGCACAAGCAGAACTTTAGTAAAGAAGGCGGTAATCGCCCAAAGTGTGAGTTGGTGTGCATCCAATGTATTGGCTAAAGTGACGAAGATCATCACTAAAACGAAAGATTGCAATGCATAAAACCAACATGAAGCAATCGGCTTTTTAGCGCCAATTACCAGTAGCGAGGTGATCATCATTAACCCCGCTAAATTGTTTACGATAAGTGCTCCAGTCATGATTTATCTCCCTTATCCTAGCCAAGTGACTGCGATAACACTGGATGCAAAGGACATCACAATCAGTATTCCAATCACAATTTGCATTGCCATAGGAACAGGTTGCCCTTGTGCAACTTCTGTACTTGGTTTGCCAGGAACAACTCGACCAAACCAGTAGATAAACCAAGTGAAGCTAGCAACAGATTCAATCAGTACCAGCACCATAATTGGTGTCATCACCCAGAAAACACTCGACAGTTCAAAACCTGCGGCAAAAATTGGGAATTTACTAAAGAAACCATTCATTGGTGGAACACCTGCGATTGCCAGTGCGGCAACACAGAAACCGACACCCAATAATGGATATTTGTTAATTAACCCTTTTAAGCGAGGCAACATACGAGTACCACAGCTATAACTCAACGCACCTGCAACTAAGAAGAACAAGCTTTTAGCGAAGGCATGGTTAAAGATATAAGCGATACCGCCTTCGAACGCTTCGCGCGGTCCAAAGATAGAAATAGATAATGCAAGGAAGATATAAGAGAGCTGAGTAATGGTTGACCATGCTAACAGGCGTTTCATATCTTTTTGTGGCAGATACATCATAAAGCCATAAATCAACGTGATAACTGCCATCGTAATACCCACCCAACCAATAAGATGAGGGACATCACCATCTGCTGACATAATCGCACGAGCAAAGATGTAAACACCGACTTTTACCATTGATGCTGCGTGTAAGTAAGCACTCACAGGAGTTGGTGCTTCCATCGCATCAGGTAACCAAGCTTGCAGTGGTAATTGAGCTGATTTACCCCAAGCAGCAAAGAGAATTCCGCCAAACACAATCAGTTTGGTTGGTTCATCTAAAGTTGCAATTGCGGTTAACTCAAAGGTACCCGTACTCACAAACAAGGTTGCTGCTGCAAGATAAAGACCGATTGAAGCAACGTGAGTGATCAACAACGCTTTCATTGCTGAGCGCAGTGATTTTTCAGATTGGTAGTAGCCGATTAATCCCCAAGAACATCCCCCTGTGATTTCGAAAAACAGGAGTTGACCTAAAATAGTCGATGAAAGGACTAATCCCGCCATTGCACCAATAAAAATCAGTAAAAAGGCATAATAGCGACGAGTACCATCATGTGGATGCTCACGGTTGCCATTGGTCAGATAGCCAGTAGAGTAAAAACTCACTAACAATCCTAAGAACACAACAGCGAAAGCAATCAATGTACTGACACGGTCAATGGTAAAACCAAAGAGCGCAACATCACCATATTGTACTAGCGTAATTGTGGTATCGACTTTACCTTCAGCGAGGAACTGCCAACCTAAAACAACCGTTCCTAATGTGGCTAATAAAGCGAACAGTGTACATAACCACTTCGCCATCCGATTTGGCATTAAGGACGTAATCAACGCCCCCGCAAATGGGATGAGTAAGGTCGCAAGAGCTATATTTTCCATTGTAATCATCGCTCCTTATAGACCGGTTAAATAGAAAACAAGAGCCAGTGCCGCAACACCGAATCCTAACCATGTCACATGGTGAGTCAGTAAGAAGCGACCACGCGCTAAACTGTTTTCAACCAATGACGCTAATACAAACACTACTAACAATTTCACTGCCATTAAAACTAGCGCAATGATCAATGCAATAAAGGTGAATTCTGTTGCTTTACCGAAAGGAATAAAGATGGCTAAGAACAGTTCAGCCACAACCACTTGTTTTAAACCAAGACCCAGTTTTACCATTGCAAAACCAGAGCCTGAATACTCAGTTAATGGCCCTTCTTGTAACTCTTGCTCAGCTTCCGCAACGTCGAATGGCATTTTGCCCATTTCAATAAATGCAGCAAAAGCACAAGCGAGTAAGGCTAACAGTGTGGCAGTTGGAGATACCCAACCTTGAGCCAGTGTTGCACTGATAGTGCCAACGTTGGTTGAACCCACAATTAAAGCCACCACAATCAGTGATAACACTAAGATTGGCTCAACTAACACACCCAGTGTTAATTCACGGCTAGCACCAATACCAGCAAATGGGCTTCCTGAATCCAAACCAGATAAAGAGAAGAAGAAACGATAAAGTGCAAACAGATAAATCAGTGCGATAAGATCCGCTGCACCTGCAAACAGTGACGTTGCTGTAAAGACAGGCAGTGCCATAGCAACCACCAGCATGCTTCCGAGTAACACATACGGCATCACTTGGAAGATCACACCAGATTGCTCAGGTGCCACTGATTGACGTTTAAATAACTTAAAGATATCTCGATAATCTTGCAGAATTCCGGGGCCTTGACGCGAATGCATCTTGGCGCGAATTGTGCGCGAAATACCTGTACATAATGGGGTTATCGCCAGCAAAAAGAGTGCTTGTATTAACGCGAATATTCCCATCATTAACGTAGGTGCTTCTTGGAAAGTCATAAGTCCCTCTCCTTACGCTGCGATGACTAAAAGCAAGATGACCAGCGCTGCGACAACGTATAGACAATAGAGTCTGAAATCCCCGCCTTGTAGGCATTGGATACGTTTTGCAAAGCGTTGGATACCACGAACCAGAGGATAAATAATGCGTTCATCCCAGAATGGTTCGACCTTTTCAGCACCGAGCTGTGTTTTATTAAAACCACGAGACAGCAATGGAGATGGATCAAGTTGTTTACGCATACGATAAAGCGGTGCAAACATGCTACGTAATGCTTGAGTAAAGCCACCTGCTGACACTGCCATGTCTTTTTCCCACACATAACCACACGCCCAAGGATTACCTTTACGACGAAACGCTGGTTGATTACCTTTCAGGCCGAGGTAAATCAGGAATGGGATAAGCGGCAGAGCGATTAATAAAACAAATGTTAATGCTGGAGAGAACATTGCTTGTGATGCAGCATCAGGAACAAGCATAGAGCCTTGAGCCACAGTTAATGCGCTGGTTTCGCTAAGAGACATTGCAATATTGGCAATAATTGGTGCGACAAAAGCAGCACCCACACCTAACACAACACAGAAAAGCGCTAATAAACCCATCGCAATCGTCATTGGTAGTGGTACTTCTTTTGCTTTTGTTGCTTGCTCACTACGAGGACCGCCACAGAAGCTAACACCATAGACTTTAACGAAACACATTGCTGCTAATGCCCCTGTAATTGCCAACATAATAATGGCAATAGGACCACTTAAGCGCATCACGAAGTTACCTTCGTGACTCATCGTGAATAGAGACTGATAGGTATACCATTCACTCACAAAACCGTTTAATGGTGGTAACGCGGAGATCGCCATACAACCGAT
Organism: Proteus sp. GOKU; assembly: GCF_015475555.1. Taxonomy (NCBI): domain Bacteria; kingdom Pseudomonadati; phylum Pseudomonadota; class Gammaproteobacteria; order Enterobacterales; family Morganellaceae; genus Proteus; species Proteus sp. GOKU. The sequence continues at coordinate 3,560,286 of NZ_CP034105.1, forward strand.
TAAGAATGCCGTTGCAGTGTAAGGCATCAGTTTGGCTAACCCACCCATTTTATCCATATCACGAGTGTGAATTTGGTTAATAATCGCGCCAGCACCAAGGAATAATAATCCTTTGAACACGGCATGGTTTAATAAGTGATATAAAGCACCTAACAGGCCAAGTGCAGCAATAACAGGATGATCTGTTGCCATTCCTACCATACCCACACCAACACCCATTAAGATGATGCCGATATTTTCAACGGTATGCCATGCAAGTAAACGTTTTAAATCGTGCTCTGCTAATGCGTACATAACACCCAGTACAGAAGAAACTGCACCGAATGCGAGGACAACAATTCCCCACCACATTTCAGTTGCACCCAGTAAATCGATACCCACTTTGATTATCCCGAAGATACCAATTTTGACCATCACACCTGACATTAATGCCGATGCATGTGAAGGTGCTGCGGGGTGAGCTTTTGGTAACCAACTGTGTAATGGCAACATACCGGCTTTGGCACCAAAACCAAAGAAGCCCAGTAAGAACACCACAGAGGCCATTGCAGGAGAAAGAGAGAGTTGACGGAATGAATCAAAATCAAGGCTACCACTTTCACGCCACATCAAGAAGAAGGCAATCATGATTAACACGGAGCCTGCGTGAGCGATAAAGAAGTAAAGTAGACCTGCGTGAATAGATTCGTCATCTTGGTCAGCAATAACTAAGAACCAAGAAGCCAGTGACATCATTTCGAATAGGATAATAAAGTAGAACGCATTATCCATCACCACTAAGCCAACCATAGAAGCAATAAACAGATTCATAAAGAATCCCATGCTCCAAGCGCCACGTCCTTTATATTCTTGTACATAAGCAAGAGAATAAAGTGCACATACGCTGACCAGTAATGAAATGACGAACACCATAAACGCGCCTAACATATCCATACGCACCACGAAGGCGGCAAAATCGAAAGGCCCTGCAGCGGTAAAAGTCGCAATCTCACCGCCAAAAATAACCGGTAATGCACTTAAAATACCTAAGACACCACCAATGATTGCGCTGATCCCTGAAATAAGGATTGCCAACCCTTCCTGTTTTTTTAAAAACAGTGCAATAACGCCACCAACAACATACAGGATGACTGACCACAGCAGTAACTGAAGAGGTTCCATATTACTTCCGCTCCTGTGTCAAAGTAGATAAATCGTCAAGACTGGTAATTGGTTCCATCACTGAGCCTAAGCGACGCGTTTTCATCTGCTCTTCAAGTTTGTCTTCTTCAACTAAATGCAATGCATCTGTTGGACATACGTTGACACAAGCAGGGCCTTCATCTGAGAAAGCACATAAATCGCATTTCACTGCGATTGCGCGGACACCCACATTCCATGCAAGGAATGGGTTGGTTGTTGGAAGGCTTGCTGGTACATCAGCCAACATTTCTTCAGGCACAAAGTGTTCAAAAACAGCCGGTAAGTTAACGGGTTTACTGCCTGATGGTGTAATTGCACCAAAAGGACAAACCAGACCACACAACTTACAGCCAATACACAGGCTCTCATTAAGAAAGATCATATTATCTTCATGAGTGATGGCATTGACTGGGCACACGCGAGCACAAGGAGCATCCTCACAGTGCCGACAAAGCATCGGTGCTGTCTGATCCTCCACTTTTACCACTGTAAGACGCGGATGCGCCTGTAAACCCACAGCTTGGTGAACTTCTGAACAAGCTGCCATACAGGTATTACACCCTATGCATCGTTGTGGCTCTGCAATTACAAAGCGATTCATTCGCCACATCCTCCGAGAAAAACGTTTAACAGCATTACTGTCGTCAATTTTTCTTTAGATAAAGCATATTTCATGCCAAGAGAGGATTTAATTTATTTACGATAAAAATCATTGAGATAGAAATACAAGAAGGGATTAAGAATGACGTGTCGACAATAATGACGTTGACAGTAAGAGGTGTGTACTAAACAACAATTTCGTCGTCACTATGATGAGGTATCAAAAATGGTGGAGTACAAAGAAAAAAATAGCTGAATTATATTTAGATAATTCAGCTAAGTTTAAACGCGTAATATTAAGACTTACCTTTATAACATAGGATTAAGGCATTAAAGGTGATACCAGCGGTGTTCTTTCATCATTAACCACTTTACCAAAACGCTCACTGCCCGCATTCCAATCGGTAATTGCTTGCTGAATTTCCTCTTTGCTACGACCAATAAAATTCCACCACATCAAAATTTTTTCATTTAAAGGTTCACCACCTAAAAAGAGAATTTGGGCATTATCACTAAGTTCAATCGTTAATGACTCTGAGTTTTGTATCCCAATATAAGCAAGTTCATTCGCAGCAAAGGTTTCCCCTTCTATTATCATTTCTCCCGTTAAGACAAAAAGCCCATATTCATATTTAGGATTTAATGATAAAAGAATACGAGTGGCATGTTTTGCCATAATATCCATGCCAACCATGGGTAATAAACATAATACGGGAGAGTTCTGATTTTGATAATCACCAATTAATAACGTGAAATCAGCACCGTCGGCTTGCCATTTGGGTAGGTCAGGATAGTGATCAAAACGCGGTGGCATATTTCTTTTATCGTTTGGTAGCACTATCCATAATTGTGCCAGATGAACTTCTTTTTTATCACCATGGCTATCTTCTGAATGGCTAATACCATGCCCTGCTGTCATTAAATTAACTTGTTGAGGACGAATAACTTGCTGAAAACCGAGGCTATCACGATGTAATATTTCCCCATCTAACATCCAAGTAAAGGTTTGCAAGCCAATATGGGGATGTGGCGAAATGGCTAATTTATCGACAGAATCATTAAAAACGGTAGGGCCTAAATGATCGAGAAAACACCAAGGTCCAATTAAGCGTTGTTTTTTATCAGGTAAAGCACGATAAGTTTCAATCCCTCCAACATCACGGGTTTTAGAGGTAATACGTAATGGGGCATTTACTGCATCAGAGTGTTGATGTTCCATTGTTCACCTACTTTTGATTTATTGTTTTAAGTATTTTTTAGTGTAGCGAGCAAATGGCACTAGCTCAATCTTTGAAAAATAAATAAATTTTTTATTTATAATAAATAATTTTTAAATAGGATATTTAAAAAAATAGGTATAGAAACGTTATTTTTGGACACGTTAAAATATTTTAAAATAAAGAAATGAACAACAAATAGAAAGGATTAAATAGATAATAAAGTGTTTCTAAAAAAACAAAAGAGATATATCAAAGTAAATGTCTATATTGAAAGGGTTTCCCTAGTACAACTAAAATATAAAATAAAGATCAATAATATTACAGGATTAATGTTTTTATCTATACTCTTCAATATCTCTTAAAGGAAAGTCAAAATAACTTAAATAAATATTGCTGTGGATTATCTTTACCAAAACAACCTACACATTCATTCTAAGAAAATGGTTATTTTTTACCAATTCCAATATTGAATACGGCATTCTATTTTGGCATTAGATATAATGAAGGGATAAATAAATCAGAAACAAAATAATAACACAAAAAATTAAATAATGCAGTAATACAAATCACTCAAATTTTTAGAAAGAAAATACTGCCTATTAATCAATATTTATAAATTAAAATAAAAAAATACCGCAGATATTTAACATTATCTGCGGTAATTATTTATTGTGCTTAACGTTGCACTCAGTAAAATAATCTACGCGATTATTTTACGCGCGATACGTATTCACCTGAACGAGTATCAACTTTGATAACTTCACCGATTTGTACAAACAGTGGAACTTTAACAACAGCACCAGTGCTTAATGTTGCTGGTTTACCACCTGTACCTGCGGTGTCACCTTTCAGACCTGGATCAGTATCAACGATTTCTAATTCAACAAAGTTTGGTGGAACAACAGCGATAGGACGACCATCCCACAATGTTACGATACACTCAGCTTGGTCGATCAGCCATTTAGCGTTTTCGCCAACAGCTTTCTCGTCTGCTGCTAATTGTTCGAAGGTTTCATTGTTCATGAAATGCCAGAACTCACCGTCGTTGTACAGGTAAGTTAAGTTGATATCCATGACATCAGCACCATCTGCTGAATCAGTAGATTTAAATGTTTTTTCCAGTAATTTGTTAGAAATCAGTTTACGCAGACGCACACGAGCAAATGCCTGACCTTTACCTGGTTTAACAAATTCACATTCAGTAATGACGGCTGGCTCGCCATCTAACATGATTTTAAGACCTGAACGAAAATCGTTGGTATTATAAGAAGCCATGAATATCCTCTAACTTTTTTAATTTAAAATGGCATAGCCAAAAAATGGCACACATTGTAACTCATAATCACCCCACCAGAGAAGTCTGGTTAACACAACTCGCGCAGGCAATCAGTGATCCTGTTGAATTACTCCAACTTTTAGCGTTGGAACATCACGCTGATCTCCAAAAAGGGGCTCAGGCACGACGGCTTTTTCCGCTACGGGTTCCCCGTGAATTCGTTGCACGCATGAAAAAAGGCGATCCTAACGATCCATTACTTTTACAAGTATTAACTGCAAATGCTGAATTTACCATAACACCGGGATTTTCTACGGATCCGTTAGATGAGCAACAAAATGCGGTGCCGGGTTTATTACATAAATATCAGAATCGTGCATTGCTTCTGGTCAAAGGTGGTTGCGCTGTCAATTGTCGCTACTGTTTTCGTCGTCATTTTCCTTACGAAGATAACAAAGGAAATAAAGCGAATTGGCAAAAAGCAATTGAGTATATCAAAAATAACCCAAAACTCGATGAAATCATCTTCTCTGGGGGAGATCCCCTTATGGCGAAAGATGATGAGCTTGATTGGTTGATTACACAATTAGAGGCTATTCCTCATCTTAAGCGCTTACGTATTCATTCTCGTTTACCTGTGGTCATCCCAGCACGTGTCACTGATGCGCTATGTCAACGCTTACAACAATCACGTTTGCAAAATATCATGGTACTGCATACCAATCACGCCAATGAGATTGATGATGCATTAAGAGAAGCCTGTGCAAAACTAAAAAATGCCAATGTCACTTTATTGAATCAAGGTGTGTTATTACGAGGTGTCAATGACAGTGCTGAAGTCCTTGCGGATTTAAGTCGTACCCTCTTTGATGCCGGTGTTATGCCGTATTACTTACACGTTCTAGATAAAGTACAAGGTGCTGCTCACTTTATGGTGCCAGACAGTGAAGCGAGAGAAATTATGAAAGCACTGATGAGCTTAGTTTCAGGTTATATGGTTCCCAAACTCACGCGTGAAATCGGTGGTGAACCGAGTAAAACATTGTTAGATCTTGGGTTACGCCAGCAATAATCAATGCCACAAAAACAAAAAAGCTGTAGCTCAGTTCAAATAGATGAAGTGACTACAGCTTTTTTATCTATTAGCAGACTAATAAATAGTGAATAAATTAAATGCCCTTATTGGCATTTATAAACTTGTCCACTCATTTTGCTATCTAATGGTGCAAAGCTATCAACAAAGCTACCTGCGCCAGTACCAACGTTAAAAATAACGTTACCACCCATTGCGGCTGCTTTATTACGTAGATCGTTAGCAGCACCTCGCAGTGATTGGCTTTCAGTACGGGAACCTGATAACCAGTTATTTTGAACACCTGTCACTGTTCCTAATAATTGGCATTCACTGCCTGGTTGCGTATCAGTGATTTGTACCTGTGAGCCCGCAGTGCTTAATGTGTTTGTTGCAGAACAGCCTGCTAGTAACAACGCTGCAGCAGCTCCCAATAACAATTTAATTCGCATGATCCCCTCATTTATTTGAGTGTCCGTTTAGTCACGACAACAATATACCTTGTCATCCCTATTATGCGCAAAAATAAATCATCATTGCTATCTCACATTAGCCAATAGCCTTAAGATATTATTTTCGCTTTAAACTTATTTTAACGTACAAATTCAGCTTTGAGATAGACAAAGCAATAATGTCTCTATTCTACACCGCTTTTATGCTTTTAAAACGATCTGGCTTATTTTCGGTCTATACAGTGCGAGAATGAACACACAATTAGTTCATTTTTTAAAAATCTTCAGACAGCAAATCGCTATCTGAAGATAATATTGTCCAAATTAACTCAAATGATGATTCAGTGCTTCTTCTTTTAAATCTAATTCATGTCGTAAACGGTGGTAAATATGTTCACTAATATGACGAGATTTGCGTAATTGTTGCAATGTATCTCGCTCAATTTTTAACGCACTACGCGACAATTTACGCTCCATACTAAACAAGCGTTTAAGATCAAGTGCACCTTCTTGCACACTGTCTTCGCTATCAAGACGACGACTGTAGATTTCTAACAAATGAGAACCCGCTTCTATACGTAATGACATTTCATCAAGATCTTCACAAGGTTGATTCATCAATTCATTAATATGTGCAATCGCCGCTTCGTTTAACGCCAAGCGAGTACGAATTTCATCATCTTCATACGGTAAATCTTCTGATAGCCCTTTGGTTAAAATCGGCAATGCGATAGTTGCAATTAATAATGAACAGAGAATAACGCCCATAGCAATAAAGATTGCGAGATCACGCGTTGGGAAAGGTGAACCATCTGTCATTAATAAAGGAAGAGTTAAGATACCTGCTAGTGTAATTGCACCTCGTACTCCTGCGGTTGCCATAATGGCCATTAAACGCAGATCATGGCGAGATAAACGTTTATCAGGAGAGCGGAATACTGTCAGCGACATCGAGATCCACACCCATGTAAAACGTAATACAGCAAGCCCTATCGTAATAATAATGATGTAACCTACTACCGCCCACGGATTAGTCGCGCCAGCGGATTGCGTCACTTCAGGTAACACTTTCCACATTGCAGGAAGTTGTTCACCTAATAAAATAAAAATCATCCCATTAAGTGCAACTTGAACCGTATCCCAAACCGCTTTACTTTGCATACGTGTAGCGGCTTGCATACGACCCACAATTTTCTCGTAGTGCATTGCAATACCAGCAACAACTGCGGCTAAGATCCCCGATACATGGAAATGCTCCGCCAATAAATAAGCAATAAATGGCATCAATAAGCTTATCAAAATTTGGATAGCCGGATCTTCACCGGTACGTTTAACCAAAAACTGATTTAATCGACCAATAACGCCCGCCACAATTAATCCAATTGCAGCACCACCTAAAGCCACAACTAAAAATTGTCCTGTCGCTGAAGCAATAGAAAAAGATCCCGTTAATGCAGCTGCAACAGCAAAGCTAAAGCAGACTAAACCTGTCGCGTCATTAAGCAATGATTCGCCTTCTAAAATATGCGTCATACGCGAAGGAAGTGGCGAATTTACGGTCATAGCCGAAACTGAAACAGGATCGGTTGGTGACAAAATTGCCGCTAATGCAAAAGCAATCGCAAGTGAAATTGAAGGAATAAGCCAGTGAATAAAAAAGCCCATACCAATCACTGTCACTACGACTAAACCAATTGCCAGCGACATAATCGGTTTAATTTCTTGGAATAACGCCTCTTTGGGAATACGCCAACCATCTAAAAAGAGCAATGGAGGAATAAACAGGAATAAGAAAAGATGCGGATCGAAATCAACTTCAAAGCCAAAGATAGATAAACAAGCTCCGACAGCAATCTGGATCAAGGGCAAAGGAATTTTTTCTGACAGTAATCGAGAGATAAATACACTCACAATCACGGCAAAAAGAAAAATAAGCACGATGGCGACGACAGACATGGTGAACACCCCAATTTATTTAATTATTTTTTAAGCGATGCAGTAAAAACGATCTGTTGCCTAGTTGTAAAGAAATAAGTTGTTTCTAATTATATAAAAAATAAATTATTAGAGACTTCTGAAGTAAAAATGCATAAAAAAACCCGAGCCTAAGCTCGGGTTCTTCGTGCAAAACAGTTAGCTGATGAATTACATCATGCCGCCCATTCCACCCATGCCGCCCATACCACCAGCGCCACCTAAATCCATTTTGTCGTCTTTAGGTAAATCTGTGATCATCGCTTCTGTTGTGATCATCAGACCTGCGATAGATGCAGCAAATTGCAGTGCAGAACGAGTCACTTTAGTTGGATCTAAGATACCCATATCAATCATATCGCCGTAAACATCTGTTGCAGCGTTATAACCGTAGTTACCTTCACCTGCTTTCACGTTGTTTACAACAACAGATGGCTCTTCACCTGCGTTAGCAACGATTTGACGCATTGGGGATTCCATTGCACGTAATGCAACGCGGATACCTACTGTTTGTTCTTCGTTATCACCAACCATCTCACGCAGAGCGTTAGCAACACGAACCAGAGCAGTACCACCACCAGCAACAACGCCTTCTTCAACTGCTGCGCGAGTTGCGTGCAGAGCATCGTCAACACGAGCACGTTTTTCTTTCATTTCAACTTCAGTTGCTGCACCGACTTTAATTACTGCAACACCGCCAGCTAATTTAGCAACGCGTTCTTGTAATTTTTCACGGTCATAATCTGAAGTTGCATCTTCGATTTGTTGACGGATTTGAGATACACGACCGCTGATTGCGTCTTGATCACCTAAACCATCAATAATTGTTGTTGTATCTTTGTTGATAACAACGCGTTTTGCTTGACCTAAGTCTTCTAATGTCGCTTTTTCTAACTCCATGCCGATTTCTTCAGAAATTACAGCACCGTTAGTTAATGTTGCAATATCTTGCAGCATTGCTTTACGACGATCACCAAAGCCAGGTGCTTTAACAGCAGCAACTTTAACGATACCACGCATGTTGTTCACAACTAATGTTGCCAGTGCTTCACCTTCAACATCTTCTGCAATGATAAGCAGAGGTTTGTTAGCTTTAGCAACGCCTTCTAATACAGGCAGTAATTCACGGATGTTAGAAACTTTTTTGTCAACTAACAGAATGAATGGGTTTTCTAATTCTGCTGTGCCTGTTTCTGGTTTGTTGATGAAGTAAGGAGACAGATAACCGCGGTCAAACTGCATACCTTCAACAACGTCTAGCTCATCTTCTAAGCCAGTACCTTCTTCAACGGTGATAACACCTTCTTTACCAACTTTATCCATCGCTTGTGCGATCAGAGTACCGACGGTTTCATCAGAGTTAGCAGAAATTGTACCAACCTGAGCAATCGCTTTAGTATCTGAACATGGAACAGACAGTTTTTTCAGTTCTTCGACTGCTGCAACAACGGCTTTATCGATACCGCGTTTCAGATCCATTGGGTTCATGCCAGCAGCAACTGCTTTTAAGCCTTCGGCAATGATTGATTGTGCTAATACTGTTGCAGTTGTAGTACCGTCACCTGCCGCATCATTGGCTTTAGAAGCAACTTCTTTCACCATCTGTGCACCCATGTTCTCGAATTTATCTTCGAGTTCAATTTCACGTGCAACAGATACACCATCTTTAGTAATAACAGGTGCGCCGAAAGATTTATCTAAAACAACGTTACGACCTTTAGGGCCTAAAGTTACTTTAACTGCATCTGCAAGAACATTAACACCACGTAACATTTTATTACGAGCATCTACACCGAATTTGACGTCTTTAGCTGCCATCGTATATTTCCTTTGAATTCGTTCAGTTTAAGAAGATCTTAAAAGAGAAAAATTATTCTTCTACAATTGCTAAAATGTCGCTTTCAGACATGATAAGCACGTCTTCGTTATCAATTTTTTCTGTTTTAACGCCATAACCGTCGTTAAAAATTACGATATCGCCAACTTTAACATCCAGCGGTTTAACGTCGCCGTTTTCCATAATACGGCCTTGACCTACGGCTAAAATTTCGCCACGAGTAGATTTACCCGCCGCTGTGCCAGTCAGTACGATACCGCCTGCTGATTTAGCTTCGACTTCTTTACGTTTAACAATAACACGGTCATGTAATGGACGAATCTTCATTAATAGTGCTCCTATAAAAAAGTCCATATCAGGATTAAGGTTGATACCAGTGCCCAAGATGAACCAGTACCATGACGATACAGGTGGGGGCATCCGGTAAAACTTCAAGGGGAGAAGTGTGATTTTTTTTCAAATTTTCCCCATTTCAGTTGATTATGCTTTGGGCTAATTATTTTTTGTCAGAAAAATGGTCGTTATCCTGATCTTCAGCCTTATTATTCAGCTGGTTACTCGGTGAATCCTCTTTACGCTGAAACTCGCCTTCGAATGTTGTTCCATTCTGATTAGAAGAAAATCCACTTTGACCATGACCTGCTGAATAAATTTGAATTCGAGAGATCAATTTCGTCACTAATAGCGCTTGCAATGGGGGTAATAACAACAGCAAGCCCAAGAAATCCGTAAAGAAGCCGGGGATCAACAATAAAATACCCGCCAATATTAACGAAACGCTTTTCACCATTTCTGCTGCGGGGACTTCACCTACTGCAAGTTTTTGTTGCATTGAAGCAATATTTTTTACGCCCTGATTTTTTACCAGTGAGACACCAACACAAGAAGTCAGCACCACAAGGAATAGTGTTGTAAGAACGCCAATAGAAGATGCCACATTGACGAAAATAACAGCTTCTATATAGATAAGAAGGCAGATAATAATTAATGGGAGCCAACGCACTTGGTTCTCCTTTTTATAAAAAAGATTCATATTATTAATAGAAAGGAGTGTGAACTACATCTAAGGTGATGGTTTACAAACTCGCTTTTTCTTAGTTTATCTACATAATAATGGGGAGCCTAACACTCCTTTTCAAGGGGCGTTAAAAAGAGAAGTAGAACTGTAAAATCCATGAGATAGATCACAAAAAGAAAATATTTGGACATTATTTACTTATAAAGTGATCCAGCTTAAAGGTATTTGTTCACAACCCGAATATGATCGTGTCAGTACCAAGCAAAACGGTAAGTTATATTACATTATTAACCGTTAACGATATATTTTATTAACAAGCGCATAACTAGACAGTTAAAATTTTAATAAGAAGGTTCTCATGTCAAATAAAACTCGTATCGAAGAAGACCTGTTAGGTAAAAGAGAAGTTCCTGCTGATGCTTATTACGGCGTCCACACTTTACGTGCTATTGAAAACTTCTACATCAGTGATCGTACCATCAATGATGTTCCAGAATTCATCCGCGGTATGGTAATGGTGAAAAAAGCTGCTGCATTAGCAAACAAAGAACTTCACACTATTCCTCGCGAAATCGCTGATACGATTATCAAAGCCTGTGACGTAGTATTAGAAACAGGTAAACACATGGATCAATTCCCAGTTGATGTATTCCAAGGCGGTGCTGGTACTTCATTAAATATGAATACCAATGAAGTTATCGCAAACATCGGTCTGGAATTAATGGGCCACCAAAAAGGTGAATACCAATACCTGAACCCGAATGACCACGTCAATAAGAGCCAATCAACAAACGACGCTTATCCTTGTGGCTTCCGTGTAGCGGTTTATAACTCTGTTATCAAATTAACTGAATCTATCGAACTGCTGAAAGCAGGTTTTGATAGAAAAGCGGTTGAGTTCAAAGACATCCTGAAAATGGGTCGTACTCAATTACAAGATGCTGTACCAATGACTTTAGGTCAAGAATTCCACGCTTTCTCTGTACTGATGAAAGAAGAAATCAAAAACCTGAAACGCACTGCTGAGTTATTGTTAGAAATGAACTTAGGTGCAACAGCTATCGGTACTGGTCTGAATACAGCGCCTGGTTACCAAGAACTGTCTGTTAAAAAATTAGCAGAAGTTACTGGTTTAGCATGTGTTCCAGCAGAAGACTTAATTGAAGCAACTTCTGACTGTGGTGCTTATGTGATGGTTCACGGCGCATTAAAACGCTTAGCTGTGAAAATGTCTAAAATCTGTAATGACTTACGTTTACTGTCCTCTGGTCCTCGTGCAGGTCTGAAAGAAATCAATCTTCCAGAACTACAAGCAGGCTCTTCAATCATGCCAGCTAAAGTAAACCCAGTAATTCCAGAAGTTGTTAACCAAGCTTGCTTTAAAGTTATCGGTAATGACACTTGTGTGACTATGGCTGCTGAAGCAGGTCAATTACAATTAAACGTAATGGAACCAGCAATCGGTCAAGCAATGTTCGAATCAATCTCTCTATTAAGCAACGCTTGCCGTAACTTAGTAGAAAAATGTGTTGATGGTATCACTGCGAATAAAGAAATCTGTGAACACTTCGTATTCAACTCAATCGGTATCGTTACTTATCTGAACCCATTCATCGGTCACCATAACGGCGACATCGTTGGTAAGATTTGTGCTGAAACAGGTAAGAGTGTACGTGAAGTTGTTCTAGAACGCGGTTTATTAACCGAAGAACAACTGGATGATATCTTCTCTGTTGAGAACTTAAAAAACCCGGCTTACAAAGCAAAACGCTTCGATGATTAATAATTGTGTTTTATAACATGACACTGTTAAACATAAGAATGAGCTCTTAAAAACACAAGGCACGGACTCTTTAAGAGACGTGCCTTTTTACTTGATTGTAAAAACATAAATTTAACTTATTTTTCTCATTTTTTTAATTATCTCAAGGAGTAAACGCTATGTTAGCCGTAGAATTGATTATCGTTCTGCTGGCCATTTTCCTCGGTGCGAGACTTGGGGGAATTGGTATCGGGTTTGCCGGTGGTTTAGGGGTTTTAGTTTTAGCTGCTATCGGTGTTAAACCTGGTTCAATCCCTTTTGATGTTATCTCCATCATTATGGCTGTTATTGCCGCAATCTCTGCGATGCAGGTTGCTGGTGGTTTGGATTACCTTGTTGGCCAAACTGAAAAACTGTTAAGACGTAATCCAAAATACATCACAATTCTTGCGCCAATTGTGACTTATTTCTTAACTCTATTTGCAGGTACAGGGAACATCTCTTTAGCAACACTGCCAGTTATCGCTGAAGTTGCAAAAGAACAAGGCATCAAACCTTGCCGTCCTTTATCAACTGGTGTTGTTGCAGCCCAAATCGGTATTACTGCATCTCCAATCTCTGCTGCTGTTGTTTACATGGCATCTGTCATGGAAAACCCAGCAATGGTTGGTGAAGGTAATACAGTAAGCTACATCACTCTGCTGTCTATCTTATTACCAGCGACTTTCCTTGCAATCATCCTGATGTCATTCATCGTGTCTTGGGTATTTAACTCAAAACTGTCTGATGATGCTGTCTATCGTGAGCGTTTAGAACAAGGTCTGGTTGAATTACGTGGTAGCCAAGCGCGTAGAGAAACATTACCAGGTGCTAAATCATCTGTAATGCTGTTCCTACTGGGTGTTCTGTGTGTTGTCACTTATGCAATCATCAACAGCCCAAGCTTAGGTATTGTCAAAACTCCACTGATGAATACGACTAACGCTATTCTTATCATCATGCTGAGTGTTGCAACCTTAATCACTGTTTTCTGTAAAGTTAAAACTGACAACATCCTAAACTCAAGTACCTTTAAAGCAGGTATGAGTGCATGTATTTGTATTCTGGGTGTTGCATGGTTAGGTGATACTTTCGTTTCAAGCAACATCGATTGGATCAAACTGACTGCGGGTGACTTAATCACTGGCCATCCTTGGTTATTAGCGGTTATCTTCTTCTTCTGTTCTGCTCTGTTATATTCTCAAGCAGCAACAGCGAAAGCGTTAATGCCAATGGCTTTAGCATTAGGTGTATCTCCATTAACTGCGATTGCATCTTTCTCTGCAGTTTCTGGTCTGTTCATTCTGCCAACTTACCCAACACTGGTTGCGGCGGTTCAAATGGATGACACAGGTACAACTCGTATCGGTAAATTAGTCTTCAACCACCCATTCTTTATCCCAGGTACTATTGGTGTGGTATTAGCTGTCGGATTTGGTTTCCTCTTCGGCGGTATGATCCTGTAGTTTGAAGTAAAAAATTAAAACATTGCAAAAAAGCGCCTAGCGCTTACAAGAAATAAAAAAACAAGAAAATACCCCGTCGCAAGATGGGGTATTTTCATTTTAGCCTGTCGTTCCTTGCTTTCATTTTTAGCTAAAGTCTGCTAATTATGATGTTCTCGCGACAACGTGATTTAAGGAGATTTCCGTGCAACGTGAAGCGTTATTAGACCACGTACTTATCCAGTTAGAGCAATACGGCTTAGCTGCAACCTTACCTGAGCTTCTTCAAGATTCTGGTATCCATGAATCTGATCTTCACCCTTTCTGGCCAGATAGAGACGCCTTGATTTTTGATTGTCTTCGCCACCACGGACAGCAAATTGATATTTGGCAACGCCAAGTCATGCTAGATGAAGAACTGACTATCGAACAAAAATTACTGGCTCGTTATGATCAACTGGCGATACGTTTAGAGAAAAATCGTTTTCCCGGTTGTCTATTCGTAGCGGCTTGTAGCGCATATCCTGATGAGCACTCTCAAATTCACCAATTAAGCCAACGTCAAAAGCAAAGCTCATTTGATTACTCTAGAACGCTACTACGCGAGCTTGATATCGAAGATAGTGAGTTAGTTGCCAAACAGATGGAACTCATCTTAGAAGGCTGTTTAAGCCGTTTAATGGTGAATCATCACGCTGATGATATTATTACAGCAAAATTATTGGCAGAAGATATTCTCAAGATTGCTCAATGCCGTAAAAATGGTGCACTAAGTTAGTTTTGAGTGTTGGAAAACGAAAGAAATGAGTTATTTTTTCGCTTGTACTCAATTTCTCTCTGTTGAGTAGCGAAAAATAAATTAAATCATCAAAAAAAGAGAAAGTTTTCTCTTTGATATGCAAAAAAGTGAATATCTTTACTGATTGTTATTTAAGCATTTTTTACTAAAAAATAGCTTATGATGAAAAATTAAACTCGAATAGAATAAAAAGAAAGCAAACAAACTTATTTTTGCATTTTTTATTAAAAAGACGTTGACGCATCACGCTGAATACGGTTTAATGCGCCTCGTTAGCCCGAATAGCTCAGTCGGTAGAGCAGGGGATTGAAAATCCCCGTGTCCTTGGTTCGATTCCGAGTTCGGGCACCATCTTTAGAAAAACCAGCCTTAGGGCTGGTTTTTTGCTTTCTAGCGGTTTGAAAATCATTCTCTCAAGATCCTAGCTATTTTCTTTTCTTATATATTTAACAACACTGACGTAACCTCACATCAATTCATACATTAAAGACATAGCCGTATTCATAGATTTTCAATTAATTTTAGAGCAAAAAAACAATGCAATTAAATTGCAATGCATTTGCATTGTTTTCTTCTATTATCTATAATCAGTTCATAAAACATACACCGTAAGTAAAAGGAGCAAATCATGCTAACCCACGTTTGCACTGACAACATCGCTCTTGAAGCTGATTCAAAAATAACAGAACGTCATCAAACCACAATTCCCGCGTCAATTAGAGAAGCTCTACATCTTAGTGGTGGAGATCGTATTCACTACAAATTACTGAGCACTGGTGATGTACTTATCTCACGTCACAGCGATGGATCAAAAGATCCTGTTATGGCATCGTTTCTTAATTTTCTCGCTCAAGATATAACTAATCATCCTCAAACCATTCAACCTCTCGATATATCTCGCGGTTTTGAATTAGTTGAAGGTATGGATATCAACCTTGACGATGACATCACCGATAACGAATAAAATAATATGGATTTCCCTACAGATTTGAATGGATGGACAATCTATGCACATCCTTGCTTTAAACAACAATATGATGAATTACTACAAAAAGTTGAAGCACTGAAAAAAAAATATCCCGAAGATTATCAGAAACAAGCAGATACAAAAATTTTTGCTCATGTATTGAAATCTATAGTAAACATCACAAATGATACACGGGCACCAGAGTTTAGGTTGGGTAATACTTTAGGAGAAGAAAATAAAAATTGGTCACGAATTAAATTAGTAAATGGAAGATATCGTTTATTTTTTAGATTCAGTTTTAAGGAAAAGATCATCATTCTGGCATGGATAAATGATAATGATACTTTGCGAACTTATGGCAATAAAACTGATGCTTACCGAGTCTTTGAGAAAAAACTAAAGAAAGGTCACCCGCCTAAAAATTGGAATGATTTATTTAGTGACTGTATAAATGAAGCTGACTGTCAGGATCATTAATTTTCTATCTCTTATCACTTTTTAAGGTGATAAGTTTTTGTTTACAAAAAAAGATAATTCTTATTAAGTCAATAATCGATTGAATATTTGCCTATAATTTTTAGAAATACAATAAATCTCTTAGTGAAGAACGTTATCATTTTTTGAAAGTGAAAAATAGAATATACAAAATATTTTATAATCATTGATTTTCATCTTAATTATTAAAGTAGAGTAATATCATTTTCATTAGATATAATTAATATCTAAACTCTGTTTTCTATAATATCGCTCTAAACGGTATGATTTATCACCCAAGGATCAACAAAAATGGAATTTCCCAAAGACCGAATTTATCACTCCTTTATCTGTATACTTGCCTTTATAGGTTATTTTTTCTCTTCTTTTAGTCTATTACTGACGCCAGCGCCTGCAGCGCTATTTCAATCACCTTATATCATCTCATTAGTCAGTTTTTTTATTTATCTCCCCTACTGTCTAATTATTTGGTTTGCCTATCAAAAACATATTAAATTAATGCCGTTAGGTCGCCTTCAATGGAGTACACTAAAAGCCCCCTTTTTAGCCTTAGTGGGATTATATTTTATTAGTCTATTTTTAGGCTCTGAAGATGATTCATGGGTTACAGAAATCGAATCTATTACAGGTTTTGCCTTCTTCTTATTTGCACTCTCAGTTATCTTTATTGCTCCAATTACTGAAGAAATCATTTTTAGAGGTTTTCTACTAAATGCAGGTATGTGGTATGGCAATATTGGCAAATGGGTAGCCATTATTCTCTCGTCACTTCTATTTGCAGCGATGCACACTCAATATGAGTCAATCACTACATTTATCCTTATTTTTGTTGTGGGTGTTGTGTTTTGCCAAATCAGAATAGGAACTCGTTCATTAATCGCACCAATAGTGTTACATGGGATACACAATACAATCAGTATCGTTTTTTTAATGTTATAGAGTTTTTATTTAATAAATTTCTATTTTTTATAACAAAATACTTATTCACTTAAAAAGAAATGATATTTAATAGATGAAAATATTTTTATTATTTTTTAGAGAATGATCTGATTCTATACGCAATAATACCGAATATTATTTATAATTATCTCAATAAGTTATATTAAATTCTATAAAAGATAAAATCGAAAAATAAATAGAGAATGTGATTATAACTACATGCTTTTTCAACGTTTTGAAGTATGATAAGAGATATTAATATGACAATAACATTGCCATTTTCTTAAATTAAGAGAACCTTTATGAATTTGTTTTTCCAAAATAGCCTAGCGTTTCCCAGCATTATTTTTAGTGCATTACTTATTATTATCTCTTTCTATTGGCTTTGCGCTGCTTTTGGATTAT
Organism: Proteus sp. GOKU; assembly: GCF_015475555.1. Taxonomy (NCBI): domain Bacteria; kingdom Pseudomonadati; phylum Pseudomonadota; class Gammaproteobacteria; order Enterobacterales; family Morganellaceae; genus Proteus; species Proteus sp. GOKU. Next base: position 3,577,768 of record NZ_CP034105.1, read on the forward strand.
TAGATATTGATTTATTTAATATTGATAGTGAATTAGATATCAATGTTGATGCAACAGGGCTTGCTGGTTGGTTAACTAAATTAGGATTAGCCGGTATTCCTGTCACCATTATTTTAACTTTCTTCACCCTTTTTGGCTGGTTTATCAGTTACTTTACTAATTATTGGATTATTAGTGCTATTGAAACGAATTTTATTCGTTATTTAACAGGCTTTGTTGCCTTTATCATTACCTCTTTTATTGCACTTAATCTTACGGCGGTATGTTTAAAACCGATCCGTAAAAAACTGATGTCACGTAATAAGCCTAAATCAGTACACCAATTGGTAGGTAAATTAGCGTTAGTACGGTCAATCAATGTAACAGAAAACAAAGGTGAAGCTGTTTTAGAAGATGGAGGTGCGGGTTTAATTTTACAAATTAGAGCGCCTGAAACAGAAAATATTAAACGAGGGGATAGCGTAGTTATTATTAGTTATGACGCGCCCACTCACAGTTATCAAGTCGTAACGGAAGATGAATTTCATCGCTAATATCTACATTTGATGAAAGACAATTTAGTTAACAGACAAACACTATTAAAAAATGACGGTATCGTCTGAACCTATGGAGAAAAAAGTATGGATTTGGCTTTCGTTATGCCTTTCTTAACTGTCGTTGGTTTCACAATCCTAATTATTTTAGGGCTATTTGGATTATTTAAGGCTTTCTATATTAAGGTGCCTCAAGGTACAGCCTTAATTGTCAACGATATGACCTCACAACCTAAAGTCCATTTTACGGGTGCATTGGTTTATCCTGTTATCTACAAAAAAGAGTTTATGCGTATTTCTCTTTTAACATTAGAAGTAGACCGTCGTGGTAAAGATGGCCTGATTTGTCAGGATAACTTACGTGCAGATATCACGGTTGCTTTCTATCTACGTGTTAATGAAACCACTGAAGACGTACTAAAAGTCGCGAAAGCCATTGGTGTTGATAGAGCCTCCGATCATCAAGCAGTCAGTACGCTTTTTAGTGCAAAATTTTCTGAAGCATTAAAAACCGTAGGTAAACAACTGGAACTGTCTAAGCTTTTTGAAGATAGACAAAATTTCCGTGATCGCATTGTTGATGTCATCGGTAAAGATCTAAACGGCTATGCATTAGAAGACGTTGCTATCGACTATTTAGAACAAACCCCGAAATCAGCGCTTGATCCTAATAATATTTTTGACTCTGAAGGTATCCGTAAAATCACGGAAATTACCGCCATTCATAATATTGAAACCAACCAAAAAGAGCGCGATCAAGAGCTCGCTATTCAAAAGAAAAACGTTGAAACTCGCGAAGCAAGTCTGGCTTTAGAGCGCCAACAAGCAGATGCAGAAGCACGCCAAAAACGAGAAATCGACAATATTCGCGCTCGTGAAACGTCAGAAACACTACGCGTTCAAGAAGAAGAGCGTCTTAAAGCAGAACAAGCTCGCATTCAGACTCAACAAGAAATTGAGATCCGTGAAGAAAACCGTATGCGCGAAGTGGAAGTTGCACAACAAAATCGTACCCGCGCCGTCACTATTGAACAAGAACGTGTAAATCGTGCACGTGAATTAGAAATTGTGGCTCGTGAACGTGAAGTTGAGTTGCAACGTATTGAGAAAGAAAAAGCGTTAGAAGAAGAACGTAAAAACATCTCAAATGTTATCCGTGAACGTGTTGCCGTAGAGAAAACCGTAGCTCAAGAAGAAGAACGCATTAAAGAAGTACGTGAAGTTTCAGAAGCTGAACGTATGCGCCAAGTCACTGTGATTAATGCACAAGCGGAAGCGGAAGAATCTTTAGTTCGCCAAGTGAAAAGAGCTGAAGCCGATGAATCTAGTGCTAAACATAAAGCTGAAGAAATCAGCACAATGGCAAAAGCTGAATTAGAAGCCTCAGTAAAACAAGCCGAAGCGAAAAAACGTTTAGCTGAAGGTATTGAAGCAGAGCACGCAGCATTAGGTCTTGCTGAAGCTCGTGTACGTCAAGCAACGGCGGAAGCTGAAGAGAAAGAAGGCTTAGTACTTGCTAATGTCACTGCTGAAAAACTATTAGCAGAAGCTCGAGGCATGAAAGAAAAAGGCTTAACTGAAGCGCAAGTGATGGAAGCTAAAGCACAAGCTCAGCAACAACAAGGCCTTGCAGAAGCGAAAATCTTGGAAGAAAAATTAGCCGCTCAAGCGCGTGGTGAAGAACAACAAGCCCATGCAAAAGAGAAGCTAGGTTTAGCGGATGCTAAGATCCTTGAAGAAAAACTCGCTGCTCAAGCGCGTGGTGAAGGCCAATTAGGTTCAGCACAAGCCGAAGTTATTCGTCAACGTCTGAAAGCAGAAGCAGATGGTTTAACGGATAAATTTAAATCGATGGATCACCTCAGCGATACGGCACGTTCGCACGAAGAGTTCCGTATGCGTCTTGAAAAACAATTTGAACAAGCAATGGCGTCTATTGAAGCCAATAAAGAAATTGCACGCGAACAAGCTGATGTATTGGCAGCCGCTCTAAGCAAAACCAATATTGAAATTGTGGGTGGTGATGGCAACTTCTTTAATACCTTCTCTAAAGCATTAAGCTTAGGTAAAGCTGTTGATGGTTTTATGGATAAAAGCAGTTTTGCCAAAGAGAACGTTGAAAAGCTGATTAACCGTACTCAACAAGATAAAAAACTCGATATCGCTTCTTTATTAAAAAATCCTGAAGTTCAAGATTTAATTAATGGATTTATGGCAACAAAAGGCGCCAGTCAGCTAATTAAAGATGTGACAACTAAATCAGACTCCTCTAAAGAAGAATAATTTTATTTAAAGGAGGTGAAAAGACATAGCGTTTATCTCTGTGTCTTTTCTTTTGTTTTTATCGTTTAAGCCAAGGAAATCCGTTATACCATGTCTGACATTCTGGATACGAATCGCGAGCAGGAAATACTCGATAGCGCCGTTGCACAAGGTGGTGCGTATGAAATTTTACGCAAACGCCTCACTGAACAAGGCCAACAACTTCATCAAAAAGCCACTGAGCTCAATCAGTATCGCTTAGATGAATTTGGTCAAAGCCAAATGGATATTATTGGCCGTATTCGTATTCGCACTGAAAATAACTGCCAAGCCAGAGATATTGTTCGTGTAGGTGAGTGGTTACTATTTGGTTATAACGTTTTCCTTGGATTAAAACGTGAAACACATCTTGAAGATGTTTTTTCACTTTATCGTTTAATTGAAAATGAGGGCGAGTTTGATGTTGAAGCCGTACCTTATGAAAATACGTTCTTAAACGACAATCGCTTTATTCAAGATTTTACTGAGCTCTATACTTACTATAAAAATACGCAACTATTACAGTTAGTTGAGCGTGACGGAAAGTTACTCGCCAGTTTCCAGATTGGTGCTCGTATTACTGATGTGCGTGTTTTTCGTTGGTCAATTTCAAGTGATAAGCAACGTATTGAATATATTGATAATCGTGGTGAACGCGATATTGCTCTTCCTCCTGCTTATGATTTTGAATGGACAAAAACCCAACGTGAAGATACGGTCAACGGCCGTTTTCCTCATATCAATATTCTTGATACCGTTTTTGTCGAAACAACTGGTGGCGATCTAACCGTTAAATGTGAAAATAATACTGAAGATGGTTTAGGTATTTATCGTGAAGCTGTATTAGATAAGAACCAATCTCTCGATGATGCACAAATTGAATATGCTCAAACAGGCAGTTTAATTCTGTTAAAAATCTTGCCGTATCGAGAAGAAAATTGGCGTTATTTGGTCTACAACATTTTGGCGCAAACCGTACAACGCATTGATGCGATTGGGCAAGCTTGCGTCCAATTACCTGAAGATCATGGCATTATTTTCCCTGGTGGCTATTACCTGCAAAATGGTGAATACAAAACCTTTGATCAACCGATGGAAGGTATGTATTTCCGCCGTCTGCGCCGTTCGCCTAATGGTGAAGACGTGTTATATGTTTTCTACTCGCCTTCACAAGGTCGCCTCGCGCTTTTCAATTACAATATGATTGAACGCAAACTTGCTGTGCCTTTAGTCGGTCATGGCTATGCGATGTTAGAAGACGGGAAAATGGTACTGTTTGAAGGTGAAGGCGAAGAAGCAACGCGCGTTCATCCAATGCAAGTTTGGCAAACCCCGTTCTATTCAGAAGAATTTGCCGATAAACAACCGCCTCGTAATGGTTTCTATGGAAGAATTGGTAATGCTGATTTAGTGCGAGGTATTTCTGAAATATTGCATGTCGCAAAAGAAATTGAAGGTAATCAAATTTCTATTGCTCGTTATGAACAGCTTAGTTCACAACCTAAAAATTTATTAGATCTCTATTATTGGTTTAACGATGAACACTGTTTGGGTATTGGAAAACTTCTCAAAGATATCGCTCAAACCAGCGAATTAGTGCTTGATGAATATGAAAAAGTAGAAAGTATTCGTCAGCAATCTGCGAAATCCATGCTTGAAGCGGTGAATCGCCAAAAATCACTACTCTCCTTAACACTGCCTGATAGCTGGACAGATATACAACAATTTGTTGATAGCTTAAATTCACTGAATGCTCATCGTGGGCATCTGATTTCATTGCGTGAATTCCGTTATATGGATTTAACCAAGCTCAGCGCGATGGAAACGGAAATTACAGAAACTCAGCAACGTGTTTCTCAAGCCACAGCGCTGTTTCTTGCCAGTGATAAAGCGTTACAACCGTTTAAAACTCAGCTAGTTACTTTTGAAAATCTCATTGAAAAAGCGCAAAACAGCGCACAGTTAGATATCCCGATGAATGACATGGAAAAAATGTCCGCTGATTTGGATATGCTTTCTAACTTAATGGCATCTTTAACATTCCAAGATGTCACTCAACAAACCCATATTATTGACGCGATTTCACAGATCTATGCTCAACTAAACCAATCCCGCGCTCGACTACAACAAAAACGCAAATCACAAAGTAGTGTCGAAAGCGTGGCACAATTTGGCGCACAATTTCGCTTATTTAGCCAAGGGATCACCAATGCATTATCCCTTGCAACCGATCCTGAGCGTTGTGACGATCAGCTTTCTCGCTTATTGCTTCAATTAGAAGAGCTTGAAAGCCAATTTAGTCATCATGATGAGTTTCTTGATGATATTCTCGCTAAACGTGAAGAGTTAGTTGAAACCTTTGAGTCGCACAAACAAGTACTGCTTGATGATCGTCAACGTCGCTCACAAAGCCTGCTTACTGCAGCAAATCGCTTGCTGGAAAATCTGCAACGTCGTACTTCTCGTTTGCAATCACAAGATGAATTAAATGCATTTTTCGCATCCGATCCACTATCATTAAAAACACGAGAAATCATTGAAAAGCTAAGAGAAATCAATGATAACGTCAAAGCTGATGATATTGATGCGCGTCTAAAATCCTCTCGCGACCAAGCTATTCGTATTCTGCGGGATAAAACTGATATTTTTGAAGACGGCGGTAATGTCATTAAATTAGGGCCTCGCCATCGTTTTAGTGTTAATACGCAAGAGCTTGATCTCACTATCTTACCTAAAGAAGATAAACTCTGGTTATACCTAACAGGCACAGATTACCAAGAGCCGATTGAAAATGCAGAGCTAGCCCAATTACAACCTTATTGGAATGCCTCACTTGAGTCTGAATCTGACACCGTTTATCGCGCAGAATACCTCGCTTATTCCATTATTTATGCCGCAGCAAAACGTCAAGATGGCCTTGATTACGAAACGCTAAAAGAAGCACTCACCATTCCAGAAAAACTGGAAAAGCTCGTACGTGATTTCGCAACACCACGTTATAAAGAAGGCTATGAAAAAGGGATCCACGATCACGATGCGATCGCTATATTGAAAAAGCTGCTCCCAATAGGTGAAAGTGCCGATCTTCTACGCTACAACCCGACTGCTCGCGCAGTAGCCGCACTATTTTGGGAAACCAAACAAAATGAGCAATACCCTGCTTTGTGGCCTGAACGTGCAAGAACTGCACTGAATATTCAGCAATTATTCCATACAGATGACGCGTTAACCGATCTGCAAGCTGAAATCGAAGCGGATATACGCCTATTCCTTCATAATAATCCGATTGAGTGCGAACACTATATTCCGATACAAGCCTCTGAATATTTAAGCTTTGCTTTGGCGAGAACACCCATTGAATTGGTTTATAGCAAATATGCTAAAGAGTTAGTGGTTGCACTGCAAAGTCGATTAGAAGAAGCCCATATGTGGATGGACTTTAATCGTTCACAACAAAATTTAGGCACGCGATACGCACAGCGTTGGGCACTGATCCAAAATTGGCTACAAGGGTTATGCTCTCTACCTGATTATGCCGATCTTACCCCTTATATTCCGGGTGCTATCGCTATCATTATTTTAGATAAAGTCGCATCAGCGCGTTATAGCGAAGCCGATTTATACTTTACAGTAACAGGTTTATTAGGCTCTCACCCAACGATTGAAAACCAAGCGTTATCACTCAGTTTAGATGATTATTTCAGTCGAATGCGTGGGCAAAGAAAGAACTTTATTCCTGCATTTCGACAGTACCTCACCTTGCGCCAGAAAATAGTCAGTGATGAACGTGAGCGCTTAAAATTGCATGAATTTAAAGCCAAACCATTAAGCTCTTTTGTCCGTAACAAGCTGATTAATGATGTTTACTTGCCGATTATTGGTGACAATATGGCAAAACAAATCGGGGCTTTAGGAGAAGGTAAGCGCACCGATTTAATGGGATTATTGTTAATGATCTCCCCTCCAGGTTACGGTAAAACCACATTAATGGAATATGCTGCGGCACGTTTAGGTCTGATTTTTATGAAGATCAATGGTCCTGCATTAGGACATAACGTGCTATCGCTCGATCCGGAACAAGCGCCCAACGCAACTGCGAGACAAGAGCTTGAGAAGCTCAACTTAGCGCTAGAAATGGGTAATAACGTTATGCTGTATGTGGATGATATTCAGCATACTCACCCTGAATTCTTACAGAAATTTATCTCACTGTGTGATGGAACAAGACGTATTGAAGGGGTATGGAAAGGAAAAACCAAAACCTATGATATGCGGGGTAAAAAATTCTGTGTCGTGATGGCAGGAAACCCTTATACCGAATCAGGCGAAGTTTTCCGTATTCCTGATATGCTGGCTAACCGTGCTGATATTTATAACTTAGGTGAAGTATTAGGGGGTATGGATGAAGCCTTTGCGCTGAGTTATATCGAAAACAGCCTAACATCCAATGCGGTATTGGCACCGCTGGCTCTGCGTGATCTTAACGATCTCTATGTTTTAGTGGATAAAGCAATGGGGAAATCCGTTTCGACCAACACATTAAGTTATCCATATTCAGATGCTGAAATTAATGAAATTGTAATGGTACTTAAACACTTAATTACCTTACGAAATGTTATCTTAAAAGTGAATCATCAATATATTGCCAGCGCCGCTCAATCAGATAAATATCGCACAGAGCCAGCATTCCGTTTGCAAGGCAGTTACCGCAATATGAATAAGTTAAGTGAGAAAGTGTCTGCGGTAATGAATGATGAAGAAATTGAACGCTTGCTAGACGATCACTATCTTGGTGAAGCACAACTGCTAACAACGGGCGCTGAAGAGAACTTACTAAAACTCGCTGAATTACGTGGAAAATTAACCGAAAAAGATACTACTCGTTGGACACAAATCAAGAAAGACTTTATGCGTAATAAGGCATTGGGTGGTGATAACGCTGATATTGGCGACCGCGTAGTATCACAGTTAGCCAATTTAGTGGAAAGTGTGCAAGGTCTACGTTAAAGATAAAAAATAGTCATGTTTAGCCCACTTATTTTAGTGGGCTAAATACTACATAAATAATGTTTTATAAATCGAGAAACCTATTTCACGTTCACGATATTGATTTGTTCACAACAAATGAAAGCGTGAACATCGTTAAGATTAAATATATTTACTATTAATAAATCATGATATCAAAGGAAGAATTGTTGTAATATATATTACGAATTCTATTAATAATTAAATTTATAGAAATTTAATTATATTTTATATAATTAATAACGCTACGATTAACAATAAATAACAATATTATTTAACAAATGATTATATCCAGTACATAAAATCCATATTAACTCACACTCTGAAAAGAATGAAATAAACGAGATATTAATAAGAATCACTCTTAATCTATTTATGAGATCTCTCTCTAAAGATAGGAAATTAACTTAGGATTAATAGCATAGAAATGATAGCATCAAAAATGCTATAAATTAATTCTATAATTTACATGACTTTAGTTTAAATAAATTAAAAACTTTTAAATATATTGTCTTCAATTTATTAACAAGGAAGATAATAGATATCTTCATCAATAATTATTTAAACGTACTATTCTAATTTTTAGATTAAAGTTATCGAAAAATTATTCTATTTTTGTCTGGTTTAAGGCATTTTTATACCCGACAAGTAGCAACACAACAAAATACTTTCAATAAAAGTGGGCGTACTATGAAAAGCATGTTTACGACTCGGGAACTCCCTGACGTAGATCGGTTTTCCGTATTCAGGGATACAATAAAAGACCGCTTTTTATCGTCTTATGAATGCAATGAAGTCGAATTGCCTCCTCATTCTCGATTTTATGCCAATATTGTCGAGCAACAGGTGACCAATATGCGCTTTATTCAGCTAGAGTCTAATGGGCACTGGGCGAGTAGCCGTCCATTAACTCATAAACTTAGCTTAGAAGAGCATTTTCAAATTGAAATCCAGCGTTCAGGAACCAGCCATCTTACTCAAGATGGAAGAACCGCATTTCTACGGCAAGGTGACTTTTGTATTTTTGATATGGCAAGACCAGTATCATGGTCTTTTGATAACGATTACTCATTATTTAAAATTTTGATCCCAAGGGAGAAACTGGCATCCCGTTTAGGTAATACCCAAAATCTCACTGCAAGAGCGATACGTGGTAATAGTATTACCGGCTCTCTCGTTTATAGCTTTGTGATGCGCTACATTCCGTTCTTAGATTCAATGCCGCCACAGCATGCACAACAACTTGCCGATATTTTATTGAATTTAATTACGTCTGCTTTCAGTGAATACAGTATAGCGACACCACCGCAAAGCTTAGGAAGGTCAACGCTATTTTATTTTGCTCAGCACTATCTTGAGCAACATCTTTCTGATCCAGATTTGAGTGTTAATGAATGCGCAAATGCGTGTGGGATCTCCGTGCGCTATTTACAGATGTTATTTAAAGAACAAAATACGTCTGTACTTCGTTGGATCTACCAAAAACGTCTTGAGAATTATAAAGCAGCTTTAGTGAATCCTCTCTTGGCAGAGAAAAATATTACACAGTTAGCTTATGAATGTGGATTTAGCGATATTTCTAATTTAAGTCGAAAATTTAAATCTGAATTTTTTATGACACCTTCCGAGTATCGAAAAATACACTCATTAAGATAAGTAGATTAATTATCTCCCCCCTAGTTTACATTTTGGAGGTTATTCTAGAGGGGAGATAAAATTTATTTCATTAGCCGTAACGAAACTCAATGCCTAATGTGCCACACGGATACTCCCATTTTTTTAAAATCGTATCGCCACATAAAACACGGCAAGTACCACACTCTAAACACCCTGCATAATCAAAAAGATATTGTCCTTTTTCATCTTTTTTATATAACCCTGCAGGGCAAGCTTTCATTAAGATTTCAAATTGTGCAGGATCGATATCATCCTTTAAAACGATATGTGGATTTTCTTCATCCACATTAAATTTATTGACGCCTAATTTAACGTCTACATTTACTTGACTCATAAAGAACGTACCCCCTTAAATCCATCTTTAATTAAGTTCATCACACCGACTTTCTTAACTTGAGACAGTATTTTCTTACGCACAGGTTTTTCTGGGCCATTAATCACGAATAAATCATGCATGACATTGGCAGCCATTTGCGGGTAATCCGTAAAGAATCTTGTATTATCGAGGAAAGAAGGTAAGTCTTTATATAACTTCATATCTTTCATGACGAAACTGTCATTTAATAACGATTGATAGCAACTTAATTCTTTTTGGCTATAGCTGTTTTGCTCTTTCGCCATTAATACTGCTTTTGCAGCTGCTTCACCAGAGGCAATTGCTAAATCCATCCCTCTTACGGTATAGCCAACGTTAAGGCAAAATCCAGCAGCATCTCCCGCAACTAATACGCCATCTTTGACTAATTCAGACACCATATTCATGCCACCTTCTGGCACCATATGCGCTGAATATTCTAATAATTTGCCGTCTTTGATAAGTGGTGCAACAACAGGGTGTTGTTTAAAATCTTCTAATAATTGAGGAACCGTTTTTTCGAATTTGTCGACATTATGTAGCCCTAAAACAAGGCCTAAAGAGACGGTGTTTTTATTGGTATATAAGAATCCGCCACCTAAATATCCGCCTGATGGTGCGCCAGCAAAAAGCCAAGCTAAGCCTTCATCATTAGTACAACCAAATCGGTCTTCCATTTGTTGTGGCGTGAATTCCAATAACTCTTTAACCCCTACAGCCACAGTGTGAGGATTAACTTTTTGTGTCATACCTAACTGTTTTGCTAATAATGAGTTAACACCATCAGCAAGAATAACGACGTGAGCTTCAATTTCATCATCACCCGCTTTTACACCACACACCTTTCCATCTTTTACCAACACTTCATCGACACGCACACCCGTGATCACTTGTGCGCCAGCGTCTTCTGCTTTTTCCATTAACCATTGATCAAATGAAGAACGCAATACGGTATAAGAGCGTGCCGCTTCCTCTTCTTGCTGAGTATGTTGATAATCTAAAGTGACCCCATCGGTTTCCGTTAGCATGGAAATTTTTTCGCGCGTCACTAGTCGTTCAACAGGGGCTTCTTGAGCAAAATTGGGAATGATTTTTTCAAGACTATGTGCGTACAAACGCCCACCTGTCATATTTTTACTGCCAGCGAAATTACCTCGCTCTACCACTAAAACATCACACCCTGCTTGTGCTAATACATAGGCAGCAGTACCACCAGCAAGTCCACCACCCACAATAATGGCGTCAAAAATATCGTCTGACATACTTTCCTATCCTTTTATTATGTGTGGTCGCTTAGCAAATTATCACTAAGCGACCTACGGTGATTAGCCGCCAAGCTTCGCGGTTAATGCAGGTAACACTTTGTAGAGGTCGCCAACAATACCGTAATCCACCATATTGAAAATTGGGGCATTTTTATCTTTGTTGATACCAACAATGATTTTTGCTCTATCCACACCGACCATATGTTGGATTTGCCCTGAAATACCGACAGCAACATAAACGTCCGCACCTAAAGTCACGCCTGAAACACCAATGTAGCGATCGTGTTCCATCCAGCCTTCACCTTCAGCAATTGGACGAGAACAACCTACTTCACCTTGAAGGGCTTTCGCTAATGCTGACGCTAATGCAATATCATCTGCCTTAGCAAAACCGCGTCCAACACCAACAACACAGTGCGCTTTACCTAAATCAACAGTACTACCTTGTTTTGGCTTACGTGCTAACACTTTTAATGTATGTGCGGGGGCGATAAAGGCACTTTGCACCACAGGTGCATTGGGTGCGTCTTTGATTGCTTCCACATCGAGCGCACTGCCCACAGTGGCAATAGCATAAGGTGAACGAATTTCTGCTTTAGCATGTGCTAAACCACCATAAACTTGGTGTGTTGCAATCACGGTATTGTTTTCAATAGCAAGGCTTAATGCATCACTGACGACACCCGCTTTTAACGTCACGCCAAGGCGAGCGGCAATGGCTTTTGCACGTTTTGATGAAGCAAGAAGAACCAATGCATTCTCGCCCGCCTCTTTAATAATGGCGGCAAAAGAGGCGGCATAATCGTCAGCAATCACACCTTCTTGTGGTGCGAAACAATAAACACAGTCAGCGCCTAAGTTGACACATTCACGCGTGCTTTCATCATCACCGATAAACAGCACATTAACCTTTTCACCAAGACCACGAGCCAATGCAATCAGCTTTGCTAAATCATCCGCTTTTTCGGCATAAACAAAGGTAGTAGGTAGTAAACTAGCCATTTTTAATCTCCTTATTGATTAACCGCTTGGCGTAAATGTTCAGCAAAAGTGGCAATATTTTCATCTGAATCACCTTCTAAAATAATACCAAGGCGATCAGATTGCTCTGGCGCACAAACTTGTGTTTGCACAACAGTCAGAGCAGAAATATCAACACCGATATCTCCTAAACCCAGCTTTTCAACAGGTTTTTTATTCGCTGCTAAAATGGCTTTCATTGAAGGGAGTTTGGGTGTGTTAATGCTCGAAGTGACACACACAATCGCTGGTAATGTCAGTTCAAGTTCTTCAGTGATATTTTCTAAATCACGTTCAACTATGATTTTGTCGCCTTCAACGGTAATTTTGTTTACTGCGTTGACACAAGGTAAACCTAAATATTCACCTACCGCCAAACCCGTTTGTTGAGCGTATAAATCACCAGAACCCTCACCAAAAACTAATAAGTCAAAACCGACTTTTTTTGCAGCTTGCGCAATAATATTGGCAGTATCTGTTGAATAAAGAGCGCTACACGCATCATCAGCAACTAGCGTTAATGCATCAGGACCACGCGATAAAATGTCTTTTTTGATTTTCGCGTTTTCAACCATTGCACTTGTACCCACACTTAATGCCGTTACGGTGCTATCACCAAGGGTAGAGGCAATTTCTACTGCGGTTTCAATGGCATTCAAGTCATACAAACTAATTTTTAAACCCGCATTATCGGTTGCGAGTGTACGATCAGGCCGTGTTGTGATGTCTTGTTCGTCATGAACAACCTTACAGCAGGCAATAAGTTTCATAATTCACATTCTCCGTTTTGCACAATGCAACAAATTAATAAGCTCAAATCCCATTACGCTAAAATATGCTTAGCGATAACCATGCGTTGCACTTCACTTGTGCCTTCAAAAATTTCGGTGAGTTTTGCTTCACGCATCAGACGTTCAACAGGATAGGATTTGGTGTAACCCATACCGCCATGTAATTGGACGGCTTTTTGAGTCACATAAGTGGCAGCCTCTGCTGCATAAAGTTTGGCTTGAGCAGATTCACGGGTATAAGGAAGGCCCGCCATTTTGGCAGCGGCAGCGCGATAAACCAGCATACGTGCGCAATCAACACGAGTTGCCATATCCACTAATACCCATTGAATACCTTGGTTAGCCGCAATTGGCTTACCAAATTGAATACGCTCTTTGGTGTAAGCAATCGTGGCATCTAATGCACTTTGTGCGATCCCTAATGCAAGCGCAGAACAACTTAAACGTCCACCGTCTAAGGTTTCCATCGCGATATTAAAGCCTTTACCTTCTTCGCCTAACATGGCGCTGGCTGAAACAACACAATCACTAAAACTCACAGAGCAAGTTTCAGAGCCGTTCATGCCCATTTTGTCTTCAGGTAAACCAATGCTGATACCCGGGTTATCACGCTCAACTAAGAATGCAGTGATCCCTTTAACACCTTTACTTTTATCCGTCATGGCAAATACGATAAAAAACGCACCTTGAGGTGCTGCGGTGATCCACAATTTAGAGCCATTAATCACATAGTTATCACCTTGGCGAACAGCAGTTGTTTCTTGAGCCGCAGCATCACAACCCGCGCTAGGTTCTGACAAACAGAAGCACCCTAATTTTTCGCCCGAAACTACACCCGGTAAAATGCGGGCTTTAGTTTCTTCATCAGCATATTTTTGAATAATTGGGCCAGTTAAAGAGCATTGTGAACCCATGATCATCGCGTGAGAGGCACTGACTTTTGCCATCTCTTCTGTTGCTAATACATAGCTAATTGCATCCGCTTCTGTACCACCATAAGCCTCATCAATATTGAAACCAAAGAGTCCTAATTCAGCCATCGGGGCGACGCTTTCACTTGGAAAACGGTGCTCTTTATCAATTGCACCCGCAATTGGTTTAATATCGTTTTCAACAAACTCTCTGACCATATCGCGGATCAGGACTTGTTCTTCTGTTAGCTGAAAATCCATGTTTATTTTCCTCTGAGAATATTTATGGTTATCTCTATGGCGTGCGATTTCACGTTTGTCGCCTTATCGCACGCATTAATGGGTTAACGTTATTTCTACATCGTCGCTATAGATGCAGGTAAAAAGGTGTACAGCAGCAACATAAACATCATTGCTAACAGTGGGATAGCGAGGGTTAATGTACCCACAGGACCGTATCCCTCTTTATGGCTGACACCACAGACGCTAAAGACAGTAATAATCAATCCGTTAAATGGAGGTGTTGTACTCATAGATGCCATTGTGGCTACACGGTGTAAGGAGCCTTGATCAACCACCGTTGCAGGGAACATTGCAGCAATCATTGGCATAGCAATACTTAACGCACCAGAGCCTGAACCACTGATAAACACCAAGGCACCGACTGAAATTGCAGTCACAACAAGTGGATTAAGACCCGATTGAGCAATCGCTTGAAATGATTCTTTGAACGCAGGTAAGGTCATGACTAACGCACCAAACCCAACAATAACCGCCGTGTTAAAGAGGGAGGTCACCCCTTCCATCGTTCCCGCAGCTAAATTAGGGACGAGTTTTTTCCAATCGAGATAGCGTAAATACACAATTAAGGCGGCAATAATCGCGCAGAACAGTGCAATAGCAGGGTCCCATTTCAGGATATTCAGCACGACAAGCAGAATAAGCATAGGGAGTAATGCAACTAGCACATTAGGTAATTGACGATCTTTCTTACCTTCCTCTGCTTTTGCTGTTTTTTCATCTTCAACCCAGCCTTCGCCTTTTGCTTTTACACGCTTAAATAACCAAGTGAGGTAAATAATGACTAAGGTGACTTGGAACAGTGCCGTCAACATACCTGGGACTAAACCAGCTGTTGCTGACGTACCTAAGAACTTCATTGGGATAAGGTTTTGGATCTGAGGGGAGCCCGGCATTATCATCACAAACGTACCCGCACCTGCAAAATAGACAGCTGGAATAAGTCTGCGAGGAAGATTCGCTTTGCGGAATAAACTCACCATCATGGAATAAACGGTAAACAGTGCAACAAACACTGAAACACCGCCGTAAGCTAAAATGGCACAAGCCGCAACTAATGAAGGAATAACGGCCCTTTCGCCAAATTTGCCAATAATAAAAGAGGCAACACTATCAGCAGCGCCACTGATAGCGGTTAATTTGCCAAAAATCGCACCGAGTACGAAAATGAAGAAGAAGCTGCCAAAATAACCACCTAATCCGCCGGTATACACTTGTAATAGTGCATCGACAGGATTAAGCATATCTGGTGATACAAGCCATGCAGTCACAGCAAGAAACAGGCTGGTGGTAAAGACAGAAATGAAGATATGTATGCCTTTCATACACATAATCATTAATATCGCTAGCCCGATGATTAAACAAATAATACCCATGATTGCCCCACTTATATGTGTTAGGGTTCAATTGACCTGTGCTATCCACACAGGTCTTTTGTGACTATTGATTAACGTTGTTAAGCAGAGAGCACATCTGCAAAAGTTTGCAGTGCCGTTCTTGCCTGTTCATATGTTTTAGTTTGCTGATCGATTTCGATGATGATGGAAGGAATGCCTTCTCTATCGAGGAATTTCTTCACAATAGGGGCATCAAATTCTTCAGGATCACAGAACTTCGTCAGTAAATAGACGACACCATCAGCGCCTGTGTTTTTCACCATATCGGCAATTAAACGACCGCGTTTTTTCTCTGGATCATACAAAAGTGAACACCCTTCAAGCTGAGCAATTTGCTCTGCCATCGCCTCATAAGGTGCTTTATTTTCAGGGATATCTTGGCGGAATTGACGAGACTCATGTGCAACTTCATCTGCCACAATCGCCATCTTGTTATCAGCCAAAATTTGTAGAATTGAAGGGCTATCCGCAATAATGCCTGTTACAACAATCTTGTGCCCTTTCCAAGGTTCTGGAGACAAGGTTTTGCATTGTGCAACAATGGCTTCAACGGCTTTGGTATGTTCAACCACATCCATAAAATAACCACTTTTGATCACGGTATTACGGCGTTGTGGTGTGACTAAATTTGGATGAAGTGCCGCGATATCTGAAAACTCACGTAATGCGCGACGACGTTGATTAAACAGATGAATAGCATTTTTTAGTGCCTCATCTGTCACGGCTTGACCGGAAATTTCCCCTAATTGCAGTGCAATTTTTTTGTATTGTTCAGTTAAGAATGCAATACCTGCTGGTGTTTTACGGTTCTGTGGATGGACTAATTGAATAAAAGGAACTTGTGGTACACCGGCTTTCCAGTTTTGTCCTAAGCATTTTAAGGTGTCACACAAAGAAGGAATTAAGGCAGCAGACAATTTGTTTAATGCCCCATCCAATCCCATCTCAAGAGAAGAAAGCACTAACGCACAATAGAAAGGAGGAAAATATTTCTTCGCTTCTGAGATCTCACGTCCTTCTGCACCCCAAATACCAAAAGGCACCATACCTGCCGCATAGACAATTTCATTCGGGGTATATTCAGGAAAACAGCCAATAACCTTTTTGCCACTGCGAATAAAACCATCTAATTGAGCAACAGGGTTATCCACCACGGCTTGCAACTCATCAAACAACTCCGTTAATGTTTTCATTAGATGTCTCCCTTTTTCATTTCTGCTTTGTTAGCAGCCATAATTTCAGTCAATGCTTCAACACGGGTGACATACTGCGCTTCAGAGAAAACACGAGGATCAGCTTGGTCGCCATCAAAAGTCACTGTTGGGATCTTAAGTTCATGACGAATACGGCGCTCAATTTCAGGCATAATGCCACTCCAGAGCTTACAACTGCGGTTAACGTGAATAATCGCGCCGTCCACTTTATTCTGACGACTGACATCAATACGCATATCCGCCGCACGCTCAACAGAGACACAGTTAGGAACGTAAGAGTAAGCGCGCATCATCTCGTCGCTATTTTGATAAATCACACCAAACGCGGTGGCATAAACAGTAGCGGTAACGTTGATACCCTGCTCTTTTAACGGGGTCGATGTGGCACGTAAGTAAGGCCAGCAGGCAATACCTTCAAAGAGAACACGGTATTTTTCTTCACCGCGATAAGTCGATTTTTTCTCTTTGATGTTTTGTTCCATCTCTTCACACAGTTGCTCAAAAGCCAGTGCAGCTTCTAATTTACCGCGAGCACAAACCGCAACAGCCATGTGATTAAAGAGATCAAAACCATTCATTGGAGACGGTTCATATTGGCAATATTCTGCCGCTTTTAACCATGCGCGCCCTGTGCGTTGTGAGATCTCACAAACTTCCTTGAATTTCTCTTCGGAGAAGACTTTGCCAGTGACTCTTTCGAGTTGTTTAATCGCATCATCAAATTGAGCTTGAACGTATTTCACCGTGACATCATCAGTGTCATAGTCATTTTTATAAGGAATATCGATAAGGATCATCGGGATATTCAGCTCATAAGCGATATTTTCATACCATTTGATCATGCAGTTACAGATATTGTTACAGCACAGTAAGAAGTCTGGCTGTGGCATATCCATCTCTTCACACTGTTTAATATCCATGTAAGAGAGGCTGATGCGAGCATAAGCACAGATGTCGTTGGAATATCCCATGCTTTCTGCGTGTTCACACATTTTTAAACCTGCACCTTTCGCTGCAATTGCAGCAGCTTGGTTTTCAGGGTAAACCACACATAAACCTAATGTTTCAGCGATTTCTTGAGGGAAGTTAGAGGCACACCACCCTATTTTTTCACCGCTATTTTTCGCATCCCACGCACGCTGATAAGCATCAGCAGCGATTTTTTGCAGTCGTTTTTTCGCAGGAATATAATCCGGCGCATTCATATCTACATTGCTCATTTTGATGTTCCTATTGTTAACGCATCGTCTTCCAGTTGATGGCGGTACGCTTCAAAGGCATAAATGGCGGCACCTATCGCCCCGTTGTATTGTGATAATGGAGAGGTGGCGATAGAGGCGTTCAACTCTTCGCTAACATAACGAACAACTTCAAAATTGCTGGCAACACCGCCTGTCATAACAACAGGTGCTTCAACACCAACCCGTTTTGCAAGGCCAGCAATACGGCTAGCCACAGAGCAGTGAATACCATTAATCACGTCGGGTATTGTTTCGTTATTTGCGAGATGGGAGATAACTTCCGATTCAGAGAACACGGTACAGGTTGAGCTAATCGTGACTTTTTTAGTGGACTTAGCACCCTCTTGAGCGAGATCAGAAATTTTGGTTTCTAATACTCGCGACATCACATCGAGAAAGCGTCCTGTACCAGCAGCGCACTTGTCATTCATCACAAAGTTTAATAAACGTCCTGCACCATCCATATGAAGTGCTTTAACGTCTTGACCACCGATATCAATCACTGTTTTCACGCCCGGAAAAAGAAAGTGTGCGCCTTTCGCATGACAGCTAAGTTCGCTCACTTCTTTGTTGGCTTCTTTCAGCGAATTACGGCCATATCCTGTTGCGCAGATCCAGCTGATCTGACTGAGATCGCCACCAAATTGGCGCAAGACTTCATTGATCGCTTTTTCAGGGCCAGATGTCCCAGCACCGACAGATGCCAATGACTTCGCGACAATAGCGTCACCATTTTTCATGATGATGCATTTTGATGCAGACGATCCGATATCAACGCCCATTGTGAAAATGTCTTGTTGCATGCCTTTGCTCTCCTGAAAATTAAAAAAGTAAGTGGATTATTCTTTCCACGTCATCACGTCTTTATTGGCTTCAAGGTTTGCTATCTCTTCAGCGCTATACCCTAATTCAGCTAATACAGACGGTGTGTCTTCACCTAACAAAGGACCACGGCGGTATTCAGGTAAACCACTCTCTAAGAAATCAATTGGTGGACGAACTAAGGCTTTTTCACTGCCATTTTTGTATTTCATGTTGTAGAAGGTGTTGATTGCCCAAGCTTGTTTGTCTTCCAACACTTCTTCCCAAGTTTGTGCAATGCTGAATGGGATATCGTTTTTGGTGAAAATATCTGCCCACTCTGACGCTGTTTTTTGCTCAACTTGTTGCCAAATCAGGTCATATAATTCAGGAGAGCGATTATTTTTCGCTACTTCTTGTAGACGTGTATAACGCGCGTCTTCCGCTAAATCTGGACGACCAATACAAGAAATAAAGGTTGGATAATAAGCGTCGTAAACAGGCATGCAGACTTGAATAAAACGATCATCTTTCGTTTTATAAGCCAGAATAAATGGACTGGTGGTATTGCGACGGTCGATTGGATAAGGCTGACCATAATCTGGGTATTGCGCCGCTTGGATCATGATAGCTTGGGTATAAATAGAGGTATGTAACAAGTTGGTTGAAACATACTCGCCTTGACCGATATTTTTAGCGCGAATATAAGCGGCTAACACACCTGAAACCAAGCCTAATGCACACTGGTGATCGCCAAGACCTGGGATCACGTTCATAGGTACTGTGCCTTTTTGGTACAGTGATCCTAAAATACCGCCACGCGCAAAGAAGGCAGTGTAGTCAAATCCGGGCAGATCTTTATCTGGACCTTCATCACCATAACCGGTCACGCTGGCGTAAACTAATTTTGGAAAACGTTGTTTTAAGGTTTCATAATCTAAACCTGCGCGCTCTCTTGCACCGGGACGCCAGTTAGTTAAGAAAATGTCCGCTTTTTCTAACAGTTCAAACAGGATTTTTTTCCCTGCTTCTGTTTTCGTATTTAACACAATTCCACGTTTATTGGCGTTTTCTAAATCAAAACTGGTGTTTTCATGTTGATCTAATGGGCGACCTTCTGTTGGTGCGGTATAGCGTAAGTTATCGCCACTTGGAGATTCGATTTTGATTACGTTCGCACCCATATCAGCTAAAATACGACCTGCTGCAGGTACTGCGATAAAGGTCGCCAACTCAACTACGGTGACGCCTTCCAGTGCTTTATGACTTGTCATTTCTTCTCCTAATTATTTTTAGACTTCATACTGCTGTTGTCAGAATGTGGATAAATCCATTGTCACTTAACCCGCTACTTTGGTTTTTTCATCCTTGATTGAAACGCTATAACCCAGTTGCAATTTCAGAGCTTGCACATCAATTTTTCCGCAAGGGGTATGAGGAAATTCTGTAAAGAAATGGAGTTCTTTGGGGATTTTGTAGCGAGCCAGTCGCTCTTGTAGAAATTCACGTAATTCACTTTCGTCAATGCTGTGGCCTTTTTGCACACAAATAGTGGCAATCACTTCTTCGCCTAAGTCAGCAGATGGAACCCCAAATGCTTTTGTCGCATCAACACCGGGATATTCAGCAATCGCTTCTTCTATTTCACAAAGACTGATATTTTCACCACCGCGCACCACAATCTCTTTCATGCGATAGGCATAGTGATAATTTCCTTGTTCATCGATACAGCCGATATCTCCCGTATGTAACCAACCCTCTTCGTCTAACGCTTCTTTAGTTTTGTCTGGCGCATTGTCATAACCCATCATCACATGGAAGCCACGCGTACAAATTTCACCTAAAGTGCCCATTGGTACAGGCTTACCTGTTTTCGGATTGATAATTTTCATTTCGACAAAAGGCAAAGGCTTACCAATAGAGCTGCGTTTGATCTCTAAAGCATCGTTAGGGAGAGTTTGAGTGCAACAAGGTGAAGCTTCTGTTTGGCCATAAGAGACGGTGATCCCTTTCATGCCGAGGATATTTTCGATGTCATCGATTAACGCAGGAGGAAAACTCGCCCCTGCGATAATGCCTTTATCAAGGCTAGATAAATCGTAGTGAGAGAACTGCTCATGCTTCATTAAGCGACTAAAAATCGTTGGTACGCCATGCATAACTGTACAACGATAGTCTTGCACCACTTTTAAAACATCTTCAGCACAGTAGTTATCTAGAAGAACTAATTGGCATCCGGTTGTTAATGCAAAAAAGAGGCAGGAAGAAAGCCCAAAACAGTGGAACAGAGGCACTGCAAGACAAATCACATCGTCATGCGTAACACCTAAGCGCTGTGCTGACAGCATTGCATTATTAATGACATTATATTGGCTTAGCATGACACCTTTAGGCATTGCAGTACTGCCAGAGGTCATTTGAATTGTCAGTAAATCTTTTACACTGACTTGTGCAACCGCATGTTGATATTCTTTATCTGATATTTTTTGGCTAACTTCTTTTAATTGAGATAAAGAAACACTTTTTTCTGCATGTTCATTTCCCATGCTAATAAATAACTGAGGTAATACATCTTTATTTTCAGATGCTTTTTTAGAAAGGCAATTAATAACTTCAATAAAATGATTACTTTTAAAACCATCTGAAAAACACAGTGCTTTAATTCCAGTTAATCGACATAAATCTAATAACTCTCTTTTCTTAAAATGAAAATTAATACAAACAACAGGAACTCCAATTTGAGCAGCGGCAAGAAAACAGATTATCCACTCTTTACTATTAGCAGACCAAATACCTAAACGATCACCTTTTTTTAAACCAATGGCTAAAAAACCACGCGCAACACTTTCTACTTCTTGTTGTAATTGTTGCCAAGTCAGTGTTGTTTTACTTTGATTTTCAATCAAGGCTATTTGTAAAGCATGTTGCTTTACTACATTGTTTAGACATTCTTTAACTGTCGTTTCTAATAAGGTCATAAATACCTACTCAACCGCTTCTTTGCTGGTGTTTACGTCTGTAATGACCTTATTCTGGGTAGGGGAAATTATTCATTCTTGGTAAATAACGAACTGTTTTTCGTCATTTGAATAGTCTGAGAGAGATTTGTGATTGAGGTCTAGATTTGGTGAGTTAAATACAATTTGTAATTGAAGAGTAATTAATAACAATGAGATAAATTTGAAACTAAGGCGTTATAAAGGTGTTATTTTTAATAAAGAAAAAGGAGAGTCATTTTATTTAAATAAAATAATAAAACCACTCTCTTTTTAATATAAACACACTCACCTCACTTTAAGATATAAACAAATCTTATCAATAAATATTAATGTAATTATTTAAATAAAAACAATATAAAAATAAATACAATAACGATTAAATTTTATAACATCTAAATAAAAAATAATTTAAATTACTTAACTTATTTTATTAATCATCGATTAAAGAGGTTATTTTCCTCGTCGCATTGGCATGGTTGAGGTTTGATTGAGTGTTAGTCCTTTAGTTTCTGGTGCAAACAAGACAGAAACTATCATTCCGAATAAGGAGATCGCAGCACCCACCAGCATCGTGGTGTTAATACCATAAGTGGCGATAAAGGCAGGAAGAGCACACGTTGAAATAACCGTACCAATACGGCTTATTGACATGATAATGCCCACTGCTGATGCCCGAATATCTGTCGGAAACAATTCGTTAGGATAGAGCCATTGTAAAATTCCGGGGCCACCAGAAAAGAATGCGTAAGTCGCAAACGCTAAGATGACAAATAAAATAGGTAAATCAGGGAAGACACCTAGCACTAATAATGCCAATGTCATCATGCCAAAACTACCAATCAATAGTGGACGTCGCCCTGTTTGATTTAACCAGAACATGGCGGGAATACACCCAAACATAAAG
Organism: Proteus sp. GOKU; assembly: GCF_015475555.1. Lineage (NCBI taxonomy): Bacteria > Pseudomonadati > Pseudomonadota > Gammaproteobacteria > Enterobacterales > Morganellaceae > Proteus > Proteus sp. GOKU. Next base: position 3,600,502 of record NZ_CP034105.1, read on the forward strand.
AACAAGCTAATAACCACATTCCCCAATGCCGCACTTCTTCCCGCATCCCATCCTAATAAACCGACAATTTGTGGTCCAAAGGTATAAATGGCAAACATCGGGATAACTTGGCAAGTCCAAATAACCGCAACAAAGAGAACAAAAGAGAAGTGACGTTTATTAAATAGCTCAATAAAACGTGTTGTTTTAGCATCTTCCGCTTCAAATACTACGGGTTCACCAAAGAGTTTTACCATCATCTCATTACACTCTTTAATACGCCCTTTGCGTATTAGCCAAAGCGGTGATTCAGGTAAATCAAAACGACCAATTAAAATAATGACACAAGGGATAAAGGCACTGCCCAACATCCAACGCCAGCCATCTGCAACATCATATAAAAGATAACCGACTAAGTTGGCGCAAGTCGCCCCGATATACCACATTGCAGCAATAAAACCGACGGCAAAAGCGCGTTGTTTTTTATTGGAAAACTCAGTGATCATCGAGGTTGCAATTGGATAATCGGCACCAATTACAATCCCAATAAGGAATCGCATCACCAACAAGCCCACTGGCGTGGAAACAAACATCGTCGCAATAGAAATAATGGCAATAGCCACAATATCCACAAGGAACATTTTGCGACGACCGACTTTGTCACAAATATAACCAAAGAGTGACGTACCAATAAACAGCCCTGCTAATGTTGCCGCACCAAGCAGACCAATCCATTGTGTATCAAGCTGTAATAACGGTGTGAGTTGCTCTAACGCCACGCCGATAATCACTAATACATAGCCATCAAGAAAAGGGCCACCACTCCCCCATAACATCACTCTACGATGCACAGAGGTAAAGCGAATATCATCAAAGTTTCTGGGTTGCATGACTGCGTCCTGGTATTTTTTCTAAATAAAGCAAAAAAGAAAAGCTCCCAGGCCGGAGCAGCACTGGGAGAAAAGTAGCGATACATCATCCGTAACGATATTCCACGCCAAACGTTCCGCGTGGGTATTCCCATTTTTCAAGCGCACTATCTAAACCAAGAATTCGACAAGTTCCACACTCTAAGCACCCTGCATAGTCAAAGCTGATGGTGCCATCTTCTTGTTTTTTATAAAGACCTGCTGGACATGCTTTGACTAAAGTTTCCAATACCTGCATATCAGGCTGCTCTTTAACGACGATATGTGGATTTTCCTCATCGACATTAAATTTATTGATGCCTAATTTGACATCGACATTTACGGGAGAACTCATATTGCTTTTACTCCTTTGATCCCATCTTTGATCAGATTCATCCAGCCCACTTTTTTGGTATGGCGCATCATGGTTTTACGCATTGGTACTGGCGCTTCGCCAGTTACGGTGAAGAGATCTTTTGCGATACCAACTACCATTTCAGGGTAGGCGGTGAACATACGAGGGTTATCAAGTAAATCAGGCATACGCTGATAGGCTTTCATATCGCGTAACGGGCCATCTTCTAAATGTTTGAGATACTCATTTAGCGTTTGCTTGCTAAAATCATTTTTCTCCATGGCAGAGAGCACAGCTTTTGCTGCGGCTTCACCTGATGCCATCGCTAAATCCATGCCACGGATAGTAAAACCAAGGTTCATACACATCCCTGCTGCATCACCAGCAATCAATACGCCATCACGTACTAATTCGTTTTGCATTCTCAACCCAGCTTCAGGAACAACGTGTGCACCATATTCCACCATTTTTCCACCTTCAATGAGCGGAGCAACAACGGGATGCTGTTTAAAATCTTCCAGCATTTGTGGTACTGATTTTTTCGCGTCTTTAATATGGTGAAGTCCACAGACAAGACCTAAAGAAAGTGTGGTTTTATTGGTATATAAGAAACCGCCACCCATTAGTCCATCGGTAGGTGAACCTGCGAATAACCAAGCCGCACCTTCGTTATCTTTTAGGTTAAAACGATCTTTAATGACATTTTCAGGCAGTTCGATGATCTCTTTTACACCCACCGCCACATTTTCAGCGGCAACACGTTTTGTCATCCCTAACTGTTCAGCCAAGATGGAATTCACACCATCGGCGAGGATCACCGCTTTGGCTTCTAACACATCACCGTCTGCCTCAACGCCGACAATCTTGCCATCACGCTCAACGAGCTTATCAACACGAATACCCGTAATACATTGCGCCCCCGCGTTTTCGGCTTGTTCCATTAGCCATTGGTCAAACTCGCCACGTAATACAGACCAAGAGGCAGTTTTTGGGTTCTTTCCTTCTGTATTTTGGTAATCAATTGTCATTGCGCCGGTTTCGGTCATAAATGACAATTTTTCATGAGTAATAACTCGTTCAACAGGCGCTTCTTGCGCAAACTCAGGAATGATGCGCTCAAGGGTATGTGCATACATACGACCACCGGTTACATTTTTCCCGCCAGCGTAGTTACCTCTTTCTATTAGCAATACTTGTGCGCCTTCCCTTGCCAAAACAAGTGCAGCCACAGATCCTGCTAATCCTGCGCCAACAATAATGGCATCGAAAATATCTTCGGAATCGGACATAACATCTCCAGAATTTGCGATAAACAGCAGAGAAGTTTCCTTCCCTGCTTAAATAAATCAGTTAGATAATTGACGAGTTAATGCAGGTAAAATCTTCATTAAATCACCGACAATGCCGTAGTCAGCGAATTGGAAGATAGGTGCATTTTTGTCTTTATTAATAGCAACTATGGTTTGTGCGCCATTAGCGCCGACCATATGTTGAATTTGTCCTGAAATACCGGCAGCTAAATAGAGTTCAGGTTTTAGCATCAGGTTAGAAATACCGACATAACGCTCGTGTTCCATCCACTTCTCATTTTCAGCAACAGGGCGAGAACAAGCGATTTCAGCACCAATGGCTTTCGCTAACTCTTCTGCAATGGCGATATTCTCTTTGCTACCAATACCGCGACCGACGCTGACAACAAAGCGCGCTTTATCTAAATCAACCGCATTGATTGCGCGTGGTTGAACTGAATTGCGAACGATGGTTTGAGCTGGAGCAATCCATGCGACTTTTTGTGCATTACCCGTAGCACCAGTTTCTGGTGCAACATCAAAAGCACCCACGCTTGCAGTTACCACACAATAAGGGGTTTTCAGCGTTTCATCACCAAAGGCAAGACCACCATAAACCATGTGTTTTGCCACTAATGCATCACCATCTGCCTTTAAAGATTGCGCGTCGTTAGAAACGACCGCGTCTAAACGGTGACCTAAACGTGCAGCTAATAATTTTCCGCGACGTGTATTAGGCAGTAGCACTAAACCTGCATCACCTTTTTGTTTGATGGTTTCAACCATGCTCTGTGCATAGTCTTCGATAATGCGATCGTCAGGTTTACCTTCTAATTGGAAAACCTCTGTTGCCCCTAATTTAAAAGCAGCAACGCTTTGTTCATCATTCAATGTAAATACATTGATAGATTGCCCTAATGAAGAAGCGCCACCCACTAATTCTGGTAAACGGGAAAGTGCATCACTAAATACCCAAACAGTTGAAAATTGGCTCATAACTCCCCCTATTACTTAAGAATTTTACGTAAATGTTCTGCCAACTCAGCAATCTGATCATCGCCATCACCTTCAATAATGATGCGTTGACGCACTTTCTGTTTCGGCGCTGCCACTGTTTGCTCTGAACGCGCAGTCATCGCATCCAAACCAAGATCGGCAACACTCCATTGCTGAACAGGTTTCTTGGCAGCGCCAAGAATGGCTTTCATCGAAGGAATTTGAGGTGTGTTAATGTCGGTAGAAACCGCGATAACAGCAGGTAATGGAATAGTCAGTGTTTCGATTTCATTTTCTAATTCACGCTCAACCGTAATTGAGTCATTAGAAAGAGAAACAATTTTGTTAATACCATTGATTGCAGGAATATTTAAAAATTCACCCACCAGCAAGCTAACTTGTTGTGAGCTAAGATCCGCAGAGCCATCACCGCAAAGAATTAAGTCGTAACCTTTTTTAGTCGCAGCCGCCGCCAGCGCAACCGCTGTTTGGTAAGGTAAAGAGGCTTCAAGTTGGTCATCAACCACAACCACGAGTTCGTCAGCACCACGAGAAAGAACGTCTTTACGTGCTTTCGCGTTTGTCAGTGCTTTACCACCAACACTCATTGCCGTGATTTGAATGCCATCAAGTTGAGTCTTAAGCTGATTAGCAGCTTCAATCGCATTTAAATCATATTGGCTGATTTTGGTGTTAGCACGAGAAAAATCCAGCGAACTATCTGCGCTATTTACCGTAATATCCTGCTCGTCGGGAACACTCTTGTAACATGTAATAATATTCATTACATCTCCTGAAATTAATAAACAATGTCATTTGCTCTGGCAATGTAATATAGAATTAACACAATTAAGAGATTAAAAAATTAAACCTAGGTCACCAATATTGAACATTACTAAATAAAGAATGGATAGGTTTCAATATTGCTAAACATATCACCAATATTGAAATTAGTTTTAATTGAAGTGAACAACTTTCAATATTGCTACATCGATCAACAATATTGAACATAATAAAGATAATGGTATTTAACGTTCAATATTGCCACCAAGATCAACAATATTGAAAGACGGAATATAACAACCCTATTACATACAAGACGATAGATATAATTATCAATTAGTTACAATGAAAACGAAACGTTATAAAACGTAACATAAAATCGACAAAAAGAATAGTGTGAAGTAAATAACAGAATGGATTTCTTATAATATCCATTATTCATCATCATTAATCGATTTGTGGATTAGCCAATAAGTTTATTTATCTATTATGATGAAACACCAATAGACGAAATACTCATAAATAAACTCAAATGCTTTATTAGATATTAGGAATTAACACTACTTAAACTTCTGCGTTAAATATATTTGGAAAATTTACCTATGAGCAAAGATAATAAAAAGGCAGGAATAGAACCGAAGGTTTTTTTTCCGCCATTAATCATTGTTGGTATTTTATGCTGGCTAACGGTACGTGATCTTGACGCTTCAAATGAAGTGATTAATGCCGTATTCAGCTATGTTACCAATGTCTGGGGTTGGGCCTTCGAATGGTACATGGTCATTATGTTCGGGGGTTGGTTTTGGTTAGTCTTCGGTCGTTATGCCAATAAACGCCTAGGAGAAGATAAACCTGAATTTAGTACCGCAAGCTGGATCTTTATGATGTTTGCGTCTTGTACATCAGCAGCCGTCCTCTTCTGGGGTTCGATTGAAATATACTACTATATTTCAAGCCCTCCTTTTGGGATGGAAGCTTACTCAACTCAAGCTAAAGAAATTGGTCTTGCTTACAGCTTGTTCCACTGGGGTCCTTTACCTTGGGCAACTTATAGTTTCCTTTCTGTTGCATTCGCTTACTTCTTCTTTGTTCGCAAAATGGAAGTTATCCGTCCAAGTAGTACCTTAACCCCATTAATCGGTGAAAAACACGTTAATGGGATCGTCGGAACCATTATTGATAACTTCTATCTTGTTGCTTTAATTCTGGCAATGGGGACTAGCCTTGGTTTAGCAACACCGTTAGTGACTGAATGTATTCAATACTTATTTGGTATTCCTCATACCCTGCAATTAGATGCCATCATTATCACTTGCTGGATCTTATTAAACGCAATTTGCGTGGCATTCGGTCTGCAAAAAGGGGTGAAAATCGCCAGTGATATTCGTACTTACCTAAGCTTCTTAATGCTGGGTTGGGTATTTATCGTTGGTGGTGCGAGCTTTATCGTCAATTACTTCACAGACTCTGTTGGTACATTGATGATGTATATGCCTCGTATGCTGTTCTATACAGACCCAATCGGTAAAGGTGGATTCCCTCAAGGTTGGACGGTCTTCTATTGGGCATGGTGGGTTATTTATGCCATCCAAATGAGTATCTTCTTAGCACGTATCTCTAAAGGCCGTACTGTTCGTGAATTATGTTTAGGGATGGTTTCAGGTTTAACCGCAGGGACTTGGTTAATCTGGACAATCCTTGGTGGTAACACCTTACAACTGATTGACCAAAACATTCTCAACATTCCACAACTGATTGAACAATACGGTGTACCTCGCGCAATCATCGAAACATGGGCGGCATTACCGTTGAGCACAGCGACAATGTGGGGCTTCTTTATCCTCTGCTTTATTGCCACTGTCACCTTAATTAACGCCTGTTCTTACACACTAGCAATGTCCACTTGTCGCTCTATGAAGGAAGGCTCTGAGCCACCTTTATTAGTGCGTATCGGCTGGTCTGTGCTGGTCGGTGTTATCGGCATCATTCTGCTCGCACTTGGCGGTTTAAAACCAATTCAAACCGCCATTATTGCTGGAGGATGCCCACTATTTTTCGTCAATATCATGGTCACCTTGTCCTTTATTAAAGATGCCAAAGTACATTGGAAAGACTGATCCGCTATACGCAAAGAATGACATATTAAGAGGTTATTAACATGGATTTTAGATTGAATGATGAGCAGGAACTGTTTGTTGACGGTGTCCGCGAATTAATGGCCAGTGAAAACTGGGAAGCTTATTTCGCACAGTGTGATCGCGAAAGTAAATACCCTGAACGTTTTGTCAAAGCCTTAGCGGATATGGAAATTGACAATTTGCTTATCCCTGAAGAACACGGTGGCTTAAATGCAGGTTTTGTTACTGTTGCTGCAATCTGGATGGAATTAGGTCGCTTAGGTGCGCCAACTTACGTGCTTTATCAATTACCGGGTGGATTTAACACCGTCTTGCGTGAAGGGACTCAAGAGCAAATTGATAAAATTATGGCGTTCCGTGGTACAGGTAAACAGATGTGGAACTCTGCTATCACAGAACCCGGTGCAGGCTCTGACGTAGGTAGCTTACAAACTACTTATACTCGTAAAGATGGCAAAGTTTACCTCAATGGTAGCAAATGCTTTATCACCAGTAGTGCCTATACCCCTTACGTTGTTGTGATGAGCCGTGACTCAGCATCTCCAGATAAACCTATCTTCACGGAATGGTTTGTGGATATGAGCAAACCGGGTATCAAAGTAAACAAGTTAGAAAAACTGGGTTTACGTATGGATAGCTGCTGTGAAATCACTTTCGACAACGTTGAACTTGAAGAAAAAGACATGTTTGGTCGTGAAGGTAACGGCTTTAACCGTGTGAAAGAAGAGTTCGACCACGAGCGTTTCTTAGTGGCTCTTACTAACTACGGTACAGCAATGTGTGCATTTGAAGATGCAGCGCGTTATGCCAACCAACGTGTGCAATTTGGTGAAGCAATTGGTCGCTTCCAACTTATTCAAGAAAAATTTGCTCATATGGCGATCAAACTCAATTCAATGCGCAACATGTTATATGAAACTGCATGGAAGAGTGACAACAACTTAATCACTTCCGGTGATGCAGCTATGTGTAAATACTTCTGTGCAAATGCGGCGTTTGAAGTGGTTGATAGTGCAATGCAAGTGCTTGGTGGTGTCGGTATTGCTGGCGAGCACCGTATTTCTCGTTTCTGGCGTGACCTTCGTGTTGACCGTGTATCTGGTGGTTCTGATGAAATGCAGATCCTGACATTAGGACGTTCAGTACTTAAACAGTATCGCTAATTAATCACGAATAACTCTCTCATCCAATGATGAGAGAGTTTTCACTCAGACCACTTACGAGGTGACGCTATGACAGAACATTTACCAATGCCACAATTCGGCCCACTTTCAGGGGTTCGTGTTGTGTTTTCAGGAATTGAAATTGCAGGGCCATTCGCAGGACAAATGTTCGCAGAATGGGGAGCTGAAGTGATTTGGATTGAAAACGTTGCATGGGCTGACACCATTCGCGTTCAACCTCACTACCCTCAACTTTCTCGCCGTAATCTTCATGCACTATCGTTAAATATCTTTAAAGACGAAGGTCGTGATGCGTTCCTAAAATTAATGGAAACAACCGACATCTTTATCGAAGCGAGTAAAGGTCCAGCCTTTGCACGTCGCGGTATTACGGATGAAGTATTATGGGAACATAACCCTAAATTAGTTATCGCTCATTTATCTGGTTTTGGTCAGTATGGCGATCCGCAATACACCAACTTACCCGCTTATAACACCATTGCTCAGGCTTTCAGTGGTTACCTTATTCAAAACGGTGACAAAGATCAGCCAATGCCTGCCTTCCCTTATACCGCAGACTATTTCTCAGGGATGACCGCAACCACTTCTGCGTTAGCGGCACTGTATAAAGTTCAACAAACAGGGAAAGGCGAAAGTATTGATATTGCTATGTATGAAGTGATGTTACGTATGGGGCAATACTTCATGATGGACTATTTCAATGGCGGCGAAATCTGCCCTCGTATGACAAAAGGGAAAGATCCGTACTATGCAGGCTGTGGGCTTTACCGTTGCCAAGATGGTTATATCGTGATGGAAGTTGTTGGTATCACTCAAATTCAAGAAATCTTCAAAGATATCGGACTTGCTCATCTGCTTGGTACACCTGAAGTGCCTGAAGGCACTCAACTTATTCACCGTATTAATTGCCCTCATGGTCAATTATTTGAAGACAAATTAGATGAATGGTTAGCTAAGCAACCCATCACAGAAGTACTTAAACGTCTTTCAGAACTCAATATTGCCAGCGCTAAAGTGCTGACTATTCCAGAGCTTGAAGACAATCCGCAATATGTCGCGCGTGAATCGATTACCGAATGGCAAACCATGAATGGCGAAACCTGTAAAGGGCCGAATGTAATGCCTAAATTTAAAAATAATCCGGGAAAAATCTGGCGTGGAATGCCATCTCACGGCATGGACACTAATGCGATTTTGAAAAACATCGGTTATAGCGACGAACAAATCAGGGGGCTGGTCGATAAGGGACTGGCTAAAATCGTAAAGTAACACTGTAAAATTCAGGCGTTGTATAGGCATAAAACACGTCTGAATTTACAGCAAAAGAATAGGGTAACAGTTTAATGGATGTGATTGGCAAACAAAACTTACGTCAGATGTGGGATGATTTGGCAGAGGTTTATGGTACAAAAACAGCGCTAATTTTTGAATCCGCACAAGGACACGTGAGACAATTTAGCTACAGTGAATTAAATGAAGAGATAAATAGAACTGCAAATCTTTTTCATGCTGGTGGCATAAAAAAAGGCGATCACGTTGCCTTACATCTTGATAACTGTCCTGAATTTTTCTTTTGCTGGTTTGGCTTGGCAAAAATTGGCGCTGTTATGGTGCCAATTAATGCGCGCTTTATGTATGAAGAGAGCGCATGGATAATCAATCACTGCCAAGCCCATTACGTGGTCACTCGCGATAATTTCTATCCTATTTACCAACCTATGTTGCAGGATGAACAATGCCCTTTAACGCAACTGTTTTTAATAACAGAAAACAGTCTGCCTGCTGAAAAAGGCGTTATCGACTTTTTAAAAGAGAAAGCCAAGCACCCTGTTACGCTTAATCATCACACACCATTAAGTGTGGATGACACTGCTGAAATTCTTTTTACCTCAGGAACAACTTCTCAACCTAAAGGCGTAGTTATCACACACTATAACCTACGCTTTGCGGGTTATTACTCATCATGGCAAAACGCACTACGTGAAGACGACGTTTATCTTACGGTTATGCCAGCTTTTCATATTGACTGCCAATGCACAGCATCACTCGCCGCATTTTCTGTGGGTGCCACCTTTGTATTGTTAGAAAAATACAGTGCCAGAGCCTTTTGGAAACAGATCCTTAAATACCAAGCAACGGTCGCGGAATGTATTCCAATGATGATGAGAACCTTAATGGCGCAACCTGTTTCATCAGAAGAAAAGCAGCACAAATTACGTGAAGTGATGTTTTATCTCAATCTTGCCGATGAAGAAAAAGATGCCTTCCTTGAACGCTTTAACGTGCGATTACTCACCTCTTATGGCATGACAGAAACCATTGTAGGTTTAATTGGTGACAGACCTGGCGATAAACGCCGTTGGCCATCAATTGGTAGACCCGGTTTCTGCTATCAAGCTCAAATCAGAGACAAACAAAACAACGAAGTCCCTGATGGGGTTGTAGGTGAAATTTGCGTAAAAGGCGAACCCGGGAAAACCATTTTTAAAGAGTATTACAACCGACCTGATGCCACTGCAAAAGCATTAGAGCCTGATGGTTGGTTACATACTGGCGATTATGGTTATCGTGACGATGAAGGCTTTTTCTATTTCGTTGATCGCAGTTGCAATATGATCAAACGCGGTGGCGAGAATGTCTCTTGTGTTGAGATTGAAAATATCATTTCTTCACATCCTAAAATTCAAGATGTGGCTGTAATTGGTGTACCTGACAATATTCGTGATGAAGCGATAAAAGCGTTTGTTGTACTGGTTGAAAATGAAACCTTGAGTGAAGAAGAGTTCTTCCATTTCTGTGAGCAAAATATGGCGAAATTCAAAGTCCCTTCTGAAGTTGAATTTAGAGACGGCTTGCCTCGTAACTGCTCAGGAAAAGTGATTAAAAAGCATTTGAAATAAGGCATAGGTAGGTTTAACCACAAATTAATAACCTCAATCATAAATGCTTATTTTTGATGACGAAAAGGAATACAACATGAGCCAGTCATTACACCTAACAACTCGTGGTTCAGTACTTGAAATTGTATTAGACAGACCAAAAGCAAATGCTATTGATGCGAAAACAAGCCATGAAATGGGCGAAGTTTTTCTCCGTTTTCGTGATGATCCAAGCTTACGTGTCGCGATTATTACAGGTGCAGGAGAACGCTTTTTCTCTGCGGGATGGGATTTAAAAGCCGCGGCTGAAGGCGAAGCACCTGATGCTGACTTTGGTGCTGGTGGTTTTGCCGGTTTAACTGAGCTTTTCAATCTGGATAAGCCTGTCATTGCGGCGGTTAACGGCTATGCTTTTGGTGGTGGCTTTGAATTAGCACTCGCCGCCGACATGATGGTGTGTTCAGACAATGCTTCTTTTGCTTTGCCTGAAGCGCAGTTAGGTATTGTACCTGACAGTGGCGGTGTTCTGCGTTTACCTAAACGTTTACCACCCGCTATCGTCAACGAAATGCTGATGACAGGTCGTCGCATGAATGCTGACGAAGCACTGCGTTGGGGTATTGCAAACCGTGTTGTCAGCTCCGCTGAACTTATGGACAGCGCACGTGAACTTGCAGACCAAATTGCCAACAGTGCCCCACTGGCTGTAGCGGCATTAAAAGAGATTTATCGTGCCACTAGCGAACTTTCCATTGAAGAGGGTTATAAGCTCATGCGCAGTGGTGTGCTAAAACATTACCCAAGTGTTTTACATTCAGAAGACGCCACAGAAGGCCCATTAGCCTTTGCTGAAAAACGCGCACCTGAGTGGAAAGGCCGGTAGTTATCGTTAATCTCGATAATACAACAAAGAGGAAAACTGATGAGTATCTACGCGTTTGAAGGTCTTATTCCTGTAGTTCATCCAACAGCTTATGTTCATCCATCTGCTGTATTAATTGGTGATGTGATTATCGGTGCAGGTGTTTATATCGGCCCATTTGCATCACTCAGAGGGGATTATGGGCGCTTGATTGTTGAAGCAGGTGCTAACCTTCAAGACGGTTGTATCATGCACGGTTATACCGATATGGATACCATTGTTAGAGAAAATGGACATATTGGACACGGTGCAATTCTTCATAGTTGTATTATCGGGCGTGACAGTTTAGTGGGTATGAATAGCGTGATTATGGATGGTGCAGTGATTGGCGAAGAAAGTATTGTTGCCGCGATGAGCTTTGTGAAAGCAGGCTTTCAAGGACAACCTCGGCAAATGCTGATTGGTAGCCCTGCAAAACATGTGCGGGATATTACTGATAATGACATGGAATGGAAGCGTATGAACACACGCGAATATCAAGACTTGGCGGTTCGTTGTCGCCAAAGCTTAGTTGAAACCACGCCATTAACTGCACCAGAACCTAATCGCCCACGTTTGCGTGGTACAACAGATGTAAAGCCGAAAGGTCAGTAACAAACTACGACAGGCGTTGCGAGCGCCTGTCGTCATTATTCAATTTGTTTAGTATGAAACGAAGTCACGTAAATTAGCGACGTTGAGATTTTGACAACATCCATTGCCATTTTTGCTCATGGTTCAATCCATGAGGGATCATCGCCGCTAATTTTTCAGGAGAACTTTGACTACTTTTTTCTTGAATATGGCCTTTTAAACGTGAATAGACTTGAGGATCAATATGACTGACTTTGATCATCCGTTGACACTGACAGCCTCTACCTTCTAGTTGGTTAGGAACACTTTTCGTTTCACACTCAATCTCTTTTACATCAGAAAGAATGTAAGAAACGATATTAATTGCGTTGCATTGAGGAATATCGAATTTTTTTGCGATTTCCTTTGCACTTACCCAACGTTCTTGCTCTTGAACCCAATCAGCAATTGACAGATAGAGTGGCTTACTCATGTATTCTTCACACATAATTACTCCAATATCACAAATGAAATTTATTTATCACTAAATAAAGATAATAACTATATATGTTAATTATCATTGCACCGCGGAGTATCGGTTTTCCCTGTTAATTTGATAAGTTAACAAACCCATCAAAATAATACTTAGTTTATTTTTAACAACCAAACCCTTTAATTAACACACCCGTCACAATTTATTATTTTGTTATTAAAGCCAAAGTAATAACAATTAAACCGAGTAAAAACAAAAAATTAATTAAATATTAAAATATAAAATACACTTTTAAAAACAGAATTTATCACATTGATTTTAAAAGCATTTCAATCAACAAAATAAAAAAGAAATAGATTATATTAATAATCCATTTATAGACTAAGATTATAGTAATAGATTTTAATTTAGATTGCCAGAAAGGTGGCTTATTATTAGATGTAAATCAATAATCGTTTACCTTCACTTTCTGATATGACCATAAAAAATTCATTAGAAAAATTAAAGATTAAATAGAATGATAGGAAAGGATTTAATTTTAATACTCGTTTATCTATTATATTGTCAATAATCCACCCAGATAATAATAGTTATAAATCATGTATCTATAATATAATTCTATAAAATTAGCTAAAATAGGCAGATGATCACTCTATTTAAAATCACTAATAAAAGAAGATTATTTCAATAAAACTTGTCTATTTATTTTTATTTAAAAATAATGAAATAATATTTCAAATAAGACTCATTCACGCTTATCTCAAATAAAAATCAATTAAGCGCTATATAAATAGAATAGCGCTTGATCATATAACGTCTAAGTAGATCCTACTAAAGAAAGCGACGATCAAATGCAGTTTGCCAATCATCAGCAAATCTATTTACCGCATCATCTACAACCGGAGAACGAATAATAGAGTAAGCAAGCTCAATCGGTAATGTCACCGAAGAAGCGCCTGCTAATAAACAATCGACAACTTGTCGTGGTGTTTTAAAACTCGCCGCTAGGATTTTTGTGGGTAAATTATGCATCGTAATCAGAGTTTGTAATTCTTTTACCACTCTTACACCATCAGAGCCTTGTCTATCCATTCGATGCACATAAGGGGCAATATAATCCGCGCCAGCTAATGCTGCCATTAATCCTTGTGAGACACTGTAAATAGCAGTACCCAATACCAGCATATTTTTTTGCTTTAATTGTTTAATAGCGACAAGCCCTGCTTCTGTAACCGGAATTTTAATCACGGTATTATCTGCAATATTTCCGATACGTAATGCTTCTTCAATCATGGTATCGACATCACTGGCAATGACCTGTGCAAATACGCGACCTTTACCGCCCATAGCTGCTTTTAATTCAGGTAGTAACGTTTCAATATTTTGTGCCGATTTAGCAATAATAGACGGATTGGTGGTGACACCTGCAATAGGAAGAACTTGAGAGAGTTTTCTGACTTCTTCGATATCCGCTGTATCTAAATAAATTTCCATAATCGCGCCTCAATAATGTTGGTTTTTAAGCTAAATAATTATAGGTATAGATTAGAAAGTAGCATTGTGAGCGAGGGATTTCTAGTAGAATCAATAAAAATAGCGCCCGAGCAAAGGCGCTATTAATTAAATAACGATAATAAATAGTCATGTTTTTATTTAATAAAAAACATTAGCACTGTTCCAAATTTAGAATTCAGATTTACTATCTATTTATAACTTAAAATAAATAAGATTAATTACAATACAATTATTGATATTAAATAATTTATTACATTGAGTTAAATGGATTATTTTTTAAAATCAGCATCAATGACTTGATAAAATGCATTGCCTGTATCTGCAATATTCCAAACGCCTAAAATAACCTGATAACCTGAACGTTCGGGTATATTACAATTTAATTCTACGGTTTCTGTTGGTATTTTCCCATTATCATTTTGTTGACAAAATGGTGTTAAATCAAAATCAGCACGAGTCAGTGGCTTATTTACATCCCACTCTGGTTTGGTAATAAAGAATTGCCATGAAGCTGTACTGTGTTTAGCGGTTAATGTCCATTTAAAGGTATTTTCGCCACTTTTCATTGCCACTTTATGCCAGCGATCAGCACTTTGTACATTTAAAGCAGAAAAAGCCTCTTTTCCACCACTAGCAATTTGACCATCAGCAGGTCCATCGTTAGGAAAGCCTTTTGTCCCTTCAATTGATTGAGGTTCATACTGTATTGGACCACAATTTTTATTTAAATTTTTCCCTTTTGCTGAACAAAGGAAAGCTCTGCTCGGAGGGACATCAATATAACCATGTTTTAACGTCACATCAGCTGACGCTGTTGAAATAAAACCCGCTGATGATAATAATAATGTTGCAGTGAATACCATAAGTTTATTTTTCTTCATAATAAATCCTCATAATTATTAATAAGTATTTTTAAATATAATGATTGAATAAATCACAATATATATTAGTCAAAAAAAGATAATTAAATATTCATTTATTTATATTTGTGAGCGATATCGCTATTTAATTTAATATCAAAGCGAGAATAAAACACCATATTAATATTAATTAGATGATGATATTTTACTGGAATAATAAATAAAATTAACTTCTTAATATTATTAAGAATAAAAAAGAAGTTGTAAATAAACAATTAAATAGAATATTTACGAACTTCTTAATTATTAAGATAAATTTCATCATAAAAATCTTGCAATAAAAAAGTTAAAACAGCGCATTGATATAATCCGAGGTAAACCCACGATATTGCAGATAACGAATTTGCTTGGCTCTCTCTTTAAAATCTTTGGGTTTAGCTGTACCGAATTTTTTCTCTTTCAGATCTTGGCAGAGTGCGTACCAATCAGTGTCTGTTTCTTCTAATACACGTTCAATAATTTCGCTAGGAAATCCTTTTAGACGTAACTCTTGGCGAATACGTAACGGCCCATAGGATTTATTTAAATAACTACGAAAAAAACTATAAATGGTGCGACTGTCATCAAGGTACTGGCTTTCAAGCAAACGTTCGATCACTTGAGGTAAGCATTCAGGTGCAGTCGGTGAGTCTTTCTCGGTTTCGCGAATTCGGCGTTCGATACGACGTTGCAGTTCGCTTGTACTGTAATCACGACGAGATAGCATAAAAATAGCGTACTGATAAAGCTCTTGATAGGTCATAACGTTCCTTTATTAAAAGAGTCCATATAAAGCAACTATTATCATAACGGTTTATCACCGAAATAGCTTATTTCGATGTTAATTTCATCAGTAATAGGGAGAGTAATAAAACAGTAATAATTAAAAGAAGAATTATCATTCTCTTTTATAATTTTAATCGACTAGTTTTATTAAGGTTTTCTTAGGAGAAATAGGGATATTAACTTAATAATCCCTTAATAATACTATAATAATGCGAAATGCAAGCATCAATTACTGTATATCGCACTTATAGCTGGTGACCATCAATTAGAAAAAGATTAGAATTTTCCGCTACTCTTTTACTACTTACTTTTTTAATTTCCTGTGGGTTATGTATGAACTTTTCCAATTTAAATAAGGTGGTATTAACCGCCTCTCTTCTTGCGACTGGCTTTTCTTACGCGGATAGCGATCGCCCAATGCTTTCTTTAAGTGTTAGCCAATCCGGTGGTACTGCTTTAAATAATGAAGGTTCATTAGATACTCGTACCCCAGCAAGCCAATCTCGTGTTTTACCTATTTGGGGCGATGAAGCTCGTGCCCGCGGTTATGATATTCCAGAGCCATTTGGCGCTAGCTATAGCTATATGAATCTACGCCAAGATATTATTGTGGATAAAATTGGTTTTATCATGCCAGAAAACCCCGAAACAGCAAAAGCACTAAAAATAGATGCTGGTCATACTCGTGAAAAAAGTGAAACCCATATGCTGAAACTTGATAGCTGGGTCTTTCCATTTTTAAATGTTTATGGACTGTATGGGAAAACCAAAGGAACATCCAATACCACATTAGCGGGCGGTAGTTTAGGTCCTATCTCATT
Source organism: Proteus sp. GOKU (assembly GCF_015475555.1). NCBI lineage: Bacteria > Pseudomonadati > Pseudomonadota > Gammaproteobacteria > Enterobacterales > Morganellaceae > Proteus > Proteus sp. GOKU. The sequence goes on from NZ_CP034105.1 coordinate 3,617,001, forward strand.
AGATGGGCTACTTAAAGATAAGCCGTTTAAATTGGATTTTGAAGGTAAAACTTATGGTGCTGGTTTTACTTTAGCGGGTGGTTATAACCAATTTTTTACTACTTTTGACTTAAACTACACAAAAACTAATTTAGATATTTTAGACGGTGATATTAAAGCGTTAATAATCTCACCTCGAGTGGGTTATGAGTTTGTTTTTGAGCCTTTAATATCAGGTCAAGGTAATACTAAATTACAAGTTTGGACAGGTGCGATGTACCAAGATATTACCCAACGCTTTAAAGGAGATATTAATGGATTAAATCTCCCACCAGATTTTGCTGGTTTTATTGAAGCAATGGGTGATCCTAATATGAAATTCGATGTTGAACAGCATCTTGCTCATAAATGGAACCAAACTGTGGGTGCTCGTTTAGAAGTGACTCGTAATTTTAATGTGATCACTGAGCTTGGTTTCAACAACCGTAATAGCTTCTTTGTTTCAGGTGAGTTCCGTTTTTAATGGTTAAATACCCTTTTATTTTTGGGCTGGCATTTGCCAGCCTATTTATTTCGCATACAGCACAAGCACAACTCTTCCCCGATAGACAACAAATAGACCAATGGCTAGTTGGATTAGGGGGAGAAAATAACTTTGACCGCAGTAAAACTATCGACTGGGGCGTATTACCAGGCCCATTTTATACGCCAGAGCTAGAATTGGGTGTAGGCATCGCCCTTGTTGGTCTTTATCAAGCCGATAGTCGCCCTGATAGCAAAATCTCGTCTCTCTCATTAAGTGGCTTTGGTTCATCAACCGGTGCTTTTGGCATGAACTTTAACAACTACACTTATCTGGCTGATGATACTTGGCGCTTTTATCTCACAGGAACATTAAATAATGTCCCTACCAATTATTGGGGTGAGGGTTATCACGAAGGACGTGTAAAAGATCATTTCGGCGAATTTCGCTCTCAAGAATTGCGTCTAACGCCCACGTTACTGCGCCAAATTACCAAAAACACCTATATAGGATTAGGGTGGGATTACTCCAACCTACAAGCCGCTGCCCCAGATAATCCCTTTAAAGACTATATGAAGGCACGTGATTTACCTTTGCGTTCAACTAGTTCAGGAATAACAGTTCGATTTACTTACGATAGTCGCGATTTTTTACCGAACGCTTATCAAGGTCAGGCTTTTGATATCAGCTATACCCATTACTCACCAGATACGGGCAGTAATAATCGTTTTAATGCGACACAGATACAATATAACTACTATTATCCCTTAAGTGATAATGCGGTATTAGCATTTGATAATTATGCCCGTTTCACATCAGGTGATGTGCCTTGGAGCCAATTATCTAAACTGAGTAATGGACAGCAAATGCGAGGCTATTACGAAGGGCGATATCAAGATAATCACGTATTTTCAACTCAATTAGAGTACCGCCAAAAACTCGATTGGCGTCATGGCATTGCACTTTGGGTTGGTGGTGGTACGTTAAGCGACCAAGCGCGTGATTTAGGTAAAGGTCATTGGCTACCGAGTGTTGGTGTGGGTTATCGATTTGAATTTAAACCACGTATGAATGTACGTCTCGATTTTGGTATAGGTAAAGAAAGTACAGGATTCTATTTTCAAGTAGGTGAAGCATTTTGATGTTTAAGCGGTTTCTTTTTATCAACACCATTGTCTTCTTCTTATTTATTGCAGGTTGCACTCAAGTCATACCTGTTAAATCTCTACACGCCAATCTTGATAGTGTTACCCACGAAGAAGCAACACAACTTTGGCAAACACCCGAACCGTTAACGGCACCCAATGGCTTAAGACCTTGTTGTGCCTTTGGTTACGACTTAAAAGTTAAAGCGTTTGAAATCCCTATTCCGTTCTATCGTATTGATAACGTTGTTGAGGCCTCAGCATTGGGTAATCATCGTTATAACGATAGTTTTTGGCTAGGTACAGGCGCAGTATTGGGCTTAGGAAGTGAAAAATCAGGCTTAATTTATTCTCATAAAGGGGGATTTCTTGATATCGCCCATATTCGTGATACCGCGGATTACACTTATTATCTCTTTAGCCATATCTATCCAAAATTAGGACAAGAGTGGACGCTAACGTTAAGTGATGAGTTGGCACAACGTAAAATCCGCTTTAATGCATTCACACCACCTAAAAATGAATTAGAACGTTATACCTTAAGTGCCTATCTTGCTGCACACCTCGGTTATCGCCTTGCGGTATGGCATGAAATTGCACAATGGTATGGTTTTCGCTCTGTACCCGGTTTTTCAGAAGGTATCTCTGCATTTTCACCCGAAGATCTCTATTCCAATTTAATTGGAGCAAGGCTTTCTCTTACACTTATTTTAAAGGGTCATGCCACCAGCCTTGAGCAATATAATCAATCAATGCAGGGCATTATTCCTTCCGCACTTTATCAGTTAGAGGCTCAACCCCGCCAATTAACGCAACAATGGTTTGATGTGATTGATGGACAATGGTGGGATAGTCAGCAACGAGTCCCCGATAAATTCTTAGTTTTACTGCGTGATTATCATATCTCAGACCAACGGTATCCGGTGTTACCTTTTGAGGAAATAACAGCCCCTCACTACCTCACTTTACCTAGTGCTTATTCTGGTTACGTTTTAGAACAATTAGCAGAATTTCAGCTTTGGCCAACAAAGGAAATGGGAAATTTACCGCACCCTAAAACCTACTGGCGTGAAGCGGATTTCACTGATTTAACAGAAAAAGCGCGTGAAATTGATAATAAAACTAGACCAAAAACAACAAAAATTGACTAAATAACAAACAAAATTGACACATTAAAAACGCTTAATTTTACTAAATTTAGGTTAAGTCACCGCTTTTGTCATAAGATAAATTTAAGTTTACGATAAAAAAGCACTTTTTGTTAAAGGAAAAAAGCGATTATAAAACGAGGCTTTCCAGTAAATCTTATACATTTATTTAACAAATCACTCGTAGTTATCCTAATGTGAGACGATATTTTGTAGATATGAAAAAAGTAATTTGCTAGTATTCGTTCGATTTTTATCCAGTTAAACGAGGAGAAGCAATGCCCTCTCAATTGATGAGGACAAGTGCCGTCTTCGCTTTCTTGATTTCACTACTATTTACTGGTGTAAGCTTTGCTTCAACCAGTACCGGCAGTTCCCAGATGCTGCAGGCGTATTCTTTCAAAAGCACGTCAACACCGTTGCCAGATTTGAAAAAATACCCTTCGGGAACACAGCGTAAGAAAGCGTTTTTAAATGTCATAGTTCCTATTATTGACAATGTTAATAATAAGATTTTGAGAGATCGTGAGTGGTTAACCGCTCAACGTAAAGCCCAGCACTGGGGCAGCGCAGATTTGAAAAAATTGCGTGAAATCTGTCAATACTATGGTGTTACATGTACCAGCCCGAAAAAAGTAAATTGGGATTCTTTATTAACTCGCGTTGACATTATTCCGACACACTTTGTCGCAACGCAAGCTGCAACGGAATCTGGCTGGGGAACATCGAAGTTGGCACAACAAAATAACAATCTATTCGGTATGCGATGTGGGAGTCAGTCTTGCAATAACGTTCCAGGGAAAACCAAAGGCTATGCAGCCTACCCTGATATTGAAGGCTCAGTGATTGCTTATATGCGTAATCTTAATACGCACCGCGCCTATAATTCATTGCGCTCCTCAAGAGCACAGCAAAGAATGACGCAGCAACAACTCGACTCTCGCCAGTTAATCACTGACTTGAAAGGTTACTCAGAATTGGGTTCAAGTTATAACGATTATCTGACCGAAATGTTCGACTCAAATAAAAAGCTGATCACTCAAGTTCAGTTGCAGTCGAAGCAAGATAGCTAAGCTTTAACAAGCTTTCATCTGACAAAAAGCCACTTTTCTTTCTAGAGAAAAGTGGCTTTTATTTATTACAAGATAATCTTTTGATTGAAAGCCTGCTTAGAATTCATAATATATGGGGTAACACGTTTGGTATGACTTTTAAATCACACCCTTAGAGCCCTTTATGAATTTTTTTTCATTCGAGTTTCTCGGAGCCTTTGTTAGCTTTTTTGTTCTATACTGGCTCTTCCAAAAGCACGTCAAGATCCAAAATATTCTACTGATAACAGTCAGTTATGCTTTTCTCTTTTATGCGGATTATCGTCCTGCGATTATCTTATTAAGTTACACGCTCTTTATTTATTTACTGGCGAATATATTAACTAAATACACGTCCTCTAAAGTCATATACTGGCTATTAGGGTTATTAGTTGCGGTCTATTTTACTGCCTTTAAATATTACTCATTCTTCCAAGAAACGCTGACACAAGCATTCCAGCAATGGGGACTCAGTATTGAGCTGCCTCTTATTGAGTTGCTTGCGCCACTAGGACTCTCTTTCTATATTTTCCATTCAGTTAGTTATGTCGTTTCTGTTTGCCGAAAAGAGATCCCTAAAGCACCGTTTTTAGATGTCGTTCTTTATCTATGCTTTTTCCCAAGCATAGTTGCGGGGCCGATTAATCGCGCTAAAGAATTTCTTCCACAAATTCAGGCTCCAACCCGAAAAATCATTGATTATAAAGGGGCGATAATGCTGATTGTTTTAGCTATCGCAAAACTCTTTTGGTTAAGTGGTTGGTTTTCAACAAACTATGTTGATCCGGTATTTAACGCGCCTGATTTAGCGCAAAGTGGGCAAGTGCTGACGGCGGTTTATGCCTATGCATGGCATATCTATTTTAATTTCTCTGGTTATACCAATCTTGTTACAGGTATTGCCTTATTACTGGGCTTTGTTGTCCCTCGCAACTTTAATGCGCCTTATTTAGCGATAAACTTAGCTGATTTCTGGCGTCGCTGGCACATCAGTTTATCTACCTTTATTCGTGATTACGTCTATATTCCTTTAGGGGGTAATCGTAAAGGAGTGATTAGACAAAACTTTAATGCCTTTGCCGCGATGGTAATTTCTGGATTATGGCACGGTGCTGCTATGACCTTTATTATTTGGGGTGCTATTCACGGAATTGGTGTGGTGTTATTAAATATTAAACACCGTCTCTTCCCTGTGAAGAAAAATACCCCACCAAGCGCGTTATCGTCATTGAATATGTTGTTGTCATGGATAATTACTTTCCACTTTGTTTGCTTTGCTTGGATATTTTTCCGCAGTCAAACCGTGGGAGATGCTTTTGTTTTAATACAGCAACTCTTTAGTGTGGGTGCTTGGGCGTCATTACAAGCTGAAGGCTTAACCCTCTTTATGTTCTGGGGACTTTTCTTACTTTACCCTTGCTTTGTAACATTAAGGGATATTGTGGCTCGTCTTGAGAAAAGAGTGCCGTGGTATGTTTATCCGCTACCACTTGCGTTGATCCTCACGATTATTTTCATGTTGTCTCCAGATGGGGTGCCAGGATTTATTTATGCCAGCTTTTGATTTCTGCTCAAACTTAAAAAAGACAGCAAAAGTTGCCTTAATGGTGCTATTCAGCACACTCTTTCTGATTTGGCTAAACCAAACATCACTAGAGCGTTTTTGGCAACAACAATATCATCGCCCTGCACCTTGGTCTGGACTTTCTCACTATTATGCTTGGCAAGTGGGTGGACAACTGCGTGATGGCGTATTCGTTGCAATAGAAAGCTATGGAGATTACCTACAAGTTAATCATCCTGATAATCAGGCTAAACCAATAGTGCAAACCTCAGCTCCTGAGCAGCTTCCTGAAGGCTTTGCTGTTGGCTTACACTTCTTTAATGGGTATACACGACCAGCGACTCAATTAACGCAACGCTTTCCTCAGTTATTAGAGCGCAAGCAGGCAATGGGTGGGTTACCTTACCATTCTGTTACAGACGTGTCTGATGCCGCATTAGAAGCCTTAAAACCTATCGTTCAAAAAACAGAAATTATCTTATCACCAGAAGATAAAGTGTTATTTGCGGGCGATTCAATGATGCAAGGTGTTGCACCTTTACTTAAACGTCAACTGCAAACGGATTACAACATCAGCAGTATCGATTTAAGTAAACAAAGTACAGGACTTGCCTATCCACGCTTTTTCAATTGGCCACAAACTATTGCGACACGCTTAGCCAATGACGACTCCATCAAATTATTAGTGGTCTTTTTAGGCCCTAACGATCCTTGGGATATGCCGCCTGATGGCGGAGGACGCTACTTAAAATTTGCCAGTGAAGCATGGGAATCTACCTACCGATCACGTATTGCAGGCATTATAGAAAATGCAAGACAGAATAATGTCACGGTGATTTGGGTTGGTCCCCCTAATATGCGTAAACAGAAGTTATCTGAAGGTATGGCATATCTTGATAAACTTTACCGCGAAGAAGCTGAGAAAATGGGCGAAATTTACCTTTCCGTCAATGATATGTTTAAATATGAGAAAGATATTTATTCTGATTATATGGGCGATGGTAGCAGTCGTGTTAAGTTAAGAGCCGGTGATGGCATTCATTTTAGCTTAAAAGGTCAGCAAATTATTGCTCAACACGTATTCTCACGTATTCATCTTCAAGAAGAAATTAAAGAAGATAATGCAGTCGATGATGTAAAAGATAAAACTACGGTTATTGTAAATGAAACAAATAACGCACATCCTTGAGCGTAAAACGTTAGTCAGTAGCTCAATTATACTGGCTCTAGTTTCACTCTTAGTTGCTTGTAACCAAGACACTGAAAAAACAGTGAAGCTCCCCACACCAACAGTATTACCTGCTGATGGTTCAAGACAGCTTTACAATTATCACGATCCTCACTTTGCGGGCTTTGTTAAGAAATTACAGCAAGGTCGCCAAACTGTGCATATTGTTCAGTTAGGGGATTCCCATACTGCAGCTGATTTTTTCAGTGGTAAGTTGCGTGAACGTTTTCAGGCAGACTATGGTAATGGCGGTATTGGTTTTATTCCTCCGACGAATATCGCAGGTCAACGTATTGCAAACGTACAATACCAGAGTGACAAAAAAGCATGGACACTGCTTTCAAGCAGAAAAGATAGCGATCCTGATTTCCCATTAGGGGGTTTTATTAGTGAACCTCAAGCTAAATGGGCAAAATTACAGTTATCTGAAAATCCAGTAACTCAGCAGCGCTATCAGTTACAAGCACTTTATAAAACGCCAACGACAGCGCAGGTGAATGTACAGTCATCGACAAGCAAAGTCCTTTCACTGTCACAAACACAAGGTAAATGGCAATTTTCAAATCCGACTGCCATGACATTCCCTGTCAGCATTACCGTTAACAAAAACCAGCCAGTTAAATTAGGTGGTTGGTTGATCACCAATCAACAACCCGGCGTGATGTTATCCTCATTAGGCATTAACGGTGCCACTATTAATATGATGGATAGATGGGGTTCACAGTGGACTGAAACATTAGGACAATTACATCCTGATATGGTGATTTTGGCTTATGGTACAAACGAAGCCTTTAATGACACTTTTGATTTAAGTGCCTATCGCCAGCAGCTTACGGATAAAATTCGCCAAATTCGCCAGCAAGCCCCTAATAGCGCTATTTTATTAATTGGGCCGTCTGACTCAATCAAAAATAAAGAAGCCTCTGACTGTCGTTCACAGCAGCCTCAATGGCTAACTGATATTGTCAGAATTCAAAAAGAAGTCGCCCAACAAGAGAAAACGCTATTCTGGGATTGGCGTGACTATATGGGTGGAGAGTGCTCCATAAAAGCGTGGGCATTGTATGATTTAGCAAGACCTGATGGTGTTCATCTTTCTCGTGAAGGTTATGAAAGCAGTGCCAATACACTTTATAGCCAATTGAACACATTAATGAACAAAGGCTAATCCACTCTTTTCAACACACAAAAAGGAGCTTATCGCTCCTTTTTGTTTTTCTGATTTTTATTTCGCGAATTAGTAACCCACTGAGTTTAATAAAACATCCACATACTTGATAACATCGACACTGGCCTGTTCCATTCGCTCTATATATTGCGTTACTGTTTCTTGATCGCCGTTTATATTAGCGCTTAACGCTAAACGACCACATTCGTGTACTAATTTATGTGGCTCATCTAAACGACGAAAAGCCTCTGTACCTGCAAATTTCCGTCCGTCACCTTGGTAATACCATTTTCCTAATCGACATTCAGTATGTTGATTAACGCAGTGCTCATCATCATTATTTAATAAATGAATATAAATAGCTTCTTTCCATAAAACATGATCAAGTTTGACGGTATTAAAAAATTGCTGCATCGAAATAAAGGTAAAAATATGTTTAAGCTCGCTCGCTTGTTCTGACAATGACGTTAAATTTTGATGCCCTTCTTCAACCTGTATTTTTATTTGTTGAACCTGCTCTTGGTTTTTTTCTGTGGTTTCTTTCACGGGAATAAAGCGAGCACCTAAATTATTATTAATACTGGCAATAGAAGAAGCTTGTTTCTGGATTTCTAATGACAACTTTTTCATCTCTTGGGCTAAGACTGAAAATCCCGCGCCTTCTCGCCCTATATGCCCTGCTTCAATCGCTGAATTTATCGATAAAAGATTCGCCTGACTGGAAAGCCTATCAATATTACTGGCGCTCTCTTTGATTTTTTTTAGCCAACCAGAGAAATTTTCTATCTCTTCTCGGCTATGTGTAAAATGTGTATCAACCTCATTTAAAAATTGAGTTAATAAGCGGGAATTATCCAACATCTTGCTAAATAGATGTTCCATCTCATCGAGCAAATTAAGTTTATCTTGTAGCTTATTGCTTGATGCTAAAATCGAATCACGTATAAGTGTGATTGTGTGAATATTACAATCCGTGTGTTTAATAAAAAGCGAATTATAGTCAACCATAATATGACAACCCCAATGTGCCCACAGAATAAAGAAACCTATAGGTTAATGAGACACGAGGTATTTTCTGTCATATTTGATAGCCATTTATAGCAATGAAAAAAGCGCGTCAAAGGACGCGCTAATAATTTGAAAAATAAAGATTAGATATCAAAGAAATGCGAAGAAAATCATACCGATTACAGCACCGGTTGTGCCAAGAATAGTTTCCATTAATGACCATGTTTTTAAGGTTTGAGCTTCTGTTGCGCCTGTAAATTTACCAAACAACCAGAAACCAGAGTCATTAACGTGACTAAGAATAATAGAGCCACCCGCAATACAAACTGATAATGCAGCCATTTGAGCACCGCTGTAACCCAGTTCATTGATAACAGGTAAAACTAAACCGACAGCAGTTAAACAAGCAACCGTTGCTGAACCTTGAATAACACGCACTGCACCCGCCAGAATAAAACACGCTACTGCGATTGGCATCCCAGCACCAATTAAAGCATTACCCAATGCAGGGCCAACACCAGAATCGACCAGCACTTGTTTAAAGACACCGCCCGCACCTGTGACCAGTAAAATGATCCCCGCAGGTTGGATAGCCGCAGAACAAATCTCCATCACTTTTTCTTTACTCATACCACGGCGGATTGCTAAGCCGTAAATAGCCACTAAACAAGCGACAAGAATAGCGATAAATGGATGACCAACAAATTCAAGAATGTTATACAGCTCTGAACCTTTCTCAACAAAACGCGCACCAATGGTTTTGCATCCCACTAACACTAAAGGTAATAACACCAGTGCAAGGCTGAAACCAAAGGAAGGCATCTTGTTTTGACCTAAACTTGGTTCAGACAAATCTTTTGGTAATTCTAAGGTAACGTAACGGCTGATAAAGTTACCGAAGATAGGACCTGCTAATAACATGCCCGGAATAGCCGCACACAGACCAATTAAGATCATCCAACCAAAATCTGCATTCATTTGGTCAGCTAATAACATTGGTGTTGGCCCCGGTAATAAGAAGGCTGCTGCACCTGCAACACCCGCAAATAAAGGGATCGCCATTTTCACTACATTGCCACCTGTACGGCGAGCAACAGCAAATACAACGCCAATTAATAAAACAACGGCGACATCAAAGAACAGAGGTAGGGCACAAATTAAACCTGCGATACCTAATGCGTAGTTGGCACGTTTCTCACCAAAATACTTTAATAACCGTACTGCGATTTGGTCTAATGCCCCTGTTTCATGCAGCACTTTACCAAACATTGCACCCAGTGCGACAACGATAGAGAGGAAACCTAAAGTACCTCCCATTCCGTTTTGCATGGTTTGTGTGATTTTTTCCAAAGGCATGCCTGAGAAAATACCCGCACCAATCGCAACAATCATTAATGCAATAAAAGCATGTAAGCGTGCATACATAACAAAAAAGAGCAGTAATAAAACAGAGCCAACTGCTGTTAGCACAAGTGTTAATGTACTCATACCGTTTCCCCTTCAAAAGTCCCTTGAGTGACTGAATTTATCTTATTAATTGCACTTTCAATCACATCATCAAGTGGCATTGAAATATCAATTTCATACACATCATTTTCAGCTGTTGTTGGCTCTTCTAGGGTTTCAAATTGAGTTACTAACATTTGAGGTTTAAAGAAGTGCCCTTTACGTGCTTTTAAACGACTTTCAATCAGCTCATAGTCACCTTTTAAATATAAAAAGTGCAGGCATTGATTGCCGTCTCTCAACATATCGCGATACTGTTTTTTCAATGCAGAACAAACAATTAACGAAACACTATTGGTTCTTTGCATTGCAAATGCGGCATCATTTAATGCTTGTAGCCAAGGTTTACGATCTTCATCATTTAAAGCGTGGCCTGATGCCATTTTAGTAATATTTGAGCGAGGATGGAGGAAATCACCGTCCAAAAATGCAGCACCTGTACGTTGTGCTACACCACTTGCGACCGCAGATTTACCGCTGCCTGATACCCCCATTAAGATGAAAACATGGTGTAGGGATTGGGTATCGTTCATAGAATGCTCCTTTAAGGCAGATATTAAGTCTTTCTTGTAATGTTACCCGTAACTGTTACGGGTAACATATCCGAAGTGACAAGGTAAATACAACAACGAAGATCAACTAAGAAGTGAAAATGTGAAGCGACTCTCAAATGAAAGTAAGATGATCTACAAAATGACAACAAAATATCCGACCAACTTCTTTTTATTCACAGCCCAATTGAGAGTAATAACACTGAAAGAGAAAAGGCATCTCAATAAAAAACCCTACTGTTACAAACATAACAATAGGGCTTAAAAATCATTATTTTTAAAAATTATCAATAAGTTAATTAATTATATGCTTTCACCCGTAATAATGCGGAAACCTACATCAATCACTTGACCACGAGCAATTTTACCCTTCATCCGTTTAAGCAATAAATCAGCAGCTTGTTGCCCCATTTCATCACGAGGAGTAAAGATACTTGCCAGACGAGGTGTCATTACTTGCCCAACATCGTGTCCATGGAAACCCGATATCGCAATATCCTCTGGCACAGAAATACCTAAACGTTGACACTCAAAAATGGCGCCAATTGCGATATCGTCATTGGTGCAATAAAGTCCATCTAAATCAGGATATTGCTTACGTGCAGCATGTAATAATTCAGCACCTAACGAATAAGATGAGCTCTTTGGCGTCATCACATTGCCAATAGGTAAGCCTGCATTTTGCATTGCTTTTTCATAACCTTGTAACCGCATTAAGGTTCGTTCATCCTGTCTTGCGCCAAGGTAGATAACCCGTTTACATCCACGTTTGATCATCTCATTGACCATCTGTTCTGAAGCATCAACGTTATCTAATCCCACTGCCGAATCAAAACAAGGGGAAACGCTATCCATGATTTCCACCACTGGAATACCTGCGGTTTCTAACATTTTCATCGTTTTTGGTGTATGCGTTCTTTCAGCAAGAATAAGCCCATCAATATTATAAGAGAGTAATGAAAGCAGGCGTTCTTCTTCTTTTTCAGCACGATATCCGTAGTGCGCTAACATGGTTTGATAACCGTATTTATCGGTCACTGATTCAATGCCACGAATAACTTCAGCAAAAACTTGGTTAGTTAAAGAAGGTAGCAATACCCCAATCGCATGACTGGTCGAATTCGATAAAATATCAGGGGCGCGATTAGGAATATAATTGAGGCTATCTAATTCACGCGCAATTTTTTCTCGTAAAGCTTCAGAGACTTGTTCGGGATTACGCAAAAAACGACTAACCGTCATTTTGGTAACACCGACTCGTGAAGCGACATCCTGTAATGAGGGGCGTTTTTTCTTCATTTTATATCGCAACTATCCAAAAACACTCGTATTAATACGCGCTTTAATTTTCCAAGAACGCTGATTATAGCCCTAGGTTATACACTATTTCGAATAAAGTTTTTCAGATGTGTGCTTAGATTTGATTTTGACTGATGATCCCTTGACTTAAGCCAAAGGAAATATAGTATTCTTCGCTATATAATAAATGAAACAACGATACCAACATAAAACAATAAATAGTGTGAACTTATGGCGATCCGTAGACGACAATTTCTAACTTACCTCACGACAATTGCGACATTATCAGCACTTCCGCATTCTGTAAGAGCAGCAATAACCTCACGTATTGCAGCACAATTCGGTCATGTTCCGGCATCAACCGCGATCCATCGCGTAATAAGTGCAGGACCTCCGACTGATCAATTGTTACTTGCATTAGCACCTGAAAAATTATTGGGTTTTTCCTCACTTAATTTAGAAAAAAGTCCTTTGTTTTCAGATGACCTGCGTAAATTGCCTCGTTTAGGGCGCTTATCAGGACGAGGAAGTACCCTCTCTTTAGAAGCTTTATTGACGTTAGAGCCCGATATTATTATTGATAGCGGAAATGTGGATGAAACCTATCGTTCATTAGCGAAACGTGTTTCTGATCAAACGGGTGTACCTTATGTATTAATTGATGGCACATTAAAAGATAGTCCAGCTCAGTTACGTCAAACAGGCGCTTTACTCGGTGTTGCAGAAAGAGCAGAAACATTAGCGCTTATTGCAGAGCAATATCTTAGTGATGCCGCTTTGTTTGCTTCTAAACAAAAAACAAACCCTCGTTTTTACCTTGCCCGTGGTGCAAAAGGGCTACAAACGGGTGCAAGAAGCTCTATTCATACCGAGGCGATTGAAACGTTAGGCTTTGAAAATGTGGTAGATATTCCTGACTTCACTGGATTAACAGATGTTTCACCAGAACAACTGTTGATGTGGGACCCTGAAATTATCATCACACAAGATGAAAATGCCTATCAGCAAATTATGCAAGGCTCGGTATGGAAAAGTATTCAAGCCGTTAAAAACAACAAAGTGCTACTGTTTAAAGGCTTACCATTTGGTTGGTTAGATGGTCCTCCGGGGATCAACCGTTTAATGGGAATGCGTCGCTTACAAAGCCATTTTGACACTCGAATAGAAAAACAAGCGGCTCAAGATCTGCAAGCTTACTTTGCTCATTTTTACCATACGCAATTAAGTGCTGAACAATGTCAGCAATTGCTGGGGTATTCATGAGTCAATCAGTACGCATCACGCTTTTATTTACATTATTTTCCATCGTTGCGTTAATTGCGATCACAAGTGGTAAGTATTCACTTACTACTAGTGAGTTATGGACACTGATAAGTAATAAATTAACGGGCAATGTAGAGTATAACCGCACTGAAACCGTCTTCTGGCAAATAAGATTTCCCCGCGTTCTAGCGGCAATTTTAATTGGTGGAGGACTTGCGATTGCGGGTGCCGCTTATCAAGGCATGTTTCGTAACCCTTTAGTATCACCCGATATTCTAGGTGTTTCTTCAGGTGCTGGCGTGGGTGCTGTATTGGGTATTTTTCTTGGGCAATCGATGTTGTCGATCCAGCTTTTTGCCTTCGCTGGCGGTTTGGCAACAGTTGCCCTTGTCTACTTTATTGCAAGGCTTGCGAAACAACACGATCCAGTGCTTTCCCTTGTGTTGGTTGGTATTGCTATCAGTGCCTTATGTGGCTCAGCAATCTCATTAATGAAAATTCTCGCTGATCCTTATACTCAATTGCCTTCCATTACCTTTTGGCTCTTAGGCGGACTTTCGACCATTACGGCTTCTGATTTAATTTCCGTTGCACCCTTAATGTTAGTCGGATTTATTCCACTGATTTTATTACGCTGGCGTATGAATATTCTCAGTTTATCTGATGAAGAAGCCAGAGCATTAGGTTTAAACGTCGAAGTCACCCGACTTGTCTTTATTTTGTCAGCCACATTAATCACCGCAAGTGCGGTTTCTATCGCAGGTATTATTGGCTGGTTAGGTTTAATTGTTCCTCATATCGCAAGGTTGTTAGTGGGCGCTAACTTCAGTCAACAACTCCCTGTTTCCTTACTTGTGGGAGCCATAATGTTGTTAATTACAGATACATTAGCTCGCACAATTGCCAATATTGAACTTCCATTAGGTATTTTAACATCAGCCATTGGTGCGCCATTCTTCCTAATGTTGTTACTTAGAACGAGGAAAGGCTGATGGTCATTGCGAATGCGAAACAACTCGCCATTGGTTATAAAGGCAAAACCTTAATTAAAGATCTCTCGTTTCACATCGAACAAGGGCAAATCATCTGCTTATTAGGTGCCAATGGTTGCGGTAAAACGACACTGATGCGAACACTATTAGGGCTAATACCCTGTATTGATGGTGAGATTAATATTGCGGGTAAAACACTAAGTGAGTGGTCACCAACAGAGCTTGCCAAAGTGGTTGCCTATGTTCCTCAAGCCACACATATCCCCTTTTCGTTTAATGTCATCGATATGGTGGTGATGGGACGAGGTGCGCATCTCTCCTTTTTCTCTATGCCTAGCTCGCAAGATAAAGCGATGGCAATGGAAACCTTAGAAATGCTCTCGCTTTCTCATCTTGCTCACCGAACTTTTGATACTTTAAGTGGCGGTGAAAAACAGATGGTTTTGATTGCTCGTGCGTTAGTGCAACAACCTAAGTTGCTGATCATGGATGAACCCGCAGCAAGCCTTGATTTTGGTAATCAAATCAAATTGCTTACCCAAGTTAAGGCATTAAAAGCGTTGGGGATCAGTGTGTTTATGTCTACACATCACCCTCAACATGCAGCCTCTTTGGCGGATGATGTTATTTTACTGACACCTCATACCCCTGTTTTGCAAAACAGCCCTGAAGTTTTGCTGACACCCGATAATTTAGCGCACCTTTATGGTGTACAACCAACAGATATTCAGGCGCATTTTCACGCCTACTCTGATAATAAAAATGACTATAGGCAAGAATATGAACACAATTGAAACCACGGATTTTGCTGAACTTTATAAAAACCACATGGTACAGGCAGAAAGAACCAAAAAAGAGCCTGAACATTGGGATAAACGTGCTGAAAAAATGGCAGAAACCTGTGCTAATCCTAATGATCCTTATTTAATCAAATTTCGTGAAATGATGGATTTTACAGGTGCAGAAACCCTATTAGATGTAGGCTGTGGCCCTGGCTCTATCAGCATTCATGTAGCAGACAAATTCAAGAAAACCATTGGTATTGATTACAGTACAGGTATGTTAGCTGTCGCTAAACGCAGAGCAGAACAAGCAGGTATCAACCACGCTGAATTTATAACTTGCTCATGGGAAGATAGCTGGGACGAACTTCCTCGTTGTGATATCGCGGTTGCATCACGTTCAACACTGGTGATGGATTTAAAAACGGCTCTTTTAAAGCTGAATCGCCAAGCTAAATTACGTGTTTATACTACACATACCGTTTCTCCGACTTTTGTTGATCAACGCATTATTCGCTTATTGGGTCGTGAAGTTCCTACGCTCCCAACATACATTTATGCTGTGAATATGCTAAACCAAATGGGTATTCACCCTAAAGTGGATTATATCCGTAGCCGTAATTGCCAAAGCAATTTCAATAGCCTTGAGCAATTTATTGAAGGTATTAATTTCTCCGTAGGGCCATTAAGCGAAGACGAAATTGTACGCCTAACTAATTACTATCATGAAAGCATTGAAAAAGGTGTTTCACTGATTTCACCCACTCGTGATTGGGCAATGGTTTCTTGGGATGTTGTCCCTGAAAGCGAGCTAAACCTATGATTTATTATCCTGATGCCTTTCTTGATAATTTATTAATGGAAGATATCCAATATGGTGATCTCACTAGTCGAGCGCTCAATATTAGTGATCAGCTAGGTACAATGACATTTACACGCCGTGAAGCAGGTTGTGTCAGTGGGATCACGCTAGGTTGTCGCTTATTAGAGAAACTAGGATTAGAGGTTACAGCACATCTACAAGATGGCGATTTTGCCGATAAAGGCGATTGCTTAATCACCGCTGAAGGTCGTGCTGATGCACTACACCAAGGCTGGAAAGTCGTGCAAAACGTGCTTGAGTGGAGTTGTGGTGTTAGTGACTATATGGCAAGAATGCTAGAAATCTATCATCGCTATCAACCTAAAGGGCAAATTGCGTGCACACGTAAAAATATCCCTAATACCAAATTACTGGCAACTCAAGCGGTACTTGCGGGTGGTGGTGTTATCCATCGCCAAGGTTGCTCAGAAACTATTTTACTCTTTGCTAATCATCGTCGATTTTTATCAGAGCCTGATAATTGGGCACAACACGTTAAGCAGTTGCGCCAAGCAGCGCCTGAAAAATGCATTGTTGTGGAAGCCGACGATATTGAACAAGCAAGAGAAGCATTAAAAGCACAGCCTGATATTTTACAGCTAGATAAATTCTCAATTGAAGATATCTCACAGTTACAACAAGAAGCGCCTCAAATTGCGCCTCATTGTCACTTATCTGTGGCTGGCGGTATTAACCTCAATACTATCGAAAAATACGCACAAACCGGCATTACCTTAATGGTAACGTCTTCACCTTATTATGCACCACCGACGGATATTAAAGTTCGTCTTTACCCAAAAGATTAAATAAAAATAATAGCTTATAAGTAAGTGAGTATTTACATATTTAATCAACAATAAATAGAGACAACATCTACTCAATATGAAAGAAGTTATAACAAGGAAATGGTTGTAGTGGCATAGAGGAATATCTTTGCTGAGCCTCTTTTATTTGAGTTTGTGACTTTATTTTATAAAAACCGAGTGCTAACACTTTGTTAGCACTCAATTTATTCATTTATTTTTACGCATATCGTTATATAAAAAACTATATATAGATTGTGAACTGAGATTGGAATGATGAAATTAAAACCTCTATGCTACTGTTTATCTCTTGCTCTACTGCCAAGTATTGCACTTGCTGACACCACTTATGGGCAGTCAACACCTGATTTATTAACCGTTTGGAGTAGCCCTATTGCAGCGAACCCAGACGTGTTAACACAAGAGCAAATGCTTGAACAAAATAAAGTGAATGCCGCACAAGCCATTGCAACATTACCCGGCGTTGTGATGCAAAAATCGGGCAACCGTAATGAATACACCATAAAAGTACGTGGCTTTGATAGCCGTCAAGTACCTGTGTTCTTTGATGGCATTCCAACGTATGTTCCTTATGATGGCAACTTAGACTTAGCGCGTTTTACCACTAACGATCTGGCCAGTATTGAAGTTAACAAAGGTTATACCTCATTATTGCAGGGCCCTAACTTAATGGGTGGTGCAATTAATATCACTACAGCGACACCAAAAAAACCATTAGAAGGAAGCATTGCTTATTCTCAAGGTTTTGCTCGTGGTGCTGATTATGCACATAACATGAGTGCCCGTTTAGGTGCACGTAATGACTTAGGCTTTATTCAAATCAGTGGTAGCCAATTAAAACAACGCTTTACGCCAATTCCTGGTGCGGATGAAAATAATGCAGCAGCAGGAACTCATGGACGTCGTGATAATTCAGCAACTGATGACAAACGTGGCATGATCAAAGTGGGTTGGACGCCACGCGCTTCTGACGAATATACCCTGACTTATGTAAAACAAGACGGTGAAAAAAATAGCCCACCAAATACCTCTGCTAATGCAAAAGGTAAATATAAATATTGGGCATGGCCGGATTACAACAAAGAGAGTTACTACTATAGCGGTATCACTCAAATCACTGATGGTATTAATCTGCAAAGCCGTGCATACCACGATAAATTTGAAAATACCCTCTATATGTACCCTAAAAAAGGCGATACTGCTGACTACAGCCACTATGACGACTACAGCACGGGTGCCGCATTACAATTAGGTATTGATACACGCGAAAATGATCTACTCTCTTTTGCCGCTCATTGGAAAGATGACGTTCACCGTTCTCAGAAAGAGAAAAATGGTGATTGGATGCGTTATAAAGACAGAACATGGTCTTTAGCGACAGAATATCAATGGGCTGCTACAAATGATCTCGATTTAGTCGGTGCAATTAGCTACGACTGGCGCGACAGTGTTGATACCGATAAAGGCGCTGATGATAACAAACAAACCGCCTTTAACTGGGAGATGATGGCGAAATATTCATTAGCTAATAATGATAACGTTCGTTTCTCTGTTTCTGATCGTAGCCGCTTCCCGACTCAAAAAGAGCGTTACACGACTGAAAAACCAAAAGATGGCTCAAAAGGGATCATCAATCCAGACTTAGATCCTGAACGCGCATTATCTTTCGATTTAACCTATGAAGGACACATTACGGATAAATGGGGTTATCAAACCAGCGTTTACTACAACCGTGTCAGTGATGCGATTATGGCACACACGGTTTATCGTGATGGCAAAGCATTCTTCCAAAATCAAAATAGTGGACGCATTGACTATGTTGGTGTTGATTTAGGAACTAAAGGTAATGTGACCGATTGGTTAGAGCTTGGCTTAAATTACAGCTATATCCATAGCGACCCTAAACAAGTCGCACATGTTGAAGGCTTACCAAAACATAAAGCCTATATGTGGATGACATTTATTCCTGTTGAACAAGTTCGCTTTACCATTATGGAAGAAGCACAAGGTTGGACTTATAACCGCATTGATGAAGATGAAAAATTAGCAGGTTATGCAAAAACTGACCTTCGTTTAGATTATGACTTTGGTTATGGTGTTTCTGCAAATGCTTCTGTTAATAACCTCTTCGATAAATCTTATGAATACACTCAAGGTTATATGGAAGACGGTCGTAATTACTGGTTAGGTGTAGAATATAAATTCTAATTTAAACAGTTATTTTCAAAATCAAGAGCTGATATTAATCATATATCAGCTCTTTTTTATCCCTAAAATAATTTTATTATCCATAACATTACTCTATATAAAATTAAAAACGTAAAAATCCTTTTGCCATTTCTAATAATGTATTCATAGTGCTACTCACTATTTTAACGAAATTATCATAGTTACTATTCGCCGAACTGTATTTTTTAGAAAGTTCATCAAGATTTGTATTAAGTCCTTTTTCAATAGCATCTAGTGTTTTTTTCAATAAATCAAATTCAGTTTGTAAAATATCATGTTTTCCTGTCGGCATTTTACTTAAATAATCAATTAATTTATCCAGCCCTGATAAATCTAAACTCACATTAAATAAAAAAGATAAATCAGGTCTAACAGAGTCTGAATTATCTTCTTTTTTTGATGTCACACCTTTTATTTGATCAAGTAATTTTTCTACAGCCTTAACCGCATTATCTGCATCAAAGTTATCCGGATAATATACTTTTTCACCATTAATTATTCTATAATACCGACCATCATCATCTTTGATAAAATACATCCATATACTAAAAAAACCAGGCCTATCAACTTTCGTTTTTAAAGCTATTAATTTATTAATCAAATCATCAACATCTACACTTATATATCCATCTTTACTTCCGGCAGATGTTGCTTTACTCAACTCAGATAATATTTCTCTCAGTTCCTTAACATATTCCATATATTTAGAAAAAATATCTTTTAAAACATCTAAATAATCATTTTTTCCAGCAACAATAGACTGCTTTATATCATCAAATAAATCACTTAATGAATCTGTTGGATAACTATCATCTGGTAAAGTATTTGCAATAGAACGAGCGACATGGCTGATTACATTCAGACTTTTCTGTTCACCAATAGAGTTTTTTACATATTGTTCATCAAGATAAAAAACCATTTCATTATTTGATATATCTTTTAATTTTTTATTAATTTGATATTTATTCAGATAGATATCCTGATACTCTCTTTTTATATTTTCTAATAAATAGTCAACTCCATCGTAAAAATCATCGTTTGTTATTTCATTATAAAAATCATTCTCTATATTTGTAACATTACTTACTTTAGATATATTCGAATCAATAGCAGTAGCCATAACATTAACCTTATATAATAGTAAAAGATAGCTTTAAAAACTCAAAACTATATATATTATTAACAGTGTTAGGCCATTCTCTCTAAAATATAATTACATTATTTTTAATATATTAAATTTAAAATCGTAAAAAACCTTTTGCCATTTCTAATAATGTATTCATTGTGCTACTCATTATCTTCACAAAATTATCATAATTACTATTTGCTGAACTATATTTTTTAGATAGTTCATCTAAATTATTACTCAATTTCTTTTCAAATGCATCAATTGACTTTTTTAGTAAATCAAATTCTGTTTGTAGCATATTATTAAACTTTTCTTCATCTCGCTCTTTTTTTAATCTTTTAATTTCTTCATTAGCCCTCGCCTCAAATCCACTTTCAATTTTCTTCTTTAATTCAGAATTAATAAATAGACTATTTGCTGATAGTTCCTTACGATAACCATCAATTATGCTATTTTTTTTACTTTCTATCTCTTCATTTGTTAATATTTTTTTATCTGGTATTTTCTCTTTAACTCCATTGATAATCTTATCAAAATCATCAAAGTTAATATCACCCCAAAAATCAATATTGATATCATTCTTTGTTTTTGTTGAGTTATCATGCTTTACTATTTTAATTCCCTTAATATTCATCAATAATTTTTCAACTGAATTTAAAGCATGATCAACCTGTGATTTATTTGAATAATTTATTTTTTGCTGTTCTATATTTCTAATATACCCTTCATTATTATATTCAAATTTAAACTCGCTTTTAAAAAAAGGTTTATTTTTGAATTTATTAATATAATCGCTTCTAATTTTCTCTAGTTCATTCTTAAATTCAATAAAGTTAACAGCAATATATCCATCTTTTTTTCCTGCTTTAGTATACTTGCCCAAAGAAGCCATCGCTTCTCTTAATTCTCTAACATAATCCATATAGCTAGAAAAAATATCTTTTAAAATATCTAAATAATCATTCTTACCCGCAACAATAGATTGTTTGACTTCCTGAAAAAAATCACTTAATGAATCCGTAGGATAACCGTGATTAGAAAATGCATTTTTTATTAGTGATGATGATTTATTTAACAAACTCAAACACTTCTTATTTTTAATAAAATTTTTATCATATTGTTCAGAGAGAGAAAAATATATTTCTCTCTCCGATTTTCCTTTCAACTTATTACAGTATATCCAGTTATCAAAATTAAAATCTTTATGTTCTTTTTTTATATCTATTAGTAAACTTTCAATTCTATTCAAAAATTCCATTGTTTCTTTTGAAATAGAGTCAGACTCCATGGCTGATGACTGGTTTATTAAAGAATTAGCTGTGTTAAACATCCTTGAATTAACCGCTTGATTCATAAAAATTATCCTCTAGCACTTGGTAACAATAAAAGAAGCGGCTTCTTGTTTATTTTGAATAAGCGCCATTATTGCTTGTATTATAATTCTTGCTACTTCGACAGCTTCTCGTTGTATATCATTGTTATTACTAATAACATTGTTATTAATACTACTTCTTGCTTCTAATACCTTTTGCTCACCATCAAGTACAATTCCTTTAGATTGTAAAGTCTGATCTATAACTCTAGCTAAAGGGTCTGCAGTGGTCGAAATTAAATTACCTTTTATCATTGTTGGGTTGGTACTCTGCACTCCATTCAACATTCCCATTCCATGTATTGAAACTGTTGCACCTACGGAATGGATTGCTATCGAAGCTCCCGCACTAGCAATTGCTGCACCCACCATAATCCTAGCTTTATGATCAAGATTATCTTTCATTTTTTCAGCTAGATTTAATTGAACTTTCATTAAAACAGCATTAATTTCTCTAGATGATCTAAATATTTCCACCATCAGCAGTGAAAATGAAATAATTTTGTTAATTAAAGCCATATCTTTATCAGATAAAAAATTAAACATGCCTAAAACTTCTGATTTAACATGGTCATAAATATCATTATCGTTATCAACATTAAGTGATTTCATTATTGAATCTATATCTGGTGTTTTTACTATTGGTTCGACTAAAATAGGTATTTTACTATTTTCATTTCCTTCTATGATTTCATCTATTTTTAGTTCGAATTTTTTAATTCGCGATTTATTATCGTTGGCATTCTCATTTTTTTCAATTTTGTTACTTTCAATGTCATTACTTTCAAATTTATATTTATCAGATAAACTGGTATTATTATCAATTTTCATATTCATATAAAAACCTCACTAAAATAAATTTTATTAAATAGATATGCTCTTTATCATATCTGATTTAGCTTTATTACTTACAGAAGAAGCATTACTCATATTTTTTAAAATTTCAGTTAGTGAATCAATATTATCATGGTAACTTTCCATTATTTTTTCCATTAACTTCTGAATTAAATCTAATATGACTTCTAACTTTTTACTATCCGCCATCGACTGTAAAATCTTAGATGAAATAATAGTGCTGTATATATTAACTGCATTTGTTGCTGTCGAATTTACTAATTTAGAAATAACAACTGTTCGATTTAACATGAGAGCAGCTTTTTTTGAGATATCCTTTGCTAGTTGCTGATTAATTTTTTCCATTATTTCTTCTAGTGCTTGAACAATAATTTCTTTAATCATATTTCCCAACATGGCTTCTAGTGCATCATGTAATATTCTTTTTAATGTATCTCTTACTTGTTGGTTAAATATTTTCTTAGCAGCATCTCCAATACCTTTCATTGCGGGTCCAATCACAAAACTTAATGCCATCGCTGCAACAAATAAAATAACAGTAATGGCAATTTTTAATGCCATTTTTAGTTTATCTTGAATTGTATTTTTTAACTCATCGAGAGCTTTCTTATCTATACCCAATCCCTTCAAACCATCAATAGTGCTATTAACCATATCTACCAGAAAATCGACAATTTTATCTATTGCCTTCATAATAGCGTCAGAGATAGGTTGCATGATTTCATCCATAAATGATGTACCATGTATAGCTTGATACACTTCATCAGC
The DNA here is from genome assembly GCF_015475555.1 of Proteus sp. GOKU. Lineage (NCBI taxonomy): Bacteria > Pseudomonadati > Pseudomonadota > Gammaproteobacteria > Enterobacterales > Morganellaceae > Proteus > Proteus sp. GOKU. The sequence continues at coordinate 3,640,287 of NZ_CP034105.1, forward strand.
AATTGTTAATGCAATATCAGCAACAAATAGTGTAACAGCAACTGCTACTAGTGCCATTGAAGCCCCTGCCGTAAAAACAGAAGCAATACCTGCAATAAGTGTCAGTAATCCACCTAAGATTTTTAAGCCAATACCTGCCCAAAATTGTATTTCTTCTTGTTTCTTAATTTGGGCTTTTTGATCATTAACTTTATCTTGCAGTGATTTTTCAGTAACTTTCTGCATTTCTTCAAACAGTTTCTGTTCATTTTCAGTTCGTTGTAACATTATTTTTAATGTTAGCTCTCGTGTTTTAGCCAACAAAAAAGTTAATAACGCCATTCCTGATAATGAGTCAGACATTATTTCAAGCTCTAATGCACTTTGTGAAAGTGTTAGTGTTCTATAGGTTTCTCTTATTTGCTCCAGTTTTTCTTTGATTGAGTCATTTTCTTTCTTATTAATTAGTGCTTTTAATTCATCTCTATGGGATGTAATTTGATTTATCTTATCGTCACTCATAGAGACGTTAGGCATATATTTAAAAGCATTATCAAAGAAGCTAGATAACTTTCCATATAATTTATCTAATTCATCTAATGACATTTTTGAAAGATCATCAGGTAACTTCATAAATGGGAAAGTTTTTTCAAGTAACTTTTCCATATCTTCTTTAGATCTAACTTTTCCGGAAAGTAATTCTTTTATTAAAGAGTCAGGAATATTTTTATTTTTTAAGAAATTTTCAACTTCCGCCTCTGTTTTAAAACCATTGTCTTTTATTTGATTATTTATTTCCATCCAATAATCAGTATAAGCATCTTTATTATTTTTAATTTCATCTACAACTGTGTTTATTTGATCTCTCAAACCATCAATACCTTTAGATAAAATATTTAGTTTGTCGAGATAACAATCAAGCTTATCTGGATCTTTAATTCTATCTAAAATATTTTGATGAATAATATTTTGATATGATAATTGTAAGAATAAAAAATCATAATCTTTATTTGATTTTTTATTTTCTGTTTGAATTGATTTTGAAGGTATAGATGATGATTTATTTATAGATATATTTGAATTCTCCCCTTCCCTTTGATCATAAAAGTGTTTTTCGTTGGTAAGAATATCGAATTTCTTATTTACCTTATCATCTTTACTTAATTCAACCTCTTTAATTTTATTAAATATCAATTTCTCATTATTATTTTCATTCTGTGATGAGAAAGTATTTATCTTATATTTAATATCACCTTGAATATTAATTCTTTGGTTATTCTTTTTTTGTTCGAGTGGTACACGAAGAGAAGGAGCTAAAAAATTATTTTCTTTATCCTTAAGTTGTGATGCGACAAAATGCTCACTTGCCGCATTAATTTTTTGTGCTTGTTGCACGTTATCTTTAGTGACCTTATCTACCTCTTTAGAGGTTAAAGGGGTAGATAATACAGTGCCATCATTATTAACTTTAATCATACTGTTTCTTCCTTATCGGTATTAAAAACAGCAAGAGGAACATCTTTTAAAGATCCTAAGTAAACATTAGCTCTCTCTTTGAGAGAAAGATCATTGATATTTTTTGAAACTTGATCGAAACAGTATTTAGCTTTTTCTTTTTCACCTAATGATAAATTACATTGCCCAGCATAAAAAACAGGTCGATAATCGTTCTTTGCATTTAAATAAGCTAATGCATAAAGATCTATTGCTGCTTGATATTGTTTTTTTAATTGTTTAACAGCTGCAAGGCCCATAATATAATCAACATTATAAAAGTCATAAAGACACAAAAATTTAAAAATAGCTTCTGCTTCATCCAGTTTTCCTTTCTGGTAAAAATCATATGCAAATGAATAAATTCCTTCCATAAATCCTTCAGGGATAGCGCCTTCATCCTTAAGTGGTGCCCCATTTTGAACAATAGAAACAATATAGCTCGCTAATTGATCAAGTTCTTTTTCTGATATTTTTTCATATATTGACATAACGTTAATCCTTTCATCTATGATGAATAATTAATAAATAAATTCTAAAGTAATCATTAATTAATTACTTTAATAAAACACACGTCTATATTTATAAATATAAATATATTATTTTTATAATTAAGATATGAATGCACATGGGGGATTTATTAATGATGTATATAATCCATCTCTTCTCTTAACAAACCTTCAATTTCTATTCTCTTAAGCCAAATAAGAATATCCATAATATTCAATAAATCTTGATCTATCATTACCTCAAACAAATGATATTTATGATAAAATTTTCTCGCAAGTTCAGGATAACGAACAACGGGGGTGCCTACTTTTTTGGCATAGGATTTCACTGCCAATGCCTTATCGTTAACACATTTCAGTGAAACTAATGGCATAATGCCATTATCGGGATCAAAATAAATACCGACTGCCACATGAGTTGGATTCACAATAACAGCCGATGAATCACGGATAACTTTTTTCATTGGTTCATCAAGTAACTCTTGATGGATCTGCCGGCGTGTTGATTTTATTTCAGGATTACCTTCCATATTTTTATTTTCTTGCTTAACTTCATGTTTTTCCATCATCATATCTTTCATAAAAATGAAAAAATCAGCAATAATATTTAAAATAAGTATAGGTATTGATAAAATAAAAAAAACAAATATAAAGCTAACAACAAGTGAACACCATTTATCAATAACAACATTTAAGCTTGAACGATATAATATAAATATCTCATGTCCATGTAAAACAATAAAAACATAACACGTGACTAAAAATATAATTATAAATAATAATGTTTTTAAAAGATCTTTGATTGTTCTTATGCTAAATATTTTTTTAAATCCAGAGATTGGATTAATATGATTTAGATCGATTTTAATCGCTTCCGTAGCAAGTTTAAAACGCGAACTAAATAAAGAAGGAATAGCACCAGATAAAAAAGTGACAACAAGTATCGGTAGAATAATATCAAAAAAAAGCTTTGAAATAACATTAACATAGCTTTTTAAAGTAATATTGTTTGGATGAAGTAAAAGAGATTGATAAAAGCGGCTAAATTCATCTAAGTCAATTTGATGAAATAAATACATAACGCCAATAAGATAAACAAGTCCTGATGTTAACTCTTTGCTCTTGAAACTTTGCCCTTTTTTTGCAGAATCATCGAGTTTTTTCTGTGTGGGTTTTTCCGTTTTTTCAGCCATGAAAAATACTCATAAAAATAGTATAAAAGTATCTATTATTAAAAAATTCATATAATTCTGAAGTCATTGCAGAAGCGAAGAAAAAAAGCAGTGAAATAAATGCAATAATACCTTTTATACATAATGATAAGGAAAATGCATTTAATTGAGGACAAAATAAAGAATAAACACCCAATGCAACTTCACTCAAAAACATAATAATAAGAACAGGCGATACTAAAACAATTGCAGTGCGGACCATGTCATTCAGCCAATGACCAATAAATGAATAGCCAATCTCTTTATTAAAATAACCAATCGGGAATACATCATAGCTATCTTTTATCGTACCCATTAATGAGCTTAATCCTCCTACTGACAAAAAATAAGCAGCACAGAACAACCCTGTTAATGAAGCAAATTCAGAAGATTCAATTCCTGTTGTTGGATTAATAGTATCGCCAATACTTGCCCCTCTCTGATTATCAACAAATTCACCAAAAGCAGAAGCGATCCAAAAAGGAGTAGCAAAGAGAAGCCCAATTAAAATGCCAAGAATTAACTCACTTAATATTATTATTTCCCATGTATTTCTTATTTCATCAGTAATTAAAATACTTGGTTTTATTCCCATAGCAATATAAAAAATAATAATATATTTTAATAGTTGGCTATTTAATACTCGGCTATTCAAAAAAGGAATAAAAAGAAAAACGGGAAATAGTCTTGCAACAAGTAAAAAAAGATCAATTAAATAAAGTTGTACATACTCTAACAGTATTAACATTTTATTTATCCAGCTAATCCTAACGTCATCATTTCTTTGGCATATACGAGTACTTTATCGCCCATCCAACCCATCGTAACTAACAGACAAACAAAAACACCAACAAGTTTTACACCAAAAGGTAATGTTTGCTCCTGTACTTGAGTAATTGTTTGTAAAAGGCCTATTGCCAATCCAATAAATGTTGCTATTGCAATAGGTGCAGCCGAAAGTAATATCACTAAATAAACGGCTTTATTTGCAGCATAGACCATATCCATTAGCTTACCGCCATCAGATCAAGATATTGATTAATTAATCCTTTAGCTAGAAGAGTCCAACCATCCATAGCGATAAATAAAATTAATTTTAAAGGAACTGATAATGTAATTGGGCTCATCATCATCATACCTAAGGCTAACAAAATACAAGAAACGACTAAATCAATAACAATAAAAGGTAAATAAAGATAAAAACCAATAATAAAAGCAGATTTTATTTCACTTAGTGCATAAGCAGGGAGTAATGATAATAAAGAATTTTCTATGTTCTCTTTGTCGCCATAGCTATCAGGTCGATTACCTTGTGCTTGTTCAAAAAAATCTAATAGTTCAGGTTCAGAATATTTGTACAAATATCGCTTATATTCCCCTAATGCATCATCTGAAAATCGTTCAAGTGAATCAGGAGAAGTAACATCAATTGGGTTTTCAATAAGGTATTGATAGGTATTTTTTGCTATTGGCGTCATGACAAATAACGCCATCATCAATGCAATTGCATTAAGCACCATATTAGAAGGAACTTGTTGAACACCTAACGCATTACGAGTCATAACCAACACAATAGAAAATTTTAAATAACAAGTTCCCGCCGCAATAATAAAAGGCGCTAATGTGGCTAACGACAGTGTTAAAATAAGTGTTGTTGAGCTTTCCATATCTTTAATCTTGCTTTAAATAAGCACGTTGAATTTCAACAGCTAATCGTTCACCAACTTTAATCAACTCTCCTTGAGCAATAGCAACACCATTAGCAATTAATGTGATATGGCGTAATGCATTATCTGGCAAAGTAATTTGTTGTCCCGGTGATAACTCTTCAATTTGTTCAAGCAACATAGTCTTATTTGCTAGTAAAAAAGAGAGAGTAACAGGAATAGATTGAATCGCTTTCAGTTCTATATTTTTTTGTAATGTAATTTCCGTATCTTCAACTGACTCTTCACGCTCTGTTTCATTAGCAAATAACTTTTCATCTAAAATCACAGCATTTTCTCCTTCTTGCCACTGATAACGCATCCATTTTTTTTCACCAATAATAAGTGAAAAATCTACGCTATCAATCAGTACAATATCGCCCAAAGAGAGCGTTTTTAATAATGAAAATGACATTGTGCTTTTGCCAAATTTATATTGAGCAATCGCACTAATTTTATTTTTTGATGACAACGTCCATTCATAATATTTATCGAAAGAACAAATAAATATGTCACCGATTTCAGTATTAATAACGGGATAGCTAAGTTTTTCTTGCTCTCCTAAACAGATATTATCAATGATTAATGGCATAGGCTCTTTCGAAAAAGGAAACAATATTTGTGAACATTTCTGTGAAAATAGTGTATAGAGATAAGTTTCTGGAATAAGCTCCCAATCTATTTTTTTCTCAGGATAAATTTTATCCATTACTTGGCTAACTTCGACAATGCCTGTAAATGAACCTAATGTGTTATTACCCTTTATTTTAAAATAATGAGCCGAAGAGATAGGTAACTGAGATGTATATAAAGATGATAAGATATCCATTGAATAGCTATCTTCTTTATTATTAATACTATTTTCAGGATCTGATCTTATCATTTTTCATCTTCTTTATTTTCAGAAGAAGGATCTATCGCATTAATATGCCAATGATTATTATCATTCTCTAATGAAAGAGATAATCGTCCTTGATATTGATTAAAATTTTCTAAAGAAGATTGATAGACTCGCCCTGTAGAAGCAATTAATTGGATTTTTTTATCGATATCGAAGTTCACCTTTATTTGATGAAGTTCACTTCCCCATTTTTTAAAGACATAAGTAATACTAGGAGGTTGGGATAAAGTAGATACTTTCTTATAAAGAATACTAAAGGCAGGTATATCGAGTATTTTTCTATCCGATAATGGTTCTGATAGCATTTGTTGATATGCTGGCTTTATGCTGCTTAATGGAAGCATATCGCTGACATTTTCTTTTATTTTTTCTTTATATAAACTATCTATATTTGAGTTTTCATTTTTAACATTCATTGCAGCAGTATTTTTGATTACTTCTCTACTATCTGAGTAATTAACCTTTTCAGATAATTTATTATTTTCAATAACGGCACTGCCTTTAGTGTTTGTTTTATCTTCTTCACGTATTAATAAATTTTTATTTTTAAAATTTCCAATCTTCTCTTGATTAGAAAAATTTTTATTTTCAACATATTCCAAGAATTTATCTGTCGAGTTTTTCCTTTCTATTTTTTGGTTAAATTTATCGTTCTTTACACTAACATTTAACTCATTATAATTGCGACTAACTTCTTTCTTAACCTCAGAAATACTAATATTTCCTTCTCTCTTAGGATTTAAATCATTTTTAATGGCAATTTCATCATCCACATTATTTTGTTTACTTACATGATGTAATAAACCTTTTTGTTCTATTTTACTTCCTTTTGTGAAAGAACAAACTTGTGAATATATTTTCCTTTGAGTTAATAATAATCCTTCTATATTTGAGTAATCATCTTCATCTTTATCGCTTTTCTCACCTAATTTATTCACTGAGTTATCAGCTTTTATTTTTGAATTTTCTTTTAAATTATCTCTTAACTCAGTATCCCCTTTACAATCAAGATCATAAAAATCATCTAATTTTTGTTTTATTTTACTAAGCTCATCAGAAGAAATTTTTTCTTTTTCAATATGTAATAATTCTACAATTGTAGAAAATGGTGATGATTTTTTAGAACAAATAGTTTTAATCTCACTATTTTGTTCGTTGATTAAACTTTTATTTAATCTTAAATTATCTGTCTTTATGGACATCATATAATACCATCTCCTGAATTTCGTTTTGCTCTAATCTTTCAATATATAACTCTTTTTCTAGTGCTTTTCTTTCAAGATAAAGCTTCATTTTATTTTGTTTTTTGATTGCTACATCTCTTTCTTTTTTTAAAAATAAGCTACCTTTTTTTAGTTTTTCTAGTTGATACTCTATCTCTTTAATTTGGGTAGTAGATATATTCAACGAAGCTAATATAATTGCTTGTTTACGTTTTTGTTGATTTAAAGAGAGAGTCGAATAAATTCCTACTTTTTCATAAAAAGGGATTTCTTTTTCTAATGCTGAAGCCAACAAAATTTGCTCTTCCTTTCTATTTTCTGCTTCTTTTATTAATTGTTGCTGCTTTTGTTGTTCTTTCTCTATTCTTTGTTGACGCTTCGCAATCGCATTTATCAGGAATTGCTGATTAAGAGGTAAGCGCATAAAGTTGATTCAATGTTGTTTGAAATTCTGATTTTTCTTTAAATGATTGTATAAGAAAAGCCTCTATTGCCGATTGCTTATTGACGGCCAGATCATTTAACTCGTTCTCTCCTGCGCGATACTCACCCAATTCTTGTAATAACTTAATATCCTGCAAACGCATCAATATTTGTCTTATTTTTAATGCTGCTTTTTGTTGTTCGGTACTCGTTATTTGCTGAAAAATACGACTCACACTACCTAAAATATCAATAGCTGGATAATGGCCTGAAGCCGCTATTTTTCGTGACAAATAAATATGTCCATCCAGAATAGAACGAATTTCTTCACCTATAGCATCTGGTTCATCATCACTTTCGAGCAAAACAGTATAAAACGCTGTAATTGAGCCTTGATGAGTCACCCCTGGTCTTTCTAAAATTGCAGGTAATTTATCAAAAACAGAAGCTGGATAGCCTTTACGAACAGGAAGCTCGCCCGCTGTCAGTGCCACATCCCTTAAAGCTCGACAGTAGCGTGTCATAGAATCAATAAATAACACGACATTTTTACCTTGTTCTCTGAAATATTCAGCAACCGTAGTGGCAACAAGTGCAGCGTTACAACGTTCTATTGCAGGTTGATCCGAGGTGGAACAAATTAATACTGTTTTCTCACAGCGTTTATCTCTTTTTAGTTCCTCGACAAATTCGGTAACTTCTCTCCCTCTTTCACCAATAAGTCCAATAACAAAAATATCAGCCTGAGAGAAACGGATAAACATATTCATCAACATGGTTTTACCTGTTCCTGCACTGGCAAAAATTCCCATTCTCTGCCCTAATCCACAGCTTAATAAGCCATCAACAGCTCGAACACCTGACTCAAATATTTTTGTAATAGGTCGGCGATCACTAAATGAGGGAGGATGACCATCAATAGGTAAATATGAATAGAAATTTTCTTCTACCACTTTCTTATCGTTGAAGCGCAATAAATAATTACCTTTAATATCAATCATACTCCCTAAAATATTAGGGCTTAAAGCAACAGAAAAAGCATTTCCAGTTGGTACTACGATTATTTGCAAAGAATAACCTTGTGAACTCCCCATCATACTTAAAATCGTAATACCATTGCGAAAACCAATCACAATCGCTTCACCAATAATTTGTCCATTAATAATAGAATCTTTTAATAGGCAAATCTCTCCAATAAATACATCACGCAACATCACTTCAAGAATATTGCCTTGTATTCGTATCGGATGAGCTGCGTGATGAAATATTGAAAATACGTTATTCATTTTTAATTGATAAATTGTTGGTGAATAGTATTCATCATTTGAAAATATTCATCGATTGCTTTTGCCATTGATTCACCGTTTTGTAAAGCAATAGGCATAAATGAAGCTCGTAACTCTAATTCAGACTCTACTTTTACCAAAGCTGGTTGGCCAGGATAAAAGCTTTCCGTTTGATTATTAATACTATTTAATAATAATGAAGTGCTGGTTTGTGATAACAAATTTTCATTATATTCACCAAGTACAGACCAGATCATCGGAACTTCATCAACAACTAACAAATTTATATCCGGCATATCTCCCAAGCTAATTGTGATTGTTGAATGATTATCAACAGATTTTCCTTCTGAGAATAAATCATTTCTCCCAATTACATTCATAGCATCCATAATTAAACTTGCTAGATCAAAAGACATAACTTCTCCTAAATAGATTGTAGAACGTTAATTTCAATATCTGATGTAACTTCATCATAGGACAACACAGATAATTGTGGATATTGTGTTTCTATTAGTTTTTTAACAAATCGTCTTATATCTATTGCTGTTAAAAATATATAATTCTGTACATATTTAATTTCATCAATAGCAGCAGATGTTTTTTCTATTATCATATCAAGCTCAGCAGGTTCTAAATTTAAAAACGTTCCTGAAGAACTTTGCCTAATTCCACCGCGAATTATCTCTTCCACATTATGAGATAAAATAATTACATTAAGTGTTCCATTATTTGAAAAAAAATGGCTAATATAACGCGAAAGTAGAGAACGAATATGTTCAGTTAAAAGTATTGGATCTTTCTCTTTACTCCCCCATTGTACTAATCCACCTATAATTGTTTTTATATTTCTAATAGGGATTTTTTCTTGTACTAAACGTTGTAAGACATCATTAATTCGCTGAATAGAAACTTGTCTATAACATTCTTTCAATAGTTCAGGTGAACTTTCTTCTATTTTATCAAGAATATTTTTCGTTTCTTGTATTCCAAGAAACTCAACAATATTAGATGTAATTAAATTAGAGAATTTCTTATAAAAATAAACCTCTGGTAATTCAAATCGATAACCTAATAATGCTATTCTTTCTTTATCATTTTTACTCACCCAGTAATTTTTAATATCATTATCTTTTGTTTCTATTATTTTAAAATCTAGAGATAAAAATTCATCATTAGGGTTTTCTATATAAACAAGTGGAAAAGGACAGTCAAACTCATCAGCCTTGACTTCGTTTATTAAAACAATAATCCTATTATCGTCAATTTTATCTGAATAATGAATGACAATATCAGGAAGTAATACGCCATATTGTAAAATAAATTCTTTTTTTAACCATTTTTCAAAAACAAGTTTCGAAAGATATGTCTTTTTCTTAGAAGATACAGTAATAATTAATGGCAAAGTTTCAGCCTGAGATAATGTGATATTCTCTTTTAATAAGCTATTTTCATCTTCTGACTCATTTTTATTTGAAAATAAATTTGAAATAAGTCCTTTTTTACCATCAGTATCTGAATCATTATCTTCATTCTTATCTTCTTTATTATCCGTTATCGTTTCTTTCTTCTTACTTTTCCACTGTTTTTTAAAGAAATACCCACCTAATAAGACAGATAGAATAAGAAATACTGGAGTTGGAAATCCAGGTAAGAAACCAATAACAAAAGCGAGGATCGCAGTCACGAGTAAAGCAAAGTCTTGAGCAAGCAACTCGTTCATAATGCTAAAACCAAGGTTGTTATTTTCACCGCCAACGCGTGTGACAATAAAACCAGCACTAATAGAAATCAGTAATGCTGGGATTTGAGCAACCAATCCATCACCAATGGTTAAAAGTGTGTAAGTATGTAGCGCTTGTGTAATTGAGAGATCAATTTGTGCCATACCAACAGAGATCCCTCCGATTAAGTTAACAAAGATAATCACAATACCGGCAATGGCATCACCTTTAATAAACTTCATTGCACCATCAAAAGAACCATATAACTGGCTTTCTTGACCTAATTCTTTTCTTCTTATTTTCACTTCTTCGTTATTAATAATGCCAGACTTTAAATCAGCATCGATGCTCATCTGTTTTCCGGGCATTCCATCCAAAGAGAAACGAGCAGCAACTTCTGCAACTCGCTCTGAACCTTTAGTAATAACTAAAAATTGCACGATAGTGACAATAGAGAAAACAACAAAACCAACGACTAAATTTTCACCGATAACAAACTCACCAAATGAAGTGATTATTTCACCCGCATCTGCATCTAATAAGATTAATCGACTCGTACTAATAAAAAGAGCAAGCCGAAAAAGTGTTGTAATAAGTAATAATGCAGGGAAAGTCATAAAATTCAATATACGAGTAATATAAAATGAACTCATGAAGATCAGTAAAGAAATAGTAATATTGAGCCCAATAAGAAAGTCTACAATATAAGTTGGCAATGGTATGATTAACATCATAATAACTAAAATCATAACCGACAACACGATTAATTCTGGTCTATTTTTTATTGCCAATAGAAATCTATAAATCATAGAAATTATCCGTAAATTATTTTATTTATTTTCTCTGTTGATATTGTTCTAATCGAAGGTGATTATCTATAAATTTCTGCATAATTATTTGGCATTCATCTCTAAAATCATCAGATAAATACAATGAACTCGGATATTCATTGAACATTGTTTTTATCCCTTGTAATAATTTCATTTTTATATTAATTAAATAATTAAGCCACTCATTTTCCAAAAGGGAAATTAAATACTTTTCCATTTCATCAGGAAATGTCATACCGTGAAAAATCAATTGATAAAGATCTTTTTCAGCTATCTTATTTTTTAAATCGCTTATTTCTAATTTTTTTATATTTATTTCTATAAAGCTATATAAAGTACGTAATTTGTTAACTCTCTCAAGAAGATAACCAAACTCTGAACTTTGAGAGCAACTTGGCGTAAGTGATTGCATATCACAAATTAAGCTTTGCGTTAAAAAACTCAAAATAATAGTGCATTGTTTAAGATCATATTCTTCAACCCACATTTTAAAAAAATAAATAGGTTCAAGTTCTAGATTAATATAGCTACGATAAAGATTTCTTAATGTTGAAGCATCGAGAGAAAGTAATTTAGCAAATGCTTTTGCTTGTAAAGCAATATTAATGCCTGCTCGGATTTGCTTGCCATTCTCACCTTCGAGTAGATTATTTATCTCATTCTCAATTCCTGCATTTAATTGTGCGCCTAGTTTTTTTTTCCTGAGTAATTCTCGCAAAACCATCACGAGATCACTTTCATCGGGGAACATTTTACGTAAGTATTGAAGTAATTCTTGCAAACTTCGCCCTGATTTCCTAAATAACATCATTACTTTATCTAATTTTTTATCAGCACCCTCTTCTGCAATATATAATGTGCTTTGCCCTCTATTCGCCTTTTTATCTAATTGTTGACCAAAACGTTGCGAGAAAAGAGTTGCAACCATAGACATATCATCAGATATCTCTATTAATTGATTTTGATAGTTTTGATTTTCATTAATTTTAGGCTGCTTATATTCCGTTTCTTGTTGGATTTTTTTACCAATATTACTAGGTGCAGAATGGGTTGAAGTAGAGGTATTAATTGGCCCAATCATGATATTACCTCATAAAAGCCTGAAGTTGTTTTAATGCCTGAGATGTTTTTTTATCCATTGGTTCAAATGGATTTTCAGTAACAGATCCTAAAGATTCGGTCTGCGTTTTTTCTAATAAACGGGGTTGTAGCATAAATATACGGATCATTTTTTTATTATTGTCAGATTCATATCTGAATGCTCGACCAATTAAAGGAATAGCACCTAAAAAAGGAACTCTATTTTCTGCTTTCACATTATCTTCTCGTGTATACCCACCAATTAGTAAGCTTCCACCTTCCGAAACTCGAGCAACCGTACTAATATTTGTACGGTTAATCACTGGCAGTTTTTCAACACTTTCATCATCACCATTGTCATCTTTTTTTTCTGCGCCATCTTCAAGATTAATGATCATCTCAATATCTTTATTTGAATTACCAATACGTGGTAATACACTAATCATTGTGCCAAATGTTGTTGATTCTAATGAAGCAACGCGTTCACCTTTTATTTGAGTATAAAAAGTTGTGTTATTATCAAAAATAGCAGGGGTGTTTTCTTGTGTTAATAATATTGGGCGAGAGACCATTTGAGCTTCGCCATCTTCACTCAATGCTTTAATTTTACCCAAAAAATTAAAGCCAGATGCAGCACTCAAACTTGCCGTATTAAAAAAGAAACTGCCTTTGCCTGAACCATAACTTGCTTGCCAATTAACACCTAAACTATCTGCTTTACTCTTAGAAATATCTATTATCCATAATGACAATTCGACTTGTCTTTTGGGTTTATCTAATTGAGCAATGAGAGAACCTATTAATACCAATCCTTCTCGACTTGTTTTCACTAAAAGACTATTTGAACCCGGTAATGGCACTAATTCGACGTTATATTGCCCTACTTTAGTTATAATTGGAGTATTAGTTTCTTCAATACCATTTATCGCTTCATCGTATTCCTGACTATCGTTATTTTCTAGCGTTTGATGAGGTTCCACTGCTGTTCTTTTTATTTCTTTAGAGGTCATAAATAACTGCTGTAAAACAGAAGTAATTCCAGGTAATACCACTTTTTCATCACGTAAGGTATAAGTTCTGTCTTGTACAAAAGTATTTTTTAATGGAAATATCTGTACAAATTCATCACCATAACGAGAACTTCCCACTGGTACTTGGTTATTTGTATTTTCATTAATTTGCTCTTGTACATCATTATCCAAAAACTCAGCGGCAGCTTTGACTAATTTAATATAAACAGGAGGACCAGAAATATAAAAAGTACGTTGGTCTCGACCAGCACGTAACGGATAACGGGGATCGTATAATCCCACATCTTGTAAATATTCTTTTAGCTCGATTAAACCTATGTTTTTTACCTGAAAGAGTTCTTGTAAAATCTCACTGCTCTCATAAATATAGATTGATTTTCCATCATTAAAATAGAGTAATGACAAACGTTTCACCATCAATTCAAATGCTTCCTCTGGTGAAGAAATATCAAAATTTCCGGTTACTCTCTCTTTTTTTACAGCACTACTTAGAATAAAAGGTTTATTTAATTTATCTGATAGCACAAGAAAGAATTGTTCTACCCGAGTATCAACAGCGATAAACACATCAGGCTTTTTTACCTGATGTGTATAGATAACCTTTCCTTGTGCAGCTTGAATTTGAAAAGAAAAGCCACAACAAAGTACTAGCCCAATGACACAATAAATCTTATTTTTTATTTTCATAAAGATGCTGACCAATTCGACGAAATTCTGTTGGTGTAATACCAAATAGCGTTTTGATTTCATTTGAGAAATGAGACGCTGAACTAAATCCATTATCGACGGCAATTTGTGTTAATGATTCATCAGTTGATAGCGTGGTTAAAATGGAAGATGCCGCACGCCATGAACGTAATTGACTTTTTCCACAATTGCCTAAATAGCGTTTACACAGTCGTCTAAAATGTGTACCTGATACCCCATATCGCTCTCCAATTTGTGCAATATTACTTTTCTTCTCATCTAAATAACTAATGAGATGTAAAATAAGCCAATAACTTTCACTATGTCTTATTGTGACAAATAGAGGCTCTAATTGGCTTTCTGCTTTTATTGCTTCATTTATTAGTACGTATTCTAGGGATTTATTAGTATCTTCTATATAAAAAACCTGCTGATTAATATCAAATTCGGATCCTATTGCCGTCATTTTGGAAAAATCACGTGCATAATCAATAAATGCTAATAATCTTGCACAAATAAAAAATGATCGTTTCTCAATTTTCCATGACTGATTTTCAGATTGGAAAATAACATCTTCATTTTTTGAATTATAAATAAAAGCCCTTCCTTTTATAATTTTAGTCTTTTTTTCATCATATATTTTCACTGGAAAATCATTCTTCAGAGGAATACAAAAGAACAATGAATTTCCCAGCAATATATTTTTATCACCACTTATTTTTATATCATTTATTAACATAAAAAACACCTTACCTTATTCTTGTTAAATAATAAAAAGTTAAAGATAGCAAACTATCAACAAACTTATTCTTATGTTTTCATCTTATATAACATTACAATAATATTACTAATTATTAACTATAAAGATGAATAACAAATTTTTTCTGTTTATTATTTAAAAAAAGTACTAGTAATATATCAATACCCACTATCAAATAAAAAACATGTGCTTTTTTTTAAAAGAAATTCAATGACTATTTCACTAAACTATATTTACATTGTGAATTAATAACATTTTATCATTAGGCTAAATCTATGTTGTATTACATTTATATTCTTTCTGGCCCATTAAAAGGAGCAGTTGTTCCTTTACCGCCTAATCATTACTCATTTTTTTTACAAAATGAAGAAACCAATGATAATAAAGAAAAAAATGAAAAATCGGTGCTTTACATTCCTTGTGATAATAAGGAATGTAAAAAAAAGCTCGCCATTATACTTGATGAAAATAATAGTGAAAATAACAAATATATAATTGAGAGTAGTTTCATATCAGAAGAAGTGGATAACGAATATACATTACCACTAAATGAACCTGTATATTCCAATGATATTCCTATCTTTTTAGTTAGTAATAGAAATGACCTACCTCTTAACCCATCTTACTTTAAAAAAAATAAGAAGAGATTGATCTCTGGTAAAAAGATATTCATGACATTAATGTTAACAATTCCACTTCTTATAATATTTATATATTATATAAATAAATCAACAGAAAAAATAATCACACCTGTCGTATCAAAAAGTCTAAATTTTAAAGGTTTCCAAGGAAAAAATGGATATTATTGTATTTTTGATGATTCCTACATCATCTCAAAAGAAAACAACAACTCAAAAAATAAAGTTTTTTATATAGACAAAGCAAAAATAGAAAATTTAGTGATTGAAAATAATCATAAAAAAATACATTTAATTTTAAAAGATAAAACCAAGCCCATTGTTAATTTCATTTATCATAATGATAATGAAAAACTAAAAATCATTGATGCCATAAATAATCACTTTTCAGAAAATTGTTCCCCTACAATTAAAGAGATTTCAATTCCAAGCATCATTAATGATGTAAACAAATTAGAACTAACTAAAACAATAGGTTATACCATTGAAGAAAAAAACAATGGCTTCGTCTTTATTTTTGATGATTTATTAGAGAGGAAAAACAAAGAAAAACTTGATACTTATATCAAAAAACAAACGGCTATTTTTGGAAGAAAATTTATCTTTTACCGTGAAAATATAAGTAATCCAATGTTGAAAAATAAAGCGATTTTACAAGAAGATCGTGGATATATTTTTCTAGATAATCAACATCGCTATTTTCCTCAAGGCTAATAGTGATATTTATAAGCAGTAAATTAGAATTGAAATTAGAGGAATAATATTATGCCAGCCTATCCTGTTGCCGATGATGTCAGCTCTATTGATAAAATTGATGATTATTTTCAAGAGCCGGTAAAAAAACAAAGTGATGCACTAAAAGTTGCATTAGATGCATTAAAAGCAGATACATCAAATGCGGCTGCCTTAGCTGATTATCAAGCCAAGCTCGCTGAATATAATATTACGCGTAATGCACAATCAACGTCGATTAAAGTTGTGAAAGACTTGGCAATGAGCATTATCGGGAATATGCGTTGATTTTTATTTAATGGAGATTATATATGGCAATTACCCCTGTTGTTCCCGTTCATTTAGCAACACTGCCAAATGATAACAGCGATAGTGATAATAATTTATCGTCAATGATGATTAACACTGTGACAAGCGGCTTTCAGTATGAAAAACAGATCCAAGAAAAACTAACAACATTAAGTCAATTAAGTGATGTTCAAAGTTATACCAAGCTGCAAACCACACTTAATGACTATACAATTACAATGAATTTAGCGAGTACTTTGGCTAGAAAGTCACTGAATATTGTCGAAACATTACTCAAGGCTCAATAGTAATGAAAATACGATATTTGTTATTGGCGTTATTATGTTGCCTGTTTCCATTATTAAGTGGTTGTAAAGATCAATCACTACTCACTAATTTGGATCAAAGACAGGCAACGGAAATTCAAGCGGTTTTACAAAAGCACCAAATAACTAGTACTCGTAAAGCATTAGGGAAAGGGTTATTTGATATTTCTGTTAAAAAAGAAGATATGGGAGTTGCGATTCAAATTTTAGAGGAATATCAATTACCCACATTATCTCGAATTGAAGTGACTCAATTATTTCCATCTGATGCATTGGTATCATCTCCACAAGCCGAAAAAGCACGCTTAATTTCCGCTATTGAGCAGCGATTAGAACAATCATTACTCACTATTGATCATATTATTGATGCTAGAGTTCATGTTAGCTATCCCATCTCTCCTACTGAGCGAATTATTCCGACACCTCACGCTTCAGCATTAGTTTTTTATGAAGAGGGGATGCTTGATAATGATCAGCTAAGTGAAGATGTTCGTGCTTTTATTCATAATGCCTTTAACGATATGAATGAGGATAATATTACCGTCTTGTTGTATCCACGAAATATTAATAAGTTCAACATAATAAATAATCAACTTTATCAAAATAGCTCTGATTCATTTCTTAGTTCTTGGTTATTTCTAAGCTTATTATTGATGGTTATCGCCATCATCATTACAGTTTTATTGATAATATTCCGACGCAGAAAAACACAGAAGGAAGAGAATAATGACAAATCTAACTTCTGAGCAATTCGAAATGATATCCAATGTAATGTATGAACCACTGAGTTATCTTCATACAGATTACAACGTATTGGCTTCAAATAAAGAGAGTATAATCTGGCAAAAATTAGCTAATCGCCAATTAATTCAGCAATATGAACTTATTAATCAGCTAGATTGTGATATCGATATTATTGTAGAAAAAATTTTTACTCATTGGGTATTACTTCCCCGTTGTGCTCTATTTTTAGGCTATTTGTACTCTAGAGAAACGCTTTTATTATCTGGTAATTACTATCAACTAGAACCTCAATTAAAAGCGTTTTTATCTCTTTATCCTGTTTTAAATATTGATAAAAAGATGACTATTTCTCTAGAAAATAGAGCACCAATAAATATCGGCTATCAATTGCTATTTGATTTTATTAATTCAATTTCAATTGCACTTGCTCAGCGCTTTACATTTCTTTTTGCACCACAATCCTCATCGATTGAATTACCTCAATCACTTTTCTTATCTCGTTCACTTTTTCTTTTGGTACTCGATTATGCTGCGCTCTCTGCCTGAAGATCTTTTAACATACACTTGTGAAGGTGTATTAATACGAGCTCGCTATGTTCGACAACTTGATAATATTTATAAAACAGAACTAGCAGCCAAACACACGGCAAAAAAAATAATTCGCGATTTTAATCATAAACTAGAAGAACATAGTAAAGAGATAGCAACCCAAGCTTATAGAACAGGGTTACAGGCATTATTAGGGGATATCTTAAATTTCGTAGTTCAATATCAAGAGAAACTGACACAATATGAGTTTCAGCAAAGAGAACAATTAACGGCAACCATTGCTCAACTTTTTGACTCCCCTGAAATTCAAACTGAACTTACACACCGCTTAATATCAACAATACCTTCAGAGAAAAAAATTACGCTCGATATCCCTGCAACATTACGCAGTTATCTTGAAAAGAAGCTCAATAAGCTTGATATTGAATTGATCTCTCATGAAAGTAAAACAATTGCTGTCCATGCGGGTGATCAAATTACTTTTTTTGATCCCACTCTATTAATTGATGATCTCAAGGCTCAATTCCATCGCCCTTATACTGAATCTTACCAACCTATTTTTACTCAAGAAATTAAAGAAACTCTACTGAAATATATTAATACATTCGATGTATTCGATAATATTTCCTCTCAAAGTAACATCTCTAGTGAGAACAATGATGATGAAGATTGATACTTTAAAGTCACAAGCGTTGTATGAACCACAAGCTTCTTCACCTTCACCAAAACATATCATCAATAAAAAATCAGATCCTTTAATGGCCATATTGAATTCTTCTTTTTATCAATTATTAAAAGACTCCAACATTAATAGTGTCAAAGATGTACTAGCGTTATTGAATCAATTTGATGTCAAAAATGAAAATAACCAAACCTTAAAAGAGAAGCGCCAAGTCGCACTATTAATCTATGCACGCCAAGCGAGCGAATTAGAAAATAGCGACAATAAAGAGATAATTAATCAGGCGTTAGTTTCACTTCTTTCTTATCAAGGTTTTTATCATCAATTTACTCTTGATTTATTAGGTATGAACGATAACCAAGAAGACTATGAGGAATTTTTTAAACCTGACAGCGCTTCATTTTCGTTTTAACGGAAATTAGAGGATCTGAGCTCCCGCACCTTTCTCACCTAAAATATCATCAGGATTACGTAATGGGCAGTCACTTAACGATAAGCAACCACAACCAATACAGTGATCTAATCCATTACGTAGTCTCTTAAGGCGGCGGATCCTTTCATCTAACCTTACTTTCCAATCCGTTGATATTTCGTGCCATTGTTCTGCGGTCAATTTACTATTTGGCGGATATTTTCCTAGTATTTCCTGAATTTCTTTTAACGGAATACCTGTACTTTGCGCGGCTTTTATAATCGCCACATAACGCAATACAACTGGTGGGTAACGGCGCTGATTACCTGCACTTCGATAGCTTTCTATCAACCCTTTTTCTTCATAAAAATGTAACGTTGAAATTGCAACACCACTTCGTTTTGCTACCTCACCGACAGTAAGTGCTCTATTGAAATCTATTTTTTCTTTTTTCATTTTTTATTTTTTCCTCTTGACCTCAACTTAACTTGAGGTTTTATAGTCCCCTCCTCAAATTAAGTCAAGTCAGTGGGATGCTGACTTTTATTTTTTAAGAATGTTGAGGTCAAATGAATGCCTAATTCAATTGCACGTATTCTCGAAAGTCGCTCTATGTGGCTGATCGCCAGATTACTCATTCTTGTTTTGTTTCTCTCCTCTGGCTTTGCCAAGGTTTTTGATTACCAAAATAGTTTGGCTGAAATGCGTGCAGCAGGATTAACTCCGGATTGGTTTTTTAATATTGCCACCGCGATCGTTTTACTTTGTGGCTCACTTTTAGTGCTTTTCGATCGCTATTTATGGCTAGGTGCTGGCGCTTTAGCTCTCTTTTTATTTTTAACTATCGTGATTGTTCATACTTTTTGGAATATGACGGGAGATAAGGCCATGTTGTCGATGTTTTTTGCGATAGAACATCTCGCTGTTATTGGTGGATTAATCACTACAGCAATGGCAAGTCATTTCAGAGCGTTATGGAAAAAAACTAACGCATAAAACGATAAGAAATATAAAAACTTTCACTATGGGATCGGCAATAAAATGAATAAAAAACTTACTATTACGATATGTGCCTCACTCTTTTTACTCAGTGCAGGTGCTGCGGTTTATGCAACTACGTCATCTGATGAAGATGCAACACAGCAATTTGCTTACCCACCCACGAAAGTGGCATTAGCAACCGTACAATCATCAAAATTACCAAACAATATGCAAGGTGTTGGAGAATTAGAAGCTGCACGCCAAGTTTATTTAGCCGCTGAAACCAATGGTCGAATTGCTGTGATTAATTTTGAGTCAGGGCAAACTGTTAAAGCAGGCCAAGTTTTAGCTAAATTAAATGATGAGCCTGAACAAGCCGAGTTATTACGCTTACAAGCGCAATTAACTAACGCGGATAAACTCTATTCCCGAACAAGACAGCTTTATAGTAAAAATGTCGCAGCTGCCGCGCAATTAGACAGTACGTTATCTGAGCGCGATATGATTGCCGCATCCATTCGCGAAGTAAAAGCGCGAATTGCACAAAAAGCAATAAAAGCGCCTTTTGATGGCATTGTCGGAATAAAACTTGTTCATGAAGGCCAATACCTTAATGCAGGTGAACGTGTAGCTTCACTTGTCGATGCGAGCCATTTAAAACTCAATTTTTCACTTGATGAACAAGCAGCACCAAAAATTTCAACAAAACAGCCAATCAATATCGAAGTCGATGCTTATCCTGAAATGGTATTTACAGGTTCTATTAATGCCATCGATCCTCTTATTGGCCCTTCTCGTACTGTACAAGTACAAGCTGTTTTACCTAATACCGATAACAAATTAAAAGCGGGCATGTTTGCTCGTGTACAAGTTACCTCTCCAGATAGTCCTATGGTATTAACCGTACCAGAAACAGCAGTCACTTATACTGCTTATGGAGATACCGTGTTTGTAGCGCAGTCTGACAATCAAAAAAACCTTATCGCTAAGCGTGTCTCTGTGAAAGTTGGATTGCGCTACAACGGCATGATCGAAATAAAAGAGGGCTTAGCCCTTGGGGATCAAATTGTTTCATCAGGACAAATTAAGTTAAGTGATGGCATCTCAATTGAACCTATTGAGCAAGATACATTAACGCTAGCTCAATCAGCGACGACTAAACCATAACGGGAGTTAATAATGAAGTTTACCGATATTTTTGTTCGGCGCCCTGTTTTGGCATTAGTTGTTAGCACACTGATTTTTTTACTGGGCGCATTTGCGTTCAGTAAATTGCCAATTCGCCAGTACCCTATGTTGCAAAATTCCACTATTACGATTGCAACAGATTATCCCGGAGCATCATCTGAACTGATGCAAGGATTTGTGACACAACCGATTACTCAAGCTGTTTCCTCTGTTGAGGGCGTTGATTATATTTCCTCTTCGTCTGTTCAAGGAAAAAGCTTAGTCACCGTCAGAATGGAATTAAACCGTGATCCAACTCAGGCCTTAACGCAGGTAATGGCGAAGGTAAATCAAGTTCGTTATAAGTTGCCAGAACAAGCTTATGATCCTGTTATTGAGCTTTCATCAGGAGAATCTACAGCGGTAGCTTATGTCGGATTTTCAAGTGAGCAGCTTTCTATCCCTGAACTCACTGACTACCTTTCTCGTGTTGTGGAACCGATGTTCTCATCCATCAATGGTGTTGCTAAAGTACAGGTTTTTGGTGGGCAACAATTGGCGATGCGCTTGTGGTTAGATACAGATAAACTGGCTGGTCGTAATTTAACGGCAAGCGATGTCGCAAATGCAGTACGTCGTAATAACTATCAAGCCGCCCCTGGGAAAGTTGAAGGCGAATTTGTGATTGCCAACGTTTATGTCAATACTGATCTCACTAATGTCGAAGAATTTAAAGACATGGTTATCATTAATGATGGCAATAATCTTGTACGTTTACGTGATGTCGGCACTGTCGAATTAGGTGCTGCGGCTACTGAAACCAGCGGTATTATGAATGGTAAAAAAGCCGTATTCTTAGGTCTATTTCCGACACCAACGGGGAATCCATTAGTCATTGTTGATGGTATTAGAGATCATCTTATCGATATTGAAAAAACCTTACCTCCTAGTGTCGATGTAGAACTGGCATTTGAAACCTCACGTTTTATCAAAGCCTCTATTAACCAAGTCGTACAAACCTTAATTGAAGCTATTTTAATTGTTATTGCAGTTATTTATCTCTGTTTGGGATCGTTCCGCTCTGTTCTTATTCCTGTGCTTGCTATTCCATTATCGATGTTAGGTGCCGCCGGTTTAATGCTTGCCTTTGGTTTTAGTATTAACTTGCTCACTCTACTGGCAATGGTTTTAGCAATCGGATTAGTTGTGGATGATGCGATAGTGGTTGTTGAAAACGTCCATCGCCATATTGAAGAAGGGTTATCGCCTGTTCAAGCCGCTTTAGTCGGTGCGAGAGAAGTTGCCGGCCCTGTTATTGCAATGACGATCACATTAGCCGCCGTTTATGCTCCTATTGGCTTGATGGCTGGATTAACGGGGGCATTATTTAAAGAATTTGCCATAACATTGGCAGGTAGTGTGATTGTATCCGGTATTGTGGCATTAACCTTATCGCCAGTGATGAGCTCGTTAATGTTAAAACCAAAAGAAAATGAAGGCAGAATGGCTAAAATAGCCGAATATGTCTTTGATAAACTGGCTCATTATTATGGTTACGTACTCAATTTTTCTTTAGCTAATCGCTGGTTAACCATTGTTTTTGCCTTAGCTGTGTTTGTCAGCTTGCCGTTTTTGTATAGTCAGACAAAACAAGAACTGGCTCCTTCAGAAGATCAGGCGAGTGTCTTAACTGCCGTAAAAGCACCGCAACATGCAAATCTTGCTTATGCTGAGCGCTTTAATCAGAAGCTTGATGAAATTTATATGAGTCTGCCTGAAACAGACAGCACTTGGATAATTAACGGTACAGATGGGCCTTCAGCTAGCTTTGGTGGTATTAACTTTGATGGTTGGGATCTCCGCGATCGCAATGCAGATCAAATTCAAGCCGACTTACAAAACCGCGTCAATAATGTTGAAGGTACTAGTATTTTTGCTTTCCAATTAGCTTCTTTACCCGGCTCGGTAGGTGGATTACCTGTACAAATGGTTTTACGTAGCCCGTTAGGTTATCCCGTTCTATTTGAAACAATGGAAAACATTAAACAGCAAGCAAGAGAAAGTGGTTTGTTTGTCGTGGTGGATAGCGATTTAGATTACAACAATCCTGTCGTTCAAGTTGCCATAGACAGAGCTAAGGCCAATAGTTTGGGTATTCGTATGCAGGATATTGGTGAATCACTCTCACTCTTAGTTGGTGAACACTATATCAACCGCTTTGGTATGGATGGTCGCTCTTATGATGTTATTCCACAAAGTGTACGCCACCAACGTTTAACACCAGCTGCACTTGCTGGGCACTATATTCGTACTCAAGATAATGTTTTGATCCCATTATCAACAGTTGTGAATATTACGACTCAAGTTGAACCCAATAAACTGACACAGTTTAATCAACAAAACGCCGCTATTTTCCAAGCGATCCCCGCACCTGGTGTCACGATGGGACAAGCCGTTGCGTTTCTTGAAACTGTGGCAGATTCATTACCTGCGGGCTTTAGCCATGATTGGCAATCTGATTCTCGCCAATTCACTCAAGAAGGAAATACGTTAGTCTTCGCCTTTATTGCCGCGCTTATCATTATTTATTTAGTGTTAGCGGCACAGTATGAAAGTTTGGTTGATCCTTTGATTATCTTAATTACTGTACCGCTATCAATTTGCGGCGCATTAGTTCCTCTCGCTTTAGGGATGGTGACGCTAAATATCTACACTCAAATTGGTTTAGTCACACTAATAGGGCTTATCAGTAAGCACGGTATTTTAATGGTGGAATTCGCTAATGAATTACAAGTTCATAAAAATCTAAACCGTCGTGATGCCATTATTGAAGCTGCAAAAATCCGACTGCGCCCTGTTTTAATGACAACGGCAGCAATGGTGATTGGACTTATTCCTCTGTTATTTGCCAGTGGTGCAGGTGCTAATAGTCGCTATGGATTAGGGCTGATTATTGTGTCAGGTATGTTAGTCGGCACACTGTTTACCCTATTCGTGTTACCAACAATGTACAGTTTCTTGGCTAGAAACCATCAAATCAGTGCTCAAACTGAGCGTCAAAAACAGTTACAGCAAGTCGGTGAGCAGTAAAAATAAAAAATAAAAAGCAGTCATGTCGTAAAACCAATCCCCATTGTGAATGCAATGGGGATTTTATTTATTAATGGGAATACTTTGAAAAATAAACACTACCTTGCTACTCTGACGAGTATTGAAATATAAGTTGTAGCTTATTACTCTAAAAATAAGCTATAACTTATATGAGGTGAACTGTGTGGAATGTATTACTTACAAATAATTTTGATTCTTGGTTATCAGAGCAAAGTAGCGAGTTACAAGAACGAATTTTAGCAGCCTTACAGAATCTGGAGGTTTATGGACCTAGGTTACCAAGACCCCATGCTGATAACATCAAAGGTTCAAAATATCCCAATATGAAAGAGCTCCGGATACAACACATAGGGAAGCCTATACGAATATTTTTTGCGTTTGATCCAACTAGAAAAGCCATTGTGTTATGTGCAGGAAATAAAGCTAACAATAAGAAATTTTACCAAACGATGATCCATATAGCGGATCGAGAGTTTACCTCATATCTTTTATCAATAAGAGAAGACAATGAAAACACTTCAACAAGCTATCGCTGAACGTTCTCCTGAAAGCCAAGAACGTATAAAAAAAATGGCTGATGAATTGATATTAGAAACAGGGCTGCAAATCTTAAGAGAAGAGTTAAATATTTCACAAAGAGAACTTGCTACTCACCTAGGAATTTCTCAACCTGCGATTACCCAGATAGAGCAAAGAGGTAACGATCTAAAACTGGCAACATTAAAACGCTATGTTGAAGCTTTAGGCGGTAAGCTTAGCTTAACAATTGAATTACCTACTGGTGAAGGTCGTGTATTTCATCTTTAAATTTAGATAAATAAAAAGCAGTCATGTCGTAAAACCAATCCCCATTGTGAATGCAATGGGGATTTTATCTTTAAAGTTATCAAGATAAACTCAGATCTGTTTTGAAAAAAATCGTTAAATGAAATCATAGTATAATAATATCATATCGTGATTTTTATATTTAAAAAAATAGAAACACTGAGTCTATTTTATCTAACACTCAGTGTTTCTATTAAAAATAATTAATATGTAACTACATAGTAGAGAATGTATTCATAATTATCCCGCCAGAGATAATCAGTGCCATCGAGAATATGGCTGGTAAGTCTGGTTTTTGCTTATATAAAATCATCGCCACTAAGGTCACACCGACAATACCAAATCCACACCACAGCGAATACGCCACACCAACAGGGATATATCCCATTGCGCGTGTTAAGGCGAAATAACAAATACAGTAAGCAGCAATAACTAAAACAGAAGGGGCTAATTTACTAAAACCGTTGGTCTTTTTAATCATTGACGTACCAGTGATTTCAGAACCAATAGACAGCGCCAGCCATAAGAATCCGGTAAACATAATTGTTATCCTTATTTGTTTTAATAAAATAACTATTATTAAAAATAGATTTATTAAAAAATATTTATCAAGAAATAGACTTATTTATTAACTGGCGATGCAGTTTGTTTAATATTAGAGGTTTCAGTTGTTTCTTCTTCCTCTTCTTCAGAACCCATTTTCGAGAAGAGATTCATAATCACAATACCACTGGCAATAACAGCCATACCAATCATGGCAGCCGTATCAGGATGTTGGCCATAAAACAACATACCTAAAGAAGAAACCACTAAAATCCCTGTACCTGACCACGTTGCATAAGCCAGGCCAACAGGAATATTTTTAACTGCACGTGATAATGAGTAATAACAAATAACGTATAAAACAACAATTAAGCCTAATAATAATGTTTTGGTTGTTCCTTCACTATTATCAAACATTTTTAAAGTAGAGGTTGCTGAGGTTTCTGAAATAATAACCGCCAGCATCCAAAGCCATGATTTAGCTTTTGGTGACATAATAAGACTCCTGAGTTATCAGATATAATTTAAGATTAATTTTTCAAACTTTTTAAATATTCAATAGCAGAATCCGTCAATTTATCTTGCGATAAATGATATTCTCCAGGCTTATTCATTACTTCTTTCAAAGTAATATAGCGATTATTATTCTCTTGTTTAATTTCAGGTTTATATTCAGGTTTATATTCAGGTTTAGTTTGATGCTTAACATCATGGTTTATTAAATTAGATTCAACATCATTTATAGAGTGAAACATAATACCCATTGATTTTAATCGACTAATATTTTCCTGAATAAGCAGGTTGTACTCTTTATTTTTATTTAAACCTAAAATCTCATTTAATTCACTTTCTGGTTGGCAAAAATAAGGTAATGCAATAATAGGAATATTTTGAGCAAGTGCGGAATGAATTAGCTTTCCTTCTTCACTTATAAATAATCCATTAATAATTTCACCCACCAGCTTTTTATCAAAATAAGGAACAAACAGTGCGTGATAAGTCGATAACTGCTGGCAGTCGAACTCACTCGCATTATATATTTCCCCTAGATGACGCCATTTCGACAAATCATGACTGACTTGTGCCTGTGTTGTGACAAAAAGAGAAAATCGAATATGAGAAAACGTGTTGATACGCTGACAGATTTCATCTTGGTATCCCGGTGCTGGTGTAAGTGCCAACAACACCGACTTTTTCATTCTTTTTTCTATTTCAGCCACTATCCTTTCAATTAACTGATTGTCCATTACGTCACCTCATTGTCTTAGCTGACAATAAATACGCTATCGTTGTTACGAAGTCCTGCGGCATTAGCTTCATCAGTATCTATATGAAATTCCAAAGTAAATTTTTCACTGACACGAACAACAACTTCATCAAAAATCAGGCTACGCTCACCTTCTGTTTTAACGTGTACTTTTTGCCCATTGGTGACATTTAGCATTCTGGCGTCAATTTCACTCATATGAATATGGCGTTGAGCACAGATCACTTGCTCTTGTAATTCAACATGACCCGCAGGTCCCATTAATACCGCTTGACCTGAGCCAACCAGATCACCTGATTCACGTACTGGCGCTTTTACACCTAATGCAAAACAGTCTGCTTTTGAAATTTCTAACTGACTTTGTGGACGAACCGGCCCTAAAACACGAACTTTACTGATCGAGCCTTTTGGTCCTACAACCATCACACACTCTTTTGCTGCAAACTGACCCGGTTGTTTAAGATCTTTAAACGGTGTGAGTTGATAACCTTTACCAAATAACGCTTCAACATCTTGCTGTGAAAGATGCACATGACGATTAGAAATACCAACAGGGATAGCCATTCCTTGTGTCTCACCTAACATCACGCCATGAGCGGGTAAGCGAGAGAGAATTTTTCCCATGAGTTGTTGATTAATCATTATTTTTTACCTTTACGGCTTTCTGGTTTGATCTCTTTTTTACTGCTTTGTGCTTTATCTGTAGCGACCTTAGTTTCAGAAGCAATATTTTGAGCCTTCAAATCCGCCACTTCTTTTGTGACTTCAATGTGCTCAATTTCGTTTTTAACAGGAGCTTCAACTCTTGTTTTAACGGCTGTTTCAACAACTTTTTCAATGACCGTCTCTTGTGCTTTTTCAGCAACAATAGAGGCTTTTTTCTTACCTTTTACTGTAAGCAGTTTAGTAATAACGCTTGGCTCTGGTCTTGCGATAACCAATGAACCAATCACCAGCTCTTTTTGGCTCACCACATCAACGCCATGATCAACAGCTGTTCTTACTGCACTGATCTCTCCCTGAAAACAGATCGATACCAAGCCAGATCCCACTTTTCGGTATCCGATAATTTCTACATTTGCCGCTTTACAAGCTGCATCTGCGGCTTGAATAGCTGCGGTTAATCCTCGCGTTTCAATTACACCTAAACTGTTCATCTTTCTCTCCTACTTAGTGACGGACAAGACGGATATCGAAATCAAATTTCTTAAAGAAGGCTTCTAAACTGTCTAACTCTTCTGGCGTATAACTTGGATCGTTTTTTATCGGGTAGATCATTTCCAATTTTTCGTATTTGTTACGTCCAAATTGGTGATAAGGAAGAATATCGATACGCTGAATATTGCCGCGTTTAGAGAGTTCCATTGCGTAGTTAATCGCCCCAGTGATTGCGTCATAAGAGTCGTTATAGCCTCGTACTAAAGGCATACGGATCACCACGTTTGCACCGAGATCCATTAAACGTTCTAGGTTACGACGGACATTCTCATTACCAATGCCAAACAGCGCTTTATGCTGAGTGGTATCAATGTGTTTGATATCAATAAGAAATTGATCAACCACTTCCGCTAATTTTTCATAATTCGCCACGTTGGTAGTCGCTTGTGTTTCCACCGCGGTATTGATCATCATCTTTTTACATTCACGTAAAAGCGCAACCGCAAAATCAGTTTGTAAACTCATTTCACCGCCACCGATTGTGACACCACCTCCTGAAGAGATGTAAAAGTCATAATCTTGCATGATGATTTTCATTAGCTCAGAGACAGAAACATCTTTTCCCATAATATCAAGGGCATCAGAGATACAGACTTCTTCACATTTACGACAACCAATACAATCAACAGCGCGATCAACACGATGAACTTGTTTACCACTTTCATTGGTTGTCATGTAGTGCACACCCGCCGGACAAACATCAACACATTTACCGCAATCTACACATTTGTCGTGAGAGTACATCACCTGAAACTCACTGCTAAGACCTTCTGGATTTGAACACCAAGGGCAGCGGATATTACAGCCTTTTAAAAAAACGAGAGTACGAATACCATCACCGTCATAAATAGAGTATTTCTGGATATTAAATATCCGCCCTCTTATTTCTGCTGCCGTCTCCATCTTTACGCCTCCAAATCTGCATCAAACATCCCTGTTCGATAAATTTAAATCTTGTCTTGTCGATTAAAAGGGATAGCCTACGCCATCCCTATAGCTGTAATTAGAATTTCTCAATCACAGTACGACTGATAATTTCATCCTGAACTTCTTTACATAATTCAACGAAGTAAGCACTGTATCCTGCAACGCGAACAATCAAATCGCGGTATTTTTCAGGCTCTAATTGCGCTTTTTTCAGCACTTCATTATCGACATAGCTAAATTGCATCTGGCCGTTACCCAAAATGGAAGCCGTTCTTAATAAGGTAATTAAACCTTGGCGTCCTTCATTGGTATCTAATAATCCTTTCAGGAATTTGAAGTTATGAACCATACCGATGTTCATGGTTTCAACATTCATCTTGCTGATTGATTTGATAATCGCAGTTGGACCATGTTTATCAGCACCTTGTGTTGGGCTGATACCATCTGACAATGGTTTCCATGCTAAGCGACCATTTGGTGTGGCTGCTGTTAACTCACCAATTGGCGTATTGTTAGAGATAGACAGCGTACCGTGGCTCAGAGTGGAATAGAGCATTTTGTATTTACGGCATTCACGCTCAGTCCATTCCGTAATATCTAGCGCATATTGGTCAACAACATCATCATCGTTACCAAATTTCGGTGCATTTAAGCAGTCGCGTAGCAACTCTTCTTGGCCTTCAAAGTTAGCTAATAACGCATCACGGATTTGCTCTAAGGTGTATTTTTTATCTTCATAAACAAGTTTGCGAATCGCTGCCATTGAGTCCACATAAGTTGCTAAACCTGAGAAGATAAGACCAGGACCATGGTTAACCATTGCACCGCCAGCAGTAACGTCTTTACCTTGTTCCATACAGCCTTCAACCAGCAGAGACATTAATGGTTTTGGTGCAACATCACGGTGAACACGTTGGCTGATCACTGTACCAATTGCGGATAAGCGAACAATATGAGCAACTTGCTCTTTTACAGCTCGGTCGAAATCTTCATAAGTACGCAGATCACGTAAATCACCAGTATCTAGACCTTGATAGCTATCGAACAACACCATACGACCACGGTTTAATACAAACTCAATCGCAATAGGCCATTGGGTGTAACCTGTTGATGTCCATTGATAAATACGACCTGATTTTTGTGGCTCAACACAACCCATCAAGCAGTAATCACGCGCATCTTCAAAGTCGAAGCCTTTACGTAGCATCATTTTGATATGAGAATCATCGAAGTGACATGCAGGGAAGCCCATACCGGCTTTAACCACATCAACAATTTTTTCCATATATTGCTGTGGAGATTGGTTATGAATACGACATGCTAGTGATGGTTGATACACTTTCACAAAGCGCACTGCATCCATAATCAGGTAAGTTAAGTCGTTACACGCATCACCACCAGAGCGTTTTTGTCCACCAATGGTTAAGTTGATAAATGGCTGATAACCTGCGAAATACTTCGCACCTAGCTCACTCGACATCCACATTAACTCAGCACATTTGATGATAAAGGCTTGCATCATTTCCAGTGCTTGTTCACGTGTTAAACGACCTGATTTGATATCGTTTTCATACATTGGGAAGCAGTATTGGTCTAAACGACCTAAAGAAAGACCCGTTTGGTTCTCTTCCACTTCAAACAGTGACTCAACCGTCCAGATACTTTGCAGTGCTTCTTGCAGTGTTTTTGGTGGATTAGCCGGTACGTTTTCGTTAACTTGAGCAATCGTCAGTAACTCTTCACGACGTTGTGGATTGCTCTCTTTTGATGCTAATTCACGCGCATGTTCTGCAATGCGATGGGCGTAAGCAATCACACCTTCACAGCTTTCAATAGACGCTTTGTAGAAGTAGATACGGTCGATATCAGCAGGGTTTTCCATGCTTAATTCAGCCAGTTTTGCTTGCGCATCGGCTTTAATACCGTTCATACCTTTGGTGAAAAGCAATACGTCATAACCTGGACAAGTATCGCCACCACCATTAATTTGGTGATAAGAAAGGTCACTGACAAAGGTTTCACCACTAAATTCCCACACACCCGCTTCGCGATATTGTGCTTCACAAATTTCATCTAAAGAACGACCTTCCCAGAATGGAACAATCTCTTCGCGAATGATTTTTTTGTCTTCTTCTGAAATTTGGAATGGATCTTGTGGACGTGTGCTCATGGTATCGAGTTCATCACGAACCCAGCGCCATGCGATATCAGGAGAGAAAGCACCCGCACGCGCTTTTCCACAAGGGTGTCCAACAATCAGTTCTTCATCTTGAATTAAGATAGGTGCGGTTTCACATGCACGACGGAATGCTTTCGCGCGCAGTAAAATCGGCGGTAAACCTGGGTTATTACGGACAATTTCAGTAAACGCTAATGCTCTGTAGATAGAGACACTTGGGCGAGCTTCTAAATAGCGATTACGTAAGCGTTGTAAGCGAGGCGTTAAACCTTCCATCACTTTGAATTCACCTGCATCAGCGCTTGGTGCAACAACGTTTGCAGAAGGTGCAGCGTATTGAGGTTGTGAATTCATACGACCATTGTATAAACGCACTTGCAGTGAACTATGTAAAGTTGACAGATTAGCGCGAGCTGATAACAGCATTTCTGACAATTCGTTAATGCTGACACGTGGATCGTTGATATCAATGCCTTGCGCCATAGCATCAAACATTGGGTAACCATCAACTTCTTTGGTCGCACGCACTTCTGAAAGCTCAGCTAATTTCAGCCATACACTTTCAACAATTTCATACGCTTGTGCTTGTGTTAAACGACCTTGGTCGAGATCACGTTGATAGAATGGATAAAGTGCTTTATCAAATCCCATTGGATTAATGGCATAGCTACCATTTTCCAGATGTAAGACTAATTGCAGTAAATAGAATACTTGGACCGCTTCTTTAAAGGTTTCTGCTGGTTTTGCAGGTACTTTACGTAATACCGCTGCGCTATCTAATAATTCTGCTTTACGGTATGGGTTACCTTCCATTGCCGCTAAATTCTCTGCTTTTGCAGACAGAATTTGTGCAAAATACAGTGCTGCATCACATGCATAAATAGCTGATTTACAGTAATTAGCTTCATCCATACTGCTACGATTTACGGCACTACCAATGCTTCTAATTCTGTCTTCAAGCTGTGCTTTGATCGCTAAGAAACCTTGGTTTACCACCAGCATATAATCAGGTGATGCAACGCTATTATTAATACTTAAGAAGCGATAGATAGAGTCGCTACGCACTTCATCTTCAGTGTGAAAAATCGCACCGCGTGGTGTTGATGACTGGCTGCCGATAATCAGTTCATCTTGTGCAATATAGCTTGGAAAATGGCGGATAAACTCATAAAAGCGTTGTGCAGGCTTAATCGCTTGTGGAACACCCGCAATGCTGTTGTCTAATGAATCAAAAATTGTCGCGCGCTCTGTACTGATTGAGCTATTACGTGAAACTAAACGTTCTGCCAGCATTTTTACGCGTGGCGTCAAAGAATATTTGGCCATGTGAGGCTCTCCTGATGTTCTTTACTTGACCTAATCGGTATTAATTCGGTTGAGCATTAACTGTGTGATACACCGGCAAATGCCTGACGATACAATGTTTCTAATTGGTGTGTGTTCACGTCACGCGGATTTGTCGGCGTACAGCTATCTCGTAAAGCCTGTCCGACCATTTCCGTTAAACGGGCATAAAAGTCCGCTTCACTGACACCGGTATCGCGAATACTCTTCGGCATACCCATTTCATCTTTCAATACATTAATGGCGACGATTAAACTGGTTACCCCTTCTCTTACTGTGTTAGCCGGAAGTCCTAAGCTTTGAGCAAGATAGGCGTAACGTTTTGCTGCTTCACTATTACAATCACCATGAAGATTGGCGTTAAAGGCGACGACATGTGTCATCAATAACGCATTTGCACGACCGTGAGGAACGTGGAATACACCACCTAATGCGTGGGCAAGACTGTGAGTAATACCCAACGAAGCGTTAGTAAATGCCATACCTGCAATACAAGATGCGTTATGCATTTTTTCGCGAGCAGATAAGTTGTCACCTTGATGGTGGCAATCAATAAGATGACCAAATACTAACTTGACGGCTTTCTCTGCCATCGCATCGGAAAAATCAGATGCCGCTTTAGAAACATAAGCTTCTAGTGCATGACAAAGAACATCCATACCTGTATCTGCCGTAATTGCAGGTGGTACAGATTTCACCAACTCAGGATCGAGAATGGCGACATCAGGCAACATAAACTCATCAACCAAGACCAGTTTTTCACTGCGTGATTTGATCACTGAAAAAGAGGTCACTTCCGAACCGGTACCGCTAGTGGTTGGGATAGCAATAAATTGTGGTTTTGTTCTGTTGCTCTCTTTACGGGTATGCCAGAGGGAGTACATAACGGCTTTCGCAGCATCAATCACTGATCCACCACCGAGTGCGATAACCAAATCTGGATAATGCGCATCCATCATCTTCATGCCACTTACGATGGCTGAAATATCCGGATCTGAAGCAACATCATCGTAAACTTGGAACTCGATACCCCGTTGCATTAACTTGTCAGTGACTTTATTTGCAAAGCCAAACTTCACCATTGCTTTATCTGTCACCACAAATGCGCGGCGGGCAGTTAACCCAGAAAGAAAATCCAGTGCATTGGTGCCAAACTGAATTTTGGGTTTTATCAGAAACTCACTCATGTCGTTATTACTCCTTACTGTCCCGATAAACCTTCTCAACAATGGCAACCACTGACATCGCTTTGTAACGCTCTTTGTTCAGTGCGAAGTATTCTTCAGCCAACACAACATCGTTGATACCTGCACCTACACTATCCACTGCAACATACGTTTTGTTTTTCAGTGGCTTAAGCTCATCATCTAAAGTGGCAATCATTAATAAATTGCTCCCTTTAAGTTCTGGGCTTTTTTGTGTCGCTACTACGTGTCCGATTACCTTTGCGAGGATCATGGTTTATATCGCCTTATATCAATGAGTTATTTACTCAGACGTCCGAGAACTTCCTTGATAATGCGTTCCACGTTTTCTTCGGTAATATCACCTTGTTCAATCACTTGTTGCGCACAAGCACTGACCGTCGTTGCATAAGGAGATGCGCCAAAGCGATCATCACCTTGAGTTTGACGTTGTGCAGTTGCACATTCCGCATGAACAGGGGTTAAAGACGGTGAACGAAAACGGTCATCATCAAGAATGCTGGTCTGGTGATTTGCGCTAGAAACAGCACAAGCAGAAACAGCAGGTTGAGCAGCTTCTTGTGCTAAAGGACAAGGTTGTTTCAACTCTTCAACAGTACGCACGCCATAACCTACTTTACGAATATTCAGTAGATTCATTGGGCCAACGTTGTCAGAGCTAGAACCACCACCAACAGCACCGCAACCTAAAGTAAGTGCAGGAGTAATATTGGTTGTTGCACCGATACCGCCTAATGCCGCAGGAGTATTAATCAGAATACGGTTAACCGGTTTTTCTAAGGAGAACTGACGAATAACATCTTCATTTTTGGTATGAATAACTAAGGTATGACCTAAACCTTCGTTAGTCAGTAATTGCACCACGCGATCGCACGCTGATTTCCAATCTTCTTCGATATACATCCCTAAGATTGGGCATAATTTTTCACGTGAATACGGATTTTTTGGTGAAACAGTATCTTGTAATGCGATTAATACACGCGTATTTGCGGGTACGCTAAAACCTGCACGCTGACTTAAATAAATCGCATCTTTACCCACAACTGCTGGGTTAATTGTGCCGTTAGCACGCAGTAACATTGAAGCCACTTTTGTTGCTTCTTCGTCATTCATAAAGTAAGCACCTTGCGCTAATAACTCGCGGTGAACTTCGTTATAAATGCAACGTTCAACGATAATGGATTGCTCTGATGCACAGATAACCCCATTGTCGAATGTTTTACTGGTGATGATATCGCTCACTGCTTTTTTGATATCGGCACTGCGTTCGATAAAGGCAGGGCCATTACCTGGACCACCACTGATTGTCGGTGTGCCTGATGCATAAGCTGCACGCACCATACCTTCGCCGCCAGTCGCTAAAATTAATGACACATCTTTGCTGTGCATTAATTCTTTTGTCGCTTCAAGTGTCAGTAATGTCACACCATCAACGATACCTGCTGGCGCACCGGCTTCTAGCGCTGCTTTTTTAACAATTTCTAACGCACGGAAACTACACTGTTTTGCATTTGGATGCGGAGAGAAAATAATCGCATTACCCGCTTTCAGTGCAATTAGGGTTTTATAGATAATGGTTGATGTTGGGTTAGTTGAAGGAACTAACGCCGTGATAACACCTAAAGGCACGCCAACATCCATGACTTTTTTCACTTTATCGTCATTGATGATGCCAACGGTCTTCATGTCTTTCATATGTTCATACACACGCAATGACGCGAAGGTATTTTTCAGGACTTTGTCTTCCCACTTACCAAAGCCTGTCTCTTCGTTTGCCATTTTTGCCAGCTCTTCTGCATGACGAGCGGCTTCAAATGCAATGTGTTTTACAATACTGTCGATTTTTTCCTGCGAAAACTTAGCATAAACAAGTTGTGCATTTTTCGCGTTACGAACTAGCTCACGAGCCAGTTGTCTGGATTGCAAATCTTTATCTAATGCAACCATGTCTTCCCCCATACAGGAGTTAAAAAATTTAGCTGAATAACTTATTTCTTTGCTTTACAGCACGCCTGAAAAATCAGGCTTTGTGCTGTTGTGCGATTTTCTCGATATCGTTATGCGGTCTTGCAATAACACGAGAAGTCACCACAGTGCCGATACGTTTTGCCGCTTCAACACCTGACTCAACCGCTGCATTTACTGCACCGACATCGCCTTTCACCATTGCTGTCACTAAACCTGAACCGACGTTTTCATAACCAATCAGTTCAACATTGGCTGCTTTGCACATTGCATCAGCAGCTTCAATGCAAGCGACAAGACCTTTGGTTTCAACTAGACCTAGTGCTTCTTTCATATTTATTTCCTTCGTTATTCAGTCACTTTGTACTGGGCAACGATTTTTTGAATATCGTTATGTGGACGAGCGATAACTAATGAAGTCACAACAGTACCAACACGTTGAGCAGCTTCTAAGCCAGATTCCACAGCGGCTTTAACGGCACCGACATCACCTTTCACCATTGCAGTAACTAAACCTGAACCCACATTTTCGTAGCCGATTAACTCAACATTTGCCGCTTTACACATCGCGTCAGCTGCTTCAATACAAGCAACCAGCCCTTGAGTTTCAATAAGTCCTAATGCATCACCCATACGTTCTCCTAAGGCAAAAACTATGCCTTGTGTTTGATAACAATCTTGTTGATGTCATTGTGAGGACGAGCAATCACGAGCGATGTAACAACTTCACCCACGCGCTGTGCTGACTCCACACCTGAATCTACTGCAGCTTTCACTGCGCCTACGTCGCCTTTCACCATCGCAGTCACGAGACCTGAACCCACATTTTCATAGCCAATAAGTTCAACGTTCGCGGCTTTACACATAGCGTCAGCGGCTTCAATACATGCCACCAGACCTTTGGTTTCGATCAGACCTAATGCATCACCCATTTTCATTTCCTCCGAGAAGCCGTTTAACGGTTTACGTTTGCCCATTGTGTCTGCGTGGTGATTTTTTAAACGCAGACTTTGGTTTCAAAATCACTATAACGCGTAAAAATGAAAACAAAATATAAATCCATGATATGAACATATATAGAATTTAACTCTGCTATTTAGTGTTTTTTATGCCTGCATTTATATATCTATGCTGTTAATTTGTTTTTTTCATCGTTATAAATTTATTGATTTCCGCAAAAAATAGATGAAAAAGCAGGCGAATTAACTTTGTTAGGAGGATGTTGAAAAGGTGCAAAAAGGCAGTACATATTGACGAGAAAGATGTGCGAGATATCACTGATATTTCAATGTGAGATCAATAATTGAAAAAGGCTAAATCGAGTCTATATACAAATCGTGCTATTTTTTTGTCGATACCGTATTTATTAAATCTAAACCTTTACTGCGGTGTATAAAAAATAAAGATGAGTCCTCTTATGCGATAAAAGTCATGCAAGCAATCAGTTCAAATTACGGAATAAGCAAAGCACTAAATTTAAGAGCTAAACCTAAAACTATGTGAGAAGAGAAGGTCAATTAACAGGATGGAATGTATCGCGTTTTAGATAAACAAAAAGGCGGCTATATAGAGGCCACCTTGCAAAAATAAGATAGGATAATCAGGACGGTTAATCGAATTTACTGCCCGGTTTTAAGGTGCAAATATAGAGCGGTGAATTGAGCGAACTTAATAGTAATGTTTTTTCATTTAGCTTCTGTGCATTAATAAATAGCCCATCATGGCTATCTGACATTTCACGCATAAAATAGTCAAAAATAACGTCTGGGGATTCATCGATTGAGGATGCACTAGCGTCCCATTGGCTAACAAAATAGTGACGTTCGGTCGGTGAAACACGTTTGGTCGTATAATCAAATTTCACATAGCGTTGTAAATACAACCATCCGGCTTTTGAGGTGGTATAGCCTTCAACAACAATTGATCCTTTACCATTGGCACCAAATGAAAAATGAATATTGCCATTTACATTTTCATCTTCCATATTTTCAAAACGCATAATGCCTTTGGTTGAACAAACCATGACACCTTCATTTTTAATGGTTAATAATCTTGTTGCAGCATAAGTAGCGACCAAGATAAAAATCAGGGCCGATAAAAAACATAAAAGTTTCCCTGAGATTTTCATTAGTATTTCCAAGAATAGTAAAAGTAATTGTCGCAATAACTAAATGGATTATCTTCGTTCTTTGCACAGTGCGCTAAAAATACTCGCCCCAATCCATTTGTTTGTAGTTTATCACCATAGAAGAAAACGAATCGCTCACCTTTCACGCACTGTAAATTAAGCTTCTTTCTTACAGCATCAAAATTGCGAACATAATTATCACTTACCGCAGAGTTAATCATGGCTTCATTAGAAAGTAATTCACAATCATTGTGTGTTAATGGTGTCAGTGAAATTGGCTTTGATTGATGTTGATTAAAAAAGATAATTACCGCAAGAAATACTGCACCTAATAGAAAACCAATGCTGGCTAAATACCAACAAATTTCTGGTTTCTGTTTTTGTTGCGGTGCTTCTTCTTGTGTCGACTCTAAAGGTGTTTGAGTTTGCGTTAAAGATAAAGGTGTCGTTGTTTCAATGGCTATTTTGTCTTCATCTTTAACTAAAATAGGTTCTTCTTCATTTGTTTGAGTTGAAGGTAATAGCGTTGAATCATCAATGAGTTCAACTGAAATATCCGGATTAAACTCTAGTCGCCCTTTCGCAATAGTGACAATGATATTTTCAATACCGTAATGGCGAAATGTTTTTCGTAATAAACTCAAATATTGGTTTAAATTACTGTTTGATGAAACTAGCCCATTATCATCCCAAACACGTTTTAATACTTCATCACGATTAACAACACCTGGATGCTGAATAAAATAAAACAGTAACGCATTTGCGGTAATAGAAAGATGTGTATCAACACTCTCTTTTTCTAACGATATCGCGCCATCCGTTGCGTCGTAATAAATTAAGGCATTTATTTTGTATTTCATTGTGCCCTCATTCATCCTGATTAAAATTACTGATTTGCTGTGTTTGCCATATAGTCAAATGTCATCTCAGATAATCTTTCAACTAATGCGCTACGCTCTTCTTGTGAAATCGTAGGGCCTTCTGTTAATTCAGATAACCAAAGACCATCTGCGGCATAACGAATTAATGTACCTAAATAGCTATTATCTAATTTATCGCCTTTGGCTAAATGATCTAACATCCAATCTCGCCAGCATTTACGCATAATAGGCTCGTTTGGCATTGCTAAAGACAGTATGGCTAATTGGCGACTTTCGTCTGACTGTTTTAAATCAGAAATATAAGTTAAATATGCGCGAGAAAAACGCCCCGCTTCAATAGGATCATTTTCCATAATAACTGCAATGCGACTATCCATAATACCTAATAGCCGTTTAAATACTGCCTGCACCAATTCTAATTTTCCGGGGAAATGATGAAGTAGACCACCTTTACTTACCCCTGCTTCTTTTGCTACGGCATTTAAAGAGAGGGAAGCTATTCCTTCATTAGCCACAATAACACTTGCCGCTTCCAATAATTGCTCTTGAACTCGGATAGGGTCTTTTTTTCGGTGATGCGCAGTTGTATTCATGCATAGGATGATACCGACCAGTCGGTATGTTCCTTATTGATCGAAATCAATCTGATTTCGACTGAGGCTTATTATATGTAAATAATGGAGTTGACTTCACATTCCTTTATTTTTTAATAAAACTTAATTTAAAAAATAAAATTATTTTATAAAATTGATCTAATTAATTAAATTTAAATTTAAGGATGACTAAAATTTGATTTTTATCAAAAAATAAATATGTTTATTATTTCATCTATTAATAAAAGTTAATAAAAATATAATACCATTTAAATGGTATTATATTTATTTCCATCAGAAAGAGCAGCCTCGTAAGGCTCAGAATAAATATTTTCACTAGATTCTTCTATGCTATCAACTACAATACTATATTCATCTTCAATTACTGATGATTTATTTTCATTCCTTGACTCAGGGAGTTTTCTTATTAAATCTAAAATATTTTCATTTATTTCTTCATATATAGGATCTTCTTTATTATTCATTTCTTCATATATATTCCTTCCTTCATATATGTCGTTTTCTATATTATCTATTTCTCCATTCACTTGATCTTCTGTCGTATTCATTCCACATTTTTCATTTAAAAAATCCTTTAAATTACCGAGTGAAGTTTTTTTTGGATCATTATGATTAATAAGACTCAGATCTGTTGCTGCTTGTCTAAAAGAAGTATTACTATTAAATAAACCCGTTATACCCGAACGAAGACTAGAAAAAAAATCGACAACACTGTTTATTGCTTTTCCTGCTCCTGTTGTCAGTTGATTCACTGCATCTCTA
Source organism: Proteus sp. GOKU (assembly GCF_015475555.1). NCBI lineage: Bacteria > Pseudomonadati > Pseudomonadota > Gammaproteobacteria > Enterobacterales > Morganellaceae > Proteus > Proteus sp. GOKU. Next base: position 3,680,616 of record NZ_CP034105.1, read on the forward strand.
AATATAGAAGTAATATTCATTATATATCCTTATATTAAAAATAATAAAATTAGCCCTTCTAAAATAGATTAGTAAATTTAAGAAATTTAAGTATAAAAAAACCTCCTTTAAATAAAGAAGGTTTTAATTTGATAATATTAATTAAATGCTGGCTTTTAATGCCTGATCTAAATCTGTAAGAATATCGTCGATATGTTCAATACCGATAGATAAACGAATTAAATCTCGTGAAACACCCGCGCGTTCTAATTCTTCATCATTTAATTGGCGATGAGTGGTTGAAGCTGGATGACATGCTAATGATTTTGCATCACCAATATTCACTAGACGAACAATAAGCTGCAATGCATCAATAAATCTAGCTCCTGCTTCTGCACCACCTTTGATCCCAAAAGAGAGAATACCGGCTGGTTTACCTGACATATAACGTACCGCTAAATCATGCTCAGGATGATTGCTTAAACCTGCATATTTAACCCACGCAACTTGAGCGTGATTTTGCAGATATTCAGCTACTTTTTGGGCATTCTCAGTATGACGATCCATACGCAATGCCAGTGTTTCTAATCCTTGTAGGATCAAGAATGCATTAAATGGCGACAACGCCGCACCAGTTCCACGCAAAGGCGCAACACGACATCTTGCTATATAAGCAGCGGCACCAAAATGCTCGACATAATTTACCCCGTGATAAGAAACATCAGGTGTATTTAGTATCTCAAAACGATCTTTATGCTCAGCCCAAGGGAATTTACCGGAATCAACAACAATGCCGCCGATAGAATTACCGTGACCACCAATATATTTAGTTAAAGAGTGAATAATAATATCCGCACCATGCTCAAAAGGGCGGCATAAATAAGGTGTTGCAACCGTATTATCAACAATTAAAGGTACACCATGACGATGAGCGACATCGGCCAATGCTTGGATATCAACAATATTTCCACTTGGGTTTGTGATGGTTTCACAAAATACCGCTTTTGTTTTATCGTCAATTAACTCTTCAAGAGCAGCAATATCATCATGAGGAGCAAAGCGAGCCTCAATACCAATACGAGGGAATGTATGCGCCATTAAGTTATAAGTGCCACCATAAAGCTTAGCGACAGAAACAATATTGTCACCCACTTGTGCAATAGTTTGAATTGCATAAGTGATAGCTGCCATACCTGATGCTACGGCAACTGCCGCAATTCCACCTTCTAATGCTGCAACACGTTTTTCTAATACGTCATTGGTTGGATTCATTATTCGGGTGTAAATATTACCAGGCACTTTTAAGTCAAAGAGATCCGCACCATGCTGCGTATCATCAAATGCATAAGATGTTGTTTGGTAAATAGGTACAGCAACGGCTTTTGTAGTTGGATCAGGTGAATAACCCGCGTGAACAGAGAGTGTCTCAAGTTTCATAGCAATTCCTTTTTTGTTGCATTTGTTCTTATAGTATTACTTATACTCTAAATAATTCGAGATACAGCCAAGTGACAAGTGAATGAATCACTAATCAACAATGCTGCAATCTGATAAATGATAAGTATAGATAAGCCGATATTCATCTCATCGCATAGTGAAAAAATTTCAACTTACACAAATGCTTCTTTTTTTAAATAGCGTTTATTGAGCCAATGACCTCTATTTGCATCAATATTTAACTTAATAACCCTCTATTTTACCGTTTTAAGTGGTTTTATCGTTTTTTGACGAGTCGCTAACCAGCAAATTAAAGAGCCACCAGTCACCATCATTACACCTTGCCAAAATGAGAAAGAGAGTGCGGTAGACAATAATATTGATGAGAATGCAGTAGAAATAACGGGAGTAAAATAAGAGAGTGTCGCCAATAATGTCACATTGCCCCTGATCATACCGATTGTCCAAGCAGCATTTGCAAGCCCAATAGCGGCACCGGTTATTAACAATAGCGTGATACTTTTTGTATTAACAATCCATTCTACGGGTGTAGAAAATAAATATTGCCCCCACAAGGCAAGTGACGTTAATAGGAAGAATGGCACAATGCCGTTATTCCCGCCAGACATAAGGCGAGTTAAATTACTATAAAACGCCCATAAAATAGCACCTGAAAACGCTAATATATAGCTTAATGGATTACTTTGAATATTCGTCCATAAACCGTCAATTGTCAGCGGATTATCACCACTAACAACCCAAACTAATCCACTAAATGCACATAATAATCCGACAATCAGCAAAATAGAGAATCGCTGTTTATTAAGTATTACGGCAAGGGCTAACGTAAAACTAGGCCATAAATAGTTAACCATTCCTAGCTCTATGGCTTGTGTTCGGTCTGTTGCAAATCCTAAAGCCAGAGATAAGCACACTTCATAAGTGACAAATAATAGCCCCCCCCAGATAAGATAGCGTTTAGGAAAGCGTGATAATTTAGGGACACCTAAGATCAAAATAAGAAAGAGTGTGCCTGTGGTATAAATCAGTGCAGCACCCCCTACGGCACCAAAATACTCACTAATATTACGAATTAAGCCAACAATGGTGCTCCAAAGAAAAATAGCAACAATGCCATATAACGTCCCTTTTGATGCGCTAGATATCATTTTGTGCCTTCAATTAAGTTTATTAACTCACTAATAAAAAGTGTTAATTACCTTTACGCTTTCAACAAATAAATTCAACTTATATCCTTAAATAAAAATGCGTTTTTTTCACCATAAAAAAGCCACCTTAAAGGTGGCTCAGAACTATACTCAAACGCGATCAGCGTCCAGCTTTTAATTTTTGGTAATAGCTTTCGTATAATACGGTTGCATCACCCACATCATTTTGCCATTCACCTTTGTTAATAATCTCTTCTGTTGGATAAAGAGAATTATCTTTAGTGATCACATTTGGCAATAATTTTTGTGCCGCTAAGTTAGGAGTTGGATAGCCAATGTTTTCAGCTACTTTTGCTGCAACTTCTGGGCGTAATAAGAAATCGATAAGTTTATGAGCACCTTCGACATTCTTGGCATTCGCAGGAATAGCTAAGCTATCCATCCAGAAAATGCCCCCTTCTTTTGGCCACACCATTTCAATAGGTGCACCCGCATCGCGCGCAATAAATGCCGAGCCATTCCAAATCATCCCTAAATTAACTTCCCCTTGCATATAAGGGTTAGCGGGATTATCTGAATTAAATGCTAATACGTTTGGCATCAGTTTTTGCAGCTCTTTATAGGCTTCTTCAATCTCTTTAGGATCGGTTGTATTGCCTGAATAGCCTAATTTTAATAATGCCATTTGGAAAACTTCACGGGCATCATCGGTTAATAACAGGCTATCTTTATATTCAGGTTTCCATAAATCTGCCCATGAAGTTATGTCACTCACATCAACTTCATCACTATTAATACCAATAGCGGTCGCACCCCAAATATAAGGAATGGAGTAGTCATTTTGGGGGTCGAATGATTTATGTAATAAACTAGGATCGAGATTATCAAAATGGGTTAATTTTGATTTATCGATTTTTTGTAGCATTCCTTCATGACTCATTTTAGAAATAAAATAAGTAGAAGGAACCACCAAGTCATAAGCACCATCTTTATAGGTCTTTAACTTGGTATACATGCTTTCATTGGATTCGTAGGTGGAATAAATCACCTTAATCCCAGTTTCTTTCGTAAACTGTTCAAGCAGACCAGGCGGAACATACTCCGTCCAGTTGTAGAAATATAATGTCTTACCATCATCAGCCGATGCTGTGCCGATACTTAATGCCATTACGCTGGCAGCAAGTACTGAGGACCACTTTTTCATTTATGTTTCCTTCAGTGGTTGATGCGTTAATATCAAATAGGCAGCGAGCCTACCTCCAACAGATTGGTCTTCAGACCCCAAAAAGTGCGAGAAACTCGCACTAATACATGTTTACGCTTTGCCAGTTCTGTCTCTTAAGATCAACTGACTAATTAACACTAATACTAAGGATAGACCTAAAAGGATGGTTGCAAGCGCATTCACCTCAGGTGAAACCCCAACTTTTACCATTGAGTATATTTTCAATGGCAAAATTTCATAGCTTGGGCCCGTCACAAAAGAAGAAACCACAACGTCATCCATGGATAACGTAAAGCTTAATAACCAACCTGAAGCCACTGCTGGCATCGCCAGAGGCATAATAATTTTACGTAAAATAGTAAATTCACCTGCCCCTAAATCTTTCGCTGCTTCCAACATTTTCACATCAAATCCACTTAATCGTGAGTACACAGTAACCACAACAAAAGGCAGACAAAATGTAATATGTGAAAATAGAAGCGACCAAAATCCTAATGAAACACCTAGGATCATAAACAGTACAAGCAACGAAATCGCCATAACAATATCTGGCGACATCATCACAACAAACAGCATTCCACCGACAAATTTTTTGCCACGGAAACGGTAGCGATAAAGAGCAACTGCCGCTAACGAGCCAATTAATGTCGCAAATGTCGCAGAAGTAACGGCCATTGTTAATGAATGTCCAGCTGCTTGAAGCAGACTGTCATTATTAAATAAAATGGTGTACCAATCTGTGGTAAATCCTTTCCAATTAATCCCGAAACGTGATGAGTTAAAAGAGTTAACTATCAGAATGATGATCGGGATATAAAGATACGCGTAAATAATGGACATAAATCCACCACGCAATAACCGTCCTATCATTCTATTTCTACCTTCTTATGCAGTAGCTTCACGGCTCGGTAATACACAAACAGCATTAATCCCATCACCAATGTTAAACAAATACTTGTGGCTGCACCAAAAGGCCAGTCACGAATATTTAAGAATTGGCTTTTAATTACGTTACCAATTAATAAATTTTTCGCACCACCCATTAGATCAGCGACAAAGAATAAGCCCATTGCAGGTAGCATTACGAGTAAACAACCCGCAATAATTCCCGGCATTGTTAATGGAATAATAATACGAATAAAGGTCTGAAATTTATTAGCACCTAGATCACGCGCTGCTTCTAAACAAGGTTTGTCTAACTTTTCAATGCTGGAATATAACGGTAATACCATAAAAGGTAATAAAATATAAACCAGCCCCAGTACAACTGCTTCTGGGGTATAAATAATTCTGAGTGGTTTATCAATAAGTCCAATCCACAACAGGAATTCGTTAAAATAACCTTTGGTACTTAGGAATATCTTTAATCCATAAATACGAATAAGCGAGTTTGTCCAAAAAGGTACTATCAATAAAAACAACATTAGAGGCTGTATTTTTTTAGGCATTTTTGCCAGAAAATAAGCAAAGGGATAACCTAATAATAAACAAGCTAATGTTGCGACTACCGCCATATTAATAGAATGCAGTAACACTTCTGCATACATAGGATCAAATAAGCGATAGTAGTTATCGAGTGTAAAGACCATCTCGACAAGATTGGCATCATCACGCGTTAAAAAACTGGTCGCAATGATCATGATATTCGGCAAGAAGACGAACACCATCAACCAACCCACAACACCGGTAATTACGATGTTTTGAAATAGTTTACGTGTTTTCTTCATCTGCCAGCACGACCTCCCAGCTTTCAACCCAAGTTACTGCAATTTTTTGGTCTAACGAGTGATCAACATCCGGATCATCTTCATTAAAGAACTCACTGACCATCACCACCTTACCATTTTCCATTTCAACAACAGAATCTAGCGTCATGCCTTTATAGTTACGTTCACGAACATAACCAATTAGCCCAGGAAGGTTTTCGAGATCGTGAATTTCTTCAACACGGAGATCTTCAGGTCGAAGCAATACTTTGAGTTTCTGGTTTTGTGTCACAGGTAATGTGGTGTAAATATCACATTCATGACCTTCAACATCAGCACGAATACGCGTTTCATCAATACGATGGAGAACGCGAGCATCAAAGATATTAATTTCACCTATAAATTGCGCAACAAACAGATTTGTTGGCTCTTCATAAATTTCACGCGGAGTACCATCTTGCTCAATACGTCCTTCACGCATCACCACGATCCGGTCTGACATCGTCAGCGCCTCTTCTTGGTCATGAGTCACGAAAATAAAGGTGATCCCTAATTTACGCTGTAAGGCTTTTAATTCATTTTGCATCTGTTTACGTAATTTGTAATCCAGTGCAGATAATGATTCATCAAGCAATAAGACCTTTGGTTTATTCACAACAGCACGCGCAATCGCGACACGTTGTTGTTGTCCACCAGAAAGGTGTGCAGGACGGCGTTGTGCGAAATCTTCAAGTTGCACCATACGCAAAGCTTCTTCAACGCGAATGTTAATCTCATCAGCAGGTGTTTTCTGCATACGAAGACCAAATGCGACGTTTTCAAAAACAGTCATATGTGGGAAAAGCGCGTAACTTTGAAAAACCGTATTTACAAAACGTTGTTCCGCTGGGATATCCGTAATATCTTGCCCATCAAGGATAATTTGCCCATCGTCAACGTCTTCTAAACCCGCGATTAAACGCAAAACTGTCGTCTTACCACAGCCCGAAGGACCGAGGATGGTTAAAAACTCGCCATGGTTGATAGTGAGATCGAGGCGGGAAATAATTTGTTTTCCGTCGAAACCTTTACTTAAGGATTTTAATTCGACAACTGGTGTCAGAGATGTTTTCTCAGTCATTTAAGGTAATACTCTATCCCGAAGAATAATGCAGATAGAACCGCCACTGGAAAAGACTGTGTGAGCTGCCGGAGCATTATGCTCCACAGAAGCCCAAAACCAGCGACGCCGTATGTATAGTACAAGCGGAAAATGATAAACGCAGTGACGTGAAATTGAAAGCAAAAAGGTGCATAAACAATGAAAAACTATTCATATTTAAGTTTTTCATAATAAACCACACTCTTCGAGGAGCATGATAAAAATCCAATAAAATCAAAATGCTATTGATTTATATAAATCGTAAAAAACGACTAAGTTTATGATTAAATAAATTTTCTCTTAGAAGTTGTCTAATCACCTTATTTTCCTATAAAAACTGATTATCACGTTTATTTGCAATACTATTTTATGGTTATTATTTATACAAAAAAGTGGATTAAATTGTGCTTATTTTTAGATCTCAGTCTTATTATGATAATAAAAACTTTATATATCATAGAGATGAAGTTTAAATAACACCTCCTAATATTTAGGAGGTGCTAAAAGAATTAATACTATTGTTCTTAATGACGTTTTATTAGTTTTTTTAAATACAGAATTGCGTTATTCACATTGGGTAAAGGCCCAATTTTGTCATTTAACAGTGGAAAAGTGCCTGTTCTAATTAATAAGTCACGCATTTGTATCGGCGTTAACACACTGTTTGTATGGTCTTTATACCAAGATTGGATCACAGCAGCCGCTCCCGCAACTAAAGCACTGGCTGACGATGTACCACTAAAATTAGCTGTATAAGTATGGTTATCATCACTTCGAAATAGATCACCATAACCCGCGGTTGCAACATCCTCTCCCCACGCTTGTACATGAATAGGTGAACCATGTGTTGAAAAAGGTAATCGATTTAATGTATAGGGCGAACCAGCACCAACACGTATTGAATTATTATCATGACGCTGTCGATAACTTTCATAAGCAGGCAAATCTAGATCTACCCCTCCATTACCTGCCGCCATAATCACAATGATCCCAGCATCGGTTAAGGCGCGAGTCGCCTCCCAAATATGCATTTCATAATCCGCAGGTACGTAAGCTTGATGCTCGCAGATTGTCTGCATTTCATATAACACGATATCACCAGCATGTAGTATGCGTTTACTCGCAATGATCGCATCAATACGTCCACAAGTTAATTCGGAGATGGCATAAAACATATCTAATTTATAAGCGAGTCCAGTGATCCCTTTACCATCATTTTTCCCCATAATTAAGCCAGCTACTGCCGTTCCATGATCTGCCTGACTGGTTTTTTCATTAAAAGGTAATAATGATGTAATGTTATCCGTTGATAAATCATGATGAGAAAGATTAAAATCCCATTCAATATCAGCTACTTGTATTCCTTGCCCATAGGCTTCTTGTTCCCATGCTTCGCAAATTCCTAGCCCTTTAATTTTATTAATATTCACCGTTTTTTCTGGTGTATTTAGATATTGCTGATATTGAGTAAAGTCAGGCGTAATATTAGGAGGTTCAATAGGCTGTATAGGCACTGTTTGTATATATTCAATATCAGGGTGTTGTTTTAATACTTTAATAATTTCATCTAAAGCATAATGATTATTCTCTGGTAAATTAAGATAATAATATTTATTTAGATCATTAAAGTTTATTGAGATAGAATCAATATGACTTCTAGGTGGTAATTGATGAACAGATGAAATTACTGGAACTAAAGATATATTAGTTAAAAGGGAGTGATGCATTTCATGGGAAGTAGGAAATGACAGATTTTTATTATCACAATCAAGATTGTTTAATTTTATAAGTATCTTTCTTTTAATGTTCATATTCAATGCTCCTCTTTTTATTTTTTCGCTTTATAGCGTAAAATATTGAGCAATGACTATTTCCATTTTTAATAGAGATAATATAAATAGGTTATTTTAAAAAAATTAATATTAAGTCTATATACTAAAAATAGACTTAATATTAATTGAGTAATGTTTTTTAACTAAAATCGATATGTAGACGTAGTTTTCCACAACAACAACACTTAAATAAATACCCTTGGCAATGGTCTCCATTGGTTAAATTATTAGGTAAGTCATCCATATTCATACCTATTTCACCAATATCGTCTTCCAAAGAAACAAATTCATCTAATTTATCAGCAATATCTTCCCACCCAACATAACCAACAAATGCACAAAGATCGCCACAATGTATAAGCCAATGTTCTTGTTGCCATCCTTGATATCCCGGCGTTCTACGGATCAACTCTTCAAGATTTTCTTTAGGTACACCTGATTGATAACCTGAATATTCACCGTTACTGTCATAGGTTGATAATGTTCCTTCAACAGAGGAGAGATCTTGAAAATCACCTTCAAATTTCTCACTGGCAGAGCCATCTGCGATACACCAAGGACAAAGTGCTTCAATATCATCAACACTAAAAAAAGGCCCTTCGTAGTAAATATCGGTTTTCTTTCCACAACAATCACATATAACGGTATCATCTGTGATAAAAGCACCTGTTTTTATCGGTTCAGGGTGATATTTAAAATAAGGTAATGCTCTTTTTTCTATTGGCATTATGTTTTCCTATTTTGTTTTTTGGCTATTCATCTTCGATTTGGTAAAAAAGATGATCTTTATCTAGAAAAACAATATAAAACGTATTCGTATCGAATTGCACTTTATGTTTTTCAGTTAAATGATTAAAAGTCGATGGATGGATCACAAAACCAATAAGCCGCACTTTATTGCCTAATCTAAATCTTGCCCAATGAGCATCTTCAGGTACAAATGCGGGATGTTTAAAAACCGTATTTCTAGGAAATTTTCCATAATATTCAAGTATTTTAAGCCCACCGCTACCAACACGCTGGTTCTGCCAATAATTTAATGGTTCCTTTGTATATTCTTTTAGTTTTTCCATTAAATTTTCAAGTGATGAAATACCAATATTATTATTCCAATCAGTAAAGCTTTGTCCCGCTTCCTGATCAGCATCAAAATAAGCAAAATTAAACTTACACTTACTCTCAATACCTGATTTATCAATGGTATAATGAGGAATATCCTTAATAAATTCTCTGACTAATCTATTATTTTTGAAATTCTTTTTAATCATTAAACATCCTTTTATTTTATTAGATTATTTCATTAAAAGAGCGCTTTAGGAACACCTCCAATTTTCCCTTTATTATAAAAAGGAGATATTGCTCTATCATTTCTTAATAAAGGAATTTCGTCTAAACGATAACAATAGCTTTCATTATTTTCTTTATTTACTAACAGCGTATGATATCGCCCTAACTTATCGATTATTTCAGTATTATGTGTAGTAACAATAAGCTGAGCACCTTTAGTATTAATGGATAAATCTGTAAATAAATTAATAATTTCAGGTAATATCATAGCATGTAAATGAAGATCAAATTCATCTACAATTAATAATCCTCCACTCTTCAATATAGCCCAATAATTAAAAAGAACATTAAACAGTGTTTTTGTCCCCATAGATTCATCTGAATAAATAAGACTAAATTCCTCATCGCCATATTTATGAATAAATAAAGGGAAATCAACATCATTACCAGATACATCTTTCACTGTTTCAATGATAATATCACTAATTCCATCATCACTATTTTTTATGATCTTTTTAACAAAGGTTAAAGCGTCTAAATTATTTTTATAGAAAGAAGCTCGAATATACTTAGTATTTTCTTCAAAATCTTTTTTTAATCCGTCATAGCCAACATTAAAAATAAACAAATCAAAGAAATTTTTTATATTAATTAGATCTGCCACTTTTTTATTAAAACTAAAATCAGAGGTTAAGCTAATTATAGATTGATCTTCTTTTAATTTTATTCTTTTTAACTCTTGATACTCTGATATACAAGAAACAATTTTATTTTCATGCCGTTCAATAAAGAGAATATCTTTACTTCCATCTTCATTTTTATTTCTAATTAAAATTTCTTTTTTAATTCCTTCTTTTGTTATTTCTAAACCATAATAATAAATCATACCTTCTATTTCCAGCTCGATATAAAACTCGATATTCTCTTTAGAAAAGAAAAATGATTCTATGGGTATGCGCACTTCCTCACTGTTTTCTAGTGTATTAAAATGCTTTGTAGTCATTCTTTTTGTAACGAAACAAAATAGAAAAGAAAGCGCTTTGAGAATATTGGTTTTACCTGAACCATTAGCGCCTTTAATACCGATAACAGTACCAATATGTTTACCATGAGAAATACTTATTGGCGTATTACCATCATATTCAAAGCTAATTTCAGCGCCTTGTTTGAAACTTGAGAAATTTTTAAAACCAAAGCGTCTAATCATTATTTAAATCATCCATTCTCTATCAAATATCTGAGGATTGTACAATAAATAGACCGATCAAATATACTTTTTTTGTCATTTTTGTCAAAAGTAGCCAATTGAATTATTTATTCTCTTAACAACCATACTTCTTTAAGTACATATCTAGCATCAGATCCAGCATGTGTAAGCTATCCTCTATGCTATAATGCGCGCTCATTTTATCTCCTTAACAATTTAGAGATAATCACCGCCTAAATAGACGAAAGAATTACAACATGTCAGAAAATATAGAACTCAATAAATCAACAGAAAATCATGATGTTAATAGCAATTCAAAAGAATATAATTTGAACCGCTTCTCTGTTGCGCCGATGCTCGACTGGACTGATCGTCATTGTCGTTATTTCTTTCGTCAATTAAGTAAAAATACATTGCTCTATACTGAAATGGTTACAACAGGTGCCATTATTCATGGTAAAGGTGACTATCTAAAATACAGTGAAGAAGAACATCCAGTCTCTTTACAGTTAGGTGGAAGCGATCCTCAAGCGTTAGCGCAATGTGCAAAATTGGCACAAGAGCGTGGCTATGATGAAATTAATTTAAATGTGGGTTGTCCTTCAGATCGCGTACAAAATGGGCGCTTTGGGGCTTGTTTAATGGGAGATGCACAACTCGTCGCTGACTGTGTGAAAGCCATGCGCGATGTCGTTGATATTCCTGTTACAGTAAAAACACGTATCGGGATCGACGACCAAGATAGCTATGAATTTCTCTGTGATTTTATTGATACTGTTAGCCGAGATAATAACTGCGATACCTTTATTATTCATGCACGTAAAGCATGGCTATCGGGTTTAAGCCCCAAAGAGAATCGTGAGGTTCCACCTTTAGATTATCCTCGTGTTTATCAATTAAAACGTGATTTCTCGCATCTTACCATGGCAATTAATGGTGGCATTAAGTCATTAGAAGAAGCGAAGGAACACTTAAAATATATGGATGGTGTTATGGTTGGTCGTGAGGCTTATCAAAACCCGTCAATTCTAGCACATGTCGATCATGAGCTTTTTGATAATCAGTTACCTATTGCTGATGCAGTCGCGGCAGTAAGAGCAATGTATCCTTATATTGAAAAAGAGCTTTCACAAGGCACTTATTTAGGTCATGTAACTCGTCATATGTTGGGAATTTTTCAAGGTATTCCGGGTGCTAGACAATGGCGTCGTCATTTAAGTGAAAATGCACACAAACAAGGCGCTGATTTATCTGTTTTAGAAAATGCACTTAAATTTGTGACTGAAAAATAATTGATACATAAGTATTTAAAACCTGTTTAATGGATTTCAAACAGGTTTTAAATCTTACAAACAATCATTAAGGAATAAGTAAGCTTGATCCTTGAGATTGTCTACTTTCAAGATAACGGTGTGCATCTTTCGCATCTGCTAACGCAAATTTCTGATTATCTGGCACACTGACATCAATTTTACCACTACCAATTAACGCAAATAACGCTTCACTTGCAGCATCTAGCTCTTCACGTGTTGTGATATAACCCGAAATAGATGGGCGCGTGACATACAAAGAGCCTTTTTTATTGAGAATACCTAAATCAACACCAGTTACTGCACCTGATGCGTTACCAAAACTCACCATTAAGCCACGATGCTGCAAACAGTCTAATGAATCTAACCAAGTTGCTTTACCAACAGAATCATAAACAACAGGTACTTTTTGGTTATTCGTCAGTGCCAAAACACGTTCCACAATCGACTCAGTCTGGTAATTAATCACTTCCCATGCGCCTGCAGCTTTTGCTTTGGCGACCTTTTCATCACTACCTGCTGTACCAATCATTTTAGCACCAATTGCTTTCGCCCATTGGCTTGCAATTAAACCAACGCCACCAGCAGCTGCGTGGAATAAGAAGGTTTCACCTGCTTGTAATTTATAGGTTTCATTGAAGAGATAATAAACCGTTAATCCTTTTAAGAAAGAGGCTGCGGCTTGTTCAAAAGAGATATTATCAGGCAGACGTGCCACTTTATTTTCTGGTACATTATGCGTATCACTATAAGCCCCTAGCGGAGATTGCGCATACACAACTCTGTCCCCTTCTTTTAGTGAAGTCACTTTAGCGCCTGTTTTGATAACAATGCCTGCGGCTTCAGTGCCTAATCCACTAGGGAGTTGGCTTACAGGGTATAAGCCGCTACGTACATAAGTATCAATATAGTTAATACCAATTGCCTTATTGGCAACCTGAACTTCGTGATCACCAAGAGGAGCCGGTGTAAATGTTGCTAGTTCGAGAACATCAGCACTGCCATGAGCTGCAAATTGAATGCGTTTAGCCATTGCTATCTCCTTTATAGGATGAGGGGTTAAATAAGCGAGCTCTAAATACCTTTAGAGATAATGACAAAGGATAGCTATTTCTACAAGGCACAGATAATTGGGTTAGCGTATACTAGAGCGTACTGACACTTTTTCGATTTTTATGCAGGATTTATGGCCAGAAATAAGACCACTGACAAGCTGATGTCTGATATCAAAGACCGACAAATGGAGGGATTAAAGCTACCTCCCCATTCGCTGGAAGCAGAGCAGTCCGTGTTAGGCGGTCTGATGATAGATAATGAACGTTGGGATAATGTTTCTGAACGTGTCACCGCAGAAGACTTTTATAGTCGACCTCATCGTACTATTTTCTCGCAAATGCAACGCTTGCTGGAATTAGGTAAACCTATCGACCTTATTACACTATCAGAAGCATTAGAACAAAATGCCGAACTAGACAGTGTGGGTGGTTTTGCTTATTTAGCTGAGCTTTCAAAAAATACGCCAAGTGCAGCAAACATCAATGCTTATGCGGATATCGTCCGAGAGCGTGCCGTTGTTCGCGATATGATAAAAGTCGCCAACGAAATTGCAGATGCGGGTTTTGATCCTCAAGGTCGCACCAGTGAAGATCTACTCGACTTCGCTGAATCAAGAGTGTTTCAAATTGCTGAAACTCGTGCCAATAAAGACGAAGGCCCAAAAGCAATAGAAGCAATTTTAGAAGAAACCGTTGAAAAAATAGAACAGCTCTATCAAAAACCTCATGATGGTGTCACAGGGGTTTCAAGTGGTTATCAAGATCTTGATAAAAAAACCGCAGGATTACAGAAATCAGATTTAATTATTGTCGCGGCACGTCCTTCTATGGGTAAAACCACATTTGCCATGAACTTATGTGAAAATGCGGCAATGACAGAAGAAAAACCTGTACTTATCTTCAGCTTAGAGATGCCCGGCAACCAAATCATGATGCGTATGTTGGCATCATTATCTCGTGTCGATCAGACAAGAATTCGTACAGGCCAGCTTGATGATGAGGATTGGGCTCGTATTTCAAGCACCATGGGTATTTTGCTTGAAAAACGTAATATGTATATTGATGACTCATCAGGTTTAACACCAACAGAAGTACGCTCTCGTGCTCGTCGAATTTATCGTGAACATGGCGGTTTAAGCCTTATCATGATTGACTACTTGCAGCTAATGAGAGTACCTTCATTATCTGAAAACAGAACACTAGAAATTGCTGAAATTTCTCGTTCTTTAAAAGCGTTAGCTAAAGAATTACAAGTTCCCGTGGTTGCTCTATCACAGTTAAACCGTAGTTTGGAACAACGTGCTGATAAACGCCCTGTTAACTCCGACTTACGTGAATCAGGCTCTATTGAGCAAGATGCTGACCTTATCATGTTTATTTACCGTGACGAGGTTTATCACGAAAGTAGCGATTTAAAAGGTGTTGCAGAAATCATCATCGGTAAACAACGTAACGGCCCAATTGGTACGGTAAGGCTTACCTTTAACGGTCAATGGTCACGCTTTGATAACTATGCTGGCCCTGCTTACGACGATGAATAATCACTAACCTTGACTTAATTAAAGGAAGTATTGGAATAATATGAAAGCGGCAACCGCAGTGATAGATCGCCGCGCTCTGCGTCACAATTTTCAGCATGTGAGAGACTATGCCCCACATAGCCACCTGATAGCTGTCGTGAAAGCAAACGCTTATGGTCATGGGTTATTAGAAACAGCATATACCTTAATGGATAATGCTGATTGTTTTGGTGTTGCACGTATTGGTGAAGCATTAACCTTACGAAGTGGGGGTATTGTAAAACCCATTCTTCTGTTAGAAGGCTTTTTTGATGTCGTTGACCTACCTATTTTAGTCGTCAACCACATTGAAACCGTTGTTCATAGTCAAGAACAATTAGAAGCATTAGAACAGGCTGATTTAGATGAACCCGTTAAAGTATGGATGAAAATCGATACGGGTATGCATCGTTTAGGAGTACGTCCTGAAGACGCACAAGCCTTTTATTTACGGCTTTCCGCCTGTAAAAATGTACAACAACCTGTCAATATTGTGAGCCATTTTAGTCGTGCAGATGAACCCGATGTTCCTGAGGCGACACAAAAACAAATCTCACTATTTCAAGATTTTATTCAAGATAAAGCCGGTGATAAGTCTATCGCAGCTTCCGCGGGTATTTTATTTTGGCCTCAAGTCCATTATCAGTGGGTTCGTCCCGGCATTATCACTTATGGTATTTCTCCTACGGGTGATGAAAGAACGGGTAAAGACTTTGGTTTAACCCCCGCAATGACGCTAAAAACAAGCCTGATTGCTGTTCGTAAGCATAAAGCCGGTGAGCCTGTTGGTTATGGTGGCACATGGATAAGTGAAAAAGACACTTATCTTGGTGTGATCGCGATTGGCTATGGCGATGGCTATCCTCGCAGTGCACCTTCAGGTACTCCTGTGTGGATCAATGGTCGAAAAGTGCCTATTGTTGGTCGTGTTTCGATGGATATGATCAGCGTCGATTTGGGGACTGAACTAATTGATAGTGTTGGTGATGAAGCTATTTTATGGGGAGATGTGTTGCCCGTAGAAGAAATTGCCAAATATAGTGGTATTAGCGCCTATGAGTTGATTACCAAATTAACCTCGCGCGTCATCATGGAATACCTAGACGAACAATAATACACACGATATTGTATCCCTATGACACACTAAAAGTGATTGGAGAAGAAGCCGTGTTTCAACAGGTTGAAGCGTTTCCGGGAGATCCGATTCTCTCATTGATGGATGTTTATAACAAAGACCCGCGTCAGGATAAAATTAATTTAAGCATTGGTCTTTATTATGACGAAGAAGGCAAGACCCCTATTTTAGGAACAGTTTCAGTTGCACGTCAGCAACTCAATGCCATGACACCCACCGCAACACTTTATTTACCAATGGAAGGGCTCGCACCTTATCGTAGCGAAATTCAAGATCTTCTTTTCGGTGCAGATAATCCTCTAATTGCAGAAAAGAAAATTGCCACAATCCAAACATTAGGTGGATCAGGTGCATTAAAAGTGGGTGCTGATTTTCTGCATCGCTATTTCCCAGGATCAGAAGTGTGGATAAGTGATCCAACTTGGGATAATCATGGTTCTATTTTTGCGGGCTCAGGTTTCAAAGTGAATCACTACCCTTACTTTGATCCTGAAACCAAAGGCGTAAAATTTGAAGCTCTGTTAGATTGCTTTAAAAAACTGCCTGAAAAAAGCATTGTATTGATGCACCCTTGTTGCCATAACCCAACTGGCTCCGATCTGACTAAAGATCAATGGGATCAAGTCACTGAAGTATTAAAAGCTCGCCAAGCAATTCCATTCTTAGATATTGCTTATCAAGGCTTTGCCGAAAATTTAGATGAAGATGCTTATGCTATTCGTACTATGGCAAAAGCAGGATTACCGATACTTATCAGTAACTCTTTTTCAAAAATATTTGGGATCTACGGTGAACGCGCAGGCGGATTATCCATTGTTTGTGAGAATGCCACTGAATGCGAACACGTACTGGGTCAGCTAAAAGCAGGTGTACGCCGTATCTATTCAAGCCCTGCAAACTATGGTGCACAAATTGTCAATAAAGTGCTATCAGACCAAGTTTTAACTGCACAATGGCAAAAAGAAGTCGCACATATGCGTGACCGTATTAAAGAGATGCGCGTGACTTTAGTCGAAGCTTTAAAAGTTGCCCTGCCTGAAAAGAATTTTGATCATCTATTAACTCAACGCGGTATGTTTAGCTATACCGGCTTTACACAAGCACAAGTTGATAGATTACGTGATGAATTTGGTATTTATCTTGTCGGTACAGGTCGTGTTTGTATGGCAGGTGTTAATACAGGTAATGTTCAACGCATTGCTCAAGCCTTTGCCGCTGTAAGTATCTAAGCTAATCAACGTGATTTCATGATAAAAAAATACCTGCCTATTCTCATAAGCAGGTATTTCTTTTTACTACATAACAACATCACTGTCGCTTTAGGTTTTCGCCTTTTATATATTGACAGCTTGCTTCTTTTCCCCAGCATTACGACGCGCTTTTTCTTCCATAATCTCAATGATTTGAATATCTGTATGTTGCATTGCACGACTGGCTAATGCACAGAGATTCGCTATTGAGCTATCGACATCGTCACTGACAATACCATCAGTACCCGCAACACTTTGATTTTGCATCGCCATTAATACCGCTTTATAAGCACTCGCTGCACTACTTGATACTTTCATTGCACAGCTATTCGATGCGCCATCACAGATAATGCCACTGATATCACCAATCATACTGTTGATAGACATACTGACCGTGGTGAAATCTTTTGTGAGTAACCATGCCATCCCTGCAGCAGCCCCCATTGAAGCGGTTGTTGCAGCGCAAAGGGCGGAAAGAGGTGGAAAATGGCTATGAACATAGATTGCCATTAAGTGAGATAAAACCAACGCACGCAGTAAGGTTTCATCATCAGCTTTGATAAATTCAGCAACAACCATCACAGGCAATGTTGCAGCAATCCCTTGATTGCCTGAGCCTGAATTACTCATTGCCGGTAATACCGCTCCACCCATGCGAGCATCGGATGCGGCTGATGCTCTGATCATGATTTCATTAAGTAAGTCTTTACCTAACAAACCTTTCTCTTGTTGCAGAATTAAGGTACGACCAATGGCTAATCCATAGGTGTTTTGTAGCCCCTCTTCTGATAAAGCACCATTTAAACGGGCGGCATTGAGCATAAACTCAATTTCACTCACTGGCACATTAAGTGCAAAGTTATAAATATCTTCAGCACAAACATCAGTAAAAGGTTTTTCATCAGTACATTCGCAATTGTTGGTAAGCGCTGATTTATCTTCCTCAAAAACAACGTTACCGTTACATTCACAACGAACAACGTGTGTATGTTCTCTTGCGATACTGACGATGGCATAACCAGATTGGCTATACACTTTCGCTTCAGAGTAAAGAACATCTTCACAAGGTGCTTTTACACCCACTGTGACTTTACCTTGAGCAACCAGTGTCTTAGCTTGAGCAACTGCATCAGCGGATGCTTTTAACAAGACTTCCAGCCCTGCATCAGGATCTCCTCCTGTCGCACCCAATGCTGCTGCAATAGGTAGCCCAGCCATTCCCGTTCCCGGCACTGTTACGCCCATTCCGTTTTTCATCAAGTTTGGTGAAACCCAAGCTTCGACACGAACAACAGGCTCGCCTAAAAGTGCGGTTGCTTTCGCGGCTGCCAATGCTAATGAAATCGGCTCAGTACAACCTACAGCGGGTTTAACACCTTCACGTAACTGACGAACAAACTGTGACCATAAATGAGAATTTTTGTTCTGGCTCATAATCTAACACCTTGGATTAATTTAGTTTTTAAAAACAACTCCTAACTAGAACCGAAGTTGGCGACTATGAGAATGCCAAGAACGGAGAGATAACGAGCAGTAAACCGGTAAAGATAATCAGGTAAAGTGACGCACCTTTGTATTTATGTAACATCGGTACTTTGTACACTAAGTATGCAGGGATAAGACAACCCACCATACCGAAGATTGGGCTACAAATTGAAGTGAAGCTCAGCACTGGCGCATTAAGGATAATTGCACCCCATGCCAGTAACACAGCAAAAATCATAATGCCGTTTTGTACCCATTTTTGATTGATTTTCTCTGCTGGGATATAACGTTGCAGGATGTTCATCACAATCCCTTGTGTCGCTTCACGGAAACCTAAGTAGACACCAAAGAACGCAGTCATTACGGCGAAGATGTTCAGCATTACGCTTACAACCGTTACCCAACCACCAGGGAAGAATTTCGCAGCAATCGCTAATGCAGAGATATTTTGCTCATACGCTTTAACTGCTTCATCATGACCCATTGCTAATGTGAATGAGATTGCATAGAAGAAAACAGTACAGAACAACACACCGAAAGCAATGTTCATTGCACGTAGCGCTTTATGACGAGCAACTTCACGGTTTTTATTACGACCACGGTAAGAGATAACCATTGGGCTTAATGTTTGGATAAACAGAATTGAAGTCAGTGTAAAAGGTAATGTAATGATTGCTTCTTTGATTAAACGTCCAACTGGTGGTAATGCACCTACGTTATAAAGATGCCACATACCAATCATGGAGATCCCTAACGCTGCAACAACAAACAGTTTAGTCAGTACCATAAAGCTTGATACTTTAAACAGTAATTGTTCACCACGAGAGGAGATAGCCACTAACGCACAAATCAGGATCAAACCATAGAATGGGTTTTCTGACAGTAAACCTTCAGTAACACCAAATGTTTGTAAGTAAGAAGCACTGTCATTAGTGATTGCTGTTGAGTAAACAAACATCCAAATGACTAACATCACAAAGTAGAGCGCACCTAATAAGATACCCCAGTTTTTACCGAGATAACCGGTGATAACGCTTGGGTAGTCTTTACACTCTGGAGATTCAGCCAACGTATTAATAAATAGACGTTGGAAAAGGTACATAGCCGGATAACCAATGATCGAGGATAGTAGGAAAACCCATAATCCCATCAGACCCACCTGCACAGGTAAAAACACAATACCTGCACCGATAGCCATACCGATACTCATGATAACCCAGCCCACATCATTGCCGTCGAATTTAATTGCCGCACGCCATTCTTGTTCAGTCATACCTGCGCGGCGAGCGCCAGCACTAGTTGCGGGATAGCTTGTGGTCTCTGTTTTTGAGGAAGCCGTTTCCATATTAGTACTCACTTTTTATATTGTAATTGTTAATAGCAAAACGAATTTTTGGGGGTAAAAAAGTCTATCTAACATTGCGATGTCGAAATAGCCTTACTCTTTGCAGGTATTATTTATTATGGGGTAAATGATAGGGAATATTACGGAGAAAAAAGTTGTTATAAATCGTGATAGCCCGAAATGATTTGGAAAAAAATTCTATCGTAAGGAGAAAAGTAGGATTATCTGTTCAAAGAGCACAGTAAATAATAACCTTCCCTCTGTTGTAACCTTTATAAATACACAACATATTGATTAATAATGGAAAAGACCCATTGTTATACAATAATAGTCAAGTATAACAATTGAAACAAATCACCAAATAAACTGTGCTGTCCATCACGATATACTATGATAATCCTTTCTATTTAGCTTTGTTATCTCGTATTTAGTTAAAATACTGTTACAAAACAGCATAATTAACCATTTAATCTGCTTTTTATCAAAAAGAGCGATTAATAAGATAAAAATAGATAAGGAAGTGTATAACTAAAAGAGAATGCTTTTTTCGATAGAATTAAATTCTATCATCCTTCACGGATTTACTTTTCTTGAAGAAAGCGCGCTACAAACAGTAAAGCGTTTATTGTCTGTAGCGCTTAGATCATAAGGGAATAAGTGATGTAATCTTAATAACCACGCTCTAAGATTGGTTTTAAGAATCTTGCAGTATGTGAACCTTCAAACTCTGCAACTTGCTCTGGTGTGCCTGATACTAAAATTTGACCACCACCACTTCCGCCTTCAGGACCCAGATCGACAATCCAGTCCGCGGTTTTGATCACATCAAGATTATGCTCAATAACAACAATGGTATTACCTTGGTCACGTAACTGATGAAGAACTTCAAGCAACAATTCAATATCAGCAAAGTGAAGCCCTGTTGTAGGCTCATCGAGAATATAAAGAGTCTGTCCCGTTCCACGTTTTGACAACTCTTTTGCTAACTTAACCCGCTGAGCTTCACCACCCGATAAAGTCGTAGCTGATTGTCCTAAACGAATATAAGAAAGACCAACATCAATCAATGTTTGTAGTTTACGAGCTAATGCAGGTACGGCATCAAAAAACTCTCTCGCCTCTTCAATGGTCATATCCAACGTTTCGTGAATATTTTTTCCTTTGTATTTAACTTCAAGGGTTTCACGGTTATAACGCTGACCTTTACATTGATCACAAGGTACATACACATCAGGTAAGAAATGCATTTCAACTTTTAAGACACCGTCGCCTTGGCAAGCCTCACAACGACCACCTTTGACGTTGAAACTGAAACGACCCGGCGTATAACCACGAGTACGAGATTCAGGTACACCCGCAAATAACTCACGAATAGGTGTAAAGACACCGGTGTAAGTTGCAGGGTTTGAACGAGGAGTACGACCAATTGGGCTTTGGTTGATATCAATAACTTTATCGAAATACTCTAGCCCTTCAACATCTAAATAAGGCGCTGGTACACTATTTGTAGCCCCATTTAATTGGCGTTGGGCAATAGGGAATAACGTATCGTTGATAAGCGTTGACTTACCTGATCCTGAAACACCTGTAATACAGGTAAATAAACCTACTGGTAATTTCAGATTTACATTCTTTAAGTTATTGCCTTTTGCGCCAAGGATAGTCAGCATTTTTTCGCGATCAACAGGTACACGTTGCTCTGGAATTGCGATACGGCGCTCACCACTTAAGAATTTCCCCGTTAATGAATTCGGGTTATTAATGATATCTTCAAGAGTCCCTTGAGCGACAATTTCACCACCATGAACACCCGCACCAGGTCCAATATCAATAACATGATCAGCGGCACGGATAGCATCTTCGTCATGCTCAACAACGATCACAGTGTTACCCAAATTACGTAAGTGGATCAGCGTTTCAAGTAAGCGATCGTTATCTCGTTGATGCAAGCCAATTGAAGGTTCATCCAGCACATACATAACACCAACTAATCCCGCACCAATCTGGCTCGCTAAACGAATACGTTGTGCTTCACCACCTGATAATGTTTCAGCTGAACGAGAAAGTGTGAGGTAATTTAATCCCACATTTACCAAGAATTTTAGTCGGTCACTAATCTCTTTTAAGACTTTTTCTGCAATCTTCGCGCGTTGACCGCTCAATTTCAGATTTTGGAAAAAGGTCATTGCATGACCAATGCTGTAATCGGCTATTTCTGGCAATGTTGTATTTTCAACATACACATGACGTGCTTCTCGGCGTAAACGTGTACCACCACAAGAGGCACATGAGCGATTACTAATATATTTAGAAAGTTCTTCACGCACCGCACTAGATTCTGTCTCGCGGTAACGGCGTTCCATATTATTTAATACACCTTCAAAAGGATGATGACGAACAACAACATCGCCACGATCGTTTGTGTATTTAAATTCAATATTCTCTTTGCCTGAACCCGTTAAAATGACTTTCTGGATATTATCTGGTAACGAATCAAATGGCGCTTCAACATCAAAATGATAATGTTCACCCAATGAGCGAAGCATCTGGAAATAGTAGAAATTACGACGATCCCATCCTTTAATTGCGCCACCAGCAAGAGAAATCTCTCTATTTTGGATCACTAATTCAGGATCAAAAAATTGCTGAACACCTAAGCCATCACAAGTTGGACAAGCACCAGCGGGGTTATTAAAGGAGAATAAACGAGGCTCTAGCTCACTCATGCTGTAACCACAAATCGGGCAAGCAAAGTTTGCAGAAAAAACAATATCATCTGCATTGCTATCATCCATATCAGAGATAACGGCGGTACCACCAGAAAGCTCTAATGCGGTTTCAAAAGATTCAGCTAAACGTTGAGCTAGATCGTCACGAACCTTAAAGCGGTCAATAACCACTTCAATGGTATGTTTTTTCTGTAATTCTAATGTTGGTGGATCAGAGAGATCGCACACTTCACCATCAATACGAGCACGAATATAACCTTGAGCGGCAAGATTATTAAGTAACTTAATATGCTCGCCTTTACGCTCTTTCACCACTGGTGCTAAAAGCATTAAGCGCTTGCCTTCAGGTTGCTCAAGTACATTATCAACCATTTGGCTGACCGTCTGAGCGGCGAGCGGAATGTCATGATCAGGACAACGAGGTTCACCAACACGTGCAAATAAGAGACGTAGGTAGTCGTGAATTTCTGTAATCGTTCCCACCGTCGAACGTGGGTTGTGCGACGTAGATTTCTGCTCAATCGAAATAGCGGGAGATAAACCTTCAATATGGTCAACGTCAGGTTTTTCCATCAACGAAAGAAACTGACGAGCATAAGCAGAAAGCGATTCTACATAGCGTCGCTGCCCTTCTGCATAAAGCGTATCAAAGGCTAAAGAAGATTTACCTGAACCAGAAAGCCCCGTAATAACAATCAGTTTATCGCGAGGAATGATCAAGTTGATATTTTTTAGATTATGGGTGCGAGCGCCCCGTACTTCGATTTTATCCATGAATATATCCCGGATTGAGAGAGTCGCCGAAAAAGAAAGAATCGGATAATTATGACACAAAGTTAACTGAATGGATATACAGTATATATAGTGAAATTGAATGGTGATGTAACTCTGTCATTTTGAGACAGAAAAATTTCGACAATGTTCACAATTGAGAAATTCATCACACGTCATATTCAAATTTTAGCGTACGTGATAAACTTATTCGCTTATGATTTCAAAAAATTTACTTTCGCAGGAGTACCTCACATGGCGAGCAGAGGCGTAAACAAAGTTATTCTTATCGGTAATTTAGGGCAGGATCCAGAAATCCGTTATATGCCAAGTGGCGGTGCAGTTGCCAACTTAACACTGGCAACATCAGAAAGCTGGCGCGATAAACAAACCGGTGAAATGAAAGAAAAAACCGAGTGGCACCGTGTGGTAATTTTCGGCAAATTAGCGGAAATTGCAGGCGAATATCTGCGTAAAGGTTCACAAGTGTATATCGAAGGTCAATTACAAACACGTAAATGGCAAGACCAGAGCGGTCAAGACAGATATAGCACTGAAGTTGTTGTTAACGTTGGCGGCTCAATGCAGATGTTAGGCGGCCGTGGCGGTCAAGATGGCGCACCTTCTCAAGGTGGTCAAGGCGGTTGGGGTCAACCACAACAGCCACAAGCATCACAACAATTTAGCGGTGGTGCACAATCTCGCCCAGCACAACAACCTGCTGCGGCACCAGTGCCAAATAATGAACCACCAATGGATTTTGATGACGATATCCCGTTCTGATCGTATTTCGGAACAATTTATCTAAAATTATCTAAAAAATTAACCCAGCTTAGGCTGGGTTTTTTGTTGCTGGCTATCAGTACTTATCATCATGAAAAACCATTTCTCCATATAACACAATCTAGTTTACATAGAATAAATTCGCTCTACACAATAAACTTTTCATGTGTTTATCTCTCTTTCTAAAGACTCATTCTTTATATTGAAAGAAAACATGTTCTTTTATCTAACAACAGATACTTTTAAAAAAGGACGTAATCCCACAGTTATTTTCATAAAACCCCACTTTACACAAAGGTTTACTCTTGAAAAATATGATAGGATCTGTGTCATTAACAACGTCTGAGAGCATCTTATCCCCATGAATGAAGAGAAATTGCTCGCTCAGGCAGAAAAGATCTGCCAGAAACGAGGTGTTCGCCTGACTTCACAACGTCTGGCAGTATTACGTCTGATTATGCAGCAGCCTTCTGCTATCAGCGCATACGATTTATTGGATTTATTACGCCAAGTTGAGCCACAAGCAAAACCACCTACTGTCTATCGTGGGTTAGAGTTTTTACTTGAGCAAGGATTTATCCATAAAATAGAATCCACTAACAGCTATGTGCTTTGCCATCATTTTGATGATGTTGAACATACGTCAGTAATGCTAATTTGTGACCGCTGTTTATCTGTCACTGAAAAGAATAGCCATAAAATCGAAGATGCAATTTCATTACTAGCAAAAGAGAGTGGATTTCATTTACGACATAGTGTCATTGAAATTCATGGATTATGTTCACAGTGCCACGAAGCACAAGAGTGTACACATCCTGAAGGTTGTCATCATGATCACAGTATGGATGATAATCTTAAACAGAAAAAAACCGGCGACTATAAGCCTCGTTGAGCTTATAAAAACAAAAAGCCAGCTAAATGCTGGCTAATACATGTTGTTCTTTTGAATTCTCACTTCAGCTAATGAATAAGCTTTACTCTCTTCACATTTACCAACAGCAATAACTAAAATCACAACTTCAGAATCAATAACTTGGTAAATCAATCGAAAACTAGATGCTCGTAATTTAATCTTATAGCAACCCGCGAGATCACCTTTTAAGCGAGCTGACTCTATATAAGGGTTTTCCTGCAATTTTTTAATTTCTTTTTAAACTGCTCTTTAATGCTTTGATCGAGTTTCTGCCATTCTTTCAAGGCACGATTATCAAACTCACGATTAAAGATCATCAATATTTACGCTTATACGTTTACTTGGTTTTTTCAAACGTTCACGTACAACAGCTAAAATATCCTCATCTTCATCCAGCTCCCCAACAACGACAGAAACTTCTGAGAAAGGTAATTTTTCATTTTCAGAAACATAACGTAGAAATAACCTTATGGCATCTGAAGGAGACAGGTTCATTTTTTCAAATACTTGATAAGCTTCTTTTTTTGAGCTCATCGTCTACTCTAACTTGTATCGTTGTCATAAGCACCTCCGTAATTAAAACACATCATATTGTAATTACATTTGTAGTGCGATGGTGTTTTTTTATACAAATCAGAAATAAAAAATGCAGATGATTTTGTGGTTTTACACATCATCTGCATCTTTTTAAAATAAGTTGTATTGACTTATTTTGGTATAAATTACAGCCATTCGCCGTTACGAATAACCCCTACTGCTAAACCTTCCACAGTAAAGCTTTGTTCGCGTAAATCGACGATAATAGGTGAAAACTCTGGGTTTTCTGCATGAAGTTCAATTTTATTACCGCTTTTCTTAAAGCGCTTTACTGTCACTTCATCTTCAATACGAGCCACAATAACTTGCCCGTTGTGAACATCTTGCGTTTTATGCACAGCAAGTAAATCGCCATCCATAATACCAATATCTTTCATCGACATACCATTAACGCGCAATAAAAAATCTGCACTTGGTTTAAATAGCATTGGGTCAACTTGATAGTGGCTTTCAATATGCTCTTGTGCTAAAAGTGGTTCACCAGCAGCGACTCGCCCAATTAATGGCAGTCCTTCTGGCTCTTCTTCCATTAGCAAACGGATACCTCTGGATGCACCAGAGACAATTTCTATCACGCCTTTACGAGCAAGAGCTTTCAAGTGCTCTTCTGCCGCATTTGGTGAGCGAAACCCAAGTTGGGAAGCTATTTCAGCCCGTGTTGGTGGCATACCCGTTTGCGAAATGTGATCACGAACCAAATCGTAAACCTGCTGCTGCCTTGCAGTTAATGCTTTCATTCCGCCCCCTGTTTGTTTATACAGTCAGACTGTGAGTATATACAGGTATATGACGATTTGAAACCTTAAATGAATATAAAACACGCATCTTTGGATTATTTTTCGACAAAAATCGAATTTTTTAACTTTATGCGAAGAAATGCCCCCAAAGAATGGTTACCCAAGTAAATAATCCCAATATAATAGCAATCAGAACGGCGGCAGAACCCATATCTTTTGCACGTCCGGATAATTCGTGGTATTCAGATCCAATTCGATCGACAACGGCTTCTATTGCACTATTTACCAGTTCCAAGATCACAACCAATACAACGGAACCAATGAGTAAAATGCGCTCTAGACCACTGACATCGATGAAAAATGAAAGGATAATTGCAACCAAGGTCACAATTGCTTCTTGTCTAAAAGCGGCTTCATTAATCCAAGCGGCACGAATGCCCTTGTATGAATAGCCACCAGCTTTGATGATTCGGGTAAGACCTTTATTTTGATTAGCCATAATAAACTCTATCGAAAACAAACGATTATTTTGCCACTTTTCTCTATTAATATTGTCACAGCACCACAGATCTACGAAAGACTTTCTGTTATGCTTTCGAAGTATTGCTAATAAGAGGCTACAACTATTTATGTCAGCTTGGCGTAAACTATATTATAACACATTGAATTTACCACTAAAATTACTGGTAAAAAGCAAACGAGTTCCGACTGATCCTATCACTGAATTAGGGTTAGATACGTCGCGATCTTTCCTTTACGTTCTGCCTTATCATTCAAAGGCGGACTTACTGACATTACGACAGCAGTGTCTTTCATTAGGGTTGCCTGATCCGCTGCAACCTATTGAGATCGGTGGAATTAAGCTTCCTGCGTATGTCTTTATTGATGACGGCCCAAGAGTATTCCGTTACTACTCGCCTGATCCTCGTAAAGATTCCGTGAAGACATTCCACGCTTATCTTGATGCACATCGTAATAACCCACATCTTGATATCGAGATGTTGCCGGTTTCCGTGATGTTTGGACGCTCTCCAGGTCGTGAAGGCCATAATGGCGTTCCACATTTACGTGTGCTTAACGGTATCCAAAAATTTATCGCTATCCTCTGGTTGGGTCGTGATAGCTTTGTTCGTTTTTCACCCACTGTTTCAATGCGTGAAATGGCGAACGAACACGGTACTGACACCAGTATAGCTCGAAAACTTGCGCGTGTTGCGCGTATCCACTTTTCACGTCAGCGTTTAGCAGCTGTTGGTCCAAAATTGCCAGCACGCCAAGATCTCTTCAATAAATTGCTCTCATCGAAAGCCATTGAAAAAGCGATTGAAGATGAATCAAAAGCGAAGAAAATCTCACTTGATAAAGCGCGTAAAAATGCCACAGATATCATGGAAGAAATTGCAGCTAATTTCTCATATGAAGCGGTGCGTATTAGTGATCGCGTATTAAGTTGGACATGGAATAAGCTCTACCAAGGTATCAACGTTTATAATGCCGAGCGAGTACGTAAACTCGCACAAGATGGGCATGAAATCGTTTATGTTCCTTGTCACCGTAGCCACATGGACTACTTACTGCTTTCCTATGTGCTTTATCATCAAGGTTTAGTACCGCCACATATTGCGGCAGGTATTAACCTCAATTTCTGGCCAGCAGGGCCTATTTTCCGCCGTTTAGGGGCTTTCTTTATCAGAAGAACCTTTAAAGGTAACAAGCTTTACTCCACCATTTTCCGCGAATATTTAGGTGAGCTATTTACACGCGGTTACTCGATTGAATATTTCGTTGAAGGTGGACGCTCTCGTACAGGTCGATTGTTAGATCCTAAAACAGGAACACTTTCAATGACGGTACAAGCCATGTTACGCGGTGAAACACGCCCTATCTCTGTTGTTCCAATTTACATTGGATATGAACACGTTATGGAAGTGGCAACCTATGCCAAAGAATTACGTGGCGCAACAAAAGAGAAAGAAGGCTTTATGCAGATGGTCAGAGGATTACGTAAATTACGTAACCTTGGTCAAGGCTATGTGAACTTTGGTGAACCGATTTCTGTTGTCCAATACTTAAATCAAGCTGTTCCGCAATGGCGTGATGATATTGATCCCATTGAGCCACAACGCCCAAGTTGGTTAAACCCAACAGTAAGCACACTGGCAGACAACATTATGGTTCATATTAATAATGCAGCATCTATTAATGCGATTAACCTTGTTTCAACGGCCTTGTTGGCATCTCGCCAGCGTGCTCTCACTAGAGAGCAACTGTTAGAGCAAGTCGATTGTTATCTGCAATTATTACGCAATGTGCCTTATTCGACAGATATGATTGTGTCTGATAAAAATGCTGAAGCCTTATTAGAACACGCGTTGCAAACAGATAAGTTCCAAGTCGAAAAAGACAGTCTGGGTGATATTGTGGTGCTCCCTCGTGAAAGTGCGGTATTAATGACTTATTATCGCAACAACACAATCCACTTAATGATTACTCCATCATTAATTGCAAGCATCGTCTTACATCATGAAAAAATTCATCGTGATGATTTAATGAAACAAGTTGAGCTAATCTTCCCTCTTATTAAAGCGGAACTATTTATTCGTTATGAGAAAGAAGAGCTCCCTGAAGTCATTAATACTTTGATTACAGAACTGTGCCGTCAGCGCCTGATTTGTTGTGATAGTGATGGCTTACTGCGTATTAATCCAGCGCGTATTCGTCCATTACAACTTTTAGCTGCCAGTGTTAGAGAAACATTGCAACGCTATGGAATTACGCTTTCCTTACTCAATTTTGCTCCTGAAATTAGCCGTGCATTATTGGAAAAAGAGAGCCGTATCTTGGCACAACGTCTTTCTGTCTTACATGGTATCAACGCACCTGAATTCTTTGATAAAGCGGTATTCTCTACCTTAGTTTCAACACTACGTGAAGAAGGTTATCTCAATGATAATGAAGATATCCTAAAAGCAGATGCATCTGCCCTTTACCAAGTGATTGCAAAATTAATGTCACCAGAAATTCGCTTAACCATTGAAAGCGTGGGGATCACTGAAGATAACAATTCAGTACAAGCTGTTGATGAAAAAAGTAAGTCTGAAGCTGATGAATAATCAGTAAACTGTGTGATTACTGAAATAGAAAAGGGATAAGCTCATTGCTTATCCCTTTTTGTTTCTACTCAATAGTAGAGAATACTTCAGCGCTTACTTATCTTAAAAATAACTAAATAAAATACCCGCAAATAAAACAAAGCCAACATAGTTATTATTCATAAAAGCTTGGAAACACGGTGCTCTTTCACGCTCTGCAATAAGCTTCTGCTGATAAATAAACAGCGCTGTTACTAACAATAGCGACCAGTAGTAGATACCTTTCAGATTCAGCAAAATACCGATACCCACCAATAATGCCAACATCACCAGTTGTAAAATACCGATAATAATTTTGTCATAACGACCGAATAGAATAGCGGTAGATTTAACCCCAATTTTTATATCATCATTACGGTCAACCATTGCATATTGCGTATCGTAAACAATAGACCA
Source organism: Proteus sp. GOKU (assembly GCF_015475555.1). Classification (NCBI taxonomy): domain Bacteria; kingdom Pseudomonadati; phylum Pseudomonadota; class Gammaproteobacteria; order Enterobacterales; family Morganellaceae; genus Proteus; species Proteus sp. GOKU. Next base: position 3,710,816 of record NZ_CP034105.1, read on the forward strand.
GACAATGTTGACAAGAAATAATAGCCAACATACTAACGGTAAGCTTTCAGAAACAGCAGCAAATCCCATAGGAATTGACCAGCCAAAAGCCATACCTAAAATAAGCTGAGGTAGATTACTAAACCGTTTAACGAAAGGATAAAACCATGCCAACGCAAGCCCTGCAACAGAGAGCCAAATAGTCATGGTATTGAGTGTTAGAACTAGTGCAAAGGACAAGAGTACCAAAACGATAAATAAAATTTTGCTCTCTTTTTCTGTCACAGCCCCACTAGGTAATGGTCGATTTTTAGTTCGTTCAACACTGCCATCAATTTTCCGGTCAGCAAAGTCGTTTATTACACACCCAGCGGCACGCATAGAGAACACGCCAATAGTAAAGACAATCAGAATATGCCAATCAGGAAAGCCTTTCGCGGCAATCCATAAAGCCCAATAAGTTGGCCAAAGTAATAATAGCGCTCCGATAGGTTTATCTATACGCATTAAACGGCTATATGCTTGCCATTTACTTTGCGTCATACTTCCCTCCAATTTTAGCTCCCCCTAATTACTTCTTATACACTGGTGATGCAGGTAGAAACATCTCGGTTAATAATAAAGGTTTATCTGAAAGCTGGAAACGAGAACGGCGTAGCCAATACCCATTTTGTTGCCCGATATGAATAAAATCGCGACTTAAGGTTGTTTCCTGAAACAGATAACGCCCAAGTGGAACGGTTCTTAGATTGACCAGTTTTCTGTCTTCGCCTGTTAGAGTCTCTTCTGGTACTAACGTTCGCCCTAATAACCAAGGAATATCGTCACCACACAATACCACTTCTCTTAACCAATAACGCTGACTTTTGGGTAAACACGCGCTTTCGTCAGCGGGTTCAATAAGGTCAATAAATCCTTCTTGATAAGGCATTACAGTGACTTTTTGGCAATGTTGTTCAAATCGCCGTGTCATTGAGCCTAATTCCATTAACCAACTTAATGTACTTTCTTGAATAGTTGCATGTTCCTCACTGGGTAGCCAATGGATAGGTGCAGGGGTAATTATTGATTTTTTGAACATTTATTCATCATCACGCGTTGATGATCCTAGCTTGTGTGAGTCATGATACATAAGGATATCATGATGTGACTAATGGAAGTTAAAAGCTGATAACATTTCGCATAAATAATCTAAAAAAGCGTTAAAAGAAAATCAAATTGGGTACAAAACAATCAAAAAACAAAGGAGGTTATAAAAACCTCCTTTTTATCTAACCAACTACTTATATTCAGTTTATTCGATTAACGCCATGCTTTGTAACGGTTAATCAGATTATTTGTTGAGCTATCATGGCTATTAACACTTTCCTTACCTTTTAATTCAGGAAGGATACGATTAGCCAGTTGTTTACCTAATTCAACACCCCATTGGTCAAAGGTGAAGATGTTGAAAATAACACCTTGTACAAAGATCTTATGTTCATACATTGCAATCAATGCACCTAATGAATAAGGCGTAATTTCTTTTAACAGAATAGAGTTCGTTGGGCGATTACCTTCGAACACTTTGAAAGGTGCAACATATCCCATCGCTTTAGGATCTTTTCCTGCTGCGGCAAACTCAGCATCAACTTGTTCACGGTTTTTACCAAAAGCGAGTGCTTCTGTTTGAGCAAAGAAGTTAGACATCAGTTTTGCATGATGATCTGACAAGGGATTATGGCTAATCGCTGGCGCAATAAAATCACAAGGAATGATTTTGGTTCCTTGGTGGATTAATTGGTAAAACGCATGTTGACCATTTGTACCCGGCTCACCCCAAATGATAGGACCCGTTTGATAATTCACTTTGTTTCCATCACGATCAATATACTTACCATTAGATTCCATATTACCTTGTTGGAAGTAAGCAGCAAAACGATGCATGTATTGATCGTATGGCAGAATCGCTTCAGTTTCTGTGCCAAAAAAATTGTTATACCAAATGCCAATCAGCGCGAGGATCATTGGAATGTTATTTTCGGCATCTGCGGTTCTAAAGTGGTTATCCATAGCATGAGCGCCTTCCAGCAATTGCTCAAAGTTGTCATAACCAACAGATAATGCGATAGACAAACCAATTGCTGACCATAATGAATAACGGCCACCAACCCAATCCCAGAATTCAAACATATTGGCAGTATCAATACCAAATTTTGCCACTTCGGTGCTGTTAGTAGATAACGCGACAAAGTGTTTCGCAACAAAAACACTCTCTTTCGCAGAGGCTAAGAACCAATCTCTTGCTGAATGTGCATTTGTCATGGTTTCTTGTGTGGTAAATGTTTTTGATGCGATAAGGAATAGCGTTGTTTCAGGATCACATTTTTTCAATGTTTCTGCGATATGTGTACCATCGACATTAGAAACAAAATGCATAGTAAGATGATTTTTATACGGGCGTAATGCTTCTGTCACCATATAAGGACCAAGATCGGAACCACCGATGCCAATATTTACAACATCAGTAATCGCCTTACCAGTATAACCTTTCCACTCACCACTAATAATACGCTCACTGAATTTTTTCATTTTATTCAGTACTGCGTTAACTTCTGGCATGACATCCTTGCCATCAACGATAACGGGAGCATTGCTACGATTACGTAATGCGGTATGCAATACAGCACGATCTTCAGTACGGTTGATTTTTTCACCCGTAAACATGCTATTTATCGCACCTTCAACGTCACATTCCTTAGCCAAAGCCTGCAATTTCTCTAATGTTTCTTTCGTAATACGGTTTTTTGAAAAATCCACTAGAATTTGGTCTGAAAACGTCTTTGAAAATTGCTCAAAGCGTGATGATTCCTGAGCAAACAGTGTTTTCATCTCGGTATCTTTGATAACCGAAAAATGGTTTTCTAATGCCTTCCAGGCTAAGGTTTGGGTTGGGTTTACATTTTTCATTCACAATACTCTCTTAAGATTACAATCCAATATTCTCAGATTGTAGCCTGACATTTAATAGTTACAGTCAATTCTTTCTCATTTGATGATATTGGTCAAAACCATTCAACAAATCTAGTACTAATTACTTACATAGGTAAAACCGATAATGCGGAGCTGATTATTAATTAAATTGATTATTCTTCACTCTGCATTGACTCTCTACTTAATAACCGATATTCCTAAGTGTGTCCAACATCTCATTTTTGCCTAAAGGAATACGACAATGACTGATAATACTGCTACGCCTTCATCTTCATCATCGCCATACACTATCGCTAAATTTGGTGGCACGAGTGTTGCTAACTTTTCAGCAATGGAAAAATGTGCAGATATTATTCTTAAACAAAAGTCAGTTCGTGTCGTCGTTCTTTCGGCATCTGCGGGAATTACTAATTTATTGATTGAACTTGCAGCAGGTACTGAACCTTCACAACGAGAAGCTTTACTCTCACAAGTTCGTGATATTGAATACGCGATTATCAACCAGCTTTCTCAGCCAGAAATTATTTCCCAAGAAATAAATCGCCTACTTGAAAATATTGAGATGCTTTCTGAAGCAGCAGCATTAGCAACTTCTGACGCATTAACTGATGAGCTTGTCAGTCATGGCGAATTAATGTCAACTTTACTTTTCGTTGAATTATTGCGTGAAAAAGGCATACAGGCAGATTGGTTTGATGTTAGAAAAGTGATGAAAACGAATGATCTATTTTGTCACGCTGAACCTGATATGGCACAACTCACTGAGCTCACAAAAAGCCTTATTCAACCTCGCCTAGAAGAAACAGTTATTGTAACGCAAGGTTTTATTGGTCAAGAGCCAAAAGGCAGAACCACAACACTAGGTCGTGGCGGTAGCGACTATACAGCCGCCTTGATTGGTGAAGCACTGGGAATGTCTCGTGTCGATATCTGGACGGATGTACCCGGCATTTACAGCACTGATCCAAGAATAGTGCCAGAAGCACATCGTATCGATCAGATCGCCTTTAATGAAGCAGCTGAAATGGCAACCTTTGGCGCTAAAATATTACACCCTGCGACATTATTGCCTGCAGTTCGTAGTGGCATTCCGGTGTTTGTTGGCTCAAGCAAAGCTCCCGAAGAAGGCGGTACTTTAGTTTGTGCACAAACAGAAAATCCACCTGTATTCCGTGCGATCGCACTGCGTAGAAAGCAAACATTGCTCACGTTACATAGCCTGAAAATGCTTCATGCGCGTGGTTTCTTGGCTGAAATTTTCACCATTTTATCGCGCCATCATATTTCGGTTGATGTGATAACAACATCTGAAGTCAGTATTGCTTTAACCCTCGATACAACGGGTACAACAAATTCATCAGGCAGTTTATTAACGAATGCCTTATTAACCGAGCTTTCTGCATTATGCCGTGTTGAAGTAGAAGAAGATCTGGCGTTAGTTGCCGTGATTGGTAACTCTCTTTCACAGGTAAATGGTTTAGGTATTAAGATTTTCGGCACATTAGAAAATTACAATATTCGTATGATTAGCCACGGTGCAAGTACTCATAATTTATGTTTATTAGTTGATGGCAAAGATGCGGATAATATTGTGCGTAAATTGCATGATACTTTGTTTTAATTAATAACTAATTATCAATATATAGAAGAGAGATAAAATTTTATCTCTCTCAAAATTCAACCTTTATTACTGAAAAGGTGTAAGCTTTAAAGAACTTCATTTAATAATAATTAGAATCAAAATCTAACTTTATTAATGGAGTAATAAAAAATGAAAATTTATGATAATCTTTGTAATTCTATAAAAAACAATGCAGAAAAAGTAACGTACTCTAACGCAGATGATACTTTAAAAAAAATAAAAAATCAGCTTTCCTCGGTCGAAAACTCAAATCAAAGTTATACAATAGCAGAGAAAAACACACTCTCTATTTTAAAAAATATTGAGTTAAATAAGACTTCGTCTAATGATATAAAAGATAGTTCTTTATTAGATCAACAATGTATTGAATCAATAATGAAAATAAATAACATGTGTAAGAATAAAAATATTTTTGCAATAGGACAATACAACACACTACTAAATAAACTTGAAAAAGAAAATATAAAAAAAATAAGCCAAGAAAGTGAAATAAATAAAAAAGAAACCCTTTTGACAATTAAAGACGAGTTATTTAATAGAATAAAAGAGGCTAATAAAATATTAAAAGAGTCTATTAATTTGCATTATCAATATTTTCAAGGAATAACAAAAAAACTTAAAAGCATTGATGATGAAAACATCCTTAAAAAAACAAATGAATATAATAAACACAAATCCGAAATTCTTGACAAAATAAATAGCCATGAAATTAAAAATGAAGATTTAACGAACCTTACTGAAATCAGAAAATATATAGAAGAACTTCAAAAATATGACAATAATCTAAATAAATTTATTGAAGACATGAAGAATATTACTCACAGATATGGAAAAGAATTAGACATACTTAGTGATCGCCATTTTAAATTATCTGATGATAAAATTTTAAATATGTTAAACTATCATCTAGATAAATTAAAAGAAGTGAACTCAAAAATTAATTAATCTTTTAAATAAATCCAAACTAAATTTTTCTAATAGGCTTCTTTTTAGAAGCCTATTTTTTAATAATTTAATAAACCCGATAACCGCCATATTTCTTAGCAAATTGATTAAATTTACCAAAATCAATCAAAGCAATTTCTAAAGAACGATGTGCAAGATGTGACATTTTTGCAAGCTGTTCAACAAATACATGATTTTCTTCAAGTAGTTTTTTTGTCAATGTAGAAGCGATTATTTCACACTCTTTTGGCGTCACTATCCAACCATCATTTGTAGCAAATTTATGAATAGGAAGATTTCCTTCTTTCTCACTCTCTTTGGCTAATAATGCTTCTTCTTCTTTCATCGCCTGTTTAAATAAAATGATTTCTTCCTCAACCGGTTCAGGAGAAGTAGGAATTTTATGATAAATATAGTCACCAACCTCTTCAATTCGTGCTGGTGTCATTTCGGCTTTCAACCAAACTTTATCGAATGCTTTTTCATCTAAAATAGCATCCGTATCTAAGCTTCCTGTGAGTTGCATCAGATTTAAAAAAGCATTAATTAAAACTTCACTTAATGGATAATTTCCTTTTGCTAAAGAAGGAAATGGCACTTCAACGCCAGCAGGTGGGGTTTTCTGAAGGTACAAAGTATAGTTCATTGTAATATCCTTTTTTCTGATACAGGTTCACAGCTTAAACATCTTTAATGGGATCGACCAGTGAAAATAACAAGGGGATATTGCTATCCCCTCACTATTTATTACATTATTGAGATCTGAAATGACAATAAACTAAGACTCATATCCTAAATTCGGCGCTAACCAACGTTCAACCTCACTTACACTCATTCCTCGGCGTTTAGCATAATCTTCAACCTGATCTTTTTGAATTTGAGCAACCGCGAAATATTTACTTTCAGGATGACTAAAATACCAACCCGATACTGAAGCACCGGGCCACATGGCATAAGCATCTGTCAGTTTCATGCCAATGCGATTTTCAACATCGAGTAATTGCCAAATTTTTGCTTTTTCTGTGTGCTCTGGACAGGCAGGATATCCCGGTGCAGGTCGTGTTCCTTGATATTTTTCTCGAATAAGTTCGTCATTAGAGAGTTTTTCATCAGGGCTATAACCCCAAATATTTGTTCTCACTTGTTGATGAAGGTATTCCGCAAATGCTTCTGCTAGTCTATCTGATAACGCTTTTACCATAATTTTATTGTAATCATCATGGGCATTATCATAAGTATTGGCGAGAGCATCTTCTTCTAATCCGCCTGTGACGGCAAAAGCCCCAAAATAATCAGCAATACCACTTTCAACAGGTGCAATAAAATCGGCTAAACAGTAATTAGGAAAATCATTTTTCTCAGTTTGTTGGCGTAAATGACAGCTTTGCAAAAGCACTTGTTGACGACTTTCATCTTGATAAATCACAATATCATCACCCTGACGATTGGCAGGGAAGATCCCCATAATTCCTTTAGGTGTTAATAATTTTTCACGGCTTAATTTATCCAGCATTGTATTTGCATCAGCAAATACACGTTTTGCTTCTTCACCAACCACGTCATCTTCTAAAATACGAGGATATTTACCCGCTAGAGACCAAGTCATAAAGAAAGGCGTCCAGTCGATATATTCACGTAATATTTCGATGCTGGCGGTAATTTCCTGCACGCCTAATTGATTGGGCTTTGGCGGTGTGTAATTTTGCCAATCAATGTGTAGGGCATTTTTTCGTGCAACCTCTAAAGAAACAGGTGGAGTACGAGGTTTTTTTCTGGCGTATTGCTGGCGCACGACTTCATATTCACGACGCGTTTTAGCAACAAAATCGGCTTTTTGTGTTTCAGATAATAGTGCCGCAACAACACCTACGGTTCTCGATGCATTTTGTACATAAACGGTAGGATGGCTGTAATTCGGCTCTATTTTTACTGCGGTATGCGCTTTAGAGGTTGTTGCTCCACCAATCATTAAGGGTAAAGAAAAACCGCGTCTTTCCATCTCTTTAGCAACATTCACCATCTCATCAAGTGATGGCGTGATCAGCCCTGAAAGGCCAATAATATCGACTTTTTCATCAATCGCGGTTTGTAGGATCTTGTCACAAGGCACCATCACACCAAGATCGATGATCTCATAGTTATTACACTGCAAAACAACACCCACGATATTTTTACCAATATCGTGAACATCACCTTTTACCGTAGCCAGTAAGACCTTACCCGCGGAAGAGCCTGCTTGCTTGGAGGCCTGAATATAAGGCTCAAGATAAGCAACAGCTTGTTTCATCACTCTTGCTGATTTCACAACTTGAGGTAAAAACATTTTACCTTCACCAAACAGATCACCCACAGTATTCATGCCATTCATCAATGGCCCTTCAATCACTTCAATCGGGCTTGATGCTTGTTGGCGACACGCTTCTGTATCTTCAACAATAAATTCGGTGATCCCTTTAACTAATGCGTACTCTAGCCGTTTCTCTACATTCCATTGTCGCCACTCAGCAAGCTGGTGATTTTGTTCATCACTTTTGGTGCCACGATAACGCTCTGCCAATGCCAATAAGTTGTCTGTACTTTCTTCGTGGCGATTTAAAATAACGTCTTCAACTGCATTACGCAGTTCATCAGGTAATGAGTAGTAAATAGCAAGTTGCCCTGCATTTACAATCCCCATATCCATGCCATTTTTTACGGCGTAATAAAGAAAAACAGAGTGGATCGCTTCACGAACAGGATCGTTACCCCGAAATGAGAATGAAACGTTAGATACCCCACCAGAAATTAAGGCATAAGGTAGTTGAGATTTAATATCTGCACAGACTTCAATAAAATCAACGGCATAATTATTATGCTCTGCAATTCCGGTTGCGACGGCAAATATATTAGGATCAAAAATAATATCTTCAGGTGGAAAACCTGCTTGCTCTGTTAATAACTGATAAGCTCGACGGCAAATTTCGATTTTGCGCTCTCGAGTATCTGCCTGTCCGACTTCATCAAACGCCATAACGACAACAGCCGCACCGTATTTACGCACCAATTTAGCATGTTCAAGAAACGGTATTTCCCCTTCTTTCATCGAAATGGAGTTAACAATTCCTTTGCCTTGAATACATTTTAAGCCTTCTTCAATCACTTCCCATTTAGAGGAGTCAATCATCACTGGCACTTTAGCAATATCAGGCTCACCAGCAATAAGGTTAAGAAAACGTGTCATGGCTTCAACAGCATCTAACATGCCTTCGTCCATGTTGATATCGATGATTTGGGCACCATTTTCAACTTGCTGACGTGCAACATCTAATGCTTCTTGATAATTACCCTCCTTTATCAAGCGCTTAAATTTAGCAGAACCTGTGACATTGGTTCGCTCTCCCACATTCACAAACAGTGAATTTTCATCAATGACTAACGGTTCAAGACCTGAAAGGCGACAGGCTTTTTTTAAGGAAGGTAATTTTCTTGGTGTAATACCTTCTACCGCTTGTGAAATGGCGAGAATATGCGCAGGTGTTGTTCCGCAGCACCCACCCACAATATTGAGAAAACCAGCTAGTGCCCACTCCTTAATTTGTTCAGCCATTTCTTGGGCATCTAAATCATAGCCTCCAAATGCGTTAGGCAACCCCGCATTAGGGTGAGCACTGACATAAGTTTCAGAAATTTGTGAGAGCGTTTGAATATATTGACGTAATTCTTTAGGACCCAACGCACAGTTTAAACCAAATGAGAGCGCATCGGCATGGCGTAAAGAGTGGTAAAACGCTTCTGTTGTTTGACCCGTTAAGGTTCTTCCTGAAGCATCTGTAATGGTGCCAGAGATCATCACAGGCAATTCAATATTGAGCGATTCAAACTCACATTTTATCGCAAAAATAGCCGCTTTCGCATTTAGTGTGTCGAAAATAGTTTCGACCATAATTAAATCAGCACCGCCTTTAATTAACCCGCGCGTTGCTTCTCGATAAGCTTCCACCAGCTTATCAAATGAAACATTACGAAAAGCGGGATCATTAACGTCAGGAGATATGGATGCTGTTCTATTTGTTGGTCCCAAAACACCCGCTACATAGCGAGGTTTATTCGGTGTTAAATCACTCCATTTATCTGCACAGGCTTTCGCTAATTTTGCCGCCTCTTCGTTCAGCTCAAAACAGAGCGATTCCATGTGATAATCAGCCATCGCAATGGACGTTGAGTTAAAAGTGTTAGTTTCAACGATATCAGCACCAGCTTGAAAATAAGCATCATGTATATCTGCAATAATCTGAGGTTGTGTTAAGACTAAAAGGTCATTATTCCCTTTAACATCACAATCCCAATCAGCAAAACGCTCACCTCGATAATCGGCTTCTGTAAGTTGATATTGCTGGATCATCGTACCCATTGCGCCATCAAGTACTAAGATACGTTTTCCTAATGCTTCCACCAGTTGTTGTTTTATGTTTGCCACGTTGTTTCCTCTTAATCGAGAATGCTTTTGTGCTTGTTTTTCTTTATTGTTATTTCGTTGTTTTTTTATCCTACCATATCTTTTTGCAAAGATTTCTAAGACGAAGATGAGAGATTTTCACTCAGTGATAAATGCTTTTAATAAATATTTCTTATCACACATTTTGTTTTGAAAAATGCAGTGATCGGAGGAGTTTTATTACACCAGATAGTTCATAATAGATATTAATATGGATAGCATTTCTGGAGTGTATGCATGACAGTTTCCCCTACAAATAAAAAAGTGCGTAAGACGAAAACAACTGCCACTCAAAGCACCGCACAAGGAGGCCCTGTTCAGTCATTAAGCCGTGGACTGACATTATTGGAATATATTTCCGAATCTCCGGGTGGTATCGCCCTAACAGATCTTGCCTTTCAAGCCGGATTACCTAATTCCACAACACACCGCCTACTCACCACACTTCAACAGCATGGTTTTGTCCGCCAAGTCGGGGATTTAGGCTTATGGGTTGTAGGAACACACGCCTTTATTGTTGGTAGTAGTTTTCTACAAACTCGTAATCTTTTGGTCATGGTGCATCCTATTTTACGTCAATTGATGGAAGACTCTGGCGAAACCGTTAATCTGGCTATTCTTGACCAAATTGAATTTGATGCAGTGATTGTCGATCAAGTGCAATGTAATGCACTAATGAGAATGTCAGCACCTATTGGTGGTAAATTACCAATGCATGCATCTGGTGCTGGTAAAGCGTTCCTTTCTACTTTGCCAGAAAATAAATTACTGCCTTTGCTCCAGAAAAAAGGCTTAATGGCTTATACACCTCACACTCGAACACTCCCTTCATCTCTAAAAGAAAATTTAGAGCAAGCTCGTAAACAAGGTTTTTCTTTCGATGATGAAGAACATGCTTTAGGTCTTCGCTGTATTGGTGCTTGTATTTATGATGAACACCACCAACCTTTTGCGGCTATTTCACTTTCGGGACCTGTTTCCAGAATGACAGATTCACGTATCACTGAATTAGGTGCGATGGTTATCAAAGCAGCAAAACAAATTAGCCGTGAATACGGTGGTGTAAAAAGTTAATCCTATTTTTGCCTTCCTTGTCATCAACAACAAGGAAGGTATTTTCCAAAATAAAACGATTCAGCTTTGTAAAAAACCGACTTTTCCCTCTCTATTCCCATCAAATATTAAAAAACTGTTATTTATCACCTGAAAAAATTGATGTCGATCACAGATGTTGTTTAAGACGTATTAAGAGTATTGCAACTCTTCTTGTTACCCGTAACAATGTTACCGGTAACAAATACTATGGCGAATTTAAATATTCTTTTTCTAAAGCTAATAGTAACGCTCATCACCCTTGTGTGAATTAAGGAAGCATCATTATGAACCCTAAAAATCATGACCCAATTCAGAACGACTTTGTCCCTCTTAACGAGACAGTAAAACAGGTGACTGAGCGCATTATTGCTCGTTCACAAGCGACTCGTCGTGCTTATCTGAAAAAAATTGAAACAGCAAAAAGCCAAACCGTGCATCGTGCTCAATTGGCTTGCGGTAATTTGGCTCATGGTTTTGCTGCTTGTCAGGCTGAAGATAAAAATCGCCTGAAAAATATGGTTCATAATGATATCGCCATTATCACTGCTTACAATGATATGTTGTCGGCTCATAAGCCGTATGAAGATTATCCTCAAAAAATTAAAGCGGCATTACATGCTGTTGGCGCAGTAGGACAAGTGGCAGGTGGTGTTCCTGCAATGTGCGATGGTGTCACTCAGGGTCAAGATGGTATGGAGTTGTCGCTCCTTAGCCGTGATGTTATTGCAATGTCAGCGGCTGTCGGTTTGTCCCATAATATGTTTGATGGCGCGCTCTATTTAGGGATCTGCGATAAAATTGTTCCCGGGCTGACTATGGCGGCTCTCTCTTTTGGTCATCTTCCTGCTATTTTTGTTCCAGCAGGTCCTATGACTAGCGGTTTGCCGAACAAAGAAAAAGTTCGTATTCGCCAACTTTATGCCGAAGGTAAGGTTGATCGTAATGCTTTATTAGAAGCTGAAGCCGCGTCTTATCATAGCATTGGAACCTGTACTTTTTACGGTACAGCAAACTCTAATCAAATGGTCATGGAAATGATGGGATTACATTTACCCGGCGCTTCTTTTGTCCATCCAGATACACCACTACGTGATGCATTAACAGATGCGGCAGCAAATCAAATTGTACGCTTAACAGAAAACTCAGGTAATTATCTTCCTATCGGCAAATTAGTTGATGAAAAAGTTATTGTTAACGGCATTATTGCGCTGCTAACAACCGGTGGTTCAACTAATCTAACCATGCATTTAGTCGCAATGGCACGCGCGGCAGGTATTATTATTAATTGGGATGATTTTTCTGAACTATCGCAAGTTGTTCCTCTTATTGCACGCATTTATCCTAATGGTCCTGCCGATATTAACCAATTTCAAGCAGCCGGTGGCATTGCACTGATTATTCGCGAGCTACTGAAAAAAGGCTTAATTCATCGTGATGTGAACACTGTTGCAGGATTTGGTATTGAGCGTTATACCCTAGAGCCTTGGTTAAATAACGGTAAACTTGATTGGCGTGAAGGCGCTATAAGCTCTTTAGATAAAGATGTGATTGCGGATATTAATACCCCATTCTCATCACATGGTGGCACACAAGTGATGCAAGGTAATTTAGGTAGAGCAGTAATGAAAACCTCTGCGGTACCTAATGAAAATAGAATTATCGAAGCTCCTGCTGTTGTGTTTAATAGCCAACATGATATTGCTGCTAAGTTTGAAGCCGGTGAGCTAAATAAAGATTGTGTGGTTGTTGTACGTTATCAAGGACCACAAGCGAATGGTATGCCTGAATTACATAAACTTATGCCACCTTTGGGTGTATTAATGGATAAAGGCTATAAAGTAGCATTAGTTACAGATGGCCGACTTTCAGGGGCTTCAGGTAAAGTACCCGCTGCAATTCATGTTACACCTGAAGCTGTAAATGGTGGTTTACTATCCAAAGTGCGTGATGGTGATATTATTCGCGTTAATGGTAAAACAGGTGAGTTAACGTTGCTTGTCGATGAGCAAACATTAAATGCTCGCCAAGATGAAATTCCTGATTTAAGTGCCAATAATACAGGCTGTGGTCGTGAGTTATTCGTTAATTTACGCCGTCATTTATCAGGTGCTGAACAAGGTGCTTGTTGCATTGATTTTTAATGTAGGCAAGTTTTGAGGCTTAACGAGGAGCAGATCAAATTCATTTGCTCACCACTTTCTGATTAGGAAATACAATCATGGATCATTGGAATACAAGTGCAGAGTCTGTACTAAAATCAGGGCCTGTTGTTCCTGTTATTGTTATCAACAATATTGATGATGCTGTCCCTGTTGCAAAAGCTTTAGTCGCCGGTGGTGTAAAAGTTTTAGAAGTGACATTACGTACAGAATGTGCAATTGAGGCGATCCGCCGTATTGCCAAAGAAGTTCCTGAAGCCATTGTGGGCGCAGGTACAGTAATTAACCCTCAACAATTAGCGCAAGTCACTGAAGCTGGTGCTCAATTTGCTATCAGCCCAGGATTAACAGAAGCATTACTCAAATCAGCCGTTGCAGGTACTATTCCTTTAATTCCGGGTATTTCAACAGTGTCTGAATTAATGCTAGGAATGAGCTACGGGTTAAATGAATTTAAATTTTTCCCTGCGGAAGCTAATGGTGGAGTTAAGGCATTAAAAGCAATTGCAGGTCCATTCTCAAAAGTCCGCTTCTGCCCAACTGGCGGTATTTCACCAGAAAACTACCGTAATTACCTCGCACTTGAAAGTGTGCTTTGTATTGGTGGCTCTTGGTTAGTGCCTAATGATGCCGTGAAAGCAGGTGATTTCCAACGTATTACTGAATTAGCTAAAGAAGCCGTCGCTGGTACTCAACGTTAATTATCTCTGTATAAAAATAGGTTTTATCCAATAAAGGTAGGTATCCCCTTGTACCTACCTTTATTTTTATCTTTTCTCAGGGCTATTTATTAAGTAAATCGCTTCGATTGAGAATAGGCATAAACATCTTCGATATACCCTTCTTTAATTTTTTGCTGTTGTTGCTGCCAATATTCTGGTGATAAAAGCTCACTATGTTGAGCTTCAAAATAGTGGCAAACTCGCTTATCACTACATAAAAAATAACGAAACTCTTCAGGAAATACATCATTGAGGGCAACGCTATACCAAGGCTCACTTGCTAATTCATCTTCAGGATAACGAGCTGGCGGGATAGCGCGAAAATTCATATCTGTCATATAACTAATTTCATCGTAGTCATAGAAAATCACACGATGGTGCCGAGTCACACCAAAGTTTTTAAACAGCATATCGCCGGGAAAAATATTTGCCGCAATAAGCTCTTTCAACGCTTGCCCATAATCTTCAACAACCGCTTTAAGTTGATTTTCATCGCACTGCTCCATATAGATATTGAGCGGTATCATTCTACGTTCCATATAAAGATGGCGGATCAGTATTTTATCACCTAGATCTTCCAACTTATTGGGGATCTCTTGTTTAAGGATCGTCATTAATTCAGGACTAATTCTTTTCTTATCGATCACAAAGTTCTCAAACTCTTGGGTATCTGCCATTCGTCCAACACGATCGTGTTCTTTAACCAACTGATAGCACTCTTTTACTCGCTCTGCAGTGATCGTTTTTTGGGGTGCAAACTTATCTTTGATTACTTTAAAAACACGATCATACGTTGGTAACGTAAATACCAACATCACCATACCTTTTACACCCGGCGCTTCAATAAATTGCTCTGATGAAAAATTCATAAAGGCAAGATATTCACGGTAATATTCTGTTTTTCCGTGCTTTTGGCATCCAATAGACATATAAAGCTCAGCAATAGATTTACCCGGTAATATATCTCTTAACCAAGCAACTAATGCCGCAGGAAATGGGGCATAAACCATAAAATAAGAACGCGCAAAACCAAAAACAATACTCGCTTCATCCGCAGAGATAAGGCAGGTATCAATCAGTAATTGCTGCTCAATATTATGAATGGGCAATAAGAACGGAATATATTGATCATCAATCACTATTTTGCCTATCAACCAAGCCGCTTTATTACGATAAAAAAGTTCGTTTGCGATATGAAATACCGCATTGTGCAATTGTTCAGAAGAAAACTGAGCAGTAAGTACATTACAAATAGAGTGAATATCGCGTTGTTTATTTTGCCACGGTAGTCGCAAAGGTAAGCGTGACAAAATATCTTGCAGTAATGTCGGTAAATCACTTTGAATAACAAACTGCTTTGATAACGGTCGAGGCGCTTGTGTAAAGCGATAAGCCGGTTGTGATGAGAAAACAAAAAGATTCTTTTTATTCAATTCACGATGGTAAAACAGACGGCAATAAACAGAATTAAAAAAGCTTTCGGCAATCTCAAATCGAGGGTAATTGGGCAATAATTGCGTATAATTCTCTTTCACCTGTTGTAGAAAAAGACTTTCTTTATCAATATCATGTCGAATACATTTAAGTTGCTCAACCACTAATCCAACATGATTGTCGTATAAACGGATGCGCTCTTTCATCGCTATTTGGACACCATGCCAATCTGCTTGCTCAAAACGATATTGTGCCCCTGACGTTATCTCCAGAAAGCGACCATATTGGGCATCAAAGCCTTGTAAAATTGTTTGAGCAATCAAATCTTCTGGCGTCATTAACAACCTCACGAAAAAGAGGAGCATCCTGCTCCTGAATTATCACCACAAAAACAGATAATGATATTTTGGGATCTTAGAATTGTTGCTCTTCTGTTGAGCCTGTTAGTGCTGTTACAGAAGACATACCACCTTGAATGATCGTCGTTACTTTATCGAAATACCCAGTTCCCACCTCTTGTTGATGCGATGAGAAGGTATAGCCTTGATTAAGTGCGGCAAACTCTTTTTCTTGTACTTTCTCAACATAATGTTTCATACCTTCGCCCTTGGCATAATCATGTGCCAGATCGAACATGTTGAACCACATGCTGTGAATGCCAGCCAAAGTAATAAACTGGAATTTATAGCCCATCGCAGAAAGCTCATCTTGGAAATGCGCAATCGTGCGATCATCAAGATTCTTTTTCCAGTTAAAGGAAGGCGAACAGTTATAAGCCAGCATTTTTCCGGGATATTTATCATGAATAGCTTCTGCAAACTTCGCTGCCATTTTCAGATCCGGGAGTGATGTTTCACACCACACCAAATCGGCATAAGGTGCATAAGCAAGACCACGACTAATAGCTTGATCAATCCCCGCATGAGTACAGAAGAAACCTTCAGGTGTACGTTCTCCAGTTAAGAACGAGCTATCATAAGGATCGCAATCTGAAGTTAAAAGATCGGCAGCATCGGCATCTGTTCTTGCAACCAACAGAGTCGGCACATCAGACACATCAGCCGCTAAACGCGCAGCGACCAGCTTTTGTACTGCTTCTTGGGTTGGAACTAATACTTTTCCTCCCATATGCCCACATTTTTTTACTGCCGCTAGCTGATCTTCAAAGTGAACACCCGCAGCTCCAGCTTCGATCATCGCTTTCATTAATTCAAAGGCATTTAATACGCCACCAAAACCTGCTTCAGCATCAGCCACAATGGGAAGGAAAAAATCAATATAATCTTTATGTTGAGGACCAATACCATTTGACCACTGAATTTGATCAGCTCGTCTAAACGTATTATTGATACGCTGAACAACATTAGGAACAGAATCGACTGGATATAAAGATTGATCAGGGTACATACTTGCTGCTGTGTTAGCATCAGCTGCCACTTGCCACCCTGAAAGATAAACAGCCTCTAATCCTGCCTTTGCTTGTTGCAACGCTTGTCCACCCGTTAAAGCACCTAATGCATTAACATAACCTTTCTTCGATTTTCCATTTAATGATGACCAAAGCCTTTGAGCGCCACGTCTTGCTAAGGTATGTTCTGGGTTAACCGAACCTCTTAATTTAATGACATCTTCAGCGCTATAAGGGCGGGTAATGCCTTTCCAGCGAGGTTGTTCCCACTCTTTCTCTAATTGGGCGATTTGCTCTGATCTACTAATAGTCATAAAAACAGCTCCTATAAATACGGTAGTAGTGATGATGTTTGCAGTTTATAAATACGTTTTGACGTATCTTTTTTAATTTAAAAGTTGGTAACCCGGTAAAGTTAGAAAATCGACTAATTCATCTTGGGTTGTGATCTTATCCATCAAAGAAGCCGCTTCTTTAAAACGACCTTCTTCAAAACGAGTGTCACCGACTTCTTGGCGTATGACTTCAAGCTCTTCTTTCAGCATGTTACGAAAGAGATCTTTAGTCACGACTTGCCCATCAGACAGTGTTTTCTGATGGCGGATCCATTGCCAAATAGAGGTACGCGATATTTCTGCTGTTGCCGCATCTTCCATTAATCCATAGATAGGTACGCAACCATTACCCGAAATCCAAGCCTCGATATATTGCACAGCAACGCGGATATTAGCTCTCATGCCCTTTTCTGTACGTTCACCTGTACAAGGTGCTAATAACATTTCTGCTGTTATTTTTTCATTACGTTGTACATCGAGTTGATTTGAGCGAGCCCCTAATACGGCATCAAAAGCAGACAATACTGTTTCAGCAAGACCAGGATGAGCAATCCAAGTACCATCATGGCCATTTGTTGCTTCAAGCTCTTTATCATCAAATACTTTTTTCAAAATAATGCCGTTTTGCTCTGGATCTCGACTTGGAATAAACGCAGACATTCCACCCATCGCAAAAGCACCACGTTTATGGCAAGTCTGGATCAGTAAACGCGAATAAGCACTTAAGAAAGGTTGAGTCATCGTGATCCCTTGTCTATCGGGTAATACACGATCAGGATAATTTTTTAATGTCTTGATATAACTAAAAATATAATCCCAACGACCACAGTTAAGTCCAACAATATGCTCTTTCATATGGAATAGAATTTCTTCCATTTGGAAAACAGCAGGTAAAGTTTCAATTAATACCGTGGCTTTAATGGTTCCTACTGCTAAACCAAAGCGCTTTTCAGTGAAATGAAAAACATCACTCCACCATTTAGCCTCTTGCCATGTTTGCAATTTAGGAATGTAAAAATAAGGACCACTCCCTTTTTCTAATAAAGCTTTGTGGTTATGGTAAAAATACAGAGCAAAATCAAATAATCCCCCTGCGATAGGCTTGCCTTGCCATAACACATGTTTTTCAGGAAGGTGGAGACCTCTTACTCTGGCAATCAATACCGCAGGTGACGCTTTAAGCTGATAACATTTGCCTTGTTCATTGGTATAAGAAATAGTGCCTTTTACGGCATCACGCAAATTGATTTGACCATCGATCACTTTATCCCATGTAGGCGCTAAGGAATCTTCAAAATCTGCCATAAAGACTTTTACGTTGGCATTTAATGCATTGATGACCATTTTGCGATCAACAGGTCCCGTTATTTCAACACGACGGTCTTGAAGATCTTTCGGTATAGGATTAACTTTCCATTCCGATTTTATAATGGAATCCGATTCCGAAATAAAATCAGGAAGCTCGCCATTATCAACTCTGTGTTTCCAGCTATCCCTTTCAGCTAATAAAGCATGGCGTCTATCTGAAAAGTGATTTACCAAATCAGTCAAAAACAATTTAACATCATGATTTAATATCTCTTTTTCCTGTTCACCAAAAGATTGCGTAAAATTTAATTCTTCTGTAGTTAACGATTGTGACATTCTGCATTCCCCTAAAAGCTTTTGCACACCTGATTAAGACTAATGCAGTTTTTACAAAAATCAAAAATGAATTCCATTTTTATTTAAATAATTTTTAACAATGTGATTACATCGGTGTTTTTTTATTGTACAAAAATCAAAATTTCAAAAATAACTCGAGGGATCTGGAAGAGATCGATAATAAACAGAGAAAAGGAATGTTAATGCTTGATGATTTTGGCTATATAGCTTTTTCTTATATGAATATTCTTCATACACAACATGAAGACCTCGACATTCAAAAGGTTATTAGCTAAATTTAGGCTTCTAGATGTCTAGATGTTTTTAGAGGTTATTGAAATGCCAATTAGAGTACCCGATGAGCTACCCGCAGTCAGTTGTTTACAAAAAGAGAATGTCTTTGTTATGACATCCAGTAGAGCGAGTATTCAAGACATTCGCCCTTTAAAAGTGCTTATCCTTAATTTAATGCCAAAGAAAATAGAAACAGAAAATCAATTTCTGCGATTGCTTTCGAATAGCCCTCTTCAAATTGATATTCAATTATTGCGTATTGACTCGCGTATTCCTAAAAATACGCCTGTAGAGCATCTCGATACTTTCTATTGTGATTTTGACCAAATTAAAGAGCAAAATTTCGATGGTCTTATTGTCACTGGCGCACCTTTAGGATTAGTTGAATTTGAAGATGTGGCTTATTGGGATGAAATAAAAGAAGTGATTACATGGGCTAAAGAGCATGTTACTTCTACACTCTTTATTTGTTGGGCGGCTCAAGCTGGATTGAATATCTTATATGACCTACCTAAATATACGCTAGAACAAAAAATTTCAGGCGTATATAGTCATAACACTTGCTCACCATTATCACTGTTAACACGCGGATTTGATGAGACTTTCTTTGCTCCACATTCTCGTTATGCTGGTTTTCCTATCGACTTTATTCAAAATAATACTGATTTGGAGATCCTTGCGACTTCAGAAAAAGCTGGCGCTTATTTATTTGCATCAAAAGATAAGCGAGTTGTCTTTGCAACGGGGCACCCTGAATACGATCCCAATACACTAGCAGATGAATATCATCGTGATGTTAAAGCAGGACTAGAACCTCAATTACCAGAAAACTATTTTCCTAATAATGATCCGAGTAAAAAACCTATCGCTTCTTGGCGTAGTCATGGGCATTTATTGTTTGCTAATTGGTTGAACTACTATGTTTATCAGATAACACCGTTCGATCTTGCCCAAATGAATCCAACATTAGATTAAAGAAAAACCCCAAAATCTATTTGGGGTTTTAAGATAATCATTTGCCAAGCTAAGAATTATTTATAACGATGAGCCAATGCGTTAGCTGCAATCATTGCATTATAAACATCTTCCTCAGTCACTTTCATTGGCATATTGCCCATAGTGTCACCTTCAGCACAGGCAATTTTAGCAACAGTACGCCATTCGCTTTCAATGAATTCTTTCATGCCCATATCTTCAAGTGTCAGTGGTAATTCTGCCGCTTTAATAATACGGATCACTTCATCAATTTCTTCTTGTGGTGCATTTTCTAACACTAATTGAGTTAATAAACCGAATACTACTTTTTCACCATGTTGGACACGGTGTAAAGACTCGACTGCAGACATACCATTATTTACTGCGTGAGCAGCTGCTAAACCACCTGCTTCAGCGCCAACACCACTTAAGTAGATTGTTGCTTCAATAGTTTGCTCTAATGCAGGAGTGGTAATTTTATGGCGAATAGCATCCATAGCTTTATCAATATTTTCACTTAACATCTCAAAGCAAAGTTGTGCTAAACCAAGACCTGTACGCGATGGGCGTTGATTGACTAAATTTAAGCCGTCAGCTTGATAACAAGCACGTGCTTCAAAGTAAGTTGCTAGTGCATCACCAACGCCTGCTGAGAAAAAGCGTTGTGGTGCTGATGCGATAATCGCGGTGTCTGCGATAACAACATCAGGGTTTTGTGGTAAGAATAAATATTTATCAAACTCACCATTTTCTTTATATAGCACAGACAATGCAGTACAAGGAGCATCAGTTGAAGCGATAGTTGGGAATAAAATAACAGGAATGTGCTGATAATAAGCAACAGCTTTAGACACATCTAATGTCTTACCGCCCCCAATACCAATAATAACATTCGCTTTATTTTCAACGGCAATTTTACCTAGGCGATTAACTTCCGCTTCAGTACATTCGTAATTAAATTTTTCAACCAGTGAAACAATGCCATTTTCTTTTAGAGAAGGAACTGCTTCTTTAGTTACTTTTTCTAAAAAAAACTCATCACTAATAATAAATGCGTTATCACCAAAATCTTTTACGTATTTACCGACAGAAGACAGTAATTGGCTACCAATAAAGAATTTTTTTGGCGAGGTTACAGAGCGAGGTAATATAGATGACATAACTAAATTCCTTTATTTTAGATTTTGCTACAAACAGTAGCAGAATTAGTATTTCATCTTACCTCTCATCATAATATGAATCTAGTAAACTCTCTGATAGTCATTACCTAAATCATTTTCGTTTATTATTTTTAATTTATATAAAACAAATAGTTATTTTTAAATAATTTTAAAAAAGCAGATTATCTACGTATTTATTACTATAATAAAGGCATCATTTTACAACTAAAATAATACTATTTAGGATCATCGATGACTCTTATACGAGAAAAGCTCACATTACCTGCAAATGCAAATAAGCTTTTACTACACTCTTGCTGTGCCCCTTGTTCTGGAGAGGTCATGGAAGCATTACAAGCTTCAGGTATTGATTACACTATCTTTTTCTATAACCCCAATATTCATCCCCAAAAAGAGTATTTAATTCGTAAGGAAGAGAATATTCGTTTTGCTAAAAAACATAATATTCCTTTTGTTGATGCTGATTATGATACTGATAATTGGTTTGAAAGAGCGAAAGGAATGGAAAAAGAACCTGAACGTGGTATTCGATGCACAATGTGTTTTGATATGCGCTTTGAAAGAACAGCCCTTTATGCCGCTGAAAATGGTTTTTCTGTTATTTCCAGTTCACTTGGGATCTCTCGTTGGAAAGATATGAAACAGATAAATGGCTGTGGTGAAAGAGCCGTAGCACCTTATCCTAATATGCTTTATTGGGATTATAATTGGCGTAAAAAAGGGGGCTCTGCCAGAATGATCGAAATAAGTAAACGCGAACAATTTTACCAACAAGAATATTGCGGCTGTATTTATTCATTAAGAGATACAAATAAGCATCGCAAATCACAAGGTAGAGAACTTATTAAGATTGGTGTTCAATATTATACCCCTTAGATCTTCCTTTCCTTTTATTCTAGGCATCATTCCTGTGATGCCATAAAAAGAACAACACAATAAATCGTTATTTGATATACAGTCATGTTATATTCACGCTATAACAATATATTATTTTATTAAGGTGATTTCTTGTGGAAGACGCTGTCATTCTCGTAGATAAAAATGATAATGAGCTGGGAACAATGCCAAAGCTTGAAGCTCATATTGTAGGCGCCTTACATCGAGCCTTTTCAATATTTATTTTTAATTCAAAACAGCAATTACTTATTCAGCAACGTGCAATATCTAAATATCACTCTGGTGGGTTATGGGCAAATACATGTTGTAGTCACCCGCTTCCAAACGAATTACTTTCAGATGCCATTCATCGTCGTTTAGATGAAGAATTAGGTATGAAATGTGATATGCAATCTATTGGAACCATTCTGTATAACGAAAAAGTGACAGATGATCTGATAGAGCATGAATTTGATCACCTATTTCTTGGGTTTAGTAACGAATTACCACATAGCAATCCAGATGAAGTGATGAATTATCGCTGGATCTCTCTCGATTCTCTTTATCAAGATATTGAAGAGAATGCACAAAATTACAGTGTTTGGTTTCGTTATATATTAAATCGAATGGGAATTGAGCAATTTTCTCGTTGGAGCCAAGGTATTATTTAGCAATTATCTTATTAACAGCCTAAATATAAAACAAGCGACTCGTGTTTTTTAAGCTATAAAAAAAACCAAACGCAAAAAAGCCAACCCATTGGGTTGGCTTTCTCGTCTTATTTAATGCCTGGCAGTTCCCTACTCTCACATGGGGAGACCCCACACTACCATCGGCGCTACAACGTTTCACTTCTGAGTTCGGCATGGATTCAGGTGGGTCCGCTGCGCTATGGCCGCCAAGCAAATTCGGTTTTATTACCCGTTACATCGATTTCTCGTCATAACCAGCAATATTCAATCTTAAACAAGCCTACTTCATCTACTGTTCGTCTCTCAGACAAAACACCTTCGGTGTTGTCAGGTTAAGCCTCACGGTTCATTAGTACTGGTTAGCTCAACGTATCGCTACGCTTACACACCCAGCCTATCAACGTCTTAGTCTTAAACGTTCCTTTAGGTCACTCAAGGTGACAGGGAAGACTCATCTCGAGGCAAGTTTCCCGCTTAGATGCTTTCAGCGGTTATCTCTTCCGCACTTAGCTACCGGGCAATGCCATTGGCATGACAACCCGAACACCAGTGGTGCGTTCACTCCGGTCCTCTCGTACTAGGAGCAACCCCTCTCAATCTTCCAACGCCCACGGCAGATAGGGACCGAACTGTCTCACGACGTTCTAAACCCAGCTCGCGTACCACTTTAAATGGCGAACAGCCATACCCTTGGGACCTACTTCAGCCCCAGGATGTGATGAGCCGACATCGAGGTGCCAAACACCGCCGTCGATATGAACTCTTGGGCGGTATCAGCCTGTTATCCCCGGAGTACCTTTTATCCGTTGAGCGATGGCCCTTCCATTCAGAACCACCGGATCACTAAGACCTACTTTCGTACCTGCTCGAGCCGTCACTCTCACAGTCAAGCTGGCTTATGCCTTTGCACTAACCGCATGATGTCCGACCATGCTTAGCCAACCTTCGTGCTCCTCCGTTACTCTTTAGGAGGAGACCGCCCCAGTCAAACTACCCACCAGACACGGTCCCCGATCCAGATTATGGACCTAGGTTAGAACATCAAACGTTAAAGGGTGGTATTTCAAGGTTGACTCCATGCAGACTGGCGTCCACACTTCATAGTCTCCCACCTATCCTACACATCAAGGCTCAATGTTCAGTGTCAAGCTATAGTAAAGGTTCACGGGGTCTTTCCGTCTTGCCGCGGGTACACTGCATCTTCACAGCGAGTTCAATTTCACTGAGTCTCGGGTGGAGACAGCCTGGCCATCATTACGCCATTCGTGCAGGTCGGAACTTACCCGACAAGGAATTTCGCTACCTTAGGACCGTTATAGTTACGGCCGCCGTTTACTGGGGCTTCGATCAAGAGCTT